>NZ_KB899246.1 GCF_000378125.1 Rudaea cellulosilytica DSM 22992 | reverse complement strand
CGTCGCTGAAGCTGGCGGCGGATGCGGTCAGTGCCTGCGTGATGGCAAAAGCTAAAGCACTGATCGCTACGGTCTTACGATTTACGAGTTGCATGATTAGCCCCCTGTGGCTATGTGATGAAGCTGGTTTCCCCGGCCGGCTCGACGCGCTTGCCGTGCGCCGGAAGGCGCCGAAACGCCTGCTTGCGCGTAAGCGAGTTTGTCGAGCGGGATTCGAAGTTGCCGGCGGTTGGTTTCCTGACCGGCACGCCATCGGACGTTCCGGTACGACGACGGCGCTACTACGCTCCGATGCACTTCTTGTAGTGCAGGAGAGCGAACTGCCATTCCGAGTTGTTCCCCTTTCGCATCCGACGGATGCGTCCTTTGTTAACCACGTCACATTACATTGAAAGATTTTCTTATATTTGTGACGTGCATCACATTTTTCAGTTCGGCATAAAAAACTTGCATCGAATCATTGAACGCAAATTCCAAGCCAATTAACGTCTTGCAGTGCCGGCTTCGGGACGACAGGGAGAAAGCTTCAGCAAAAAAAAAGGCGCCAAGCGCCTTTATGCAAAAAGTGGACTCAGTGATCGGAATTCAATTCGATGCCGTTCGCATGACAGTCGCACACTCGGCTACCGGTTACCCCGCGCCACCTTCGCTTTAGTCATTTGGAGATATTGCACAAAGCAACGCCAGACAAGCCCGCAAACCGGGCTTGTCTGGCGTCATGTGCGTCTTTTCAAAGGGATTGTCTCACGGCGCATTCGCACCGTGAGACTGTCGGCTCGTCAATTCGAGCACAACACCGTGAGTATCCCCGTCTTGCCCGCAACCACAGTGTTATAGAACGAGAATGTCCAACTGTCGTTGGTGGTATTCACCGTGGTAATCGCGCTAGCGTAAGCGTAGGCCGCATAGGGCGAGTTACCGGTGATCTGATAACTGCCGCTCAGCGCATTCGGATGATCCGCGGGACAGGTCAACGTAAAGTTCGAAAGGCCCGAACCCGCGGTCCCGTTGTTCGAAACAATCGCCGCACTGCTATTGACGACCGTGGTCAGGTTCACGCCACCAACAAATCCGGGGCCGGTCGCACCCGTTGCGCCGGTTGCACCCGTCGCGCCTGTGGCACCGGTCGCACCGGTGTCACCCGTCGGTCCGGTCGCGCCCGTCGCACCGGTAGCACCCGTCGGACCAGCCGAAGGAGCAGTCGGCGCACGGAAATAGCCGTACGCATCCACGATCAGATTGGTCGTGCGCTGCGCTTCGAC
>NZ_KB899245.1 GCF_000378125.1 Rudaea cellulosilytica DSM 22992 | reverse complement strand
CCACTGCTTCATCCACAACGGCACCTTTGGTCACGATCACTCCTTCGCGCGCTTGCTTACGCCAAAGAGACAGCATGAAGGGATGAATGTAAAGCGACTCAGCAACGTCCTTGACCGATACGCCAGACAACCGGCTCAACCGCACCGCTGTCGCCTTGAATTCCTTGCTGTATCGACACGTCGTTCTGGGACCGGGTGATGCCATCGCAAGACTCCTGAATAGTTAGTTCAGGGTGTCCACTAACCCGTAGGAACTATCCGGTCCACTTGACCGAATAGTTAGAGCTCACTTGATTAGATCTGAGACCTGTGAGCTCCATGCGTGGCCTGCCTTGGACCAGCCGCTGTGGCTCGGTGGGAACCCGCTGAGGCAATAACCTTGTTTCGCAGAAAAGTCGAATACCGCATGCGGCTGCTTATTGATGAGCAGCTCGGCTTTCAGATTGTCAGAGGACCAGACGATCTCTACGACTGACGGATGCTGGCGATCAGCGACGCTTTTGACGTTGTAGATTTGGACTGCATCTTGGATAGGCTGCGAGACTTTCGCAGGATCGACCGCGTAGAAATACCCTGTTTCTCCGTCGTCTTCGAAGACGACCTTATAGCGTCGATCAGGCGCCGATGCCTCAATGACGACCGAGCTCCCGACATGAATCTCTTGATGCGCGACAGTTGCTATAGCCATGCAGTGAGCTCTAACGCTTAAGTTAACGCGCCGCGCCGGCCGCTGGGTTATCGCGACGAGACGTCACGGTCGCGTTGAACGAATAGTTAGGTGCCTCACACACCGGAGCAGCCAGGCAAGGTGAGGACGCCAATAAAGAAGAACATGACTGCAAGTATTAGGGCAATTGCAATTGCACCAAACCCAAGCCCGAGAGAGCGTCGTCTGATTGCAGAAGCCGACAACATTAGCCAGCCAAGCGCACCAACAGCAACGCCGCCAAGCAATAGCCAAGCGCCAACCGGTTGGCAAATGAAAGCGCGCGTCAAGTAGAAGCCAAACGCGTAGAGTACAAAGCATGCCGCAATAAGGACAATTTCAGCTCTGGAATTGTGTACTTGTAGCAACATTCGATGAGGCGCCTAACGCTTGAGGTAAGTGGCCGCTGCTACACGAGGTGTCAGATTACCGCGGACCCGCCGCAGCGGTCCACTTGACCGAATAGTTAGGGAACAAATTTGCGTGCAAAAACTAGTGAAAGCAGAAGTACCAAGCCACTACCCACCAAATGAAGCTGGAGGTGTGCCGCGTACTCGGAGGCCAGGCCAGTAAGACCGTTTGATTCGAATGGGGCCGATAGTAAGAAGTAGCCGATAGGAGCGAAGCCAGAAAACAACGTAGCCATTTGTGCGACAAACGGCGACAAAGTGGCTACTGCCAGAACGCAAAAAAGGGCAATGCTCAAAGGGCGGCTGACGCCAAAACGACGGAGTAGGCGTGCAACTATGAAAAGCACGACCGCGAACGGGGTGCTTAGCAGAAAGAACATGAGGCCAAAGAACAGGAAGGCTTCCAATTGTTGCCTAACGCTTGAGGTGAGTGGCCGCTGCCACAGTGGGCGTCAGATTACCGTGGCCCGTCGCAGCGGTCCACTTGACCGAATTGTTAGGTTGCAGATGCCAATGCCTCAGCGAAGCTGCGCCACTCTGACCGCGTAAACCGGCGCTGTTGAGAAGAGGCCAAGACCAACTCGCCCTCCCTGAGCAGGAGCCGAAAGCTCTGCAAGAAATTAGACGGCTCACTGCCGGGTTTCACAACTGCCAAACCATCCTGGGCCGGGGCGAGCAAGCTCTCCGGATCGGCGAGCAAATATACCTTCTTGGTGTAACGTGGAACGAGAAGCGCAACCGCGCTGCGCACCAGCAACGCTACCTCATCTGGGGCTAGCTGCACGACAAGGTTGTCGTTGGTGGGAGTAAAGCGCACCGCTCTGCAACCTAACGCTTGAGGTAAGTGGCCGCTGCCACACTGAGCGTCAGGTTACCGCGCGACGTCGCAGCGGTCCACTTGACCGAATAGTTAGCTTGCATGCTGAGTAGAATTGCGAGCACGCCGTAAAAGCAAAAAGGACAAGATTGCGCATAGGACAGCACCCGAAAGTAAGTACGCAAGCCGCGGAGCAGCAAAGCCAAGCTGTGCCACGAACGCGAGGCAGACTACGGACCCGCCACCGAACAACCTGCCCCAATACTCCGGCGTCTCCCAATCAGGTGTCGCTGTGCCGTCCGGATTGCTGAAACCGCCAGGGAGATCGTCGTCAGCCGTAACGATTGTGCCGATGACCGGCCAGCCGATGAACGCTATGAGCGCCGAATAACCGATCGCAATGCCAACAAGCCAATGGAGAACAGCGGTTACTGTCGTGCCAGCCACCGGGTAAAGAAGCCATTGCTTCATGCAGGCTAACGCTTGAGGTAAGTGGCCGCGGCCACAGCGGGCGTCAGATTACCGTGGCACGTCGCAGCGGTCCACTTGACCGAATAGTTAGGCGCCGCGATCACTGGCCTGGCATAACTCATGGAACCACTCCGGCCAAGCATCATGCTCGGCGTAGTAAAGGACGACAGCAAAGCGCTGGGCGCTGTTTAGTAGATGGCTCCGCTCACCGAGAACCTCGTCTCTTATGATATCGACCTCTAGAAAGTAGTCGTAGCCAGCCTCTTTTAGATGCTCCGGTAGGCGACCACTGTCGTCAGGGCGCACGAGCATTGCATTGGCGTCGGTGTTCCACGGGCGCCGCGCGACTATGCACAGGTCGCTTGCTACGGAATCTAGGTCGCCAATGATCTGTCCGAGGGTCACAAGGCGCCTAACGCTTGAGGTAAGTGGCCGCTGCCACTGTGAGCGTCAGATTACCGTGCGACATCGCAGCGGTCCACTTGACCGAATAGTTAGCGCCCGGAATCGGTGATGTGCACATCGGTGAAGCCGCCCGGCTTGCCTGATTTGGTGAGTGCGACGACTCGCACAGTTAAGTCGAGTGGCGTATGTGTGTTCGTTGCGCCGTCAAGCCAAGGGAAGGCAAAGACAAGCAAACCATTCCTTTCATGCCCCGTGCTCGGGCCGGGCGGGAAAATCACTTCTTGCGTGGGCGCCTTACCTGCTATTTGCTCAAAGGTGTAAGCGAGGTTTCGGCTTGAGTTGGTTGCAGGAATTGTTAGGACGATGACCCCGGTGTCGGCGCAGGAGTCGCCGCGAAAAGACACACGGCCCCTGCGAACTGAATGAATTGCGACCGAAGGTGCCGAGGGGGCCCTCTCATGGCCAGACCCGAGAAAAACCATTGGTTTGAAAGGTGACGGAACTGCAAATTCACAGGCGAAACAGTGCAATGGAAGAAGAAGCGTTAGAGCTACAAGACGAAACATTTAGGGCGCTAACTACAAATAGACCCCACATCCGGGGCGTTGCACGGAATATTCAGTTTGCTTCGGCAGCGCGTCAAGCGAAATTCCACGCAATGACAAGCAGTTAGCCATCCTACGCCACGTGCTTCCGCATTAAATGTGCCGCGCAATCATCGCAAAACGGGGGCGTAACGGATTGTCGGGTTGGAAACAGGGGCGTAATGGCCGCGCCTAACCGCCCGGCATGCTTTCGATCTTCGCCTCGAGCGCGGCGCTGCGCGGACTGATCGGACTGAGTTGGCGCGCGGTGTTGAGCGCGCGCAGCGCTTCGCCGCGACGGCCTTCGCCGACGAGGTGGTCGGCCTGGTCGTAGTAGACCTCGGCGAGTCGCGCGCGCAGGCCGATCAGGGTCGGATTGCCGGGATCGGTGTCGGCGATCGCATCGAGATAGCCGCGGGCGTTGTTTGGTTTGCCAGCGCTGATCGCCTGATCGAACAGCGCGCGGGCGCGCGGCGCAATCTGTTTCAGGCCTTGCAGCGCGCGCGTGTTGTAGCCGTCGATGCCGAGCACGGCGCGGTATTTGTCATAGGCGCCGCCGGGATCCATCAGATCACCCGCGGCGAGCGCGCGATCGGCCTCGGCGAGCAGATCCTCGATACGCCCGCGCTCGGCAAGGCTGGGCTCGCGCTGCGATTCCTGTTGCGCTTCGTCTTGTTCGCGCGCCTCACGCTGACGTGCGCGTTCGGTGCGCGCAATCTGCGCAGTTTGCTGGCGTGAAGGTTGCGTCGGAGGCTGTGGCTTTTGCGGCGCCGGCTTCGATGGCGGCGGCACCGTTGGCGGAGTCTGCTGCTGCGCTTGCGCTTGCGCGTCCGCCTCGCGGCGCTTGGCCAGCGCGCTGCGCAATTCGGGAATCGCTGCATGGTTCGGCGCGAGTTCGGCAAGCTGTGCAAGGCGCTGGCTAGCGAGTTCGGCGTCGCCCTGTGCGAGCGCTTCGCGCGCGAGCTGCGCCTGCGCGGCGGCAACCTTGTCGAGACCATGACGCGCCACCGCGTTGCCCGCGTCGGCGTCGAGAATCTGGCGATACAACGTCGCCGCGCCATCGGCGCCGAGCAGCCGCTTCGCGGCGAGAGCAGCGTCGGCGCGTGCGAGCAGGTTCTCGACCTGGGTGCCCTGCGACTGGGCGGTGTCGAGTGCGGTCTTCAGTTCCTCGACCTGCGCACCGCCGCCGAGCACCTCGTTCGCTGCGTCCAGATTCTCGCGCGCCGCGGCGAGATCGTGCTTCTGCAAGGCCACGCGCGCATCGGCAAGCAGGCGCTGGCCGACCTGGTTGAGGCCGTCGCGTGCACGCTCGTCGTCCGCATCCTGCTCACGCACGCTCTGGAACAATTCGCGCGCGCCGCCCGCGCCGAGCAGCTTGCCGTCGGCGAGTGCCTTCTGCGCGCGCGCGATCGTATCGTTGACCTGCGTGTTCGGCACGAGCGTGCGCAGGCGATCCTGCCAATGCCAGGCCACACCGCCGAGCAGTGCGAGCGCAAGCACGATCGCTGCGGGAACGATCCAGCCACGCCGGTCCGTGGAACGCCTGGCCGCGTGCCGCCGGGCATCGCGGCCCACGGCACGGTAACTGCCGGTTTCGCCGAGATCGTCAAGACGACCGAGCGCGGGGTCGGTACGGTGATGCAGCGCGGCCACGGGCGTGGTCGGCCGCGCCGAGCCAGGCGCAAACCGGTCGTCGGCGATGAACGTGGTCGGAGTGGCTTCGCCGAAATGCGAGTCGTCCGCACTCGCGGCGACGGCATCGGCGAGTTCCGGATGCTCGCCTGCGGCGATCGCGCGCTCGAGGCGCTCGATCGCTTCGGCGAGTTGACGGCCGCTCTGGTAGCGATCGTCCGCCTGCTTGGCGAGCATGCGCGTGAGGATCGGCTGCAGGGTCACCAAATTCTCCGGCAGCACCGGCACCGGTTCGGTGATGTGCATGATGCCGACCGCGAGCGAATCCTCGGCGTGATACGGCACGCGCCCGACCAGCATCTCGTAGAGCACGACGCCAAGGCTGTAGAGGTCGGCGCGACCGTCGACCGTCTTTCCCCGCGCCTGCTCGGGACTCATGTAGTGCGGCGTGCCGATCACCGCGCCGGTGCGCGTCATGCGCGCGGCCGAATCGAGGGCCCGTGCGATGCCGAAATCGGTCAGCGCGGAAGATCCGTCCTCGCGCAGCAGGATGTTGTCCGGCTTGACGTCGCGATGGACGAAACCCTTGGCGTGCGCGTAATCGAGCGCGAGAGCGATCTCGCGGGTGACGCGCAGCGCGAACTTCAGCGGCCGCGCGGTGCCATCGCGCGGCAGCACTGCGCCACCGCCGAGGTATTCCATCGCGATGTAGTTGTAGTCGCCGCTGCGCGCGACATCGTGGATGCCGACGACGTGGCGATGGTGCATCTGCGCCGCGATGCGCGCCTCGCGCAGGAAACGCTCAGAGAAATCGGGATCGGCGAGCAGCGCCGGCGACATCACCTTGAGCGCGACGTCACGCTGCACCGATTCCTGCGTGGCCAGATACACGGTGGCCATGCCACCGCGGCCGAGCTGGCGCAGGATTTTGTAGCCGGGTAGTTCGATCAAATGTCCGTCCCGCCGCGCAAACAAGACCCGCGGCGTGGTTTGCTGGTGACATCCAAGCTTAGCATGCCATTGCCGCGCCGGCCGCTCAATGCAGGCTCGACAAGCCCGCCATGGCCGAGCACACGACCATCTCGTCGTTCATGCAGGGTCGCTCGCATACCTTGCGCCGCTGACCCGGTCGCGCGCCTCCATATCGCGCCATGTCGCTGCATCGATGTAACCATTCGCTGTGAAAATATCGCGCACGGCTGCGCCCTGATCGTGGCCGTGCTCGAACAGCAGCCAGCCGCCGCGCGCGAGATGGCGGCGCGCATCGCGCGTGATCGTGCGGATCGCGTCGAGGCCGTCGCTGCCCGAAGACAGTGCGAGCGCCGGCTCGAAACGAAGGTCGCCTTGCTCGAGGTGAGCATCGCCGCGCGCGATGTAGGGCGGATTGCTCGCGATCAGATCGAACTCGCGCTCGCCGAGCGCCGCGCACCACTCGCCCAGCGCGAATTCGACGTTGGCCAGCGCCAGCCTCTGCGCATTGCCGCGCGCGACGGCAAGTGCAGCGTCGCTCGCGTCGGTCGCAAGCACGCGTGCGCGCGGCCGTTCGTGTGCAAGCGCGAGCGCAATCGCCCCCGAGCCGGTACCGAGATCGGCAATGCGCGCCTCGGTGTCGCGTGGAATCCTTTCGAGGGCCAGTTCGACCAGCAACTCGGTTTCCGCGCGCGGGATCAGCACGTCGGACGTGACGACGAGGTCGAGCGAAAAGAACTCGCGGCGGCCGGTGATATAGGCAATCGGCTCGCCCTCGGCGCGGCGCGAGACGTAGCAGCGGAACTGTCCCGCCAGCACCTCGTCCACTTCGTCGCCGGCGTGCGCGAACAGCCAGGCGCGGTCGACGCGCAGCGCATGCTGCAGCAGCAGTTCCGCTTCGCGCCGCGCCTCGCTGGCCGTGCGGTCCGCGGCCAGCGCAGGTCCCGCTTGCGCGAGCAGGTCGCGCACCTTCGTCGCAGTCACGTCTTCTCCGCATCGGCTTGCGCGGTGCCCGCTGATGGCGCGCGCGGGGCTTCGGGTCGCGGCTGCCAATAGCCGCCGCGCGTCCACGCCATCCATGCTTCGCGTAGCCAGCCGATCAGTGCGTTCGCAAGCCACAGTGCCCAAGCCAGCATCAGCACTTTATAGACCCACATCGGCAGCGAGAACGCGCTCGCCTGCGGCAACGCGTCGGCGGTGCGATCGGCAAACCAGCTGAGCTGCGCCGCACTGGAACCATTGCCGACGACGTGCATGTCGGGGGCGCCGAGCAGACCGAGCTTGATCGTCGACACGAGCGCGACGAGCGCGACCACGGTCAGCACGGCGAGCCCGATCTGGACGAGATCGAAGCGCCACCACGGCTCCTTGGTTTCGCAACGTCCGCGCCAGTCGAACGCGAACAGCCACGCGGCGAACACGATCGGGGCAAGCCACGACGAAGTCGAAAAGCCGAGGCCGAGCAAGAGCCAGTCGCGGAACTTGAGTTTGGTGCGGCGGGTGCGCGCGAGCGCCCAGGCGACCGCGACCATGACTGCGAGTTCGCCCCAGTAAAGCACCGCCGGACCGACCGCAGGACCCGAGGTCGCGAGCAGCCAGCGATCCGCGGGCACACGCGCGATCAATTCAATGTTCGCTGCAGGCAAACCGAGACCGACCTGCGGCGTGCGCACGACAAAGCCGAGCGCGGCGTCATCGCGAAAACTGACCTGATAACGCTGCATGCCGGGCTTGACCGGCAGCGTGAGCTTGCCGTCCTGCGTACGCAGGTTGAGCGATTCGTTGTCGCGCTGCACGGCGGTGACTTCGGCGCCCTTCGGCAGCATGATCGCCTGTTCGCCACCCTGGCTCGCGCGCAGGGTGAAGCCGAGCACGTGGCTCGCGCTGCGCTGGCCTATGTCGGTGACCAGGCTGACCGCATCGATCGCGCGCGTCGCGCCGGCCGCTGCCGCGGGCCGCGTGATCTTCACCATCAGCGTCTCGCCAGGCAGCGGATGGAATTCGAAGTTGCGGTAGTCGTCGGCCTCCTCGCCGGCCGCGAGGCCGACGACAGGTACGCCAGAGAACTCTGCATGCCAGGTCGGACTGACAAGCACGCGCCAGACCTCGGCACGGTCGGCGAGCGTGGGCGCGGTTAGCGTCAACGTATCAGCCTTGTCCAATGCGCCGTTCCACGAGGTCTCTGCCGCGCCGTCGGCGATCGCCACGGTCGCGGTGGAATTCTGTACTTTTATACCGGGAGTCGAGACATGCTCGCCGCCGAGTACAGGCAACGTGACCGCAACCCCGCCCGTTGCCGGGGAAACACGCTGAACCTGTGTCTGCACGCTCCAGTCGAGGCCGAGCATGAGCGAGCGCACGACGCGCACGTAAGGCGGAAACTGCTGCGCACCGAGTTCAGGCTTCGCGCCGGTACCCGCGTCGTCGCGTGCGCGCGCGAGGCTCAGCGAGCCGCCGAGCAGGTGTTCGTCCTCGATGCCGCTCGCGCTCCAGCCCTTGCCGTCGAACAGGACACGCGCCGGCACGAGGGCGAAGTTCAGCGCAAGGCGGTCGGCATGCACGGCATAGACTGCCTCGATGCGATGCACGCCGCGATCGAGCGCGATCCAGCTGCCGCCGTCGGCCGCGCGCGCGACCGGCACGTCGACGATATTGTCCACTTTTACACTTTTCAGCGTGACGCTCGCATCCGCGCGAGGTAGCGGCAAGGCGAGGCGTTCGCCCGCATGCGCCTCAAGTACGACGCTCAGCGCATCACCGCTGGCGACGACCTGCATCTGCGCGAGGCTGGCGCAAGCTGGCGCGCACTTCGGCGCCTCGGTCAGACGCTCACGCAGTTGTTCCAGCAATTCGTCGGACGGAATGCCTTGCGCCTGCGCACGCGGTGCGAACGCCAGACTGGTGGCCAGGAGCACACCGGCGAGGCCCGCGGCCACAGCACGCGAAGGCATGGGCGCTGCCGGACGGCCACGCCAACCGCTCCACGCGAGCCAGGCCAGCAGCAGCGCGAGCACGATGCGCAGCGGCCGCACCAGCCACGGCGGCGCGACGAGGAGACGCACGCTTTGCGCCGGCGTAACCGGGCCGCTCCAGCTCAGCTGCGCCGTGCTGCCGACCTGCCAGCTCGGTTCGCCCGCGCCGGTCTGCATCACCGTGGACTGGCTGTAGTGATCGATCAGATCCGATTTGCGCACGACGTTGCCGGTGACGGTGACCGATTCAAGCTCCTTCTTGTCCGCATCGGGCTCGGCGACCTTGGCGGCGCCACCGACGACCATTGGCGATTGCAGAGTGCGATGGAGTTTCGGCTTCGCCAGCATCGGCGGCGGCGCCGGCGCGGCCGGCGGCGGCGGTATCGCCATGGTTTGTGCGGGAGCCGCCTCTATCTCGTCGCGAACCGGGGCATCGTTGTTTAGATACGCACCGTCCTTGCGTGCGGCGTAATACATCCACGCGCCCTGCCCCGCCTCCAGTTGTGGATACAGCGCATAGCGCACCTGATTCGCCGCGAACGGCAACGCGACGAGGACGAAGGCGAGCATCGCCGCGCAACGCAGCCAAAGCGCCGCGACCTGCAGCCGGCCCGCGGGCAGCGCGCGCGCGATCAACGCGAGTGCGAGTACGGCGACCAGCGTCCACAGCGGCGAACCGGTTTCCTGGTAGCCGAGCGCGAGATAGCCCGCCGCGGCGAGCGCGCCGAGCACGCCGAGCAGGCGCCAGGCAAGCAAGGCGACGATCGCGGCGACGAACACGTCGAGCAGGCTCCAGCGCGACATCCAGCTGCCCTGCACGCGATCCGCGCCTGGCGCGCCGAGCAGTTTGTAGGCGTACGGAAAATGCAGCGTCGTGTCGATGCGGTCGAAGGCCTGCTGCCAGCCGGTTGCCGGCAGATCGGACACGGCATCGATACGCACCGAGCCGGCGAGATGCACGTTCGGTGTGCGCCACTCGACGCCGGAAAGCGTGTCGCTCGCGCCGCGCGTGACCAGCAGTGCCTCGCCCGTGCTCGTGCCCGTGTGTGCCCTCGTGCTCGCTTCGGCACGCTCGAGTTTGAACGGCGCGGCGACGTCGAGACGCCAGCCCTGCACCATCGAGCCATCGACCGCATCGCGCGCATACCAGCCGGAGCCGGCGAAATCGAGCCAGGCCTCGCGGCGCAAGCTCAATCGGTTGGTCTCGTTCGGAGCCAGCCCGCGCGAGCGCTGCTCGATCGTGATCTTGTCGCCGTCGGCCAGCGCGAATGCCGGCAAGGCCTGCCATTCGGCCGGCACCTGCGCCTGTTGCGGGTCGACCGAAACCTGGGCCGCGGCGTTGGTCACACGCAGGCGCGGCGATGCGGCATAGCTCCACACTTCCTGCTTCGGCCACGGCGCCGCGGGCAGATGCGCGGCGACCTCGGCGAGCGGCGCAATCGCTCGCGCACTCAAGGTCAGCACCGCCTCGCCCGGCTGCACCTGCACGTGCAGGCGGGCGTCGTTGTCGAGCCGCGCGGGCCAGTTGCCGCTGAGCGCGGTCGCGACGAATCCCGGCGGCAACACGGGACCGAATGTCTCTTCGCGCGCCTGCCCGGCGACGATGAAATGGATCTGCGTGGTAAGCAGCGCGGGCACGCCGTCGGCGAGCTCGCGGAACACGCGCAGGTCGACGCTGTCCGCCTCGGGCGCCGTGGCGGCGCTCCGCCCGAGCGTCACCGCGTCGCCGTCGCGCTGCACCTGCGCGACCGCCTTGCCGTCGACGCTCAACGCGACCAGGCCGATGGCCTGCGGCACCGGCAGCGACTGCGGCCGCTCGTGCCACGGAATCGTGCCGGCAATGTCGTAACCCCCTGCGGCCAGCCACAGCGCGGGCGTGCCCGCGCGATCGAGCACGGGCTGCGCCTGGCCATTGACCTTGACCTGTTGCGGCCAATGCTGCGCGTCGCCCGGGAGGGTCACCCACGACGGCGCATCGACGCGCCAATGCAACGCGAACGTTGCTCCGCTCGCGGCGGCGTCGAGGCGGAGACGACCGGGCCAAGCGCAGATGCGCCCGTTCGCATCGTCCGACATCTGCGTCGACAGGAACGGGCAGGCGCGGAAATCGAGATCCTTGAGCACCCAGCTGCGCCAGTCGCGCAGGATCGTGGGCAGGGCCGCATCGTCCGCCGGCGGCGTTGCCGCGCCGGCAAGGTTGCAGAGCATCAACAGCGCGAGGAAACGTAGCGTGATTCGCAGCATGGGTGACTCCGTGGGCGGTCGATGCGGCATGCAACGTACGAGAGGCCAGCGCGGGGTTGGTTCCGCTTCGCGCGATGATATTGTTACCGCGTCGGCGCGGATAGCGCCGGACTCACGCTTTTCAATGCGAGCCGGTACGCAGCCGTTTCGAGACGCCGCGCATGTTCGGCCTTGCTTACGGCCACCACGGCGCCGCTGCCCACAAGCGCGGCCACGCGCGCGAAAGGCAGCTTCGACTCGGGAAGATCGACGCGGCCGAACACGCCCCAGGCCGGTACGCGCAGCTTGCGCGCGAGCAGCGCCAGGCGATACGGCGCCTTTCCGGACAACGAGGTGAGGTCAAATGCACCTTCGCCGGTGACGACCAGATCGTGCGCGCGCAACAGCGCGTCGAGGCGCGTTTCGCGGCGCAGGATCTCGAAACCCGATACGAGCCGCGCGCCGAAGAACGCCATCAGACCGAAGCCGCAACCGCCTGCGGCGCCCGCGCCGGGGACATCGGCGAGATCCTTGCCCAGATCGCGCCCGACAATGCGCGAGAGACGGCGCAGGCCGCGGTCGAGCTCGCGCACCGCCTGTGCGTCGGCGCCTTTCTGCGGCGCGAACCGATATGCCGCGCCGCTGCGGCCGAACAACGGATTGTCGACGTCGCACGCGGCGACGATACGCGCACGCGGCCGCGGCTTCGGCGCCACGATGCGGTGCAGATGCAACAGGCCCGCGCCGCGGGGCGCGATCTCCTCGCCGCAGCGATCGAGAAACTTCCAGCCGAGCGCGGTGGCCATGCCGACGCCGCCATCGTTGGTCGCGCTGCCGCCGAGGCCGATGACGATCTTGGTCGCTCCCGCGTCGATCGCCTTGCGCAGCACGAGGCCACTGCCGTACGTCGAAGTGCGCAGCGGATCGCGCAGTTCCGGTGGCAACTGCGCCAGCCCGCTCGCAGCGGCGAGATCGAACACCGCGCTGCGACCGTCCCCGAGCACGCCCCATGCTGCGCGGCACGGACGCCCCGCCGCATCGACGCTCACGCAGCGCCGCAATGATCCGCCCGCCGCGTGCGCCAAGGCAGCGGCAAAGCCCTCGCCGCCGTCGGCGAGCACATGCGTCGTGAATCGTGCCTGCGGCCACGCGCGGCGCAGGCCGCGCACGATCGCACGTGCAGCTTGCTCCGAAGTGAGCGTGCCCTTGAACTTGTCGGGCATCACCAGCACGCGTTGCGGAGATTGCTTCATCGCGCGCGCTGCGTGCGGCGGCTAGCGCGCGGCGACGGAATCGCGCGCGAGCTCGAGCGCGCCGATCACGCCGGCGCGACCACCGAGCTGCGCGGGCACGACGAGATCGTCGAGTTCGATGCCGTACGCGGCGAAATCGAGATAGCCGTTGAGCAGTTCGCCCAGCGCAGCGCGCACGCGTGGGAACAGATGCGTCTGCGCCATCACGCCGCCGCCGAGGATGATGCGGCGCGGCGCCGAGACGACGAGCAGGTTCACGCACAACGCGGCAAGATAGTGTGCCTGCAGCGTCCACGCCGGATGCTCGGGCGGCAGGTTTTCCGCACCGGTGCCCCAGCGCGCCTGCAGTGCCGGTCCTGAAGCGAGGCCCTCGACGCAGCGATCGGCATGGAAGGCGCAGACGCCGGCGAACGCGGCGTCCTCGGCCGGCTTCGGCACGTGGATGTGCCCGACTTCGGGATGGGCGAAGCCGTAGACGATCTTGCCGTTGGCGTAGACGCCCGCACCGATGCCGGTACCGACGGTAACGTAGACGACGTCGTCGTAGCCGACGCCGGCGCCGTGGCGCACCTCGCCGAGCAAGGCGATATTGACGTCGGTATCGATCGCCGCGGGCGCGCCTGCCGCGCGCGCGATCTCGCCGAGCATGTCGACACCTTCCCAGCGCAGCTTCGGCGTACGCGCAATGCGACCGTATTGCGCCGAGCCCGGGCGCACGTGCACCGGCCCGAACGAGCCGATGCCGACCGCGGCTACGGGACCGTGGCGCATTTGCGTTTCGACGAAGAAATCGGCGACGCGTGCGAGCGTCTCTTCCGGCGTGGTCGTGGCGAACGCGGCTTCCGCATAAAGACGGCCGCCGGGTTCGCCGAGCGCGCAGACGAATTTGGTGCCGCCCGCCTCGACGGCGCCCAGCAGGACGTGCTCGAAATTCGACATCGTGGGACTCCGCGGAGGGATTCAGTGCGCGAACAGCATGCGCCACACCTGCATGAGCAGCGCGAGCACGAAGCCGGTGAGGAAACTCAAATAGGCGAAACGCAGATAGCGGTACTTGTGCTGCGCGAGATAGGTGCCGAGGCTGTAGATGTCGTTCGCCATCGCGAAATAGACCGAACCGTCGGTGCGCATCGAGCCCGCGATCTCGGCGAGGAAGCGTTCGCGCGGCAGTTCGGCGAAATGACCCATGAACAGCAGGTTGAATCCCGCCGGCAGTTCGGTCGTGGTCAGCTTGAACGGACGATACTTCGGCAGCACGGCAAGCACTGCGAGCAGCAACGCGAGGAGGGTGAATGCGGTCAACACCAGCACCGACCAACGCAGGTCCGGATCGTTGAGCTTGCCCAGGCTCAGGGTCAGCACGATCGAGGAAACGGTGATGACGATGCTCGCCTTGGTATCCGCCATCACGCTCAGCGAAACATGATGCTGTTGGGTCGTGCGCAATAGCACATCGCCGGTGTTGCGCTCGGGGATGTCAGCGAACAGCTCCTTACCGCGTTGCGTTGCTTCGTCGCCCATCTTGATTTCCGCCGCCCCTGATTCCTGCAACAATCGCCCGATGATAGGAACGAAGCCGCGCCTTGGCAATTTTCGTCGGCTCCGGCGCCGGGCGCGCGTGGCGGCGACGGCACTCGCTTCGTTGCTGCTGGCCGCCTGCTCCCAGGTCTGGTACGCGACGCTCGGCAGCGCCGACAGCACACACGACCTCGCCGTCCACCGCGGCATCGTGTTCGACGCAGAGCACGCACTCAAGCTCGACGTCTATGCACCGCACACTGCTACGGGCGCGCCGGTGGTGGTGTTCTTCTACGGCGGCAGCTGGGAGGGTGGTCGGCGGCGCTGGTACCGCTACGTCGGCGAGGCTCTGGCCAGCCAGGGCATCGTCGTGGTCATACCGGATTACCGGAAGTTCCCCGACGTGCGTTTCCCGGAATTCATGAACGATGCGGCAAATGCGACAAAGTGGACTTTTGCGCATGCCGCGGAATTCGGCGGCGACGCCCGACGCGTCTTCGTCGCCGGGCACTCCGCCGGCGGCCACATTGCCGCCCTACTCGCCTGCGACAAGCGTTATCTCGCCGCGGCCGGGCTCACCCCACGCGACCTCGCCGGCATGATCGGTCTGGCCGGCGCATATGCATTCCTTCCTTATCAGGACGACGAAGCCGAGATTTTCGGCGACGACGCGGAAGGCCGCTACGACTCGCAGCCGATCAACTTCGTCGACGGCGACGAGCCGCCCATGCTGCTGCTGCAGGGCCTGGACGACGACGAAGTGACGCCGAACAACGCCGAGGCCATGACCGAGCGTGCGCAGGCGATGGATGGCACCGCCGTGCTCAAGCTCTACCGCGGCATCGATCACGGCGAGTTGCTTGTCGCACTCGCGCGCGGGCGCGCAGGCAAGCCGCCGGTGATGCGCGATATCCTCGATTTCGTCGCCAAACCGCCGAGTCGCTAGCAGCCTTTCGCGACGAAAACGCGGGTATCAGCGCACTGGATGCGCCTCCGCCCACTGCGCCAGTGCCTTCGTACCAATATGTTCGCGCAATGCGCCGCAGGTGCCGACGCCCTCGAGCGACTGCGCGAGTTTGCGCTCGCCGCCGATCATCTCCTTGATGCGCGGCGCGAACCATTCGCGCATTTCCTCGCCCGAGTCCTTGCTGCAGCGCCCGGCGCTCGCGAGGCCGACCGCGAGCGACTGATGCGAATCCGGCAGGCGCTTGCGCAGCGCGTCGAAATGGGGCTTGAGCCAGGTCCAGAAGCCGGCGCGATTTTCCTCTTCGCCGACGTTGCTGTAGTAGAGGTACTGGATCTCGCCGACGGCAACCGCCGGGGTCAGCCCGTAGTTGCGCGCGTCCTCGCCGAGTTTCGCATCGTGCGTCGCGGCCAGCGCGGCGATCAGCTCATAGCGCTGCTTGGTTTGCGTGTTGGTCTTGAGTTCCTGTTGCACGGCCTTGTAGGCGGCCTCGCCGGAGTCCTGCACGGCAACTTTGAGCGCCACGCCGCGGACATCCGGATCGAGCTTGCCGAGATCGGCCTTGCCGCCGTCGAGACCGAGTGCGGCGCGCGCTTCGCCGTTGAGCTGCGCACGCAGATCCTTGTCGCGCACCGTCAGCGCGAGCAGATCGACGAGGCCGAGGCGCAGGCGCGTGGTCGCATCGCCGTCGTTCGGCCGCTTGTGCAGGCCGAGCTCCTTCAAGTGCGACGCATACAGCGACTTCGCGTAGGCATCGAGCGCCGGACGCGTCACGTCGCTGGCGAGATGTTCGCGGATCCATTCGAACGAGCCGACCAGCGCAGTGGCGATCTGCGGGACGTCCGAGGATGCCAGTGCCGGCATCGCGTCGAGCACGACCTCGGGCCCGATCGTGCCTTGCTCGAAGGCGGCGGAAACCGCATCGGCGTAGACCAACTGCTCGGCCGGCGCAAGCGCGGCAACCTGACTCTTCAATGCGCCGAAATCGTTGGCGCCGAGGGCGAAGCGATAGTAACCCGCGGCGTCGGCATTCGGCATCGCCCATTGCGCGCAGCCGCCGGCGAGCGCGAATTCCTTCTTCGGCGCATCGAGCAGGAAACATTGCCTGTCGTTCTTGCCGTCGCGGCCGAAGCGCGCGCAGACCGGCACTTGCCACAGTGGACTGCCTTCGCCGAGCACGCCGTACGGCAGGTAGCGCGACTGGCTCAACTCGATCGCCCCCTTGCCGGCGTTGCATTTGAGTTCGGCATGCACGAGCGGCAGGCCCGGCTGATCGAGGAAACTGCGCATCGCACGCGCCAGCGTCTCACCCTTGCCGCTGACGCGCGCGATCGTTGCGATGAGGTCGTCGGAATTGCCGCTGCCGAACTTGTGCTTGGCCAGGTAGTCGCGCATCGCCTCGCGATAGACGTCCTCGCCGACCCATTCCTCGAACATGCGCAGCACTGCCGCGCCTTTCTGGTAGGTGATGCCGTCGAACGCGTTCTCGATGTCGCCCTGATCCTTGATCGGCTGGCGGATCTTGCGTGCCGACAATTGGCTGTCGGAGTTCATCGCATGCAGCGTACCTTCGAGCCGCGACAGGTCACCGAGATACTCGGGCTTCAATGCCACCGTCGCCTTGCCTTGCGCCCAGGTCGCGTAGGCTTCGTTGAGCCAGATGTCGTCCCACCACGGCACGGTGACGAGGTCGCCGAACCACTGGTGCGCGATTTCGTGCGCATTGACGTTGAAGCTCGAACGGTAGCTCGACGCCGGCGACTTGGCGTCGATGCGCAGCAACACGTCGCGGTAGACGATGAAGCCGGCATTCTCCATCGCGCCGGCGGAGAAGTCCGGCGCGCCGACGAGATCGAGCTTGTCGAACGGATACGGCTGCTTCGTGTACTCCTCGTAGTACTTCACCGTTTCCGGCGTCTGCTCGAGGATCCATTTAAGCTGCGGCCCGGTGCCGCGTGGACCGACGCCGCGCAGCGGCAGCGGATTCTTGCGCACCGCGTTTGCCGGGATTGTCGGGCCGTCGACCACGTCCCACGGACCGACCGCGAGCGCGACAAGGTAGGTCGGCAACGGCTTGGTCTGGGCGAACGTCAGCGTCTTCCACTTCTTGTCGTCCGACTCCTTCGTGCCGGTCTGCAAGGTATTGGCAAGCGCAGCTTCGTCGTTCGGCACGGTCAGCGTGATGTCGAACGGCGTTTTGAAGCGCGGCTCGTCGAACGAGGGGAATGCGTAGCGCGCGCTGATCGCTTCCATCTGCGTCGTCACGTAGGCGTCGTCACCGACCTTGACCTTGTAGATACCCTGCAACTTGGCGTTGAACGGCGCCGAGTAATCGAAGGCCAGTTCGATGTCCTGCGCGGGCAGCGTAGCGCCGAACGCAACTTCGGCGACGCCGGAGGAATCGCGCACGCTCAGCTTCGCGTCATGCGTCTTGCCCTTGGCATCGGTGACCACGGCTTTGGCGATATCGAGCTCGCGCGCATGCAGCCAGAGGTGATCGGCCGGCTTGGCGAGCTTGACCTTGATGCGCACGTGGCCATTGAAACGATCGGCTTTCGGATCGATCTTCAGGTCGAGCGCGTAAGCCAGCGGCTTTGCGTCGTCGGGCAGCTTGCCAGTAGGCACCACTTCGGCCGCAACGGCCGCCTGCGACAGCAACGCGGCTGTCATCGCCACGGCCAACAATCCGCTCGTCATGCGCATGATCTGAATCCTCCGACGGTAAACCGCGGAGTCAAGCACGATTCATGCGGTCGCGGCAACCGCCACAAGTCATCCGGTTTTTGCGACACGTATTTCGATAGTCTGTATCAATCGAAACGTTATTATAAATCAATTTTGCAAATATATTGCGCCGCACTACATTAGCCACAACCTCTTCACCACCCACCAAAAAGGAAGCAAGCAATGTCCTTGATCAATACCCAGGTCAAACCCTTCAAGGCGACCGCCTACCACAACGGCAAGTTCGTCGACGTCAGCGACGCGACGCTCAAGGGCAAGTGGTCAGTCGTCGTGTTCTACCCGGCCGACTTCACTTTCGTCTGTCCGACCGAACTCGAGGACCTGGCCAACAACTACGCCGAATTCCAGAAGCTCGGCGTCGAGATTTACGGCGTGTCGACCGACACGCATTTCGCCCACAAGGCCTGGCACGACACTTCGGATGCGATCAAGAAGGTGCAGTACCCGCTCGTCGGCGACCCGACCGCGACGCTGTCGCGTAACTTCGAAGTACTGATCGAAGACCAGGGCCTCGCCCTGCGCGGCACCTTCGTCATCAACCCCGAAGGCCAGATCAAGCTGTATGAAGTCCACGACAACGGCATCGGCCGCGACGCAACCGAGCTGCTGCGCAAGGTCAAGGCCGCGCAGTACGTCGCCTCGCACCCGGGCGAGGTCTGCCCGGCGAAGTGGAACGAAGGCGCGAAGACGCTGAAGCCATCGCTCGATCTGGTCGGCAAGATCTGAGCGTCGTTTCAACCGAGCAACAGCACCCCTCCGGGCGCGGCAACGCGCCCGGATTTCTCGAAAAATCTTCACTTTGGCGTCATTCCGGCGAACGCCGGAATCCATGTCGATTTTGGCCTCGAAAGCAAAAGACACTGGGTTCCGGCGTTCGCCGGAATGACGAACAAGAAGCCGCGCTCGCAATTTCTACGGAGTCACCGCCATGTTGGACAATGACCTCAAATCCCAATTGCAAAGTCATTTCGCCAAGCTCACGCGTCCGGTCGAAATCACCGCCTCGCTTGATGCGAGCGAGAAATCGCAGGAACTGCGCGCGCTGCTGACCGACATCGCCGGCCTGTCACCGCAGTTCCGTCTGATCGAACGCAGCGAGCCGGGCATGCGCACGCCCTCGTTCGCATTGACGACACCCGGTCAGGACATCCACCTGCGCTTCTCCGGCATTCCGATGGGCCATGAATTCACTTCGTTGATACTGGCGCTGCTCCAGGTCGGCGGCCATGCGCTGAAGCTTGCACCGGAGACGATCGAACAGATCCGCGCGCTCGACGGCGAATACAAGTTCGAAACCTTCGTCTCGCTGACCTGCCAGAACTGCCCCGACGTGGTGCAGGCACTGAACCTGATGGCTATGATCAATCCGCGCATCGGCGTGGAGATGATCGAGGGCGGCACGTTCGAGCAGGAAGTGAGCGAAAGACAGATTCTTTCCGTGCCGGCGATCTTCCTCAACGGCGAGGAATTCGGTCAGGGCCGCATGGGCGTGGAAGAAATCCTCGCCAAGCTCGACTCGGGCGCCGATGCGCGCGACGCCGAGAAGCTCGATGCACGCGCGCCCTACGACGTACTCGTCGTCGGCGGCGGCCCGGCGGGCGCGGCGGCGGCAATCTATGCCGCGCGCAAGGGCATCCGCACCGGCGTCGTCGCCGAGCGTTTCGGCGGCCAGGTGCTCGACACGATGGAGATCGCCAACTTCATCTCGGTCACGCATACCGAAGGCCCGCAGTTCGCGGTTGCGCTCGAGGAGCACGTGAAGGACTACGAGGTCGACATCATGAATCGCCAGCGCGCGGACAAGCTCGTCACGAACGGCGACCTGGTCGAGGTGAAGCTCGCCAACGGTGCGACGCTGAAGTCGAAGACGATCGTACTCGCCACCGGCGCGCGCTGGCGCAATATGAACGTGCCAGGCGAGACCGAGTACCGCACCAAGGGCGTGACTTACTGTCCGCATTGCGACGGCCCGTTGTTCAAGGGCAGGCGCGTCGCCGTGATCGGCGGCGGCAACTCCGGCGTCGAGGCGGCGATCGATCTCGCCGGCGTCGTCGCCCACGTGACCGTGCTCGAATTCGACTCCAAATTGCGCGCCGACGAAGTGCTGCAGCGCAAGCTGCGCAGCCTGGCGAACGTCGACGTGATCCTCAGCGCGCAGACCACCGAAGTGCTCGGCGACGGCAGCAAGGTCACCGGCCTGAAATATACCGATCGCACAAACGGCGAGTCGAAGCAGCTCGAACTCTCCGGCGTGTTCGTGCAAATCGGCCTCTTGCCGAACACGGATTTCCTCAAAGGCGCGCTGACGCTGTCGCCGCGCGGTGAAATCGAAATCGACGCACATGGCCGCACCTCGATGCCCGGCGTGTTCGCCGCCGGCGACGCGACGACGACGCCGTTCAAGCAGATCGTCATCGCCGCCGGCGAAGGGGCGAAGGCCGCGTTGTCGGCGTTCGATCATTTGATTCGTTCGCCGATCGCCGCGCAAGAGAGAAAAGCAGCCTGAGCCACTTTCAGGCCGCTTGTTTCCGCACCCAAGTCGCGACATGCTTGGTTACTGATCGGCGGGTCCCCGCGATTGCTCCCGCGATTGCGGTCGGCGATCGGCACCTGAACGACGAGCTGGAAAAGCCATGAATCTGCGCGACCTCAGCTATCTCGTCTCGCTCGCCGAGCATAAGCACTTCGGTCGCGCCGCGCAGGCGAGCTTCGTCAGCCAGCCGACCTTGTCGACGCAGATTAAGAAGCTCGAGGACGAACTCGGCGTCGCCCTGGTCGAGCGCACCCCGCGCAAGGTGTTGCTGACCGAAGCCGGCAAGGAAATCGTCGCGCGTGCGCGCGAGGTGTTGACCGAAGTCGAGCAGATCAAGGCGATTGCGCGACGCACGATCGACCCCGAATCGGGCACGCTGCGTCTCGGCATCTTCCCAACGCTGGGACCGTACCTGCTGCCGCACGTGGTGCCGCAGGCACGCACGCGCTTTCCGCGTCTGGAGTTGCTGCTTGTCGAGGAAAAAACCGACGCGCTGCTGAAGCAGTTGCGCGAAGGCCGCCTCGATACCGCCGTGCTCGCCGAACCGATCCACGACGACCAGCTGCATGCCGAGTTCCTGTTCGAGGAACCGTTCCTGCTCGCGGTACCCGAGCATCACGAACTTGCCAAACGCAAGACACTCAAGCTCGACGATCTCTCCGACCAGAGCCTGCTGCTGCTCGAGGACGGACATTGTCTGCGCGACCAGGCACTCGAAGTCTGCGAACTGTCGGGGGCCAGCGAAAAATCCGGCTTCCGCGCGACCAGCCTGGAAACGCTGCGCCAGATGGTCGCGGCAAACGTCGGCGTGACCCTGCTGCCGACGCTCGCAGTGAAACCGCCGGTCGCACGCTCGGAGAGCATCCACCTCATCCAGTTCCGCGGCCACGCGCCGAGCCGGCGCATCGCGATGTTCTGGCGCAAGAGTTCCGCGCTCGCGCCGTTCCTGAAGAAATTCGCCGGCGTGTTCCGCGAACTGCCGCGCGCGCTGCTCGATCCGCATATGCTGTCGCCGCCTGCGGGGACGCCGGCACCCGCGCCACGCAAGCGCTCGCCTCGCCACTGATGAAGCGCTACGCCGAGCTTGCCGACGAGATCGACACGGCGATTCGTAACGGCACGCTGCGCGCGGGCGATCGACTGCCATCGGTGCGCGCCACGGCGGCCAGCCACGGCGTCAACGCTTCTACCGTGTTCCAGGCGTATTACCTGCTCGAGGCGCGCGGACTCGTGCGTGCCCGGGCGCGCTCGGGCTACTTTGTCACCACGGCGGGGACGCCGGCACCACAGCCACTCGAGGCGGCATCGGAGCCGGACGGCGAATCGGTCGAAGTCGATGTTTCCGAACGCGTATTCGCGATCCTCGAGGCGACGACAAAGCGCGACGTCGTGCCGTTCGGTTCGGCGTTCCCCTCGCCGCGGCTGTTTCCGTTGCAGCGCCTGGCGAAGACATTGGCGACGACGGTGCAGAAGCTCGATCCGCGCGTCAGCGTCGAGTATCTGATCCAGGGCAATGCGCAGCTGCGCCGCCAGGTCGCGCGCCGCTACGTCGCCGACGGCATTGCGATGCAGGCCGACGATCTCGTCATCACCAACGGCGCGATGGAAGCGCTCAATCTGTGTCTCACCGCGGTGACGCGACCGGGCGATGCGGTCGTGATCGAATCGCCGACGTTCTACGCCGCGCTGCAGGCGCTCGAACGCCATCGCCTGCGCGCGATCGAAGTGCCGACGCATCCGGAGAACGGCATTGATCTCGATGCGCTCGCCGATGCGCTCAAGCGCCAGCGCCCGGCCGCATGTTGGCTGATGACGAACTTCCAGAATCCACTCGGCAGCGCGATGAGCGAAGCGAAGAAGCGCGATCTCGTCGCCCTGCTCGCACGTCACCGCACGCCGCTGATCGAAGACGACGTCTACGGCGAGCTGTATTTCGACGCGCACCGACCGAAACCGGCCAAGGCCTTCGACGACGAGGGCTGGGTGCTGCATTGTTCGTCGTTTTCGAAATGTCTCGCGCCGGGCTATCGCATCGGCTGGGCCGCACCGGGGCGTTTCGTGCGCGACATCGCGCGGCTCAAGCTCAGCACCAGCCTTACCGCCTCGGTGCCGGCCGAAGCCGCACTCGCGGCGTTCCTCGAGCGCGGCGGCTATGACCGGCATCTGCGCCAGCTGCGCGAAGCGCTCGTGCGCCAGCAGCAGGCGATGATCGCGGCGATCGCGCGCCATTTCCCCGCGACGACGCGCATCACTCATCCGCGCGGAGGCTATTTCCTGTGGGCGGAGCTGCCGAAGGGCACCGACGCGGTCGACCTGCACCGGCGCGCGCTCGCGCGCAATATCTCGCTCGCGCCCGGACCGATCTTCTCCTCGCGCGGCGAATTCGCGAACTTCGTCCGCCTCAACTACGGCGCACCGTGGGACGAGCGCTGCGAGGAAGCGATGGCGACACTCGGCAAGCTGATGCGCGTTCCATCCTGAGCCGCGCTGCGACAAAACGCCTCGCCGCGCATGCGCTGATACGGTCTTTTCCGCCGCATCTGATCGGCTTGCCTCGGCGCCGCGCCGGTAAAATGGCCCGCGTCGAAAAAGCCTTCGGATAGCGCACCATGTTCGGAAAAGTCATCGTCGTCGCGACCCTGCTCGCGATTCTCTACAACCTCGGCGCCGGGCTGTATTTCATGATGGTCGAGGATGGCAGCAGCGGCCGCACGGTCGGCGCACTGACGCGGCGCATCGGTCTGTCGGTGGCGCTGATCCTGTTCGTGATGCTTGGCATCGCGCTGGGTTGGATCCAGCCGCACGGCGTGAACGGTTGAGCGCACACGCAATGCTGCGCCGGCTCGCTCTGCTTGTCTGCCTGCTCACGCTGGCACCATGTGTCCCCGCGCAGGAAGACGGCACCTTCGGCACGCGCCTCGCCGCTTGCGCGGCCTGCCACGGCAAGCGTGGCGAAGGTGTGCAGGGTGCGGAGTACTATCCGCATCTCGCCGGCAAACCGGCCGGCTATTTGTTCGAGCAACTGAAAGGCTTCCGCGACGGCCGCCGGGTCAGCACGCAGATGGCCTGGTACGTGCGCTTCGCCGACGGCGCCTTCCTGCAGCAGATCGCCGACTACTACGCCTCGCTACCGCCGCGTACGCGCGGTGCCGACACCGGCGCCGCTCAGCTGACCGAAGAGCGCCGCCGCGTCGCACAGAATCTCGTCGAACATGGCGACCCGGCGCATGACGTGCCGGCATGCAGCGCCTGCCACGGCGCGAATCTCGCCGGCCTCGAACCCGGCGTGCCGGCGCTGCTCGGCCTGCCGGTCGACTACGTGATCGCCCAGTTCGGCGCCTGGCGCGAAGGCGTGCGCAACGGTGCGCCACCCGATTGCATGCACGACGTCGCCGGCAAGATCCCGGCTGACGACATCCGCGCGATCGCGGTCTACCTCTCGCAACAATCCAACGTCGACGGTGTGCGTCCTTCGCCGCCCGGCAGCTTCGTGCCGCCGCGGGCGTGCGGCTCGCTGCCGCATGCGCAGGAGGCGAAATGAGAGCCCTGCGCATCGCCAGTTTGATCGCCGTTCCGTTGTTGCTCGCCGCGCTCGCGATCGGATTTTTTCTGTTCGAGCGCCAGGGTGGATTCGCGCCGTACCGCGTGCCTAAGGATTCCGGCCGCGTCGTCGCGAACGATGCGCAGACGTTGCAACGCGGCGAATACCTCGCGCGCATCGGCGACTGCGCGGCTTGCCACACGACGTCGGGCGGCGCGCCTTGGGTGGGCGGACGCGGCTTCGCGACCGGCTACGGCATGATCTATTCGTCAAACCTGAGCAGCGATCGCGAGCACGGCATCGGCGCCTGGTCGGTCGACGAATTCGCGCACGCCATGCGCCACGGCGTCAGCCGCCGCGGGCCGCTGTACCCGGTATTCCCGTACGAACATTTCGCGACGTTGGACGAGGCGGATATCGATGCGCTGTATGCATATCTACGCAGCCTGCCCGCGAGTGCGAACGTGCCGCCGGCGAACCGGCTCGACTTCCCGGCGAGCTCGCGTTCCGCGCTCGTGCTCTGGCGCATGCTGCACTACCGGCCGCAGGCGCAGTCCCCCGCTGCTGCACGCGAAGACCGCGGTCGCTATCTCGTCGACGGCCTCGGCCACTGCGCGATGTGCCATAGCACGCGCGAAGCCAACGGCGCGCTCGCCGTCGATGGCTACCTCGCCGGCGGCCGCATTCCGGGCAGCGGCTGGTACGCGCCTTCGCTCGACGCGAAGCAATTGCAGCGCTATTCGGTCGAACAGCTTGCGGATTATCTGCGCGCAGGCGCAAGCGACCACGGCGCCGCGTACGGACCGATGGCCGAAGTCACCTACCGCAGCCTGCAGTTCCTCAATGAGGAGGACGCCGTCGCGATGGCGCGTTATCTCAAGAACGTGCCGCGACGGCCCGCGCGCAAGACGGAATTCACCCTGCTGCCCGACCCGCCGCGCCAGCAAGCCGTCGCTGGCAACGGCGCGGAGATCTATCGGCAGGCCTGCGCCGATTGCCATGGCAAGGACGGCGAAGGCAAGGTCGGGCAATATCCGGCGCTGCGCGATGCGGTCGCGGCGACTGCGCCCGATCCGATCAACGCGGTGCGTATCGTGCTGTACGGCGGCTTCGCCGCGGCCACCGCGCACAACCCGCAGCCGTACTCGATGCCGCCATTCGTGCAGCAATTGAATCCCGGCGAGATCGCCGCAGTGACCAATTACGTGCGCGAGACGTTCGGCGGTCAGCGCTCGCAGCTGACCGCGGCCGACGTCGAAGCGATGCACGGCATCGTTCTCGACTAGGAGGCGGAGAGAATGTCCCCGAACATCCAGACCGATCTCGCCTTCATCCTGTTCCTGCCGGCGTTCTGCATCGTCGGTGCACTGTATTGCTTCTATCCGCGCAGGCCACGTCACGTCCTGCGCTGGATCGCCGATCTTGCGGTGCTCGCTCTTGCCACCGGCGTGAGCGTGGCGGCGACGCGCTGGGGCTTCCGCACCGCGACCGGCATCGGCGGCGCGCTATGGAAGCAGGTGCTGGCCACGCTGCTCGCATTCGGGTTCTTCTTCGTCACCGTTGGCGTTGCCACGCTCGTGCGTGGTCGAGTGTTCGCTTCGCGACGCCGGTAGGACACGGCAACGACGGAACTGCATCGTTCGCAACCGATGCGGTTCGCCTAGGCTCGCCGCATCCTGTGACCGATCTTCGCTAGCCGCGGAACACGAAGCCGCCGCGCTTGGTCTCATCCTCGACCAGCTCGACATCGCCCAGGCCCTGCGCGAGCGAGGTCGCGTCGCCGCCTTGCGCGAGCTTGATCTTGAGACGCACTTCATTGGCCGAGTCGGCGTAGCGCAGCGCGTCCTCGTAGGAAATCTCGCCGGCGTGGTAGAGCGCGACGAGACTCTGGTCGAACGTGCACATGCCGAGGTTGGTCGAGTCCTTCATCACATCCTTGAGCTTGTGGATCTCGCCCTTGCGGATGTAATCGGCGATCAGCGGCGTGCCGAGCATGACCTCGATCGCGACGCGACGCCCCTTGCCGTCGGGCGTCGGAATGAGCTGCTGCGCGACCACGCCCTTGAGGTTGAGCGAAAGGTCCATGAACAGCTGGTTGCGGCGGTCCTCGGGGAAGAAGTTGATGATGCGATCCATCGCCTGGTTGGCATTGTTCGCGTGCAGCGTGCACAGCACCAGGTGACCGGTTTCGGCGAACGCGATCGCGTGTTCCATCGTCTCGCGCGTGCGCACCTCGCCGATCATGATGACGTCGGGCGCCTGGCGCAGTGTGTTCTTCAGCGCGTTTTCCCACGAGTCCGTATCGATGCCAAGCTCGCGCTGGGTGATGATGCAGCCGCCGTGCTGGTGCACGTATTCGATCGGATCCTCGATCGTGATGATGTGGCCGGTCGAATTCTGGTTGCGGTAGCCGATCATCGCCGCGAGCGAGGTCGACTTGCCGGTACCGGTCGCACCGACGAAGATGATGATGCCGCGCTTGGTCATCGCGAGCTGCTTGATGATCGGCGGCAGGTTGAGCTCGTCGGTGGTCGGGATCTTGCCCTCGATCCGGCGCAGCACCATGCCGACGTTGCTGCGCTGATAGAAACAGCTCACGCGGAAACGGCCGACGCTGGCGAGCGCGATCGCGAACTGGCACTCGTGGGTTTTCTCAAACTCCTCGCGCTGCGAAGGCGTCATCACACTGAGCACGAGGTCGCGCGACTGCTGCGGCGTCAGCGCCTCCTTGGTGATCGGCCCGATGCGTCCGGCGATCTTGATCGAGGGCGGCAGGCCGGCCGTGATGAACAAGTCCGAGGCCTTCTTGTGCACCATCAGCTTGAGGTAGGAATTGAAATCGGCTGGGCTCATGGCGATTGCTCGTGATGGGTGGTGCGTGGCGGACGAATCAGACGGGGAAAGTTGGCAAGACGATCGGCGCGACTTCCCGATCCCGAATCGCTGATCGCGGCCTTATTTGAACACGTCCTTGTTCTTCGCATAGATCGATGCTTCCTGGCGCGTGACGTGGCCGCGCTTGACCAGGTCCTGCAGGCACTGGTCGAGTGTCTGCATGCCGAACTGGCTGCCGGTCTGGATGGCCGAATACATCTGCGCGACCTTGTCCTCGCGGATCAGATTGCGAATCGCCGGGATGCCGACCATGATTTCGTGCGCGGCGATGCGGCCGCCGCCGACCTTCTTCAGCAGCGACTGGGCGATGACCGCGCGCAGCGATTCGGACAGCATCGAGCGCACCATCGGCTTCTCGCCGGCCGGGAACACGTCGATGATGCGGTCAATCGTCTTCGCCGCGCTCGAGGTATGCAGCGTGCCGAACACGAGGTGGCCGGTTTCGGCCGCGGTCAGCGCGAGGCGGATCGTCTCCAGGTCGCGCAACTCGCCGACGAGGACGTAGTCCGGGTCCTCGCGCAGTGCCGAACGCAGCGCCTCGTTGAAGCCGTGCGTGTCGCGATGCACTTCGCGCTGGTTGATCAGGCACTTGTTCGCGGTATGCACGAATTCGATCGGGTCCTCGATCGTGAGGATGTGCCCGTACTCGTTCTTGTTGATGTGGTCGACCATCGCCGCGAGCGTGGTCGACTTGCCCGAGCCGGTCGGCCCGGTGACCAGGATCAGGCCCACGGGTTGATTGATCAGTTCTTTGAAGATCTTCGGCGCGCCGAGGTCGTCGAGCGTGAGCACCTCGGAGGGAATCGTGCGGAACACCGCGCCGGCGCCGCGATTCTGGTTGAACGCGTTGACGCGGAAGCGCGCGAGGCCGGCGATTTCGAACGAGAAGTCGATTTCGAGGAATTCCTCGTAGTCGCGGCGCTGTTTGTCCGACATGATGTCGTAGACCAACGAATGCACCTGCTTGTGCTCCAGCGCCGGCATGTTGATGCGGCGCACGTCGCCGTCGACTCGGATCATCGGCGGCAGGCCCGCCGACAGATGCAAGTCCGACGCCTTGTTCTTGATCGAGAATGCCAGCAGTTCCGCTATATCCACGCCCTTCCCCTCGACACTTGCTGTAGTCCGCGTCACGAGTATAACGTGCGGAACAGACAACGATGTGTGCGGGATGCATGGATTCGAGCGGAAATTACCGGGCTGTCTGCGAGCGCATCGCCGCGGCAGCCCAACGCGCCGGGCGCGACGTCGCCCTGCTCGCGGTGAGCAAGACCCAGCCGGCCGCGGCCGTGCGCGAACTCGCCGCGCTCGGCCAGCGCGCATTCGGCGAGAACTACGTGCAGGAAGGTTTGGCCAAGCAGCGCGAACTTTCCGACCTCGACCTCGAATGGCATGCAATCGGCCCGCTGCAGTCGAACAAGGCGCGCGAGGTCGCCGCGCATTTCGACTGGCTGCAAAGCCTGGACCGGATCAAGCTCGTCGCCGCGCTCGACCGCCTGCGCCCGGCGTCTGCCGCACCGCTGCAGGTGCTGATCCAGGTCAACATTGACGACGAGGCGAGCAAGTCGGGGTGCACCCCAGGCGAGATCGACGCCATCGCGGCGGCGCTGCACACGGCACCGCGACTCGCGCTGCGCGGATTGATGACGATACCCGCACCCGATCCCGACCGGCGCCGGCGCGAAGCCGCATTCGCACGTATGCGCCGCCTGTTCGAAACCTTGCGTCGCGACCACGCCGGTGTCGACACGTTGTCGATGGGTATGTCGGAGGACTTCGAGGTTGCGATCGCGCAAGGGGCAACCCTGGTCCGCATCGGCTCCGCATTGTTCGGTCCGCGCGCAAAAAATGTGCGATGATTCACACTTTCAACCCGCAAAAGGCAATCCTGCCGCTTTGCTGACCAGTTGAAACGGGTCGATGCTCCGGGGCACCTTTTTCGCAAACGATGGCTAGCGGGTTTTCCTTTCGCACGCTTCTCCTCCGAGTCGCAGCCTCGACTGCGGCGCTGCCACTGTGCGCCGCTTCCGCCATCGGTGCCGAGGCGCAGCCGGACGGGTTGAGCAATTCGGCCGAATACATTGCCGGCTTCGTGCGCTATGTGCATTGGCAGGGTGAGGAACGGCTGCAGGCGTGGAACATCTGCATTGTCGGCAACCTGCCGGCCGAGCAGGATCGCGCCTACGCCGGACGCCTCGTGCGCGACAAGTCGTTCTCGATCCGCCGCATAGACGCCGAGGCCTCGCTGGCTGATTGCCAGGTACTTGATCTGACCGCCGTCGATGCCCGGACCACCAGTAAGGTACTCGAGCGTGCGCGCCACTTGCCGATACTCGCGGTCGGTTCCGGCTCGGAGTTCTGCTCTTCTGGCGGGCAGATCTGCCTGCATCTCGACGACGCTGCGGCCGCGGACCGACAGAAGTTCGAGGTCAACGTGTCCGCGATGAAGGAGGCGGCGCTAGCGGTCAGCGCGCGCCTGCTCACCCTGGGCTCGTCGCGCACTGCGGGCAAGGGGGTGCCATGAGCCGGCCGCTGCGCACGCAAAAGAAACTGCCGGCGACGGCATCGGCCGCGCATATCGGGCGTGCGCTGCTTTCGATTTCCGCGTTGGCTATCGTCATCGTCGGTGCGGGTGCCTTTCTGCTGAGTTATTACTTCCTGCACCAGCTGACTGAACGCCATCTGCGCACGCTGATCAGTTTCGCCGCGAGCGAGAGCCGTAGCGCGATCGAATTCCGCGACACGAAGACGGCGCTGGAGATACTGCAGTCGATTCCGAAGGACGAGGGCATCACCTTTGCCGAGATCCGCGATGCCTCGGGCATCGCGCTCGCGCGCATCGACGCGCGCGCGGACGGCTGGATCGGCACGCTGTCCACCTGGGTCGGCAACGAGCGCGTAGGCCAGGATGTGGTCGTGGAGGGCCGGCGCATCGGCGACATCACCATCGAAGGCGGCAGTGAGCCGATGCTGCGCACGCTCGGCGGGCTGCTTGCCTGGTTCGGGTTCGGCATGCTGCTGGTCGCCGCCTGCGCCCTCGCCCTCGCGCGCAGGTATACGCGACGCTTCACCCAGCCGATCTGGCAACTTCGCGAGGTGGTCAAGCATCTGATCGAAGACCGCGATTTCAGCCGGCGCGCGCCACCGTCCTCGCTCGCCGAGGTCGAGGATCTGCGCAGTGAATTCAACGTCCTGCTCGACGAAATCAGCCTGCGCGACCATCTGTTGACGCAAAGCAATGCCGCCTTGCGGCGCGTCGCCTACGTCGACGCACTGACCGGCCTGCCGAACCGCGCGATGTTCGAGCCTGCGCTGCAGAAAACAATCGAGGCCTGCGATCGCAACCGTACGCGTGCCTGCCTGTTCTATCTGGACATCGACGCGTTCAAGTCAGTCAACGACAACCTCGGCCACGCTGCCGGCGACGAGCTGCTCAGCCACATCGCCGCACGCCTGCGCATGTGGCGGCCGCAGGAGACCACCGCTACGCGCATCGGCGGCGACGAGTTCGTCGTCCTGTTGTCGCCGCTCGCCGATGACGCGGATCCGCAACAGATTCTTGCCGAGTTGCATGCCGAACTCGAAGTCCAGATCCGACATGGCAGTCTCGTGCTCCACCCGAGCACAAGCATCGGCATGGCGATCTATCCCGACGCCACCCACGGCACCGACGAACTCGTGCGTATCGCCGATCAGGCGATGTATACGGCGAAGAATCAGCGTTATGCAGAGGGCCGCATCACTCGCTGGCAGGCGGGCGCCGACGGTGGTGAGCAAGCGGGTCGGATTGGCGTCAATCCGTCCGCGATCTAGCAGCTAGATGGCACAGGTAACTTTCCACGTCCCCATGGTTCGCAACAAAGGAAGTTATGCAAGCAAGCGTCTTTTCCCTTCGATTGCAGCGCCCGTTTCCCCTTGCGCTCGCGTTTTGCCTGTTCATGCTGCTCGCGGCATGCGCATCTGCCCCATCCAAGCCGACGCTCGCCCAGCGCCAGGCGCAAACGCTGACCCAGCTCGGCTTCAAGAAGATCGACGAGGGCTGGATGCTGCTCCTGCCCGATCGCATCTCGTTTGAATTCGGCAAGGACGACCTCAAGCCCGCGTTTCGCAAGTCGATCGCCGACTTCGCCAACCAGCTGCTCGCCGTCGATATCCACCAGTTGCGCATCGACGGATATACTGACGACGTCGGCGCACGCGACTACAACCTGATCCTGTCGCAACGCCGCGCAGATATCGTCGCCAACGCCTTCGTCGCCGAAGGCTTCGCTGCGAAGAACGTCGAACGCAAGGGCTTGGGTTCCGACTATCCCGCGGCGGACAACGGCACCACCGAGGGTCGCGCGCAAAATCGGCGTGTCGAGATCATCGTTCCATCCAACGCATTGGCTGTACCATGACTGTTACAACCCCACGCATTACCTTTATCGGCGGCGGCAACATGGCGCGCAGCCTGATCGGCGGCCTCGTGCGCGCAGGAACGCGCGGCACCGACATCGCCGTCGCCGAACCGAATGCGAATCTGCGCACTGCGCTCGCCGACGACTTCGGGGTCGCCACGTTCGACAACGGTGGCGATGCGGCGCAAGGTGTCGACGCCATCGTCCTCGCGGTGAAGCCGCAGGTGATGAAGACGGTATGCGTTTCGTTGCGCGATATCGTGCAAGCGCAAAAACCGCTGGTCGTGTCGATCGCCGCAGGCATCCGTATCGACCAGATCGACGCATGGCTCGGCGCTGACGTCGCGGTCGTGCGCGCGATGCCGAACACGCCGGCGCTGATCGGCGCCGGTGCTGCGGGCCTCGTCGCGAACGCGCACACCGATGCGCGACAGCGCGAGATGGCGCAGCGCATTCTCGACGCCGCCGGCCTCGCCGTATGGATAGCCGACGAAACGTTGATGGACACGGTCACCGCCCTGTCCGGTTCGGGGCCGGCTTATTTCTTCCTCCTCGTCGAGGCGCTCGAGGATGCCGCTGTCGCGCAGGGTATGCCGCGCGAGGCCGCACGTGCCCTGGTCACGCAGACCTGCCTCGGCGCCGGACGCATGCTGCGCGAGGAAGGCGAGGCGCCAGGCGAACTGCGCCGCCGCGTCACTTCACCCAACGGCACCACCCAGGCCGCCGTCGAAAGCTTCGAAGCGGACGGCCTGCGCGCGATTGCCGTGCGCGCCGTCGCCGCGGCGACGAAACGCGGCCAGGAACTTTCCGCGCAACTCGATTGATCGCTGCGGTCGCCGTCGATCGTTTGCGCACTTCCACGCTCGCGCAAGAGCGCTAAGATACCGAGACCATGCCTTATCTGCTCAACGCCGCGGCGTTCCTGATCCAGACGATCTTCGATTTCCTCATCGGCGTCTTCCTCGTTCGCGCGATGCTGATCGCGGTCAACGCCGCGTTCTACGATCCGGTCTGCCAGTTCGTCTACAAGCTGACCAACCCGATCATTGCGCCGTTCCGTCGCTTTCTGCCGCGTGTGGGAAAAATCGAAACGGCCTCGCTCGCGATCGCCGTCGCCCTGGCCCTGGTCGAATCGATCCTGCTCGCGGCGATCGTGGGCCTGAGCCACGGGCCTCTCGGCTGGCTGCTCGGCGCAGTCGTCACTGTGCTCGGCATCGCCGTCTGGATCGCGTTCTGGGCGCTTCTGATTCGCGCCGTGCTGAGCTTCTTCACCAACGAACGCGAGCATCCGAACATGCGTGTGCTCGTGCAATTGACCGAACCGATCGTGCGGCCTTTCCGCCGCTTCCTGCCGCCGGTCGGCGGAATGGATTTTTCGTTCCTGGCAGCGTCGGTCGCGCTCGTGCTCGCGCGCTTGCTCGTGGTCGCGCCGCTTGCTGACCTTGCGGCGCGACTGTAGCGGCGCGAGCGTTTCAGAAGTTCTAGCCTGCGCGGTCCGAATATTGCCGGCGCGCAACATCGCGTGCAGCAGGCCAATCAGAGGTTGCTTACGACGGCAGCCGGCGGATATGCGCGCCGAGGCTGCCGAGCTTTTCCTCGATGTTCTCGTAGCCGCGATCAATGTGATAGACGCGATCGACCGTGGTGTCGCCCTTTGCCGCAAGTCCTGCGAGCACGAGGCAGGCCGAAGCGCGCAAGTCGGTGGCCATGATCGGCGCGCCGGTCATCGTATCGACGCCATGAATCGTCGCGGTGTTGCCGTCGACGTGAATGTCGGCGCCGAGACGCTGCAGTTCCTGCACGTGCATGAAGCGGTTCTCGAACACGGTCTCGGTAATGACGCCGACGCCTTCGGCAACCGCGTTGAGCGCGGTGAACTGCGCCTGCATGTCGGTGGGGAACGCAGGATACGGCGCGGTGACGATGTCGACCGCCTTCGGCTTGCGCCCATGCATGTCGAGTTGGATCCAGTCGTCGCCCGTGGTGATTTCGGCGCCGGCATCCTCAAGCTTCTGCAGCACGACATCGAGCGTGTTCGGGCGCGCGCGCTTGGCCAGCACGCGGCCGCCCGAGATCGCGCCGGCAACGAGAAACGTACCGGTCTCGATGCGGTCGGGCAATACGTCGTAGTTGGTGCCGTTCAGACGCTCGACGCCTTCGATGACGACGGTCTCGGTGCCGGCGCCGGAAATCTTCGCGCCCATCGCATTGAGGCAGTTGGCGAGATCGACCACCTCGGGTTCCTGCGCGGCGTTCTCGAGCACGGTCGTGCCCCTGGCCAATGCAGCGGCCATCATGATGTTCTCGGTGCCGGTCACGGTGACGATGTCGAAGTGCACGCGCGCGCCTTTCAGTCGTTTTGCGCGCGCCTTGATGTAGCCGTTCTCGACATTCACTTCGGCTCCGAGCGCCTGCAGTCCCTTGATGTGCAGGTCGACAGGACGCGAGCCGATCGCGCATCCACCCGGCAGCGACACTTCGGCCTCGCCGAAGCGCGCGACCAGCGGACCGAGCACGAGGATCGAGGCGCGCATGGTCTTGACCAGGTCGTACGGCGCGAAATAGCGGTTGGTCGTGCGCGGATCGATGTTGATGCGCATGCGCTCGTCGATCTCGAGGCTCACGCCCATCTGGCCGAGAAGTTCCATCGTCGTGGTCACGTCGTGCAGATGCGGCACGTTGGTGATCGACATCGGACCGTCGGCGAGCAAGGTCGAGGCGAGGATCGGCAGCACGGCATTCTTCGCACCGGAAATCTGCACTTCGCCGTTGAGCGGAGCGCCGCCCGAGATCACGATTTTTGCCATGTGGGAAGTTACCGTTGTTGTCTGGCCGACTCTTCCGGAGTCAGAGTTTTTAGCGAGAGCGCGTGGATCGCCCCCCCCATGAGATCGCCCAGCGTCGCGTAAACGAGGCGGTGCCGCGCCAGCGGCAGCTTGCCGGCAAAGGCGTCGGCAACCACCACTGCTTCGAAATGCACGCCATCGGCGCCCTGCACCTCGGCTTTGGCGCCGGGCAGGCCGCGCTCGATGAGATTCTTGATTGTTTCGGTGTCCATGATAAGCGGCAATTATGGCGCAGAGCGGGCAGCGCGGACGGTTTTGTCCTCCGCGCGACGGTTATGGCGTCGTTTTCGTCTTGATTCGTCGCCTGGCCCGGATCGGCGCAACCCACCGTGGACTGCAACGGAACCGGCGCCGGCCCGCCGCTGTCCCAGAGCGGGAGCTTCTGGCTGGCACGGGGGGGTGACGGCTACAATAGGAAAACGACAATGGTAACGAATTACCTCGGGCACAGAAACCCGGATCCCGCACATCCACCGCTGTCCCTGCTCCTTCCCCTGCTGATGAATGCGAAAATCCAGCCACTGAACCCGGCGCCGGCGCGGCTCGACCCAGCCGCCTTGAGGCGCAGCGCGATTACCGTTATCGAGACCGAGGCGCGCGCGATCAGCCTGCTCGAGTCGCGTATCGACGGCGCATTTTTGCGCGCTTGCGAGCTGATGCTCGACTGCGGCGGCCGCGTCGTGGTCTCGGGTATGGGCAAGTCGGGACATGTCGCGCGCAAGATCGCGGCGACGCTGGCTTCGACCGGTACGCCAGCGTTCTTCGTCCATCCGGGCGAGGCCAGCCACGGCGACCTCGGCATGATCACGCAGAAGGACGTGGTGCTCGCGCTGTCGAACTCGGGCGAGACCGACGAACTGCTCGCGATCCTGCCGCTGATCAAGCGCCAGGGCGTGCCGCTGATCCTGATGACCGGCAATCCCGACTCCTCGCTCGCGACGATGGCCGACGTGCACCTCGACGTCAGCGTACCCGAGGAAGCCTGCCCGCTCGGCCTCGCGCCGACCGCGAGCACGACCGCGGCGCTGGTCATGGGCGACGCGCTCGCGATCGCCCTGCTCGAAGCGCGCGGCTTCACCGAAGAGGATTTCGCCCGCTCACACCCGGCCGGCGCGCTCGGCCGGCGCCTGTTCGTGCATGTCGCCGACGTCATGCACAGCGGCGAGCGCCTGCCGATGATCGGCCTCGACGCCACGATCCACGAGGCGATGGCCGAGATGACGCGCAAGGGCCTCGGCATGACCGCCGTGGTCGGCGCGGACGGCGCACTTGCCGGCGTGTTCACCGACGGCGACCTGCGCCGCGCGATCGACGACGACGACATCGACCTGCGCCGCACCCGGGTCACCGAGCTGATGAGCACCAAGCCGAAGACGATCCGCGCGGACAAGCTCGCGGTCGAGGCCGCGCAGCTCATGGAGACCTACAAGATCCACGCTCTGCTCGTCGTCGATACCGACGAACGCTTGATCGGCGCGCTCAACATTCACGACCTCTTCCGCGCGCGCGTGGTGTAGCGAGACCATTCGCGCTGAATAGCCTCAGGGGCGAATTGCGGATGCAATTCGCCGATGACGAGGCAAGAGGCGCGGGACATTTGCTGCGCGAGCGTTTCCCTCGTATCCGGCCTACTCCTTCGGAGCAAGCCGGAATGCCTGGCGCAAAGCCAACTTCCTCAGCCCGCGTTAACGCCCGTTGCCTGTAGAATTGCCAGCCAATATTCCCGCCCGAACCTCATGCTGCCGACCGACCTTCCCGCCGATATCCTCCAGCGCGCCGCACGCATCAAGCTCGCCGTGTTCGACGTCGATGGCGTACTGACCGACGGTCGGCTCTGGTATACGGCCGACGGCAGCGAGTTGAAGACGTTCCACGCGCACGACGGCGCCGGAATGAAGCGTCTCGCCGCCGCAGGTGTCGAGGTCGCGGTGATCACCGCGCGCACGAGCCATGCCGTCTCGGTGCGCATGGCCGAGCTCGGCATCGTCCATGTCTACCAGGGCCGCTCCGACAAGCTCGCCTGCTTCGAACATCTGCTCAAGGCGCTGCAGCTCGATCCGGCGGACGCCTGCTATACCGGCGATGACGTGGTCGACCTGCCGCCGATGCAGCGCGCGGGCTTGTCGATCGCACCGGCCAACGCGCATCCTTACGTGCGCGAACGCGCGCTCTGGCGCACGCGCCTGGGCGGCGGCAACGGCGCCGCGCGCGAGGTCTGCGATCTGCTGCTCGCCGCGCAGGGCAAGCTCGAACTGCCATGATCGAACGCCGTCCCTGGCTCATCGTCGCCGTCCTCGCACTGATCGCGTTCGCCGCATGGATGGAGGTATGGCTCATGCGCGCGCGCGACACAAGCGAGGACTTCACCGGCCCGCCGCGCTCGGACTACACGATGAACGATTTCACCCTCGATGCGCTCGACAGCGAAGGCGCGTTCTCGTTCAGTGTCACCGGGCCGCGCATGGCGCGCCGCGGCGACGACGGCTCGATCTACGTCACCCTTCCGAACTACGAGATCATCGATAACAGCAGCAATACCTGGAAGGGTACGTCCGAGTCGGCATGGGTCGACAAGGACGGCAACGTGATGAAGCTCGAAGGCAAGGTCCTGATGCATCGCGAGCCAACCGAAAAGGTGGAGCGCGTCGATCTCGACACCAATGACCTGACCATCACGACCGACCCGAAACTCAAGGACGCCCAGGGCCGCCCGGTCGCCAATGCGCCGCACCGCGACAAACGCATGGAAACCGCGGCACCGACGGTCATCTCCGAAACGAACACGGTCTCGCACAGCGTCGGCATGAAGGCCGACATGGACTTGAAGACAATCGAGTTCCTGTCCAACGTACACATCGTCAGCCTGCCGGGGAAAGGGAAATGACAACATCGAAAATCATCACTGTCTGCGGCATTGCCGCGCTGCTGCTGGCAAGCCAGGCGTTCGCGCTGAAAACCGACAAGGACCAGCCAGCGAATCTTGACGCGAACTACTCCAAGTCGGTGCAAAGCAAAACCGGCGCGGCCAACGATCCGGACGTGTCGGACTTCGACGGCAACGTCATCATCACGCGCGGTTCGATCAAGATGACCTCCGCACACGCGACCGTGTACCAGATTCCTTCAAGCGCGAAGGACCCCAATGCCGGCAAGATGTCGCGCGTGATCCTCACCGGCAAGCAAGCGCACCTGCAGCAAGTGCACGACGGCGACTGCGCGCTGATGACTGCGAATGCCGACAAAATCGACTACAACCCCCTGACCAACCTCGCCGAACTGACTGGCAACGTGGTTGTCGTGCAGGGCAATCGCGGCGAATTTCGCGGCGAACACATGATCTACAACACCGATACGGGTGATATGGAATCGGGCAACAAGACCGAGCCTTCGAGCCGCGTGCACATGGTCATGGAAGCGAAGACACAGACGCCGGCGACGAGCCCGAACAATTGCGGCTTCCCCACCGGCGCAGCCAAGCCCGCCGCGGCCGAAGCGAAGCCGCAGCCCAAGGAAGCGAAGCCTGCCGTGAAACCGGCCGCCGACAAGGCCGCATCCGACAAGAGCAAGGACGGCACACACTGATGCTCAACGCGGTCGGTCTGCAGAAAAGCTACAAGGGTCGCGCCGTCGTGCGCGACTTCGAGTTCACCCTCGACCAGGGCGAGATCGTCGGCCTGCTCGGCCCGAACGGCGCGGGTAAGACGACGACGTTCTACATGGTCGTCGGCCTCGTCGGCGCCGATGCCGGTCGCATCACGCTCGACGAGCACGACATCACCGCGATGCCGATGCACGCGCGTGCGCGCCTCGGCGTCGGCTATCTGCCACAGGAACCGAGTGTCTTTCGTCGCCTCACCGTCGAAGAGAATGTGCTCGCCATCCTCGAGCTGCGCGAGGATCTCGACGCCCAGGGCCGCCGCCGCGAACTCGAATCGTTGCTCGACGAACTGCAGATCGCGCACATCGCCAAGTCCAAAGGCCAGTCTCTGTCGGGCGGCGAACGCCGGCGCGTCGAGATCACGCGCGCGCTCGCGGCGAATCCGCGCTACATGCTGCTCGACGAACCGTTCGCCGGCATTGACCCGATCTCGGTCGACGAAATCCAGCGCATCGTGCGCCAACTGAAAGAGCGCGGCATCGGCATCCTCATCACCGACCACAACGTGCGCGAGACGCTAGGCATCTGCGACCGCGCCTACATCATGAGCGACGGCGGCGTGCTCGCCAAAGGCTCGCCCGAAGACGTGCTCGCGAACAAGCAGGTGCGCGAGGTCTATCTGGGTAGCAAGTTCCGCATGTGATGCACCACCGGTTGGCGTGCGGCTGACGCATTGCCACCGCCTCGCCGCCCGCCACGTGTCACCCCGTCCTTCGATGCGATACGATCGCCGCACTCATTCCGCCACGGTCTCCCCTCGCGACCGTGGCACGCATTGACCCATGAATCTTGCGAACAGGACTATGGATCCCTTTCTCGACGCAGCGATAGCAGAAGCCGAACTCGGTCTCGCCGAGGGCGGCATTCCGATTGGAAGTGTACTTGTATACGAAGGCCGCATCATCGGCCGCGGCCACAACCGGCGTGTGCAGAAAGGCAGCGCGACGCTGCACGGCGAGATGGACGCGCTGGAAAACGCCGGCCGCCATCCGGCGCGGGTCTATCGCAACTCGATGATCTACACGACGCTGTCGCCGTGCTCGATGTGCTCAGGCGCGATCGTGTTGTACGGCATCCCGCACGTGGTGATCGGCGAGAACGTCACCTTCATGGGCGAGGAAGACTGGCTGCGCAGCAAAGGCGTGCGTCTCGATCTCGCCAACGATGCGCGCTGCATCGAGCTGATGCGCAAGTTCATCGCCGCACGGCCCGAGCTGTGGAACGAGGATATCGGGGTGTAACGCGCGGCTTTCGCGTTGCTTGCGCGAAAGCCGAGGAATCGCCCGCCCCTACGGCGATTCCTTCGCGGGGGCTTCCGGCGCGGGCGCCTGCGAATGCAAATTTATTGCACTAGCATCGGGCAGCTTAGTCGCCTGCCAGCCGCCACCGAGCGCCTTGATCAGGCCGACGCTGTCATTGAGGCGCGTGCCGAGCAGCGTGATCGCGGAGCGCTCGTTGCTGTAGGCGGTGTTCTGTGCAGTGATCACATTGAGATAGCTGACGATACCGGCGCGGTACTGGTTGAGCGCGATTGCCAGCGACTGCTCGGCGAGTTTGACCGCTTCGTCCTGAGCCTGCGCTTCCTGTTCGAGGATGCGCAGCGCGGCAATGCTGTCTTCGACGTTCTGGAATGCAGCGAGCGAGACCTGGCGATAATTCGCCACGGCCGCGTCGTAGCCGGCGCGCGCCTGCGCGGTCTGTGCACGACGCGCACCACCGTCGAACAGGGTCTCGGCGATCTTCGGCCCGATCGACCAGTAGCGGCTCGGCGCTTCGAACAACTGCGACCAGACCGAGTTGGAATAGCCACCGGTCGCCGACAGGCTCAACGTCGGGAACCAAGCCGCGGTCGCCACGCCGATCTGCGCGTTCGCCTGCGCTGCTTGGCGCTCGGCGACGGCCACGTCGGGGCGGCGCTCGAGCAAGACCGATGGCAGCTCGAGCGGAATCGCTGGCGGCTGGATCTTGAGCGGCTGCGGCGCCAGCGAGAACTGCACCGGCGTCTTGCCGACGAGCACGGCGATGGCGTGCTCGTATTGCGCACGCGCCACGCCGAGATCGATCGCCTGCGCCTGCGCGCTCTTCAGCTGAGTCTGCGCCTGCACCACGTCCGAACGCGCGGCGACGCCGACGTTGTACTGATTCTGGGTCAGGTCCAGCGCTTTCTGGTAGGCGGCCACGGTGTCGTCGAGCAGGCGCTTCTGCTCATCGGCAGTGCGCAACTGGAAATAGGTCTGCACCAGCGTCGCTTGCAGCGACAGACGCGTGTTCGCCAGCGTCGCGGCACTCGCCTGCGCGCTGGCGACATCGCCTTCGACCGTGCGCCGCACGCTGCCCCAGAGATCGGGTTCCCAACTCGCGCTGAGCGGCGCCTGATACGAATTGGTGATGCCCTTTCCCGCGGCGACCGTGCCGCCGGTAACCGTGCCGCCGCCGCTCGTGCTGTAGCGACCGGTACGCGTGGAAGAAATGCTCGCCGACACGGTCGGCCAGAAATTGGCGCGCGCTCCGGAAACAAGCGCAGAGGCCTGCCGATACTGCGCTTCGGCCTGCTTGAGGCTCTGGTTCGACACATCGACCTGTTTGACCAGATCGTCGAGCACGGGATCGCCGAAGATTTCCCACCAAGCGCCTCGCTCGAGCGCATCGGACGGCTGCGCCGGCTTCCAGCCCGCCTGTTCCTTCCAGGCGTCGTCCGTGTAGGCCTGCGCGCCGGCGACATCGGGCTTCCTGTAATCGGGCCCTACGGCACAGCCGCTCAGAGCAGTGATCGTCACGGCCGCACAAAGTACGGAAAGCGCGCGCCGGTGCGCGGCATGTTTCAGTGGATCTGCGGACATGGCGCTCTTGGATTTTCCGAGGATATTCATACGGCGGCCTCCGGTGTCGAACCGGGCGGGGCGCGATAAATGCGCGCCCACGCGCCCTTGCACCACAAGCGGAAGCGGTCGAGATACAGGTATACGACCGGGGTGGTATACAACGTCAGCAGTTGGCTGACGATCAGGCCCCCGACGATCGAAATGCCGAGCGGCTTGCGCATCTCGCTGCCCTCGCCATAACCGATCGCGAGCGGCAGCGCGCCAAGCATCGCCGCCATCGTCGTCATCATGATCGGCCGGAAGCGCAGCTTGCACGCCTGGTACACCGCGTCGCGCGCGGACAGGCCCTGATGGCGCTCGGCGTCGAGGGCGAAGTCGATCATCATGATCGCGTTTTTCTTGACGATGCCGATCAGCAGGATCACGCCGATGAACGCAATCACCGTGAACTGAGTACCGCAGACAAGCAGCGCGAAGATCGCGCCGACGCCGGCCGACGGCAGCGTCGACAAGATCGTCAACGGATGCACGTAGCTCTCATAGAGCACGCCGAGGACGATGTAGATCGTAATCAGCGCGGCGAGGATCAGAAACGACTGGTCGCCCTGCCCCTGTGCAAACGCGCGCGCATTGCCGGCGAAGCTGCCGTGGATCGACCCGGGAACGCCCAGGCGCGACATCGCGCGGTCGATCGCGTTGGACGCCTGCGAAAGGCTGACGCCGTCGGCCAGGTTGAACGAAATCGTCGTCGACACGAACTGGCCCTGGTGGTTGACTGCCAGCGGCGTCGTGCCGAGCCCGTAGCTCGAGAAGGCCGACAGCGGCACCATCTTGCCCGAGGTGCTCTGCACGTAGATGTCCTTGAGCGAGTCGGGATTCTGCAGGAACTGCGGCGCGAGCTGCATGACGACGAAGTATTGATTGAGCTCGGTGTAGATGTTCGAGACGTTACGCTGCGAGAAGGCATCGTTGAGCGCGTTGTCGATCGCCTGCGTGGTCACGCCGAGGCGCGCCGCGGTCGCGCGATCGAAGGTCAGAGCGGTCTCCAAACCCTTAGCCGACTGGTCTGAATTGACGTCGGTGATCTCGGGCATCTGCTGGAAGGCCTGATTGATCTTGTCCGACCAGTTGCGCAAGGTTTCCAGGTCGTCGGACTGCAGCGTGTACTGATAGGTCGAATTGCTCTGTCGCCCACCCGTGCGGATGTCCTGCGCCGGCTGCAGGAACAACTGCGCGCCGGCCACGTCGGACAATTTTCCGCGCAGCCGGCTGATCACCGCGTCTGCGCCGAGGCCGCGCTCGGACAGCGGCTTCAGCGCGGCGTAGACGAAGCCGCCGTTGCGCTGACCGCCACCGGTGAAACTGACCACGTCCTGCACGGCGGGATCGGCTTTCACGATCTTGGTGAAGTCGCGCATCTTCTCCGACATCAGCTGGAAGGAGATGCTCTGATCGGCCTGCACGCCGCCGACGATGAAGCCCGTGTCCTCGGTCGGGAAGAAGCCTTTCGGCACGATCACGTAGAGATACACGTTGAGACAGACCGTCGCGAGCAGAACGAACATCATCAGCAGCGGCCGCGTCAATGCCCAGGACAGCGTGCGTTCGTAGGTACGCAACATCGCCGCGAACGTGCGTTCGCTGAACTCGAAGAGCTTGCCGGGCTTGTGCTCGGGATCGTGGCGCAGGAAGCGCGCACACATCATCGGCGTCGTCGTCAGCGAGACGGCGAGCGAGACCAGGATCGCCACCGAGAGCGTGATCGAAAATTCGCGGAAATAGCGTCCGACCAGGCCGCCCATGAGCAGGATAGGGATGAACACCGCGATCAGTGACAGCGACATCGACAGCACGGTGAATCCGACTTCGCGCGCGCCAAGCAGCACCGCCTGCATGCGCGGCATGCCGGCCTCCATGTGACGTGAGATGTTCTCGAGCACAACGACCGCGTCGTCGACGACAAAACCCGTCGCCACGGTGAGCGCCATGAGCGAGAGGATATCGAGACTGAAACCGAACAGGTACATCGCGCTGAACGTGCCGATCAGCGACACCGGCACGGCCACCGCCGGGATCAGCGTAGCGCGCCAGTTGCGCAGAAAAATGAAGACCACAAAGATCACCAGGATCACGGCAATGATCAGCGTGGTCTCGACGTCGTGCAGCGAGGCGCGGATCGTATTGGTGCGATCGACCGCGATGTCTACATTGATGTCGGCAGGGATCGCCGCACGCAGCTGCGGCAGCAGCGTGCGGATGCGGTCGATCGTCTCGATGATGTTCGCACCCGGCTGCTTGATGACCTGCACAATCACTGCGGGTTCGCTGTTGAACAAACCCTGGTTGCGCACGTCCTGCACGCCGTTGCTGACCGTGGCGACGTCGGACAGGCGCACCGGCGCACCGTCCTTCCAGGTCACGATGAGATTCTGATAGGGCGTGGCGTCGAGGCCGAGCTGGTCGTTGGTGTAGATCTGCCAATGCTTGTCGTCTTGCTCGACATAGCCCTTGGGTCGGTTCGCGTTCGCGTTCTGCAGGGCGATGCGAATCGTATCCAGTGCGATGCCGTACTTGTTGAGCGCGGACGGATTGATGTCGACGCGCACCGCCGGCGCCGTCGCGCCGCTGATCGAGGCCTGACCGACGCCTTCGACCTGCGAAATCTTCTGCGCCACGACGTTCGAGGCGGCATCATAGATCTGCCCCGTGGTCAGGGTCTTCGAGGTCATCGCGATGATCATGATCGGCGCATCGGCCGGATTGATCTTGCGATAGGTCGGATTGGTCGGCACGCTCGGCAGCTGCGCGAGCGCGGCGTTGAGCGCCGCCTGCACGTCGCGCGCCGCGCCGTCGATGTCACGCGAGAGGTCGAACACAAGCGTGATGCGCGTATTGCCGAGCGAGGACGACGAGGTCATCTCGGTCACGCCGGCGATGCGGCCGAGCTGACGCTCCAGCGGCGTGGTGACCGAGGTCGACATCGTCTCCGGGCTCGCGCCGGGCAACGAAGCCGACACGTTCACGGCCGGGAAATCCACCTGCGGCAGCGGCGACACCGGCAACAGCGAAAACGACACCATGCCTGCCAGTGCGACGCCGATCGTCAGCAGCGTCGTCGCGACCGGCCGCTTGATGAACGGCGCGGAAAGGCTGGCGAGCTTCATGTCGCTGCCTCTTCCGTCGAGTCGCCGTTGTCGAAGCGCTTCGACAGCTTCTGCTGCAGGCGATCGAAAGCGAGATAAATCACCGGCGTCGTGAACAAGGTCAGCATCTGCGACACGATCATGCCGCCGACGATCGTGATGCCGAGCGGATGGCGCAATTCGGAACCGACGCCGGTGCCGAGCATGAGCGGCAGCGCGCCGAACAGTGCGGCGAGCGTGGTCATCAAGATCGGGCGAAAGCGCAGCAGGCAGGCCTGGTAGATCGCCTCACGCGGCGGCATGCCCTGGTTGCGCTCGGCGTCGAGGGCGAAGTCGACCATCATGATCGCGTTCTTCTTGACGATGCCGATCAGAAGAATGATGCCGATGATGCCGACGATGCCGAGATCGGTGCGCGCGACCATCAGCGCGAGCAGTGCACCGATGCCGGCCGACGGCAAGGTGGACAGGATCGTGATCGGATGGATGAAGCTCTCGTACAGGACGCCCAACACGATGTACATCGTCACGATCGCCGCGAGGATCAGCAGCACCGTATTGGTCAGCGATGCCTGGAAGGCGAGCGCGGCGCCCTGGAACTGCGTGTCGATGCTCGCCGGCATGGCCAGATCTTTCTCGGTCTGCTTGATCGCCTCGACCGCGGCGCCGAGCGAGGCATTCGGTCCGAGATTGAACGAGATCGTCGTCGCCGGGAACTGACCGATGTGACTGATCAGCAATGGCCCGTAGCGCTCGTCCAACCGGGTGATCGTGGACAGCGGCAATTGCGCGCTCTCGATTGCGGCCTGGGTCGTGCCGCTCGATACACCCGGCGTCGCGCCCTGCGGCGTGCCGACGCCCGACAGCGAGCTCGATGACGAGGTTACGCTGTTCGCGTTCGACAAGCCCGGGATGTAGATGCGATCGAGCGCCTTCGGCCCCTTCTGCAGTTCCGGCAGCACTTCGAGCACGACGCGATATTGATTCGACTCGGTGTAGATGTTCGAGATCAGGCGTTGCCCGAACGCGTCGTAGAGAATTTGATCGACCGCCGCCGGCGTGATGCCGAGACGCCCGGCCGTGTCGCGGTCGATGTCGAGATAAGCCTGCAATCCCTTCGATTGCAGATCGCTGGCCACGTCGGCGAGTTCGGGCCGCTTGTTCAGCGCGTCGATCAACTTAGGTACCCATTCGTTGAGGTCGGCAAGATTCGGCGAGCCGAGCGTGAACTGGTACTGGGTACGGCTGACGCGGTCCTCGATCGTCAGGTCCTGCACCGGCTGCATGTACAGCGCGATGCCGGTGACCTGGCGCGTCGACTGGGCCAGGCGCGCGATCACGGTCTCGACGCCGTCGCGCGTGCCGTGCGGCTTGAGGTTGATCAGGAAGCGGCCGCTGTTGAGCGTCGTGTTGGTGCCGTCGACGCCGATGAACGAAGACAGCGATTCGACCGCCGGATCGGCGAGGATGGCCTTGCCGAGCGCCTGCTGGCGCTCGCTCATCGCCGCGAACGAGATCGACTGCGAGGCTTCGGAAATGCCCTGGATCAGGCCGGTGTCCTGAATCGGGAAGAAGCCCTTCGGGATGACGATATAGAGGATCACCGTCAGCACGAGCGTCGCGATCGCGACGAGCAAGGTGGCGAACTGGCGATCGAGCACCCAGGTCAGCCAGCGTCCGTAGGCGGCGATGAGGCGCTCGAACATTTCGCCGGTCTTGCGCGAAAAGCGGTTTTCGTCTTCGAGCTTGTGATGCTTGAGGATCTTCGCGCACAGCATCGGCACGAGAGTCAGCGAGACGATCGCCGAGATCACGATCGTCACCGCGAGCGTGATTGCAAATTGGCGGAACAGGCGCCCGACCACGTCGCCCATGAACAGCAGCGGGATCAGCACGGCGATCAGCGACACGGTCAGGCTGATGATCGTGAAACCGATCTGGCCGGCACCCTTGAGCGCGGCTTCGAGCGGTGTGTCGCCTTCTTCGAGGTAGCGCGAAATGTTCTCGATCATCACGATTGCGTCGTCGACGACGAAGCCTGTGGAGATCGTCAGCGCCATCATCGTCAGGTTGTTGAGCGAGAACCCGGCGAGGTACATCACGCCGAACGTGCCGACCAGCGACAGCGGCACGGAAAAACTCGGGATGATCGTCGCCGGCAGATTGCGCAGGAAGACGAAGATCACCAAGACGACGAGAACGACGGCAAGGAACAGCTCGAACTGCACGTCCTCGACCGAAGCGCGCACGGTGACGGTGCGGTCGGTGAGCACGCTGACTTCGATCGATGCCGGCAGCGAGGCCTGCAGCTGCGGCAGGCGCTGCTTGATCTGATCGACGACCTGGATCACGTTCGCGCCCGGCTGGCGCTGGATGTTCATGATGATGCCGGGCAGCGTGTCCTTCCATGCCGCGAGCTTGTTGTTCTCGGCGCCGTCGACGATCGAGGCGACGTCGGTCAGATGCACCGGTGCGCCGTTCTTGTACGCGATCACGATGGTTTTGTAGGCATCGGCGGACTTAAGCTGATCGTTCGCGTCGATCGTGTACGAACGCGTCGGCCCGTCGAAGCTGCCCTTGGAACTGTTGACGTTGGCGTTGACGATCGCCGTGCGCAGGTCCTCCATGCTCATGCCGTAGGCGGCGAGCGCGGTCGGATTGGCCTGGATACGCACGGCCGGGCGCTGACCGCCCGACAGGGTGACGAGACCGACGCCGTCGATCTGCGAAATCTTCTGCGCGAGGCGCGTGTCGGCGATGTCCTCGAGCTGGGTCAGCGGCAGCGTTTTCGAGGTCAGCGCCAGGGTCAGGATCGGCGCGTCGGCCGGATTGACCTTGCTGTAGATCGGCGGCTGCGGCAGATCGCTCGGCAGGAACGTGCCGGCCGCGTTGATCGCCGCCTGCACTTCCTGCTCGGCGACATCGAGCGACAGATCGAGGCTGAACTGCAGGGTCAGCACCGAGGCGCCGGCCGAGCTCGTCGACGACATCTGATTCAAGCCGGGCATCTGGCCGAGCTGCTTCTCGAGCGGCGCGGTGACCATCTGGGTCATGACTTCCGGGCTCGCGCCCGGATACAGCGTCGTGATCTGGATCGTCGGGTAGTCGACCTCGGGCAGCGCCGAGAGCGGCAGATAGCGATAGGCGAGAATGCCGACGAGCAGGATCGCGACCATCAGCAGAGAGGTCGCGACCGGACGCAGGATGAAGAGGCGTGACGGATTCATCGCGCACATCCTTTTCTGCGTTCGCCATTCGCGCGCGTCGCGCGCGCGCTCACGTCACGTCCGTGCCAGAGCAAACGCGGAGCGCCGAGCAAAAGCGCGCATGGCATTGCGGTTTTGCTCACTGCTTTTTCTCGTCCGCCGGCTTGGTCGAGTCGGTCGGCTTGGCGGCATCGGCCGGCGCTGTCGTCGCGTTCGCGGCGGCGCCGTTCGCTCCCGCTGCGGCGTCGCGACGGCGATGCTGGCCGGAACCTTGCGCGCCGCTCTGCCCTTGCCGCCCTTGACTCTGCGCGCCGGTGTTGGCGCTCGCCGCCGACGCGGCGGGCTGCGGATTGTCGCCGGGCAGTTCGACACGGCTGCCTTCGCGCAAACGGTCGGCACCGCTGGTGACGACGACTTCGCCGACGCTGAGGCCGTCGGTCACGGCGACGCGTTCGCCTTCGGTTGGTCCGGTCGTGATGTTGCGCACGGCCACGGTCTTGTCAGACTGCACGACATAGACGAACAGACCGCTCGATCCGCGCTCGAGCGCCGACGTCGGCAGGACTGTCGTATCGTGCAGTGTGTCCAGCAACAAGCGTATGTTGACGAACTGGTTCGGGAACAAGCCTTCGTCGTCGTTGACGAACTCGGCCTTGGCCTTGACCGTGCCGGTGCTCGTATCGACCTGGTTGTCGAGGCTTGCCAGTGCGCCCGAGGCGAGCTTGGTGGTGCCGGCGCGGTCGTAGGCATCGGCCGTCATCGTCGCACCGGAATGCAGTTTCTTTAGCACCGGCTGCAGATTGTCCTCTGGGATCGTAAACAGTACGTCGATCGGTTTGAGCTGGGTGACGACGACGATCGTCGTGCCGACCGCGACGTTGTTTCCGGGGTCGATCTGACGCAGGCCGACGCGCCCGGTCACCGGGGCGACGATCTTGGTATAGGCGAGGTTGACCTTGGCCGTGTCGATCTGGCCCTGGTCGGTCTTGCCCTGACCCTCGTACTGGTGCACGAGCGAGAGCTGCGAATCGAGCTGCTGTTTCGCGATCGAGTCCTGTTTGAACAGCGTCTGGTAGCGGTCGAGATCGATCTTCGCTTCGGCGAGCAAGGCCTGGTCCTTCGCCAAGGTGCCCTGCGCCTGTTCGAGCGCGGCCTGATACGTGCGCGGATCGATTTCGGCGAGCAGATCGCCCTGGTTGACCAGTTGGCCTTCCTTGAAATTCACCCGCAGCAGTTGCCCGGCCACTTGCGCGGTCACCGTGACGCTGCGCAATGGCGTCACCGTACCGAGCGCGTTGAGCGTGATCTTGATATCACCTTTGGCCACCGTGCCTACGCCGACCGGCATAGGCAGGCCGCCGCCACGCCCGCCGCCGCCTCCGCCGCCCGGAGGCCCGCCCCCGGGACCGCCGCCGAAACGCCCGGCCTGCGGCGGCGTGGCGCTCTTGGACAGCCAGTAGGCCGAAACGCCCAGCAACACGACAACGCCGGTGACGATCAGGTACGGCAGCCATCTGCGTCGCGGGGAACGGGTAAGGCCGGTGCGCGGAGAATCCGTGCTCATGGTTTTTTCTTGTCGATGGGTAGGAAGGTCTGACAGCAGGGTAGCGCGGTTCATTTGCCAAAGCATCGATCCGACGCGCGCGGCGCATGCCGCAATGCCGTTGCGAAGCCGGGTCCCGCTACGGACCGCGAATCGCGCGCAACGTTACCGTGGGCTATATGAATTCACAATTACAAACGGGTTAGCAGATGTAATCCTATGTAGCAGCGCGCTTGCCGACGCGGCAGCCGATGCTCGCGGTCATGCACGAGCCGGATTGCCGGGAATCACACCATGGAATTACGCAGGAAATTTGGAGGCCGCGCGCCGGAGCGGGTCGGCCGGTCCGACGGCGCTTCGGAAAATTCCATCCGCGCGCCTTCCCGACGCGCCCGCCCAGACGCGGGCGTAATCCGATCGCGCCTGGCCGCCCGCGCCGCGCCGCGGCAATTGCCGGCTCGATAATGCGGCAAAATACGCAGCCGCCTCCCGTCCCGCCATGCCCAACCCACTCTTGCCGCTCCGCCCCCGCACGCCGCACAGTCCGCGCGCGCTTGCCGTGACCCTGGCCTGGCTGCGCGTCTGTGCGGTGATCGGGCAATTGGTGACCGTGCTCGCCGTGGCGCATCTGCTCATGCTGCCGATCGCCGAAGCGCCGCTGCTTGCCGGCATCGCTGCGCTTGCCGCGTTCGACGTGTTCGTCTGGTGGCGCTTGCGTCAGCCGTGGCCGGTCGGTGAAACCGAGGTCGTCGTCCACCTCGCCGTCGACACGGGCGTGCTTTGCTATCTGTTGTACCTGACCGGCGGCGCGACCAATCCGTTCGTCTCGCTCTACATCGTGCCGATCGCGCTCGCCGCGATGACCTTGTCGCCGCGTCACCTCGCCGCGAGCGTGGGCATCGCCTGCCTCGGCTACTTCGTCGTGCTGCTCTGGCACGAACCGTTGCCCGACATCGCCAGCCATGCCATGCACGGTGCCATCGACCCGACCACACGCGACTTCAACCTGCACGTGCTCGGCATGGCGGTGAACTTCGCGATCAGCGCGGTCCTGCTCGGCTTCTTCATCTGGCGCCTCGCGCGCGACCTGCGCCGGCGCGAGACGCTCGCCCAGCGCGAGCGCGAGCGCGCACTGCGCGACGAGGGCATCCTTGCGATCGCGACGCAGGCTGCCGGCGCCGCGCATGAATTGAACACTCCGCTGTCGACGATACGCACCCTCGTCGGCGAGCTGCGTCGCGAACACCCGACCGACACGCCGCTCGGTGAGGATCTGGCCCTGCTCGCAGGTCAAGCCGACCGCTGCCGCGACATCCTGCGCGAACTCGTCCAGGTCGGCAGCGCGCAGCTGACCGAGCAGGCGCAGGCACAAACCCTGTCCGACTTCGTCGCCGATTGCGCGGAGCGCTTCCGCCTGTTGCGCCCGGCGATCACCCTCGACATCACCCTGGCCGACGTCGCGCATCCGGCGCCGCTGCGCATCGTGCCGGCGCTGCGCCATGCGATCCTCAACCTGCTCAACAACGCCGCCGATGCCTCGGCGCTGACCGCGAGTACAAAAGTGGAATTTGCCGCACGCGCCGGCGATACCGACATCGTCATCGAGGTGCGCGACTACGGCCCCGGCCTGCCGCAGTTCGTGCGCGAAGCCGCCGGCCTGCGCTTCGTCTCGGCCAAGCGCGACGGTCTCGGCCTTGGCCTCGCCTTGACCAACGCGACGATCGAACGCCTGCATGGCAGCGTCCACGCCGACTCGGCCCCCAGCGGCGGCACCGTGACGCGACTGACTCTGCCGCTGTCGGCGTTGCGCGCCTTGCCGCAGTAAAATTGCACGACTTCCGCCCGGCGACCTCATCATGACTTCCGTTCCGCCCGATCTCAAACGCGTGCTGCTGATCGACGACGACGAGGTGTTCACGCGCGTGCTCGCGCGCGCGCTGAGCGCACGCGGATTCGCCGTCGCCGTCGCCCACGATGCTGCACAGGCTCGCGCGCACGTGCGCGCCGAACCCGCGCAGTTCGCCGTGCTCGATCTCAAGCTCGGCGCCGACAACGGCTTGGCGCTTATTCCCGAACTCAAGGCATTGCGACCGCAACTGCGCATCCTGCTGCTGACCGGCTACGCCTCGATCGCGACCGCGGTCGAGGCAATCAAGCGTGGCGCCGACGACTATCTCGCCAAGCCGGTCGACGCCGACGCGATCGTCGCTGCCCTGCTCGAGACACAGCATGCTGCGAGCGCGCACGACGAAGTTGCGCTGCCGCATGCGCCGCCGCCGCTCAAGCGGCTGGAGTGGGAGCACATCCATCGCGTGCTCACCGAATGTCACGGCAACATTTCCGAGACCGCCCGGCGCCTGGGCCTGCATCGGCGCACGTTGCAGCGCAAGCTGGCCAAGCATCCGGTGCGCGAAGCGGATTGAGGCGGTGCGGCGCTCAGACGCGCGCGCGCTGTACCTTGGTTTGGCGTACCAACAGGTCATGCATGGCCTGCGCATCGAGTGTGTCGGAGTAGAAACGGCCTTGGGCGAAACGGCAGCCCAGCGTTTCGAGCACGCGGGCGGTACCTTCGTCTTCGACCGCTTCGGCGACGAGATCGATGTCGAGCGTATCGCCAAGTGCGAGGATGCTGGCGACGACGTGGCGTGCCTTCTCGTCCTGGGTCAGGTCGGAGACGAAAAGGCGGTCGAGCTTGATCCGGTCGACCGGCAACTGGCGCAGATAGGCGATCGAGGAGTAGCCGGTGCCGAAGTCGTCAAGCGCAATGCGCACTCCGGCCGCGCGCAGCGCATCGAGCTGGGACAGCACGCTGCCGTCCGAACGGATCAGCACGCCTTCGGTGATTTCCACGCACAGATTGCGCCCGGCGATGCGATGGCGCGCGAGTTCGCGCAGCACCTGCTCAGCCCAGTGCAGATCGTGCATGTCGCTGGCGGAGGCATTGACCGAGATCGCGAATCCGGGCAAGCGCGCGAGTGGCCAATCGGCGGCTGCGCGCAGCGTCGCGACGAGCATCTCGTGATCGAGCTGGCCGATGAGGTTGTGACGTTCGGCCCAGTCGATGACGTCGCAGGTGGTCACACCTTTGGGTGCGCCAGGCCAGCGCAGCAAAGCTTCGACGCCGCGGATTTCGCCCGTGCGTATGTCGACGATCGGCTCGAACTGCGGCTCGAATGCACGCGCATCCCAGGCGCTCTCGATCGCCGCATCGACGTCGGCTGTGGCGACGACGCTCTGCGCGACCGCCCTGCGATGATGCTCGACGTAGCCCGTGTAGTAGCGCTCGAGCTGGAAAATCTGGCGCTCGTTGCCCGTGATCACCACCAGGAACAGGCCGACCAGTATGCACAGGATCTGCGGCAAGGTTTGGCCGAACCACCACAGCGGTGCGCTCAGGTACGGCAGCGCGGTTTTCGCCGTGGTCACGGTGAGCGCCCAGGTCTCGTTGCCGATCTTCAGTGGGTACTGCTGCGCGAGCGCCGGGTCGGCGTCGCGCAGGACGCCGGGCTGCTTCTCGAGCGTGGCCAGCACCTCGCCGTCGACATTGCTCAACAGCACGCCGTGCGTCTGCGCAAGCAATTGCTGTCCCAACGCGCCTCCGCCGATCAGCGTCTCGATCTTCAACGGCGCGACGACGACGCCGCGCGGATTCGAGGTGGCCAGGTAGAGGAATACCGCGGGCACGCGCTCGCCGCTTGCCTGCGCCGAGATCGCGCGCGTCGAGACCGCCAGTTCGCCGCCTTGCGCGGCCAGCAGCGCGCGGCGCCGGTTCGGCTCGGAGGTCAAGTCGAGGCCAAGGACCCGTTTGCGCGAGTCCGGCGCAATGCGCAGCAGCGGCCAATATTCGTCGCGCCGCGCCGCCACGACAAGGTTGCCGTCGGCGTCGAACTGGGTCAGCGAGGTCGGATGCCCGAGTTGCGCGGCGAGCGTCGCCTCGGCGGCCGCGCGATCGCCGTCTTTGACGAGGCTGGCCCAGCCAAGCCCAAGCAGCAGCGGCGTGCCGGCGAGCACTTCGTTGGCGAACTGACCGAAGCGCTGCGGCGATACTTCGCCCGATACGCCAAGGAACGCGCGCATCGCGACGAGCTTCTGTACGGCCGCTTCGAGTCCCGCCTGCACTTCACCGCGAAACTCGGCACCATCCTTGTACAGGCGCTGCTGCTCGCGCGTCGCCTGCTGCGCACCAGCATAGGCGGCGAGCACCCAGGCCGGAAGCACCACGAGCGCAAGCACAATCCACGGGTTGCGCAACCGATTCTGTGCGAGTTTCGGCAAGTCTGCACGCAGTTCGTGAATCACAATCAGCGGCACCGTCATCCATGTCGCCAGCGTGGTGGACACCCACATCCCAGCCGCGAACGCGACGTTCTCGGCACGCAGCGGCAGCGTGATCCAACCCAAGGCGAGGGCGAGCATCGTCATTTTCAGCAGACAGGCGGCCGGACCGGCAAGCAGGAGCATCGACAGCCATCCCGATACGCGCAGAGAACCTTCGCGCACCGCCGGCATGTACCGGCGCAGGACCCGTGCCGACAGCCACACCTGGACCACGCTGGCCAGGCAAATCGTCACCAGCGAAATGCCCGCGAATTCGTGCTTGCCTTGTGCGCCGAGCAGGCTGAACCACTGCCAGTCGGAACTGAGGTTGTGGGTCAACGCGCCGAGCAGGACGCCAACCAGCGCGGGCCGCTTCCAGTAATAGACGCACAGCAGAGCCACGCCGCCGACCGGCCAGAGCAAGGTATACGGGTTGGCCGCGGTGGCGAGCGTATTGGCCACGCGGCCGGCAACGACCATTGCCAGCGCCGTCGCCAGAGCCTTCGCCACAGCCGACCATCTGCCGGTAAACAAGGTTACTCGACTGCCCTTGGTCGAAGTTCAACAGCCAGGCGATGTCCCGCCACGCGCGCAGATGCGGCATCGCTGAGTCCACGCCGACGACGCCGCGTCCGGCTCAACTCCATGTGCGACCCCTTCCCGCAACGGCGCCGCTCGCGGCTCCATGTACATTGTGTCGCAGCCGACGGATTTCGCCAAACACTTCGCAAACGACTTTTTACGCGACCCGCAGCGCAGAGACTCCGATCTGATCCTTGTTCGCAACGTTTGCCGTCTTTGCAAGAACCAGATTCTGACTTCGTTGCCTTGGAGACTTGCATTGAGACCCGCTGCCGCTTGCCGCCTCGCCATCGTCCTTTTCCTGCAATTATTCCTTGTCGTCGCGACTGCGTACGCCGCGGGCGAACCGAACCTTGAATCGCTGGCAACCTGCCGCGATTCGTGGCTTGACTGGAAGGACAATCCGGCGCGCGGCGCCAAATTCGTCGAGGATATGCACACCGGATATACCTACAAACAGGACCGGGGCGGCTTTCTCGTGCCGAAAGCGCCGAGGAGCGTGCTCGGCCTGTCCGTAGCCGGGGTTTATCCCGAATCGGCGGGGATGGCGGTCGGATTTTCGGTGCTGGTGAACGTGGGATTTGATGCCGCACGCAAGGCGGTCGAGAAGACCCTGGGCAAGCCGATGAAATGCGACGACAAAAGCGATGAGATGCTCACCTGCGAGCGGGAGCTCGGCGCGAAGAAGACCGTTTTCGTGATGGCCGAAGACAAATCGGCAAAATCCGCATTGATCGGCTGCTATTACTTCTACGAGAAATAGCCCGGGCGCCAAGGCCGGCGCGCGGTGCCGACACCCAAGAAACGAGGAAGGCCGGGCTTGCGGCCCGGCCTTCCTGTTTGCGACCTTCGATCACTCGCCGGCGTAGATCGCCACGTGGGTTTTGCCGTCGCGGTCGACCCAGCCGCGGAACATGCCGTCGGTGTTGAACGGCATGGCGATATTGCCGTCCTTGTCGAGCGCGATCACACCGCCGTCGCCGCCGAGCTTGGGAATGACCCCGAGCACGACTTCGTCAGCCGCTTTCTTCAACTCGTCGCCGCGGAATTCGACGCGCGCGCAGATGTCGCGCGCCGCGGTCGCGCGGATGTAGTACTCACCCCAACCGGTAGCGGACACGGCGCAGCGCGCGTCTGCGTAGGTGCCGGCGCCGATGATCGGCGAATCGCCGACGCGGCCGAAACGCTTGTTGGTCATGCCGCCGGTGGAGGTGCCCGCGGCGAGGTTGCCCTTGCTGTCGAGCGCGACCGCGCCGACCGTGCCGTGATGCGGCGTCTTGCCCGGCTCGGCAGTCTTCGCCTTCTCCTCGTCGAGCGCCTGCTGCAGCGCCTTCCAGCGTTCCTCGGTGTAGAAATACTTTGGATCGACGAGATGCATGCCGATGGATTTGGCGAACTTCTCCGCACCCTCCTCGATCAGCATGACGTGCTCGGACTTTTCCATGACCGCGCGTGCGAGTTCGATCGGGTTCTTGATCCGGTGCACGTTTGCCACCGCGCCGGCGCGCAGTGTCGCGCCGTCCATGATCGAGGCATCGAGTTCGTTGCGGCCGTCGTGGTTGAACACTGCACCCTTGCCCGCGTTAAAATTCGGATCGTCCTCGAGCACGACGATTGCGCGCGTCACCGCGTCGAGGCTGCTGGCGCCGGACTTGAGCGCGGAATAGCCGGCCTGGAGTGCCTTTTCGAGGCCGGCGCGCACGGCCTTTTCCTTCTCCGGCGTCATCTCCTTCCTGACCACGCCGGCGCCGCCGTGGATGACGAGAACGGGAGTGGCGGCGTGGGTCATCGAAACGGCTCCGAGGCTGAGCAGAAGGCTGGCGAGGAAACGGCGAGGCAAGTGCGGCATGCTGTACTCCAACGTGGCATTGAAGTATATCGAGACGAATGGGAACAGGAATCCTGAAATGAGCAACTATCTATTGCCGATCGCGCTGCTGCTTGGCTCCAACGTATTCATGACATTCGCCTGGTACGGCCATCTCAAGTTCACCGACCGGCCGCTGTGGATCGTCATTCTCGTCAGCTGGGCGATCGCGTTCTTCGAGTACTGTCTGCAAGTGCCGGGCAACCGCATCGGCTATCGCGTCTACAACCCGGCGCAGCTGAAGACGATCCAGGAGATCATCACTCTCGTCGTCTTCGTCGCGTTCTCGACGCTCTACCTCGGCGCCGCGATCAAATGGAATCACATCGTCGGTTTTGCCCTGATCGTGGCGGCCTCGTTTTTCATCTTCCTCGATTAAAGCAGGTCGCGCACGCAACCGACCAGGCCAAGCACGGCAAGCACGACGACCGGCACGATACTCAAGTAATAGCCGATGCCGCGCGTGCGCGGATCGCGCACGTAGCCGATCATGTAGACCACGCGGCCGATCACGTAGACCAAACCGAGCAGTGCCATCCAGCCGGGCGGCCAGTAGTGCGCGGCGATCCACAGCGCCGGCAGGAACATGATCAGGGTTTCCAGCGTGTTTTGCTGCGCGCGGAACCAGCGCTCGAAGTGTTCGTTGCCGGTCGTCGCCGGCGCGCGCACCGCGTATTTGACCCGCGCCCTGCCGACAAGCCAAGCCATGCCGAGGAATTCGAACACGGCGAGCAGGGTGACCAGATCGACCCAAGGCATGTGCGTCCTCGCTCTACGTTCGTATCGTCAGAAAGTGATTTTCCCGCGCAGCATGCCGGCGTACATCACCCAGTCTCCGACAAGACTGTACAGCGGATGCGTGAACGTCGCCGGCCGGTTCTTCTCGAAAAAGAAATGGCCGATCCAGGCGCAGCCGTAGCCGAACAGCGGCAGCAGCCACCAGAATGCCCAGCGCCCGCTGGCGCCAAGCCAGATCAGTGTCAGCACCACCAGCGTGCTGCCGATGAAATGCATGCGCCGGCACAGGCGGTTGGCGTGCTCGGACAAGTAGAACGGGTAGAACTCGCGGAAGCTGGCGTACATGGTCTGAACCGCCTTTCGACGCTGCATTCTGCAACGCGCGCTGCGCGACGACAAGGCTGGGGCCGACGATACGGTCCCTTCCCTGCCGCCGCGCTGATTCAACGACGCGAGAGCGCTACTACGACCGAGCGTCAATCGTCCTCGTGCCGCTTCGGCACCTGGACCTTGCCGACGACGCCGCTGTGATGAATGTCGCCGCTGCCGGCGGAGCCTACGGTCAGGCTGCCGCCGACCGTCTTCGCGGTCACGTCGCCCGAGCCGATCGAGCCGACGAACACGTCGCTGCCGACGCGCTCGGCGACGAGATCGCCCGAGCCGATCGAATCGGCACGCACGCTGCCGTGCACGTCGCTGAAGGTAAGGTCGCCGGAACCGACATGGCCGATCGTCACATCGCCCTGCACGTCGGAGATGCGCAGGTCGCCCGAACCGGCATGACCGAGCTTGAAACTGCCGATGTGGCTGGCGACGATGTCGCCCGAGCCGACCGTGGCCGAGACAGCTCCCGCGACGCGATCGAGATTGAGGTCACCCGAGCCCGATTGGTAGTCGAGTGAGGCGATGTTCGCCGCATGCGTGTCGCCAGAGCCCGACTGGACCTCGAGCGCCAGATTCGCCGGCACGCGCACGACGAAGTCGATGTAGGCGTACTGCTTGCCGAACAGGCCGGAATGCGACGGCCGCGGCGCAGCTTTGACCAGAACCTTGCCGCCCTGGCGGCTCTGCTCGATCTGCAGTTCGTCGAGCCAGGCCTGCTCGGACGCGCAGGCCTTGCCGTGCACCTCGATCCGCGTCGCGGCGGGATCGCCTTGCACGTTCAGGTCACTGGACCCGAGCTCCATGCGCAAGGCCTGCAGGCCGGCCGGGTCGATGTCGAGATTGCGTTCGGCGCTGAACTGGCATTCGTTGGCCAGGACGAGCGGGGAAGCGAGCAGCAATGGGAGCAGAATCAGGCGCATCGGGGTTCTCCAGGAAGATGGCTCCGAGTTTGATACGCCAACGACGAAAAAGGTTTAAGGAACCCCTGACTAACTTGGCCAGAGGTTCCTCAACGAGGTGCGCGGCGCCGATATCAGGCTACCAGAGTCCGAGCGAGACCGAGGCGTACCAGTTCCTGCCAGGCAGCACGAGGTAATAGATGCTGCCGTTCTTGATCGAGTCGGCCACCTGATGGTGCGCGTTGAACAGATTCTCGACCTGCAGACGGAACTTGTAGCTTTTGATGAACGAGTCGTCGATGTTGCGGCCGTAGCCGAGGCTCAGCGCGGTTTGCCAGAAGCCGTCCGATTTGCCGAGTGCGGTCACGGTCGTCGCGTCATCCGGATTGAAGCCGCTGTTGTAGACCTTCTGCTCGCCGACGTACTTGCTTGCGATCGAACCGAACAAGCCGTTGTCCTCGTAGGAAAGGCCAAGCGCCACCGTGCCATCCGGTACGTTTGGCAGATCCAGGCTCGAGCGCTTGAACTGCGCATCGATCGTCGAGAAATTCGCGAACGCGCTGACGCCGGCGCCGAAGTAGTACGTCGCCTCGGCCTCGACGCCGTACATGCGCGCGCCGCGTGCGAGCGCGAAGATCGGGTCCTTGGTGACCGGATCGACCGAAGAGAGCGGGAAGTTCTTGTAGTCGATGTAGAACACGTCCGCGTCGGCACTGAAGCGCTCGGTCTTGTACACCGCGCCGAACTGGTAGTTCATCGTCTGCTGCGGCGAAGCCTTGTTTTCCGCCGGATTAGGCACGTAGAACTGATTGAGATTCGGCGCGAGGAAACCCTGCGCGGCCTGCGCGTACACGCTCCACTCCGAGGTGACGAGGTAGTTGGCCGCGAGGTAGCCGAGCGCCTTGCGCCAGGTCTGGTCATAGTAGAGCGGCGTCTTCGTGGTCTGGTTGATCGGCGCCTCGATCGAGCGCTGGAACTGCAGGCCCTTGATCCCCGGCGTGACGGTCAGCGCATCGTTCGCCTTCCACGCGTATTCGGCATACAGCTGCGTGGTGCGCAGCCAGTCGTCCATGTTGTACTTGTAGGAATTCGAATCCGGCTTGCCGGCCTTGACGTCGTGGATGCCGCCGAGCGTGTAGTCGAGCGCGATCTGATAGCGCTCGTTCTTCTGCGTTTCGTACCAGCCGCCGAAGCGCAATTCGCCATTGGCCATGCTGCGCGTCAGTGTCAACACGTCGCCATAGGCACGGTAGCGGTTGACCTTGAGCACGCCGCCCATGTCGGTCTTCGACGCATTCGTGCCGATCGTCGGCGCCTCGTTGCTGTCGTTGTTGTAGTAGTACGTGTAGGTCTTGTTGTCGAGCGTCCAGTCCGGCGTCAGCGTGCTCTTGATGCCGAGATACTCCATGTCCGTCTGCTTGGTCTGATGGTTGTAGCAGGTGCAGTCGGTCGAGAACTGGTCGTGGTTGAGGCCGAAGTCGCGCCCGAGCATGTTGATCTGCGCCTGGGTCAGCGTGGTCTTGTCCGGGTTGTTGAACTTGATGTCGTTGTAGTTGCTCAGCACGGTGATTTCGGTGTCCGTGCCGACCGGCTGCACGTACTTGATGTACGCGGTCTTGCGATGCACACCCGAATCGCTGCGAAACGTGTCGCTGTCGTAGTACTGCGCGCTCGCGATCAGCTTGCCGCCGCCGAAGCCGTCCATGCGTCCCGAGTTGAATTCGAGATGGCTCAGCGTGGTCGAGTAGCTGCCGAAAGTCTGCGTCGGGATCACTTCGAAGTCGTCGAGCGGATCCTTCGAGCGCAGCGCGATCGTGCCGCCGAACGTCGCCTCGCCGATCGTGCTTGCGCCGCCCGGACCGCGGTCGACGGCAACCTGGCCGATCATCTTGGCCGGAAAATAGCTCGAGGTATGGTGCGAGAAATCGTTAGTGTCGCCGAATGGAATGCCGTCGTAGGTGACGTTGTACTGGTTGTCGTTGAAGCCGCGCATCGTCACCTGCTTGGCCTCGCCGAGACCGGGGCCGGCCGGGCTGATCGAAGTCACCGACGGCGCCATCGCCGCGATCTGCGCGTAGTCCGAGGTCGGCGGCTCGTGGTTGCTGATCCAGTCCAAGCCGATGATCGAGGTCGGCTGGGTCACATCGAGCTCGCTCTGCACCGGCGCCATCGTGATCGCCGAGCGCCCTGAGCTTGCGCTGACTTCGACTTCCTGCAGCTGCGGCATGGCCTTGTTCGCGTTCGCGGCATCCGCCGGCGCGCCCACATCGGCCGGCGCATCGGCGGCGAGACCGGCAAGCGGGAAAGCGGCCAGCATCACGGCCAGCGCGAGTGGGCGCAACGGGAACGCGGCATCTTGGCCGGAAAGCAGGCAGCGCAACGCCCGCGGAGAAACGCACACGCAACGAAAATTCGGCATGGTCTGGGATTCTTTTGGTTAGTGAAGGGGCAACGGCGGCGTGCACGTTACGGCTCGCATATTTCCGTCGCGCTGCAATTTCCTTAAATCCGCTTAACGAATTGCCGGCGACGTGCGCTGAAACGAAAGCGTCATGAAACTCACCCAGAGTGCGCACGCGCGCCGTACGCCCCGCGCGTGCGAATCCATGGAGACAAGAAGAATGCGCATCCTGAAGACCTGCCTCGTCGGTTTCGTGCTGCTCGCTGCCAACGCAGCGAGCGCCGCGATCGAGGTCAAACCCTATGTCGACGCCACTGCGGTCGACCTGCTGCATATCCTGCCGCCGCCACCGGCGGACGATTCTGCGCAGACGCTGGCGGAACTCGGCGAAATCCTGACCATCCAGGTGGCACGCACGCCGGCGATGGCCGAACGCGCGCGCGCCGACAGCGCGGAAAACATCTGGCGCTTCGCCGATGTGCTGGGCGACAAGTTCACCGCGGAGAATCTGCCCAAACTCGCCGCGCTGGCCGAGCGCCTGACCAAGACCGAAGACGTCGTCGTCAAGCCGGCGAAGAAGGGTTTCAATCGCCCGCGCCCCTACGTGCTCAACAAGCTCGTCGACCCGCTGCGCGCCGGCACGAGCATGTCCGCTTCCGGATCATGGCCATCGGGCCACACCACGCTCGGCACGCTGATGGGCATCGTGCTCGCTGACATGGTGCCGGAGAAGAAAGCGGCACTGATGCGCCGCGCCTGGGAGTACGGCGACAACCGCGTCGTCGCCGGCGTGCACTATCGTTCGGACGTCGAAATGGGGCGCATCGCCGGATCGGTCATCGCCGCGACTTTGATAGCTCGCGCGGATTTCAGGAGGGACTTCGACGCCGCGCGCAAAGAGTTGCGCCGCGCGCTCGATCTGCCGCCGCCGGGCTGATCGTCACCCTGCAGCGGACACGCCGCGTATCAACCCGCGGCGCGGTGGGCGAAAAAGCGCTTCAGCGGCGCGACGCGATCGACCAGGGCAAGGCCTGCCCCGCGCAGGCCGGCCAGCGCGGGGTTGTCGCTAGCGAAGCCGCGCTGGATCGCATCGAAGGCATGCGCCGACATCGCATTGTCGCTGCGCCGGCGCCGTTCGTAGCGACGCAGGATTTGTTCCGCCGCAAAGTCCGCCTTGCGTTCCCTGGCTTCATCCAGCGCGTTCGCCAATTCCACCGTATCGCGGAAACCGAGGTTGACGCCCTGGCCCGCAAGCGGATGCACGACATGCGCCGCATCGCCGACGAGGGCAAAACGCGGTCCGATGTAGCGTTCGGCGAGGCGCAAGCGCAGCGGAAACGCCGCTCGCTGCGTCGTCGCGGTGACCGCGCCGAGACGGAAATCGAACGCGGCGCCGAGTTCGACACGGAACGCTTCGTCTTCGAGCGCAAGCAGACGCTCGGCTTCCGCATTCGCCACCGACCAAACGATCGAGCTGCGTCCGTCGGCCAACGGCAGGAAGGCGAGCGTCGCGTCCGGCAGGAAGCGCTGCCACGCGGTCGCCTCGTGTGCGCGTGCGTGCGCGACATGGGCGACGATGCCGCGCTGGGCGTAGTCGCGATCGCGCGTTTCAATGCCGAGCAGACCGCGCAGCGCCGAATCGGCACCATCGGCAGCGACAACCAGGCGCGCTCTGAGCTGCGCCCCATCCTCGAATGCGAGCGTGCGCGCAGCGCCGTTGTCATCGACCTCGCTGGCGACGACGCGCGCAGGACAACGCAGCTCGATGCCACCGTGCCGCTCGACCGCCTGCCACAACACCGACTGGATCAATCTGTTTTCGACGATGTAGCCAAGCGCCGACGCACTTTCGTCGGCGGCGTCGAAAGCGAGCGAACCAGGCGCAAGCGCATCCCAAACGTACATGCGTCGATAAGCGCTAGCGCGCGCCGAAGCGATCGTCGTCCAGACATCCAAACGCCGTAACAGCGCGATCGACGAAGCGGCCAGGGCGACGACGCGCAGGTCGACTTCGTCCTCCACACGCCACGGCGCCGGAGCGCGAGATTCGACCAGCACGACTTCGAAACCACGCCGCGCGAGATCGAGCGCGAGCGCGGCGCCGACCATGCCGGCGCCGACGATGGCAACGTCCGCAACTCGGCGGGAAGTCATGTCCCTTCCCTCAACGCAAGCGCCGGCGCGTGCCCGCGAAAACCCATGCCGCGTGCAACGATGGCTTGCTTGAGCGGCGCGACGCGATCGATCGCGATCAGGCTGAGCGAACGCAGCGCCTTCAGCGGCAGCGCCTCGCTCGCGGTCCAGCGCGCGAGGGAATCGCTGGTCGCGGCGGTGCCGTCACGATCTTCGCGGCGCAACTCGACGTAGTGTTGCAGCAGCGCCGCGTCGCCGACATCGTCGCCTGTGCGCGCCCGCCCGAGCAGCAGCTCGGCCAGGGTCAGCGCATCGCGCAGGCCGAGGTTGAAGCCCTGCGCGCCGATTGGATGGATCGTCTGTGCCGCGTTGCCGACCAGTACCGCGCGCGGCGCAACGACGCGCTGTGCGATCACGCGCGCGAGCGGATGCGACACGCGCTTGCCGAGGCGAGAGAATCTGCCGAGGCGGTAGCCGACGCGTTCGTGCAGCTCGGCGATGAAACCTGCATCGTCGAGCGCAGCCACCCGCGCCGCATCCGCGCTCGGCACGGTCATGACCACGCCGGCGCGCCGATCCGCGAGCGGCAGCAGCGCCACGGGGCCGGTCGAGGTGAAACGCTCGTAAGCGCAGCCATCCAGCGCGCGCTCGGGCTGTACCGTGGCGACAAACGCGGTCTGTGCATAGTCGAACTTGTCGGCGCCGATGCCGAGCGCATCGCGCACGAACGACGCGGTGCCGTCGGCGCCGACAAGCAATCGCGTGCGCAAACGCTTTTCGCCGTCACCGCTGGCGAGAGTCGCGACGACGCCGTCGCCCTCGGACTCGATCGCGGTCAGCCGCGCCGGCGCGTGACGCACGAGATTCGCGCAGCGATCCAGCCGCATCAGCAGGCCGTTGCCGAGCTCGCGCGCGGGACAGGTTGCGCCGAACGCGTCGAGGCCATGCTCGGCCGCATCGAGGCGCACCGTGCCAAACTCGCCGCGCCGGCTGACATGCACACGCCGGATCGGTGTCGTCTTCGCCGCGATCGTTGGCCACACGCCGAGCGCCTCGAGCGCGTTCACGCTCGCGCGAGCGAGCGCGAGGCTGCGTTCGTCGGGATTCGCGTGCGGGTTGATCTGCGGCGCGACCGCCTCGACCTGGACGACGCGCAAGCCGCTGCCGTCGAGTGCAATGGCAAGGCTGGCGCCGACCAGGCCGCCGCCGACGATCAGCACGTCGCAATCGAAGTTGCAGGATTCGTCATTCATGGCGCGAATGATATGATACGAACCGCGCTTCGGCCCGGTTTTCGTATCCGCGCCGACGCTTGAACCCGGAGACCGCCATGCAGCTCGACACCCGTTCTTCCACCGTTTCGCCGCGCAGCATCGTGCTGATCGCGATGATCGCGTTCGCGGTCGTGATGCGCTTGGCCAACTATTTCGCTCCCGGCGCGCTGCCGTGGAACTTCACTCCGGTCGAAGCGATCGCGCTGTTCGGCGGCGCGTATTTCGCCGATCGCCGCCTCGGCGTAGCCATCCCGCTCGTCGCGATGATCGTCGCCGACGTCGCCATCGCCACCACCCTTCCGGCCGCTTGGGTGCGCGACTGGCTCGGCACCTTGCCGGCCGTCTACCTGTGCATCGCATTGACCGCGGTCGGCGGCTTCGCCCTGCGCAACAAGGTGAGCGCGGCCAATGTCGCGATCGGCGCGTTCGCGAGCGCGGTGTTGTTCTTCGTGGTCACCAATTTTGCGACCTGGCTGGCCGCGCGCGCCGGTGCCGGCTCGGCCTGCACCGAGAGCCTCGCCGCGTGCTACGTCGCCGGCCTCCCGTTCTTCAAGGGCACGCTGTACGGCACGCTGTTCTGGAGCGCTGCGCTGTTCGGCGGCTTCGAACTGATGCGCCGCCGCTGGCCGAGCCTGCAGCCCGCGCACGCCTGATGCGGGTGCGGTGTGGGTAACCGCCTGTCCAAAATCTACACACGTACCGGCGACGACGGGCGAGTCGGGCTTTCGCGATCTGCCTTGAATGGCAGATCGCGCCGGCGAGCGCCCGCAGCAGGATGCGCGGGGATGGGTTACTTGGCGAGGCCAGGATGGCCGAGCCTAGCAACACGGTCCGCGCGCGCAACGCGCGAGTGCCGTCGTGGGTAACCGCCTTTCCAAAATCTATACGCGTACCGGCGACGACGGCACGACCGGCCTCGGCGACGGCACACGTGTGGCCAAGGATTCGGCACGTGTGGCCAGCTACGGCACGGTCGACGAGTTGAACAGCGTCATCGGCGTCGTGCTAGCGCAAGAGATCCCCGATTCGGTGCGCGAGACGCTGGTCCAGGTGCAGCACGACCTGTTCGATCTCGGCGGCGAACTCTGCATCCCCGGCATGGCGATGATTCACGCGGACGACATCGACCGACTCGAAACCACGCTTGACGGCTTCAACGCCGACCTGCCGCCGCTGAAGGATTTCATCCTGCCCGGCGGCGGTGCGGCAGCGGCGCACTGCCACGTGGCGCGCACGGTGTGCCGGCGCGCAGAACGCGAAGTCGTCGCCCTGGCACGAGACGAGACGGTGCGTGCAGAGGCGATTCGTTATCTCAACCGCCTCTCCGACCTGCTGTTCGTGATCGCGCGTGTGCTGGCGCGCGCATCGGGCCACGGCGAGGTACTTTGGCAGCACGAGCGCCGCAAGAGGACCTAGCGCAGCACATGCACTCCTTGCTGTACACCCACTCCGCTTGTTTGCGCCACTCGGCCGGACCCGGTCATCCCGAATCACCTGCGCGCTTGCAGGCCGTGCTCGAAGCGCTCGATCACGATCGTTTCGCGATGCTCGAGCGTATCGAAGCGCCGCGTGCAACGCGCGCGCAACTCGAACGCGCGCACGACCCAGCCTTGGTCGATTTCGTTGCCGCAGCGGCACCGGTTGAAGGCTACGCCCAGCTCGACGCCGACACGGCAATGTCGCCCGACTCGCTCGAAGCCGCGCTGCGCGCCGCAGGAGCGGTCTGCGCTGCGGTCGATGCGCTGCTCGACGGCTCCGCATCGCGTGCCTTCTGCGCCGTGCGCCCGCCGGGCCATCATGCCACGCGCGACATGGCCATGGGTTTCTGCTTGTTCAACAGCGTCGCCGTCGGCGCCGCGCATGCGCTCGCGCGCGGGCTGGAGCGCGTCGCTATCGTCGACTTCGACGTGCATCACGGCAACGGCACCCAGGATATTTTCTGGGACAACGCGGGCGTGCTCTACGCCTCCACACATCAGGCCCCGCTGTATCCCGGAACCGGCGCCGCGAACGAGATCGGCGTGGGCAACATCGTCAACGCACCGCTGCCTGCGGCGTCGAGCTCCTTCGCGTTCCGCGAAATCTGCCGCGACATCATCCTGCCTGCGGTCGAGCGCTTCCGCCCGCAACTCGTCATGATCTCCGCCGGCTTCGACGCGCACTACCTCGATCCACTCGCCAACCTCAACCTCGGTGCGCCCGACTACGACTGGATCACGCGTGAACTCGTCGACATCGCGAGGAAGCACGCGCAGGGTCGAGTGATATCGAGCCTCGAAGGCGGCTACAGTCTGACTGCGTTGCGCGAGTCGACTGCCGCTCACATCGGCGCCTTGATCGGTTAAGCGTGCTATTTCAACGATTGCTCAGGAAGCGCCGCACTCGGCATCCTCAGCCCGCGACTCACGCGTAAAATACCCGCGTAGTAGAAAACGTAGTAACCGATCACCACGCCGAATATCGCCAGAGTCAACGGGCTTTTCTGATAGGCCGCGAACGGATTCTGGTCGGCCTGCGCGGCGGCGTGCATGGATGGATAGACGGCCAGGAATCGATACGCCACGCGTGCGATCAGCAGCCCTGAAACGAACAGGCCAATGTACAAATGCGGCGTGTAAAAGCGATCTTGATCACTCGCTTCAAACTTCGTTTCGCGCAGACCAATCCAACCCAGCAATACCCCAGCGGCAATCCCGGCCAGCATCGCGCCGAGCATGTACCAATCCCGCAACGCGCCAATTGCGATCAGCGCAGCAACGATCCCCAACACTCCGATTCGAAATTTCATCCGCCCGGGTTCGATGCGCTGACGTCCGACATTGCGTCGCACACGACGGTAGATAGCCCACAACACGAGCGCCGTCATCAGCGCGGGAACGATGAAATTTTGATCCATGCATCAGCCCCTTCTCACTTCGATTTCTGCTTGTAGAGCGTCGCCTCCGATTCCAATGCGCAACGTCCAGGCCACCATGTCAATCGGTTATATCCGGCTCGAAAAAACTCCAGCGGATCTCGGGAAAGCGCTGCTTCATCGCGGCTTCGACCGCATTGATCGCTTCGACCACGCCGCGGTCGGACAGGTTGCCGCGCATCTGCGCCTTCACCGCGACCATGATCTCGCTGCCGAGCTGCAAGGTGATGAGATTGAACACGCGCGCAATCTCGGGACGACCGTCGAGGAACTCGCGGATCGCCGCGTTGACCTCGGTGTCGGCGCTCTGCCCGACCAGCAGCGCCTTGACCTCGACCGCGACGAACACGGCAACGACGACGAGCAGCACGCCGATCGCAAGCGTGCCGATCGCATCGAAGATCGGGTTGCCGGTCAGCACGGTGAACAGCACCGCGAGCAGGGCGAAGACAAGGCCGAGCAAGGCGGCGAGATCCTCGCCGAAGATCACGATCAGCTCGCTCTGCCGGCTCTCGCGGAACCAGTGCCACAGCGAATGCGCGCCACGCGCCTTGTTCACCTCGATCATGCAGCCGCGCATCGAGAAGCTTTCGGCGACGATACCGAAGGTCAATACACCGATCGCCAGCCATGGCCACTTCACCGGCTCCGGCTCATGCAGTTTGTGCAAGCCTTCATAGATCGAGAACGCGCCACCGACGCTGAACAGCAGCAGTGCGACGAGGAACGACCAGAAGTAGATCTCCTTGCCACGGCCGAGCGGATAGTCGGGCGACGGCGGCGCCTTGGCCTGCTTGAGACCGAGCAGCAGCAGCAACTGGTTGCCGCAGTCGGCGAGCGAATGCACGGCTTCGGCGGTCATCGCGCTCGAGCCCGTGATGACGGCCGCGACGGCCTTGGAGACGAAGATTGCGAAGTTCGCGCCGAGCGCGTAGAAGATCGTTTTCAGCGAATCGGCTTTGCCCGACATCCGGTGGTTTCCTGGATCAAGATTTCGAATTGGCTGCTTGCGCGGCATCGAGGCCGGCCTGCAGGCGCTTGCTCAGGCCGGCGCGCACGAGTTCGTACGAGCGCCGCACGAACTCGGCGATCTTCGCGCGCGCGAAGCGATCCGGTTCGGCGATCGATACCCAGAATGCGCGCGCCATATAAGCCGCCGGCACGATGCCGGGCTGGTCGGTCAATTCAAGGAAGCGTTCGGCGTCGACCTTGAACGAGATACGCCCGCGGTGCGGACCGTGCAGGCAATAGACGGCGAACATCTTGCCGGCTACGGTGAAGCAGAGGTCGTCGTCCCACTTGACCGCGCTGGCGACGCCAGGCCAGTCCCTGCTGAGCGCTTTCAGTTCCGTTTCGTTCATGGTGCGATCATCGAAAAGCGCAGAATGGCTGGGGTTTGCATCCGCCGCGTGAACGACGGGTCATGTTACTGAACGATCACGACGGAATTTAGGTGGGCTGCTCCAAATCGAACGCCCAAGATGTGATCCCATGAACACTTTAACAAAAAATCCGGGCAGGCTCGCCGAGCGTTGGGTGGTGCCGCAACCCATGCGCGGCATCCGGCCGCCGCCAAGCCGTGGCAGCCTGCCGCGCAAGCCACGCCGCGCCGGCGCTGCGGGCGAACCGCTGACGACGCGCGACGGCACCCCGCTGGTGCTGCGCCAGATCCGCGCGGACGACGTCGAGGTATTGCAGCGCTTCTTCCACCGCCTTAGCCCGGAGGAAGTGCGCTTGCGCTTCCTGCATCCTCTCAACGAACTGCCCGATGCGTTCGCGCACCAGCTCTGCGAACTCGATCCGACAGTCGCATTTGCCTGGGTGCTGGCCACGCCGGACGACCCCGTGTACCCGGATTTGCCGGTCGAGATCCACGCCGTCGCGCGCGCGCACTTCGACCCGGTGCTCGCCCACGCCGAATTTGCGATCGTCGTCGAAGGCCGCTTTGCGCGCCAAGGCTTCGGCACCCTGCTCATGCAGCGCGTGATCGCCTCGGCGCGCAAGCTCGGCGCGATCGAACTGTGGAGCGACGTGCTGCTCGAGAACAGCGCGATGCTCGACCTCTGCGCGAAGCTCGGCTTCGAGCGCGGCATGTCGCTCAACAATCCGGGCGTCGTGCGCGTCAGCCTCGCGCTGTAAAAGCGCACGGCCACCCGGTTGGTCACCAGATACGTACGCGGTCTGCCTCGGCGCGGTACATCGCCTGGCCCGGCTTCACGCCGAACGCCTCGTGGAATTCGCCGACGTTCGCGAGCGGCCCGTTGACGCGCCATTTCGGCGGCGCGTGCACGTCGCTGAGCATGCCTTGGCGTAACGCCTCATCGCGCTGTTCGAAGATCCAGGAAAGGGCATAGCCGAGGAAGAAGCGCTGCACCGGCGTGTAGCCGGCGATCTTCTCGCCGCGCTTGTATTGCTCGGTCTTCTTGAACGCATCGAGGCCGATGAGGATGCCGCCGTAGTCGGCGATGTTCTCGCCGAGGCTGGCCTTGCCATTGATGTGCAGCCCCGGCAACGGCTCGTAGGCGTCGAACTGCTTGACCATGACCTGCGCGCGCTCGGTGAACTTGCGTGCGTCGTCTGCCGTCCACCAGTCGGTGAGGTTGCCCTTGGCGTCGAACTGGCGACCCTCGTCGTCGAAACCATGGGTGATCTCGTGGCCGATCGTCGAGGCGGCGGCGTAGCCGTAGATGACCGCGTCGTCGATGTCGCCGTCCCTGAAGCCGGGAATTGCGAACTGCGCAGCCGGCAGCACGATCTCGTTGTTGGACGGGTTGTAATAGGCGTTGTAGGTCTGCGGGGTCATGCCCCACTCGCTGCGGTCGACCGGTTTGCCGAACTTCGACAGCATGTCGTTCCAGCCCCAGCGCCGCGCGTTCATCACGTTTTCCGCGTACGCCGCGCGACCGACGGTCAGCGCCGAATAGTCCTTCCACTTGTCCGGATAGCCGACCTTCTTCGTCACCGCGGCCAGCTTTTCGCGCGCCTTCGTCTTGGTCGCCGCGCTCATCCAGTCGAGTTTGTCGATACGCTCGGCGTAGGTGCTGCGGATGGCTTCGACTGCCGCGTTGTAACGCTGCTTGGTGTTGTCCGGGAAGTATTCAGCGACGAAGATGCGGCCGAGGATCATGCCCATCGCACGGTTCTCGGCATCGAGCGTGCGCTTCCAGCGCGGACGTTGTTCCTTCTGCCCGCGCAGCACCTTGCCATAAAAGCTGAAACTCTCGTCGTCGACGGCTTTGTTCAGCGCGCTTGCATAGGAATCGACGAGCTGTACGCGCAGATAGTCGCGCAGTACGGGCGTGGGCGTGCTCTTGAGCTGGGCCTGCAAGCCGGCGAAGAATTCCGGCTGGCCGACGATCAGGTACGGCGCATCGAGCTTCCAGCCTTGCAGGCGCTCGGCCCAGACGATCGCCGGAGTATACTTTTGCGTGAACTCGGCCGGCGCCATCTTGTTGTAGTTCTTTTCCGGGTCGCGCAGATCTTCGAGCTTGCGCGAAACCTTGGCCAGCGCGGTCTCGAATGCCATCACCTTCTGCGCCTGCGCGGCGGCGGACTTCGCATCCGCGCCGAGCAACTTGAGCACGTTCGCCAGATGCACGACGTAGGCCGCGCGCGCCTTGGCCACGCCGGCCTCGGTGTTGAAGTAATAGTCCCGCTCGGGCAGGCCGAGGCCGCCCTGCACGGCATGCACGGCCATGACTTCGCTTGCCTTCTCGTCCTGAAACACGCCGAAGTCGAAGAACGCGCCGACGCCGAGCGGCTGCAGCGCAAAGGCGACGTCGAGCGCGGAAGCGGCATCTTTCACTGCATCGATCTGCGCGAGCTGCGCCTTGAGCGGCGTCAGACCGTTGCGCTCGGCCAACGCCTCGTCCATCGCGGTCGACCAGAAATCGCCGATCTTCTGCGCGTCGCTGCCGGATGCGGCGTCCTTCTGTGCGGCCGAGTCTTCGCTGATTTTGCGCAGCTTCGCGTAGAGCTCGTCCTGCACGGCGCGACCGATGCCCCAGTTCGCTTCCGATGCCGGAATCGGATGCGCCTTGAGCCAGGCGCCGTTCGCGTAGGTGAAGAAATCGTCACCCGGATTGACCGAGGCGTCGACGTTGGCCGCGACCACATCGGGCTTGGCCGTCGCCGCGGTATCCGCGATCGCGCTGGAAGAACCCATACCGAGCACGCCCGCGGCCACCGCGCAAGCGAGCGACAACCGGCGCAACGAGACCGCCAGCTTTTTCATCGCAATTCCCCGTAGCGAAACGAGCGCCGATGCTAGCGCGATGCCGCGGTCGCCCGCCCCTGCCTCAAGTCACGCCCGAGCGGCGCGCTCAGCCGCCGGTGTCGTAGAAGAACTGCTCGCGATCGATCTTGCCGTTGCGCACGTGGTAGACGCAGATTTCCTGCATGACTTGGCGGCCCCATTGCTTCATGGTGACATCGAGCACCATCTTGACGCTGAACCAATTCTCGGCGACGAGCGGCTCGCTGACCTGCATGCCGTGATAGGCCTCGATGCCGGCGTTGAACTGGCGGCCTTTCTCGTAAATCGCCTCCAATCCTTTCGCCGGACCACCCGCCGCCATCGGTGTGCCTTCGGCTTCGATGCTGATCGCGTCGTCCGCGTACAGTTCTTTTTGCGCCTGCTCGAACTTGCCCTCTCTGCACAATTCAACGAGGCGCTGGGCGATTTGTTCGATTTTCATTGCTCGGCTCCGTCAGAAAGGGAATCTTCAGCCTACGCCCGCGGCATGACATTTGCACGCGAGGATGGCGCGCGACAAGGACTCCGATTTGCGGTTTTTTTAGGCAGGGCAACATCGAGCGCAGCAGGTTAATCGGACGTTCCCTGGCGTCGCTGCAGTTGGCTCACAGTCCGACCGGTTCCCGTTCCTGCGTACCTCGCCGGGGGATGGCCGGTCAGCCTCCTGAAGTCGTTGGTGAAGTGCGCCTGATCGAAGTAACCGAGATCCTGCGCGAGATCGCTCAGCATGACGCCGCGCGCATCGGCAAGACGTTCCAGCGCCTCGTAGGTGCGATAGCGCTTGATGACCCAGCGCGGGCTCGCACCGACGTAAGCAAAGAAAAGGCGCTGCAAAGCGCGTTCGGTCATGCGCAGGCGCTGCATCAGATCGCCGACGCGGGTCAGCGCCGGATCCTCGACGACCTGCCTGACCGCATCGCGTGCGAGCTCAACCTTGGAATCTCGCGCCGGTGTGCTTCCACGCAGAAAGTTGGCGGCCGCATGAACCATGGCGCGGTCGCCGCGCGCCCCCAGCACCTCCGCTTCGGCATCCGACGCATGCGCGAAGACTTCGGCCACGGGAATCGACCCGTTGGCGATGTCGCCGACCGGACGGCAGAAGAACGGGAAGAACGCGCCGGGATGGAATTTTGCGCCGAGAATGCAACCGGAGCCCCGCAGCTCACGCACGAACCGGCGCAGCTGCACACCGTATATCCGCGATCGGTTCGGAGCGAAAACCAGATGCACCGCGGGATGCGGCAGCATCTCCCGCGTTTGCGGGGTGGCGTCCGAGAAGCTCCAGCGCTCTATCCAAAAATGCTCGACCCACGGCGCGAGGTCCGGCGGCGGCGCATATCGCAAATGCACGTAAGGGCCGGGTGAAGGCGAGTGGCGCAACACCCCACAGCCTTGGCCGACGATATCGGTCGCCAGTCCAGGCGCCTGTTCGTCTTCGGGGTGTCGGCTTTTTCCAATCATGGCGGAATTCCCAATGGGATGATCTTACTTCCACCACCCACCTGAAACCGAGGCTGAAAGCGCAAATGAAAAAGAAGCAGACATTCGCCTTGACCGGCTTGCTGTGCCTGATCGCAAGCTTGTCCTTGCCGGCCCAGCCGCTCGGCCATGGCGCACTGGCAACCGTGCAACAAAAATTCACCGCATTCAATCGGCACGATGCCGAAGCGATCGAGCGCCTCTACGCTCCCGACGCGACGCTGCACTCGCCTGACTATCCCAACCTGAGCGGCAACAGACCCATCGCGGACACCTATCGCAAAGTCTTCGCCATGATTCCGGATGCCCGCGACGACATTGCATCGCTTGAGCGTGTCGGAAATCATGTCTACGCGCAGTTTGTCATGACCGGCCACCTCGGCGGTGCGCAGGACAAACCGATTTCGGTGCGCCTGATGTCCGTCTACACGATAGGGAACGATCGTATCGTCGGGGACGACACCTACTATGACCGCAAGATGTAGTGCGGTTGACTATGGCGCGCATGCATTGCCTGGGCCGCGGAACCGAAAGGTCGCACCCGGATCGGCTATCTGATCGGCTCCACTCGATAGCGGCCGTGCTCAACCGCGATCGGCGGCGGAATATGCTCGCGCTCGAAGAAATCGTAGGCCGGCTTGAGCTCGTTCCAGAACCCGAGCCAGGGCGAATCCCTGGCCGCGGACAGCGCCCCCGTCGTCGGACGGAACGGAAATATATGCACGGCAAACGCGCCCTGCCCTGCGTGCAAAGCCGCGGCAGCCAGCGTGTAGATTTCCTCGATGCCGGCATCGCCCATCGCATAGCAGCCGATCGAAACACAATCACCGTGCACCATGAGCGCACTGCCGGTGCGGCCGTGCGCGCGGTCGTATTCGTTTGGAAATCCGAGGTTGAAGGCGAGGTGAAATTTGCTCGATGGATTGAGCTGGCGCGGGGCAACCGAATAGAAACCTTCCGGCGCCTGATTGTCACCCTCGCGCTGCTTCGGACCGAGCTCGCCAGAGAATTTGCACACCGGGTATTTTCGGAAAAGTATAAATTTCCCATCGCCTCCGCGCAGCCACAGCTCGAGCTCGGCCTCGCGCTTGAAAATGCGCACGAAGACCGGCGCGCCGTAGCGCAGATGCCGCACCGCCAGATCGCGCTCGAGCGCGGGGCGCACGCGCGTAGCCGCCGCGCGTGCACGCGCGGAATCAGGAACCGGATCGGCAACATCAACTGCGGTACCGGGTACGGCGATCATCGCGAGGATCAACACGAACAGGATGCGAACGAGATGGAGCAAGTGGCGAGAATACCTCGCCGCGACGCCACTGCGAATCACGGGCGCGCTCCCGCCTTCGCATATTCGAGCGGCGTGCGGCCGACGATCTTCTTGAAATCACGGATCAAATGAGCCTGGTCGGCGTAGCCTAGATCGAGCGCCAGCGCGGCCCAGTCGCATGCCGCGCCCGTGTCGATGCGCGCCACCGCTTCGTGCAGGCGATAGCGCTGGATCAGCCATTTGGGAGTGGCGCCGACGTAATCGCGACACAGCCGCTGCAAGGTGCGCTGGGTCAAGCCGAATTCCGTCGCCACCTGCTCGATGCGCGTAATATCACGATCATCGGCGATGCGCTCGGCAATACCGGCAACGAGATCGACCACGGGATCGTCGCGCAGGCCGAAGCCGCGCAGGAACGACTCGTAGATCGCAACGGCGGCGTGATGGTCTTCGGCGGCGAGCACGTCGCGACCGAGATGGCGCGCCTGTTCACCGAATACTTCACGCGCGGGCAGAACGCGATTGGCGTAGGCGCTGACCTGACCGTCGACGAGCGGGCGGAAGCCGCCGACACGGAATTTGATCGCGAATACGCGGCCGTACCCCGGCGCGAACTGGCGCATCCAGCGCTGCGTCGACGGCCCGCCCAGCGTTGCCTCGCCATTCTCGGCAACGAGATGGACGACCGGATGCGGCAACGTCTCACGGACACAGGGTTCGTCCAGCACCCAGTCAACGGCCCAATAGTGTTCGACGAATTGCGCCAGATCTGGGGACGGCCAATAGCGCGCATGGCGAAACCCCTTGGCGTCGAGTCGTGAATTCAGCGCACCACGCAATTTGATCGGCTTGCTTCTCGCCATGTCGCGTTTATTCAATCCCGAGAGATGTGAGCCCCGCTAGCATTCCTTTCGACACGGCGGTCTGCGTCGCAATCGAGGAATCAGCATGCGCATGACTACCGTTTCCCTGGTTACGTTGGCCTTGCTGGTTGGCGCGATCCAACAGAGCATAGGCCAATCCAATAGCAGCCGTGTCGCCAACGACAAAGGAATTACGATGAAACACCATGCCAAAGGCGCATTCGACGTGAAGCTGCAGCCGCTCGAAGCGTACAACAAGAACGCAGACGCGGGCCTCGGCCGCATGTCCATCGACAAGCAGTTCCACGGCGAACTCGAAGCGACGAGCCAGGGCGAAATGCTGTACGCCGGCAGCGCCAAGGGCTCGGGCGGCTACGTCGCGGTCGAACGGGTGACCGGCACGCTCGACGGCAAGCGCGGTGGATTTTCGCTGCAGCACAACGCGACGATGACGGACGGCGCGCCCTACCTCAACATCATCGTCGTCCCGGGTTCGGGCACCGAGGAATTGACCGGTCTCGACGGCACGATGAAGATCGTCATCGCCGAGGGCGGTAAGCACTATTACGAGTTCGACTACGAGCTGGCGCAGCAACCCTGACCCGATACGCGGGACCGCATGCGCAAACCAGGCAAGAACTGGGATGAGGCCAGCTCAGGGCACCGGCAACCCGTCTAACTGACCGCGTGCATCGGTTTGCTTAACCTCCTCCGCCTGCAGAGGAAATTCTTCAGCCCGATGCGCGCGGAACCACTCGATGGTGGCGCCCAAGCCCTCCTGCAACCCCACTTCGGGACGCCACTGCAGAAGCCGTTGGGCCAGCTGGATGTCTGGCTGGCGGCGACGTGGGTCGTCCGTGCGTTCCGGCTGTACCTGCAAGCCTGCGGTTGTGCCGGTCAGGCGCAGCACTTCGTGTGCCAGCGCGGCGATGGTGATCTCGTGCGGGTTGCCCAAATTCACGGGGCCTGTGGTCCGATCCTGATTCATCAACGCCAGCAGTCCGCGTACGATGTCGCCCACGTAACAGAACGAGCGCGTCTGTGAGCCGTTGCCGTACAGCGGCAACGGTTCGCCCCGCAGCGCATGCACGATAAATTGACTCACCACGCGTCCATCGTCGGGACGCAGGCGCGGACCGTAGGTATTGAACAGCCGCGCCACACGCACCGCTGTGCCGTGCTGGCGCGCATGCGCCATGGCCAGAGCTTCCGCACAGCGCTTGCCTTCGTCGTAGCAGCTGCGTGGCCCTACAGGGTTGACGTTGCCCCAGTAGCTTTCCGGCTGAGGATGTACCGCCGGATCACCATAGACCTCGCTGGTGGATGTCAGCAGCAATCTGGCCGTGTGCGTGCGCGCAAATTCCAATGCATTGAAGATGCCTACGACGTTGGTGCGAATCGTTTCTACCGGAGTGCGCTGATAGTCGTCCGGACTGGCCGGGCTGGCGAGATGGAATACGCGAGTGGCCGCAGACAACGATGTCCATGCACTCTCGCACACCACATCCGCGCGAATGAAAGCAAACCGGGGATGTCCATCGAGATGCGCGATGTTGCGCGCCAGGCCAGTGGACAGATCGTCCAGGCAGACGACTCGATAACCTTGAGCGAGCAGTGCTTCGCATAGGTGACTGCCAATGAACCCAGCGCCCCCGGTCACGATCGCGCAGGTCATTTTTTACTTTGCTCCGCGCCTTCGGCACCCGGATTTTTTACGTAGGTCCATTTCACCCTGAGCAGCGCCCAAGTCTCTTCTTCCGTCAGGCCCTCGCCGACGACGTCGAGCGTATCGTCATGCAACCCGCTTTCGGGCGGTGTCAACCCAGCCAGCAGGTAGGTGCGCCTCCAGTTTGCCTCGTACAGCACGGTATGCCGCTCCGTCCAGTCCACGCGCAGTTTGTGATCCTGCATGAGCTTGCACATGGCGCGGTCGCAGATCGGCGTCAGCGACCGGGGCAACTGGCACCAGGCGCCCCAGAGGAATCCGGCTGAACGGGACAGGCTGATGCAATTGGTGTCGACGAAGGCCGAGCCTTTTGCTTCGCCAGGCGGGACCAGTCTGAGGTGTTCGTGATTCGGCAGGAACAGATATCGCGACGAAAACACCGCATCGAGTGGCTCGCCTTGCGCACGCGCGCGATCGTAGACCTGTATCAGCGATTCCGCATGATCGGGCAGCAACAGGTTGTCGGCATCGAGAAAACATACCACGTCGAAGCCGTCGGCCAGCGCGCACAGCGCGCCGATGCCGCGAGGTGTTGAACCATAATTGGCATGCCCGTTGGGCAATGTAATGTGGCGGACCTGCGGCCATTCGGCCATCAGTTCGGGCTGAGGCACACCATCGGCCACCATGTAGTGCATGACGTGCAGATAGTTCTGCGTCCGTACGCTCTCCATGCAACGGCTCAGGATCGCAGCCGGCTCCTTGTAGTACGGCGTCACCACCGCCACTTGTAGTGGCTTGCGATCTTCCTGTTGCATAGCGCTCTCTTCAAATCGTGCGCGCGAGCGTCGCTGCTACCTGCTTCGCCGCATCAAGCGTCGCAGCCACGTCTGCATGCGAGTGCGCGGTGGAGACAAACAGGTTTTCGTAGGCACCCGGATGGAACAGCACGCCGCGAGCGAGCATGCCTTTCCACCAGACATCGAAAATTTTCTGATCTGCATGACGCTCAGCGTCGCGATAGCTGTGGATTTCGTCCTTCGCGAACCACACCTGCATCAGCGGACCGACGCCGACGACGTAGGCCGGCAGGCCCGCATCCTTCAGCACTTTTTCCAGGCCGAAGCGCAAATCGTCGGAGACCGCGTCGAGCTTCTGGTACAGCCCGGGCGTGTTGAGTTCGTCGAGCGCGGCATTGGCCGCGGCGATCGCAATGCCGTTGGCGCTGTAGGTGCCGGCCATCGACACCGTGCCGTTGGCGACCAGCGCCATGATGTCGGCGCGGCCGCCCATCGCCGCGACCGGGAAACCGCCGCCGACGCCCTTGGCGAACACGGACAGGTCGGGCTTGATGCCGAGGCGGCCCTGCGCGCCGGCGAGGCCGAGGCGGAAACCGGTGATGACTTCGTCGAAGATCAGCACGATGCCGTGCTTCAGCGTCAGCTCGCGCATGGCTTCGAGATAGCCGGGCTGCGGCAGGATGCAGCCGGTGTTGCACATCACCGGCTCGGTCAGCACCGCGGCGATGCTGTCGCCTTCGCGCGCGATCGTGTCGGCCAGCGCCTGCGCGTCGTTCCACGGCAGGATGATCAGGTTTTCCTCGACGCCTTTCGGCATGCCCGGGCCCTGCGCCACCGGAATCGGTCGATTGTCGGGACCGGCCTTGGCGATGTTCGGGTGTTTGCTCCAGTACACACCGTCGGAGAAGCCGTGGTACATGCCTTCGAAGCGGATGATCTTGTTGCGCTTGGTGAAGGCGCGCGCGAGGCGCGTCGCGTAGAGCACGGCCTCGGTGCCGGTATTGCACAGGCGCACTTGTTCAACGCTCGGTACGGCATCGATGATCTTTTGCGCGAGGCGCGCTTCGTCCGCGGTCGGCAGCGCGAACACGGTGCCGCGCTGCTGGATGAAATCGACCACGGCCTGGGTCACGCGCGGCGGACGGTGGCCGAAGATCATCGGCCCAAGGCCGAGCAGATAGTCGATGTAGACGTTGCCGTCCACGTCGGTGAGACGCGAGCCTTCGCCCTTGTCGACGAACAGCGGATAGGGATTCCAGCCGGACCAGGTCGCGCGCGCGGTGCTGTTGATGCCGCCGGGGATGAGTTTGCACGCGGCTTCGAACAGTTTTGCGCTGCCGCTCGTATCGAGGCCGGCGATGAGTTGCATGTCGGACATGGGATTACCTCAAGTGAAATGCTTGCGGCACATCATTCCACCTGTCATGGGAACGGCACCGTGAGAATTGATGCGGAAGTCTAAGCCGAAATCGCGTTCGGCAACGGTACTGGCAGCGCACGCGTCGCGGCGACCAATTTTCCGGAAACCAGCGCCGGCAGCAGCGCGAGCGCCTCGGCAAAGTCCTTGATCGGCGCGTGCGGAATGTTTTTCGCAACGCAATGGGTGACGAGCTTGCCCTTGGCGAAGACGAAATCGGCCGTGTCGGCGATGCAAAAATCGGATGCGCCGTCGCCGATCATCAGCACGCGAGCGTCGGAACCTTGGGCCTTCGCGCCGACCGTGCACTTGCAGGTGCCGCTCGCCGCGCGGCAGGTCGCGCTCGAATTCGGAAAACCGAGGCGCCAGCGGCGGTCGCCGATCTGCTCGAGCCGATTCGCCGTCACCGGAAGATAATCGAAACCGTAGTGCTGCAGGATGAAATGGATCGCATAGTCGAGCCCGTCGCTGAGGATCTCGATCGGCATATCGTGTTCTTTTGCGTAGGCAACGAACGCGGCGAAGCCCGGATCGATCGCGCGCTCGGTCAGGTGCGCGTCGAGTTCGGCGCGGCTCATGTCGAGCAGGGCGACCTGCCCGGCCATGCACTCGCGCGAGCCGATGCGGCCGGCTTTCCATTCGGCCTCGAGTATTTCCCAGCCTGGCTTGCCGAAGCGTTCGAGCAGGGTGTCGGTGGTGTCCTCGACGGAAATCGTGCCGTCGAAGTCGCAAAGCAGGGTCCAGTCGGACACGGAGTAACCTCGGGATACAAGAATCGGGGGCGCTTTAAGAGTTATGTAAGTCCGCGCCAGAGCGGCATTTTAGTGCCCGCGGCGCGCATGCGGAAGCAGCAGCACCCGAAAATAGCCATTGTCTACAGCGGGCATTAAGGTTTTCTGCGCGACGAACCGGCTCAGGCGGCGCTGCGTACCGTGTCGAGGAACGCGCCGCCGTAGCGATCGAGCTTGGCCGCGCCGACGCCGCTGATCTCGCCGAGTTCGGCGACGTTGCGCGGCCGCGCGCGCAGCATTTCGAGCAGCGTCGCATCGTGGAAGATCACATAGGCCGGCACGCCCTGCTCGCGCGCTAAGCGTGCGCGCGTCGCACGCAGCGCATCCCACAGCGGCGCCTCGTGCGCTGCGATGTCGAGGCTCTGGCGCACGCGCTCACCGCGCGTGGTCCTGCGCGTCGCACGGCGCTCCTCCTTGCTCGCCGGCTTGCGCAGCGACACGTGCGTCTCGCCGCGGAACACGGCGCGGCTGGCCGCAGTCAGGCGCAGCACGCCGTAACCTTCCGCATCGGTGGCGAGCAGGCCGTTGGCGACGAGCTGGCGGAACACGCTGCGCCATTGCTTCTCGTCGAGATCGGCGCCGACACCGAACACGCTGAGCTGGCCGTGATCGAGGTTGCGCACGCGCTCGTCTTCGACGCCGCGCAGTACGTTGGCCAGATGGCCGACGCCGTAGCGCTGACCCGTGCGGTAGACGCAGGACAGCGCCTTCTGCGCTAATTCGGTGCCGTCGAACGACACGGGCGGATCAGTGCAATTGTCGCAATTTCCACAATTATTCTTTTCCACGACCTCGCCGAAATAGGCAAGCAGATGGCGGCGCCGGCAGGTCGAGATTTCGGCGTAGCCGAGCAGCGCATCGAGCTTGGCGCGCTCGACCCGCTTGCGTTCCTCGCCCGACTCGGATTGGGCGATGAACTGCGCCAACGTCACCACGTCGCCGAGGCCGTAACACATCCATGCCTCGGCCGGCAGGCTGTCGCGGCCGGCGCGGCCGGTTTCCTGGTAGTAGCCCTCGAGGCTCTTCGGCAGGTCCAGGTGAGCGACGAAACGTACGTCAGGCTTGTCGATGCCCATGCCGAACGCGATCGTCGCGCACATGACGATGCCGTCCTCGCGCAGAAAGCGTTGCTGGTTGTGCGCGCGCGCAGCGGAGTCCATGCCCGCGTGATAGGGCAGCGCGGCGACGCCGTGCTCGACCAGCCACGCCGCCGTTTCCTCGACCTTGCGCCGCGACAGGCAATAGACGATGCCCGACTCGCCCTTGTGACTGGCGAGGAAATCCTTGAGCTGGCGCTTGGAATTCTCCTTTTCCACGACGCGATATTGGATGTTCTTCCGATCGAAGCTCGACACGAACTGGCGCGCGGATTCCAGATTCAGGCGCTCGACGATTTCGCGGCGCGTCGGCGCATCGGCCGTCGCGGTCAGCGCGATACGCGGAATGCCGGGAAAGCGTTCGTGCAGGATCGTGAGCTGGCGATATTCGGGGCGGAAATCGTGCCCCCATTGCGACACGCAATGCGCCTCGTCGATCGCGAACAGCGCGACGTTGGCCTTCGCGATCAGCTCCAGGCAGCGCTCGTTGAGCAAACGTTCGGGCGCGACGTAAAGCAGCTTGAGCCGGCCCGCGGCGAAATCGCGCTCGACCTCGAACTGCGCCCGCGCGTCGAGACTCGAATTGAGGAATGCCGCGGCTACACCGAACTGACGCAGAGCCTCGACCTGGTCCTGCATCAGCGCGATCAGCGGCGAGACGACCACGGCCGTGCCCGAGCGCAGCAGTGCCGGAATCTGGTAACACAGCGACTTGCCGCCGCCGGTCGGCATCAGTACGAGCGCATCGCCGCCCCCGCTGACGTGCTCGATGATCGCCTGCTGCTCGCCGCGGAACTGCGGGTAGCCGAAAACCTGGTTGAGTACGTCGAGCGCTGATGCCGTCATCGGCCGAATTTTAACAGCCCCAGCGTTTCAAACGACGACAACGACGGCGCCGCTTCCGCCGCAACACCGTTTTGGCTAATGTAGCGCTCCGCCACATCGCATCGAGTCCGTTCCATGGCCCGCCTGCTCCGACTTGCCGCTCTCGCCGTCGTTCTCGTCTCCCTCGCCGGCTGTTTCGGCGGTGGGGTCAAGCACCCGATCAATCCGCCGAACGCATCGATCCAGCTGCTCGAAGTGCAGCCGGACGGACGCTGGAAACTCTCCATCCGGCTCGAGAACTTCTCCGACAAGACCGTGCACTATTCGACACTGAAGGGCGAACTGCGCATCAGCGGAGTCGACGCCGCGCAATTGGACCTGAAGCCGGAAATGGACATTCCCGGTCTCAACGCCGACGTCGTCGAAACGACGATTTCGCCGAACGGTGATCTGCAGAAGGCGTTCGCGCTCGACGTGAAATCGCCGGGCGGCGCGGCGTACGAACTCAAGGGCACAATCCGCATTCCCGAAGCGGACAAGGACTTCAAGTTCGAGCACAAGAGCCGGCTGTCGCCGGTACCCGGCATCCCGAACCAGTACCGCTGACCCATTCGGTAATTTTTTACAAATATACAAGCACGCAGGAACGCCTCAATGACCCGCTACGCCGCCCCGCTCGCCGACATGCGTTTCGTGCTGTTCGACCTTCTCGACGTCGAGAAGCAGTACGCGCGCCTGCCCGGTGGCGAGGCGGCGACGCGCGACACGCTCGACGCGATCTTCGACGAAGCGGCGAAATTCAGCGAGCAGGTGCTCGCCCCACTCAACGCGAGCGGCGACGAAGAAGGCTGCACGCTGGACAAGGCGACCGGCAACGTGACCACGCCGAAGGGCTTCAAGGAAGCCTACGCGACCTACGTCGACGGCGGCTGGAGCAGCCTCAACGCGCCGGAAGCCTATGGCGGCCAACACCTGCCCGAATCGATCGGCGCGCCGATCAAGGAGATGCTCGATTCGGCCAATCTTTCGTGGGGCAACTTCCCGCTGCTCTCGCACGGCGCCTCCGAAGCGCTGCGGCTGCACGGCGAAGAATGGCAGCGTGTCGCGTTTCTCAAGCCGATCGTCGAGGGCCGCTGGACCGGCACGATGTGCCTGACCGAACCGCACTGCGGCTCCGACCTCGGCCTGCTGCGCACGCGCGCCGAGCCGAATGCTGATGGCACTTACCGCATCAGCGGGACGAAGATCTTCATCACCGCGGGCGAACACGACCTGACCGAGAACATCGTCCATCTCGTGCTCGCGCGCCTGCCCGACGCCCCCGCAGGCGTCAAAGGCATCTCGCTGTTCATCGTGCCGAAGTTCAAGGTCGATCGCGATGGAAAAATGGGTGCACGTAACGCCGTCGTCTGCGGCGCGATCGAGCACAAGATGGGGATCAAGGCCTCGGTTACCTGCGTGATGAACTTCGACGCGGCCGAGGGTTACTTGATCGGCGCGCCGAACAAGGGCCTCAATGCGATGTTCACGATGATGAACACCGCGCGCCTCGCGGTCGGCATCCAGGGCTTAGGCCTGATCGAGCGCGCTTACCAGATTTCGCTCGCCTACGCGCGTGACCGCCTGCAGGGCCGCTCGCTCACCGGCGCGAAATTCCCGGACAAGCCGGCCGATCCGCTGATCGTGCACGCCGACATCCGCCGCATGCTGCTTACGCAGAAGGCGTTCGCCGAAGGCACGCGCGCGCTCAGCTATTACGCGGCGAGCCTGGTCGATCTGGTCGAGCGCGCGCCCGACGAGGCCGAGCGCAAGCGCGCGGACGAGCTGCTCTCGTTCCTGATCCCGATCGTCAAGGCGCTGCTCACCGAAGCCGCGAACGAATGCACCTACCACGCCGTGCAGATCCACGGCGGCCATGGCTATATCCGCGAGACCGGCATCGAGCAGTTCGCGCGCGACGCGCGCATCACGACGATCTACGAGGGCACGACCGGCATCCAGGCGCTCGACCTGCTTGGGCGCAAGATCCTCGCCACGCAAGGTGTCGGCCTGCGCCATTTCCTCGAGGAGATCGGTGCATTCTGCAAAGCACAGGCAGGTAACGCCGCGCTCGCAGAGTTCGTCGGCCCGCTCGGCAAGGCCGCGCAGGAATGGGGCGATCTGACCATGGCTCTCGGCAAGCGCGCGATGGCGAACGCCGACGAAGTCGGCGCCGCCGCGGTCGACTATCTGTTCTATTCCGGCTACGTCGCGCTCGCCTATTTCTGGGCGCGCAGCGTCGCCGCGGCCGAGGCGTCGCAGCAATCCACGGACTTCAAGGCAGCCAAGCGCCACACCGCACGCTTCTACTTCGCCCGCATCCTGCCGCGCACGCTCGCGCACAAGGCCGCGATCGAGGCGGGCACCGACAGCCTGCTCGCGATGCCCGACGCGATGTTCGGATAATATTGAGACTTACAGCGTCACCCGTTTCGCCATGAACGACAACGCGCCGAAAACCGAAGTTTATGTTCGCCTCGCCCACGCGGACGATGACGAATTCATCCTTTCGCTCGCCCGTCGCTTTGCCGAATTCGAGCTGCCACCGTGGCGCAAGCGCGCCGAGACGCTGGCCGGCATCGAGCGCGACATCGAACACCACCTGCGCGTGCTGCCGCCGGCCTCGCACCTGTTCGTTGCCGAAGACGAGGATGCGACGCCACTCGGTTTCCTCCACCTGCAGACGCGCAAGGACTTTTTCACCGGCGCGCTCAACTGCCACATCTCCGACCTCGTCGTCGCCGCCGAACAGGAAGGCCGCGGCGTTGCCGCCGCGATGCTGCGCTTCGCCGACGAATGGGCGAAAGAACACCGCTGCCGCTTCCTCACGTTGGGCGTGTTTCCGAACAACGAACGCGCGCGCAAGCTGTACGAGCACCACGGCTTCGGCGTCGAGATCCTGAGCATGGTCAAACCGGTCCGCTAATGCCTCTGCGCTACACTTCCCGATCGCAACTCCGTTCACGCCGAGCCCTTCGGCAAGGGAATCTCTGAATAAACTGCTGCGCTCGGCAGCTGGCGCGCCGGCGGTGCTTGGACTGCGAAGGTAGCGAACAGCGAAGCTGGCCCGCAGGGCATGCCGCAGGAGCGGCATGTAATTCTCATTTACGACCAGTAAACTCCGGTTCCTGCGCTCCGGCGACGCGCCCACTCTTAGATAGGATCGGGCCTTCGCTCGCGACGTTTATTCAGAGGTTCCCAGGCGCAGCATGAGCACGCCCAATCCTGCCATCATCCAGTCGATGCAGCGCGCCTCCGCATTGCTGCAGGCCGGCAACTTCGTCGCCGCGCGCAGCCTGCTCGAACAGGTCGTGCAGGCCGCACCCGGCTTCGTCGAAGCATATCGGCTGCTCGCCGGCGCGTTGCTTGCGATCGGTGACCGCGATGGTGCGGAACGCAGCCTGCGGCGTGCCGTTGCGATCGACCCCAATTGGGCACCCGCTCAGGCTGCGCTCGGTGAACTGCTGGTCGATTCGGGCCGCGTCGACGAGGGCGAGCGGGCGCTGCGCCAGGCCGCGGCGCACGGCAGCCGCTATCCGCGTGCGACTTTGCTGCTCGTCCGCCTGCTCAACGATTTGGGCAGGCATGCGGAAGTAGTGAACCTTACCGAAGCCTCTGCGAACGAAGCGCGCGCCGACCTCGACCTGCTGCACCAGCGCGCGATCGCGCTTTCCGCAACCGATCGTGCCGACGACGCCATTGCCATCTACCGACGCCTCGCCGATGCCGCGCCCGATAACGCGGGCATTGAAATGCTGCTGGCTGGCGCGCTCGACTCCGCCGGAAGACACCGCGAGGCCGAACAGCACGCACGACGCGCGATTGCGAACGGCGCGAACACGCCCGAGGCTCGCTACCTGCACGCACGCACCCTGATCGCGACCGATCGGACGGACGAGGCGGAACGCCTGCTGCGCGAGGTCGTCGAGGCGCGCCCGCGCTTCGCCGATGCGCACAACAATCTCGCGCAGCTGGTCTGGATGCGCAGCGGCGACGTCGCGGCCGCCACCGAGCAGATCGATCGTGTATTGCATTCGCATCCGGACGACAACGCGCTAGCGACGATCAAGGCCAACCTGTTCGCCGCCGCAGGTGAGGTTCGTGCAGCGCTGGCGTCCATCGAGGAGCGCGCCGCGTCCGCGTCCGCGGATGTCCCGGTCTTGTTGTGCGCGAGTCAGAACGCGCTATGGTCCGATGCCGAGCGCGCGCTCGGCTATGCCCAGCGCGCGTTGCGATTGGCACCTGCCGGCGCGCTGCCGAACCGCGCCGTGATCGAGGCTCTACTCGCGCTTGGCGACGCGCGCAGCGCCGTGGATGGCGCTGAAAAGCAATTGCGCCTGCAACCGAACGATCAGTACCTGATCGCCCTGCTGGCCACCTCCTGGCGTCTGCTCGGAGACCCGCGTTACTTGGCCTACTGCGACTACCCCGGTATGGCGCGCGGCTGGACCATCGACACGCCGACCGGCTGGGACAGCCTGCCCTCGTATCTCGCCGATCTGCGCGAGAGCCTCAAGCGCCTGCACACGATGCGCACGCATCCGCTGCACCAGTCGCTGCGCCACGGCTCGCAGACCGCGCAGAACCTGCTCGACGTGGACGATCCGGCGATCCGCGCGTTCTTCCCCGCGATCGACGGGCCAATCCGCCGGCACATCGAGACGATCGGCCATGGCGCCGATCCGCTACGCCGACGCAACACGGGTGGGTACAAGATCGCCGGCATCTGGTCGGTACGCCTCAACGCGCAGGGCTATCACACCAACCATGTACATCCGCAGGGCTGGCTGTCCTCCGCATGCTATATCGAGCTGCCGCGCGCGCTCGCCGGCGACAACCCGGGCCGTGAAGGGTTCCTCAAGTTTGGCGAGCCCGGCTATCCGACCCAACCGAAGCTCGAACCGGAATATTTCATCCGCCCCGAACCCGGCTTGCTCGCCCTGTTCCCATCGTATTTCTGGCACGGCACCGTGCCGTTCGGCGGCGACGACACGCGACTGACCATCGCCTTCGATCTCGTGCCGGCCTGACCGTCGGCCCATGAGGCGGTGGCGGCGTCATCGCGCATTCGCAAAAATCGCGTAAATTCAGCTATGCTGCCTCCCCGGATACGATCGTTTGGCAGCGAATCGCCCAAGTCCGCCCCACGGGGTGTCGATGGTGAAAACGGATGCCGAGTCATAGATCTCAAGTCGTCCCGACGAAATCTCCGAACCTCGAACTCGACCGCATGGCCCTGTTCGAACCGCGCAAGGTCAGCGACATCCACGCCACGCGCGTGCTTTCGCTCGACTCGAACGGCCGCATCCTCGACTGGATTTCCTGGCAGGACGCGGTCTGCCTCTACGTGCGCGACGCCGTTTCCTGGACCTTGGGCAATCCCTGCCTGACCATCCATGGCGGCACCAGCCGCGAGACCGGCGAGCAGTCGACGCTGGACCTGCATCCGATCGTTGCCAGCCGCGGCCACGCACGCTTGCATGCGGTCGATCCCGCGCCCGCGCTGACCAACGCCGCGCTGTTCGCGCGCGACCGCATGCTCTGCCTCTACTGCGGCGAACACTTCTCGCGCGGCGAGCTCACCCGTGACCACGTCGTACCGCTGTCCAAGGGCGGCCGCGACTCTTGGGAAAACGTCGTCAGCGCCTGCCTGGCCTGCAACATCCGCAAGGGCAGCCACACGCCGCAGCAGGCCGGCATGCCGCTGCTGGCCGTACCGTACCGGCCGAGCTGGGTCGAGCACCTGATCCTGTCCAACCGCAATATCCTCGCCGACCAGATGGAGTTCCTCATGAACCATCTGCCGAAGAACCGCCGGCGCGCCTGACTCCGGTCCGCGCGCGGAGCCGATTTACGCCGGCCGTGGCACGGTTTACCCTGCGCCGCCCCTTCCGCGCCGCATTGTCATGACCTCCAACCCCGACCCCACGCCCCCTCGGCCGTTGCCTGACATCAACGGCCCATTGCCGCTTGCGCCCGGACTCGGCGAGGTGATGGCCGCCGCGCGCATGCCGCGCAAATCGGTGCAGTTGGAAGCCGCGGTGCGCCGCAGGCTCGCGTCTGGCGAGGCCAAGGCGCAGTTCCTCGGTTGCTCGATGCGGAATATCCCGATGACAGACTGGTCGGCGAGCTGCTGACCCAGCCGCCGATCATCGTCTTTGAAGACAACTCATTGCGCGAAGCGGCCGATCACATGGTCGAGGAAAAAGTCGGCAGCGTCGCCGTCGTCACGCGCGAGGCGCCGCAAAAGATCGTCGGCGTGCTGACCCGCGGCGATCTCGTCACGGTGCACACGCGACGCCTGAGCGAGGCGCGCGATGCGAACCGGCAGATCCGTATTCGTCAGCGGATTCGCGATCGCCTGCGCAAGCCTCCGGACGGCGCTTGAAGCCTGTCACCTAGGCACCGGAACGCTGCTGGCGCTGCACGGCATATTCATCCGGTTCGACCCTGGCACCTTGCAAGATCGCGAGTCGGCGTGTAGCCGCGCGCTGTTCGTCGAGCGCGTTGCGCCGACTTAGATCGAAACTGCGTGTAATGATCAGCTGGGCGATGCGGCTGCCGAGCAGGCGCTTGCCGGTGCGCAGGAAATGCGCAGTATGCATGTGGGCGAGGACGATCGCCTTGCCGCAGAAGTAGAAAGCCGCATAGAGCAGGCCGATCTCGCGCAACGTGTCGAGGCTGAGCGGAGGCAGCCACGACAGTCCCGAAACACCGCGGACCTGCAGGAAAAACAGCAGTCCGTACGCAAGCGCCACGAGCAACGGTGTCGGGAACACGGCCAGCCCAAGCCAGTCTTCCGCGTCATCGGCTGCGGCATCCAGCTGCGCTGCGGCGCGCTGCGCGTCGCCGCGGAAAAAGGCGACGTTGACCACGCCATCGGCAACGATAAGCGCCAGCGGCGGCAGGACCAGCTTCCAGGTGTGCGGGTCGGCAAGGATGGAAAATATCTGCCACTTGAAGGTAAACACAGCCAGCACCAGACAGATGCCGGCGAGAATCAGCATCGAGAAAAGGAAAAACTTCACCGCCTGCCACGGCCTGCGATACTCATGCAGGGTGTCGCGCAGGATGCGCAGGACGAGGACGCGCACGCCTTCGAACAGGATCAATACGACCAGGCCGTCCAGCCACTCGGCCGAGTCGTCCCACTGCGGCTGCAGGGCCAGCCGGGTCAGTCCAGCGACCACGAGCGCGGGCACGAGCAGGGTCGTAGCGAGCGCGCCCCAGTCCGTTCGTGCGGTGATCGCCGTCATATTCGCCGCCCCTCCCCGAAGATGCCAGCATAAATCCAGCCCGACGCCATGGCGAGCGCCCTCGGGTCGATTAGCTTGCCGCTGCTGCCGCAATGAACGAAAATGCTTGATTGAACAAGATATTCCAATGATCAATACCGAACGCTACCCGCGCCTTTCGCGCATCGATTCGCCGACCGACCTGCGCAAATTCGACGAGGCCGAGCTGCCCGAGGTCGCGCGCGAATTGCGCGAGTACCTGATCGAGCAGGTTGCCGGCGTCGGCGGCCATTTCGGCGCAGGGCTCGGCGTGGTCGAGCTGACGGTCGCCCTGCACTACCTGTACAACACGCCCGACGACCGCCTGGTCTGGGACGTCGGCCACCAGTGCTACCCGCACAAGATCCTGACCGGGCGCCGCGACCGCATCCATACGATCAAGCAGACGGGTGGTCTGGCGCCGTTCCCGCGCCGCGACGAGTCGCCGTACGACACGTTCGGCGTCGGCCATTCGTCAACATCGATTTCCGCCGCGATCGGCATGGCGGTCGCCGCTCAGCGCAAAGGCGAGGCGCGCAAGATCGTCGCCGTGATCGGCGACGGCGGCCTGACCGGCGGCATGGCCTACGAGGCGCTGCATCACGGCGGCGATCTCGACACCGACGTGCTCGTGATCCTCAACGACAACCAGATGTCGATCAGCGAGAACGTCGGCGCGCTGCCGAAGATGCTGGCACGCCTGATGACCAGTCGCACGCTCAACGCGATGCGCGAGCGGGCGAAGAACAGCATGCGCCCGCAGGGTTTCCTCTGGCGCTTCTTCAAGCGCTGGGAAGAGCATCTAAAGGGTATGTTCGTGCCCTCGACGCTGTTCGAGGAATTCGGTTTCCACTACTTCGGCCCGATCGACGGCCATGACCTGCCGCAGCTGCTGCACGCGCTGAAGACGCTGAAGGAGCTGAAAGGTCCGCAACTCCTGCACGTGATCACGACCAAGGGCAAGGGCTACGCGCCGGCCGAGGCGCAGCAGATCGACTACCACGCAGTCGGTCCGTTCGATCCGGTCAAGGGCCTGGTCAAGAAGACGCCCGGCAAGCAGACCTATACCGACGTGTTCGGCGACTGGCTCTGCGAGCAGGCGCGCGCGGACGAACGCCTGCTTGCGATCACGCCGGCGATGCGCGAGGGTTCGGGCCTGGTGCGCTACTCGAAGGAATTCCCGCAGCGCTACTTCGATGTCGGCATCGCCGAGCAACATGCGGTTACGCTCGCCGCGGGCATGGCCTGCGAGGGCGCCAAGCCGGTCGTCGCGATCTATTCGACCTTTCTGCAACGTGCCTACGACCAGGCGATCCACGACGTCGCGATCCAGAACCTCGACGTCACGTTTGCGATCGACCGCGCCGGCGTCGTCGGCCCCGACGGCGCGACGCACGCGGGCAGCTTCGATCTTTCCTATCTGCGCTGCATCCCGAACATCGCTGTCGCCGCACCGAGCGACGAGAACGAGTGCCGCCGCCTGCTCACTACCGCTTTCCTGCACGACGGTCCGGCCGCGGTGCGCTATCCGCGCGGCACCGGTCCGGGAGCGAAGCTCGATACCGAACTGAAACCGCTGCCGCTCGGCAAGGGCGAAGTGCGCCTGCGCGGCGCCAATCTTGCGATTCTCGCCTTCGGCAGTCCGCTCGCCGCGGCGCTCGACGCCGGTAGCGAACTCGGCGCCACCGTAGTCGACATGCGTTGGGTCAAGCCGCTCGACGAAGCGTTGATCCTCGAACTCGCGCATGCACACGGCGCGATCGTGACGATCGAAGACAACGCGATCGCCGGTGGCGCCGGCAGTGCGGTCGCCGAATTCCTTACCGCGCAAAACTTGCAGGTGCCCCTCTTGCATCTCGGCCTGCCCGACGCGTACCTCGAGCACGCGAGCCGCGAGCAACTGCTTGCCGAAGCGGGCATCGACGCAGGCGGCATCCGCGCTGCGATCATCAAGCGCTGGCCGCAGTCGGCAGCGAAACGCACAAGTGAGATTCGCAGCGTGGTCTGATTCACACGGTCGGGAAAAGCTGAGGACGCTGCAATGTCGAAACTGATACTGATTCTTTGTTTCCTTGCAGGCGCGCAAAATGTCCGCGCACAACTTTTGTATCCACCAAAAGCGACAGCACCTTCCCGCAGTTCGTCCGAACCCGTAAGGAAAGTCGACATATACGTCACTCCTTACTACGAGGCAGCGAAGTCGGCCGATGGACAGCCCACTGTCGCAGTCCATCCGCAGTTCGACACGCTTCTGCGCTCGAGCAAGCAAGAAGACATTCTGAGCGTACGCAATGCGGTTCGTGCTTCGCCCGCCACGATAACTCCAATGACGCTGATGGTTTTGGCCATCCGCCTCTACGACGTGGGTCTTCGCGATGAATCGGTATTTTGGTTTTACATCGCGAAAGATCGTTACCTTGCGCTCGCGCAAGTATTGGACGTCAATTCGCCGGAGCTCGCTGAGGTGGATGCGGCCATGCATGCGTTCTTCTCGCTTGCCGGTCCGGTATTCAACAGCTATGCATTCTGTGACATCGGCAAACAGCAGGAAGCTCTTTTCGCCGCGGTCGACTGGGTGGAGAAGAACCCGTATCAGGCGATTTTCATGCAGCAGCTCCCAGCCAAGCCGGGCAATCGCGAAGCGAATCTAAAGGCTGCGCTCGCATTGCTGCGCTCGAACGCGCAAAAGGAAAAGGATTATCTCGCCGATCCGAAGACGGTGCAGGAAATCAATTCCAAGCGAGCGCAAAATAACCTACCAGCCCAGTTCTGCTGGAAATAGCCCAGGAAACTCACTCCCGTTTCGATGGGGTCGCTTGGAAATATCGATTGCTGCTAGCATCGAATTAGGCATCGCAACCGTTCCGGAGGCAGTATGGCCACGCTCGATATCAACGGCAAAGTCGTCGATGTGGAGGCCGCGCCGGACACGCCTCTGCTTTGGGTACTGCGCGACCATCTCGGCATGACCGGCACCAAATTCGGCTGCGGCATGGCCCTATGCGGCGCGTGCACAGTCCATCTCGACGGCGTACCGACACGCTCCTGCATCACCCCGCTCGCTGCGCTCGCCGGCAAGAAGATCACGACAATTGAAGGCGTGAACGGCAAGGTTGCCGAGGCGGTGCAAGCCGCGTGGGATCACATCGACGTGCCGCAATGCGGCTATTGCCAGTCCGGCCAGGTGCTCGCGGCGACCGCGCTGCTGACGAAGAACCCGAAACCCTCCGACGCCGACATCGACACGGCGATGAGTGGCAACCTCTGCCGCTGCGGCACCTACCAGCGCATCCGCGCGGCGATCCACGACGCGGCCAAGAGCCTGGAGGCCTGAGCCATGAATGCTACCAACGTCTCGCGCCGCAGATTCCTCGAAACCTCGGCCGTGCTCGGCGGCGGCCTCGTTATCGGCCTGACGCTGCCGCTGCGCGGCGCGCTGGCCCATTCGAAGGGCTCAGCCAACACGCCTCCCGTACAAGCGAACGCCTGGGTGCGCATCGGGCCGGATGACACGATCACGCTGATCTGCCATCGCAACGAGATGGGGCAGGACGTGCACACTTCGCTCGCGTTGCTCGTCGCCGAGGAACTCGAAGTCGACGTCGACAAGGTAGAGGTCAAGCAGGCACCGGTCGATCCGGTCTATGTCAATGCCCTGCTCGGTGCGCAGATCACCGGCGGCAGTTCGAGCGTGCGCGATGCCTGGACCAAACTGCGTGAGGCCGGGGCCACGGCGCGCACGCAGCTCGTCGCCGCCGCGGCGAATGAATGGAAAGTACCCGCAGCCGATTGTACGGCGAAAGACGGCGTCGTCAGTCACGGCGACAAGCACAGGACCTACGGCGAACTCGCCGCCTCAGCGGCGAAGCTTCCTGCGCCGACAAACGTCGCGTTGAAGAAGCCCACCGAATTCACCCAGATCGGCAAGCACCAGCATCGTCTCGACACACCGGCGAAAGCGCGCGGCAAGGCGATTTTCGGCATCGATACGAAAGCGCCCGGCATGGTCTACGCCTCGCTCGAACAATGCCCCGTGATCGGCGGCAAGGTGCTCAGCGTCGACGACTCGAAGGCGAAGTCGATGCCGGGCGTGCGCGCCGTGGTCAATATCGGCGAAGGTGTTGCCGTCATCGCCGACCATTATTGGAACGCGAAAAAGGCGCGCGAAGCGCTGGCAATCACCTGGGATTACGGCCCGGGCGTCGGTCTCGACAATGCGAAGATCGAAGCGACCCTGAAGGAAGGTGCAAAACAGGATGGCTCCGTCATCCGCCAGCACGGCGATGTCGACGCGGCGCTGAAATCCGCAACGAAGAAAGTCGAGGCCGAATACCGTCTGCAACTGCTCGCGCACGCCACACTGGAGCCGATGAATTGCCTCGCTCTCGTTTCAGATACAGGCTGCGACATCTGGGCGAGCACGCAGTTTCCGCAGGGCGCGCAAGGCGTGGCCGCGGCACGCAGCGGCGTGCCGGCGGCGAAGGTGCAAATCTTTCCGCAGTTCATCGGTGGCGGCTTCGGTCGGCGCCTCGACGTCGATTTCATCGGTCAGGCCGCGGCGATCGCCAAGGCCGTGCCCGGCACACCGGTGAAATTGATCTGGACACGCGAGGACGACACGCGCAACGACTTCTATCGCCCGGCCAGCTATCACGCGCTGCGCGGCGGCATCGATGCGAAAGGCGATCTCGTCGCCTTCGACTACAAGTTCGCCTCCGCTTCGGTCACCAACCGCATGTTTCCCGGCGTGACCAAGAACGGCCTCGATCCGCTCATGACCGAGGGCGCGATCGACCTCACCTACGACATCCCGAACGAACGCCAGCGCGTCGTCATCCAGGAATTCGGCCTGCGTGTTGGCTACTGGCGCTCGGTCAGCCATGCGCTCAACGCGTTTGCGATCGAGGGCTTCGTCGACGAGCTCGCGCATGCTGCGGGCAAGGATCCGGTCGCATTCCGCGTCACCCTGCTCGGCAAGCAGCCGCGCCAGCAAGCGGTGCTCGAACGTGCGGCGAAGGCAGCCGGCTGGGGCCGGAAGCTCGGCGCAGGCAAGGCGCAGGGCATTGCCTCGATGGAAAGTTACGGCACGCATCAAGCACTCGTCGTAGATATCTCCAAGACGGCGAGCGGCGCGATCCGCATCGACAAACTCACCTATGCGATCGACCCCGGCATCGCCGTGCATCCGGACCAGGTGATCGCGCAGATCCAGGGCGGCGCGGTCTCGGGCCTGATCAATACGCTGACCGCGAAGATCACGCTCAAGGAAGGTCGTGTCGAGCAGAGCAACTTCCACAACTACCAGTTGCCGCGCATGAACCAGATGCCGAAGATCGACGTCGTGCTGATGCCGAGCGGCGACGCCCCAGGCGGCATGGGCGAAGTCGGCGTGCCGCTGGTCGCACCGGCGATCGCGAACGCCGTATTCGCCCTCACCGGCCAGCGCGTGCGTACGCTACCGCTTGCGGACGCAAAGCTAACGTTCGCCTGACCGGGCGCGATCGCGACGGGCGAAACCACGGTCTGCGTTTTGGCCGTATTTGTCCCTGCGCTGGCCAGAATTTGCCGCGGCACGCCACAGCCGCTGCGCTATGCTGCGCGGACATAGTCAATTCATGACCGGCCCATGGCTCACCGCGTCCAGTTCGACTTCGCAATCGACTTCACCAACGGTGGCGGTATCCAGGGCCAGGATTTCCGCCTCGACATCGCGGGCGACGACATCTCCGACGGCGAACTGGCGGACTACATCGTCGCCGACATGCGTCTGCTCATGGTCGGCGCAGTGCGCATCCTCGACAAGCGCATCATCGAGGAGGCGCACAAGCGCCAGCCGATCGACGCACCGCGGTTGTCGCGCTTCGTCGACCTGAGCCACACGATCGAACACGGCCTCGTCACCTACAAAGGCCTGCCCGCGCCGATCGTTTGCGACTACCTGAGTCGCGAAGCCTCGCGCGAGAAATATGCGCCGGGCACCGAATTCCAGATCGGCAGGATCGAAATGGTGACGAACACCGGCACCTACCTCGATTGCCCGTTCCACCGTTACGCGAACGGCAAGGATCTTTCCGAAATCGCAATTGCGGCGATGACCGATCTCGACGCGATCGTCGTGCGCGCGCCGCACGCGCCCACCCAGGCGATCGGGCCAGAAGCATTCCGCGACAGAGAAATCCGCGGCCGCGCCGTGCTCGTGCACACCGGCTGGGACGTGCACTGGAACACGCCGCAGTACTACGAAGGCGGCCCGTTTCTGACCGCGGAAGCGGCGCGCTACCTGCGCGACTGTGGAGTCAAACTCGTCGGCATCGACGCGCACAACATCGACGACACACGCGGCGGAGAGCGGCCCGTGCACTCGATCCTGCTCGGCGCCGAGATCCTCATCGTCGAGCATCTGTGCAACCTCGGCGCGCTGCCCGACGAGGGCGTCGCCTTCAGCGCCACGCCGCCGAAATTCAAAGGCGCCGGGACGTTCCCAGTGCGGGCGATGGCGAAGCTGCAGTCCCGATAGTTCGCCCGGATCGCCGGCGAACGCGCGCAGTTGCGCCGCGATCCGGTAAAATTCCGTAAAGCGCCTCTTAACGCCCCGGGCGCGACAATCTCCGGACATGATAAAAAACGTCGAATACCTACTGCCCGGCGGCCGCTCCGGCGTGCTGCTGATCCACGGCCTGACCGGCACCCCGACTGAAATGCGCTTTGTCGCGAAGGGCCTGCAGCGTCACGGTTTCACCGTCTACGGCATGCAGCTCGCCGGGCATTGCGGCAACGAAGCCGATCTGCTCGCGACCGGCCGCAGCGACTGGTTCCAGAGCGTGCGCGAGGCGGCCGACAAGTTCGCCGCGCAGGTCGACCACCTGTTCGTCGCCGGCCTGTCGATGGGCGCGCTGCTCGCGCTGCGTCTGGCCGCCGAGCGGCCGCAGCAGGTCGCCGGACTCGGCCTGTACGGCACGACATTCCGCTACGACGGCTGGACGATCCCTTGGTACGGCAAGCTCTCGTTCCTGCTGCCGATGGCGGTCAGCGTCGGCATCGGCCGGCATGCCAAGTTCCACGAACAGTTCCCGTACGGCATCAAGGACGAACGCATCCGCCAGCGCATCGCCGGCGCAATGCTGAGCGGGCACAGCGATGAGGCCGGCCTGGCCGGCAATCCGTGGCCCTCGCTGGCTGAGTTCTATCGCCTGTCCTGGCGCGTACGCAAGTTGCTGCCGCAGGTCGTGGCGCCAACCCTGATCATGCACGCCAAGGACGACGACGTCGCCAGCCTGGCCAACGTGCATCGTCTTGAACGTGGCCTCGGCGGCCCCTACGAGACGGTGATCCTCGACCGCAGCTATCACATGATCACGGTCGACCAGGAACGCGACGTCGTCATCGAGCGCACCGCCGCGTTCTTCAAGCACATCGCCGAAGGCAAGCCGGCCGCCTGATCGGCCGGCGTTTAGTCCGCGCGGAGCGCTTGCGTTATCATTGCCGCAACAACGGAGACCTTCTCATGAGCCAAGTCCAGGACGCCGTCTTCGGCATCATCGCCAAGGAAGCGAACATCGACGTGAGCAAGATCACGCTCGATTCGACCCTCAAGGACCTCGAAATCGCCTCGCTCGACGCCGTGCAGATCATTTTCGAGATCGAAGACCACTTCAAGATCACGATGCCCGACCGCGATCCGAATTTCGACACCGAATCGGTACGCGGCCTTGTCGAGGCGGTCGAAAAGCTCGTCGCGGAGAAACCCGCAGGCGATGCGCCCGCGGCGCAGGGCTGATCGCCGCCGCAAAGAATTCCAACGTGAGCAATCCAAGACGTGTCGCCATCACCGGCATGGGCGCAATCACCGCGCTCGGCCATTCCGCCGCCGCCACCTGGGCCGCGCTGAGCGAAGGCCGCTCGGGCATCGGCCCGATCGAGACGATCCCGACCGAGCAGTTGAACGTCAAGATCGCCGCGGAAGTGCATGGTTTCGATCCGGCAGCGCATATCGACAACAAAAAACTGCCGTTGCTCGACCGCGTCTCGCAGTTCGCGCTGATCGCCGCGCGCGAAGCGGTCGCCCAATCGGGCCTCGACTTCCGTGTCGACGGCCGCGGCGAACGCAGCGCCTGCATCATCGGCAGCGGCATCGGCGGCGAAGGCACACACAACGAGCAGTCGAAGCGCTTCTACGGCGACAAGAATCCGCGGGTGCATCCGCTCACGATCCTGCGCGTCATGGCGAATGCGCCCGCCTGTCACATCGGCATCGAATACGGATTGACTGGCCCCACGTTCGCCGTCGTCAGCGCCTGCGCCTCGGCCAACCACGCGATGAGCCAGGCCGCAGACATGATCCGCAGCGGCAAGGTCGACTTCGCCGTCACCGGCGGCACCGAGGCCTGCGTCACCGTGACCACAATGAAGGCCTGGGAGGCGATGCGCGTCACCGCCGACGACACCTGCCGGCCGTTCTGCAAGCAGCGCCGCGGCATGGTGCTCGGCGAAGGCGCGGGCATCTTCGTGTTCGAGGCATGGGAACACGCCAAGGCGCGCGGCGCGACGATCCTCGCCGAATTCGCCGGCAGCGGCATGACCGCCGACGCCGCCGACATGGTGTTTCCTTCCGAAGTCACCGTCGCGCGCGCGATGCAGAACGCGCTCGTCGATGCCGGCCTCAACCCCGAGGACATCGGCTACATCAACGCGCACGGAACGGCGACGCCCGCCAACGACCCGACCGAGAGCAAGGCGATCCGCCGCGCATTCGGCGCGCATGCCGATGCACTCGCGGTGTCGTCGACCAAATCGATGCACGGCCATGCGCTCGGCGCGGCCGGCGCGATCGAGCTCGTTGCCGCGATCGGCGCGCTGCGGCACGGCATCCTGCCGCCGACCGCCAACTTCATCGACCCCGACCCGGCCTGCGACCTCGACTACGTGCCAAACGTCGCGCGCGAGAAGGCGGTGAACGCGGTGCTGAGCAACTCGTTCGCGTTCGGCGGACTCAACTCGGTCGTCGCGTTGAAGAAGGCCGGCTAAGCGCTGCCGCGGAAACGGCGGAAAAGGTTGCCGAAGCAGGCTGCTTCCGCTATTCTTGCGCCCCCTTGAAGGCGCCATCGCCGCCTTCTGCGGTAGTGGGGAGTCGGCTCGGCGATGGAGCACTACCTTGGCGTCGATGTCGGACAGACAAGGTTTTCAGCGGTTTCCGGAAGCGGCTCCCTCCGCTCCCTACGAAGTGGGCAGTTAGCTCAGCGGTAGAGCATCACCTTGACATGGTGGGGGTCACAGGTTCGATCCCTGTACTGCCCACCACTTCGTAGCCCTCCGATATCACGCAACGACATGACAGGAACCGCGCTTTGCGCGGTTTTTTTTTGCGCCGCGAATCGAAGAAGGCGTTCAGTCGCCGCTCCGCGGTCGGTCTCAACCGGCGCCGATCGATGCTCCTTCGCTGCGGCCAATATCGGCCACCTTGTCGACAAGCATGGATGCTTCCAGCTTCGCAATCGGCAGCGCGGCGAACAGGGATATGCGGTTCTTGAGATAACGAAAAGCGGTTGCGAACGCGGCAAGCTTTTCGATGTGCGTGCCTGTTGCGGCTGCGGGGTCTTCGATGCCCCAATGTGCCCTGATCGGATGCCCCGGCCAAATCGGGCAAACTTCACCCGCCGCGTTGTCGCATACGGTGATGACGAAATCCATTTTCGGCGCGTCGGGCTGCTCGAACTCGTCCCAACTTTTCGAGCGCAACCCATCGACCGGGTAGCCCATCTTGCGCAGCGTCTCGATGGCCAAGGGGTTCACCTCTCCCTTCGGCTGGCTGCCGGCGGAGAATGCACGGAAATGCTCCGCACCGTCCCTGGCCAGGATGCTTTCGGCAAGGATGGAACGGGCCGAGTTGCCCGTGCAAAGAAAGAGAACATTGAAGATGCGATCGTTCATGGCAATGATCCCACCGTAGTGGAAATTTCGTTTTCCGCGCTCTTCGTCGCGGAATTCAGTTTCAACATCGCAATGACGAACAATGTCGCCGCCGCCTGTGCCGCGATGAAACCCGGCATATCCAGCCAGCGGATGCCGGCAAAGGTATCGGTCAAGGAACGCGCAATCGTGACGGCGGGATTGGCGAACGAAGTGGATGCCGTGAACCAATACGCCGCAGTGATGTAACAGGCCACGAATGCGGGCACCGATTTTGTATTCGCCTTGAGACCGAGCAGGATCGTCGCGAGCAACCCAAGCGTCGCGACCGCTTCGCTCGTCCATTGACCGGTTCCAGTTCGCACCTTGGCGCCGGCTTGGAGAATGGGCAGGTCGAACATGGCATGGGCAAGCCATACTCCCAGAACCGCGCCGGTGACCTGCATCGCGATGTATGCGACAAGATCGCCCTTCGACAACTCGCCGCGCCAGCAGAACAGGCAGGACACCGCCGGGTTGAAGTGGGCACCGGAAATCGGTGCAAGCGTCGAGATCAGCACGAACAGGCCAGCACCGGTCGCGAGCGAATTGGCGAGCAAGGCCACGGCTGCGTTACCCATAGCCAGACGTTCGCCCATGATGCCGGAGCCGACCACAATGGCCAGCAGCGCGGCGGTGCCGGCGAGCTCGGCGACAAGCGCAGCGCGGCGCGTCATTTGCAACAGGCTGCCGCAGGCTGCGGCTGCACTTGCGGCGTACAGCAGGCGGCGGCGTTCTTCCTCGTTCCATCGTCGTCGCCATAGATCGGTATTTCACCGAGCGAATGGAATGTTTCCCATGCCACTCCTTGCGGATCGGTGATCCAGTATTTGTCCGATTGCGCATAACAGCATTGCGCGCCCGCCTCTTCGATGAGCCCGCGGTCCGCGCGCTGAAGCTGGTCGCGCATGGCATCCAACTCATCCTTGGATTCGACCTGCATGCCGAGATGATTGACGCCAAAATTTTCCGCACGCCTGGATATCGCGAAGTTGATTCGCGGATCATCGAGCATCCACTTGGCGTAGTCGGATTTGCACACGTTCGGCGCCGCGCCGAACAATGTCGAATAGAAACCGATGCTTTGGTCGAGGTCGGAAACGGCAACGTGGACATGGAAGCGCTTCATGCGGGAATCCTCTTGCGGATCGTTTTTGTGGAAGAAGTGGATGGCGAACAGACCGGGCCGCACAATTCGGGTTGGCCGCCGCAGCAGTTCTCAGTCAGGTAGCCGATCAGATCATTCATCGTGGCGAAGTTGGCTGCGTAGCGGATGAAGCGCCCTTCCTGCTGGCTGTCGAGCAACGCGGCCCGCGTCAATTCCTTGAGATGAAAGGACAGCGTGGCCGCCGGCAGGTCGAGGGCATCGGCGATGGAGCCCACGGTCGAGCCCGCCGGCCCGGCTTCGACGAGGTAGCGAAAAATCGCCAGGCGACTTTCCTGGGCGAGTGCAGCCAGTGCGGCAATGGCCATTTCTGTTTTCATATTTCCAATAATATGGAAATATAGAATTCAGTCAAGCAATTCTTCTGAACCGCCCGGATTCCTGCGGACGAGCCTTCGACCGGTTGCATGCGCGCAGACTTGATGAATAGCTGGGTCGAAGCCTTCGTCACCGACTGACCGATCCGGGTGGCCAACCCATCGCCGAGCCGTGATCCGTTTTGCCGGGTTTCCGCGTCTTGCTACGCGATCGCAATCCCGGAAAATCGCTATGACATCCGTTAATCCAAAGCATCCACGCGTCGGCCGCGTATCGTTCGCGCCGTTTGCATCGGCGCTGGCCACCCTGCTCGCGCTCTGCACGTCGTCTGCTTTCGCCGGCTCGTGGGTCGTCACGACCGGTACGGACGGCCCGCAAAAGGCCGGCGACACCAGCGGCTGCCATGAGGTCACCGGACCCGGCAGTATCACGACGACGGGATTCTGCAGCCTGCGCGCGGCGATCGAGCTGAGCAACAACCTGAGCGGCTCGCATACGATCACGTTCAATCCGGGCATCACCGTCACGATCGTGAACGGCGCTTTGGACACGGTGATGGCCCCGATCACCATCACCGGCACCCCGATCACGCGCACGGTCCTCAACGGCAGCGGCCACGGCTGCTTCAACCTCACCGACTCGGGCACCGTCGCGCTCAATCACGGCAGCGGAGCGACCGGCTCGACGATCGCGAACATGGTCATCGGTAATTGCGGTGGCTACGGCATCTCGGCCAATGGCCATAGCTACACCTTCACCAACAACTATATCGGCGTCAGCTCGACTGGCACCGTGGCGTTCCCGAACACTCAGGACGGCATCTACCTGTCGGCCTCGGCGGTCTACGACGACAGCATTATCGGCACCCAACCTCTGCTGGACCTCTACAACAACCTGCCGGCGCAGCCGGTCGACGAAACGCAGGTCGCGACCTTCAAGTCGACCTTGCTCACCGCGCTGTCCTCGCTGAGCCCGAACCTGATCACCGGCAACGTGATCTCGGGCAACATGCAGAACGGCATCACCATCTCCAGTCGGAACCTCGCCGCGACCATCGTTTCCGGCAACTTCATCGGTACCGATCCGACCGGCAATACGGCGATCGCCAACGGCGGCAGTGGCGTGCGTTTCATCGGCGGCTCGTTCGGCAATCTGATTTCCGGCAACACGATCAGCGGCAATGCACAGCACGGCATCGAGGTCGACAGCGATGTGTTCCTGCCGAACTGGATCATGGGCAACCGCATTGGTCTGCCAACCGTGAACGGCATGCACGTCGGCAACGGGCTCAGCGGTATCTACGTCAGCACGTATCCGGCCACGAGCGGGCACGCCAATCCGAGCGGCGTCGCCCTGGTCATCGGCCCCGCCAACGTGATCGCCGATAACCAAGGCGCGAACAACAATGCGTTCCCCGATCTGCTCGGCAGCAATGGCGGCATCGTCGTCACTTCTCCAAGCCAGGGCATCAAGTTGCTCGGCAACCGCATCGGCATTCCCGAGTTCCCCGCCGGCACGCCGGTCGCGACGACCGCCTACGGCAACAAGGGCGACGGCATCATCATCACGGTCTCTGGCATCAAGATCGGCGGCAGCGGCGCCACCGACGGCAACGTGATCGCCGGCAACGCGCGCCATGGCATCGTCGTCAGCGGCAGCGCAACGAGCGCGACCAGCATCCTCGGCAACTCGATCGGCGTCGACCCGATGCTGAGCGGCAATCTCAGTATCGGCAACGGCGTCGACGGCATCCACATCGACGCGGCCAATTCGACCACGATCGGCGGCAGCGGCAGCACCGATTTCAACACCGTCGCCGGCAATGGGCGCAACGGCATCAAGATTCGCAACGGCAACTTCACCAACGGCTGGAGCAACGCTTCGCAGCGCAATCTCGTCTACCACAATGCGACCACTCAGCCGCCGCTGCAGTTCGGCCACGATGGCGTCGGCATCGATCTCGACTATGCCGAGGATGCAGCCAACTCGCTGCACGGCGAATACCTCGGCCCGAGCTACAGCTACGCCAACTTCGACCAGGCGCAGCCGGTGATCTGCGCGGGTCCGGCCGACACGGGCAAATGCAGCGGCTCGCTCGCGCCTTCGTCGAGCGGCGGCAGCACGACGCTGCAATGGACGATCGCGACCCACGGCCCGGCGCAGTTCCGCATGGACTTCTTCCGCATCGACACGGCCGACGACAATACCGCGACCGGCATGACCTTCATCGGCGAACAGTCGATCTCGAGCGACCCAAGCATCTACCCCGCCGCCAGCTACCCTGCCGACAGCGCGGCTTGCAGCGGCGGCGTTTGCACGGTGACGCTGCCGGCCAGCACCGGCGGTGGCTACATCATCATGACCGCGACCGACGTCACCCCGCTGACCAACGCGGCGGCCGTCACGGGCGATTGGAAAGACAACTTGAAGTGCTTCATCGGCGATCTCGGCGTCATCCTGTCTTCCTGCCCGGTCAACAACACCTCGGAGTTTTCCAACGTCGCCTCGGTCCCCGGCGCGGCACCGACCGTAGTCACCGTCGCCGCCAGCGCAATCACCACGACGACGGCAACGCTCAACGCCACGATCAGCGCCAACGGCGCCGACTCAGGCACCTCGTTCGAGTATGGCCCGACCGTCGCCTATGGCAGCAGCATCAACGGCTCGCCGGCCACGGTGACGGCGGCGCAAAGCAATGTCGCGGTCGTCGGCAACATCCTCAGCGGCCTCAGCTGCGGCACGACCTACCATTTCCGCGCCGAAGCGCTGAACAGCAACGGCCTGACCCTAGGCAACGACCTGACGTTCACGACGGCGCCCTGCGCGGTCTCGCTGCCGACCGCGGTGACGATCGCCGCGAGCGCGATCAGTGCAACCGGCGCCACGCTCAACGGCACGGTCAGCGCCAACGGCGCGACCACGACGGTGTCGTTCGACTACGGCACCACTGCAAGCTATGGCACCAACGTTACGGCAACACAGAGTCCGCTGAGCAGCGGCTCGATCAGCAGCCCGGTCTCGTACGTGCTGAGCGGGCTGACCTGCAACACGACCTATCACTTCCGCGTCAACGCGATCAACGACGGGGCCACGACGATCCACGGCAGCGATCTGAGCTTCACCACCGCGGTCTGCGCACCGATTGCGCCGACGGTGACGAGCGTCGCGGCGAGCGGCATCAGCGCCACCGCTGCGACGTTGAACGGCACGGTCAGCGCCAACGGTGCGATCGCCGCTGTCACGTTCGACTTCGGCACGACGACGGCCTACGGCGCGATCGGCAGTCCCGCGGCCGCGGCGCAGAGTCCGCTCAGTTCCGGCGCGAGCGGTGCGGCGGTCTCGCTCACGCTGAGCGGACTCGTCTGCAACACGACTTACCATTTCCGCGCCAACGCGAACAACGGCGTCGGCGGCACGATCAACGGCGGCGACCTGCAGTTCACTACCGGCGCCTGCGTGCAGCCGCCGCCGAACGCGATAACGAGTGCGGCGAGCGCAGTGGCTGCCACGAGCGCGACGCTCAACGGCCTGGTCAGCGCGAACGGCGCTTCGACCACGGTCACTTTCGACTATGGCCCGACCGCAGCGTACGGTGGCAGCGGCAGCCCGGGCACGGCGGCGCAGAGCCCGCTCGCGGCCGGGTCCGGCAGCAACGCGCCGGTGACCTTTGCGCTGGCCGGCCTGACTTGCGGCACGACGTACCACTTCCGCGTCAACGCGACGAACACGGGCGGTACGGTGCACGGCACCGACACCACCTTCTCGACCGCGAGCTGCGCGGCCTCCTCGCCGAGCGTGGTGACCGATCCCGCATCGGGCATCTCGACCACGTCGGCGGTGCTCAACGGCACGGTCAGCGCCAACGGCGCCGCGACCACGGTTACGTTCGACTTCGGCCTGACATCGAGCTATGGCGGCGCCGGCAGTCCGGCCACGGCGGCGCAGAGCCCGCTGAGCAGCGGCGCGTCCGGCGCGCCGGTCACCTACACGCTGGGTGGCCTGACCTGCGCCACGACCTACCACTTCCGCGCCAATGCAAACAATGGTGTCGGCGGCACGATCAACGGCACCGACCAGCAGTTCACGACCGCGGCCTGCCCCGGCACGCCGCCGACCGCCAACACCGGCAGTGCCGGTTCGATTACCACGACTGGCGCGACGCTGAACGGCACGGTCAGTGCGAACGGCGCGCAGACAACGGTAACCTTCGAGTACGGCACGACGACGTCCTACGGGTTGTCCGCCGCAGCTGCGCAGTCGCCCTTGGCGGCGGGATCGCCGGCCAACGCAGCGGTGACCGCGGCACTGAGCAGCCTAAGCTGCGGTACGCAGTACCACTTCCGCGTCGACGCTAACAACGGCACCGGAGGGACGATCCACGGTAACGATGCGACATTCACGACCAGCACCTGTCCGGTGCAGCCCCCCAGCGCGACGACTGACGCCGCGAGCGCCATCACGGCGACCTCGGCAACGCTCAACGGCACGGTCAGCGCCAACGGTACCGCGACCACGGTCAGTTTCGATTACGGCACGACCAATGCGTATGGCTCCAACGTGGTGGCCGCACAGAGCCCGCTCGCCGCGAACGCGAGCAATGCAGCCGTGTCCGCCAGCGTCAGCAGCCTGAGCTGCAACCAGCTCTACCATTTCCGCGTCAACACCGACAACGGCAGCGGCGGCCCGGTCTACGGCACCGATCAGACCTTCACCACGGCAGCTTGTGCGGCGCAGCCGCCCAGCGCGACAACCGATGCCGCGAGTGCAGTCACGGCGACGTCGGCGACGCTCAATGCCACGGTCAGCGCCAATGGCGCGGCGACCACGGTCAGCTTCGACTATGGCACGACGACCGCGTACGGCTCCAACGCAGCCGCTGCGCAAAGCCCGCTTGCCGCCAACGCCAGCAATGCGGCGGCATCCGCCGTCGTCAGCAGTCTGAGCTGCAACCAGCTCTACCATTTCCGGGTCAAGGCCGACAACGGCAACGGTGGCCCGGTCTACGGCGGCGACCTGACGTTCACGACCTCGGCATGCGCCTCACAGGCGCCGACCGCAACCAGTCTCGCGGCGACCGCGATAGGTACGACCTCGGCGACAATCAATGGCACGGTCAACGCCAACGGTGCGGCGACGACGGTGTCGTTCGCTTACGGCCCGGACGCGAGCTACGGCAGCACGATTGCAGCGACGCCCGCGTCGCTGCCCGCGAACGCCGTCGGCACGGCGGTTTCGGCCACGCTCAGCGGCCTCACCTGTGCCACGACTTATCACTTCCGCGTCGACGCGAACAACACGAACGGCAGCGGTCATGGCGGCGACCTGAGCTTGACGACGGCAGCGTGCCCGGTGACGACGTTCACCGGCCCGACCGCGACCGGCAGCGGCAGCGCGACCGCGGTGCTTTCCGGTGGCGGCCCGTCCTGCTCGCTGGTCAGTCCCGCATTCGTCGCAGCGTCCGGCTCGCTGCCGCCCGGCGTCAGCTTCCCCGACGGCCTGTTCCAGTTCCAGGCCAGCGGCTGCACGGGTAGCGTCGCCCTGACCGTGACCTTCCCGACCGCGTTCGCCGCCGGCGTGCAGTACTGGAAGTACGGCCCCACTCCGGGCCAGGCCAGCGATCATTGGTACACGCTCGGCGCGGCGAACAGCCTATCGCTGGGCGGCCACGTGGCCACGTTCACGATCGCCGACGGCGGCCTCGGCGACGACGATCTCAGCGTCAACGGCACGATCATCGATGCGGGCGGGCCGAGCCTCGCCGCAGTCGCACCGCAGTCGGCGATACCGGCACCGATGTTCGATCCTCGCAGTCTCGCCGCCTTGATCGCGCTGCTTGCGCTGTGCGGCGCAGCCGCCGTGCGCACGCAGCGCAAAGCGAGTCCGTAAAAGGGGGAGCCCTGCCCTTCTCGACTGCCCTGTGTTGAGAGGGGATTTTCCGGCCGGCGCGCAGCACGACGCTGCGCGCCGGGCGTGGATCAACTCAGCAGACCCAGCGCCTTCACGCGCTGCAACTCGTCGCGCACGCGCGCGGCTTCCTCGAACTGCAGGTCCTGGGCGAGTTTGTACATCTGCGCTTCAAGCTTCTTGAGCTTGGCCGCGAGCTGGTCGGGCGCCAGCACGGAATAGTCGACGGATTCTTCAGCCACGCGCAGTGCGCCCGATTTGGTTCGCCTGACGGCGCGTTCGGCCTCGGCATCGTGGCGCGCGCCTTCCATGATGTCGGCGATCTTCTTCACCACCGACTTCGGCGTGATGCCGTGCTCGAGGTTGTAGTCGATCTGCTTCTGCCGGCGCCGGTCGGTTTCATCGAGCGCGCGCTTCATCGAGTCGGTGATGCGGTCGGCGTAGAGAATCGCCTTGCCGCGCAGGTTGCGCGCGGCGCGGCCGATCGTCTGGATCAGCGACCGCGTCGAGCGCAGGTAGCCTTCCTTGTCCGCGTCGAGAATCGCCACGAGCGATACCTCAGGCATGTCCAGGCCTTCGCGCAACAAGTTGATGCCGACCAGCACGTCGAACTTGCCGAGGCGCAGGTCGCGCAGGATCTCGACGCGCTCGACCGTCTCGATGTCCGAGTGCAGGTAGCGCACGCGCACGCCGTGCTCTTCGAGGTAATCGGTCAGGTTTTCCGACATGCGCTTGGTCAGCGTGGTCACGAGCACGCGGTCGCCGATCTTCACGCGCGCATGGATCTCGCCGAGCAGATCGTCGACCTGGGTGCGCACCGGGCGAATCTCGACTTCCGGATCGATCAACCCGGTCGGACGCACGACGAGCTCGACCACGTTGCCCTCCGAATGGTTGACTTCGTAGTCGGCTGGGGTCGCCGACACATAGATCGTGCGCGGCTCGCGCGCGACGAATTCGTCGAACTTGAGCGGCCGGTTGTCCAGCGCCGACGGCAGGCGGAAGCCGTACTCGACCAGATTCTCCTTGCGCGAGCGATCGCCCTTGTACATCGCACCAAGCTGCGGCACGGTGACGTGCGACTCGTCGATGACGAGCAGCGAGTCCGGCGGCAGATAGTCGAACAGGGTCGGCGGCGGCTCGCCCGGCTTGCGTCCGGTGAAGTGGCGCGAGTAGTTCTCGATGCCGTTGCAGAAACCGATCTCGGCCATCATTTCGAGGTCGTACTGCGTGCGCTGCTGCAGGCGCTGCGCCTCGACGAGCTTGTTCGCCTTGTACAGTTGATCGAGGCGTTCCTTGAGCTCCGGCTTGATCGTCTCGATCGCGTCGAGCACGCGCTTGCGCGTGGTGACGTAGTGCGTGGCGGGATAAATCACGCAGCGCGGCACCTTGCGCAGAATCGCGCCAGTCAGCGGGTCGAATACCGAAATGTTCTCGACTTCGCCGTCGAACAGCTCGATGCGCATCGCATCGAATTCACTCTCGGCCGGGAACACGTCGACCACGTCGCCGCGCACGCGGAACGAACCGCGGTGCAGCTCGTAATCGCCGCGCTCGTACTGCAGTTCGGTCAAATGGCGGATCAGCTCGCGCTGGTCGACGCGTTCGCCGCGCGCGAGGATCAGACGCATCGACAGATAATCCTCGGGATCGCCGAGACCGTAGATCGCCGACACGGTCGCCACGATCAGCGAATCGGGCCGCGACAACAGCGCCTTCGTCGCCGACAGGCGCATCTGCTCGATGTGCTCGTTGATCGACGAATCCTTCTCTATGTACGTGTCGCTGGCCACGACGTAGGCCTCGGGCTGGTAATAGTCGTAGTAGCTGACGAAGTACTCGACCGCGTTGTGCGGGAAGAACTCCTTGAACTCGCCGTAGAGCTGCGCGGCCAGAGTCTTGTTCGGCGCCAGCACGATCGTGGGCTTCTGCACCTGTTGCACGACGTTCGCGATCGTGAAGGTCTTGCCCGAGCCGGTGACGCCGAGCAGGGTCTGGTGCGCGAGGCCGTCGTTGAAGCCGTTGACGAGGCGACGGATCGCTTCGGGCTGGTCGCCGGCGGGCTGGAACGGCGAGACGAGTTGGAAACGGTCGGCGGACATGCAAGCAAGGTGCGGGCGAATGTGCGATCCGCAAGTGTAAACCAGCGCGATGGCACGAGTCGCCGCGAGCGACGCCCTGCTGACACACCGCGGCAGCAGTATTGTAGGATGCGCTGATGAAGGCACCGCATCGGTCGCGAACGATGCAGTTAGCTCACGCTCATCACCACCCGGACCGCAGCCATGAAATCACGCACGTCCTTCGGCCAGCACACCCTGGGGCGCGACTATTTTGTCTCCGACGAGATCTGGCGCGCCGAGCACGAGAAGATCTTCTACCGCTCATGGATGCTCGCCGGCCACGTTTCGCAGCTCGAACAGCCCGGCAGCTATTTCCTGTTCGAACTCGGCAGCGAAAGCGTGATCGTCCTGCGAGACCAAGACGGCGAACTGCGCGCGTTCCACAATCACTGCCGCCACCGCGGCAGCAAGCTCTGCCGCGAGGCGCAGGGCACGCTCGGCAAGGCGATCCAGTGCCCTTACCACGCCTGGACGTTCGGCCTCGACGGCGCATTGCGCAACGTGCCGACGATGAGCGAGGTTCCCGGCTTCGACCCGGCCAACTATCCGTTGCACCAGGCCGCGTTGGAAAGCTGGCAAGGCTTTCTGTTCGTCAACCTGTCACCCAACCCGCAACCATTCGCCGAAGCGCTGCCCGGCCTTGCGGAACGCTTCCAGCAGTGGCGCACGCCGGAGCTGCGCGCGGCCGCGCGCAAGGTCTACGAGGTCGATGCGAACTGGAAACTGATCTTCCACAACTTCAGCGAGTGCTACCACTGCCCGCTCGCGCATCCGCACCTGAACAAGCTCACCCCGTTCCGCAATTCCGAGAACGACCTCGACGAGGGCCCGGTGCTCGGCGGACCAATGTGGATGAGCAACCGCGACGGCAGCATGACGATGGGCGGCGAGCGCTGCGCGCCCGCGCTGCCCGGCATCACCGAAGCCGAACGCGGAAAAGTATACTATTACAGCCTGTTCCCGAGCGGCTTCCTCTCGTTCCATCCGGATTACGTGATGATGCATCGCGCACTGCCGCTGGCGAAGAACCGCACGCGCGTCGTCTGCGAATGGCTGTTCCATCCCGACGCGATCGCCGCGCCGGGCTTCGATCCCGCGCCCGCGGTCGAGTTCTGGGACCTGACCAACCGCCAGGACTGGGAACTCTGCTCCAACGCGCACCTGGGCGTTACTTCTCAGGCTTGGGAACCTGGCCCGTATTCGGACCTCGAGAGCCAGCTCGCTGCATTCGACCGCCAGTACCTGCGCGCCCTCGGCGACGAGGCTGCAACGGCACGCCGCACAGGTTGAACGTTTTCATCCACTCCGCGGAGGGAAGATGAAACCGCGCCACACGCTGACCTTGCCGTGCCTGTTCGCCTACCGCCGCGCCGTGCGGTAGCTTCGGCGCTTCATGTTCACTCCGGATTCGACCACGCCCCACCCCGATCCGCCGCGCATCGGCTCTGCACGCATGCTCGCGGCGCAGGCGCTGGACCGCGCCACCGGAGTCGAGCCGGTCGCGGGCAATGCGGTCGAATTGCTGATCGACGGCCGCGCGAATTTCGATGCCTGGCTCGCCGCGATCCGTACGGCGCGCAGCAGCGTGTTCCTCGAGAACTACATCATCCGCGACGACGAAGTCGGGCGCGCGTTTCGCGATGCGCTCGCCGGGCGCGCGGCCGCCGGCGTGCGCGTCGCGGTGATTCGCGACTGGCTCGGCTGTCTCGGCAAAACGCGAGCGGCATTCTGGCGTCCGCTGCTCGATGCCGGCGGCGAGGTGCGCGTGTTCAATCCGCCGCGGCTCGACAGCCCATTCGGCTGGCTCGGCCGCGACCACCGCAAGCTGCTTGTCGTCGACGGCGCGATCGGTTTCGTCTCCGGCATCTGCCTGTCGCAGAAGTGGCTGGGCGATCCGGCGCGAGGCATCGCGCCATGGCGCGATACCGGCGTCGCGATCCGCGGCCCCGCCTGCGCCGACCTCGAGCACGCGTTCAAGACCACCTGGGCCAGCCTCGGCGCTGCAATCGATATCGACAATGCGGTGCCCGCAGCGTGCGGGGAAATCGACCTGCGCGTCATCGCTACCGAACCGGCACATGCGAGCGTCTATCGCAGCGATCTGTACATCGCCGCGATGGCGCGCAAGACGCTGTGGCTGACCGATGCCTATTTCGTCGGCGTCGCGCCCTACGTGCAGGCCCTGCGCGCGGCCGCGCTCGACGGTGTCGACGTGCGCCTGCTCGTGCCCGGTGCGAGCGACCTCGCTTTCGTCGCGCGCCTCTCGCACGCCGGCTACCGGCCGTTGCTCGAAGCCGGGGTAAAAGTATACGAATGGAACGGCTCGATGATCCACGCCAAGACCGCGGTCGCCGACGGGCGCTGGGCACGCGTGGGTTCGAGCAATCTCAATCTCGCCAGTTGGCTGACCAATTGCGAAATCGATGTCGCTGTCGAGAACGAGGTATTCGCCGCGCAACTCGCGGAGCAATATCTGTGCGATTTGGACAACGCGACCGAGGTGGTGCTCGACGAGCGCCTGCGACCCGCGCGCACGCGCAGACGGGTGCATCAGGCGCGCGGCGGCCGCGGCAGTTCGAGCCGCGCCGCCGCGGGCACGCTGCGCCTGGTCAACACTGTCGGTGCGGCGATCGATGACCGGCGCGCGCTCGGCAGCGCCGAGGCCGGTCTGTTGCCACCAGCCGCGCTGCTGCTGATCGTCATCGCCACGGCGGCGGCGATCTGGCCGCGCATCATCGCGTGGCCGCTGGCTCTGCTTGCCGCATGGGTCGGCGCAAGCCTGCTGTTGCGTTGGCGGAAACTGCGGCGCGATCGGAAAGCGCCTGAAAGCAAAGCGAGCTCGCCGTCAAAGTAACGCCATTCCGGCAGGGGTTGCTGGAATCCAGACTGCGTGGATGCGATTTCGCAAAGACCGTTACGCACTGATAACTCCAGGTCTGCCATCCTTGGCGCCTGGATTGATTCGCCGCATCCTGCGGCTCAACCTGTGGTCAGGCTTCGCTGTGCGCGATTGTTCCTACAATCGCAGTCGGCAGTCCCTGCCGGAATGACAATTTTTGTAGTTTCCTTCATGTCCGAACTTTTTTCCGACGCCGCCCCCGAACGCGAAATCTTTTCCCCGAGCCAGCTCGTGCGCCTCGCCCGCGACCTGCTCGAGGACACGTTTCCGCTGATCTGGGTCGAGGGCGAAATCTCGAACTTCTCGCGCCCCGCCTCCGGGCACCTCTACTTCAGCCTGAAAGACGCGCAGGCGCAGATCCGCTGCGCGATGTTCAAGAACCGCGCGATGCTGCTGCGCTTCCGCCCTGCCGACGGCACGCGCGTGCTCGCGCGAGTGCGCGTGAGCCTGTACGAGGCGCGCGGCGAGTTCCAGCTCATCGTCGAGCATCTCGAAGAAGCCGGCGAAGGCGCGTTGCTGCGCGCATTCGAGCAACTGAAAGCGAAGCTCGCCGCCGAAGGCCTGTTCGATACGGCGAAAAAACGTGCGCTGCCGAAACTGCCGCGGCGCATCGGGGTGATCACGTCGGCCACCGGCGCTGCGGTCCGCGACGTGCTCAGCGTGCTGTCGCGGCGTTTCCCGCTCGTCGACGTCGAGGTGATTCCGGTACCGGTGCAAGGCAAGGAAGCGCCGCCCGCCATCGTTACTGCGCTGAATGCCGCATCGGCGGCGCGGCGCCACGACGTGTTGCTGCTCACGCGCGGTGGCGGTTCGCTCGAAGACTTGTGGGCGTTCAACGACGAAGGCGTCGCGCGCGCGATCCGCGCGAGCGCGATCCCGGTCGTAAGCGCGGTCGGCCACGAGGTCGATTTCACCATCGCCGACTTCGCCGCCGACCTGCGCGCGCCGACGCCATCGGCCGCGGCGGAAATCCTCGTGCCCGACGGCGCCGCGATCCTGCGCAACCTGCAGCGCGAGGAAGCGCGCCTCGAAACGCTGATGTTGCGCCGCCTGCAGAACGCCGCGCAACGCCTCGACCACGCCTGGACACGCCTGCGCGCGCAACATCCGCGTGCACGCCTGCAGCGCGGCGGCGAACGCCTGGCCCATCTGCGTGCGCGCCTGCAGGCGCAACATCCGCTGATCCGCCTCGCGCGGCGCGACGAGCAGCTTGCCGCGCTGACGCAGCGCCTGCACTCGGCAATCGACCGACGCCTGGACCGGCGCAAGCAGCACCTCGTCGAACTCGCACGTACGCTCAATGCAGTCAGCCCGCTCGCCACCTTGCAGCGCGGCTATGCGATCCTGCTCGATCGCGACAGCGGCGAGGTGCTGCGCAGCGTCGCCGTGGCGGCAAAGTCCGCGCATCTCATCGCGCGCCTTGCCGACGGTGAGATCGGTCTGCGGCAGGAAGTTAAACCTCGCAAGCGAAAACCGAAGATCGATCACGAATAGCGCCGAAGCACCGTGCGCACGCCGCCGAGATAGCTCGCGCCGAACAGGTTGAGGTGATTGAGCAGGTGGTACAGATTGAGCAGCGCAGCGCGCTCGCGCCACGCCTTGTCGATCTTCGCGGCGGTTTCATAGGCGCAGAAGAACGAGGCTGGCGGTTCGCCGAACAGCGTCAGCATTGCGAGATCGACTTCGGCCCAGCCGTAGTGCACGGCGCCACCGTCGATCAAAGCGAGTTCGCCGTTGGCGCAGGCATGCACATTGCCCATCCAGAGATCGCCATGGACGCGCACCGGCGGTTGTTTCGGCAACATTTCGCACAAACGCGCGCAGATCGATTCAAGCTGGCGCATATCGTCGTGTTCGAGCAGACCGCGGTCGAAAGCGCGGCGGCCCTGCGCTAACAAGCGGCGTTCGGCGAAGAAATGGAAGCCATCCTCATCGGGCGTGTTGTCCTGCGTGCTGTCGCCGCACCATCCCCGGCTATCCAAACCGAAGCGTTCGCCTGCACTGCAATGCAAATCGGCCAAGCCGCGCCCGGCGTTTTCCCAATCGCGCGCGGACGCACGCCCACGACCGAGATCTTCGAGCGCAATGCCGTGTTCCCACACCGAGATCACATCGGGCACGCGCAAGGGCGCCGACGACAACACCGCCAGTCCGCGCGCTTCGGCAAGAAAGAAGTCGGCGGGCATGTCGTGACGCACTTTCACGAATATGCGCCCGCCGTCGGGGCGGACTGCGCGGTGAATGCCGTCGCGCAATTGCCCGAACTCGGCCACACCGGACTGCAGTTTCATCTTCACATCTCGCGCAGCAGGGCGAACGCGGCCCAGCTCAGCCAAACAAGAATCAGCGCAATAACGATCTTTTGCGAAATGCCGCTCGGGTACCGATCGGATCGGGAATCGCTCATTGCACGACGATAACTCGACCGGCACCGTGAGACAAAATCGCCCGTTTGTTGCAAACTGCCGCGTCATCCGTCGACCGGGCACGCCATGTTTCGCAAATACCTGCTCACTCTGCCGGCCCTCTTCGCGTTCGTACTTTGCGCGTCCGCGCATGCGCAGACATGGCCGACGCCGAGCGAAGGCGATTTCGACATCAAGGACTTCCGCTTTGCCAGCGGCGAGACGCTGGCCGAACTGCGTCTGCACTACCGCACACTCGGCAAAATTCATCGCGATCGCAAGGGCCATGTCGACAACGCGGTGCTGATCATGCACGGCACCGGCGGCACGGGCGCGCAGTTCATCAGCGACCGCTTCGCCGGTCAGTTGTTCGGCCCGAGCCAGCCGCTCGACGCGGCGAAATATTTCATCGTGCTGCCCGACGGCATCGGCCACGGCAAGTCGAGCAAGCCGAGCGACGGCCTGCGCATGAAGTTTCCGCATTACGACTACGACGACATGGTCAAGGCCGACTATCGGTTATTGACCGAGAAGCTCCAGGTCGATCACCTGCGCCTGGTCATGGGCACTTCGATGGGCGGCATGCATACCTGGGTCTGGGGCGAGACCTATCCGGACTTCATGGATGCACTGATGCCGCTCGCTTCGCTGCCGGTGGAAATCGCCGGGCGCAACCGCATGTTCCGGCGCATGTTCATGGACGCGATCCGCAATGATCCGGAATGGAACAACGGCGACTACACGAAGCAGCCTCGCGGCCTCGCCGACGCGCTGCACATCCTCATGATCATGGGCTCGGTGCCGCTGCAGTGGCAGAAGGACTATCCGACGCGCGAGGCGGCCGACAAGTATCTCGAGGACCGCATCGCCACGCTGATGAAGGAAGACGACGCCAACGACTGCCTCTACCAGATCGACGCCTCGCGCAACTACAACCCGCTGCCGAAGCTCGCCACGATCAAAGCGCCGCTGCTCGCCGTCAATTCCGCCGACGATCAGATCAACCCGCCGGAACTCGGCATCCTCGAACGCGAGATCAAGAACGTCGCGCATGGCCGCGCCGTCGTCATTCCGATCAGCGACGCCACGCGGGGCCACAGCTCGCACACCTGGGCGGTGTTGTGGAAGGACTATCTCGTCGAACTGCTGGCGCAGAGTGCAGCTCAGCGACAGCCAAATAAATAAACTCGCCGCGAGTTCGCTTTCCGTTCGTCCTGAGGTATCGAAGGACGAACGGCCCAACTACGCAGGGGCCATATGAGTTTTTGGGTCTACATGCTCCGATGCGCAGACAATTCGTTCTACATCGGCCATACGGACAACCTTGAAACGCGCATCGCACAACACGCGTGTGGCGATTGTGCTGGTTACACGTCGTCCCGCCGTCCCGTTCACCTCGTCTATTCCCAGGAATTCCAGACACGCAATGAAGCTTTGCTAGCGGAGCGACAGATCAAAGGTTGGAGTCGCGCCAAGAAACAGGCACTGATCGATGGCGATTGGAAGCGCATCCAGCAACTCGCTTGGGGTAAGCGAAACCCTCTACCGGAGCGTCTGAGTTAGATTGCCGTTCGCCCTTCGATACCTCACGGTGTCCATTATTCGTCCACAATGGGATTAAGGCCGGGAAACAGGATTTCGGTAAAGCCGAATTTGGAAAAGTCAGTGATGCGCGAAGGATAGAGCCGGCCGATCAGGTGATCGCATTCGTGCTGCACGACGCGCGCATGAAAACCTTCGGCCTCGCGCTCGATCTTCCTGCCCTGCGGATCGAAGCCGGTATAGCGGATCAGCGAGTAACGTTCGACCGCGCCGCGCAGCCCCGGCACCGAAAGGCACCCTTCCCAGCCTTCCTCCTTGTCCTGCGACAGCGGCATGATCTCGGGATTGATCAGGATCGTGCGCGGAACCGCGGGCGCGTCGGGATAGCGCTCGCTGCGTTCGAAACCGAAGATGACGAGCTGCAGGTCGACGCCGATCTGCGGCGCGGCGAGACCGACGCCGCCCGCAGCCTGCATCGTCTCGAACATGTCGGCGATGAGCGCATGCAGCTCCGGCGTATCGAAGGCTTCGACCGGTTTGGCGACGCGCAGCAGGCGCGGATCACCCATTTTGAGGATTTCGTGGATCATGCGGCATCCCTTCAGGTCAAAACGCCCTGCCCGTCATTCTGTAGGCAGCGATGCTAACCCCGAAAGCGTTTGTTCTGCGTTACAACGCACATGTCCGTCATTGCCGTCAACATCGAATCTGGCGCTGCAGCGCACAGTCCGGCTGCCGCGCGTGCACGTTTTGTCGTACCCTGCGCGGCAATGGGGACCGGGAAGACCGACGAGGAATTGATGCTCGCCTATGCGCAGGGCGACGCGCTCGCGTTCGACGCGCTGTACGCACGCACGCGGGGCATGCTCTACCGTTTCATCCTGCGCAGCGTGCCCGAGCGCGCCGTCGCCGACGAGCTATTCCAGGACACCTGGAGCCGGGCGATTCACGCACGCGCGCGCTATCGCGTCGAAGCGAAATTCAGTACCTGGTTGTTGCAGATCGCGCACAATCTCGTCGTCGACCACCAGCGCCGTCTGCGGCCGCAAGCCGACGCGGACGAGAGTGAACACGTGCTTGGCCTGCTCGACGTGCCCGAGCGTGAACGGCCCGAGGAAGTGCTGAGCGATTTCGAACAGCGCCGGCGCCTGCAGCTCGCACTCGAGGCATTGCCTGACGAACAGCGCAACGCCTTCCTGTTGCGCATGGAATCGAACCTTAGCCTGGAGGAAATTGCGCAGGTGACCGGCGCAGGCCACGAAACGGTGAAGTCGCGCTTGCGTTACGCCTTCGCCAAAATACGCGAGAGGCTGGCCGAATGAGCGACATCAAGAAACCCTCGCAGACGACGCCGCCCGAACACGGCTTTGATGCCGAGTTCGATGCCTTCCTGCGCGAACAAGACTCGCGCCTGGCCGCGCTGTACCGCAAGCTGCCGCACCCGGAGCCTGACGCGGCCATCGATGCACAAGTGCGTGCCCAGGCGCGGTCGGCCCTACGCATGCCCAGCGAAGCGGCGGCACAAGCGTCGCGACCGGCGGCGCGTTCGCGCGTACAGCGCTGGCTGCCCGCGTTCGGCGCCGCGGCGACGCTCCTGCTCGTCGCCGGCTTGGCATGGCGTCTGGTTCCGCCCACCGCGCCGCCGAGGCGCGAGACCGCGGCTGTTGCCGACACGCCGGCCCCGGGCGTCACTCAAAGCGAACGCACCGTGCCGATGCCGGCACCCACGGTGCCACCGCCAGCGCAGCCCGCAACGCCGCCGGTGCCAGTGGATGCAACCGCGCAATACCGGCACACGCCCAACACCGTCGCCGCGAAGCCGGAATCCTCCGTTGCCGCGGACAACGCCAAGACCGATGCGAAATCCAACGCGGGCGGCGCACTCGCCGCTGCGCCGAAGATCGCGGCGCCGGCATCCGCGACGCCGCCCGGGAGCGCCGAACCCACCGCGTTCCCTTCGCGCGCGGTCGAGCAGCCGCGCGCGAAGAGTGCGCCGCCGCCGGTCGCCGCAACCGCTCCGCCGCCGCCACCCGCGGCGATGGAAGCGGAAACGGCACGCTCGGCAGCACGCGCTGCCGCAGCACCCGCGCCGGAGTTGCGCGAAAGCGCGAGCGCCGATGGCGCCGCCGCGATGCAGGCCTTCGCAGACAAGGCGACTGCGGGAGGATCGTCGTTCGTAGTCAGGCCCGAACCAAGCGCGCCGGGGCGTTATCACTGGGAAATCGGCGGCGGCCCGACCGCAGCGCCGGCGCGCGACGGCATCTACCCGCCCGACCCGCCACCGCTGGCTGCGTGGGTCGAAATCGTGCGCGCGATGTTGCGCGACGGGCATCGCGACGCAGCCCGGCACGCACTCGCCGACCTGCGCGCGCAGCACCCGGATTTCCGTGTGCCGCCCGACCTGCGCGGCCTCGAATGAGCGGCACGCGTTTTGTCCTCGCCAGGCCGGCGACGCTGCGCCAGGAAGTGAAAAAAAGTATATTTTTGGCAAATGCCGCAAATGTCTCGTCGCCCGATGCGGCGCTGGACTTCGTCACCGCGGCGGCCGACGCATCGGCGACGCACAACTGCTGGGCTTACCGCATCGGCCAACAATATCGCTTCAACGATGACGGCGAGCCGGGCGGCACCGCCGGCAAGCCGATCCTGCAGGCGATCGACGGCCAGCAGATGGACTGCACCGCTGTCGTCGTCACGCGCTGGTATGGCTGCATCAAGCTCGGCGCGGGCGGCCTCGCGCGCGCCTATGGCGGCTGCGCCGCGGAATGCCTGCGTTTGGCGGCGAAAACGGAAGCGGTCGAGATGGCGCAGGTCGTTTTCGCACTGCCATTCGCCACGCTGCCGCTGCTGCATGCGCGCCTGGCCGAGTTCGGCGCGTCGATCGCTGACGAGCGTTTCGACGCCTCGGGCGCCGAATTGCGCCTGACCCTGCCCGCGGTACGCATCGGAGCGCTGCGCCACTGGGTTACCGATGCGACACGCGGCCGCAGTTCGGTTCGCATGGTGGATTGAATTCGGATTCCGCGGCACCATCCAAGTCAAGTCCCCGAACTCCAAGCCCGTTCGCGTGTCCGCATCCCTTGAATCCAGCAGCGAGCAGCACAGCCGTTTCTCCGCGCTGCCGCTGCTCTGGCCCTACCTCGCCCGCTACCGCGGCCTACTGATCGGCTGGCTCGCGTTTCTGGCCATATCCTCAGCCGCGACGCTGACCTTGCCGATCGCGGTACGTGTGATGATCGACCACGGTTTCGTCAACGCCAACGCGGCGATGATCGATTCGGGCTTCCTCGCCCTGCTCGGCGTCGCCGCGGTGCTCGCTCTGGCGACGGCCGCGCGCTACTTCTGCATCACCCTGCTCGGCGAGCGTACGGTCGCCGACCTGCGCAAGCGCCTGTACGCGCACTTGATGACGCTCGACCAAACCTTCTTCGAGCGCACGCGCGTCGGCGAGCTGACTTCGCGCCTGTCCGCCGACACCGAACTCGTGCAAACGGTCGTGACCTCGTCGCTGTCGGTCGCCCTGCGCAGCGTCGTCACCGCGCTCGGCGGCACGGCAATGCTGGTCGCGACGAGCCCGCGCCTTGCCGGCTACGCCGCGCTCGTAATCCCGCTGGTGATCGCGCCGATCGTGCTCATGGGTCGGCGCCAGCAGAAGCTTGCGCGCGCCAACCAGGACCGTATCGCCGACGCCGCGGCGATCGCCAACGAAACGCTCAACGCGACCTATGCGGTGCAGGCCTACGCGCGCGAGCCGTACGAGATCGCACGCTACGACACGGCGATCACGCGCGCGGTCGCGACGGCGAAAAAACGCATCGGCCAGCGTGCGATCCTGACCGCGCTCGTGATCCTGCTGATCTTCGGCGCGATCACGCTCGTGCTCTGGAGCGGCGCGCGCAGCGTGATGGACGGCCGCCTCGACGTTGGCGTATTGAGCCAGTTCGTGTTCTATGCGGTGATCGCCGCTGGCTCGATCGGCGGCCTGACCGAGGTGTGGAGCGAGATCGCACGCGCCTCGGGTGCGATGGAGCGCATCGGCGAATTGCTCGCGACGAATCCTGAGATCCGCACCGCGGCACAACCCGTCGCGTTGATGAAACCACTGCGCGGAGAGATCACCTTCGAGCATGTCGAGTTCCGCTACCCCTCGCGTCCGGACGCACCGACGCTGCACGATTTCAGCCTGAGCGTGAAACCGGGCGAGACCGTGGCGCTGGTCGGCCCCTCGGGCGCCGGCAAGAGCACCGTGTTTCATCTGCTGCTGCGTTTCTACGACGCGCAGCGCGGCACGATCCGCATCGACGGTGTCGATCTGAAACAGTTGGCGCTGCCCGAGCTGCGTGGCGCGATCGCACTCGTGCCGCAGGACACGGTGATCTTCGGCGCGAGCGCGCGCGACAATATCCGCTTCGGCTGCGTCGACGCCGACGAGGACGCGGTGATCGCCGCGGCGAAAACCGCCGAAGCACACGATTTCATCGCCGCGCAGCCGGAAGGCTACGATACCTATCTCGGCGAGCGCGGCGTGCGCCTCTCCGGCGGCCAGCAGCAACGCATCGCGATCGCGCGCGCGCTGTTGAAAGACGCGCCGATCCTGCTGCTCGACGAAGCGACGAGCAATCTCGACGCGCAATCGGAAGCCGCGATTCAGCAAGGCTTCGAGCGCCTCATGCACGGCCGCACGACGCTGATCATCGCGCATCGTCTCGCCACCGTGCTCAAGGCTGACCGCATCGTCGTCATGGACGCCGGCCGCATCGTCGCCCAAGGCACGCATGCCGAGCTGCTGCACGCGGGCGGGCTCTACGGCGAACTGGCGCGACTGCAATTCGCTGCGTGAGGAACGTCTGTTCGTCCGCAGCGGGGGAAGCTCCGCTTTGGTTCAAACAGTCGATCGTCAGTGGAAGGCTTCGGTAATCCAGCGCAACTCGCTCCAGGCCGGCCGAGGCAACAACATAACGCGCATCGCCGACCACTCCGCACGCGGGTCAGCGCGCGCAATCCTCGTGGATACGGGCCAGATGCGGGGCGTCGAGAGCGCCGATGGCATCCTCGGCCGCAGGCCAAAGCCGATCCACTTCCGCGAGCAAGACCTTGCCAGCGGCCCGATCGCCGGTCAGACAATTTGCCCGCGCAAGCGCCGCGCGCGCGATCAGGCAAAAATGGGAAGTCGTCGGAGCGCAGTCGGTAGCCGCCTTTTGCACCATGTCCACGCCGCCGGGCCTGCCCAGAACAACCTGTGCTTCCCCCAAACCGCGGCGAATGCGCAGGCAGGAAGCCAGATAGCTCTCCGTGCCGGTCAGGCAATGCGCCAGCGCCTCATCGAAGAGCGCGATCGCTTCATCCGGTCGGTTTCGCACCAGCAGCAGTTCCGCCAAAGCCATTTCGGTGCGGGTAAGCCTGGGGCTGTCGGCAGGATAGAGCTTGCTCTGCACGGCGAGGACCTCGCGTTGCTGCGTTTCCGCACCTGCGTAGTCGCCCGCATTCAAAAGCACGGCCTCGCGCATCTCCATCGCTTTGACCGTTTCCACATGCGGCACTCCGTAGGCGCGGGTGAATCCGGCAAGCGCGGCGGTCGCATCCGCCAGCGCCGACGGATTGTCCCGACGCATCATGTCGAGCTTGGTCAAATCGTAGTAAAGATTCGCGCGCTGCGCGTCCTGCCCGTTGGCCAGCGCCGGCACAAGTTCGAGCGCGCGATGCAATGCCGCCGCCGCTTCCTCCGCACGATCGATCGTCGCCAATGCCAATGCGCGCGAGGCGAGGAGCGCGATCACGAGTTCGCGCGCAGCCTCCTCGCTGCGCGGTTCGACCAGCGCCAGCGCCGAGTCGATTTCGGGCAGCGTCTGCGCCGCCTGTTCTGGATCCCCTTTCTTCAGCGCGAGACGTGCCGCGGCGGCAATGCGGCGCGTTCGCGCCAACGTATCCGTAGTCTCGTCCGAAAGCTGCACTGCGCTGCGAAACCGGGCCAGCGCCGCGCGGTCATCTCCGACATGCCGATAGATTTCGCCGAGCGCCTCGCTCAGATCTGCATGCAACTCGCGCTGCGCAGCCAGTTCGGTGTCCAACTGCGCGCTGCCTTGCGCGAGCATGTCGTGCAATGTCACCGGCGCGCCGTGATGCACGCTCGGGTCGGCGAAGCGAAACAGCGATACGAGAAAATCGCGCGTCACCTGCGCGCGTTGCGCCTGCCTGAGTGCGTCGTTGCGCTCGATCGCGAGGCGCCAGATCAATCCGCAGATCACGACGAACGCGAGCGCTGCGGCAGCGACGGCATAACGGTGACGGGCGACGAATTTACGCGCACGATAAAGCGCACGGTCCGGCGCCGCGTTGAGCGGTTTGCCATGCAGATGGTTTTCGATGTCATCCGCAAGCGCCTGCGCGGAAACGTAACGCTGTACCGGCTCAGCCTGCAACGCGGTCGCCACGATAGTGTCCAGATCGCCGCGCAGCGCGCGTGCCAGCGCGGGATCCTTCGCAGCCACACTCGGGCGCGCCACGCGATCGCCGACACGCGTCTCGCGCAACGCGCGGGCGCTGACGAGTTCATGCAGCACGCAACCCAGGCTCCAGATGTCCGTTGCGGTGGTAACGCTCTTGCCTGCGTACTGCTCGGGCGCAGCGTAGGCCGGTGTGAACGCCTGCGTTGCGGTATGTTCGTCGGCGCCGGGATCGAGGAGTTTGCCGATGCCAAAGTCAAGCAGCACCGGCGTGCCGTCTTCGCGCACAAGGATGTTCGCGGGCTTGATGTCGCGATGTACGATCAGGTGCTGATGCGCATGCTGCACCGCGCGGCAGAGTTGCACGAACAGGCGCAGGCGCGCAGGCAGGTCGAGCGTGTGCTTATCGCAGTACGCCAGCAGCGGTGCGCCGGCGACGTATTCCATCGCCAGGTACGGCACGCGATCGGGTGTCTCGCCCGCATCCAGCAGGCGCGCGATGTTCGGATGGTTCAACTCGGCGAGCAGTGCGCGCTCGCGCGCGAGGCGTTCACGCGCCCCCGTGGTCGGAATGCCGCGGATCAGCTTGAGCGCCACCTTCTGCGGCGTATCGCCGAGCAGGCGTTCGGCGAGCAGCACGGTGCCCATGCCGCCCGCACCGAGTTCGCCGAGAATGCGATAGGCACCGATCTGGCCCTGCATCGGCCGAGCCAAACCCGTCACAGCGTCCAACGCTTCCTTGAGAAAGCTTTCGCCCTGCGTGTGGCGCGCGAGCAAGCGCTCGACCTCGGCGATGATCTGCGTGTCGCTTTCGCGTGAAGTCAACTCATCGTGCCATTGCTCCGGCGGATATCCGAGCACGGCGTGGAACAGGGATTCGATCTGGGCAAACCGCGGACTGTCCATGGCGCACCTTGCTGATATTCACCGGTTCCCGAGGCATGCAGCCTCCGCCATCAATAACGCAAAATCGAGATTGAGCCCCTCATCATCCCAATCCCGCCGCAATCACGTGGCCAGACGTTCGCGCAGCCATGCGCGCGCGAAACGCAGATCGCGTTCCACCGTGGGCAGCGAAATGCCGAGCGTCTGCGCGATCTCTTCCTGCGGCAGGCCGAGCAGCAGCGACATCTCGACGACGCGGCATTTGCGCGCGTCGAGCGCCTCGAGTTCGCCGAGCGCCTGTTCGACGCCGAACCAAGCTTCCGGCCCGGCCACGGCGATGCCGGCGGCAGCGCCGAGGCTGATCTTGGCGAGGCCGCTGCCGCGCTTCTCGGCATGATCGCGGCGTAGCGCGTCGATCAACGCCTGGCGCAAGGCCAGAGCGACCGTGCGGAAAAAATGCACGCGATCGACCGCATCGAGCGGCTTCTGCAACAGGCGCAGAAAGGCTTCGTGGGCGAGTTCGGTGGTCTGCAGCGCTGCGCCTCCGCCGGCTAGCCGGCGCGATGCCATCGCGCGCAGATCGGCATAAACGAGATCGGCGAGTGCGCGCGGCGCCGCTTCGTCTCCGGCGCGCCAAGCGGCGAGGAGGTCGGTCACGCTGTCGAGCGGCGCGGGGTGATGGCTCGGGGCATGCATTTGCGTAGTTCATCCCAAAGACGGCATTTCGCTTCGTTTTACGCGATGCGCGACGCCAGCCTGCCCCTGTCCGCCGTGAGTTTACACGAGTGCATGCAGGCGGCTACTCACCGACGAGGACGGGATATGGAAGGCAGCACTGCAACCGAAACGTGCCAGGCGATGCCGGCTCGTGCGAACCATCAGCATTGCCCGGGCGCGTCGCCAAGGCGGCAACGAGGGCACATCGCGAAATACGCGCGCGCCGTGATGTTGGCGCTGACTCCGTGGCTTTGCTGCCTGCCCACATCGGCGTTTGCCAAGACCACGCCGAATGCGGTCATGCAGATTGCGCCGGCCGCGCCAAGCGCTTTCGGCACCCGACTGACCTTCTACGCCATCCTATCCTCGCCGACGCAAGGCGGACCGGTACCCACCGGCACAATCAACTTCGCTTATCGCGATGCGTCGAACACCAACTACGATCTGTGTAGCCCTCTGACGATCGACACCAATTACACGGTGCAGTCCTGTCAGGCCCAGATCGGTGCCTATCCGCCGGCCGGAGCCGACCGCATCATTCTCATCTATTCGGGCGACGCCAACTACGACGGCGATGCGACTGGCGCGCTGGCGCAGGAGGACTACGTCGTCACTTACCAGACGCCGACGATTGCGCTCGATCCGCCCGCACCGGTCTATGTCGGTCAGTACGCTGCCCTGTATCTGGTCATCGGCAACGCCACGCAGACGCAAGGCCATTTCGGTGCGAGCATCGGCGGCGATAACGGCACCTGCAACATCACCGTCCCTGGGGCCATTTGCTCCGCGGCAAGACGCGGTTCGCCGGAACGTTCGAGGTCGACGCCGGCTTCGACGGCGATGCCAATCACGGTGTCGTTGCATCTGCCCCAGTCGGCCAGATAACGATACTGCCGGCGCCGACGACGCTGACGATCATTCCGCCCAATCCGATCGCCCTGGGCGACAGTGTTTTCATCGGGATGAATATCGCGTCCATTGTCGACCCTGCGGCAACATTCCTGGGCGATATCGTCCTCAGCGATGGTGAAGTCAACTGTCACGTCCACCTGGCTAGTCCCGGCAGCAGCGAAGCCTGCACCCTCACGCCCGTCAGCGCCGGCGTGCGCCATCTGACCGCGACCTATAGCGGCTATTCCGACGCCGCCGGCAGTACGGCAACCGCCGACCTCACCGTCGTCGCACCGGCGAGCTATACGATCACCACGGCAGTCAACCCGGTCGGCGCCGGCACGGTGACCTGCACACCCAATCCGGTCGCATCGGGCGGTAACAGCACGTGCATTGCAACGGCCAACTCCGGCTATGCGTTCGATGCATTCACTGGCGATTGCAGCGGTGCAGCCTGCGCGCTGACCAATGTCACTGCAGACAAATCCATTGTCGCTAATTTCACCACTGCGCAACGGCCCGGAACGATCAGCGTGCGCGGCATCGCCAACGGCGACACCACGCCGAGCACCGTCGACGGCACCGACTTCGGTTCGACACCGGTCGGCACGCCGGTCACGCACGCCTTCACCATCGACAACCTCGGTGCGCGCGAGGCAAGCGTACCGCCTGGCGCGCAACGGTCGGCAAACGGTCAAGCCATGCCAGGGGCAGACGGCGATCTGGTCGTCAGCTCGATCGCAAGCAGCGATCCCGCATTCACGGTCAGCGGCGGCTTGGGCACGATCGCAGTGAACGCCAGCGCGATGTTCAACGTGCGCTTCAACGCGGGCGCCACCGGCACGCAAACCGCGACGATCACGATTGCGAGCAACGACGCGCACACGCCGACCTACACCTTTGTCGTCTCTGCAGTCGCCGCCGCGACCACACCAAGTAGTGTTCAGGCCGCACCGACGGCGTCGAACTGGATGCTCGGCGTGCTCGCTGGACTGCTTTGCATGATCGGCCTCGCGAGCGTGTCAGGACGCAAGCGTGCCGGGCCGATATCACGGCGCTGACGACTTCGACGTCAGCGCGTGTACTGGAGCGCAACGTTCCCGCCTGCAACCGAACCATGAGGAGTTACACGATGGATATCCGATCGACGCCCGACAACACAACCGCATCGCCGACAACGTCCGTTCTTCGTCGGCGCGACGAAAGGCAGTTTGCGCCAGCGCAACGCGACGCGCATTCCGAAGACGTGCCGCGCACACCCGTCTCCGTTTCCGCAGTGGAGGCGCTGGCCTTGTGCATGGAGACGGGTTGCTGCGGGGTGTGAGCGAGGCGACGCAGTCGCAGCACCGCAGGCGTGATGGATGCGGCCTCCCATTTGCGTAGATGGAAATGCGCAAACGATTTTCCACATCGACGAGGGCAACAGCCATGAACATCACGTTCTACCTCATCCGCACATCCGCGGCGCTCGCTCTCGCATCCGTCGCTTGCATCGACGGCACGGCGTTTGCGCAGGAAGGCCAGCAATACAACTGCGCGCCCGGCACGGTCTTGAGATATGACGAATGCGAGCCTGTTGCCGCCTCCGTGCCTGCCTCGCGGTCGCAGATGCAAAAGCAGCAGCGGCATGCAACCGCACCGGCCGCACACGCGACCACGGCACGAATGCCGCACCCGCAGGCAGCGCCGCCCAAGCTGGTCAGACACATCAAACCGCCGCCGTCCGGCAGTTTGGCCTACCCGCAGCGCTGAAGCGAGCGACCGCGTCGACACGGGGGATCCAAATTGCTTCAACAGTCGTTGCCGTCGGTCATGTCGGCTCTTGGTTTCGGGGATGATCATGCAAACTTGGCAAGAACCCTTCCATCGGATGCGAGCGAATGCTTGCGCTTTGCGTTCGAAGCACTGCGCAATGCGTGGGCTGCTTGCGGCGACGCTGATTTTCGCCGCCGCCGCAACCGTGCACGCACAGCTCGTCGACGTGACCCAGACCGAGCCGAACGTCCCCGGCGGCACGATCGGCAAATCATTGCAGCAGCAGATCGGCGCAGGCCGCGGCGACGAATTCACGCCGGGCAGTTCGCTGTATCTGATTGCGCGCGATCCGGCACGCGCGATCCGCCGCGGACGTTAATTGTTCCAGCGCAAGTTCACGATGCAACAGGGCCAGGGTCCGCGCGTCGATTTTCTTTCGCACGGAGACATCATGGCGCAACCCGCATTCGGCGCCGGCCTGACCGACAGCTGCGGTGTCAGGAAATTTTTCCTCCCGCCCGTTCGAGATAGCTCGCGACATTCGCCGCAAGCCGGCGCGAAGCGCGGTTCGCTTCGAACAAATGCCCGCGCAGGCTGTGCGTGTAACCGACAAAGAACATTCCCGGGCTCGTCGTCGGTTCGCCTGAGGGCGCGATCGGCTCGGCCGCTTCGTCGAGCACAGCGGCGTCTTCAAGCAGCGCATCGAGACCGCTCGAAAAACCGGTTGCCGCAATGATTGCGTCGAACGGTTCGGAATGCCCGTCGGCATAGACGGCGCCGGTCGCGGTCAGCCGCGCCAGCGCCGGGCGAATCCGCACGCGGCCGCGTTTCAGTGCATCGACGAAGCCGACGTCGATGACGGGCACACGCCGGCTCGAATACGGTCGCCAATCCGCAGCCGGCATGCCGTAGCGCGAGAGATCGCCTAGCGTCAGCCGCGCGGTGAGCCGGGCGATGCGGTCGGCCAGGCGCGGCGGCAGGAGGCTCAAGAGGAAGCTGGTGCGCTGCACCGGACTTCCGAATGGGTCGCGCGGCACGATCGGTGGCGCAGTGCGGATGCTGATCGCTACGAACGCCGCGCCGTGTTCGGCGAGATCGGTGGCGATCTCGGCGCCGCTGTTGCCCGCTCCCACGACAAGCACGCGCTTGCCCGCATAGGGTGCGGCGTTGCGATAGTTGACGGAGTGCGTGAATTCGCCGTCGTAGCATTCCTGACCCGGCAGCGCCGGCATGCGCGGAACGCCGTATTGCCCCGTGGCCAGCACGACCACGCGCGACTGCCAAGAATCGCACGCACCGACGATCTCCCATGTGACCGGCGCGATCGACGCCATGCGAACGTTGCGCACCCGGAAATCGGTGACGACGTTCAAGCCGAAATGGCGCGCGTAGTCGTTGAGATAAGCCGCGTATTCATCGCGCGACGGATAGCGCAGGGAACTGCGCGGCATGGGATAGTGGGCAAGGCCGGAGTGCGCACGCACGGTGTGCAAATGCAGCCGGTCGTAGCGCCGCTGCCAGCTGCAGCCAAGCTGGCTCTCCTGCTCAAGAATCACGGCGTCGATGCCACGCTGCTTCAGCGCACCCGCTGCGGAAAGGCCGGCTGCACCCGCACCCACGATTATCAAGTCGGCTCGCGGCATGACTCAGTCAGGTGCAGAGTAGAACCATCGCCGATCGGATGGCTGCGCGAATCTCAGGCGAACGGATCGCGCAGCACGATCGTGTCTTCGCGGTCGGCGCCCGTCGCGACCAGGGCGAGGTGGCAACCCGACAGTTCCTCGACCGCGCGCAGATACGCACGCGCCGCGGCCGGCAGCTTGTTCCAGTCGCGCACGCCGCTAGTCGGCTCGTCCCAACCTGGGAATTCGAGATAGACCGGTTTGCACTCGTCCCAGCCGTCCGCGTCGAGCGGTGCGAGTTCGCGGCGCTTGCCGCGATATTCGTAGGCGATGCAGACCTTCACACTCGGCAGGCCGTCGAGCACGTCGAGCTTGGTGATCGCGAGACCGTTGATCGCATTGATCTGCGTCGCGCGCTTGAGTGCGACGAGGTCGATCCAACCACAGCGGCGCGGCCGCCCGGTGCTCGCGCCGAATTCATTGCCGACCTTGCGCAGGCGCTCGCCCATCTCGTCGTTGAGTTCGGTCGGGAACGGGCCGCCGCCGACGCGCGTCGCGTACGCCTTACAGATGCCGAGCACGTAGTCGATGTCGCAGGCGCCGACGCCGGTGCCGGCGAGCGCGCCGCCGATCGTGGTGTTCGACGAGGTGACGTAGGGATAGGTTCCGTGGTCGATATCGAGCAGCGCACCCTGCGCGCCTTCGTACATGATGTGCTCGCCGCGACGGCGCGCGTCGTAAAGCAACGTGGCGACGTCGTCGATCATCGGCCTCAGGTACTCGCTGAACGCAAGCGCGTCGTCGAGCACCTTCTGATAGTCGACCGCGTCGGCCTTGAGCCACTGGGTCAGGATGAAATTGTGATAGTCGACCGCGGCGCGCAGCTTTTCCGGCAACTCCGACGGATACATCAGGTCGGCGACGCGCACGCTGCGGCGCGCGACCTTGTCCTCGTAGGCCGGACCGATGCCGCGCCCGGTCGTGCCGATCGCCGACTTGCCCGCAGCCTTCTCGCGCGCCTGGTCGACGGCGATGTGGTACGGCATGATCAGCGGCGTCGCTGGGCTGATTTTCAGGCGCGAGCGCACTTCGACGCCGTTCGCCTCGAGCTCGTCGATCTCGGTCTTCAACGCCGCAGGCGAGAGCACGACGCCGTTGCCGATCAGGCACAGCGTACCTTCGCGCAGGATGCCCGACGGGATCAGGTGCAGCACCGTCTTCTTGCCCTTGATCACGAGCGTGTGGCCGGCGTTGTGGCCGCCCTGGAAGCGCGCAACCGCGCTGACGCGCTCGGTCAGCAGATCGACGATCTTGCCTTTGCCTTCGTCGCCCCACTGCGCGCCGAGAATTACGACTGACTTGCCCATTTTAGAGTTCCAAAAGTATACAAAAGCATGATTTCTCGCTGCGTGCCGCAACAGCCGAGTCAATTCTTTTCGGTTTTACCGCATTTCGATTGCAGATTCAGCGCGTCGAGATCGATCTGGTAGATGTCGCCGAGGCCGTTGCCCGGTCCGCGGATCGCAGCAAGGTAGGCCTGTGTATCGAAGGTTTTGTCGGCGAGCCGGCGCATCGTGCTGCGCGTCGAGCTCCAGAAGAAAGATTTGCCGTCCGGCGAAATCTTCGGTGCGTACTCGTTGCCGGTCGAATTGACGCCGCCGCCAAGCGGTTCCGATTTGGTCCAGACGCCGTCGCACAACCAGCTGACAAAGATGTCCGAATCGCCGCGGCCTTCGCGGTTGTCTGCCATGAAGAATAGCGTGCGTCCGTCCGGCGCGAGAAACGGCTCGTATTCGTCGCCGGCCGTATTGATGGTGTCGCCGAGGTTCTCCGGCGCGGCGTACTTGCCGTCGACGAAGCGTGCGCGATAAATATCGGTCTTGCCCTTGCCGCCGGGGCGGTCCGAGCCGAAGTACAGCGTGCCGTCGGCGGCGACGGTGGGATACCACTCCTGCCCTTCGCTGTTCACCGGGCTGCCGAGGTTGCGCGGTTCGCTCCAGTGAGCGCCGACGCGATCGGCGGTCCAGATGTCGAGATCGCGATGCGCTTTGCCCGGCACCGGTCGGTCGGAAATAAAGAACAGGTGCTTGCCGTCGGCAGTGATGAAAGGATCGGCATCCTTGTAGCGGCCGGAAGCGAACGGCGCGAGCTTGGGTTCGCTCCAGCGGCCGTCGTGCCAAGTGGACGCGAAGATCGTCCAGAAATCGAAGCCCGGTGCGTTCTTGAGGAAGTACGCTTCCTTGCCGTCCGGCGTGAACGCGATATGGGACTCATGATCGCCGGTCGAAATCACGCCCGGGGCGAAGATCGTCGGCTCGCGTAGCGGACCCGGTGCGGCGTACGGGGCGGCAGCAGCGGCCAGTACGGCGCTGTTGCCCAGGCAGGCCATCGCAAGAATCGCTGCCAGCGATGTACGTGTCGTACGCATCAAGGTCCCGCCGCGTGCAGCTTATTTGCTCTCGCCCTTGGCCTCGCCGAAGTACTTCATGAACTCCGACTTCGGATCGAGCACGATCACGTCGCCTGAACCGAACGCACTGCGATACGCATCGAGCGAACGGTACAGCGCGTAGAAATCGGGGTTCTTGCCATAAGCGCCCGCATAGATCTCGGTCGCCTTGGCATCGCCTTCGCCGCGCTTGGTCTGCGCGTCGCGTTCGGCCTCGGCCTTGATGACCTGCACCTGGCGGTTGGCGTCCGCGGTGATCTTCGCCGCCTGCTCGGCGCCGGTCGAGCGCAGGTCGTTGGCCAGGCGCGTGCGCTCCGAACCCATGCGCTTGTACACCGATAGCAGCACTTCGTCGGGAAACTCAATGCGCTTGATGCGCACGTCGACGACGTGGATGCCGAGACCCGCCGCAGCCTTGTTCGCCTGGTCGCGCACGCGCTCGGTGATATCCGAGCGTGCGCTCGCGATCAGGTCAGACAAGGTGTGCGAGTTGAACTCGAAACGCAACGGATCCTTGATGATCGGGGTAAGCCGGCTGTTCGCCTGACTCTGGAATGCATCCGGGCCGAACGAGCGGTAGTACAGTACAGGATTCTCGATCTGCCACTTCACGTAGAAATCGACATTGACCGGATTCTTGCCCGAATCGAAGTAGCGCTCGGGCTTGGCTTCGAGGTTGAGCATGCGCCGGTCGAAGCGGACCACGGTCTGGATCAGCGGAATCTTGAAATGCAGGCCAGGCGCATAGTCCGGGCTGACTTTGCCACCGTCGCCCTGGATGCGGCCGAATTGGGTGACGAGCGCGCTCTCGCCTTCCTTGACGATGAAGGCGGAGTTGACTGCGAGCACGACAAGGAGCAGCGCAAAGATCGGCGTGATCAGTTTCATTGCGCAGCTCCCGTGGTGGCCGCAGCAGCTGCAGCGGCGTCGGCCTTCATCTTGTCGAGCGGCAGATAAAGTATATTTTTACCATTACCGGAATCGACCACCTTCTGGCTGTGGCCGAGCACCTGCTGCATCGTGTCCAGGTACAGGCGCTTGCGCGTCACTTCGGGTGCCGTGCGGTACTGCGATTCGATCAGGCTGAAGCGCTGCGCGTCGCCGGTGGCCTTCGCGATCTGCGCGGCCTTGTAGCCTTCGGCTTCGGCGAGAATCGCCGACGCATCGCCGCGCGCAAGCGGCACGACCTTCGCCGCATAGGCCTGCGCGTCGTTGATCGCCTGCTTCTGGTTGTTGCTCGCGTTGTTGACGTCGTCGAACGCTTCCTTCACCTCGTGCGGCGGCGCGAAATTCTGAAAATTGATCTCGTTGACGTTGAGGCCGACTGCGTAGGCGTCGAGCGTGCCCTGCAATACCTTCTTCGTCTCACCGACGATGTCGGCACCATGGCTCGACAGGATCTGGTCCATGTCGCTCGAGCCGATCACCTGGCGCACCGCGCTTTCCGCGGCCTGCTTGAGCGTGTCGTCGACCGCGGTCGCGGCGAACAGGTATTTCTGCGCGTCTACGACCTGGTATTGCACAGTGAAGTTGATCTGGACGATGTTCTCGTCGCGGGTGAGCATGCGCACTTCGTCGGCGGTTTGCCGGCTCGTGGTCTCGACCTTGACCACCTGTTCGATCGGCGCGGGCCACTTGAGATTGAGGCCGTTCTGCATGATGCGGTCGAACTTGCCGAAGCGCAGCACGACGCCGACGCGTTGAGCGTCGATCGAGATCCAGCTGTCGAACACGGCCCAGACCAGCGCCAGCGCGAAGATTCCGAGGAGGATACCGCCGACCGGCGGGGTGGCCGAGGCGCCGCCCTTGCCGCCGCCGAAAATGCCGCCGAGGTTATCGCGCAGCTTGCGCAGGAACGCCTCTACATCAGGCGAATCCTTCTTGCCTTTCCAGGGGTCGCGATTGCCGTTGCCGGGTTCGTTCCAGGCCATCATGGTCTCCAGTGTGCCGATCTGGACGACGAGGCCGTGCCCGCGTCCGTTCCGTCGATATGCAACCGGATCGGCGAAAATCAAAGCGCGGTTGCTGCGGAATTGTAGGGAGCCGCCCCCGATGCGGCAAGTAATCCAGGCCGGGAGAGCTGCTCGCGCAGCCACTCGCCTTCCCCATCGGGCAGCCCGAACAGCGGTTCGATCAGCGCGCGCGGCGCGTCGATCTGGATTTCCCAGCCGCGTTCGGCCGGACGTTCGGCGCTAACGAAACCCGCCGCGATCAGGCGCGCGCGCAGGCGTCCAGCGTGATCGGGCACGGCGAGCCAGGCGTGCACGCGATCGCGCTGCAAAGCTGTCGTCAGCGCATCGCGCAGCAGATCGATGCCGGCGCCGGTGACCGCGGAGACCCAAACGCGCGCGATCTGGCCGCCGTCGATATTCTCCGAACGCGGACGAGCGCCTTCGACCTTGTCGATCTTGTTATAGACGAAGATCTGCGGGACATCCTGTGCGCCGATTTCCTCGAGCACGCGCTGCACTTCCTCGATGCGCCGGTCGTGTTCGGGATCGGCGGCGTCAACGACATGCAGCAACAGGTCCGCCTCGCGCGTTTCCGCCAGCGTCGATTTGAACGCTGCGACGAGATCATGTGGCAGATCGCGGATGAAGCCGACCGTGTCGGCGAGCAACACGGGCCCGCAGGCGAGACCGTCCATGCGGCGCAGGGTCGGATCGAGCGTGGCGAACAATTGGTCGGCCGCGTAGACACCCGCGCCGGTGATCTTGTTGAACAGCGTGGACTTGCCGGCGTTGGTGTAACCGACCAGCGCCGCCGTCGGCACAGCGTTGCGCTGGCGCGCACGCTTGGCGGTGTTGCGCTGGGTTTCGACTTTTTCCAGACGCTGCTCGAGCTGCTTCACGCGCCCGGAGAGCAGGCGGCGGTCGAGTTCGAGCTGGGTCTCGCCGGGGCCGCGCAGGCCGATCGCACCGCCGCGCTGGCGCTCAAGGTGAGTCCAGCCGCGCACGAGGCGCGTCGACATGTGCTTGAGCTGGGCGAGTTCGACCTGCAGCTTGCCCTCGTGCGAACGCGCACGCTGGGCGAAGATGTCGAGGATGAGACCGGTGCGGTCGACGACGCGGCACTCGGTATACTTTTCCAGATTGCGCTCCTGCACGGGCGAGAGCGCATGGTTGACCAGGATCAGGTCGGCATCGAGCGCGGCGCGCTGCTCCTTCAGCTCCTCGGCCTTGCCGCTGCCGACGAAGAACTTCGGATTGGGCTTGTCGATGCGCGCGCCGAGCGAACCGACCACGGTCGCACCGGCCGAACGCGCCAGCTCGGCGAACTCGTCGATTTCCTCGGTATTGCGGGAAGCGGCGGAATCACTCGCCCGGCGCGGCTGCAGCAGCAGCGCGCGTTCACCTTTGCGCGAACGTTCGAACAGGAGGATTTATCCTTCCGCGCTTTCCGCTTCCGCCGCGGCATGCGGTTGATCGGTTCCGATGCGCACATTGCGGCTCGGTACGATCGTCGAGATGGCGTGCTTGTAGACCATCTGGCTCACGGTATTGCGCAGAAGCACGACGAATTGGTCGAACGACTCGACCGTCCCCTGCAGCTTGATGCCATTGACCAGATAGATCGAAACCGGAACGCGCTCACGGCGCAAGGCATTCAGGAACGGATCCTGCAACGACTGACCTTTGGACATTTCTTCTTCTCCTGACTTTCTTACCAACTTGTGCGAACCGACAAAAGGGGCGTACCCAAGAAAACGGTGGTCGCGGCGCCTCGGTTCAAGATGAATGGATTGTATCGTTTTTTAACAATCCGGGCTAGGACTTCTGACGGATTCCAATGATTCGTCGTCCGCATGAACGTGCCTAGCCGTGCTCCGGGCGGGCGAGAAAATCCGCCACCGCCTGTTCGGCACGGGCGATATGGCCGGAATCGAGCGGGTCGACCGCCAGCGCGTCGCGATCGGCGCGGAACCACGTGATCTGGCGCTTGGCCAGCTGGCGTGTCGCATGGATCGCGCGCTCGCGGCACGCGGTGATATCGAATTCGCCGTCGAGATGCTCCCAGATCTGGCGATAGCCGACCGCGCGCATCGAGGCGAGTTCGGCATGCAGGTCGGCTCGCGCGCGAAGCCCACGCACTTCGTCGACAAACCCTTGTGCGAACATCGCATCGAGCCGTTCGGCGATGCGCGCATGCAGGGCGGCACGATCCTCCGGCATCAGCACGAGCTTGAGCACGCGGTAGGCAAAGGGCTCGCGTACCCCGCCCTGCAACTGCGACAAGGGTCGACCGGTCAGCTCGATAACCTCGAGCGCGCGCTGGATGCGTTGTGCGTCGCCGGGGCGGATGCGCCGCGCCGCCGCCGGATCCAGCGCAGCGAGGCGCGCATGCAGCGCCGGCCAGCCCAGCGCGCGCGCCTCGCTGTCCAGTCGTTCGCGTAAACCGGGGTCCGCCTCGGGCAGGTCCGAAAGGCCGCTTTGCAGCGCACGGAAATACAGGCCGGTGCCACCGACCAGCAACGGGATTTTCCCGGCCGCCGAAATCTTCTCCATCTCGCGCAGGGCATCGCTGCGGAATTCGGCGGCCGAATAGGCGTCCCGCGGATCGCGGATATTCACCAATCGATGCGGATGGCGTCGCAACGTGCCTGCGTCCGGCTTGGCCGTGCCGACATCCATGCCGCGATAGACCAGGGCCGAATCGACGCTGATCAAATCGAGCGCAAACCGATCGGCCAGGTGCAGGGCCAGCGCGGTCTTGCCCGAGGCAGTCGGCCCCATCAGGAAAATCGCGAGCGGGCGCTGGTCGGCCGGACCGCCTAGCATGTCAATATCCTCAATGTGGCGACCCGTTCCGATTTGCCACGAGCTGCCTCGCGGCAAAGCGCGGAGTATTTCACAACACATTTTTTTTACAATTTGCTACCATTAGTCGGTGTAGTACAACCGCTCGTCGGCCATCCGCGTGCAAAAACAACAGAAACTGTGTTGAACGCAGGTAAGCCGGTGAGCATTTTCCGCTGACGCGTGCGCCGCGGTCCTGCCAAACCAAGCAGGGTGGTGAAACCGCAGCGGCCGGGTCAAGCCACAGGGGTGTTTGGCATGCGCAGTCTGCAGTCGCGAACGGCCGGCTTCACGCTGATCGAACTCATGATCACGGTGGCTATCGTCGCCATCCTCGCCGCCCTGGCGCTGCCAGCCTATTCCGACTACATCACGCGCAGCAAGCTGACCGAAGCGACTAACGGCTTGGCGGATTTCCGCGTCAAGCAGGAACAGTACTACCAGGACAATCGGGCCTATGGCACAGGCGCCGACTGCGGCGCCAACACGACCTCCTTCAGCGGCGCGCTCAAGTATTTCGATTTCTCCTGTACCAAGACATCTACCACGACACCGCCTTTCCAGGACTATACCGCGACGATGACGGGCAAGTCCGGCTCGCCGGTCGCTGGATTCACCTACCAGATCGACAACAAAAACCAGCCGACGACCACCGCACTGCCTGCCAAATGGGGCACGGCGCCGCCGACGATCCCTTGCTGGGTCATCCGCAAGGGTGGAGGCTGCCAATGACGCGCAATCGCGGTTTCTCGCTGATCGAGCTGATGATCACGATCACGATCGTCGTCCTGCTGATCCTCATGGCGCTGCCGAGCTATTCGCAGTGGCTTACCAATACGCGCATCCGCAATGCCGCGGAATCGATCGATAACGGCTTGCAGTTCGCGCGTAACGAGGCGGTGCAACGCAACACGAACGTGCGCTTCGAGCTCGGCGCGAGCGGCGCCGACTGGACTGTCTGCTTGCTGCCCTCGGGCAAGACGAGCTGCGCCGATGCCGGAGTCCCACAGCCGCCACTGCAATCGTTCACTGCTGCCGGCGGCGCCGGCGGCGTCGTGATCGGCACGCAAACCGACACCCAGTATGCGAACGACAAGTTCGACACCGCGCTGACCAGCGGCGCCGGCGGAATCACGTTCAACGCGCTCGGCCGGCCGGTCGGCTACAGCGTGACGTCGTTCGTGCGCGTCGATGCGTCCTCGGCGCAGTCGGGCACGCGCCGCCTGGTCACGACGATAGCGATCGGCGGCCGCATCCGCATGTGCGATCCGGTGCTCAAGAAAGATACCAGTCCGCAAGGCTGCACCTGAGGCAGGCATATGCAGAAGCCCCACACTCACCGCCAGTCCGGAACGATCCTGCTCGATGCGCTGATCGCGATCGTGATCTTTTCGATCGGCATCCTCGGGATGGTGAAGCTGCAGGGCCAGGCCGTGTCCGCGGCCGGCCAGGCGAAGTACCGCACCGACGCCGCGCTGCTCGCCGACCAGATCATCGCGCGCATGTGGGGCAGCAATCCGGCCCAGCTCGCGGCTAACTTCAAGGGTTCCAACGGCGCCGGCCCGCAGAACTATAAAGACTGGAACAGCGCGGTCGCCGCGCTGCCGAACGGCAAGGGCACGATCGATGTCGATGCGAGCAATTTCGTCGTCGTGACCGTCACCTGGCAGACGCTGGATTCCGCGGACCAGCCGACCCACACATACGTTTCGCGCACGCAGATCACCCGCTGAGGCAACGGAGCGAATATGCATACGAGGACGCGCGCCACCGGTTTCTCGCTGATCGAACTGATGGTCGGCATGTTGATCAGCCTGATCGGCACGCTGGCCATGATGAAGACCTTCGCCGCGTTCGAGGCGCAGAAGCGCACGACGACCAGCGGCGACGACGCACAGCAGAACGGCGCCTACTCGATGTATGAACTCGAACGCCAGCTGCGCACCGCGGGCTCCGGGCTCGTGCAGGGCAAGAACTACGGGCTGTGGGGTTGCGCGATCACGGCCTATTCGAACGCCACGCAGCGGTTGCCATTGGGTACGGCGAAAGCACCCGCGCCGTTCGGTGCTTGGACGGGGACGATGTATGCAGTCCCAGTGCTGATCGCGAATGGTGCCACCTCCAGCGGAGGCGACCAGCTCGCGATGATCGGTGGCAATCCGGCGGTGCGCACGTTCAAGAGCGCGGTGACCGTGAGCAGCGCGAGCGACAGCGTCGATGTCGACAACGCCATGGGCATCTACAAGGACGACTATCTGCTCGGCAGCGACAAGAGCGGCAACTGCTCGCTCGCGCTCGCGAGCGCAGATCCAACGTCCGCGAAACGCATTTCACTCAGCGCGAATGACAGCCCCAGCGCCGGATTCAAGGGCGCGTTCAGCGGCCAAGGCTACCTGTTCGATCTCGGGCCTGCACCGGCGTTCACGCTGTTCGGCGTCGACACCGGCACGAACGAACTGGTCAGCTACGACCTGCTGCAACGAAGCGGAAGCGCGACCGTACCGCTCGCCGACGGCATCGTCACGATCAAGGCGCTGTACGGCGTCGACGACGGCGCCAATGGCGGCAAGGCCGGCGACGGCGAGATCGACGAATGGGTCGCGCCCACCGGCTCTTGGTCACTCGACAAGCTGACTGCCAACAGCACGGCCGCGTCGAACGCGATGGCGCAGATCAAGGCGATCCGTATCGCAATTGTCGCGCAGAGCGAACTGCCCGAACGCGCGGACGCGCCGGGCGTCGCCGCGGGATACACCGGCGCGACCAGCCTCACGCTGTTCGGCGATCTCGCCAATGCACTGCAGGTTACCGTCACCACTGATTCGCGCTTTCGGTACAAGGTGTACGACACCGTGATCCCGTTGCGCAACGCATTTATCCAGAAGTTCAGCTGAGGCACGCCGTGCAAAGAAGAATATTCCGGACAACCCCATCCGGTCGTGGTCCGCGCCAGCAGCGCGGCATGATCTCGATGCTCATCGCCGTCATCGTGCTGGTCGCCACGCTGCTCGCGGCGATCGCGCTGATGCGCTCGGTCGACACGGCCAACGTAGTCGCCGGCAGCATGACGTTCCGCCAGAGCGGCGTGCAGGAGGCCGAGAAGGCCTATGAAGCGGCCAAGACGCTGCTCGGCTCGCTCGGCGACGGGGAAAGCGACCAGCCGGAGTCCGGCTACTACGCCTCGGTTCAGACCCCGAGCAGCCACGCTGGCATCCCTCACCAGTTGGCCACCGGCTCGCCGTATACGGGCGTGGGCAGCGTCGTCGGTGCCACGAACAACGTCTTCTATGTCGTCGAGCGGCTCTGTCCCACCGCGGGCAAGGCCGACGCCAGTCTCTGCATCGCGCCCGACGTGTCGATTACGGCCGGATCGAGCGCTAACCAGATGAGCGACACCGCGTTCGCGCTGCACGGCGTCACCGCCGCCTTCCGCCTCACGGTGCGCGTGGACGGCCCGAAGAACACGGTGAGTTTCGTCCAGACGATCCTGCATTGAACGCCATGACGACCAGCCCTGCCCGTCCCCTCCTCAGTCCCCGTCTCCGGCGCCTGTTGCCCGGCCTGCTCGGCGCGCTGACCTGCATTGCCGCGCACGCCGCAACGCCACTGTCCGACCTTCCGCTGTACAGCGCGAGCAACGTGCCCGCGAACCTGATGCTCGCGCTGTCGGTCGAATTTCCGACCGGCAACGTCGCCGCGTACACCGACACGGCCGGCTACAAGAGCAGCAGCACATACCTGGGCTACTTCGATCCGCAGAAGTGCTACGACTACGACTCGACGAAGAACTACTTCGTGCCCGTTGCCCTGCTCGGTACCAGCGCCTGCGCCAAGACCACGAAGGCGGCGCACTGGAGCGGCAATATGCTCAACTGGGCGTCGATGACCGCGCTCGATGAATTCCGCCAGGCGCTGACCGGCGGCTATCGCGTCATCGACGAAGCTAACGGCGTGACCGTGCTGCAACGTTCGCGGCGCACCTCGCAAGGCTCGAACAGCAATTTCCCGACCAAGCACTTGAGCGCGAGCGCGAACGTCGCGCCGTCCACCGTGGTCGGCGACTCCACCCTCGCCGCGGCCAGCGACGTGTACATCCGCTCGGTCAACGCATCCAATCCGCCGACCGAGCTGGGCAGTGGCAAGGATAAGGGCGTGTTCATCGAGGTCTCGAACAACGCGAACTTCACCGACGGTGGCGGCAACAGCGGCAAGACCAGCACCGTCTACTACGCGCGCGTGCAGGTGTGCGTACCCGGCATGCTCGAAAGCAACTGCAACAGCGCGCACGCGACCAGCGACTATCCGGGTGCCGGCAAGTACAACAAGCCTGAAGGCTTGATCCAGCAGAACGCGAACCGCATTCGCGTCGGCGCGTCCGGTTACGTGTTCAACAACGGCGGCAACCATCCGAACGGCCTGGTCCGCGCACTGCTGCGCGACAACGGCCCGACCAGCTACAACGGCTTCGGCGCGCGCCAGGACAATCCGAACAAGGAATGGGACAAAGACACTGGCGTATTCGTCGCCAATCCCGATCCAACCTCGGCCAGCGCATCCGGCGTGACGAACAGCGGCGCGATCAACTACCTCAACCAGTTCGGCCTGCAGGAAACCGGTTACGAGAACCTCGACACGCTGTCGGAACTGTATTGGGCGACGCTCGCCTACTACAAGAAGGTCCCGCTCGCCGCAAGTTACAACAAGGGCGTTGGCAACCTCACCGCGGCCGATCTCGACGGGTTTCCGGCGATCACGAGTCCCAGCAATGATCCGGTCCAGTACACCTGCCAAGGCAATGCCATTGTCACGATCGGCGACTCGCATACGCACTGCGATTCGGCGATTCCGAGCAAAGGTCCGAACTCGTCCGGCAACGGCGCGTGCAGCAACAAGGATCCGCTGGCGCCGCTGGCTGCGAACGGCAGCGATCCGGGCCTCGACGCACAAGCCTGGGTCAACGCGCTTGGCGACCTGCCGCTGGTCGAGGCGAAGGGCTCGCCGAGCGGAACCGCATCGAAGAGCATGGCCGGCTACCTCGGCATCGCTACAGGCACGCTCGGCACGATCTTCGAGCCGGACTCGACCTACGGCAACGCGCCCACCTACGGCATGGCCGGCATGGCCTACTACGCGCACACGCAAAATCAGCGCGCCGACCTGACCGACAGCGATCCGAACAAGAAAAATACCAAGATCACGATCGACACCTACACCGTTGACGTGATGGAACCTGGTCCCTACGACGGCAGCAGCGGCAACGAGGTCTACAATCCCGGCAACCTGAAGACCGGCCAGGTCTCAACCAGCCCGGGGCCGAACATGTACTGGCTCGCGGCGAAGTACGGCGGTTTCGACGTCGACGATCAGCAGTGCACGACAAGTCCGGCAACCTGCGCCAGCGTGGGCACGACCAAGGCGCCGACGCCGCAGAGTTTCCTCGGCTGGCACACCAACAGCAGCACAATCTCCGGCAAGGATCTGCGCCCGGACAACTACTCCCAAGGCAACCGTCCCGACCTGATCCAGTCTGGCCTTGCCCAGATCTTCAACCGTGTGTCGTCGAAGACACCGCTGGCCGCCTCCGGTCCGAACGTGACAGCCTCGCGCGTGCTCTCGAACGCCACCGCAGCGTTCAACGCCAGCGGCGCGACCGGCTTCCCGCTGTACCAGACCAAATACACGCCGGGTGAATGGAGCGGCGATGTGAAAGGTTTCATCGGTACCGGCGTCAGCGGCGGCAGCATCACCGAAGTCAACCCGCCACCGGACTGGCATGCGCAGACACAACTCGACAACCTCGTGCAGGCGAAGGAGAACGCCACCTCGAGCAAGCTTGCCTGGGACACCGGCCGGCGCATCATCACCTATAACGCGAAGGGCGTGCCGTTCCGCTACAACCAGTTGTCTGCTACGCAGCAAGCGGCGTTGAACAGCGACAGCGCCCTACTCAACTTCCTGCGCGGCGACCGCAGTCAGGAGGGCACGAAGTACCATGGACGCAAGCACGTGCTTGGCGATATCGTCAACTCGGAAGCCGTGCTCGTCCAGGCCGCGCTGTCGCCGATCTACACCGACGCCGCTAATCCCGGCTACGCCAGTTTCACGGCCACGGTGAAGGACCGCAGCCCAGTGGTCTACGTCGGCTCAAACGACGGCATGCTGCATGCATTCGCCGCGGACTTCTCGACGCCGAGCGCTGCCAACACGGTCACCGGCGGCGGCAGCGAACTGTTCGCCTACGTGCCGAGCTTCGTCTACGGCGATGCGACCAGCGGGCCGGTCAGCGGCCTTGCCGCGCTCGGCAACTTGAACGGCGTGACCACGAATACATACGCACACCATTTCTACGTCGACCAGACGCCGCAGGTCGCCGACGTCGACTTCGGTTGGACCGGCGGTACCACGCCCGGTACGCCGGAATGGCACACGTTGCTGGTCGGCGGTCTCGGCAAGGGCGGCAAAGGCATCTACGCACTCGACGTGACCCAGGTACCCGCGGCGCTCGATACAACCAGCAGTTCGACCCAGGAAGCCTCAATCGCGCAGAAAGTGCTGTGGGAATTCACCGACAGTGACATGGGCTACACGTTTGGTCGTCCGCTGATCGTGAAGACGCGCAAGTACGGTTGGGTTGTGCTGGTGACTTCGGGTTACAACAACAGCAGCGGCCACGGCCATCTGTGGGTGCTCAACGCGAAGACCGGCGCCAAACTCGCCACGTTCACCACAGACGATGCCGGCACCGCCGCCAGCCCCAGCGGGCTGGCGCGCGCGACTGCATTCACGCGCACGCTGAGCGACAACACCATTGAGCAGGTCTACGCCGGCGACCTGCTCGGCAACCTTTGGCGCTTTGACCTGTCCGGCACCGGCACCTACCCCAACCCCACGCTGCTGGCCCAGTTGCAGGACGATAAAAATAACGCACAGCCGATCACCACCGCGCCGCGCATCGAGGTCGATGTCGACTCGGCCGGCCTGGGCTTGCGTCGCTGGGTATTCGTCGGCACCGGCAAGTTCCTCGACATCGGCGACCTGACCGACACCAAGCAGCAAACCATGTACGCGCTGCGTGATGGCACCGACCTCGCGCCCTCCAGCGCGACCTCGGCGATCAAACGCGGCGATCTGATCAAGGTCGACGACCTAACCGTCGGCCTGACCCAGACAGTGGCCGACACCGATTCCGGCTGGTACTACGACCTCAAGGGCACTGCAGGCGCCAACGGCGCCACCGAGCGCGTCGTGGTCGATCCCGATGCCGCGGCTGGCATCTTCCAGGTCGCCTGGGCCACGCTCACGCCAACCGCAGATCCATGCTCGTTCCAAGGCACGGTCTACGATGCCGACTACACCAGCGGCAAGTCGGCGCTGCTCACCAGTTCCGGCGTAACGATCGGTTCGCTGAGCACGAAAAGCGCCGTGACCAAAGTGCAGATGGTTGCGTTGCCGGGCAGCAACAATACCAGCGAAGTCGCCCTGCTCTACGGCGAAACCGGCCTGTCGGTCGGCACCGCCAAGGTCAAGCAAGCGGCCGGAGGCGCGGGGGTCTCGCGCGTGAATTGGCGCGAAGTGCTCGACTGACGCAGACGCGCAACTCGCGAGGTTGCTACCGCAGGCCGGCCTACAGCCCCTGCAGGCAACCCATTTGACTGTCGGATCGTGATGAGAGGCGCCCCGTCTCGGGGGGCCGCGCACAGCTATAATTGCGCATTCCCGTCAGGACACTCTCATGTCGCAAGCAATGATGAAGGCGCTGGTCAAGCGCGAAGCCGGCAAAGGCATCTGGATGGAGCAGGTGCCGCTGCCCGAGATCGGCCCGAACGAGGTGCTGATCAAGCTCGAGAAGACCGCGATCTGCGGCACCGACCTGCACATCTACAAATGGGACGAGTGGTCGCAGCGCACGATCAAGCCGGGCCTGGTGATCGGCCACGAATTCGTCGGCCGCATCGTCGACATGGGCCCGGGCGTGCGCGGCTACTCGATCGGCCAGCGCGTCTCCGCCGAAGGCCACATCGTCTGTGGCGTCTGCCGCAACTGCCGCGCCGGCAAGCAGCATCTGTGTCCGCATACGATCGGTATCGGCGTGAACCGCAACGGCGCGTTCGCCGAATACATCGCCATGCCCTCTTCCAATCTGTGGCCGGTACCGGACCAGATTCCCTCCGAGCTCGCCGCGTTCTTCGACCCCTACGGCAACGCCGCCCACTGCGCGCTCGAGTTCGATCTGATCGGCGAGGACGTGCTGATCACCGGCGCCGGCCCGATCGGCATCATCGCCGCCGGTATCGCCAAGCACGTCGGTGCGCGCAACGTCGTCGTCACCGACGTCAACGACTATCGCTTGAAGCTCGCCGCCGACATGGGCGCGACCCGCGTGGTCAACGTGTCCAAGCAATCGCTCAAGGACGTGATGGCCGATCTGCACATGGAAGGCTTCGACGTGGGCATGGAAATGTCGGGCAACCCGCGTGCGTTCGGCGACATGCTCGACTGCATGTACCACGGCGGCAAGATCGCCATGCTCGGCATCATGCCGAACGGCGCCGGCATCAACTGGGACAAGGTCATCTTCAAGGGCCTCGTGCTGCACGGCATCTATGGCCGGCGCATGTACGAGACTTGGTACAAGATGACGCAGATGCTGCTGACCGGCTTCCCGCTGCAGAAGGTGCTGACCCACCAGATCCACATCGACGACTTCCAGCGCGGTTTCGATCTGATGGACGCCGGGCAATGCGGTAAGGTCGTCTGTTCGTGGAATTGACGATGGGCCGCCGGAGCACGCGGTGAGCCACGATCCAACGCCTGCATTCGAACGCCGCGGCGAACACGACTCGCGGTCTGCCGCTCGCCGCTGGTTCCATCGCGAGTCGATCAGTCTCGCCGAAATCGCAGTACAGACATTCTCGGTCGTGCTCGGCGTGTTGCTCGCGCTCGCGATCGGCGAATGGAGCCGCGACCGTGAAGAGCACAAGCAGGTCGAAGCCGCATTGCACGCGCTGCGTGCGGAGATGGAAGCGAGCCGCGCGGAAATCGCACACGGCCTGAAGCAGATCGCCGAGGCCGACGCGGAAATGGCAGAGAAGGCGAAAACAGATGCCACGCACACGCCGCGGCTCTGCAGCGAGACTCCCGGCTGGCACGGCATCGCTTATCCGCTGCTGCTCGATTCGGCTTACCAGACTGCAATCGCGACGCAGACCCTGGCGCACATGGACTTCGGCCAAGCCCAGCACGTGGCCCGCGTCTACGCCAAACAACGCGATTTCCAGAAGTACGTCGATCATCTGATCGAATTCCTGCTCCAGCCCAGCCGGCTGATGCCGGTCGACTCCTGCCGCTACGTCCTTTCCGGTGAGGAGAAAAACAATCTCGAGCGTCTCGACGCGGCATATGCCGAGTTCCTCGAGCAGAACAAGACCGTTCGCTGATCCGTTCAGCGCAATTCCGAGGCCCCTGGCAAACCCCGCATCGATGTGGCGCAAACTTTCCTTGGCGCTGGTCGCACTGATCTTGTCCGCGCATCGAGCGGAGTCCTTCGCGCGTGACGCGCCCGCGTGCGTGCGCGAATGCGGTTACGAATCGGAACCGGTGCTCGATGCGGCAGCGATCGCCGAACCGGCGCTGCTCAGCGGGCCGAATTTCACGGTTGACCCGAAAGCGCAGGTCGGCGGCTACATGGCGCGCTTCTCGATCACGACGCCATACGGCCCGCTCACGGCCGACAGCGCACAAATGCTCGCGATTCGCGTCAGCGAGATTCCCGCGATCGAGGCACTCGACCAGGCCACGCGCAGCGGCGCCTTCGGCAGTGCGCTTGCCGAGCGCGGCAAGAAAACCGGCAGCACCATCGTCAAGGTCATCAGCCACCCGGTCGACTCGATCGTCGGCCTGCCGATGGGCGTGGTGCGCTACTTCAAGAAGCAGATCGGCATCTGGGCAAACCGCGCGCAGAGTGTCAGCGACCGCTCCGCGCGCATCATGGAAAACAAGGGCGATCCGTTCCGCGCACCGGACGGGCCGATGACCGCAGGGCGAGACGTGCCGCTGGATGCGGCCGCGCGCGCCAACGCCGATGCGAAACAGCCGAGTCCCGCCGATCCCGCCGGCTATGTCGATGTCGACGCGCCTGCGATTGCCGCAGACGACGCACAAGGCGTCCCCGCTCCGCCCGCGGAACCGGAGAGGCCGAGCAAAGCCTGGTACGCCCGCGCCGGCCGCGATGCCGGACGTGAGGTCAAGCGCTATCTCAAGTACAACTCTTCGCGCAATGAGATCGCCAAGCGTCTCGGCTTCGATCCGAACACGTCGAACCCGTACATCGCCGAGCGTCTGAATTCGCTCGCCTGGGCCGCGGTCTGGGGCAATTTCTCCGCCGGCCAGGCGCTGGGCGCAATCGGCGGCACGGCCGCGGACGTGATTACCGACTCGGGCCTGATCAACGAGTACGTCCTCAGCCACACGCCCGAACAGATTCGCGAGCGCAACGAGAAACAGCTCGCATCGATCTGCAGCGACGAGTTCGGCATCCGCCAGTTCCTCAAGCGCGGCGGCTTCAGCGACACGATGCGCACGCGGCTCGCCGACTCGATCGTCGCGCTCGCGCCGAGCGCGGGCTGCAACGAACTGCTCGAACTCGGCACGGTGACGCACGGCGAGGTCGAAGGGCGTTATCTCGTCGATGCGCTGTCGCAGATCCGCAAGCAGTGGCCGAAAGAGCGCGACGGCAAGTTCGTGATCGCCGGCGCAGCGCTGGTCTACATCGCACGCGACGGCAGGCTGCTGTTGCCGATGCCCGTGGACTACCTAAGCTGGACCGCCGATATCGACGAGTTCTTCACCCGTACCGAGTTCGGCACTGCCGGCAAGACGGCGCTGATCGGCGGCGAAGCCTCGGCGCTGGCGAAACGCAAACTGCGCGAGCGCGGCTGGCATGTGGTCTTGCGCGCGCCCTACGACGGCGCACCGAAATATCCGGCCGGCGAGTTCACTGGGATGGCGCGGCGCTAGCCGAACTCGGCGCCACTTCTATCTTGTCGAGCTGGTCCTCGTAGTAGCTGCCGCCCGAGGCGAAGATCAGGAACTTTCTCGCCGCCTTATGCGCGGCCGCATCGGCGCCCGCATCGCGCAAGGTGTCCTCCGCGGCCGTCGTGAACAGCCGCTGCACGTTCTGCAAGTTGGCGTCGTACTGCTCACGCAGGCGTCGGAACAGCGTCGCGCGCTGCGTCGAATCGAAGCTGCGCACCTGCGCCGCGGTCTGCGTACGCAGCGCGGCGAGCGCCTCGTCCGCGGACTTCGGCACCGGTTCCGGCTTGGCGTAGCGGATGCGGCCGAAGGTATCCGCGTATGCGCCCTGATCGAGCCGCCAGACGAGGCGCTCGCCACGCGCGAACTCGGCCTCGCCTGGCGTACTTGCGATGAGACGCGTGCCGCGAGTGACGTCGTCGAGCATGTCGCTCGCGATCGTCGCCCAGTCGCGGTTCGCCCGAGCGATGAGCTTGGGCAGCATCTCGCCCCACCACGGCAGCGCGAGCAGCGGTAACAGCGTGAGCACCCACAACACGGGTGCCGACGGCTCGCCGGGGAAGAAAAAGCGCACGCCCATTCGCCAGACCCAGAACCCCGGCACGGCGAGCAGCAGCGCGAGGATCGCAGGCGCCGGGTACCAATCATGGCTGTCCTCGACGACGCGCGCCGGCATCGCCTCCTGCGGGCGTTTTGGATCGAAGCGCAGCGGAAAGTCCGGAACGGAATGGGTCCAGCTCAACACCGCCACGTCGACCGGCAGGTCGAACTGTTCGCGCAGCGCGGCGAGCGCAGTGGTCGGCGGCGGCTTGCTCATGCCGAACGTATCGCGTGGCGAGTGATGCGAAATCCAGTCGAGCGTCGCGCGGCTCATGCGTACCTCCTGCAATTCGAAGCCGCTCGTATCGCGCAGGAAGGTGAAAGGAATGCCTTCTTGTACCGCCTCGGCCCAGTCGCTCAGGCGGAAGTTGTCGCTGAACTGCAGGCGCATGCCGCAGAAGGCGCGGCGCAGCGGCGAGCCCCATTCGCCGGCCGTGTATTCGACGACCGCGCAGCGCGAAATCTTGCTGGCGCGATCCCAGTACAACTTACCTGCGGGAAGATTGGCTGGATCGAAGTCGATCGCCGCCCAACTTTCGACGATGCGCCCCGAGGTGGACGCGGTGAACGGGGCGTACTGGCGCATGTCGACCAACGGCTTCATCGCGGCCTGCCAGGCAACGCCGAGGAAGATGCCGCCGAACAGCAGAAAGAAACCGGCGAGCAGCCCGATCACCGGCGCCGCGGCCATCATGCCGAGCGTACCGATCAGCCAGTCGCGCAAGCGATGACCGCCGCTGGACGGCGGTGGCGAAGCAGGGGCCGCGGGCTTCGCCGCGCCACGCCTGTCGTGTTCCGGAGACCGACCCTTCATCGCATTCCCCATGCCGCGCCGATGCATTGCCGCACCGATATCTTACTCCGGACGAATTTCCTTGCGCACGCGAATCGCGGACAATGGCAGATACTCCCGATATTGTCCGCCGGATTCCGCCATGACCTACGCTGCCCAGAACCGTCTTCAGTCCGAACTCGAGTCGATCCGCGAAGCGGGGTTGTACAAGACCGAGCGCGTGATCGCGACGCCGCAGTCGTCTTCGATCCGCACCGTCGACGGGCGCGAGGTGCTCAACTTCTGCGCGAATAATTATCTCGGCCTCGCCGACAACGCCGAGATCATCCAGGCAGCGAAGGATGCGCTGGACACGCACGGCTTTGGCCTCGCCAGCGTGCGCTTCATCTGCGGCACGCAGGACCTGCACAAGCAACTCGAAGCGACGATCGCGAAATTCTTCGGTACGGAAGACACAATTTTGTATACCTCATGCTTCGACGCGAACGGCGGTCTGTTCGAAACCATCCTCGGCGAAGAAGATGCCGTGATTTCGGATGCGTTGAATCATGCCTCGATCATCGACGGCATCCGCCTGTGCAAGGCCGAGCGCCGCCGCTATGCAAACAGCGACATGGTCGAGCTCGAAAAGCATTTGGCCGAGACGCAAGGCAAGCGCACGCGTCTGATCGCGACTGACGGCGTGTTTTCGATGGACGGCTACATTGCCAAGCTCGACGAAATCGTGCGCCTCAAGGAAAAGTACAACGCACTGCTCATGGTCGACGATTCGCACGCGACCGGTTTCGTCGGCCCGACTGGACGCGGTTCGGCCGAGCTGCACGGCGTTCTCGACAAAGTGGATATTTTCACTTCTACACTCGGTAAGGCGCTCGGCGGCGGCTCCGGCGGCTTCACCACCGGGCGCCGCGAGATCATCGACTTGCTGCGCCAGCGCTCGCGCCCGTACCTGTTCTCGAACACGTTGCCGCCGCCGCTCGTCGCCGCGTCGATCAAGGTGTTCGAGATGCTGTCGTCGAGCACGTCGCTGCGCGACAAGGTCAACGACAACGCGCTGTATTTCCGCAAGCGCATGACTGATGCCGGCTTCGACATTCGTCCCGGCACGCATCCGATCGCGCCGGTCATGCTTGGCGATGCCAAACTCGCGCAAGAATTCGCCAGTCAGTTGCTCGATGAAGGCATCTACGTAATCGGCTTCTTCTACCCGGTCGTGCCGCAAGGCCAGGCGCGTATCCGCACGCAGATGAGCGCGGCGCACACGCGCGAGCAGATCGATCGCGCGGTCGCCGCGTTCGTGAAAGTCGGAGTAAAGCTCAGCGTAGTCAAGTAACTAACCGATAACCGATTTGGCGAAAAACTGCTAGGGAAGCATCCCGCCGAGGTCTTCTAACTCGGACGCGGTCAATGGACGTACCTGCCCCTTGCCGAGTTCGCCGAGGACAAGCGGACCGATCGCAATCCGCACGAGGCGCAACACGCCGACGTCGCACGCCGCGAGGACGCGACGGATCTGCCTGTTTTTGCCTTCGTCGAGGACGATTTCGAGCCAGGAGTGCTTTTCGCCCCTGCGCAACTCACGCACCGATTTCAACGCGAGCCTCTCGCCAGCGTCGACGACGCCTTCGCGTAGGCGCGCAAGCAGGTCCGCATCCGCAAGCGCATCGATCTGCACGTGGTAGGTCTTGTCGAGATGTGAAGCGGGATCGGTCAAACGTGCTGCCCAGACGCTGTCGTTGGTGAACAGCAACAAGCCCTCGCTAGCCTTGTCGAGCCGTCCGACCGGAGCGAGCCAAGTCATGTCGGCAGCTGTCTTCGCGGTGCTCAACAGGTCGTAAACCGTCTCGCGCGCGCGCTCGTCGCTTGCCGTGGTGACGTAGCCGCGCGGCTTGTTGAGTGCCAGATAGATTTTTTCCCGCGCCGAGACCTCTTCGTCGTCGACGGCGATGCGATCATGCACGCCATCGGTCGAAGCTTCCGGATCGCGCACGATGCGCCCGTTCACGCGCACACGTCCCGCGCGCACGAGCACCTGTGCCTGAGTGCGCGAACAGATGCCGAGCTTGCTCAGCACGCGCGCCAAACCGTGTCGAGGTTGAAGACTTTTCATTGAGAATTGCGGCCATGGATGGCCGCTTTTGATCTTCGCGTTCAAGGACGAGCGCAAAAATATACCGAAGTGCGGCCATCAATGGCCGCTTCTTGATTTTCGCGATCACGCATGATCGCAACGATACGCCAACGAAAAAGCCCGGCTTGCGCCGGGCTTTTTCTTGTTGCTTGCACCAACTCGAGCGATCTTACTGCTTGAGTTCGACGCGACGGTTGCGCTGACGGCCTTCCGCGGTGTCGTTGGTGTCGATCGGCTGCGACTCGCCGAAGCCCTTCTCGCCGGTGATCTGGCTTTCCGGCACACCATGGGCGATCAGGTAGTCGTACACGCCCTTGGCGCGACGCTCCGACAACTTCTGGTTGTAAGCGTCGGTACCCTTCGAGTCGGTGTGACCGTCGACTTCGACGCGGACGTCCGGATTGCGCTTCAGCGTATCCACGGCCTCATCCAGGATCTGGACCGAAGCGGCGGTCGGCGCCTTCAGCGACGGCACCAGCTTCTCGCCCGGACGCGGATGGTCGAACTTGAACTCGACACCCTTGAGGTCGATAACTGCCGGCGGCGGCGGCGGCGGAGCAGCCGGCGGCGGCGGCGGCGGCGGGGCCGGCGGCGGCGGCGGCGGAGCAGCCGGGGCGCCACCGAAGCTGTAGGTCAGGCCAACCGTGACGAGAGCGTCGGTGAAGCCGCTCTCACGCTTGAAGCCGTAGGACTGAGCCAGCGGCGAGTTCAGCGAGTTGTTGTCGTGGTCATAACGCGCCGCGACTTCGCCACGGAACGCCAGACGGTCAGACAGGTTGTACTGGAGGCCGACGCCGAGCAGCGCCATCGGATCCCAACCGCCCGAATCGGAGAAGCCCTGGGCCGACAGCAGCGAGCCCGAGTAGGCCTTGTGACGAAGCGCACCGAGCGCGCCGACCACATACGGACGCCAGCCGGCGCCGATGTCACCGAAGAAGTAACGCGCGGCGACGTCGAGCTGCACGCTCTCCCACTGGTGGGTATTGCGCGGCGAGCTGTTCTTGAAGTCTGCGTTGTTGATGCCGTATTCGAAATCGACGGCGAAGTTCGGGTTCACCCAAACGCCGACGCCAATGCCGCCGAAGCCCGACACCTTCGTGGTGCGGTTGCTATCCGGAACGACAGCGCCGAGGCGCGGGGCGACGTACCAGGAGCCGAAGTCCTGGGCTTGCGCCGTGCCAATTGCGCCGACACCACCCAGGGCGAGGGCGAGGGCGGCAAACAAGGTATTACGTTTCATTCGGAGTCTCCTTTGCATGGTTTTTCTTCGGGCGTCCGCCAAACCCCGTGTGCGGCACGCATATGTAACATCACTCCACACCAACATCTGATGCGTGCGTCGCGTTAATAAAACGTTAGTCAGCGGCAACGCGAGCGACCGCATAGTAACAAATCCGGGCGTTTGACTCCACTCCTAACCTTAACCATTCAGAATCGAGTCAGTCTATTCCCGATTCGGCGCGCCAATCAAGAATTGAACCTCTTGTTCGGATTGAATATTTTCTTAACTTTTCGGCGCGAGGCAGGCCTGAACCAGGTGATGAATTTTACCTGTGCCGCGCACGAGAACCGTCATATCGAAAAATGGATTGCCGCTTTGCAGCAAGGCACCCAATCCTCGCCTGCGGTTCCGGGCGGAAAATGTTTGCCATACTTGCGGTTTTCGACTTGGGGAGTTTCATGGCGAACCAACATGCCGCGGCCGCCGAGCCGCGCAGCGAATTGACTTGGCGCGGCATCGTGCTCGGCGTAGTCATCACCGTGCTGTTCACTGCCGCAAACGTGTTCTTCGGTCTCAAAGCCGGCCTCACCTTCGCCACCTCGATTCCGGCCGCAGTGATTTCGATGGCGCTGCTGCGCGGCTTCAAGGATTCGACAATCCAGGAAAACAATATCGTGCAAACGGTCGCTTCGGCCGCGGGCACCCTGTCGTCGATCATCTTCGTGCTGCCCGGCCTGGTCATGATCGGCTGGTGGAGCGGCTTTCCGTTCTGGGAGACGTTCCTGATCTGCGCGGTCGGCGGCGTGCTCGGCGTGGCCTATTCGATTCCGCTGCGCCGCGCGCTCGTCACCGGTTCGGACCTGCCTTATCCCGAAGGCGTGGCCTGTGCCGAAGTGCTCAAGGTAGGCAGTCCGGGCGAAAACGCGACCGCGCAAGGGCTCGAGGAAAGCCGCGTGGGACTGCTCGCGGTAATCTGGGGCGCAGTCAGTGCCGCGACGTTCGCGCTGATCGTGGCGACGCGCGTGTTCGCGAGCGATGTCGCCCAGTACTTCCGCTTCGGTGGCGACAAGGGACCGGTCTCGGGCTTCGATTTCAACTTGTCCATGGCGTTGTTCGGCGTCGGCCACCTGGTCGGACTCTGGGTCGGCATTGCCATGGGCCTCGGCGCGCTGATCGGCTGGATCTGGGGCGTGCCGCACTACTCGGCGCTGGCCGCCGTCGCCGGCGATGCGGCGCAAGTGGCCGCAGCGACCTGGAGCAAGCAGGTGCGCTTCGTCGGCGCCGGCACGATTGCGGTCGCGGCGATCTGGACGCTGCTGAAGCTCGTCACGCCTGTGGTCAGCGGTTTGCGTTCGGCGATGGCTGCCTCGCGCCTGCGCAAGGCGGGCCAAGGCGCGACTCTACCGCGCACCGAACAAGACATCCCGATCGGTACGGTCGGCCTGATCATGCTCGCCTGCTTCGTGCCGATGGCTTTGCTGCTCGGCTACTTCAGCCACGAGAGCGGCCTCGGCCAGTTCACCGCCTCGCTCGTGATCGGCGGCCTGATCTACAGCGTGGTCATGGGCTTCATCATTTCCGCCGTGTGCGGCTACATGGCCGGCCTGATCGGTTCGTCGAACAGCCCGGTGTCGGGCATCGGCATTCTCGTCGTCATCGGCGCCTCGGTGCTGCTCGTGTTCGGCATCAAGCCGTTCCTCGAACCAGGCGCGGAGAAGGGCCTCGTCGCGTTCGCCCTGCTTGTCACCGCGATGGTGTTTTCGATCGCGACGATCGCCAACAACAACCTGCAGGATCTGAAAACCGGCCAGCTCGTCGATGCGACGCCGTCGAAGCAGCAGTGGGCACTGGTCATCGGCGTGATCGCCGGTGCAGCGATCATTCCGCCCGTGCTCGACCTGCTCAACCAGGCTTACGGTTTCGCCGGCACACCGGGCTCGACGCGCGAGCATCCGCTACCCGCACCGCAAGCCGGCCTCATCTCCGCGCTCGCCCAGGGCGTGATCCAGAACAATATTGACTGGAGCCTCATCACCATTGGTGCCGCGATCGGCGCCGTGCTGATCGTGCTCGATATGGCGTTGCGCCGCTCGAGCAGTGACGCGCACTGTTCGCCGCTCGCGGTCGGCCTCGGCATCTATCTGCCGACCTCGGCGACGCTCATGGTCGTCGTCGGCGCGATTGCTGGCGCCTACTTCGACAAGCGCGCCGAGCGCTCGGCCAAGCCCGAGTCGCGCAAGCAGCTCGGCGTGCTGCTCGCCTCTGGCATGATCGTTGGCGAAGGCCTGATCGGCGTCGCGATCGCAGCGATCGTCGCGTTCTCGGGCAAGGATTTTCCGCTCGCGATCGTCGGCGACGAGTTCGCTACCGCATCGGTATGGATCGGCGGCATCGTTTTCGTCGCCGCGATGTTCTCGTTGTATTACTGGGCCGAGCGCAGAAGCCGCTAGTCAGCGTGACACGAGGATGAGGGCGCGTCTCACAACCTGAGACGCGCCCGTCCCAGCATCGCGCGATGCGCCAACTCGCCCTGCTCTACTCGCGCAATCCGTCGTCTTGCGTTCATCCTGATGCGCCAGCACGGGCGCATAATCTGCCCATGGCGCTGCACGATTTCCATCCCGCCGTCGCCGCGTGGTTCGCGCAGGCGTTTCCCGCGCCGACGCCCGCGCAGATGCGCGCATGGCCGGCGATCCGCTCGGGCCGGCACACGCTGATCGCCGCTCCGACCGGATCGGGCAAGACGCTCGCCGCGTTCCTCGCCGCGATCGACGATCTCGTGCGTCAAGGTTGCGAAAATACGCTTGCCGACGAAACGCAGATCGTCTACGTCTCGCCGCTCAAGGCGCTGTCGAACGACGTGCAGATCAATTTGCAGGCGCCGCTCGAAGGCATCCGCGCGCGACTCGCCGAGCTCGGTCATCCCGACGTGGAAATCCGCGCCAGCGTGCGCACCGGCGACACGCCGCAGAGCGAACGCGAGGCGATGAAGCGGCGCGCACCGCACATCGTCGTGACCACGCCGGAATCGCTTTACATCCTGCTCGGCTCCGACTCGGGCCGGGCGATGCTGGCGACGACGCGCAGCGTGATCGTCGATGAAATCCACGCGCTCGCACCGTCGAAGCGCGGCGCACATCTGGCGCTGTCGCTCGAACGCCTCGACGCGCTGTGCGGTCACAGGCTCACACGCATCGGCTTGTCGGCGACGCAGAAGCCAATCTCCGAAGTCGCGAAATTCCTCAAAGGCGCGAACGACGATGCCTGCGAAATAATCGACGTCGGCTACACGCGCGAGCGCGATCTCGCACTCGAGCTGCCGCCGGCGCCGTTGAGCGCGGTCATGTCGGGCGATGTCTGGCTCACGGTCTACCAGCGCCTTGCCGAGTTGATCGAAGCGCACAAGACCACGCTGATCTTCGTCAACACGCGGCGCATGGCCGAGCGCCTCGCCAAGCATCTGTCCGACCTGCTCGGCAAGGAGGCGGTGACCTCGCACCACGGCAGCCTCGCGCGCGAACAGCGCCTGGCCGCCGAGCAGCGGCTCAAGCGCGGCGAACTGCGCGCGCTCGTCGCGACCGCGTCGCTCGAACTCGGCATCGACATCGGCGACGTCGACCTCGTCTGCCAGATCGCCTCGCCGCGTTCGATCTCGACCTTCCTGCAGCGCGTCGGCCGTGCCAACCACTCCGTCGACGGCACACCGAAGGCGCGCCTGTTCCCGTTGTCGCGCGACGATCTCGTCGAATGCACAGCTCTGCTCGATGCGGTGCGCCGCGGCGAACTCGACACGCTGCAGGTCGAACGTGACGCGCGCGACGTGCTCGCACAACAGATCGTTGCCGAAGTCGCCTGCCGCGAATGGAGCGAGCAGGAATTGTTCGACACGATCCGTCGCGCATATCCATTTGCCGACCTCAGCCTGGATGCGTATCGCGACATCTTGCGCATGCTCGCCGAAGGCTACACGACGCGGCGCGGGCCGCGCTCGGCCTACCTTCATCGCGACGCGGTCAACGGCGTACTGCGCGCACGCCGCGGCGCACGCCTGACTGCGATCACCTCGGGCGGCGCGATTCCCGACACCGCCGACTACGAAGTCGTGCTCGAACCGCAAGGCTCGCGCATCGGCACCGTGCACGAGGATTTCGCCGTCGAAAGCATGGCCGGCGATATCTTCCAGCTCGGCAACACCTCGTATCGCGTGCTGCGCGTCGAGCGCGGGCGATTGCGCGTCGAGGACGCTAAAGGCGCGCCGCCGACGTTGCCGTTCTGGCTCGGCGAGGCGCCAGGGCGCAGCGACGAACTCTCGCAAGCCGTGTCGCGGTTGCGCGAGGATGTCTCCGCGCAACTCGAATTCGGCTCCGATACCGCCGAGCGCTGGCTGCGCGAGCAGGTCGGCTTGAACGAATCCGCCGCGCGCCAGATCGTCGACTATCTCGGAGCGACTCAGGCCGCGCTCGGCCTGCTGCCGACACAGACGCAGCTCGCGATGGAACGCTTCTTCGACGAATCCGGCGGCACCCAGCTCGTCATCCACTCACCGTTCGGCAGCCGCATGAACCGCGCCTGGGGCCTCGCCCTGCGCAAGCGTTTCTGCCGCACGTTCAACTTCGAATTGCAGGCCGCGGCGACCGAGGACGCGATCGTGCTGTCGCTGTCGACGAGCCACAGCTTCCCGCTCGACGAAGTCTCGCGTTACCTGCATTCGAACACAGCCGAGCATGTGCTGATCCAGGCCTTGCTCGACGCGCCGATGTTCGGCCTGCGCTGGCGCTGGAACGCGGTGACCGCGCTCGCGCTGCCGCGCTTCCAGGGCGGCAGCAAGGTACCGCCGCAATTGCAACGCATGAAGAGCGAGGACCTGCTTGCGACCGTGTTTCCCGACCAGGTCGCGTGCCTCGAAAACATCGTCGGCGAACGCCAGATTCCCGACCATCCGCTCGTCGCGCAGACACTGCACGACTGCCTGCACGAAGCGATGGACGTCGATGCACTGCTGCGCCTGCTAAAAATGCTCGAAAGTGGAGAAATCCACATTGTTGCAAAAGACCTCACCGCGCCGTCGCCGCTCGCCACGGAGATTCTGACCGCACGGCCGTACGCCTTCCTCGACGATGCACCGTTGGAGGAGCGTCGCACCCAGGCCGTGCAGAGCCGTCGCTGGGGCGATATCGAGACGACCGACGACTTCGGCCGGCTCGATGCCGAAGCGATCGCCTCGGTGCGCGAGGAGGCATGGCCCGAGGCCCGCGATGCGGACGAGTTGCACGAGGCATTGATGGGACTGGGTTTCGTCACCGATGTGGAGATGCGCGACAAATCATCGTGGCGTGAACTGTTCGAACAGCTGGTTGCGCAACGCCGCGCAACGCGGCTTTCAGCTCCCCTGCTCTCACCTGGCGAAGGGAAGCAAATCTGCATTCCCGCCGAGCGCCTGCCGCAATTCGTCGCGATCTTCCCCGACTTGCGCTGCGAACCTGCAGTCGACGCGCCCGAGGAATACGCCGCGATCGAATGGACGCGCGAGGATGCGCTGGTTGAAATCGTGCGTGCGCGCCTGACTGGGCTCGGACCCGTACTTGCAGCCGATGTCGCAACCTCGCTCGGCGTGGCGCAAAACGACATCGACCTCGCCTTGCTCGCGCTCGAACGCCATGGCTTCGTCATGCAGGGTCGCTTCACCGACGACGCGAGCACCGTCGAATGGTGCGAGCGCCATCTACTCGCGCGCATCCACCGCTACACGGTCAACCGCCTGCGCCGCGAGATCGAGCCGGTCGAGCCGCGCGACTACCTGCGCTTCCTGTTCGAGTGGCAACGCGTCGCGCCGGGCACGCAGGTGAGCGGGCCTGATGCGCTCGCCGGCGTGCTCGCCCAGCTTGAAGGTTTCGAGGCGCCGGCCGCGGCCTGGGAGAACGAAATTCTCCCCGCACGCGTGACCGGCTACGAAATTTCCTGGCTCGACGACCTGTGTCTCTCAGGACGCGTCGTATGGACGCGCTTGCGTGCGCCCGCGTCACGTGCAGACGACGAGCAAAACCCGCGCCCACGCACCACCTCCGGCCCCGTGCGTGCGACGCCGATCGTGCTCGTGCAGCGGCGCAATCTCGCGCTGTGGAATACGCTCGGCGCGACTGCGCAGAACAACCAGGCCGCATTGTCCTCGCGTGCGCAGGCGGTGGCTGACACGTTGCGCGAGCATGGCGCCTCGTTCTTCGACGAACTGGCGGACGCCACGCATTTGCTGCACACCGAGCTCGAAGATGCGCTCGCCGAACTCGTCGCCGCGGGTCGGATCAATTCCGACAGTTTCGCCGGCCTGCGCGCACTGCTCGTGCCAGCCTCGCGGCGACCCTCGCCGCATCGGCGCCGCGGGCGCCGCACCGCGCTGCTCGGCATCGCCGACGCGGGACGCTGGTCGCTGTTGCGCCGACTAAGTATAGGAGTGGATAATTCCACAAAGCCGCGATCTACGAGAGACGGGCGCGCCGATTCCGAACAAGCGGAGCACGTCGTGCGCACGTTGCTCAAGCGCTATGGCCTGATCTGCTGGCGCCTTGTTGCGCGCGAAGCCGCTTGGCTGCCGCCATGGCGCGAGTTGCTTCGCGTCTGCCATCGACTCGAAGCGCGCGGCGAGATTCGCGGCGGCCGCTTCATCGCCGGTTTGAGCGGTGAACAGTTCGCGCTGCCCGAGGCGATTGCGCCATTGCGCGCGATCCGCAATCGGCCGCGCGACGGCAGCCTGGTCGGCGTCTGCGGCGCCGATCCGCTCAATCTCGTCGGCCACGTGCTCGCCGGCGAACGCGTGCCGAATATCGCCAATGCGCGCGTGCTCTACCGCGACGGTGCGCCGATCGCGACGCTGGTCGCCGGCGAATTCGTCGCGCTGGAGGCGATGGACGAGGCCGCGCAATGGGCGGCGAAGAAGCGCTTGCTGCAGGGCGCACCAGAGACGGAGATAGTTGGCCTCGCGGCCGTCGAGGCGCAATAAGCCGTGTCGAGCAAGACGCTTAACCGCCGTCCGTGCGATCCACGTTCTCGCTCTCGACCAGTCCGCGCAGGCGCACCAACGCTTCACTCTGTATCTGCCTGACGCGCTCACGAGTCAGGCCGAGTTCGGCGGCGATCTCGGCGAGCGATTGCGTGGCGCTGTCGTTGAGTCCGTAGCGCCGCTGCAGGACAAGACGCTGTCGCTCCGGCAGCTGCTCCAGGCAATGCTCGATACGGGAATTGCGCGGGTCGAGGGCTGCGCGTGTCATCGTCGCGCCGGCATCATCGACGATCAACTGTTCGATCAGCGCACGGTCGTCGCTGGCCGACAGCGGCGCATCGAGCGAGGAAATGCGGTCGGTCAGGGTGAACAGGCCGGCGACGTCGGTACCGCTCTTGCCGAGATGGCGCGCGAGCTCGTCGATGCTCGGCATGCGTTCGAGTTCGTGCGTGAGTTGGCGGCGCGCGCGCAGCACCTGGGCGAATTCGCGCAGCACGTGCACGGGCAGACGCACGGTGCGGCCCTGGCTCATCAGCGCGTGCTGCACGCCGTCGCGAATCCACCAGGTCGCGTAGGTAGAAAAGCGCAGGCGACGCGACGCATCGAATTTCTCCACCGCGCGAATCAGCCCGAGATTGCCCTCGGCGATCAAATCGAGCAGCGGCACGCCACGGCCGACGTAACCGCGTGCGATCGAAACGACGAGGCGCAGATTGGCCTCGATCATGCGCCTGCGCGCATCGGCATCGCCTTCGGCCACGCGCTCGGCGAGGCGCTGCTCGTCGTCCGCGTCGAGCAGCGGGATCAAGCCGATTTCGTTCAGATAGGCGCTGGTCGAATCGCGCGCCTCGTCGTCCTGCTGCGGTTCGACCGCCTGGATCAGCTCGAGCAGTTCGTCCGATTCGATGTCGTCGGCGCGCGGATCCGCATTCATCGAACTAGCATAGAACTTCGAGGATCAAGAGCCAAAGACTTTCGGACGCGATTCGGCGCGGACATGTGCGACGAAAGCGCTGTGTGCTACCGGGGCGGCAGGAAATCGAGCGGATTGACCGGCTTGCCGTTCTTGCGAATCTCGAAATGCAACTCGTCGCGCGAGCTCGCGCTCGAGCCCATCTCGGCGATCTGCTGGCCGGCACGCACCTTGTCGCCCTCGGCAACGAGGCGCTTGCGGTTGTGGCCGTAAGCGGAGAGGAAGCTCGCGTTGTGCTTGACGATGATCAGTTCGCCGTAGCCCAGCAGGCCGTTGCCGCTGTAGACGACATCGCCATCTGCGGCGGCCTGCACCGGATCGCCCGCGGAGCCGGCGATGTCGACGCCTTGCTTGGTCTGATCGCCGGCGACGAAGGTGCCGACCACTTTGCCGCCATTCGGCCAATGCCAGGTGATGCCGCCGACATTGGACGATGCGGACTCGTTTGCCGGCTTCGATGGTGGCGACTCGGCAACATTCTTGGCCGCAGGCGCCGCGACCGGCGGCGGCGTGGCGGCGATCACGGGCGCTGCAGGAGGTTGCGCGAGCGTGACCGGTTGCTGTGGCTTCGATGCCAAGGCTGAAGTTGGCGCTGCGGCCTGTTCGATCGGCGGCGGCGCGGGCTCGTTTGGCACATCCTCGAACATGCTCGTGCTTTTCGGCGCCGACGGCGCCGGTGCAGCGACCGCGGGATTGGCGGCCGGCACCGGAGCCTGCGCGGTCATCTCGTGCGGCGCAGCCACGGCCGCCGGATGCGTGTCGACCGACGCGGTTTGCATGCCCGGCGGGCTGAAACGGAGTTCCTGGCCAACGAGAATCTTGTACTGCGGCGCTGCAATGCCGTTCCACTGCGCCACGTCGCGATAATCGAGGCCACGCTTGAACGCGATCGAATACAGCGTGTCGCCCTTGACTACACGATAGCTGCCGCCCGGCGTGCTCGCGCGCACGGGCGGTGGCGCCTGCAGCGACGGCGATTCGCCGATCGAACGATCCTCGACATCGGCCGGATCGGAGGCGCAGCCGGCCAATACCAGCGCTGCCACGGCAAGCACGGCGAACGTGGTGCGGGAGCGCGGATGCGCAGTAATCGCCATCGTCGTCGACATCATCGGAAAAGCACGCCGCACGGCTGCATCAGTGATGCAGGAATTTGAAATACACCACGGCAAGCACGACCAAGGCAAGCAATCCCCAGCCGATCCATTCGATCCATTTATGTACGGTTTGCTCGGCCTTCTCGCCACCGAGGCGGATCGCACCGCAGAGCAGGTACACACGCTTGCCGCGGCCGACGATCATCGCGGCGAGAAATGCCCATATCGGCACGCCGACGATGCCCGACGACCAGGCGATGATCTTCATCGGGATCGGCAGGAAGCCTCCGCCGACGAGCAGCCAGAATACTTCCCAGCCGCCGAGCCCGCGCAGCTTGGCGACGTAACCATCGATGGCCGGCAGCCAGCCGAGATCATCGAGCAACGGCCGCAAGAGTTCGAAGCCGTAATGGCCCATCAGATAGCCGATGATCGACCCCAATGTGGAAAAGAGCAGGCTCAGGCTCGCATAACGGGCCCAGCGCTCCGGCTTCCCCAGAGTCATCGGCGCAAGCATGATTTCCGGCATCAGCGGGAAGATGAAGGCCTCGACGAAGCTGATGCCCATCAGGTAACGCTCGGCGAGCGGATGCTTGGCCCAGACCAGCGCTTTTTCGTAGAGGGGTTTGAACAATTTCAAAACGTTATTCCTTTCGTGGGGCGCGACTGTCGCGCGTCTCGCGCGACAGCATTCCAATACGTCCGCGTCCGATTCTAAAGTGCAGGCTTGTTCGCTCGGCGTTGCGAATTACACCAAACCGCCGAGCAGCGGCACGAAACTGACATCACCGAGCGACTCGCCAACCCACATCGCGCCCTGCTCCTTTTCGACCAACCGGTAGCGCAGCAACTTCTGCACGCCCGGTTTGCCGACCGGGGCGACGAGCACGCCGCCCGGCGTGAGTTGGTCGAATAGTTCCTCGCGCAGTGCGTCGTCCGCGGCGGTCAAGATGATCGCATCGTACGGCGCATGCTCGGCCCAGCCGAGCTTGCCATCAGCATGTTTCGAACGGATGTTGTCGAAACCGAGCTTACGGAACCTCCGGCGCGCGTTGCGCAGCAGCTCGTCGATGCGCTCGACCGTGTAGACGTTTTCCACGAGTGCGGCGAGCACAGCGGCCTGGTAGCCCGAGCCGGTACCGACCTCGAGCACCTTCTTCGGCACTTCGCGCTCGATCAGCGCTGCGGTCATGCGCGCAACGACATACGGCTGCGAGATCGTCTGCGCCTGGCCGATCGGCAATGCGGTGTCTTCGTAGGCGCGCGACGCGAGCGCCTCCTCGATGAACAGATGGCGCGGCAGGCTGCGCATCACGTCGAGCACGCGCCGGTCGGCGATACCCTGCTCCTGCAGCCGCAGGATGAGGCGATCGCGCGCGCGCTGGCTGGTCATGCCCAAGCCGCGCGCTTCCGGAGTCAACCGCTGGGTCATCATCACGCGGCCGCATCCGGCGCCAGCGACAGTGAGTTCACCCAACTCGAAACTTTTTCCAGCGCCTGGAAACGGGTCAGATCGACGTGGATTGGCGTGATCGAGATGTAGTGGTCGCGCACCGCGTGGAAATCGGTGCCGGGGCCATCGTCGTCGACTTCGCCCGCCGGCCCGATCCACCATAGCGGCCGCCCGCGCGGATCGACCTGGCGGATGCACGGCGCCGAACGATGGCGCTTGCCAAGGCGCGTGACCGCAAACCCGCGCAGCTCGTGCCAGGGCAGGTCGGGCACGTTGACGTTGAGGATGGTGTCGGCCGGCAGCGGATCGACGACCAGGCGCCGCATGATCGCGAGCGCGGCCTGCGCGGCGCTGTCATAATGATGGCCGCTGCCTTCCACGGTGACGAGCGAGACCGCGATCGCGGGCAGGCCGAGGAAGCGCCCTTCCATGGCCGCGGAGACCGTGCCCGAATAAATCACGTCGTCGCCGAGATTGGCCGAATTGTTGATGCCGGAAACGACGATGTCGGGATCCTTGTCGAGCATGCCGCAAAGCGCGAGGTGCACGCAGTCGGTCGGCGTACCGGCGACGCGGTAGCGGTTGTCGTCCAGCTTGACCACGCGGATCGGCTGATCAAGGGTCAGCGAATTGCTCGCGCCGGAGCGGTCGCGGTCGGGCGCGACGACGATGACCTCGCCTGCGGCAGAAAGCGTGCGCGCGAGCACCGCGATGCCTGGTGCTTCCACGCCGTCGTCGTTACTTACCAATACCCGCATGTTCCCGCTCGCACCTCGTCCAGCCGCGCCGGAGCGCGACGTTACGCCATCTATCGAATATCTGCGATTGTAGCGGAGGCATGCGCGATTGCACACGCGTGAGAATAATCGCCTTAGCCCAAGCAGGCCTCGTGAGAGATCCATCAGCGACAGGCAACCTTTCAGGGAATTAATGTCCAATCCCCATACCTAGCGTATAATTCGCGACCCGCGATCGGCTGCCTTCTTGGCCGCTGTGTCACAGGTACGGTCGCGCCCGCCCCCAATGCCGGTATGCCAGCGTGAGCGCCAATCTCCTCAAGGAATTCTCCGAGTCCTCGCCTCTTTCCGGCGGCAATGCCGCCTTCATCGAGGATCTGTACGACAACTACTTGCGCGACCCTTCCTCGGTCGCACCCGAGTGGAAGAAATACTTCGACACTTTCAAGGGCCGCGAGGCCGGCGACCAGCCGCACGGCGACGCAGTCGTGCGCATCGAGCAGGCGCAGAAGGTCAATGGCCGCGCCATCATGCTCGCCGCGGGCCAGCTGACCGACGCGGTCAGCAACAAGCAGACCGGCGTCTCGCGTCTCGTTACCGCGTATCGCTCGCGCGGCCACCTCGCCGCCAAACTCGATCCGCTCAACATGGAAGGCACCTACCCGGTCGCCGACCTTGAGGAAATCGGTCTGCTGCCGCGCCCGGGCGCGCCCGATCTTGACCCGTCGTGGCACGGCCTCGGCGCGGTCGACATGAACACCGAGTTCAACACCGGCTTCCTCGGCGGTCCGCCCAAGCTCAAGCTCGGCGAATTGGTCGAGCGCCTGAAGAAGACCTACGCCGGCAGCATCGGCGCCGAGTTCATGCACATCCGCGACGCCGACGAGCGGCGCTGGGTGCATCAGCAATTCGAAAGTGCGGGCGGCAATTTCGGACTCGCGGTGGAAGAGCAGAAGAAGCTGCTCGGGCATCTTGTCCAAGCCGACGGCCTCGAACGTTACCTGCACACCAAGTACGTCGGCCAGAAGCGTTTCTCGCTCGAAGGCGGCGACAGCCTGATTCCGATGGTGGCCGAACTGGTCAAGCGCGGTGCGGCCAACGACGTCAAGGACCTGGTCATCGGCATGGCCCACCGCGGCCGCCTCAACGTGCTCGTCAACATCCTCGGCAAGGCGCCGCAGAAGCTGTTCGACGAGTTCGAGCAGAAGTTCGACCACGACGACAATCCCGCGCACTCGGGCGACGTCAAGTACCACATGGGCTTCTCCGCCGATGTGAAGAGCGGCGACAAGACCATGCATGTCGTGCTCGCGTTCAACCCCTCGCACCTGGAAATCGTCAATCCGGTCGTCGCCGGCTCCGTGCGCGCGCGCCAGACTCATCGTAACGACGCCGATTGCCACCAGGTACTGCCGGTATTGATCCATGGCGACTCGGCCTTCGCCGGCCAGGGCGTCAACATGGAGCTGTTCAACATGTCGCAGACGCGCGGCTTCGGCGTCGGCGGCACGATCCACATCGTCATCAACAACCAGGTCGGCTTCACCACCTCGAACCCGCACGACACGCGCTCGACGCTGTACTGCACCGACGTCGCGAAGATGGTCAACGCGCCGGTGTTCCATGTGAACGGCGACGACCCCGAAGCGGTGCTGTTCGTCACCCGCCTCGCCTTCGACTACCGTGCGAAGTTCAAGCGCGACGTGGTCATCGACCTCGTCTGCTATCGCCGCCACGGCCACAACGAGGCCGACGAACCTTCGGCGACTCAGCCATTGATGTACAAGATCATCAAGGCGCGGCCGCCGGCGCGCGAGCTCTACGCCAAGCAGCTCGAAGCCGCGGGCGTTATCGCCGGCGGCGATGCACAGGAACTCATCGATACCTATCGCGCCAAGCTCGAAGCCGGACAGCCGATTCCCGCGCTCGATCCGAATTTCAAGGATTCATTCGCGATCGACTGGACGCGCCACCTCAACGCCTCGCTCGACCAAGCGGTCGATACCGGCGTGGCCAAGGACAAGCTCGCCGCGCTCAACGCAAAGATCCTCGACGTGCCGAAGGATTTCACCCTGCAGGCGCAAGTCGGCAAGGTCTACGAGGCGCGAGCCAAGATGGCCGCCGGCGCGCAGGCGATGGATTGGGGCTTCGCCGAGAACCTCGCCTACGCCACGCTGATCGACGCGGGTTACGACCTGCGCCTGGTCGGCCAGGATGTCGGCCGCGGCACGTTCTCGCATCGCCACGCCGTATTGCACGATCAGAACAGCGGCCGCGACATCACCATGCTGACCAAGGTGCGCGACGGCGCCACCGTCAACGTGATCGATTCGTTGCTCAGCGAAGAAGCGGTGATGGCGTTCGAGTATGGCTACTCGACTTCCGAGCCACTCACGCTCGTGCTCTGGGAAGGGCAGTTCGGCGACTTCGCCAACGGTGCGCAAGTCGTGATCGACCAGTTCATTTCCTCGGGCGAGGCGAAGTGGTCGCGCTTCTCTGGCCTGGTCCTGTTGCTGCCGCACGGCTACGAAGGCCAGGGACCCGAGCACTCCTCGGCGCGCCTGGAGCGCTACCTGCAACTGTGCGCACTCGACAACATGCAGGTCGTCGTGCCGACCACGCCCGCACAGATGTTCCACCTGTTGCGCCGGCAGATGCTGCGCGACGTGCGCAAGCCGCTCGTGGTGATGACGCCGAAGTCGCTGCTGCGCCATCCACTCGCCACCTCCTCGCTCGACGATCTCGCCAACGGCAGCTTCCAGCTCGTCATCGCCGATTCGACCGCAAAGGACGCGAAAGCGGTCAAGCGCGTGGTGTTCTGCTCGGGCAAGGTTTACTACGACCTGATCCAGGAAGCGGCCAAGCGCAAGCTGAGCGATGTCGCCATCGTGCGCGTCGAGCAGCTTTATCCATTCCCGCGCACGCAGGTACAGGCCGAACTGGCCAAGTATCCGAACGTGCAGGAAGTCGTCTGGTGCCAGGAAGAGCCGCAGAACCAGGGCGCCTGGTATCAGATCAAACATCACCTCGCCGCCTGCATCGGCGATGAGCACACGCTGCACTACGCCGGCCGCACACGCTCTCCGGCGCCGGCCTGCGGCCACTTGAACACCCACATCGCAGAGCAGGCCAAGCTCGTCGAGGATGCACTGGTCAAGTCGCCGGGCGATGACTATTCGGCGGATTGAACATTCGCTTCACCTGCGCGTGCGCAATGGCACGCGCGGGAAAGTTGGACGATTTCTAGAAGTATACAATTCCACAAAGGACAGAAAATGACGCTCGAAGTCAAAGTTCCGGTACTGCCCGAATCGGTCGCCGACGCGACGATCGCCACCTGGCACAAGAAGCCGGGTGACGCGGTCAAGCGCGACGAAAACCTCGTCGATCTCGAAACCGACAAGGTCGTGCTCGAGGTACCGGCGCCGGCCGACGGCGTGCTCAAGGAAATCAGGTTCGACACCGGCGCAACGGTGACCAGCCAGCAGGTGCTCGCCATCCTCGAGGAAGGCGCCGCCGCTTCAGCTTCCGCTCCCGCCGCCGCTGCGCCCGCCACGAAGGCAGCACCTGCGCCCGCACCGGCACCGAGCGCCGCTCCCGCTGCCGCCGGCGTCGATGCACTCTCCCCGGCCGGCCGCCGCGTCGCAACCGAGAACCAGATCGATCCGTCCAAGGTGGCCGGCACCGGCCGCGGCGGCGCGGTGACCAAGGAAGACCTCGTCAACTACATCAGTGCGGGCGGCAAATCCGCGCCGGCACCCGCGGCCGCCGCGGCGACGGCGAAGGCGCCGTCGGGTCCGCGCACCGAGGAGCGCGTGCCGATGACGCGCATGCGCGCAAAAATCGCCGAGCGCCTGATGCAGTCGAAGAATTCGATCGCGATGCTGACCTCGTTCAACGAGATCAACCTCGCCAAGGTCGCGGCGATGCGCAAGGAACTCGGCGAGCAGTTCGAGAAGGCCAACGGCATCAAGCTCGGCTTCATGAGCTTCTTCGTCAAGGCCGCGGCGGAAGCGCTCAAGCGTCATCCGATCGTCAACGCTTCGGTCGACGGCAACGACATCATCTATCACGCCTACCAGGATATCTCGGTCGCCGTGTCGACCGACAAGGGTCTGGTCACTCCGGTGCTGCGCGATGCGCAGAACATGGGCTTCGCCGACGTCGAGAAGGCGATCGCCGGCTTCGCCAAGAAGGCACGCGAAGGCGGCCTCACCCTCGATGACCTGCAGGGCGGCACGTTCACGATCACCAACGGCGGCACGTTCGGCTCGCTGTTCTCCACTCCGATCGTCAATCCGCCGCAGAGCGCGATCCTCGGCATGCACGCGATCAAGGAACGCGCGATCGTCGAGAACGGCCAGGTGATCGCCGCGCCGATGATGTACGTCGCGATCAGCTACGACCACCGCATCATCGACGGCAAGGATGCGGTGCTGTTCCTCGTCGACATCAAGAACCAGCTCGAGAATCCGCAGCGGATGTTGCTCGGCATGTAAGCGGAATCCGTCGTCGGGGAGCTGGATAACGGCTCCCCGGTGCTCCATATCGGATTCACCCGCTTCCCAAAATCGGCGACAGCCACTCACTGGAATTTCCATGGCAGACCAATTCGACGTCATCGTCATCGGCGGCGGTCCCGCCGGTTATCACGCGGCGATCCGCGCCGCACAGCTCGGCCTCAAGACCGCGTGCATCGACAACTTCAAGGGCAAGGACGGCAAGCTCGCGCTCGGCGGCACCTGCCTCAATGTCGGCTGCATTCCATCGAAGGCGCTGCTCGACTCGTCCAAGCAGTTCTGGAACCTGACCCAGCACTTCGACGTGCACGGCATCACGACGAAGGATGCAAAGATCGACGTCGGCACGATGGTCGGGCGCAAGGACAAGATCGTCAAACAGTTCACCGGCGGCGTCGCCTTGCTGTTCAAAGGCAACAAGATCACCGCTTATGACGGCTTCGGCACGCTGCTGCCGAACAAGGTCGTCAGCGTCAAGCGCTTCGATGGTACGAGCAACGAACTGACCGCGCCGAACATCATCCTCGCTGCGGGCTCGACCTCGATCGAACTGCCGTTCGCCAAGTTCGACGGCAAGACCATCGTCGACAATGCCGGCGCGCTCGACTTCGACGTGGTGCCGAAGCGCCTCGGTGTGATCGGCGCCGGCGTGATCGGTCTCGAACTCGGCAGCGTCTGGCGCCGTCTCGGCGCCGAAGTCACCATCCTCGAAGCGCTGCCGGATTTCCTCGCCGCGGCCGAAAAGGACGTGGCCAAGGTCGCCGCGAAGGAATTCGCCAAGCAGGGCCTCGACATCAAGCTCGGCGCCAAAGTCAGCAAGGCCGAGGTCAAGGGCAACACGGTCGAGGTCACCTACACCGATGCCAAGGGCGAACAGAAGCTCGTCGTCGACAAGCTGCTCGTCGCCGTCGGTCGCCGCGCGGCGACCAATGGCCTGCTCGCCGAAGGCACCGGCGTGCAACTCGACGAGCGCGGCCGCGTCGTCGTCGACGAACACTGCCACGCCACCGCGGACGGCGTCTGGGCCGTCGGCGATTGCGTGCGTGGGCCGATGCTTGCGCACAAGGGTTTCGAGGAAGGCATCGCCGTCGCCGAGCTGATCGCCGGCAAGCCGGGCCACGTCAACTACGACTACATCCCGTGGGTCATCTACACCGAGCCGGAGATCGCCTGGGCCGGCAAGACCGAAGACGAGCTGAAGAAGGCCGGCATCGCGTACAAGGTCGGCAGCTTTCCGTTCGCCGCGATCGGTCGCGCCGTCGCGATGAACGAAACCGCCGGCTTCGTGAAGGTGCTCGCGCATGCGGAAACCGATCGCCTGCTCGGCGTACACATGGTTGGCCCGGGTGTGTCGGAATTGATCGCCGAGGCCGTCGTCGCAATGGAATTCCACGGCTCGGCCGAAGATCTCGCACGCATCATCCACGCGCACCCGACGTTGAGCGAAGCCGTGCACGAGGCCGCGCTCGCGGTCGACAAGCGCGCGATTCACAAGGTGAACTGATCGGCGCGGCGTCGCGGAGCGCGCAATGGCGACAAATCCGATCCGCAACGTTTCCGACACCGCGCTTTGGGTGGCGGTGTACCGCGCAATGGAGAGCGAGCGACGCGATGCGTTGTTCCAAGATCCGTACGCGCGCCGCCTCGCCGGCGCGCGCGGGGAAGCCATCGTTGCCTCGATTCCAAACGGTCAGTCGCTGAGTTGGCCGTTGGTCGTGCGCACGGTCGTCATCGACGAGATCGTGCAGCGCTGTGTGCGCGAAGGCGTGCGCTGCGTACTCGATCTCGCCGCGGGCCTCGACGCACGACCCTACCGCCTCGACTTGCCCACTGCGCTGCAGTGGCTGCATGTGGACATGCCGGAGATGGTCGCCTACTACCGCGAACAGATGTCCGGAGAAACCCCGCGCTGCAAGTTGGACTTAATCGAAGCCGACCTGCGCGTGGCCGAGCGGCGCCGCGAAGTGTTCGCGCATGCACGCGCGCAAGGCCCGCTGCTGGTGATCACCGAAGGGCTGCTGATCTACCTCGAAGCCGAGCAGGTCGCCGAGCTCGCGCGTGATCTGCACGAAACCGCGCAGGCCCGCTGGTGGCTCGCCGACCTCGCTTCGCCGATGCTGCTCAAGCTTCTCGAGCGCCGCTGGTCGCCCAAACTGCGCGACGGCAACGCGCCGTTCCTGTTCGGCCCCGCTGAAGGCACTGCCTTCTTCGCGCCGCTAGGCTGGCGCGAAGCCGAGTTCCGCTCGACCTGGGACGAATCCTTCCGCATCAACCGCACGATGCGCGGCGCATACGTCTGGCGCTGGTTGTCGCGCTTCCAGCCGGCCGCGCGCCGCGAAGCCTGGCGGCGCATGTCGGGCATCGCTCTGTTTGAACGCAGCTAAAGGACTACGCATGAGCATCGAAAATTTTTCCGCCTTCCGCATCCACGCCGAGCGAGGCAACTACCGCGCCGGCATAGAGCAACTGAAGATCGACGACCTCTCGCCCGGCGAAATCGTCATCAAGGTCGCTTACTCGTCGATCAACTACAAGGACGCGCTCGCCGGCACCGGCAAGGGCAAGATCCTGCGCGAGTCGCCGCTGGTCGGCGGCATCGACGTCGCCGGCCACGTCGTCGAGTCGAGCGATGCGAAGTTCAAGGAAGGCGACGCGGTGCTCGTCACCGGCTGCGGCCTGTCGGAGACGCGCGACGGCGGCTATGCGCAATACGCACGACTTGAATCGAAATGGACGATTCCGCTGCCGAAAGGGCTGACGCTGCGCGAGGCGATGATCCTCGGCACGGCCGGTTTCACCGCCGGCCTGTCGTTGTATAGAATGCAACAAAATGGACAAGTACCCTCGCTTGGGCCGATCGTCGTCACCGGCGCGACCGGCGGCGTCGGCTCGCTCGCGATCGACATCCTCACGCGCGCTGGCTACGAGGCGCATGCGATCAGCGGCAAGCTCGAACACTTCGACGACCTGATCGCGCTCGGCGCCAAACAATGCATCTCGCGCAAGGACCTGTACTGGGGCCAGCGCCCGCTCGAAACGAGCCGCTGGGCTGGCGCAATCGACAACGTCGGCGGCGAGATGCTCGCCGGCTTGACCCGCGTCATCCATCCCTACGGCAACATCGCCAGCTGCGGACTCGCCGCCGATCCCGCGCTGGCGACAACAGTGATGCCCTTCATCCTGCGCGGCGTCAGCCTGCTCGGCATCGCCTCGGCAGGCACGGCGCGCGACATCCGCGATGCGGTGTGGCAACATCTGGCGAGCGACTGGAAACCGGCGCATCTGGACCGAATCGCCACGCGCGAAGTCGGCCTGGACGGGTTGCCGGCCGTGTTCGACACCATGCTCGCAGGCGGCTCGTTTGGTCGCACCGTGGTCAAACTTTGAGCGTGGCGGACATCGCAAAATAGTGATGTCCGTCACGCATATTCAGGAACGCTGTCGCAATCGAGAACTTGTGCCTACAATCAACCTTCAATCAATCCTGCAGGGGGCAGGCATCCGTCCATGGCGCGCATACTGATCGTTGACGACTCGCCCACGCAATTGCTGGGCCTCAAACGCATCGTCGAAAAACTCGGCCATCTCGCAACCACGGCCGAGGATGGTGCCGCTGGCGTGGATACCGCCAAGCGCGAAATCCCCGACCTGATCCTCATGGACGTGGTGATGCCCAACCTCAACGGCTTCCAGGCCACGCGCACGCTCGCGCGCGAGCCTACGACGAAGCATATCCCGGTCATTCTCGTCACCACCAAAGGCCAGGAAACCGACAAGGTCTGGGGCATGCGCCAAGGTGCGAAAGCCTACGTGACCAAGCCGATCGACGAGAAGGAACTCATGCAGGCGATCAAGAATCTGTTGCCCGCGGCGGCTTGATCGGCAATAGAGCGCGCGACGCGAATCAAACCACGATTTGCGCGGATGGAGTTCGTTGATTCGCTCCATCCGCATCGGCGCTTTTTCGATCCGCTCTAATCACATCAGATTTGTCTTCGCTCAGACGCGCACGGCCGATTCGCCGAATTCCTTTGCCATCTGCTCGTAAAGCTTACGCTGTGCGTCGGTCTGCGCGGGCGGTGCGTGGATCTGCAGCGTCACGAACTGATCGCCCGGCACAGTGCCGGGCATGCCGCGGCCGCGCAAGCGCATCTTCTTGCCGGAGTCGGAACCGGCGGGAATCTTCAGCTCCACGTCGCCCGCCAGCGTGGGCACGGTCACCGTGCCGCCCAGCGCGGCTTGCCATGGTGCGATAGCCAGGGTCAGCAACACGTCGCGGCCATCGAGATGGAAGCGGCCGTCCTCGCCGAGCGCGATTTCGAGCAGCAGGTCGCCCGCCGCTGCGCCTTGCGAGCCTGGCGATCCCTGCCCGGCGAGGCGAATCTGCTGCCCCGGCAGGATGCCCGCGGGAATCTTCACCTCGAGCGTACGTTCGTCGCCGCTGCCGTCGCGCAGCGTGATCCGCTCCTTACCCCCTCTGAACGCGGTGGCGAGTGGAATTTCGACACGCGCCTGCACGTCGCGACCACGGCGCGGACCGGTGCGACCGCGGGGGCCTGGACGCGCGCCGGCACCGAACAACGACTCGAAGAAATCCGAAAACCCGCCTTCGCCCGCGTCGGAAAAATCGAAACCTTGCCCGCCACCGAAATCCGGCGGCGGCTGGTATTCCTGCCCGGGCCGGTAACCCTGCGCCTTGATCTGGTCGTAGGCCTTGCGCTTCGCGGGATCGCGCAGCGCCTCGTAGGCCTCGTTGACTGCCTTGAACTTCTCCTCGGCGCCGGCCTCCTTGCTCACGTCCGGATGGTATTTCTTGGCGAGCTTGCGATAAGCGGTCTTGATCTCCGCTTCGGTCGCGCCGGGCTTGACGCCGAGGATGTCGTAGTAGTCTTTGAATTGCATGCGTGATTCGCGTTAGCGGTCAACAATTGGAGAGGACGCCAGCTCGTCATCCCGGCGGTCTGGATTACATGCCGCTCCTGCGGCATGCCCTTCGGGCCATTCGCTGCGCGAATGTTCGCTTCGGCATCCTGCCTTCGCAGTCCGGCTGTCCATGTCGAGATGACGGCGAAAAACGGAAACGCCCGCGGCCAGCATAGCTGACCGCGGGTTGTGTCAACAACGAGGCTTCGAGAAACTCAGTTCACCACGATCTTGCGCGGCGCCGCCTGCGCCTTCTTCGGGATCGCGATCTCGAGAACACCGTTCTTGCCGCTGGCCGTGATCGCGTCTGCATCGGCGCTGTCCGGCAGCGCAAAGCTGCGCTCGAAGGCACCTTGGCGGCGCTCGACGCGCGTCACTTTCGCGTTCTCGGCGATCGTCTCCGACTTGCGCTCGCCCTTGATCGTCAGCACGCTCTTGTCCATGCTGATCTCGATGTCCTTCGAGTCCACGCCGGGGATGTCGGCAACGATAACGTAGCGATTGTCTTCTTCGCGCACGTCGACGCGCGGCGTCCACGAGTTCGCATCTTGGTGGTTGACGAAGAAATGGCGGTGATGCGGGCGCAGCCAGTTCTGATAGTGGGTGATGGTCATATCTTTTCCTGAAGTGATTCGGGCCGATTGCCCGCTGGCAAGAAAAATGCGGATGGCCGAAATCTTTTCAAGGGATGAAGTTGCTGCGGGTTAAGCCTTATGATCGACACCCACAACCTGAAAGGACCAGAGCCATGACCATCGCCGTAGGCGACACCCTCCCCAACGTCACCCTCAACTACCTCAAGGACGGCGTGCAGGCGGTCAATACGGACGAGATTTTCAAGGGCAAGAAGGTCGTACTGTTCTCCGTGCCCGGCGCGTTCACGCCAACCTGCTCGGCCAAGCATCTGCCCGGCTACGTGGAAAAATTCGCGGAGTTCAAGGGCAAGAACGTGGACGTGGCCTGCATCGCGGTTAACGACGCCTTCGTCATGGACGCGTGGGCGAAGAACCAGCACGTGCCCGAAGGCCTGTGGATGCTCGCCGACGGCAACGGCGCGTTCACCAAGGCGCTCGGCCTCGAAATGGACGGCACCGCGTTCGGCCTCGGCATGCGCGGCAAGCGCTTTGCGCTGTATGCCGACGATGGCGTGGTCAAGGCATTGAATCTCGAGGCGCCTGGCGAGTTCAAAGTCTCTGACGCGGCGTCGATGCTCGCGGTGATCTGATCACGCCACATGTAGGCTGGGCTTGTCAGCCCAGCCTACATGCACTTCACTCCGCAGGAGGCGGCAAGATTGCCACAGCGACATCCGCTTCACCGGCCTCGTCCTCTTCGGCACCGATCGAGTCGATCGCTACAACACCAACAAGCGATTCATCGGCTGGCAAGCGAATCAGGGTCACACCCTGCGTATTGCGTCCGACCTTGGCGATTTCGCTCGCGCGTGTGCGCACGAGCGTGCCCTGGTTCGAGATCAGCATGACCTCGTGTGCTTCGTCCAATCCCACCGCACCGACGAGGTTGCCATTGCGTTCGGAACACTGGATGCCGATGACTCCCTGGATGCCGCGACCCTTGCGCGGGTACTTCGACAGCGGCGTGCGCTTGCCGTAGCCGCGCTCGGTCGCGGTGAGCACGTAGGTTTCCGACGGTGATGCGGGCTCTTCGGCAAGCGCCTGGCCCTCGGCCGCTTCGATCGCCTCCTCCTCGTCGCCGCCTTGTTCCGCGGCATGCTCGACGACGAGCAGCGAGACGACCTGCGCGCCTGCAGCGAGGCGGATGCCGCGCACGCCGCTGGCGCCGCGCCCCATCGCGCGCACCTCGTCTTCGGCGAAGCGCACGGTGCGGCCGTTCGAGGCGAACAACATGACGTCGTGCGTGCCGTCGGTGAGCTGCACGTCGACGAGTGCATCGCCCTCGTCGAGCGAAATCGCCGCCTTGCCCTTCTGCAACTGGAATTCGAACTCGGTCAGCGGCGTCTTCTTCACCGTGCCGTTGCGCGTGGCGAAGAAGACATAATGGTCTTCGCGATACTCGTGCACCGGCAGGATCGCCTGCACCTTCTCGCCCTCTTCGAGCTGCAGCAGGTTGACGATCGGGCGGCCGCGCGAATTCGGGCCGGCCTCGGGAATCTTGTACACCTTGAGCCAGTACACGCGGCCCAGGCTCGTGAACGCGAGCAGCGTGTCGTGCGTGTTGACGACCCAAAGCTTCTCGACGAAATCCTCTTCCTTGATCGCGGTCGCCGAACGACCCCTGCCGCCGCGCTTCTGCGCGCGATAGACCGTGGTCGGCTGGCGCTTGGCGTAGCCCGCGTGCGAAAGCGTGACGACCACGTCCTCGGACGCGATCAGGTCGAGCACGTCGAGGTCTTCCTGGCTGGCCTGGATCACGGTGCGGCGCGCGTCGCCGTACTGCGTCTTGATCTCGATCAGCTCGTCGCGGATCACGCGCAGCAGCACATCGGGATCCATCAGGATCTCGATCAGGCCGGCGATTACGCCGAGCAATTCCTTGTATTCGTCGGTGAGCTTTTCCTGTTCGAGTCCAGTCAGGCGCGCGAGACGCATTTCGAGAATCTGCTGTGCCTGCACTTCGGACAATTGGTAGCCGATATCGGACAAGCCGACGTTCGGCGCGAGATCTTCCGGCTTCGACGCATCCGCGCCCGCCGCGGCGAGCAACGTGCGCACCAAGCCCGGCTCCCAGCGCTTGGCGAGCATGCGCTCCTTGGCTTCCTCGCTCGACGCCGAGGTTTTGATCAACTCGATCATCTCGTCGATGTTGGCGAGCGCGACGGTCAGGCCTTCGAGCACATGCGCGCGGTCGCGCGCCTTGCGCAATTCGAAAATCGTGCGCCGGGTGACGACTTCACGGCGGTGGCGGATGAACGCTTCGAGGATGTCCTTGAGGTTGAGCAGGCGCGGTTGGCCGTCGACGAGCGCGACCATGTTGATGCCGAAGGTCACCTCCATCTGCGTCTGCTGGTAGAGATTGTTCAGCAGCACTTCGGCCAGCGTGTCCTTGCGCACTTCGATGACGATGCGCATGCCGTCCTTGTCGGACTCGTCGCGCAGGCCGTCGGGCGAAATGCCTTCGAGCTTCTTCTCCTTGTGCAGCTCGGCGATCGCTTCGATCAATCGCTTCTTGTTCACCTGATACGGCAGTTCGGTGATGATGATCGTTTCGCGACCATTGTCTTCGGTCTCGATCGCCGCCTTGGCGCGCACGTAGATGCGGCCGCGGCCGGTCTTGTACGCCTCGATGATCCCGGCCGCACCGTTGATGATGCCGTAGGTCGGAAAGTCCGGCCCCGGCACGAGGCGCAACAGTTCATCGAAGCCGAGATCGGGATTGTCGATCAGCGCGATCGTCGCATCGACGATCTCGGTGAGATTGTGCGGCGGCACGTTCGTCGCCATGCCGACCGCGATGCCGGCCGAGCCGTTGACCAGCAGGTTCGGCACGCGCGCGGGCAACACGGTCGGTTCGAGATCCTTCTCGTCGTAGTTCGGCTGGAAGTCGACCGTTTCCTTGTCGAGATCGGAAAGGATTTCCGAGGTGAGCCGATCGAGACGGCACTCGGTGTAACGCATCGCCGCGGCGTTGTCGCCATCGACGGAACCGAAGTTGCCCTGGCCGTCGACGAGTGGATAGCGCAGCGAAAAATCCTGCGCCATGCGCACGAGCGCGTCGTACACCGACTGGTCGCCATGCGGATGGTATTTACCGATCACGTCGCCGACGACGCGCGCGCATTTGATGTAGGAGCGGTTCCAGGTGTTGTTCAATTCCTGCATCGCGTAGAGCACGCGGCGATGTACGGGTTTGAGGCCATCGCGCACGTCCGGGAGGGCGCGACCGACGATCACGCTCATCGCGTAATCGAGGTAGCTCTGCCGCATTTCGTCTTCGATGTTGACGCGAATGATTTCTTTGGCCAGGTCCGCCATCGTGGAATTCTTCCCGGTATTTTTCTGCTGGGCGCGACGCTTCGCGCGGGTGCGAAATCAGGCGATTTCAGCTGTCATAATTCTACCATACGCAGGCGTTCTTCCGGCGAAATTTCGACCCGGAAAATCCTTGTGATTTCAATCGGTTGAAAGACGACTCCGAGAGAACGAAATGCACGGTTCGGACGGCGTCGGGAAAGGCGAAAATCGCCATCGTTTCCGCGAGCGCGAGCGACCAGGCGAAAGAGTACGGCGCGTATTCCTAAGCCTGCGGCTTGCTGCGATAAATCCAGTAGCGCGAGGCGAAATAGTTGACGCCGAGCCCGGCCACCGAGCCCGCGGCGACGGCGAGCGGCAGATGCGCGCCATCCACATCGAAGGCGAGCACGAGCGCCGAATAGGTGGCGAAATTGCAGGCAAACCCGCCGCTCATCGCGAAGATGTAGCGCCACCATTCGCCGAAGCGCGAGTGGTTGCGCGTGCCCTGGAACGTGAGATTGCGGTTGAACAGCCAGGTCGCCGTCGCCGCGCAGAGAAACGAGATCAGGCGAGCGCTGAAGCGGTCCCAGGCGAAACCGCTGACGAGAATCTGCAGCACGCCCGCATCGACGATGAAGCCGAGCACGCCGCCGACGCAGAAAAGAAGCAGCTGGCGCATCGCTCAGCCTTGCACGCCCGCGAGCTTCGCCAAGCCTGGACCGAACGGCTTTTGTATCGCGCCGCGCTCGGTGACGATGACGTCGATCAGCTCGGCCGGAGTGACATCGAATACCGGATTCCATGCGTCCGCGCCGTCGACGACCGTGCGCTTGCCCGAGATCGAGAGCAGTTCCGCCGGATCGCGCAGTTCGATCTCGATGTCATCGCCATGCTTGGTCGCCATGTCCACGGTCGACCACGGGGCCACGACCATGAACTTGACGCCATGGCGCTTCGCGCTGATCGCGAGCTGATAGGTGCCGATCTTGTTCGCCGTATCGCCGTTCGCGGCAATGCGGTCGGCGCCGACGATGACCCACTGCACCACACCCGACTTCATCAGGTGCGAGGCGGCCGAATCGGCGATCAGCTTCGCCGGAATGCGATCGCGCACGAGTTCCCACATGGTCAGGCGCGCCCCCTGCAGCCATGGTCGCGTCTCGCCGGCGTAGACCCGGGCGATCTTTCCGCCCGCGTAACCGGCACGGATCACGCCGAGCGCAGTGCCGAAGCCGGCGGTCGCGAGCGACCCGGTATTGCAATGCGTAAGCACGCCGATGCCGTCGGCGAAGAAACTCGCGCCGATCTCGCCCATCTTGCGATTGGCGGCGAGGTCCTCGTCCTGGATCGCACGTGCCTCCGCAGTCAGCGCGCCCAGCGGATCGTCCTTCGCTGCAGCCAGCGTCGCACGCATGCGTGCGAGCGCCCAGGCGAGGTTCACCGCGGTCGGCCGCGCGGCGTTCAAGGTGCCGAAGGTCGAGTCGAGCGCGGCGATGCTGACAGGCTCGCCCGCACCTTCAAGCAACCCTGCCTGCAGCACGACGCCCCAGGCCGCGGCGATGCCGATCGCCGGCGCACCGCGCACGACGAGGTCCTTGATCGCTTTCGCCACTTCGATCGCGTTGCGGCACTCGATGTGCGCCTCCGTGAACGGCAGCTCGCGCTGATCGAGCAGGCGCAGGACGCCGTCGGCGTAGTTCACGGCGCGAATCGTATCGTGGCGATCGAGATGGGCGGCGAGTTCGGACATGGCAAACCAGGCAATCAGTCAACGCTCAAGAATAACTCAGGATCGTGGCGCCCGCCTTGCCTACACATGACCGCATCGCCATGCGACGCGAGAAGGCGCGATTTCCGCTAGCATGCGGCCATGCCACGCAGCAAACGCGAACCGCAGGAGCAACTGCCCGTACGCAGGACGGGCACGCAAATCGCCGCCATACGCGCAGACGACCCCGACGCGCAATTCGTCGCCCTGCTGCGGCGCAAGGTCACGCGCGCCGCGCTGACCGGCGCGCTGACCGCGGCGATCGAGGCAATTCCGGGCCTCGGTCGCGTGCTCGGTTTCGTCTTCGGCGAGGTGCTCGACGCGAAATTCCTCGCGCGCGTGCAGCGCGAGCTGGTCGAAGACACGTTCGCGCTGTACTCGCTCAAGTTGCCCGCGGCCCTACATGAGCAGTTGATCACGCGCGTGCAGACCATGGGCACGAGCGCGAGTATCGCCGGCGACGTCCTCGTGCGCGGCGTGCTGCATCGCCTGGCCGGACGCCTCGGCGGCGTGGTGACGCGGCGCTTCGTGCCGATCGCCGGTATCGTCTCATCGGCGGTAAGCAATGCCAGCGTGACCTACGCGATCGGCAAGCGCGCGCAGGCCGTGGCGAAATGGAAGGACGCGCCGATCACCGGCATGCCCGACGTGATGCGCGCGTTCAGCGGCGTCGACGAACGCCGCGTGCTCGATTGGTCGGTCGATGCGGTGAAGACGTCGCTCGGGATGATTGGGGATGCGTTGCGAAAAATGGTGCGCTTTGGGAAAAGCGAATCAAAGAAACGCGGAAGCGAAGATCAGAAGCGGAGATAAGTTACCGCTGGAAGCAAAAACCGCGCAATGCACGGGTTTTGTTTGCAGCGATTTGTATATGTGGTGGGCGGTGCAGGGATCGAACCTGCGACCCTTGCCGTGTGAAGGCAATGCTCTACCGCTGAGCTAACCGCCCGTCAGGACGCTGTCGCGGCGTCGCTGGACCCGGCGCGGATCGCGCGGGGCGCGCATTATTGCCCAGCGACCGCCTCGACGCAAGGCGGGGAGCTGAATCGAAGGCGCAGCAGCACGGTCGTGTTCGTACCGGTGGCCGGCATCAACGGATACACTAATGCGATGATCGGTCCGATGCTTGCCGTAATTTCACTGCTTGTTGCACTTGCGCTGTGGCAGAACGCACTCAAGGCACGCGACCTTGCGCGCGCACTCGGGCACGATCTTTGCGCAAAAGCAGGCGTGCAGCTGCTGGACCAAAGCGTGTCGCTGGCCGGCTTCGGATTCACCCGCAATGGCGACGGCCATTTGCGCTTGCGTCGCAACTATCGTTTCGAAGTCAGCATCGACGGCCACGACCGCCACCGCGGCAGCCTGACGATGCTCGACGGCCGCCTGCTCGCATGGAGCCTGCCTGTTGCCGAAGCGCATCCGGTCGTGCGCGGCTCGAACGTGATCGAACTACCCCGGCGCGTGAACTGAGAACTGCACTACTTCACGACGCGCAGATGCGGGCCCTTCTTCGGCGCCGGGTCCGAAGGCGCGACCGTTGCGGTTTGTGCGTCTGTCGACTCAGGCGGCTGCGCAGCTGTCTGATCCTCGGCCGGGAACATCATGCCCTGGCCGTTCTCCTGCGCGTAAATCGCCAGGACTGCGCTGATTGGCGCCTCGACCACCTGGGAAACGCCGGCAAAGCGCGCCATGAAACGCACTCGATCGCTACCGAGTTCGAGCTGGGCGACCGCACGCGAGGCGACGTTGAGCACGACGCGGCCGTCCTTGATCGAGCTCTTCGGCACCTTGACGCCGGGCGCATTGGCGTCGACGAGGATGTACGGCGTCAGGCCGTTGTCGGCGATCCACTCGTACATGGCACGCAGCAGGTACGGGCGGTTGGAGGTCATCGTGGCGGCGGTCATGGTGTTATCTCGCGCGCAATCAAGCGCGCAATGCTTTCTCTTCTTCAGTCAGGCTGCGGGTGAAACCGGGGTTACGGAAAATACGCTCACCGTAGTCGTCGATCACACGCGCTTCGCGCGGCAACTCGACGCCGAGGCTCGGCAGGCGCCAGATCAGCGGTGCGAGCGCGCAATCGGCGAGGCTCATTTCCGGATTGAGGAAAAACTTTGCCGCTTTGAACAATGGCAGGCTTGCGAGCAGGGTTTCGCGCAGACGTTTGCGCGCGGCATCGGCGGGACGGCCACCGGCTGCAATCTGCTCGACGAATGGATACCAATCGCGCTCCATGCGCACCATTCCCAGGCGCAAGCGCGCGCGAGAGAGCGGGTCGATCGGCATCAGCGGCGGATGCGGATAGCGCTCGTCGAGGTATTCGCAGATCACGCCTGTTTCGTAGAGGACGAGGTCGCGGTCGACCAGAGTCGGCACGCTGTGATAGGGATTGAGATCGACGAGGTCTTCGGGCGGCGAAGTCGGGTTGACCGCGACGAAATCGTAGGCCACTCCCTTCGCCGCCAGCACGAGGCGGACACGATGGCACTGCACGTCGTCGCGCGAAGAATACAGCGTCAAAACAGTACGCGATCGCGGATTCAAGACCATGCTGCGAGTTCCCTCTGTATCCCACGCCCCTGGGAGCCGATGTCGGCGGCTGCGGTGGCTTGCCGCCACGCTTTTGCAACAATCTACACCTACGCGAAGACGACGCCTAGCCTGAAAACGAAAACCGGCGCCGCAGCGCCGGTTTTGCAACAAGCCAGCTACTCGAAAGCCTCAGTGAACGTCTTTCCAATATTCGTTGTTGAGCAACCAGGCAAGGAAGGTGAAAAACGCGAGGTACAGAATCGCCCACACGCCCACCGCTTCGCGCTTCAGCGCCGCCGGCTCGCCGACGTACTGCAGGAACGCCGTAATGTCGCGCGCGGCAGCATCAAATTCCTCGCCCGACAGCTTGCCCTTGCTCGACAACTCCAACTTCTCGACCGCCGGCTCCTCGCCCGGCTTGGCGGGCGCGTAATGGGCGACCTGGGTGCCCTGCAGTTCCCAGAGCACGTTCGGCATCGAGGCCCCGGGGAACACGGTGTTGTTCCAGCCGACCGGACGCGAGGGATCGAGATAGAAGGATTTCAGGTAGGTGTAGATCCAGTCCGGACCCTTCGCGCGCGCTTCGAGCGAAAGGTCGGGCGGCGCCTTGCCGAACCATTCCTGCGCATGGTCCGCAGGCATGTTCGAGACGATCTGGTCGCCGATCTTCGCGCCGGTGAAGGCAAAGTTGCTCAACACCTCGCCAGGCGCGAGCTTGAGGTCGTCCGCCAGGCGCGAGTAGCTCTGGTACTTGATCGAATGGCAGCCCGAGCAGTAGTTGAAGTACAGGCGCGCGCCGCGCTGCAGCGAGGCGATGTTGCCGACCTTCGTGCCGGCGGGAAGCAGGCCGCCGCCTTCCTCGGCAGAGGCTGGTGCGACGAATGCGACTGCGGAGAAAGCAAGAGCGAGAACGATTTTGCGCATCATGTCAGTGACCTCCTCCCGTCACTCGCTCCGGCACCGGCTTGGTTTTCTCGTAGCCGAAAGCCGTGTAGCCAAACAGGAAGATGAAATAGCCGAAATACATGAGCACAAGCAGCCAGCCAAAATGCATTTCGATGCTGGTCACATCGGCGCTGGCGCCAAAAATCTTCGGAATCCACTCCGCCGTAAGACCGGCACCAATCGAGCCGAGCAGCAGGAACGTCAGTGCGAATATACCCAGCGCCACTTTGTAGCCGAGCCCGCGATAGCGGATCGACTTGACCGCGCCGCGGTCGACCCACGGCAGCAGGAACAGCAGCACGATCGAGGCGAACATCGCCGAGATGCCCAAGCCCTTGTCGGGGATCACGCGCAGGATTCCGTAGAACGGCGTGAAGTACCACACCGGCTTGATTTCCGGCGGGGTGACGAGCGGGTTGGCCGGGATGAAGTTGTCGTTCTCGAGGAACCAGCCACCGACGGTCGGCTGGTAGAAGATGATGAACGCGCAGATCGTCAGGAAGAAGCCGACACCGACGATGTCATGCACCGTGTAGTACGGATGGAACGGGATGCCGTCGAGCGGCTTGCCCGTGGCCGGGTCCTTCTTCTTTTTGATCTCGACGCCGTCCGGATTGTTCGAACCGACTTCGTGCAGCGCGAAGATGTGCAGCACGACGAGCAGGAGCAGGACCAGCGGCAGCGCGATCACGTGCAGCGCGAAGAAGCGGTTGAGCGTCGCATCGGCCGGGTTGTAGTCGCCCATTATCCACTGCACCAGCGTATCGCCGATCAGCGGCACCGCGCCGAACAGCGAAATGATCACCTTCGCGCCCCAGAACGACATGTTGCCCCACGGCAGCACGTAGCCCATGAACGCCTCGGCCATCAGCGCGAGGAAGATGAACATGCCGAGCAGCCAGACCAGTTCGCGCGGCTTCTTGTACGAGCCGTACATCAAGCCGCGGAACATGTGCAGATAGACGACGATGAAGAACATCGACGCGCCGGTCGAATGCATATAGCGAATCAACCAACCCCAGTCGACGTCGCGCATGATGTATTCGACCGAGTCGAACGCCGTCGCTGCGCCCGGCTTGTAGAACATCGTCAGGAAGATGCCGGTCAGTATTTGGTTGACCAGCACGACCATGGCGAGCACGCCGAAGTAGTACCAGAAGTTGAAGTTCTTCGGCGCGTAATACTCGGTCATGTGCTTGCGGTACACCGGCATCATGCCCGGTGCGCGCTCGTTGACCCAGTTGCCGATGCTCGTGAATACGTTGGCCATTAGGCTTTGTCCTCCGGATTCACGCCGATCAGGATGTGATTGTCGTCGACGAACTTGTACGGCGGCACGACCATGTTCGCCGGCGCAGGCACGCCCTGGAACACGCGGCCGGAAATGTCGTAGCGCGACTTGTGGCAGGGACAGAAGAAGCCGCCCTTCCACTCCGGATCGAACGGTTCAGGCTTGATCTCGGGGATGTATTCCGGCGAGCAACCCAGGTGTGTGCAGATGCCGATCATGACCAGCCACTCGGGCTTGATCGAGCGCGTCTCGTTCTGCGCGTATTTCGGCTGCTGATCGACCTGCGACTTCGGATCGCGCAGGCGGCCGTCGAGGCCGGGCAGCGTGTCGAGCATCGCCTTGGTGCGGTTGACGATCCATACCGGCGAACCGCGCCAAAGCACGGAAATCTTCTGTCCGGGTTCGATCTTGCTGATGTCCTGCAGCACCGGCGCGCCCGCGTTCTTCGCGCGCTCGCTCGGCTGCCACGACTTGATGAAGGGAGTCGCCGCGAACGCAGCCCCGATGCCGCCGACGACCGCAGTCGTCCCGGTCAGGAATCTGCGGCGTCCCTGATTCACACCCTCATTTGCCATCCGGCACTCCGAGATATTGAATGTTTGCAAAACCGGGCTTCCTGCCACCCGATGCCATATCGGATCGGGTAAACAATGGTCGCGGCCAAGCCGCACCACGTTTGCCGCACCATGCACTTGCATGCCTGATGCATCGACGCAGCCATGCGCCGAGTCTGAAAATCCGCTGAGCAGCCTGCGCGGGCTCCCCCAAAAATCGTGCTAGTTTAACCAAAGCCCTACCTCGCAGACAACGAAAACAAACGTCTGCCGCCCGCTTCCGAGTCCGAATGAAAAATTTTGTCCGCCTGATCCAGTTCGTCGCGCAGTTCGTCACCCTGGGGCTTGCCCTCGCCTTCGTGATCTCGCTGCTCGCGCCGCAGTGGACCTCACGACTGCGCGGCTCGTCGGCGGAACCGGCACCCTCCGCCGTGGTCGAGCAAACCCAAACCGCGAAACCGTTGCCCGCAAAGCCGGCGCTGCGCACTCGTGAACCTGGCGTGACCTTTGGCCCGCACGCCAGCACGAACGCCACATCGACGGCAAGCGATGCGGGCACGATCACGACCTCGTATTCGGCCGCGGTCGAAGCCGCGAGTCCGGCAGTGGTCAGCATCTTCGTCAACAAGATCGAGCAGCAAACGCGGCAGGTGCTGGTGAGGACAGACAATCCGAATCTGCCCCCGGTGGTTCCCGCACAGATGGTAACCAACGTGCCGACCCAGAATCTGGGCTCAGGCGTGGTGGTCAACGCGGACGGTTATGTGCTCACGAACCACCACGTCGTCGAACGCGCCACCAACATCAGCGTCGGCATGCCCGACGGCCGCAGTATGGCGGCGAAGGTCATTGGCAGCGACAAGGAAACCGACCTTGCCGTGCTCAAGCTCGACGTTTGGAACGCAGCGACGATCCCGATCGCGGAAAAGCCGGTGGCGGTGGGCGACGTCGTGCTCGCGATCGGCAACCCGTTCGGTCTGGACAAGACCGTGACCATGGGCATCGTCAGCGCGCTGGGTCGCATCATCAGCCCCGAGAACGGCGAGGATTTCATCCAGACCGACGCGGCGGTCAACTCGGGCAATTCGGGCGGCGCGCTGGTCAACGCCTATGGCGAGCTGGTCGGCATTACCTCGCGCACCTACTCTCCTTCGGTGAACGGCGGCAACGTCGGCATCAGTTTCGCCATCCCGGTCGATCGGGCGAAGAAGGTGCTCGACCAGATCATCCGCTACGGGCGCGTTATCCGCGCCTGGATCGGCGTGACCTGCCGCGACATGCCGATCCAGCCGGGCGATCCGATGCCTGTGATCACCGGCGGGGCTCTGGTCACGGCGATCGATGCCGACAGCCCCGCGGCCAAGGCCGGGCTCAAGGTGGGCGATGCGATCACGCGCATCGACGGCCAGTGGGTGCCAAATGCGTCAGCGCTGCGCAATCGCGAATCGCATCTGGAACCGGGCAGCAAGGTCACCGTTTCCGTCCAGCGCGACGGCAAGCAATTGCAGTTCGACATGACCTTGGTCGAGCATCCCCAAACTCCCGCCCGCGCGGAACAGAATGCCAACGCTAACCCGCAACCGGGCGGCTGATCCGCTAGCTCAGCGCGCCTCGCCGTAGCGCTTGCGCAAAGTCGCGACGCGCTCGACATAGACCCGGGTTTCGTCGAACGGAGGCACCCCACTGTACTTCTGCACGTTCTGTGGGCCGGAGTTATACGCCGCCGCCGCCAGGCGCTCATCGCCGTTGAACAGTTTGAGCAGCGCAGATAGGTAGCGCGCACCGCCGCGGATGTTCTGCGCCGGATCGAACGGGCTGGCAACGCCCATGTCGCTCGCCGTCGCCGGCATCAGCTGCATCAACCCTTGTGCGCCCTTGACCGAGATCGCGTTCGGATTGAATGCCGATTCGGCATGAATCACCGCACGCAACAACGCCTGATCGACGCCGAACTCGGATGCCGCAGTGGCGACTTCGTCCTTGTAGGCATCGAGGTTGAGCGCGAGCGTGGCGAAGTTGATCGCGGACTTCACGTCGCAGGCATAGCAGGTCGCGATGTAGGTGAACATCATCGTATACGCGCCGCCGCCGGGCCTGACATTGGTGTACTCGACGATGCCATTCGCGCGCGCCACTTTGTACACCGCACCGCGGCGTACCTCGACGTTCTTCTCCGGCCTTTCGACTGCGTTCGGGGCGACCTTGACCGGTGCTTCGCCGTTGAGTCGCAGCTCGCTGACCACGTCCGCGAATGGCGAGGCCGGTATCGATTTGTATTCGCTGCGCGGGCGGACGGCTTCAGCCGCCTTGGCCGGTTCGGCCGTCGCGACCGAGGCCGGCTTCGATGCTTCGGGCTTGGATGCTTCCGGCGCATCGGGCTGCGTGGCAGCGGACTTGCCCGGTTCCGGCACGATGGCGGCGGCCGTCTTGGCCGGTTCCTCTTTAATCGCCGGCTTGCGCGCCTTCGCCGCGGCCGGCTCGACATAGTCGCTATTCGGCAGCTTGGTGCACGCGGAGTAGCCATTCGGCTTGTTGGTGATCGCGATCTCGCCGTGGGGCCCGGCGCAGCGGAACACCGCGCCGGCGTGCGCGACGAACGGCAGGGTCGCACCCAGCAGACCCGCCGCGCACAGCACACCGAAAGCGAAGCTCTTGACCATAGACACCCGTATATCACGCAGTCGGCTTGCGCCGGCACATTCTGTCACAACCCCGGGAGCACGGCGGCGCCACCGCCGCACCCGGGTCCACGCTGCCACGAACGCGATGCATCGCGGCGATCACGTACTTCGGCAACCACGTCCGCGCCCAATCGAATCACGCAACATCGATCGTGGTCGCGGAACGCACCGCTGTAACGAAAGATTCACTCAACCTTTACCGCAGGTTTACTCGGCCTTTACTTCGGGTTTACTCGCACGCGGATAGTCTGAACCGGCTGCGGGAATAAAAGTATACATTTTGCGAAATTCCTCGCTGTCGTTGCACTTGCCATGAACAAACGTCACTGCACGGCCGCCACTGGGTGCGCCATCAGCGACGCCTAGGTCGCCGGTTCCAACAGACAGAAAGGCATGTCGTAGGTTCCGTGACGAACTCCGTCAGGCGGCATGGCACGTATCCGAGATCAACCTCGACTCGGCGGACGCTGCCACACAATGAGGGGAATTCGGCGCAGGTAGGGAGATTCCAACAGCCAGGGACGGCTCGCGCCACTGGCCGCACGACAGGTCGGCGCCACCCCTTGAGCTTGGGATCGAAGTGCCACCTCGTTCGACTTGGAAGAAGATTCCGTCCGGACCGACCGCCGCATCTGCGGCGCCGACTCGCCGAGGAGTCGAAGGCGCCGATCACCGCTGCAGCCGGCCAAGTGGTGTCCAAGGGTACAGCGCGCTAAAATACGCGGTCCGCTCTCTTTCGCGTATCGCTCGCCATGCCCGGCAAACTTTTCATCAAGACCCACGGTTGCCAGATGAACGAGTACGACTCGGCCAAGATGGTCGACGTGCTCGCGGCCTCGCACGGGCTGGAATTGACCCAGAACGAGGCCGAGGCCGACGTCATCCTGGTCAATACCTGCTCGATCCGCGAGAAGGCGCAGGAGAAGGTGTTCTCCCAGTTGGGGCGCTGGCGCGAGCTCAAGGCAAACAACCCGAACCTCGTCATCGGCGTCGGCGGCTGCGTCGCGAGCCAGGAAGGCGAAGCCATCGTCAAGCGTGCGCCGTTCGTCGATCTCGTGTTCGGGCCACAGACGCTGCACCGTTTGCCGCAGATGATCGAGGCGCGCAAGGAAACGAAGAAAGCCCAGGTCGACATCTCTTTCCCCGAAATCGAGAAATTCGATCACCTGCCCGCGCCACGCAAGGAAGGCGTGACCGCGTTCGTGTCGATCATGGAAGGCTGTTCCAAGTATTGTTCCTATTGCGTCGTGCCGTACACGCGCGGCGAAGAAATCAGCCGTCCGTTCGACGACGTGATCGCCGAAGTCGCGCAGCTTGCCGAACAGGGCGTGCGCGAAGTGAATCTGCTCGGCCAGAACGTCAACGCGTATCGCGGCGCGATGCATGACGGCGGCACGGCTGATCTCGCCCTGCTGATCCACGCGATCGCCGAACTCGACGGCATCGGCCGCATCCGCTACACGACTTCGCATCCGCTCGAATTCTCCGACTCGCTGATCGAGGCTTACTCGAGCGTGCCGAAACTCGCGAACTATCTGCATTTGCCCGTACAGTCCGGCTCCGACCGCGTGCTGAGCGCGATGAAGCGCGGCTACACCGCGCTCGAGTTCAAACAGAAGATCCGCAAGTTGCGCCGCGTGCGCCCGGACATTTCCGTATCGAGCGATTTCATCGTCGGCTTCCCCGGCGAGACCGACGCCGAGTTCGAGCAGACGATGAAACTGATCACCGATGTCGGCTTCGACCAGAGCTTCTCCTTCATCTTCTCCAAGCGCCCTGGTACGCCGGCCGCGAACCTGGCCGACGACACGAGCGATGCGGTCAAGCACGCGCGCCTCGAACGCCTGCAGTCGACGATCAACGCGAACGCCAAGGCGATTTCGCTGGCAATGGTCGGCACGGTGCAGAACGTGCTCGTCGAAGGCCCGAGCAAAAAGAATCCGAAGGAAATGACCGGCCGCACCGAGAACATGCGCTACGTGAACTTCCCGGCGCCGGCTAATCTCGTCGGCCACTTCATCGAAGTGCAGATCACCGAGGCGATGAGCAATTCGCTGCGCGGGCGCATAGCCACGAAAGCGGCCGCGTAGCGCTCGAATGTCGGCCAATACCCACCACAACCTCACCCTCGAACCGGATGACGGCGAGCGCTTGGCCAATCTCGCCGGTCCGTTCGACCAGCATCTGCGCCAGGTCGAGATGCGCGTCGGCGTCGAGATCGCAAATCGCGGCAACGTGTTCCGCATCAGTGGCGAAGCGGCTAAGGTGAAGCTCGCCGAGCGCGTGCTGCGCGACCTGTACGATGCGACCGCGAGCGAAGCGCTCGACGGCGCGCAGGTATCGTTGCGCCTGTCCGAATCGGGCCTTGAATCCGACGACAAGGGCTTCGAGGCGCAGGAAGTCACGATCAAGGTCAAGCGCGGCACCGTGCGCGGGCGCGGCGCGAACCAGCAGAAATACCTGCACGCGATCGCGCGCCACGACATCAACTTCGGCATCGGGCCGGCCGGTACCGGCAAAACCTGGCTTGCCGTGGCGATGGCAGTCGATGCGCTCAACGATTCGCGCGTGCAGCGCCTCGTGCTCGTGCGACCGGCGGTCGAGGCGGGAGAGAAGCTCGGCTTTCTGCCGGGCGACCTGACCCAGAAGGTCGATCCCTACCTGCGCCCGCTCTACGACGCACTCTACGAAATGCTCGGCGTCGACCGCGTGAGCAAGTTGATCGAACGCAACGTGATCGAGATCGCGCCGCTCGCGTACATGCGCGGACGCACGCTCAACGACTCGTTCGTCATCCTCGACGAGGCGCAGAACACGACGGTCGAGCAGATGAAGATGTTCCTCACCCGCATCGGCTTCGGCTCGGTCGCAGTCGTCACCGGCGACCTGACCCAGATCGACCTGCCCAAGCAGGTGAAGAGCGGACTGCGCGACGCGGTCGAAGTGCTGGCCAAGATCGAGGGCGTCAGCATGACCTTCTTCGAAGCCAAGGACGTCGTGCGCCATCCGCTCGTGCAGCGCATCGTGCGCGCATACGAGGCACGCGAGGCCGATACCGAGCGCAAGGGCGAGGCGACGAAAAAGTGAGCGCCCGCCTCGATCTTTCCGTGTTCGTGCAAAACGACTTCGGTCGGCGCGGCGTTCCGGTTTCGCGTTCGTTCGAGACCTGGGTGCGCGCCGCGCTGACCGGCAGGCGCCGTGGTCGGGCCGAGGTGAACATCGCCCTGTTCGACCTCGAACCGGCTCGCGACTTCAACCTGCGCTATCGCGGCAAGGACTACGCGACCAACGTCCTGAGCTTTCCGTACGAACCCGCGCCGCGCGAGAAATCCAGGCTGCTTGGAGACCTCGTTCTCTGCCCGCCCGTGATTGCGCGCGAAGCCTCCGATCAGGGCAAGCGTGTGCGCGACCACTATGCCCACCTCACCGTTCATGGCGTGCTGCACCTTATCGGCTACGACCATGAGAAAGAACGAGACGCGCACAAAATGGAGGCGATCGAGCGCCGCATATTGGCCGAACTCGGCATCGCCGACCCATATAACTGATTGATTTTGAAATATTTATAATTCCGTCACCGATTCTCCGGTATACTGGATAGCCGCCCGGATGGGCTTTGCCTCGACGTAGATGAACGACGATCCTCCGAATTCGGCCCCGCCGCGATCCTGGCTGGACCGGATCAGCCAGATGGTCTCTGGCGAGCCGCGCAACATCGAAGAATTGCTCGAGGAGCTGCGCCACGCGCAGGCGAACGGCCTGCTTTCCGGTGACACCTTGTCGATGGTCGAAGGCGCCATCGAAGTAGCCGACCAACAGGTCGGCGACGTGATGGTGCCGCGCGCACAGATGGTCGTGCTGCCGGTCGAGGCACCGTTCGAGGAAATCCTGCGCCGCGTGATCGAGTCGGGACATTCGCGTTTCCCCGTGCACGGCGAGGACGCCGACGAGATCGTCGGCATCCTGCTGGCCAAGGATCTGCTCAAGTCTTTCGCCAACGGCGCCGCGCCGCGCGACATCCGTCCGCTGCTACGCCCGGTCGCGATGATTCCCGAGTCGAAGCGACTCGACATCCTGCTCAAGGAATTCCGCCTATCGCGCAACCACATGGCGATCGTGATGGACGAATACGGCGGCGTCGCGGGCCTGATCACGATCGAGGACGTGCTCGAGGAAATCGTCGGCGAGATCGACGACGAGCACGACGAGGAAGATCCCGCGCGCAAGAAGCTGATCCAGGCACAGCCCGACGGTCGCTTCCTGGTCAATGCACTGACTCCGATCGCCGACTTCAACGAGCGCCTCGGCAGCCGCTTCTCCGACGACGAGTTCGACACGATCGGCGGCATGGTCACGAGCGAGTTCGGTCATCTACCCGAGACCGGCGAAGAAGTCGATCTCGGTGGCTTCCATTTCCACGTCACCCGTGCCGACGACCGCCGTGTGCTGCAGTTTGCCGTGCGCCCGGCAGATGCTTGACCGGATCGTTCCGCTGTTCCGTGGATTGCAACACGCCCTCGGCGCACTCTTCTGCTGTCTGCTGATCACCTCGGCCTTCGCGCAGACCGCCGAAACCGCGCCTGTCGAGTCCGGCGCCAATCTCGCCGTCTCGCTGATCACCTTCGGCCCCGGCGAGGAAGTCTGGGAACGCTTCGGTCACAACGCGATCGAGATCCGCGACGGGGCAACCGGTGCGGCGCGCCTGTACAACTACGGCATGTTCGATTTCGCGCAGGAAAATTTCTTCGTCAACTTCGCGCGCGGCCGCATGATGTACCGCATTGCGGTCGGCGACCCCGCCGAGGAATATCCGGTCTACGTCGACGAAGGCCGCTGGATCGTGCGCCAGGAACTGAACCTGACGCCGGCGCAACGCAGCGAGCTCGCCGAATTCCTCGAATGGAATACGCGCCCAGAGAACGTACAGTACCGCTACGACTATTTCCGCGCGAACTGCTCCACGCGCGTGCGCGATGCGCTCGACAAGGCACTCGGCGGCGCGATCAAGGCCCAGCTCATCTCGCCCTCGCGCGGCTACACCTATCGCATGGATGCCGACCGACTCATGCGTCCCGATACGGCGCTCATGCTCGGCATCGACGCGGGACTCGGCCCCTACTCTGACCAGCGCCTGTCGTACTGGGACGAAAGCTTCGTACCGACCGAATTGATGCGCCACGTGCGCGAGGTCAAACTGACCGACGCCAACGGCAACATCATGCCCCTCGTCGCCAGCGAAACCGTACTCAACAAGGGCCGCCTACCCGATCCGCTGGAACTGCCGCCGCGCTGGACATGGGCGGCGCTCGCGATCGGCATTGTCACAGCGATGATCCTGCTCGGCCTCGTACGCGCACGCGCGAACACGGCAGCGCGCATCGCGTTCGCCGGCCTCGCCGGCACAATCGCGCTGGTCTGCGGCATTGGCGGTCTGGTGCTGCTCGGCTTGTGGACGTTGACCGAACACATCAGCGCCTGGCGCAACGAGAATCTGCTGTTGCTCAATCCGCTCTGTCTGTTGTTGCTGCCCGCCTGGCTGGGTGCGTTGCGACGGCGCTGGCACCCCACACGTTTCGCCAGGCGCGTCGCAGCGTTGATTGCCTTTTGCGCCGTTCTCGCCTGGTTCGTGAAAATCCTGCCTGGCTTCGTGCAGGACAACTGGCTGTGGATCGCTCTACTGTTGCCAGTGCACCTCGGGCTGGCGCTGAGCGCAACACTCGTCCCGACCCGCGAGCGATTGTAGAAAGCACCTGCACCGCGATTGCGGCTGTCGCCATCCTTCCGGCATCATGCGCTGGTTCACGGCCATGGCGATAGAATCATGGATATGCCGGTCCAGCCCAGCGCTCCAGCGAATACCCCCGCTCCGCAAAACGCGGCTGCGGCGCCGATGCTGGTCAACTGCATCGCCTACGGCAAGGACGGGCGCAAGCTTGGCGATGTCGCACTCGACGACATCAGCAATGTGCTGCAGTACGCCGACCAGTTCATCTGGGTCGGTCTGCACGAACCCGACGAAGCCCTGCTCGAAAAGCTGCAGGAGGAATTCGGCCTGCACGACCTCGCCATCGAAGACGCGCATTGCGCACACCAACGGCCGAAGATCGAGATCTACGACGACGTGCTGTTCGTCGTGCTGCACACCGCGCAGGTGGTGGACGGCAAGATCGAGTTCGGCGAAACGCACATCTTCCTCGGCAAAAATTTTCTGCTCACGGTGCGCCACGGCGCGTCGCTGTCGTACGCGGCGCCGCGCAAGGCCTGCGAGCAGACGCCCGAGCTCATGGCACTGGGGCCAAGCTACGCGATGTACGCGGTGCTCGACTTTATCGTCGACAACTTCATGCCGATCGTGTCGACATTCAAGGAAGAGCTGCACGAACTGGAAAAGGAAATCTTCGAAGACACGTTCAAGCGCGAGGTGATCGAACGCATCTATCTGCTCAAACGCGAACTCGTCACCCTGCGTCTGGCGGTGTCGCCGATGCAGGACATCCTCAACCAGCTCTCGCGCTTTCACGGCAAGCAGATCGACGACGAAGTGCGACCGTACCTGCGCGACGTCTACGACCACGCCACGCGCATCAGCGACGCGACCAACACGATGGGCGAGCTGCTCACCGCGGCGATGAACGTCAACCTGGCGATGGTCAGCGTCGCGCAGAACGAGGTGGTCAAGCGCCTCGCCGGCTGGGCCGGGCTGCTCGCCGCGCCCACGCTGATCGCGAGCTGGTACGGCATGAATTTCCACAATATGCCCGAACTGTCGACCGACTACGGCTATTACGTCCTTATCGGGGCGACGGTAGCGATTTGTGCGGGGCTTTACGTGGTGCTCAAGCGGGCCAAATGGCTGTGATGTTTTCCCGCCATCTTCAGGCGAAAAGACGGAGTGGGAATTTCTCAGATCGCCTTCTCGTTTTGGATCGAAAGCATCCTCTAATCTAGCGCTTCGGTTTTTCAGGAGGAGCCATGCACATTCGTCCCAAAATCGCTTGGACAATTTGGTCGTTGCTGGCAGCATCGAATGCGGTCGGGCAAGTCAGCCTGCTGGTTCCCGCTGAAACCGGCCAGACCGCGACGCGGTCATCGCAAATTTCCTCCGACCCGCATGCCGGCGCACGGCGGCTCGTTGCACTCAACCCAGCTGCCATCGACAAATTGAGGGCCGGCGACGAAACCGACTTGATCGCGCCGAACGGGGCAACCTATCGACTGATCTACGATCGCACGGAAGTGGCCTATGGCGGTGGTAGCGTGTGGGTGGGGCACTTGCGCGACCACGGTCAGGATTTCCCCGCCCTCATTTCGACATACGCCGGCCAGGTCAACGGCAACATCTCAACGCCGACGGGAAAGCTGCGCCTGGAAGGAGAGGAACGGCATGCCGTCCTTACCGACATTGAAGCGGCAGACGAGCAACTCTTGATTCCGTCGCTGGACGACACGATGCGAGCCAAAGTTGGCCGTTCGACAAACCGCAACGAACCGAATTCGATGCCAACTGCACCGTCGGTCGCGAACGCAGCCAGCTCCGGTTCTCCCGCCCAAATCGATCTATTGATTCTTTTCACCGGGCAGATGCAAACGCAACTCGGCGGCTACGCGGCGACGATCGCCCGGCTCAACCTGCTCGTTGCAACCGCCAACAACGTACACGCGAACAGCCAGATCTATGTGTCGCTGAATCTCGTCTATGCGCAGGCAATCAGCTATTCCTACTCGGACAAGGCCGTCAGCGACGACACCGCCCTGAACAGCATGCAAAGTGACTCTGCCGTTGCGGCTTTGCGCAATCAGTACGGAGCCGACGTGGTCGTGATGGTGCGGCCGTTCCAAGCCTCGGTCTGCGGCCTGGGTTTCCAGACGCTGAACTTCAGCTATTCCGACTACGCCTTTGCCGTCGTCGAAGACGGCAGCAACGGTGGCTACTACTGCGATGTCACCACGCTGACTCACGAGGTGGGCCACGTCATGGGTGCTGCGCACGATGTGGCGACATCGCTCCAATCGGCGGCGCAAAGCGGCCAAAACTGTAACGCCGATCCCAACTATCCTTGCACCGACGGAACACCGAGCTACAACCGCGGATACTGCAACGGCAACGCCGGCACAATCATGTCGTACCCCATCGCCGCCAACGGCTGCGCGCCACTTTCTCCATACTTTTCCAACCCGAATCTCAACACGTGCAACTCGGGCAGCTGTGGCGTACCGATCGGCACGTCATACACCGTCGGCAGCACGACCGTGACCGGCGCGGACAGCGCGACCGCAATCAACGCAAATGCACCCGCAATGGCGACGTGGAGAGGACGACCCACGAAATTCACGGCGCTGACTCCCTCGCGCATCCTCGATACGCGCCCCGGCATGCAGACCTCAGACGGCACGTTCGCAGGCAACGGAGCGATGGGAGCGAACACCCAGTTGGACCTGTCTGTGGCCGGCCGCGGCGGGGTGCCGTCGATCGGCGCGGGGGCTGTGGTCATGAACGTGACAGTCACTAATCCGAACGCGATCGGCTACGTCACCGCATGGCCCACAGGCAGTGCGCGACCAAATGCGTCCAACATCAATTTCGTTCCTGGCCAAACCATACCCAATCTGGTTGTTGCGAAGTTGGGCAACAACGGCAAGGTCTCGTTGTTCAACGCAGGCAACACGACGGACTTGATCGCCGACGTCGCGGGCTGGTTTCCGACGGGTTCCGCGTTCGTCCCACTGGTTCCCGCGCGCTTGCTCGACACGCGAACCACTGGGAGCCGCGCCCCCGTAACCGGAGGAACCGAGCTGGACGTCGCTGTCGCCGGACACGGCGGAGTTCCCGCCAGCGGCGCCGACACGGTGGTGTTTAACCTCACCGTGACGCAGCCGGTCAATTTCGGCCACGTTACCGTATGGCCTGCTGGCGGAGCGCAACCCAATGCGTCCAGCATCAATTTCGTGCAAGGCCAGACCATTGCCAATCTGGTGATCTCGAAGATCGGCGCGAACGGCAGCGTGGCCCTGAGCCCGAGCGCCACCACCCATATCGTTGCAGACGTGGCCGGCTGGTTTCCGGCTGGCTCGGAGCTGACTGCGATAACTCCCGCCCGCCTGCTTGATACCCGCCCTGGCATGTCCACCGTCGACGGTCAGTTCGCAGGAGGCGGCTCCATCGGTCCGGCCAGCCAGATTCCCCTAAAGGTTACCGGAAGAGCGGGAATCCCGAGCTCTGGCGTCGGCGCCGTCGTGTTGAATGTTATCGCCGTGCAACCCACCGCGTTGAGCTTCCTGACGATCTGGCCGACAGGCAGCACCCAACCCAATGCGTCGAACCTCAATTTCGTTGCCGGCGACATCGTCGCCAACCTTGTCGTGGCCAAGGTCGGCGCGAACGGCCAAGTATCCATATACAACCAGGCTGGGACGACAAACGTAGTCGCAGACGTGGTCGGCTGGTTTGCCCCAAGCCCATGATCTGAAAGATGGGGCTTTCGCTTGACGACGTTGCGGCCTCGCACGACACTCGCGTAAACGAAAACAATCGGCGGGAGAGGGCTATGAGCGGGATGGTCAGCAAGCTGGTTTGGGGGGCGGTTGCAGTCGCCGGCGCGTTGTGCCTCGGCGTCGTCGCGCTCAACCGCGGCGAATCGGTCAACGCGATCTGGCTCGTCGCCGCGGCACTCGCGGTATTCGCCATCGCTTACCGCTTCTACTCGAAGTTCATCGCCGACAAGGTACTCGGCCTCGATCCGACGCGCGCAACGCCAGCGCGCCTGCGCAACGACGGCCTCGACTACGTGCCGACCGACAAGTGGATCGTCTACGGCCACCACTTCGCTGCGATCGCCGGCGCCGGGCCGCTCGTCGGCCCGGTACTCGCCGCGCAGATGGGTTATCTGCCGGGCACGCTGTGGATCCTCGCCGGCGTCGTCATCGCCGGCGCGGTACAGGACTTCATGATCCTCGGCCTCTCGGTGCGCCGCGACGCGCGCTCGCTGGGCCACATGCTGCGCGCCGAGCTCGGCAACGCCGCCGGCGTGACCTGCATGATCGGCGTGCTCGTGCTGATGATGATCGTGCTCGCGGTGCTCGCCCTCGTCGTGGTCAAGGCGCTCGCGATCAGCCCGTGGGGCACGTTCACCGTGGCCTGCACGATCCCGATCGCGATCTTCATGGGCGTCTACCTGCGCTTCCTGCGCCCGGGCCGCGTGCTCGAAGTGTCGATCATCGGCCTCGTGCTGTTGCTCGTGTCGATCTGGCTCGGCGGCGTGGTCGCGGCCGATCCGACCTGGGCGAAGTACTTCACCTTCAATGCGGCGCAACTTGCGTGGCTCGTGATCGGCTACGGTTTCTTCGCCTCGGTGCTGCCGGTGTGGCTGCTGCTCGCGCCGCGCGACTATCTCTCGACCTTCCTCAAGATCGGCACGATCGTGCTGCTGGCGATCGCGATCTTCTTCTCTGCGCCCTACCTGCAGATGCCCGCAGTGACCAAGTTCATCGACGGCACCGGGCCGGTGTTCCAGGGCAACCTGTTCCCGTTCCTGTTCATTACGATCGCCTGCGGCGCCGTGTCGGGCTGGCATTCGATCATTTCTTCGGGCACCACGCCGAAGCTGCTGTCGAACGAATCCGAGGCACGCATGGTCGGCTACGGCGGCATGCTGACCGAGGCCGCGGTCGCGATCATGGCGATCATCGCCGCGAGCGCGTTGCATCCGGGCGTCTACTTCGCGATGAACTCGCCGAGCGCGCTGATCGGCAGCGACGTTACGAGCGCGGCGACCGCGATCAGCCAGTGGGGCTTTGTCGTCACGCCCGACCAGTTGACGCAGACCGCAAAGGACATCGGCGAATCGACCATCCTTTCGCGCGCCGGCGGCGCGCCCACGCTCGCGGTCGGCATGGCCCAGCTGCTGCACGGGATCATGCCTAGCGAAGGCATGACCGCGTTCTGGTACCACTACGCGATTCTGTTCGAGGCGCTGTTCATCCTGACGACCGTGGACGCAGGCACACGTGTCGGCCGCTTCATGATCCAGGAACTCGTCGGCCTCGCCGTGCCGGCATTGAAGAAAACCGAGTCGTGGAGCGCGAACATCGTCACCACGATTTTCTGCGTCGCGATCTGGGGCTATTTCCTTTACGCCGGCGCGACCGATCCGCTCGGCGGCATCAACACGCTGTGGCCGCTGTTCGGTATCGCCAACCAGATGCTCGCGGCGATTGCGCTGACGCTGTGCCTCGTCGTCGTGGTGAAGAAGAAGCTCGCGCGCTACGCCTGGGTGCCCGGCATTCCTGCCGCGTGGCTCGTCATCTGCACGCTGAGCGCGGGTTGGGTGAAGCTGTTCGATGCGAAGATCGGCTTCCCCGCCGCTGCGGCAAAGTATTCGCAGGGCATCGCGGACGGCAAGCTGATCGCGCCAGCGAAGACCGCTGCCGAAATGCAGCAGATCGTCACCAACAACACGATCGACGCGGTGCTCACCGGCTTGTTCATGACTCTCGTCGTCGCCACCGTTGCATTCGGGGTGCGCGCGATCCTCAAGGCGAACGCGGCTGCGCAACCGACTGTGAACGAGGAGCCGTACGTCGCGCTTGCCTCGCTGTCGCGCTGAGCACCGGATACGCAACATGTCGATCGTAATCGCAGCCAATGCAGTCCAGCAGTTCTGGCGCCGCGCCGTGCAAACGGCGCGGCTCGCGATCGGCGTGCCCGACTACGACACTTACGTATTGCACCTGCGCCGTCATCATCCCGAACGCGTGATTCCGAGCTACGAGGAATTCTTCCGCCAGCGCCAGGATGCACGCTACAAGAACGGCGGCACGCGCGGCTGCTGCTGAACCCGCGCTCGGGTGCCCCCGGCCCACTTGGCGACCCTTGCCCGTGTTCGATTGATCCGCCGTGCGGAGCATGCGTTCCACGGCGCCGCGGCTTGCGCTCCATCCCATTGCTGATACGCTGCGCGTAACCAACAGGGGAGCGAAGAATGAGTCTGAAGCTGCGCTTGATCGTGATGAATTTCCTCCAGTTCTTCGTCTGGGGGGCCTGGCTGATCTCGATCGGTGCGTACTGGTTCCAGAACAAGCATTGGTCGGGCACGCAGTTCGGCGCGATCTTCTCGACGATGGGCATCGCCTCGCTGTTCATGCCCACGATCGCCGGCATCCTCGCCGACCGCTGGATCAACGCCGAGCGCCTCTACGGCATTCTCCATCTGCTCGGCGCCGGGCTGTTGCTGGTGTTGCCGACGGTCGAGGATCCGGGCACGTTCTTCTGGGTGATCCTGCTGACGATGATGTGCTACATGCCGACGATCGCGCTCGCGATCGCGGTGTCGTACAACGCGCTCAAGCAAGGCGGCGAAGACATCGTGCAGGTGTACCCGCCGATCCGCGTCTGGGGCACGATCGGTTTCGTCGTCGCTCTGTGGGTGATCGCGCTGCTGCACCTCGGTACTTCGCCGGGCCAGTTCTACGTCGCCGCCGCCGCGGCGGTTGCCCTCGGCCTGTATGCATTCACGCTGCCGCCCTGCCCGCCCAAGCTCGGCCGCCCGTTCGACCAGGCGTTGGGCGATCCGCAGAAACTCGAAGTCGGTGCGCTCGACGCGTTCGGCCGCTCGAACCGGTTCGCCCTGCTCGTCGACACCTTCGGCCTGCGTGCGTTCACCCTGTTCAAGAACCCAAAGCTCGCGATCTTCTTCATCTTCGCCATGCTGCTTGGCGCCGCGCTGCAGCTTACCAACGCCTACGGCGACACGTTCCTGCACGACTTCGCCAAACTCGATGCGTACAACGGCAACTTCGCCGTGCGCTATCCCGAGTTCATCATGTCGATCTCGCAGATCTCGGAAACGCTGTGCATCCTGCTGATCCCGTTCTTCCTCAAGCGCTTCGGCATCAAGACCGTCATGCTGCTCTCCATGATCGCCTGGACGCTGCGCTTCGGCCTGTTTGCCTACGGCGATCCGGGATCGGGTCTGTGGATGATCGTACTGTCGTGCATCGTCTACGGCCTCGCCTTCGACTTCTTCAATATCTCGGGCTCCCTGTTCGTCGAAGGCCAGAGCGACGAGAAGATCCGCGCCAGCGCGCAAGGCCTGTTCATGCTGATGACCAACGGCATCGGTGCCGTGCTCGGCAGCACGATCTCGGGCTATGTCATCGATCGCTTCTTCACCGACCACGCCTGCAGCGAGGCCGTGGCGATCTGCAAGAACTGGCCCGGCATCTGGACGACGTTCGCGCTGTACGCGCTCGTCACCGGCGTAGCGTTCGCCCTGCTGTTCAAGCACAAGCACGAGCCGGACGCGATGGCGAAGGCGCAGATCGCGCACTGACATTTGCTTCGCTTCTCCCGGCGGAAGAGGGGAAGCGTATACAATGTCGCAATGTTCATCGGCCCGTACCGCATAGCCCCGCCCGTCGCGCTCGCGCCGATGGCGGGTGTCACCGACAAACCGTTCCGCCAGCTTTGCAAGAAGCTCGGCGCGGGTCTGGCCGTGTCCGAGATGACGACGAGCGATCCGCGCCTGTGGACCACGCGCAAGTCGCTCAAGCGCATGGATCACGCCGGCGAGCCCGATCCGGTCAGCGTGCAAATCGCCGGCTACGATCCGGCGATGCTCGCCGAAGCGGCACGCTACAACGTCGACCACGGCGCGCAGATCATCGACATCAACATGGGCTGCCCGGCGAAGAAGGTCTGCAACGTCCACGCGGGCTCGGCGCTGCTGCAGGACGAGGCACTGGTTGCGCGCATCTGCGAGGCGGCCGCGCGCGCGGTGAACGTGCCGGTGACGCTGAAGATCCGCACCGGCTGGAACCGCGACAACAAGAACGGCGTGCGTATCGCGCGCATTGCGCAAGACAGCGGCATCGCCGCGCTAGCCGTGCACGGGCGCACACGCGCCGACCTGTACAACGGCGAGGCCGAGTACGACACGATCGCGGCGATCAAGGCAGCCGTGTCGGTTCCGGTGTTCGCCAACGGCGACATCGATTCGCCGCAGAAGGCACGCGACGTGCTGAAGTATACAAATTGCGACGGCGTGCTGATCGGTCGCGCCGCGCAGGGCCGGCCGTGGATCTTCCGCGAGATCGCGCACTTCCTCGCCACCGGCGAAACGCTAGCAGCGCCCTCGCCCGCTGAAGTCTGCGCGATCCTTGTCGAGCATCTGGAAAACCTCTACGCGTTCTACGGTGAGCAACAAGGTGTGCGCATCGCGCGCAAGCATCTGGGCTGGTACGCGAAAGACCGCGAGGAAAACGCCGCTTTTCGCAACATCGTCAACCGAGCCGAAACCGCGGCCGAACAGCTGCGCCTCACGCGCGAGTATTTCGGCGAGTCCGCCTCGCTCGCACGCGCGGCCTGATTGCCGCATCACCGCCGAGAGCGGTGCTTTGCAGAAACGCGCCAACCAGCGCGCCATGGTATTTCGAGCGGCGCAGCACCCACGACAAACGCCGGTGTAGATCGAGGAACGGCGTGTGCAGCGCCGTCAGCCGTCGTGCCTTCACCGCATCGACGACCGCGACCGCGGGCAGGCAAGCAATGCCGAGACCGGCGATGACGGCCTGCTTGATCGCCTCGCTCTGGCCGAGCTCGAGCACGGTCTGGCCCGGCGGCAGCGAAGCGAGGATGCGTTCGGTCATCGCGCGCGTGCCCGACCCGTCTTCGCGCAGGATCCAGCGCGCGCTGGCGAAATCGTCTGCGCGCAGGCGCTTGCGCTGCGCCAGCGCATGATCGGGTCGCGTGCAGATCACCAGTTCATCTTCGCGCCAAGGGCGCACGTCGATGTCCATGTGCGCGACCGCACCTTCGACGCAACCGAGATCAAGCGTGTGATCTAGCACGCGCTCGACGATCGTGTCGGTGTTTTCGACCGCGAGCCTGATCGCCACCTTCGGGTGCTCCGCGGTGAACGCGCCAAGCAGGTCGCCGACGAGATAGTTGCCGATCGTGTTGCTCGCGCCGAGGCGCAGTTCGCCTTCGAGCGCGGCGCCGTGCCCGTGCACGCTGCGCCGCAGCTCGGCGGTGCGTTCGAGGATTTCCTGGGCGAGAGGCAGCGCATCGCGGCCGCGTTCGCCGAGATAAAGCCGCCCGCGCTTGCGGTCGAACAAATCCGCGCCCAACTGCGATTCCAGCTCGGCCAGGGCCATGCTCAGCGCGGGTTGGGACAGATGCAGCTGCTCGGCCGCCGCGCGCACGCTGCCTTCGCGCGCTACCGCGACGAAAACCTCGAGCTGGCGCAAGGAAATGCCTAGCATCAGCGAATCTTATCGCCTAGATAAATAGTTTTCAATTTTCTTATAGATGACGCGGGTCGAGAATAGGCCAAATTCCGCGGATTCCCGATCGTGAATACCAGCACCCTCGCCAACTCCACCACCAGCTCCGCCGGCAATCCGGTGCGGCGCTTTCTGCCCGGGCTAGCGCTCGCGCTCACGCTCGGCGTGGTCGGATTGCTGCTTGCCGGTTGGGCGCCCTTGCAGCGTGCACAGATCAGCGCACTGACAATTGCGATCGTTCTCGGCATGACCATCGGCAACAGCTTCGGCGCGCAACTGCCGGCGACGTTGTCGCCAGGCGTCGTGTTCGCCCAGCAGAAGTTGCTGCGTCTCGGTGTGATCCTTTATGGCCTGCGCCTGTCGTTCGGCCAGATTGCCGCGATCGGCCCGGCCGGGCTTGCGATCGACGCGATCATCGTCGTCGGTACGCTCGCACTGGGTTCGTTCCTCGGCCGGCGCCTGTTCGGCCTCGACCGCGACAGCGCGCTGCTGACCGGCGTCGGCAGCGCGATCTGCGGTGCGGCGGCCGTGCTCGCGCTCGAGCGCGTGCTCAAGCCCGATCCGGCCAAGGTCGCGATCGCGGTCGCCACGGTCGTGCTGTTCGGCACGCTCGACATCTTCCTCTACCCCGCGCTGTATCCGTACCTGCACATGGACGCGGCGCACTTCGGTCTCTACACCGGCGCGACTGTGCACGAGGTCGCCCAGGTGATCGCCGTGGGCAGCGCGATTGATCCGGCAACCGCCGATAGCGCCGTCGTGGTCAAGCTGACGCGTGTCATGTTGCTGGTGCCGGTACTGTTCTTCTTCGGCTGGCGCCAGGCGAAGCTCGCAAAATCCACCGGCGGCGAGAAGACAAAAGTGCCGCTGCCGTGGTTCGCGCTCGCCTTTGTCGCGGTCAGCGCGATCAATTCGCTAGTTACCTTCTCGCCGGCGATCAAGGCGCCGCTGCTGACCTTTGATACGCTTCTGCTCGCCACCGCGATGGCGGCCCTCGGTCTCGAGACCCGCGTCGCCAAGCTGCGCAGTCTCGGCCCGAAGCCGCTGCTGCTTGCCGCGCTGCTGTGGCTGTGGCTGATCCTCGGTGGTGCCGCGATGGTGCACACCCTGGCTTGAAACAACGGAGCAGGCCTGCGTACGCGGGCCTGCTCCAATCTGCACTTACTGCATCGAGTTGCCGAGCTTGCTCGACACCGCCGCCGTCGCACCCGGCACAAGCGGCACCCCGATCGACTTGCCTGATCCCTGACCGTTCTGCGCGGCGGCCGGGCCGCTGCCCATGAACAGATCGCTCATGGTCGGCAGATCGGTGTCGCAAGCATGGTTGAGGCAGGGCAAACCGAAACCGGCCTCGATCGATTTCAGCAGCGAGAAATGGTTGTAGTACACCATGCTCTGCACGCCACCCGCTGCGTAGTTGGTATCGACGATCACCGGCACCTGATTGACGTTCGGCGCAAGGCTGTAGTCGTTCTCGTCCCAGACGACGACGATGGCGTTCTTGCCCTTGTGCCAAACGGGCGATTTCTTGATCGCGCCGACGAGCTTGCGCAGCGTCATGTCGCCGCGCAGGATCAACGCCGGGTTCAAGCCCGACTGCGAGCCGTCATCGCTCGGGTCGTAGGCGCAGCTCTGGTCGGAGTTGCCACGGCCGTGCTGATCGTTGCACTGGTTCGGCGCGATCAGCGAATAGGTCGGCACATTGCCCGCGGCCAGATCGGCGTAAAGACCATCGGCGCCGGTGAAATCGACGACGTTGTCGAGGCTGTTGTTCGGATCCCAGCCTTCCTGCACGTTCTGGAAGTAGACGAATGGATTGTGCTTGGCCGCGTACAGCGCGACGATTCCGCTCGATGCCAGCGCCGGTTTCATCGGCGGCAGAATCGCGGCGAAATTCGTGTTGTTGGTGAACAGTCCGTCGCTGTAGTTGACGTTGTCGGCGCCTTCTTGCGGCAGGTTTTCCTGGTAGCTCTTCCAGCTCATGCCGGCGGCGACGAGTTGATCGGCGATGGTCTTGCCGGAGGTGTGATTGGCGGCCGGGTAGGATTTCTGACCGTCGATATTGACCGTTCCGGGCGCGCCCTGGGTTTCGTTCGTCGTATCGATCGCCGGAATCGCCGCGTCGGTGCCGACGCCCGCGATCGGGCAGATATTCGGGCTCGCCGGTGTGTCGGAGTTGACCGTCGCCGAGGCGAGATTCGTGGTGCAGTAGAAATTGTGCCAGTCGGGATAGTTGTCGCTCTGCACGCCGAAGTTCGACCCACCGACGATCTCGAGGTAGTTGCTCAGGCTCGGATGGGCGACGGCGAAATAGTTCGTCGCCAGGTTCGTGGTGCGCGCGTAGTAGTTAGTGAATGGCGCGTTCGGATTGCCGATGATCTGGCTGTAGCCGTGGTTCTCCATCATGACCACGAACACGTGATCCAGATGCGGAATGCCGGTCGGCACGGGACCTTCGGCGGCAAAAGCGCCGGAAATGGCACAGGACAACGCTCCGACAGCGGCAGCAATTCTTTTCATGACGGTTATACCTCGCGTGGATTGAAGGAAAGACTCCCATCGACCCCCAGGTTGCGCGGAACGAACCGCCCAACCACCCCAAGTCGGGGCGCGAGTGTGTGTTGCCGTTGTGTCAGGCAGATGACGCCGCGACGGGCGGCGTCATGCCGGCTGCCTAGAACCTATCTCAAAACGTGGCGAGCGAAGACAGTTCGCGTGACGCCGGAGCACAGGAACCGGAGTTTACTGATAGCAAATGAGGATTCCGAGCACCGCCGGCGCGCGAAATATCAAGCGCAGCAGTTTTGAGATGGGTTCTACTTGGTGCCGAACAGGCGATCGCCCGCATCGCCCAAGCCCGGCACGATGTAGCCGTGATCGTTGAGATGGCTGTCGATCGCCGCGGCGTAGATCGGCACGTCGGGATGCCCTTCCTGCAGCGTTTTGATGCCCTCGGGCGCGGCGACGAGACAGACGAACTTGATCGCACGCGCGCCGCGGTCCTTGATCCGATCGAGCGCGGCAACAGCCGAATGTCCGGTCGCGAGCATTGGATCGAGCACGACGGCGAGGCGCTCGCCGATGTCCAACGGCAGCTTGCAGTAGTACTCAATTGCTTCGAGCGTATGCGGATCGCGGTACAAGCCGACATGGCCGACGCGCGCGGAAGGGATCAGATCGAGCATGCCGTCGAGCAGGCCGTTGCCGGCGCGCAGGATCGAGATCAGGCAGAGTTTCTTCGACGAGAGCATTGGCGCATTGATCGTCGCGAGCGGCGTTTCGATCTGCGTCGTTTCCAGCGGCAGATCGCGCGTGACCTCGTAGGCGAGCAAGGTCGCGATCTCGCGCAGCAGTTGGCGGAACTCGGCGGTCGAGGCCTCCTTGCGCCGCATGAGCGTGAGCTTGTGCTGTACCAGCGGGTGATCGATTACGACGACGTTGGACATGGGTTCGTTCCTCTGTTTTCGTCATTCCTGTGCGAGCGGGAACGACGAGCGAAAGCATTCAAAATACCGTTCCGTCGCTGACGATGTTCAGCGGCGGCGCGCCACCGGGACGCTTCTCGGCGGCGATCTTGCGCCCGGCCGTCCACGTGCCGCCTTCGAGCACGCGCGCAAGCGGCAGGCTCGCCGCGTCGAGGCCGAGCTTGGCGCGGATGCGTGCGGCCAGGCGATCGAGGCCGATCACGGTCAGCGCGCGCCATTCGACAATCGCCGCATGGTCGACCGTCAGCGCCTGGGTATACAAATTCGCATCGCGTGCGGCGATCACGCCGAAGTCGATCAGCAGGCCACCGTTGCGGTATTCGGGCAAGCCGGTGAGCTCATCGAGATCGGTGACTTCGAGGCCGCCGTCGGCCAGCGGTTCGAGCAGCGAATAGGCCAGCCACTGGGTGAGCTTGTGGAATGGCACGAGACCGTCGGTCGGGTCGCTCGCATCGTTCGCGGCGCACGGGTGCTTCCAGCAATCGCCGAGATCGACGCCGCCGATTTCGAGCCGCCCCGGCCACACGGGGCCGAGCGCGTGCAGCAGGGTTTCGAGCAGCAGCGTCGCCGGAATTTTCCCATCGACCGCACGCGATTTGAGATGGTCGTAGAGATTGCCCAGGCGCGCTGGCGTGCCGAACACGTTGGCGTTCACGCGCGCTGCCGCGCCGAGCCTGCGTAACAAATTCACGCGACCTTCGACGCCGACCAGCGGATTCATCGCATCGACCTGGAACCCGTGCTCGACATCGCCGCTGGCGATCTGCATCAGCGCCGACGCGTCGCTGCGCAGCGGATCGCTCTTGTCGGCGGCGAACGCGCCGTTGACGAACATGTCGAAGCTCGCCACGCCAAGGCCTTCCGAGCGCGAAAAGCCTTTGTGATGCGCCTCGTCGTAGTACTCCCACGAGGCGCCGGCGCCGGCATCGAGCAACACGCTCGGAATGGTGAGATCGATGCCGATGCGCGCGCGCTCCGCCGCATGTCCCGGGCCGGACAATCCACGCTGCGCGACCAACTCGCTCCAGCGGTCGATGCCGCCCGCCTCGAAATGACGGCGACGGCTGTGGATCGGCACGTTGAGGTCGGGGAAGCGCTTGCGCATCACGCCGAGCACGTAGTCGGCGCAGGCGTCGAGCTTGTCTTCGTGCCAGGTGAAATGCGGTGTCTTGCCCGCCTCGGCCGCGGCCATGATGCGAGCGCAACGTTCGCGCACGGCGGCGGCGCTCAGCAATTTGAGCGCAGCCTGCTTTTCCCTGCTCTCCGCTCCCTGCTCGCCGTTACTCATTCAGTCCCCGCCCCTTTGCCTTCTCCAGCTCCGCCGCCGTCGGCGCCGCCTCGGTGCTGAAGTAGCCCGCGGCGACCTTGGCGTCCATCTCCACGCGCGCGTCCTGCGGAATCAGCTCGTCGGGAATCGCCACGCGTTCCACTACCTCGATGCCCTGCTCGGTCAGCGCGCCGTGCTTCATATTGCTCATCGACGCCCAGCGATCGATGCGCGTGATGCCGAGCCAGTGGAACACGTCGGGCATCAGCTCCTGGAAGCGCATGTCCTGCACGCCGGCGACGCATTCGGTGCGCGCGAAATAGGTTTCGGCGCGGTCGCCGCCTTCCTGGCGCTTGCGCGCGTTGTAGACGAGGAATTTGGTCACCTCGCCGAGCGCGCGGCCTTCCTTGCGGTTGTAGACGACGAGGCCGACGCCGCCTTGTTGTGCCATCTCGATGCAGACCTCGATGCCGTGCGCGAGATACGGGCGGCAGGTGCAGATGTCCGAGCCGAACACGTCCGAGCCGTTGCATTCGTCGTGCACGCGGCAGGCGACTTTGGTCGCGCTCTTGCCGAGCTGGTTGATGTCGCCGAAAAAGTACAGTGTCATGCCGCCGATCGGCGGCAGGAATACGTGCAGGTCGGGGCGCGTGACGAGTTCGGGAAACATGCCGCCGGTCTGCTCGAACAGGCCGCGGCGCAGATCCGATTCCTTGATGCCGAAACGCTGCGCGATGCCGGGCAGATGCCAGACCGGATCGACCGCGGCCTTGGTCACTTTCACATCGCCGTTCGCGTGCAGGATGTGGCCGTCGGCTTTGAGCCGGCCTGCCTCGATCGCATCCTTGAGTTCGGGCATGTTGATGTGTGCGCGCGTCACCGCGATCGTCGGGCGAATATCGGCGCCCGCGGCGATCTCGTCGGCGAACGCGGTCGCGACCATGTGTCCCCACGGATCGAGCGAGACAATCTTGTCCTGCCCTTGCGCGTTCTTCTCCCACCACTGCACGTGCGGGCCGATCGCGTCGGCCGGGGCAGTATTGGTCAGGTCGGGGCGATGGCCGCGGTCGAGGCGACCGGAGGCGATTGCGAGTGCGCGGTAGACCGCGTAGGCACCCGAGTGGGTGCCGATGACGTTGCGTTTGGCGGGATCGGTCAGCGAGGCGATAATGGGCCCGCGCTGCTTGGGCGTCGGCGCACCCCAGTGGATCGGCGCCGCCTGACCGCGGCTGTCGGGATGCGAGGTCAGGACGATATGACGTGAACTCATGTCTTTATGTAGTCACAAAAAAGCAGCATACAGAGTTTTGTGGCCGTGTAAAGTGGGCGAAAACCCCTCTCCGCCGTCATTCCCGCGAAGGCGGGAATGACGAACCAGGAAAATGTGCAGGCGCATGATTTCTACATCCAAATAGCCGTCTAAACGTCCAAATAAGCGGACGCTGAACACGCGGGCCCCACGCAGTCTTCGCGGCTGCAAATCGGCGCCCATACGTGTATGATGCGCGGTTTACATCTTTCCATCCGAATCAAAGGATATATGCCGACATGAGCACCACCCTGTTCACCTCCGAATCGGTGTCCGAAGGTCATCCGGACAAAGTTGCCGACCAGATCTCCGACGCCGTCCTCGACGCCATCCTGGCGCAGGACAAGAAGGCACGCGTTGCCTGCGAAACGCTGGTGAAAACGGGCGTGGCCATTGTTGCGGGCGAAGTGACGACGAGCGCGTGGATCGACCTCGAAGGCATCACGCGCAAGGTCATCCTCGACATCGGCTACAACAGCTCCGACGTCGGCTTCGACGGCGCCACCTGCGGCGTGCTCAACCTCATCGGCAAGCAGTCGCCCGACATCAATCAGGGCGTCGACCGCAAGTCGCCGGAAGAACAGGGCGCGGGCGACCAGGGCCTGATGTTCGGCTACGCGACCAACGAAACGCGTGACTACATGCCGGCCGCGATCTACTACTCGCACCGCCTCGTCGAACAACAGACCAAGGTGCGCAAGAAGGGCAAGCTCAAGTGGCTGCGCCCCGATGCGAAGTCGCAGGTCACGCTGCGCTACGAAGACGGCAAGGCCGTCGCGATCGACGCCGTCGTGCTGTCGACCCAGCACGATCCGTCGGTCAAGCAGAAAGACCTGATCGCCGGCGTGCGCGAGGAAATCCTCAACCCGGTCCTGCCGGCCAAGTGGCTGCACAAGGGCACCAAGTTCCACATCAACCCGACCGGGAAGTTCGTCATCGGCGGCCCGGTCGGCGACTGCGGCCTGACCGGCCGCAAGATCATCGTCGACACCTACGGCGGCTGGGCCCGCCACGGCGGCGGCGCGTTCTCGGGCAAGGATCCGTCCAAGGTCGACCGCTCGGCTGCGTACGCGGCACGCTACGTGGCCAAGAACATCGTCGCGGCCGGCCTCGCCGACCGTTGCGAAATCCAGGTCAGTTACGCGATCGGCGTGGCTGAGCCGACCTCGATCTCGGTGACCACGTTCGGCACCGGCAAGATCAGCGACGAGAAGATCGAGAAGCTCGTGCGCAAGCACTTCGACCTGCGCCCTTACGGCATCATCAAGATGCTGGATCTGATCCACCCGATGTACCAGCAGACCGCCGCTTATGGTCACTTCGGCCGCACGCCGCAGGAGATCAAGCTGCCGAACGGCGAAAAGTACACCACGTTCTCGTGGGAGAAGACCGACAAGGCCGAACAGCTGCGCGCGGATGCGAAGCTGAAGTAAGCCTCATTTCTCCAGTTCACGAAAAAGGCCGCTCACGCGGCCTTTTTTGTTGCCCATGGCCGGGCCCGGAGTTATCGGCAATCTTTTGCGACGGAACTTTTGCACTTGCCGTCCTATCAATGCCTCAACGCTTTTCGGAGCCGTTGCACCATGCGCCGCTATTTGCTGCTCGCCTTCGCACTGCTGTTCGCAAGTCCACACGCCTTCGCCCTGCGCTGTGGCAATCTCCTGGTCAATCGAGAAATGCAGGATTTCCAGGTCCGCGACCGCTGCGGCGCCCCGTTCTGGACCGAAAGCTATGCGGCCTACGACCTGCTCGGTTCGCGCGACACCGGCCAGATCGCGCGCGAAGTGCAGTTCGACATCTGGTACTACAACTTTGGGCCGAACAACCTGATGCACCGTCTCGTCTTCCGCGACGGCATCCTCAAAGACGACGACACCCTGGGCTACGGCGTCCGCGAGATCGGCACCAAGTGCGATCCGCTGATGCGATTTGTCGACCTGAGCGTAGGTGAGCTGGTTGCCTTCTGCGGCGAGCCGATCTCGCGCCGTCAGAATAGCGACACTGTCGTCAACCGTCTTTCCCCCGAATACCGCCATGTCCGCGAACAACGGCGGGAATTGTGGACCTACGATTTCGGAGAAAGCCGTTTCCTGCGGCAACTGCAGCTTGCCGAGGGACGCGTGGTATCGGCACAGGCCATCGCGCGCTGACGCCGCGTTTTTAGCAAAGAAAAAGGCCGCTTGCGCGGCCTTTTTCGTTGTTGCGAGGCGCAGACTCCGCCGCTTACTCTCCTTGCACCTCACCGACGAACTCGGTCACGCCGCCACGCAGCGTCTCGAAGTCGGCGTCGGACAGTGCGCCGGCCTTCTTGCGACGCTGCTTGTGGTACGCAAGACCGGTACCCGCCGGGATGAGGCGACCGACGATGACGTTCTCCTTGAGTCCGCGCAGCGTGTCGCGCGTGCCGCGCACGGCGGCTTCGGTGAGCACTCGGGTGGTCTCCTGGAACGAGGCCGCCGAGATGAACGACTCCGTGGCAAGAGAAGCCTTCGTGATACCCAAGAGCATCGGATCGAATTCGGCCGGACGCTCGTCGCGCGACTTGGCACGCGCGTTTTCGTCGGCGACGCGCTTGCGATCGCTCTGCTCGCCCTTGAGGTAACGCGTGTCGCCCGGGACGGTGATCTCGACCTTGCGCAGCATCTGGCGAATGATCGCTTCGATGTGCTTGTCGTTGATGCGCACGCCCTGCAGGCGATACACGTCCTGGATTTCCTTGACCAGATAGGCGGCCAGCGGCTCGACGCCGAGCAATCGGAGAATATCGTGCGGATTCGGCTCGCCGTCGACGACGGTTTCGCCCTTCTCCACATGCTCGCCTTCGAAGACGATGACTTGACGCCACTTCGGGATCAGCTCCTCGTGATCGTCACCGTCCGCATCCTTGATGACGAGACGCTGCTTGCCCTTGGTGTCCTTGCCGAAGCTGACCACGCCGGAAACTTCGGCAAGGATCGCCGGCTCCTTCGGCTTGCGCGCTTCGAACAGGTCGGCCACGCGCGGCAGACCACCGGTGATGTCGCGCGTCTTCGAGGTTTCCTGCGGGATACGTGCGACGACGTCGCCCACGCCCACTTCCGCTCCATCCTGCAGGCTGATGATCGCGCCGGCGGGCAAAAAGTACTGCGCCGGGATATCGGTGCCGGGCAGACGCAGGTCCTTGCCCTTCTTGTCTTCGAGACGCACGATCGGACGCAGGTCTTTGGCCTGCGTGCCGCGGCGCTTCGGATCGGTGACGACCGCCGACTCGAGGCCGGTCAGTTCGTCGGTCTGCGCCTGCACGGTCACGCCGTCGATGAAGTCGATGAAGCGCACCTTGCCGGCCACTTCAGTGACGATCGGATGCGTATGCGGATCCCAGTTCGCAATGGTCTGGCCAGCCTTGACCGCCGAGCCATCCTTGACCGAAATCGTCGCGCCGTACGGCACCTTATAGCGCTCGCGCTCGCGACCATGTGCGTCCATGATCGACAGTTCGCCCGAACGCGACACGGCGACGAGATGGCCGGCACTGTGCTGCACGGTCTTCAGGTTGTTGAACTTGACCGAACCGGTGGTCTTCACCGACACGTTGTCCACCGCCGCCGCACGCGACGCCGCACCACCGATGTGGAACGTACGCATGGTCAGCTGGGTGCCGGGTTCGCCGATCGACTGCGCGGCGATGACGCCCACTGCTTCACCCATGTTGACGAGGTGGCCGCGCGCGAGATCGCGCCCGTAGCAGTGCGCACAGATGCCGAAGCTCGATTCGCAAGTGATCGGCGAGCGCACGAGCAGGGTCTGCACGCCGGCGACCTCGAGCTTCTCGACCCACTTTTCGTCGAGCAGCGTGTTGCGCGTGACGATCGGTTCGTCGTCGTTGCCCGGGGCATAGGTATCGGTGGCGACGACACGGCCGAGCACGCGATCCTTCAGCGGTTCGACGACGTCGCCGCCTTCGACGATGGCGGTCATGGTCAAGCCGTTGAGCGTGCCGCAATCCGGTTCCGTGACGACGACGTCCTGTGCCACGTCGACGAGACGACGCGTGAGGTAACCCGAGTTCGCGGTCTTCAACGCGGTATCCGCCAGACCCTTACGCGCGCCGTGGGTCGAGTTGAAGTACTGCAGCACGTCGAGGCCTTCGCGGAAGTTCGCCTTGATCGGAGTCTCGATAATCGAGCCGTCCGGACGCGCCATCAGGCCGCGCATACCGGCAAGCTGGCGGATCTGCGCCGCGCTACCGCGCGCACCGGAGTCGGCCATGATGTAGAGCGAGTTCATCGACTTCTGCTCGACCGTCTCGCCCTTGGCGTTCTGGACCTTGTCGAAGCCGATACCCTTCATCATCGCCGCGGCGACGAGTTCATTGGTGCGCGACCAGATGTCGACGACCTTGTTGTAGCGCTCGCCGGCGGTGACGAGACCGGAAGCGAACTGCTCCTGGATTTCGCCGACGTCTTTCTCCGCGACTTCGAGGATCTTCGCCTTCTCACCCGGGATCTTCATGTCGTCGATGCCGATCGAGATGCCCGCGCGCGTGGCGTAGTTGAAGCCCGTGTACATGAGCTTGTCGGCGAACACGACCGTGTCCTTGAGGCCGAGGCGGCGGTAGCACTGGTTGATCAGTCGACCGATTGCCTTCTTCGACAGCTCGACATTGACGAGCTCGAACGGCAGCCCCTCGGGAATGATCTCGGCGAGCAGCGAGCGGCCAACCGTGGTCTCGACGATCGACGATTTCTTCGTGCGCTCGCCGTCTTCGCCGACCTGCGTCTCGACCAGGCGCACTTTGATCTTGGCGTGCAATTCCACCGCACGATTGTCATAGGCGCGCTTCACTTCCGCCGTGTTGGCGAAAACCATGCCCTCGCCCTTCGCGTTGATCAGCTCACGCGTCATGTAGTACAGGCCGAGCACGACGTCCTGCGACGGTACGATGATCGGGTCACCGTTCGCCGGCGACAGGATGTTGTTCGACGACATCATCAGCGCGCGCGCTTCGAGCTGCGCTTCGAGCGACAGCGGCACGTGCACGGCCATCTGGTCGCCGTCGAAGTCGGCGTTGAACGCGGTGCAGACGAGCGGATGCAGCTGGATCGCCTTGCCTTCGACCAGCACCGGCTCGAACGCCTGGATGCCGAGACGATGCAGCGTCGGCGCGCGGTTGAGCAGCACCGGATGCTCGCGGATCACCTCTTCAAGGATGTCCCACACCTCGGCTTCTTCGCGCTCGACCAGCTTCTTCGCTGCCTTGATCGTGGTGGCGAGACCACGGCGCTGCAGCTTGGAGAAGATGAACGGCTTGAACAGTTCGAGCGCCATCTTCTTCGGCAGGCCGCACTCGTGCAGCTTGAGCGTCGGGCCGACCACGATGACCGAACGGCCGGAGTAGTCGACGCGCTTGCCGAGCAGGTTCTGGCGGAAGCGGCCCTGCTTGCCCTTGATCATGTCGGCGAGCGACTTCAGCGCGCGCTTGTTCGTGCCGGTGATGGCGCGACCGCGGCGGCCGTTGTCCATCAGCGCGTCGACGGCTTCCTGCAGCATGCGCTTTTCGTTGCGCACGATGATGTCGGGCGCATTGAGTTCGAGCAGGCGCTTCAAGCGGTTGTTGCGGTTGATGACGCGGCGGTACAGATCGTTGAGATCGGACGTCGCGAAGCGGCCGCCATCGAGCGGAACGAGCGGACGCAGATCGGGCGGCAGCACCGGCAGCACGGTCATGACCATGTACTCGGGGCGGTTGCCCGACTCGAGGAAGGCCTCGACCAGCTTGATGCGCTTGGACAGGCGCTTGAGCTTCGTCTCGGAATTGGTCGACGCGATCTCTTCGCGCAGCTTGATCAGCTCCGCATTGAGGTCGATCGTCTTGAGCAGCTCGTAGACCGCCTCGGCGCCCATGCGCGCGTCGAACTCGTCGCCGTGCTCCTCGACCGCCTGCAGGTACTGCTCTTCGTTGAGCAGCTGGCCACGCGTGAGCGCAGTCAGGCCCGGATCGACGACGACATAGGCTTCGAAATAAAGGATACGCTCGATGTCGCGCAGGGTCATGTCGAGCATGAGGCCGATGCGCGACGGCAGCGACTTCAAGAACCAGATGTGTGCGACCGGCGAGGCCAGCTCGATGTGGCCCATGCGCTCGCGGCGCACCTTGGTCAGGGTCACTTCGGTGCCGCACTTCTCGCAGACGACGCCGCGATGCTTCATGCGCTTGTACTTGCCGCACAGGCACTCGTAATCCTTGATCGGGCCGAAGATGGCCGCGCAGAACAGGCCGTCACGCTCGGGCTTGAACGTGCGGTAGTTGATCGTTTCCGGCTTCTTCACTTCGCCGAACGACCACGAACGGATCAGCTCCGGCGAGGCCAGCGCGATCTTGATCGAGTCGAAATCGAGCGACTGGCGGGTTTGGTTGAAGAGGTTAAGCAAGTCTTTCATTGTCTATCTCCGGGGAGGAGGAAATTCTGGGGCTGGAGTCGGGAGCGCGGATCGCGGCGCGGAAGGGTCAACCTCCCGCGCCGGATGAGATCAATGTTCCTCGAGCTCCATGTTGATCGCGAGAGAACGAATCTCCTTGACCAGCACGTTGAACGACTCGGGCATGCCCGCAGCCATCTCGTGGTTGCCGTCGACGATGTTCTTGTACATCTGGTTGCGGCCCGGAACGTCGTCGGATTTCACCGTCAGCATTTCCTGCAGCGTGTACGCCGCACCGTAGGCCTCGAGCGCCCAGACTTCCATTTCGCCGAAGCGCTGGCCGCCGAACTGCGCCTTGCCGCCCAGCGGCTGCTGGGTGACCAGCGAGTACGGGCCGGTCGAACGTGCGTGCATCTTGTCGTCGACGAGATGGTTGAGCTTGAGCATGTGCATGTAGCCGACCGTGACCGAGCGGTCGAACGCCTCGCCCGTGCGGCCGTCGTACAGCGTGGTCTGGCCCGACTCCGGCAGATCGGCGAGCTTGAGCATGTGCTTGATCTCGCTTTCGGCGGCGCCGTCGAACACCGGCGTCGACATCGGCACGCCTTCCTGCAGATTGTTCGCCAGGGCGAGGATTTCCTCGTCGCTGAGCGACTTCAGGTTGACGCGCTGGCCGAACGTATCCTTGTCGTGGTTGTAGATCTCGTCGAGATACTTGCGCAGCTCGGCCACCTTGGCCTGCGCTTCGAGCATGCGCTGGATCTTTTCGCCAAGGCCCTTCGCGGCCCAACCCAGATGCACCTCGAGAATCTGGCCGATATTCATACGCGACGGCACGCCGAGCGGATTCAGCACGATGTCGATCGACTGACCGTCCGCCATATACGGCATGTCTTCGACCGGACGAATCATCGAGACGACGCCCTTGTTGCCGTGACGGCCGGCCATCTTGTCGCCTGGCTGGATGCGGCGCTTGACCGCCAGGTAGACCTTGACCATTTTCAGCACGCCCGGGGCGAGATCGTCGCCCGCGGTGATCTTGGCCTGCTTGGCCTTGAAGCGCTTGTCGAACTCGGCGCGGTGCGCGTCGATCTGCACCTTGGCCTTCTCGAGCAGGTCGGCGGCGTCCTCGTCCTTCATGCGCAACGAGAACCACTCGTCGTGCTTGAGACCATCCAGGTACTCGCTGGTCAGCGTGGTGCCTTTCTTGATGCCCGCCGGGCCGCCGTTGGCGACTTGGCCGATCAGCTGACCGCGCAGGCGCGCGTAGATCGCACTTTCGAGGATGCGGAACTGGTCGTCGAAGTCCTTCTTGACGCGCTTGACCTCCATCTGTTCGATCTGCAGCGCGCGCTTGTCCTTCTCGATGCCGTCACGCGTGAACACGGTCACGTCGATGACCGTGCCATCCATGCCCGGCGGCACGCGCAGCGAGCTGTCTTTCACGTCGCTCGCCTTCTCACCGAAGATCGCACGCAAGAGCTTCTCTTCCGGCGTCAGCTGCGATTCGCCCTTCGGCGTGACCTTGCCGACGAGGATGTCGCCCGCCTTCACTTCCGCACCGATGTAGACCACGCCCGATTCGTCGAGGCGCGACAGCGCCTGTTCGCCGACGTTCGGGATGTCCGCGGTGATTTCTTCCGGCCCAAGCTTGGTGTCGCGGGCTTGAATGGTGAGTTCTTCGATGTGGATCGTCGTGTAGCGGTCTTCCTCGACGACGCGCTCCGAAAGCAGGATCGAGTCTTCGAAGTTGTAGCCGTTCCACGGCATGAACGCGACCAGCATGTTCTGACCAAGCGCCAATTCGCCCAGATCCGTCGACGAACCGTCGGCCAGCACGTCGCCCTTCGCCACCTTGTCGCCGACGTTGACCAGCGGGCGCTGGTTGAGGTTGGTGTTCTGGTTCGAACGCGTGTACTTGGTCAGCGTGTAGATGTCGACGCCGGCATCGTTCTCGCCGATTTCGTTCTCGTTGACACGCACGACGATGCGGCCCGCGTCGACCTGATCGATCACGCCGCCGCGGCGCGCGGCCGCAGTGACGCCCGAGTCGCGCGCGACCGGACGCTCGATGCCGGTGCCGACGAGCGGCGTGGTCGAGCGCAGCGTCGGCACGGCCTGGCGTTGCATGTTCGCGCCCATCAGCGCGCGGTTCGCGTCGTCGTGCTCGAGGAACGGCACGAGTGCGGCCGCGACCGACACGGTCTGCATCGGCGAGACGTCCATCAGCTGGATGTCCTGCGGATGACGCAGTTCCGATTCGCCCTTGTAGCGGCAGGCCACGAAGTCTTCGGTGAACGCGCCGTTCTTGTCGAGCGGCGAGTTCGCCTGCGCGATCACGTAGTCGCCTTCTTCGATCGCGGAGAAATACTCGACCTTGTCGGTGACCTTGCCGTTGACGATTTTGCGGTACGGCGTCTCGAGGAAGCCGTAGGAGTTGGTGCGTGCATACACCGCGAGCGAGTTGATCAGGCCGATGTTCGGACCTTCCGGCGTTTCGATCGTGCAGACGCGGCCGTAGTGGGTCGGGTGTACGTCGCGCACTTCGAAGCCCGCGCGTTCGCGCGTCAGGCCGCCCGGACCGAGCGCCGAAACGCGGCGCTTGTGGGTGACTTCCGACAGCGGGTTGTTCTGGTCCATGAACTGCGACAGCTGCGAGGAGCCGAAGAACTCCTTGATCGCCGCGCCGACCGGCTTGGCGTTGATCAGGTCCTGCGGCGTCAGGCCTTCGGCCTCGGCCAGCGACAGGCGCTCGCGCACCGCGCGCTCGACGCGCACGAGACCGATGCGGAACACGTTCTCGGCCATTTCGCCGACCGAACGCACGCGGCGGTTGCCGAGGTGGTCGATGTCGTCGACCGTACCGCGACCGTTGCGGATGTCGACGAGCACTTTGAGCACGTCGAGGATGTCCGAGGTGCTGCCGAACCTCTCGACCAGCGACTTCGACTCCGCGTCGTTGCGCGCGCCGAAATACTTCGAGTCGTAGAGCACGCCGGTGCCGGTCGTTTCCTTGCGGCCGACGCGGCGGTTGAACTTCATCCGGCCCACGGCCGAGAGGTCGTAGCGCTCGAAGGTGAAGAACAGGTTGAAGAACAGGTTTTGCGCGGCTTCCTTGGTCGGCGGCTCACCCGGGCGCATCATGCGATAGATTTCGACCAGCGCCTCGAGCGGCGTCTTGGTCGAGTCGATGCGCAGCGTGTTCGAAATGTACGGGCCGCGGTCGAGATCGTTGACGTAGAGCGTGCCGATGCGATCGATGCCGGCCTTGCGGAAATTGGCCAGATGCGTCAGGTCGAGCTCGGTATTCGCCGCAGCGAGCAGTTCGCCGGTCTTCGCATCGACAATGTCGTGCGCAAGGATGCGGCCGACGAGATAATCGTCCGGCACTTCCAACGACTTGAGCTTGGCGTCCTGCAGCAGGCGCACATGGCGCGCGGTGATGCGCTTGCCGGCCTCGACGATGACTTTGTCGCCGGCCTTGACGTCGAAGTTCAGCGTCTCGCCACGCAGGCGCTCGGCGACGAGCTCGAGCTTGGCGCCTTCCTTCTTGTCGAGATGGAAGACGTTCTTCTCGAAGAAGATGTCGAGGATTTCCTCGTTGTTGTAACCGAGCGCGCGCAGCAACTGCGTCACCGGCAGCTTGCGGCGGCGGTCGATGCGCGTGAACAACGCGTCCTTCGGATCGAACTCGAAGTCGAGCCACGAGCCACGATAGGGGATGATGCGCGCGCTGTACAGCAACTTACCCGAGGAATGGGTCTTGCCGCGGTCGTGGTCGAAGAACACGCCCGGCGAGCGATGCAGCTGCGAGACGATGACGCGCTCGGTGCCGTTGATGATGAAGGTGCCGGTGTCGGTCATGAGCGGCAATTCGCCCATGTAGACTTCCTGCTCCTTGACGTACTTAATCGCCTTGTTCGACGCCGGCGATTCCTTGTCGTAGATGACCAGGCGCACGAGCACGCGCAGCGGCGCGCCGTAGCTCATGCCGCGCGAACGGCACTCGCGCTCGTCGAACGCGGGTTCGCCGAGGCGGTAGCTCACGTATTCCAGCGCGGCGTTGCCCGAGTAGCTGACGATCGGGAACACCGACTTGAGCGCCGCGTGCAGGCCGTGGTCCGCGCGCGTCTTGCCGTCCACGCCTTCCTGCAGGAACTCGCGATAGGAATCCGTCTGGATCGCGAGCAGCGGCGGCACGCCGAGAACTTGCGGGCGTTTGCCGAAGTCCTTGCGGATGCGCTTCTTTTCGGTGAAGGAGTAGGTTTGCGACATGGCGGGCACCACCTTGAGTTATGCGCCGGTCTGCACAGGCTGACCGGCTGGGGAGGAGAAGAAGGCGTCAGACAGAAGACGTGAAACGAGGCCGAAACACAGGTCTTTCAATGAATCGTTTCGAGCCTCGAAACTTCACATCTTCTGTCTGCCGTCTTGTGTGTGCATCAACGAACAAAGCCCGGGGGCGAAAACGCCCCCAGGCTCGACGACACTTGGCGAACCAAGCGTCTCAATCGCCTTACTTGATCTCGACGGTCGCACCAGCGGCTTCGAGTTCCTTCTTGAACTTTGCGGAGTCGTCCTTGTTCACGCCGTCCTTGACGGTGGCGGGGGCGGACTCGACGAGGTCCTTGGCTTCCTTCAGGCCCAGACCGGTGATCGTGCGCACAGCCTTGATCACTTCGACCTTCTTCTCGCCGGCGGCCTTCAGCACGACGGTGAACTCGGTCTTCTCTTCCACCGGAGCGGCGGCGGCAGCGGCGCCACCAACGGCGGCGACGGCGACCGGCGCAGCGGCGGAGACGCCGAACTTGTCTTCCATCAACTTGACCAGATCGGTAACGTCGATCAGGCTCAGGTTGGCGATTGCATCAACGATTTCTTCTTTCGTAACGGCCATTGTGATTTACCTCGATAAAGTGAAACAGGGATGTTGATGTCCCGGGCAGCACGCGGACGTGCATCGAGCCGGGACCATTCCGTATGCCTAGTGGCAAAAATGTGCGATTAGCCTGCGGCCTTCTGATCGCGTACCGCCGCAACCACGCGCGCGACTTGCGCGGCGGGCTCGGCCAGCGTGCGGACCAGCTTGGTGATCGGTGCCTGGATGACGCCGAGCAACATCGACAAAGCCTGCTCACGAGTCGGCAGCGACGCGAGCTTCTCGACGTGAGAGCCCGGGAACATCTGCCCACCGATCGCGACGACCTTGGGGACCAGCTTTTCGTTTGCCTTGGAAAACTCCTTGACCAACCGGCCGGCAGCACCCGGGTCTTCCTCGGAAAAGGCATACAGCATCGGGCCGACCAGCGCGTCCTTGACGACGGCGTAGTCGGTGCCTTCCACTGCACGCCGCACCAGGGTGTTCTTCGCGACTTTCACGAAGACCTTGGATTGGCGAGCCTTCTTGCGCAGCTCGGTGAGCTGCTCCACGGTAAGACCTGCGTACTCGGCGGCGACCAACGAGTGAGCCTTGGCGGCCACATTCGCCAGTTCGGCAACGACGACTTTCTTTTGCTCAAGATTGAGCGCCATTGCTTTACCTTTCTTCAGTGGAACGATTCCCGCGCTTGCCTGCGGGTGCCGTTCCGCCATTCACTCGAGCCCGCCTCCGTGTGGGCCCGCTGGCATCTCGCGATGCCGAACTGGTGGCCGTTCGAGATATCTCACGGGCAACACCATCTACGCAGGTTGTCTTCCTTTTCGATTAAGGTTCAATATCGCTCGCCGTGAATCGCGCTTCCTGCACTTGGCGAGTACTTCCTTGCGGCGATATCGCAACCACCTGCGGTCTTTGACGGCTCCAGCCCACTTGCGTGAGCCGGCGCCCTCAAAATTTTGTTTCAAAGCCTCTTTCCCACCGGGAGAGAGGCTGGGATGAGGGTTTGGCCAGCGGAAGGATTTTCCGACACCGGACCCTCGTCCTGCGCTTCGCGCCACCTTCCCCCAACGGGAGAAGGAAAAACATTAAGCCGACAGCGTCGCCTGATCGACCGGAATGCCCAGACCCATCGTGCTCGACAGGTAGACCTTCTGCAGGTACACGCCCTTGGCGGTCGACGGCTTGGACTTGTTCAGGTCGGCGATCAGCGCGTTGAGATTGTCTTTCAGTGCGCCGACTTCGAAATTCACCTTGCCGATCGAGGCGTGCACGATGCCCGCCTTGTCGTTGCGGTATTTGACCTGACCGGCCTTCGCGTTCTTCACCGCGGTGACGACGTCGGCGGTGACCGAGCCGTCCTTCGGGTTCGGCATCAAGCCGCGCGGACCGAGCAGCTGGCCCAACTTACCGACGACGCGCATGGCATCCGGAGTGGCGATGATGCGGCCGAAATTCAAGTCCCCGGCCTGCATTTTCTCGGCCAGATCGTCCATGCCCACGGCGTCGGCACCGGCGGCCTTGGCCGCCTCCGCCTTCTCGCCCGCCGGGCAGAACACCGCGACGCGCACGGTCTTGCCAGTGCCGTGCGGGAGCAGCGTCGAGCCGCGCACGCCCTGGTCCGACTTCTTCGCGTCGATGCCGAGGCGGATCGCCACGTCAACCGACTCGACGAACTTGGTCTTCGCGTTGTCCTTGAGGATTTTCAGGGCCTCATCGACCGGATAGAGCTTGCCTTCGGCAACCTTGCCGGCCATCGCCTTGATGCGTTTCGTAATCTTTGCCATGGTCAGATCTCCGTGTTGAGGCCCATGCTGCGCGCGCTACCCGCAATGGTGCGCACGGCGGCATCCAGATCAGCGGCGGTGAGATCCGCCTGCTTGACCTTCACGATTTCCTCGAGCTGCTTGCGCGTCACCTTGCCCACCTTCTCGGTGTTGGGACGCTTGCTGCCCGAAGTAATGCCTGCGGCCTTCTTCAACAGGATCGACGCCGGCGGCGACTTCATGATGAAGGTGAAGCTGCGGTCCGAATACGCGGTGATGATCACCGGAATCGGCAGACCGGGTTCCATCTTCTGCGTCGCGGCGTTGAACGCCTTGCAGAATTCCATGATGTTGAGACCGCGCTGACCGAGCGCGGGACCGACCGGCGGCGAGGGGTTGGCCTGACCGGCCTTCACCTGCAGCTTGATGTAGCCAACTACTTTCTTTGCCATTGTTTATCTCCTCGAGTTCAAACGCCTGCACGTTCGGAACGAACTGCGGGGCTCCTCGTTGGTGAGCCGTCCCTGGTCGATACAACGGGACTCCCTGCCCCGCCGTTGCCGCTTTCGCGACGTATCCCTCAGGCTTTCTCGACCTGGCCGAACTCGAGTTCGACCGGCGTGGAACGCCCGAAAATCAGCACCGCTACGCGCAGGCGGCTCTTTTCGTAATTCACTTCCTCGACCACGCCGTTGAAGTCGTTGAACGGGCCTTCGGTGACGCGCACCATCTCGCCCGGCTCGAACAGCACCTTCGGCCGCGGCTTCTCGACCGCGTTCTGCACACGCTGCAGGATCGCGTCGGCTTCCGAATCCTTGATCGGCAGCGGCTTGTCCGCAGTTCCGCCGATAAAGCCCATCACCTTCGGCGTCTCCTTGATCAGATGCCAGGACTCGTCATCGATCTTGATCGCCTTGTTGTCCGTGTTCGTCTCGATCTGCACGAGCACGTAGCCCGGGAAGAACTTGCGCTCGCTGCGGCGCTTCTGGCCGGCGCGCATCTCGACCACTTCCTCGGTCGGCACGAGCACGTCGCCGAACTTGTCCTGCATGCCGGCGCGCGCGACGCGCTCTTTCAACGTGCGCGCAACCTGATGCTCGAAACCCGAGTAGGCGTGAACCACATACCATCTCTTAGCCATGGTCCTCAGCCTCCCTTCAGCAGACCGTCGAGAATCGCCCACTTGAGCAGCAGGTCGATCAGACCAAGAATCAGGCTCAGCACGATGACGACGACGAAGATCACGAGCGTGGTCTGGATCGTCTCCTGCCGCGTCGGCCACACGACCTTGCGCAGCTCGAACAGGGACTCGCCGAGGAAATCCTTTGCGGCGCGGCCCGAACGCGTGAAAAACGCGATCGCACCCGAAACAGCGAAGCCGCCGAGCAGGATCAGCAGGCGCTGCCACGTCTGGAAATCGTTGTACCAGTAGTACGCAAAAATCGCCGCGCTCAGGATCAGCAGCGCAACGATGAGTTTCGCGATGTCGGCAGCGGAATTTCCGCCCACCTGTTCAACCTTCGTATTCATAGGTATTTTCAGCCATCCTGGCTCATTTATGCGCTCCTCCGTGAGCGCAAAGATCAGACCGGCATCCCTGCTGGACTATTCAAAGTATCTGGCACGCCAGGAGGGACTCGAACCCCCAACCTGCGGTTTTGGAGACCGCTGCTCTGCCAATTGAGCTACTGGCGTGTGTAGGTTGCTTCTGCCGTCGTCCGTGACGGCCAAGATCAAACCGGCATCCGTGCCGGACTTCTCAACAAGAGCAGCGTTTCTTCCAGGTACTTACTTGATGATCTTGGCCACGACGCCCGCGCCGACCGTACGGCCGCCCTCGCGGATCGCAAAACGCAGACCCTCATCCATCGCGATCGGGTGGATCAGGCTCACCACCATCTTGATGTTGTCGCCCGGCATGACCATTTCCACGCCTTCAGGCAGCTGCACCGAGCCCGTCACGTCCGTCGTGCGGAAGTAGAACTGCGGGCGGTAGCCCTTGAAGAACGGCGTATGACGGCCGCCTTCTTCCTTGGAGAGGACATAGACCTCAGCCTCGAAGTCCGTGTGCGGGGTGATCGTGCCCGGCTTCGCCAGCACCTGACCACGCTCCACGTCGTCGCGCTTCAGACCACGCAGCAGCAGGCCCGCGTTGTCGCCCGCACGGCCCTCGTCGAGCAGCTTGCGGAACATTTCCACGCCCGTCACCGTCGTCTTCTGCGTCGGACGGATGCCCACCACTTCGATTTCGTCGCCGACCTTGATGATGCCGCGCTCGATACGTCCCGTCACCACGGTGCCGCGGCCCGAGATCGAGAACACGTCTTCCACCGGCATCAGGAACGCCTTGTCGATGTCGCGCTTGGGCTCCGGAATGTACGTGTCCAGCGCCTCCACCAGCTTGATGATCGCCGGCACGCCGATTTCGCTCTGGTCGCCCTCGAGCGCCTTCAGCGCCGAACCCTTGATGATCGGGGTGTCGTCGCCCGGGAACTGGTACTTGCTCAGCAAGTCGCGCACTTCCATTTCGACCAGCTCGAGCAGCTCGGCGTCGTCCACCATGTCGGCCTTGTTCAGGAACACGACGATGTACGGCACGCCGACCTGGCGGCTGAGCAGGATGTGCTCGCGCGTCTGCGGCATCGGGCCGTCCGCGGCCGAGCACACCAGGATCGCGCCGTCCATCTGCGCCGCACCCGTGATCATGTTCTTCACGTAGTCCGCGTGACCCGGGCAGTCAACGTGCGCGTAGTGGCGGTTCGGCGACTCGTATTCCACGTGCGCCGTCGAGATCGTGATGCCGCGCGCCTTCTCTTCCGGCGCCGCGTCGATCTGGTCGTATGCCTTGAATTCGCCACCGAAGCGTTCTGCACCAACCTTCGTCAGCGCCGCCGTCAGCGTCGTCTTGCCGTGGTCCACGTGACCGATCGTGCCTACGTTCACGTGCGGCTTGGTCCGCTCGAATTTGCCTTTTGCCATGAC
>NZ_KB899244.1 GCF_000378125.1 Rudaea cellulosilytica DSM 22992 | reverse complement strand
CGGCTAGCCAGCTGCCGGCTAACTATTCGGTCAAGTGGACCGGATAGTTCCTACGGGTTAGTGGACACCCTGAACTAACTATTCAGGAGTCTTGCGATGGCATCACCCGGTCCCAGAACGACGTGTCGATACAGCAAGGAATTCAAGGCGACAGCGGTGCGGTTGAGCCGGTTGTCTGGCGTATCGGTCAAGGACGTTGCGGAGTCGCTTTACATTCATCCCTTCATGCTGTCTCTTTGGCGTAAGCAAGCGCGCGAAGGAGTGATCGTGACCAAAGGTGCCGTTGTGGATGAAGCGGTGGCAGCAGAGCTCAAAGAGCTGCGCCGCATGAAGAGGGCTTACGAGCAACTCAAGCTTGAGCATGACCTTTTAAAAAAAGCGATCGCCTTCACTTCGGCTCGAAGAACGACATCTTCGCTTTCATCCACCACCACCAAGAAGCCCATCCGGTGAAACGCATGTGCCGCGTCTATGGCGTGAGCGCCAGTGGCTACTATGCCTGGCGCAACCGGCCAGTCAGTCTGCGGGGCGAAGTAGATGCGCGACTTCTGGAACGGGTACGCCAGGTGCATCGCGACAGCCACGAGACCTATGGCAGTCCGCGCGTGCACGCGGCACTGAAGCGAGAGGGGGAGCCTGCCGGACGCAGGCGAATCGAACGATTGATGCGCAAGCACGCTATCCGCGCCTGCTCAGCCAAGCTCTATCGCCGCATTCCCGGCATCGCCCGGTTCTTTGCCCAGAGCGAGAATAAAGTCCATGCGCTGAGGATCGAGCGGCCCAATCAGGTGTGGGTTGCAGACGTCACCTATCTGCAAGTCTCAGGCAGCTGGCGCTATCTGGCGACGGTTATGGACCGCCACTCACGCCGGCTGCTCGGTTGGGCGTTGGGAAGGGAAAAGACCGCTCGTCTGACTCGCCGCGCATTGGCATCGGCCATTCGCCATCGCCAGCCGGCACCGGGCACGCTCGTTCACAGCGATCGCGGTATCGAGTTTCTTGCCAGCGAATTCAGGCATTTGCTCACACGGGGCGGCCTTGTGCAGAGCGTGAATCGTCCGCGCCGGATGACGGACAACGCTCATATGGAGTCGTGGAACAAGTCGATGAAATCGGACATGTATCATCGCCAGCAGTTCACCAGCGAACACACGCTGCGAGCAGCTCTACGACGCTATATCGATTTCTACAACACGCAACGGCTACACTCCGCACTGGGTTACCAATCTCCCAGTGAGTTTGAAGCACGATATACCTAACTTATGGGTGTCCACTTTTGCGTAGGAACTCTCCCGCTGCGACGTGCCACGGTAATCTGACCCTCATTGTGGCAGCGGCCACTTACCTCAAGCGTTAGGCGTCACATATGCTTCGACTTCTATTGTTGTGCATAAGCCTCACCGTATCGGCTGCGGCCTGCGCTGAAGCTACGCCGGAGAAGATGGCTCTGGCTAAAGAATTAGTGCGGCTGCTGCAATTCGATCAAGTACAGGCCGACTATCTGACAGAATGTGCTAAGCCCGCAACCTCTTCCTCAGCGGCTGCCATCGCGTATCGCCAACACCCTGAAGCTTTTGGCGGTCTCTCTCCGAAGTCGGCGTATTGGAGCGAAGTGGAGACCGTCTATACACACTACAGAAAAAAGACATGTGAGTACGCGACGAGCGAGGGAATAGCTAATTTTTTTGCAGAGAAATTTGCGGAACGGGCTAGTGTCGACGATCTACGAGCTTCAATAGCATTCAACTCATCACCAGTCGGACAGCGCATATTGGCGATTGAGGTTAGCGCCAACAGAGATTTCCAAAAATATGCAAACGAGCTAGTCCTCAAAGCAACTGAAGAAGCTGAATACCAATACCAGAAAGAAATCGCCGTACTGGTCCAGAAATTTCGCACTGCGCCACGATAAAGTGACGCCTAACTATTCGGTCAAGTGGGCCGCCGCGACGTGCCACGGTAATCCGACATGCAATGTGGCAGCGGCCACTTATCTCAAGCGTTAGGCGCCATAGAAGCCACACAGTAGTTGGGTACAGTCGCAAAAAGCTGAAGCGACCATGTCGATTCTGCTGCTCCTCGCTCGTCGTACAGATACAACACCATTCTTTCGACAGCGCGGGAGACTCAGATGTCTGCATCGGTACTATTCATGTCAATGTCGCTCGACGGATATATTGCTGGTCCGAACGACGAAGTCGGCAATCCCGGAGGCGATGCCTTCGACCGGCTACACGAGTGGTACGGGGACTTCTCCCGGCCGTCTGGGGCCATCGGAGAATTATGGGACGAGTGGAACACGCCTGGTTCGATATTGGCGGGTCGGCGTACCGCGGAGCAAATCGATCACTGGGGCGGTGACAATCACGGTGTCCCGATCTTCGTGCCCAGCCACCGGCCGCCCGGCCCATCCGTCGCGAATTATCCGTTGGTGACGTATGTGCGCGACGGAATCGAGAACGCGATGGCTCAGGCGAAGGCCGCCGCCGGCAACCTGAACGTGCTGATGCTCGGCGCGTACACAGCACAACGGGCGCTTGAGGTCGGTGTGCTGGACGAGCTGCAGATCCATCAGATCCCAGTGCTGTTCGGTGGCGGTCGTCGGCTATTCGAGGTGTTGCCTTCACGGATCGAGCTGGAGATCGTTCGGGTGATCGACACACCGGATGCCACGCACATCCGCTATCGCGTTCGTCGCTGAGCGGGGTGGCGCCTCACAAGTCATTCAAGTCGAAGCCGCTTCGCGGCTCGGCTTAATTTAGGCGTTAGATCCCAGGGGACTTCATATGCAGAGTAGATACGCCGTAACTGGTGCACGCTGGGTTTTCGGGTTGTTCTACTTCGCCACGGGCATAGCCATTGTACTTGGCCTACTCGGCTTCGGGTCTGCGCCTCAGCAACCTACGCCCGCTTCAAGTGCATTTGTTCAAGCACTCGACGATAGTAGGTTCATAAACCCATTACTTGCTGCGGTATATCTGGTTGGTGGAGGTGCACCGCTATTGCGCAGGACAGCCCCGCTGGGTATCGCCATGCTGGCGCCAGTGATCATTGGCATCTTCTGCTTCCACATTACGCTTTCCGGGCAATGGATATGGGGCTCGCTAAATCTCGCTTGGCTTCTCAGCTTGGCTTGGTGTTTTCGCGCTTCGTTTCGCCCGCTTTGGAACAACTTGGTCCCGAGAACGCCCGTACCGCAAGCTGGGGTCTAACTACCCGGTCAAATGGACCGTTACGACGTGCCGCGGTAATCTGACGGTCTTACCTTAGTGTTAGGGCGCTATGAAGCTCGTCCAAATCGTCGCGATTCCGCATGGCGAGGCGCCAGAGAAAATTCGTGCCGCATGGATTGGCACAACCATTCCGTTGGCTGATACCGAAGCGTCGCAGCCCAATATCTGGATTCCGAGGGGTGTGTTGGGCAAAGAGCATGGCTTTTTCGCTAAAGTGAAACGCTTCTTTGGCTTCCCTGTCACTGAGCAACCCAGCGTCGGTTATGTGGTCGAGGTACTAGCAGCTATCGAGGCGCTTAGAGCCCATGCCCCAGCGGCGGCTACATGGTGGGAACAGCACACTCCACACCTCATCAAACCGGGCAAGAAATTTTTGTTCGATGCGGCTTGCTGTAAAGAGGTGTCGACTGGCGCGCCCTAACTATTCGGTCAACTGCACCGCTGCGACGTGCCACGGTAATCTGACGCCTACGGTGGCAGCGGCCACTTACCTCATGCGTCTAGGTCTCATCACATGAGCGCTCGTATCATTGAAAGCTACCTTCACCAGCGGCGCGTAGGCGTCTTGGTCGAGATCTCCGCCGAGTCCGATTTCGCGACTTTCACGGATGAGTTCAAGACCTTCGCAAGAAACGTCGCAATGCAAATCGCCGCCATGTCGCCGACATCCATTTCTGAGCTGCTCCAGCAGGCTTCAGTAATAGACCCAGAAGTATCCGTAGCTCGGTCCTTGGAGTTGTTGGCAAGCAAGCTGCAAGAGCACATTCACATAGTGCGGTACGTGCGCTGGGACACAAACTCGCCGCTTGGAGTAGCGACTGAGCCACCTCGGTCACCCGCGCCGGCACTGCAGGCGGGCCGCTCGGTCGATGCGGCCTAACCATGTGCTCAACCGATTCCCGAGGCATTGCTTCTCGTAGCCGAGCTGTCTCGGCCGGCAGCGGCTTAGTACGACGTTAGACACCTCAAGGAGCCGGCAATGCAGCTGTTGGTCAACGTCGATGTGAACGACCTTGCTAGCGCGGTGGCCTTCTACTGCAACGCCTTTGATCTCACCGTTGGCCGTCGTTTCGGCGGCGACGGAGTCGAATTGCTAGGTGCCTCGTCGGCAATCTATCTCTTGCTCAAAGCCGAAGGCAGCTCACCATCGGATTTCACAAGCCAGAGACGCACCTACAAGCGCCATTGGAGTCCTGTTCATTTGGACTTCGTCGTTCCCGAAATCGAGTCAGCGGTGCGGCGAGCTGTTTCGGCTGGCGCGACAATCGAGACGCCGATTCAAACTTCCAAATGGGGTCGGCTGGCCCTCATGGCCGATCCTTTTGGTCATGGGTTCTGTCTGGTGCAATTCCTCGGTCGAGGCTACGATGAAATCGCACAAGCTTAGCGTCCGGCTCGCCAAGCTGTGGCGCGATGCGCCTCCCTCCTTCAACAGGGGCCGTCTTCCGGTCAGCCCCTTACGTCGAATGTTAGGCAGCACAACATGAAATTCAGTGATCTGGAAAAGTCAGCACTACAGCTAAACGAGCTCTACGAACAGCTTGAGATCAAGAGGTATGGGCGCATCTGGACCACAGAAGAACTTGCACTTGGTTTCGTAGGGGACGTAGGCGATCTGGCAAAACTGATTCAGGCAAACGCTGGCATCCGAAATATTGACGATTGCAAAGCGAAACTTGGTCACGAATTGTCGGACTGTTTATGGTCGATTATTGTTCTTGCAAATAAGTGTGGCATTGATTTGCAGGCGGAGTTTGTCAGAAACACCAGCGAGCTAGCCGAATATGTATCTAACGAGCTTACACGGCGATGAATTCGGCGCGGCTTTGCGTCACCAACCTCGCGCGTGAACAGGGGCGTTAGGTGCCATGAAAACTCCAGCTAAGATCTGCCTGTATTCTCTGCCGCTACAGTTGGCGATAGCGTGCATTGCCTTCTTCTTTTTTCGAGAAACCAGAAGTGAAATCGGAGCCTGGTTGATCGTAGCCTCATGGCTTGTGGGTATCGTCGCAATCATCTCGAGCATAGTCGCCGCTGTCACCACGCGACGCATTCGATGGCTGGGCCTGCTTATAGTGGCGATAGTTGTCGCGTTCTTATCGGCATACTTCTTTGCCGGGTTTGGTCTGTGAGCACCCAACTGTTCTAGGCGTCAACGCGACTGAATACCTGACCTCACCCTCAGGAGTGCTCCAGCCAGCGCCTGATCCTTTCGTAGACTTCAACGCGGCCGAGCAGGTCTATGTGGTTCATGCGATAGCCGATCCATTGCCGTGATGATGGAAAGCGCAACGCGCGTTGCGCATCCGCATGCCGCCCCAGCGCGCTCGCCAACGGCACCAGACCGTCGCCGAGCAGGCGATCGGCGAGGCTTCCGGCGCGCGCGCCCGTGGTCGCGGCGACGGCGTGGCAGACGATGCCGTCGGGCAGTGGCGTCGCCACGCGCGTATCCGCGCGTGCGAAGCGGTCGCGGCCTTGCCAGTCGGCATCGACGAGGTTGCCGTGGCGCAGGTCGGTGATGCCGGCACTGCGGATTTTTCCGAGTCGTGCGAACGGGGCGATGAGTGGATTGCCGCCGAGCAGTGCATCGATCCACGCGCCGCTGCGTTCCAGCGGTGCGCCGTGATGCGGCGTGCCGAGGAAAAACGCTTTGCCTGCCTGTCGCCGCCACGAGTGGTGCGCTTGTGCGCCGTATTCGCAGGCACTGCGAATGACGAGGCCGCCCATGCTGTGGCCAATCAGCACCAATTCCTTGAGCGGCGTGCGGCGCACCTGCACCAGGCTTTCCAACTGATCGGCGAATTCGCGACCGTTGACGGAAATGTGCAGGCCGCTGTTGTAGTGCAGATACAGCGGCGTATAGCCGAGGTCGCGCGCGAGCGCCGCGCCGTAGTCGCAGTCCTGCGCTTGCCAGTGCAGGTCGTTCAGAGACAGGCCGTGCACGAATACGGCGAGCTTGTCGTCCGACGGCCGCGAGGACGATGGTATGTTGCCCGCGTGAACGTGCAGGCGCATCGTGATCGCGAGCGGGTTGGCGCTGTCGGCGAGGTGATCGCCGAGCACGCCGTTCAACACCGCGCGCGCGGCTTCCTGCAACGGCGAGCGGGTCGTGGCCGCGTCGGGAATCAGTGCGAGCAAGCCCGAGGCGGCGCCGAGCGCTGCATCGAGCGCGCCGCCGCTCAGGCGCGAGATGCCGCGGATGCTCTTGTACACGAGAGCGGCGATGCCGTGCGTGCGTTCTTCGCCCGCTTGGCCGAGCAAGACCTGCGCCGGCGAAAGACGGCGGTGCAGCGCTTCGACCAGATCGACGACGCCGATCACGGCATCGGTCGACAGCCGACTCACGCCCCGAAGGTTTTCAAGGGATGCGTTCATATCCAGCAGCGTAACGCGGCGGATTAGAGCTGGAAGCCTACTGCCGAATTGCTTCGTCTGCCCGGATTTCAGCGCGAAGCGGGCCGCGATTTGGCGTTTTTCGCGACGGCTGGTTTGCCGTTCGGATAGCCGGGGATGCGCGAAAACAGCCAGGTCAACGGGTTCTGCGTCCACGCCGCGGTGACGAAATCGTTGTGGTGGGTCCAGTCGAGGTCGCTGTCGACGAAGGCGACGGTGCCGGGGCGCAGCAGCTTGGGCGGGGTCGTCGCATAGCGCATATTGGCGTCGACGAGCTCGGATTGCAGCGCTTCGTTCTGTTCGCGCGTCGATTCGGTAAAGGTGCTGAAGAAGAATGCCGCGCCGCGCGCGCGCTCGATCCAGCTCGCGAACTTGTCGATCTGGCCGTACAGCGCGTCGAGCAGGATCACACCGTGCAGGCGCGAGCCGATCTGGCCGACCGCGAGCGACCACGACGCCGGCAGGTAGCCGCCCGAATAGGCGACGAGCACGACCTTTGAAGGCTTGAATGCGCCGTCGACGCGTCGATCGTGATACTGCAGCGCGAGTTTCCGCGTGGCCTCGTCGACGAACTTCTTGAACACGCCGCGCTGCCAGAAGCGGCCCGCGCTCGAATCGGCAGCGTCGACCGCGAACTGCGGCGCGACGAGCACGGCGTTGAGGTTGCTGGCGGCGAGCTGGGCTGCGACCTGCTGACGGTCGAGTACGTCACGCGACAGCGTCGCGCCGTTGCCATGGAAGAACACGACGATCAGCGCCGGCTTGCGGATGTCGAAGCCCTGCGGCAAGTACAAAAGTACGCGGTTGTCGTTGAAGGTCTCGTCTTCCCAGTGCACCGAGTTGTCGCGCGAGGAGACGTGGCCTTTGCGGTTGCCATCGACCTTGTCGATGAACTTCTTGCCCGAATCGGGGATCAGGCCGCGGAACGGAAACGGCGCGTAGTCGAACGGGACGAAGGCAGTGATCGGCGCCTTGAGCGGGGCGATCGGCACCTTCGGTGCGGCCGGAGGTTTGATCGCCGCGACGGATAGCTTGGGTTGGGCGAGCGCGGGCCCGGCAGCCAAAGCGAGCGAGAAAAGAACCGCTGCCGTTCGAGCGAACGACAAGCGGATTCTTTTCTGCTCAGTGCGCTTCATTCAAGCCGCCGTCGGTTTTCCTGCGTTGCGCATTGGCAAAAATATCGCAAAAAACGCCGGCGCGGCGAGCAGGTAGGCGAGGCCACTGATCTGCAGCACGCTGCCGAGGCCGAACGAGGTCGCGATGATCGGCACGAGCGCCGCGCCGATCACCGAGAACGAGCCGTTGATGCCCCAGGCCCAGAGGAACATCGCGTTCTTGCCTAGGCGGCCGAGCCAGGTCATCGCGGTCGACATCGGAAAACCCATGAGGAACGCCGGTGGCGCGATCAGCAGGAAGCAGCAGACCAGGCGCAATGCATACGGCAGGCGGCCGATCGCATCAAGGATCGGATCGATGACAAAACCGTAGGCGATCAGCAGCGCGCCGATCGCGACGAAGATGATCGGCATGGTCACCTTCGCACGATCCATGAAGCGTTCCGAGGTCAGGCTGCCGAGGCCGGAGAACACGAGCATGCCGGTGATCAGGATCGAGGCGGACACGGTCGGATTGCCGAGCGGAAGCACGAACTTCGCGATCAGGGCGACCTCGACCATGATGTAGCCGAGACCGAGGCAGGCGAAGTAGAGGATTACGCGTAGCTGACCGGGCGTGCGCGAGAAGATCGTGCGCCAGCCGAGCAGCACCGGGATCGCGACGAGCACGAGTGCGGAGATCGCGGCGATGGCCAGCGTGGCCCAGAGCAGCAAATAGCCCCATTCGTCCTGGAAGAGTTCGAGGCGATCGGTCGTACGCGTCAGATCGCCCGGCTTCACGTACGCGGCGAAGTAGGGGCGGTTGTTGGTCAGTGGACGCGCATCGAACACGTAGTTCGAAAGATCGGTGCCGTTGCCGTGCAGCAGCGAGTGCCAGGCAAGTTGACCCATCACGATCGCGGGAACGGGAGCGGGTGTTGCATCGGGCGAGGTGGCGTTCGCATCCGGCCCGGTCGGGTCGGATGCGGGACCGGTCGGGTCTGCCGCGGGCCCGGTGGGATCGGCGGCCGGTGCGGTCGGATCGGCCTGCGGCGCCGTCGTCGGCTCCGCGGTCGGCACGATCTCGGTGCCCGACTTCGGCTTCGCGCCGCCGCTGGCGATGCCGGCTGCGGCGGCGGATTTCGCGGTTTCGTCCTCGCCGAAGATGCTTTCGCGATACGACTTGAGGCTATCCGCGATCTGCTTGGTGTCGAATTCGTAGCCCGGATAGGTCAGCTCATCGAAGCTCATCGCGTGCGAGTGGGCGTGCAACTTCTCAATATCAGCGGGAGAGAAGCCGCCGCGTTTGTACAGCACGGTTGCGGTCGAGAGATAACTCGCGGCGGCGTAGAAATCCTTCGAGACGTCGCCTTGCGGATCGAGATCGCGTGCCGCGTCGACCATCGTCGCATAGAGCTTGAGCACCGACTTCGGTGGCTCTTCCTTGTTCCACAACGTCACCGAAAGCACGCCGCCATCGGCGAGCGCGCGCATGTAGGCGCGCATCGCCTCGCGCGTGTAAGCGTATTTCTCGACGATGGCGAAACCGCCGGGGCTCGACAGACCGGCGGAGTCGGCGAGCGAGAGGTCGATGACGTCGTAGCGCTTGTCGGTATTGGCCAGGTACAGGCGCCCGTCGTAGTCGATCACGTCGAGCTTGGGATCGTTGAGGATGTCGCCGGAGAAATCGCGCAGGCCCTTGTCGTTGCGGAAGGCGTTGAGGATTTCCGGATTGCCCTCGGCCACGGTCACGTGTTTCGAATTGTGCAGAGCGACGCGCGTGGAGATGCCGCCGCCGAACTGCACGACGAAGGTGTTCGGCTCCTGCTTGATGACGTAGGGATAGTCCATCGGCAGGTAGCGGAAATACGCGCTTTCCGCATCGTTGAGCTTACGCATCACGCCCATCGGGCCTTCGCTGTCGATGTACATGCCGAGATACGCGTTCGCCGGCATCTCGGGCAGGTTGAAGCCCGCGTTGTCGGACAGGCCCGGCGCAAAGTGCAGGTACGAGCTCGAATACACCTCGAGATAGCCGAACGGCGAGGCGTTCTCGTAGACGCGCTGGTTGTCCGGGAACTTGCGCGCGTAGGACACGCCCTTGTAGTCGGACACGGCAAGCTTCGGAATCGCCAATTGCTGCGGCAGCCAGAAGTGTCCGAAGACGCAGAGCGCACCGAGAGTGATCAGCGCGATCAGGGAACCGGTGCGCTTCGCCTGCGCGAGGAACCAGACGATACCGGCCGCGAACCACAGTGCGAGCGGCACGACGACGAGATTTTCCGGGCGGAACAGATAGAGGCATCCGAGCAGCAGCAAGCCGCCCGTGCCGGCGCCGACGAGATCAGCGAAATAGATGCGGCCGAACGTCTCCTTCATGCGCAGGAACACCGCGCCGAGAAAGAACGCGCCGGCGAGAAACGGCGTCAGATAGAGGACGAAGTTGCCGAACAGCTTCCACTTCTGCACCGGATCGGAGATCAGGAAGATCGCGTTGAACGGAATCTGCTGCGCGAGCAGGTTCGCCGCGACGATCAGCGGGCCGAACACGAGCAGGGACACGTTGGCGACACCTTGCCAGTGCTTATCGAACCAATCGTTGGCCGCGCACATGACGACGCTGGTGAGGCCGAAGCCCATCATCGCCAGGCTGACGACCATCGAGCCGAAATGCGCCCACGAGCCGACGCTGAAGATGCGCATGATCGAAATCTGCAGCGCGATGACGCTGCCGGCGATCAAGGCGACGGCCAAATAAAAAAGAAAAGCCGACCGCGGTGGCGCGGTCGGCGTGGAGAGAGTGGATGCGGTCATTCGATCAATGGTTGGGTTTGCTCTTGCTCGTCATTCCGGCAGGGACTGCCGGAATCCAGACTCCACGGATGGCAATCTGTGGCCGAGCGATATTGATGCTATGGCGTCCATGCCGTCTGGATCCCGGCATTCCCTGCCGGGATGACGCACGCGTGCGTCACTTGGTGTCTTTTGCATCGCCGTTGTGCGCGCCCTTGATCTCGCCGTCGACGAGCTTGGTGAACGGCACGAACGGCACGACCTTGTTGAAAATGTCGCTGCGCGACACGGTGATGCTGCCGTCCTCGGCCTGATGCTTGATCACCTTGAGCACGCGCTGCGCGCCCGGCGGGCCGACCGGAATCACCATCACGCCGTTCGGCTTGAGCTGCTTGAGCAGCGGCGGCGGGATATGGTCGATGCCGCAGGTGACGACGATCTTGTCGAACGGGCCGTTCTCTTCCCAGCCGTAGTAGCCGTCGGCCTGCTTGCTCGTGATCGCCTTGAATTCGTTGTAGCCGTCGGCGATCAGCTCGTCGTAGACGCTGCGTGTGCGCTCGGCTAGCGGTTTGATGATCTCGATCGAGTAGCACTTGTCGGTCAGGTGCGAGAGGAACGCCGACTGGTAGCCCGAGCCCGTGCCGATCTCGAGCACCTTTTCGCCGGTCTGCACGTTGAGCACCTGGGTCATGCGGCCGACCGCGTGCGGGCCGGAAATCGTCACGCCGTAGCCGATGTCGAGGAAGGCGCTTTCGTACGCATGCGCGCGGTTGACCGGGCGGCAGAAATCCTCGCGCGGCGTGAGCAGGAATGCGCGCTTGTTGCGCTCGTCGGTCAGGTCCTTGTTCTGGGTCATCGCATACATGCGGTTCCAGCGCTGGGCCAAAAACTTCGGATCCTCGCCGCGATTCTTCACCGCCCAGGCGACGAATTCCTCGCGATTGTCGATCGGCACTTTCACGTCCCAGGTGAACGGGACCGGCACCTTGTTTTCCGCGCCGGAAATGCTGGCGCGCGCGAGCCGGACGGCGGGGGCGGCGGCGAGCGCGGCAATCGATCCGAGTACGAATTGACGTCTATCCACTGGGGCAAACTCCTGGAGAAAACAGTTGAAGGTCAATGCCATAGGATACGGGAAATGGATCGCGAATGCCGCCCTGGGCGTGGCCGCATCGTGGCCATTCAGCGACGGTTCGCTGGCAATTGACTCGATCGCCACGGCAGAATCCGGTTTTCCCGCGGAGAGGGTGCCGATGAATGCCGTTTCGTCTCGCCGAAATTTTCTTTCTGCTGCTGCCGCGATCGGCGCAGCTGCCCTGTTACCGACGCCGAATCGGTCCTTGTTCGCGGCCACGGCTCCGGTGAAGCCGGCCTGGGCGGGATTGGCCGATGCGATTGCGATCGATACGCTCGGCGGTCCCGGTACCTATGACGCCGAGCCATACACGCCGTTAACCGAGGCCATGCTCGCCGACGCGAAAGCCTCCGGTTTGACCGCGGTCAATCTCACCGTCAATGGCGCCAGCGTCGGCAACTACGCGCGCAACTACGAAGATACGGTGCGCGAGATCGCCTACTGGAACGCGCAGATCGCCGCGCATCCCGACGCGCTGCTGCTCGTGCGGCGCGCGAGCGAACTCGCCGAAGCCAAACGCAGCCGTCGCCTCGGTCTGATCTACGGTTTCCAGGATGCTGCCCCGTTCGGCGAGAACCTCGATCGTCTCGACACGTTCTGGGACCTCGGCGTACGCATCTACCAGCTCACCTACAACAAGCGCAATCTGGTCGGCGACGGCTGTCTCGAGCCGGCCAACGCGGGGCTTTCCATGTTCGGGCGCAAACTCGTCGAGAAATTGAATGCGCGCAAGGCGCTGATCGATCTCTCGCATGCGGGCCAGCGCACCACGCTCGACGCGGCAGCCATGTCGAAGGCGCCGATCGCGATCACCCACACCGGTTGCGCCGCGATCGCGCCGTTCCCGCGCAACAAGACCGACGAGGAGTTGAAGGCGGTGGCCGACAAGGGCGGCTACGTCGGCATCTACCTGATGCCGTTCCTGCGCGGCAAAGGTCAGCCGATGGCGGCCGACCTGATCGCACATCTCGAGCACGCGATCGATGTCTGCGGTGAGGACCACGTCGGCATCGGCAGCGACGGCGTGATCTCGCCGGTCGCGGTCACGCCCGAGTTCAAGAAGAAGTTCGCCGACGAGATCGCCGACCGGCGCAAGCGCGGCATCTCCGCGCCGGGCGAGGATCCGAACGTGTACACCTTCATTCCCGATTTGAATCGCGCCGACCGTTTTGATCGCATCGCCGAGTTGCTCGCCGCGCGCAAGCATTCCGACGCGCGCATCGCGAAAATTCTCGGCGGCAATTTCGCGCGCCTGTTGAACGACGTATGGGGGGTATGACGATGATGTTTTTGAAGACGATGAAGTCTGCCGCGTTGCTCGCCGCCTTGTTCGCTGCGGCAGGCGTGGTTGCCGCCGAGCCGGAATTTTTTCCACGCAAGGCCGCGCCGGGGCAGAGCTATCCGTTCTCCGAAGCCGTACGCGTCGGCGATATGCTCTATTTGTCCGGGGATATCGGCGTCGGCGCCGACGGCAAGCTTGTCGGCGGCGGCGTCAAGGCCGAGGCGAAACAGGTCATGGACAACATCGCTGCGAACCTTGCGCGCCACGGCTCCTCGTTCGACCACGTGGTGCAATGTACGGTCGCGCTGGCCGATATTGCCGACTGGCCCGCATTCAACGAGATTTACCGTGGGTATTTCAGCAAGCACTTTCCCGCGCGCATGGCGTACGCGACCGGCGGCCTCGCGCTCGGCGCGAAGGTAGAGGTGCAGTGCAATGCGGTGGTGGCGAAGTAGGGGATTTAACGGATGCGCGCGAGCAGGCGCCGGTTAAGCGCGTGCTGCTGCTCCTGCCACGCGGCGAGCTCGCTTTCCGGCACCGGTGCCTGTCCGTCGGCGTGGCTCAGCCAGCGCTTCCACGGCGTCGAGTATTCGTAGGCCGAGACTTCGCCGTTGATGTCGCTGCCGACCAGTCGGCCGGCAAGCGCGTCGATCACAGCGTTAAGATGCGATTCGAGCAGGCGGCCCTGGTCCCAGTTGGTGCGCGCGGCCTCGGGACTCAGCGCATCCTTGTCGATCGTCAGGTAGGTCGGAGCGGCCGATGAACCGAGCGTGGCGAGGAAGGCGTCGATCAACTCGTCAGGCGTGGTGAAGACCTTGAACGCACGGCCGAGGCCGATGCGCGTGGCCCAGCGCGTGTCGACGTCCATGCACCAGTTGGTCAGCTTGCCGTGATACAACGGCGTCAGGTAATTTTCCCATGCGTGCGCGGCGCCGACGTCGTTCGAGGTGATGCCGAGCACGTGCACGTGGCTGACGAACGGCAGTGCGGCGACGCGCCGTACCCACGAACCGCAGTGGATGCCGAACGGGAAGCGCATGTTGTCCGGATGATTGTCGAACACGACGACTTGGAATGGTCTCTTGCCGCGCAAGCGGCGGATCAACGGCAAACTCAGATGATGGAAATCGCCGCTGCCCATGAATACGGTGCCGTAGTCGGTCGGCAGCTCGGCGTCGAGCTTGCGTGCGAGCGCGTCCATGCGACGGTTCGAGCAGCCGAAGCGGATCGCTTCCTGCCAATCGGTGAGATCGATCATCAGCGCGTCGGGCAGGTCGCCGACCGAGTGGTCGAAGTCGAGGATAACAGGCCGCAGGCTCATGCCGATTTGGTTTCCAGCGCGGCGCGGTCGCTTTCGAACGCGCTCGAGAAGCGGCGCAGAATCGCGCGCAACAATGAATTACGCACGTAGACCGCGTGCCGCGTGAAAGTGAATTTCGCGCCGAGATAGCGCTTGATTTCGGGATCGGTCCAGCCGGCAATGTAGTGTCTGAGGCCATGCCGTAATGCGTAGTCGAGGTTGCGAATCCAGCTGACGAAATACAGGTTTAGCTCGCGCGCCTGCGGATAGGCGAAACCGACATACTTGTCGACCAGGTTGCCGTTGCAGACGTAGCACAGGTTGAAGCCGATCATGCGGCCCTCGTGGCGGTAGACGAAGATGACGCCGCCGCTCGCCGCATCCTGCAGGATCGCGTCGAAATAGTCCGCGGTGAGCAGGTCGAAATGGATTTCGCTTTGGTTGTATACATTGAGAAAAAGCGAATAGTACTCCGCGCGTACAGCCGGGTCGGCAAAGCGCGCATCGCCGGTCGGCACGGTTTCGAACTCGAGTTCGGCCGTGCTGCGCAGCTTGCGGCGAATGTCCTTGCGCCGACCCGAGGAAAGCCGGCCGAGATACTCCTCGGTCGAAGCAAAATCGATAGTCACGTAGGCGAGCGCTTGGCCTTCGAGCAGGACGAAACCATTGTCGCTACAGGCGGCTACGAGGGCTTTCGATGCGGCATTGCTTTCCGTGGACAGCAGGGGGGAGTCCTGCGGAATGTCCTTGACGATAAGAAATGCATAGTCGCGCGCATGCTGCGCCTTGATCCCCGCGATCAGGATCGGCGCATCGAACCGCGCGGGTAGCGGCGCGTACTCGGTTACCGTGGTGCCGACGAAGCAGGTCAGCGGCTTCAGCCATCCGCCCCACCAGCGATACAGCGGCAGCGCGCTGATGCGCCGCTTCGCTGCGGGTTCCATCGTCGTCAGCAGGTCGAACTTGGCGACGAACCAGGGCATGCCGTCGCGCGCCGCGCCCGCGGAAAAATCCTGCGGCGGATGGGTGAGGAACTGCGCCACGAGACCGGCCGGTTCGAGCAGATTCAAGTAGGGCGGGGCCGGGCGGTCGGTGGAGTCCATCGGGGAGTGCGGTGTGCCGGAAGCGCCCGCTGGATGCGCGGCGTGAATTGGAGATTTTCGCATAAAGCAGCGGTGGCGCTTTCGCCTGAAGTATTCGGGCCTTTGCCGCTCGCGCAGCTTCGAGCCTCCGGCGGACTCAATGCCTTATCGGGTCGATTGGCGTGATGTTCCCGATACCATGCATTTTTTTGAATTGCTGTCGGCTTGCGCTCGCTTTTTGTAAATTTTGAGTTATGCTCAAAGCACTGTGTCTGCACGGCTGTTGTGAGTTGTGACCGGCGAATCCTGAGTCCGCGTACGCTGGTCCTTCGATCGCTACATCGTCAACTTAAGCTTCCTGCATTCCAGTAAGTCGTCCGCTCGTGTTGCGCTTGCGGATTTGTCTTTCTGTTTTTGTGGAGTTTTTATGTCGGATCGTGAGGTAGGTACCGTCAAGTGGTTCAACGACAGCAAGGGTTTCGGTTTCATCAGCCGTGAAAACGGCCCGGACGTGTTCGTGCATTTCCGCGCGATCACGGGGACCGGTTTCCGTACCCTGCAGGAAGGCCAGAAGGTCAGCTTCAAAGTCGTTCAGGGCCAAAAGGGCCTGCAGGCGGACGAAGTCGCTCCCGCCTGATTTTCTCCAGAGCCAACTAACTTCCGCGCCCCGGCGAACGAGCTTTCGCCGGGGCGTTTTTATTTGTCGATGAAAACGATTACATTTTGTCGCTGACCGGGACTTTACCGTCGTGAAAAACCGGGCGCCGCGTGGGCGCCCTTGCCGGCTTGAAGCGATTTCCCGACCCGGTGCTTCAGAAGCGGCCGGCGCGGAAGTCCTCGACGGCCTGGATGATCTGCTGCTGTGTATTCATGACGAACGGGCCGTACTTCGCGACCGGCTCGTTGAGCGGCCGGCCGGCGACGAAGATCGCGCGAGCGGCGACGGGAGCTTCGATGCGCAGCTTCTCGCCATCGCGGCTCAACACGCCGAGATCGCCGCGCAGCAACGCACTCGAAGCGCTATCGCCAACTTTGACCTGGCCTTCGTAGACGTAAACAAAGCCGTTGTGCCCGGCCGGGATGTCGACCTCGGCGGCGGCACCGGCATCCAGGTGCAGATCCAGGTACAGCGGGTCGGTGGCGACGTTGTCGACCGGGCCGCGCACGCCGGCTTGTTCGCCGACGAGAACGCGCGCCTTCACTCCAGGCGCGAGCTGGACCTCGGGAATGCGTTCCGGCGCGATATCCTGGTAGCGCGGTGCGGTCATCTTGTCCTTCGCCGGCAGGTTGACCCAGAGCTGGAAGCCTTGCATCAGGCCGTCCTCCTGCTCGGGCATTTCCGAGTGGACGATGCCGCGGCCGGCGGTCATCCACTGCACGCTACCCGGCGTGAGCAGGCCGGAATTGCCCTGGTTGTCGCCATGGCGCATGCGCCCGGCCAGCATGTAGGTCACGGTCTCGAAGCCGCGGTGCGGGTGCTCGGGAAAGCCGGCGATGTAATCCGCACCCGAGTCCGAACGGAATTCGTCGAGCATGAGGAACGGATCGAGCATGTCCAGCGCCGGCTGACCGATGACGCGCGTGAGCTTGACGCCGGCGCCGTCGCTGGTCGGCAAGCCGCGCACGATGCGCGCGACCTGGCGATGGGTCTCGGTGTGAGAAACGGGATTGACACTGGCCATGACGTGCTCCAATAGATTTCGATGCACGCAATATATGCTTGCCGGGCGCGGAAACCAGCCGGTGTGGCGCGGACTCATCGTTCTGCACTTGGAACGACACGGAGACTACACTCTTCGCCATCGACCACCGCCGGATTCGCAGCATCATGAGCCACCCCATCTCCCACCTTATCGACGGCCGCGTCCACGACCTCGGCGACGGCTTCGTCGTGCGCCGCCTGTTGCCGCACATCGATGCGCGCCACATCGGTCCGTTCGTGTTCTTCGACCATATGGGGCCGGTGACGATGGCGCCCGGCAAGGGCATGGATGTGCGCCCCCACCCGCATATCGGCCTGGCCACGGTGACGTATCTGTTCGACGGCGCGATCCGCCATCGCGACTCGCTCGGCAGCGTGCAGGACATTCGTCCTGGCGACGTCAACTGGATGACGGCCGGCCGCGGCATCGTCCATTCCGAGCGCACGCCCGATGCCGAGCGCGCTTCCGGCCAGAAGCTGCACGGCATCCAGATCTGGATAGCGCTGCCGAAATCGGCCGAAGAAGTTGCGCCGGAATTCCACCATCATCCGGTTTCGAGCCTGCCGGTGATCGAGCGCGACGGCGTGCGCCTGCGTCTGGTCGCCGGCGATGCCCTGGGGCTGCATGCGCCGGTACGCATCTTCGCGCCGATGTTCTATCTCGCCGCCGAGTTTGCCGCCGGTGGGCGCTTCACGCTGCCGGCGGAGCATGCCGAACGCGGCGTCTACGCCGTCGATACCGACCTGCTCGTCGGCGGCGAGCCGCTTGCGGCGCAACGCATGGCGGTGCTGGCAGAGGGCGGGGAGGTCGAGATCGTTGCCCCGAACGGCGGCCACGCGGTGTTCTTCGGCGGCGCGCCGCTCGACGGCGAGCGTCACCTCAACTGGAATTTCGTCTCGAGCAGCCGCGAGCGCATCGAACAGGCCCGCCAGGACTGGGTCGCGCAGCGGTTTGCCAAGGTGCCGGGCGAAACCGAGTTTATTCCCTTACCGACATGAAGCCCGCGTAGGTTGGGGTGAGCGTTTTTTTGCGAACCCCAACGCATGATCTCCGGGTGATGGAAGATGTTGGGGTTCGCAAAAAGCGCTCACCACCAACCTACACTCGTCTCACCGATATTGTTGATGGCACTCGTCGCAAACCTTGCCGACCTTCTCCACGATCGGCGCGAGCGCAGCGCAATCACCCGGAGCGGCGGCGATCCCCGCATCGAGCGCATCGCGCAGCCGCGTGCTGAATTCGCGGAACGCTGATTCGGGCGTCGCATCGGCATAAACGGCCGGCTCGATCTCGTTGCTCAACGCGCGCAGCTGGCCGAGCGCAATCGTGTTCGCCGCCGCTTTGCACTGTTTCGCGCGCAAGCCCTCGCGCAGTGATCCGTAGTGATGCTGCATCACGTCCATCGTGCCGCGCGCATAGGCGTCGCGCGCGCGCAGCGCGTTGGCGACGATCACGGCGCCGACCGCGCCGACGAACAACCCGACCAGCAACAAGACGATCTGCTTCATGGCTACCGATTGAAATGACGGAGCGCGAAGCATATCTCACGCCGCTGCACGAACAAGAAATGCATCGAGCATGACAGTCCCTGGGTCTTCGCGATCGGGACGATCGCTATAATCAGGCGGATGAAAGAACGTTTCGCAGGCATCGATCGGCTCTATGGCATGGGCGCGGCTGAAAGGCTCGCGCAGGCGCACGTGTGCGTGGTCGGCATCGGCGGAGTCGGTTCGTGGGCGGTCGAGGCACTCGCGCGCTCCGGCGTCGGCGAGCTGACCCTGATCGACGCCGACGACGTCTGCGTCTCCAACACCAATCGTCAGCTGCACGCACTCGACGGTGAGTATGGCAAGGCCAAGGTCGATGTGATGGCGCAACGCGCTCGCGCGATCAATCCGGCGATCAAGGTGCACGTAATCGCCGACTTCCTGACTTCGTCGAATCTGTGGAAACTGCTCGGGCGAGAGACGCCTGAAACTGATTCTGCGCGAGGCGTGCAGAATCAGCCGTTCGACGCGGTGCTCGATGCCTGCGATGCGATGAAGGTGAAAGTCGAAATGATCGCGTTCTGTCGGCGGCGCAAGATTCCGATCGTCGTTTCCGGCTCGGCCGGTGGGCGCATCGATCCGACCCTGGTCACCGCGCGCGATCTGTCGAAGACAGAGCACGATGCGATGCTCGCACTGGTGCGCCAGAAGCTGCGCGACGACTACGGCTGGACGCGCAACCCGAAGCGCTATTTCGGCGTACAGGCCGTGTTCTCGCGCGAGAACGCGAGCGGCGTAGCCGATCAGAGCGGTCGCGTCGAAGGCGTGTCCTGCGAGACACGCGTGCCCAGCGACAGTTCGCTGAAACTCGATTGCTCGGGCGGCCTGGGCGCGGCGACGCACGTGACCGGCACATTCGCTTTCGTCGCGGTGTCGCGCGTGCTCGAGAAAGTCCTTTCAGCTAGGCCGGCCGCATAGCGCGCAGCGCAGTAAGGAGCCGCTCGTGCGCGATCGATGCGGCTTCTACGTCATCGCACTAGGCCGGCAGGCGAAACAGGCGCTCGGCGTTGCGCGTCGTCGCCGCGGCGATTTCCTCGCTGGATACCCCGCGCAAGGCGGCGATGCAATCACAAACCTCACGCAGCAGTGCGGGCTCGTTGCGTGCTCCCTGATGACCGTGCAACGGCTGATCGGGCGAGTCGGTTTCAAGCAGCAGGAATTCGAGCGGCATCGTCGCGGCAATGCCGCGCAGGCGCCGCGCGCGTTCGTAGGTAATCGGGCCACCGAGGCCGACGCAGAAGCCGAGCTTCCACAACTGTCGAGCCTGCTCCTCGCTGCCGGAAAAGCTGTGCACCACGCCGCTCGAATTGCCGACACTGCGCAGCGTGGCGATCACCTCATCGAGCGCGCGGCGCGCGTGCAGGATCACCGGCAGGTCGAACTCGCGTGCGAGTTCGAGCTGGCGGCGAAAGTAGAGCCGCTGCGCTTCCGCGTCGAGGCCTTCGACGAAGAAATCGAGTCCGCATTCGCCGACTGTCACGGGCCGCTCGCGCTCGATCCAATCGCGCAGCGCGTCGAGATGTTCCGGCCGGTGCTCGGCGAGATACATCGGATGCAGCCCGTAGGCGGGATGGAGCCCGACTTCATCACGACACAGCGCACGCAGCTTGTCGAACCCGGCCAGCGCAATCGCGGGCACGATCTGTTGCGCGACGCCGGCGTTGCGCGCGCGCGCGAGCACGGCCGCGCGGTCTGAGTCGAACTCGGCGACATCGATATGCGCGTGGCTGTCGATCAGAGCGAGCATGCGTCGAAAAGCCGAAAGATTCTCTACAGCAGAAGCCACTGCGCCAGGCCCAGGAACAGGCCCATGCTGACCACGTCGGTAGCCGTGGTCAGGAAGATGCTCGATGCCATCGCCGGATCGGCGCCGACGCGCTTGAGCATCATCGGCACGCCGGCGCCGGCAACGCCGCTGGCGATGCTCGACAGTGCGGTCGCGGCGAGCGTGATGAGTGCGAGCGGCAGCGCATGCACGTTGTGCTGAATGCGCGCAATCACGTACATGCCAAGTGCGGCGACCACGCCGACGAGCGCGCCGTTGAGAAAGCCGACCCAGGCCTCCTTCGCGAGCAATTTGCCGGCGCGACCGGGGCGCAATTCGTTGAGGGTCATGCCGCGCAGCGTCACGGCGAGAGTCTGGCAGCCCGAGTTGCTGCATTGGCTCGACACCACCGGCAGGAATACCGCGAGCAGGATGATGGCATTGATCGCGTTCTGGAAATACCCGACCACGGCTGCGGAAACGAATGCGGTCAACAGGTTCACCTGCAGCCACGGATGGCGCAGCTTGAGCGCGCGCAGCCACGGCGTCGTCGTGCGTTCTTCCTTCTCGACACCGACCATTTCACCGGCCTGTGCGCTGATCTCGAACGCCTGTTCTTCGAACAGAATCTGGCCGCGCACCTGGCCGACGAGCCTGCCTTCGTCGTCGCAGACCGGATAGACCGGGTAGTGGCGGGTGACGACCTCGCGCATTGCGTCGACGAGTTTGCTGTCCGGGCGCAGCGAGAACGGATCGCGCACCATGATCTCGCCGAGCGTCTGCGTGCGCTCGGCATAGAGCATCTCGCGGAACGTGACCACGCCGATCAGACGCTGCGAGGCGTCGACGACATAGAGATAGGTGACCAGGCGCGCCTTGACCGTGTCGCGCAGGGCATCGATCGCTTGCTGCACCGTGGTCGCGGGAGCGAGCGGCTGCGCGGTCGACTCCATCAGCCGACCGACCGTCGAGGCGGGATAGCGCATGCGCGCCAACCATTGCTCGCCTTCGCCGGTCGCTGCCGCAGCGGCGATCGCATCGCGTCGCGCCGGTGCGAAGTGCTGCAGGATGTCGACCGCCTGGCCGGGACGCAGCTCAGCCAGCGCCGCGGCGATATCGGCATCCGCCGCCGCTTCGAGCTTGCTGGTCGCGGCGATGGCATCGAGATTGCGGATGCGTTCGCTGAGCTGGGTCGAAGGCGAGGCTGTCATCGGTTTCCCCTGTCGTGCGTTTGTCCGTAGGCTGAATGCTAACCCGGCGAGGCCAGATTCGGGTGGAGATGGGCGGCATGTATGACGGATCGGGGTTCTGCAAATGTTCACACGGCGGCTCGCAAAATCACTAGGCAAGCGTGGAAAATGCTTGCTTGAATCCCAGCCAGAGGAATTGATCATGTTCAAGCACCGCGGACTCATCGTATTGGCGCTCGTTGCGCTGTTCGGCCTACAGGCCTGCGTTGCGCCGCCGCCGCGCGAGCGCGTGGTCTATCGCGATCCGGCCGGCTACAACCAGGGTGGCGGCTATGACCGGCGCGACAACGGCGTCTGCCGTACCTGCGGCACGATTCGCCAGATCGAACAGGTGCGTGTCGACCAGCAGACCACCGGCGGCGGCGCGATTCTCGGAGCAATCATCGGCGGCTTGATCGGCAACCAGTTCGGCCGCGGCAGCGGTCGCGCGGCGACGACGGCCGTCGGCGCGGTCGGCGGCGCGGTTGTCGGCAATTCAGTCGAGTCGAACAACGCCCGTGCAGCCTCCGGTTACGCATGGCGCTACTACGTCGAACTCGACGACGGCCATGAAGCCTGGGTCGGCCAGTACGACAATCCGGGCTTCCGCATCGGCGACCGCGTGGTCATCCGCGGCGGGCGCAACGACGGTCGCCTTGAATTGATGCGCTAGTACGCAATCGTATCAACGCAAAAGCCGGGCAGGCGTGAGCTTGTCCGGCTTTTTTGTTGCCTGTGGCATCATCGCGGCGCCGCGGCTTGCCCGGTCCATGTCCTTGCATATTCCTGACATTGCGGCGGGCGTGAGAGTGCTACATTTCCGCAATGGACATCGCCCAGCGCATCTTCCGCTACAACGCCGGACGCGATCCGGCCTTGCTCGAACTCAAGTACGCGCGCATCGCGGCCGATCCGTTCGCTTTCCTGCGCGGCACCTGCCATCTGTTCTATGCGGACTGGCACGGTGGGCGTGCGCTGGACGCGGCGCCAAACGCATGGATTTGCGGCGACCTGCACCTGGAAAATTTCGGTTCGTACAAGGGCGACAACCGGCTCGCGTACTTCGACCTCAACGATTTCGACGAGGCTGCGCTGGCGCCGTGTACCTGGGAGATCGCGCGCTTCCTCGTCAGCCTGCACGTCGCCGCGCGTTCGCTCGGCTTGCATCTGCGCGAAGCGCGCGCGCTGTCACGCCGTTTCCTCGACGCCTATGTCGCCGCGCTGGTCGACGGCAAGCCGCGCTGGATAGAGCGCTCGATCGCCACCGGCATGATCGGAGCGTTGCTCGCCCAGGTCGAGCAGCGCCGGCGCAAGGACTTCCTCAACAGGCATACGGAAAGGGACGGCAAACGCCGTCGCTTGTTGATCGACGGCAAACACCTGCTGCGGCTCGACAAGGACGAGCGCGAAGCGCTGTTGGCATGGTGCCGGCGGTATGCACGAAGGCAGAGTGACGGCGGCGTATTCGAGCCGCTCGACGCCGCGCGCCGAGTTGCCGGTACCGGCAGCCTCGGCCTCGCGCGCTATGCGCTTCTCGTGCGCGGCGGTGGCCGCCCGAACGGCAACTACCTGCTCGATCTCAAGCTGGCCGGCACATCTTCGGTTGCGCGACGCTTGGCGAAGCGGCAACCGAGCTGGGCGAATGAAGCCGCGCGCATCGTCGACGTGCAGTGGCGTGCACAGGCCATCGCACCGGCCTTCATCAGCGCGGTGAACTATGCAGGGCGCGAATTCGTCCTCAAGGAATTGCAGCCCGTGCAGGATCGGCTCGACTTGGCTGCGGTTCACGGGAATACGGCGGTCCTGGGCGCGACAATGCAAATGATGGGCAAGCTTGTCGCCTGGTCGGCTTTGCGCACGAGCGGACGCCGCGGTGCCGCGAATGCGGATGACCTGATCGCTTTCGCCCAGTTGTCCACATGGACCAAACCGTTGATCGAATACGTCGAGGACTACACGCCGCGCGTGATCGCCGACTGGCGCGCGTTTCGCGCGGCCTGGCAGGCGCGTGAGACGACATCTGTACACATGAGGGGGAAGAAAAAATGAGCGTACACGACGACCTCGGCCTGATCGTGCTGCGTCTGCTCGTGGCGCTTGTGATCGGTGCGGCGATCGGCATCGAACGCCATCTGCACGGACAGGCCGCGGGTTTGCGCACGCACGCGGTAGTGGCGATGGCTTCGGCCCTGGCAGTACTCATCGTCGCGCCGATCTCCGCCACGGGCGCCACTCAGGCCGATGCGCAGAGCCGCGTGTTGCAGGGAATCCTCACTGGCGTCGGCTTTCTCGGTGCCGGCGTTATTCTGCATGCCGCGGGCAAGCATCGCATCCACGGTCTGACCAGCGCGGCGCTGATCTGGATCACGGCCGTATTCGGCGCGCTGTGCGGCCACGGGCGCATCGATGTGGCCGTAGTTGGCGCGGCGATGCTGCTGGTCGTACTGCTGCTCGGCGGGCGCATCGAGCGCGGGCTGCACGCAAAGAATGCCGATCCGCCCGACACGGGCAGTCCGTCCGATCGCGACGGCAGCGCATAGCCGGCCGCGGGAAAAATAAAAAAAGATAAACCTATACTTTTTCCGACGCGCCCGATGTGCGCATCGACCGCCGGGGTCAGTCCGCGCGATAGAAGCTGTGGTCACCGATGCGCGCGAGCGGATAGCCGTGCGCCCAGTCCGGCATCGGTGTATTGGTTGCGTAGAAATGGTCGGCCTTCGGCACGACCGAGTAGCGCAGATTAGGCGGCAGCGACCAGTTCACCATGGCGATGTTCGCGATCGCCCACGAGCGCTGCAGCGCGTCGGATTCGCTCATCACGTAGTTTCGCGGCGCGACCGAGAACGCGAACTGGCCGGGTGCAGTCAGTACCGAGCAGACCGAGTTGCCCCACTGACCGCTGTCGGCACGGCGCAGCGCGACCTCGGCGACGGCGAGCTGGCCGGCCACGGGTTCGCTGCGTGCTTCGAGATAGATCGCACCGGCGAGGCAGGCGCGATCGGCCACGGGTTGCGGCAAGATCGAGGCGAGCCAGAGAAGGAAGGACAATTTCATCAGCGAGCTTCACGACAACAAGAGAATTCGTTAGCGCAATTCCATGTCGCGAAACAAAAGGCGCGCCAAGCGGAATTTCGAGCGGGATTTCGTTACACCGTGAGCAAGCGGCGAGTAATCGCGCGCTCAAACAGTGAAAGATGTGCGGAATCGTTCGATTCCGTTGCGCCGACGCACTTCTGCGTTGTCGGCGCGTGCGCGCCGGAAGAATGAGGGCAGCGCGAAGATTCAGTGCCGGCAGGTTAGTCGATTTGTGCGTTGCACACAACGCGCAAATGTTAAGAATGCAGAAACCTGAACGAGCGTGTTCAGAATGGATTAAGCAAAAGATAAAATGGTAAAAAGCTGTTTTGTCTCAAAGTATCTTTGTAAACAGGTATACAAAGTGTAATTTGAAAATAGTTTACTTTTTACTGTTTGCGTCGACGCGCTCGATCGCAAGCACCGAGATTCCGGGTGCAGTGAGATTGCCGGTAGTGCCGGCAGCGTGCTCATCGAGCACCGCGAGCGAGACGCCTCGCTCGCCGTCGGCGCGCGCGGAGCAGACGACAATTGCGCCTTCGCCCAGCGACGCTCCTGGCTCGGGCAGTCGCGTCGCGCCGAATACGATGCGGTGCAAATGACGCTTGTTGTTGCCCTTGAAATGCAGGCGGGCGACGATTTCCTGGCCGGGATAGCAACCCTTGTTCGTGCTCGTCGCAGCGAGCGCATTGAGTCCGATCCAGGCAGGCAGCAGCTTGTCCTCGAGCGCGGGCGCCAGTGTGACGAGACCGGCCTCGATGTCGGCCAGAGCGTTTGCGTTGCGCGCGACTTCGGAAGCATCCGCGTCGGCGGCGGTGTCGGCTTTGGTCAGCGTCAGTCGACGCGGAAGCGAGCCGGGCAGAATGATTGCGCGGGAGTCGAGACTGTATTCGATGCGTTTCGCTTGCGCCGACTTGTCATCGTCGTCGAGCGACAGACGTTCGACGAATGCGCCGCCGTGTTCGATTGCGCGCAGTGTTACTTTGGCGCGCAACACGTAGCGCGCGAGCGCGTCGCGCAAACTCGCCGCCGAACCGCCGCGCAGGATCAGACGTAAATGCTCGTCGTCGTCGCGCAGCAGGTGGAAAAACGCACGCACTCGACCTTGCGCCGACAGCCACGCGGACCACTGCCAGGACCCGCTCGCCAGCTCATCGAGATTGCTGGAGAACTGAGCTTGGGCGAACGCAATCGCATCGGGGCCAGCAATTTCGACGATCTGCAGAGCAGGCAGCGCGACGCGGTTGAAAGTGCTCATGGGTATGGGTTCCGATTTTTTGGGGCACTCAAAAACCGTGACGAGCGACGGGAATTTGGATCGCCGGAGCGCAGGAACCAGAGCATACAAACAGTATCTGAGGATTCCGAGCGCCGCCGGCGCGGAAATTATCGAGCGCTGTAGGTTTTCGAGGGGCGCTGGCCCGATTCCGTCGTGATCCCTGTAATCGGGCAGATCGCTGCGCGCAGCATGTCAGGAATCGAGGCCAAGCGTTATAATTGTGCATTGCGGGAAACATGGAGATTTCCCGCGCGTTGTCAAGCGAACATGGGCAAGCCTCACATCATGCCGACTCAGCCAATCGAAACCACCCCGGTCGCGCAAACACCGTACGATCGTGCCGAGACGGTATCATCCGCGGTGCCGTCGCCCCCGGCGAAGCCGCTGCCGAAGGAGATCGGCGGGCGCAAGGGACTCGAGCCCACGCGCTACGGTGACTGGGAGAAGAACGGTCGTTGCGTCGACTTCTGACTGCGCGCCGCATCCCGATTCAACCCGAAGTAGCCACATACAAGGTTCCGTATGCCGCAAAATGCCCGCCCGATTTCACCGCACCTGCAAATCTATCGCTGGCCGCTCGCTATGGCACTATCGATCGTGCACCGCGCGACCGGCATTGCGCTGGCCGCTGGCACCTTGCTGCTCGTATGGGTGTTGCTTGCGCTCGCGAATGGCGCCGAGGCCTGGGCCGGCGCACGTGCGTTCTGCGGCTCGCCGCTCGGCCTCGTCCTGCTTTTCGGCTGGAGCTGGTCGCTGTGTTTCCATCTCGCCAACGGCATTCGTCACCTGTTCTGGGATGTCGGTAAAGGCTATTCCATCCAGCAGGCGCGCAGCTCCGGCTGGGTCGTCGTCATCGTGAGCCTCGTGTTCACCGGCCTGATCTGGGCCTGCGTGATTGCCCAGGGAGGCGCGAAATGAGCAGCCAGGATTTCCGCACTCCGTTGAAGCGCGTGCGCGGACTCGGTTCCGCGAAGAGCGGTACCCAGCACTTCATCGTTCAGCGCGTGACCGCGGTCGCACTCGTTCCGCTGTCGCTGTGGGCGATCTTCCTCGCCCTCGCGCTCGTGCATGCCGACTACGCCCAGGCACGCGCAATGCTGCACCACCATTTCGCCGCGGTATGGCTCAGCGCATTCGTGATCGCGATGTTCTGGCATGCCCAACTCGGCCTGCAGGTGGTGATCGAAGACTACGTGCACACGCCGTGGCTCGAAGTCGTCTCGCAGCTTGCGGTGAAATTCTTCTGCATCGCCGGCGCGATCACGAGCGTGTTCGCGATCGTGCGCGTCGCTCTCGCCTAGCAGCAACAGGAAACGAACAACAATGTCGGCTTACAAGATCACCGAACACAAATACGACATGGTCGTCGTCGGCGCCGGCGGCGCGGGCTTGCGCGCGACCTTCGGCCTCGCTGCGAAGGGCTTGAAGACCGTTTGCCTGACCAAGGTGTTTCCGACGCGCTCGCACACGGTGGCGGCGCAGGGTGGCATCTCGGCTGCGCTCGGCAACATGGGCGAGGACAACTGGCGCTACCACTTCTACGACACCATCAAGGGCTCGGATTGGCTCGGCGACCAGGACGCGATCCAGTACATGTGCCAGACCGCGCCGGCTGCGGTGGTCGAGCTCGAACATTACGGCGTGCCGTTCTCGCGCACGGAAGAAGGCAAGATCTACCAGCGTCCGTTCGGCGGCATGACCACGCGCTACGGCGAAGGTCCGCCGGCGCAGCGCACCTGCGCCGCTGCCGATCGCACCGGCCACGCGATGCTGCACACGCTGTACCAGCAGTCGCTAGCGCACGACGCGCAGTTCAAGGTCGAATATTTCGCACTCGACCTGATCTTCGATGCCCACGGCGCCTGCCGCGGCGTGCTCGCGCTCGACATGGCCGAGGGTACGCTGCACCTGTTTCGCGCGCACGGCATCGTGCTCGCCACAGGCGGCTACGGCCGTGCCTACTTCAGCGCGACCTCGGCGCACACCTGCACGGGCGACGGCACGGGCCTCGCGGCCCGCGCCGGCCTGGCCTTGCAGGACATGGAATTCGTGCAGTTCCACCCGACCGGAATCTACGGCGCCGGTTGCCTGATCACCGAAGGCGTGCGCGGCGAAGGCGGCATCCTGCGCAATTCGAACGGTGAGCGCTTCATGGAACGCTACGCGCCGCACTACAAGGATCTCGCATCGCGCGACGTCGTCTCGCGCTCGATGACGATCGAAATCCGCGAAGGTCGCGGCGTCGGCGAGCACAAGGATCACATCCTGCTCGACCTGACCCACCTCGGCCCCGAAGTCATCCATGAAAAGCTGCCCGGCATCGCCGAGAGCGCGCGCATCTTCGCGGGCGTCGACGTGACCAAGCAGCCGATCCCGGTGCTGCCGACCGTGCACTACAACATGGGCGGCATTCCGACCAACTACCACGGCGAAGTCGTGCAGAAATTCGGCGACGACCCGGACAAGGTCGTCGAAGGCCTGTACGCGATCGGCGAAGCGGCGTGCGTCTCGGTCCACGGTGCGAACCGCCTCGGCTCCAACTCGCTGCTCGATCTGGTCGTGTTCGGCCGTGCGGTCGCGAACCGCGCCGCCGAGACGATCAAGTCGGGCGCCTCGCACGTCGAGCTGCCCGCAGACGCCTGCGACGCGGCGCTGGCCAATCTCGACAAATTGCGCAACGCCAAGGGCTCGCGCGCGACTGCCGACGTGCGCCTCGACATGCAGCGCACGATGCAGAGCGACGCCGCGGTGTTCCGCACCGCATCCAGCCTGCAGGAAGGCTGCGCGAAGATGGCGAAGATCTTCACCTCGTTCGAGGACGTGCGCGTCAGCGACCGCTCGCTGGTGTGGAACTCCGACTTGATCGAGACCTACGAGTTGCAGAACCTGCTGTACAACGCCGTTGCGACGATCAACTCGGCCGAGCAGCGCCACGAATCGCGCGGCGCGCACGCACGCGAGGATTTCCCCGAGCGCGACGACGTCAACTGGATGAAGCATACGCTGGTCAAGGTCGACGCCAAGGGCGCCTGCAGCTTCGACTACCGGCCGGTGCATATGAACACGCTGACCGACGAAGTGGCGCCAGTGCCGCCGAAGGCGCGCGTTTATTGATTTTTGCCCGTCATCCCGGCGCGAGCCGGTCGCCGAATCGATAATAGGTAGCAGACATGGCTGAGTTCACTCTTCCGAAGAATTCCAAGGTCCAGAAGGGCAAGAAGTACCCGGCGAAGGCGGGCGCGAAGAACGTGCGCACGTTCCGCGTCTACCGCTGGAACGAGGACGACGGCCAAAACCCTCACATCGACGAGTACGAAGTCGACATGGATTCATGTGGGCCGATGGTTCTCGACGCGCTGATCAAGATCAAGAACGAGATCGACTCGACGCTGACTTTCCGTCGTTCCTGTCGCGAGGGCATCTGCGGCTCGTGCGCGATGAACATCGACGGCAGCAACACGCTGGCCTGTACCAAGGCCTGCGACGAGATCAAGGGCGACGTGAAGATCTATCCGTTACCGCACATGCCGGTGGTGAAGGATCTCGTGCCTGACCTGACCAACTTCTATGCGCAGTACGCCGCGGTCAAGCCGTGGTTGCGCACGCAGACGCCGCCGCCGCCCGACCGTGAGCGCCTGCAGTCGAAGGAGGACCGCGCCAAGCTCGACGGTCTCTACGAGTGCATTCTCTGTGCATCCTGCTCTACCGCCTGCCCAAGTTACTGGTGGAACGGCGACAAGTACCTCGGCCCCGCGGCGCTGTTGCAGGCGTATCGATTCATCGCCGACTCGCGCGATGAGGAGACCGGTGCGCGCCTGGACGAGCTCGAAGATCCGTTCAAGCTCTATCGTTGCCACACGATCATGAACTGCACGAACACCTGTCCGAAGGGCTTGAACCCGGCCAAGGCGATCGGCGAGATCAAGAAATTGATGGTCGAGCGCAAGGGCGTGTAAAACGGTTGCGCACGTTACGCGCCGCCGGTGCTCGGAATCCAGGTACACGCATGTACACTCCGCTTCCTGCGTGCCGTCGACGCAATCTGCCTTAGCACGCGACGGTTTTTAGTTCATAGGGGCGGCCGATGGATGCGCGTTTGATCTTCTGGCCCGCAGTGGCCATGGTCGCACTGACTTTCGTCGTGCAGATGCGCATGTACGCCACGCGCATCGGCGAGATGAAACGCGAACGCATTCATCCGCAGTCGATCGCCAACTCTGCGCAGGCGGCGGCGCGGCTCACGGACACGCGCGCCGCCGATAATTTCCGCAATTTGTTCGAGATGCCGGTGCTGTTCTACGCGGCCCTGGCTGTCGCGGTTCTCTCTGCGCAAGTCAATGCCGTCACCTTGGGGCTGGCATGGGCATTCGTCGCGCTGCGCGTCGCCCACAGCGCGATCCAGTGCGGCTACAACAAGGTGATGCACCGTTTCTACGCCTATGTGGCGAGCAGTTTTGCGCTATGGATACTCTGGGGCGTGCTTGCCTGGGGGCTGCTCAGGTGAGCGAAACGGGTCGCCTGCGTTGGCGCTGCCGGCGCGGCATGCGCGAACTCGACCAGCTGCTCGGCGGGTGGCTGGATACGCATTACGCTCGGGCAGACGAGACGGCGAAGGCGGCGTTCGCCGAACTGCTCGAACAGCCGGACCCGGAGCTGTGGCGTTGGCTACAGGGGCACGGCGCGCCGGACGACCTGCGTTTCCGTCGCATCATCGATGAAATCCGTACCCGCGATCGCGTTTGACTACCGGCCGTCGCGCTGGCTGTTGCTCGCCCTCGTCGTGATCGCCGCGCTCGCGCTGATCGCGATCGCGCTGTGCGGGCTGAATGCCTGGATCAAGCTCGTGCTGGCCGCGCTGGTGGCAGCTTACGCACTGCATTCGTCGCGGAGATTCCTGCGTCCGCCGTTCGTGCACATCATGTGGCACTCCGCCGGCCATTGGCGGCTGCATGATGTCGCCGAACGCGAGCAGGTCGGCGAGCTCCACCATGCGGTGGTGCTCGGCGCGCTGATCGTGCTCATGCTGCGCGTCGATCCGAAACGAATCTGCTCGTTCGTGCTGTTGCCGGACAATGTCGACGAGGAAATCCGGCGACGCCTGCGTGTGCGCTTGGCGCGCGCCAATTCGACCGCAGGTCATTGAAGATATCGGCTGTGCGATCCGCTGTGCATCAGTGCGAAGAGAAAAGTCCCGGGCAAAAGAAAACCGGCCTCTTGCGAGGCCGGTTGTCCCTGTGTGCATCCCTGCGTTGGAGTTAAATCGGAAATGGTGGGGTAAAGAGGAATTTCAAGCCTCAGAAGCGATATTCCGCGCTGACCGAGAACAGGCTCGGGTCGAGGTTCAACCGGTTCGTGCTCGTCTTGTAGTAGTCGTAGTTCAGGCCGAGCGAGAGGTTGTTGCTGAAATCGTAGCCGAAGCCCGCACCGGCATACCATTTGGTGCTGCTGTCGTCGACGTAGGTCGACACGGTCTCGTTGGTCCAGCCTTTCGTGTCGGCACGGAACAGGCCCGCGCGGCCGGATACATACCACTGCGGGGCCACGTTGAAGCGACCGTTGACACCGGCGGTCCAACCCTTCACTGAAGCGTGGCCGAGGCCGAGTCCACTGTAGGCACCCTTGGTGTCGAACTTGCCCAGGTCGGTGTAGCCGCCTTCGACGCCGAGCGCGACGTTCGGATTGAGCAGCCAGCGATAGCCGGCATTGATGCCGTAACCCGTGTCGTTGTCGTCGTACAAGCCCTTGTCGAGGCTGGAGCGGCCGATGTTGCCGTTGACGAAGGCGCCACCGGCGCCGTCGGCGGCATGGGTGACAGCCGGCAAAGCAGCCAGCGAAGCGGTAGCGAGGGCGATAGCGAACAGCGTATTTTTCATGGGGTGTCTCCGTTGCTTTTGTTGTTGCGTAGTGAATCGACAAAGCGCGCCCGAAGGCCGCGTCGCATCGGCGGTCGTTGTGACCGCCTCATGCTCGGATACCAAGTAAGGCTGCGGAGTTTAATTTCAACACCGAACGGTTTATTAAATGTTCAAGTAGATGAAAGCGCGTACAGGAACCTGTCTGCGCGGCCGCGGTCGAACTGACGCGCGTGCGGGTGGCAACGTACAATTGCGGTTATTGCCGACGCTGCGCGCGGCAATAACTGTCGGCGTTGAAGCGACCCAAGAGCCGGTCGCTAACGCCGACGGTCGACTCCTCTGCGAATTTGCAGCTTTTTCGTAAACGGATTTCCAACTGCATGTTTCATCCGCTGCAACTGTTCATCGGCCTGCGCTACACGCGCGCCAAGCGCCGCAATCACTTCATCTCGTTCATTTCGCTCGTGTCGATGCTCGGCATCGCGGTCGGCGTGATGGCGTTGATCGCGGTGATGAGTGTGATGAACGGTTTCCAGGGCGACATGCAGGAACGCATCCTCGGCATGGTCGCGCACGCCTCGATCGAGAGCGTCGACGGTGGCATTGCAGATTGGCGCGACACCGTGAAGAAAGTGGAGAACAGCCCGCATGTAGTCGGCGCGGCGCCGTATCTCGATGCGCAGGCGATGTTGCGTGGGCGGCGCACTGGCTATGCCGTGGTACACGGCATCGTGCCCGAGCAGGAGCCGAAGGTGTCGAACGTCGGGGACAAGTTGCTTTCCGGCTCGCTTGCGCAGCTCACGCCTGGCAGTTTCCACGTCATCCTCGGCAACGAGCTGGCGATGCAGCTCGGCGTGCGCGTCGGCGACAAAGTCACGATGATTGTGGCCGAGGCCAGCGTCACGCCGGTCGGCGCGGTACCCCGTTCGAAGAACTGCGAGGTCGTCGGCGTATTCTCAGTCGGCTTCGCCGAGTACGACACTGGCGTCGCGCTGATGAACCTGGACGACACAGTGACCTTGCTGCGCGCCGAGGGGGCCGGCGGGATCCGCCTCAAGCTCGACGACATGTTCGATGCGTACAAGATCGCGTCCGGCTTGCGCGATAGATTCGAACGACAATACTTCCGCATCACGACATGGGAAACGAGCCACCAGAACTTCTTCAGCGCGGTGAAGATGGAGAAGACGGTGATGTTCATCATCCTCTCGCTGATCGTCGGCGTCGCCGCGTTCAATCTCGTCTCGACGCTGATCATGCTCGTCACCGACAAGCAGGCCGACATTGCGATCTTGCGCACGCTCGGCATCTCGCCGAACAAGGTCATGGGCATCTTCACCGTACAGGGCGTGATCGTCGGTAGCTTCGGAATTCTCTTGGGCTTGGTCGGCGGCGTGCTGCTCGCGTGGAACATCCCGGTCGTGGCGAAGTGGCTCGAGCACACATTCAACTTCGAGATCCTGCCGGCGGACATCTACTACATCAACGAGGTGCCGTCCGACCTGCATTGGAGCGATGTCGGCTGGGTTGCCGCGATCGCGTGGGTGTTCTGCCTGCTCGCGACCTTGTACCCGGCCTGGCGCGCGGCGCGTACGCAACCGGCAGCGGCGCTGCGCTATGAGTGATGCGATGAACAACGACATTGTCCTGCGCGCGCGCAACGTCGCCAAGACCTATGCCGAAGGCAAGCTGCACACTCCGGTGCTGAGCAATGTGAGCTTCGAGCTCGCGCGTGCCTCGACGCTTGCGATCGTCGGCGCCTCAGGCACGGGCAAGAGCACGCTGCTGCATATTCTCGGCGGACTCGATACCTTGAGTTCCGGCGAGGTCGAAGTCGAGGGCCGTGCGATGTCGAAGCTGTCCGACCGCGAGCGCGGCGAGCTGCGTAATCGTTCGCTCGGCTTCATTTATCAATTTCATCATCTGCTGCCCGAATTCACCGCGCTCGAGAACGTGGCGATGCCGCTCTTGATCCGCGGCACGAAGGTCGCCGAGGCGAAGCAGCGCGCCAACGAGCTGCTCGAACGCGTCGGCCTCGCGCATCGCACCGCGCACAAGCCGGGCGAGTTGTCCGGCGGTGAGCGCCAGCGCTGTGCAGTTGCGCGCGCACTGGTCACGCGCCCGGCCTGCGTGCTCGGCGACGAGCCGACCGGCAATCTCGACGAGAAAAATGCCGCGCAGGTCTACGCGCTGATGCTCGAGCTCAACCGCGAGATCGGCACGAGCTTCGTCCTCGTCACCCACGATCGCACGCTCGCGCGGCGCATGGATCGCGTGCTCGAACTGCATGGCGGCGGTCTGACCGAACCTTTGCAGGCGTAAGCCGCTGCGAACAAGTATCCTTCCCCCGGGGACGGGAGGGGAAACATGAGGTTTCCATTGCCGCAATTGTTCAGCGTCGCGACTGCCGTTGCGCTGCTCGCGGGTGCGGTCGCGGTGCAGGCGTTGACCGCGCTGCCTTCGCTCTGGTTGACGATCTCCGTTGCGATTGCCGGCCTCATTCTGGCCTCGCGGCATAGCCGCTGGCGCTGGCTCGGCTACGTATTGCTCGGCGCGGCATGGACCGTTTGGCGCGCGGACCTCGCGCTGTCGGCGCGGTTGCCTGCGGCGCTCGAGGGCGAAGACATCGTCGTCACCGGTGCCGTGCTCGGCCTGCCGTATGCACAGGACGACGCCACCCGTTTCGATCTCGCCGTCGCCGCGGCCGAGCGCGCCGGTCAGTCGGTTCCGCTCTCCGGCACGCTGCGCCTGCACTGGTACGCGAGCGAAAAGACTGTCGTTCCCGACATCGAACCCTGCTCGCGCTGGCGCCTGCATGTGCGCCTGAAACGACCGCGCGGCCTGATCGATCCAGGCGCGTTCGACTTCGAACGTTATGCGCTGGCCGAGGGCATCAACGCCACCGGCTACGTGCGCGAGGACACGCTCAACGCGGCGACGGGCGAGCGCACGTTTTGCGTCGAGCACCTGCGCCGACGCATCTCGCAAGGCATCGCCGACACGCTCGGAACCGGTCCGCAGAGCGATGTGTTGCGGGCGCTCGCGTTCGGGGATCAGCGCGCGATGGACGAGCACGAATGGAACGTCGCGCGCGCGACGGGTATTCCGCACCTGATCGCCATTTCCGGCTTGCATATCGCGCTGTTCGCGGGCTTCGGCGTGCTGTTCGTGCGCGGACTGTGGAAGCTCGCGCCGCGGTTGACCCTGCGCTGGCCGGCGCCGCTGATCGAGGCGCTCGCAAGCATCGCCTTCGCACTTGGCTACGCAGCGATCTCGGGGCTCGGGCTGCCAACCCGCAGGGCGTTGGTCATGATCGGCATGCTGCTTGCCGCAAACCTCGTGCGCCGCGCGCGTGCGCCCGTGCACGGACTCGCGTTCGCGGTGATCGCGCTGCTCGCGTTCGATCCGCTATGCGTGCTCAGCGCAGGATTCTGGCTGTCATTCGTCGGTGTGGCCTGGTTGATGTTCTGCCTCGGCGGCCGCGGCGAGCGTCGGTCCTGGTGGCGCGAGATGATCGGCGCGCAAGGCGTCGCCAGCCTCGGCCTGCTGCCGCTGACGATCTGGTTCTTCGGCCAGAGTTCGCTGATCGGGCCGTTGGCGAACCTGATCGCCGTGCCGGTGGTCTGCTTCCTGATCCTGCCGTTCGGCGTTGCCGGCGCTCTTTTACAGCTGGTGGTGCCCGCGCTGGGCGCTCCGCTGCTCACGCTGGCGGGATACGCAATGCTCGCGCTGTGGCGGCTGCTCGAACAAATGGCCGATTGGCCTGGCGCGCTGTGGTATTTCCCGGAGCCGAGCGCCTGGGCGTTCGCGCTGGCGATGCTCGGCGCCGCATGGTTGCTGTTGCCGCGCGGCATGCCGGCGCGTGGCCTCGGCTTCGTCCTGTTCCTGCCGCTGCTGGTTCCCGCGCGCCATGTGCTGGCCGATGGCGAATTCGAAGCGCTGATGCTCGATGTCGGGCAGGGCCTGTCGGTCGTCGTGCGCACGCGCGACCACACCCTCGTCTACGACGCCGGCGCGCGTTTTCCTTCGGGTTTCGATCTCGGCGAGGCCGCGGTGGTACCGGCATTGCATGCGATCGGCATCACGCGCCTCGATAAGCTGATCGTCAGCCATGGCGACAACGATCACGCCGGCGGCGCGGCGGCGGTGCTCGCCGCATTTCCGCATGCGGCCGTGAGCGGTGGCGAGCCGGAGCGCCTGCACGTGGCGGCGACGCAGTGCCTGGCCGGCGAGGCGTGGAGCTGGAACGGCGTGACCTTCCGCATCGTGCATCCGCACGAGCCGCTGTCCGCGAAGAACAACGACCGCTGCTGCGTGCTTGAAGTGCGCAGCGGCGACAGCGCCCTGCTGCTGACCGGCGACATCACCGCGACCGTGGAAGCCGAGGTAGCCGCGGCGCTGGCGCCGGTCGCGGCGCATACGCTGCTGCAGGTGCCGCATCACGGCAGCAAGACGTCGTCGAGCCCTGCGTTCATCGACGCGCTCGAGCCGGAACTGGCCCTGGTCTCATCGGGCTACCGCAATCATTTCAATCATCCGAGTCCCGCGATCGTCGCGCGCTATCGCGCGGCGGGCGTGTCGTTGCTGGACACGCCGCACAGCGGTTTTGCCGATTTCCGTTTCGCCGCGGACGCCGCACCGCGACTGATCGAGCAGGGTCGGATCGACCGACATCCGTACTGGCGCGAATGAGTACCGATGACGAGGATCGAGCGGAAAAAGGGGAATCGTCGAGTCCGTCACCAAACGCGCTAAGCCAATACGTTTCGCTGGTATGATTCGCAGTCGAAGCGGAAGCCTGAGAGGAATGTTGCGTGCTGGAAATTCTGATGGCCGGCGGTTGGGCGATGTTGCCCATCGTGATCTGTTCGGCGATCGCGATCGCGATCATCCTCGAACGCTTCTGGACCCTGCGGCGCAGCTCGGTGATTCCGCCCGGCCTGACGACGCAGGTGCGTGAGTGGGCGCGTAACCGCCAGCTCGATCCGCAGCACGTGGAGACGCTGCGCGACAACTCGCCGCTCGGCGAGATTCTCGCCGCGGCGCTGAGCGTGCGCATGCGCTCGCGCGAGATCATGAAGGAGCGGGTCGAGGATACCGGTCGCCACGTAGTGCATCGGCTCGAGCGCTTCCTCAACACGCTCGGCACGATCGCGCTGATCTCACCACTGCTCGGCCTGCTTGGCACCGTGTTCGGCCTGATCCGCATGTTCTTTGCGGTGATGGTTTCCGGCGTCGGCGATCCGCTCAAGATGGCCGGCGGCATCGGCGAGGCGCTGGTGTGCACGGCCGCAGGCCTGTGCGTGGCGATCCCGGCGTACTTCTTCCACCGCTATTTTCGCGGCCTCGTCACCGACTACGTCGTCGACATGGAGAAGGACGTGATCGTGCTGATGGACGAACTTTCCGCGCATTCCGAAAGCGTGGCCGCGGCGCGCGCCGCGCGTCCGCGCGACGCCGTGACGGTCGCCCAGGAAACCGCCTGAATGCGGCTCGGTGCCACCCGCAACGACGACTTCGAGATCAATGTGATCTCGCTGATCGACGTCATGCTTACGCTGCTGATGTTCTTCGTCATGACGACGACCTTCGTCCAGCATTCGGCGATGAAGGTGACTCTGCCCGAGGCGTCGGAGACGGCGGGCGAGCCGCAGCGCGAGGCTCTGATCATCATGGTCGACGCGAACAGCCACTACTTCGTCGACAACAACGAAGTACTCAATCCGGCGGTCGACACGCTCAAGGAAGCGATCGCGCGCATCGGCGGAGACAATCGCGACCGCCAGGTCGTGCTGCGCGCCGACGCGATGACGCCGCACCAGGCCGTGGTCACCGCGATGGACGCGCTCGGCCAGCTCGGCTTCACCCACCTCTCGATCGCGACGACGCGCAGTAAGGACGCCACGGGCAAGCCTGCCGGCCCATGAGCGACGCCGCGAAACCGTCGTTCCTCGCGACCTATCGGCGCTTGCTCGGCTATCTGCGGCCGTCATGGCGCGTGGTCGCGTTCGCGTTGTTAGGCATGACGCTCGATGCGACCTGCTCGGCACTGTTCGCCAATTCGATCAAGAAAATCGTCGACGAGGTATTCACCGAACACGACAAGTTCTGGGTGTTCTGGATGCCGTTTTTCATCATCGCGATTTTCGCCGTGCGCGGCATCGGTACCTATCTCACCGACTACGGCATGGCGCGCGTCGCGCGTGGCATCGTGCATCGCCTGCGCAACGAAGTGTTTGCGAGTTATCTCGAACTGCCTGCCGCGCATTTCGCGAGCGAAACCTCGGGGCAGATGATTTCGCGCCTGACTTTCACGGTCGAACAGGTCGCGTCGGCCTGCACCGATTCCCTGAAAATCCTCATCCTGCATTCGCTGACGATCATCGGTTACGTCGTCGTCATGCTCAGCATGAGCGTGCGCCTGACCGCCGCGCTGTTCGTGCTCGCGCCGATCATCGCCTTGATCGTCTCCACGGTCAGCAAGCGTTACCGTCGCATCGCGCCGCGCATTCAGCACTCAATGGGCGAGGTCACCGGTACGATAGACGAGGTCGTCAGCGCCCAGCGCGAGGTGAAAATCTACGGCGGCCAGATCTACGAGCGCGAGCGCTTCGACCGGGTGGCGAATGAGAATCGTCGACTCAACCTGAAGATCGCGGCAACGAATGCGCTGTCGACGTCCACGGTGCAGATCGTCGCCGCGTTCGCGATCGCATCGGTGATTTTCGTCGCGACGCGCCCCGGCATCATCGCGCATATCACCGCCGGCGAATTCATGTCCATCATCGTGGCGATGAGCGTGATGCTGACTTCGATCAAGCAGCTCACCACGGTGCAGGCCAACATGCAGCGTGGCATCGTCGCGGCCGAAGACCTGTTCGGCGTGCTCGATGCGCCAGGCGAGCCCGATACGGGTACACGGTCGATCACACAGTGCAGCGGCGAGATCGATCTGCGTGGCGTTTCGTTCCGCTATGCGGGCCAGCACAGCGACGCGCTCGATGGCGTGGATCTGCGCTGCGCGCCGGGCACGGTCACCGCGCTGGTCGGGCGCTCGGGCAGCGGCAAGTCCAGCCTGGTCAGTCTGGTGCCGCGCTTCCATGAGCCCACGGCGGGCGAGATCCGCCTGGATGGAGTCGCGCTCGCCGATTACCGCCTGGCCGAGCTGCGCGCGCAAATCGCCTGGGTCGGTCAACATGTGGTGCTGTTCAACGACACGATTGCGCGCAACATCGCCTATGGCGCGCTCGCCGGCGCCTCGCGCGAGGCGATCGAAGCCGCGGCGCGTGCGGCGAACGCAATGGAATTCATCGAACGCCTGCCGCTCGGCCTCGATGCGCCGGTGGGCGAGGGTGGGGCGCAGCTCTCCGGCGGCCAGCGTCAGCGCATCGCGATCGCGCGCGCGATCCTCAAGGACGCGCCGATCCTGATTCTCGACGAAGCGACGAGTGCGCTCGACACCGAGTCGGAGCGTCTGATCCAGGACGCACTCAGCCGCCTGATGACACGTCGAACGGTGCTGGTGATCGCCCATCGTCTTTCCACGATCGAGCATGCCGACCAGATCGCCGTGCTCGACGAAGGCCGCATCGTCGAGCGCGGCACGCACGCGGAACTGATCGCGGCCGGCGGCAAGTATGCGGCGCTGCATCGCCTGCAGTTCCACGAGTCGACAACTTAATCATGCCGGCGATGCCGGCATTCCGTTTATCTCTGCTCTTGCTCTCGGCGTGATGAAACCATCGCAGCGACTGCCCGAAATCTGGTACGGCGCCGAATCTTCTCCCTTCTGGCTGCGTGCGCTTGTGCCCGTTTATCGCGTGCTGCGCGCGCTACATCGTGCACCATACACTCTGGGTCGGAAAAAACCGCAGCACCTGCCCGTACCGATCATCGTCGTCGGCAACATTACGGTCGGCGGCACGGGCAAGACCCCACTCGTGATTGCGCTCGTCGAGGCATTGCGTGCGCGCGGGCACAGACCCGGCGTGATCAGCCGTGGCTACGGCGGCGCGGCCATTGCTGTCGAAGTGCTCGATGCGGACAGCGACGCCGCGCGCGTCGGTGACGAACCGCTGTTGATCCGTGAGGCGACGGGCGTGCCGGTCGCGGTCGGTCGCGACCGCGCCGCGGCGGGACGCCTGCTGCTTGCCGGTCACGATTGCGACGTGCTCGTCGCCGACGATGGCCTGCAACATGTCGCGCTTTTCCGCGATGTCGAGATATGCGTCATCGACGGCGAGCGTCGCTTCGGCAACGGCCTGCTGTTGCCGGCCGGGCCGCTGCGCGATCCACTGTCGCGGCTGGATTCGATCGACTTCCTTGTCTGCAATGGCGGCCAGGCATGGGCGGGCGAAGTCCCCATGCAGCTCGTCGGCGACACGGCGGTTTCCTTGCTCGCTCCGGCACCGCAGAAGCCGCTGCGCGAATTCGCCGGGCGTCGCGCGCATGCCGTCGCCGGCATCGGCAACCCGGCGCGCTTTTTCGCGATGCTGCGCGCTGCGGGCATAGAGGTCGTCGAGCACGCGTTCGCCGACCATCATGCCTACGTCGCGAGCGATCTCGACTTTGGCGACGATGCGCCCGTGCTCATGACCGCGAAGGATGCGGTCAAATGCCGCGCGTTTGCTCGCCCGGAGCACTGGCAGGTGCCGGTGCGGGCTGACCTCCCGCAAGCTTTTTTCGACGCGGTCTGCGCGCACCTCGTCGATTTCAACAAACGCTAACGTTTTTTCCATTGACAAGCCTCGGCCGCGCGACTACCTTGCGCGCACCTTTCTTGCCGAGGACGTCCGTCCGTGGACCCTTGCAGTAGATTCTCCACTGCAGTCAACCCGACTTTTCCACGCGGATAGTTCCCTTGCGGCGCGCTATCCCGTTGCGGATAGCTTGCCGACGCCAACGCCTCTCCTGGCATTCCCGTCGCCGAACTGCCACAAAGTCCGGGCAAACTGCTCGATTTGTGCGATTTGTATGACGGGAAGCCTCTCATGCTGAAATTCTCGATCGCGGCGATGCTGATCGGCGGCAACGGCCGCAACGGCGCGCGCAACGAAGCGGCCGCGCGTATCGCCGCGGAACTGACTGCGCTCGCGCAGCTGAATTCCGACGACGCCTTGGCCAGGCTCAATCCGGGCGGGCAGGCGCTCAATCCGGAGCAGGTTGCCGAACGCCTGGAAAAATACGGGCCGAACGTCGTCGCCCAGGAAAAGAAAAAGCCTTTCCTGCTCGAAATCGGCGAGCGTTTCATCACCAATCCGATCAACATCCTGTTGACTGCGCTCGCGCTGATCACCTGGTTCACGGGCGAGGAAACCAGCGACAAGATCGGCGCGGTGATCATGTTCGCAATGGTCGTCATGGCCGTGTTCGTCGCCTATTTCCAGGAGGCGCGTTCGAGCAATGCAGTAGAGCAGTTGCGCAAGATGGTCAGCAATACGGCGACGGCGAAGCGCGAAGTCGAGGAGCCCGCGCCGGGTAGCGACGAAGATGCCGCGCCGGTGCGCGCAGTGAAGAAGCTCGAAGTGCCGATCGATCAACTCGTGCCGGGCGACTTCGTGTTCCTGTCTGCGGGCGACATGGTGCCCGCAGACCTGCGCCTGATCGCGGCCAAGGATCTGTTCATCAACCAATCCGCGCTGACTGGCGAGTCGATGCCGGTCGAGAAGTTCGCAGTAGCCGACGCCAAGGCGCCGAACGCGCTCGAAGCGAAGTCACTGTGCTTCATGGGCTCGAACGTGGTCTCGGGCAGCGCGACCGCGGTCGTCGCCGCGACTGGTGCGAACACCTATTTCGGCGCACTCGCAGGTTCGCTTGTCGGTCAACGCGTGCAGACGAGTTTCGACAAGGGCGTGTCGCGTTTCGCCTGGCTGATGATCCGCTTCATGGCGGTGATGGTGCCGATCGTGTTCCTGATCAACGGCGTCACCAAGGGCAGCTGGTTCGAAGCGTTCATGTTCGCCGTCGCGGTGGCGGTCGGCCTGACGCCGGAAATGCTGCCGATGATCGTCGCGATCAACCTCGCCAAGGGTGCGCTGAAGATGGCGAAGAAGGACGTCATCGTGAAGCGTCTCAACGCGATCCAGAATTTCGGCGCGATCGACGTGCTGTGCACGGACAAGACCGGCACGCTGACCCAGGACAGGGTCATCCTCGAACGCCATACCGACATCTACGGCGACGAAAACGCGAAGGTGCTCGAGTTCGCCTGGCTCAACAGCTTCCATCAGACCGGCCTACGCAACCTGCTCGACGAGGCTGTCCTCGATGCGGTGCACGATGCGGATACTGTGCAGCATCTGCATGCCGAATACGCCCTAGTCGATGAGGTGCCGTTCGACTTCACCCGCCGGCGCATGTCGGTGATCGTCAAGGCCAACAGCACCGGCAAGCACTTCATCATCTCCAAGGGTGCGGTCGCCGAGATGCTCGCGGTGTGTTCGAGCCTGGCGCACGAGGACGACTACTACGTGTTGAGTCCGCAGCGACTCAAGGAAGTGAAGGATGTCGCTCACGAGATGAACGAGGACGGTTTCCGCGCGCTTGCAATCGGCGTACGCGAGATCGAGGCCAAGGCCGCCTATTCGCGCGACGACGAGAAGGACCTAACGATGATGGGCTTCGTCGCCTTCCTCGATCCGCCGAAGGACTCGGCGGCCGATGCGATCACGGCGCTCAACGCGAACGGTGTCGCGGTGAAGATCCTGACCGGCGACAACGACACGGTCACGCGCAATGTCTGCCGCCAGGTCGGCATACAAGTGGACAAGTGGCTGACCGGGCCGAAGATCGAGGCGATGAGCGACGAGGAGCTCATGCTCGCCACGCGCGACACGCCGGTGTTCGCGCGCCTCAACCCGCAGCAGAAGGTGCGCGTGGTCGAGGCCTTGCACCGCGACGGCCATGTCGTTGGTTTCATGGGTGACGGCATCAACGACGGTCCGGCGCTGCGCGCGGCCGACGTCGGCATCAGCGTCGACACCGCGGTCGATATCGCCAAGGAGTCGGCCGACATCATCCTGCTCGAAAAGAGCCTGCTCGTGCTCGAGGAAGGCGTGCTTGAAGGCCGCAAGGTGTTCGGCAACATCTTGAAGTACATCAAGATGACCGCGTCGTCGAACTTCGGCAACATGTTCTCGATGATCGGTGCGTCGATCCTGCTGCCGTTCCTGCCGATGCTGCCGGTGCAGATCTTGCTCAACAACCTGCTTTACGATTTCTCGCAGACCGCGGTCGCTTCGGACGAGGTCGACCAGGAATACCTTGCCAAGCCGCGGCAATGGGACCTGAAGGGCATCGCGCGTTTTATGGTCGGCATCGGTCCGGTCTCCTCGATCTTCGACTATGTCACCTTCGCCGTGCTCTGGTTCGTCATCGGCGCGAACACGAGCGCCCACGCGAGCCTGTTCCAGACCGGCTGGTTCATCGAGTCGTTGCTGTCGCAGACCCTGGTCGTTCACGTGATCCGCACCGGCCGAATTCCGTTCCTGCAGAGCCGCGCGAGCCTGCCGCTCACTGTCGCCGGCGTGGTGATCTGCATCGTCGGCATCCTGCTGACCGCGCTGCCGATCGGCGCCTGGTTCGGCTTCTCGCCGCTGCCGGCCATTTGGTGGCCGATCCTCGCTGCAATCCTCGTTGCCTATATGGCGCTGACCCAGGTAGTGAAGAGCTGGATGGTCAGGCGTTACGGATTGCTCTGAGCGCCGGATCGGCGTGGCGTAATCAGATGACTGCTTGGCGCGATCGGATTTTCCCTATCGGGGCCTGACTCCTATAGTTCACAGCGCGGCCTTGTGCCGCGTTGCGAATCCTGAGGAGTTGCCATGTCCGAAGTCTGGTTGATTGCCAATGCCGCCTCCGCCGCTGGACTCGCGCTCGCCGAGGCAGCGCTGAAAGCCGGCGCGCAGATCGTCGCCGGCGCGCGCGAGCCGGCGCGATTGACGGCGCTTGCCGCCCGCCACGACGGGCGAGTGCTGGCCGTGCCGCTCGATTTGGCCGCCGAAGCGACCGTTTATGCAGCGATCGATGCCGCCCTGACCGCGTTCGGCAGGCTCGATGTCGTCGTCAATTTGGTGGACAAGGTCGAAGCCCCGCCGGTCGCGGAGATGGACGATGCGACCTTGCGCAAACAGTTCGAGAGGGATTTTTTCGGGGTCGTCGGTCTCGCCCACGCGGTACTGCCGATCCTGCACGAGCAAGGCGGGGGCAGGATCGTGCATGTCGCGCTCCGCGATGACGACAGTCATCCCGCCAGTCTTGCAGCGAGCCATGCGGTCCGCGGCTATTTCGAAGGATTGGCGCGCGAAATCGCGCCCCACGGAATCGAGGTCAGCGTGATCGAAACGGACGGGATGCCGACCCGGGAAAGCGGGTTGGCCGCGCAGGACGCGCGGAGGAAGTCTGGCGAGCCGGCGCCGCGCGGCCGCGTCGTCGACTTCCCTGCTCGCTCGGCGGCGTGACTGCGATGGGCGCAGATCTGATCCCCTTGTCGAAGATCTCACGCCTGCGCATGCGCGAGCTCGGCATCGACGAAGCGCGCGTGCTCGAGTTGGCCGGCGTGTCGCCGGCGTTGTACCGCAGTGCGAGACCGCGTTTCAGCACGCGCCAGTTCTTCGGATTGTGGCAGGCCATCGGCGAGGTTGGCGGCGATCCGGCGACGGGGTTGCGCATGGGTGAGCACAATGCGATCGAGCATGCCGAAGCGATCCTGCTCGTGGCGTTGTATTCGGCAGACTTCCACGAGGCGATGGCAAAGATCGCGCGCTATAAACGCCTGGTCTGTCCCGAGGAAATCACGCTCGAATACGTCGACAGGATGGCCATCGCTCACTATCGCTGGACCGCCGCGGAAAACCACGCACCGGCTACGTTGACGGACGCAATGTTCGCTTCGGCGCTGGGGCTGGTCCGTCGCGGCACCGGCAATAGCGCGATCACGCCGCGGCGAGTCGAGTTCACCCGGCGCCGGCCGGCAGACGCGCTCGCCGCGATGTACGCCGACTATTTCGGCTGCAACGTGTTTTTCGGTGCGGATCGCGACCTTCTCGTTTGGGACGCGGCAACGATGCGCGAACCGTTCCTCACCCATAACGAGGATCTGCTCGACCTGCTGCTGCCGGGGCTCGAAGCGGCATTGCACGATTACGCCAAGGCCGCGTCGCTGGCCGAACAGGTCGCGGCGATCCTCGGTCGCAGCATGCGCGGCGAGCGGCCGAGCGTCGAGGCGGTGGCGAAACAGCTGCACATGAGTTCGCGCACCTTGCAGCGCCGGCTGGCCGACGAGGGCACGAGTTATCAGCAGCAGCTCGACCTCGTGCGCCAGCAGACCGCGCGTCGTCTGCTCGTTTCGACCGAGCTGGAGGCCGGCGAAATCGCTTTTTTCCTCGGCTTCGAAGAAATCAACTCCTTCACCCGCGCATTCCATCATTGGGAAGGCACGACGCCGAGTCGCTGGCGCGAGACGGCGAAGGTGTCGTAGCCGAACGTTCCTCGCCTATTTCCGAGAACGCGCTCGCGCATCGATGCGCGGTTCGGCTTTCAGCGCTGGGAACGCGTCGTGCAGGTCGAGCACGCGACCGCAGTGCTCGGCGTCGTAGCCGGGCAGCGCGTTGGCAATCTTGCGGAACTCGTTGCTGCGCAGAATGGCGAGCACACGATCCAGCGCCGGAGTTTCGTAGATCGCGCGTGGGCAGAGAAAGAAATACCGCTCGCGCAGGATCGGGATGTAGTCGAGACCGAAACGCTGGGCTGGCGTTTCCAGGCCGAAGCCGGCATCGGCCATGTTGCTCGCGATGAACGCGGCGACGGCGGCATGGGTGAATTCGACGTTGTCGTAGCCCTGGATGGCGCCTACGTCGATCTTCTCCCTGGCGAGCACGAGATCAAGCACGGCTCGCGTGGCCGAGTCGTGTTGACGGTTGACGAAGCGCACGCCGCGGCGGGTGAGGTCGCGCATGCGGCGGATCTTCTTCGGATTGCCGCGCGCGACCAAGATGCCCTGGCGTCGCGTGACCAGGTCGATGATGACGAAATCGCCGTGCTTCAGCGATGGCGCGTAGAGCCGCAGCATCGGCGCTTCGAATTCGCCGATGGGGATGTGCAGGCCGGCCAGGTCGCAGCTGTCGTGCACGAGCGACGCGAGTACGTCCATGCTGCTGCGATATTTGACGTCGGCGGCAATCTGGCGTCGATTCATGAAGCGATGCAGCGACTCGACCGCGAAACCGTGCGTGGCGTGGACGCGCAGGACACGCTCGCTCGGCACGAACGCATGCTCGAACTCGACTTCGATCTCGGACGACAGGCTGTCGAGCAGCGGCGACAGCCGCGCGGCGATGCGCTTGTCGGCCCATACGAGTTTTTCGCCGAGCGGAGTGAGCTTGGTGCCGCTGCCACGCTGCGCTTCAATGAGGGCGGCGCCGAGCGTCTTCTCGCCCGTCTGCAACATGCCCCAGGCATAACGGTAGGAGAGATTCGCAAGCGCACAGGCGCGGGCGAGGCTGCCGGTCTCATGGATGCCGACGAGCAGTTCGACCAGACGCAGCAGCGCCGGCTCGCCGCTTGGCGCCTGCACCTGCCACTGCGGCTTGATCGTGACTTTGAACATGGCGTCTGGGTGGCAGGACAAATAGGCTTTCTAAAGCATATTCTGTTCTCGAGCGCTCCGCTATGGTGCAAAAGTGCGACGGATGCCGGCTGTGAGCGCGGCCCGATCGACATCGACAAGCCGCTCGAGCGGCGCACAGGAGGGGAGATGGCTAGCGCAATAGACGCAATTCCTGGCAATTCCACGGGCCTGCTCGACAAGGAGCGCACGGTCGCCGCTGACGGCTTCAACCGTTGGCTGGTGCCACCCGCAGCGCTTTGCATACATTTGTGTATCGGCATGGCGTATGGGTTTTCGGTGTTCTGGCTGCCGCTGTCGAAAGCGCTGGGCATCGCCAAACCGATCGCCTGTCCCGCGGGCACGAGCTGGTTTTCCGAATTGTTCGTGACGAATTGCGACTGGTCGGTGTCGTCGCTCACGTTCACCTTCACGCTGTTCATTGTCGTACTTGGCGTCTCCGCCGCGCTGTGGGGCGGTTGGCTCGAACGCGTCGGTCCGCGTAAGGCAGGTTTTGTTTCGGCATGCTGCTGGGTGGGCGGCTTTCTGCTCGGCGCGCTCGGCATCTACGTCCACCAGCTCTGGCTGATCTGGCTTGGCACTGGCGTGATCGGCGGCGTCGGCCTGGGCTTGGGCTACATCTCGCCCGTATCGACGCTGATCAAATGGTTTCCCGACCGGCGCGGCATGGCCACGGGCATGGCCATCATGGGCTTCGGCGGCGGTGCGATGATTGGCGCGCCGCTTGCGGACAAGCTGATGAAGCACTTCGCGACGCCCACCTCGGTCGGCGTCTGGGAAACCTTCGCCGCGATGGGAGCGATCTATCTTGTCGTCATGCTGATCGGCGCCTTCGGCTACCGCATCCCGCCGGCTGGCTGGTCGCCGAAGGGCTGGACACTGCCTGTGGACGCCGCCGGCAAGGCAATGATCACGCGCGGCCAGGTGCATCTCGACAAGGCCTGGAGGACGCCGCAGTTCTGGTGCATTTGGGGCGTGCTGTGCATGAACGTCAGCGCCGGCATCGGCGTACTCGCGATGGCCTCGCCGATGCTGCAGGAAGTGTTCGGCGGAAAGCTCATCGGTGTCGGTGCGGGCTTCAGTGAACTCGACCCGGTGCAGAAAGGCGCAATCGCGGCGATCGCCGCCGGGTTCACCGGCCTGCTCAGCCTGTTCAACATCGCCGGCCGCTTCGGCTGGGCCTCGGTGTCGGATTATCTTGGGCGCAAGCCCACGTACTTCATCTTCTTTGTCCTCGGCATTGTCCTCTACGGCCTGGTGCCGAGCCTCGGCCATGCCGGGCAGGTTGCGTTGTTCGTCGCGGCGTTCTGCGTGATCCTGACCATGTACGGCGGCGGGTTCGCGACGGTCCCTGCCTACCTCGCCGACATGTTCGGTACACAAATGGTCGGCGCGATCCACGGGCGCCTGCTGACGGCGTGGTCCGCGGCCGGCGTGATCGGTCCGCTGCTGATCAGCTCGTTCCGCGACGCGCAGATTGCCGCGGGCGTGGCGCGCAACCAGGTCTATGACACGACCATGTATGTGCTGGTCGGCTTGCTCGTCGTCGGCCTGATCTGCAACGCGCTGGTGCGGCCTGTGGCGGCGAAGTGGTTCATGACCGACGCGGAACTCGCCGCGGAACGCAAGCTCGCGCACGACGCCGCGATCGCGAACGCGGTCGGACCCGCGCGCGGCAACGGCGGTTCGCCGACGCCGATCGTTCTGGTCTACGCGGCATGGGTCGCGATTGGCATTCCGGTGGCGTGGGGCGTATGGATTACCCTGCAAAAAGTGGCGGCACTATTTTGAACGTTTCGCATCCCGCGATAGCCGGAACCCGGCGGCCGGACTCCGGGTCGAAGCAGGTGCGATTCCGATCGCGATGGTCGCCGGGACGACGAATGGAAGCGGTGCAATGAACTCGATGACGGCAAGCCTATGAAGCCAGCAAAAATCAATGTGCTCGTCGATGGCGCGAAGCGCAAGTCCGCCGACTTGCCGGCGCCGGTGCGACAAGCGGTAGCGCAGGCGATCGATATGCACCATGCGAAGCCCGGCGCGTTGCTGCCGGTCTTGCACGCCGTGCAAGATGCGCTCGGATACGTTCCGCCGGATTCGCTCGCGTTGATCGCGCAGAGCCTCAACCTGACTCGCGCCGAAGTGCACGGCGTGGTGACGTTCTATCACCACTTCCGCAGCGCGCCGCCGGGACGCAAGGTCGTGCAAATCTGTCGCGCCGAGGCCTGCCAGGCGCTCGGCGCACGCGCGCTCGAGGTGCATGCCAAGAAAGCGCTCGGTATCGACTTCCACGAGACGACGAGCGACGGCGCAATCACGCTCGAGCCGGTCTACTGCCTCGGCAACTGCGGCTGCGGTCCATCGGTACTGATCGGCGATGACGAATTGCATGCGCGCGTGACGCCGGCCCTATTCGACGAGTTGCTGAAGACGGCGAGGACGGCGCCATGAGCGGCGTGAAGATATTCGTGCCGCGCGATGCGACTGCGCTTGCACTTGGCGCCGAGGCGACCGCACGGGCCATCGTCGATGAAGCCAAGCAACGCGGCATCGAAATCGAACTCGTGCGCAACGGCTCGCGCGGCATGTTCTGGCTCGAACCGCTGGTTGAAGTCGCGACGCCGGCCGGGCGTATTGCCTATGGCCCGGTCAAGGCTGCGGACGTGGCCGCTCTGTTCGCTGCGAATTTCGTGCAGGGTGAGGCACACGCACTGCGTGTCGGTGCGGTCGGGGACCAACCTTGGTTCAAGAACCAACAGCGCCTGTGCTTCGCGCGCGTTGGCGTCACCGACCCGCTCAGCGTCGACGACTACGTCGCCCACGGCGGTCACGCCGGCTTGCGCAATGCGCTGGCGATGAGCGGGGTCGACATCGTCAAGGCCGTGACAGATTCCGGCCTGCGCGGCCGCGGCGGCGCGGCGTTCCCAACGGGCATCAAATGGAACACGGTGCTCGGCGCGGCAGGCACGCAGAAGTACATCGTCTGCAATGCCGACGAAGGCGATTCGGGCACGTTCTCCGATCGCATGCTGATGGAAGGCGATCCGCTCTGCCTCGTCGAGGGCATGACGATTGCCGCCGTCGCGGTCGGCGCGACGCAGGGTTACATCTATCTGCGCAGCGAGTATCCGCATGCGCATCGTGCGCTGAACGCGGCGATCGCGAACGCTTACGCAGCCGGCTGGCTCGGCACGAACATCCTCGGCAGCGACAAGAATTTCGATCTCGAGGTGCGTCTCGGCGCCGGCGCCTACATCTGCGGCGAGGAAACATCGTTGCTCGACAGCCTGGAAGGCAAGCGCGGCCAGGTGCGCTTCAAGCCGCCGCTGCCGGCGATCCAGGGCCTGTTCGGCAAGCCGACTGTAATCAACAACGTGATCTCGTTCGCTTCGGTGCCGATCATTCTCGACAGGGGTGCGCAGTTCTATCGTGACTATGGCGCCGGCCGCTCGCGCGGCACGCTGCCGATTCAGCTCGCGGGGAACCTCAAGCGCACCGGCCTGGTCGAAAAAGCGTTCGGCGCGACCTTGCGCGAATTGCTCTACGACTACGGCGGCGGCTCGTTGAGCGGCCGACCGATCCGCGCCGTGCAGGTCGGCGGTCCGCTCGGCGCCTACCTGCCCGAATCGCAGTTCGACACCGTGGTCGACTACGAGGCCTTCGCCGCGATCGGCGCGATGCTCGGCCACGGCGGCATCGTCGCCTTCGACGATACCGTCGACATGTTCGAGCAAGCGCGCTACGCGATGGAGTTCTGTGCGGTTGAATCGTGCGGCAAGTGCACGCCGTGCCGGATCGGGTCGACGCGCGGCACGGAAGTGCTCGACCGCATCCGCGCGAACATCGAGCGCGAGAAGAATCTCGCGCTGCTCGACGACTTGTGCAACACGATGCGCTACGGTTCATTGTGCGCACTCGGCGGGCTGACCCCGGATCCGGTCGTCAGCGCGTTGAAATATTTTCCGCAGGATTTTGCTTGATGCCCGCCACGCCGACAGTCTCTTGCGGAATGACGGCGATGCTTTTGAGAGGTGAACCATGCTATCCATAGTCGAACTCGATTTCGGTACGCCCAAGTCCAAGTCCGCGCAGCAAATCACGCTGACGATCGACGGACGCGAAGTGAGCGTGCCGGCAGGTACCTCGGTGCTGCGCGCGGCATCCGAGGCGGGCGTCCAGATTCCGAAACTGTGCGCGACCGAGTTGCTCGATGCGTTCGGTTCGTGCCGGCTCTGCCTCGTGCAGATCGAAGGCATGAAGGGCTATCCGGCCTCGTGCACGACGCCCGTCGCGGCCGGCATGAAGGTGACGACGCAGAACGCGAAGCTCGCCGACATTCGCCGCGGCGTCATGGAGCTGTACATTTCCGACCATCCGTTGGACTGCCTGACCTGTCCGGCGAACGGCCACTGCGAGCTGCAGGACATGGCCGGCGCAGTCGGCCTGCGCGACGTGCGCTATGGCTATGATGGTGTGAATCACGTCTATGCAGAAAGCCGACAACCGGTGCCGAAGGGTTTCGGCGAAATCACCGCGGTGCGCACGCAAAACGGAAAGAACCCGCTTTTTTCCGCTAAAGACGAATCAAATCCGTACTTCACCTTCGATCCCTCCAAGTGCATCGTCTGCTCGCGCTGCGTGCGCGCCTGCGACGAGCAGCAGGGCACGCTTGCGCTGACAATCCAGGGGCGTGGCTTCGCTTCAAAAGTCGCCGCAAGCCAGGATGAAGGTTTCATGGATTCCGAATGCGTCTCGTGCGGCGCCTGCGTGCAGGCGTGCCCGACCGCGACGCTGAGCGAGACATCGCTGATCAAGATCGGCCAAGCGGAGCACAGCGTCACCACGACCTGCGCCTACTGCGGCGTTGGCTGCTCTTTCCGCGCCGAGATGCGCGGTGAGGAAATCGTACGCATGGTGCCGAACAAGGACGGCCGCGCGAACCACGGCCATTCCTGCGTCAAGGGTCGCTTCGCGATCGGCTATGCCACGCACAAGGACCGCATCCTCAAGCCGATGGTCCGCTCGAAGATTTCCGATCCGTGGCGCGAGGTTTCGTGGGAGGAAGCGATCGCACACGCCGCGTCCGAGTTCAAGCGCATCCAGGCGAAATACGGCCGCGATTCGATCGGCGGCATCACCTCCTCGCGTTGCACGAACGAGGAGACTTATCTCGTGCAGAAGCTCGTGCGTGCCGGCTTCGGCAACAACAACGTCGATACCTGCGCGCGCGTCTGCCATTCGCCGACCGGCTACGGCCTCAAGCAGACGCTCGGCGAATCCGCCGGCACGCAGGACTTCGATTCGGTGATGCAAGCCGACGTCATCATGGTCATCGGTGCCAATCCGACCGACGGTCATCCGGTGTTCGCCTCGCAGATGAAGCGGCGGCTGCGTCAGGGCGCGAAGCTGATCGTCGTCGATCCGCGCTCCATCGACATCGTGCGCACGCCGCATGTGCAGGCCGACTATCACCTCAAGCTCAAGCCGGGTACGAACGTCGCGCTCGTGACCGCGCTCGCGCATGCGATCGTGACCGAGGGCCTGGTCGACGAAGAGTTCGTGCGCACGCGCTGCGAGGCCGACGCGTTCGCGAAGTGGCGTGCGTTCGTCAGCGAGCAGCGCAACTCGCCCGAGGCGATGGAAAGCGTGACCGGCGTGCCTGCAGCGCAGGTTCGATCCGCTGCGCGGCTGTATGCTACCGGCGGCAATGGCGCGATCTACTACGGCCTCGGCGTGACCGAACATTCGCAAGGCTCGACCACGGTCATGGGCATCGCCAACCTCGCGATGGCGACCGGCAACATCGGCCGCGAAGGCGTCGGCGTCAATCCGTTGCGCGGACAGAACAACGTGCAGGGGTCCTGCGACATGGGTTCGTTCCCGCACGAGTTTCCCGGCTACCGGCATGTCGCCGACAACGCCGTGCGCGCGACGTTCGAGCAGGCATGGAACGTGCATTTGCAAAACGAACCGGGGCTGCGCATACCGAACATGTTCGAAGCTGCGCTCGACGGCGAGTTCAGGGGTATCTACATCGAAGGCGAGGACATCGCCCAGTCCGATCCGAACACGCAGCACGTCACCGCGGCGTTGACCGCGATGGAGTGCGTCGTCGTGCAGGACCTGTTCCTCAACGAAACGGCCAAGTTCGCGCACGTGTTCCTGCCCGGTTCGTCGTTCCTCGAGAAGGACGGCACGTTCACCAATGCCGAGCGCCGCATCTCGCTCGTGCGCAAGGTCATGCAACCGAAGAATGGCTATGCCGATTGGGAGATCACCCAGTTGCTGTCGAACGCGATGGGCTATTTGATGAACTACGCGCATCCGTCCGAAATCATGGACGAGATCGCGCGGCTGACGCCGACGTTCGCCGGTGTCAGTTTCAAGAAGCTCGATGAGCTCGGCAGCATCCAGTGGCCTTGCAACGAAGAGGCGCCGCTCGGCACGCCGACCATGCACGTGCACGAATTCGTCCGCGGCAAGGGCCGCTTCATGCTGACCGAGTACGTGCCGACCGCGGAAAAGGTCAATGCGAAGTATCCGCTGATCCTGACTACCGGCCGCATCCTTTCGCAGTACAACGTCGGTGCGCAGACGCGGCGCACCGAGAACAGCCGCTGGCACAGCGAGGACCGCCTCGACATCCACCCGCAGGATGCGGAGGATCGCGGCATCGCCGAGGGCGACTGGGTCGGCATCGAAAGCCGCGCCGGGCAGACCGTGCTACGCGCGACGATCAGCGCGCGCATGCAACCGGGCGTAGTGTATACGACGTTCCACTTCCCGTTCTCGGGCGCGAATGTGATCACGACCGACAACTCCGACTGGGCGACGAACTGTCCCGAATACAAGGTCACCGCGGTGCAGATCACGCGCGTGAGCCAGCCCTCGGAATGGCAACAGCGCTATCGCGTGTTCAGTGAGCAGCAGCAGGAATTGCTGCGCGAATCCGGAGCGACCGCGGTTTGAACGACAAGTCCGCAACAGCGTTGCCCCGTGGCGCCGTCGCACGCGAGGTCGAGCGCCATCGCAACGGCGTCGCCGTGCGCGTGCGCGACGCGATCGCCGAAGAGATTCCGATCGCCTTCGTCTACAACGAACGCCCGCACGCGGTGATGATGGCGACGCCGGTCGATCTGGAGGACTTCGCGCTCGGGTTCTCGTTGAGCGAGGGCATCATCGACAGCGCCGCGCAATTCGAGAAAGTGGAAGTGGCTGAAGCCCTGGCCGGCATAGAGCTGCACATTGCCATCCCCGAGGTGAAGGCCGCCGTGCTCGAGGACCGCGTGCGCGAGCTTACCGGGCGCACCGGCTGCGGCCTCTGCGGCGCGCAGACGCTGGACGCAGCTGTGCGGCATCCGCCGGCGGTGGACGGCGCTGCCGAAGTGCACGAAGGCGCTTTGCGCCAGGCGCTAGGCGAGATGCAGCAGCGCCAGGTCGTCAACGCGGCCACGGGCGCAGTGCATGCGGCAGCATGGGCGAATCTCGACGGCAGCGTGGCGCTGCTGCGCGAAGACGTCGGCCGTCACAACGCACTCGACAAGCTCATCGGCGCGATGCAGCGTGCCGGGGTCGATCCGCACGAGGGCTTCCTCGTCGTCACCAGTCGCGCCAGCTACGAAATGGTGATGAAGGCAGCCACGGTCGGCATCGGCTTCCTCGTCGCGATCTCGGCGCCGACTGCGCTGGCGATCGCGCTGGCGCAGGAGGCGGATGTCACCCTCATCGGCTTTGCCCGCGCGGACGGCTACGGCGTCTACGCCAACGGTCGGCGATTGATCGCGGCTGCGGCGCAGGCATCCGGCCCGCCGCAGCGGGCAGGCAGACAACCAGCGGAACATGGGGCATGACCACGCAAGCGCACGACAGCTCGGCGGCACTCGTCAAGATGGCGAACGACATTGCCGACTACTTTCATTCGGAGCCGGATCGCAAGCTCGCGGTCGACGGCATCGTGAATCACATCACACGTTTCTGGGAGCCGCGCATGCGCAAGAAGATCCTTGCGCACTTCGCCGGACACAGCGGCGAGGGGCTCAATGAGCTTGCGCGTGCCGCGATCGCGCGGCTTGCCGAAGCAGCGAAGACCTCAGCCTGATATTGCTGCTGCGCGGGCGCGCTGCGGTGCGTAGAATCGCGCCATGCGGACACTGCAGCGAAACGACCACAAGCTTTGGTATGCGCGTGCCGCAGCGGCGACCGCCTGGTTCGCGCTGCTGTTGCAGCTTTGGCTTTCGATCGAACTCGCGCAGACGAACGGGCGTGGTGCGTGGAATGGCGTCTGGACGTATTTCGCCTTTTTCACAATCCTGACCAACCTGATCGCCGCCGCGGCGCTGGCTGCGGCGGCGTTGCGTCGATCCGCAAATGTTCTGGTTTCGCCTGGCATCGTGACCGGCATCGCCGCGAACATCGTTCTTGTCGGCATCGCCTACAACCTGCTGCTGCGCAACACCTGGAATCCACAAGGCCTGCAATTGCTTGCGGACGTGTTGTTGCACAACGTCGATCCGCTCCTGTTTCTCGGCTGGTGGTGGCTGGCCGCATTGACGCAACCGCTACGCTATATAGAAATCATCCGCTGGGCCGCGTACCCGATCGCCTATTTCGCCTACGCGATGGTGCGCGGTGCGGTCGACGGTTTCTATCCGTATCCATTCATCGATGTGCCGACGCTGGGCACCGGGCGCGTGATCGTCAATGCGCTCGCGATCCTGATCGCTTTCTTCGCGATCGCCGCACTGCTCGTCGCGATCGCAAGGAGACGATCGCAGCGCTGAGGGGCGCCGGACGCGGGCTGTTTCCGGGCAGGAAAGGTTCGAAGCGATTCCGAAGGCCAACGGTGCGTCCGCCCCCGCAGGCAAGTCGCTGAGCAGCATGATGGACAAACATATGCAGTGGAGCGGGCACAGCAAATTGCCCGTTCGTTACCTGCGCTTGCATTGCGTCAATCCAATTCGACATCCGGATAGAATCGCACTCAGGTTTTTTCGTTCTTCAGCAGCAACGCCAGCAGCGGTGGCGTGACGATCGAAGTTATGAGCGACATCGCGACGATCAGCGCGTAAATGTGCGGCGAAAACACGCCGGCGGCGAGGCCGAGGCTGGCGATCACGACGCCGACTTCGCCGCGTGGCATCATGCCGACGCCGACGATCAGCGCGCTGCGCTTGCCGAGCGCGAGTGCGCCGAGGCCGCCGCCGACCAGTTTCGAGACGAGTGCGATCAACGTGATCAGCGCAAGCGTCAGCAAGGCGTCGGTGGATGCGAGCTGCGCGAGCTCGATCTTGGCGCCGGTCAGGACGAAGAAGAATGGCGTCATCAGCATCAGCAGCGGCTTGGTATCGTGTTCGAGTTTCCGGTGCTGGGGCGTCTCCGAGGCAACCATGCCGGCGAGGAAGGCGCCGATGATCGCGGCCAAGCCGAATTGTGTCGACAGGAACGCGAGACCCACGCACAGCGCCAGCGCCGCAGGCAGCAGATCGATCTCGCGCGTGCCGAGCCTCGCCGCCGAACGCCGCGCGAGGCGCGTGCCGAACAGGCCGATCACGACGACGAAACCGATCGCCTCGGCCAGCACGATCGCGAGCTTGCCGATATGCACGTTTTCGCCGGCTTGCAGTGCGGTGACGATGCCGAGCAGCAGCATCGCGAGGATGTCGTCGATGACCGCGGCGCCGAGGATCACGCGCGATTCCTCGCGCTGGAGCACGCCGAGTTCCTGCAGTACGCGTGCGGTGATGCCGGCGGAAGTGGCGACAAAGGCCGCGGCGATGAACAGGGATTTCGCCCAATCGTAGCCCGCGCCATGCGCCCATAGCGAGCCGAGCAGGAACGGCACGATCACGCCCAACAGTCCGACCAGGAACGCGCTGTGGCCGACCCGTTTCATTTCCTCGATGCGCGTTTCCAGGCCGACCGCGAACAACAGCAACACGACGCCGATTTCGGACAAGACTTCGAGCGGCTCGGACGGTGCGATCCAGCCGAGCGCCGACGGCCCGATCACGCAGCCGGCGACGATTTCGCCGACCACGCTGGGCAGTTTGATGGCGCGTGCCAGAAAACCGCCGATTTGTGCCGCGACGAAGATGACGAACAGGCTGAGCAGGATGTCGTGGCTGTGCTGCATTGCGGTTGCCTTTTCCCCGGCGAGGCCGGATGCTAGGCGGAGAATATTATTGAAGAGTGCGGGCAGGAAGCCCGCTTGTTGATCTAGCTCGCACGGACGCAAACAAAAATGCATGGGGAGCGGCGATGCCGGCAGTGTTGCGCGAGACGCGGGAAGCCATGTCCAAGGTCGATACGGCGTGGCTGCGCATGGAAAGCCCGACCAACCTGATGATGATCACCGGCGTGATGATCTTCACCGAGCGCATGGGTCTCGGCAAATTGAAGGCGCTGATCGCGCAGCGCTGGCTCGCTTACAAGCGCTTTCAGCAGAAAGCCGTCGATGCGGCCAGCGCGGCGTATTGGGAAACCGATCGCGATCTCGACCTCGACTGGCACGTGCGCCTCGTCGCGCTGCCCGGCAAAGCCGACAAACCCGCGCTCGAGGAATTCGTCAGCGATCTCGCGTCATCCCCGCTCAATCACGCGCGGCCGCTGTGGCAATTCCATCTGATCGACAACTATGCGCCTGACGGCAAGCGCGCCGGCAGCGTCCTGATCGCGCGCATCCACCACTGCTACGCCGACGGCATGGCGCTCGTGCAGGTGCTGTTGTCGCTGACCGATGCAAGTCCGAAGGAAAAGAAACATGCCGAACTTGCGCAAGTCTGGCTGAAGAAGGATCAGGGTAGCGTGTTGCAGCGCCTCCTGCAGCCGGCGAGCGCGGGTTTGTCGAAGGTACTCGAACTCGGCGAGAAGGCGCTGGAGAAGGGCAGCGAACTACTCGCCCATCCCGAGGTTGCCGCGCTCATCGCGAAGGAGGGTGGTGAAATTGCGCGCGAACTCGCGGTTGCGCTGACTTTGTCCGACGATCCACCGACCGCATTCAAGGGCGAACTGGGCAAGTCCAAGCGTGTCGCCTGGGCCGAGCCGATGCCGCTCGATGAGGTCAAGGTCGTCGGCAAGGCGCTTGGCTGCACGGTCAACGACGTGCTGCTCGCGAGCGCCGCGGGCGCGCTGCGCAGCTATCTGCGCGAGCAGGGCGAGGACGTCGATGGCCTGACCATTCGCGCCACGGTGCCGGTCAACCTGCGCCCGCTCGAACACGCGAAGAAACTCGGCAACCATTTCGGCCTGGTGTTTCTCGATCTGCCGATCGGCGAGGCGAATCCGCTGCGCAGGCTCGAACGCGTCGCTGCGAACATGGGCGAGCTGAAGAAGTCCAAACAGGCCGCGCTGACATTCGGCTTGTTGTCCGCGGTCGGCATGGCGCCCGCGGCGATCCAGCGCCTGGCGCTCGAACTGTTCTCGCGCAAGGCGACCGCGGTCGCGACCAACGTGCCCGGGCCGCAGATGCCGCTCTATCTCGCCGGTTGTGAAATGCGCGAGTTGATGTTCTGGGTGCCGCAGAACGGCTCGATCGGCATGGGCATCTCGATTCTTTCTTATCACGGCCACGTCTACTTCGGCTTGATCACCGACGGCAAGCGCGTCGCCGATCCCGGCGCGATCGTGCGCCGCTTCGCCGCCGAATTCGAAAAGATCGCGCTGATCACGCTGATGGAAGACTGGGAGCAAGACATCGCCGCCGCCGATGCGCAGGCGACGCTGGCGCACTACAATTCGCAATCCTGATTCCGCATTGGTTCCACACATGAGCGATACGCCTCCCGACCACCTTTCCAATGACCCGCGCAGCAAGTTCTACGACGAGGCCGTCCTCACGCGCGGCATCGGCATCCGTTTCAACGGCGAGGAAAAGACCACGGTAGAGGAATACTGCGTCAGTGAAGGCTGGGTGCGCATGGCCGTGCCGCGCGCGCTCGACCGCCGCGGGCGGCCGATGACGCTGAAATTCAGCGGCAAGGTCGAACCGTATTTCCTCGACGCGGCTGCGCAGGAAAAATAGGTACCACGCTCTGCGCAACAACGACGGTTGAGTTTTGCCGCGAGCGCCGCAATTGTTCTGCCGTTGGGCTTTTGCGGATATCAGGAGGCATGATGGCTACCGGGTGGGCCGGCGACGGCGCCGTGCAAGACCAGATCGATGCGACGGTCGCGGACGCGGTCAAGCGTGCGCGCAGCCGCGTGCCGCGCGGAGCGAGCCTGAAGCGCTGCGAGGAATGTGGCGCGGCCATCCCCGAAGCACGGCGCAAGGCTGTGCCCGGCGTGCGCCTGTGTGTGGCCTGCCAATCGGAACACGACAAGGCGGAAGCGGCGTTCAGCGGCTACAACCGGCGCGGAAGCAAGGACAGCCAACTGCGCTGAGGTTACGCAGTGGATCGGTCTGGACGCCATTGATCGATGCGGCTGGGCCTCGTGACCGTCGTCGTGTTGCGCGCCTTTCGGTACTGACCGTTGCCGACGTCCAGACTCTGACGGCGCTCATGCCGCAGCAGCACGCGGTAAGCGATAGAACACCGCCGACGACAGTATCGTAACGATGCCGAGGATGATCACCGTCGCGTGAAATGCGCCGATGTAGGATTCTCCGCTCCCGGCGCCGACGGGCAGGAACGCCGCCATCAGCAGTGAGCCGAAAGCGACGCCAAAGCTGATCGAAAGATTTTGCGCCGTGCTCGACATCGACGAGCCCATGCTCGCCTGCGCGGGCACGAGGTCGACGAAGCCGAGCGTGTTGACCGCGGTGTACTGGATCGACATGACCATGCCGAACAGAAACACCTGCGTGCACAGGCGCCAGATCGGCGTATTCGCATCGAAGGTTGCGAACGAGAGAATCATCAGGCCGGCGAGGGCGGTGTTGACGACCAATACGCGCCGGTAGCCCAGGTGGCGGATGATCGAGGCGACGAAGAAACGGGTCGACAGCATGGCGATCGCCTGTGGCGTCTGCAGCAGGCCGGCCATGACCGGCGAATAGCCGAATCCGACCTGGAACAAGAGGGTAAGCAGGAAGTAGATGCCGCCGACGCCGAGCCGCGTGGTGAAGCTGCCGTTGATGCCGATACGGAAACTCGCTATGCGCAACAGATGCAGATCGACGATCGGATGCGCAATGCGCAGGCTGCGCCAGGCATAGACGACGAGCAGTGCGATTGCCGGCGCGCCGATCAGCAAGGTCCGCACGTATTGTCCCTCGACCACCTGTTCCAGCCCCCACGACAGGCCACCGACGCCGAGGCCGAAGAGGGCGAAGCCGGTGAGATCGAGCGGTGTGGTCGAAGACGCACGGTAGTCGGGCATATGCCTGCGCGTCATCCACAAGCCGACGAGACCGAACGGCAGGTTGACGAGGAAGATCATGCGCCAGGACAGCCAGGTCGAGAACACGCCGCCGAGGAACGGCCCGATCGCCGGGCCGATCAAGCCTGGAATCGTCGCGAACGCCATCGCGCTGACGAATTCGGCTTTGCTGAAGCTGCGCAGGATCGCCAGGCGCCCGACCGGCATCATCATCGCCCCGCCGAAGCCCTGCACGATGCGCGAGGCAACGAGCATGGTCAGGTTCTGCGCGAGTCCGCAGGCGAGCGAGCTGGCGGTGAAGATCGCGATCGCCGCCCAGAAAACGCGACGCGTGCCGAAGCGGTCGGCGAGCCACGAGCTCAGCGGAATGAAGACGGCGAGGCTCAATGTGTAGCTGATCAGGGCGGTCTTGATCGACAGCGGCGACACGGCCAGCGCGGCGGCGATGCTCGGCGCCGCCGTGTTGACGATCGTCGAGTCGAGCATTTGCATGAAGAACGAGGAGGCGATCAGCCAGAGCAGGCTACGCTTGGCGCGGGCGTCGAGCGCGACGACGGTATCGGCGGGGGAGGTCCCAGCCTCAGGCGGATTGGGGGAATCCATGACCGCCATATTGTCGCACGGCAGGGCATGGCCATGCTCTCGTCTTAGGTTTATTGACATCGAAAAAATATATCGTAAGATACAACTAACGATAAATAGGAGAGTGCCATGCATTCACATTTCCACAACGGCCTGCACGACCGCCTGCATCGTTTAGCTGATGGCATCGGCGAAGCGATGTGCATCGGCCGCGGGCGCGGCCGGCACGGGTTCGGCGCTTTTGGCGGCGGTTTTTTCGGCGGCCACGGTTTCGGCAGCGGCGATTTCCGCATGGGACGCAAGCTTGCTTCGGGCGAACTGCAGCTCGTGCTGCTTGCGCTGCTCGCCGAACAGCCGAGTCACGGCTACGAGTTGATCAAGGCGCTCGAGGAGCGCTCGGGCGGCTTCTATGCGCCGAGCCCGGGCATGGTCTATCCGGCGTTGACCTGGCTCGAGGAAGTTGGCTACGCCAGTGTCGCTGCCGAAGGTGCGAAGAAGCTGTATTCGATGACCGACACGGGTCGCAAATACCTGGAAGAGCATCGCGAGGCGGCCGAGGCGATGCTCGACCAGCTCGCGCGCATCGGCGCGAAGATGGGTCGCGTGCGCGAGATCTTCTCCGCGGCCGACGACGAAGACCCGCGAGGCGGCATCTGGCGCGATGCTTGGCTCGCGCGCCGCGAACTCAAAGCCGCACTGCGCGACAAGCGCCACGCGGGGACCAAGGAAGCCAAGCGCATCGCCGACATCCTCAAGCGCGCGGCGGCCGAGATTCGCGGCGACGAATAGTCGTCGCTTCGGCCGCGTGCTGCAGGCAGAGTGCGCGCTACACCGATTTTGCGTTTGCCCGCTTGACGAACGGCAAATAGTTTGTTGCAGTGCGGTAACCGACGTTCTCCTTATTCGGATGTTGCGAAACGGAGTGCGCGGCTACCCCGCACAGCAGGCAAACGCATGCCGGTCAGCTACGACGAAATGCTCGATATGGGAGGCGCGGCGCGACCGCATTACGGTGGTTTCGACCGCTGGTTGAAGGCCACGCCGCAGGAACGGCTCGAACAGAAGCGACGCGAAGCCGAAGTGCTGTTCCATCGCGTCGGCATCACGTTTGCCGTGTATGGCGAGAAGGAAGGCGCCGAGCGCCTGATCCCGTTCGACATCGTGCCACGCATCATCCCGCGCGATGAATGGAAGATGCTCGACGCCGGCCTTCGCCAGCGCGTCAAGGCGCTGAACCTGTTCCTGCACGACGTCTACCACGACCAGGAAATTCTCGCCGCGGGCAAGGTGCCGAGCGATCTCATTCTCAACAATGCCGAGTACAAGCCGGTGATGCGCGGCATGGACGTGCCCGGCGGCATCTACTCGCATATCTCCGGCGTCGATATCGTGCGCGCGGGCGCGGGCGAGTACTACGTGCTCGAGGACAACCTGCGCGTGCCCTCGGGCGTGTCCTACATGATCGAGAACCGGCGCATGATGATGCGCCTGTTTCCTGAATTGTTCGCGATGCATGCGGTTGCGCCCGTCGAGCACTATCCCGACCGTTTGCACGACGTGCTGCGTTCGGTCGCGCCCGAGGGCGTGGACGAGCCGGCCGTGGCCGTGCTCACGCCGGGTTTCCACAACTCGGCGTATTTCGAGCACGCCTTCCTCGCCCAGCAGATGGGCGTCGAACTCGTCGAAGGCCAGGACCTGTTCGTGCGCGACGACACCGTCTACATGCGTACCACGCAGGGCCCGCAGCGCGTGCATGTGATCTATCGCCGAATCAACGACGACTTCCTCGATCCGACCGTGTTCAACCCGGACTCGATGCTCGGCGTACCGGGTATCTTCGCTGCCTACAAGGCCGGTCGCGTGACGCTCGCGAACGCGATCGGCGCGGGCATTGCCGACGACAAGTCTGTGTACCCGTACGTGCCCGACATGATCCGCTTCTACCTCGGTGAAGAGCCCATTTTATACAATGTACAAACGTATAAATTGCGCGATGCCGACGATCTCGCCTACGCGCTCGACCATCTGCCCGAGCTCGTCGTCAAGGAAGTGCACGGCGCCGGCGGCTACGGCATGCTGGTCGGGCCGGCGTCGACGAAGGAACAGATTGCCGAGTTCCGCGAACGTATCCTCGCCGAGCCGGCCAAGTACATCGCCCAGCCGACGCTGGCGCTGTCGTCGTGCCCGACCTACGTGGCCAGCGGGCTCGCGCCGCGGCACGTGGATTTTCGCCCCTATGTGCTCAGCGGCAAGGAGATCCACATCGTGCCCGGCGGCCTGACCCGCGTGGCGCTGGCCGAAGGCTCGCTCGTCGTCAATTCCTCGCAGGGCGGCGGCACCAAGGACACTTGGGTTCTGGAGGGCTGAAAGTGCCTCAGAAAATCTGCTGCGCTCGGCATTTTGCGTTCCGGCGGTGCTCGGAATGCTCATGTACTGATTTGTACACTCCGCGTCCTGCGCTCAGGCGAAACGCAAACTGCCTTCGCTCACGACGATTTTCCGAGGCACTTTGATCATGCTGTGCAGAACCGCCAACGACCTGTACTGGACCTCGCGTCACATCGAGCGCGCCGAGAACACCGCGCGCCTGATCGACGTGACTCATCGCATCGCGCTGCTGCCGGAGCGCCTCGACCCCTGGCGCCACGACGCCGGCACCTGGCGGCGCGCACTCGACGCACTCGGCCTGGTGGAGGAATATTCGCGCATCAACGGACCGATCGTCGCGCAAAAGGTGTTGCGTTACCTGTGCCTCGATGCGACCAATCCGTCGTCGATCTACTCGTGCATCCGCGCCGCGCGCGAGTCGGCGCGTGCGCAGCGCGGCGCGATCACGCTGGAGATGTACGAGGACCTCAACACCTCGTGGCTGGAAATGCGCAAGCTCAGCGCCGAGCGCTTCGAGGACGAGGGCGTGCCGCGTTTCGTCGAATGGGTGAAGACGCGCTCAGCCTCGTTCCGCGGCATGACCGTCGGCACGATGGGGCGCGACGCCGCTTACCACTATCTGCAGCTCGGCACCTTCCTCGAGCGCGCCGACTGGGGCGTGCGCCTGATGGACGTGAAGTATTCGGAGCCGTCGACCGCCGAGGCGGGCGATGCGCGCTCCGCGGTCGGTTACTACCAATGGAGCGCGCTGCTGCATGCACTGTCCGCGATGGAAACCTACCGCCGCCACTATCGCGAGACGATCTCACCGGAGCGCGTGGCCGAGCTGATGATCCTCAATCATGATTCGCCGCGCTCGCTCGCTACCTGCACCGAGGTCGTGCACAAGACTCTGATTGCGCTCGCCGGGCCCGGCAATCACGAGGTCGTGCGCCTAGCCGGTGCGCTGATGGCGGAGACGCGCTATGGCTGCATCGACGACGTGCTCGCGCAGGGCATGGAAGTCTGGCTGCAGCGCGTGATGACGCGCCTGTTCGCGCTCGGGCAGCAGGTCAACCGGCACTTCCTGCTGACCCCGGAAATCGTCGAGCAGGCGCAGGAACAGAGCCAAGCCTGATCAGGGGCGTGTGCGCAATCCGGGCTTGTGCCAAGCACGCTTGCGCTGCGTTGCACCGCGCACTGGTAGAATTCGCAGCCGGTTTCCCGATTCGTCTGCCGATGACCTACTGTGTTGCCATGAAGCTCGATGCCGGCATGGTGTTCGCGTCCGATACGCGCACCAATGCGGGCGTCGACAACATTTCCCGCGTCGACAAGATGCACGTGTTCGCGCGCAATAGCGATCGCGTCATCGTCGCGCTGTCGGCAGGCAATCTGTCGATCACGCAGAATGCGGTCAACCAGATCGAGCGCACGGCGAAAGAGACGCCCGACCTGCCGAACATCTACTCGGTGACTTCGCTCTACGACGCCGCGGAGCTGATCGGCAACACGCTGCGCGACGTGCGCCAGCGCGAGGGCGAATACCTGCGTGCACAGAACATCGATTCCACGGCGAGCTTCATCGTTGGCGGCCAGATTGCCGGGGAAGCGCCGCGCCTGTTCCTGATCTACGCCGAGGGCAATTTCATCGAATGCTCGGGCGAGGCGCCGTTTTTCCAGAACGGCGAGATCAAGTACGGCAAGCCGGTGATCGATCGCGTGATCTCACCGGCCCTGTCGCTCGCCGACGCGATCAAGCTGACCCTGGTCTCGTTCGACTCGACCATGCGTTCGAACATTTCGGTCGGCTTGCCGATCGACCTGCTCACGTACCGGGTCGACAGCCTCGACGCGGGCGGCCAACATCGCATCGAGGACACCGATCCGTATTTCCGCGAACTCGGCACGCTGTGGAACGAGGGTCTCAAGCGCGCGTTCGCCAGCATTCCGGTGCCGGACGGGTTCGCGCCGAAGTCCTGAACGCGAGAGTCGGGCTTCAGCTCTTCTTTCCTTGTGCCGCCTTTTCCTTGGCGATGCGCGCATCGAGCATCTTCTCGTATTCGGCGGCGAAGCGGCTGCATGCCTGCGCGTCGACCATCGGATTCGGCTCGCGCTGCGTGGCGAGTTTTACCAAGCGCGCGTCGGCGCCCGATGCGTCGGGATGGGTGGAGACGAGAATGTCGCAGGGAAGGGTCGCGACGGTGTGGATGCTCTTGCGGAACGATGCGCTGAGATCGCCGTGCGTCGCATCGGCGAGGAAATGGAATCCGTCCGAGGAAATCGCGGTCAGGCTGTCGGAATAAACGATATTGAGGCACTTGCCGTTTTCGCAGGATTCCCACGTCCATGTCGTGCTGCCCGGCGTGTGTCCCGGCGTGAAATGCGCGGTGATTGCCGTATTGCCGAGGCGCACGGCTTCCCCGTCAGCGACTTCGCGTACGCGCGCGGCGGCCGGAAAGACGGCATTGGCAACTTCGGCGGCCTGCGGATCGTCGGCGACGACGTGGCCTTCGCGCAGCGCCTTCGTGCCCGAGGGGCTCGCGATCGCCGTCGCGCCGCTGTCGCGCACGATCGCGGCGATGCCGCCGGCGTGGTCGACATGTGCGTGCGAATTGAGCACGTATTTCACATCGGCGAGTTTGAAGCCGAGCTTGCCGATGTTGGCCTCGACCTGCGGCGCAAACTGCGGCATGCCGACATCGAGCAGGACCAGGCCCGCACCCGTGTCCACGAGCAATGCGCTGATGCCTTCGCTGCCGACATAGTAAGTGTTGCCGTAAATGCGAATTGGTGCATACGCGCGAGTCCACTCCGGCCTGCCGGGCAGCGGACGGGTCAGCGGGTCGGGCGAATCGGCTGCGCTCGCGAAGGAAACGACAAAGGTGCTGGCGAGGGCGGCAAACGAAACGAAATGACGCATGGCTGTTGTTCTTGGCAGTGGGGTCGAGTGCGCGATGCTGAAGGAGGATTGTGGCGATGTGTGGGCGAAATCCGGGCAGTTGCGCGTCTATGCGATGGACTGGAAACGCGGCGAGTTTTCCCGGAAGGCGACCGGCGCGATAATGCGACGGTGCGTATCCGAATTTCGACGAGTATTCGTTTCGGCAAATCCTTTCGTTGCCGTCTGCCTGCGTGCGCTCGAATCCTGTCGGCAAGCGCGCTCGTCCATCTTTTCGCGGCGGCAGGTGTTGCGGCAGCTCCGGCCGCGGTGCAAAAGCAGGTCGTATTCGATCAGTACTCTGCGTTGGCAGGCAACGCGGAACTGATCGACCGTCTCTTTCGTCCGTTGCTCGCGCGACGCATGCGCGAAAAACTCGCCGCTTCGGAGCAGGGCACGGACGGGCAGAGCATCGACCTCGCCCGCGAACATTTTGCCGTGTACGTGCCCGCCGACGCGCCGGCCTCAGGCAAGTTCGGCCTGCTCGTGTGGATTTCGTCGTTCGACCCTGCGGGCATACCCAAGATATGGCTGCCCGTGCTGGACAAGCACGCGATGATCGTGGTGACGGCCGCCGATTCGGGCAATGCTGCGAACGTCTACTCGCGGCGCGTTCCGCTGGCCATGCTCGGCTATACCAACGTGACGAAGGCGTATCCGGTCGATCCCGCGCGCACCTATGTCGGCGGATTATCCGGCGGTTCGCGCGTCGCCCTGCGCGTCGCGCTCGCGTTTCCCGACGTGTTCCATGGCGCGCTGCTCAACGCTGGCAGCGATTCGTTCGGCAGCGCGGCGTTGCCGCCGCCGAAGCCCGACCTGTTCCGACAGTTCGAGGAAGGCACGCGCCTTGTCTATGCCACGGGCAGTCGCGACGAGGAGAATTTGGCAAGGGACGGCCACAGCCGCGAATCGGCGCGCGACCTGTGCATCACCGACCTGCATACCGAGGAGATGCGCGGCCGCGGCCACGACTGGATCGATGCGGCCACGCTCGATCGCGCCCTGACGGATCTGTCGGCGCCGCCCACGGTCGACGCTGGGCTTGCTGCGTGCCGCGAACGGCGTACACGTGAGATCGATACGCAATTGCACGACATCGAAGCCCTGCTTGCTGCGGGCAAGAAGCCAGAGGCAGAAGATCGCCTGCAGCATCTCGACGAACGCTACGGCGGCCTCGCCGCCCCGCGCAGCGTGGAATTGGAGGACAAGTTGTGAAGACTGACGTTTTGGCACCCGGCGTGCGCCTCGACGTTTGGCTGTGGGCCGCGCGTTTCTTCAAGACGCGCGCGCTGGCAAAGAAGGCGATCGAAGGCGGCAAGGTGGAATTGAACCAGGCCGCGGGCAAAGCATCGAAGGCGGTGCGTGTCGGCGACCGGCTCAACGTCGCGCGCGGCGAAGAACGCTTCGATATCGAGGTCGCCGCGCTGGGCGAACAGCGCGGTTCCGCCGCGCAGGCGCAGTCGCTCTACCGTGAAACAGAAGCCAGCCGCAACGCGCGCTTGGAAGCGGCCGAACGCCGCCGCCTCGAACGCAGCGGCTACGCCAAGCCGCCGACCAAGCCCGACAAGCGCGCGCGGCGTCTTATCATCGCGTTGGGCGATATCGATGCGATGTAGGGGCGACTCTGCTGGACTCGCCTTCAATCATCTGGCATCGGCACGACAGTCACGCGCACATCAAGCTCGTGCGCGCCACCGCCGAGGATGATGCCGCGCAGCGGCGAGACGTCGCCGAAGTCGCGGCCCCAGGCTAGCGTGATGTGGCCACTGCCGGGGCGCATGTCGTTGGTCGGGTCGAAATCGATCCAGCCGTGGCGCGGGCAGTGCACGGACACCCAGGCGTGCGAGGCGTCGGCGCCGACCAGGCGCGGCTGGTCGGCCGGCGGCGTGGTCAGCAGGTAGCCCGAGACGTAGCGCGCGGCGAGGCCGAGCGAGCGCAGGCAGGCGATCATGAGGTGGGCGAAATCCTGGCAGACGCCGTGGCGGTTTTCGAGCACTTCGGCAACGGGTGTGGCGACCTGGGTCGCATTGGCGTCGAAGCGGAACTCGCGGTGGATGCGGCGCATCAACAATGCGCAGCCTCGCAGCAACGGAGTGCCAGGCGCGAAGTCCGTGCGCGCGAACAGCTTAACGTCGCCGTCCCAACGCACATAGGGCGATTCGAAGCGGTAGCGGTTCGCGTCCAGCACGGCCGCCGTCGGCACGTGGCCGCCGCGATAGGCGAGGGCAGCGACGGCGTCCTCCCATGGCGGCGAGTCGTCGAGATCGGGCTCTGTCTCGCGCGTTTCGACTTCGATGTCCATTTCCGCAGCGACAAGCAGTTCGCGATGCGGCGTATCGATCTCGAGACGCGTGAGCGGATTGCCGAAGCCGTCGAACTCGTCGACCTGATGTGTCGGTGCCGGTTCGACGCGCAGGCGATGGCTGTGGCAACGCTGGTGCGGGAGTGCCTGTGGCGTCAAGTGCAGCGCCTGGTGCGAAACCGAGACGACGCTGTCGTAGCGGTATTCGGTTTCATGGTGGACGATGTAGCGCGCGCTCATGCGGAAAGCGTCGCGCGGCTCGCTGCCGCGACATGGGTGAAATGATGGAAGGCGATCGCGTCCGAGGCGCGGCGCGCGCGCGCGGCGATGTCGGCCAGCATCGCCGCGATGCCGGCAATCGCTTCACGCTGGCCCGGCTCGCCGAACAGTGCGGGCTCGAGCGCAGACAGGTCGCAGGCGTCGAGCTGTTCGCGCATCTGTTCGAAGTCGCCGGCGCTCGAACTGCCGAACGCGTCGTCGACCGCGCGCAGGTGGCCGTGCAGTTCGTGGCACTGGAAGCGCAGCGCATGCGGATTGGCCGGATCGCAGACGATCAGGTCGAGCACCGGGATCAGCTGCGGCGCGGACAGGTAGCGCATGCGGTAGGTGATCGTCGAGTCGGCGAGTTCGAGCAGCCATTCCAGTGTCGCCGCATCGGGCTGCGTGGTATGGGTGAGCGCGCAGGCGAGCACGTCGGCGAGGAATTGCAGGCGCTCGATGCGCCGGCCGATCATGAGGAAACGCCAGCCGTCGTCGCGGGTCATGTCGTCAAGGGCGAAGCCGGACAGCGCGGAGACCTCCATCAGCAGGCGGTTGAGCAGTTCGAGTGCATCGCCGAAATCGATCCGCTCGCGATCGAGCGCCTGCGCTTCGCGCTGGACTTCGAGCAGGCCGCGCCAGTTCTCGCTCGACAAGCGGCCGCGCACCTGACCGGCTGACCAGAGCAGGCGGCCGAGCACGCTGGCCAGGCTGTAGGGCGCGGCAGCGTCGGTCAGCGCATCGATCAGCGCCGTGCGCACGGGTTTGGCTTCGGCGTCGATCAGATGCACGCGGCGGCATGCAGCGAGCGCGGCCTCGAACGCGACCGTGTTCGCTGCGCTCGTGTCGATGTAGCGCGACAGCACGACGCGCAGCAGGCGCGTGTAGTCGTCGCCGCGTTCGGAGTAGCGGCCGAGCCAGAACAGGTTCTCGATCAGGCGCGAGGGAAGGAAATCGTCGCGGCGCACGATGTCGGCCGCGTGCAGTTCGCGCCGGCGCAGCGTGTCGACGGCGGCTTCGCCGTCGGCCAGCACCCAGGTGTCCTTGCTGCCGCCGCCGCGCTGCATCGAGACGATACGCGCCGCCGCCTTCGTCGCCACGCGCGATAGCGCGCCGGGCATCACCGTATAGCTGCCGTTGCCGGAGGCGACCGCGAACACGCGCATGCTCACCGCACGCGGCACGATCTGCGCGTGGGTCGTATTGCGCTGCCAGACCGGTGCCTGCGACAGATCGACGAGTTCCTGCGCGACCCAGGCCGCGGGCTCCGCTTCGATGCGCGCGCGTAGCTCACCGAGCCGGCTGCGCGGCAGGCTCGGCCCGAACACGGCGTCGACGCGGCGCGACGGCGATGCAGGCTTGAGCACGAGGCGGTCGAGTTCGGTCAATGCCTCTTCGCGCACCGGCGCCTCGCCGCACCACCAAGTGGCAACCGAGGGCAGCGCGAGCGCTTCGCCGCGCAGGCGCTCGCAGATTTTCGGAAAGAAGCCGAGCAGGCCGGGCGATTCGAGCACGCCCGCGCCGAGCGCGTTGGCGATCAGCACGCGTCCCGCGCGTGCGGCCGCGGTGAGGCCGGGCACGCCGAGCGCGGATTCGCCGCGCAGTTCGAGCGGGTCGCACCAATCGTCGTCGACACGGCGCAGGATCGCATGCACGCGCTTCAAGCCGCCGAGCGTTTTCATGTACACGGTATCGGCGCGCACGGTGAGGTCGTAGCCTTCGACCAGCGGCACGCCGAGCGCGCGCGCGAGGTAGACGTGTTCGAAATAGGTTTCGTTAAAGCGGCCCGGCGTCAGCAGCACGGCCAGCGGCGTTTCGCCTGCGGCGACCGGTGCGGCCGATTGCAGCGTCGCCTGCAGCGCGCGCAGCGCGCCGGAAAGGTCGCGGACGCGCATGTCGTGGAACAAGTCGGAGTACGCGCGCGAAATGATCTGTCGGTTCTCGATCGCGTAACCGAGTCCCGACGGCGCCTGGGTGCGATCGGCAACGACCCACCACGCGCCGTCGGGCGCGCGCGCGAGGTCGACTGCATAGATGTGCAGGAAGGTGCCGCCGGGCGGCGCGCTGCCGCGGCAGGGCCAGAGGAAATTGTCGTGACCGAAGATCAGTTCCGGCGGCAGCAATCCCTCGGCAAGCAAGGTCTGCGGCCCGTAAAGGTCGGCGAGCACGGCGTCGAGCAGCGCAGCGCGCTGGGCGACGCCGGCAGCCAGATGCTGCCACTCGGCCGCGCCGATGATCTGCGGCAGCAGGTCCAGTTCCCACGGCCGGTCGGTGCCCTTGGCGTCGGCATAGACATTGTAGGTGATGCCGTTCTCGCGGATCTGGCGCTCGACCAGATCGGCGCGGGCGCGCATCTGCGCGGGATCGGCGTGCTCGATCGCCTCGAGCATGCGCCGCCACGGCGCGCGCACGCCGCCGTCGGCGTCGAACAGCTCGTGATAGTGCTGCGGATCGCGGCGGTAGGCGTTGAGCAGAGCGGGCACGGCGTCGTCGATCAGCTCGGTCATCGGTTCCAGCTTGCGCGCAGTGGCATCGTGACATTCCGGTTACGCAGCAAGTGTAACGAAAGTCGCGATGCCGCAGCGAGGGAGGATCGGCGCACCCTAGATGTTGCGCAGATCGAGCGTGAACGGGAAGTCGGCATTCGTCGTCGGCGCCGTCGCGTGGACGCCCGCTGGCGTGTGGCCGTAGCGGTCGAAGCGCGCGAGGCGCCGGCTCTCGGCCTCGAACGCGTTGACCGGAAACGTGTCGTAGCTGCGTCCGCCCGGATGCGCGACATGGTAGCGGCAGCCGCCGAGCGAGCGCTGCGACCAGGTGTCGACGAGATCGAACACGAGTGGCGCATGCGCCGGAATCGTCGGATGCAGTGCCGAGGGGGGCTGCCAAGCCTTGTAGCGCACGCCGGCGACGAACTCGCCGACTGTGCCGGTCGGGCGCAGCGGGATACTGCGGCCATTGCAGGTAGCGATATAGCGGTCGGGGGCGAGGCCGCTCAACTTCACCTGCAGGCGCTCGACCGAGGAATCGACGTAGCGCACGGTGCCGCCCGGCGCGCCTTCCTCACCCATGACGTGCCAAGGTTCGAGCGCATTGCGCAGTTCGAGCGTGATGCCTTGTGTCGCATAGTCGCCGACGATCGGGAAACGGAATTCGAAATGCGGCGCGAACCAGTCGCGTTCGATCGCGTAGCCGGCCGCACGCGTCTCGTCGATCACGTCGGCGAAATCGCGCTCGACGAAGTAGGGCAGCATGAAGCGGTCGTGCAGCTCGGTGCCCCAGCGCGCGAGACGCGGTGGTGCGTAAGGCTCGCGCCAGAAGCGCGCGATCAGCGCGCGCAGCAGCAGTTGCTGGGCGAGGCTCATCTGCGCATGCGGCGGCATCTCGAACGCGCGCATTTCGAGCAGGCCGAGGCGGCCCGCGGCGCCGTCGGGCGAATACAGCTTGTCGATGCAGAACTCGGCGCGGTGCGTGTTGCCGCTGACGTCGATCAGCAGGTTGCGCAGCAGGCGGTCGAGCAGCCACGGTGGCACGTAGCCGCCGATGTCGGGGAACTGCTTGAACGCGACTTCGAGTTCGTACAGCGAATCGTTGCGCGCCTCGTCCACGCGTGGCGACTGAGAAGTCGGGCCGATGAACAATCCCGAGAACAAGTACGACAGCGAGGGATGGTTGTGCCAATACGAGATCAGGCTGCGCAGCAGGTCGGGACGGCGCAGGAACGGCGAATCGCTCGTCGTCGCGCCGCCGAGAACGAAGTGGTTGCCGCCGCCGGTGCCAGTGTGGCGGCCGTCGAGCATGAACTTCTCGGCGACGAGCTTTTCCTGACGCGCGGCCTCGTACAGATGCGTGGTGCGCTCGACGAGTTGTTCCCAGTTCGCCGACGGATGGATGTTGACCTCGATGACGCCCGGGTCGGGCGTGACGCGGAACGAATTGAGGCGTGGATCGCGTGGCGGCTCGTAGCCTTCGAGCAGCACAGGCGTGCCGAGCGCTGCGGCGGTGTCCTCGATCGCCGAAGTCAGCTCCAGATAGTCTTCCAACCGCGCGAGCGGCGGCATGAAAAGGTATAAATTTCCATTTCTTGCCTCGGCGCAGAGCGCGGTACGCGTTATCCAGTCGGCGGATTCGCCGTGTGCCGGCACGCGCGTTGCGGCATGCGTCGGCCCGACGCTTCCGCGCGGACCGAAACGGTGGCGATCGTCATGGCCCGTGCGGTCCAAATTCACCTGCGCATATTCGCTCGCGTAGGCCGGCTCGCGCAGCGCCGCTTCGCCGCGCAGGCCGTGCATCTGTCGGCGGATTTGCATCGCGCGCGGCAGTGGTTTGAACGCCTGTGAGGGATCGGCCGCATGCACCCAGGGATGATCGCTCTCGGCGACCCAGGGTTGCGAGTCGAGCGGCAGGCGCCAGCCGAGCGCGGAATCGCCCGGCAGGAGATAGCAATGTTCCGTGCGCAAGAACCACGGCCCAGTCTGCCAGCGGCCGAGCGGCCGGGCGATCGGAAACACGTGGCCGACGACGTGCGACAACCCCGTGGTGAACACGCGCATCAGGCGCTCGCGTTCGAGCGGGTCGGCTACGCGCGGGTCGAACGGATCGACGTTGTCCGGCAGACGGCGTTCACGCCACATGTAGTAGAACAGGTCTTCGTAGGCGGGAAAGACATGGCCCGCATCGAGCGCCAGGCGCGCGGCGACTTCGGCGAGGAAGGCCTCGCCGACTGCGCTGTTCGCGCGGCCGTGGATTTTTTCATCGGCGATCAGCGCCGGATCGTGCCAGATCGGATCGAGGTCGCGGCGCCAGAAGCAGTTCAGCGACCAGCGCGGCAATTGTTCGCCCGGATACCACTTGCCCTGGCCGAAATGGACGAGGCCCTGCGGTGCGTATTTTTCGCGCAGACGATGGAACAGGCCGGCCGCGCGCAGGCGCTTGGTCGGCCCGAGCGCGTCGGTGTTCCACTCGGCGCCGTTCGGATCGTCCGCAGCGACGAAGGTCGGTTCGCCGCCCTGGGTCAGGCGCACGTCGAGGCGGTGCAGATCCGCGTCGACCTTATGCCCGAGCGAGACGATCGCGCTCCACTGTTCTGTCGAATACGGTTTGGTCACGCGTGGCGATTCGCTGATGCGCGTGACTTTCATCGCGTGCGCGAACTCGACCTCGCTCTCGTCGACCATGCCGGTGACCGGCGCGGCCGAACCCGGTTCCGGCGAGCAGGCAAGCGGAATATGGCCTTCGCCGGCGAGCAGGCCCGATGTCGGGTCGAGGCCGATCCAGCCGGCGCCCGGCAGATAGACCTCGCACCAGGCGTGCAAGTCGGTGAAGTCATGTTCGGGGCCGCTCGGTCCGTCGACTGCCTTCTGGTCGGCGGTCAACTGGATCAGATAGCCGGAGACGAAGCGCGCGGCGAAGCCGAGATGACGCAGCAACTGCACGAGCAGCCAGCCAGAGTCGCGGCAGGAACCGCTGGCGAGTTCGAGCGTGAGATCGGGCGTCTGCACGCCTGGCTCCATGCGAATCAGGTAGCGGATGTCATCGGCGAGGCGGCGATTGAGGTCGACGAGCGCATCGGCCGTGCGCCGCGGTTTGGGCCCGAGTACCTCGCGCCTGAGCGTCTCCAGATATTTTTCGATGCGCGGCGTTGCCGGCAGCTTGACCGTGTAGGCGGTGAGTTCACGGCGCAATGTGCTGCTGTACGCAAACGGAAACTTCTCGGCTTCGGGTTCGAGGAAGAAGTCGAACGGATTGAGTACCGACATTTCGGCGACAAGATCGACCTCGACACGAAACTCTCGCGTCGGCTCGGGAAAGACCAAGCGTGCGAGCCAGTTCGACTGCGGGTCCTGCTGCCAGTTGATGAAGTGGTCATCAGGCTCGACGTTGAGCGAGTACGACAGGATGCGCGTGCGACTGTGCGGCGCAGGGCGTAGCCGCACTGTCTGCGGACCGAGATGGACGAGCCGGTCGTAGCGATAATGCGAAACATGGTTCAGCGCGACGTGAATCGACATGCTCAACCCCGCGGATTCGACACGCCGTCAAGATAGCAAAAATTTGCTGCGGTGCAACGAAAAAAATTCGGGCGCAGCCCGGAAGGTTGCGAACTCGACTTTGTCCTTTTGGTCCCTGCGGCTCGCAGGGCCGAGTGAGCGCGACCAAAAGTCGCCGCGCGCATACGCTTATTTCTTGCCGAACTCGCCCTTGGCCTGGACGATCGTCGAGCCATCCGGCTGCGGCGTGCCGACCTTTTGCAGCGCGCTGCGGATCGTCGGATCGCCGCGCGAGGAGAGCTGTGCGGCCGCGTCGTAGGCTGTCTTCGTCGCCTTGAAGGTGCCGTTGATCTGCAACGGGCCGCCGAGGTCGTTGAGCACGCCGATGATGCTGCCGTCCGGATCGGTGCCGAGATTCCATTCCATGTCGCCGAGTGTCGCCTGGCGCGCGCCGGACACGGTAATGCCGTGCCAGACGAGCTTGCCGGCGATCGCGGCCGGCCAGAGACCGTCGCGCAAGCTGAGGCGCGAGAAGTTGCCGTCGACATCGCCGCTGACTTCGATGCCGGGCAGACGGATCAGCGGCGTCAGCAGCGAGGCCGGGAACTTGAGCTGGGCGTCACTCAGGTCGAGTGCGCGCGCGGCGCCGAGCTTCCATTTTGCCGACAGGTGCGCCGAGCCGGCATCGTTCTTCAAAGTGCCGCCGATGCCGCCGTCAGGCGCGGTGTCGAACGTCGCCTCGACATTGCCGAGCAGGTCGTGCGAGACCGACTGGGTTGCCGCGTTGTTCCAGTGCAGATCGCCGCGCGCCTCGGCAGGCGTGCCGTTGCGCACGGCGAAGTGGGCGAGCTTGCCCTCGATGTCGCCGGTGAGCGTCACGTTCGGCAGGCGCAGGATCGTCGCCATGAGTTGCGCGGGTAGCTTATACGCGAGGTCGTTCAATTCCGCGTCGCGCGTCGGCGCGAGCTTGATCGCACCATTGAACTGCGCCGCGCCGCCGCTGTTCTTCAGCGTGCCAGTGACTTTGCCGTCCTCGGTCGTGTCGAATGCCGCCTCGACCGTGCCGAGGTCGGTATCGGCGAGCTTGGCCTTGATCCAGCGCGCCTTGCCCTCGCGCAGCAGCGTCGGCCAGCCGTCGAGCAGGGTGAGGCTTGCGGCGCTGCCGTCGATGTCGCCCTCGGCCTTGCCCTGGATGTGCAACATGTCCGCTGCCGCGCTCGCGGGAACACTGAAGGTCAGATTGTCGAAGCGGTTGCCGGCCGGCGAGCGGTCGAGCGTGCCCGACGCCTTGAGCGTGTCGCCGGTGATCGCGAAGTCGGCGACGCGTCGGCTTTCGAGCAGCGGCTTGAAGTGCAGGTGCCAGTCGACTTGCCCTAGTGGGCGCTCGTGCACGGCAATGCTGCCGGCGTGTCCGTTCCAGATCGTGCCGGACAGGTCGGACAGCGTCACCGTCTTCGACGGCTTCATCAGGTACTTGTAGCCGATACTGGCCGGCAGAAAAAACACCGCCGCTGCGGCGGCCACGAGCAGCAACAGGACGATGACGAGAAAACGGCGCATGGATGGGTTCCGAATAGGGCTGGCGAATTCTAGTTACATCAGTGCTTTCAGGCGATAGAGCAAATCCAGCGCCGCGCGCGGCGTCAATGCGTCCGCATCGACCTCGCGCAGCGCGTCTTCGACCGCGCTGGGCTTGGCAAGTTCGAACAGACCGAGCTGCGGCGAGGATTCTCTTTCCGCGGGGTAGTGAGCGGAGGAGCGTCGCGCGCCATGCTCCAGCGCTGCCAGATGTTTGCGCGCATCGGCGATCACTGCCTTCGGCACGCCGGCCAGAGCGGCGACGTGCAGGCCGAAGCTGCGGCTCGCCGGGCCTTCTTTGACCGCGTGCATGAAGACAAGTTGGTCATCGTACTCGACTGCGTCGAGATGCACGTTGGCGATACCGGGATACTGCGCCGCCAGTTCGGTCAGCTCGAAGTAGTGCGTCGCGAACAAGGTGAACGCATGGTTCTTCGTCGCGAGTTGCACCGCGCATGCCTGGGCAAGAGCGAGGCCATCGTAGGTCGAGGTACCGCGGCCGACTTCGTCCATGAGCACGAGGCTGTGCTTGGTCGCGTTGTGCAGAATGTTCGCCGTCTCGCTCATCTCGACCATGAAGGTCGACTGGCCGCGTGAAAGATCGTCGCCCGCACCGATGCGCGTGAAGATGCGGTCGATGCTGCCGATCGTCGCAGCGTCGGCGGGTACGAAGCTGCCGATATGCGCGAGCAGCACGATCAGCGCGTTCTGGCGCATGTACGTGGACTTGCCGCCCATGTTCGGTCCGGTGATGATCAGCATGCGGCGTGCGTCGTCGAAGACGAGATCGTTCGGCTCGAACGGTTCGCTGCGCACCTGCTCGACGACCGGGTGGCGGCCGCGCACGATGTGAATTCCTTCGGATTCGACCAATTTCGGTGCGCGCCAATTCAAAGAATCGGCGCGCTCGGCGAGCGCGGCGAGTACGTCGAGTTCGGCGACCGCGGCAGCGGCCTGCTTCAGTGCGCCAAGGCGTTCGATCAGAAAGTCGAGCAGCGCCTCGTACAGCGCACGTTCGCGCATCAGCGCACGCTCGCGTGCGGACAGCACCTTGTCTTCGAACGATTTCAGCTCCTCGGTGATATAGCGCTCGGCGCCCTTGAGCGTCTGCCGGCGCGTGTAGTGCGTCGGTGCCTTGTCTGCTTGGCCTTTGCTGATCTCGATGTAGTAGCCGTGCACGCTGTTGTAGCCGACCTTGAGCGTCGGGATGCCGGTAGCGGCTTTCTCGCGCTCTTCGAGATCGATCAGGAACTGATTCGCGTTGGTCGATAGCGTGCGCAGTTCGTCGAGTTCGGCATCGTAGCCGGCTGCGATCACGCCGCCGTCGCGCAGCAGCGCGGGCGGTTGTTCGAGTACGGCGCGGGCGAGGTGCTGCGCGGTGTCGGCGTGCTCGCCGAGTTGGTCGAGCAGGGAGCGAAGCAGCGGAGAATCAATCAATCGAGAAGTGCGGCCATGCACGGCCGCTTTTTGATCTTCGCGATCATGGACGAGCGCATCAAATAAACCCGGTGTGGCCAGCAGGCCATCGCGCAACGTGGACAAATCGCGCGGCCGCGCCGAACGCAAGGCTACGCGGGCGAGGATGCGCTCGAGGTCGCCGATGCCGCGCAGCACCTCGCGCAGGCCATCGCAGCGATGTTGTTCGATCAAACTCTCGATCGCCTGGTAGCGGCGGCGCAGCACGTCGCGATCGCGCAGCGGCCGGTGCAGCCAGCGGCGCAGCGTGCGTGCGCCCATCGGCGTGATCGTCGCATCGAGCACGCCGAGCAGCGTGTGTTCGTGGCGGCCGCTCGGATGCGTATCGAGTTCGAGGTTGCGCCGCGTCGCCGCGTCGAGTGCGATCGTCTCCTCGGGGTTTTCCGAAGCGAGACCGGAAAGATGTGGCAGCGCGGACTTCTGCGTCTCGCTGACATAGCCGAGCAGTGCGCCGGCCGCGGCGATCGCAAGCGGCATCGCTTCGACACCGAAGCCGGACAAGTCGCGCGTGCCGAAAAACTTGTTGAGCTGGCGTTGCGCGGTCTCGGTGTCGAAATGCCACGGCGCGCGTTTGCGCAGGCCGGGCAGGGCGGAAACGAATGTTGGCCAGGCGACATCTTCGCTGACCAGCGTTTCCGCGGGCGCCAAGCGTGCGAGTTCCGAGGCGAGTTGTTCGGCGTTCGCCGCTTCACTGAGCAGGAAGCGTCCGCTGGCAAGATCGACCCAAGCGAGGCCATACGCCGTCTTGCCGGCCGCGATCGCGAGCAGCAGATTATCGCGCCGTTCCTCGAGCAATGCCTCGTCGGTTACCGTGCCCGGCGTGACCACGCGCACGACCTTGCGCTCGACGAGGCCCTTCGCCAGCGCTGGATCGCCGATCTGCTCGCAGATCGCGACCGATTCGCCGAGCTTGATCAACTTGGCGAGATAGCCTTCAACCGCGTGGAACGGCACGCCGGCCATCGGAATCGGCGCGCCGGCCGAGGCGCCGCGCTGGGTCAAGGTGATGTCGAGCAGGCGCGCGGCCTTGCGCGCATCGTCGTAGAACAGTTCGTAGAAATCGCCCATGCGGAACAGCACGAGCGTGTCCGGATACTCCGCCTTCGCAGCGAAATATTGGCGCATCAACGGGGTGTGCTGGGCGAGGTCGTCGCGGGTCATCAGGCTCGGTTGGGAATCGCGACGTAACGTTCGCTGCCGCGATTCTAACCGAGTCTGCCGAAGCGTCGTGGAGACCTCGGCGGGGTCCGCTGTTGCTATCTGGACAGCAGGTCTGATCGGTTCGGCTATAGCAAGCCTTCGATCGGCAGCACGCGCAGAACGTGCAGAATGAATCTGCGCTGCCAGGTCGAATCGGGCTCGTTGGTAAATACCTTGGGTTGACCGTCCACCTCGGTCGTCCAGGTCGCGTGGCCGGACTGCAAGTCCACGCGATATGCGTTAGCCGGCGAGGAGGCCGTCGCGAACATTTTAGCGATCGCCGCGGCGAGATCCGGACAGTCGACGATCACGCCCATCTCCGTGTTGAGCAACTTGGAGCGCTGATCCATGTTCATCGAGCCGACGAAGGCGTAGCGATCGTCCACGACCGCGGCTTTGGCATGCAGGCTGGCTCCGGCGGATTTTCCGCGAACGGTGATCTCAGGACTGCCCGTTGTTGCCGACGGACGCATTTCGAACAGATGCACGCCGGCGGCAAGCAGCGCCTGGCGATGGTTGGTGTAGCCGGCCTGGGCCGCGGTCTCGTCGTTCGAGGCGAGCGAGTTGGTGAGTACATCCACGCGGACGCCGCGTTGCGTCAGCGATGCGAGATAGTGCACGCCACTGTCGCCAGGCACGAAATATGGCGTGATCAACAAGACTTGCCGATTAGCCGCATCGAGGATCGTTTTGACCTTGGGGCCGATCCGCATGCTCGGGACGTCTCGATGTATTTCGACTTTTTCCGGGGCATCGGCGACGAGTTCGGCCTGACCCCAGAACCAGTTTCCGAAACGATCGGCGGTCGGGCCGCCGTCCGGCAGCGCGTCGAGTGCCGCCTGCGCATAATCCGATTGAGCAAATTGCCGCGCGTCGTGCGCCAGCGTCGTGCGCATACGGGCGAGGTCGGCTGCGCTGGCATGCATGTCGCGAAATGCCGTTACGGGGTATGCGGAATCGCTGTTCCAGTAATCGTCGAACGCGCGTGCGGCCTCGTTGACCACGGGCCCGATCGCGATGAGATCGAGATCGCGGAAATTGGCGTTGTCGCCGGCGCCGAAATACGGATCGCCAATATTGCGGCCGCCGACCACGGCGACGTTGCCGTCGACGATGAACGATTTGTTGTGCATGCGCCGATTCAGGCGCGAGCCTTCGAGCAGGAACTGGGCGATTCTCGAAGGCAACGAAGGAGAACGCGTGCGGAACGGATTGAACACGCGCACTTCGATTTTCTCGTGGGCATCCAATGCGGCGAGCAGCCGATCCTTGCCGTCGCTGTTGATGTCGTCGACGAGAAGACGCACGCGCACGCCGCGGTCGGCGGCGGCGAGAAGATGCTGGGCGACCAGTTTTCCGGTCGCGTCATTCTCGAAGATGTAGTACTGCAGATCTATCGAGCTGGCGGCGTGGTCGGTCAATACCACGCGACTCAGGAGCGCATTTGGCCCCATCGTCACGAGGCGAAAACCGGATTGATTCGGGTGCGCGGCGAGTTCGCCGTGAATATAACGGCCAGGGGCTGTATCGAAAGAGGCCGGTAGTGCTTGCGACGGCGATTTGATGCCGTCGGTGCGCAGCGTCGAACACGCCGAGAAAGCAAGGCAAAGCATCAGCAATACCGGAAAGCGGCGTTCGGAGGCGATCGCCATGGTCGTTTTCCCTTGCTGTATGTCGGCCGATCATAACGTGACATACCTGTCTGCAAGCATGCCGGCGGCCGTCGGATGGCCACTGCGGATAAGCGCTTTGCCATGCGTTCAGGAATGGGTTAGAACGGTAGCGAAATTTCTCGGAACGACGGTCATGGCGCAGGGCTATTCATCTCCCGATCAGGCCCAAGAGGAAAGCGATCGCGGCCTTGCGGATGCAGCGCTGCGTGTCGCCGACCTGCTAGTTCAGCGCGGGGAGACGCTGGCGACGGCGGAATCCTGCACGGGAGGGTGGATCGCCAAGTTATTGACGGATATCGCAGGCTCTTCGGCCTGGTTCGAAGGCGGCGCGGTCACGTACAGCAATTCGCTGAAGCAGAAATTGCTCGGTGTGGGATCCGCCACACTCGATCGGCACGGCGCCGTCAGTCGGGAAACCGCGATCGAGATGGTGGCAGGTGCGCTGAACCGTTTCGACACGGCTATAGCTGTCGCGGTGACTGGCATCGCGGGGCCGACGGGCGGTACGCGAGACAAACCGGTCGGTACCGTCTGGATCGGCTGGCAGCGCCGCGGCAGCGACGCCCTTGTCGAGGGTTTCCGTTTCGACGGAGATCGGGAAGCGGTGCGTCGCCAGACCGCCGCCGCAGCATTGCGTGGAATAGTGAAAATTCTTACACGCTGACGCGCCGATTTCGGCATACCAGGTTCGGGCGGCTGTGGGATAATTCGCGACGTCGCAATCCGTGAGATCGGTGCAACGCACGATCCCGTTCAACTTTCACTTCGAGGTAATCCGCAATGGACGACAACAAGCGCAAGGCGCTCTCCGCCGCACTCGGCCAGATCGAAAAGCAGTTCGGCAAGGGTGCCGTCATGCGCATGGGCGACCGCGCCGTCGAGGCGATCGAGACGATTCCGACCGGCTCGCTCATGCTCGACATCGCGCTCGGCATCGGCGGTCTGCCGCGTGGTCGCGTCGTCGAAATCTACGGCCCGGAATCCTCGGGCAAGACCACGCTGACCTTGCAGGTGATCGCGCAGGCACAAAAGCTTGGTGGCTCATGTGCGTTCATCGACGCGGAACACGCGCTCGATCCGGTGTATGCGGAAAAACTTGGCGTTAAGGTCGACGACCTGCTGCTCTCGCAACCCGATACCGGAGAACAGGCGCTGGAAATCGCCGACATGCTCGTGCGCTCGAGCGCGGTCGATGTGGTGGTGATCGATTCGGTCGCCGCGCTCACACCTCGCGCGGAAATCGAAGGCGAGATGGGCGATCAGTTGCCCGGCTTGCAGGCGCGCCTGATGTCGCAGGCACTGCGCAAGCTGACCGGCAACATCAAGCGCTCGAACACGATGGTCATCTTCATCAACCAACTGCGCATGAAGATCGGCGTGATGATGCCGGGCCAGAGCCCGGAGACCACGACTGGCGGCAACGCGCTCAAGTTCTATGCCTCGGTGCGCCTGGATATCCGCCGCATCGGCGCGGTCAAGAAGGGCGACGAGATCGTCGGCAACCAGACCAAGATCAAGGTGGTCAAGAACAAGCTGGCGCCGCCGTTCAAGCAGATCGTCACCGAAATCCTCTACGGCGAGGGCATCAGTCGCGAGGGCGAGCTGATCGACATGGGCTCGGACCACAAGATCGTGGAGAAATCCGGCGCCTGGTACAGCTACGGCGGCGAGCGCATCGGTCAGGGCAAGGACAACGCGCGCCAGTATCTCAAGGACAATCCGACCGCGGCCAAGGAAATCGAGGAAAAACTGCGTGTGGCGCTGGCGCCGAAGGCGGGTGCTCCTGCCGCGCAGGCCGAGGAGCTCGAAGAAGTCTGAGGCTGTGCGCCCTTCCGTGGGCGCTGGATCGTCGACAAGTTCTAAGTTCTGCATAGAAGGACGCGAAATGGGGGTCGAAACCCCTTTTCGCGTCCTTTGTCGTTTTTGCCCGTGACGAGTCGGCTTCGGATTCGTTTCCTGCGCATTCAGCTCGCACGATGCGCGCGAGATTTGCCGCGCAACGCTTGCAAACTACTCGATTGTCCACACTTGACGTGATAGTCATACCGCGTCACCCTCACCTTGTCCGGCGCAGCGCCGAGGCGAGCAGGGCCGCGCGGACGAGCAAAGCATTCAGGAAATCCTAATGGCAAACCCCGTTTCAAATCAGCCCGTACAGCAGCATCTGTCCAACATCAACGAATTGCCGGTATTACCGCTGCGCGATGTCGTCGTCTATCCGCACATGGTGATTCCGCTGTTCGTCGGGCGCGAGAAATCGGTGCGTGCGCTGGACATGGCGATGGAAGGCGACAAGCGCATCCTGCTCGTTGCCCAACGCAGTCCGGACATCGACGATCCGCAGGCGGGCGATCTGTATTCGATCGGCACGGTCGCGACCGTGTTGCAACTGCTGAAACTGCCTGATGGCACGATCAAGGTGCTGGTCGAAGGCCTGATGCGTGCGGAAGTGTCGAGCTTCTCCGAGCGCGAAGGCATCATGACCGGTTACGCACGCGCGCTCGAGTCGATCTACACGCGCGAGCCGCGCGAGGTCGAGGTTGTTTCGCGTTCGCTCGTGTCGATGTTCGAACAGTTCGTCAAACTCAACCGCAAGATTCCGCCCGAATTGCTCGCGACCTTGTCCGGCATCGACGACACCAGTCGCCTCGCCGACACTATCGCGGGGCACCTGTCGATCCGTTTGCAGGACAAGCAGCGCGTGCTCGAAACGGCCGATGTGGCCGACCGTCTTGAAATGCTCATGGGTTTCGTCGACGGCGAAATCGATGTGCAGCAGATCGAGAAGCGCATCCGCGGCCGGGTCAAGTCGCAGATGGAGAAGAGCCAGCGCGAGTACTACCTCAACGAACAGATGAAGGCGATCCAGAAGGAACTGGGCGAAGGCGAGGACGCGCCGAACGAAGTCGAGGAACTGACCAAGAAGATCGACAAGGCCGGCATGCCGCCGCCGGTCGAGAAGAAGGCGCGCGCGGAGCTCAACAAGCTCAAGCAGATGCCGCCGATGTCGGCGGAAGCCACGGTCGTACGCAACTACATCGACTGGCTGGTCGGCGCGCCGTGGAAGAAGCGCAGCAAGGTGCGCAAGGATTTGGGCGCGGCCGAGGAAGTGCTCGATGCCGACCATTTCGGCCTGGAAAAGGTCAAGGAACGCATCGTCGAATACCTCGCCGTGCAGTCGCGCGTGAAGAAGATGAAGGGGCCGATCCTGTGCCTGGTCGGACCACCGGGCGTGGGCAAGACCTCGCTGGGCCAGTCGATCGCCAAGGCGACCGGACGCAAGTTCGTCCGCATGTCGCTCGGCGGCGTGCGCGACGAAGCCGAGATCCGCGGCCATCGCCGCACCTACATTGGCTCGATGCCGGGACGGCTGATCCAGAACCTGAACAAGGTCGGCACCAAGAATCCGCTGTTCGTGCTCGACGAGATCGACAAGATGTCGATGGACTTCCGCGGCGATCCGTCCTCGGCGTTGCTCGAAGTACTCGATCCCGAGCAGAACCACGCCTTCAACGATCACTACCTCGAGGTCGATTTCGACTTGTCCGAGGTGATGTTCATCGCCACCGCGAACTCGCTGAACATTCCGGGCCCGCTGCTCGATCGCATGGAAGTGATCCGCATCCCTGGTTATACCGAAGAAGAGAAAATCAATATCGCAGAGCGTTACCTGCTGCCGAAGCAGGTCAAGGCGAACGGCCTCAAGATCGAGGAAATCGCGGTCAAGACCGAGGCCGTGCGCGACATGATCCGCTACTACACGCGCGAATCGGGCGTGCGCAACCTCGAGCGTGAGCTCGCCAAGATCTGCCGCAAGGTGGTGACCGAGCTGACCCTCGCCGCGGACAAGGCGAAGAAGTCGGGCAAGGCGGAAAAGAAGCGCGGCAAGGTCACGGTCGACAGCAAGAACCTCGATCGCTACCTGGGCGTGCGCAAGTTCCAGTTTGGACGCAGGGAGCTGCAGAACGAAGTCGGCCTGGTCACCGGTTTGGCGTGGACTTCAGTCGGCGGCGAACTGCTCAGCATCGAAGCCTCGATCGTGCCCGGCAAGGGTCGGCTCGTGAACACGGGCCAGCTCGGCGACGTGATGAAGGAGTCGATCCAGGCGGCGCTGTCGGTCGTGCGCGCGCGCACCGATCGACTCGGTATCGAAGCGGATTTCCACCAGAAATACGACATTCACATCCATGTACCCGAAGGCGCGACGCCGAAGGACGGGCCTTCCGCGGGCATCGGCATGTGTACCGCGCTCGTGTCGGCGTTGACCAAGGTGCCGGTGCGCTCCGAGGTCGCGATGACCGGCGAGATCACGCTGCGCGGCCGCGTGCTGCCGATCGGCGGGCTCAAGGAAAAGCTGCTCGCGGCGCATCGCGGTGGCATCGAGACCGTGATCATCCCGGAGGAAAACGAGAAAGACTTGGCGGAAATTCCGAAGAACGTGACCGAGTCGCTCAAGATCAGGCCAGTGCGTTGGATCGACGAGGTGCTCGACATCGCGCTCGAACGCCCGCTGTCGCCGTTGCTGGAAAAAGTGGAAAATGCTAAAAATGTTGCATCGGAGCCCACCGTAGAAGACGCAGCCGGCTCGACGGCGGTGCGTCCTCATTGATGCATGAATGCATGCCGGTGCGATGCGCCGGCATGCAAATTACTGACCAGCATGTCAAGCCGCCTTGCACAAAATCGGCGAGTTTGCCGACACCGCGAAAATCGCTGCAGGGCGCATTGCAATTGATGTTGCGCGGGGTTGGGAGGGCTGGTATAAAGTTCGCGCCGCACTTCACGGAAAGTCCTTCCGGATGTGACTCTGAAGATGCGGGGTGACGAGGCGAGCAAGCGCGAACGCCGATGCCTGCGGATGCTTCGTATGATTTCGATTACCTAACGGCGAGCGCTCGCCAATTCCTTCCGGGAGATACATGAAATGAATAAAAGTGAATTCGTTACCGCGGTGGCCGAATCGGCCGAACTGACCAAGGCCGATGCTGGTCGTGCCATCGAAGCCGTCATCGAGGTGATCACGAAGACGTTGAAGAAGGGCGATAGCGTCGCGCTCGTCGGCTTCGGCACCTTCCTGGCGCGCAAGCGCGCCGCGCGCACCGGCCGCAACCCGCGCACGGGTGCGACGATCAAGATCAAGGCCTCGAAGAATCCGTCGTTCAAGGCTGGCAAAGCTCTGAAAGATGCTCTAAACTAAGCGGCTCGCCTGCCAAGGGGTGCTTAGCTCAGCGGTAGAGCGTCGCCCTTACAAGGCGAGGGTCGGGGGTTCGAAACCCTCAGCACCCACCAAACTCGATGCGGGTTACCACTCGTAGCGGTAAGGCAAAAAGAAAATGGAATCCGGCACGGCTCCACACCGGATTTCGACAGTTAGCGCGGAGTGGTAGTTCAGCTGGTTAGAATACCGGCCTGTCACGCCGGGGGTCGCGGGTTCGAGTCCCGTCCACTCCGCCATATATAAACGCAGGCGCCGCAAGGCGCCTTCGTTTTATCTGTATTTGTAGTTTGTGCGTTCTTGATGAGCGCACAATCCATGAAGCGGCCAGCGATGCCGCGCTTTTTCAATCAGAGCGATTTCCTCATGCTGCAGACATTGCACGACAGGTTTTCCGGTATCGCGGCGAAGATCCTCCTCGGCGTTGTTGTGATCGTATTCGGCGGATTCTTCGGCATCGAGCAATACATGAATCCGAAGACCGATACCTTCGTCGCCAAGGTGGATGGCAAGGAAATCGGCCAAGACCAATTTCGCGAGGCCTACAACCGCTATCGCTCGCAGGCGCAGCAGGCTTATGGCGCGCAGTTCGATGCCGCGGCGTTCGACAGCCCCGAGCGCAAGCGTCAGGTGCTCGATCAGTTGATCAACGAACAGCTGCTTGCGCACGCGAACGAAAAACTCGGCGTCATGGTGCCGATCACGCAGGTGCGCGAAGCAATTCAGAACATTCCGGCGTTCCAGACCGACGGCAAGTTCGACCGCAAGCTCTACAACCTGCGAGTGCAGGCGGCCGGCATGACCGAGCGGTCGTTCGAGGACGGCGTGATCAAGGATCTAGCCACGCGTCAGCTGCCCGCCGGACTCGCCCAGGTCAGCGTCGTGACCAGCGCCGAGGTCGACAGCTTCCTCAAGCTGCGCGATCAGACTCGCGACTTCGGCTATGTCAAACTCGAAAAGCCGGCCGATACGATCAAGGTCGCCGATGCGGACATCGAGAAATATTATAAGGAGCACGGCGGCGAGTTCATGACGCCGGAGAAGATTTCGCTGGCCTACGTCGAGCTCGACGCGGCCAAGATGAAGTCCGACCTGACGCCGGACGAGGCGACGCTCAAGCAGCGCTACGAAGAGCAGAAGGCGAAGTTCACCGCGCCCGAACAGCGCCAGGCCTCACATATCCTCGTCAAGGTGGAAAAGAACGCGAATGCCGACGCACAGAAGGCTGCGCTCGAGAAGGCGAAGGCGATCGAAGCAGAGATCAAGGCCGGCAAGGATTTCGCGGCGCTCGCCAAGGAAAAATCCGATGACCTCGGTTCGAAGTCGCAGGGCGGTGATCTCGGCTGGCTCGAAAAGGGGCTGACCGATCCGGCGTTCGAGAACGCATTGTGGGCGATGAAGAAGGGCGATGTTTCCGCGCCCGTGCTTTCGCCCGAGGGTTATCACGTCATCCAATTGCGCGATGTGCGCGAAGGCAAGGTCAAGCCGTTCGAGGAAGTGAAGGCCGAGCTGACCAAGCAATATCTGGAGACCGAGAACGAGCGCCGCTACAGCGATCTCGCCGGCAAGCTCGTCGACGCGCTCGGCAACGATCCCTCGCTCGCCAATGTCGCCAAGCAGTTCAACCTGCCATTGCAGAAGACCACGCTGTTCACGCGCTCCGGCGGCGAGGGCATTGCGGCCAATCCGGCGGTAACGAAGGCAGCGTTCGCGCCGGGTGTGCTCGTCGAGGGCAATACCTCGGATGCGATCACGCTCGCGCCGAACCATGTCGTGTTCGTGCATCTGGATCAACACGAAACTCCGGTGCAGAAGCCGCTTGAGCAGGTGCGCGAAGAGATTCGCGGCAGGCTCGTCACCGTGCAACTGGCCAAGCAGGCGAAAGAACAGGCCGATACTCTGTACGCGCGCCTGCAGAAGGGCGAGACGCTGGAGCAGGTCGCAGCGGTCGTGAAAGCCAAAGTCGAGCAGGAGAAGGACATCGGCCGCAACGCTGCGAATCTCGACGGCAGGCTGGTCACGGAAGTATTCAAGCTCGCGCGCCCCGTGGCGGCAGACAAGCCGACGACGGCCGAAGTTGCGCTGGCGAATGACGCCTACGCCCTTGTCGCGTTGATCGCAGTCAAGGATGCTGATCCGTCCAAGCTCGACGCGAAGTCGAAGGAAGCCGCGCGCAATCAGCTCGCCCAGGGTTACTCGAACGATGCCGTGCGTGGTTTCCTCGAGGCATTGCGCAAATCGGCTGACGTCAAGATCGCCGAAGACCGTTTGCTGCAATAAGCGGAAAAACGTTGGTGTGCTCAACGCGGATAGAGCAAATTTGTCTCTATCCGCTTTCGGTGCCGGCCGTTGAATCAGATGCCCGTCATGCCGAGCGTGTTGTAGCCGGCGTCAACATAGGTCACCTCGCCGGTGATGCCCGAAGCCAGATCTGAGCACAGGAACGCAGCGGTGTTGCCCACTTCGTCGATCGTCACGCTGCGACGCAGCGGCGCATTCTGTTCGACGTGGTCGAGCATCTTGCGGAAGTTGGCGATGCCGGCGGCGGCGAGCGTCTTGATCGGGCCGGCCGAGATCGCGTTGACGCGCGTGCCTTCCGGTCCGAGGTTGTAGGCGAGATAGCGCACCGACGCTTCGAGACTGGCCTTGGCCAGGCCCATCACGTTGTAGTTCGCCAGTGCGCGTTCGGCGCCGAGGTAGGTCAGCGTAAGGACTGCGCCGTTGCGCCCCTTCATCAGCGGCCGCGCAGCCTTGGCCAGTGCCGGCAGGCTGTAGGCGGAAATGTCGTGCGCGATGGCAAAGTTCTCGCGCGTCAGGCCATCGAGGAATTCGCCGGTCAGCGCTTCGCCCGGGGCGAAGCCGATCGAGTGGATGAGGATGTCGAAACCGTCCCAATGCTTGCCAAGATCGGTGAACAATTGCTCGATCTGCACATCGCTGGTCACATCGCAGGGCAGGACGATATTCGAGCCAAACGTCGTTGCGGCCTCTTCGACGCGCGGCTTGAGCTTGTCGTTGACGTAGGTGAAAGCCAGTTCAGCGCCTTCGCGATGCATCGCCTTCGCGATGCCCCAGGCGATCGAGCGGTTGCTGATGATGCCGGTGATCAGCGCGCGTTTGCCCTGCAGAAATCCCATTGTGCACTCCAACGATCGTTATTTCGAGCGCGCAATTCTAGCGCAAGCACACGCGGATCGAAGCGGAGTCGCGTTGCGCAGCCGGCAGCGCCGGCGAGCTAGTTCGCCGCTTCGGGTAACTGCGCGTTGAGCACGAGTTTCTGGCCGAGGCGCAGGGTGGCGTTACGCGAAAGACGGTTCCAGTGCAGCAGGTCTTCCATGCGCACGCCGTAGCGATTGGCAATATCCCACAGCGTGTCGCCGGAGCGAACGGTGCAGGTGCCTTCCTTTGCTGCTGCGGCCGGGGACGCGGTCTGGATTGCGACGGCTGCCTGGCGAGCCGCTGCCACCGGGGTCGCAGCGGCAATGAACGGAGACTCGATACCGCGTCCCGGCAGCATGAGGCGAGTGCCGGAGGGCAAGGTCGTTGCCGTCGCGCCGATGCGGTTGACCTGTGCCAACGCGACTGCATCTACGTCGTAGGCCATGCTCAACGTATCTAGGTTTTGCGGCTGTTGCAGCTTCACCTCGCGCCAGTTCTGCCAGGCATATTGCGGCAACTTGCCGAGCGTCTGTTCGATCACCGTGCGCCGCTGCGCGGGAACGAGCAGATGGAACGGGCCGCGCTCGGGCATGTGCGCCCTGAGGTAGGCGGGATTGAGACGCTGCAATTCGGCGAAGTCCATGTCGGCGAGTTTGGCGGCGAGGTGCAGGTCGAGCGGCGCAGGCAACTCGAGCAGGCTCAGCGCGTCGTCGGCATCGGGCTCGGGCAACTCGACGCGATAGCGCTCGGGCGAAGAAACGATACAGGACACCGCGAGCAGCTTGATCAGATGCTCGTAGTTGACCTGATTGAGACGCAGCGTCGCGATTTCGGTCGGGCTGATGCTGCGTCGCTTGCCGAGCGCGGCGCGGACGCTGTTTTCGCCGGCGTTGAAGGCCATGTTGGCCAGGCGCCAGTCACCGAAGCTTTCTTTGTACTGCTTGATCAGCGCCAGGGCGGTGCGACTCGACGCGGTGACGTCGAGACGACCGTCGTACTCGCTGTCGACGCGAAGGCCGTTCTCGCGCGCGGTGAACGGCATCAGCTGCCACATGCCGGCGACGCCATCGCCGCGTGCGGGGATCATCGTGTAGCTGGACTCCACCCACGGCAGGAACGCGAACTCGCCCGGTATGTCGTATTTTTCGATCTGCTCGGTGACGACGAGCAACAACGGCATCGCTTCCTTGAATGCCGCAGAGAGATGCGCTGGGCTCGATGCCATCTGTGCGGCGAACTGGCGCACGCTAGGGCTGTAGTCGCAGCCGGGCATCGCGTAGCGCGCGCGCAGGCGCGGCCACGGTGAAGCAGGCGTTGCAGGAACGACCCTGGGAATCTTCGGCTCGACGGCTGCCAAGTCTGGCGCCGCAGTCGGTTGCGGCGGCGGTGGTACCACGGCCGCATGACGCACCACCGGCGCGCTGCACGCTGCGAGCAGGATAAAGGCGCAGCCCAAGGTCGCACAGCATGCGCTGAGCGTGAGCAGCCGTCGCTCGCGCCGCCTGGCGCAGGCGTTGCTCTCAGCCTTGGATGGCATGGCCACAGATCATGCTCTGGGGGGATTCCGCTCAAATCGACCGGCGGACTATAGCAGCGAGCCAGATTAGCGCCATTAAAAAGTCATAAAGACTAAACGAAATATTAACAATTCGTTTATCCGGATTTCAGCATCGTAAATCTGTTCTAATTCGACTACTTCAGCACTGCCCAACCTGCGGCTCCATGCCGGTCGAGACGAACGATTTTTATCAAAACCCCGCGGTATGCAACCTGTTCCGACAGGAACTCGTTACCTTGGCGCCGATCCTCGCAGGCGTCTATGGCACGACGGGCTTGTTCTTGCGTGCGCACGCGACAGCGCCGGACAGTCTGCCGGCGAATCTGCTCGGCAACGTCGTCGGCCTTGCGCTCGATGCTGCGCAGACGCTTCGAGGCAGCTTGTCCTGCGCACCCGGTGAACTGCCGTTTGCGAGCGAGAGCTGCAAGCTGGTCGTCGTCCAGCATCTGTTCGAGCGCCTCGACGATCCGCGATCCTGTACGAGCGAGATCGCGCGCGTATTGGCGCCCGAGGGCGTCTTGCTCGTGCTCGGCTTCAATCCGCTGAGCCTGTGGTGGCCATGGCTGGCCGGTACGGCACGGCGTGCGCGCCTGCCGCTCAGGGTCCGCTCGGCGCAAGCCTTGGCGACGATGATCGGCGGACAGGGCGTCGACGTGCTGCAGACGCGCTATTCCGGTGCCTTTTTGCCGTGGTCGGCGCCCATGGTCGAAACAAAGGGGGCGGTTGGCTCCCCATTCGCGCGACTGCGCGCCGGTTGGCTTTTGCTCGCGCGCAAGCGCCGCAGCGCACTTACGCCTTTGCGCTTGCGCCGCGACGCGCGCGAGCTCGCGCGCAGTCCGCGTCTGGCACCGGGTGCGCACAGGGAGTGCGCGTGAGTGCTGTAGCAGTGGTTGAGGTGTTCACTGATGGCGCCTGCCTCGGCAATCCGGGCCCCGGCGGCTGGGCGGCGCTGTTGCGCTACAAGAAAACGGAAAAGTGGATAAGTGGAAATGCGGACGAAACGACGAACAACCGCATGGAACTGATGGGCGCGATCGGCGCGCTCGAGGCGCTCAAGCGCCCGTCAACGGTGCGTCTGACCACTGACTCGCAGTACGTCAAACAGGGCATCGAGTCCTGGGTGCCGCGCTGGCGCGCAAACGGCTGGCGTACCGCCGACAAGAAGCCCGTGAAGAATCAAGACCTATGGGAGCGGCTCGTTGCGGCAGCCGCGCCGCACACGGTGGAATGGCATTGGACGCGCGGGCATTCGGGTCACGAGGAAAACGAACGCGTCGATCAGCGCGCGCGCAGCGAGGCGCTGACCGCACAGGAGAACAAGTTGTGAGACAAGTGGTGCTCGACACGGAAACGACGGGTCTGGAGGTCAACAAGGGCCATCGCATCGTCGAGATCGGCTGCGTTGAACTGCTCGAGCGCCGGCCCACCGGGCGCGAATTCCACTATTACGTCAACCCGCAGCGTGCGATGGACGAAGGCGCCACAGCGGTCAGCGGCATCACCGACGATTTTCTCGTCGACAAGCCGTTGTTCGCGGACATCGCCGAGGAGTTTTTGGCTTTCATCGACGGCGCCGAATTGATCGCGCACAACGCAAGCTTCGACATGGGCTTCCTCAGCGCCGAGTTCGCGCGCTTGCCGCAACCGGTGCGTGTTGTCGAGCGCGTCAGCGTGCTCGACACTTTGTTGCTCGCGCGCGAGAAGTATCCAGGGCAGAAGAACAATCTCGACGCGCTGTGCAAACGCCTAGGTGTCGACAACAGCCATCGCGACCTGCACGGCGCGCTGCTCGACGCGCAGCTACTTGCCGACGTCTACCTCGCGATGACCGCGGGGCAAGGCGATCTCGGCCTGGGCTTGCAGAGCGAGCCGACCAAGGCGCGAGTGCGCGCGGCCGCTTCGTCGATTGTTGATGCCGTGATACGCGTACGCCGGGCCGACGTCGCGGAGTTGGCCGCGCACGCGGCGCGTCTGGCCGCGATTCAAAAAGTGAGCAAGGAAAATTGTCGCTGGCTGCGTGAATGAGTTGTTGCGGCGAGCTTGCTTGGAAGGATGTTCTTCAGCGGTTGCGTACCAGCACTGCCGTCACGTTGTCCGATCCGCCGCCATCGAGCGCGGCGAGGATCAAGTGATCCACGCACTCCTGTGCCGACAGGTCCTCGCGGGCAAGGATCGCGGAAATCTGCTTGTCATCGACTTCCTCGGTCAGTCCGTCCGAGCAGAGCAGCACCTGCATGCCGGGGCCGAACCGGCCGCGCAGTGTTTCCACGCGCAGGCTTTGCGGATCGGTGACGCCGAGGGCCTGGGTGACGACGTTGCGATGCGGATGTGTGCGCGCCTGCTCCTGGGTGATTGCGCCTTGCTTGATCAATTCCTGCACGTAGGAATGATCCTGTGAAATCTGCTTGAGCGCGCCGTCCCACAGGTAGATGCGGCTGTCGCCGACCCAGCACGCTTCATATTCCGTGCCGCTGACGTGCAAGGCGACGATCGTGGTGCCCATCGGCAGCGCTTCGGAGCGGCGGCCGGATAATTGCAGGATGTCGGCATCCGCGCTCTGCACGGCTTGAGCGAGACTGCCGCCCGAACCGACTTCGCGCACGACCGCATCGCGCGCCAGCGCGCTCGCTACCTCGCCGTGCGCGTGACCGCCCATGCCGTCGGCGACGAGCCAGAGGCCGATATCCGCGTCGGCGTAGTACGTGTCTTCGTTGTGCTCGCGGCGCAGGCCGATATGGGTGCCGTGTCCGAATTCGATCATGTGGTTTTCTTGTTTCGACCGGGTCGTGTGAATGTGCGTGCGTCCCTCATCGCAATCTGCACATTCCGGTTCGACCCGATGCCGGTATGCATAGCATGAAGGTGCGGGGCGAGTGCTGCAAGCGACGGCAGGTGACGGTGATCACCCTGGAAATGCAGGATGTGTCTCGATTGCTGTCGTTGCGGCGCGCTGCGACGGGGATCGCTCCGATTTGCGGAAGCCCAGGTCATAAAGATAAAAGAAAAGGCCCGCGCAGCGGGCCTTGGTTGGATGTCGGTGGAGGTGGGGGGAATGGCTCGGCTCATCCTGAGCCTCGCCCCTCCGCGCTGCGGGGCCAGCCGTTCGGTTGTCCAAAATCGCTCCCGGCGATTTTGTGAGCCATCTCGCTGCTGCGCAGCTCGACGGTTCGCATCCACACGACGCCACAAATAAAGAAGGGCCGCGCTAGGCGGCCCTTTTATTTGTGGTGGAGGTGGGGGGAATTGAACCCCCGTCCGAAAACACTACGTCCCTGGCTCTACATGCATAGCTCACCGTTTGATCTCATCCCGCGGCAACACGGCGTGCGAAGCGCACCGCAGGACCAGTCGGTTAAGAGTTAGCTGATGATCGACCGACGGCGATCAGCGGCGATTCCGTGATAGTGACCCTACACCGGCGAGCACGGACACAAGCGGGTTCGGGGCTACGCCTTAAGCGGCGAGAGCGTAGTTGTCGTCGTTGGCAACTAAAAGTTTGCTGCTGGATTAACGAGGAAAGCTGCCCCCTCGGCATGCACCAAGCGATTTCGTTGTCCCCGTCGAAGCCATGTCACCCCCGGGATGAAACGCTGGTCAAGTCATTATATGGGGCCGCGGCCCGGACATTCAATGAAGCGTGCGAACGGGATTCAGGCGAAGCGGTTCTTCGAGCGCATCACTTGCTGTTTCTCGCGCGCGAAGTCGCGATCTTTTTCCGCGGCGCGCTTGTCGTGATCCTGCTTGCCCTTGGCCAGGCCGAGTTCGACCTTCACCCGATTGCCTTTCCAGTACATTGCCGTCGGCACAAGCGTGTAGCCTTTGCGCTCGACCGCACCGACGAGCTTGTCGATTTCCGCGCGATTGAGCAGCAGCTTGCGCGTGCGCTTGTCCTCGGCGACGACGTGGGTCGAGGCGGAGAGCAGCGGGGGGATCGAAGCGCCGAACAGGAAGATCTCGCCATTGCGCACGATCGCATACGCTTCGACGATGCTGATGCGGCCGGCGCGCAGGCTTTTCACTTCCCAACCCTGCAGTGCGATGCCGGCCTCGTAGCGTTCGTCGATGTGGTATTCGTGCCGCGCACGCTTGTTCAGCGCGATGGTCGAATCGGTTTTCTTGTTGTCTTTGGCCATTGAATTTGTGCAGTGCTGCGCTGCATGCGCAGCCTTTACGTTCTAGAATTACCGGATGGTCGATCGAACATTGTATACATTTTTTCGCGGGGTCGCCGCGTGATCCAGATCCGCCGCAGCGCGATCGTGCGCCACAGTTGCACGCGCATGTTCGATCTGGTCAACGATGTCGAGGCGTATCCGCGCCGCTTCAACTGGTGCGCGGACGCGAAGGTGCTCGCGCTCGAGACCGAGGCACTGATCGCGCGCCTCGACCTGCGCCTCGGCGCGATGACGCAAAGCTTCACCACGCGCAACATACTGGAAACGCCGCACCGAATCGCCATGCAACTGGTCGAAGGCCCATTCCGCGCGCTGCATGGAGCATGGACCTTCACCGCACTCGGTGATGCCGGCTGCAAGATCGCGCTGGCGCTCGACTTCGACTACTCCGGCTTGATGGGCCCCGTGCTGCGCGCGGGATTCCAGAAGCTGGCCGACCGCATGGTCGATGAATTTTGCCGCGAGGCCGATCGCGCCTATGCCTGAAACGTCGCCTCCGGCACCGCCATCGACGATACGAGTCGAGGTCGTTTACGCCGATCCGCAGCGGCAGCTCGTGCGCGTGGCGACGTTGCCCGCCGGTGCAACCGTGGACGAAGCGGTCCGCATCTCGGGCATACGCGATGCGCTGCCTGCTGACTTCGAGCCGATCTTGATCGGCATCTTCGGCCGGCTCGTCACGGCGGCCGCGTTGCTGAGCGATGGCGATCGCGTCGAACTGTATCGTTCGCTGAAGATCGATCCCAAGCAGGCGCGGCGCCGCCGGGCCGAAAAACAAAAGCGGCCCGGGACGGCCGCTTTTTGATTGTCGCGATCGAAGTGATGCCGAAAACTATGCGCCGGTATCGTCGCCACCGCTGCGCTTTTTCTTTTCTTCGTCGGTGCGCTTTTCGTCGGGGTACTGGCGCTTGTACTTGGTTGCCAGGCGAATCAATTCCACCGGATCTTCGGAGAAGTAGTCGCCGTCTATCTTGCCCAGACTGTCGCCTTCGAAATAGAGGACGAGGTCCTTGGTATCCATGCGGCCGTTGCCGCGACGAAACGTGGAGATGTAGTCCCAGCGGCTCTGTTGGAATGGATTGATCACCGACGGGCTGCCCATCGTCAGCATCACCTGGCGCTTGCTCATGCCGGGTTTGAGCGACTCGACCTGAGCCTTACTGAACAAGTTGCCTTGCTGGATATCGAGCTGATAGATCGGATTGCAGGCACCGAGCGCGAACGCAATCGCGGCCAGCACGAGCGCGCGTGGCCAGTGGAAAAGGATTCGGTTCGTGCGGGCCTGGGTCATCTGCATGCGAGTCGGAACGGATCGGGAACTCGGCGATGATACACTAGCCGCCGGCTCCAGCGGACGCGCGCGCCGCGTTCGGCATTCAGGTGGTACTCATATGGAAACTCAAGATCTGCGCAAGGCCGGGCTCAAAGTGACCCATCCGCGCATGCGCATCCTCGAAATTCTCGAAGCCTCGGACGGCAAGCATCTCACCGCCGAAGACATCTATCGTCAGTTGCTCGAGCATGATGACGAGATCGGCCTCGCCACGGTCTATCGCGTGCTGACCCAATTCGAGGCCGCAGGCCTTGTCGCCAAGCACAATTTCGAGGGCGGCCAGGCGGTCTATGAGATCGAGCGCGGCAAGCACCACGACCACATGGTCGATCTCGACAGCGGCAAGGTCGTCGAATTCGTCAGCGAAGACATCGAGCGCCTGCAGCGCGAAATCGCCGACAAGCACGGCTACGTGATCGAGGAACACAGTCTCGTGCTGTACGTACGGCCGAAAAAGACGGCGAGGCGCTCGTAGCGGCGCACAGGCGTCGCATCGTCACCGGTCTGCGCTTTCCAGCATCTGCTTGGCGTGCGCCAGTGTCTGGCGCGTGATCTCCACGCCGCCGAGCATGCGCGCGATTTCGTCGCGACGCGCCTTCGCGTCCAGCGCTTCGATCTGGGTCTGCGTGCTCGCGCCGTCGCTGGACTTGGCCACGCGCAGGTGCTGATGGCCCTGCGCGGCGACCTGCGCCAGGTGGGTGACGCAGAGCACCTGGCGGCGCGCGCCGAGCCGGCGCAGTTTCTGACCGACCACTTCGGCGACGGCGCCGCCGATGCCGGAATCGACTTCGTCGAACACCATCGTTGCGATCGCGTCGGCGCTGGCGTCGTCGCTGCCGAGCGCGGCGACTTCGATCGCGAGGCTGATGCGCGATAGCTCGCCGCCTGAAGCGACGCGACGCAACGCGCGCGCCGGCTGGCCCGGGTTGGCACTGACCAGGAATTCGACGCGTTCCAGACCTTGAGCATCCGGCGCCGCTTTTTCCGACGGCTCGATTTCGACTTCGAAACGCCCGCCGGCCATGCCCAGCTCGTCCATCAGTCCGCTGACCTTGTTGCCCAGGGTTGTTGCCGCTGCGGCGCGCGCCGCGGACAACTTCGCCGCGGCCGCACGGTAGTCGCGCTCGACGTCGCCGCGTTCGCGCTCGAGTTTGATCAGTGCCGCGCCCGCGCCTTGCAAGGTTTCCAGCTCGTCGCGCAGCGTTTGCGCGTGGTTTTTCAGCTCGACGACGGGCATGCGGTGTTTGCGCCCGAGCTCGTGCAGCTTCGCGATCTGCGCCTCGGCTTCGGCGAGCTTTTCCGGGTCGAGGTCGAGTGCGTCGCGGTAGCGTGCGAGCGCGTTGTTCGCTTCGTCGAGCTGGACGCCGGCGGTATCGAGCAGGTCGCCCGTCGCCGCGAGCTCGGGATCGGCCTGGGCCAAACGGGCGATTTCGGTCCGTGCGCGATGGACTAGGCGCAGTAGGCTGTACTCGCCTTCGCCGTCGAGCAGTTCGGCGAGCGCGCTCGTGCCCTGGATCAGATTTCCGGCATTGGCCAGGCGCTTGTACGTCTCGTTGAGCGAGTCAATCTCGGCAGGCTCAAGCGCATGGCGCTCGAGTTCCTCGACCTGGTGCGAGAGCAGTGCGATGCGCTCGGAATGGTCATGATCGCCCTGCAGCTCGCGCATGCGCGCGTCGATCGCGCGCCAGCGCGCGGCCAATGCGGCGACCGGCGGCAACAGCGCGGCGTGGTCGCCGAACGCATCGAGCAGGGCGAGCTGACTGGTCTTGTCGAGCAGCGCCTGATGTTCGTGCTGGCCGTGGATTTCGATGAGTTTTTCCGCCAGCGTCTGCATTTGCGCGAGCGTCGCCGGGCGGCCGTTGATCCAAGCGCGTGAAGCGCCTTCGGCGCGGATCACGCGGCGCAGCTGGCAGCCATCGCCGTCGTCGAATTCCTCTTCCGCGAGCCATTGTTTCGCCGCCGGCGCGTCGGTCAGGTCGAAGTCGGCAATCAGTTCCGCGCGTTCGCTGCCGTGACGTACGACGCCCGAGTCGGCCCGTTGCCCTGCCAACAGCAATAAACAATCGACCATCAACGACTTGCCCGCGCCGGTTTCACCGGTGACCACGGTCAGACCCGGCTCGAAGCCGATTTCGGCTTCGCCGACGATGGCGAAATCCTTGACGAACAGCGCTTGCAGCATGGAAGACGAGGTGGACAATCGGCGCGCGCACGCTATCACGCGAAACCGACCCAGCCAAGACCGGTGCAACTACTTGAACGAGGCCGCGGAAAATCCATATTGACCATGACGGTTTCCGTTGCTAGCGTCACCACACTGTTTCGCAAGTCCGCCTATGTCCGCTCATTTCGGCCACCAACTCGATCCGCGCGCGCGCCAGTTGCTGCGTGCGCTGATTGCGCAGTACATTGCCGACGGGCAACCGGTCGGCTCGCGTACGCTGGCGAAGAATTCGGGCCTCGACGTGAGCCCGGCGACGATCCGCAATGTGATGGCTGACCTTGAAGAGCTCGGTTTGCTTGCTGCGCCGCATACCTCGGCCGGGCGCGTGCCGACCGCGCAGGGCTATCGCATGTTCGTCGACAGCCTGCTCGAACTGAAGCCGCTCGACGAACCCCAGATCGACGCGCTGCGCCGCGAACTGCCGACTCAGGCGCCCACCCAGGACTTGCTCAACGGCGTGTCGTCGCTGCTTTCGGAAGTCACCCATTTCGTCGGCGTCGTCACCGTGCCTAAGCGCGAGGAGTTCCCGTTCCGCCACATCGATTTCGTCGCGATCGGCGGCAATCGCGTGCTTGTCATCCTCGTCTTCGCCGACAACGAAGTGCAGAACCGCGTGGTCACTACCCAGCACGTTTACTCGCCGAGCGAACTGGAGCAGGTGTCGAATTTCCTCAACGCGAACTACGCCGGCCTGCGCATGAGCGAGATCCGCGAGCGGCTCAAGCGCGAGATGCGCGAGACCAGCGCGCGCCTGCATCAGCTCATGGTTGCGGCAGCCGACGTCGCCCAGCAGGGGTTCCCGGATCAGACCAACGCCGACATGCTGATCAAGGGCCAGGTCAATCTGATGGGCGCGCAGGTCGCGGCCGACATGGACAGCCTGCGCGAACTGTTCGAGGCGTTCCAGCGCAAGCGCGATCTGCTGAACTTGCTGGAAAACTGCTCGCGCGCCGAAGGCGTGCGCTTGTTCATCGGCGAAGAATCCGGGTTCAATCCGCTCGGTGCCTACAGCCTCGTGACCGCGCCGTATGGCGTCGACGGTCGCATACTCGGCGTGCTCGGCGTCATCGGGCCGACGCGCATGGCCTACCAACGCGTGATCCCGGTGGTGCAGGCAACGGCACAGATTTTGTCCGGGGCGCTGGCTGCGGCCTCTTGAACCACGCGCGCCTGCCCTCATAAATCGCCTGGGGTAAAATGATTGGATCGCCCTGCGGCTCCTGCCGCAGGCGAGGCATTGCCCGGAACTACGTCGCGAATCTCTTCGCGAACTTCCGCCGGCAGGAACAAACCATCGGATTGTGGAGCGCTTGTGAGCACCGAGAATACCAATTCCGGGAAACCGGAAAACACCGCGGCGGACGTCACCGCCGATGCCGCGCAGGGAGGCGACGAGCTGAACAAGCTCGTCAACGAATACGAAACCAAGCTCGGCGAGATGCGCGACCTGCTGCTGCGCGAGCGCGCCGAAATCGAGAACCAGCGCAAGCGTCTGCAGCGCGACCTCGACCAGGCGCGCAGATTCGCCAACGAGCGCGTGCTGAGCGACCTGCTGCCGGTGTGCGATAGCCTCGAGCGCGGTTTGGCCGTACAGACGGCCGATGCCGGCAGCCTGCGCGAGGGCATGGAACTGACTTTGAAGGCGCTGCTCAAGGTTGCCGAAGGCAACGGCCTGAAACCGATCGACCCGGTCGGCCAGCCGTTCAATCCCGAACAGCACCAGGCGGTCAGCATGGTCGAGGCGCCGGGGACGAAGCCGGACACCGTCGTCGCCGTGATCCAGAAGGGTTACGTGCTGAACGAACGCCTGTTGCGCCCCGCGCTGGTGACCGTTTCCAAGGCGTCATGAGACTTGAATTGAGTCGCGCATAGCCACATTTTCGCTGTCAGCCGCGGCATTGCGCCGCAAAAAATTTTTGGGAGAAGCTCATATGGGTAAAATCATCGGTATCGACCTCGGCACGACCAACTCGTGCGTGGCCGTCATGGAAGGCACGACGGCACGCGTCATCGAGAATTCCGAAGGCGACCGCACTACGCCGTCGATCGTCGCCTACAAGGACAATGAGATCCTCGTCGGCGCCACCGCCAAGCGCCAGGCGGTGACCAACCCTAAGAACACCTTCTACGCGGTGAAGCGTCTGATCGGGCGCAAGTTCACCGATGCCGAGGTGCAGAAGGACATCGGTCTCGTGCCGTACAAGATCCTTGCGCACGACAACGGTGATGCCTGGGTGGCGACCGCCGGTGGCAGGCAGATGGCGCCGCCGGAAATCTCCGCGCAAGTGTTGATCAAGATGAAGAAGACCGCGGAGGATTTCCTCGGCGAGCCGGTCACCGAGGCTGTCATCACCGTGCCCGCGTACTTCAACGACTCACAGCGCCAGGCAACCAAGGATGCCGGCCGCATCGCGGGCCTCGACGTCAAGCGCATCATCAACGAGCCGACCGCGGCCGCGCTGGCCTACGGCATCGACAAGCAGGGTGGCGATCGCAAGGTTGCGGTCTACGATCTCGGCGGCGGCACGTTCGACGTCTCGGTCATCGAGATCGCGAATGTCGACGGCGAAAAGCAGTTCGAAGTGCTGGCGACGAACGGCGACACGTTCCTCGGTGGCGAGGATTTCGACAAGCGCCTGATCGACTATCTGGTCGAGGAGTTCAAGAAGGAATCCGGTGTCGATCTCAAGAACGATTCGCTTGCCCTGCAGCGCCTCAAGGACGCTGCCGAGCGTGCGAAGATCGAGTTGTCGAGCGCGCACCAGACCGATGTCAACCTGCCGTACATCACGGCGGACGCGTCGGGTCCGAAGCATCTCAACATCAAGCTGACGCGCGCCAAGCTCGAAGCGCTCGTCGCCGACCTGATCGAAAAGACCATTGCGCCGTGCCGCACCGCGATTGCCGATGCGGGCTTGAAGGTGTCGGACATCAGCGAGGTCATCCTCGTTGGCGGCCAGACGCGCATGCCCAAGGTCCAGGAAGCGGTGAAGAACTTCTTCGGTAAGGAGCCGCGCAAGGACGTCAACCCGGATGAGGCCGTCGCCGTGGGCGCGGCGATCCAGGGCGGCGTGCTCGGCGGCTCGGTCAAGGACGTGCTGCTGCTCGACGTCACACCGCTGTCGCTCGGCATCGAGACGGCCGGCGGCGTGATGACCAAGCTGATCGAGAAGAACACGACCATTCCGACCAAGGCGCAGCAGACGTTCTCGACCGCCGAGGACAACCAGACCGCGGTGACCGTGCACGTGCTGCAAGGCGAGCGCGAGCGCGCCAGCGCGAACAAGTCACTCGGCAAGTTCGACCTGCAGGGCATCCAGCAGGCGCCGCGCGGCATGCCGCAGATCGAAGTCGCGTTCGACATCGACGCGAACGGCATCCTGCACGTCTCGGCCAAGGACAAGAACACGGGCAAGGAGCAGCGCATCGAGATCAAGGGTTCCTCGGGTCTGTCCGAGGACGAGATCAAGCGCATGGTCAGCGACGCCGAAGCGAACAAGGAAGAGGACCGCAAGTTCCACGAGCTCGTCGGCGTGCGCAACAAGGCCGATCAACTCGTCCACGCCACGCGCGCGGCGATCAAGGAGCACGGCGGAAAGGTCGACGGCGCCCAGATCGGTACGATCGAAACCGCGCTGTCCGACCTCGAGAAGGTGATGAAGGGCGAGGACAAGGATGCGATCGAGTCGCGCATCAGCGCGCTCGAAGCGGCGTCGCAGTCGCTGGCAGCGGCTGCCGCTGCGGCAGGTCAAGGCGGTCCGGCGGGCGATGCTGGCGCGCAGGCCAGCGCAGGATCGGCGCCGAAGGACGATGTCGTCGACGCCGAATTCACCGAAGTCAAAGACAAGAAGTAACCTGGCGGCAGTCCTTGGCCGACATGCGGTGCATGGAGCCTCGCGTCACAGCGAGGCTCCATTGTTTTGATGGAGGGTGCATGAGCGAAGTGCCGAGTCTGTATGATTGGGCCGGAGGGGCGCCGGCGCTCGAACGGCTGACCGAAGTTTTCTATCGGAAAGTCGCAGCGGATTCACTGCTGCAGCCGGTGTTTGCGCACATGGACGCACGGCATCCGCAGCATGTTGCGAAATTCATCGCTGAAGTGTTCGGCGGGCCGGCCGCGTATTCGATCGAACGCGGCGGCCATTCGCACATGATCCGGCAGCATCTCAAGCGCCATTTGAGCGAACCGATGCGCCGCCAGTGGGTGAATCTGCTGCTCGATGCGGCAGATGAAGCGGGGTTGCCGGCGGATCCCGAGTTCCGCTCGGCTTTCCTGGCCTACATCGAATGGGGCACACGGCTCGCGCTGATCAATTCGCAGCCCGGTGTCGAGGTCGAGGCCGAGCAATCGATGCCGAAATGGGGTTGGGGCGAGGCCAAGGGGCCGTATACCGGTTAGTGTTTGTACGAGGTCAGGGAATGGAAAAGGGGAGACTTGAAGCATTCACCGACGGCGTGATCGCCGTGATCATCACGATCATGGTGCTCGAGTTGAAGCCGCCGCACGAGGCGACCTGGCAGGCGCTGCTCGGCAACTGGCCGGTATTCCTGAGCTACGCGCTGAGCTTCGTTTACGTTGGCATCTACTGGAACAACCATCACCATCTGATGCATCTGGTCGAGCGCATCAACGGCAAGGTGATGTGGGCGAACCTGCACCTGCTGTTCTGGCTGTCGCTGTTTCCTTTCACTACCGCCTGGCTGAACGAGGCGCACGGCGAGCATGGCCAATTCCCGGCGGCGTTGCCGACCGCGATCTACGGAGTCGTGCTGTTGATGACGGCGCTATCATGGATTCCGCTCTCGCGTTTCCTCATCCAATGCAACGGCGGACCAGGCTGCCCGCTGGCGCTTGCGCTGCAGAGCGGCTGGAAGGAAATGGTCTCTCCGATTCTTTATCTCATCGCCATTGTGCTGGCGAATTTTGTTCCCATTGTGTCCTGTGTGCTGTACGCGGTCGTCGCGGCGATCTGGTTCATCCCGGACCGACGCATCGAAAACCACGTGATGGCGAACAAGTGATCAGGTTTTTAATCACATGACCAAGCGTTGCTATTACGAAGTCCTTTCCGTCGAACGCACCGCGAGCGAGGGCGAACTGAAAACCGCCTTTCGTCGCTTGGCGATGAAATACCACCCCGACCGCAATCCAGGCGACAAGGATTGCGAGGCGCATTTCAAGGAAGCGAAAGAAGCCTACGACGTGCTCGGCGACGCGCAGAAGCGCGCCATGTACGATCGCCACGGCCATGCCGCGTTCGAGCAAGGTGGGGGCAGCAATGGCGGCTTCCACGCCGACGTCGGCGACATCTTCGGCGACATCTTCTCCGACATCTTTGGCGGCGGGCGCGGCAATCGCCAGCGGCGTGGATCCGACCTGCGCTACATGCTTGACCTCGATCTCGAGGAGGCCGTATTCGGTGTCGAAAGGACGATCGACGTGCCGACGCTCGTCGCGTGCGACAAGTGCGAAGGTTCGGGGTCGGCGGACGGCAAGCTTTCCAGTTGCGCGACTTGCCAAGGTCATGGCCGCGTGCGCATGCAAAACGGCATTTTTTCGATCCAGCAGACTTGTCCGCACTGCGGCGGCAGTGGCAAAGCGATCGCCAATCCATGCAAGACCTGCCGCGGCGAAGGCCGCGTGCGCCGCGAGAAGCGTCTGGAAGTGAAGATTCCGGCCGGCGTCGATAGCGGTGACCGTATCCGTCTCACTGGCGAAGGCGAAGCCGGCCCGACCGGCGCGCCCGCAGGCGACCTCTACGTCGAGGTGCAGGTACGCGAACATGCAATCTTCCAGCGCCAGCAGGACGATCTCTATTGCGAAGTACCGATTCGCTTCTCCCAGGCGGCGCTCGGCGCGGAACTCGAGGTGCCGACACTGGGCGGCGAGGCATCGATCAAGATTCCCGCGGAAACCCAGACCGGCAAGCTGTTCAAGCTGCGCGGCAAGGGCGTGCGCAATGTGCGCAGCGGTCACGTCGGCGACTTGCTCTGCCGGGTCGTCATCGAAACGCCGGTCAAGCTCAGCAGGCAGCAGCGCGAGTTGCTGCAGCAGTTCGAAGAGAGCTTCGGCGATGACCACTCCGCGCACACACCGCGCGCGTCGTCATGGCTGGACAGCGTCAAGCAGTTCTGGGATCGCGTGACGACCTGATCCGCGCCCCTTCTCCGCGATGGAGCAAGGCAGCTAAGATGGCGGCATGAACGATCTCGTCAACGTCGTCGTCTATGGCGCCGCCGGCCGCATGGGTCAGGCGGTCATCCGTGGCGTACTCGAATCGAAGCAGGCTCGTCTGGCGACTGCCCTGGTGCGGCCCGGCTCGGGTCTGGCCGACGAGCCGCTCGACCGCGTATTCGGCGCGCTTCCGCGCGACGTCGATTTCGCCACCTCGCTCGATCCCGACATGCCCTGCGATGTGCTCGTCGATTTCAGCGGACCGGTCGCGTTCGACGGGGCGCTGGCCCTGGCCGTGCAGCGCGGTGCCGCGTTCGTCAGCGGCACGACGAACCTGCGCGACGTGCAGTACGCTGCGCTCGACAACGCGGCGAAGACCATTCCGGTGTTGTGGGCGTCGAACTTCAGCCTCGGTGTCGCCATGCTCGCGCGCATGGCGCGTCGCGCTGCGGCAGCGCTGCCCGACTGGGATTGCGAGATCGTCGAGCTACATCACAACCGCAAGCAGGATGCGCCTTCGGGCACGGCGTTGACGCTCGGCGCCGCGGTTGCCGAAGGCCGCCGGATCGCACTCGAAGACCACGCACGCTACGAGCGCCACGGCCAGGTCGGCGCGCGCCCGCCGGGCGAGATCGGCTTCGCCGCGCTGCGTGCCGGCGATGTCGCCGGCGAGCACACCATCATCTTCGCCAGCCAAGGCGAGCGCATCGAGCTGACGCATCGCGCGACCGACCGCGACATCTTCGCCAGCGGTGCGCTCGCCGCGGCGATCTGGCTGGCGCGGCGCGAACCCGGGCGCTATAGCATCGACGACGTGCTCGCGCCGCAGGAGTGAGAATCGCGCGCCGGCATCGACGCCGGCGCGCTGTCCGTTGCGGATGAAACTCAGTTCAGCGCCGGGTTGTTCTCGGCGAAGTACTCGTGGCTGTCGGCATTCATCACCGCCTGCGCGACGTTGGTCAGGGCCAGATTGTGCGCTGCGGTCTGGCCGTAGGCGTAGTCGTCGGTGCCGGCGACGACGGTGAAGTGGCTGCTCTCGTGGATAAGCGTACCGGCGCGCGAGTCGGTACCGGTGTTGGGTGCGCTCCAGAATGCGCCGCAAAGATGCACGGTGTACGGCTGGTCGGGGTAGACGAAGGCATAGGTGCGCTTCTGCTTGCAGCCGCAGTCGAACGTGTAGGGCTGCGTCGACAGGGCACTGACCAGGTTGTTGTAGTGGCTCGTGATCAGCGCATAGTTGCTGCTCGTGTAGGCGCCGAACCACCATGTGTAGCGACTACCCGCGGCGCCCGCGGCGAGATAGCTCTTGGCATTGTTCGCGTAGACGACGGCGGAATCGCGCGCCGGCACGATCTGCGTCTGCTGGGTGTTCGTGCACTTGACGTAACTGTTGCTCGCAGCGGCGGCGGCGAGGACGCTCGTGCCTGCCGGCAGGCGGCTTTGCAACGATTGTGCTTCGCCACGTGCGCCGACCGGCCCGATCGCGTTGATGCTGCGCGCACCCGCATCGACCCAGATCGTCACCGATTGCGTCTCGACCGGCCGAGCGATTTTCGCGCCGCTTTTCTGCACCGCACTGGCTTCGAGGATCAGCTCACCGCCATGCGGTGCATAGCTCACCGCGTAGGCGCCGCCGTTGCGCAAGTCATAGTAGGCGCTCAGGTCGACGTCGACCGCGCGTGACTGGCCCGGCTTCAGTTCGAAATAGTCTTCCTCGGTGGGTTCGCCGCGCTTGACCATGGCGCCAATGTAGGGCGCGCACGCCGTTCTGTTCGACGCGGAACAGGTTCGCGGTCATCTCATCGCCGAGTGGCGTGCCCCAGCTGAGGATGTGGATGCTCTCGTTGCCCTGGTTCTCGATGCGGAAATGCAGCTTGCCGCTGCCGACGTCCGCCGCCGATATTTCCCCCGCGTCCTGCAATTGCGCGACGACACCCTGAGCCGCCGCCGCGGTCACTCCCCCGAATCCCATCGCCAACATCATCAACTTCACAGCAAAGTTTCGCATTGCCTTGATCCTTATGGAAATGTTGATGTGATATGCCCACGATTGGGTTACGCCCGACCGGGTCGGTCGGCGCCATTTGATGGCAGCATGATTCCCACGCAGCAACGGAACTGCGACCCCAAGCACGACCGAACCCAAGCGTTGAGCACACTCCCCAGTGTTCGCGGCAGCGAATGCCGCGAACCACCATAGTCGATGCGGAAGTTGCCGCGCAAGCGACTGTGCGGCGTATCGTCGGCGCGCTACAGCTTGACGATCTACTCGCGCGCCGGCGCCTTGAAGCGGACGGAGCTGGCTACGGTGCTTCAGGCTTCGGCGCGGCGAGCGGCAAAACCAGCCGGCTCGGGTGCCGGCTGTCGTGTAACAGTTTGACGTGCGCGATGCGTGCATCGGCGATGCTCTCGTAGCCGACGCGCCCGCCGGTATTGTAGTTCTTCTGGTAATTCGGCGAATTCAGCGGTGCAATCACTACGCGCAGGCGCGCCCCGGCCGGGATGCGGCGGCTGGTCCAGTAGAACTCGAACGGCAGCGTGACGATCTGATCGGGCTTCAACAGTTGCTGTTTGAATGGGCCGTCGCGGAAGCGCGCGCGACGGATGTCTTCGCCGAGCCGCACGGCGGAACCGTCGGGCAGCATCATCATCACCTGCGCCCACAGGTCGAAATCAGGTGTATCCGATTGCACCTGCAGTTCCAATTTCATGTGTCCGGTGATTTCGACGGGCTTGTCGAGGGGCGCGGAATGGAACACGACGGCGCGCCTCTGCAATGCGCGGAACTGGCTCGTGAGGTTTTCGTCCGCCGTGTAATCGGCAACGTCGAGCTCGGACAGTTCGTGCGGATCGGAAACGACGATGGCGGCCGGCTGCTCGCCGGGCGCTTCGCGCGTCAGGGAACCGGAACGGAACACGCTTTCCGGCGTGCCTTCCGGAGCGGAAAGGAAGAATTCCATGCTGCCGCCGGTGGCCGCATCCAGCGACGATGCATGGCGCCATTCGTTTGCGCCAAGCATGAAGTATGTGACCCTGTCGCTCAGGAGTGCAGGACGCGCGCCGCGGCCGAGCACCCAGTCGTACCAATCGGCGTGCAGCTTGTCCATGTCGAGCACGGCTGAGTCCGAAATGGACAGGCCGTTGATCATCTTTTCCGGCCGCTGCGTGCCGCCGTGGTCCCAGGGGCCGATGACGAGCAGGCTTTTCTCGAGCGCGCTCGCAGGCGCGTGCGCGAGGTAACCCCGGTAGTAGCGCAGCGCCCCCGGTTGGTCGTCGTCGAAAAAGCCAGTCGCGGCGAGGATCGGAAATTTCATCGCCGCGTAGTCCTGCGCAGTCGGCGCGGCGGCGAGATTGAACGCCTCGTCGCCGACGTGGTCGAGCCAGGCCTTCATGAACGATTTCTTCTTGCCGCCGTCGTCCATCCACCAGTCGTCCTGGGCGACACCGATTGCCTCGTCGAGCGTCGCGAACGAACCGTAGGCCGCGTAGTGCTCCAGCATCTTGCCTTGCCAATACGGTGCGTTGGCGATGAAGCCGGCGTTGAGTCCACGGCCGGCCGTATAGCCCAGGATCACCGCCGACCACGATTGCGGAATGCCGTTCGTGTTCGGCACGTCCCAGCCCGGATAAATCGGCGCAAAAGGTGCGATGCCGGCGAGGTGCGGCGGATGCTGCGCAGCTGTGCGCCACTGCGTCATGCCGACAAACGAGCCGCCGTACATGAACACCTGGCCGTTGCACCACGGCTGCCGCGCTATCCATTCGACCAGATCGTGGCCGTCGCGGCCGACCTGCAGGCCGAGGCTGTCGTTCTTGTCGCCGCCGGAGCGGCCGCGGCCGCGCGTTTCGGCCTGCACGAACACGTAGCCGCGCGCGGCCAGTGCGGTCGCTTCGTGGCGCCGCGAACCGTCGATGTCGTACTGGGTCAGCTCGAGGACGGCCGGCGCCTTGGCGGCGAGCGGCGAGGGCTTGGTGATCCAGGCTTCGAGCGCCACGCCGTCGCGCATCGGGATCATGCGGCTCATTTCGATGGCGTAGGCGGGGCCGATGTGTGCGGCCGTGGCGGCGGCGTTCGATCCGGGCTGGGCAACGGCGATGGAGGCCGCGAGCAGGCTTGCGAACACTATCGCGCCGATGCGGATCATAGATTCAATCCTTGTGCGCGGCGTTCTTGTCGCGCCCCGCGCCGAATTTCCTGTCGAGCGAGCCGAACAGTTTCTTGAACACGCGCGACAGTTTGCCGCGCTGGGTCTTGCGCAGCTTCTCGTCCTCGCTGGTCAGCCAGGCGATCTGGATCACGCGGCGTTCGCCCTCGTGTGGTAGATGCCCGTGGAAAGAATTGTCGGCGCGGCGAAATACGACGAAATTGCCGTAGACCGGTTTGATTTCGGGCGCGGCAAGGTCGTCGATGTCGTCGATGCGGTTGAGGAAGCGCAGGCAGCCTTCGCTTATGTCCGGCCACGAGGGCGCAAGATAGAGCAACGCGGTGGCGATTTTCGATTTGCTGTCGGTGTGGATCGTGCCGTGGCGCTTGTTCAGATAACGACACAGCGTGATCAGCGTCGGATACTGGCCAAGGTTGTCGATGCCGAGACGCGCGCCGACGGCGCTGGCAACCCCGGGGTCGGTTAGCGCGTGGATCAACGCGTTGACGCTCGGACCGCAGTCTTTCTCTTCGTATGGAAAGAAGCCGGCGCTGGAATACTTCGGGAAATCCCGATCGAGCTCGGATGCCGCTGTCTGCGGCAATTGGTCGCGAGCCACGAGGAAGTGAAACGGCGCCTCGCGCACCAGCGTGTCGGCGCGGTCCAGGTGCGCCGGGTCGAACAGCGCGGGCGATGCAAGGGCGGCAGGCGCGGCGGACATGGAAGAACCCGTTTGCGGATTTCACAATTCTAGCGCCATCGGAGTAAAGATTCGCCCGCAAAGCCCTCTTTTGCGATGGACACGGAACCCCTCGCGCCGTATCATTCGTACTCGCCCGCAACCCCAGCCCACGGTCCCGAGTTTCTCAGGTCCGCGGGTAACGCTGCATCTGCAGGTTGCGTTTTGTCAGTCACATATTTAGGCGACGCAACCCATGATTCCAGCCATTCTCGCTCTCGCAGACGGTACTATCTTCCGCGGCACCTCCATCGGCGCCGAGGGCGAGACGGTTGGCGAAGTGGTGTTCAACACCGCGATCACGGGCTATCAGGAAATCCTCACCGACCCGTCGTATGCGCGTCAGATCGTGACGCTGACCTATCCGCACATCGGCAACACCGGCGTAAACGCCGTCGACGAGGAATCGGACAAGGTGCAGGCGGCCGGACTCGTGATCCGCGACCTGCCGCGCCTCGCCAGCAACTGGCGCTCGAGCGAAAGTCTCGACGCCTACCTGCGCCGCCACGGCATCGTCGCGATCGCCGACCTCGATACGCGCGCACTGACGCGCTTGCTGCGCGACAAGGGCGCGCAGGGGGGCTGCATCCTAGCCGGCACCGACGTGTCCGCCGAGCGCGCGCTGGCTGCAGCGCGTGCGTTTCCGGGATTGGCAGGCATGGATCTCGCCAAGGTCGTCAGCACACCGAGGCAGTATCGCTTCGATGCCGGCAGCTACGATCTCGACCGCACGGCCTTCGCTTCGGTACCGGGCAAGCATCATGTCGTCGCCTACGATTTCGGCGTGAAGAAGAACATCTTGCGCATGCTCGTCGATCGCGGCTGCGCTTTGACTGTCGTGCCCGCACAAACGCCCATCTCGGATGTGCTCGCGTTGAAACCCGACGGCGTGTTCCTGTCGAACGGCCCCGGCGATCCCGAGCCCTGCGATTACGCGATTGCCGCCGCGCGCGAAACGATCAAGCGCAAGATTCCGTTGTTCGGCATCTGTCTCGGCCACCAGATCATGGGTCTTGCGGTCGGCGCGAAGACGCTGAAGATGAAGTTCGGCCACCATGGAGCGAACCACCCGGTCAAGGACCATGACGACGGCCGCGTGCTCGTTACTTCGCAAAATCACGGCTTCGCGGTCGACCCGGCGACGTTGCCTGCGAACACGCGTGTCACGCATACCTCGCTGTTCGACGGTTCGCTGCAGGGTTTCGCGCTGACCGACGCACCGGCGTTCTGCTTCCAGGGACATCCGGAGGCGAGCCCGGGGCCGCACGACATCGGTTATTTGTTCGACCGCTTCGTGTCGAGCATGGTCGAAGCGCAATCCGTTCGCGCCGCCTGAGCCAGTATTTCCAACGACGATAGAAAATGCCCAAACGCACCGACATCAAAAGCATCCTCGTCATCGGCGCCGGTCCGATCGTGATCGGCCAGGCCTGCGAGTTCGACTACTCGGGCGCGCAGGCGTGCAAAGCGCTCAAGGCCGAGGGCTTCCGCGTCATCCTCGTCAACTCGAATCCGGCGACGATCATGACCGACCCGGAGACGGCCGACGCGGTTTACATCGAGCCGATCAACCGCGCTACGGTCGAAGCGATTATCGCCAAGGAAAAGCCCGATGCGCTGCTGCCGACGATGGGCGGGCAGACCGCGCTCAACTGCGCGCTCGATCTGGCCGATGCGGGCATCCTCGACAAGTACAAGGTGGAGTTGATCGGCGCTTCGCGCGACGCGATCCGCATGGCCGAGGACCGCGAGTTGTTTCGCGTCGCGATGAAGGAAATCGGCCTGGAATGCCCGCGCGCGGAAGTCGCGAAAACCTTCGAGCAGGCGGTCGAGATCCAGGCACGTGTCGGCTATCCGACGATCATCCGCCCGAGCTTCACGCTCGGCGGCTCGGGTGGCGGCATCGCCTACAACCGCGAAGAGTTCGAGGAGATCATCAAGCGCGGTCTGGACCTGTCGCCCGTGCACGAGGTGCTGGTCGAGGAATCCGTACTCGGCTGGAAAGAGTTTGAGATGGAGGTCGTGCGCGACAAGGCCGACAACTGCATCATCGTCTGTTCGATCGAGAACTTCGATCCGATGGGCGTGCACACGGGCGACTCGATCACGGTCGCGCCGGCGCAGACGCTGACCGACAAGGAATACCAGCGCCTGCGCGATGCCTCGATCGCCGTGTTGCGCAAGATCGGTGTCGACACGGGCGGCTCGAACGTGCAGTTCGGTATCAACGCCGAGAATGGTCGCGTCGTCGTCATCGAAATGAATCCGCGCGTGTCGCGTTCCTCGGCACTGGCGTCGAAGGCGACCGGTTTTCCGATCGCAAAGATCGCCGCCAAGCTCGCCGTCGGCTACACGCTCGACGAGTTGCGCAACGACATCACCGGCGGCGCGACGCCGGCCTCGTTCGAGCCGACGATCGACTACGTCGTCACCAAGATTCCGCGCTTTGCGTTCGAGAAGTTTCCGGCCGCGGATGCGCGCCTGACCACGCAGATGAAGTCGGTCGGCGAAGTGATGGCGATCGGGCGCACGTTCCAGGAATCGTTGCAGAAGGCGCTGCGCGGTTTGGAAACCGGCAAGGACGGCCTCAATCCGACCGGCCTGGATTTCGCCAACGCCGACGATATCGCCACGTTGAAGCGCGAGCTGCGCGAACCGAAGCCCGACCGCATCTTCTACGTCGCCGATGCATTCCGCGCCGGCATGTCGCTCGACGAAATTTTTGCGTTGACGCATATCGACCGCTGGTTCCTCGACCAGATCGGCGAGTTGATCGAAATCGAAACGGCGGTAAAGACCGCTGGATTGAACGGCCTTGATGCGGCGCAGATGCGCTCGCTCAAGCGCAAGGGTTTTTCCGATGCGCGCCTGGCCGCGCTGCTCGACACGAACGAGGCCGCGGTGCGCACGCTGCGCCGCGCGTTCAACGTGCGTCCAGTGTACAAGCGCGTGGATTCCTGTGCGGCGGAGTTCGCCACGACCACGGCGTATCTGTACTCGACCTACGAGGAACAGTGCGAAGCGGCGCCGACCGCGCGCGACAAGATCATGGTGCTCGGCGGCGGACCGAACCGCATCGGCCAGGGCATCGAGTTCGATTATTGCTGCGTGCATGCCGCGCTCGCGCTGCGCGAAGACGGCTTCGAGACGATCATGGTCAACTGCAATCCGGAGACCGTCTCGACCGACTACGACACCTCCGACCGGCTCTACTTCGAGCCGCTGACGCTCGAGGACGTGCTCGAAATCATCGACGTCGAGAAACCCAAGGGCGTGATCGTGCAGTACGGCGGGCAGACGCCGCTCAAGCTCGCGCGCGCGCTTGAAGCGAACGGCGCGCCGGTGATCGGCACGACGCCGGACTCGATCGACCTTGCCGAAGACCGCGAGCGCTTCCAGCAGATGGTGCAGAAGCTCGGCCTGACCCAGCCGCCGAACCGCACCGCGCGCACGCCCGACGAGGCGCTCGCGCATGCGCGCGACATCGGCTATCCGCTCGTCGTGCGGCCGAGCTACGTGCTCGGAGGCCGTGCGATGGAAGTCGTGCATTCCGATGCGGACCTCAAGCGCTACATCACCGACGCGGTCAAGGTGTCGAACGATTCGCCGGTGCTGCTCGATCGTTTCCTCGACAACGCCGTCGAAGTCGACGTCGATATCGTCGCCGACGCGCAGGGCAACGTGCTCATCGGCGGCATCATGGAGCATATCGAGGAAGCCGGCGTGCACTCGGGCGATTCCTCCTGCTCGCTGCCGCCGTATTCGCTGAGCGAGAAAGTGCAGAACGAACTGCGCGCACAGGTGACACGGATGGCGCGAGAGCTCAAGGTCGTCGGCTTGATGAACACGCAGTTCGCGATCACGCAGGAAAACGGCGACTCGACGATCTATATCCTCGAGGTCAATCCGCGTGCCTCGCGCACGGTGCCGTTCGTGTGCAAGGCGACCGGCGTGTCGCTGGCGAAGATCGCCGCGCGCTGCATGGCCGGGCGCAGCCTGGCGGAGCAGGGTGCGACGCAAGAAGTGATCCCCGAATACTTTTCGGTCAAGGAAGCGATCTTCCCGTTCGCGAAGTTTCAGAACGTCGACCCGATCCTCGGTCCGGAGATGCGCTCAACTGGCGAGGTGATGGGCGTCGGCCGTAGCTTCGGCGCCGCGTTCGCGCGCGCGCACGAGGCGGCGAACATCTCGGCGCCCAAGGTCGGCAAGGTCTTCGTCTCGGTGCGCGATGCGGACAAACCGCGTCTGCTGCCTGTCGCCCAGGACCTGATCCGCCGCGGCTACAGCCTGATCGCGACCGCCGGCACTCACGCCTACCTCGTCGAACACGGTGTCGCCTGCGAGTACATCAACAAGGTGCTCGAGGGTCGCCCGCATATTCTGGACGCGATCAAGAACGGCGAGATCGTGTTCATCGTCAACACCACCGAAGGGCGCCAGGCGATCGCCGATTCGTTCTCGATCCGCCGCGAAGCGCTGCAGCAGCGCATCACCTATTCGACCACGGTGGCCGGCGCCCGCGCGCTCGTCCACTCGCTCGACTTCCGCAGCGGCGGTGAGGTATACAGCCTGCAAGAACTGCATAGAGAACTGACCGCATGAGGACGAAAGAATGAAGCGTGCGCCGCTGACCGCCAAGGGCGCCGAGCGCCTGCGCGGCGAACTCGAACGCCTCAAATCCAGCGAGCGCCCGCGCATCATCGCCGCGATCGCCGAGGCGCGCGCGCACGGCGACTTGAAGGAGAATGCCGAATACCATGCCGCACGCGAGCTGCAGGGTTTCATCGAGGGCCGAATCCAGGAACTCGAGGCGGCGCTGAGCTACGCGGAAGTGATCGATACTTCCCGCCTCAATCCGAACGGCAGGATCGTGTTCGGTGCGACGGTCGATCTCGTCGACGAAGCGAGCGGGAGTGAAGTGACCTATCAGATCGTTGGCGATCTCGAGGCCGACATCAAGCAGAGCCTGATCGCGGTGAACTCACCGCTCGCGCGCGCGTTGATCGGCAAGAACGAAGGTGACAGCTTCGAGTTTCAGGCGCCGAACGGCGTGAAGAGCTACGAGATCGTGGCCGTGCGCTACGAGATCTGAGCAACACGACCGCGCGGCCCGGCGTTTCCCATGCGACTGAGCCTGCTGCTGCCTGCACGCAGACATCTGCAAGCTACGACGACCGTCGCGCATTGGCTCGCGCGCGGCGATCGCCGGGCCGATGCGGCGCACGGGCGCGAGGCGGCGCTGCGCGAATGTTTCGAGATTGATGCTGCCGAGTTGCCGACCGCGGCACTGACTCGCAGCATCGATGCGGACGATGCCGGCGAAGCGCGGTGGTTGCGTGCGGACCCGGCGTACGTGATGGCAGATGCCGTGACGTTGCGCCTGCTTGCTTGCGGAAACGTGGGTTTGTCGGCTGACGAGACCGAAGCGTTTGCGCAGACGTTGAAGCCGTTGTTCGGCGATGCCGGATTCGTGTTCGACGCACCGCATGCCGAACGCTGGTATCTGCGCTGCGAGCGCGGCGCGAAGCTGCCGAAGTTTTCTGCGCCCGAAGAGGCGCTCGGCGACGACCTCGCCAACCATTTGCCCGAAGGCGACGACGCGCGTCGCTGGCGCAGCCTGCTCAATGAAGCGCAGATTACCTTGACCCAACATCCGGTCAACGCGCAACGCGCGCGACGCGGGTTGCCGTCGGTGAACAGCCTGTGGTTCTGGGGGGCGGGCGTATTGCCACAACGAGCGCACTGCGGATTCGATCGCATCGTCAGCGATGACGAAGTCGTCGTATCGTTGGCCAAGCTGGGCGGAGTACTGTTTTTCCCGCGGCAACAGGAAACCCCCTTTCCGTGGGACGCAGGACAGAAGCAATCGATACTCGTCGATCTCGCCGATCAGCGTGACGTCGCCGCGCTCGATCGCGATTGGCTCAGGCCGATGGCCGACGCTTTGCAGCGCGGGCAAATCGCGCAACTCGATCTGCTGTTCGAAAGCGGTGAGCGTTACGTCGTCAAACCCGCCCATCGCTGGCGTTTCTGGCGGCGCGCGAAGGCAACGGCGTGATCGCGCGGCCGCGCATCCAACGCCGCACTGTGCCCGCCACGCCTGGTGATTGGCCGTCGTCGCCGCACCCGGTTCTGGCTCGGATTTTCGCTGCGCGCGGCATCATCTCGCCGAATGAAATCGAGCATCGCCTCGCTGCACTGCTGGCGCCGACACAGCTCGGCGGCGCGACGCATGCTTGCGAACTGATCGAGGCCGCGCTGCGCGCGGATGCTCCCATCGTGATCGTTGGCGATTTCGACGCCGATGGCGCGACCGGAACCGCCGTAGCCATGCGTGGCCTGCGCATGCTCGGCGCGACGCGCGTCGAATACGGCGTACCGAATCGCTTCACCCATGGCTACGGTTTGAGCGCTGCGCTAGTCGACGAACTCATCGCGCGCAATCCGCGGCTCGTCGGTCACGGATTGTTGATCACCGTGGACAACGGTGTCGCCGCGCATGCGGGCGTGGCGGCCGCGAAGGCACAAGGTTTGCGGGTGATTGTGACCGACCATCACTTGCCGGGTGAGACTCTGCCCGAAGCCGATGCGATCGTGAATCCGAATCTCGACGGTGATGCGTTTCCGAGCAAGGCGCTGGCCGGCGTCGGCGTGATGTTTTACCTGCTGATTGCCCTGCGTGGGCATCTGCGTGCGCAAGGTCTTTTTGCCGAACGTCACTTGCCCGAACCCGATCTGTCGACCCTGCTCGATCTGGTCGCGCTCGGCACCGTCGCCGACCTCGTGCCGCTCGATCGCAACAACCGCATCCTCGTCGAGGCCGGCTTGAAGCGCATTCGCGCCGGCCGTGGCTGCGCCGGGATCGCCGCACTGATGGCGAGCGGCAAGCGTGATCCCGCGCGTGTGGTGGCGAGCGATCTCGGCTTCGTCGTCGGTCCGCGCATCAATGCGGCTGGTCGTCTCGAAGATATCCGCCTCGGAATCGAGTGTCTGCTGACTGATGACCCGGCGCAAGCACGCAGACTGGCTGACATGCTGTCGGCAATCAACCACGAACGCCGCGATTTGCAGGCCGGCATGGTCGAGCAAGCGGAAGCTGCAGTAGAACAATGGCTCGCACAACGTGGCCCGCAGTCCCTGCCGGTCGGCATGGTCTTGCACGAGCCGGATTGGCATCACGGCGTCGTCGGCCTGGTTGCTTCGAAGCTCAAGGAGCGGTTCAGCCGCCCGGTGATCGCTTGTGCGCCGGCCGGCGAAGGCAGCGATGAAGTGAAGGCCTCCGGCCGTTCGATCGACGGATTCCACTTGCGCGATGCCTTGGCCGAGATCGATGCGCGCGCGCCGGGTTTGCTGCAGCGCTACGGTGGCCACGCGATGGCGGCCGGACTGAGCCTGGATCGCGCGAACATTGTCCGCTTCGGCGAATTGTTCGACATGGTCGCGCGCGAGCGCATCGCCCCGGAGCAGCTCGATTCGGTACTGCTGACCGACGGCGAACTCGGCGCGGACGATCTCACCCTCGATCTGGCCGAACAGCTTCGCTATGCGGGGCCATGGGGGCAGGCGTTTCCCGAGCCGCTGTTCGATGGTGAGTTCGTACTCGTCGATTGGCGCGTCGTCGGCGAAACGCATCTGCGCCTGCGCCTGCTGCGCGATGGCCTCGCCGCGCCGGTCGAGGCGATGTGGTTCGGCGGCTACGACGGTACACCGCCGCCATCGCGCCTGCGCACCGCCTACGCGCTCGAGGTCAACGAATGGAACGGCACACGCCGCCTGCAATTGCTGCTGCGGCACGTCGAAAAAGCCGTCTAAACGGATCGAAGGAACGGCACCGCCTCAGGGGGCGGATTCGACAGTCTTGAGCTTGCGCAGGAACATGTGCGCGGCATGCCGATCGCGCGACGCCTCGTCCGCGAGCCAGTCGCGAAACGCGCCGATCTTGCGGCTTTGCTCGCGTGCGATCGGATAGGCAAACCAGAATATGCGGCCGGTACCGACGACCAAATCGTGTGCGGGGATGAGACGGCCCGCGTCGATTTCGGTGCGGAACAGGATCGGCGACCCGATCGCGATGCCTTGCCCGGCCACGGCGGCTGCGATGTCGAGGTATTCCGCGGAAAGCAACGGACCGAAGTGGCTGGAAGCGGGCAGGTCTGCGCGGCCGCGCGCGCGATACCACAAGGCCCACCAGTCCGGACGTCCCAGCAAGGGCACCTCGAGCGCCCGCTGCGGATCTTCGAGCGCCTTGGCCGCCTCCTTCAACGCGGGCGAGCACAGCGGCATGAAGACGCTCGGGAACAGTTCGTGCGTACGCAGGCCCGGCCAACCGCCATGGCCATTGCGGATCGCTGCGTCATAGCGACCGCCGCTCAGATCCTGGGCATCGGCGGAGAGGTCGATTTCCAACGCGATGTCCGCGTGTTTCGCGCGGAAGCGTCCGAGCTTCGGTGTCAGCCAGCTCGTGCCCAGGCTGGGCAGGGTCGTGAGCGACAGGCGCGTCTCTTCGGCGTTAGCCGCGTGCAGGAAGCTTGCGCGTAGAGAATCGAATGCCGTTGTCGCTTCGCGTGCGACCAGCGCACCGGGTTGGGTCAACTCCACATGTTGGGCGAAGCGCACGAACAAGCGAACGCCGGTTTCTCGTTCGAGGCAGCGTACGTGATAGCTCACCGAAGCGGCCGTGGTGTCCAGCTCCTGCGCCGCCTTGGCGAAGCTGCCATGGCGTGCCGCCGCCTCGAAAGCGCGGATCGAAGCCAGCGAGGGAAGGCGGCGGGGATTTAGCATAAGTCTGCCTTAGCCTGTAGCCGGATTTCTGCGTTGTCAACCATGCGCACCCGCGGGCACGCTATGCCGACCAGCTCGGTGCAAACGAGGATTTCCATGGTTGTGCAGACGCGTCGCGAGTTCCTGACCCTCCTGGCTTGCTCGGGTGGTGTGGTTGCCACGGGTTGGCCTTCATTGCGTGCACTGTCGGCGCCAACCGGCGCGAATGTGGCTGCAGGTCCGGATCTCGCCCTGCGCGCGCACGACTGGGACTGGCTCGTCGGAAGTTGGGACGTCTTTCATCGCCGGTTGAAGGAACGCCTCGTCGGCGACACGCATTGGGAAGAATTCGCCGGCAAAAGCTCGCTGTGGCTCGCCTTGGGTGGACTGGGCAACATCGACGACAACATTGTGGAGTTGCCCGGAGGAACATACCGCGGCTTGACCGTGCGCGCGTACGACCCGGCAACGGATCTATGGGCGATCTGGTGGGTCGACGGACGCGAACCCGCAGTCATCGACGTGCCGGTGCGCGGCCGCTTCGAGAACGGCCTTGGCACGTTCCTCGGCAAAGCCGACTTCAAGGGGCGCCCCATCATCATGCGCTTCAAATGGCAGGACCTGCACGGCAAGCGGCCGTGGTGGGAGCAGGCGTTCTCCGCGGATGACGGCAAAACCTGGGAGATCAACTGGCGCAACTGGTTCACGCGCACGTCGCCCAAGCCGAGCCCGGTTGCGCTGCTGCCCGACGCGCCCAAGGATTTCTCGTTTCTGGTCGGTAGCTGGAAGGTGCAGCATCGCAAGCTGCGGCAGCGGCTGGCCGGCAGCAACGACTGGGACGAGTTCGACGGTACCCTCGTGAACTGGCCGGTCCTCGGCGGCCACGGCAATGTCGGCGACAACGTGATGAATGCCCCCAGCGGCACGATCCGCGGCATCGGTATGCGCACCTTCGATCCCAAGTCGAAGCAATGGTCGAGCTGGTGGCTCGACGGCCGCAACCCGACGCAATTCACTTCGCCACAGCGCGGCGCCTTCGTCGACGGCGTGGGTACACTGCTCGCCGACGATGAGCTCGACGGACGTCCGATCAAGACCCGCGTCATCTGGTCGCGCATCACCGCGAACTCGTCGCGCTGGGAACAGGCTTGCTCGGCCGACGGTGGCAAGACCTGGGAGACGAACTGGATCAGCGACTTCGCACGGGCTAGGTGAGCCGTCGCTCGCTGAAGAAGTCGGAAAGGCACAGCCGGGCCGGGAGCCGTCGACGGCTTTGCGGTCTACTCGTTGACCTGCGCCACCTGCTATCCTTCGCGACCGACTTTTCACTCGTGTTGCATCATGATCGAAACCAACCCCATCCACGCCCGCATTGCGGACCTGCGGGCGCGTGTCGCCTCGCTTAGGGGGTATCTTTGACTACGAGACGAAAGCCGAACGTCTCGAAGAGGTAAGCCGCGAACTCGAAAATCCCAACATCTGGGACGATCCGCAACGCGCGCAGAATCTCGGCAAGGAGCGCGCATCGCTCGACAAAATCGTGACCGGCATCCGCGAGCTGACCGAGAGCCTTGGCGGCGCCGACGAGCTGCTGCAACTGGCCGATGCCGAAAACGACGAAGGTACCGCGCAGGCGGTATCCGACGACGTCGACAAACTGTCCCGACATGTCGAGACGCTCGAATTCCAGCGCATGTTCTCGGGCAAGATGGATTCGCACAATGCCTTCGTCGACATCCAGGCCGGCGCCGGCGGCACCGAGGCGCAGGACTGGGCCGAAATGCTGCTGCGCATGTATTTGCGCTGGGCCGAGAACAAGGGCTGGAAGGCCGAGTTGATGGAAGCCTCTGCGGGCGAAGTCGCCGGCATCAAGAGCGCGACGTTCCGGGTCGAGGGCGAGTACGCCTACGGCTGGCTCAAGACCGAGATCGGCGTGCACCGGCTCGTGCGCAAGTCGCCGTTCGATTCGGACAACCGCCGGCATACGAGCTTCACTTCGGTGTTCGTCTCACCCGAAGTCGACGACGACATTGACATCGACATCAACCCGGCTGACCTGAGGACCGACGTGTATCGTTCTTCGGGCGCCGGCGGCCAGCACGTCAACAAGACCGAATCGGCCGTGCGCATCACGCATGTGCCGACGGGCGTCGTCGTCGCCTGTCAAACCGAGCGCTCGCAGCATGCGAACCGCGATCGTGCGATGAAGATGCTCAAAGCGAAGCTGTACGAACTCGAGGTGCAGAAGCGCAACGCTGAGAAAGACAAGGTCGAGGCGACGAAGTCGGATATCGGCTGGGGCAGCCAAATCCGCAACTACGTGCTCGACCAGTCGCGGATCAAGGACCTGCGCACCGGCATCGAGCGCAGCGATACGCAGAAAGTGCTCGACGGCGATATCGACGAGTTCATCGAGGGCAGTTTGAAGGCCGGTCTCGAAGCTGGCGCGAAGCGCACCGACGCTTAAGTTTTGTTTTTGGAACGAATCCGATGAGTGGCAACGAACCACAAGCGACGACAACGACTGCGACTCCGCAGGACGAAAACAAGCTGATCGCCGAGCGCCGCGAGAAGCTGCGTGCGCTGCGCGCGCAAGGCATCGCATTTCCGAACGACTTCGCGCCGGATGCGTTTGCGGGCGATCTGGTCACCGAGTTCGATGGAAAGACGGCCGAAGAAGTCGAGGCCGCGGCGCGCCGTGTGAAGGTGTCCGGCCGCATGATGAGCAAGCGCGACACCGGCAAGCTCGCGTTCGTGCACATCCAGGACATGACCGGTCGCATCCAGTTGTTCGTGCAGATCAACACGGTCGGCGAGGAAACGTACAAGCCGTTCAAGACTTGGGACATCGGCGACATCGTCGGCGCCGAGGGCGCGCTGATGCGCACCAAGACCGGCGAGCTTTCGGTCAAGGTGGACAAGCTGCGCCTGCTGACCAAGTCGCTGCGCCCGCTGCCGGACAAGTGGCATGGCATGGCCGACGTCGAACAACGCTATCGCCAGCGCTATGTCGACCTGATCGTCACGCCCGAATCGCGGCGCGTGTTCGAGCTGCGCTCCAAAATTGTGCGCCATCTGCGCAACTTTCTCGACGCGAAGCGCTTCCTCGAAGTCGAAACGCCGATGATGCATGTGATCCCCGGCGGTGCGACCGCGCGGCCGTTCGTCACGCACCACAATGCGCTCGATCTCGACCTCTACCTGCGCGTCGCGCCGGAGTTGTACCTCAAGCGTCTCACCGTCGGCGGCTTCGAGCGCGTCTACGAAATCAACCGCAATTTCCGCAACGAGGGCGTGTCGACGCGGCACAATCCCGAGTTCACCATGCTCGAGCTGTACCAGGCCTACGCCACGTACAACGAGATCATGGACATCACAGAGGAAATGATCCGCACCGCGGCGCGCGACGTGGTCGGCAGGACTGCGCTGACCTGGGAAGAGCGCGAGATCGATGTCGGCCCCGCGTTCCGCCGCTGGAAGATGGAAGACGCCGTGCTCGAACACAACCCGCAGATCGCACGCGCGGACCTGCGCGATCGCGCCAAGATCGCGGCGCATGCGCAGGCGCTCGGTGTACATGTGAAGTCCGGCTATGGCTGGGGCAAGATCGTGCTCGAAATCTTCGAGAAGACGGTCGAGCAGACGCTGATCCAACCGACCTTCATCACCACGCATCCGACCGAAGTCTCGCCGCTCGCGCGCGCGAATGACCACGACCCCGAAGTCACCGACCGCTTCGAACTGTTCATCGGCGGCAAGGAAATCGCAAATGGTTTTTCGGAATTGAACGATCCGGAAGACCAGGCTGCGCGCTTCAAGGCGCAGGTCGAAGCCAAGGACTCCGGCGACGACGAGGCGATGCATTTCGATGCCGACTACATCCGCGCGCTCGAGGTCGGCCTGCCGCCGACCGGCGGCCTCGGCGTCGGCATCGACCGCCTGGTCATGCTGCTCGCCGACGTCCCCTCGATTCGCGATGTACTGCTGTTTCCATACATGCGCCCCGAAGCATAGGATTTGTTGAAAAGTGCGGCCATGGATGGACGCTTCTTGATCTCGTGATCAGGGACGAGTGCAGGAGTAGATGCATGGGCAAACACGATTCGAGAGTCGATGCCTACATCGCCAAGTCGGCCGACTTTGCCCGGCCGATCCTCGAATACCTGCGCGCGGTGATCCATGAGGGCTGCCCCGAGGTCGAAGAGGCGATCAAGTGGGGCATGCCGTCATTCCTTTACCACGGCCGTATCCTGTGCGGCATCGCCGCGTTCAAGCAGCATTGCGCATTCGGATTCTGGGGCGGCCGCGGCCTGGTCGGCAACGAGGACAAGCGCGATGACGCGATGGGTCAGTTCGGCCGCATTGCCTCGCTCAACGACCTGCCGTCGAAGAAGACGCTGGTCGGATACTTGAAACAGGCGATGAAGCTTTCCGACGAGCGCGCGGCCGCGCCACCCAAACCGCGCAAGGCGCCGAAGCCGGCGCCTGCAACCCCCGATGACCTCGCCGCAGCGTTGAAGAAAAACAAGAAGGCGGCGGTGACGTACGAAGCCTTCAGCCCAAGCTGCAAGCGCGAATACGTTGAATGGATCAGCGAGGCCAAGCGCGCGGAAACGCGGGCGAGCCGCGTCGCGCAGGCGGTCACATGGATGGCCGAAGGCAAACAGCGCAATTGGAAATACCAGCAGTGCTGAGCTGCATGCCGGCGCCGGTCGCTGGCTGAACATATCGAGAGTCCGCGCAACAATTGCAACGCTTGGCTCTGTCGTTGCGAGTACGAACGGCCCTTGTTCGGAATCCGCATGTTTGTTTTCATCGCATGGGTTCAATCGGAGACCGAACGATGAAATCGACGTTGATTTGTACGTGGATGCTGTTGTGTGCGGTCGCCGTTCAATCCACGCTGCACGCGCAGGAGGCCGCGGATGAGGCCGGGTTGCGCCGCGCTGAAGCCGCGCTGTGCGAGGCTTTCCGCAGCGCGGACGCGAAGACCATCGCGCGCATCGAGGATGAGCGCTACACATTGACCGATTCGCGTGGCGGCGTGAGCGGGCGCGACGGCGACATCGCCGAGGCGACGAAGCAAGACCCGCGCTACAGCGAGTTCCGCAACCACGATCAAAAGATTCGTTTCTACGGCGATGCCGCGATCGTCAACGGCATCACCTCGCTCAAGGGCGAGTCGGGCGGCAAGAGCTTCACCGGCGATTTCCAGTTCACCGACACCTGGATCAAGCGTGGCGGCGAATGGAAGATCGTTTCCAGCCATGCTTCGCGACTCGGCGCGGTAGCAAAGCCGAACTGAGCGGTCGAGGTGTACGGCAAGGCGTGCGACGGCCCGCCCGACGCGATCAATTAGTTTGTTTGTGATAGATGCCGTCGAATGCGGTCGTCCAGGTTTTGCCGTCGTCGTCCGATGACTCCCAGAGCTGGCGCACGTTGCCGTCGTGGTTCGGTGTCCAGGTGATGCGCTGGCGCTGCGGCTTGCCGGTCTGCACGTTAGTCTTCGAACCGCTGAGCACCATGCTGCCTTGCTCGATGCCACCTTCGAGTTGCAGCACGCCGTTCGGCTGGTTGCCGATCCAGAACTGCTGCCAGCGTTTCGAGTCAGCGTCCCAGGCGTTGTAGCTGACGCCATTGCTGCCCTTGGCGCCGGCCCAGTGCTCGCTGATGCCGCAGCCGTCGCTGACTGCTTCGATGCGGCTGTGGCCGAGCACGGCCTTGCCGCTGGGGTCGCGCACCTCCCATTTGCCGATCCAGAAATCGAACTGATGGTATTCGCTTGCACTTGCAGGGCAGCCTGCGGGTGGTGGCGCAGCAATGGCCGTGGAAGCGGCGATGAGAGCGGCGACGAGCAACAGACGATGCATGGACGTCTCCTCGGGTTGTCGGCAGCGAATCAGGTCAGTGCTGTTTCATGTCCGCATCGCAGAGCCGGTCGATTTTCGCCTTCGGCGCGCGCAGTGAATTGTCGATGTAGTAGCCGGCCAGTGTACGCACAAAGCTCGAATCGGCATCGGCCAGCAGCGGCTTGGCGTCGGTGAGCCAGCCGTCGATGCAGGCGTTCTTGTCCTTGCTCGATGCCGCGCAATCGAGAAGATTCGCATAAGCGCGGCGGTAGGTCGCGAATTGCGCGCGCTGCATCGGTGCGCCGTGTCCCGGCACCAGAGTATCGAACGGCACGCGTTCGAGCTCGGCCAGCGCCGATTGCCAGCGCGCAGGGCAGGCAGTGTCGAACAGTGGAACGGGCAGGGTGACGAGGTCGCCGGCGGCGAGCGTGCGCGTGGTCGGATCGTAGATCCATACATCGCCCGCGGTCACCGCGCGTGCCTGCAGGCGCACGTCGAAACGATGTCCAGCGATGCGGCGCGTGCCCGACTTGGCTATGACCTCGTCCGGATACAGCGCGCGACCCGCATCGATGAGCGCGACCTCATCGCGGTACGACTGCACGGTCTTTTCGTCCTTGGTCTGCGCGATCGCGTCGACCAATTGCTTGCGGTAGTCGGCGAGGAAACCGCCCATCGCGCCGTCGATCGCGATGCTCGCGTAGACGCGGACATCGGGATACGCCGCGCGGATGCGCAGATTGCCGCCGATATGGTCGAGATGCCAGTGGCTGTTGACCACGGCTTTGATCGGCAACTTCGCGCCTTTCGCGAAATCGAGGATGCGCTGGGTGTGCTCGGCATGGCGTCCGCTGTCGAACACGACAAGGCCATCTGCGGTGCGAAAAACCAAACTGTTGCCGTCGGGCTGGCGGCCGGGAACGAAGGTGCCGGGAATCAGATCCACGCCAGGAGCGACGGTTGTCGTTTCGGCGGCCCAGGACTGCGTGGCAGCAAGCACGGCCGCGCAGGCGAACAGCAGGGTCTTCATCGCGCTCCTCCCCGATGCGATTGCATCAGGCTAGGCGCGCGCTGCACGGCAAGATACTGCCGGAAGTCATGCGCTGCCGATCAGAACCACTTTTTCCATTTGAATATCGCGAGCGGCACGATCACGCTTATCGCCATGACCGTCAACGCCATTGCGTAGCCGTGCGGCCAGTCGTATTCGGCGATCGACTTGAAGTTCATGCCCCAGATGCCGGCGAATGTCATCGGCCCGATCGTCACGACCGAGACGATAGTGAGCACCTTCATGATGTCGTTCTGGTTGTTGTTGATGAAGCCGAGCACGGCATCGAGCAGGAACTGCAGGCGGTCGGACAGTTGCTGGTCGAATTCGTTGAGCGAGGCAATGTCGGTCTGCATCGTCTTCAGCCGCTGCAGATGCTTCTTGTCGATCCAGGTCGGCGCGGTTTCGCAGAGATAGGCGATCACGCGCGACACGCCGAGCATGGCCGCGCGCAGCTGCACGATCTGGCGCTGCATCGCGCCGACCTTGAACAGCGCGCCGCGCAGCAGGCCACGCTGGCCGCGCTCGTCGGAAAACACCGCGCGCGACAGTTTCGACAACTCGCCGCTGGTTTCTTCCATGCGATCGGCGGCGATGTTGACGATTGCCTCGATCAACGCGATGAAGGTCTCGACGCTGCCGTTCGGCGCATCGGCAGCAGTCGCGAGCTTGCTCGTGTGCGCGAAGGCGAGCGACTCGGCGTAGCGGATCGAGACGAGCAGCTTCGGCGTCAGCACGAAACCGAGTGGCGTCATCGCACCCTTGCCCGATTCGGCGCGCACGAAGGCGGGGATATTGAGGCGCAGTATCTCGTTGTCCGCATGCAGGCGGCTTGAGAGTTCGATCGCGCTGATCTGATCGCGTTGCGGCAGTTTCGCGCCGAGCACGCGTTCGGCTTCGGCGCGCTCGGCGGCATCCGGATCGAGCAGATCGAGCCAGACCGGTGTGCCGCTGGGCGCGGCCGTGCCAGATTTCCATACGCTGCACGCGGCCGGATGCGCGGCGTGGATCGTCAGCATGGTTTTTCCTCTACCATTGCGCTACAGGCGCAAGCATAACCCGGCATATGTCAGGAACTTCCAAAGGGCGCCCTAAATTCCAGGATTCAAATGCTCACGACCATTTCAATCATTGCTGTCACCTGCCTCATTTCCTTCCTCGGCTTTAACAACGCGCAGTTGATCGACAAGCTGATCTTCTGGCCACCCGCGGTCAAGCGCGGCCAGTACTACCGCTTTCTCAGCCATGCGCTGATCCATGCGGATGGCGCGCATCTGTTGTTCAACATGATCACGTTGTACTTCTTCGGCAGGCTGCTGGAGGGATTCTACGAGCAGGTACTGGGGCCGTTCGGTTTTGCCCTGTTCTATGCGGGCGCGGTGGTGGTGGCGATCCTGCCGAGCTATTTCGCGAACAAGGACAATCCCGCCTACCGCAGTCTCGGTGCGTCTGGCGGCGTGTCAGCCGTGCTGTTTGCCTTCATCCTGCTCAGCCCGTGGTCGCGGATATACGTCTGGTTCGTGCCGATGCCGGCGATTCTCTATGCGGTGGCGTACGTGGCATATTCGATCTATATGGAGCGCCAGGGACGCGACAACGTCAACCACAGCGCGCATCTGTGGGGCGGTGCCTACGGCGTCGCCTTCACCTTGCTGGCCGAGCCGCGCGTGTTCTCGGCGTTTCTGCAGCAGCTCACCAACCCGCGATTCTGAGGACGGGTACCGAGCGGCAAGACGTTTGCGTTTGAATCCACCACACAGACAGGAGTTTTCGCATGGGCACGAAGAATATCGCCGTTATCGTCGGTAGCCTGCGCAAGGAATCGATCAGCCGCAAGATCGCAGAGAACCTGATCGCACTCGCGCCGTCATCGCTCAAGCCCGCAATCGTCGAGATCGGCGACCTGCCGCTGTACAACCTCGATCTCGAGACGGAGGCGCCCCCGCCGTCGTGGCAGCGGTTCCGCGATCAGGTGCGCGCCGCGCAGGGATTGCTGTTCGTCACACCGGAATTCAACCGGTCCGTGCCAGGTGCGCTCAAGAACGCGATCGACGTGGGCTCGCGTCCGTACGGCAAAAGCGTCTGGGCCGGCAAGCCCGGCGCGATCGTGAGCGGTTCGATCGGCAACATCGGCGGCTTCGGCGCGAACCACGCCCTGCGTCAGTCGATGGTCTTCCTCGACGTGCCGCTGATGCAGCAGCCGGAGGTCTATCTGAGTGGCTTCGACAAGCTCGTCCAGCCTGATGGCTCGCTCGTGCCGACGACGCAGGAATTCCTGCGCAAGTTCATGCACGCGTTCGCCGCCTGGGTCGACAAGATTGCTGGCAGCTGAGTGAAGTTTCGTGAACGCCGCCGCTCAGACTTGATTTAGCCCGTCAGGCGTATATTTTCCACGTATCCCACGCGGCGGAGTGCGTCATGAATGCGGTCGTCAAATCCACGGTCATTGCCTTGCTTGCCACAGCCGGCCTCGGCTTGGGCGGCTGCGTTTATTATCCGGTGCGCACCGGTGTCGTCTACGACGGGCGCAACGGCAACGCCGTCGTCGACTACGATGACAGCGACGTCGGCTACTACGCGCCGGCGCCGGCTTATTACGGCTACTACGATCCCTACTGGTACGGTCCGGGGTGGTATGGCTACGGGCCGTCGCTCAGCCTCGGCTTCTATGGCGGATATTGGGGTGGCCACCGCTACAGCGGTCCTTGGCGCGGCGGCCACGGCGGCTATTGGGGCGGGCGTGGCGGTAGTGGGCACGCCGGGCCGATTGGTCACCATGGCCATCACTGATTCTTTATAAAAAACCCCGGCGAAAGGCCGGGGTTTTTTTTGGGGGTTACGAGGCGATCAGCGATAATCCCACTGCGCGTACTGGCGCGGCGAAATGCGCTCGCCGTTCTGCGCGACGAAATCGAAATCGTTGGCAAGCGGTGGAAATGCCTCGGCTTCCTCGCGACTGACCGAGCCGTCGTGGTTGCGGTCCAGTTCGGCAAATGTCGGCTTGGGGCCGTAGCGATCGGGGGCGGGCATGCCGGTGCGCACAATGACCTCATGGCCCTGTGCATCGGCGAGATGCCGTACCGTGTCCTGCGCCAAGCACGGTGTCGCGGCAGCAAAAAGGAGGGAGACGGTGATCGCAGCACATGAGACGGCATTCATAGACATTCTCCAGGCGGGAATTGGCAAGCAAGTTCGACCTGAATGAACGCACGGAGTTCTGTATTGGATGACTGCCGGATAACTGCAGAATGCTGAAATTGAGCCTGCAGCAGGCACGCAACCTGCATCTGGCGGCCCAGGGTCTGCTCGTGCCTGCGCGCGCGCGGGCCACACGCAAGGCCGTGCGCGCCGCGATCGAACGCATGCGCCTGCTGCAGATAGACACGATCCACGTCGTTGCGCGCAGCCCCTACCTGGTTTTGTTCTCGCGCCTCGGCGACTACGAGCCGCGCTGGCTGGACGAAGCGCTGGCGCACGCCGACATCTTTGAATGCTGGGCGCACGAGGCCTGTTTCGCGCCGATCGGTGACTTGGGCCTGCATCGGCATCCGTCGCCGATCCGCGCGGGACATTGGGCGCACAAGAGCGCTGCGCGCATGCAGCGCGAGCACCGCGCCGAGGTCGCGGCGCTGATCGAACATGTGCGCGCGAACGGCGCGGTAAAGTCGTCCGACTTTGAGCGCCAGATCAAAGGCGTTGGCGGCTGGTGGAACCGATCGAACGAGAAGCGTTGGCTCGAAGCCGGTTTCGTCCTGGGCGAGCTGATGATCGCGCGGCGCGAGAATTTCCAGCGCGTCTACGACCTCAGCGAGCGCGTGCTGGCCACTGCGCGCGCCCGAGCGCGCGCGAACATTCGCGTAGCGAATGGCCCGAGTAAAGCGCCATCCATCGATGCTGATACGCGGCTCGACGAAGCGGACATCCGCCGCGAGTTCCTGGTCGGCGCGGTGCGTGCGCTTGGCATCACCCAGGCGCGCTGGATCGACGACTATTTCCGTCTGTACAAGAAATTCAAGGATGCAGCGTTGGAACCGCATGTCGAATCGGGCGAGCTGATCCGTGTCGAGGTGCGCGGTTGGGAGAATCCGGGTTACGTGCATCGCGACCATGCGCTGCTGCTCGCGCGTGCCGCGCGTGGCGCGCTGCGCGCGACGCATACCGCGCTGCTGTCGCCGTTCGATCCGGTGGTCTGGCATCGCGAGCGCGCGAGCGCGATGTTCGGCTTCGACTACACGATCGAATGCTACGTGCCGGGCCACAAACGGCGCTACGGTTATTTCGTGCTGCCGATTCTGCATCGCGGACGCCTGATCGGCCGGCTCGATGCGAAGGCACACCGTGCCAGCGGCGAGTTCGAGGTCAAGGCGATCTTTCTCGAACCCGAAGTCGAGCCTGATGCGGTGCTGCTTGCCGATGTCGCCGCGGCCATCCAGCGCGCGGCGAATTGGCACCAGACACCACGGGTGACGATTCGGAAGAGCAAGCCGGCGGCATTTGCGACGATGCTGCGTGCCGCATTGAGGCAGTAGTTGCGAGTCGCGTCGCACTATTTCACGCGAGCGGCTACTGAATTCGGTGTCTACCTCACCGCCACTCGACGACCGACCTGAAGTATCTGCATCAGCTCGATCTGGACGGCACGACTCCGATGGCCGAAAGCACTTCGATCGTTAGGAATGCTGTTTGATTGCCAGCCTGACTTGTCCTCAGTTCTCTCTTCCTGGGTCTGCATCCGCCGTCGCTCCGCACCAATAGGCGAGCGCTTGCTCGCCAAAGTTGCAGTCCGGGTCCAATCGTGCGAGCCGTATCAGGCAGCCTTTGAACGCCTCGGCCTCGGAGCGGAGTCCAAGCAAGCACATGCTTCGTAGGATGTGTGAGATGCGCAAGTTATTGTGCGTTGGTGCTGTCGCCCATTTGGCTTTGCGGTCGTCCCAGTTCTCGCCCTTCTCAACGTGCCATGTGCGTTCGCGCAAGCCGTAGAAGCACAGCATGCGCAAATACGCGCTGCGCAGTCGATCGCGTATCACGTCGTTCGCTCTGAACGCGGCGATCGTGTCGCTGTCGAGTAGCGGCGCATGCGGGTTCGATCCGCTCGGCTCGGGAAGCGGGAAAAGCCATTGCATATACCCTTGTGTGCGCTCGAGCCAATCGTCGCCACGCGCGAGGACATCGGCTAGCCGCCGACCGCGGTCGTCGGGCTGGTCGTGCAGATAGAACGCGAAGATCCGAGCGCTTACTTGGTTGGAATCGTGAGACACGACGAGCCTTCGAGTCTTGGCCGTATTACTACTACAAGCGCAAAACAGACCGCTCGCCTATCACGTCGACTCAACGGCTTTTCCTGCGATCGCTAACCACCAACTCGATAGTTGCCCCTTGCTATCCCAAGCTGACGAGGAACGTTCGGGAACAACGGGGACAAGAAGCCAAAGAAAAACCCCGCTTTCGGCGGGGTTTAGGGTCTGCTTGGAATGTCTTGAAACAAGATTTGGTGGAGTGGAGGAGGATCGAACTCCCGACCTTCGCATTGCGAACGCGACGCTCTCCCAGCTGAGCTACCACCCCGAATCGGGTCAGCGCGAGGCAGGCTCGCGCCGAGCCGCATATCATACAGCCCCGCGGCATTTCCGCCAAGTATTCGGCGCGGAAAATTCCAGATGGCAGTTCGCGCCGGTCAGTTGCCGACAAGCACCGCGCGCAGCGCGGCGTACTCGTTCGCCAGCGGATCGGCGTGCGCCGGGCGTGCGAGCAGGGCAGCGAGGCTGGGTGGCACGGAAACCGTGGCACCGATCAACGGCTCGACGATGCTGTCGAATTTGGCCGGATGTGCCGTGGCGACTACGGACCAGTCGCCCTCGGTGCCCTGCGCGCGCAGTCGTTCGAGCAGGTGGATCGCCGTGGCGGTGTGCGGGCAGAAGATTTCGCCGTAACGCTTGTGGCGTTCGCGGATCGTTGCGCGGATCGCCGCGTCATCGACCGACATGGAGACGAACTCACGGCGCAGAGTGGCGGCGTCCTGATACAGCCATGCCAGTCGCTCGAAGTTGCTCGGCGCGCCGACGTCCATCGCGTTCGCGATCGTTGCGACGCTCGACTGTGCGGTGTAGTCGGCGCCGGCGAAGAAGTCCGGCAGCACGCGGTTGGCGTTGGTCGCGAGTGCGATGCGTCCGATCGGCAGACCGCAGGCGCGCGCGAGTACGCAGGCGACGGCATTGCCGAGGTTGCCGGTCGGCACGACGAAGTTGAGGGGCGAACCGCTTGCGCGGAAGTGCTTCAGCGAGGAATCGGCGTAGTAGCTCATCTGCGGCAGCAGACGGCCGAGGCTGATGCTGTTGGCGGAACTGAGCGGCGCGACCGCACGCAGCGCGTTGTCGCTCAGCGCCTGCTTGGCCATACGCTGACAGTCGTCGAACGCGCCGTCGACGCGCAAGGCGCGCACATTGCCGCCGAATGCGCCCAATTGGTGCGCCTGGCGTGGCGAGACGCGGCCGTCGGGATAGAGGATCGCGACCTTGAAGCCGGGCAGTCCCGCGAAGGCTGCGCCGACCGCCGCGCCGGTGTCGCCCGAGGTCGCGACGATGATCGTCAGCGGCTTGTCCGTCTCGCGCGGAAGCCGCTGCATGCAGGCGGCGAGGAAGCGCGCGCCGAAATCCTTGAACGCGGCGGTGGGTCCGTGGAACAGTTCGAGTACGTGGTCGCCTGGCGTGGCCAGCGCGCGCAGCGGCGCGTCGAAGGTGAATGCCTGCGCGCAGATCGCAGGCAGTTCGGCTGCGAGCGCGTCGTCGACGAAGAACGGCGCGAGCAGGCGCGTGGCGATGGCGGGCAGGTCGTTGCAGCCATCGAAGTCGGATGGCGCAAGCTTCGGCAGAGATTGCGGCACGTACAGGCCGCCGTCGGGCGCGAGTCCCGCGGCGAGTGCGGCGGAAAGTCCGAGTGCGGGGGAGTTTCCTCGTGTGCTGATGTATTTCATGCGATGACGTGCGCTGCGGGCCCGTTGACGGGGGAGATGAAGGATTCGCTGGCGATGCCGGCATCGGCGAAGGCGGCCTGCATTGCTGGTGCGGCGACTTCCGCTTCGGCGCGTGACTCGAACCAAGCGAATACGGACGGGCCGGCACCGGAGATGCTGGCGCCCATCGCGCGCTGATCGAGCGCGGCCTGCTTGACGCGGGCGAAGCCTTCGATCAGCGGCGCGCGGCGCGGTTCGACGAGCACGTCGTTCAGTCCGGCGCGCACGAGGCTGGCGTCGCCGCGCTGGCAACCAGCAAGGACGAGGGCGAGATTCGCGCTCTGTGCAACGAAGTCGCCGATCGCGTACGCGCCCTTGAGCGCTTCGCGTGCACGCCGCGTTTCGAGCACTGCATCGGGATGGACAAGCACGCTGTGCCAATTTTCCGGCACCGGAATCCTGACCAGATGATCGAGCGTGGCGAGTACGACCCCACCGAGCAGCATCGGTCCGATGTTGTCGCCGTGGCGGCCGCCGCTGGCGACGGCTTCGCCGGCGAGCGCATGCGGATACAGCTGTTCGACGCTGAGTGGTGCGTCGAGCAGTGCGTTCGCGGCGACGAGCGCGGCGACGCACGAAGCCGCCGAGCCGCCCATGCCCGAGCCGAACGGAATACCCTTGTCGAGTTCGACCTCGAAGCCGAACGGCAACTTGAGCGCCTCGCGCAGTGCGATCAGCGCGGCGCCGGCGGTGTTTTTTTCGGCTTCGAGCGGCAGCGCAACCGGTGCGTTGCGGATGGCGGAAATCTGGACTTTGCCGCTTTGTATACGACGCACCGTGGCGCGGTCGCCGGCGCCGGCGAAGCTCTGGCCGAGGATGTCGAAGCCGATGCCGAGGTTGCCGATTGAGGCGGGCGAGAACGCCGTCGCTTCCATCCTCATACGCGCGCACCGAGCGAGGCGGCGACGCGCAGCAGGTCGGCGAACACGCCGGCAGCGGTGACCTCGGGGCCCGCGCCGGGGCCTTGGATCACCATCGGATTGCTGTTGTAGCGTTTGGTCGAGAACTGCACGACGTTGTCGGTCAGCTGCAGGTTGGCGAACGTATGCGAGCGCGGCAGCTCGACGAGGCCGACGCTGGCCTTGCCGTCCTTGTCGAGCTGGGCGACGTAGCGCAGCACGCGATCTTTCGCTTTCGCCGCGGCGAGGCGCGCGGCGATCGGCGCGTCGAGTTCGCTCAGGCGCGACATGAATTCTTCGCGCCCCGCGCCGAGCAATGGAGACGGCACGAGGTTCTCGACTGCGACGTTTTCCAACGAGAGCTCGCGTCCCGCTTCGCGCGCAAGGATGACCAGTTTGCGCGCCACGTCGATGCCGGAAAGATCGTCGCGCGGATCGGGCTCGGTGTAGCCGAGCTTGTGCGCTTCGCGGACGAGCTCGGAAAACGCGATGCTGCCGTCGTATCGATTGAACAGCCACGCCAGCGTACCGGAAAAAATCCCCGCCACTGCGGTCAGCTCGTCGCCCGTGTCGATCAAGTCGCGCAGGGTCTGCATCACGGGCAGACCGGCACCGACGGTCGCTTCGTAGCGGAAGCGCGCGCCGCTCTGCGCCGCTGCAGCTTTTATTGCGCGGTAGCGGTCGAGCGGGCCGGCGCCGGCTTGCTTGTTCGGCGTGATCACATGGATGCCCGCGGCGAGCCACTGCGGATATTTCGCCGCGACCTCGTTGCTGCCGGAGCAGTCGACGATGACCGTGTGCGGCAGATGCGCGGCGATCAGGTGCTTCATGAAACCGTCGATGTCGTTGCCGACGAAATCGCCGTCACGGTCGCGCCAATTCGCGCCGAGATCGCGCTCGTCTGCGAGCAGGTATTTGGTCGACAGGATCGCGCGCAGGCGCAGGTCCAAGCCGGCCTCGCGGCGCAGGCGCGGCGCCGCGGCCGAGATCTGATCGAGCAGGGCCGCGCCGACCTTGCCCGGGCCGATCAGGCCGACCGAGATTGTCTGCGGCGACAGCCAGAATGCCGCGTGTGCGGCACGCAGCGCGAGCGTGGCCTGGTCGTTAGAAATCGCGACCGAGATGTTGCGCTCGGAGGCGCCCTGGGCGATCGCGCGGATGTTCACGTGCGAGCGCGCCAGCGCATCGAACAGGCGCGCGGCAACGCCGGGTACGCCGGCCATGCGGTCGCCGACCACGGCCAGAACGCTGATATCGCGCGACACTTGCACGCCGTTGATCTGGCCGGCATGCAGCTCGCGCGCGAACGCGCCTTCGATCGCGGCGCGCGCGGTGTCGGCCTCGGCGAGCTTGACCACGCAGCAGATCGAATGCTCGCTCGAGCCCTGCGAGATCATCACCACCGAGACGCGCGCGGCGCGCAGCGCGGCGAACACGCGCTCGGCCGTGCCGGGCACGCCGATCATGCCGGTGCCTTCGACGTTGAGCAAAGCGAGGCCGTGGGCCAGGGTCAGACCCTTGACCGGGCCGTTCTCATCGCCGCGCGCGTCGATGCGCGTGCCCGGCAGTTCGGGCTTGAACGTGTTGCGGATAAGGATTGGCAGCCCGCGCGAGATCGCCGGCGCCATCGTCTGCGGATGGATGACCTTGGCGCCGAAGTAGGCCAGTTCGCAGGCCTCGTTGTAGCTCATTGCGCTGAGGGTCACCGCCTCCGGCTCGATGCGCGGGTCGGCGCTGAGCACGCCGTCGACGTCGGTCCAGATGTGCAGTTCTTCGGATTTGTACAACGCCGCGAAAATGGCCCCGGAGTAGTCGCTGCCGTTGCGGCCGAGCACGGTGTCGCGGCCGTTCTCGTCGCGTGCGACGTAGCCGGTGACGACGACGCGCGGTTGTGGATGCGCCGCGCGCCAAAGCGCGAGTTTGGCTTCGGTCACGTCCCAGTCGACTGCGACGCCGAGTTCCTCGTGGCGCACGACGAGCACTTCGCGCGCATCGCACCAGGCGTAGTCCGCGCCAAGCGAACGCAAGAGGGCGTGCAGCAGCCAAGACGACCAGACTTCGCCGTTACCGCTGATCGCTTCGGCGACGCCGTTTCCGGCGCCGCGCAGCACCGCGATCGCATCGAGCACCTTGGAGAGTTCGTCGAAGCGCGCGGTCAGCCAGTCTTTGGCCGGCTGCGCCTTGTCCGCGAACAGTTCCTCTGCGGTATCGAGGTGGCGCTGGCGCAAGGCTTCGAATTTGTCGCGCCAGGGCTGGTTGGCCGCGGCCGCGGCGGCGAGTGCGAGCAGCGCGTCGGTCACGCCCGACATCGCCGAGACGACGACCACCTGGGTGGCTTCCGGCCGCGCACGCACGAGCTCGGCGACGTGGCGGATACGCGCTGCGTCCGCCATCGAGGTGCCGCCGAATTTGTGCGCGACGTTCGACAACGTATTAACGCGTTGTGACGTCGGAGAGGCGGCTGCGGCAGGGTGAAGCGGTTGGGCGAGCGTGGTCATGAAACCTCCGGAAGGCCGTGCATTCTACCGAAGGTTTGCGGCGCGAACCGCACCTTCGTCGAGGTGCGGGGCCGTGTGCTTAGGAATTCAGTTGCGCACGACGGACCGCACCACACGGATAGTGGTAATGGTCGTCATGGTAATCGTCGTGGCGCGGGACATGCCGCTAGTGGAACCGATCCACGGTCGCACTGTCAAGCGAGTTGGCCGTCTAGACGGCCAAATTCATGAAATTTGTCGCCGTCTGGGTGGTCGAGTCGTGAAAAGCGCCGTCGCCTGCACGGCCGATTCGTCGATGGGACGCCGATGAGGTGCCGAGGATCACGGCAGCTTCGCATTCAGCGGATCGAACAACAGCGGTTTGCGCCAGCCTTCGAGCGCTCCCGGCCAAGCACGATCGGTGAGGAAAGCTTCGATGTGGCGGCGCGGGCAGAGCAGGCCTTCGGGAAGATCGAGCTGTCGGGCGATGTCCGCCACGGCATCCTTCATCGCGGTCGCGGCGCGTTTTTCCGCTGACGACATTGGCGGCGGAATCGCCGTGGTCGCAGCATCGTCTTCGCCCAACGGCGCCTGCAACAGGGCAAGCACTTCGGCCCGCGGCGCGGAGCGCAGTGCGCGCAGGCCTTTGGTGCGCTCGAACAGCTGATCGTCGTCGGTCGGCGGCCGTTGGGCGAGATCGAGCGCATGCGCATCGTCGAGCAGCCAGGAGCGCGGTTTGTCGTAGTGGCGCGCGGCCGTTTCGCGCCAGCGCAGCAGGCGACGCAGCAGGATCTGGTTGTCGCGAGGCCAGTCGAATGCGCTGCGGAAGGCGCGCTGCGGCTGCGAATCCAGCGTGGCGCGACGCACGCGCTCCACCAAACGGCTGCAATCCTCGGCCAGCCATTCGCTGCGGCCGAGCGACTCCAGCGCATCGGCGAGACGGGCATGGATCTGCGGCAGCCAGGCCACGTCCTGCGCGGCATAGTCGAGTTGCGCGGCGCTGAGCGGGCGCTGCAGCCAGTCCGAGCGCGTTTCCGACTTGGGCAGATCGACGCCGAACAGCGTGGCGACCAGTTTCTGGTAAGAAAGGCCGAAGCCGAAGCCGGCCATCGCGGCGGCTATTTGCGTGTCGAACAGCGTAGCTGGACCTGAGGGAACGACGCTGGCGAGCGCTTCCAGGTCCTCGCTCGCGCTGTGCATCAGGCAGATATTTGCCGGGTCGCGCAGGCGCGCGGCGAGCGCGGCATGGGCGCCTAGCCTGGTCGAATCGAGCAGGGCGATCTCATCGCCGAGTTTGACCTGCACAAGGGCGAGGATAGGCGCGAACGTGTTTGTGCGCATGAATTCGGTATCGAGCGCGACGAGCGTGCTATCCGAATGCTGGGCGATCCATGTGGTCAGCGCGGTGTCGCTGTCGATCCATGCGTGCATCGGAAACCTTGGTTGAACCGAGCAAGGCGGTCCGGAAAGTGAATATAGCGTATGTGCGCCGACAATCTCGGGTTGCGGCGCGCGAGCGCATAGCCTAAGGTTCCGAGGCAAGACTGTCAGCCGGTATTTTCCAGCCGAACCGCCGATGCCCGGTAGCGATGTCGTCAACAAACAGACTGCGCTAGGCGGTGCCGCGGGCATCGCCCTGCTGCTGTTTGCGCTCGCCTGGCGTTTCTTTCCAGGCATGCCGGCACAGGAACCGGCGACTGGATCGTCGACCGATGCTGCCGCGCCGAGCAATGCGCTGATCATCGCCCAAGCACAGCGCTCGGGAGAAACGACGAACGCATCCGTTGCCGAACGCGAGCAGGCGGCACAATGGGGGCCGCCGATCAGTTTGGCCCCGCCGCCGCCGCCGCCGCCGAAGGCGATCGCTGCCTTGCTGAAGAAGGCCGACGATGCCTTCGCCAAGGGCAAGCTGATCGAGGCGAAGGACGGCGCACTCGCTTACTATCGGCAGGTGCTCGACGCCGACAACCGCAGCGCGGCAGCGAACGCCGGCGTGGAAAAAGTCGCGGCCGCGATCCTGCAGCAGACCGGCGACGCGCTCGACCGTGGCGACGAAGACGAGTCCGCGCGTCTGATCGCCGTGTTGCGCGACCAGGCACTGGCCGAGGAGTCCATCGACGATTTGCAGTCGCGGCTGAAGAAGCTGCGCCAGACGACGCCGTTGCTGACGCGTGCAGCCGAGCTGCTGCATCGCGAGGCCAAGGACGACGCCGAAGCGGCGAAGAACCGCAGCGATGCGCTTGCGGTCTATCGCCAAGTGACCAAGATCGACCCCGACAACAAGCTTGCCGACCTGGGGCTCGCACAGATCGAGCGCACCTGGCTTGACCGCGCGCTCGCGGCGGCCGCGCAGGACGACTACGGCGGTGCCGAGGACGCGCTGCGCAGCGCGTCCTCGATCCGCCCGGGTTCGCAGCAGTTGCTCGACACGCGCAGTCAGATCCAGGGCATCCGCGAGCAGCGCGCGACGGCGGTGATGGCACAGGCCAATTCCGCGCTCGATGCGGGCAATGCCGACCTTGCACAATTGCTCGCGCAGCGCGCGCTCGGCTTGAGCCCTGATGTCGGCGGCGTCGACGCGTTCAACGAGCGTCTGCGCAATGCGCGCCTGTACGCGAGCTACAAGCCCGGGCAGGTGATCAGCGATGCTTTCGTCGACCGCAACGGCAAGGCCCCGGCCATCGTGGTCGTGCCGATCGGCAGCTTCACGATGGGCTCGCCGGCGCAGGAACCCGGCCATCGCAGTACCGAGGAGCCGCAGCGCGAGGTGAAGGTCGTACTCGGTTTCGCGCTTGGCGAGGACGAGGTCAGCGTCGCCGATTTCCGCGCATTCGTCGACGACGCCAAATACCAGACCGACGCGGAGAAGATCGGCAGTTCCACGGTCTACGACGAGGACTCAGGGCGCACGATGGACCGCCGCGGCATCAGCTGGCGCAACGACTATAGCGGGGCCATCGCAGCCGACAATCTGCCGGTGGTCCACGTCTCCTGGAACGATGCCAAGGCATACACGCAATGGCTGTCGGCGCGTACCGGCAAGCGCTACCGTTTGCCGAGCGAGGCCGAGTACGAGTACGCCTTGCGTGCCGGCACGACGACGCGTTACTGGTGGGGCGACGGCAATCCGCCCTCGAAGCTGGCGAACCTGACCGGCGACGGCGACAAATCCCCGTCGGGCCGGCGCTGGAGCAACGCTTTTCCGCGTTATAGCGACGGCTACTGGGGGCCGGCCCCGATCGGCAAGTTTGCCGCCAATCCGTTCGGCTTGCGCGACATCGACGGCAACGTTGCCGACTGGGTCGAGGACTGCTGGCACGACAGCTATCTGCGCGCACCGGCGGATGCCCGTGCCTGGGTCAATCCCGGCTGCGAACGCCGCGTCGTGCGCGGTGCTTCCTGGGGTAGTGCGCCGGAGCAGGCGCGTTCGGCTTTCCGCACGAATCTGCCCGTCGACGCGCGAAACTCGCAGGTAGGCATCCGCGTCGCTCGCGACCTGTAAATTCTGCGACGTAGTATACATTTCAACTTTTCTCCGCAATCCGCGGTCCGGCGTATGATGTTCGCGTTTAAATGCCGGGTTGGCGGGGCTCGATGCGTCGTCGTCAACCCTTAGTTTCGCTACAACAATTTCCTGCGCCGTCAGCAACCATGCCGGCGCCTGCACGGTGAGTAGTTTTCGGAGTCGCCCACCGGGCTGCCCCTTTCCGATTCCGAGGAGAGCTACGATGAATAGCCGTTTTGAACGCACTGGCCCGATCGATGAACTGAGCAGTTATCCGGCGTGGGCGCAGGATATGGTCGACTCCTGTGCAGACGCCAAGCGAGAAGTTGTTGAGCACGAGTTGTTTGCGCTGATGCGCGAGGCGCAATTGAGCACCGAATCCACCGCAAGCTTCATGACCGGCGTGTGGCCGGTGATCGAACGTTTTCCCGCGTACATGTCCGCAAGCCTGATGAAGACCCGCTATGGCCGCAGCGAGGGCGACAACATGGCGCGGCGTTGGCTCGTGCGCAATATCCGCGTCGAACAGAACCATGCGGAGTATTGGCTGGATTGGGCGGAAGGCGCCGGCGTGTCCCGCGACAAGGTGCTCAACGGTTGGGTGCCGACCGACGCGATGGTGTTGGCCAACTGGTGCGAAGAGGTCAGCACGGGCGACGGGCTCGCGGCGGGCATCATTGCGACGAACTACGCGGTCGAGGGCGCGACCGGTGAATGGTCGCAGCGCGTCTACGAGGGCGCAGCCTACCGGGAGAGCATGCCGACGCCGCAGGCCCTGCGCTGGCTGAAACTGCACGCGGCCTACGACGACGAACATCCGTGGGAGGCGTTGGAAATCGTCTGCGCACTGGTCGGCAACAACCCGGTTCCGCAACAGGTCGCGCACCTGCGCGAGTGCGTGCGCAGAAGCTACACCAGCATGCGCATCGTGATCGACCGTTGCCTGGCGGCATCGCGCTACGGCATGGATATTCTGCGCGAAGTCGCAGCGTAATGCGGCGACGTCCAGGCGTATGATGCGCATTATGAAAGGGAATACGACAGCGTCTGGGCAAGCGCTCACCCAGCGGCTTATGCCGCTGGCGTGGGGCCTGTTCGCACTGGTCGCGCTCGTGCTGATTCTGATGTGGGGCGCGCAGCAGGTGCAGCTTGCGCTCGCCGGTTTGCTCAACGGCGAAAGCACCTGGTCCAAGGCGCAGAAGCAGATCGTCGTCGACTTGCAGGACTACGCGGTGCAGGGCAACCCCGAAGCCATGGAGAGCTTCCAGCGCAATTACGCCTTGCTCGGCGACGATCGCTTCGCCCGCGAGGAAACGACCCGCGAGAACTACGACTGGTACGCGGTCAGAAGCGCGTTCGAGCGCGGCAAGGTCATACCCGAAGCGATACCGGTCATGATTTTCATATTCCGCCATTTGCGCTGGGCGCCTTATGTGCGCGATGCGCTCAAGGCGTGGTATTCCACCGATGCCTCGATCGACGAGCTCGGTGTCATCGCCGCGGAGCTGCGCAAAGAGCGCCACTCGGCCGATTGGACATCGGCGCGGATGGAGACGCAAACCACGCGAATCGCGATACTCAACTACTTCATCCAGCCGCAGACTGAGGTGTTTTCCACGTCGATCGCCCAGGGCACGGTGTGGATCGGGCGCATCCTCTACGGCTGTGTGTTCGCCATCGTGGGTCTGGCGTCGCTGCTGTGGCTGACCATGGCGCGGAGGACGATGGCGAAGATTCGCGGCACCGAGGAACGTTATCGCGTTCTGTTTGACAGCGCCGCCGATGCGATCGTCATGGTCGACGAGGATGATGGCCTTGTCCTCGATGCAAATCGCACGGCTGCCGCCTGGATCGGGCGTACGCCGCACGAGATCGTGGGCAAGCGCTTTGCGGATCTGGTCGTGGAGAATTCGTCGGATCAAAAGGCGTCGACGAACGGCCAGTTGCGCGCACATGACGGCGGCTTGCGGCCGGTGGAAACGCAGTGGAGTATGGCGCGCTGGGGCGAGAAACATGTGCGCCAGGCGATCATTCGCGACGTGTCGGAGCGCGTGGCGATGGAGGAGGAGCGGCGCATCGCGGCCGAAGCGCTCGCGTCGGTCGCAGAAGGCGTGATCATCGCCGACGCATCGCGGCGCGTAATCGCGGTCAACGCGGCGCACACGGCATTGACCGGGTTTTCCGCCGAGGAACTCGCCGGCAAGCGTATCGACGACATGCGCGTGTTGCCGCATGGCGGGCTGCTGCCGCCATCGATCTGGGCGCAGATCGCGGCGACGGGCTCGTGGTTGGGCGAAGTGCGTACGCGGCGCCGCGACGGCAGCTTGTACGACGAGCGCTTGAGCATCAGCGTGATCCGCGACGATCATGGGCGCGTCCAGCGCTATGTTGCAGTGATCGCCGACATCACGACATCCAAGTCCGACCGGTTGCAACTGGAGTATTTGGCCAGCCACGATCCGCTGACCGGCCTCGTCAACCGCGCCCAGTTCGAGGAACATTGTTCGAAGGCGATTATCGCCGCCGAGAGGACGCGCGAGGCGGTCGCGGTGCTGTTCATCGATCTCGATGCGTTCAAGATCGTCAACGACAGCTTCAGTCATGCAATAGGCGACCGCCTGCTCTCCACCGCTGCGGAGCGCGTCGCCAAGCAGCTTTCGCCGCTTGACCTCGCCGGACGCATCGGCGGCGACGAGTTCACCGTGCTCGCGCGCGGCCTGAGCCTGCGCGAGGATGCGGCGGGACTGGCGAACCGCCTGCTCGCGAGTTTGTCCGAACCGTATCGCATCGACGACCATGAGATCGTGATCAGCGCGAGTATCGGCATCGCCGGCTATCCGCTCGATGCGGCCGATGCGGCGACGATGATCGCCAATGCGGACGCGGCGATGTACGCGGCGAAGACCGAAGAGCGCAATTGCATGCGCTTCTACACACCGCTCATGCACGCGAAGGCGCGCAGTCGGCTGCAGACTGCGGCCGAACTTCGGCAAGCGCTGGCCCGCGACGAATTGCACATCTTCTATCAGCCGAGCGTGGAATTGCGCAGCGGGCGCATCGTTGCGGTCGAGGCCCTGTTGCGTTGGCGACATCCACTGCGCGGCATGATCGCGCCTTCGGAATTCGTGCCGATCGCGGAGAATCTGGGCATCGTCCGCCAGATCGACCAATGGGTCATGCACAGCGTGCTCGCCAAGATCGCCGAATGGGAGCGTGCCGGCATGCCGCCGATTCGCGTCGCGATAAACGTGTCGGCGAACTGGTTCGGGCACCATGCCTTCGTCGAGGCGTTGAGCCGGGCGCTGATGGAAACCGGCGTGGCGCCGTCGCGCCTCGTGCTCGAAATCACCGAAAGCTCGGTGCTGCGCCTCGGCGAGGATACCGATCGGATCATGCATCGCTTGCACGAGATCGGCGTAAGCGTGGCGATCGACGACTTCGGCATGGGCTATTCGTCGCTGGTCTATCTCAAACTGCCGGCGATCACCTGGCTGAAGATCGACCGCACCTTCATTTCCGGCCTGCCCGGCGATTCGAATGACGCGGCGATCGTCCAGGCGATCCTTGCGATCGGCAAGAGCCTGAGCCTGCGCACGATCGCCGAGGGCATCGAGACCGAGGCCCAGCGCGATTTCCTCGTGCGCGCCGGCTGCATCGAAGGCCAGGGCTTCCTCTATTCGCAGCCGCTGGAGGCGACGGAAATCGAGCGCATGCTATTGCCGAACATGGCGCTGGCGAAGACGCGGTTGCGCGTAGTGGAATAACCACATTGCGGCGGCGCGCCTGCCGGCGCAGCGCCCGTTCTCCTACGAACTGCGGCGATCAGGCCGTCTTCGCCGCCGGCGCCGGCGGGTCGCGCAGCTCGCGGCGCAGGATCTTGCCGACATTGGTCTTCGGCAGCGAGTCGCGGAATTCGATGATCTTGGGCAGTTTGTACCCGGTCAGGTTGTGCCTGCAGTATTCCTTGATCGTTTCCGCTGTGAGGCCGGGGTCCTTCTTGACGATGACGACCTTGACCGCCTCACCGGATTTCTCGTCGGGGACGCCGATCGCCGCGCATTCGAGTACGCCCGGACAGGAGGCGACGACATCTTCGATTTCGTTCGGATACACGTTGAAACCGGACACCAGGATCATGTCCTTCTTGCGGTCGACGATGTAGAAATAACCTTTTTCGTCCATCTTCGCGATGTCGCCGGTATGCAGCCAGCCATCGGGCGTGATGACCTTGGCCGTCTCTTCGGGGCGCTGCCAATAGCCGCGCATTACCTGCGGGCCCTTGATGCAAAGTTCGCCGGCTTCGTCGACGCCGAGCAGCTTGCCGTCATCGTTTTGGATGCACACGTCGGTCGAGGAAATCGGCAGGCCGATCGAGGCGTTGTATTCGGGCAGGTCGAGCGGATTGATGCAGGCGGCCGGTGAGGTTTCGGTCAGGCCGTAGGCTTCGACCAGCGTGCACTTCGTCGTTTTCTTCCATTTTTCCGCGACCGTACGCTGCACGGCCATGCCGCCACCAAGCGTCAGGCGCAGGTTGGAGAAATCGAGCTTGTCGAAGCCTTCGGTGTTGAGCAGGCCGTTGAACAAAGTGTTGACGCCGGTGATCACGCTGAACTTCACCTTCGACAGTTCCTTGACGAAGCCGGGCATGTCACGCGGATTGGTGATCAGCACGCTGACGCCGCCGATCAGGGTGAAGACGAGGCAGTTCGCGGTCAACGCGAAGATGTGGTACAGCGGGATCGCGGTGATGACGACTTCGCGACTTTCCTTGAGGTTGGTGCCGAGCCAGGCCGCAGCCTGGAGCATGTTCGCGACCATGTTCTTGTGCGTCAGCATCGCGCCCTTGGCGACGCCGGTCGTGCCGCCGGTGTACTGCAGGAAGGCGATGTCTTCGTGGCCGATATCGATCTTCGGCAATTTGCCCATGCCACCGAGGGTGAGCGCGTCGTTGAAACGCACTTCGTGATCAATGCGGTACTTCGGCACCATCTTCTTCACGTGGCGCACGACGAGATTGGTGATGAACGCCTTCGGGAAGCCGAGCATGTCGCCGATGGCAGTCGTGACTACGTGCTTCACCGTCGGCGCCTGCGGCAGCACTTCGGCCAGCGTCGCGGCGAAATTGTCGAGCACCACGATCGCGCTCGCGCCGGAGTCATTCAGCTGGTGCTTGAGTTCGCGTGCGGTGTACAACGGATTCGTGTTCACCACGGTCAAGCCGGCGCGCAAGATGCCGAATGCGGCCACGGGGTACTGCAGCACGTTCGGCAGCATGATTGCTACGCGGTCGCCTTTCTTCAGCTTGAGGTCGTTGACCAGGTAGGAGGCAAACTGCGCGCTGAGTCGATCGATGTCGTCATAACTCAGCGCCTTGCCCATGTTCATGTAGGCCGGGTTGTGGCGAAATTTGTCACAGGAAGCCTCGAGCACTTCCGGAATCGACCGGTACTTGTTCACGTCGATTTCCGCCGGTACTTCGGCCGGATAGTTAGCCAGCCAAGGACGGTCATTGCTCGCAGTCATTGCTCCCTCCTGATTCTTCTTCGTGCCTGTGCGCCGCGTACCCCACGCAAACGCTTGTTTGAGGGAATTTGAGCATGTGCGGACAACGCCGGCAAGCGGCGACGCAGCGCGGTGACTAGCACAACGACGGTGGATGTGCGGATCGGTGCTGAAATCCAATGCTGTTCGAAGCAGGCTTGCCAGAGCGGCAGGCGTACGCGCAGGTTGCGAACGGCGTCGCCTTCCGGTTTGCCCGCGGTGTTTACCTTCGTTTGCGAAAAGTCCTCCTTTTCTGCACTTTGACCCGGCATGGTGGTTGCGGGGTAACGCGGGGTAGCGGCGGGGTGTATGAAGCGTATTTTTGTCGTGGGTTGTCCAAGGTCTGGTACCACCATCGTACAGGCCTTGCTGGCGCGGTATCCGAACGTGCTGACGTTACCGGAAACCGCTTTCTTCGAGAGTGTGTTCGGCGGTATCGGCCAACGCTGGCAAGACCCCGACGTGCGCCGCGACCCGTGGTATCGGCGACATGGATTCTTCGCCCGATCCCACGGGCCGCGGCGTCTGCACCGGCTCGAGACCGAACTGCTCGGCTTGTCGCAGGCTCCGCCGTGGCGGATAGAACCTTGCATCCGCCGGTTCGTCCGGTTGCTTGACGAGGCTGCTAGTTTGCAACGCTGCGAGGCGTGGGTGGAAAAAACTCCCAACCACGTGATGTACGTTGAGGAGATTGCGCGGCATGTCGCCGACGCACGCTTTGTGCATGTGCTGCGTAACGGCGAAGATGTCGTCGCTTCCGTCGTCGATGCCGACCTGATCCACCCCACGCATGCGTTTCATGGCGGGGTAAGGCATTGGGTGCGGCGCTGGAATCGGGTAATGGAAGTACAGATCGCGCAGCTCGGCGCACCTGGCCACTATGTGCTTTGTCTGGAAGATCTGGTCGAGCAGTTCGATCGGCAATGGGAGCGGCTATGTGCTTTTCTCGACTTCGATTCGTCGCTGCCGCTCACGGCGACGCCGCACAATGCCGTCGCCAACGCCGCGGCGGAACCGTGGAAGCGCAATGCACTGTCGGGCGTCGTCCAGCGGACGATGCGCAAGAGCGAGAACCTTTTCGGCCCGCGCATGCTGGAATGGATGCGTTCGAGCCTGGTTTCCTATGACGACATCCGCGCACGCGTGGCGCGTGTGCAGGAATGCGGCGCGCAACGTTCTTGCGCCGCAAAGTTCGCGTTGCCGGAAACGCGAACGCCCGGGCGTGACCGGGCGTTCGCTGCTTAGCCGAGGCGTACTGCCGCCGATTTAGGCGGCCTTGGAGCTCGCTGCGAGCTGGCGCAGCACGAACGGCAGGATGCCGCCGTGGCGGTAGTACTCGACTTCCTTCGGCGTCAGCAGCAGCACCTTGGCCTTGAACTTCTTCTCGCCGGCCGTGCCCTTGGCGACGACCGTGATTTCTTTCGCCGCGCCGTCCTGCAAGCCTGCGATCTCGAACATTTCGTCGCCCTTGAGGCCGAGCGTCTGCGCGTTCTGTCCGTCGACGAACTGAAGCGGCAGCACGCCCATGCCGACGAGGTTGGAGCGGTGGATGCGCTCGAAGCTCTCGGCGATCACGGCCTTGACGCCGAGCAGCAGGGTGCCCTTGGCCGCCCAGTCACGCGAGGAGCCGGTGCCGTATTCCTTGCCGGCAAGCACGACCAGCGGAGTGCCTTCCTTCTTGTATTCCATCGCCGCATCGTAGATAGGCAGCTTGGGCGACGACTTGCCGTCCTTGCCGTAGTAAATCGTGTTGCCGCCTTCCTCGCCGCCGAGCATCAGATTCTTGATGCGGATGTTGGCGAAGGTACCGCGCACCATGACGTCATCGTTGCCGCGGCGCGAGCCGTAGGAGTTGAAGTCGGCCTTGATCACGCCATGCGCCTGCAGAAACTGGCCAGCGGGCGAAGTCGCCTTGATGTCGCCGGCCGGCGAGATGTGGTCGGTGGTGATCGAGTCGCCGAAGATACCGAGCACACGCGCGCCCGAGATGTCGTTGATCTTGCCGACCTGCATGCGCATGCCGTCGAAGTAGGGCGGATTCTTGATGTAGGTCGATTTCTCGTCCCAGCCGTAGCGCTCGCCGGTCGGTGCGGCGATCGCATTCCAGCGCGAGTCGCCTTTGAACACGTCTGCATAGTTCTGCTTGAACAACTCGGGCCCGACGGTCGTGGCGATGACGTCGCCGATTTCCTTGTTCGTCGGCCAGATGTCCTTCAAGTAGACGTCCTTGCCGTCGCTACCCTTGCCTAGCGGCTGCGCGGTCAGGTCGATGTCGACCGTGCCGGCGAGTGCGTAGGCGACGACGAGCGGCGGCGAAGCGAGGTAGTTCATCTTCACTTCCGGATGCACGCGGCCTTCGAAGTTGCGGTTGCCCGAGAGCACCGACGCAACCACGAGATCACCATCGCCGATGCCCTTGGAGATTTCCGCCGGCAGCGGGCCGGAGTTGCCGATGCAAGTCGTGCAGCCGTAGCCGACGACATAGAAACCGAGCTTCTCGAGATCGCCGAGCACGCCGGCCTTTTTCAGATAATCGGTGACGACCAGCGAACCCGGACCGAGCGAAGTCTTGACCCACGGCTGCGCCTTGAGGCCTTTCTTGACCGCATTGCGCGCGAGCAGGCCGGCGCCGAGCATCACCGCCGGGTTCGAGGTGTTGGTGCACGAGGTGATCGCGGCGATCACGACCGCGCCGTCCTTGAGCTGGAAATTCTCGCCATTGCGCGTGACTGCCTGACCCGGGCCGTTGACGCTGGCGTCGTGGCCGATTGCCGTATCGCCGCCTTCGTTGGCGAAGCGTGCCTCGGCGCCATTCTTCGGCTTGCGGTTAGCCGCCAGGGCCCCGAGCGATTCGGTGTAGCTCTTGCCGACGTCCTGCAGCAGCACGCGATCCTGCGGGCGCTTCGGGCCGGCCAGCGACGGCTTCACATCGGCGAGGTTCAACTCAAGAGTCGAGGAAAATTCCGCATGCGGCGTGTTCGCGTCGTGCCACAAGCCCTGTGCCTTCGCATAGGCCTCGACCAAGCCGATCAAATTGTCGTCGCGGCCGGACAAGCGCAGGTAATTCAGCGCTTCGGCATCGATCGGGAAGATGCCGCAGGTCGCGCCGTACTCGGGCGCCATGTTCGCGATCGTTGCGCGATCGGCGAGCGGCAGATGCTGCAGGCCATCGCCGTAGAACTCGACGAACTTGCCGACCACGCCGTGCTTGCGCAGCATCTGGGTCACGGTCAGCACGAGGTCGGTCGCGGTCGTGCCTTCAGGCAGCTTGCCGGAGAGCTTGAAGCCGACCACCTGCGGAATGAGCATCGAAGAAGCCTGGCCGAGCATCGCCGCCTCGGCCTCGATGCCGCCGACGCCCCAGCCGAGCACGCCGATGCCATTGATCATCGTCGTATGCGAGTCGGTGCCGAAGACGGTGTCCGGGAAAGCCCAGGTCGCGCCGTCCTTGTCCGCCGTCGCCACAACGCGGGCGAGGTATTCGAGATTGACCTGGTGCACGATGCCGGTGCGCGGCGGCACCACCTTGAAGTTGTTGAGCGCCGTCTGGCCCCAGCGCAGAAAGCCATAACGCTCTTTGTTGCGTTCGAATTCGATCTTGACGTTGAGGTCGAGCGACCCGGATTCGCCGAACGAGTCGACCTGCACCGAGTGGTCGATCACGAGTTCCGACGGAATCAGCGGATTGATCTTCGCGGCATCGCCGCCGAGCATGACGATGGCGTCGCGCATCGCGGCGAGATCGACCACGCACGGGACGCCGGTGAAGTCCTGCAAAACGACCCGCGCGGGCATAAAGGCGATTTCGGTGTCCGGCTCCTTCTTCGGCTCCCATTTTGCGACTGCCTCGATCTCCTTCGCGGTCACGTTGACGCCGTCTTCGTGACGCAGCAGGTTCTCGAGCAGGATCTTCATCGAGTAGGGCAGGCGCGCGATGTCGAACTTCTGGCCGAGTTTGGCGAGGCTCGCGATCGCGTACTTCTTGCCGCCGACCTCGAGAGTGTCGCGGGTGGCGAAGGAATCGGTCATGAGGAGGCTCCTGGCGTGTCGAGTGGGGGCGGGGAAGCTAGCCCCATATTATCGCGCAGTTTGCTGCATTGCGGAAGCAACGGTCTGGACGCATAGCAAGCCAGTCTGGGGGCGATTTATTGAGTTCAGAGGCGAGGTTTCGACCAGGAACGGCAACCTGGCGTTGCGCCAAGTTCTCGATATTCTCAAGGCAATCAGACCCCGAACTCCCCCGAAGCGGGGCTCGATTCTGTCTCCTGCGGAGAATTCGACCGACGGTCAAAAAAAAGGGCGCGGAATTCCGCGCCCTTCACAAGCCTTTTTACATTCGACTATGGGCTGATTGCTACGGAACCGCCCACCGTCATGACAGTAGCCAACCCTCCTGTGCCATTGACTACGATCAAGCCGCTGTCTCCGGCGTTGACGCTCACACCTGCAACCGATACGGAGCATGTCTTGATGGCGCCTACCGCAATCAAGAGAGGTGGATATGTGACGGAGCAGGTCAATCCCGTTGGGTTCAACGTAAGCGAACCACCGGCCACCGTACCCGTGTACAGCGTGGCTGTCACTGTCGTTGGACTGAGCAAGGTTACTGCTACCGTGTTCATAACGGTCGCGTTCAACGTATGGAACGTGCCGGTTTGCGGGAAGGTCTGCACCAGTGGCAACAGCTGAGGCGCTGTCGCGAGACTGATCGGCCCCACCGTGACCGACGGAGAAGTCACCAACTCCGCTCCCGAGACAGGCATTGCGGCGCCAGTGCCGACCACGCCGCCCAGAAGGATTGTCAACGGAGCCGCGGTCATGCTGGACGTGAACGCCATGCCGGAACCCGTGGCGCCTGTTGCGCCCGTAGCGCCGACTCCTGTCGCGCCTGTGGCACCGGTAGCTCCCGTTGGACCGGTCGGTCCCGCTGCACCAGTCGCTCCGTTGGTGCCGTTCGTTCCGTTTGTGCCCGTGGCGCCGGTTGCACCCGTGGCACCATTGGCGCCTGTGGTACCGGTCGCACCTGTGGCTCCATTCGTGCCCGTCGCGCCAGTGGTTCCGGTCGCGCCTACCTGTGCCAACAGTTTCCAATCTGTCGGATCCGATCCCGGATTCCCGTTGTTTTGGCCAGTAACGTTGACATAGGTGGATCCGCCGAACGTCACGACATCGTATACGGCGTAGCTCCCGCCGCCGTAGGGGCCGGTGAAGTTCAGACTTGATCCGGTTGCACCGGTAGCACCTGTTGAACCTCCCGCACCAGTTGCGCCTGTTGCACCGGTTGCGCCATTGGTGCCGTTTGTTCCATTGGTGCCGTTGGTGCCCGTGGGGCCGGTCGCACCCGTTGCGCCATTGGTGCCATTCGTGCCTGTGGCGCCCGTGGTTCCGGTTGCACCTACCTGTGCCAACAACTTCCAGTCGGTGGGATCGGATGCCGGATTGCCGGTGTTCGTACCAGTAACATTGATATAACTGGACCCACCCTGGGTCACGACGTCGTACGGCGAATAGGCTGTCCCGGTACCGCCATAGGCGCCTTTGAAGTTGAAGCCTTGTCCGGTTGCACCCGTGGGGCCCGTCGCACCGGTTGCTCCGTTAGTGCCGTTAGTACCTGTGGCGCCAGTTGCTCCGGCTGCTCCGGTTGCCCCAGTGGCCCCCGTCGCTCCAGTGGCGCCAGTGGCTCCAGTCGCCCCGGTGCTGCTTGCGGTTGGTGCACGGAAATAGCCGTATGCATCGACAACCAAATGGGTTATGCGCTGTGCCACAACCGTGAATTTGCCGTTTGTTTGATTCAGCGGCGCAATACCTTCGTTGGCAATTTCCTCGCCATTGACGTAGTTCATCCAACTGGACAACGGCGAGCTTCCTTCCGGGAATACCGCCAGATAAGCCGGCGGATAATCCGGCATATTCCTCGAGTCGATCGTCATGTTCAGCACCAGCGCTGCGGGAATTGTCCCGGTGAACGAGGTGCAGCCACTGCCGCCTTGGGTGGCTATGTCGGCGAGACCGCCGGCGCCGTCGAAGGTCGTGCTGGAATAATTATCCGGCAGAGGGGTGCCTCCGGGTCCGCCGACGTTCCGCGTATCAACGATGCGACATGGAGTAATCGGGGTATAGACTAGATCGGCCAGATCGGCCGAAGCGCTGGCGGGCGAGTTAGGTGCCACCGAGTTGGTGCTGCCCTGCAAGCCGTTCGAACTAGAGGCAGTTTTGGCGCGGCGCTCTGCGCCCGCACTCGCAGCCATCATCGCTTCCTGCAATGTTGCTGCGGAGCTGGCTTCCTCCAAACCTTTGGCGTCTCCGCTCAACAGGTGATTGATTAACTGCACGCGATTGGGATCCAGCGCGCCGTTGGCGGATTGTGGTGTAAATCGATCTGCGATCGACATCGCGATCGCTATGGTGTTTTTTGCCCGGACAAGCTGCTGGGCGCTTGTCGAATTGCCCGGTACGGTCAGGAGATTTGCTTGCTGCGCTGCAATGGCCGTATTCACGGCTGCGGCGAGCACTGACACGGTAAAAAAGCCGAACCGCGCTGCCCTGATCCTTGACGTCGTCATATGCGCCACCCCTTGCGAGTTGTGTGATGAAGAGCGCAAGGGACGCTTCAGGCATTAAGTCTATTCAAAGAGCATGCCTAAACCCCTGCATTTGTTTTTTAACTTCTATTTTTATTTTAATTTGTGAATTACGACACATATTTGCAAAATAACCCAATTTATTGATTTGAAATTATTATTAATTAATATATTTCCGCAAAAATACAGTGATAAAAATCACAAATTATATATAAAGTGTGATAAATACCACATTTTTGTGGATGCAATGGTCGTCCAAGCAGCGGCTCGGAAATGGCTCAATTGGGTCAACTTCCGCCACATCCGTCACGAAAATCGACCCGCGGGATCGTTTGAAACGTGTCGAACTGCGCGCCAGGGCGCGCTCGGGCACATTAGGTGCGCGAGCGATCGATGCTGGATTTCAAGTGCCGCTGAGCGTGCACTGGGCAAGCAGACCGCGAGCCATCATCGAATATTGTTTGTGCCGGAAAATCAGTCGCCATTGCGACCCACCGAGCTGGCGCCAGAGTACGGCAGCTCGAATGGCGGCAAGCAGCAGGGTGCGGATTTGCGCGATCTGGGCTTCTTGGCGCAGGAACTGCGGGTTGCCCTCGACGACGATACGCGGCTGCAGAGTGGAAATGGTCTCGACGTAGAGCTGGGCGAGACGCGCGGCGATCAGCGGATCGGTGACATCGATGCCGCCAAGCTGTCGTGCGGTCGCTTCGATACCGGTGCGCAGCTTGCTCAGTATGGCGGGCCGTCTGGCCAGTTTGCTTTCCACGCGCATCACCGAGATCGCCACGCGCGTGACGGAAAGATCGCGCTTGTCGCTGTCCAGTTGTGCGATCAAGGTCTCCAGGCCGGGCCGCAGATTGCCCACGCCGCCGAACACGTCGGCGGGGCTGTCTGCGTCGATCTTGAAGATGCTGGCGAGGCTGGGTTGCATCGCGAACGGGTCGGCGCCACCGCGCACGGCCACCGTGCGCACGAGCGCGACCGCCTGGAACAAGCCCGCCAAGGCGATGACGCGTTCTTCCCTCATGCGGCAGCCCGCATGAGCCCGCCGAATGCCGCGTCGGTAGCCTCGATGATGCCGCCGCCGAGACATTCCTCGCCGACGTAGAACACGACCGATTGCCCGGGGGTGACCGCGCGCTGGTCCGAGTCGAAATCGACCGTAGCGCGCGCGCCGTCGACACGCACGCGGCAGGCCTGATCGGACTGGCGATAGCGCGTCTTGGCCGTGCACACAAACTCGGAAGCAGGAGCACGACCGGCGGTCCAACTCAGCTCGCCAGCGATCAGGCGCCGCGACTGCAACCATTCGTTTTCACCGCCCTGGGCGACGTAGAGCACATTCTTCATGACATTTTTGCCGACGACGTACCAGGCTTCGCTGCCTGCGTCGCGCCGGCCGCCGATGCCGAGGCCATTGCGCTGGCCGAGGGTGTAGTACATGACACCATCGTGCTCGCCGATACGGCGATCGTCGGGAGTGCGCAGTTCGCCGCGCTGAGCAGGAATGTAGTGGCCGAGGAATTCGCGAAAATCTCGTTCGCCGATGAAGCAGATTCCGGTCGAGTCCTTTTTGTCGTGCGTCTGCAGCCCGGCTTCGCGCGCCAAGGCACGCACCTCGGGCTTGGGCAATTCACCGACCGGGAACAAGGTCGAAGCGAGCTGTTCCTGTCCCAGCGCATGCAGAAAGTAGCTCTGGTCCTTGTTGGTGTCGCGTCCGCGCAGCAGCCGATGGCGCCCGTCGAGGCAGTCGGTGCGCGCATAGTGTCCGGTCGCGATCTTGTCCGCGCCGAGCGCGCGCGCATGCTCGAGGAAGGTCTTGAACTTGATCTCACGGTTGCACAGCACGTCGGGATTCGGTGTACGCCCGGCGCGGTATTCGGCGAGAAAATTCTCGAACACTTGGTCCCAGTACTCTGTTGCGAAATTGCGTGTGTGGAAGGCGATACCTAGCTTGCCGCAGACACGCAAAGCATCGGCGCGATCGCGGTCGGCTTGGCATTCGCCGAAACGCTCGTCCTCCTCCCAGTTCTGCATGAACAGGCCGGAGATGTCGGCGCCTTGGCGCGCGAGCAGCAGCGCGGCGACCGAGGAATCGACGCCGCCGGACATGCCCACCATGATTTTTGCGGATGCGGACAAGATTCAAAACCTGTGGCGAAGTGTGGCCGGATATGGCCGCTTTTCAATTTTCACGCTCATGGATGAACGTGCAGATACGACTGAACGACAGCGAGAGGATAGCGCTTGCCGGCAAGCCAGTCGTCGACGTTGCCGAGCACCATCGGGTTACGGTGGCGGTCCGGCTGCGCTGCGATTTCCTCGCGCGTCAGCCAAAGCGCGCGCACGATGCCATCGTCGAGCGCGTGCTGAGCGTCGTGGCTGACAGGGCGCGCGGCGAACGCGAAGCGCAGATATTTGGCGCTGCCGTCGGGCGTGTTCCACTGGTAGGCGCCGACAAAATCGGTCAGCGCGACGGTCCAGCCGGTTTCCTCGAACGTCTCGCGCACGGCGGCATCAAGCAAGGATTCGTCTTGTTCCAGATGACCGGCTGGCTGATTGAGCACGATTTCGCCACGAATGTCTTCCTCGACCAGCAGAAAACGGTCCTCGCGGCAGACGATCGTGGCCACGGTGACTCGCGGGCGCCACACGGCGTCGACAGAGGCGGCAGAACGTTCGAACATCGTTGATGGGAGAAGGAGTTCGGAGAACGCAAGATTTTACCTGAGGTCGCATGAATGCGACGCGGTTGAAACGCTTTGTGACGCCACCACATGGCCTGCGGGGAGGCACGTTTCGGCGCCTGCGGCGCTATACTCGAATCGCAACACTTACAGGCTCATCGATGGCACAGACACCGGACAAACTGCACGAACCCCAGCACGCCGTCGTGGTCGAAGAGGCGCGTCCGGAAGTCGCGCGACCTCCGCTTTATCAGGTGTTGTTGCTCAATGACGACTTCACGCCGATGGATTTCGTCGTGGTGGTGCTCGAGACGTTTTTCAATATGGATCGCGAACGTGCGACCCAGGTGATGCTCCATGTGCACACCCGCGGGCGCGGCGTCTGCGGCGTGTTCACGCGCGAGGTGGCGGAGACCAAGGTCACCCAGGTGAACGAGTTTTCGCGGTCGCACCAGCATCCATTACTTTGTACTCTGGAAAAAGCGTAGTCTTCCCACATATCGTGCGCTGGTAAGAAATGAAGGGCCTCTCATGTTCAGTAAAGATCTAGAGCTCACCATCGGCCAGTGCTACAAGGACGCGCGCGAGCAGCGCCACGAATTCATGACAGTCGAGCACCTCCTGCTCGCGCTGATCGAGAATCCGTCGGCCGCCGCCGTGCTGCGCGCCTGCAACGCTGACCTGGCCAAGCTCGGCAAGGATTTAAAATCGATCATCGTCGAAACCGTGCCGGTGCTGCCGAGCGGCGACGAACGCGACACCCAGCCGACGCTGGGCTTCCAGCGCGTGCTGCAGCGTGCGGTCTATCACGTGCAATCGTCGGGGCGGAAGGAAGTCACCGGCGCCAACGTGCTCGTCGCTATATTCGGCGAGAAGGACTCGCACGCCGTGTACTTCCTCAACCAACAGGAAGTCACGCGTCTCGACGTGGTCAACTACATCTCGCACGGCGTGGCCAAGATCGGCCAGGAATCCGCGCAGCCGGCGAGCGAGCCGGGCAAGGAAGGCGAGGGCGGTGAGGAGCCGCGCGGCAATCCGCTGACCGAGTTCGCGAGCAACCTGAACGAACAAGCACGCGCGGGCAAGATCGACCCATTGATCGGCCGCACCGAGGAGATCGAACGTACGATCCAGGTGCTTTGCCGCCGGCGCAAGAATAACCCGCTCTACGTTGGCGAAGCCGGCGTCGGCAAGACCGCGCTGGCCGAAGGCTTGGCTAAGCGCATCGTCGAGGGCGAGGTGCCCGAGGTGCTCAGGGAGTGCACGATCTACGCGCTCGACCTCGGCGCGCTCGTCGCCGGCACCAAGTACCGCGGCGATTTCGAGAAGCGCCTCAAGGCCGTACTCGCGCAGCTCAAGAAGGAACCGCACGCGATCCTGTTCATTGATGAGATCCACACGATCATCGGCGCTGGGTCGGCATCGGGCGGCACGATGGACGCGTCGAACCTGATCAAGCCCGTGCTCGCTTCCGGCGAGCTGCGCTGCATCGGTTCGACCACGTTCCAGGAATATCGCGGCGTGTTCGAGAAGGATCGCGCATTGGCGCGGCGTTTCCAGAAGATCGACGTGGTCGAGCCCTCGGTCGCCGAGAGCTTCGAGATCCTCAAGGGTCTGAAGTCGCGCTTCGAGGAGCACCACAAGATCGAATACACGAACGAGGCACTCAAGGCGGCAGTGGACCTGTCGGTCAAGCATATCGGCGACCGTCTCTTGCCCGACAAGGCGATCGACGTGATCGACGAGGCCGGCGCGCGTCAGCGCCTGCTGCCGGTCGAGCAGCGCAAGGCCGTGGTCGACGTGCCCGAGATCGAGTTCATCGTCGCACGCATGGCGCGGATTCCGCCGAAGCAGGTGTCGACGTCCGACCGCGACGTGCTGCGCAACCTCGAGCGCAACCTCAAGATGGTCGTATTCGGCCAGGATCAGGCGATCGAAGCGCTGGCCGCGTCGATCAAGATGGCGCGCTCGGGCCTGGGCAATGCGACCAAGCCGATCGGCAATTTCCTGCTCGCCGGCCCGACCGGGGTCGGCAAGACCGAAGTGACGCGCCAGCTCGCGATGCAGCTCGGCATCGAATTGATCCGCTTCGACATGTCGGAGTACATGGAGCCGCATTCGGTATCGCGCCTGATCGGCGCGCCCCCGGGCTACGTCGGCTTCGACCAGGGCGGCCTGCTCACCGAGCAGATCACCAAGCATCCGCACTGCGTCCTGCTGCTCGACGAGATCGAGAAGGCGCATCCGGACGTCTACAACATCCTGTTGCAGATCATGGACCACGGCAAGCTCACCGACACGAACGGACGCGAGGCGAATTTCCGCAACGTCATCCTCGTGATGACGACGAATGCGGGGGCAGCGCAGGCTGCACGCCGTTCGATCGGCTTCGTCGAGCAGAGCCACGCGACCGATGCGATGGAGACGATCCGCCGCGCGTTCACGCCGGAGTTCCGCAACCGTCTCGACGCGATCATCCAGTTCGCATCGCTCGACTTCGAGCACATCCTGCGCGTAGTCGACAAGTTCCTTATCGAACTCGAGGCGCAGTTGCAGGAGAAGCACGTCGCCCTGACCGTCGATGCCGACGCACGCCGCTGGCTCGCCGAGCACGGGTTCGACAAACAGATGGGCGCACGGCCGATGGCGCGCGTGATCCAGGAGAACGTCAAGCGTCCGCTCGCAGACGAGCTGCTGTTCGGCAAGCTCGCCGACGGCGGCAAGGTGTTCCTCAGCGTCAAGGACGACAAGCTTGACGTGCGTGTAGAGGCGGACGAGAAGCAGCCCGTTGTCGTCGAATAGGCGAAACATGCGGACACGAAAAAACGGCGCCCTCGTGGCGCCGTTTTTTTTTGCGTGGATGCGACCGCTTAACGGTGACGGTAGGTGATACGACCCTTGGTCAGGTCATACGGGGTCATTTCGACCTTGACCTTGTCGCCGGTGAGGATGCGGATGTAGTTCTTGCGCATGCGTCCGGAAATGTGCGCGGTCACCACGTGGCCGTTTTCGAGCTGCACGCGGAACATGGTGTTGGGCAACGTGTCGAGCACGGTGCCTTCCATTTCGATTTGATCGTCTTTTGCCATCGATTATTGTGTTCGGGGTTGCGGCGCGGCCGCAAGGCGCGCGATTTTGCCACGTTCACGGGCTTTTTGCGATCTTTTGAGGTAGAAACCCGCAAGATCGGCGGTCGATGGCGGCGTTCATCGAGTCAGATCGCAGGCATTCGTTGCCGCGATGCGATCGCGCCATGGGCCGATGAATCCGGCTGCAGCCGTTTGCATTTCGACCTGACGCATGAACTCCGCGCGCGGCATCTCGATCGCGCCAAGCGAGACCAGGTGCTCCGAGCGCACCTGCGCGTCGAGCAGCGGGAATCCCCATTCGTGCAAGCTGCAGCACAGAGCGAACAGGGCGATTTTGGAACCATTTGCGCGCGCGCCGAACATCGACTCGCCGAAAAACATGCGGCCCACCGCGACACCGTAGATGCCGCCGACGAGATCGTCGCCCGCATAGACCTCGAGGGAGTGTGCATGACCGAGGTTATGCAATTCACAATACGCTTCGAACATCTCGCGTGTGATCCACGTGGAGGGCTGTTTCGGCCTTGGCGCGGCGCAAGCGCGCATGACGTCGGCGAAAGCGGTATCGGCGCGGATTGTCCAATCGCAATGGCGCAAGAAGCGACGCAGCTTCGTTGAAAGGTGAATCCGGTTCGTCTCGAACACCATGCGAGGATCGGGCGACCACCACAGGATAGGCTCGCCGCGCGAGTACCAAGGGAAGATGCCGTGGCGGTATGCGTCGAGCAAACGCCGCGGCGACAGATCGCCGCCCACGGCTAACAGGCCGTTCGGTTCGTTCAGCGCCGTGGCGACATCCGGAAACGCCTCGTCCGAACCGGCGCGCAGGATCGGGATGCGGACCATCTTCAACCCTTCCTTTCAAGCGCAGGTTTGGGCGGGGATGGTGTCGGGGTGAAGTCTTGCGCGTGATGAGCGTAGGGCGAGTGAGCCATCAGCTCGGCGCGATATTCCTGCAGTACGGCGGCTTCGCGCGCGAGCGCGTCGCGCACGGCGGCGCGGAAACGCGCGTCGCGGATGTAGTGGTACGAACGCGTCATCGTCGGCAGGAAGCCGCGCGCGATCTTGTGCTCGCCCTGCGCGCCGGGCTCGAACGTGGTCAGGCCTTCGCGCAGACAGTACTCGATGCCCTGGTAATAGCACGCTTCGAAATGCATGCCTGGCACGTTGACCTCGCTGCCCCAATAGCGGCCGTAAAGCGTGTCGGACGAGCGCAGCATCAATGCCATGGCGACGATGGGCTCATCGTTGTGGTCTTGCACAACCGCAGAAGGGTAGACCGGGATCCCTGCAGGACTCTTCAATGAACGCCGGCACAGCACCGCCACGACCTGCCTGGGCATCGCGGTGCCGAGATGGCGAAAGAACTCCTCGCTCAGTGCAGGATGGTTGCCGCGCTCTTCGAATGTGTTCAGGTACAGCGCATGGATGCGACGCCACTCGCGCGTACCGAGTTCGTCGCCGTGGCGCAATTCGCAGATGATGCCGGCGCGCGCGACCTGCGCGCGCTCGGCGCGGATGTTCTTGCGCTTCTTGTGGTTGAGCGCGGCGAGGAATTCGTCGAAGCTCCGCCAGCGGCCATCGGTGACGGGATTGTTCTTCCAGTGGAATTGCCAATCGAAGCGGGCAAGCCAGCGGGCTTGTGCGAGTACCTGCGCATCGCCTTCGGCGACGAAGTTGACGTGCGCCGAGGAAAATCCATGACGCTCGACTTCGTCGGAGATGGCGGTGGCCAACGCGGCGCGCAGCGCCGGGCCATCTGCGCCGGCTTTTGTCAGCAGGCGCGCGCCGGTGACCGGGGAGTAGGGCACAGCGCCCAGCAGTTTCGGGTAGTAGTCGAGTCCGGCGCGTTCGTAGGCGCCCGCCCAGGACCAGTCGAAAACGAATTCGCCGTGGGAGTTGCCTTTCAGATACAGCGGCGCGGCGGCGACCAGTTCCCCACTTTCATACAGGCCGAGATGGTGTGCGCGCCAGCCGTATTCAGCACGTAGGCTGCCGCTTGTCTCCAGGCCGGCGAGGAATTCGTGGCGAAGGAACGGATTGTCGTCGGGAAGCAGGGCGTTCCAGGCGGCGGCATCGATGTCGCCGAGACGGGAGTGGAAGCGGGTTTGCATCGTTTGCCGTCATTCCCGCGTGCGGAAATGACGAGTATGGACGTTCAGCCTGCCAGTCCGAGCTTGTCGAGATACTTCTCCGCATCGAGCGCCGCCATGCAGCCGAATCCGGCCGAGGTAACGGCTTGACGGTAGACTTGGTCGGCAACGTCGCCCGCGGCGAACACTCCGGGCACGCTGGTCTCGGTGGCGCCGCCTTCGATACCTGTCTTGATCACGATGTAGCCGTTCTTCATGTCGAGCTGGCCGGCGAAGATCTCGGTGTTCGGCGCGTGGCCGATCGCGACGAACATGCCGTGCACGCTCAGATCGCGCGTCGTGCCGTCGTCGACATGCTTGATGCGAACGCCGGTGACGCCTTTGTCGTCGCCGAGCACTTCATCGACGGCATGGTTCCAGACCACCTCGACCTTGCCGGCCTGCTGCTTGGCCATGAGCTTGTCCTGCAGGATCTTCTCGCCGCGGAACTTGTCACGGCGATGCACGACGGTGACTTTCTTCGCGATGTTCGACAGATACAGCGCTTCCTCGACTGCGGTGTTGCCGCCGCCGATCACAGCGACTTCCTGGTCACGGTAGAAGAAGCCGTCGCAGGTTGCGCAGGCGGAGACGCCTTGGCCTTTGAATTTCTCTTCAGAGTCGAGGCCGAGATATTTCGCGGTGGCGCCGGTCGCGATGATCAACGCATCACAGGTGTATTCGCCGCTGTCGCCGACAAGGCGGATCGGCTTGGCTTTCAGGTCGGCCGTGTGGATGTGGTCGAACACGATCTCGGTGTCGAAGCGTTCGGCGTGCTTCTGCATGCGCTCCATCAGCGCCGGGCCTTGCAGGCCTTCGACGTCGCCGGGCCAGTTGTCGACATCGGTAGTCGTCATCAGTTGGCCGCCTTGGGCAAGGCCGGTGATCAGCACGGGCTTGAGGTTCGCGCGTGCCGCATAGACGGCTGCGCTGTAGCCGGCGGGGCCGGAGCCGAGGATGATCAGGCGGCTGTGCTTCGGGGTCGTCATGTATAATTTCTCTGCAGGGGAAGCGGTTTCGAGAAGGTTTCCAGTCGGGACGAAGCAGGCTAGCGCGGTTGAGCGGGAAACCTTCTCAAACGGCCTCCTCGTCCAATCCCGGCCGTTTCCTGGCAGTCACGCGGCGTGCTGGAACCTCGCAAGATGGGGCGCGAAGCTCTTCGAGTCAAGTCGGTAATGTGGATTCCACGGGTGCTTCCGCTGACCTGCGCTCGCGCAGCCGAGTTGCCGGTTTATGCAAGCAGAACATACGAAAAAACAATTCGTTAACGGACTAACTTAAGGTAGACTCCCGCGGTGGCGCGCGAATCAAGAAATACTTCAAACAAGACGGCAGGTACCGGTGCCCCGGTGATGCAGCGCGTCGTGCGCGAAGTCGCGATCATCGCCCTGCTCACCGTGGTCGTTTACCTGATCGCGTGCTTGGCGAGTTACAGTCCCGGCGACCCGGCCTGGTCGCACGCGACCTCGGCCCCGGTCATCCTGCACAACATCGGCGGCAAGGTCGGTGCCTATCTCGCCGACGTAACGTTCTGGTTCTTCGGCTATCTCGCCTATGCCTTCCCGCTGCTGCTTCTCGGCGTCGGCTGGGCGCTGTTCCGCGACCGTGAAGAGGAGTCCACGTCGGCCCTCGAGCCGGCCTTGCGCCTGATCGGCGGCGTCGCCTTCTTCATCGGCGGCACCGGATTGGCCTATCTGCACTTCAGCGACGCGGCATCGAAGCTGCCGGCCGGCGCGGGCGGCATACTCGGCATGGGCATCGGCAGTCCGCTGATGCGCGGATTTTCGTTCCCCGGCGCGACGCTGCTGCTGCTCGCGCTGTTCCTGATCGCGATCACGCTGGCGACCGGCTTGTCGTGGTTCAAGCTCATGGATGCGATCGGCCGCGGCATCTTCAGCATGCTCGACTGGCTCGGCACCAGTGCGAAGAAGGTCGAGGACGTGCGCGTCGCGCGCGCAGCGCGTGTCGAGCGCGAGGAGGTACGCAAGGTCGAGACCGTCCGCCAGACCAAACGCGAGCCGGTCAAGATCGAGACGCGCGACACCACGCCGATCGAGCGCAGCAAGCGCGCCGAGGCCGAAGCGCAGATTCCGCTGTTCGCCGGCGGCGCCAATCAGGAGCTGCCGCCGATGTCGCTGCTCGACCGGCCCAAGCAGCAGGTGAAAGGCTACTCGGAGGAGACGCTGGAAGCGCTGTCGCGCCAGGTCGAGTTCAAGCTCAAGGATTTCCGCATCGATGCGCAGGTCGTCGGCGTCTATCCCGGCCCGGTGATCACGCGTTTCGAACTACAGCCGGCGCCCGGCATCAAGGGCAGCCAGATATCCAATCTCGACAAGGACATCGCGCGTGGTCTGTCGGTGATCAGCGTGCGCGTGGTCGACGTGATTCCGGGCAAGTCGGTGATCGGCCTGGAAATACCGAACGTCGCCAAGGAAATCGTCTACCTCTCCGAGATACTGAGCTCCGAACGCTACGACTCGGTGAAGTCGCCACTCGCCCTCGCACTCGGCAAGGACATCGGCGGCAAGCCGGTCGTCACTGACCTTGCCAAGATGCCGCATCTGCTCGTCGCCGGTACCACCGGTTCGGGCAAGTCGGTCGCGGTCAACGCGATGGTATTGAGCCTGCTTTACAAGGCCACGGCCAAGGAAGTGCGCTTGCTGATGGTCGATCCGAAGATGCTGGAACTGTCCGTCTACGAGGGCATTCCGCATCTGCTTACGCCTGTGATAACCGACATGAAGGATGCCGCGAACGGCCTGCGCTGGTGCGTGGCCGAGATGGAGCGGCGCTACAAGCTTATGTCCGCGGTCGGCGTGCGCAATCTCGCCGGCTTCAACAAGAAGGTGAAGGACGCGGCCGACGCCGGCCAGCCGCTGCTCGATCCATTGTTCGTGCCCAAGCCCGACCTGCTGCCCGGTGTGGTCGCACAGCCGCTCGAACCGCTGCCGTACATCGTCATCATCATCGACGAATTCGCCGACATGATGATGATCGTCGGCAAGAAGGTCGAAGAACTGATCGCGCGCCTCGCACAGAAGGCGCGCGCGGCAGGCGTGCACCTGATCCTCGCCACACAGCGGCCGTCGGTCGACGTGATCACCGGCCTGATCAAGGCGAACATTCCGACGCGCATCGCGTTCCAGGTGTCGAGCAAGATCGACTCGCGCACGATCCTCGACCAGTCCGGTGCCGAAGCGCTGCTCGGCCACGGCGACATGCTCTATCTGCCGCCGGGCACCGCCACACCCGAGCGCGTGCACGGCGCCTTCGTCAGCGACGAAGAGGTGCATCGCGTCGTCCAACACCTGCGCGCGCAGGGCAAGCCCGAGTACATCGACGGTGTGGTCAACGACGTGCAGTCGCTCGGCGACGGCAAGATCATCGGCGAATCGGGCCTGCCTGAAGAGGTCGAAGACGGCGAGGACGGCGACACCGACGAGCTCTACGACAAGGCCGTTGCGATCGTCACTGAAAGCCGCCGCGCCTCGATTTCGGGCGTGCAGCGTCGCCTCAAGATCGGCTACAACCGTGCTGCGCGCCTGATCGAAATGATGGAAGCGCAGGGCATCGTCAGCGCGCCGCAGCACAACGGCAACCGCGAAGTGCTGGCGCCGCCACCGCCGGAACTTTGAGCCTCGCCGCCGTGCTTACGGCGTTCAGCCAGGTTTGCGGATACTTTCCACGCCTTTTCCCTGGACCACGAGTCATGCGCGTTTCCGTTCTCGCCCCGCTGTTGTTGAGTCTTGTTGCCGGCACCGCGTCCGCCGCGGACACCGCGCGCGCGCGCCTCGATGCATTCTCCAAGGGCCTGACCTCGGTCTCGGCGAGCTTCGAGCAACAGATCAGCGACATCCATAGCGGCAAGACCAAGATCAGCCGCGGCACACTGTCATTGAAGGCGCCGCGCCAGTTCCGCTGGGACACGACCACGCCGTACAAGCAGCTCATCGTTGCCGATGGCGAGAAGGTGTGGATCTACGACCCCGATCTTGAGCAGGTGACCGTGCGCGCGCAGGGCACCGAGGAAGCGCACAGTCCGCTGACCGTGCTGACCGATCTCTCGCAACTCGATCGCGACTTCACCACGAGCGAGCAAGGCGAACACGATGGCCAGGTCTGGCTGCGCCTCAAGTCGAAGGACAAGGAGCCGCAGTTCGAGTACGCGGACCTCGGCTTCGATCAGACAGGTCTAGCGAGCATGGCATTCAAGGACACGTTCGACAACAGTACGCAGATCCGTTTTTCGGGCTGGCAGCGCAACGCGAAGCTCGCCCCAGATCTATTCAAGTTCACGCCGCCGAAAGGCGTGGATGTCGTCGGCGATGCGACGCCGGCCGCGGAAACCCATCCGCTCAAGCCGTAGCGGAATCCGCGCGCGCCAGCTCCAATGAGTGGGCGAAATCCGGTGAAAAGCGCAATTGCCTGCCATCGGGCTTGACGCCCATCTGGGTAAGGATTTGCAGCGGCTGCTCGCGCAGGCCAGAGAGGATGACTCGCGTGCCGTGGCGTTCGCAGCGCTCGAGAAATTGCTGCAGAGCGGTGACGCCGCTCGTGTCGATCAACGGCACCAGGCGCATGCGCAAGATAAACAGGCGAGGCGGCGCCGGGAATTGATTGAGCACATCGTCGAGGCGGTTGGCGACGGCGAAGAACAGCGGCCCGGAAATCTGGAATGCTTCGACGCCCTCGGGCAGCTGCGCACGTTGGGTCGGTTCGGCACCGTCGGGGCTATCGGTGCCGTCGGCGTCCTCGTTGACCAGTGAGATGTTCGACTGCATCGCGACGACCTCGCTCATGCGATGCATGAACAGGAATGCCGCGAGCACGAGGCCGACCTCGATCGCCACGGTCAGGTCGAATACCGCAGTGAGCACGAAGGTGAGAATCAGCACGACGCGGTCGCCGATCGGCCCGCGCATCAGGTGCCTGAAGCTCTCGATCTCGGCCATGTTCCAGGCGACGATCAGCAATACGGCGGCGAGCGTCGCCAGCGGCACGTAGCGCATCAACGGCGCGAGCGCCAGCATGAAGACGAGCAGGAACAGCGCGTGCAGGATGCCGGCGATCGGTGTGGTCCCACCCGAGCGCACGTTCGTCGCGGTGCGTGCGATCGCGCCCGTCGCGGGCAGTCCGCCGAACAAGGCCGAGCCGACGTTGGCGACGCCCTGGGCGATGAGTTCGGCGTTCGAGCGATGCCGGCCGCCGATCATGCCGTCTGCGACGACCGCCGAGAGCAACGATTCGACACCGGCGAGGAAGGCGATCGTGAACGAGCTCGGGAACAGCTCGACTGTGCGCTCGAACGGAATGTGCGGAATTGCGAAATGCGGCAGCGCCGCCGGAATGCCACCGAAGCGCGAACCGATCGTTTCCGCCGGCAGCGTAAGCAACGTGCAGACGAGTGTGCCCAACACGACAGCGATGAGAAATCCCGGCCAGTTCGGCCGCAGACGGCGTACGCCGACGATCACGACCACGCTGGCAATCGACAACACGAGCGCGGCCGGCGTGAGATCGGGCAGGTGCTGGAAATAGGCCTGCCAGCGCGGGAAGAATTCCGCCGGCACCGCGCCCATGCGCAGGCCGAGCAGATCCTTAACCTGGCTGGCGAAAATACTGACCGCGATGCCCGCGGTGAAACCCGTAACGACCGGTTTCGGAATGTATTTGAGCAACGTGCCGATACGCAGCACGCCCGCGGCGATCAGCATGAAACCGGCGAGCAGGGTGCACAGGATCAATCCGCCGTATCCGAATTTCTCGATCACGGTGAACACGACCGGGATGAATGCGGCCGTCGGCCCGCCGATCTGCACGCGCGAACCACCGAGAAACGAAATCAGGAAGCCCGCGATGATCGCCGTATGCAGACCCTTCTCCGGCGTCGTGCCCGAGGCGATGGCCAGAGCCATGGCGAGTGGCAGAGCCACGATAGCGACGGTTAGTCCCGCGATGGCGTCGTGGCGCAATGCGTCGAGACTGTACCCCCGGCGGAGCACCGTCCACAGCTTGGGTTCGTAGATTTGCCAGGACACAGGCGCGGCGATAGACATAATTTTTGATTGTAAGCCATAGCTGGCATCGAGCTTGATCTGGATCAAGATAAGGCGCGATAACCCGATCGCGTATCATTCGTGCATGGCACGTCGCAAATCCGAAACCAGCGCTCCGTTGTTTGCCGAACCGGAAGGATTGAAGCCGCTCGCCGAGCGTATGCGCCCGCGCACACTCGATGAAATCGTCGGGCAGACGCGCCTGCTCGGTCCCGGCACGGCATTACGCCGTTCGATCGAAGCGGGTCATGTGCATTCGATGGTGCTGTGGGGACCGCCCGGCTGCGGCAAAACGACGCTGGCCCTGCTGCTCGCCAAGTACGCCAACGCGCGCTTCAAGGCGATCTCGGCGGTGCTGTCCGGCCTCGCCGACGTGCGCGCGGCGCTCGCCGAAGCGGAAGTCGCCTTTGCCCAGGGCGAGCGCAGCGTGCTGTTCGTCGACGAAGTGCATCGCTTCAACAAGGCGCAGCAGGACGCATTCCTGCCGCATATCGAGAAGGGCGTGATCCTGTTCGTCGGCGCGACGACGGAGAATCCCTCTTTCGAGTTGAATTCCGCGTTGCTGTCGCGCTGTCGCGTGCATGTGATGGACGCGGTGTCGGTCGAGGCGATCGTCGAGGCGCTGCAGCGCGCGCTGCACGACGAGGAACGCGGGCTGGGCCAATTGAACTTGAAGGTCGACGATGCCGCGCTCGGCTTGATCGCGCAAGCTGCCGACGGCGACGTGCGCCGCGCGCTGACCCTGCTCGAAATCGCCGCCGATGTGGCCCGCGACGGCGTCATCGACGACACGACGTTGAGCCAGGTGCTGGCCGACCGCACGCGGCGTTTCGACAAAGGCGGCGAGCAGTTCTACGACCAGATTTCGGCCTTGCACAAATCGGTGCGCTCGTCCGACGCCGATGCTGCGCTGTATTGGTGTACGCGCATGCTCGATGGCGGTGTCGATCCGGCCTATCTCGCGCGCCGACTCACGCGCATGGCGATCGAGGACATTGGTCTGGCCGATCCACGCGCGCTGACGCTCGCACTCGAAGCCTGGGACACCTACGATCGCCTCGGTTCGCCCGAAGGCGAACTCGCGCTGGCCGAAGTGGCGATCTATCTGGCGATTGCGGCGAAGAGCAACGCTGCTTATGCGGCATACGGCCAGGTGAAAAGGCTGATTGGCGAAACCGGCACGCTCGATGTGCCGATGCACCTGCGCAACGCGCCGACCAAGCTCATGCAAGGACTCGGCTACGGCAAGGGTTATCAATATGATCCCGACGTCGAAGGCGGCATCGCCTACGACCAGCAGTGCCTGCCCGATGCGCTTGTCGGTCACGAGTTCTATCGTCCCGCCGAGCGCGGCCTCGAAGCGAAGATCCGCGAGAAACTCGACGCGGTGAGAAAGGCACGCGGCGCGGCGTTGAGGAAGCAACAGGGCGATTCCTAGGCACTAGGTCGCCACTCCGGCGGGGATGACCGGAACGACGAGCGAGAGCAAAGTATTCCTGCCGTGAATACTTGCGGCCGACCTTTCTATTATTCGCGCCGTGTCGCGATGTCTAGACTGCCTCCACGAGTCCTTTCGTGGAAGCCTTCGTGTCGTCTTCGCTGCCCCTGCTGCGCCATTACATCGACGGCGAATTCGTCGCCAGCGCAAAACGCTTCGCCAACGTGTCCCCAGTCGATGGGCGCATGCTCGGCGAGGTCTGCGAGGCCGACGGCGATACGGTGAACCGCGCCGTGGCGGCGGCGCGGGCTGCGCAGGCCGGCGCCTGGGGCCGCACCAGCGCAGGCGAACGCGCCGATGCTTTGTTGCGCATCGCGGCTGGCATCGAGCGGCGTTTCGAGGAGTTCGTCGCGGCCGAGGTCGGCGATACGGGTCGCTCGGTAAAGCAGGCAAGGTCGCTGGATATTGCGCGAGGTGTGCAGAATTTCCGCACGTTTGCGGAACTCGTACGCCAGGCCGGCGGCGAGTTCTACGAGATGCGCGCGGCCGACGGCAACGATGTCTTCAGCTATACCGTGCGCAAGCCACATGGCGTGGTCGCGGTGATTTCGCCGTGGAATCTGCCGCTGTTGCTGCTGACCTGGAAAGTCGCGCCGGCGCTGGCCTGCGGCAATTCCGTCGTCGCCAAGCCTTCGGAGGAAACGCCGGCCAGCGCGAGCTTGCTCGCCGAAGTGATCCACGAAGCTGGATTGCCTGCCGGCGCATTCAATCTCGTGCACGGTTTCGGTCCCGATTCGGCCGGAGAATTTTTGACCCGCCATCCCGATGTCGACGCGATCACGTTCACCGGCGAGTCGCGCACGGGCGAGGCGATCATGCGTGTCGCGGCGGCAGGCGTGCGCGAGGTGTCGTTCGAGCTTGGCGGCAAGAACGCCGCCGTGGTCTTCGCCGATGCGGATTTCGACAAGGCCGTCGCCGGCGTGCTGCGTTCGAGCTTCACCAATTCGGGCCAAGTCTGCCTTTGCTCGGAACGCGTTTACGTCGAACGGCCGACCTTCGAGCGCTTCGTCGCTGCGCTGAAGGCCGGCGCCGAGAAACTCAAAATCGGCTACCCCGACGAGGACGATGTCGACATGGGCCCGCTGATCTCGCGCGCGCATCGCGACAAGGTGCTCGACTACTTCGCGCTTGCGCGCGCCGAGGGTGCGACCGTCGTCACCGGCGGCGGCGTGCCGCGCTTTGGCGATGCCCGCGACGATGGCGCCTACGTGCAGCCGACGATCTGGACCGGGCTCGACGACGGCGCGCGCTGCGTTCGCGAAGAAGTGTTCGGCCCCGTCTGCCACGTCGCGCCGTTCGATTCCGAGGAAGAAGTCGTGCGCCGGGTCAACGATTCCGAGTATGGCCTCTGTGCGGCGCTGTGGACGCGCGATCTCAAGCGCGCACATGCGCTGTCGCGGCGCTTCCGTGTCGGCATGGTCTGGGTCAATACCTGGTTCCTGCGCGACCTGCGCACGCCGTTCGGCGGTGTCGGGTTGTCGGGCATCGGCCGCGAAGGCGGGCGGCATTCGCTCGATTTCTATTCCGAACTCACGACGGTTTGCGTCAATCCTTAGAGGCATGTCATGAACGATCAACGAGCGACCGTGGTGCAGGGCAAGGCGAAGCCACGCGGGCGCTTTCCGCACATCAAGCGTGCCGGCGATTTTCTGTTCGTCTCGGGCACAAGTTCGCGTCGCGCGGACAATTCGATCGCCGGTGCGAAAGCCGATGCGATGGGCACGACGACGCTGGACATCCGCGAGCAAACGCGCGCGGTGATCGAAAACATCCGCGACATCCTCGCGATTGAAGGCGCGACCCTTGCCGATGTCGTCGAAATTTCGAGTTTCCTCGTCGACATGAACGACTTCGGCGCCTACAACGAAATCTACGCAGAGTATTTCGACGAAACCGGCCCCGCACGCACGACGGTGGCGGTGCATCAACTGCCGCATCCGCATCTGCGCATCGAGATCAAGGCCGTGGCGTACGCGCCGATCCAGTCGGCGCGGAACGAAAAACGGGGGCAGCGATGAAGATCGACATGCATTCGCATTTCTTCCCGCGCATCGATCGGCGCGAGGCGGCGCAGTTGTGTCCGCAGCGCGCGCCATGGCTGCACACCGAGGGGCGCAGCGGGCAAATCATGATCGGCGAGAAAGCATTCCGTCCCGTCGATGACGTCTTGTGGGATTCCTCGCGGCGTACCGACTATCTCGACGAACAGGGCGTCGACGTGCAAGTGATGTGCGCGACGCCGGTGATGTTCGGCTACGAGCAGCCGATCGAGCGTGCGTTGCCGTGGGCGCAGCGCATGAACGACCGCGCGATCGAAATGACCGCGCCGGCGCCGAAGCGGCTCAAGGTGCTCGCCCAGGTGCCGCTGCAGGATTTCGACGCGGCCTGCCGCGAAGCGAGCCGGGCCAAGGCCTGCGGGCATGTCGGCGTGCAGATCGGCAACCATGTCGGCAGTCTCGATCTCGATCACGATGATCTCGTCGCGTTCCTGACGCATTGCGCGCACGAAGACATTCCCGTGCTCGTGCATCCCTGGGACATGATGGGCCGCGAGCGCATGAAGAAGTGGATGCTGCCGTGGCTCGTCGCGATGCCCGCGGAAACGCAGCTCGGCATTCTTTCGCTGATCCTTTCCGGCGCGTTCGAGAAACTACCGTCGAATTTGCGCTTGTGCTTCGCGCACGGCGGCGGCAGCTTCGCCTTCCTGCTCGGCCGCGTCGACAACGCCTGGCGCCATCGCGACATCGTGCGCGAGGACTGCCCGCAACTACCGTCGAGCTACGTCAGGCGTTTCCACGTCGATTCGGCGGTGTTCGATCCGCGTGCGCTGCAATTGCTCGTCGACGTAATGGGTGCGGATCGCGTGATGCTCGGTTCCGACGCGCCGTTCCCGCTCGGCGAGCAGGACATCGGCGCGGGCGTGCTCGGGCATACGGCGCTGGCCGATGCCGACAAGCAGCGCATCTGTGCGGACAACGCGCGCGCGTTCTTCAGTATCTAAGTCGGCTTCGAGTCGTCGAAATCGCTCAGGTGCTCGCGGCTGGCGATGCGCAGGCATTCGCGCAGCATCAACGACGCCGGCGTCGGCTCGCGCGTCGCCGAATAGAAGCAGCCGATGTCGCCGAAGTGGAGCAGGCCGCCGAGGTGGAATTCCTTGAGCAGGCCGGCGTCGGCGAAGTTACGGATCGCCTCGCGCGGCATCAGCGCGATGGTACGCTGGTCCTGCATCAAGGTGATGTTGGTGAGGATCGACAGCGATTCGACGATGTTTTCAGGAATCGGCAAGCCGGCCTCGGCGAACAGCGCGTCGGCGGTGCGGCGCAGGAACGAATCGCGCGTCGGCAGCACCCAGGGATACGCGTGCAGGTCGGCGAATTTGATGCTTCGCTTCTTGTGCATCGGATGGCGCGCACCGGCGACGACGCAAAGCGCTTCGCGGTAGAGCGGCTCGACCTTGAGCACGGGCGATTCGTTGCGCCCGCTCCAATCGCGCACGTCCCAGTCGTCGGGTATGCGGCTGACCACGAGATCGAGTTCGCCGTCGGCGAGCGCGGGAAACAGCTGATCCATCTGGCCGACGCGCAGCGAGAGCAGCACTTTCGGCGCTTTCTGCTTGAGCAACTGCGTCGCACGCGGCAGCAACCAGGCTGAGGCGGAGATCAGCGTGCCGACGATGACATGGCCGGCGCTGCCTTCAAGAAACGCATTCACCTCGTCGGTCAGCAGGCGCAGGTCGGCAATGAACGACTTCGAGCGCTGCAGGATACGCTCGCCGAGCGGCGTCGCGGTCACGCCGCGGTTGCCGCGCAGGAGCAGCGGCGCGCCGAAATACGACTCGAGTTCGTGGATGACCTTGGTCACCGACGGCTGGGTGAGATTGAGCGCCTGCGCCGCGCGCAGAATCGAACCGCTCTCGAGCACCTGCGCGTAGACGATGAGCTGATAGAACTTCAGCTTGCGGGCGATCGAGAGCGTGGTGAACTTCATCGGAACCTCTCAAAACCTACTGCGCTCGATAATTTGCGCGCCGGCGGTGCTCGGAATCCTCACATACTCGCATGCATGCTCCGGTTCCTGCGCTCCGGCGACGCGCAAATTCTCTTCGCTCGCTACGGTTTTGAAAGGCTCCTTCATGCGGCGTCGGTCAATGGTGTCAGGTGGGCGGCAACATCCGCATCGACCGAAGCCCAGTCGAGTTGATCGAGCGATTCCTTTCCGCGCGTGGCACGAACGAGAATGCCTTGCTGGATCTCACTGCGGTCGAGGGCCGTGGAATAGGGCACGCGCATAAAACTGACCATCGCATAGTGCGGCACGAAGACGCCAGGATGACGCTGCTGCAAGCGCAATTCGAGTTCGCGTTGCAGGCGATAGTCGGCGTCGTCGACGCGATCGCGCATCTCGCGATAGTTTTCCAGCGCCATCTGCTGGATCGCGCGCGCGTTCGGCTTGCGTTCGGCTTCGAATGCGGCGAACGCCTCATCGAGATCGGCATGTGTGTCGAGGTGCTCGGCGAGTGCGGCGCAATCCTCGAACGCGCAGTTCATGCCCTGGCCGTGGAACGGCACCATCGCGTGCGCGGCGTCGCCGATTACGAGCGCGCGGCCGTCGAGATGCCAGCGTTCGAGATGCAGCGTGGCGAGCGTGCTTGCGGGATTTCTCGCCCAGTCGCGTTCGAGCTTGGGAATCAACGGCAGCGTATCGGGGAAATCGCGCGCGAAGAACGCACGCGCTTCCTGCGGCGTGCGGATCGTGTCGAAGCCGGGATTCTCGACGGTACTGCCGCCTTGGTTCGGCATGAACAGCGTGACGGTGAACGTCTTCTCATCGTTCGGCAGCGCGATGCACATGTAGTTGCCGCGCGGCCAGATGTGCAGCGCGTTCGGCTCCATGCGGAAGCTGCCGTCGGCAGCGGGCGGGATTTCGAGTTCCTTGTAGCCGTGATCGAGAAATTCGACGCGCTCGCCGAGGTCGAGCACCTTGCCCATCGCGCCGCGCAGTGCCGAGCCGGCGCCGTCGCTGCCGATCAGTGCGCAGAACGGGATTTCGAATGAGCGACTGTCGCGATCGTCGACGAAATGCGCGATCCGATTATCGAAATCGACGCGGTCGAGACGCCGGTCGAAGTGCAGCTTCGCGCCAGCCTGCTCGGCGAGGTTGAGCAAGGTGATATTGAGCTCTCCGCGATGCACCGACCAGATCACTTCCGAATCGTCACGGCCGTAGCGCTGCAGATTCACCTCGCCGTGCAGCGGATGGACCATGCGCCCGCGCATCATCACCGCCTGGGCCATGACCGGCGCTTCGGCATCGGCGAGACGCAGTGGATGGCGACCGCGCTCGGCCAGGGCAAGATTGATCGAGCGCCCGCCCTGGTAGCCGGCGATGCGCGGGTCGCCGCGCTTTTCGTAGACGTCCACGCGCCAGCCGCGCAGCGCGAGCAGGCGTGCAAGCAGGGCACCGGCGAGGCCCGCGCCGATCAGGGAGATGCTGCGCTCAGCGGCCATCGCGCCACGCCTCCACGGCTTCGACGAAACCGACCACGTCGCTGTAAGTGTTGTACATCGGGGTCGGTGAGATGCGGATCACATCGGGCTCGCGCCAGTCGCCGATGATGCCGTGCGCACCGAGATGCTCGAACAGTTCGCGCCCGCGCGTACGCCCTCCGTGCACGCGCAGTGAGAGCTGACAGCCGCGGCGCCCCGGTTGCGGTGGCGTTGCAATCGTGAGGATGTCCGCGAGGCGCGCGCGGATCAGCGTTTCAAGCCAGCCGGTCAGTTTCTCTGACTTTTCGCGCAACGCCGCCATGCCGACGTCATCGAACAGTTCGAGCGAAGCGCGCAGCGGAGCCAGTCCCAGGATCGGTGGATTGCTGAGCTGCCAGCCGTCGGCGCCCGCGGTCGGCACGAACCGCGGACCCATCTGGAAACGTGTTTCCTTCTCGTGGCCCCACCAACCGGCGAAGCGCGGCCGCTCGCTGTGCGCATGGCGCGCGTGGACGAAGGCGCCGGCCACCGCGCCGGGGCCGGAGTTCATGTACTTGTAGTGGCACCACACGGCGAAGTCGGCGCCGCTGTCGTGCAGGCGCAGCGGCAGGTTGCCGGCGGCGTGGGCGAGGTCGAAGCCGGCGATCGCGCCCTGCGCGTGCGCGAGTCGTGCGATTTCGGTGAGATCGAACGCCTGCCCGCTGCGGTACTGCACCCCGGGCCAGAGTACGAGGGCAAGGCGCGGCCCATGGTGTTCGATCGCGTTCGCGATCGCGGCCATCGAAAACGTGCCGTCGGCTTCGTCCGGCTCGAGTTCGATCAGATCAGTGGCGGGGTCGAAGCCGTGGAAGCGCACCTGCGACTCGAGCGCGTAACGGTCGGACGGGAATGCGCCGGCTTCCATCAGGATCGCCGGCCGTTCGCGTGTCGGTCGGTAGAAGCTGACCATGAGCAGATGCAGGTTCGCGGTCAGCGAATTCATCGCGACGACCTCGCTCGGCTCCGCGCCGACCGCGCGTGCGAGCGGCTCGCGCACGAGCTCGTGATAGGGCATCCACTGCGCTTGCCCGGTGAAATGACCTTCGACCGCCTCGTGCGCCCACTTGTCGAGCACTTCCTCGACATGCACGCGCGCGCCGAGCGGCTGCAAGCCGAGCGAGTTGCCGCAGAAATAGAGCTGGTCTTGTCCGCCGTGCCGCGGGATCAGGAACTTCGCGCGCAGCGCGCGCAGCGGATCGGCGGCATCGAGCGTTTCGGCGTGGCGGCGGATATCGGAATTCTGCATCACGAAGGCGGATAGCAAATTGGTCCGGCAATGATAATGTCTGTGCCGGTTTTTGCTTCAGGGATTTCGACGAGGCAGTATTCCGTCCGGGAATACCGCACGCCGGATCAACCAAGCCCGAAGGGGAAACATGCTAGCCGCCATCCGCCGCCTGCCGCGCACTGTCTGGCTGCTCGGCCTGATCAGCCTGGTCAACGACAGCGCGAGCGACATGATCTATCCGCTCGTGCCGCTGTACCTGACTTCAGTGCTGATGGCCGGTCCCAAGGCGCTCGGCCTGATCGAAGGCGTGGCCGAAGCGGCGGCCAGCCTGCTCAAGCTCGCCGCCGGCGTGCTCGCCGATCGAAGCCGCAGGACAAAGGCGTGGGTGGTGGCCGGCTATACGATCGCGGGCATCGCGCGACCGATGCTCGCGTTCGCATCGAGCTGGTTCGGGGTGCTTGTCTGCCGCTTCGCCGATCGCATCGGCAAAGGCCTGCGCAGCGCGCCGCGCGATGCGATGCTCGTGCACAGCGTCGCCGCGGACCAGCGCGGCCTCGCGTTCGGCCTGCATCGCGCAATGGACAACGCCGGCGCGGTGATCGGGCCACTCGCCGCGGCCGCGCTGCTCGCCCTCGGCATGCCGTTGCGCCATGTGCTGCTCACGGCGATCGTGCCCGCGGTAATCGTGCTGCTGTTGACCCTCACGATCGAGGAACCGCAGATCGAGCGCGTGCCGAATCCGCCGCGTTTCAGCTGGAACATGCGTGAATTTCCGCCGCGCTTCCGTCGATATTTGCTTGTGCTCGCGCTGTTCATGCTCGGCAACTCGTCGAACATGTTCCTGCTGCTGCGCGCGAAGCAGCTGGGTTTGGGCGACGCGCAGGTGCCGATGATCTGGGCGCTGGTTTCGTTCGTCGCAGCGGCGTTGTCGACACCGCTGTCGGGGCTGTCGGACCGCTTCGACCGGCGCAAGCTCATCGTCGGCGGCTGGACGATTTATGCGGTGCTTTATATGGCCTTTGGCCTGATGCCGGCGATGACGTGGCTGCTGTGGCCGATGTTCGCCGCCTATGGTGTGTTCCTCGCCGCGACCGAAGGCGCCGAGAAGGCGCTCGTCGCCGACATGGTTCCGAAGACCCAGGCTGGCACCGCGTTCGGCTGGTACAACCTCATCGTCGGTCTGGCGTTGCTGCCGGCATCGCTGCTGTTCGGCTGGCTATGGTCGGAAGCCTCGCCGCCAGCCGCTTTCGCGTTCGGCTCGGCCTGCGCGCTTGCCGCAGCGTTGCTTCTGCACTTCTGGGTCGGCGCCTCGTCAGATGCTGCATGACGGCTTGCAGCGCGGCTTTGCGCGGCGTAGCGTCGCGGCTTCGTCGACAAGGGGAGGGTGATATGCGTTACGTGATTGCGGCGCTGCTTGGCGCCGTCGTGATTTTCCTCTGGGGATTCGTTGCGCACATGTTGTTGCCGATCGGCGAGATGGGCATGCGCAAGCCGGCAAACGAAGACGTCGTATTGCAAGCGGTGGCGTCGAGCCTGCCGCAGCAAGGCATCTATCTGCTGCCGCACATCGATCCGGAAAAGATGAGCGACAAGGCCACGGTCGATGCGTGGGAGGCCAAGGCCGGCCAGAACCGCTTCGTTTTCGTCGCGGTCGGGCCGACGATTGCGCATCCGACCGACATGAGCGGCAATCTGACCAAGCAGTTCATCGGCAGCTACCTCGCCGCATTGATCGTCGCGATCGTGCTGGCCGCGACGAATTGGGGCTTCGGCACGCGCGTGCTCGGCAGCCTCGGTTTCGGCGTGTTCGGCTGGTTGACCAATACCGTACCGCTGTGGAACTGGTATCGCTTTCCGGACGATTTCAACATCGGCAACCTGATCGAACAAGGTGTCGGCTGGCTGCTCGCGGGCATCGTCATCGCATGGTGGCTCGGCCGGCGCAGGTAAAAAGCGCGTTGCATTGCGACAAAATCGAGGGCGCGGGATAATCCGCGCCCTTTTTGCTGTTTGCGAATACGCCATGCTCGATCCTGCCTTGCTGCGCGGCCAGCTCGATACCGTTGCCGAACGTCTCGCCATGCGCGGCTACGAATTGCCCAAGGCGCAGATCGAGGCGCTCGAAGCGTCGCGCAAGGCCGTACAGGTGCAGACGCAGGAGTTGCAGAACCAGCGCAACACACGCTCGAAGGCGATCGGCATGGCCAAGGCCAAGGGCGAAGACACGACGGCGCTGATGGCCGAAGTCGCCGGGATCGGCGATCAGCTCAAGGCGAACGAGGCGAAGCTTGCCGAGGTGCAGACGGAACTGGCGAAGATCACGCTTGGCATTCCGAATCTGCCTGATGTTTCTGTACCGATCGGCAAGGACGAGACCGAGAACGCCGAGGTCAAGAAGTGGGGCACGCCGCGTACGTTCGATTTCGCGGTGAAGGACCATGTCGATCTCGGTGCGCGTCACGGCTGGCTCGATGGCGACGCTGGCGCGAAGCTCTCCGGCGCGCGTTTCACCGTGTTGCGCGGCGATCTCGCGCGGCTGCATCGCGCGCTCGCGCAGTTCATGCTCGATCTGCACGCGGGCGAGCATGGCTATCTCGAATGCAATGTGCCGCTGCTGGTCAAGCCGGAAACGATGCAGGGTACCGGGCAATTGCCCAAGTTCGCCGAAGACCTGTTTCTGGTCGAAGGCGAGCCGAAGCGTTATCTGATTCCCACAGCCGAAGTCTCGTTGACCAACATCGTCGCCGACGAAATCGTCGATGCGGAAAATTTGCCATTGCGCATGACCGCGCATTCGCAATGTTTCAGAGCTGAAGCGGGATCGGCCGGCCGCGACACACGCGGCTATATCCGTCAGCATCAGTTCGAGAAGGTGGAACTGGTGACGATCGCGGCGCCGGCGCAGAGTATCGAGGAACACGAGCGCATGACGCGCTGTGCCGAGGTCGTACTCGAAAAACTCGAACTGCCGTATCGCAAGGTTCTGCTGTGCACGGGTGATATGGGCTTCTCTGCGACCAAGACTTACGACCTCGAAGTCTGGCTGCCGTCGCAGAACACCTATCGCGAGATTTCGTCCTGCTCGAACTGTGGCGACTTCCAGGCGCGGCGCATGCAGGCGCGCTGGCGCAATCCGGACACCGGTAAGCCCGAGCTCGTGCATACGCTCAACGGCTCGGGCGTGGCGGTGGGGCGCGCGCTCGTTGCGGTCATGGAGAACTATCAGAACGCCGATGGTTCGATCGACGTGCCGAAGGTTCTCCAGCCTTACATGCGTGGCGCAACGGTGATCGCTTAAGCTGCGACGCGGCTTTCAGCGGAGGCTGCGCCGAACACCTTGAAGCGCTGCCTGTCGTCCATGAACGCCTTCTCGCCGAACGGCTTTTCGTTCGAACCGAACGGCATCTGCGCACGCAGCTTCCACGAAGCAGGAATATTCCAGCGTGCCGCGGCATCCGCGTCGACCAGCGGGTTGTAGTGTTGCAGGCTGGCGCCGATGTCGGCGTTGGCGAGTGCCGTCCACACGGCGAACTGGGCCATGCCGCTGGCCTGCTCCGACCAGACGGGGAAGTTGTCGGCGTAGGGCGCGAACTTGTCCTGCAGACCCTTGACGACATCCTGGTCTTCGTAGAACAGCACGGTGCCGGCGCCCGCGGCGAAGCTGTCGATCTTGGCCTTGGTCGGCGCGAACGCGTTAGCCGGAACGATCTTGCGCAGCGCCGCTTCGGCAATATTCCAGAACTCGCGGCTCTCGTCGCCGTACAGGATCACGGCGCGCGAGCTTTGCGAATTGAACGAGGACGGCGCGAGACGAATCGCGGCTGCGATCAGTGCGGTGGTTTCTTGTTCGGAAATCGGCAAGGCGGCGCCGAGCGCATACTGGGTACGGCGTTTCTCGATCGACTGGATCAGCGGGTTGTTCATGGCGTTCTCCGGATTCTTTGCAAGGCATCGGTCCGGTCGGGATGGCGCGGGTGGGCGATGCGACGGAGGAAATGTAATACTACACACCAGAGATGATAAGCTGGCTAAAAACAGCTATAGCGTTCCGTTTTCAGAACGATAGGGTTCGACATGCAGGATCTGAACGATCTCTACTACTTCTCGATCGTGGTCGAGAAAGGCGGTTTTGCCGCGGCCGGACGCGCGCTCGACATCCCCAAGTCGCGTCTGAGTCGGCGCATCGCGCAGCTCGAGGATCGGCTCGGCGTGCGCCTGCTGCAGCGCTCGACACGGCGCTTCGCCGTCACCGATGCGGGCCAACGTTTCTATCATCACTGCCAGACCGTGATCGCCGAGGCGCAGGCGGCCGAAGACGCGGTAGCCCAGCTTACGACCGAGCCGCGCGGCATTGTGCGTGTCAGTTGCCCGGTGTCGATCACGCAGAACGTGATGACAGGAATCCTGCCGGAGTTCTGCGAGAAATATCCGCAGGTGCGCATCCTGTTGATGTCGACCAACCGGCGCATCGACCTGATCAATGAAGGCGTCGACATCGCGATCCGCGTGCGCTTCAAGCTCGACACCGACGCCGATCTCGTGCTGCGCACCTTCGGACGCAGTTCCTCGTTTCTCGTCGCGAGCCCGGGCTATCTGCGCGAGAAGGGTAGGCCGCAGCATCCGCAGGACCTGGCCAAGTACGACACGATCAGCATCTCCGAGCTGGAGAACCAGTCCTGGGAATTTTCCAAGGACGACGGCACGAGCTTTCGCCTCGACCATTCCCCGCGCGTGATGTGCGGCGATTTTCCGCTCGTGCTTGCGTCCGCTGCGCGCGGGCTCGGTGTGGCGTTGCTGCCGGAGAGCGTGTGCACGCGCGCGGTCGCCGCCGGTGAACTCGAAGTCGTGCTACCCGAGTGGAGCCCGCCCGAGGGCATCGTCCACTGTGTGTTCCCGTCCCGCCGCGGACTGTTGCCGGCGGTGCGTGCGCTGATCGACTGGCTGGCGGAAAGAATGCCGCTGGCGACCGAGTCGCAGGTGCCGGGGATTTGATGGTTGCTTCGCGGCTGGTACAGGGGGTGGGATTGTTCGGCTCGTCCGTGAGCCTCACCCCTCCGCGCGGAGCGCTGCGGGGCCAGCCTGCGGCTGTCCAAATTTGTTCCAGACAAATTTGTCGAACCGGGTGGGTTCGTCCGCCGATCCTCCCCATCAGACAAGCAAAACGACCCCTCGTGGGCCGTTTTGCTTATCTGGCGGAGAGGGTGGGATTCGAACCCACGGTGGACTTACATCCACGGCAGTTTTCAAGACTGCTGCCTTAAACCGCTCGGCCACCTCTCCGGAGTGCTGGCGGGAAGTATAAGCGATCGCCAAGCATCCAAGTTCCGGCTACGCGCTGCAAGGCGAGAATGTTATCGTCGGGGTTTGAACCGATGCGATGCAAGCATGATTGCGGCACAACCTCACGAAGACAACCTGATCTGGATCGATCTGGAAATGACCGGGCTCGATACCGACCGGGATTCCATTCTCGAAATTGCTACAATTGTTACCGATAAGTCATTGAATATACTTATTGAAGGCCCGGAACTTGCCATCGGCCATCCGCTTGCCCAACTCGAGGCGATGGACGACTGGAATCGCAACCAGCACGGCAAATCGGGTCTGTGGCAACGCGTGCTCGACTCGGGCGTTGATCTGGCTCGGGCCGAGGCGCTGACGATGGATTTCCTCACCCGCTGGGTGCCGTCGGGCAAATCGCCGATGTGCGGCAATTCGATCTGCCAGGACCGCCGTTTCCTGCATCGCTTGATGCCGCGGCTGGAGCGGTTTTTTCACTATCGCAATCTCGACGTGTCCACGGTCAAGGAGCTGGCGCGCCGGTGGGCGCCGGGACTGGCGCGCGGCTTCACGAAGGAATCGCAGCACACGGCACTGTCGGACATCCGCGATTCGATCGCCGAGCTTCGCTACTACCGACAATTCATGGGCGAGCTCGCCGGACAAAAAGATTGAAACGCCTCGATCCGCGCGCCGCGCTGTTGTAACTTTGCGTCGCGGCCCGTATCATGCGCGCCCTTCGATTCGAATCGAATCAAAGTCACCGGAGAGGTGGCAGAGTGGTCGATTGTACCTGACTCGAAATCAGGCGTGCGTTCATAGCGCACCGTGGGTTCGAATCCCACCCTCTCCGCCAGAAATGAAAAACGGCCCCTCGCGGGCCGTTTTTCATTTCTGATGGCGAGCGATGGGTGGACGAACCCACTCGGTTGACTCAGGACGTCCCGCTCTTCGCCCTTCGGGCCATCGGCTGTGCCGATGTTCGCTTCGGCATCCTGCCTACGCAGTGACAAAATCGCCGGGAGCGATTTTGGACAGCCGAAGGCTGGCCCGTAGCGCGCAAGCGCGGAGGGCGAGTCTCAGGATGAGACGAGCAATCCCACCCCGATCACGTTGTCAGGTCGCCGTCGCGTTTCCGAATGGCTCAGCAAACAAGCCCATCAGCTAGAATCCAGTTTTCGCCACCACTCCAACCCCATGTCCGAACTCCTCACCCCGATCTCCTACGGTGAACTGATCGACAAGATCACCATCCTCGAAATCAAGGCCGTGCACATCCGCGATGCCGCCAAGCTCGCCAACGTGCGCACCGAGCTGGATCTGCTCAACACGACCTGGGCTGCGCATCCGGCGTCCGCCACAGACATCTCGGTCGAACGCGCGCAACTGAAAGCCGTCAACGAGACGCTGTGGAAGATCGAGGATGACATCCGCCTCAAGGAAAAGGCGCAGGCGTTCGACGCGGAATTCATCGAGCTGGCGCGCGCCGTGTATTTCCGCAACGACGAGCGCGCCGCGGTGAAAAAAGCGATCAACCTCAAGCTCGGTTCGAAGCTGATCGAAGAGAAGTCGTATCAGGACTACACCGCGAAGGCGTAACGGCGAGACTTACGCCATCTGGGCGTCGCCGTTCGTTGCGGATAGGCGGGATGCGAACGCATCAAAGCGCTCGATCACCGCTTCGGTTTCGATCAGGTCCGTCACGCCGGAATATTCGATTTTCGTACCCCAGGGCAGGTCCGCAGCAGGCTTGCCTTTGTATTTACGCGCGGCAGCATCGTAGCGGTCGACGCACCAGCGACGGTCGGAATAGGGCCCGGAACGGTTCGGATTGCTCGCCGCATGCAGGCCCAGCACCTTGGCGCCGACGGCGTTGGCCATGTGCATCGGCCCCGAATCTGGCGTCAGTACCAGTTGCGCGCGCCGGCACAAGGCAAGAAATTGCTTGAGCGTGTCCTTGCCGATCAGGTCCAGTGGCTTGCTTGCACATCTCGTGACGACGGCATCGCCGAACTCGCGTTCGAACGCACTTGGACCGCCGCAGAGTACGACGCGCCAGCCGTGTGCAGCCGCATGGTCCATCACCGCCGCATAGCGTTCTGGCAGCCAGTTGCGCACGACATGGCTGGAGCACGGGCTGACGAGCAAGGTTCTTGAGTCGCCCGGCAAATGCCGTTCGGCGAATTCCTCGGCCGAATCCGGGATCGGGATGTCCCAGCGCACCTGCGTCTGCCGCAAACCCAGCGGCTCGAGGAAACTCGCCATCGCATCGAGCACGTGCTCGCCGCTGCGTGCGGCGATGCGGCGGTTGACGAACAATCCGTGCAGATCCTTCGAGCGCGCCGGGTCGTAGCCGATGCGCAGCGGCGCGCGAACGAAGGCGCTGATCAGATTCGCGCGCAGGGCCACTTGCATGTGCAACAGCGCATCGAACCGCTGCCGCGCGAGTTGCGCGCGAAGCTCACGAAGCGCTCGCCAACCCTTGCTCTTGTCGAAGATCAGGAATTCGACGCCGGGCAAATCGCCGACCAGTTTGTGTTCGAGCTTGCCGACGATCCATGTCAGCCGGGCGTCCGGTGCCTGTGCTTGCAGGGTGCGGATGATCGGCACGACATGGGTGACATCACCGAGCGCCGATGTGCGCAACAGGCAGAGCGATTGCGGCGGGAGTGTCGACTGGGAGGGGATATCGGGCATCAGGCTTGCTAGACTTGGGACACGGTGCGTAGCGAGGAAACGAGTCAAGCGATCATGACGGGGGCGGCCGCAAGCGGAGTCGTTCGGCAGGAGACCGCCGACGGCGCGATTCTGTTCGATGCGCACGCGCTGGCGCAAGGCGAGCGTTTCGACCCGCGCTGGTTCGACGCCGGCTTCTGGCGCAGTGGGGATCACGCGACCGAGGCGCCCGGCGGGCGCGGCGGCATCGTGTTCGCGCATACGCCGCACGGCGACTGGGCACTGCGCCACTATCGGCGCGGCGGACTCGTCGCGCGCATGCTCGGCGATCGCTACCTGTGGAACGGCGCAGAGCGCACGCGCAGTTTCAGCGAATTCCATTTGCTGCACGGCCTCACCGCGCGCGGGTTCGACGTTTCGCAGCCGATCGCCGCGCGCTATCGGCGCAACGGCGGTCATTATCGCGCCGACCTGATCACGCGCTTCATTCCTGATGCGCATACCCTGGCCTGGCAGTCGCAGCACGGCGGCATCGACGCTGTCACTGCGGGCCGCGTAGGCACCGCGATCGCGCGCCTGCATGCCGTCGGCGTGTACCATGCCGACTTGAATGCACACAACGTGCTGATCGACGCGCACAAGGTCTGGCTGATCGATTTCGACCGCGGCGAACTGCGCGCGCCGCAGAGCGCATGGCAGGCCGCCAACTTGTCGCGCCTGAAGCGTTCGCTGATCAAGGTGGGCGCGGCGAGCAGCGGCGAAGCGGCGTTCGGCCGTGATGTATGGCAGCCGCTATTGGCCGCCTACGAAAACACGCTGGGATCGCAAGAGAGAGGGGCGAATCGATGAATCTGTCCTTGCGATTCCTCGGCGTCGGCGCGGCACAGGCGGTTGAATTGGGCTCATCCGGCGCCGTGCTCGAACGCGACGGCGAGCCGCTGCTGCTGATCGACTGCGGCCCGGAGACGCTGACGACTTACGAGAAGGTCTACGGCGCGCTGCCGCGTGCGGTCTACATCACGCACACGCACATGGATCATGTCGGCGGGCTCGAGCGGCTGTTCTACCGCGCCTATTTCGATCCCGCGTTGCGCGGCAAGGTGCGCCTGTACACACATGCCGCGCTGGTCATGCATCTGCAGAGCCGCGTTGCCGACTATCCCGATGTCGTCGCCGAAGGCGGCGCGAATTTCTGGGACGGCTACCAACTCGTGCCCTGCTCGCGCGGCTTCTGGCACGAGCAACTCTGGTTCGACGTGTTCCCGACGCGGCACCACATGCCGATGACTTCGTTCGCGCTGGCGTTGCGCAGCAGCTTCGTCTGGACCGGCGACACGCGGCCGATTCCCGAGATGCTTGCCGGCTACGCCGCACACGGCGAAACGGTCGCGCACGACTGCGGCCTGGTCGGCAATCCCTCGCATACGGGCGTGGACGATCTCGAGCGCGAGTATCCGGCTGCACTGCGGTCTCGCTTTGTCCTATACCACTACGGCAGCGAAGCCGACGGCGCGGCGCTGGCCGCGCGAGGCTATCGCATCGCGCGAGGTGGCGAACGGCTTGCATTGGCGGCGCCGAATCCCGATGTTGTGCTTGGGGGCTGAATGGGCAACTCACGACGATGAGCAGGAGTATTCCGATCGAACTGGTTTCAGCAAGCGGCGCTGCCACACCGCGCGACACGTTGGCACGCCCGTTGCGCGACCTGCGCATTTCGGTGATCGATCGCTGCAATTTCCGCTGTCCGTACTGCATGCCCGAGGACCAGTATGCGCAGGACTACGAATTTCTCAGCAAGGACCAGCGTCTGCGCTTCGAGGAGATCGAACGCCTGGCGCATGCTTTCGTCGCGCTCGGCGTGCGCAAGCTGCGCCTGACCGGCGGCGAGCCGCTGCTGCGCCGCGACCTGCCGCACCTGATCGAGCAACTCGCGCGCATTCCCGGCGTCGAAGACATTGCGATGACAACCAACGCGGTGCTGCTGCCGAAATTCGCGCAGGCGCTGCGCGATGCCGGCCTGCATCGCCTGACCGTGTCGCTCGATACGCTCGATGCGGAAACGTTCCGCCAAATGTCCGGTGGGCGCGGTGAAGTCGCCGAAGTGCTCGACGGTATCGCCGCCGCCGAACGTGCAGGGTTCAGCAAGATCAAACTCAACTGCGTGGTGATGCGCGGCGTGAATGACGGCCAGGTCGTCGATCTCGTCGAGCGCTTCCGCGGCACCGGCCATATCGTGCGCTTCATCGAATACATGGATGTCGGCACGGTCAATCAGTGGCGCGGCGAATCGGTCGTATCCAGCGCCGAACTCATCGCGCGCATCGGCGCACGCTGGCCGCTGGAATCGTTGCAGCCGAACTACCGCGGCGAGGTCGCCGAGCGCTACCGTTTCAGCGACGGCGCGGGCGAGGTCGGCTTCATCAGCTCTGTCTCACAGCCATTCTGCGGCGACTGCTCGCGTGCCCGTCTGTCGGCCGATGGCAAGCTGTACACCTGCCTGTTCGCGCGCACCGGACACGACCTGCGCGCGCCGCTGCGCGCGGGCGCCAATGATGCCGAACTGGCCGGGTTGATTGCCGCACGCTGGACGCAGCGCACCGACCGCTACAGCGAACAGCGCGCCGAGTTGCGTGCACGCGGCGAGCAGAAGCATGTCGAGATGTTTGCGGTGGGTGGTTGATGAACGCAGCTAGAAGTAAGCGTCGGAATGATGAGCCGAAAACGCTGACACATGTGGACGCTGACAACCGCCCGCGCATGGTCGACGTCGGCTCGAAGGCAGTGACTGCGCGCACCGCCACGGCACAGGTCATCGTGCGTTTTCCGGCCGCGGTGGCGCGCGCGTTGCGCGAAGGCGGCATGCGCGCGAAGAAGGGGCCGGTGATCGATACCGCAATCATCGCTGGCACACTGGCTGCCAAGCGCACGCACGAGCTGATCCCGTTCTGCCATCCGCTCGCGATCGAACGTTGCGACATCACCGCCGCGTTCGTCAGCGATACCGACCTGGAAATCCGTTGTACGGTGGCGATCTCGCACAAGACCGGTGTCGAGATGGAAGCGCTGACCGGTGCGAGTATCGCCGCGCTGACCGTCTACGACATGTGCAAGGCGCTGTCGCACGAAATTGTCATCGCAGATCTGCGCCTGGTCGAGAAGTCCGGCGGCAAGCGCAATGTGAAGGCTGGAAAGGTCACGAAATGAACTATCGCGTGCTCTACTTCGCCTCGCTGCGCGATCGCGCCGGCATGGACGCGGAGCAAATCAACTCGCTTGCCACCGATGCGCGTGGCTTGTACAGCGAACTGCGCGCGCGACACGGTTTCACGATGGGCGAGGAGCGCCTGCGCGTTGCGATCAACGGCGCCTTCGCGCAGTGGGGGCAAACGCTGCACGAAGGGGACGAAGTCGTGTTCATTCCTCCGGTAAGCGGAGGATGACGATGACTGCGTTCCGCATCAGCGCCGAACCGATCGACCCGGCTGCGCTCGCGCGCTCGCTCGTGCATGCGCGCGCAGGCGCCTGCGCGACCTTCGAGGGCTTGGTGCGTGACCACAACGACGGCCGCGCCGTGCAGCGCCTCGACTACCAGGCATATGCGCCGCTGGCACAGAGCGAGGGCGAGCGCATCATCGACGAGGCGCGCGAGAAATTCGCCATCGTCGAAGCCTGCTGCGTGCATCGCGCGGGTGCGCTCGCGATCGGCGATCTGGCCGTGTGGGTCGGCGTCAGCGCGGCGCATCGCGGCGCGGCGTTCGACGCCTGCCGCTACATCATCGATGAAGTGAAGAAGCGCGTGCCGATCTGGAAGAACGAGCACTATGCCGACGGCGAGTCGGGATGGCTGCATCCGGACAATACGCCGGTCGTTTGAAACGGCGTACAATTCCCCGTGCCGCAGTAGCTTTGCTTGTTTGCCAGGCCGCCGTCCTGTATTCTGCGCGGCCTTTCCAGCGGAGAGATGTCCGAGTGGTTGAAGGAGCACGCCTGGAAAGTGTGTAAGCGGCTTATACCCGCTTCGCGGGTTCGAATCCCGCTCTCTCCGCCACTTCTATGGCGGTCCCGCTGGTTCTCTCGCGACGATAGTTTGCAAACCCCGCCAGGGCCGGAAGGCAGCAACGGTAGTGAATGATTCGGGTGCCGGGATGCAGCTGGCGGGACTGCCACCCTCTCGTAAATGCGTTCATCCCTGAACGCGAAGATCAAAAGCGCCCATCCTCGGTCGCACTTCTCAATAACAGATTCATGCCGGCGCAAGCCGGCATTCGTTTTGTCTTTGCTCGTAATCTTTTGCCTTGCCACGAGCAACTTGCGACAATCAACGCTTGTCGAATGCGATCCTAGGCGCCATCTACCAACGCATGTCCTATCAAGTCCTCGCACGCAAGTGGCGGCCGAAGAAGTTCTCCGAACTCGTCGGTCAGGAGCACGTCGTGCGCGCGCTCAGCAATGCGCTCGATTCGGGGCGCATGCACCATGCCTTCCTGTTCACCGGCACGCGTGGTGTCGGCAAGACTACGATCGCGCGCATCTTCGCCAAGTCGTTGAACTGCGAAAAGGGGCAGTCTTCGGACCCGTGCGGCGAATGCTCGACCTGCCGCGACATCGATGCCGGTCGCTTCATGGACCTGCTCGAGATCGACGCGGCCAGCAACACCGGCGTCGACGATGTGCGTGAAGTAATCGAGAACGCGCAGTACACACCGTCGCGCGGGCGCTACAAGGTCTACCTGATCGACGAAGTGCACATGCTGTCGAAGTCGGCATTCAACGCTCTGCTGAAGACGCTCGAAGAGCCGCCGCCGCACGTGAAGTTCCTGCTCGCGACGACCGATCCGCAGAAGTTGCCGGTGACCGTGCTGTCGCGCTGCCTCAAGTTCAACCTCAAGCGCCTGCTGCCCGAGCAGATCAGCGGGCAGATGCGGCGCATTCTCGAAGCCGAAACGATTGCATTCGAGCCGGAGGCGCTGGCCGAACTCGCGCGTGGTGCCGACGGTTCGCTGCGCGACGGCTTGTCGCTGCTCGACCAGGCGATTGCCTATGGCGCGGGTGCGGTGCGCGGCAGCGAAGTGCGCGCGATGCTCGGCACGATCGAGCGTGGTCAGGTGCATGCGCTGATCGGGCAGGTGCATGCCGGCGACGGCGCCGCGCTGATGGCGGAAGTCGACCGCCTCGCCGAATTTTCACCAGACTTCGCTCAGGTGCTCGACGAGATTGCCGCTGCCTTGCATCGAATGCAGTTGAAACAGCTGGTCAGCGACTATACGAGGCCCGAGGAGGGCGACGAGACGCACATCGCCGCGCTCGCCGCGGCATTGTCGCCCGAGGAAACACAGTTGTACTACCAGCTCGCCATCGTCGGCCGCCGCGACCTGCCGCTGGCGCCTACCGCGCGCGCGGGATTCGAGATGGCCTTGCTGCGCATGCTCGCGTTTCGTCCGGCCGAAGCTGGCGCGCAATCGCTTGCGCCGCCGCCGACGGCAGCTGCAGCGGGAACGGCACGAGCAACGGCGCCGGCGTCCGCAACGGCCATCGCGCCTCGTGTCGATGCGATCGACTTCGAACGCGACTCGCAGCGCGGCGCTACCCGGGTCGCCGAACCAAAGTCGCCTGCATATGCCCAAGCCACGAACGCGGCGGCCACTGTGGTTCCCGCTCCTGTCATCACCGCCAGCGCTCACTCTTGGTCAGGTGACGCGAACGACTGGCTCGGCCTGATCGAAACGGCCGGCCTGAAAGGCCCGGTCGGCATGCTTGCCCAGCACTGCACGCTGATCGCGGTCGAGCAGAACGTGGTGCGTCTTTCGCTCAAGCCCGAACACGAGCACTTTAGCGCGCCGCCGCTGGTCGCGGCGATGGAAGAGAAATTCGCGCAGGCACTCGGTCGCGCGGTCAAGGTGCGTTTCGAGAAGAACGCATCGGCGCAGCAGGCCGAGACGCCCGCGGAAGCCGCTGGCCGCGCACGCGACGCGCGCCAGCAGGCAGCCGAACGCGCGCTCAACGACGATCCGATCGTGCAGGCGCTCATGCGTGATTTCGACGCGCGCTTGATTCCAGAATCGGTAAAACCGGTTATTTGATGCGCTCATTCCCGAGCGCACGGGATCAAGAGCGGCCGTCTCTGGCGCACTTTTCAGTCAACAGCAACGAGTTTGGGTAGAACATAGAGGTGGTGAAATGCGCGGACCGATGGCGCAACTGATGCAACAGGCGCAACGCATGCAGGACGACCTGAAGCGTGCGCAGGAAGAAATCGCCAAGCTCGAAGTGACCGGTCAGGCCGGTGGCGGCATGGTCAGTGTCACCATGAATGGCCGCCACGAAGTGCGCCGCGTCGCGATCGACCGCAAGGTCATGGCCGAGGATCCGGAGATGGCCGAAGACCTGATCGCCGCGGCGTTCAACGATGCGGTCAACAAGGTCGCAGCCGCGAGCCAGGAAAGGATGGGCGCGGTGGCCGGCGGGATGAATCTGCCGGCGGGGTTCAAGCTGCCGTTCTGATTTCCTGCTCGAAGCATGTCCTCGCCACTTTTGAACGAATTGATCGACGCCCTGCGCTGCCTGCCCGGGGTCGGCGCGAAGACCGCGCAGCGCATGGCCTTCCATGTGCTCGAACGCGATCGCGCTGGCGCAAAAAAATTGTCGGATCGACTCGCCGCGGCGGTCGAGCGTATCGGCAACTGCACGCGCTGCCGTACGTTCAGTGAGGACGCGATCTGTTCCACCTGCGCCAGTCCACAGCGCGATCCGAGTCTGCTCTGTGTCGTCGAGACGCCGGTCGATCAGCTCGCCGTCGAGCAGGCGACCGGTTATCGCGGCCGCTACTTCGTCTTGCTCGGCCGGCTGTCGCCGCTCGACGGCATGGGGCCGAAGGAGCTCGGCATCGATCTGCTCGCCGCACGTCTTGCGGAGAATGAGGTGCGCGAACTGATCATCGCGACCAATCCGACTGTCGAAGGCGAGGCGACCGCGCACCTGCTCAGCCAGATTGCGCGCGCGGCAGGCGTGCGCGCAACGCGCCTCGCGCACGGCGTGCCGCTCGGTGGTGAACTCGAATTCATCGATCGCGGCACGCTGGCGCATGCGTTCGGCGGCCGCCAGCTCATCGAAAACTGAAGGTCTGAAACGGAGAGACAAATGGGCGACACCCTGTTCGACAAGATCATCCGCCGCGACATCCCCGCCGAGATCGTCTACGAGGACGACGACGTGCTCGCGTTCCGCGATATCAATCCGCAGGCGCCCGTGCATGTGTTGTTCATTCCGAAGAAGCCGATCGCGACCTTGAACGATCTCACCGCCGCCGATGCCGCGGTCATCGGCAAGCTGCTCCTCGCCGCGACCTCATGGGCCAAGGCGCAAGGCTTCGCCGACAACGGTTATCGCTGCGTGATGAACTGCAACAAGGATGGCGGCCAGACCGTCTATCACATCCATCTGCATCTGCTCGCCGGGCGGCAGATGCATTGGCCGCCGGGCTGACGACAGGGTTCATTCAATAACCGTTGAATACGCTGCTTGAATTCGGATCGAAGCTCGGCTGAGGCTTCCAAGAGCGCGCATCGGTGATTCTTATCGTCGGTAATGACACCACGCAGGTTTCGTTCTGGGTGACGATTACGTTGCTGGCGTAGAATGCCCTGGCCGCGGCGACGCCGGTGACACCTCGTAGGCAATCCGGGTGCTCGACTTCGAAGACGCCCGAAGGTTGAACGATGCCGGCCAAAGTCACGACAGCGCCGGTGAAGTACTCGTTTTGATCTTGTATGGCGCCACCACAGGCAAGAAATCGCGGCGCAGCAGTCCGGTTTCCTTCGCCGCCCATCGGATAGATCGAGCCATAGACGCGGTAGCCGACGCTGACAGGGACCAATTACGGGGTGGTGGATGAGGCAACGCTGGTGCCGGCTCTTCTGCTGCCGAGGATTCGCCCGAGCCGGGGTTTCGCATTGGAGCGATCCAACGGATACCAGCTGACTTCCGCGCATTCGCCGGAATCGGTGAGGCGCCGGCCGGATATCACGCCACCCCAACGCACCTCAAGGCCAAGAAATTTTTCCGTCGACGCTTGCGTTGTATCCACCTCGGCATAGGTTCCGTGCAGAGTCGGCGGAACCTGCGCACATGCTCCCAGCGAAAGGCAAAGTGCCGTAACGGACGAACAGATCAAACCGCGCATCTTGAATCCCTTGCGAAATGGAATGCTTGGGATGAGACGCGCACGCTGTCCGAATCGTCGCAGTCGTCGCGGTTATTTGCCAGGTTTTGGCGGCGGCGGATTGGGCCGGACGATCACGACCGGTGGACCGCCCCAGTAGCCACCCCAGCCCCAGCGCCCGCAGCCGCCCCAGCCGGGACCCCAGAACGGATCGCCGTAGCACGGGCCCCAGAATGGGTCGTAGTAGCCGGGCGGGTAATCCGCGCGTTTCGGCCACAGGTAGACCTCGCTCGCGTCGACCTTGGCGAAGGTGTAGTCGTAGTCGCCGACCTTGTGACGTTCATTGCCGGCCAAAGAACCGACCACAGTGACGTCGCGGCCCGCCGGATATTCGGCCGGATCGAGGAAGCCTTGCTTGCAGGCGACGAAGCGGCCCTGACTTTGGTCGCGCCGTTTCGGTCGCGCGTCGTCGTAGAGTTCGCGCCCGAGGATTTCGAGGCAGGTTCGATCGGCGCGCGGTTCGACCTTGATGATTTCGCCGCCCCAACGTACGCGTTGCCCGCTCGCGTTCTGCGCGACGGCCTGCTGCGGCGTGGTCGCGACGAAATCGTTGCCAGCGAGCGGTGCGGGAATAGTCGCGCAGCCGGCGAGCAGGGTGCCCGCGCCGATCGCGAATGCGGATATTTTCAGGACCTGACGCATAAAGCACCTCGTTGTCGATTGTTGCGATGAGCACCGCACAGATTTCTATCGCTGTCGTAGCCAAGACGAATATTCGGGCTTCCGCGTTGCATTTTAATTCCGCTACGGCATCCGGGTTGTAAACATTTGCAAGCGGGCAGAATCCATTCAGTTGCGAGTTTCCAGACGCAGGCGATACACGTCGCGGGCGAAGCCTGCAATCCCTTCGCCAGTGGGAAACGCACGAGCGTAGCGCAGGCCGACATACTCGGCGAATAGTCGTTGCACTTCCACGGCGCAGCGGTCGGACAACGGCGGCGCGGAGCGCAGCCGGCTGGCATAATCCAGCGGCCCTTCGCTGTCGCCGCGCGGCGCGCCGATGCGTGCGAGTTTCGTGCATAGCGCGTCGTAGGCGGCATCGAGCGGCGCGGCGCGCAGGCGTGCCGTGCGCATGGCCCAGAACGTGGCGACGCCGAGCATCAGTGTGCTCGCGCCAATCAGCAGCCAGAGCAGGGTGGCGGGCTCGATCCGATCGATGCCGAAGGGATGGAGCAAGGACTGCTGGCGTTGTGCATTGAACTGCACGACGACACTGTTCCAGACGCGGTTAATCAGGTCGACGCGATTGCGTGCGCCCAGCAGCCAGCTGCGATACCAGGCGCTTTCGCCGAACGTGACTGCTTGCGCGCCGAGTTCGACCCGTTGCGGGCTCACCGCCGCGGTCGGATCGATGCGTATCCAACCCCGGCCCGCGCGCCAGACTTCGGCCCAGGCGTGTGCATCGGACTGGCGCACGAGCAGGTAGTTGCCGACGGCGTTGAAGTAGCCGCCCTGATAGCCGGTGACGACGCGCGCCGGAATGCCGGCGGCGCGCATCAGTACGACGAAGGCCGCGGCATAGTGCTCGCAGAATCCGCGCTTCGTGCCGAACAGGAAATCATCGACCGAGTTGCGTCCGAGCAGCGGCGGGGACAATGTATAGAAAAACGCGTTGTGGAAACGCTCGAGCGCGGCGCGGATGATCGCGTCGTCGTCGTGCAACTCGTTGCGCCAGGTTTTGCCTTGTTCGACGCTGCGCGGATTGAAGCCCTCGGGTAGGGCCAGGGTCGCCCTACGCAAATCCGGTGACAAGCTTTGATCGAATCGATAATCCAGCACGGAACGCGCGCGATAGCGGAACAACTCGGTAACCGGGCGCCGGCGCACGAGGCTCATGTCGCGGCCGCGCAGTGCATCGGCGGGAACGTCCACTGGCAAGTCGAGCGCAAATAGCCAGGGCTTGTCGCTCGCTTCGAGCGTGACTTCGTAGCCGATTGCCCCACTTCCTGCGGTCGATTCGCGCTGCTCCGGTTTGGCGATGCCGGTTTCACGCCGCCGCCAGGTCGTGCCGTCGAAATCAGTCAATACCGGTCCGCGCCAGTAGAGTTGCGCGCGGTCCGGCGGCGAGCCGTCGAAGCCGACGCGAAATGCCGCGCTGTCGTCGGTCAGCAGGTTCTGCACCGAGCCAGGCGACATCGTGTCGCTGATGCCGGTGCGCGCGCCCGCGTCGGCCGGCGTGCGCCACAGCGGCGAGTCGAGGCGCGGGATGAAAACAAAGCCGCACAAAGCCAGCGGTGCAGCGATCGCGAGCGACACCATGCTGGCGCGCAGCGCCGGTAGATAGGAGCGCAGCGATACCGCACGCTTCGCCAGGGCCGTCGACTGCGGTTCCAGCTCGCGCATCGCGGTGAGCAGCAGCACGACGCCGACGAACGAGGCAAGCGTGAACACCAGGCTCGTGTCGAACAGCAGCGCGCTCATCAGGGTGAAGCTGGCAAAGCAGATCGCGGCGAATGCGTCGCGTCGCGTGCGCGTCTCCAGCAGCTTCGAGGCGAGCATCGCGCAGGCCAACGCGCTGCCGGGTTCGCGACCGATGACGCTGCGGTATTCGGCGATCAGCACCAATGCAAAAACCGCGATCAGCAGCAGCTTGGCCCAGCCCGGCAAGGCGGCGGCACCCTGCCGATGGCGCAGCCAGCTCGCCGCGATGAGGGCGAACACCAGAGCTGTGATGCCGAGCGGCAGATGCGGTACATGCGCCAGCACGGCTGCGAGCACGACGGCGCCGATCAAGGTGAATTGGCGTCCCGTCAATACGGCAGCGGTATCGCTCATGCGGCGTATTCCGGCATCAGCGCGAGTTCGCGCAGGCAGGCATGTCGGTGCGCGGGACCGAGCGACGGTCCCAGACGGGATTGCGGCAGTTCCAGACAATACGGCGTCTGCGTCGTTTCGGCGCGTTCCACCCAGGCCGCAAGGCGCGAGATGCGCGCTTCCGCGTCGAGTCCGTCGAGACGATTCCAGGCAAGCACGACTTCGTGGCCGCGCCGCGACTCGAACTGTTTGACCAGCAGATGATCCTGGCGCGCGCTGGCCTTCCACGCGATCAGCCGGCGCGGATCGCCGGCGCGGTATTCGCGCAGCAGACCGAACTCGTCTTCGTCGCGTGCAGTGATCTGCGCGCGGGCCTCGCCATTGCCTTGCGGCAGCGGCGGCGCGTTGGCTTCAATGCGTGGATAGACAAGAGTGCTCTGCTCGGGATGCAGCCAGCTCCAGACATGGAACAGTCCGTAGGGATGTTCAGTCCAGAGGCGGATGCGACCGATCGCCAGCCACCCGCGACGCGGAGCCGGCAGGCTCGTCTCGATCGACTGCACCTCGCCTGCAGGAAGTTCGAAGACGAGCGGCGACTGCATCGGTTCCGTCGCTGCGGCATTTTCCATGCGCAGGCGCAGACCGTGCTTGGACACAGGCGCGGTCGAACCGAATTGCAGCGAGAGGCGCAGGGTATCGCCGGCGTGGCAGGCCTGCGCCTTGATCGATTTGAGCTCGACCCGGTTGAGCGTGCGGAATCCGGAGAACACGCTTAGATAGGCCGCGGCGCCGAGCAGGCAAGTCAACAACAGCGCGGGGTTGTTTGCGTAGTTGAGCGAGCCGATCAGCATGACCAGCAGCATCGCCGAATAAATCAGGCCGAAGCGCGTAGGCACGACATAGATACGGCGGCGGTGCAGCAGGATCGGCAGCGTCTCCGCGCGCTTCAATCGCGTCAATGCGGGCAGGCGCCGTTCGGCGAGGCTTTGCAGATTCGACCAGCCCGTGGCGAACGCGGCGCGCATCGGTGGATCTCTCAGCGCACCGGCACCTGTGTGAGCAGGCGGCGTGCGAGTTCGTCGCGCGTGGCGCCGCTCGCGGCGGCGGGAATCAGGCGATGCGCGGCGATCGCGACGAAGACGGCTTGCACGTCTTCGGGCAGGCAATAACCGCGGCCTTCGAGCAACGCATAGGCGCGTGCCGCCTGCAGCAACGCCAGGCCAGCGCGCGGCGACAGGCCGACACGGATCTCGGCGTGGTTGCGGCTAGCGGCGAGCAGCGTCTGCACGTAATCGATCAATGCCGCGCTCGCGAGCGTCCTTGCGACCGCGTCGCGCAGCGCCGCCGCCTGCGTGGCGTCGAGACGCGGAGCGAGCTGTGCGATCAGTTCGCGGCGGTCGCTCGCGGTCAGCAAGGCGCGTTCGGCCTCGCGGTCCGGATAGTCGAGGCCGATGCGCAGCATGAAGCGGTCGAGCTGGGAATCGGGCAGGGCGAAGGTGCCGGCGAGGTCGAGCGGATTCTGCGTGGCGACGACGAAGAATGGTTCCGGCAACGCGTGGGTCATGCCGTCGGTGGTGACCTGGTGCTCGGCCATCGCCTCGAGCAGGGCGCTCTGCGCCTTTGGAGTCGCGCGATTGATCTCGTCGGCGAGCACGAGCTGGGCGAACAGCGGGCCGGGATGGAACTTGAAGGCGCCGTCGCCGCGCTCGTAGATGCCGACGCCGGTGATGTCGGACGGCAACAGATCGGCGGTGAACTGGATGCGCGCGAAGCTCAGGCCCAGCGTCGCCGCGAGCGCATGCGCGAGCGTGGTCTTGCCGACGCCGGGCATATCCTCGATCAGCAGATGGCCGCCGGCGAGGAAGCAGGCGAAGGCCAGTTTCACCTGCGCGGCCTTGCCGAGCACGACGTCGTTGACTTGAGCGACGGCTGCGCCGAGCGCTCGCGTGAGAGTGGGATCAAGCGGCGAAGGTGCAGCTGAGGCGGCGAGCGAAACGGACATGCGACGTGAACTCCTGGAGATGTCCGGAGTATAGGCATTTCCCGCAAACGCAAGTTCCGCGTTGACGCGAATTGCGATGCGGCGCGCGGATTCCCTAGGGAAGGTCGACACCGGCCTCGCGCAGCAACCGGCACAGCGCGATCAGAGGCAGACCGATCAACGCCGTTGGGTCCTGCGATTCGATGCGCTCGAACAGGGAGATACCGAGGCTTTCGGACTTGAAGCTGCCGGCGCAGTCGAACGGTCGCTCGCGGGCAAGATAGCGTTCGATTTCCGCGTCGGTCAGGTGGCGGAATGCGACCGTCGTCGTGTCGATCGCATGGAATTCCCGCGCCGGAGCGCTGCGCGTATCGATCAGGCAGATCGCAGTGTGAAAAACGACGCGGTTGGCGCTGCTCGCACGCAACTGCTGGCGCGCGCGGGCGATGTCGCCCGGTTTGCCGAGGATGCTGCCGGCGCAGTCGGCGACCTGGTCGGAACCGATCACCAGCGCGTTCGGATTCATCGCCGCGACCGCAGCTGCCTTAGCGGCCGCCAAACGCGCGGCGAGAATCGCCGGAGCCTCGCCGGGCAGTGGCGCCTCGTCGACCTGGGGCGACTGCTGGCGGAATGGCGCACCGAGCCGGGCGAGCAGCTCACGGCGATAGGCGGAGGTCGAGGCAAGGACGAGATCGGTATCGGCGAGGGCGGTCATCCCGTATTTTCGCCCGAAATGCGCTCGGATGGGTCGGCTGAGCCGACCGCCTAAAATGCGGAAATAATTGACTTTGTGCGCTGCGGAACCTACCATCGCGCACCCGTGAATCACACCTTGCCCGAGCTGGTCGATCCGTGGCGCATGGTGAGTGCGAGGCGCACGTTTGCTGGCCGCCTGCCTTTGGCCGCGATGAAGCGCCTGGCGAGCGGCCTGGCGGATGCCTCGGGGGAGGTCGAATACGAGCTCGATTTCGACAAGGATCTGACCGGCGTGTCCGGCGTCCGCGTCAAGGCGAAGACCGCGCTGCCGCTGATCTGTCAGCGTACGTTGGAGCGGTTCGAACAGCCGGTCGAGATCGATGCGAAGCTCGGTTTCATCGTCGATGAGGCGGACGAGGCGGCCCTGCCGGCCGGCTATGAGCCCTTGTTGGTCGATGCCGAGGGTTTGCGCCCGGTCGACGTGATCGAGGACGAATTGATTCTGGCGTTGCCGGTGTTTCCGGTGAAGCCGGGAACGCAGGAAATGCAGCGCGAATGGAAGGAAGCCGCGACCGAGGTCGAGGCCAAGCCCAATCCGTTCGCCGTATTGAAGAACGTGAAGTTATGAAGTTGTAGATTGCAAAACTGGGCATCCTGCCGCAGTTTGCAAAAAAACGGGCGCGGCAAAGCCGCGCCACGTTTTTTGCATCAAACTTCGTTTGATGCGTCGGCACATCCTGTGCCGTTATCGATCGAATGTAGAAATCGTTTTTATTGAGTTTGGAGAACCACCATGGCCGTAGCCAAAAGCCGTAAATCCCCGTCCCGCCGTGGCATGCGCCGCGCGCACAACGCGCTCAGCGCCAAGCAGCTCGGCACCGACCCGACCTCGGGCGAGACCCATCTGCGCCACAACGTCACCAAGGACGGCTACTACCGTGGCCGCAAGGTGATCGACAGCAAGACCCCGGTGCACGAAGAAGATTGATTCGCTGGACTTGCGAATCGCAAGCCGTGATTGTCCAAGCCGTGATTGATACCTCGGCACCGATGAAAACCGCGAAGTGTTCCGCCGCCACGGTTTCGCCGTGGCGCGCGTGCGCGCTCGCGTCGCGCCATTGAGCGCGGCAGGGGAGAAGACATGACCTACGCACGCATCGCGGGCACCGGCAGCGCGTTGCCGGAACGCGTCATCAGCAACGCCGAACTTGCGGCCAAGGTCGACACGTCGGACGAATGGATCGCCGAGCGCACCGGCATCCGCCAGCGCCATATCGCGGCCGAAGGCCAGACCACGGGCGATCTTGCGTTTGCGGCTGCAACGGCAGCACTGCAGGCAGCCGGCGTCGACGCCAGCGAGATCGACCTGATCGTGGTCGGCACGACCACGCCCGACCTCGTCTTTCCCTCGACCGCCTGCCTGGTCCAGCATCGTCTCGGCGCGAACGGCTGCGCGGCGTTCGACGTCAACGCGGCCTGCTCGGGCTTCATCTATGCACTGACCGTCGCCAACCAGTTCATCCGCGCGGGCACCGCGAAAACCGCGCTGGTGATCGGTGCGGAAACGCTGTCGCGCTTCCTCGACTGGTCCGATCGCGCCACCTGCGTGCTGTTCGGCGATGGCGCCGGCGCCGTCGTGCTCAAGGCCGCGGACGAGCCGGGTATCCTGTCCAGCCACATCCATGCCGACGGCGGTTACAAGGAATTGCTGTGGAATCCGGTCGGCATTTCCGCCGGCTTCAAGGACGAGCCAAACCACGGCCTGCGCGTGATCATGCAGGGTCGCGACGTGTTCAAGGTCGCGGTCAAGACCCTCGACCGCGTGGTCGAGGAGACGCTCGAGGCGAACAATCTCGACCGCCACCAGCTCGACTGGCTGATCCCGCACCAGGCCAATCTGCGCATTATCGAGGCGACGGCCAAGCGGCTCGACATGCCGATGGATCGCGTCATCGTCACCGTCGACAAGCACGCCAACACCTCGGCTGCCTCGGTTCCGCTCGCGCTCGACTATGCGGTGCGTTCGGGCAAGGTGCAGCGCGGTCAGCTGCTGCTGCTCGAAGCCTTCGGCGGCGGCTTCACCTGGGGCTCTGCGCTGCTGCGTTACTGAGCGACGCTGCGTTTCCGCAAGCATTTCATTCATCGCATTTCCGATTTCCGGCCTATGAACGCATCCAGCGCATCCATGGATCAAGCTCAGTCGAATTCCGCTGCCAAACTCGCCTTCATCTTTCCAGGCCAGGGTTCGCAGTCACTGAACATGCTGTCCGACCTCGCCGGCGAATTCGCCATCGTCGAGGAAACGTTCAAGGAAGCATCGAGCAGCGCCGGCGTGGACCTGTGGAAGCTGTCGCAGGAAGGGCCGGAGGACGCACTCAATCGCACCGAAAACACGCAGCCCGCGTTGCTCGCTGCAGGCGTCGCCGTGTGGCGCGTCTGGCAGCAACTCGGCGGCGCGCAGCCGCATGTGCTGGCCGGGCACAGTCTTGGCGAATACACCGCGCTGGTCTGCGCCGAAGCGCTGTCGCTGGCCGATGGCGCCGCGCTCGTCGCCGAACGCGGTCGCCTGATGCAAGCCGCGGTGCCGGCTGGCGTCGGCGCGATGGCCGCCGTGCTCGGCGGCGACGACGCTCAGATCGCGCAGGTTTGCGCCGAAGTGGCGCAAGGGCAGGTCGTCGCGCCGGCGAACTACAACGCGCCGGGACAACTCGTCATCGCCGGCAATACCGAGGCAGTCGATCGCGCGCTTGCGCGCCTGGCCGAACTCGGCGTGAAGAAGGCAGTGAAGCTCGCGGTCAGCGTGCCGTCGCATTGCATGTTGATGCGCGGTGCAGCCGACAGGCTCGCCGAGCGCTTCGACAAGATCGCTTGGCAGGCGCCGAAGATTCCCGTTGTGCAGAACGCGGATGCGAAATCGTTCGATGCGCTTGCGGATATCCGCGCGGCACTCGCGCGCCAGCTCTACCAGCCCGTGCGCTGGACCGAGAGCGTGCAGGCGCTCGCCGCGGCTGGTGTCCGGCGCGCGGCCGAATGCGGTCCGGGCAAGGTACTGACCGGCCTGCTCAAGCGCATCGATCGCACGATCGATGGTCGCGCGATCGGCGCGCCGGCGGATCTGCAGCAGGCGATCGCCGACTGGAAAAGCTGATTAAGTTTTCGAAAAACCCATTCCCATCGAGGTGATCATGTCCGCAAGTCTCCAAGGTGAAATCGCTCTCGTCACCGGCGCGAGCCGCGGCATCGGTGCCGCGATCGCCGACCAGCTCGCAGCGCTCGGCGCGAAGGTGATCGGCACGGCCACGACCGATGCCGGCGCCGCCGCGATCGGCGAGCGCCTGGCCGCGCACGGCGGCGTCGGCCGCGCGCTGAACGTCACCGACGGTGCCGCGGTCGAGAAACTGATCGACGACATCGCCAAGGAGTTCGGCGCGACTACGATCCTGGTCAACAATGCGGGTATCACGCGCGACCAGCTGCTGATGCGCATGAAGGACGAGGACTGGCAGGCGACTCTCGACACGAACCTGACTTCGGTCTATCGCACGAGCAAGGCGGTCATGCGCGGCATGATGAAGGCACGCAAGGGGCGCATCATCAGCATCGCTTCCGTGGTCGGCGTCACCGGCAACCCGGGCCAGGCGAACTACGCCGCGGCGAAAGCCGGCATCATCGCGTTCTCCAAGTCGCTCGCGCGCGAGATCGGTTCGCGCGGCATCACTGTCAACGTCGTCGCGCCGGGTTTCATCGATACCGACATGACGCGCGCGCTCAGCGACGACCAACGCGGCGCGCTGCTCGGTCAGATCGCGCTCGGTCGCCTCGGCGCGGCGCAGGACATCGCCAATGCGGTGGCTTTCCTCGCGTCGCCCGCAGCGGCCTACATCACCGGCGAGACGCTGCATGTCAACGGCGGCATGTACATGGCGTAGGTTTGCGGGGCTGCGCTGGTGCGATTGCCGCGTATGCCCTACAATTCGCCCCGTTCGCAGTAACCCTATTTCGTAACTTTTCTGCCTACCTTGTGAGGTAAGTACCACCATGAGCACCATCGAAGAGCGCGTCAAGAAGATCGTCGTCGAACAACTGGGCGTCAAGGAAGATGAGGTGACGCCGAATGCGTCCTTCGTGGATGACCTGGGTGCCGATTCGCTCGACACCGTCGAACTGGTCATGGCGCTCGAAGAGGAATTCGAATGCGAAATTCCGGACGAGGAAGCCGAAAAGATCACCACCGTGCAGCAAGCGGTCGACTACATCAAGGCGCACGTGAAGCCCTGATCTCGTCGCCATCCGACGGTACGAACTGCGCCCGCGAGGCGCAGTTTGCATTTCTGCCTTCGCGGAACAGTCGTTTGAAAAAACATTGTTTCTTGACGAAATTTTATTGAACAGTGCGGCCATGGACGGCCGCTTTTTGACTCTCGCGATCAGGGACGATCGCAAAGGCAAACTAACCTCATGAACAAGCGGCGCGTAGTGGTCACCGGCCTAGGCATCGTCAGCCCGGTCGGCAACGATGTAGCGACGGCGTGGAAGAACATCCGCGAGGGCGTGAGCGGCATCGGTCCGGTCACGCATTTCGATGCGAGCACGTTCCCGACGCGCATCGCCGGCGAGGTGCGCGATTTCAACCCGGAGACGTACATCCCGCACAAGGATGTGAAGAAGATGGATCCGTTCATCCACTACGGCGTCGCCGCGTCGGTGCAGGCGCTCAACGATGCCGGCTTGTCGACGCACGAGCACGATGCCGAACGCATCGGCGTTGCGGTCGGCGCGGGAATCGGTGGCATCCATACGATCGAGAAGACCGCGATCACCTATCACGAGCACGGCCAGCGCAAGATCTCCCCGTTCTTCGTGCCGAGCTCGATCATCAACATGGCTTCGGGCAACCTGTCGATCATGCTCGGCCTGAAGGGTCCGAACATCGCCTGCGTTACCGCTTGCACGACGGCTACGCACAACATCGGCCTCGCCATGCGCATGATTCAGTACGGCGACGCCGACGCGATGGTCGCCGGCGGCGCCGAGTACTCGACCTGCGGTACCGCGATGGGCGGCTTCTGCTCGGCGCGCGCGATGTCCACGCGCAACGACGAACCGACCAAGGCCAGCCGGCCATGGGACAAGGACCGCGACGGCTTCGTGCTGTCCGATGGCGCCGGCGTGATCGTGCTCGAGGAATACGAGCATGCGAAGAAGCGCGGTGCGAAGATCTACTGCGAACTCGTCGGCTTCGGCATGTCCGGCGACGCCTTCCACATCACCGCGCCGAGCGAGGGCGGGGAAGGCGCGGCGCGCTGCATGCGCAACGCGCTCAACGACGGTGGCATCAACCCGACCGACGTGCAATACATCAATGCGCATGGCACCTCCACGCCGCTCGGCGACGTCGGCGAAGTGCTCGCGGCGAAGACCGTGTTCGGCGAACACGCCTACAAGCTGGCGGTCAGTTCGACCAAGTCGATGACCGGCCACCTGCTCGGAGCAGCTGGCGGCATCGAAGCGATTTTCTCGATCCTTGCGTTGCGTGATGGTGTGCTGCCACCGACGATCAACCTCGACGAGCCGGGCGAAGGCTGCGACCTCGACTTCGTGCCGCACACGGCGCGCGACGCGAAGATCGACATCGCGGTGTCGAACTCGTTCGGCTTCGGCGGTACGAACGGTTCGTTGGTGTTCCGCCGCGCCTGATCGGCCCGCAATGGACTTCGTCCGGCGCGAGCTGCCCGGCGCGCGCGACCTGCTGCCGCTCGCGGCACGCTGGCCGCGGCGCTATCCCGGCTTGCTCGAGAGCGCCGCACAGGGCGGCACCGCCGCGCGTTTCGACATCCTGTTCGCGACAGGCGAGGAAGGTCTGAAGCTCGGCGCGGGTCGCGTACATGATCTGCGCGGCGCGGATCGCGGCACCTCGTTTCTGGCCGCGCTCGATGCGGATTGGCACGGGCAACGCGTCGCCCGCGTCGCTGCGGCTTCAACGGAACTGCCATTTCGTGGCGGCTGGCTGCTGTATCTCGGCTATGAGGTCGTTGCCGAGATCGAGCCGCGGTTGCGTCCTGTCTTCGATGCATCGAGCCACGCACCGGTCGCGCTCGCATTGCGCTGCCCCGCAGCCGTGATCGTCGATCGGCTCGCGCAGACGACCTGGCTGGTCGCCGAAGCGGGGCAGGCACATTGGCTCGACGTGCTCGCCGCTGATCTCGTGCAGGTCGGCGATTTCACGCCAATGCCGTTGCCCGCAGCGCGGATCGCGGAAGACGATCCGCAGCGATTCCTCGATGGCGTGGCGCGCATCCACGAGTATCTGCGCGCCGGCGACACGTTCCAGGTCAATCTTTCGCGCGAATGGCGCGCCGCTTTTGCCGAAGCGCCGACGCCGGCGAATGTCTATGCGCAATTGCGCTGCGCCAATCCCGCGCCGTTCGCCGGGCTGCTGCAATGGGGCGGCTGGGCGATCGCGAGTTCATCGCCCGAGCGCCTGGTCGAAATCCGTGGCGACATCGCGCAGACGCGCCCGATTGCCGGTACGCGCGCGCGCCACGCAGGCGACGACGACGCGGCGCGCATCGCCGAACTTATCGGCCATGCGAAGGAACGCGCCGAACACGTCATGTTGATCGATCTGGAGCGCAACGATCTCGGCCGCATCTGCATTCCCGGCTCGGTCGTCGTCGACGAGCTGATGGCAGTGGAGAGCTACGCGCACGTGCACCATATTGTCTCGAACGTGCGTGGTCGCTTGCGCGCCGGCATCACCCCGGCACAGGCGATCCGTGCCGCGTTCCCTGGCGGCACGATCACCGGCGCGCCGAAGGTGCGCACGATGGAGATTATCGCCGAGCTCGAACAATGCTCGCGCGGTGCTTACACGGGCGCACTCGGCTACCTCAATCTCGACGGCGACATGGATCTGAACATCCTGATTCGCACGATGGAGTTGCAGGGGAACGAGGCGCGTTTCCGCGCCGGTGCCGGCATCGTCACCGATTCGATCGCCGAACGCGAACTGGCCGAGACGCGGCACAAGGCGCGCGGGCTGCTGCGTGCGCTCGGCGTGGTCGAGTAGGGCACAATAGGGCTTGCCGATGCGATCATCCTTGTTCGCAAAGTCAAAAAGCAGTCATCCCTGACCGCACTTCTCAAAAGAGCGTATCCAATTCCGTGAACTTGCCGTATCCGAAACCTCGCAAGAGGTTCAGCTTCAAACGCGTGCTGTTCAACGTCGTCGCCATCCTTGTGATCGGCGCGGCGGCACTCGGCGGGTATCTGTACACGCGTTACCAGCACTTCTCCGATGCGCCGATCACGGGTCTCGTGCAGGCGACGCAGATCGACGTGCCGATCGGCGCGAACCTGCCTGCGATCGTCGGCCTGCTCGACGAGCGCGGCCTGCAGCCCGGCAATCCGTATTTCTGGCGCCTGCTCGCGCGCGAACTCGGCGTGGCCGGCAAGCTGCATGCGGGCGAGTACGCGCTTGATCCCGGACTGACGCCGCGCGCGCTGCTGAAGAAGATGGCGGCGGGCGAGGTGATCCAACACAAATTCACGATCGTCGAGGGCTGGACGTTCGCGCAACTGCGCGCCGCGCTCGCGCAGGACGCCGGGCTGCAGCAGACCTTGTCCGGCGTCGACGACACCGATCTGATGCGCCGCCTCGGCGACGATCTGCTGCCCGAAGGCGAATTCCTGCCCGAAACTTACAGCTACGTCAAAGGCATGAGCGACCTCGACGTGTTGCGCCGCGCGCGCGAGGCGATGCGCAAGGCGCTGGACAAACTTTGGGCCGAGCGCGCGGCGGATACTCAGCTCAAATCCCCGTACGAAGCGCTGATCCTCGCTTCGATCGTGGAGAAGGAGACCGCCCGCGTCGAGGAGCGGCCGCAGATCGCGCGCGTGTTCCTCTCGCGCCTCAAGCTCGGTATGAAATTGCAGACCGATCCGACCGTGATCTACGGTATGGGTGCAGGCTACAACGGCAATATCCGTCGCAGCGACCTTGATACCGACACGCCGTACAACACTTACACACGCACCGGCCTGCCGCCGACGCCGATCGCGCTGCCGGGCAAGGCGGCGCTGGCCGCGGTGATCCATCCGGCCGACACCGAGGCGCTCTACTTCGTCGCACGCGGCAACGGCAGCCACGAGTTCTCCGCCACGCTCGAAGCGCACAATCGCGCCGTGGCCAAATACCAATTGCACCGGCAATGAGCGTGAGGCGAGGTAAATTCATCACGCTCGAAGGCGGCGAAGGTGCGGGCAAGAGCACCGTGCTCAGCGCGGTGCGCGAACAGCTCGTTGCCGACGGAGCCGACGTCATCATCACGCGCGAACCCGGCGGCACGCCGGCCGGCGAGGCGATCCGCGGCGTCCTGCTCGACCCGGCCCTGCATGGCGCGATCGCACCGGAAACCGAACTGTTGCTGATGTTCGCCGCCCGCGCGCAGCACGTGCGCGAAACGATCAAACCAGCGCTTGCTGCGGGACGCTGGGTACTTAGCGACCGTTTCACCGACGCGAGCTACGCCTACCAGGGCGGCGGCCGCGCGCAGCCGCTCGAACGCATCGCCGAACTCGAACGCTGGGCCGCCGACGATCTGCAGCCCGATCTGACCCTGCTGCTGGATCTACCGGTAGGTATCGGTCTCGCGCGCGCGCGCGGGCGCGGCCCGGCTGATCGCATCGAACTGGAGGCGCAGGATTTCTTCGAGCGCGTGCGCGCCGCCTATCGCGCACGCGCTGCCGCGCAGCCGGCACGTTTTCGCGTCATCGATGCGAGCCAGCCGCTCGATGCGGTACTCGACCAGGTGCGCAACGCTATCGGCGAGTTCCTGCAGACGCAGAACGACGGAGCCGGGTCGTGACGTTGGCGCCGTGGAACGTCGATGCGTGGAGCAGCCTCGGCGAGCGCCGCCGCCGCGATGCGTTGCCGCACGCCATCCTGCTGGCCGGACCCGCGGGTCTGGGCAAGCGCGAATTTGCCGACGCGTTCGCGCGTGCGCTGCTGTGTGAGTCGATCCGCGCGGATGGTTTCGCCTGCGCCACCTGCCGCGCCTGCAAACTCGTTGCGGCCGGCACGCATCCTGATCTGGTCCGGGTGAACTTCGAGCTGCGCGACGACGGCAAGTCGCGCACTGAGCTCACGATCGACCAGATGCGCGCGCTGAGCGAGCGGCTTGCCCTGACCGCGCAGTTCGGCGGCGCGCAGGTCGCGCTGATCGATCCGGCCGATGCAATGAATCACGCGGCCAGCAATGCGCTGCTGAAGACGCTGGAGGAGCCGACCGCCGGAACGATCATCGTGCTCATTGCCGACTATCCCGCGCGGCTTTCGGCGACGATCCGCAGTCGCTGCCAGCGCATCGAGTTCCGCGTGCCGGACGGCAGGCTCGCGCTGCAATGGCTCGCCGCGCAGGGCATCGGCGGCAAGCAGGCCGCGGACGCGCTCAATGCGGGCGATGGCAATCCAGGCCTCGCGCTGGCCTGGGCGCAGGGCGAGGCGCTGAAGCTGCGTGGCGAGGTGGCGCAGGACCTGCGCGAGCTCAATGCCGGCGTTGCCGCAGCTTTCGAGGTCGCCCAGCGCTGGAGTCGCGAGGAGTCCGATCTGCGTCTGCGCTTCGCCGCTTCGCTGGTCCAGCAGCAAGGCCGGGCGCAGGCCCAGGGCGGGGCAAGGCTTAGCGCCGGCGGCCCGCTCGCCTTGACCCGTGCGGTCGATTTGGTGAAGCTTACCTCTTGGTTCGACCGGGCCAACCGCACTCGCGATCTTTTGCGCGGGCCGATCCGGTCGGAATTGGCGATGCTCGAGTTGCTCGCGACCTGGGTGATGGCGGCGACGCCGAATCGCGACGTTCAACAACGGAGTACGTGATGGTTGCAGGTTCCGGCGCCGGTTCACCGCTGCAAGGCATCTTGACGCTGTCGATCAAGGACAAGAACGCCCTGTACAACGCGTACATGCCGTTCTTGCGCGGCGGCGGCATCTTCGTGCCGACGGCGAAGCGCTACGGCCTCGGCGACGACGTGTTCATCCTGCTGGCATTGATGGCGGAGGCCGAGCGCATGCCGATCGCAGGCAGGGTCGTTTGGATCACGCCGCCGGGTGCGCAGGGCAACCGCGTCGCCGGCATCGGCGTGCAGTTCAACGAGTCGCCGGAAAGCGAGTCGGCACGCGTCAAGATCGAAGCCATGCTCGCCGAACTGCAGGGGTCGGAGAAACCGACCAATACGATGTGATTCCCGCGTCGGCATGAAGAAGGAATATTTCGGCACCGACGGCATCCGCGGCCGCGTCGGCGAAGCGCCGGTCACGGCGGAATTCATGCTGCGCCTGGGGCAAGCACTCGGCCATGTGCTTGGTGCCGGGCAGGCCGATTCCGCGGTGCATCCGAGCGTGGTAATCGGCAAGGACACGCGCGTTTCCGGTTACATGTTCGAATCCGCGCTCGAAGCGGGCCTCGTCTCCGCCGGCGCGAACGTGAAGCTGCTCGGTCCGATGCCGACGCCGGCCGTGGCCTGGCTCGTGCGCGAGCTCGGTGCCGATGCGGGCCTGGTCATCAGTGCCTCGCACAATCCGTACTACGATAACGGCATCAAGTTCTTCAATGCGGCCGGCGAAAAATTGTCGGATGAAGTCGAGTTCGCGATCGAGGCGGCGCTGCGCCTGCCGCTGCGCACCGCGTCATCGGAAAGGCTCGGCAAGGCGGTGCGCGTCGACGATGCCCCGGCCCACTACCTCGAGTATTGCGCTGGCAGCGTGCCGGGCCTTTCCCTGCGCGGCAAGCGCATCGTGCTCGACTGCGCGCACGGCGCGACCTATCACATCGCGCCGCGCCTGTTTGCGGATCTGGGTGCGGACGTGTCGGCGATCGGCGTGCAGCCGGATGGTTTCAACATCAACGCCGGTTGCGGTGCGACCGACCTGCAAGCGCTCCGACGCGCGGTGCTGGAAAACGACGCCGATCTCGGCATCGCCTTCGACGGCGATGGCGATCGCGTGCAGATGATCGACGCCCAAGGCGGCGTGGTCGACGGCGACGACATCATCTACCTGCTGGCGAAAGACCTGCTTGCCTCGGCCCAGTTGCGCGGACCGGTGGTCGGCACGCTGATGACCAACTACGGCGTGGAGCTCGCCTTGCAACGCTTGGGCACGACATTCCTGCGTGCCAATGTCGGCGATCGCTACGTGCTGCAGATGCTGCGCGAGCGTGGCGGCGTGCTCGGCGGCGAGGCTTCCGGCCATGTGCTGCATCTGGACCGCAGCGGTACGGGCGACGGCATCCTCAATGCGCTGTTCGTGCTCGATGCCTTGCAACGCATGGGCATGGTTTTGACCGATGTCCGCGCCGAGCTGCAGCGTTTTCCGCAAGTCATGCTCAATGTGCGCGCCGCAGGAGGCGCCGCGCTCGTCACCGACGCCGAGGTGCAGCGCGTCCTCGGCGAGGTGGAAACGACCTTGCGTGGCCGCGGTCGCGTCGTGTTGCGCGCCTCCGGCACCGAGCCGCTCGTGCGCGTTACCGTCGAAGGCGAGGACGCCGACGAGGTGCGGCGATTGGCGGAGAACTTGGCGAAGGCCGTAGAATTGGCGGCATCTTGAGCAATCACCCTTAGATTGCAATAAAACAAAAAAGCGGTCGCCCATGGCCGCACTTTTCAACAACAGCTAATCAGAACAGGCGTATGGCCAATCACGTTCCCACTCTCGATATCCGCCGCTACGACACCGATCGCAAAGCTTTCGTCGCCGAACTCGGCGCGGCCTACCGCGAGTACGGTTTCTGCGGCATTTCCGGCCACGGCATTGCGCAGGACCTGATCGACAATTCCTACGACGTGTTCCAGCGCTTCTTCGCCCTGCCGACCGAAACCAAGTTGAAGTACCACCTGGCCGGAACCGGCGGTGCGCGCGGCTATACGCCGTTCGGTATAGAGACGGCGAAGGATTCGAAATACTTCGATCTCAAGGAATTCTGGCATGTCGGCCGCGAGCTGCCGCCCAGCTCGCCATACGCGGAATACATGGCGCCAAACCTGTGGCCGACTGAGATACCGGGCTTCAAGGAATACGGCTACGGCCTGTATACCGCGCTCGACGCGCTCGGCTCGCGTGTGCTGCGCGCGCTCGCACTGCATATCGATCTGCCCGAGAACTATTTCGACGACAAGACCAATTTCGGCAACTCCATCCTGCGGCCGATCCACTATCCGCCGATCACACAGGAGGAGATTCCCAACGTCCGCGCGGGTGCGCACGAGGACATCAATTTCATCACCCTGCTCGTCGGCGCGAGCGCGGAAGGGCTGCAGCTTCTGCAGCGTAACGGCGAGTGGCTGCCGATCACGACGCAGGGCGATACGATCGTGGTCAACATCGGCGACATGCTGCAGCGCCTGACCAACCATGTGTATCCGTCGACGACGCACCGCGTGGTCAATCCGCCGGGCGAGAAGGCGCGCCAGCCGCGCTACTCGGTGCCGTTCTTCCTGCACCCGAATCCCGATGTCGTGCTCGATCCGCTGCCGCAGACGATCACGGCCGACAACCCAAACCGCTACGACACTTCGATTACCTCGCACGAATATCTGCAGCAGCGGCTGCGCGAGATCAAGTTGATCAAGTAACAGCGTCGCATGGCCGGGGCTGGTTAACTTCGACGTAACCTCGAGCCGTCACCATTCCCGGTAGGTCTCCTTGAAGGGAAGAAACAGTGCGGCGGCTCCCGAACAGGTAACGAAAAGCATGCAAATCGAAAGCAAGCTGCCCAAGGTCGGCACCACAATCTTCACCGTGATGTCGCAACTCGCCGTGCAGCATCAGGCCGTGAATCTCGGCCAGGGATTTCCAGATTTCGACGGGCCGCAAGCGCTGCGCGACGCGCTGACGCGGGCGATGAACGAGCACAAGAATCAGTACGCGCCGATGACCGGCATTCCGGCGCTGCGCCAGCAGATCGCGTTGAAGACCGAGAAGCTTTACGGTGCCAAGGTCAACGCCGACACCGAGGTCACAGTGACGAGCGGCGCGACCGAAGCGTTGTTCGCCGCGATCGCCGCGGTCGTGCACCCGGGTGACGAGGCCATCGTGCTCGATCCGTGCTACGACAGCTACGAACCGGCGATCGAATTGTCCGGCGGCCGCGCCGTGCATGTGCCGCTGAACCTGCCGGATTTTTCGGTCGACTGGCAGCGGGTCAAGGATGCGATCACGCCGAAAACGCGCCTGATCCTGATCAATTCGCCGCACAACCCGACCGGCGCAGTGCTGTCGGCCGCAGACCTCGATGCTCTAGCTGAGATCGTGCGTGACACGAATGTCTTCGTGCTGTCCGACGAGGTCTACGAACACATCGTGTTCGACGGCACGTTGCATCAGAGCGTGCTGCGCCATCCTGAACTCGCCGCGCGCAGCTTCGTCGTGTCTTCGTTCGGCAAGACCTATCACTGCACGGGCTGGAAGGTCGGTTACTGCATCGCGCCGCAGGCACTCAGCGCCGAGTTCCGCAAGGTGCACCAATACCTCACGTTCTGCACGTTCAACCCGGCGCAGTGGGCGTTTGCCGAAATTCTCGAGACCGATCCGCAGCACTATCTCGATCTGCCCGCATTCTACCAGGCCAAGCGCGACCGCTTCCGCGAATTGATTGCCGCATCGAAGTTCAAGCCGCTGCCGGTGCGCGGTGCGTATTTCCAAGTCGTCGACTATTCGGCGATCAGCGACAAGGACGATCTGAATTTCTGCGAATGGTTGATCCACAACGCGGGGGTCGCGGCGATTCCGGTATCGGCGTTCTACGAGATGCCGCCCGACACACGCCTCGTGCGCTTCTGCTTCGCGAAGAGCGATGAAACGCTGGTGGCGGCGGCGGAGCGGTTATGCAGGCTCTGAGAGTTTCGCTCGTCCAGGGTGCGACGCGCTGGCATGACGCCGCGGCCAACCGCGCTTACTACGGCGCGTTCGCGCGCTCGCTGAAAGGGCAGAGCGACCTGATCGTGTTGCCCGAGACGTTCACGAGCGGCTTCACCAACGAGACCCTGCATCAGGCCGAGACGATGCAAGGGGAGAGTTTCGCTTGGCTCAGGTCACTCGCGCAGGAGGTCGGTTGTGTCATCACCGGTAGCATGGTGATGCGCGAAGGCGAGCGCTGCGTCAACCGCCTCGTCTGGATGCGGCCCGACGGCTCATTTGAGCTCTACGACAAGCGCCATCTGTTCCGCATGGCCAAAGAGCATGAGCGCTACGCCGGCGGCGACAGGCGCCTGATCGTGGAGTTGAACGGCTGGCGCATCTGCCCACAGGTCTGCTACGACCTGCGCTTTCCGGTCTGGCTGCGCAACCGCTACGACAAGGCGGCGCAGCGTTTCGACTATGACTTGTTGATCTTCGTCGCCAACTGGCCGGCGCCGCGACGCGAACCGTGGCGCACCCTGCTGCGCGCGCGCGCGATCGAGAACTTGAGCTACGTCATCGGCGTCAATCGTGTCGGCGTTGATGGCAATGACTTGCCTTATTCGGGTGACAGTGCAGTGCTCGACTTCATCGGTGCGCCGCTGGTCGACCTCGGTGCGCAGGAACAGGTCGTCACGGTGACGCTCGACCCGGCCGCGCTCGCCGCACATCGCGAGCGTTTCCCCGCGTGGATGGATGCGGACGATTTCGAATTGAAGGCGTGACTAGATGAAACTTGCCGCTGCGCGACTCGCTGCAATCCTTGCCGGCTTTTGCTTGGTGCTGGCGAGCCCGTTCGCCGCGGCGCAATTGCAGACCGGCTCGGTGATCTGGGAGCAGGACATCCAGAAATTCGAGGCGGCAGACAAGGCGAATCCACCGAAGCCGGGCGCGATCGTGTTCGTCGGCTCCTCGTCGATCGAGCACTGGAAGGATGTTGCCAGCGACTTCCCGGACAAGCGCGTGCTCAACCGCGGCTTCGGTGGCTCGCGCATCGCCGATTCGACGTATTACGCCGGTCGCATCATCGTGCCTTACAAGCCGAGCATGGTCGTGTTCTACGCGGGCGACAACGACATCAACGATGGCCACAGCGCGCAGCAGGTATTCGACGACTATGTCGCCTTCGTCGCGCGCGTGCGCAAGGATTTGCCGGCTACGCCGATCGCCTACATCTCGATCAAGCCGAGCCCGTCGCGGGCGAAGCTGCTGCCGGTGATGAAGGAAGCGAATGCGAAGGTCCGCGCCTATGCCGTCACGCACCCGCATCTGATCTATATCGACGTCGCGAGCAAGATGCTCGACGCCGGCGGCCAGCCGCGCACCGAGCTGTTCGTGGAAGATCGCCTGCATATGAACCGGGCGGGTTACGACCTCTGGCGCGGGATCATCGCGCCATTCCTGCCCTGATCGGATTGCCAATCTGCCGCACTGCGGCATAATGGGAGGTTCCAGCCAGGAGCCCCCATGAGTCGTGGATTCAATTTCGCCGCCGGTCCGGCCGCGGTGCCGGAAGCCGTGCTGCGCCAGGCGCAGGCCGAACTGCTCGACTGGGGGCAGGCGCGCGCGTCGGTGATGGAGATCAGCCATCGCGGCAAATTGTTCGCCGAGCTCGCGGCCGAATCCGAACGCGACCTGCGCTACCTGCTCGACATCCCCGACAACTACAAGGTGCTGTTCCTGCAGGGCGGCGCGACCCAGCACTTCGCCCAGATCCCGATGAACTTCGCGCGCCGCGACCAGATCGCCGATTATGTCGTCACGGGCCACTGGGGCGAGAAGGCCGTGCGCGAGGCGAAGACACTGGCTGACGTGCGCATCGCGGCGAACAGCGATGCCAGCCGGCACACGGCGATTCCCGCACGCGATACCTGGACGCTGCATGCGGATGCCGCCTACGTCCACTACACGCCGAACGAGACCATCCACGGCGTCGAGTTCCAGCACGTGCCCGACGTCGGCGAGGTGCCGCTGGTCGCCGATATGTCCTCGGATATCCTTTCGCGCCCGCTCGACGTGCGCAAGTTCGGCCTGATCTACGCCGGTGCGCAGAAGAACATCGGTGCTTCCGGCCTCGTTGTCATGATCGTGCGCGAGGACCTGCTCGCACGCTGCCCCAAGGACATGCCGAAGATCTTCAACTATGCCGAGCATGCGGCCAACGATTCGATGCTCAACACGCCGAACACGTTCGGCTGGTATCTTGCCAGCCTCGTGTTCAAATGGTTGTTGCGCGAAGGCGGGCTCGTCGCGATCGGCGAACGCAACCGCGCCAAGGCCGAGCATCTGTACGCCTGCATCGACGGCTCGAGCGGCTTCTATCGCAATCCGGTCGAGCCGGCGTCGCGCTCCTGGATGAACGTGCCGTTCACGCTGTTCGACGAGGAGTTGAACGCGTTGTTCCTCAAGGAATCCGAGGTCGCCGGCCTGCTCGCACTCAAAGGGCACAAGGCGGTCGGCGGCATGCGCGCCTCGCTCTACAATGCAGTGTCACTTCAGGCGGTGCACGCGCTGGTCGACTTCATGCGCGATTTCGCCAAGCGCTACGGCTAGATCTACGGCACACACGACCGAAATTCTGCAAAAGTATACCTATGGCCGCAAAGAAGACATCGAAGCCCAAAGCCGCAGCCGCGAAGACTTCGGCGCTCGATCTCGCCCAGGCGCGTGCGCGCATCGACGGCATCGACCAGCAGATCCAGGAGCTGATCGCCGAGCGCGCCGGTTGGGCGCAACAGGTCGGCAAGGCCAAGGGCCCGCTCAAGGCCGCGGTCGACTACTACCGGCCCGAGCGCGAAGCGCAGGTCCTGCGCATGGTGATCGATCGCAACCACGGGCCGCTAGCCGACGAAATGCTCGTGCATGTGTTCCGCGAAATCATGTCGGCCTGCCTCGCCCAGCAGGAGCCGCTCAAGATCGGTTATCTCGGTCCCGAGGGCACGTTCAGTGAGCAGGCGATGCGCAAGCATTTCGGTGGCTCCGCGCATGGCCTGCCGCTCGCAAGCATCGAGGAAGTGTTCCAGGAGGTCGAGGCGGGCCATGCCGATTTCGGCGTCGTTCCGGTCGAGAACTCGGGGCAGGGCACGATCCAGGTCACGCTCGACATGTTCCTCACTTCGAATCTGAAGATTTGCGGCGAAGTCGAACTGCGCGTGCGCCAATTCCTGCTGTCGCGCTCCGGTCACATCGAAGACATCGAGCGCATCTACTCGCATCCGCAGTCGTTCGCGCAGACCAAGGCGTGGCTGCGTGCGAACCTGCCTAAAGCCGAGAAGATTCCAGTGTCGAGCAACGCCGAGGCCGCGCGCCGCGCGCGCAATGCCGACGACGCCGCGGCGATCGCCGGCGAAGCGGCCGGGCACGTGTACGGTTTGAAGAAAGTCGTCGTCAGTCCGATCCAGGACCGCGACGACAACACCACGCGCTTCCTCGTACTCGGACGCCAATTCTTTCCGAGCAGCGGGCACGACCGTACCTCGGTGCTCGTCTCGATCAAGGACCAGCCCGGCGCGCTGTTCAACGTGCTCAGCCCGTTCGCGCGCCATGGTGTGTCGATGAGCCGCATCGAGTCGCGGCCCTCGCATCACGCGAAGTGGGAATACGCGTTCTTCATCGACCTCGCCGGCCATATCGAGGATGCGCCGATGAAGGCCGCGCTCGCCGAGCTCGAAAAGCATGCAGCGCAGATCAAGGTTCTCGGTTCTTATCCGGTGGCGGTGCTTTGATGTCGGGCAATGCCGATGCACTGACCTGGGTCAGCTCTCCAGCGGAATCACTGCGCGGAGAAATCCGCGTCCCCGGCGACAAATCGATTTCGCATCGCGCGGTGATGTTCGCCTCGCTCGGCGACGGCGTTTCGCACATAAGCGGATTCCTTGAAGGCGAGGACACGCGCGCAACTGCACGCGCGTTCGCGCAGATGGGTGTGCGCATCGATACGCCCAGCGCGAGCGAACGCGTGGTGTACGGCGTCGGCATCGATGGGTTGAAAGCGCCGAGCGCGCCGGTCGATTGCGGTAACGCCGGTACCGGCATGCGCCTGCTCGCCGGTCTGCTCGCCGGGCAGACATTCGACACGACGCTGATCGGCGACGAATCGCTGTCGAAACGCCCGATGCGGCGCGTGATCGATCCTTTGGCGAAGATGGGCGCACGCATCGAGTCCAGCGGCGCTGGGTTGCCGCCGCTGCACATTTACGGCGGCACGACATTGCGCGGCATCGACTACACCTTGCCCGTGGCCAGCGCGCAGGTGAAGTCTGCTTTGCTGCTGGCCGGGTTGTACGCGCAGGGCGAGACGCAAGTGCACGAACCACATCCGACGCGCGACTATACCGAGCGCATGCTGCGTGCATTCGGCTATCCGATCGAATTTTCCGAAGGCCATGCGCGGCTTTCCGGGGGACATCGGTTGCGCGCAACCAACGTCGTCGTGCCGGCCGACTTTTCTTCGGCTGCATTCTTCCTCGTTGCCGCGAGCATCGTGCCGGGATCGGAATTGATCCTGCGCGACGTCGGCATGAATCCGCGCCGCACCGGTTTGCTGCACGCGCTGCGCCTGATGGGCGCGGATATTCGCGAGGCGAATGCGCGCGAGGCCGGCGGCGAGGCGATTGCCGATCTCGTCGTGCGTTATGCGCCGCTGCATGGCATCGACGTGCCGGTCGAACTTGTGCCGGACATGATCGACGAATTTCCCGCGCTGTTCGTTGCCGCCGCGGTGGCGACCGGCACCACGCGCGTGACCGGTGCTGCCGAGTTGCGCGTCAAGGAGTCGGACCGCATTGCGGTGATGGCGAAAGGTTTGCGCGCGCTCGGCGCACGCATCGAGGAGACGCCGGACGGGGCGATCATCGAAGGCGGCGCGCTGCATGCAGGCGAAGCCGACAGCACGGGCGACCACCGCTGCGCGATGAGCTTCTGTGTCGCCGGCCTAGTAGCCGCCGGCTCGGTGCGCGTGCTCGATTGCGCCAACGTGGCTACCTCGTTCCCGGGCTTCTTCGAGTTTGCCAAATCGTGTGGATTCCGCCTGGATTGAGTCGCCAGGGCGATTCAGCCAACACGGTCACGAGTTCTCCTGGGACCTGCTTGTAAACTCGCCCACCGCGCAGTACCTTGATGCTAGGGGGAATCAGGGGAGGGGCTCATGATTCGCATCGTGATGGTGGACGATCACGCTTTGGTGCGCGCCGGCCTGCGCATGATCCTCGAGAAACAAGCCGACATCGAAGTCGTCGGCGAGGCGGACGACGGCGAAGCCGGTCTGCAATTGATCCGCAATCTCCAGCCCGACCTTGCCCTCGTCGACCTGCACATGCCGAACGTCAACGGCATCGAAGTGACCGAGCGCGTGCGCCGCAGCAAGCTCGTCACGCGCATCGTGATCCTGACGATGGCCTCCGATGCGCCGTTCCCGCGCCGCTTGCTCGAGGCAGGCGCGAGCGGCTACCTGACCAAGGGCTGCCCCGCCGACGAACTGGTCAGGGCGATCCGCCAGATCTCCGACGGGCGCCGTTATCTCAGCACCGATGTCGCGCAGCAGCTCGCGCTTGGCAACGCATTCGGTGATGGCGAATCGCCGTTCGAGGAATTGTCCACGCGCGAACTCGAAGTCGCCATGATGCTGGCGCAAGGCATGGCCGCGAAGCAGATCGGCGATCGCCTGAAGCTCAGTGAGAAGACCGTGGCGACCTACAAGTACCGATTGTTCGAAAAGCTCGCGATCGACAACGTCGTGACCTTGACGCATCTCGCCACTGCACACGGCCTGATGGACAAGCCGCGGCGCGGAGTCGCGGGATAGAACTGGATTGCGAAAGCGATAAAAAAACGCCCCGCGATGCGGGGCGTTTTCGTTGCAACACCCGTCAGGGCGCCGCAGGCGGCTGTCGGGATTGCGGTGGTTCGTCTTCGTCAGCAGGCTCTTCCGTTTTCACCGGTACGGCAGCGGGTTTGGCCGGCGTATCGCGCAGTTCCGCCAATGCACGCTCGATGTGCACGTGCAGCGGCACCACTTCCTTCACTGCGACGAGGTCGTTGAAGTTCGCCGGCACCGCTGCCTGGTGCACCTTGGGCGCAGCAGGCGGTTGCACCGGTACGGTCGCGGCCACAGGCTTTTCCTCCGCAACCGGGGCGAACGGCAGTTCGTTGTTGGTCGGAAACGTGGCGGCGGCCGCAGGCGCGGGAGCGGCTGCCGTTGCCGGCTTGTCGGCAATCGGTTGCTCGGGCGGCGCTGGCGTCGGAGCGGGGGCGATGGGCAGCGCTTGCTGGGCCGGTTCGGCCACCACGACAATGGCTGCGGGACGATCCAGCGGAACGTCAGCTTCGATCAGGCTCGCCAGCGTGGCTTGCTGCGGCGCCGCCACCGGCAACGGCGCATCGTCCGTCGCGCGAACAGCGACAGGAATCGCAGGTGAGGGCGCGGCCGGTTTGGCCTGAGGCACGAGGGTCGGGGCGTCGTCTTCATCGTCGAAGTCGAGCACGATATCGTTGCCGGTGAGGGCGGCAGCGCCTGCGACGGCGCTGGCCTCGACTTCACCCTCGCCACGACGCCGGCGGCGGCCGCCGCGACGCCCGCGACGACGCGACCGCGTGGCCTCGCCTTCGGCGGAAAGCTGCTGGGCGGCATTCGCGTCAACGGGCTTCTGCGCGGTTGTCGTCGGCATTGCTTCGGCGGCAAGCGCGGCGATCGGTTTTTCGCTCAGCGCCTCGTTCGGAACGACGGCGGCAACCGGGCGCGCTTCACGTTCGACCGGCGCGGTCGTCGCGGCGGCCGGCGGAGCGTTGCGTGACGGCGGCGGCGGAGTGGGGCGATCCGGCCGGCGATTCTGCGGCGGGTTCTGGTTCTGTTGCTGCGGACGCGCTTCATTGCGCTGTGGGCGATTCTCTTGGCGCGGCTGGTCGCGACGACCCTCGTTGCGGCCGCGCGATTGGCCCTGCGCGCCACGCTGGGCATCGCCACGGCCGCGCTGTTGCTGACGCGAGTCGTTGCCGCGCTGTTCACGCTGGCGCGAATTGTTCGCGGACTTGCGCTCTTCGGCAGCCGCGGCAGGAGCCGCAGGTGGGCTGCCGGCGAACATTGCGGCGATGCGCGCAAAGAAACCCTGCGACTTCTTCGCAGGTTGAGCGGGTGTGGCAACCGGAGCTGGCGGCGCTTCGACTTCGGCGCGCACCGGAGCGGGATTTGCCGGCACGATACCCGACACGGCAGGCTTCTCAGGCTCGTCGCCCGGCTTGGCCACCTGCGGCGGCGGCGCAGAGACGATCGGCGTCAGGCGTTCATAGCTCGGCTTGACGTCGCTGCCGAGTTCGCTGCCCTTGATGCGCTGGATCTCGAAGTGCGGCGTCTCGAGCTTGTCGTCGGCGACGACGATGATCGGCACATCATGGCGCTGCTCGATCTCGAACAGGCTCTTGCGTTTCTCGTTGAGCAGAAAGTTGGCGATTGCCGGTGGCGCTTGCACGAGCACCTGGCCGGTCTTTTCCTTCATCGCCTGTTCTTCGACCAGACGCAGCACCGACAACGACAGCGACTCGACGCCGCGGATGCGGCCATGGCCTTCGCAACGCGGGCAGACGATCTGGGTCGATTCGCCGAGCGAGGGACGCAGGCGCTGGCGCGACATTTCGAGCAGACCGAAGCGCGAGATGCGGCCGACCTGGACGCGCGCGCGGTCGAAGCGCAGCGCGTCTTTCAGTTTTTCCTCGACGTCGCGCTGATGGCGCGGGTTTTCCATGTCGATGAAGTCGATGACGATGAGACCGCCGGCGTCGCGCAGGCGCAGCTGGCGCGCGACTTCGACTGCGGCTTCGAGATTGGTGTTGAACGCGGTGTCCTCGATGTCCGAACCCTTGGTCGCCTTCGACGAGTTGACGTCGATCGCGGTCAGCGCTTCGGTCTGGTCGACGACGATCGAGCCGCCGGACGGCAGGCGCACATTGCGTTCGAATGCATTCTCGATCTGCGTCTCGATCTGGTAGCGCGAAAACAGCGGCACCGTTTCCTGGTAGAGCTTGAGCTTGCGCAGGTTGTTCGGCATCACCTGCTGGACGAACTCGCGCGCATCGTTGTACAGCTCGGGGCTGTCGATCAGGATCTCGCCGATGTCGTTGCGCAGGTAGTCGCGCAGCGCGCGGATGATGAGCTTGGATTCCTGATAGATCAGGAACGGCGCGGGGCGGCTGACGCCCGCGTCGGAAATCGCTTTCCAAACCTGCAGCAGGTAGTCCAGATCCCATTGCAGTTCTTCCGCGTCGCGGCCGACGCCGGCGGTGCGGATGATCAAGCCCATTTCGTCGGGCAGGTTGAGTTTGTCGAGTTCTTCCTTGAGGTTGGCGCGATCATCGCCTTCGATACGCCGCGACACGCCGCCGGCGCGCGGGTTGTTCGGCATCAGCACGAGGTAGCGGCCGGCGAGCGAGATGAACGTGGTCAGGGCGGCGCCCTTGTTGCCGCGCTCTTCCTTCTCGACCTGGACGAGCAGTTCCTGGCCTTCCTTGAGCAGATCGCGGATGCCCGCGCGGTTGTGGTCGACGCCGGGTTGGAAATATTCGCGCGCGATTTCCTTCATCGGCAGGAAGCCGTGGCGTTCGGCGCCGTATTCGATGAAGCAGGCTTCGAGCGAGGGTTCGACCCGGGTGATGCGGCCTTTATAGATATTGGCCTTTTTCTGCTCTTTGGAGGGAATCTCGATGTCGAGATCGTAGAGCGACTGGCCATCGACGATGGCCACGCGCAACTCTTCACGCTGAGTTGCGTTGATCAACATACGCTTCATTTTTACATCCTTAACGCGCTCTACCGCTTACGCGTCGCGGCGCCTGCGCGCCAACTCGTGGAAACGATGGCAGCGACGGCGTCGCGTCGACCGTGGGCTTGGGTACGCGTCCACGGGAGCGCTTCATGCCGGCGCGTTTTTCGTCGCGCCTGGCGTTCAACATAGCCCTTGCTGTATTGCCGCAAACCCCCGAAGGTCTTGTCGACTATCGGGCAATTCTCGACTCGAACGGTTACGATTCCGGTGTGCGGCGGGATGGGCTCCACTGGAGGCCCGCATCTGCGCACGAAGGGCGTAGCTGAACGAGTGCGTCATTGCAGCCGGCATAGCCGGCCCTGGACGCGCACTACCCTTCGATTGTATCGAACGAGCGGCAAAAAATCCAATTCGGACGCGAACTTCAATGAATCTTGCAAGGCCCGATCGAGCAAAATCCGCACAGGAAAACGAGGCGGAAGAAGGCGTTGGAACGAACCCGGGCGTGCGTTTCGTTCAGGTTGCCGAGGACCGTGACGGTCAGCGCATCGACAATTTCCTGATCGGCCAACTCAAGGGCGTGCCGAAAAGCCTGATCTACCGCATCGTGCGCACCGGGCAGGTACGGGTGAATGGCAAGCGCGCCAAGCAAGGCCTGCGCTTGGCTGCCGGCGATCAGGTCCGCATCCCACCGGTGCGCACGGCCGAGCCGGGCGGCGGGGCGGTGCCGGCCTCGGCACAGGTCGAGCAAGTCGAACGGGCGATCATCTTCGAGGATCGCGATTTCCTCGTCATCGACAAGCCCTCCGGCGTCGCCAGCCACGGTGGCAGCGGCGTCACCTTCGGTGCAATCGAGCTGCTACGCGCGGCGCGGCCGAACGAGACGCTCGAACTGGCGCACCGACTCGATCGCGATACCAGCGGCGTGCTCGTTTTCGCCAAAAAGCGTTCGGCGCTGACCGGTTTGCAGGAACTGATCCGCGAGAACCAGACGACCAAGCAATATCTCGCCTTGCTCAAGGGACACACGCACAAGGCGCGCTTCGACGTCAATGCGGCGCTGCGCAAGTCGCTGCTGCAGGGCGGTGAACGCATGGTCCGCGTCGCCGACGACGGCAAGCCGTCGCTGACGCGTTTCCACATTGTCGATATCTACGCCGATGCCAGCCTCGCCGAAGTGACCCTGTTCACCGGCCGCACCCACCAGATCCGCGTCCACGCCCAGCACATCGAGCACCCGCTCGCCGGCGACGAGAAATACGGCGAAAAAGGTTTCAATCAGAACATGCGCGGGTTTGGCTTGAAGCGCCTGTTCCTGCACGCGGCGCGGTTCGAGTTCGATCTCGATGGTAAGAGCTACAGCTTTTCGGCACCGCTGGCGCCGGATCTGGCTGCGGTGCTCGATACGCTGCCGCGAGGGGTATCGAGGAAAGGCAAGTTGCGTTAAGTCAGCAACATTTCGGTTTTTGCCGCGCAGACAAAATCATTGCGCGACAAGCCGCCGACGTCATGCGTGGAGAAGCGCACGAGCACGCGGCCCCAGCCGAGTTCAAGATCGGGATGATGGTTTTCGCGTTCGGCGACGTAGCCGAGTGCATTGACGAAGGCGAGTGCGCGGACGAAGTCGGGAAAGCGGAATTCCTTGCGCAGATCCGCTTGATCCGGTCCGAAGCTCCAGCCGGGCAGGGCGGCAAGCCACGCCTGCGCCTGCGCACTGGACGCGGCGTGCTCGCGACCCTTGAGCGGCAGGCATTTTTCCGCGGCGAGTTCGGCGAGGGTCGTAGACGGGTTGGACATGGCGTTCGCGATGGTTGATTCGACCATGCCATTGCATCACCAACGCCGCGGATTTACCACCGTCAGTCACCAGGACTTAAGCCTTTGCGACAAATGAGGACTATAATGGTACTGGTTTATTTTTGCGTTCGTCCGTGAGCGCAAGAATCAAGACGCGGCTGTCCTCGGCCGCACTTTTCAAACAAAGCGGTGGTAGCAGACGTGATACGAATTTCTGACGGTGCGAAGAATTATTTCCGCCACCTGCTCGCGCAGCAGGATATCGACAATCTCGGCATCCGCATCAAGGCGGTCAACGCCGGCACGCCGAAGGCCGATTGCGTGCTCGAGTACGCCGAAGCGGGCGACCTTGCGGGCGACGAAACCAAGATCGACTGCGACGGGTTCAATGTCTACATCGAGGCGGCCAGCGTGAACTGGCTGGCCGAGGCAGAGGTCGACTACCAGGTCAACGCGACGGGCGGTCAGTTGACGATACGCGCGCCGCATATCAAGGGCAGCGTCCCCGGCGAGGACGCATCGCTGGGCGAACGCGTGCAGTACGTGCTCGACAGCGAAATCAATCCGCAGATCGCCGCACATGGTGGGCGCGTGCGCCTCGTCGAAGCCGACGCGCAGGGTGTCGTGTTGTTGCAGTTCGGTGGCGGCTGCCACGGCTGCGGCATGGCCGATGTCACCCTGAAACAGGGCATCGAGAAGACGCTGCGCAGCCATTTCCCCGAGATCACCGCGGTGCGCGACGCAACCGATCACGCCAGCGGCAGCAATCCGTACTTCCGCGGACAGAGTGGAGCGAGCGCGGTCGGCTGACGTGCTTTCCGCCATTCCCGCTCGGGCGGGAATGGCGTGCTATGCGGATCAGTTGCCCTGTTCGTGCTTCGACAGGTCGTCGAGCTTGCCCGGCATCGAGGAGAAGTAGCGTGCTAGCGCGTCGATCTCTGCTTCGCTCAGCGGCGCGGCCATGCCGGCCATGATCGCGTTCTTGCGTTCGCCCGACTTGTACTCGTGCAGCGCACGCGCGATGTAGTCGTGGTACTGGCCGGCCAGGCGCGGATACTGGCTTTGCGCAGGCGTGTCGGAATTGCCGTCGGCGCCATGGCAGGCAGCGCAAGTCGCGGCTTTTTCCTTCACCTTTTCGAGTGGAATCGTCTCAGCGTGGGCGACACCGTAGGCAAGACTGCAGACGGAAAGCAGGGCAATGGCGAATTTCATGGCGTGTCGGTTTCCGTATCGGCTTACTGGGCGGTCAAGCTGGAGAGAAAGGTTGCGATGTCCTTGATGTCCTGCTCGGACAGGCTCTCGCCCTGGGCGCGCATGGTCGGATGATTGCGCTGGCCGGTCTTGTATTCGGTCAGGGCAGTGACGAGATAGTCGTAGTTCTGCCCGCCGATGCGCGGCACGTGATAGTTCGGATACGCGTTCATGTAGCCGGTCACGCCGTGGCAGCCGCCGCAGGTATAGACGAGTGCCTTGCCGGCCTTGGCATCGCCCTTCGGCGCTGCAGCTGCGTCGGCGGCGAAGGCGGGCGCAGCCAACGCTGCAGTCAGGGCGATCAGGGCGCAGGCAAGCTTCGTTCTCGTCATGTTCTCGGGGCCGCAACGGTGGAAGAATGAGCGCGAGAGTATAACAATCCCGGAGCGCTCACTTCTAGCGACCCGGACCTGGAACACCGAGATACGGTCGTGTCGCGCCGCTCGATCGAGACGGGCATCGCCGGCGCGCAGTGGGACCTGCCTACGCCGTCGGTATACATGTGGAATTTGTCGCAACAGCTGAGGTCTCACCAGCGATGGTCGAGATTGCCAACCCGGGCTGAACGGGCTGGAAATCCGCTGTGCCGGCATGACTATTGGCGCTTACGTCTGCAACGTTTTGTGACGAAACTGCATCCATTGGGTCGCAGCTTGGGGAGAGGTGTAAACGATTCCGCGATCAGTCGCGCACGACATCCCGAACTTAGCCACAGCCATCCCCCCACTCGTGACTTCTGGGGGATGTTAACTGCATGGTGATGTAGTTTAGTATAACACCATAGCGATGACATTCCCTTTACTCAACGCTCCTGGCGCCTTCCAACTCTATGAAAATCAATAAAAATATCGCGAAATCGAGCATGATTCTCGCCTCCGCGGCCTTGGCCTGCATATCGCTATCCGCGTGCAGCGGCGGCAGTCAGGCGCAAGCCAAAGACACCAAGGATGCCAAGTCCGAGGTCGTCAACGCGGTGCCGGTCGAGGTCGCCAAAGCCGCGCGGGCCGAAATCGCGGCCAATTACAACGGTACCGCCACACTGAGCGCAGACCACGAAGCCCAGGTCGCGGCGAAAACCTCGGGCGTGCTGGTCAAGCTGTTCGTCGAGGAAGGGCAGAGCGTGAAGGCCGGGCAGGTACTCGCCCAGCTCGAGCAGGACACGGCGCGCGCCAAGCTTGCCCAGGCCGAGGCGCAAATGCGCAAGGCCGACGCCAGCTTCAACTACAGCGAGAAGGCGATCCAGAAGCAGCTCATCCCGCAGCGCGATTTCGATCAGGCCAAGTACGACATGCAGAATTTGCGTGCGGCGCATGAGGAAGCGGCGCTGAATCTGCGTTTCACCACGATCGTGGCGCCGGTCGACGGCGTGATCGCGGAGCGTTCGGTCAAGCTTGGTAACCCGATCCAGGTCAACCAGAACCTGTTCCGCATCGTCGGCATGGATCCGCTGCAGGCCGTGCTCAACGTGCCCGAGCGCCAGCTCGGCATCCTCAAGTCCGGCCAGCCGGTTGTGCTCGAGGCCGATGCGCTGCCGGGGCAGAAATTCGTCGGCAACATTCTGCGCATCGCCCCGGTGGTCGACTCGAACAGCGGCACCTTTCGCGTGACCTGCGAATTCCACGACAAGAGCGGCACGCTCAAGCCCGGCATGTTCGGTCGCATCGGCATCGTCTACGACCAGCGCGCGGACGCGCTCACCGTGCCACGTTCCGCACTCGTCGAAGAAGACGGCGAGACCGCCGTGTTCGTCGTCGAGAAGGCGGCGGACAAGCCCGCCGACGACAAGAAGGATGGCGCGAAAAAGGACGAGCCGAAGAAAGACGCGAAGTTGGCCGACGCCGGCAAGGGCGACTCGAAGCCTGCCGCGCCGGGGCTCGTCGCGCACCGCAGACTGGTCAAGGTCGGCTACAGCGAGGGCGACAAGGTCGAGATTCGCTCCGGCATCGACGAAGGCACGCAGGTGATCACGGTCGGCCGCAACGCGGTGCGCGACGGCACCGCCGTGCAGGTGCTCAACGCCGACAACAAGGACAAGGACAAGCAGCTCGCGCAGAAATCGGTCGAAGAGAAGAAGGCCTGAGCATGAACATCGTCGAACTCGCGACCCGCCGACGCGTCACCGTCGGCATGGTCACGCTGACTTTCGTCCTGTTCGGTCTCATCGCGCTGTTCGGACTCAAGGTCAATCTACTGCCTGACCTGACCTATCCGACGCTGACGGTGCGCACGGAGTACGAAGGTGCCGCGCCGCTGGAAATGGAGAACCTCATTTCGCAGCCGGTCGAGGAAGCGATCGGCGTGGTCAAGAACCTGCGCAAGATCCATTCGGTTTCGCGCACGGGCCAGTCCGATGTGATCCTCGAATTCGCCTGGGGCACGAACATGGACCAGGCCGGCCTCGACGTGCGCGACAAACTCGACACGCTGCAGCTGCCGCTCGACGCGAAGAAGCCGGTGTTGCTGCGCTTCAACCCGTCGACCGATCCGATCATGCGCCTGTCGCTGTCGATGACGAGCGGCGACAAGGACAAGAAGGCTGATGTCAACGAAGCACAGCTGAAGCAGTTGCGCCGTTTCGCCGACGACGAATTGAAGAAACGCCTCGAGCCGACGTCCGGCGTCGCCGCGGTCAAGGTCGGCGGTGGTCTCGAAGACCAGGTCGATGTCGACATCGACCAGCAGAAGCTGCGCCAGCTCAACCTCAACATCGCCGACGTGACCAAGCGCCTGACCGACGAAAACGTCAACGTTTCGGGCGGGCGCATCGAAAACGGCTCGCAGCGCTACCTCGTGCGCACGGTCAACCAGTTCACCAACCTCGACGAGATGCGCAACCTGCTGATCAAGGTGGACAACGGCGTGCCGGTGCGGCTCAAGGATATTGCCGAGGTGCGCCAAGGCTTCAAGGAACGCGAGGGCATCGTGCGCGTCGACGGCCACGAGGCGATCGAGCTGGCGATCTACAAGGAGGGCGATGCGAACACGGTCAGCGTCGCCGCCGCGGTGAAGAAGGGCCTGGCCAAGCTCAAGGATATCCTGCCGCCGAACGCGAAGCTCGACACGATCGACGACCAGTCGATCTTCATCCAGTCCTCGCTCGACGATGTGCGCAACGACGCGGTCATCGGCGGCGTGCTCGCGATCCTGATCATCTTCTTCTTCCTCGCTGATTCGTGGAGCACGTTCATCATCTCGCTGAGCCTGCCGATCTCGCTGATCACCACGTTCTTCTTCATGGGCCAGGCGAACGTGAGTCTCAACGTGATGTCGCTCGGCGGCCTCGCGCTCGCGACCGGCATGGTCGTCGACGATTCGATCGTCGTACTCGAGAACATCGCGCGCATGCGCGAGCACGGCGCGAGCATTCTCGAAGCCTCGGTCAAAGGCGCCAAGGAAGTGTCGATGGCGGTGATCGCCTCGACCCTGACCACGGTCGCCGTGTTCTTCCCGCTCGTGTTCGTGCAGGGCGTCGGCGGACAGTTGTTCCGCGACCAGGCGCTGACGGTGACCTTTGCGATGCTGATCTCGCTGGTCGTCGCAATGACGCTGATTCCGATGCTGGCCTCGCTGAAGGGCCGCGCGCCGCTCGCGTACAAGGAAGAGGAACCTTCGCCGGGCTGGCAGCCGAAGAGTGGTTTTGGCCGCGTGGTGAAGAAGATCGTCACCCCGGTATCGAAACTGTTCTTCCAATGGATTCCGAGCTTGATCGCAACGATCAGCTTCGTCGTGTTCGGCGTGATCGGCAAGGTCGTCGGCAAGGTGCTGCGCACGATCGGGCGCTTCGTGATGATGCCGTATGACGCCGCCGCGCACGCCTATCACGCATTCCTGCCGAAGGCGCTTGCACATCCGCTGGCCGTGCTCGCTTTCGCCACTGCGGCCTTCGTCGCCAGCATCGCGCTGATTCCGACGCTCGGCATGGACCTGATCCCGCAGCTTGCCCAGGGCCGCTTCGAGATGACGGTCAAGCTCGCACCCGGCACGGCGCTGGTCGATACCGACGCGCTGGTGAAGGAACTGGAGACGGCGAACGCGAAGGATCCGAACATCGACCTGATTTACGGCGTCAGCGGCACCGGCACGCGCCTTGATGCGACGCCGACCGAGTCGGGCGAGAACATCGCGCGGCTGCTTGTCGTGCTCAAGCACGGCGTCGGCGAGAAGGGCGAGCGCGCGGCGACCGACGCATTGCGTGCGAGCATGAAGACGCATCCGGGTGCCGAAGTGAAGTTCTCGCGGCCGCAGCTCTTCAGCTTTGCCACGCCGCTGGAAATCGAGTTGCGCGGCTACGATCTCAGCTCGCTGGAAAAGGCCGGCAAGAAGCTGACCAGCCTCATGAACGCTTCGGATCGCTTCGCCGACGTGAAGTCGACCGTCGAAGGCGGTTATCCCGAGATCCAGATCCGTTTCGACAAGGACCGCGCCGCGGCGTTCGGTCTGACCACCAAGCAGATCGCCGACCAAGTTGTCAACAAGGTCAAGGGCTCGGTGGCGACGCGCTACAGCTTCCGCGATCGCAAGATCGACGTGCTCGTGCGCGCGCAGGAGAACCAGCGCGGTTCGGTCGACGACATCCGCAACCTGATCGTCGGTTTTGCCCAGAGCGGGACGGCGAACACGAGTACGAACAACTCGGGCACCGGCTCGACGAGTGGCACCGGAGGCAGTTCCGGCACGTCGTCCACAGCGAGTTCGTCGGGCAATTCTTCCTCCGGTTCGACGGGCAGCAATTCGAACTCTCAGTCGACGACGAGCGGCGCCGCGGCTGGCACGCCGATCCGTTTGTCCGCAGTCGCCGACGTGATCTCGACGATCGGTCCGAGCGAGATCCACCGCATCAGCCAGGAGCGCGTCGCCATCGTCTCGGCGAACCTGCACTACGGCGATCTCGGCACCGCCGTGGCCGAAGTGCGCAAGCTGATCGCCGACAATCCGCTCGCCGCCGGCGTGACCACGCACATCGGCGGCCAGAGCGAGGAACTCGATGCCTCGACCAATTCGCTGATCTTCGCGCTCACGCTCGCGATCTTCCTCGTCTACCTCGTCATGGCTTCGCAGTTCGAATCACTGCTGCATCCGTTCGTCATCATGTTCTCGATTCCGCTCGCGCTGGTCGGCGCGGTGCTCGCACTGAAGCTGACCGGGACGCCGCTCAGCGTGGTCGTGTTCATCGGCCTGATCATGCTCGCCGGCATCGTGGTGAAGAACGCGATCGTGCTGATCGACCGCGTCAACCAGCTGCGCGAGGAAGGCGTGGCCAAGGCCGAGGCGATCGCCCAGGCCGCGGAATCGCGCCTGCGTCCGATCACGATGACGACGCTGTGTACGCTGATCGGCTTCCTGCCGCTCGCGATTGGTCTCGGCGACGGGTCCGAAGTGCGCGCGCCTATGGCGATCACGGTGATCGGCGGTCTCGCCGTGTCGACCTTGCTGACCCTGGTCGTGATCCCGGTCGTCTATACCTTGCTCGACCGCCGCAGCGATGCGGTCTACCGCGAACGTGGCGAGCGCAAAGCCAAGGCCGTGCTCGACGAGGCGACGATCGCTCCGCATGGGGCGACGCCGTGAAAACCGACGCCGCTGGAAGGGGAATCGCATGACCCTTGCCGAACTGAGCCTCAAGCGTCCGGTCACCGCGATCATGCTGTTCGTATCGATGACCGTGATCGGGCTGATTGCCGCGTTCCGCCTGCCGCTGGAGTCGATGCCCGACATCCAGTTTCCGTTCATGGTCGTCGACCTCCCGTATCAGGGTTCGACGCCGAGCGAGGTCGAGCGCACGGTGACGCGACCGGTCGAGGAAGCGCTGTCGACGCTGACCGGAATCCAGCGCATGGATTCGGTGACGCGCGCGGACGGCGTGCAGATCCAGATGCAATTCAAGTGGGGACAGGACACGGCGGTTAAGGCGGTCGAGGCGCGCGGCAAGATCGATGCGATCCGCGCCGACCTGCCGAGCGACCTGTTGCGCTACAACGTGTTCAAGTTCGCCTCGAACGATCGCCCGGTACTGCAATTGCGCATCTCCTCCGATCGCGACCTGACCAACGCCTACGAATTGCTCGACCGCGTCTTGAAGCGACCGCTCGAACGCCTGCCGGGCGTGGCGCGCGTGCAGATCGAGGGTGTCGCCCAGCGCGAGGTGCGCATCGAGATCGATGCCGATCGCCTGACTGCCGCCGGCGTCGGTCTCAACGACCTGTATCAGCGTCTGAACACGGCGAACTTCTCCGCATCGGGCGGCTTGGTCAAGGAAGGCGCGCTGCGTTATCACGTGCAGCCGGTCGGCGAATGGCGCAGCGTTGAGGAAATCCGCGACCTCGCGATCAACGACAAGGGCTTGAAGCTGTCCGATATCGCCAACGTCGAGGTGATGCCTTCGCGTCTGACCTATGCGCGCCATCTCGACCAGCGTCCGGCCGTGGCGGTGGAAATTTCGAAGGAGCGCAGCGCGAACCTCGTCGATGTCGGCAGCCGCGTCATGGCCGAGGTCGAGCGCATCCGCGAGCAGCCGGAGATGCGCGGGATCCAGATCTACGCGCTCGGCAACCAGGCAAAGAACGTCACCGAGAGCCTGCGCCAACTCGGCCAGGCCGGACTCGAGGGCACGTTGTTGTCGGTGCTCGTGCTGTTCTTCTTCCTGCGCGACTGGCCGTCGACGCTGATGGTGTCGCTTGCGATCCCGATCTGCTTCGTCATCACAATGGGCTGCATGCAGTTCTTCGGCATGACCCTCAACATTCTGTCGATGATGGGGCTGCTGCTCGCGGTCGGCATGCTCGTCGATAACGCGGTCGTCGTCGTCGAAAGCATTTATCACTATCGCGAGAAGTACCCTGACAAACCCTGGTACTGCGCGGTACAGGGCACCCAGGTCGTCGGCGTCGCGATCGCCGCGGGCACGCTCGCCAGCGTGATCGTGTTTCTGCCGATGGTGTTCGGCGAGAAGGACGACATCAGTGTGTTCCTGACCCAGGTCGCGGTGACGATGGCGATCGCGCATCTGGCTTCGTGGCTGGTCGCAGTGAGCCTGGTACCGATGCTGTCGGCGAAGCTGCCGCCGCCGAAATTCATCGGCCGCAAGACGCTGGTGACGCGCATGCAGAGCGCCTACGGCAATTTCGTCACGCGCACGCTGCGCCATCGGCGCTGGACGATGCTCGGCCTGCTGGGCCTGCTCGTGGTCAGCATCGTGCTGCCCGCCGCGCATACAAAGATGGACATGTTTCCGAGCGGCGATCGCGACCAGCTTTTCCTTGGTTACCGCCTCAATGCGCTGTATCCGCTCGCGGAACTCAAGCGTTCCGTCGATACGGTGGAGAACTACCTCAACGCGCATCGCGACGAATTCCACATCAAGAACATCTACAGCCGTTACAGCGAAGACGGCAACGACACCTTCACCACTATGCTGTTCAAGGACGAAGATCGCGGCAAGATCGACACCAAGACGATCATGGAGAAGATCCGCAAGGAAGGGCCGAAAGTGCCGATCGGCGACATCGTGTTCGACTTCAACGGCAACGGCGGCAACGACAACAGCATCCAGTTCAACCTGAATGGCGACTCGGGGCAGGTGCTGCGCGAATTGTCGGCGACGGTGATTCCGATCATCAAGTCGCTGCCGAGTCTGCGCGACGTGCGTGCCGATCAGGACAGCGGCAATCGCGAGCTTGCAGTCCGCGTCGATCGCGAGAAAGCCCGATCCTACGGCTTCTCCGCCAACGACGTGGCCCAATACATCTCGGTGGCGCTGCGCGGCGGCCAGCTCAAGGACTACCACAGCGGCCAGGACCAGTTGCAGGTCTGGATGCGCTTCCGCGGCGCCGACGCGAGCGATCTGGACAGCCTTTCCGACTACAAGCTGCGTCGCTCTGACGGCACCCAGATTCCGCTCATGTCGATGGTGCAGGTGACGACGAACAATGCTTCGTCGGTGATCGAGCGCAGCAACCGGCAGACGTCGCTGTCGATCAAGGCCAATCTCGCCGACGGCACGACCGCGAACGAAGCGCGCGCCGAGATCGAGAAGGTGATGAACAAGGTGCAATTGCCGCCAGGCTACAAATGGAGCTTCGGCCAGAACTTCGACCGCGACGACAACGCGGCGGCGAAGATGCTGCTCAACCTCGTGCTCGCTCTGGTGCTCGTGTACGTGGTGATGTGCGCGATGTTCGAGTCGCTGATCTACCCGGCGGCGATCCTGACCACGTTCATCTTCTCGATCTTCGGCGTGTTCTGGTTGTTCTGGATCACGGGCACGACATTCTCGATCATGGCCTTCATCGGCGTGCTGATCCTGATGGGTGTCGTTGTCAACAACGGCATCGTCATGATCGTGCACATCAATCAGCTGCGCCATGAGGGCATGGATCGCGTCGATGCCTTGATCCAGGGCGCGAAGGACCGCTTGCGCCCGATCTTGATGACTATGGGCACGGCGATCCTCGGCATGGTGCCGCTATGCATCAGCCGCACCGGCATCGGCGGCGACGGCCCGCCGTATTATCCGATGGCGCGAGCGATCGCCGGCGGCCTGATCTTCTCGACCATAGTCAGCCTGCTCGTGTTGCCGGTAATCTATTCGCTGCTCGACGATGCGAGCCTGTGGGCCAAGCGTGTGCTGCGCGATGCGCGTGCGCGTCGCGGGCGGGGCTTGCGCGCCGCCTGAAGCAAGCAAGTTCCGCGTTGTATTTTTTGAAGGGGCTGGGTAGATGACGCTGGCGGAACTCAGCCTGAAACGGCCGGTAACCGCGATCATGGTCTTCGTCTCGATGACCGTGGTCGGCCTAATCGCCGCGTTCCGCTTGCCGCTCGAAGCGATGCCGGACATCCAGTTTCCCTTCATGTTCGTCGACCTGCCGTACCCGGGTTCGACGCCGAGCGAGGTCGAGCGTACGATCACGCGTCCGGTCGAGGACGCGCTGTCGACGCTGACCGGCATCAAGAACATGAACTCGAACTCGACGCCGGAAGGCGCGCAGATCTTCATCGAGTTCAAGTGGGGCCAGGACGCCGCGGTCAAGGCGGTCGAGGCACGCGGCAAGATCGATGCGATCCGCGACCAGCTGCCGAGCGACCTGAAGCGCTACTCGGTTGAGAAGTTCGGCACCGGCGACCGCCCCGTGCTCGGCATGCTGATTTCCTCCGAGCGCAACCTGACCAACGCTTACGACCTGCTCGACCACAAGCTCAAGCGACCGCTTGAGCGCCTGCCCGGCGTCGCGCGCGTGCAGTTGCAAGGCGTCTCGCAGCGCGAAGTGCAGATCGAGATTTCGGCCGAGCGCCTCGGTGCGGCCGCGGTCAGTCTCGACGAGCTTTATCAGAAATTGTCGACCGCCAATTTTTCCGCCTCGGGCGGCCTGATCAAGGACGGCGACCTGCGCTATCACGTGCAGCCGGCCGGCGAATGGCGCAGCATCGACGATATCCGCGCGCTCGCGATCAACGAGCGCGGCCTCAAGCTCAGCGACATCGCCGACATCTCGTTCAAACCCGCGCGTGCGGACTACGAGCTGCATCTCGACATGCGCCCGGCGGTAATCCTGCGCGTGTACAAGGAACGTGCGGCCAATCTGGTCGATGTCGGCCGCCGCGTCTGGGACGAGATCGATCGCATCAAGCAGTCCGGCCAGATCGACGACCTGCAACTGGTCGCGTTCAACGACCAGGCCGCCGGCGTCACTGACAGCCTGAAGCAGCTCGGCAAGGCGGGACTCGAAGGTACCTTGCTCTCGGTACTCGTGCTGTTCTTCTTCCTGCGCGACTGGCCGTCGACGCTGATGGTGTCGCTGGCGATTCCGATCTGCTTCGTCATCACGCTCGGCTGCATGCAGATGTTCGGGATCAGTCTCAACATCCTGTCGATGATGGGCCTGCTGCTCGCGGTCGGCATGCTCGTCGACAATGCCGTGGTCGTGGTCGAGAGCATCTACCAGTATCGCGAGCATTACCCGGACAAGCCGTGGTATTGCGCCGTACAGGGTACGCAGATCGTCGGTATCGCGATCGCCGCGGGCACGTTGGCCAGCATCATCGTGTTCCTGCCGATGGTGCTGCGCGAGAAGAACGGCATGAGCATTTTTCTCACTCAGGTCGCGGTGGCGATGGCGATCGCGCATCTGGCTTCGTGGCTGGTCGCGGTCAGCCTCGTGCCGATGCTTTCGGCCAAACTTCCGCCGCCGAAATTCATCGGCCGCAAGACCGTGATTACGACCGCGCAGGATCACTACGGCCGCTTCATCGAGAAGACGCTGGCGCATCGGCGCTGGACTATGCTCGGCCTGATCGCGCTGCTGCTCGCGAGCTTCGTGCCGATCAGCCACACCAAGGTCAACATGAACGGCGGCGGCCCTTCGAAGTGGATCTTCTTCCAGATGAACCTCAACGCGCTGTATCCGCTCGCGCAGATGCGCCAGAGCTACGCGACGCTGGAGCACTGGCTCGAGGAGCACCGCAAGGAATTCCATCTCAAGAACGTCTACGTCTTCTACAACGAGCAGGGCGACAGCGAGATGGCAGCCTTCCTCGACGACGAGGCCCCCGATCAGACTCAGATCGTCGAGGCGATCCGCAAAGGCATGCCCAAGGTGCCGATCGGCGAGGTCGTGATCGGTTTCGAGGGCGGTGGCGGCAGCAACAGTCAGCAGCCGAGCGTCGGCATCAACCTGACCGGCGATTCCGGCGCGCAGCTGCGTGAATTGGCGAGCAACGTCATTCCGATCCTGAGCAGCCTGCCGAGCCTGCGCGACGTGCGTGCGCAGCAGAACAGCAGCAACCGCGAAATCGCCGTGCACGTCGACGGGCAGAAGGCCAAGGCCATGGGCTTCTCGGCGAGCGACATCGCGCAGTACATCGGCATCGCTCTGCGCGGCTTCCGCCTCAAGGACTATCACGGCGGCGAAGGCCAGGTTCCGGTCTGGCTGCGTTTTTCCGGCAGCGACACGCAGAGCCTCGACAATCTATCGGACTACAAGCTGCGCCGCGCCGACGGCACCCAGGTGCCGCTGATGTCGATGATCGACGTCGACGCGCGCAACGCAGCCGCCACGATCCAGCGGCGCAACCGGCAGACCAGCTTCGCCATCGTCGCCAACTTCGCCGAAGGCAAGACGCCGGAAGACGCGCGCAAGGAGATTCAGGCTGCGATGGGCAAGATGGACCTGCCGCCCGGGTACAAATGGAGCTTCGGCGAGAACTTCGACCGCGACGACGAGGCTGGCAGCACGATGCTGTTCAACACGCTGATCGCGCTCGTGCTCGTCTATGTCGTCATGTGCGCGATGTTCGAATCGCTGATCTACCCGGCGGCGATCCTGACGACGTTCGTGTTCTCGATCTTCGGCGTGTTCTGGCTGTTCTGGATCACCGGCACGACCTTCTCGGTCATGGCGTCGATCGGCGTGCTGATCCTCATGGGCGTCGTCGTCAACAACGGCATCGTCATGATCGTGCATATCAACCAACTGCGCCACGACGGCATGGGTAGGCGCGAAGCACTGATCCGGGGTGCGCGCGACCGCCTGCGTCCGATCCTGATGACGATGGGCACGGCCATCCTCGGCATGCTGCCGCTGTGTCTCGGCGACGCGTCGATCGGCGGCGACGGGCCGCCGTATTATCCGATGGCGCGCGCGATCGCGGGGGGCTTGATCTTCTCGACGATCGTCAGCCTGCTCGTGCTGCCGACGATCTACTCGCTGCTCGACGATGCGAGCCTATGGGCGAGGCGCGTGCTACGCGATGTGCGGGCGCGACGCTTGCGCACCGCATGAAAGACCGCGCACCGAGTCGCGCGATGCTCTGACTTCAAGTGGCGCCACATTTTTGACAGTTTCCAGGACTTGCAGGTTATGAAATCAATCGGTGTGATCGTCGGCTCCCTGCTGATGCTTTTTCTCGGCGCGTCGGCGGAAGGGCAGACGTTGGTCATCGAGGTCGGCAAAGTGTACGCGTCGCCCGATGCGAAGCCGCTCTCGGCGGCCACCATTCTGATTCGCGATGGCAAGATCGCGGCGATCGGACGCCATATTGCCGTCCCGACAGACGTGAATATTCTGCGTTGCGCGCAGTGTGCTGCTTTCGCGGGATTCTGGAACACCCATGTCCACTTCATGGAACCCAAGTGGGGCGATGCGGCGAAGCTCCCCGCCGGCCAATTGAGCAACCAACTGCGAGAGATGCTGACCCGATCCGGGTTCGCCACCGTCGTCGACACCGGATCGGATCCGCACGCTACTACGGCCCTGCGACAGCGCATCGAGTCGGGGGAGGTTACCGGACCGCGAATCTACACAGCGGGTCTGCCCCTGTTTCCGCCGAACGCATTGCCTTACTACGTGCGTGACCTCCCGCCGGAATTATTGTCGAGCCTGCCGCAGCCGAAAACGCCGGCCGAAGCTGCGGAAGCAGTCCAGCGCAATATCGCGGCAGGCGGCGATATCTCCAAGCTTTTCACCGGTTCCATCGTCGCGCCAAATCAGATCGTTCCGATGCCCGTTGATATCGCGCACGCTGCGGTGACCACGGCCCATTCGCATCACCAACTGGTCTTTTCGCACGCGACCAATCTTCCCGGCGTGCAAGTCGCGCTGTCCGCGGGCGTCGATGTTCTTGCTCATGCACCCGAGGTCACCGACGGCCTGAGCGATGATCTGCTGCGGCAAATGACTCAGCATCGCATGACGGTCATCCCCACTCTGAAGCTTTTTTCGAAGGATTCGAACATCGGGACCATTCGCGAGAGGATGAAGCATTTTCACGACATGGGTGGCGCGCTGATGTTCGGTACCGACACCGGTTTTTTGATCGACTACGATGTTGGGGAAGAATACCGCCAGCTCGAACTTGCCGGCTTCAGTCCGAAAGATGTCTTGGCGATGCTGACCACCGTGCCGGCGCGGCGTTTCGGCGTCGACCGTCAAGAGGGGCGGGTTGAGGTTGGAATGAACGGCGATCTCACCGTACTCGGCGGCGACCCGATCGCGCTTGGCTCGCGGGCGATGACAGACGTCCGCTACACGATTCGCCGGGGCAAAGTCGTCTACGACGCGTCCGCAACGCCATGAGATCGCTCCGCGCCCGCCAAGTCGCAGGGCCGTTTTTCGGCACTCGATGTCGGCCGATACCAGGTGCTGCTCGAGCCCATTGCCACGGCAAGGTTTCGGTTCCCGCCTCGGCAGCGCCAGCATAGGGCGGCAAGGTCTGCTCCATTTCGCGCACATGCGCACGGCGCAATTCGCGCTCGCGTTGCGCTTCGCTGGCTGCGTTCGCCAGCGCTACGACGAAACGCGCCTGCGATGCGAACATTTCGATGCGCGCTGCGACCGGCGCCGCAGGCGCCGATTTTCGCTGAGGCGCATTTCTTCGTTGACGTTAAGAGAAATTTAACGCGCGAAACATATCGTCCAATTCCAAGGGAGAAAACTGGCTTCATAAATGGAAAAGGGGAAGCGGCGTTGTTCGCCGCGCTTTTCATCCGTTGAAGCGCTTGAAACTGGTCATTCACTCTTGGAGGCAGGCATGATGTTCCGTACGCGTTCCCTGGCTTTACCCGCGGCAATTTTGCTCTGTATTAGCTCTTCCTTTTGTTCCGAAAACGTCGTTGCACAGGAAAAGATCTATCCAGGGCAGGTAGTAATCAATCCGCCTCAGGCGACCAAAGAGTTTGCCGAATGGCGCGAGGGCATGACCCAGAAACGCGACGCAATGGCGTCGGAAGGCGGGTGCTTCAAGGCGACGTTCCCCGACTCGGAGTGGGAAGCTGTTTCCTGCTCGTCGGCGCCTGCATATCCGGTCGGCCGCGCGGGAGGATTCCCCAGCCATCTTGCGGAGCAGGTCGGTCGCGGCCCGGTGACCGGCACCGAGCCGGAGACGACTGCCGAAAGCGCAGGCGGAACGAATCAATCCGGCATCAATACGGTGGGCAACGGCACGGCCTGGGCGGCAAAAGTGAGCGGATCCTATTTGACCTCTTCGGAAGGATCTTTCCCCAGCGTGACCGGCGTTACCAGCGAAAATGACGGGGGCACAGCCAATCTGTACGGGTTGCAGCTCAATTCGTATTTTTTCCCGAGCAATTCGACTGCTTGCCAGGGTGCCAGACTCCCCAGCGGTACCAGTTGCTATCAGTGGGAGCAATTTCTCTACACCCCGGAATACACGAACAGCACGCAATACTACGTGTACATCCAATACTGGCTGTTCGCGGTGACCAGCAGTGGCAATTTCAGCAGCGTAAGGAAGTGTCCGTCGGGTTGGTCGAACTACAGCGGTCAATGCTACAAGAACAGTAACGCGGTGACCGTACCCGCTTCGGTGCAGGTGATTTCGAATCTCGCGAACCTCAAGCTTAAGGGCAGCATCGCTAGCGGCAACGATACCGTTACCCTGACCAACGGAACCACGCTCTACTCCGTCTCGGCCAGCGATGGAGTCACCAATCTGGCGAGCGGTTGGAACTATTCCGAATTCAACCTGTTCGGTGCCGGCGGCGGATCGGCTGCCACGTTCAACAGCGGATCGTCCATCACGGTGAAAATCAGCATGAATAATGGCAGCACGGCCGCGCCGACCTGCGTCAACTACGGCACGACGGGCGAGACCAACAACTTGAACCTGGGCCCGTGCACCGGAACGGGTGGAACCTCGCCGTATATCCAGTTCACCGAGTCGAACTGATCAAGCTGCAGAACCGGCGAGTCTCGCCGCAGTGGTGCGATTGGCCCGCAGTCCTGCGGACTGCGGGCATTTTCCCTGAGAAATTCGCTCGACCAGCCGCGGTTCATCCGCGGCAAAGCTGGCGCGGATTCCGTCCTCGCAGGTTTTCGACATCGTTGCGGAGTTGCGTTCCGCATCAAGTTCGAGGCGCGGGAAATGTCGCCGCTGCCGACGCGATCAAGGCAGCGTTTGGACGGCGGCTGTGGCTGCGTGTACGAAACGGCCTTCGACTTCGAAGGCCTGTGGTTCCTGGGCGAACCAGGCAAGCATCAGCCGTGACAGCTCGGACTCCGGCGTGACCGCGCTGCGGTCGCGCATGCGCGAGGCCAGGCGCTGCACCTGGAAGTTCATGCGCCGCTGGCGGTCTTCGCCCGGCGTTTCGACACCGGCGAAGAATTCGAGCTCGATGAGCAGGTCGCGCGCCGGATTTTCGTCTTGCTCCTCGACAGCCGAAGCCGCCGTCGCGCGCGCGAAGCGGGCATCGAGCGCGGCTGCGAATTCGGCCGGCGCAGGGCGCTCGTTCCATTGCGCGAGGACCGCGTCCGCTGTTTGCGCACCGGTTTCGACGGCACGTAGCAGCGCGTATTTCGCCAGTGCTTCGGTGTAGCGCGCCAGGCGCTTGCGCCGCGCGGCGCCCTGCAAGCTCGACTCGAATGCATCGCGCGCTTTGCGATAGCGCTGCTCGAGCGCGCGATCGGGGGAGCCCAGCGCCTGCCAGCGCGCGTCGATGTCGCGCAGCTGTGCTTTCGTCTCGTGCGCATCGTCGGCGCGCAAGGTTTCGATTTCGGCGAGCAGATTTTCTGCCTGCGTGCGCGTCGCCGACGACTGTTCGTCGCGCTGCTTGCGTGCTGCGTCGAGCTGGCCGAACGCGGCATCTAGAGCAGCGCGGAATTCTTTCCAGAGGCGCTGGTCGCTGCCGCGGCGACCCTGGCCCAGCGCGGTCCATTGCGCCTGCAGTTCACGCGCGTCACGCGCAACAGCGCGACCGTCGCTGTGCTGCTGCAAGGCCGTGGCGCGCGTGATCAAACGTCGCTTGACCGCTTCGACTTCATCCGCATGTGCGTCGAGGCGCAGTGCGAGCCGATCGATCGCCGCCTTGAGTTGCTTGGCAAGCGCCGTGCGCGTGCGTGGATCGACGCCGTCGAGCGAACGCAGCGCATCGCCGAGCTTTTGGCGCAGTTGTCCGATCGCTTTCCAATCGACGATCTCATCCGCTAGTGCGGCGGTCTCCTGCAGCAGTTTGTCGATCTCGCCGGCGTGCGACTTGCGCACCTCGTCGCGCTTGTCGAAATACACCTTCGCTGGCTTCAGCACGCGATGGCAGAGGGCGTGAAAGCGCCGCGTCGGCCCCGCTTCGGCGTTGCCGGAAATGCCCTCGGCGGCATCGAGGCGCTGCCATTCCTCTCGCGCCTCGCGCACGCGCAGCGCAAGCGCGTCGGGATGCAAGCCGGATTGGGCCAGTTGCTCGACGTCGTCGCAGAGCATCTCGCGCCGCCGCCGGTTGGCCCAGGTCTGCTGTTGCTTGAGCGCGGCGTAATGCGCGTGCAGCGGCGCCAGCTTGGCTTCAAGTGCAGCCGGCAATGGCACGACCATCGCGCCCAGATTGAGCAGTCGATCATGCAGCGCATGCGCTGCCGAAACCGTGCCGGCTTCGAGTGCGGCGGCGTAGCGCGGCAGGGTCTGTTCCATTTCGTGCAGATGCGCGCGGCGTAGCTCGCGCTCGCGTTGCGCTTCGCTGGCCGCGTTCGCGAGCGCAGCGTCGAAACGTGCCTGCGATGCCAACATTTCGGCGCTCGCTGCGGCGGATATGGCGACATGCGCTTCAGGCTCGGCTTCCTTGGTGTCGGCTGCGGTCACGCGAGGCGCCGGATTCTGAGCGTTGATCTTTGTCTGCCGCACGAGCGCATCGGCGCCGCAATAGCGGGCGAGCAGATGGGTCGGCACCGCGCTGCCCAGCGCATTCCAATCGCGCACGATCGCATCGTAAACCGTGTCGTCGCCGCTGGGCGCGCGCACCAGTGCCTCCATGCGTTCGCACAGGACGCGGGCCTTTTGCGCGACGGCGGTTGCGTCGCCGCTGCCAATGCGACGTGCCTCGATCAATTCGCGCGCGCGCCGGCTGATGGCCTTGTCGGTTTTGCGCGCGCGTTCGGCGATGCGCTCGAGAGTCGCAATGTCGACGACGCGTTCGAGCGCTGCGAGGCGGATCGCGCCATCAGGATCGGCGACCGCGCGCTCGGCAAGCAGGGCCGGGCGGCTAGCTTGCGCGAGCGCGCTGGCGCGCAGATCGCGGTCGGCCGCTTGGCTGGCAACCCGTTCGAGTTCGTCCGCGCTCAGCGTCTCGAGTTCGGCAATGCGCCGCGACAATGCGGGCACGCGCGCATTGTTGGAACAGAGTAGGGCGAGGTAAGCATCGCGGGCCGCGCGGCGCACCCCGGCATCGGCGTCGCCGGTCGAGCGTTCGCGCCAGGCCTCGTAATCGCCGAGGCGCTTGAGCGCGGCCAGGCGCACGCTTGCATCGGCATCGGCGCGCACGAGCTGCGGCAGCGCGGCGATCAGTTCGGCATCATCGGCGGAAGCGACAGTAGCGCGGCGCACCTCGGCCTTCTTGTCCTGCCACTTGGGTTTGAACAGCAGACGCGCGAGATTCATAGGAGCTTGCTCAGAATGCGGATACCGGCGAGGTATTCGCCGAGGATCATGCCGAAATTACCCAGCAGGAAGACCAGCAGGGTGCGCGAGACGCGGTTCTTCCACCAGCCGCGCCAGTCGATCACATCGTCGCGCAGCGATTCGAAATCGGCTACGCGCGGCCGACGTAGGGACATTTCGACCGCCGCTGCGACCGCGCCGACCGGCACGAACGGACGGAACGGTTTGAGCGGCCCGACCACGAATGCGGTCAGCGCGCTCAGAATATGGCCGCCGCCGAGCAGCACGCCGAGCGCGGCGAATCCTCCGGTGAACAATACCCACACCTTGATCGCCTCGACGCCGAAGTGCGCGCCGCGCGTGAACGTATAGGCGATCGCACCGATGATGACGGCGAGCACGCCGAAACCGATCCACTTCGGCAGTGAAGACGCCGGCGGCGACGCGTTGAGCGATTGCGTGAGCGTAGCCGGATCGTCATGCTGCGCTTCGATTTCGCGGGTCATGCCGGCGAGGTGCCCGGCGCCGATCACCGCAAGCACGCGCTTGACCGGTGCGCCGAGCACCTGCGCCTTCGCGCTTTCCTCGCGCAGCCGCGCGGACATGAAACTGTCGCGCTCGGCGATCAGGCTGCGGAACAACGGCTCCGATTGCTCGGCGAATTCGCTGAACGCGCTTTGCAGCATGTCGCCCTGTTTGAGCTTCTCGATGTCGGCCTCGGCGACTTCGCCGCGCTCGAACAGACTCGCCACGAGACCGCCGAGCAGGCCGAAGCGCTGCAGGAAACCGACGCTGCGATAGGCGCGCTTGAGCGTCGTCGCCACTTCGCGATCGATCAGCCACACCGGCTTGTGCTGCGCCTCGGCGAGTTCCGCGGCGGTCTTCATCTCCGCGCCAGGCTCGATGCCAAATTGCTCGGCGAGGCGGCGCTGATAGGCCGACAACGCGAGATTGGCCGCGACCATGCCGGCCTTGCCCTGGCGGATGATCTGCAGCAGATCGAGATTGCGCCAGGCCTCGCGGTCACGCAGCGCGCGGTAACGCGTGTCGCAGAGTTCGACCGCGATCGCGTCGAAATTTTCCGATTCGATCAGTTCGCGCACGGCAGCGACTGAGGCGCGCGAGACGTGCGCGGTGCCAAGCAGGGTGTATTCGACGCCGTCGCGGGTAATGCGTGCGAGCGGCTGGTCGGTGACAGACGGAGTGAGGGAAGCCAGATCGTTCATTGCTTGCTTTTTTGTCGCCATTCGCGCGGCTTTCAACCGCCGAAACGACGAAAGAATGGTTCAGTCGCGGAAACGCTTGAGCAGATCCGCATAGGCATCGATGCGTCGGTCGCGCAGGAACGGCCAGATGCGACGCACGTTTTCGCTGCGCTGCATGTCGATGTCGACGATCAGCAACTCGCGTTTGTCGGTCGATGCCTGCGCGAGGAATTCGCCCTGCGGGCCGGCGACGAAGCTCGATCCCCAGAATTGGATTCCGCGCGCGGCGTCGGGAGCGGCCTCGAAGCCGGTGCGATTGCAGGCGAGCAGCGGCAGGCCGTTGGCTACGGCGTGGCCGCGCTGCACGGTGATCCAGGCGTCGCGCTGGCGCGATTTCTCTGCGTCGTCGTCGCCCGGATCCCAGCCGATCGCGGTCGGGTAGAGCAGCAAGTCGGCGCCGGCCAGCGCCATCAGGCGCGCACCCTCCGGATACCACTGGTCCCAGCAGACGAGCAGGCCGAGCTTGCCGACCGAGGTCTGGATCGGCTCGAAGCCGAGGTCGCCGGGCGTGAAGTAGAACTTTTCGTAGAACGCCGGATCGTCTGGGATGTGCATTTTGCGGTATTTTCCACAAATATCCTTTGCAGCATCGAAGACGACAGCGGTGTTGTGGTAAAGGCCGGCCGCACGCCGCTCGAATAGCGAAGCGACGACGACGAGCTTGAGTTCGGCCGCGAGCGCGCCGAGGCGCTCGGTGCTCGGCCCCGGAATCGGTTCGGCGCGATCGAATTCGGCGACGCTTTCGTGCTGGCAGAAATACGGCCCGTTGTGCAGTTCCTGCAGCAGCACGAGTGCGGCACCGGCCTTGGCTGCTTCGCGCAAACCGGCCTCGATCGCGTCGAGATTTGCCTCGCGGCTGCCGCGGTCGGTTTCCTGCAGCAATGCAACCCGCAGTGTCTTGCTCACTTCAGCACTCCTCGCGGCAACTGCATGGTCATGCAGTGCAGACTGCCGTTCTGCCAGATCAGCGGGCGGCAAGGGATGGGTATGACTTCGCGACCCGGATGCGCGGCGCCGATGATTTGCGCAGCTTCCGAATCGGCGGCATCGCCGTAGGCCGGCACCAGTACGGCGCCGTCGACGATCAGATAGTTCGCGTACGACGCGGCCAGGCGGCGGCCATCGTCGAGAATCGGTTTGGCCCAGGGCAGGGCATGCAGGCGATACGGCCGGCCGTCGATCGTGCGCAGTGCAGCAAGTTCGTCGCGCATGCGCGCGAGTTCGCCGTAATGGGTGTCGCTTGCGTCGTCGCAGGCCTGGAACACGATCGCATCGTCCGGCGCGAAGCGCGCGAGCGTGTCGATGTGTGCGTCGGTGTCGTCGCCCTGCAGATAGCCGTGTTCGAGCCACAGCACGCGCTGCGCGGCTAGCTTGTCGCGCAGCAGTTGCGACATTTCCTCGCGGCTCTGTTCCGGATGGCGCTGGTGCAGGCAGCGCCAGGTCGTCAGGATCGTGCCCTTGCCATCCGATTCAATCGCTCCGCCTTCGAGCGCCCAGTCGACGCGTGCATGCTCGGCGGGCGCGAATACGTCGCGAACGATCAGATTGCCGATCAGCGCATCGTCGCGACTCGCGCCGAACTTGCCCCCCCAACCGGTGAAACGGAAGTCGGTCAGGCGAAAACGCTTGCCGTCGGCGAGGGTGATCGGCCCGGAATCGCGCAACCAGGTGTCGTCGTATTCGACGGCGACGAAGTGCACGTTCTCGGCATGTGCCCCGGCAATATGTAGCTGTCGCTCGGCGTGCGCCCGGACGGACTCGCCGGCGACGCAGAGCACGACGCGTTCATGGCGGGAAATCGCGGAAATCAGCGCGGCACAGGTGGCTTCAACCTGTTCGAGCCGCGGTGCCCAGTCAGTTTCGGCGTGCGGCCACGCGAGCAGTACGCCATCCTGTGCTTCCCACTCCGCGGGCAGGCGGAAGATGGACGGCGTCATCGGTTCGGCGCGGCGCCCTTGGGCCCGATCTCGTCCGCCGAAACGCGATTGATCACCGTGTCGATTACCCGGTCGCGTTCGAAATACACGGTGTAGTTCGGGTAGGCCCAGCGGTTGATCGTCGGATGCCAGCGGGAATCGCCGCCGGCCGGCGACAGTTTGCTCAGTGGCGCGCCGTACTGTCTTTCGACCTGCGCCATCGACAGGCCGCGTGCTGGCGTGGCGTGGCTACGCTCCTGCTGGACGCGATCGATCAGCAAGGTATCGGCGTGTGCGCTGCCGAGCGCGCCAAGGGCGAGCAGGGCGGACGCGGCGGCGAGCGAAGAACGGTGCAGCGGCATGGCTCATTCTCCAAGTTGGCGAATCTACGCAGTCGATGGTGCCAAGGCAGCATGACCGTTGCAAGATTGCACACGGCAAACGGCGCGGTTGGGAAATCGATCGGTCCAAAAACGTGAAGGCCGCCCCAAGGCGGCCTTCACAGCAACGATCGGCTAGCGAAGCCGAGCGACCGGCTCAGCGCTGACGCGCCTTGAAACGCGGGTTGCTCTTGCAGATCACGAACACTTTGCCGCGGCGGCGCACGACTTTGCAGTCGCGATGACGCTGCTTGGCGGATTTGAGCGAGGACAGGACTTTCATGGGAATTTCCGTATTTATCAGGGCTGTAAATAAATTCAGCCGCCGATTTTAACCGAAACCCGCCACATTTGTATAGCCCCTTGAGCAATTATCCGTACACGGGCCCCGTATGGTGCTCGGCCGCCGCGCGGGTCAGTCCGACGGTCGCGGCTCATCAGCCAGACACGCCGTTGACCGGCCGACAGACACCTAGGTATCGGCCCAGCGCGTCAGGGCTGCCTCGACGGCGGCATGATTGGTGGCGGTCACCGCGGCTAGGATACGTGGCAATTCGGGATCGCGGAACCGGCTGCTCAACCACCCGTTCGGCATGGCCTTGGCTTTGTCGCTGCTGGACTTGTCCAGCCGCTTTCGCGTCTGTCGCCGCGCAGCCGCGGCGACGTTCACGCCGCGAGGCGAACCCGACCGTCAAGGAAATTGAGAATGTGCGCTTCAATGGCCGTGCCGGTGATGGATATCGGGGAAGTGCGGATGCGAGTGCACGACCGCGTCGTGTTTGTGCGGATGGCTGTGCGGCTCCTCACTGTCCCACGGGAAATCGTGCCCGTGTTGGTGATGCTCGTCGTGACGATGCCGATGCTCGTGCTCGAGCGCTTCATGCTCGTGCGTGTGCTCGTGGCGTTCGCTCAGGTGCAGCCAGATGCCGATCGCCATCAGGCTGCCGGCAATCCAGAACGCCGGGTCGGGTCGTTCGGCAAACAACAGCAGCGATAAAGCGGCGCCGACGAATGGTGCTGTCGAGAAATACGCGCCGGTGCGCGCCGTACCGAGATGGCGCAAGGCGAGCACGAAACAGACCAGGCTGACGCCGTATCCCGCCAAGCCGATCGCGCCGGCCGCGAGCGCTGCGCTCGCAGCCGGAAAATGACTGCCGAGACTCAAGGCGATGCAGATGTTGACCGCGCCGGCCGCGCCGCCTTTGATCGCCGCGATGTGGATCGGGTCGCCGCTCGAAACGACTCGCGTCAGGTTGTTGTCGATCGCCCAGCACAAGCAGGCGCCGGCGATGGCGAGCGCGCTCCATGGCACTCCCGCGGCAGTTTGCTGCTGCCACGACAGCACCACGCCGCCGGCCACGATCGCGACCATACCCAGGAACACCCGGCGATCGACGTTCTCGCGGAACACGGTCCACGCCAGCACCGCCGTCAACACGCTTTCGAGATTGAGCAACAGCGACGCCGATGACGCCGGCGTGTTGCGCAGGCCGAGCATCAACAGCATCGGCCCGAGAACGCCGCCGAACGCTACGGCACCGGCGAGCCAGGGCAGGTCGCGATTCTGCAAAGCAGCTTCTGTCGATCGAGGCCCTGCCAGTCTGCGCAGCAACAGCCACACGCCGAGGCCGATTCCCGATCCCGCGTACAACAAGCCGGCGAGCAGGACCGGGTCGATGCTGCCCAACAACCCTTTGGCGAATGGCGTGCTGGCGCCGAACAGAACGGCGGCGGCGATTGCGTACAGCACCCCTCGGGACGCGTCCATCAGGTTCTCCGACATCGATGACTTCTACGACGCTGCAGCGGCATTGCCGACACCGTTCGGCCCGTCGTCGTCGCGATACAGCAGACGATACAGCGCCGGCAGCACGAGCAAGGTTAGCAAGGTCGAGGAGACGATGCCGCCGATCACCACGGTTGCGAGCGGACGCTGCACTTCCGCACCGGTGCCGACGTTGAGCGCCATCGGCACGAAACCGAGCGACGCGACCAACGCAGTCATCAGCACTGGGCGCAGGCGAATCAGCGCGCCGTCGCGGATCGCGTCCTCGAGCCGGTCGCCGGCCGCGCGCAGGCTGCGCACGAAACTGATCAGCACGACGCCGTTGAGCACGGCGACGCCGGACAAGGCGATGAATCCGACCGCGGCGGAGATCGAGAACGGAATGCCACGCAGCCACAGCGCAAGCACGCCGCCGGTCAGCGCGAGCGGCACGCCGCTGAACACGATCGCTGCGTCGCGGGCCGAGCCGAACGCCATGAACAGCAGGCCTAAGATCAATGCCAGCACCACCGGCACGACAATCTGCAAGCGCTGACTCGCCGAAATGAGCTGCTCGAACGTGCCGCCGTATTCGAGCCAATATCCTTCCGGCAAACCGACCTGATCGCCGACGCGTGTACGCAATTCGGTGACGAACGAGCCGAGATCGCGACCGCGCACATTTGCCGTCACGACGACGCGCCGTTTGCCGTTCTCGCGGCTGATTTGGTTCGGACCGAGAGCGACTTCGATCTTGGCGACCTCGCCGAGCGGGATGTACGCCGCCGAGCGCGCGGCGATGCGTGTGGCATCACCGTGAGCGTCATCGCTGCGCGCCTCGCGCGGCAGCGGCACCGGCAGCGCGGCCAGTCCGTCGAGATTTGTGCGCAAGGCCTCGGGCAGACGCACGACGATATCGAAGCGACGATCGCCCTCGAACACCTGGCCAGCTACCTCGCCGCCGAACGCTATCGCGACGGTCTGCTGCAAATCCGCCATCGCCAGTCCGTAGCGCGCGAGCGCCGCGCGGTCGGGCAACACCGAGAGCACCGGCAGGCCGGTCGCCTGTTCGAGCTTGACGTCGGCTGCGCCTGATACCTTCTTGGTTACTGCCTCGACTTTCTTGCCGAGTTCGAGCAACTGGTCGAGATCGTCGCCGTAAACTTTGATCGCGACATCGGCGCGCACGCCCGCGATCAGTTCGTTCATGCGCATCTGGATCGGCTGGGTGAACTCGTAGTTGTTGCCGGGAATCGTTTTGACCGCGGCTTCGAGTTCGGCGACGAGCTGCGCTTTCGGTCTGCGCGGGTCGGGCCAGTCGGCGCGATCCTTCATCAGGATGAAGGTGTCGGCGACCGAGGGCGGCATCGGGTCGGTCGCGATCTCGGCGGTGCCGATCTTGGCCACGACCTTGTCGACCTCGGGAAACTGCTTGATCCGCGCCTCGAGCGCCGTCTGCATGCCGACCGCCTGGGTCAGGCTCGTACCCGGAATGCGCAGCGCATGTAACGCGATATCGCCTTCGTCGAGATTGGGGATGAACTCGGTGCCCAGACGCGTTGCCAGCAACCCGCAGGCGAAGACGAATGCTGCCGCCGCGGCGACGACGACGACGCGCGCGGCGAGCACGCGTTCGAGAGCCGGCGCATACAAGCGCTTGATGCCGATGACAATGCGGTTCTCCTTTTCCGCAACGCGTCCGCTGACGAACAATGCGACGGCGGCGGGCACGAGGGTTAATGACAGCAGCATCGCCGCGAGCAGCGCGAACACCACGGTGATCGCCATCGGATGGAACATCTTGCCTTCGACGCCGCTGAGCGAAAAGATCGGCAGGTACACCGCGGTGATGATGAAGACGCCGAACAGGCTCGGCGTGATCACCTCGGTGGTCGCGGTCGCTACGGTCTCGAAGCGTTCCTCGCGCGTGAGCAGGCGGCCGAGCCGATGCTGCGCTTCGCCGAATCGGCGCAGGCAGTTCTCGACGATGATCACCGCGCCGTCGACGATCAGGCCGAAGTCGAGCGCACCGAGGCTCATCAAATTGCCGGAGACGCGGTGTTGCACCATGCCGCTGATCGTCATCAGCATCGCCAGCGGAATCACCGCGGCGGTGATCAGCGCCGCGCGCACATTGCCGAGCAAGAGGAACAGCACGGCGATGACGAGCAGGGCGCCTTCGAGCAAATTTTTTTGCACGGTGGCAATCGTACGGTCGACGAGCGTAGTGCGATCGTACAGCGTGCGCGCCTGCACGCCTGTGGGCAGGCTGCGGTTGGCTTCGGCGAGCCTGTCCGCGGCGCGGCGCGAGACCGCGCGGCTGTTCTCGCCGACCAGCATGAACACCGTGCCGAGTACGACCTCGCGGCCGTTCTCGGTCGCCGCGCCTGAACGCAACTCGTGACCTTCGACGACCTCGGCGAGGTCGCCCACGCGTACCGGCAGGCTGTCGCGATGCGCGATGAGGATGTCGCGCAGGCCGGCGATGTCGCCGACTTGGCCGGGCACGCGCACGAGATATTGCTCGCCCGAGCGCTCGATATAGCCCGCGCCGACGTTGGCGTTGTTGCGCGCGACCGCGTCGAGCATATCGCGCAGGGTGAGGCCGTAGGCGGCGAGCTTGGCCGGATCAGGCGTGATGTGGAACTGGCGCACGTAACCGCCGATCGTATTGACCTCGGTGACGCCGTCGATGTGGCGCATCTGCGGACGCACGACCCAGTCCTGCAGGGTGCGCATGTCCATCGCGTCCCAGGGTCGGCCGTCGGGGCGTTTCGCGCCGGGTTCGGATTCGACGGTGTACATGAAGATCTCGCCGAGACCCGTGGCGATCGGCCCCATCTGCGGCTCGACGCCGGTCGGGAGCTGGCTCTTCACTTGCTGCAGGCGTTCGGCGACGAGTTGTCGGGCGAAGTAGAGATCGGTGCCGTCTTTGAACGCAACGGTGACTTGCGACAGGCCGTAGCGCGAGATCGAACGCGTGTAGTCGAGATTGGGCAGGCCGAACAGTGCGGTCTCGACCGGATAGGTGAGACGTTGCTCGGCCTCCAGCGGCGAATAGCCGGGGCCTTCGGTGTTGATCTGCACCTGCACGTTGGTGATGTCGGGGGTCGCATCGATCGGCAGGCGGGTGTAGTTCCACGCACCGAGCGCGGCGAGGCCGAGCGCGACCAGCACCATGAGCCAGCGATGTCGGATCGCGAAGCGAATAATGGATTCGAGCATGATCGGCCTCTCAGTGGTCGTGGCTTGCGCCCGACTTTTCGATGTCGGCCTTGATCAGGAAGCTCTGCTCGGTCACGTAGCGTGTACCGGGCGCCAAGCCTTCCTGTACTTCGACCATCTTCTCGTCGCGCGCGCCGAGTTCGAGCATGCGCACCTCGTAGGTGTCGGCGGCCTGGGCGAAGACGACGGTGAAATCGCGAAACCGCTGCAAGCCGGCCACGTCGACCGCGAGCGGCACTTCGTGCGTAGCCACGGTCACGTCGGCGCTGACCGCGAGGCCGGGCCGCCAGGCGCCGTCGGGATTCGGCAGGCGCACGCGCGCGACCACGCTCTGGCTGTCGACTGCGGCGATCGGCAGCAGGCGATCGAGCGCGGCGTCTGCGCTCGTCTCATTGAATGTCGAGCGCACAGTGACCGGCTGCCCCGGCTTGAGCCTGGCTGCGCCGGCGCCGAACGCATGCAGATCGATCCATACATTCGAGAGATCGGCGATCTCGAACAGCGCCGACTCGCCGGCAACGTCGCCGACGTTGGTTGCGCGCGCGGTGACGACACCACCGATCGGCGCCGTTACCGCGTAGGACTTAAGGCTTTCGTTGCTCTCGACGACAGCGAGCACCTGACCGGCCGTGACCGTGTCGCCGAGGCCGGCGCGCACTTCGCGCACCGGTCCCGGAAAGCGCGCGCGCACCTTGGCGAGGCGGTTCTCGTCGACCGCGACCACGCCGAGCAGATGCACGCGATCTCGGATCGTCGCCGGCCCGGCGACGGCAGTCTTGATGCCGGCCGTTTCGGCGGTCGCTGCCGGAATCGTGGTGCGGCCTTCGTAGGAGGCGTAGCTCCACTGGTGTGATTTTCCGTTCGCCGTCGCACTGACCTTGACGTCGAACGAATGCGGCTCGTGCACGGTTGCATTCGCCTGCAGGTGATCGGCCTGCGCCACGAACGCAAAGCGGTCGACGACTCCGCCGAGGCGCGCAACTTCGATCGTGGCCTGCAAGTCTGTGGTGGCAAGCGGCTTGTCTTTCGCGTAGGTGTAGAGGCGAAACTGCGGCGGCACGCCGGTTTCGAAGATCGTCACTTCGAGCGCAAAATCGCCGTCGCGCAGCAGGCGGCCGCGATGCGGACCGCGTTCGAATTCTTCTTTCGCCGCCTCGCTTTCGGCAGCATGGGAAAGCGGTGTATGCCACGCCACCGCGGCGAAAACGAAGAGCGCCGACAGGCGCAGAAAGGAATACAGACGGTTCATGAATTTTTCTCCATGGCGGCGGTGTCGACGCTGCGGCCGACCAGGCGTTCGAGCTCGACGTAGAGCAAGTGGTATTCGCGCGCGGCATCGATCGCTTCGCGCTGCACAGTCAGCAGTTGCTGCTGCGCGTCGACCAGTTCGAGATAGGAATAGCGACCGACGGCGAATCCCTGCTCGGTGAGTTTCAGTGTGCGTTCGGATTCGGGAATCACGCGCGTGCGCAAGGTGTCGGCCTGGGTGCGTGCGTGCAGCAGTTCCTGATAGACCGCGTACAAAGTGCGGTAAAGATCGGTGCGCACGCCGCTCGCTTCGGCGTCGACGGCTTCGCGGCGCTGTTCTGCCTCACGTTCGAATGGGGCAGCACGCGAGGCGGAGCCGAACGGCACGGTCACACTGAGCACGAAGGCCTGATCGCTCTGCGCTTCGACCCGACGGATGCCGGCATTGAAGCTGATATCGGCGCTGCGATTGGCGCGAGCGACGGCGATGCGTGCGTCTTCGAGGCGCTGCGCGGAGGCGAAGCGGGCGAGGTTCGGATTACGCTCGAGCCCGGCGATCAGCGCGTCGAACGATTCCGGTTCGGGCAACGTGTAGAACGCAGCGTCGACGCGGTCGAAGCCTGCCTCGCGCGCGTTCCAGGTAGCTGCAAGCGCGATGCGCGAACTTTTGAGTTCGTGCTCTGCGTGTTCGGCGGCGATCTCCGCGCGCGCCAGCGTGACGCGCGTTTTGCCGAGTTCGGCATCGCCAGCCTTTGCCGCGCGCACGCGTTGCTCGACCAGCTCGACACTGCGTCGGGCGAGCGCGGTCGCACGCTCGGTCAGCGCGATGCTTTCCTGATCCGAAACGACGTGAATGAAGCGGCGCGCGACTTCGGCGAGCAGATCCAGGCGAGCCACGTCCTGGTCGGCGACGAGCAAAGCACGCTCGCTGTCGGATTCATCGATGCGGCGCGTGCGCTTGTCGCCGCGCTCGATGACGGTGCCCAGACGCAACGTCGTTTCGAGTCCGCGGCCGTTGCGCAAGCTGCCGCTGCCGAGAAAATTCTCGGCTTCGAGGGTTGCATGCCAGGCCGGCTTGAGGGCGGCCTGGTCGCGTCGCGCCTCCTGAGCGCGCAGCGAATACACGGCGGCTTGCAACGCCGGGTTGTTGCGGAGTACGCGGTCCACGGCGTCGGTGAGCGTGAGCGAAGACGGTGTTGCCGGTACGGCAGAATTACCGGGCTGTGGCGCTTCGGCAACAGCCACGATTGGCGTCATGGCCGCGAGGGCCAGCGCCAGAAAAGAATGACGAAACACGGAAGAATCCTCCGATCGACGGACAAGCCACTGCACGCCAGTGGCGTGCAGCACGAAAAGCCGCGTCAGGCGCGGCTAGCGTCGTCGATCAAACGATCGGAGGTCGGAAGGGGTTGTTCGGCGGGCTGTCGTGTTCGCGCTGTGGTTTGCGCATCACGACGAAGGCGGCGTTGGGTACGACGGCAAGCGCAAAGATGTCCACGGACAGACTGGCGCATTGGCAGCCGAAATGTGCATGGCCCAACGTAAGCAGATCTTCCAGCGGGTTGCCGCTGTGATGGTGGCCGTGGTTGCGGATTTCGTCCAGTTCTTGCGCCGTTGGAGCAGGGATGGCCATCAGTGACGGACTTGCCTGCGCGGCGACAACCATCGAACGGGGCTGCGAGTCGTTGGCGAAGTCGGCGACGCCGAACCCGCCGGTCATCACCACAAAGAACGCCACGAGCCAACCACATACGCAAGAAAGCGGTGCAGAGAAGGGCGAGTGCTGGCGAGCGCCGGAGGACATCGTCGAAATGGTAGTCGGCGTGGACGCAGTAAGCAAACGCTCCCGCGAGAACACGATCGTTTGTGCCACCGTCATCGAGTGGAGGCGGGCAATTGTCGCTCGACCAATGCCGCGAACCAGGCGATGGCATACGGCAGCGCGGCGTCGTTGAAATCGTAACTGGGATGATGCAGTGGCCGCTCGCCATCCGCTCCCGGATCGGCGCGCCCCTGACCGAGCCACAGATAAGCGCCCGGCCGCGCCTGCAGCATGAAAGCGAAATCCTCGGAAGTGAATGCGGGCGCGGGTGCCTCCATTGCATGCAGTCCCGCGATTTTGGCGGCAGCCAGTGCAACCGCAGCTTCATCGCGGCTGTTGATCGTGGCGGGGTAGTAACGCAGATAATCGATGGTCATGCGCGTGCCGGTGGAAGAAGCGACGCCCGCAACGACTTCGCGCAAGCGCGCCTCGATGCGGTCTTGCACCTGCGGATTGAAACTACGCACGGTGCCGACGACGACGACTTTTGTGGGTAGTACGTTGTGCGCGTGGCCGCCCTCGATCTTTGTCACCGACAGCACTGCCGATTCGTTCGGATCGATGTCGCGCGCAACGATGGTGTTCAGCTGCAACACCAAATGACTGGCGGCAAGGATCGCATCGGGCGTCAGTTGAGGGAATGCGGCATGTCCGCCGCGACCATGGATTTCGATCTCGAAACGATCGGCCGCAGCCATGATCGGTCCCGCTCGCGTCTGCGCCGAGCCCAGAGGCAAGGCCGGCCAGTTGTGCAGCGCGTAGACCTCGTCGCACGGGAAGCGCTCGAACAAGCCATCACGAATCATCGCGGCCGCACCGCCTTGACCCTCTTCCGCAGGTTGGAAGATGAAGTGCACGGTGCCGTCGAAATTGCACGTGCGCACCAGATGACGCGCGGCGCCGATCAGCGCCGCAGTGTGGCCGTCGTGGCCGCAGCCGTGATGAACGCCGCGGTGTTTGCTGGCGTACGTAAGTCCGCTGGTCTCGACGATAGGCAATGCATCCATGTCCGCACGCAGTCCGATGCTGCCCATGCCACCGCCGTGGCGCAGCGTCGCCACGACCCCGGTGCCGCCGATGCCGGTCGCGACCTCCAGACCGAGATCCCGCATCGTGTCGGCGACTAGGATCGACGTACGATGCTCGGCAAATGCAAGTTCGGGATGCGCATGCAGATCACGCCGCAGCGTTTGCAGGTCGGGAAGCAGGTCGGCGACGGCAGTGAGGGTGGCGGTCACAATGGATGGCGAGGCGTTGTCGAAAAGAAGCGCTGCCGATTAGAGATGCTGGCTGAACAACTGCTCGATCGGCAGGTGGTTCTTGATGAAGGGCGTCTTGATGACGATGTAGCTGAAATATTTTTCGATGCCGATGTTGCGTTCGAGCAGCCCTTCCATCAGCGACTGGTAGTGGTTGACGCCGCGTGCGACGAACTTGAGCAGGTAGTCGTAGCCGCCGCTGACCAGGTGGCATTCGATGATCTCGTCGACCTGGCGGATCGCCTTCTCGAAGCGGCTGAAATCCTCGGCGTGGTGATCAGACAGGGTGACTTCGGTAAACACGGTAAGGACGTCGCCGAGTTTGGCCAGGTCGATCTGCGCCGAATAACTGGTGATGTAGCCGGCCTGTTCCAGCCGCTTGACCCGCACGAGACACGGGCTCGGCGACAGGCACACGGCGTTGGAGAGTTCGACGTTGGTGATCCGCCCGTTCTTCTGCAGATGGGCCAGGATACGCAGGTCGATGCGGTCTAGTTTGAAGGGAGTGACCACGGTGATTGCCTGGATGGATGGACCTTCTGGATTCTGTGGAAGCGGACGCAGCGGGTCAATGTCTTCTGTACAGCCGCCTCATGCAGCCATTGCGGAGCGCACTTCAGGCAGCGCCAGTACCTCGTCCAGCGTCTTGCGCAGGCGCTGACCGAACAGCTGGCACTCCGCCTCGGTAATGCACAGCGCCGGCGCGAAGCCGAGGATCTGGTCGGAGAACGAGCGGAACACCAGTTTGTTCGCATAGGCGATCGCGCTGATCTTGTCGGCGAGGCCGAGTTTCGGATCGAAGCCGCGCTTCGCCGCCTTGTCGCTGACCAGTTCGATCGCCGCGAGCAGGCCACGATAACGCACATCGCCGACGAGCGGATGATCGGCGAGGCCATCGAGCGCTGCGGCGAAGTGTTTCGCCACTGCTTGGCCGTGCTCGAGCAAGCCGCCTTCATACAATCGAATCACCTCGAGCGCCACGGCTGCAGCGACTGGATGCCCCGAGTAAGTGGCGCCGTGGCCGACGACCGCGCCGGCGGGCGTGTTGTCGGCGATGCCAGCATAGACCTTTTCCGAAAGCAGCGTCGCACCCATCGGGATGTAACCCGAAGTCAGGCCCTTGGCCAAGGTCATCAAGTCCGGCTCCACGCCTTCGGAATCGCAGGCGAACATCGGGCCGGTGCGGCCGAAACCGGTGATGACTTCGTCGACGACGAACAGGACATCCAGTTCACGCGCCGTATCCTGCATCGCCTTGAGCCAGCCTTTCGGCGGAATGATGACGCCGCCGGAGCCCTGGATCGGTTCGCAGAAGAACGCGGCGACGTTGTCTGCGCCCAGTCCGGCGACCTTCGCGCGCAGCGCCGCGACCGAGGCGTCGATGATCGCCTGCGGATTGCCGTTCGCGCTGCGGTACGGATTCGGCGAAGGCAGGTAATGCTGCGTCGGCAGCGGCAGGTCGAAGCCGCGGTGGAACGCGGGCAGCGCGGTCAGGCCCGCGCCGGTCGACGACGAGCCGTGGTAGCCGCGCTCGAGCGTGATGAAGTGTTTCTTGTGCGGGCGGCCGACGCTGTTCCAGTACTGCACGATCAAGCGCACCGCGGCATCGACCGCGTCCGAACCGCCGCCGCTGAAATAGACATGGCGCAGCGAGGCGGGGCTGATCTCCACAAGCTTTTCGGCGAGCCGGATCGCCGGTTCGCTGCCGAAGGAAAAATATCCCGTCGCATAGGGCAGCTTGTTCAACTGCTTGACCGCGGCATCGACCACGCTCTGCTGACCATAGCCGACATTGACGCACCACAAGCCGGCGAAGACATCGAGCAACTCGTTGCCGTCGGCATCGCGCAGCGTGCAGCCGTGGCCCGAGTCGAGGATGGTCACGCCGCGGTGCTCGTGCGCACGCCAGGCCGAGACCGGGTGGATCAGATGCTCGCGGTCCTGCTTGCGCAGCGAAGACAGGCTCAAGGAGGAGTTCGTGGATTGGGCGGATTCTGCCGCGTCGGATGCGACGGAGGAAAGAGATTGCATGGCGCCGAATCGGATAGCGAAGGGGAAATCAGTCTAGGCGCGAGCCCGCCGCGTTAGATGCCGTCGCGGCGGTCGTTCGCGCCGGCGCATGCCGTTGTTGCGTCTGTGCCGGAAGAAGATGCGCTGAAGCTGCGGCACCGTAGCGTTATGCGAACCGTTTCGCGCTCAGCCCATCGCCTGCGTTGCCAGTGCGAACAGGCGCGGGCCTTCGTCAACGGCGGCCACGCTGCCGCGTGTCATCGCGGTCACCGTGCCGACGCGGTGCAGTTGCAGTTCTTCGAGCCAAGTGGTCAGGCCCGAGTCGAAATCGAGATCGATGCGCACGAAACGTCCTGCGGCCAGGCTGACGAGGTGAGCGATCAGCGCACGCGCGCCGATATCGTTCGAAGCAATGACCGGCCCGACGACCACGCCACGGCCGAAGCGACGCAGGATGGCATAACCATCGAGCGCGCCGCTGTGATCGAGGACCATCACGCGCTCGGCGCTGTCGATCCATCGCCGCAGCATTTTGCTGCGCGACCAGCCGCGCGCGCGCGCGTCGAGGTCGATGACAGCCGCCTCGTCGCTGCGATCGAACGGGCGCAGGCGCCAGCCTTCGTCGAGTGCGACCAGCGGCGCGTTTGCCGCGATGCCCTGGTGCTGGCGGATCTCGCCGGTACGCACAAAGCCAAGGCGTTCGTACAGGCCGCGCCCGACTTCGGTGGCGTGCAGCGAGACGCTGCGGCCTTCCAGGCCCGCGAGGATGCGGTTCATGAGTTCACTGCCGATGCGCCGCCCGCGCATGACTTCGGAGACGATGACCAAGCCCACGGTGGCATGCGTCTTACCCCAAAGCCAGCGCATTGCCGTACCGACGAGCTGGCCGTCGGCTTCGGCGACGATGCCTTCACCAAGAGAAAACGCAAATGTCCAGTCGCCCGGACGGTGTGGCCAGTGCTGATCCATCGACAGGTCCCAAGCCGCATCGAGGTCGCTGGATTTCATGGCTCGGTATGCGACGCCTTGTTCTGTCGGTATGGAGGTTTTGCGTATTGTGCTCATTGTGAAAACAAGTCGGTCTGACGGTGTGGGTTCGATTCCGGCGCAAATATACGCTGCAATCTCCAGTGCAATCTTGTTCTCTACTGATTGCACCAAAAAGCAGCAGCTTCCGCTGCGAGCGGGGGGTGGAGCGGAATTTGCTGCGCCGTCAGTGGGGAGTAAACGAAGCAAATCCCGACTACTGCCGCTTAGTATGCGGATGACATTTTCCGATACGGCTCTGCGTCTCTGAGCAAATCGTCTGCGCGCGCCCGCGGCATGGTGTGCTGCGGATGTGAGCAAAAAAGGCACGCGCGCCTCGTCGGCGCGGTCATTCGCGGATGTCGTCGATCGGGACGTATGTTCCAATCTGTTTCGAATCACGAATCGAGGTGCTGTGAAGGTGGGGCGATGAAGCTGCAGTCGTACTGGACGGACACCGTGCCGCGCTACGCGCCGCAGGCCGGCGAATGGCCGACGGCCGTAGATGTCGCCGTCGTCGGCGCGGGCTTCACCGGGTTGTCGGCCGCGCTGGCGCTGGCCGCGCGCGGCGCGCAGGTTGCGGTGCTCGAGGCCGGCGATCGCGTTGCCTTCGAGGCCTCGGGGCGCAACGGCGGTCACGTCAACAACGGTCTCGCCCATGACTATGGCGAACTTGCCGACAAGGTCGGCGTCGAACAGGCGCGTGCGTGGTATGGCGCCTACGATGCTGCAGTCGACACTGTTGAGCGAATCGTGCGCGAGGAGGCGATCGACTGCGGTTTCGCGCGCAACGGCAAGCTCAAGCTCGCGACGAAACCCGCGCACTACGACGCGCTCGCGCGCAGCGCCGAGCGCCTGCGCAGCGACGGCGTGGACGCCGACATCGAACTGCTCGATCGCGGACGCGTGCGCGAGGAAGAAATCGCGAGCGAACGTTTCGCCGGCGGCCTCGTCTACAAACGCAGCGCGCAGATGCACATGGGGCGGTTCGCCAACGGCCTCGCCGCCGCGGTCGAACGGCACGGTGGAAAGATTTTTTTGCAATCCACCGTCGAGCGCATCGAACGTAGCGGCAGCGGCAAGCCTTCGACCCTGCACACGACGCGCGGCCCACTGCGCGCCAGCCAGGTGCTGCTCGCCAATGGCGCGGGGCGCCACGGCAGCTATCGCGAATTCGGTTGGCTGCGGCGACGCATGGTGCCGGTCGGCAGTTTCATCCTCGCCACCGCGCCGCTCGGGCGCGAGCGCGCGCAAAGCCTGATCGCTCGACGGCGCACATGCACCACGGTCGCCAATATCCATCATTATTTTCGTCTCACCGACGACGATCGTTTGATCCTCGGCGGGCGTGCGCATTTCGGCGTGTCCTCACCGACTTCGGATGCGCGCAGCGCGCCGATTTTGCGCGAAGGGATGCTCGGCATTTTTCCGCAGTTGGCCGATGTCGAAATCGACTACTGCTGGGGCGGCGTCGTCGACATGACGCGCGACCGCCTGCCGCAGGCCGGCGAGCGCAATGGCGTGTGGTATAGCACCGGCTACAGCGGCCACGGCACGCAGATGTCGGTGCACATGGGCCAGATCATGGCGCGGCTCATCGCCGGCGAAGCGGTGCCGAATCCCTGGGGCGGCCGTCCCTGGCCGGCGATTCCAGGTCACTTCGGCCCGCCGTGGTTCCTGCCTTTGGTCGGTGCGTACTACCGGGCCAAGGACCGGTTTTCGTGAGATCGGCAGTCCGTCCGATCTGCATTGCGAATGCTGGATGCCGCGGCCTGCTCATGATTGAAACGACACCGTCATTGGGAAAACGGCCGGAGATCCGACGATGACACTACTTCTTCTGTCGACGCCGGAACGGGGCAAGATTTGGCCACGCGTCTTTGCCGAAGCCGGCGAGGACATCCTCGTCGGCGAACAGGCGGTACATGATCCATCTGCGATCGAACACATTGCCTGCTGGTATCCGCCGAAAGATTTATCGGTCTACACCCAGCTCAAGACCCTCATCTCGGTCGGCGCCGGCGTCGATCATCTGCCGGCGTTGCCCGAGGGCATTGCTCTGTCGCGCACGATCGCTCCCGGCCTCGAGGCCATGATGCGGGACTGGGTCGTGATGGCGACGCTGATGTCGCACCGGGACATGCCGATGTACATCGCCCAGGCCCGCCAGGGTGTGTGGAAGGCGGGCAGTGTCGCGGCGACCGGCAAGCGTACGGTCGGCATCTTGGGCATGGGGCGAATCGGGCGGTTGGCTGCGGTCAGCCTTCTCGCGCTTGGCTTTCGCGTGCGTGGCTGGAGCTTGTCCGGTGCGACGGTCGACGACATCGAGATGTTTGCCGCCGACGATCTCGACGTCTTCCTGGCTGGCGTCGACATCCTCGTCTGCTTGCTGCCGCTCACCGAACGGACGCGCGGCATTCTCGGCGATGCGCTGTTCGGCAAACTTCCGCGCGGCGCACGCCTCGTTCACGCCGGGCGCGGCGGCCATCTCGACATGACCGCGCTTGCACGTGCGCTCGACGACGGACAACTGGCCTCGGCGATTCTCGATGTGACCGAGCCGGAGCCTCTGCCTGCGGAACATCCGTTCTGGAACGATCCGCGCATCGTCATCACCCCGCACGTCGCCGCGCAGACCGATGCGCGCGAGGGCGCGATGCATGCGCTGGCTGTGATTCGTGCGGTGCGCGAAGGCCGGCCGATTCCGGGCCTGGTCGCGCGCGAACGCGGTTATTAGGAATTGGAGAACTTATGCCTGCGCCTCTGTTGAGGATGGAAACGCCCGATACCCTGCCGGCGAGTGCCGACTGCGTCGTGATTGGCGCCGGCATCGTCGGAGTCAGCGCGGCGTACTGGCTGGCACGCGCCGGTCGGCGCGTCGTATTGCTCGAAAAGGGGTTGATCGGCGCCGAACAATCCAGTCGCAACTGGGGCTGGTGTCGTCAGCAGAATCGCGACGCGCGCGAATTGCCGCTGTCCACCAAGAGCCTTGCGCTCTGGGAAGAGATGACTGCGGACATCGGCGAGGATATGGGGTTCTCGCGCTGCGGCCTGCTGTATCTGTCCGACGACGAGCAGGAGATCGACACCTGGGCGGCGTGGGGAAAGTTCGCTCGCGGCGAGGGAATCGTCACCGACATGCTGAGCGCTGCGGAGGCGACTGAACGCGGCGCGGCAACGGGCAAGCCGTGGAAAGGCGGCGTATGGTCGCCGACCGACGGAACCGCGGATCCTTCGCGCGCGGCCCCCACGATAGCCAAGGGTGTACTCAAACACGGCGGCATGGTCATTCAGAACTGCGCCGCGCGTGGTATCGAGCGGCAGGCGGGAGCCGTGTGCGGCGTCATCACCGAGCGCGGCGTGATCCGCACGCGCCAGGTGGTTCTGTCGGGCGGCGCCTGGTCGGCGAGTTTCCTGTATCAGATGGGCATCGGGTTTCCGCAGGCTTCGGTACGCGGCTCCATTCTGTCCGTGGCGCCGGGTGCGCGCGGCCTTCCAGCGGCGCTGCACACATCTGCCGCTTCGGTGACGCGCCGGGCCGACGGCGGTTACACCCTGGCAATTTCCCGTTTCGCCCAGCTCGACCCCACGCCGGGTGCGATCTATGGCGCGAAGCATTTCGTGCCGATGTTCGCCAAGCGCTGGCGCTTGCTTTCCCTCGGAGGCTTGCAGGCGTGGCAGGCGGGTTTCGAGACGCGCAAGCGTTGGGCGATGGATCGGCCGACACCGATGGAAGCGATGCGCATCCTCGATCCGCGTCCTTCGCGCAAGGCGCTGGACCTGACGCTGCAACGTGCACGCAACCTGCTGCCCGGATTGCGCGAGGTGCCAGTGCAGGCCGAGTGGGCGAGCTATGTCGATTCGACGCCGGACGGCGTCCCGGTGATCGACGGCAACATCGGCCTGCAGGGTTTGTTCCTCGCGGCGGGTTTTTCCGGACACGGCTTCGGCATCGGCCCGGGCGCCGGTCATCTGGTGGCCGACCTGATGCTTGGCCGCGAGCCGATCACGGACGTGTCGCAGTATCGACTGTCGCGTTTCGGGCAGGCGCAATGGGGCAAGGTGTCGGAGTTCTGATGCTTGGCCGCGCGCGGTCATGGTTGAACGCGCGCTTTGGGTTTTGTGCTGAAACGCCAGTGCAATTCCGTATTAACGCCTGCGCGCGGCGCGCCTTTCGTCCTGTTTCGGCGGAATGTCCGTGTTAGCGTTCCAATACGTTCAATCCATGCAGAGAGCCGGCGTATGAAAGCTTCGAAGTTGTTCGTTTCAGCAATCACCGCCGTCGCGGCGGGATGTGTTCTGCTCGCATCGGTCGACGCTTCCGCGCATGCGATCTGGTTTGCCCAGCGCTCTAAGCAGTTGGCCTTGATCTACGGCGTGGGTGCCGACGATCTGGATGCGGTCAAGCGCCTGCCGTTGATCAATGCGTCGAAAGGCTACGACGCGGCATGGAAAGAGGTTCCGGTCTCGTTCAAGGCCAACGGCCCCATCGTGACGGTCGACAGCGAGGTCCCTCTGACGGCGGTCACCGCAGTGATGGATTACGGCGTCTGGGCGCGGGCCAAGGACGGCGAGTTCTACAAGAAAACGCGCGTGGAAATGCCCGACGCCGTCATGGTCGAGCACAACTACAAATTCGGTGTGTACCTGAATTCGCTGACGGCGACGGTGCCCGCGCTGGCCGGACAGACTTTGCAATTGGTGCCGATCGGCCCGATCCCGGATCAGATGGGCAAACCGGGCAAGTTCAAGGTGTTGTTCAACGGCAAACCGCAGGCCGGCGTGCAGATCATGCACGACTACGTCAACGATCCCGATCAGACGCCGCAAGTCACCGCCGCCGACGGTACGGTGACAGTGAATATCCGCAATCAGGGTCCGAATGTACTCGCCGCGATCTATGTCGGTCCCACCGACGACAAGGCGAAGTACGACAAGATCGAATATCGCGCGACGCTGTCGTTCGCGCTGCCGCACAAGCCCGAATGACCGTCGTGAAAATCCGGAGATATTCCCATGCGTAAATTCGCTCTGGCCCTGATCGCGATGCTTGCCCTGGTTCCCGCGGCGAGCTTCGCCCACGGCAACATGAAACCGCAGCACGGCGGCATCGTGCAGATGTCGGGCGAGACGGTTTTCGAACTCGTCGTGAAGCCAGCTTCCGTCGAGTTGTACGTCAGCGAGGACGACGATGCCGTCGCGCCTGCGGACGCGACCGCGAATCTCGTGATCACCGTTGGCGGGAAAGAGACCGATGTGCCGATGAGCGCGGGGGCGAACAACGGCTTCGTCGCGCAGACGACGTTGTCGAAGGGAGCGAGTGTCGGCGTCGTGGTGAAGTACAAGAACGGCAGCAAGACGTTCACGACCTACACGCTGAAGTAAGCAGCTTTCCGGAGATACGTATGAGCACCCGGTGTCCGCCGTCGAGGCGGGATTGGTCGCGCGCGGCCTGGATTCTCGGCACGGTCGTTGTAATGGCCGCGCTCGCCCTGGCAGCGCCGGAGGCGTTCGCTCACGGCGTATCCGACAAGGACAAGCTCTACATCCAGTCGGTATCGGGAGTGCATGCGCTGCCGTATGCGTATCTGGGCGCCAAACACATGGTGACCGGATACGATCATCTGCTGTTCTTGTTCGGGGTGATCTTCTTCCTCTACCGGCTGAAGGATGTGGTGCGCTACGTGACCCTGTTCGCCGTGGGCCACTCGGTCACGCTGCTGCTCGGCGTGCTGCTCAACCTCCACGCCAGTCCGTACATCGTCGACGCAATCATCGGTCTGTCGGTCGTCTACAAGGGCTTCGACAATCTGGGTGGTTTCCAACGCCTGCTCGGATTCGAGCCCAATCCGCAGGCGGCTGTCCTCATCTTCGGGTTTTTCCATGGCTTCGGTCTGGCGACCAAGATCCAGGAACTGGCTTTCTCGCGCGAAGGGCTCCTGGGCAATCTGATCAGCTTCAATGTCGGCGTCGAAATCGGCCAGTTCCTGGCGCTGTCGATGATCCTCATCGCGATGACGTTCTGGCGGCAGACGACATCGTTCGGCCGCAGCGCGGTCTTCGCCAACGGCGCACTGATGTGCGCGGGCTTCATTCTTATCGGCTATCAATTGTCGGGTTTGTTACAGGTCACATCCACATGAGCAGCATTGCATCGGTTACGCCGTATCAGGTGTCGGCGCCCGTCCTCGTCAAGGTATCGGCGATGGCCTTCGCCGTCGCGATCGTCATTCTCGTGTTGTTCGTCCTGCCGGCGGAGCGGGGCATCGATCTCACCGGACTCGGCAAGCGCATCGGGCTGACTCAGATGGCGCGAGGCGAGGACACTGTCGACGACACGCCCAAGGCGACGTCGTCGTCGGAAGTCGCGGCCTACGCGGTACCGGCGCAGACCAAGGAATCCATCGTCAAGACCACACCGTTCCGCAGCGACGAAAAGGAGATCACGATTGCGCCGCACGAGGGCTTGGAAATCAAAGCGCACATGAAGACGGGCGATCACTTCATTTACACCTGGACGGCCAGCGCGCCGGTCAAGGCCGACATGCACGGCGAGAAGAAAGGCGACACTAGCGGCGACTTCACCCAGTATTGGAAAGAGAAGGGCTTGAGCGAGGACCGCGGCGCGCTGACCGCACCGTTCGAAGGCACTCACGGCTGGTATTTTCGCAACCAAGGGGAAGTACCGCTGACCGTGAAAGTAAAAACCTGGGGCTTTTACGAAGATCTGTTCGAGCCGAAGCACTAGCGCAACAGAGTCAATTCGGAACTGTCGCCGTATATTGACCGGCGAGGACAACGACATGCAGGACCAATCCTCTTCGACACGCGTGTGGGATTTGCCGACGCGCCTGTTCCACTGGACACTCGTCGCGCTGATTGCACTGCAATTCGCGACGGCCGAGTTCGGCTTTCTTTCGATGCAATGGCACGCCCGCTTCGGCTGGGCGACGATTGCGCTGATCGCATTCCGCATCGTCTGGGGCTTCGCCGGTTCGCAGACCAGCCGCTTCGCCGAGTTCGTGCGCGGCCCGGCAGCCGTTGCGCGTTACGTCGCGGCGATGGCAAAGAAGCCGCAGACGCAGCTCGGCCACAATCCGCTCGGCGGCTGGTCGGTAATCGCGATGCTCGTGTGCGTGCTCGTGCAGGCGCTCAGCGGCCTGTTCACGACGGACGACATCGACGAGGAAGGGCCGTTCGTTGGTTCGGTGTCAGCGGCGACGGTCAGGTTCGCGACGAAGCTGCATCATCTCGGCGAGACCGTGCTGCTCGCGCTGATCGCATTGCATGTCGTCGCAGTGCTGCTGCACTGGCTGCTCAAACGCGACAACTTGATCGGCGCGATGATCACGGGGCGCAAACAGAGCGACGCGTCCGCGCCGTTGCGTTTCGTCAGCAGCTGGCGTGCGCTGATCTGGTTCGCGCTCGTGGCGGCTGTCGTCGCCGTGTTGAGTCGGTTCGGCGATTAGGCGCGATCAATCCCGGGTGTATTTGTCGTGGCAGGCCTTGCAGGTCGCCGCGACCTTCTTGAACTGCTCTTTGTTCTTTGCCGCGTCGTTCACCTTGGCGATGTCAGCGAGCAGCTTGGCCTGCGCGGTGAAATCCTTGGCTTTGGACTGGAAGTCGTCCCAGTCCGTCCAGATCTCTGCTTTGGCGTAGCTTTCCTGGCGCATCGAGTCCTTCGGGAAGCCTTCGCCGAGCTGGTCGCTCATGGCGGCGACACGGTTGGCCCGCATTGAGAATTCCGTTGCGTCGAATGGTTTCTTTTCCTTGACCATGTCGCTGAGATGGCCGAAGTCCCAGCCGATCATGGTCATCAGGCTTTGACGATAATCGACAGCGTCTTTCTTGCCGTGGCCAAAGGCGGCGACAGAAAGAGTGAGGGCGGAAGCGGCGAGAAGCAGGCGGGATTTGAGCATGGGGGCTTCAATTGCGGTTGGCGAAATCGTGGTGCGAGTTTATCAACAGCGATAACCCCGGTAGCGGCGGCGGCAGCGCTGCCGTGAAGAAGAAAATCAACCTGCACATCGGCCTTTATTTTCCGCACATCATTCTGTTTTTCGAGGGCGGTTCCGACGAAACGCCTGCTTCGCTGGAGTGCTCGGCGGCGCGCAAGGGCACGCTGCGCAGAACTTCAACTGAAGACCGTAGAGATTCACCCGGTTTGACAACTGCGCGCCTCACACAGAAAGCCGCCGGCTGACAAACTCGACGTCAATAGGCGACAGCGTGATCTACCGGCGCCGCGCAAATCACAGCAGAAATGAACTGGCGGGGAAGCATGGAACGGCGGCTAATGTCGTTCCGATGACGGCAATATGTCTCGCACAAGACATCCGGAGCAACTCGATAGATTCCGGCAGTCATGTAATCGTGCGTTGCAAGCCCTTCCCGATGCCAACCCAATCGTTGCAGGAACCGTCTATGCTCCGTCGCTCCGTTTCTCGTCTGCTGATTCCCACCTGCCTGGCTTGCTCCATCCAGCTCGCTTTCGCCGCGGATGCGGCCGAATCCGCAGCCGTCGATGCGACGGCCAGTGCCGCCACCAATACCGACGCGAATCAGCCGGATGCTGCCAAGTCTTCCGCCGACAAGGACAAGACGCAGGAGATGGGAACCGTCGAGGTGCGCGACCAGAAGCGCCCCTATCGCAACCTCAGCGTGACCGGCGCGACCAAGACGGAAGCGCTGATCCACGACACCCCCCAGAACATTCAGATCATCGGCGCCGACCTTTTGAAGGATGCCGGATCGACCAGTCTCGCCACCGCGCTCGATCTGTCCAGCAGCACGTCGCGGCAGAGTAATTTCGGCGGCATGTGGGACAGTTATGCGATGCGCGGCTTCACCGGCGATCCGAACTTCGGCTCGGACTTCATGGTCAACGGCTTCAACGCGAGCCGCGGTTACAACGGCCTGCGCGACAACGCCGACACGCAGTCGGTCGAAATCCTCAAAGGCCCGTCGTCAGCGCTGTACGGCCGCGGCGAGCCCGGCGGCATCGTCAACATCACGACCAAGAAGCCGTTGTTCCTGCCGGCTTTCAGCGCCGAACTTTCCGGTGGCAGCTTCAATTCGATGCGCAGCGCGATCGACCTGACCGGCCCGATCACACAGACCGTCGCTTATCGCCTCAACGCGGCCTATTCGGAAGGCGACAGCTTCCGCGACCAGATCCATTTCCAGCGCACGCTGATCACGCCGTCGTTCCTGTGGATGATCAATCCCGACACGACGCTCTCGTATGAAGCCGAGATCGTGAACCAGAGGCAGCCGTTCGACCGCGGCGTGGTTGCAGTCAACGGCAAACTCAACGTGGTGCCTACCAGCAATTTCTACGGCGAGCCCAACGACGGCAACACCGAGACCAAATCGGTGGGGCATCAGGTTTTCTTCACCCACTACTTCAACGAGAACTGGTCGGTGCAGTCCGGCGTGACCTATCGCGAGAGTTCGATGGAGGGAGCCGGCACCGAGGTTCGGCCGTACTCGGCGTTGCTCAGCGACGGCCAGACGCTGCGACGGCGTTTGATCGATCGCAGCTATCACGCGCTGGATCGCAGCGGCCGTTTCGAAGTTCTCGGCAAGGTGATGACGGGCAGCCTGACGCACAATCTGTTGTTCGGCGTCGATGGCTACAAATTCAATAATTGGCGCTTCCAAACCGCCGCCAATCCGGCCGGCGGCATCTACGGCATCAATCTGCTCGACCCGGTCTATGGCGCACCCAAGCCAAAGGGATCTACGTCGATCAATACCTTCGAGACTCAGGACTCGTGGTCGTATTACGCGCAGGATCAAATCGATCTGGGCGAGAAATGGAAGGCGCTCGTAGGCGTTCGCCGCGATCACTACGAGCAGACGGTAAATAATTACCTCTCCAGCAATCAGATCGGCCAGACGCTGGGCGCGACCAGTCCGCGCGTCGGCCTGGTTTACGAACCGATTCCCGAACTGGCCCTCTACGCGACGACGGCGACCAGCTTCCGCCCGAACAGCGGCGCCAGTCGTCCGGACGCCAGCGGCGTCCAACATGCATTCTCTCCGGAGAAAGGCAAGTCCTACGAGATCGGCGCCAAGCTCGACAGCTTCGACAATCGCCTGACCACGACACTGGCGTTGTACAAGCTGAAGAAGAACAACGTGCTCACTCCCGATCCGCTCGATCCGAGCAACTACAACCGCGCCGCCGGCGAGGTCGAGAGCAAGGGCGTGGAACTGGACATCAACGGACAGATCGTCCCCGGCCTGCGCGTTTCCGCGTCCTATGCGTATACCGATGCCAAGGTGACGAAGGACAACTCCGCGCTGACCGGCGTCAGCCTGATCGGCAAGCAAACGGCCGACGTGCCGAAGAACGCTGCCAGTCTGCTGCTGATCAAGGAATTCCAACTCGCCGGCCGCACCGCGACATTCGGCGGCGGCTTCCAATACACCGGCAGCCGCGAGGGCGAAGTCGCGCCGTTCGTGCAGAGCGATCTATTCACGCTGCCGTCCTACACGGTCGCCTCGCTGCTCGGCTCCTGGCAGTTTAACAAGAAACTCAGCTTCTCGTTCGACGTGCAAAATCTGTTCAACAAGACTTACTACGTCAGTTCCTACAGCCAGTACTGGGTGTTCCCGGGCACCGAGCGCAAGGTCACACTGACGGCGCGCCTTTCGCTTTGACGTGCCGCATGGATGGGACCCGGCGGCCGCGCTAGCGTTTTGTAGGGGCCGCCGGTTTTTTGCATCCTAAGATTTACCGTTCGCGCAGGGTCTCACATGTCGAGCAGCGTCCAATCTCTTTCCGGTATCGGCTCCGCCTCCGCCTCCGCCGCCGCGGCGCACAGCAAGCGCATTTATTCCATCGACGCGCTGCGCGGCCTGGTCATGTGCATCATGATGATGGACCACGTGCGCGAGACGCTGTACCTGCATCATCAGGTCACCGACCCGATGAACATCGCCGACACCCCGCCGAGCTTGTTCTTCACGCGCCTGGCCGCGCATTTCTGCGCGCCGATTTTTGTGTTCCTGACCGGCTTGGGCGCCTGGCTCTATGCCAACCCGCCGGATTCGGCGCCACGCTCGGCGCGCGACTTCCTGCTCAAGCGCGGCGCGCTGCTGATCTTCCTCGAAATCACCCTGATGAGTTTTCTTTGGGTGGGTGAACTGCCCAAAGTGATCTGGCTGCAGGTGCTGTGGGCGATCGGCTTTTCGATGGTCGTGCTGGCGTTCACATCGAGCCTGCCGCGCAAATGGCTGCTCGTGGCCGGCCTCGTCATCGTCTGCGGACACAACGCGCTCGCCGGCATCGACCTGCCGCGCGAGCATCCGCTGTACGCACTGTGGACAATGTTCCTGCATCGTGGTGTGTTGTTCGACACGATGCCGCAAGTGCGCGTGACCTATCCGGCGCTGCCGTGGGTCGGCGTGATCCTGCTCGGCTGGTACAGCGGGCCGATATTCGCGCGCGATTTCGACGGCGCGCGTCGGCGCAAGCTGCTCGTGATGTTCGGCATCGGTTGCTGGCTCGCGCTGCTGATCCTGCGCGGCTTCAACATCTACGGCGAGAACGCGTCGTGGACGCAACAGGCGACGCCGATCCAGACGCTGATGGATTTTCTCAACTACACCAAATATCCGCCCTCGCTCGACTTCCTGCTGATGACGCTCGGCGGCGGCTTCTTCGTACTTGCGACGTTGGATACGGCGAACAACACATTCACGCGCGTGCTGTCGACGTTCGGTGGCGCGCCGATGTTCTACTACCTCGTTCATCTCGCGGTGCTGATCTTCGGCTACAAACTTCTGCTCGCGATCTTCGGCGCAAATCAAACCGGCCCGACCGGTGTGCAACGCTTCGGCGTCGGCCCCGACCAGTTCTGGGCGGTATGGGTGGTCACGATCGCCTTGTGGTTCGTTCTGTACGCCCCGACAAAGTGGTTCGGCGATTTCAAGCGCCGTACGACGATCGGCTGGGTGAAGTATTTCTAATCTCGCCTCGCATACCATGACGCCAGACCGGCTCGACCAGCTTCTCGCGGATCCACAGATCCGGCGCAGCGCCTACATCAACGGCGAATGGATTTCCGTGGACGGTGCCATGCTGTCGATCATCGATCCGGCGAGCGAGACGATGATCGGTGAAATCGCCGCAGGCAGCGCGAGCGATGTCGATCGCGCGGTCGCCGCGGCACGCGCCGCGTTTCCGGCTTTCTCGGCACTGCCCGTCGAGCAGCGTGCTGCTTTCCTCGATCGCATCCGCACGCTCATACTGGAACGCGCGGAAATTTTCGCGCAGGCGATCTCGCGCGAGATGGGAGCGGCGATAAGCTACGCGCGCAGCGCGCAGGTGCCGCTCGCCGTCGAACACGTGCGCGTCGCGCGCGATCTGCTTGCGGACTATCCGTTCCTGACGAAGAAGGGCACGACGGCCATCGTGCGCGAACCGATCGGCGTTTGCGCGCTGATCACGCCGTGGAACTGGCCGCTCTACCAGATCACCGCCAAGGTCGCGCCGGCGCTCGCCGCGGGTTGCACGATCGTGCTCAAGCCGAGCGAGCTGTCGCCGCTCAGCGCGTTGCTCTTCGCCGAGGTGCTGCACGATGCCGGCTTGCCGGCCGGGGTGTTCAACCTGGTCAACGGCACCGGCCCCGAGGTCGGCGAAGCGATGGCGACACATCCGGGTGTCGATATGATTTCGATCACCGGCTCGAACCGCGCCGGCGTGCTCGTCGCGCAGGCGGCGGCGCCGACGGTCAAACGCGTGACCCAGGAACTCGGCGGCAAGTCGCCCAACGTGCTGTTGCCCGATGCCGACTTCGCCCGCGTCGTTCCGCTCGGCGTGATGACCGCATTCCGCAACGTCGGCCAGTCGTGCAGCGCGCCGACGCGCATGCTCGTGCCGAGAGCGCATTTGGATGAAATAGAACGGATCGCGGCAGCAACAGCGCGCGCGATTGTCGTCGGCGATCCACGTGAAGAGAAAACGATACTTGGGCCGCTCGCCAATCGCGCACAGTATGAGCGCGTGCAGATGATGATCGAAGTCGGCATCGGCGAAGGCGCGAAGCTTTTGTGCGGTGGCCAGGGGCGGCCTGCCGGTCTGACTCGTGGTTTCTATGCGCGGCCGACGATCTTCTCTGAAGTGACCACGTCCATGCGCATCGCGCAGGAAGAAATTTTCGGCCCTGTGCTGTGCATCCTGCCCTACGACAGCGTGGACGAGGCGGTCGAGATCGCGAACGACACGCTCTATGGCCTCGGCGGACACGTGCAGGGCGCGGATATCGAACAAGCGCGTGCCGTCGCGTTGCGCATCCGCAGCGGACAGGTCCATCTCAACCACCCCGCGTGGGACCCGCAGGCGCCGTTCGGCGGCTACAAGCGCTCCGGCAACGGACGCGAATACGGCGAGCACGGACTCGGCGAGTTTCTCGAGACCAAAGCAATTCTTGGTTTCGGCTAGCCCTTCAATCCTTTGAGGCGAAGCAAAACAATTTCCCCTTGGCTTGACTGCGCGCGCGTCGTTCGGGCTGCGTCGCTGTTCATGCTTCGCCCGTCGCCGCAAGCGCGTTGATAAAGAGTTTTCAGCGTTTCCTCGATGGCTCTGCGAAATCTCTCTGCCGCCACGGTGGGGGAGTGAGTGACTGTCGCAGGCTGGTCAGGAATGCCGTGGTCCGTGCGCTTCTTCCGTGGCGCGTCCCCAGCATCGCCACCACGGCGGCGGCAGGCGGCTCCCAGCTCGGCAGCACTTGTTTCAGCCGGCCACGCGCTAGATCACCGGCGACGTCCCATTCCGATCGGATCGCGATGCCCTGGCCGGCGATGACCCATTCGCGCACGACGGCGCCGTCGTTGCTCGACATCGTGGGATGGATGCGTACAGTGGTCTGACCCCGGGACGCGTGGCGGAACCGCCAAAGCGTCACGTCTTCCGCGTTCTCGCGCACGACGAGGCAGCGATGCCGCATCAGATCGGCAGGTGAACGGAGAGGGGAAACCCCGGCCAGATACTCGGGACTGGCGCAGAGAATCCGACGGTTGGGAGCGAGCGTGGTCACGATCTGGTCCAGCGGACCAAGCGGCCCGATGTGGACGGTGACGTCGCTGCTCTCGAGCATTCCCGCAGCTGGGTTGTCGGACAGATCCAGCGTGACCGTGACGCCGGGATGCGCCTTGGCGAAGGCATCCACCACGGGTGCTACGTGCAGACGACCGAAACCGTGTGGAGCGACGATACGCAGGTGACCGCTGACGGCGTTCCTGCGGCTCGCCAGCGTATCGGAGAGAGTTTCGATCGCATCGACCACTGCCATGCCGTGCGCTGCGACCAGCGCGCCCTCGTCGGTGAGGCTCAGCCCGCGGCCGGAACGATCGACGAGGCGCATGCCCACGCGTTTCTCCAACGCGCGCAAGCGTTGGGTCACGGCCGGTGGTGTGACGTCAAGTTTGCGTGCGCTTTCCGCAAGCGACATCGAGTTGGCCACCACGTTGAAGAACAACAGATCTTCCGACGTAATCATTAATGTATACCTTAAGAAAATATGCATCTCAGATTAATTGTAGTCTTCATAACTATCGCTCAAGATGCAAGCCAATCCTGATCGAGTGCGATTCCCGCTACCGGTACGGGAGAAACCCAGGCGGTACGGCTACGGAGATACGGTGAGTGGACAAAGAACCTTTCATCGAACAGCGCGCATCGGCAACGGGTGCGTCGAAGCTAGGCGAACTGGCCACGCCTTGCCTGATCCTTGATGCCGAGCGCATGCAGCGCAACATCGCGCGATTGCGGACGCGGCTCGATCACCTCGGCGTTTCATTGCGCCCGCATCTGAAAACGACCAAGTGCGTCGAGGTGGCGCGGCGCGTCATGGCCTCGCCTGCCGGACCCGCGACCGTCTCGACGTTGCAGGAAGCATCCCGGTTCGCGGAAGCGGGCGTGCGCGATATTCTCTATGCCGTCGGCATTGCGCCTGCGAAGCTGGCGCGCGTTCTCGAGCTGCGTGCACAGGGCGTGGACATCGCCGTGATCCTCGATACGGCGGAGCAGGCGCAGGCGGTAGCGGACGCATCGCGCAACGCAGGAGTGCGCATTCCGGCGCTGATCGAAATCGACTGCGACGGCCATCGTTCCGGCGCCGCTCCCACCGACAGGGACCGCCTGATCGACATCGGCCGCCGCCTCGCGGACGGCGCGGAGCTGCGCGGCGTGATGACCCATGCCGGCGCGAGCTATGCCGCGCGCGGCAGCGATGCGCTCAGGCAATGCGCGGAAGTCGAACGGCGCAGCGTGGTCGAAGCCGCCGCCGTTCTGCGTGAAGCGGGGTTTGCCTGTCCCGTCGTCAGCGTCGGTTCCACGCCGACCGCGCACAACGCGGTCGACCTCACGGGTGTGACCGAAGTGCGTGCCGGCGTCTTCGTATTCTTCGACCTGTTCATGGCCGGCGTCGGTGTGTGCCGCATCGAAGATATTGCTCTGTCGGTACTGGCTACCGTGATCGGGCACCAGCGCGACAAGGGTTGGATCCTCGTCGATGCCGGCTGGATGGCAATGTCGCAGGACCGCGGAACCTCGAAGCAGGACGTGAATCACGGCTATGGCGTCGTGTGCGACATGGCCGGAAATCCGTATGCGGACCTGATCGTCGCCGACGCCAACCAGGAGCACGGCATCATCGCGCTTCGCCCTGGTTCGAATGACAAGTTGCCGGATCTCGCGATCGGCGATCGCGTGCGCATCCTGCCCAACCATGCCTGCGCCACGGGCGCGCAGCATGGGAGCTATCACGTGGTTCGCGGTGCATCCGACATCGTCGAAGCAGAATGGCATCGTTTCGGAGGTTGGTGATGGACGCGGATGGGGCAGTCATCGAGAGCATTTCGACGAAGGGTGCGCCCACTCCTAAGGGTCACTATTCGCAGGCGATCCGGCACGGCGGCTTGATTTATGTGTCCGGGCAGCTTCCGCTGAGTCCAGACGGAACGCACAAGATCGACGCCAACTTTGAAGAGCAAGCGAAGATGGCGCTGGACAGCCTGTTCGCCATCTTGCGTGCGGCGAACAGCGATCCGCAGCGGCTGCTGAAAGTGACGGCCTATATCGTCGGCATCGAAAACTGGCCGAAGTTCAACGCGATTTACACCGCGGCGCTGGGCGACGCGCGGCCGGCCCGTTCCGTGGTTCCAGTCCCCGAACTCCACTACGGCTGCCTGATCGAAATCGACGCCATCGCGGCAAGCAATTCCGACTGACCTTTACTGCAACTCCGCTCCACGTGAGGGAGCAATCATGGCAAGCGTTGCATATCGACAGCAGGCACCTGCGAAAACTCTGTCTTCCTCCACGGACCAAGCGAAGACGCGAATGAGATTGACCGCGATCGATGCGCTGCGCGGATTCGTAATGGTCCTCATGCTGCTCGATCATGTTCGGGAGACATGGTTTGTCTATGTCGGGGTCTCCGATCCTGTCGATGCGCGAACGGCCATGCCTGCGCTGATCCTTGCGCGATTCGCAGTGAGCCTTTGCGCCCCGATCTTCGTGGCGCTGACCGGGCTCGGCGTATTTCTGTTCCGCAGCAACCATACGCTTCGGGAAGCTACATCGTATCTGCTGAAACGCGGCCTGCTGCTGATGGCGATCGAGGTCCTTTTCCTGTCGCCGCTTTACTGGGGTTTTGCGCCGCTGACTCTGTGGCTCCAGGTCATCTGGTGCATCGGCGTGTGCATGATCGTGCTGGCAGGACTCATCCGGTTGCCGCATTACATGCTTGTCGCGATCGGTTTGGTAATCGTCTGCGGCCACAACCTGCTCGATCCGATCCAGCTTCAGACGGGCGATCCCCTGTTTCCGCTATGGGCGGAAATACACCAGCGTGGCTCATTCACGTTGCCGTTCGGCGTGACGGTGAAGACGACCTATCCGATCCTGGCCTGGATCGGCGTCATCTTGCTCGGCTATGGCATCGGTCCCTGGTTTCTGCCTTCCGTGGCACCCAAGACGCGGCAGCGTCGTCTGCTCGTGCTGGGTTGCGGCATGCTGATCGCTTTCGTTGTGCTGCGCGCGCTCAACATCTACGGCGACAAGCCCTGGTTCGTGGTCGATGGCGATGCGCTGCGTAGCTTCTACAGTTTCATCTCGATGACCAAATATCCTCCGTCGCTGTTGTTCCTGCTGCCGACATTGGGCCTTGGTGCGCTGTTGCTCGTCTTGTTCGATCGGATCCAGGGGTCGGGCCTCGCTGCTGCTTTGGCGGTCTTTGGCGGCGCGCCGATGTTCTTCTACCTTTTCCACCTGAGTCTGCTGCGGATCCTTTATCACAGCGCGCTGGCAATCTGGGGCCCAAATCACGGGCCGACCTTCGGAGTCGACAGCTATGCCTGGGTGCTGGTCTGGTATGTCGCACTGATCGTACCGCTCTACATTCCGACGGTCTGGTTCTCGCGGCTGAAGAAGCGCCGTCGCGACATTGGCTGGCTGAAGTATTTCTGAGGCATGGAAATGAAGCGCGCCGATTTCCAGGGAAACATTGTCGGGGAGGGTGACGACATCGCAGCCATTCGGCCCATTTCGCTGCGTGCGATGAGCGATGCCGATGCCGACCGCGCCACCGCACTGTCAGCCGAAATGGGCTGGCCTTATCGAAGCGAGGACTGGCGCTTTGCGCTGGATCTGGGGCACGGAATCGTCGCGGAATGCGCAGGGCGCCTCGTCGCATCGGCCCTGTGGTGGCCGTATGGCGACGCGTTCGCGACCTGCGGCATGATCATCGTCTCCTCTTCGATGCAGCGCCGTGGATTGGGACGCGCATTGACGACGAATCTGCTGCGCGACATGGGCGAGCGAACCATCCTGCTGAATTCCACACGGGAAGGGCTCCGTCTTTACGAGGCGCTCGGGTTCGAAAGTGTCGGAACCGTTCACCAGCATCAGGCAACGACGTCGGCGGATACGGCCGTTTCGATGAGCGAGGTCGGCGACATCAGGCCGGCGGCTCCGTTCGACCTGCGCGCGATACTCGAACTCGATCGGTGCACTTCCGCTGTCGTTCGCCGGTCGCTGCTCACGGAACTCACCAGGGTGGGTGCAACCGCGGTAATCGAGCGCAACGGGAACATCCAGGGCTTTGCCGTCTGCCGCCGCTTCGGTCTCGGGTACACGATCGGACCCGTCGCAGCAAAAAGCGTCGACGATGCGAAAGCCCTGATACTTCACTTCATGCGACGCAAGGCCGGAGAATTCCTGCGCGTCGATACGCCGGGCGATAGCGGTTTGTCTTCGTGGTTGGCGGCTGTCGGCCTTGCCGAGGTCGGAAGCGTCACGACGATGATCCGCGGGCATAGACCCGATCCTTCAACCGCAGCGCGCATGTTTGCGCTGGCCAGCCAATCTCTCGGCTAGCGATGAAACATTCCGCGACGACGCATTCGGCAACCTTCATCCGATTCGAAAAAACAACCTCATGAAACTGACTCCCTATTGGTTGGATACGGCGCCGCGCTTCAGCGACGGCGCGAAAGGCCCCGTCGAAGGCGAAGTCGGCGTCGCCGTTGTCGGCGGCGGTTTCACTGGCTTGTCCGCCTCGATCGCCCTGGCCAAAAAAGGTGCGAGCGTCATGCTGTTGGAAGCGGGAATGGTGGGCGGCTGCGCGTCGGGCCGCAACGGCGGCATGTGCAACAACGGTTTCGCCCAGGATTACTTCGGCATGGCGAACCGGTTTGGCGAGACTGTGGCGAAAAGGCTTTATCAGAGCTTCGACACGGCAGTCGATACGGTCGAAACCATCATTCGCGAAGAAGGAATCGATTGCGATTTCCATCGCGTGGGCAAGCTCAAGCTCGCCGCCAAACCCGCCCACTACGACAAGCTGGCGCGTTCGCAGGAAATGCTCGCGCGCGGCGCCGACCCCGAAACCTACATGGTTTCACGACAGGAACTGGCTTCCGAACTCGGCTCGGATCGTTATTTCGGCGGCATGATCTTCAAAAAAAGCGCGGCCATGCACATGGGCAAGTTCGTCCATGGCCTTGCCACCGCTGCCACGCGGCGCGGGGTGAAGATTCACGAATCGGCGCCGGTCACAGGGTTGAAACGGCTGAACGGCCATGCGCACGAGCTGTCGACGCCGCAGGGCGTTGTCCGCGCGCGCCAGGTATTGCTGGCCACCGGCACTTCGGCCGTGGGTCCGCTCTCGTACTACCGGCGCCGCATCGTGCCGGTGGGGGCATTCCTCATCGTCACCGAGCCGCTGCCGATCGACCTGCTCGATCGGCTTCTGCCTCGCCGCCGCAACGCAGCCGACACGATGAACTTCGTCAGCTACTTCCGCGTCACGCCCGACAACCGCCTGCTGTTCGGCGGCCGTGCCCGCTTTGCCAAGTCCGGCGCCCGATCGGACATCAAGAGCGGCAAGATTCTGCAACGCTCGATGTTGCAAGTTTTCCCCTCGCTTACGAACGTGCGCATCGACTATTGCTGGGGCGGCATGGTCGACATGACTGCCGATCGCCTGCCGCGCGCCGGCGAGCACGACGGCCTGTTCTACTCGATGGGGTACAGCGGGCACGGCACCCAGATGTCGACCTATATGGGCAAGGTCATGGCCGAAGTGATGGACGGCAACATCTCTCTGAACCCCTGGAAGGACTTCGACTGGCCGGCCATTCCAGGTCATTTCGGCCCGACCTGGTTTCTTCCGCTCGTGGGCGCCTATTACAAACTGCAGGACATGCTGCATTGACGCGGAGAGGCGTGTGGCCGACTTCGGGCAGATCAGCGGTAGGGAGGCATGCGGCGGCATTTACTGTCGTGGTCATCCGCTTCGCAATTGCGCAACATCATTTGCAGCGCGGATGCAGAACCCTATGCCGCCATTTTCCCCTTAGTTTCACCGGCACGGCTCGGGTTGAAAGAGCAACTGCAACTCCCTGTGCGACGCGATATCCATAGCCACGCCGCGCTCGGCCAAACATGCGCGAACCAAGATTGTTGAGAACAGGAAAATCGATGTCTCCCCCGTTGATGACCGTCGTTACCGCCGATGCGCTGCCGGCCAGTGCCGATACCGTGGTGATCGGTGCCGGCATCGTCGGAACGAGTACGGCCTATTGGCTGGCTCGCGCGGGCCAGCGCGTCGTCCTGCTCGAAAAAGGCCGCGTCGGCGCGGAACAATCGAGCCGCAACTGGGGCTGGTGCCGCCAGCAGAACCGCGACGCGCGCGAATTGCCGCTTTCTACCAGAAGCCTTGCGCTATGGGAGGAGATGGCCGCGGACATCGGTGAAAATCCCGGATTCTCGCGTTGCGGTCTTCTCTACCTGTCCAACGACGAGAAGGAGATCGAAACCTGGGCGGCCTGGGGAAAGTTCGCCCGCGGCGAAGGCGTCGTCACGTACATGCTGAGCGCGGCGGAGGCCACTGAACGCGGTGCGGCAACGGGCAAACCATGGAGGGGCGGCGTGTGGTCACCGACCGACGGGACCGCGGACCCGTCGAGCGCCGCTCCGACGATCGCACGGGGCGTGCTCAAGCACGGCGGCATGATCGTGCAGAACTGCGCCGCGCGCGGCATCGAACGACAAGCGGGCTCGGTTTGTGGCGTGATCACCGAGCGCGGCGTCATCCGCACGCGGCAGGTCGTCCTGTCGGGCGGGGCATGGGCAGCGAGTTTCCTGCGTCAGCTCGGCATCGCGTTTCCACAGGCGGCGATACGCAGTTCGATATTGTCCGTCGCACCCGGTGCAAAAGGGCTGCCCGCGGCACTGCACACATCGGCCGTCTCCGTGACGCGTCGCAGTGACGGCGCGCATACCTTGGCCATTTCCGGTTTCGGCAAAGTCGATCCCACTCCGGGCATGATTGGCGCCGCGAAACATTTCCTGCCGATGTTCGCCAAACGCTGGCGGCTACTTTCCCCGGGTGGATTGCAGGCATGGCAAGCCGGTTTCGAAACGCGCCAACGCTGGGCGATGGATCGTCCGACACCGATGGAAGCCATGCGCATCCTCGATCCGCGACCCTCGCGCAATACGCTCGACTTGATCTTGAAACGTGCACGCGCCTTGCTGCCGGAATTGCAAAACGTACCGGTGCAGGCGGAATGGGCCGGCTATATCGATTCCACTCCGGACGGCATTCCGGTGATCGACGGTGATATCGGCGTGAAAGGGCTGCTTCTGGCGGCGGGTTTTTCCGGACACGGCTTCGGCATTGGTCCCGGTGCCGGGCACCTCGTCGCCGATTTGGTGCTGGGGCGCAAGCCCATCGCCGAAACCTCGCAATACCGCCTGTCCCGCTTCGACAAATCGCAATGGGGCAAGGTGTCGGAGTTTTGATATTGCGTCGCCGTGCTCTCGCTGGTCATTCGCGCATGCTCTAGGCAGGAATGACGAGCGGCGAGTTCGGTCGAAAACCATCTTGATGATCGAATCCGATTTCATAGAGGAGAATCCAAGCAATGAGCAGTCCTCAACCTGTTCCGAAAGCGGCGCCCGTGGTGCGATCCTTCGTCGATCTTCGTGCGTTTGCGGACAGCGAAGCAGCGACAGTGCCGGTTGCCCTGGCAGGAGGCGAAGATCCTTTTCTCGTCTGCCGCAGCCTGCTTCCCACGACGGAAGGACCGGTGACAGTCGGGGTGCTGCAGCTGCCGCCAGGTTGGGGTAAGGTCGCCTCGATGCCGGCGGATGAATTCCTGATCGTGCACAAGGGCAGGGTGACGCTGGAAGCGGATGGGCGTGCGCTAGCGCTGGAGCCTGACGCCAGTGTCGTGCTGACCCGTGGCGCGAGCATTGCCTGGTCGGCCGATGAGGCGGTCACTCTTATCTTCCTGCGTCGCAGCGGCGGCCCGGACGACAAGGCGGCCATGATCCCAGTCGAGGGAAGCCCACAGCTCACGCCGTCCGGCGCACCGCTAGCCGAGTTGCTGGTGGGGCCGACGCCGAGCTGCCGCAACTACAGCGACTACCGTTCGCCCGATGGCGAATTCGTCTGCGGAACCTGGGATTCGACTCCCTATCATCGCCTGGCCATGCCTTACCGTCATTTCGAACTGATGTACCTGTTGGCTGGCAGCGTGACGTTCGTGGATGGCGCAGGCCGCGAAGGCACGTTCAAGAAGGGCGACATCTTCCTCGTCGAGCAGGGGGCGCAGTGCAGTTGGGAGAGCCGGGAATACGTAAAGAAGGTCTACGCGATCTACCGGCCAGCTTGATCTGCTGAGCGCAGGGGGCCAAACCGCAGTTTTCGACGAGGCCGGCCTCGACAACGCGATGACGCGCGACTGGGCGCATGCTTCAATCTCAGAAATTCCGATTCCAACTCGCGACAGGTGCGCTGCGATGACCTTCAGGCCCAAGTACATCTCCTTCGACTGCTACGGCACGCTGATCAACTACAAGCCGAACGATATGGCGCGCGAGATCTTCGCCGACCGCGTCAAGGCGGAGGACATGCCGCGATTCCTCGTCGACTTCACCGCCTATCGTCTCGACGAAGTGCTCGGTGCGTGGCAGCCGCTCGGCGACGTGTTGAAAAACTCGCTGCGCCGGCTCACGCGCAAATGGAAATTTCAGTACATCGACGCCGAAGCGCAGCGCATCTGCGACGCGGTGCCGACCTGGGGGCCGCATCCGGATGTCGTAGCGGGTCTGGCCAAGATCGCCGACAAGATTCCGCTCGTGATCTTGTCCAACGCCGACGATAAAGACATTCTGAAAAACGTGAAGTTGCTCGGCGTGCCGTTCCATCGCGTCTACACCGCCGAGCAGGCGCAGGCGTACAAGCCGCGCATGCGCCCGTTCGAGTATATGATCGATGCGCTCGGCTGCAATCCGGAAGACATGCTGCACGTGTCCTCGAGCCTGCGCTACGACTTGATGACTGCGTTCGACATCGGCATTCGCGACAAGGCCTGGATCAACCGCGGCCATGGCCCCGGCAATCCCGAATACGGCTACACCGAGATCGCCGACGCCGGCGGTTTGGCCGCGCTCGTCGGCCTGTAAACGGCGCCGGCGCATGAGCGATCCACGCCTGCGCGATCTTCTCGGAACGGCCGACAGTGGTCGTGTCCTCGATGCGCTCGCGCGCGGCGCTTCGCGTCGCGATGTGTTGAAGATGCTGGCCGGTGCCGGCATGGCGCTGGCCGCGTCGCATCGCATCGCCGCGCTTGCGCAAGGCGTCGCGGCGGCACAGCCGCGCTACGGCGGCCGTGTGCGCGTAGCCAGCGCTGCCTCGTCGATCGCCGATACGCTCGATCCTGCACGCCTCTCGAATCAGACCGACTATGCGCGTTCGCGCATGCTCTACAACTGCCTGACGAGCTTCGATGCCAGTCTCGCTCCGCAGCCCGCGCTGGCCGAGCGTTTCGACAGCGACGATGCGAAGCGCTGGACGTTCAAGCTGCGCGGCGGCGTGCATTTTCACGACGGTCGCGCGCTGCGCGCGGAGGACGTCGTGTTCTCGCTGATGCGGCATAAGGATCCGGCAACGATTTCGCGCGCAAAAGTGCTCGCCGACCAGATCGACAGCGTGCGCGCGTCCGCGCCCGGCGAAGTCGAAGTCCTGCTGCACCAGTCCAACGCCGACCTGCCGGCGACGCTGGCGACGTTCCCATTCGCCATCGTTCCCGCCGGCACGCGCGACTTCAACTCTGGAATCGGCACCGGCCCGTTCAAGCTCAAGGAATTCAAGCGCGGCCTGCGCTCGATCGTGGTACGCAACCGCGATTACTGGCGCGAAGGTCGCCCGTACGTGGACGAGGTCGAACTTGCCGGCCTAGGCGACGAAGGCGCGCGCGTCAACGCGCTGCTGTCGGGCGACCTCGATCTCGTCGCCGCGCTCGATCCGCGCTCGGTGCGGCGCGTGGAAGGCGCGCCGGGATTCGCCGTGTTCCGCCAGTCGTCGGGCCAGTACAGCGATCTCGCGATGCGTCAGGACATGGCGCCCGGCAGCAACGCGGATTTCGTCATCGCGATCAAGCTGCTGTTCGATCGCGCGCGCATCGCCGAGTCGGTCGCGCTCGGCAATGCCATCGTCGCCAACGATCAGCCGATCCATCCGTCCAACCGTTTCTACTTCGCCGGCCTGCCGCAGCGCGAACTCGATCTCGACAAGGCGCGCTATCACTTCGAGCGCAGCGACCTGGGCAATACGCCGATTCCCGTCGTCGCCTCGCCCGTGGCGAATCTCAGCGTCGAGATGACGCTGGCGCTGCAGCAAAGCGCGAATCGCATCGGCATGAATCTGCAATTGCAACGCATGCCGCCGGACGGCTATTGGTCCCACTACTGGGGCAAGAGCGCGGTGGGCTGGGGCAATGTCAATCCACGGCCCAACGCCGACGCGGTATTGACCGAGTTCTTCGAGTCCCGTGCGGTCAACAACGACGCGCACTGGAAGGATCCGCAGTTCGACCAGTTGCTCGTGGCCGCACGTTCCGAAGTGGACGAGTCCAAGCGCAAGGCGATGTACGCCGACATGCAGATGATGATCCACGAAAAGGGTGGCGTGGCGATTCCGCTGTTCCTTTCTTCGCTCGACGCGCACAACGCGCGTCTGAAGGGCTTGTCGACGATTCCGGTCGGCGGGCTGATGGGCTACGAGTTCGCCGAACACGTATGGTGGGACGCATGAGCCCGCTGCTGCGTCTGATACTGCAACGTCTCGGGCTCGCGCTGATCTCGCTGTTGCTCGTGTCGGTCGTCGTGTTCCTGATCACCGCGGTCCTACCCGGCGATGCCGCGCAGGAACTGCTCGGCCAGGACGCAACGCCGGAAACGCTGGCCGCGCTGCGCACGCAGATGGGCCTCGATCAACCGCTGCCGTTGCGCTACCTGCACTGGCTTGGCGGACTCGTCACCGGCAATCCGGGTCGTTCGCTGGTCAGCGATGCGCCGGTGATGGAGTTGATCGGCAACCGCTTGCCGAACTCGCTGCTGCTCGCGGCGGTAACTGCGGTGATCGCAGTGCCGCTCGCACTGCTGCTCGGCACGCTCGCGGCAGTGTTCCGCGGCGGCTGGCTCGATCGCTTGCTCAACAATGGCGCGGTCGTGCTCGTCTCGGTGCCGGAATTCCTCATCGCCACGCTCGCCGTGCTGCTGCTTTCGGTCAAGCTCGGCTGGCTGCCGGCGCTGTCCTATGCCAGCGACATCGATTCGCTGTCCGGCGCCGCGCGCGTATTCGTGATGCCGGTGCTGACGCTGTGCTGCGTGGTCGTTGCGCAGATGATGCGCATGACGCGCGCGGCGCTTGCCGACCAACTCGATGCGCCGTACATCGAAATGGCGCGGCTGAAGGGCGTGCCGCCGCTGCGCCTCGTCCTGCGTGAGGCCATGCCGAATGCGATCGGGCCGATCGCCAATGCCGTTGCCCTGAGCACGTCGTACCTGCTCGGCGGCGTGATCATCGTCGAGACGATCTTCCACTATCCCGGCGTCGCCAAGCTGATGGTCGACGGCGTCAGCCAGCGCGACATGCCGCTGGTGCAGACCTGCACGATGATCTTCTGTGCCGGTTATCTGCTGCTCGTGCTGATCGCCGACGTGATCGGCATCCTGGCCAACCCGCGGTTGCGCCACGCCCGATGAACGCATCGGTTCCTGCCCGGTCCGCTTCCGCTGCGTCTGCACGCCGCCGCTCGGGCGTGTTCGGCCTCGGCGTGCCCGGCACACTCGGGCTGCTCGTCATCCTGGCGTGGCTGCTGGTCGCACTTGCGGCCCCGTCGTGGATATCGGCGGGTGCACAGGACATCGGCGGATTACCGGTATTTGCGCCGGCGCAAATCGGGCACTGGCTCGGTGCCGACTATCTCGGTCGCGACATGCTCGCACGTGTGCTTCTCGGCGCACGCTACACCGTCGTCGTGGCGTTGGTCGCCGCGGTGGGCGCCAGCGCCGTCGGCACCGGTTTCGCGCTGCTCGCCGCGGTCAGCGGTGGCTGGCTCGACACCGTGCTGAGCCGCGGCATGGATACGCTGATTTCGATTCCGAGCAAGCTGTTCGCGCTGATCATGGTCGCCGCGTTTGGCACGTCCGTTCCGCTGCTGGTGACGACCGCGGCCGTCATTTACGTGCCCGGCGCGTACCGAATCGCGCGCGCGCTCGCCGTGAATGTTGCCGCCCTCGACTACGTGGTGGTTGCGCGCACGCGCGGCGAATCGCGCTGGTATCTGATGCTGCATGAGGTGCTACCGAATATTGCGGCGCCGATGCTTGTCGACCTCGGCCTGCGTTTCGTCTACGTCGTGCTGCTGCTCGCCAGCCTGAGCTTCCTCGGCCTCGGCGTGCAGCCGCCCGCGGCGGATTGGGGCACGCTGGTGCGCGAAAACCTCGGCGCATTGTGGGAAGGCGGCCTCGCCGTCGTCGCACCGGCGCTGGCGATCGCCACGCTCACGATGGCGGTCAATCTTGTCGTCGACGCGTTGCCCGGGCGCGATGCGCGCAAGGCGGTGCGCTGATGGGCGCGCGCATCGAAGTGGAGAACCTGCGTATCGTCGCGGGCGACGTCGGCCTCGTGCACGACATCAGCTTCACGGTCGAGCCGGGGCAGGTGTTGGCACTGATCGGTGAATCCGGTTCCGGCAAGACCACCATCGCGCTTGCGCTGATGGGTTACGCGCGTCGCGGCTGCCGTATTGCCAGCGGCCGTGTGCGGGTGGGCGAGGTCGATGTATTGACGCTGGCCGAATCGGGCAAGCGTGCGCTGCGCGGCCGTAAGATCGCCTATATCGCGCAGAGCGCGGCGGCTTCGTTCAATCCCTCGCGGCGGCTTCTCGATCAGGTGGTCGAACCCGCGCTGCTGCACGGCGTGCTCGAGCGCGCTGCGGCTGAACGCAAAGCAATCGCGTTGTTCCGCGAACTGGCGCTGCCGGATGCCGAGACGATTGGTCAGCGTTATCCGCACGAAGTTTCCGGCGGCCAGTTGCAGAGGTTGATGGCGGCGATGGCCCTGATCGCCGATCCGGACGTCGTCATCTTCGACGAGCCGACCACGGCGCTCGATGTGACGACTCAGGTCGAAGTGCTCGCCGCATTCCGCCGCGCCATGCGCGAGCGTGGCGTCAGCGCGATCTACGTCAGCCACGATCTCGCCGTCGTCGCGCAGATGGCGGATAGTATTCTCGTGCTGCGCCATGGCCGCATGCGCGAATGTGCCAGCACGGTGCAGATTCTTGCCTCGCCCGCAGACGACTACACGCGCAGCCTGCTCGCAGCCTCGCGCATCGGCGAGCGCGCGCCGGACGTGTCCGCCCAACCCTCTGCGATGCCGCTGCTCGAAGTCACCGCACTGTCGGCCGGCTATGGCCGCGTGCGCGACGGCAAGTGCGAACACCCGGTGCTCGAAGACGTCGAGATCCAGTTGTATGCGGGGCAGGCCATCGGTGTGATCGGCGAATCCGGTTCCGGCAAATCGACGCTGGCGCGCTGCATCGCCGGGTTGATCGCGCCCGCTGCCGGCACGATCCGCTTTGGCGGGCATCCATTGCCCGCGACGCTGGCGCAGCGCGACCGCGAGACGCTGCGTCGCGTGCAGATCGTGTTCCAGCATGCCGACACCGCGCTCAATCCCGCGCATACGGTGGCGAAGATTCTCGAACGACCGCTCGCTTTTTTTCACGACATGGACGCGAACGCGCGTCGGCGTCGCGTTGCCGAATTACTCGACTTGGTCAAACTGCCGGCGACGCTCGCAGAGCGCAGCTGCGTGGGCTTGTCCGGCGGCCAGAAGCAACGCGTGAACCTTGCGCGGGCGCTCGCCGCGCAGCCTGACCTTATCCTCTGCGACGAAGTGACTTCCGCGCTCGACCCCGTCGTCGCCGCGGCCATTCTCGATCTGATTTGCGAGTTGCGGCGCGAAGTCAAGGCGTCGTATCTGTTCATCAGCCACGACATGCACAGCGTGCGTGCGGTGTGCGACGCCATCGTGGTCATGCGCTACGGGCGCAAGCTCGCGCAGATCGCACGCGAAGACTATGCACGCGGTCCTCACCATCCCTATTACGAACAACTGGCGCGCTCGGTTCCCGAATTGCGCACCGGCTGGCTTGACGAAGTGCTGGCCGCCAGGCCCGCGCCCACAGGAGTTTTCGTACCATGAGCAAATATCGCATTGCCTTCCTGCCTGGCGATGGCATCGGCAAGGAAGTCATGCCCGAGGGGATGCGCGTGCTCCAGGCCGCCGCACGGCGCTTCGGTATCGATTTGGATTTCGTCCATTTCGACTGGGCACACTGCGACTACTACGCACAGCACGGGCAGATGATGCCCGACGACTGGAAGGCGCAACTGCAAGGCATGGATGCGCTGTATTTCGGCGCCGTCGGCTGGCCGGCGACAGTGCCAGACCACGTGTCATTGTGGGGTTCGCTGCTCAAGTTCCGCCGCGAATTCGATCAGTACATCAACTTGCGGCCGGTGCGCCTGTTCGAGGGCGTGCCGTGCCCGCTCGCCGGGCGCAAGCCGGGCGACATCGACTACTACGTGGTGCGCGAGAACACCGAAGGCGAGTACACCTCGCTCGGCGGCATCATGTATGCCGGCACCGAGCGCGAGATCGTGATCCAGGAGTCGGTGTATTCGCGCTTCGGCGCCGATCGTGTGCTGCGTTATGCGTTCGAGCTGGCCAATTCGCGTCCGCGCAAACACCTCACCGTGGCGACGAAGAGCAACGGTATCGCGATCAGCATGCCGTGGTGGGACGGGCGTGCCGACGCGATCGGCGCCGGCTATCCGCAGGTGGCGGTGGACAAGCAGCACATCGACATTCTGTGCGCACGCTTCGTGCTGCAGCCGGGTCGCTTTGATGTCGTCGTCGCATCGAATCTGTTCGGCGACATTCTTTCTGATCTCGGCCCGGCGACGACCGGCACGATCGGTCTGGCTCCGTCGGCCAATCTCAATCCCGATCGTACGTTTCCCTCGCTGTTCGAGCCCGTGCACGGGTCCGCGCCGGACATTGCCGGCAAGGCTATCGCCAACCCGATCGCGATGGTCTGGTCGGGCGCGCTGATGCTCGACTTCCTCGGCAAAGGGCAGGGTGCAGGCCGCGCCGCGCATGATGCGATCCTCGCCGCGATCGAACAGGTGCTGCGCGACGGCCCGCGCACGGCCGACCTGGGCGGCAATGCAACCACGAGCGAAGTAGGCGAGGCCATCGCTCGGCTCGTTGCGGCGGGCTGAGCAACGGGGTGTCATTTCCGCTTTTTGTGGGAATGACGAACAAAGCGAAATTCTTCACTGACTCACAATTAAGGCATTCACCATGTCTCTGACTTTGCAACGTGACGATCTGTTGCGCTCCAAGCATTTCATCGGCGGTCGTTGGTGCGAGGCTGCCAGTGGCGCGCGCTATGACGTCGAGGATCCCGCGCTCGCACGGGCGTTCGCGAGCGTGCCGGATGGCGGCGCAGACGACGCACGCGCTGCGCTCGAATCCGCCCACGCGGCGTTCCCCGCGTGGCGCGCCGTGCCCGCACGTGATCGCTCGCGCATCCTCGCGCGCTGGAATGCGCTGCTGCTCGAACACAAGGAAGATCTCGGCAAGCTGATCTCTCGCGAGCAGGGCAAGCCGCTCGCCGAGGCGATCGGCGAGATCGCCTACGCCGCCAGCTACGTCGAATGGTTCGCCGCCGAGGCGGTACGCAGCTACGGCGACGTGATCCCGCCGCCGGTGCGCGGACGGCAGATGTTCGCGGTGAAGGAACCGGTCGGCGTGATCGCCGCGATCTCGCCGTGGAATTTTCCGGCGGCGATGATCGCGCGCAAGATCGCGCCGGCCCTGGCCGCCGGCTGCACGGTGGTCGCCAAGCCGGCCGAGGACACGCCACTGACCGCGCTCGCATTGGCGAAGCTGGCCGAAGAAGCCGGCGTGCCAGCTGGCGTGCTCAACCTCGTCACTGCTTCGCGCGCGCATGCGCCCGAAGTCGTCGACGTCTGGCTGGCCGATACGCGCGTGCGCAAGCTGACCTTCACCGGCTCCACGCCGGTCGGCCGGCATCTCGCGCGCGCCAGCGCCGATACGCTGAAGAAGCTGTCGTTGGAGCTCGGCGGCAACGCGCCGTTCATCGTTTTCGAGGACGCCGATCTCGACGCCGCCGTGGACGGACTGATGGCGTCGAAGTTCCGCAATGGCGGACAGACCTGCGTGTGTCCGAACCGCGTCTACGTCCACGACGCAGTGCACGACGACTTCGTGCAGCGCCTGGTCAAGCGCGTGGCTGCGCTCAAGGTCGGCCCGGCGAGCGATCCCGTTTCGCAGATCGGGCCGCTGATCAATGCGCGTGCGGTGGAAAAGGTCGAGCGCCACGTGCGCGACGCGTTGTCCAAAGGCGCGCAGGTCGTTAGCGGCGGTGAACCATTGCCCGCTCTCGGACCGAACTATTTCCAACCGACCGTGCTGACCGGAGTGACCGCGACGATGGACTGTTCCTGCGAAGAAACGTTCGGCCCGGTCGTGCCCGTGTCCCGTTTCAACGACGAAGGCGCGGTCGTGGCCGAAGCCAACGGCACGCCATACGGACTGGCCGCGTATTTCTACACGCGCGATGTGCGCCGCATTGCGCGGCTCGCGTCAGCGCTCGAGTCGGGCCTGATCGGCATCAACGAGGGCGCCGTTGCCGCCGAGGCCGCCCCGTTCGGCGGCATCAAGGCGTCGGGCTACGGCCGCGAAGGCTCGCGTTACGGCATCGACGAATACATGCACATCAAATATCTGTGCCAGGGCGGCCTGGACTGAGCCTGCGATGACCTTTCGAGTCGAACACGATCTGCTCGGCGATCGCGAGGTGCCTGCCGATGTCTATTGGGGCGTGCATACGCTGCGTGCGATCGAAAATTTTCCGATCAGCGGCGAGCGTATCGGCCACAACCCTGAGCTGATCGCCGCGCTCGCCGCAATCAAACAAGCTGCGGCGCTGGCCAACAACGAGCTGGGTTTGCTCGATGCGCCGCGGACGGATGCGATTGTTCGCGCCTGTGCCGAGATCCGCGCCGGCGCGCTGCACGACCAGTTCGTCGTCGACGTGATCCAAGGTGGTGCGGGCACATCGACGAACATGAATGCGAACGAGGTCGTCGCCAACCGTGCGCTCGAATGGATGGGGCATAGCAAAGGCGATTTCCGTCATCTACATCCCAACGAGCACGTCAACCTTGGCCAGAGCACGAACGACGTCTATCCGACCGCGTTGAAGCTTGCCGCGTGGGCGCAGGCACAGGCGCTGCTCGTCGCGATGGCCGAATTGCGCAATGCGTTCCTCGCCAAGCGTGAGGAATTCGCCGACGTGCTCAAGGTTGGACGCACGCAGCTGCAGGACGCCGTGCCGATGACGCTCGGCCAAGAATTCGGTACCTATGCGGTGATGATGGACGAGGACATGCTGCGCCTTGTCGAGGCGATGGCCTTCCTGCGCGAGATCAATCTTGGCGCGACCGCGATCGGCACGGGCATCAACTCGCATCCGGGTTACGCAGACCTCGTTCGGCGCAAGCTGTCGGAGTTGACCGGCATCGACCTCATCACCGCTCCTGATTTGATCGAATCAACTCAGGACTGCGGCGTGTTCGTGCATCTGTCCGGCGCGTTGAAGCGCGTCGCGGTGAAGCTCGGCAAGATCTGCAACGACCTGCGCCTGCTAGCATCGGGGCCGCGCGCGGGACTCGGCGAGATCAACCTGCCGCCGCGGCAGTCGGGTTCGTCGATCATGCCGGGCAAGATCAATCCGGTGATTCCCGAAGTCGTCAACCAGATTGCTTTCGAAGTCATCGGCAACGATGTCACCATCACTTTTGCCGCCCAGTCGGGACAGCTGCAGTTGAATGCGTTCGAGCCGATTATTGCGTTGAGTCTATTCCGCAGCCTTTCTCACCTTCGCCGCGGCTGTGAAACCCTGGCGAAGAATTGCGTGGTGGAAATAACAGCGAACAAGGATCGCTTGCGTCAGCAGGTCGAAAACTCCATCGGCATCGCCACGGCGTTGAACCCGCATATTGGTTACGTGGCGGCGACGGAAGTGGCAGTCGAAGCACAAGCGACCGGCGCCGGCGTCGGCCACATCGTTCTGCAACGCGGATTACTGACGCAAGAAGCGCTGGAAGGAATTCTCAGCCCAGAAAAGCTCGCACGGCCACACGGCCCCTGAGCGATCCGCGAACTTGGCGTGAAAGAAACGCCGATTTGATCCGAATCAATCTGCGCGCGGCCATTTACCCGTTTCATATCGCCACAAATCGCTATTTTTTGGTCTCGCTCGTATTGCGAGACCGACATCGCCAGTCATCTTCCGAGACTGCCGAATACAAGCGGCCAGCACTCGCACTGATGAAGTCCGTCAGGCGTTGCTCGTAGCGAATAGCAGTTCCCAGTTGGCGAACGCTCCCAGCGGGATGACGTCCCAGCCAATGAGGCCAGCCTTCGCCAGCGGAAACTCCATTAGCGTGGCTTTCGCGGCTTCCACCGAGTCGGCCTCGGCGATGATAGCGACACCGGGACGGTCCTGGCGGAAGTAGATGTCGCGCACCAGGCCGCCTTTGTAGGCCTTCCAGGTGTGGCGCACCTCGGCCTGCATGTGTGGCGCGTATTTTTCCATCGCGGCGCCGGGTTGGGGAACGTCGAGGCAGAGAAGTTTCATTGATGTATATCCTGTTGGAGTTGAGTTGCGATTAAACGGTGAAGAGGGATGTCGCGCGCCAGTCGCTGCCGGCGTTACTTCAGATAGCTGTTATTTTCTCAGCAGCTTGAACGCTTGGTTCCAGTGTCCACCGGTGAATGCGGTGATGATCCAGATCATCGCAGTGGCCTCGAGGTAATGCGAAAGCGCAATGCCGCCGACATCGATCGGGTTCCAGCCAAAGGCTCTGCAGATCGCTGAAACTTGTTCTTTTGCTTTCCCATCGTCACCGCAAAGAAACATGTCCGGTGGACCACCGGCAAACTGCGGCTTGTAGAAATGTGCGTTACCCACGGTATTGAACGCTTTGATGACAAAGGCGCCAGATAGTGCCTTTTGATTGAGTTCGCCCGCAGAACTGCCGAGACCACCGACCAGCTTCGGAAGGCCTTCTGACATCTCCAGGGGGTTGGTAGCGTCCATAACGACCTTACCCTTGAAATTTTCCGCACCGGCCGTCTGGATCGCTTCCACGGATTTGGTTCCATGAACGGCGAGGACCACGAGTTCTCCAAATCGCGCGGTCTCAGCGAACGTTCCTCGCGACGCGCTATTGCCGCTTTCGCTCACCCAGGACGTCAACTTCTCTGGCGCCCGCGAGCCCAACATGACTTGGTGGCCTTCATTGAGAAAGCCACTGGCCAGGGATTTAGCGACGTCGCTCGATCCGAGAATTCCTACCTTCATGATTTACCTTCCAAGAATTTCTGAATTACTGCGCCGTGTCCTGTTTCGAACCTGCGAGGTATTGCTCGTCGGAGACCTTCTCCAACCATTCCACGTTCTTTCCGTCGAGCGCTTCCTGGATCGCGATGTGCGTCATCGCCGTCGTTGGCGTCGCGCCGTGCCAGTGCCTGTGCCCGGGCGGACACCAGATAACGTCACCGGCACGGATCTCGACGATCGGCTCGCCTTCACATTGGGTCCAGCCGCAACCGGAAGTCACAACCAGGGTCTGGCCAAGCGGGTGCTTGTGCCACGCCGTGCGCGCGCCGGGCTCGAAAGTCACGCTGGCGCACGAAACGCGGGCCGGCGCCGGCGGCGCGTTCAGCGGATCGATGCGTACGCTACCCGTGAAAAATTCTGCGGACCCTTTCGCGGATGGTTGTGATCCTGCTCGTTTCAACTCCATTGTGGTTTCCTCCGATGCAAAAGATCGATCCGATGAAATGACTATTCGGCGCGTGGCGTTATCTTGACGGTGGCGGCGCACGCCTGTTCGCCGATCATTGCATCGAGGTAAGGACTGTCGCCGTATTTCGCCCGATATGCAGCATCGATGCGGCTCTGGTTCGAACCGGCTACGGGTTCGAATGTGACTTCGTATGTCGTGCCAATGGCGCGGATACGACCGGCGCGCTGCGCGAGCGCGGCTCGATACCAGCGGGAGCGCGTGCCGTGGTAGGCACGCACATACAGATCGTCGTCGACTACTACCGACCATATCCACGTCGGCGTGCCGTAGGTGACGCCATCAGCACGTAACGGAGAAATATGGAGATCGTCGGCAGCAGCCAGGCGACTCAGTTCGTCCATCCACCAGCGCCCACGCGCATGAGTGTCGTCGTTTGATTCCGCAACTGCTTTCATGATGGTTTTACCATCACCTTGATCGCCTTGCGATCGTTCATGTCACGATACCCTTGCGGCACGCCGTCGAGATTCGTCACGCGGTCGAATACGCGACCCGGTTCGATGCGGCCTTCCAGCACATCCGGCAGAAGTTCTTCGATATAGGCGCGCACCGGTGCTGGTCCGCCTCCTATCGTGATGTTGTGGAAGAATGCGGGCAGCGATGACGGCAGAGTTTCCTGCTGCGGCACACCCACACGGCCCAAGTGCCCGCCGGGGCGTGTAATCAGGATCGCCGTGTTGGCCGATTCACCATGACCCACGCACTCAAGCACCGAGTGCGCGCCGAACCCGCCAGTGAGTTCTCTTACGCGCTCGATCGCTTCTTCACCGCGTTCGCTGACGACGTCGGTTACGCCGAACGCGCGCCCGAGCGCGATACGGTCCGGATGACGGCCAAGCAGGATGATTTGTTTCGCACCAAGTCGCTTGGCGGCGATCACAGCGCACAACCCGACGGCGCCGTCGCCGACGACGGCCGCAATCTTGCCAGGCCCTACTTGCGCCATGCGTGCGGCATGATGGCCGGTGCCCATCACGTCGGACAACGTGAGCAGCGATGCCATCGATGTTTCATCGGCGTGCACCTTCAGCGCATAGAGCGTTCCGTCGGCATAGGGCACGCGTACCGCTTCGGCCTGCGCGCCAGCGACTTCACCAGCGCCGAAGAATCCGCCGTGTACGCACGAGGTATACAAGTGTTCGTGGCAGAAGGTGCAGGTGCCATCGGAAAACGCGAACGGCATGATCACGAAGTCGCCCACTTTAATGCTGCGCACATCGCGGCCGATGGCTTCGACGACGCCAATTGCCTCATGGCCGATGCGTTGCCCAGCTTCGCTCGGCTTCATTGACTGATATGGCCACAAATCGCTGCCGCAGATGCAGGCACGCGTGACACGGATCACGGCGTCGGTAGGATTGACGATGGAGGCGTCGGGAACAGTTTCGATGCGGACGTCGCCCGCGCCATGCATGACGGTTGCGCGCATAACTTTCTCCGGTCAGTTGAAAGTGGGAATCGTGGGGTCAGTGATCGAATTACGCGGCGCGCTCATCGAAGATGCGCTGCGCGATCTGCACGGCAGAACTCGCGGTGGGCCAGCCCGAGTAAAACGCAAGGTGCGTGATCGTTTCAATCAGTTCGTCCTTGCTCAGGCCGTTGTCGAGCGCCTTCTTCAGATGGAATGGCAGCTCATTCGTGCGGTATAGCGAAATCAGGCTGGCCACGGTGATCAAACTACGATCGCGCGGTGACAGTCCAGGGCGCTCCCACACATCGCCGAATAGAATGTTGTCGGTGTAGTCCGCAAGCGCCGGGGCAAGCTGGCCAAAGGTTTTGCGCGCTGCAGTGGGTTCGGTAGACATGGAGGCACTCGTTGCAAGTCATTCGTTGGATGCAAATCTAATCCTGACCGGCCCGGGTGATAAGGTGGTAAATTGCGAATGGACTTGTGAGCGGAATTCAACAATGGCACGCGAGAACTTGAATGACTTGCTGGCATTCGTAACGGTCGCCCGCGAGCGCAGCTTTACCAGAGCTGCGTCTAAGTTGGGCGTTTCGCCGTCTGCGCTCAGCCATACGCTTCGGGGCTTGGAAACGCGTCTGCGTGTGCGCTTGCTGAATCGGACGACACGCAGCGTTTCCGCCACACAGGCGGGCGAACGGCTGCTGCTCAATCTAACGCCGCATTTTGAGGAGATCGAATCCGAACTGGACGCCTTGAGCGAGTTCCGCGACACGCCGAGCGGGACCATCAGGATCACGAGTGGCGACCATGCGGCGAACACGATCCTATGGCCAAAGCTCGCCAAGTTCCTGCCGAAGTACCCCGACATCAAAGTAGAGATCGTCGTCGAGTATGCGTTAACGGACATTGTGGCGCAGCGCTATGACGCGGGCGTGCGCATGGGCGAGCAAGTAGCGAGCGACATGATCGGCGTGCCGATCGGACCCGAGTTGCGCATGGCTGTGATCGGGGCGCCATCGTACTTCAGCAAGCGTGGAGTGCCGAATATGCCCCAAGATCTCACCAGGCATATCTGCATCAACATGCGCCTACCTACACTCGGCGGCCTTTATGCGTGGGAGTTCGAAAGGAATAAGCGCGAGCTGCACGTGCGCGTCGACGGACAGCTCACGTTCAACGGCGTGACGCAGATACTAAACGCTGCGTTGGATGGCTTCGGTCTCTGCTACCTCCCCGAGGATCTGGTGCAACCGTATATCGCGAAGCGTAAGCTTCGACGCGTACTCGAGGATTGGTGCCCGCCGTTTCCAGGGTACTACCTTTACTATCCAAGCCGACGGCAGGCTTCGCAGGCGTTTTCCCTTTTTGTCGAGGCGCTTCGATGGCGGGGCTGATTAGTGACGGTCCGAGACTCAAGTAGTTTATGTCCTCTATTGGGCCGAACTCTGCCGTCCGAAAACGAGAATCCACAACGTGATCGGTCATCGAAGCTGATTCCGTGTTGTAGTACAAGTTGGACCGAAGAATATGCGGTTCACGTAGCATTGGCACGTGCCGTCGGGCATGCGTAGCGCCACTTCTTGGCCCCTAGCGGCCAGCGGCTAGGCGCTCCGCTGGGGTTGCGGCCGTGCCGGGCCTGCATCTGCTTTGCTCTCAGCGATGAAGCCGCGTCGCCTGTCGACATGGCTGTTCACCGGCCATTCCCTTCCGTCATGCCTTCGGCAGGCCACGCCCCGTTTGGCGCGGACGGACTTCGTGCTCAATGCGGCAAGTGCATATGAAGAAACGTTAGTCTCGCGTGGTATTTTCATAATTGTCTGACAGCGCTGGACAATCCAGCATCTGTAACCGTCAAGCACGACTGAGAAAAAGTGTGCCGAAGCTCGGATTCGTAGCCAAAACGTCCAAGCCCGAGCAGCACACAACCAGCAAAGAAAAACGAGCGAAGCCGTGCTGACGCCGTTGATAACTGGGAGGGGCTTCAACAATGAGTAACCTATTTGCTGGCGCGCGGACATCCGCCGCCCATCGATTCAAGCTGGCTCGCCTGTCGACTGCAATCGGCATGTGTTTGATGTTGTCTTCGGCACCCCTGATTGCGCAGACGGTGCCGGATTCGACAAGTGACAACGCGGCGAAGGACGATGACGGCAGGCCGAAGAAGACGACGGCGGCCGACGGCACGACGACGGAAAGCCTCGAAGCCATTACCGTTACCGGCATCCGCGCGTCGGTTGAGAAGGCGCAGGACACCAAGCGCTACGCCGACACCTTTGTCGATTCGGTAAATGCAACCGACATCGGCGCGTTGCCCGACCGCAGCGTCACCGAAACCTTATCGCGCATTCCCGGCGTCACCATCGACCATTTCCTCTCTGTGGGCGACCCGGAGCATTTCTCCGCCGAAGGCAATGGCGTGCAGGTGCGCGGTCTCACGCAGGTGCGTTCCGAATTGAATGGCCGCGACAGTTTTTCCGCCAACGGTGGGCGCAGCCTCAGCTTCCAGGACGTGCCTTCCGAGCTGATGTCGGGTGTGGACGTCTACAAGAATCAGAAGGCCGACATGATCGAAGGCGGTCTGGGCGGTTCGGTGAACCTGCGCACCTTCATGCCCTTCGACTTCAAGGATCAGAAGATCGCAGCGTCGGTCAGCGAGAACTACGGCGACTTCGTCAAGAAGTACAAGCCGTCCGTCTCCGCGCTCTATAGCAATCGCTGGGACACCAACGCCGGCGAAATCGGCTTCCTCGTCGATGTCGCCCATTCCGAACTGGCCACGCGCACCGACGGCTTGTTCGTGCGTCCGTTCTTTAAGAACCCGAGCGGCGTCTGGGTGCCGCGCGGCGCCGACTGGCGCACGCTGCAATACGACCGCAAGCGCGATGGTGCTTATATGGCCTTCCAGTGGCGCCCCAACAGCGATCTGGAACTTTATGCCACTGCGTTCCAGAGCAAGTACCACGAGGTCTGGTACGAGGATGCGATCTTCGTGCAGAACGATCCGACGAAGGTGATGGTGGACGCCAGCCAGCCGAGCCAGGTGAATGGCGGCGTGTTCCAGTCCGGTCGCCTCACACAAGACGGCGGTATGCCGATGGGCACGGACATCCGCGCATCGAACCGCCGCTCCAAGACCACGGACTTCTCCACTGGCTTGAAGTGGGTGCTGGGTACGAGCACGGAAATCACGAGCGAGTTGCAGCACATCAAGGCCACGACCAAGAGTCTGGATTCCACGGTGGCGTTGGGCGTCAACGTGCCCTACATCGACATCGCCCTGGGCGGTGGCACGCCGCGCATCGGCGTCGATTCCAGCTACACCACGAACCCCGCGAATTACTACTGGGGGTTCACCATGGATCACCAGGACCAGAACGAGGCGAGCGAAACGGCCTGGCGCGCCGACATCAAGCACAGCCTCGACGGCGCGTTTGTGCATGCGGTGAAGGCGGGCGTGCGCATTACCGACCGCGATGCCACGAATATCAATACCGGCTACAACTGGAAGCCGGTGTTCCAGACCTGGATGCAATATTGGGCGTTGCCCGGCGGCGTTCCGTTGCCCGGCCTGAACTTGAACGGCACGGTCAACTCCAGCCTGGTGCACCTGGACACGTTCAACAACTTCTACAGGGGCTCTTCCAACATACCGGGTGCGTTCTATGCGCCGCTGCTGTCGACCGCGTTGGGCTACCCGACCAGTTACCAGAACATCCATGGCGCCGCCGATCCGTTTTACCTTTGCTGCTATGCCGGTACGTACCAGAACACGGTGCTCGACGCTGCGCACACCAATGAGCAGAACGAGAAAACCTATGCGGCGTACGGCATGCTCGAATTCGGATTGGACGACGCCAATCTGAGCGGCAACGTCGGCGTGCGCGCGGTAACCACCAAAAACGCCGCCCAAGGTTTTCTGGTGTTTCCAAGTCAGCCGTTGGCCCCTTATCTGGGCGCGGGCCAGACCACTCCGATCAACGCCAAGAACAGCTACACCGACGTCCTGCCCAGCTTCAACGTGAAGTGGGAGTTCGCTCCGAACTGGATCACGCGTTTTGCCGTGTCCAAGGCGATTGCGCGCCCTGACTTCAGCCAAATGCAGGCCTATCAGGTGCTGAGCGCCAACGTGAAGTCCGGTTATACGCCTCCGACCGGCGCAACCTCTGTGCCGGTAGACGAACTGGATCTGACGGGCGATTCCTACAGCAACCCGTACCTGAAGCCGATGAAGGCCAACCAGTTCGATCTGTCGCTGGAATGGTATTTCGATCCGGATCATGGCGGCATGGCGTGGATCAACCTGTTCCACAAGGGTATTCGCGACTACTTCCGCCGCGAGTCGCAACTGGTGGCGTATCCGGGCGTCGACGGCAACAGCTACAACTATCTGATCACGCGTCCGGTGAATGTCGGCACGGCGACGATCGATGGCATGGAAATCGGCTGGAACCAGTTCTTCGATTTCCTGCCGATCAAGGGCTTCGGCATGTCGGCGAACTACACCTACATCAAGAGCAAGACTCACGTGCCGAACGCGACCGATGCGGTGCCGCTGGATACCGATGGCTCGGGATTCGGCAACCTGCCGGCGGATGGCCTGTCGAAGAATGCCCTCAACGTCGCTGTGTTCTACGAACAGGGTCCGTGGCAAGTCCGACTGGCTTACAACTGGCGCAGCAACTATCTGTTGTCGATTGGTCCGAACGGCTATAACGGCGGCGACAACAACATCGCGTGGAAACTGCCGGTATTCAGTGACGCCTACGGCCAGTTGGATGGTTCGGTCTTCTACGCGTTCAACGACAACCTCAAGCTCGGCCTGGAGATGAACAATCTCAACAACGCCGAACAGCGCACGATCATGTATCAGAATGCGGCCGGCAAACATATCACCTCCTGGTACGTGAACGATCGCCGCTATGCGCTGACTCTGCGCGCGTCGTTCTGATCGCACAGGGATTGCGCGGACGATGAAGGCTTCGGCATGGGCAAGGCACCTAGCGTTGGGTGCCTTGCTGTTGGCAGGAACGTTGGGGGCAAGCGCGGCAACCGGCGATCAAATGGCATATCGCTGGCGCAACGTCGTCATCGGTGGCGGCGGCTTCGTTCCCGGGCTGGTGTTTCATGCGTCCGAAAAAGGCCTGCTCTACGTGCGCACCGATATCGGTGGTGCGTATCGCTGGGATGCGTCGTCCGCGCGCTGGGCGTCGTTGACTGACTGGATCGGCGCGGCCGACGTCAACCTGCTCGGCATCGACAGCCTCGCCGTCGATCCGTCCGATGCGAACCGCATCTATCTTGCCGCCGGCACCTACACGGCTGACTTCGCGCCGAACGGTGCGATCCTGCGTTCGAGCGATCGCGGCCGCACGTTCGCGCGCAGTGACCTGCCGTTCAAGCTCGGCGGCAACGAACTCGGCCGCGGCAACGGCGAACGCCTTGCAGTCGATCCGCACGACGGTCGCGTGCTGTTCTTCGGTTCGCGCGGCGCGGGTTTGTGGCGCAGCGAAGATCGCGGCGCGAGCTGGAGCAATGTTAAGAGCTTTCCCGACGCGGCCACCTCGGCCGGCGCGAGTGCGGCGAACGCATGGCGCAGGCAGGCGATCGGAATCGTCTTCGTCGAGTTCGATCCAGCCAATGGCAAATCCGGCCAGCCGACGCCAACCTTGTACGCGGGCGTATCGACGCGCGAGACAAGTCTGTTTCGTTCGACCGACGCTGGCCGCACCTGGACCGCCGTGCCCGGCCAGCCGATCGGCCTACGCCCGAACCATATGGCCCGCGCAGGGGACGGCACCTTCTACTTGAGTTACGGCGACGAACCCGGCCCCGACAGCATGCACGACGGCGCGGTATGGAAATACGAACCGGCCGCGCAGCGCTGGACGAACATCACGCCGCTGCCGCGCGGTTTTTTTGGTTGGGGTGCTGTCGCCGTCGATCCGCGCAATCCGCAGCTTGTGATGGCCGCGACGTTTGCACGCTACGATCTGGGTGACGAGCTGTTCCGCAGCCGCGACGGCGGCGCGCACTGGCAGCCGGTGTTGGCACGCTCGCGCTTCGATAACGACGGCGCGCCTTGGGTCGCCGCGCACCGGCCACACTGGATCGCTTCGATCGCGATCGATCCGTTCGATTCCGATCGTGTGCTGTTCGTCACCGGTTACGGCATCTGGGCTTCGACGAACATGCTCGGCTTCGATCAGGGCAGCACGGTGAACTGGCGTTTCGAAGACCGCGGTCTCGAGGAGACCGTCGCGCTCGATCTGATCAGTCCGCCGCAGGGCGCGCCGTTGCTGAGCGCGCTCGGCGATCTCGACGGCTTTCGCCACGACGATCTCGACGTCGCACCGCCGCACTTCGACATTCCGCAGCGCTACAGCAACGGTGAGAGCATCGACTTCGCCGCGCACAAGCCCGAGCTGATCGTGCGCGCCGGCCGGACGAGAAATCCCGCGGGCGGCGTGGTGCGTGCTGCATTTTCGATCGACGGCGGCCGTTCATGGCAGGCGTTCGCGAGCGAACCGGGCGAAGGCGAGGGCGCAGGCAGCATTGCGATCGCTGCGGATGCAGAGACCGTAGTGTGGGCGCCGTCGGGGTCGAAGCGGGTTTTTCTGACGCGCGATTTTGGCCGGCATTGGGCAGCTGCCGACGGTCTTGAAGGCGGTGAGCATGTGCTCGCCGATCGTGTCGACGCGTCGCGCTTCTACGCGAGCGCTGCGCGCAGCGGAAAACTCTACGTCAGTCGCGACCGCGGAGCGCACTTCGCGCCGATCGGCGGCGCGTTCGGCGATGCTGCACGCGGAGCCGCGGGGCCGCGCCTCTATGTTTCGCCCGCAGCGGCTGGCCTACTCTGGATCGCAGCCCGCAATCGGGCGCTGATGCGCGGCGACGCCGACGGCCGCATCACTGCGACCATGGCATCGATCACGGGCGTCGATGCACTCGGCTTCGGCAAGGCCGCGCCCGGCAAAACGGCACCGACCTTGTTCGTCGCCGGCCGCCGTAAGGGCGAACAGGGCATTTTCCGTTCGACTGACGAAGGCGCGAGCTGGCAGCGCATCGACGATGCCGGGCACCGCTACGGCCGTATCGACCATCTCGTCGGCGACCCGCGCGTTTTCGGCCGACTCTATTTCGGCGCAGCCGGCCGCGGCATCGTCTACGGCGATCCGGTGGAGCCGCCGTGTACGGCAACGCGCAATTCCACAACTACGACGCGATGTGGGGAGAAACCATAAGCATGGAGTTCGCACGACGATGTTTTTGTTTCGCGGCACGCGGCTTCGTCGCGGTCGTCATGGCGGCGCCCGCCGTTCACGCCGAAGCGGGGCTGCAATTGTCGCTACCATTTAGCGACGGCGCCGTGTTGCAGCGGGATCGCGTCATCCCGGTCTGGGGCCGTGCGACGCCGGGTACGCGGGTGCACGTGCGCTTCGATGGCGCCGACGCCGAAGCGCGCGCCGATGCGCATGGCCGCTGGCGCGCGACGCTGCCGCCGCACGCATCCGGCGGGCCGTGGACGCTCGAGGCCAGCGATGGCCGCAGCGTACGCAAGGTCCGCGATGTGCTCATCGGCGACGTATGGCTGTGTTCGGGCCAATCCAACATGGAGTTCACGGTAAGCCAGGCGCAGAACGCGACAGAAGAGATCGCCCGCGGCGACGATCCGACGATCCGCCATTTCAAGATTCCGAAATCCTGGGCGCTCGCGCCGGCCGATGGCCTCGCCGGTGGCACCTGGGTTGCCGCTACGCCGCGGACAGTCGGCGACTTCTCCGCCGTGTGCTGGTTTTTCGCGCGCACGATCAAGGCGCGCACCGGCGTGCCGCAGGGCCTGATCAACAGTACCTGGGGCGGCAGCCGCATCGAGGCCTGGATGGATTCACGTACAGCGAACGCGAATCCGCAATCGATCGCCGACGCGGTGCAGCGACAGGAGAAAGAGGAAGCCTCGCGCCTCGCGGTCACGCGGCGCCGGCTTGCGCACTGGCGCACGATGAGCAGCGACGTGCTCGACCGTGCAGGCCATCCGGCCTGGGCGACCGAAACGCTCGATGAGCGCGATTGGGCGCCGATCGACGTGCCGCGCTACTGGGAAGATCAGGGCTACTACGGCATGGACGGCATCGCCTGGTACCGCACGCATTTCCGCTTGAGTGCGGAGGAAGCGGCACGTGGCGTGACGCTGGGCCTGGGCATGATCGACGATTCCGACCGCACCTGGATCAACGGAGTGAAGATCGGAGAGACCGTGCAGCAATGGAATGGCGCGCGTGCCTACCGGGTGTCGTCGAGTGCGCTGCACGAAGGGCTCAACACCGTCGCGATTCGGGTCGAGGATCTCAGTGGTGGAGGTGGCATCCACGGCGACGCGGCCCAGGTCTACGTGCAGCCGGACGGTAGTGCGCGCAGGCCGCTTATCGAACCCTGGCGTTTCCGTCCGGCAGCGGTGAGTCTCGTGCCCGACTACCGACAGAATGAAGTGCCGACGCTGCTGTACAACAAGATGATCCATCCGCTGCTCGGTTATGCATTGCGCGGCGTGCTCTGGTATCAGGGCGAGGCCAACGCGCTGCCGGGACAGGCGCTGGTCTACCGGGAACAGTTCGCGGACTTGATCCGTGCATGGCGTGCGGCATGGGCGCAGCCCGAACTGCCGTTCCTCTGGGTGCAACTGGCCAACTTCCGCACTGGCGAAGACACGCCGGCGGCGAGCCCGTGGGCGGAGTTGCGCGAATCGCAGTCGGCCACGCTCGCTTTGCCGCACACGGGACAGGCGGTGAGCATCGACATCGGCAATCCCGACGATATCCATCCGACCGATAAGCAGGATGTCGGATATCGCCTGGCCCAAGCAGCACGCCGCGTCGTCTTCGGCGAGTCCGTCGCGGCGGGTGGACCTGTGTTCCAGGCGATACGCATCGAGGGCGCGCGTGCGCTGTTGACGTTCGACGCGCCGGAAGGTCTGTCGGTGCGCGGCGGCGGCATGCGCGTGAGCGGCTTCGAGGTCGCCGGCGCGGACCTGCACTACCAACCCGCAGAGGCGACTATCAACGGCGACAGCATCGTGGTCTCCAGCCCGACCGTCGCCCAACCGACCGCGGTGCGCTACGCCTGGAGCGACAACCCGATCGATGCCAATCTGATCGACCGCGTCGGACTGCCGGCCGCGCCATTCCGCAGCGAGCCTAAGCGATGAGAATCATGCGCCTGAAACGACTATTCGTCGCACTGTTGTTCGTCGCCACGGTTTCCGCCACTGCTGTCGCCGGCGAGCTGCCGCGTATCGTCAGCAGCGACGGACGCCACGCCTTGCTCGTCGACGGCAAGCCTTATTTGATCCTCGGCGCGCAGGTGAACAATTCGAGCGCCTGGCCCGACATGCTGCCCGAGGTGTGGCCGGCGATCGCGGACATGCATGCGAACACTGTCGCCGTGCCGATCGCCTGGGAACAGATCGAGCCGAAAGAAGGGCAGTTCGATTTCGGCTTTCTCGATACGCTCGTCGCCCAGGCGCGCGAGCACGAAGTGCGTCTGGTCCTGCTTTGGTTTGCGACCTGGAAGAACAACGGGCCGAGCTATGCTCCAGGTTGGGTCAAGCTCGACGATGCGCGCTTCCCGCGCATGCGCACGCGCGACGGCAAGGTGTTGAACTCGTTATCGCCGCACGCTGCGGCGACGCTGGCCGCCGATCGCAAGGCGTTTACGCAATTGATGAAGCATCTGCGCGGAATCGACGGCGAGCGGCACACGGTGATCCTCGTCCAGGTCGAGAACGAAACCGGCACCTACGGCACCGACCGCGATCACTCGCCCGCGGCTGACGCCTTGTTCTCCGGGCCGGTGCCGGCCGAGCTGTTGCGCGCGACCCGCAAGCCGGCAGGCACCTGGCGCACGCTGTTCGGCAGCGATGCCGACGAAATTTTCCAGGCCTGGTCGGTCGCGCACTTCGTCGGCGAGGTCGCCGCCGCGGGCAAGGTCGTCTACCCGCTGCCGATGTATGCGAACTGCGCGCTGCGCGATCCGTTCACGCCCGGTAAGCCCGGCAGCTATTCGAGCGGCGGCCCGACCGACAACGTGCTCGACGTATGGAAGGCCGCCGCGCCTGCGCTCGACGTGCTCGCGCCCGACATCTACCTGCCCGAGTACGCGAAGTACACCGCAGTGCTCGAGCGTTATGCGCGTGCCGACAATCCGCTCTTCGTCGCCGAGACAAGCAGCGAGGCGGGCTATGCGCGCTATCTGTTCGCCGCGCTCGGTCGCCACGCGATCGGCTTCTCGCCGTTCGGCATCGACTACACCGGCTATTCGAACTATCCGTTGGGCGCGCGTGCGATCGATGCGAAGTCACTGGAGCCGTTCGCCGCGCACTATCGTCTGCTCGCGCCGATGAGCGGCGAGATCGCGCAGGCCGCTTATGCGGGCAAGCTGTGGGGCGCTGCCGAACCGCAGGACACGCACGAGCAGACGCTCGATCTCGGCGATTGGCAGGTCCGCGTGAGCTACGGCCACGATCCGTTCGGCAGCGCGCCGGCCAAGGGCAATGCGGCACTCGACGGCGGTGTGTTGATCGCGCAACTCGGCGCGAACGAATATCTCGTTACCGGCCGCAATGTGCGCGTCGATTTCATCGCCGGGAAGTCGCGCAAGGACGCACGCTTTCTGCTCGATCGCGTCGAAGAAGGGCGCTACGACGCTGGTCGCTGGATATTCAAGCGGCTGTGGAACGGCGATCAGACCGATTGGGGACTCAATTTCAGCACTCTGCCGCAGATTCTCAAGCTACGGCTTGCCACCTATTAAAGGATGTCATGCGCAACACATTGGTTTCATTCGCGCTGCTCGTCATGAGCAAAAAAATTCGTGCGCGGGAAATATCGCACTGCCCACGCGCGAACGAGAGCCGTATGCTTGAGTGCGATTCACGGAGTTCGACATGAACCTGCAATGGCTGCGAAGAATTTTTGTTGCCGGCATCGGCATGATCGGGCTCGTCGACGCTGCCGTGGCCGCATCGCCGCCGCTCGCCGTGCTCGATCGCAATGGGGCGTGGGTGCGCGTCGAGGCCTATGGCGCGAACCTTGTTCACGTCACGATTGCGACCGACAAGGCGCTCGCCCTGGCTGCGCCGGGTTACGGCATCAACGGTCAGCCGGAGCACGCGGCATTCAAGCGGACCAGCGATGCCTCGGGCGACCGCTTCGTGTCCGACGCGCTAGCCCTGCATGTCAACCCCGCGCCGCCGCCGCATGTCGTCGGTCAGATGGAAAAATACTTTGCACCGATGCTTGCGCCGGTCGGCCTGCAAGTCGCAAACGCGAAAGGCGAAACGATTCTTGACCTGCGCGGCTGGGAGATGAATCCGCACGAGGTGGCCGGGGAGGCGACCTGGGCCGTCGGTGCCACGTTTGCCGCATCCGCCGACGAGCATTTCTATGGTCTCGGCCAGAATCAGGAATCGCTCGGCGCGCTCGATCTGCGCGGTCGCGCGATCGATTGCAAGCATTGGTACGACGCTCCGGGCGGCGAGACCGTGTGCATCCCGTTCCTGGTTTCGTCGAAGGGCTATGGCCTCGTCTGGGACAACCCGGCGCAGACGCGCGTGGCGGTCGCGATCAACGGCGCAACGCACTGGGTTTCCGAAGTCGGCGAGCGTGTATCGTTCTTCGTCATCGTCGGCACGCCGGCGGAAATCTACGCCGGTTACGCGCGCCTCACCGGCAAGACCCCGATTCCGCCCAAGGCCACTTTCGGCCTGATTCAATCGAAGGCGCGCTACGCCAGTCAGGCGGAAATCCTCGGCGTCGCCAACACCTATCGGCAGAAGGGCTATCCACTCGACGTCGTGGTGCTCGATTGGTTCTACTGGACGCGAATGGGCCAACTCGATATCAACCCAACCGAATTTCCTGATCCGGACGGCATGAACCGCGAGTTGCGCGGTCTCGGTCTGCGCTCGATCATCTCGATATGGCCGCGCTTCGAGAAGAGCAGCCGCTACTTCGACGAGCTCGACCGCAAAGGCTACCTGCTCAAGGACAAGAACGGCCGATCCGTCGACGGTCTGCCATTTCGTTCCGACCGCGCCGGCGCACTGCTCGACGCGACACATCCCGAAGCGCGTCGCTGGTTCTGGGAGCGCGCACGCGACAATATCCTGAGCCATGGTTTCGACTACCCGTGGCTCGATGAAACCGAGCCCGACCTCGTGCCGGACGGCCTGTTCTATTCGATCGGCTCGGGCGATCGTTATCACAACGTCTATCCGCTGCTGCACGTCGAAGGCGTCGCCCAGGGCATGCGCGCGTGGAAATCCAATCAGCGTGTGCTGATCCTCAGCCGCGCTGCCTATCTCGGCTCGCAGCGTACCGGCGCATTGTTCTGGTCATCGGACATCCAACCAACCTGGGAGGCGTTGCAGCGACAGATTCCTGCCGGGCTCAACATGACGGCGTCGGGCATCGCGTATTGGGGCAACGACATCGGCGGCTGGCAGCCGCTGCCGGCGACGAGCAACGCGCGCAAACCGCCACTCGTCGATCCGAATGATGCGCGCGACGTGGTCGGCGAATACCACGACTATCCGGAATTGCTGACGCGCTGGTTTCAATACGGCACCTTCCTGCCGACCCTGCGCCTGCACGGTGACCGCAAGCACACCGAAATCTTCGCCTTCGGTCACGAGGCCGAAGCGATCATGGCGAAATACGACAAGCTGCGTTATCAGTTGCTGCCGTACCTCTACAGCTGCGCCAAGCACACTTACGACACCGGTATGCCGTTCATGCGTGCGTTGTGGATGGACTTCCCGGACGATCCGGCGGTTGCCAATCTCGGCACGGAGTACCTGTTCGGTCCCGCCTTTCTCGTCGCACCGGTCACCGAGCAGGGCCAGACGAGCAAGGACGTCTATCTGCCGAACGGCAGCGATTGGTACGACTACTGGACCGACCAGCGCTATCAGGGTGGCCAATGGGTCAAGGTGGCCGCGCCGATTGATCGCATCCCGGTGTTCGTGCGAGCCGGATCGATCGTTCCGCTCGGCGCTCCGATTCCGTCGACGGCGACGAAACAGGCAATCGCTGCGATCAAGATTTATCCGGGCAAGGACGCAGGCTTCTCGCTCTACGACGACGATGGCGCATCGTATGCCTACGAGAAGGGCACAGGCACCACGACGACTCTGCGCTGGAACGACGCGGCGAAGCGCTTGGGCGTGTCGGGCGGGGACAAGACACTCGCGAAGGCCGCGCCAGGGCTGTTGCAGATTGCCGGAACGGCGTCGGCCGGCATGCCCGGTGGATCGTCGGGCAAGCCCTAGCGCGCTTGATATCAACCGCGAGCTGACTTGACGAATTCGCGCGGAGTACAGTTGTATACGCGGCGAAACACCGCGTACATGTACTGTAGCGTGGTGAAGCCGCAACGGACTGCGATTTCGGCAAGCGGCATTGACGTGTCGCTGAGCATGCCGCGAGCCATCTCGAGCTTGTGTTCGAGTATCGTGTCGTGCACGGTTTTCTTCAGCTCGCGTTTGAAGTGCTCTTCGAGCAAGGAGCGGGAGATGCCGACGTATTGAGCAACTTGCTCGGTCTTGATGCCGAGGTGCGCGTACTGGCGGATATAGTGACGTGCGCGCATCACGTGCGGGCTCTTCAACGGCTGATGCAGGCTGGAAGTTTGCACCGACAAACCGGCAGGGGGAACCACGATCCGTACATTGGAGTGATCGCCGCCATGCAGCATCTGATGAAGAATCTGCGCGGCGCGCCGGCCCATTTCCTCAGCACCCTGGATCACCGACGACAACGGAATGCGGCCGAGCAGTTGCGCGATCGGATCGTTATCGATGCCGACGACGGCTATTTGTTCGGGCACGGGCGTGTCGGCGACGACGCAGGCCTGCAGGAGTTGTCGAGCACGCGCGTCGGTGACGGTGATAATGCCGATGGGCTTGGGCAGCGACCGAACCCAGGAGACCATTTCTTCTTGCGCCAGACCCCAGCCACCGGCGCTGGTTTGGGAACCGCGGTAGACGATGCCTTGCAATCCGTCGTGCTCGACCATGTTGCAAAAGGCCACTTCGCGTTCCTGCGCCCAGCGGTTGCCGGGCAACGGCGGCAGGCCGTAGAAGGCAAAATGCTGCAGACCCTGCTCAATCAGGTGGACGTAGGCCAGGCGCACAAGTTCGACGTTGTCGGTGGCAACGTAGGGGACCTTGGCCGGATACTGGCTTTCATTCGCATAAGAACCGCCAACCGCGACAACGGGAATGGGCAGGCCGGAAAGTGCCTCGGCTACGGTGGGATCGTCGTAGTCTGCGATGATGCCGTCGCCTCGCCAGTTCTGAATGCCGACCGTGCGAGAGCGGAAGTCTTCCTCCATGAAAAGATCCCAAACCATGCGTGTCGACTTCAGATAGTCGCCGATGCCCGCGATGATTTGCCGGTCGTAGACCTTGTTCGCATTGAACAGCAGGGCAATCCGATGAGGCGACATGGTGGGTGTTTCGGTTCCGTAATGTAGGGACATTCCCGCGTGGATAGGTGGTCAGCCACTTCCGTAAAGGCATTATCGCTCGTGATGGCGGCCAAGTCTGATAAAAATCATAAAAGTCTCCCTCTGGAAATCAGCGACCCGAATTTGTTGGACTTCACCTCTTGTTCGACTTTGAGGTGAGAAAGCAAGCTCATGCATAGAACGAGAGTGCAGCGGTATCGCAGAGTTTGGGCCGCAGCCGGTGTTGTATGCATGCTGAGTTGCTTGGTGCCCACGGTCGAAGGCGGGCAGGGGACACGCCATATCACCATCGACGTGGAACGAGAGTCGGCGCCGCTCGATCGGTCGTACAACTTCTCCGTCGGTTCCGATTACCCGGGCACGCTCATTCGCGACGACAGTCTTGCCCAACTCGAGACGGTGCGAAAGGAACTCGGCTTCCGTTACCTCCGCTTTCACGCCATCTTCCATGATGCTCTCGGCACCTACCGCGAAGTCGACGGCAGGCCGGTATACGACTGGAGCAAGATCGACCGTCTCTACGACCGATTGTTGGCGATCGGCATGCGCCCATTCGTGGAGCTGGGTTTCACACCCGAAGCGATGAAAACCTCGGATCAGCGCATCTTCTACTGGAAGGGCAATACATCCCACCCCGTCCTTTCGAAGTGGAGCGCGCTGGTCGACGCCTTCGTGCGTCATTTGCAGCAACGCTACGGACCGCAGGAGATCCGCAATTGGTATTTCGAAGTATGGAACGAACCCAACCTCGGTGGTTTCTGGGAGGGCGGCGATCAAAAAGCCTACTTTGAACTCTTCGACGTCACCGCGCGTACGATCAATCGCATCGATCCGCAATTAAAAGTGGGCGGTCCCGCTACCGCCGGCGCGGCATGGGTGCCGGAGTTGATCGAACACGCAGCGCATGCCGGCGTGCCGCTCGATTTCGTCAGCACGCACACCTACGGCGTCGACGGCGGTTTTCTCGACGAACATGGCGAAAGCGATACCAAGCTCTCGCCTTTGCCGGATGCGATCGTAGGCGACGTCCGTCGCGTGCGCCGACAGATCGACGGCTCCTCGAGGCCAGGCTTGTCGCTCTATTTCACCGAATGGAGCACCAGCTACACGCCGCGCGACGCCGTACACGATTCGTATGTGAGTGCAGCATATGTTCTCGACAAGTTCAAAGCGTGCGAGGACATGGCGCAAGGCATGAGTTACTGGGCCTTCAGCGATCTGTTCGAGGAGCCCGGTCCGCCCACGGCGCCGTTTCAGGGCGGCTTTGGCCTGATGAACCCGCAAGGTATCCGCAAGCCGGTTTATTTCGCATACAAGTATTTGAACCGACTCGGCGCGTCTGAATTGAAAACCACGGATGCGCAAAGTCATGTCACGTGGAATGACAACGTACTCAAAGCGCTGGTGTGGGATTTCGTTCAACCTCAACAGAACCAAAGCAATCGCCCTTTCTACACCAAGGTCTTTCCGTCTCTGCCGGCGCGCTCCGTAAGCCTCGACCTGCAGCATATGCGACCGGGCAGATATCGCGCTGCCATCTACAGGACTGGCTACGACGCCAACGATGCGTACTCCGCATACCTTCGCATGGGCTCCCCGAAATCGTTGTCAACCGACCAGCAGAAACAGCTGCGAGCCGTAACCTCGGACAAAGCCGATGTGTATACGTTCGTCGTCGATGCACAAGGCAGAGCGGCATTGTCCGTCCCCATGCGATCAAACGATGTCGTCTTGGTGGAGATCACCGCCTACGAGTTGATGCCAAAGCCGTAAGCGCCTTTGTTCGTCGTCTACGACATCAATTTGCAGATGCTGGCCGTGCAGTGAATTCACGCGTAGCATTACAGCGACGGTGTGGAACGCTCGCTGTCGTTTTTGCTGTATTAAGGGAAATTGGATGTGTGCCCTTAACTTAAGTAGAACGTGTTGTAGCCGTGTTCCGTGCGTAGGTGCGGGTATACGGGAACCCATTCGTCGCCACCGTCGCGTATGCAATGGTTATGAACCTAACTAATTCACACGAGAGGCGGGACAGGTCGACTCTACGAGTTCTGCAATGGATCTCCACCACCCGAGCGAACAGTCGGGTCGGCCTCGTGGCCGACATTGCGGTTGGTTTCGGCTTGCTCTTTGCGGGTATTGGCCGCCGCGACCTTCATCCGACCGTAGGCGTTCTAACCATCGTCCTCGGACTGGTCGTCTTTAGCCTTATCGAGTACTGCTTTCACCGCTGGCTTTTCCACGGACCGGTGCGCGTCCTGAAAGAGAGCCACTGGAAGCATCACCAGACGCCGTTGGCGTTTGACGCGTTGCCTTTTTTCCTGCCGCCGCTAGGCATACTGGTGGTGGCTGCCGTGTTGGCTCTGCTTTTGCCGACAAGCTTTGCGTTGCTCCTGACGGGCGGGCTGGCAGCCGGATATGCCGCTTACGGACTAAGCCATGCCATCATTCACAGCGTCCATTTTCGGCGCTCGTTGCCTCGACGTTGGGCGGCGGCACATCATATCCATCACCACCACCCCAATGCGAATTTCGGCGTGACTACGCCACTCTGGGACATCTTGTTGGGTACGCGATACACGTCGAAATCAGTGCGCGGATCCAATCCCGATCGAACGGGCGCACGTGCTTCCGAAAAGGGCTGACGTCGGTCGAAGTGTCTGGGCATCTGGTGCACAACGCACTGGATATCTGCTCATCGCCGTCGCCTTAGGCGCGACGGTTGCCATCCCAATCATGCTCGGCGGCCGAGATGCGCTGGCGGCTACGCTTCATTTTCCAGTTCTTGGGTACGTTGCTATTTTTGCACTGCTCGCGGCTAGCTGGATATCCCGAGCGCTCAAATTACGTCTGCTCGTGCATTGCTTGGCTTCACCGACAGGCGTCGTGCATCTGTTGGGAATTTCCCTAGCCACGGATTTTGCCTTCATTGCAACACCTGCCGGCATTGGCGGTTATGCTGCCAGCTTGTACTACTTACACCGCGCCGGAGCCTCGACCAGCAGTGCTGCGAGCATCACCGCAGTGGACCAGGGACTAGACATACTCTTTTTTATTCTGGCGCTTCCCGTCGCCGGTCTTGTATTGATCCATTCCGCCGCGCTGGCTCATTTGCGCACGCTGGCGCTCACCACGAGTGCACTGATCGCAATTCTCGCCGCGGGGGCGTGGCTCGCGCGACGCACTCTGGCGAAAGCGTTGCTCGGATCCAACGCCGTGAGCCGACGCTGGCCAAAAGTGCGTTCCATACAGTTGATGGTGTCGGATCTTCTTGCCAAGCTGCGCTCGGACATGCAACTAATTCTCGAAGCAGGGCCGGCTTTCTTGTTCGGTATCGTTACCCTGACTTTCCTTCAGCAACTGACGCGTTACGGCATACTCTGGCTCGCGCTGCTGATTCTCGGACATCAGGTCTCGTTTGCACTGACCTTTCTGCTGCAGGCGCTCGTACTGCAAGCGGCTATATGGACGGGCATTCCCGCCGGAGCAGGAGCGGCCGAAATTGGACTGAGCTCCACACTTGGAATGTGGGTGCCGAATGTAGGTCTCGCGACGGCATTGCTGATCTGGCGCGCGGCAACTCTCTACGTTTGTTTGATTGTCGGAGCAATTGCGACGGCGCTATTGGCGCGCCGCATGCCAAGCGCACGCCCAGAATAGACGCACATCGCGGTGGAGGCCTTGAGGTGGAAAGGTGTTGCCCGGTAATCAAGGGGCTGGCGTAGCGTCCGTGGTGTTTCATTGAAGGGATGTGTACGCTCAAGCTTGTTGCCTCTTAATCAGGAGAATCGCCATGCTTACCTTGCGACCCGTTCAAAGGTTAATGCTGTTGTTCGCGCTGCCAAGTTTGTTCGTGATGATCGCAGCATATGGCAACGATGCGAGTCCGCCGGATGCGGCTCGCACTCGTGGCGAGATCACCACGATGCTGATGACATTTTTGACTCCGGCGGTAAACAACAGCGCGGCGGGTCACGAGCGCTTTTGGGCCGATGATCTGGTTTACACCAGTTCGGCCGGCAAAGTCATGAGCAAGGGCGATATCCTGAAGTCGTTTGCTGAAGAGCCGAAAGCCAAGGCCGACAGCCAGGCGAAACCCGGTCCGGTATTCACCGCCGAGGACATACTCGTGCGGCCGTACGGCGACATGGCTGCGCTGACGTTTCGGCTGGTGAAGCGCGACCCAGACGGCAAGATCAGCTACTTCCGCAACAGCGGCACATTCCTTCTGCGCAACGGCAAGTGGCAAGCGATTACGTGGCAGGCGACGCGTGTAGCGGAAAGCAAATAGGCGCACTCGCAAGAATCCAAGCCCACGGTTTCGCATCGCGGCGATCAGCGGGTATCCGGAGTCGAGTAGCAGGGGACCCTGCATCCGATGGCGCAGCCATAGAACGCCTGCTTGCAGAGCATGATCTCTCCCTTCCGGAGAGAACTGCATTAGTCCGCATGTTTCACCTTCCGACAAATGACCGTCGCACAGAGCTGATGATTATCTACGGAGAAGCGCCTCAAAATTCCGAGGTCCCTGTCCGCGACGGTGGTGTCGAACTAGATACAGAATCGGCCGCTTTTTCGCCGGCGTTTCTTGACCATGCACGGCGTGGGCTCGTCGTGCGAGCGCAATGAGTGAATGGGAGGGCAGGGTATGCGTTCTAGTCGGGCATGAACATTCGAAGGGCCGCCGCGCCCATGACCGCCGTGGCAATCCAACCAAGGACAATCAAGTTCCGGGGCGCGGTGAACGCGCCCATTACGGATTTCTTCGACGCAAGCAGGATAATCACGACCATCAAAGGCACTGCGACGACGCCATTGATGACGGCGCTCCAGAACAAGGCTTTCATCGGACTGATCGGTGAATACTGGATCACAAGTCCGGCAAGTACGCTAACAGCAATGATGCCGTAGAACCCGCGCGCATCGTTTGCCTTGCGTTCCAGGCCCCAATTCCAGCCGATGGCTTCCGAAAACGCATAAGCGCCCGAGCCTGCGAGTACCGGTACGCCGATCAGGCCAACCCCAAGAATGCCCAGAGCAAACAGCAAGAATGCAAAGTCGCCGGCGAGGGGCCTCAGAGCGCTCGCTGCCTGCGCTGCCGTATTGATGTCTGTCACTCCTGCCACATGCAACGTCACCGCGGTCGAAAGAATGATGAAGTACGCCGTGATGTCGGAATAAAACATGCCGCTCCACGTATCCCAGCTGATGCGACGAAGTTCAGAGGAGGCGGAAAGCGCATCGTATTCGAGCAGAGTTCTGTCATTTCTTCCGCGCATATCCTCCACCTCTTCGGATGCCTGCCAGAAGAACAGATAAGGGCTGATCGTCGTGCCGAACACGCCAACGATCACGGCAGCGGCCGCCGCATTGGGCGTGAAGTTTGGCCAGACGGTGCGCAGCGCCACCTGACCCCAGGGCACATGGACGGTGAACAAGACCGCCGCGTACGCGAGCAGGGAGAAAGTGAGCCACTTCAGAAAAAACACGTAACGATGATAGGGGATGAAAATTTGGAGCAGCAGGGTGCCGACCACGAAGAACGCCGTCATCAGATGGCGATCGATCCCCGTCACGAGCTCTGCGACTTCCCCCATCGCCGCAACATCGGCGGCGATATTGAGGACGTTCGCGAGCAGCAGCAGAACGACAACACCCAGCAGCACGCCCGGCGGGAATGCGGTCTTGATGTTCGCCGCGAGACCCTTCCCGGTTACGCGGCCTATGCGCGCGCACATCGATTGCATTGCCGCCATCAATGGGAAAGCCAGGGGCATGGTCCACAACATGTTGAGACCGAATTGAGCTCCTGCTTGCGAATAGGTCGCTATGCCGCTGGGATCATCATCGGCCACACCGGTGATAAGTCCCGGGCCGACCCGCGACAGAGGATGAACCCTAAGGCGGCTCCACAGCACACTTAGATAGGCTCTGGGCGCGATCATAAGACCGGTTGTGCGGGTTGGCTCAGACCGATCCGATCGTTGAACTCGCTGACGCAGTATTCGCTATCAGCAGGCACAGGGCACGCAGCCGTTGTGGATTCGCCAGCAGCTTCAACAAGTTCACCGCTCGATCGGCATTCCTGTGCATGATCTCGAAATTAAGCACAGAGGCAATGCTCGGGAACGTCGAAGCGCATGCATTCGCCTTGTCGGTTCAACCAAGCCTTTGCTTGGGCGTTCCGCAGGACGAAAACCCGAACAGGCCATACGCTGGGCACCAGCCGACCAAGCCCGTGAGCAACGGGACAACGCCAATCAGCCCCAACCAACGCACATCGCCTTGAAGTAGGGCGAGAAGGCTGAGGAGCGCCAAGCCAAGAACGATCCGGATGGTCCGATCGATATTTCCCACATTTCTATTCATGACCTTTCCCTTCTCATAAGTCCCGCATAGAAAAGTACGCACACTGCCGATTAACAATGCATTGCCGCAAAAGTATCTTCTGGAATTGGCATGCCGATCTTGATCCATATCAACTAGAGTCTGGCTATAGATATCTTCACGCCAAGAGTCGGGAATCTCTGGCTTCTGCAGCATTTCCCGCAAGCACCCCGTATCAGATTGCGCTCGCATGCGCATAGCAGAAAAAGCTAAACGGTAACTGACTGGTGCGAAAACGAGGCTTGAAATGCTGTCGGGCAGGCTTATCTGCAGGAACGCGAACGCCGATCGGGTTCGCCGTTGCAGCGTCGACGTGACGACGCTACTTCATTTCCACATTGCTTAGTTAATTGAGGATATGGCTATGAGGACCACTCTCGACTTTACCCCTCTGTTTCGCACTGGCGTGGGTTTCGACCGCATTTTCGACGTGCTCGATACAGCAAGCCGAGTTCAACCATTCGACAATTGGCCGCCGTACGACATCATCAAGAAGGGCGAGGACCACTACCGTATCGTGATGGCAGTGGCTGGCTTCGAGCAGGATGAACTGATGCTCACCGACCGCCCCAATCTCCTGATCGTCTCCGGCGCCAAGAATGACGAACAGGAGTCTCAGGATTCCGTATATCTCCACAAAGGCATTGCGGCGCGGGAATTCGAGCGCCGTTTTGAACTCGCAGACTACGTCAAAGTTGCGCACGCCTCGTTGCGCGATGGTCTACTGACCATCGAACTCCAGCGCGATATTCCCGAGGCGCTCAAGCCACGGCGTATCGAAATCCGCAACGAAGGTTCGAGCACGGCGAAAGTCGACCGCAAGACCGACGCGCGGCAGATCGAGGCGCCGAAAGCCGCTTGAGTAGCCAAGCTCTTACGAGGCGTTGCATTGAGCACCGTGTAGCAATCAAGGCCCCGAGTTCCTCGGGGCCTTCTTTCGAGGCGCCCCCACAGAACGCGCAGACGTGTCCAACGAAGTGAGAGGCGTCATTGCCGATGTGCTAGTTGGCTTCCAAAAGTCTGACAATGCTCGACTAAAAGCGGCCGATTTCGTAGCCAAGTTGCCAAACGCTTTGTCGGCTTGGAGCGAAATGCGCTTGCTGTCAGCATGGCCGCCCCAGGATGGACTCCCCACAAGAGGAGATCGCCATGAGTGCCGAACAAATTGCTAATGCGACGATGAAGGGTCGCGGCCGCGTGAGTATGCGCGAAATCTGCGTCTACGGTGTGCGTGATGGTAAGATCTTCCGCGAGCAATTTTTTTACGACCTCGGATAACGGCGTAACCGGTTCGAAAGCGCAGCAGACGCGTTGATGCCCGCTGCGACGGAAGAGAGCGCACATTCCCCGATCGATTGCGTCGGGCCGCTCGCCGCGCTGCTTGATCCTCGGGCAACCGAGCGATCCGAGATGGGTAGGTGTTGCGGTTCGCCAAGCCCTAAGGCTAGCAAGTGACAACTAGGCGCTGGTTTGCGTCGGCAATCGGGAGCTGTCGCGCAGAAGCTGGCCGGTGTTGCGCCACAATGCGGATTAATTGCCGGTTTCGACGAAAGCAAGTGTTTGCAAACGTCCGCTTCAGTATTAATCGCTGCAGAGCAATCTAACCTAATCAGGTTATATCTAGAGGGGCGGCGGCCTTCGTATGCTGCCAGCGCGAAATCGGGTTGCTGCAGAATGGACGCGCGACACCCCGGCGCTGCCATACTTTCAATTGCATGAACAATTGAATGACTAGTGCACGTAGCGATCCGTCAAGCTACCGGGGGGCACCATGAAACGTGCGAATTTACTGGATGCGGGCGAGGCAAATCGTGTTGACGATGCGACCATCGCCACTCGACGCCAAGTACTGAAGCGTATCGCGCTCGGCGCGATGGTGACCGTCGGCTCGCCTTGGGTCATGGCGCAAGCTATCGGAACAGGTTTTCTGCGTGGCAACTGTCGTCGCGACAACTTCCCGACTCAGGTCGGCGACGGGGCGGGATGCATTGATAAGCCGCCCGGCATCGATCTGCGTGACGGTGCGTTCAATTACACGCCGGCCTTCGAAGACCCGATGGCCGCGCTGCAAATCCTTCTTGGATTGGTCCTCGGTCAAGTCCCTGTCGTTGGCCCGCTGCTTGTGGCAATGCTCAATTTGATCTGGCCGGCGCATGCCGATCCGAAGACTCCGTTGCCCGATATCTGGTCGCTGGTCAAACAGCAGGTCGCTGATCTCGTAGGTGCGGAAATCCTGACGTATTACGAAGGCCAGTTGACCAATCTGGTCGCGGGTTTCAACACGAATTTTAGCTACTATCGCCTCGCGGTCTATGATGTCGTCAACGCGTCCGAGCCGACGAGAGAGCAAGTCAAGGCGCTGAAGGACCGGGCGCTTTACATTCAGCAGCACTTCGAATCCTCGATGGCGCAGTTCACCGGCATTCCGAGCAACGGCGGGGCTGGCATCGAAGGATGGAAAGTGCTGCCGCTGTACGTGCAGGCAGCCAACCTCCACATCACCTTCCTTTACGATCTGATCCGCAATGCATCGGATTACGGGATCGAACCGGGGTGGGTGAGTGCGAATCTCCTGGACGTCGCCTGGCGCAACGCCATCGACCCCGCGCCAACCAACTCCAACAGCAGCGTCAACTATCTCAGTTACGTCACCGCTACGCTGGCAAAAGCCATGCAGGCTTTCGAGGACGAATACACCAAGGCGACGAAGGCTGATTCTGCATGGACTATCGTTCAGGCCCCTGGCCCTGACCAGCTCAATTGGCACTTCGGTTCTGTCGCTGGCCGGCACGGTGTAATTGTTGGCGCTTTCTACGCTGCGGGCAAGGTGCGGAACGATAAAGTCAATCGGTACACGGTGACGGTCTCCTACATCCTAGAAGCCTGGAAACATCTGCCGGACCCGTCATCATCTCCGCCGCCTGCCACACCATTCACCATCGATCGAATCTTGTGGTGCGGCCCTTACGGTCTGCCGGACAGCCACGACCTCGGGATCGACTGTACCTACGACTATTACCATCATTGCGAGGACATCTTTTGTAACAATGACTTTGGCTACTTCTACGTCCACACTCCGCTCGTGCTCAGTGGTAGCGGTAAGGTCGTCGTACCGAATCCGGCGGACGACCACAAGACGCCGAATGGCCGGCTCACCCACATCCATATCGACGAAGGCGGCTACACGCCGTCGCAGAACAACAGCGGTGGTATTCCGAATTTTTATTGGCGCTTCCCGGACCATTTCGAGCTGAAATGGAATGGCGATCCTCCAAATACCAGAGGCCGATTCAACCTCGCCATTGACCCGGATCGTCCGGTGATCAAGGTCAACATTTACACTTGCAACTATTTGAGTCCGGCAGGCGGTCTGCAGCCCAACCAGTCGTACTGGTGGGCGGCCGGAACGCTGATTGGCGGGCTTGAATTCGTGCAGGAAAACGTGGCCCCGTATGCACCCCCGCCTGCGCCGCAGCGGGGCGTCGATTGGCCCGACGCACCGCAGATCGCCGGAAGATATAAGCAGATCATTGAGAACTGCTGCGACGGGACACGGTTCGCGTTGCAGAACAACAACGATGTGGAAACCGCATCGCTCGACGGCCATATCCTCTGCAATATCGCCCCTACCTCGAGGAACGCCTGGATGTGGTCCAACCTAGGAGAGCAGGTCACGCGTTCGACCGGAACGATTATGTTCGCCTTTCGCCCGAAGAATCCGAACATGTATCCGTCGGTCGGCATTCTGTCGAACACGTACGTGGTCAGTCCGAAGACGATGACGGTCGACGATATCGTCGATTTGGGTACGCGGTGGTACGCGAGCCGGAACGTCAAGTTGTCCGCAGTGCAGCTTGCTCAACTAAGAACCGCTATCCTCCAGAGCATTTCGAGCGACGGCCTGCAAGCGAAGCGCGACGCATTCTGGAGTCGCGGCTGAGCCACCTGTGGAAATCTACGCGATAGCAAATTTCCGTACTCGCTGGTGTCCTGTTCTGCTGGTACACCGTATGTAGTCGGTCAAGTAGGCCGCTGCGGGTGTCAGCTTCGGGTCGAAGGAGGCCGTCTCGAGGCGACCCAAAGTTGCCACTCGCGAACGGCAGCTATACCGCTGACTGATGACGTCAGATTGAGCGCATAGCTGGAATAACACGGTGCTCCAGCGCTCAACTCATCGGCTTCTTGAAACGGAAGGCGAAGCGATCGGTCTCGCCCTTGATTGACGGATCGAACGCCTTGACCGAATGCGGATCGTTCTTGTTCGCGAGAATGGTGCTTTCCGCGTCCAGTACGAAGCCAGCCGCCTCCACCTCCTCGCGAACGGTTGCAGACTCAATCCGATGCAGCAGCTGGGCATCTCTCGTGCCCGCCCCGAAGGCGGCCGCGTGGTCCACGATGACGTAGGACCCACCGGGCTTCAGCCGCTCGTAGACGGCTCGATTGAAGTGGGCCGCCGTCGCGCCCCTGGCCTGCATCAGCTTGGTGTGGAGATCGTGGTAGAACAGATGCAACCACAGCACATCCGCTGGTGACGTGGCCTTCGGCATCGCCACGAGGTCAGCCGAGACGGCTTCGACATTCTCTCGGCCCGGCTCCTTCGCGAGCGTCCGCATGCGGCCTACTGGATCGTTCTTGAAGTTGGCGACTTCGGCCGGCACGAAGCTGTAAACCCGTCCTTCGGGTCCAACGATGTTGGAGAAGAGACGGGTCCAGTCTCCGTCGCCTGGGTAAACGTCGATGACGGTGGAGCCCGCATCGACTTGTGCGAAGCGGATCAATTCGGATAGCTTGGATTGGTCGTACATCAGGATCTCCTTTACGGTTGGGCATTCGAGGAGCGCGCGGTGTGCGAGAGGGCGATCCACTACATCGCAGCTGTCGAAGCTTTTGAAAAGCCGTCCTGAAAAGTAGATCTGGATAGTCTGCAGTATTTACTGCATATTTTCTTCTTCAAGGGTTCAGGCACGCGATGCTGACGCCGCTGTACGGCGTCAGCCTGTTTGCGCCGATTTAGCTGTCAGCGCCAGCGGCGATCAATCGTGAACTCTCCGCGGCAGCCTTGCGTCACCCACACGCCGGCACGGTTTGAGCCCCAGTTTTCGCCTTCGATGCAACGCGTCTGCGAGAGTTGGCGCTTGAGCACTGCGTGGCCAGCCCCGCCCAGGTCGACCTGACAGAAGTGGTTTTGTCCGTCCCGGCTTTCGCAGGAGACCGAGAAGCGGTGATTCCAGCTCGAATCAGGCTGCCAACCGCTTGCGCTATCGCGTCCACGGTCGCGTTCGTCGTCACGACGGTCACGGCCGTAGCCGCGGTCGTCGACCGAGACGAACCGGCCCGAACAACCGCGATCTACCCACAAGCCGCGCTGATCGATGCCCCAATTTTTCCCACGTTCGCATTGCGTGTCCGAAAGCTGACGCTCCAGTCGGGCGTCGTGCCAAGTCACCATACAACGCTCGCGCTTAAAATCCTGACTGGTGCATTCGACCGCACCATCGCCGTCATGTCGTCGATCTTGCGCCTTGACACCCGCAGATGTGGCAAGAGTTGCCGTCGCGAAAATAAGTCCAATTCCGATAACTGTAGTGCGCATGATGTTTCTCCGCTAATTGCCCAATACACTAGATACACCGGAAGAGCGGCTGTTTCCGTACGGCAGCGCACACAGTATTTGAGCCAATACCGTGCTCGCCCGACGTTGTGGCCGGCACGTTGACGCTTCCGTACCTGCTCCAAGGCTTCAACGACTTTTTTTAAAGTGGACCGCTATCAACCGAGCGCATCGGTACTAGGCATCGGGCGCGGTGGCTCCCAAAATCAGCTGCGGCTATGAATGAACTCGATCCAACGAGGAGTGGGCAAATGTATTACGTGCTCGTTTCGCAGTGCATCGACAACTTCAAAAAGATGGACGGCTGGCTCGACAAAGCCCATGACTACGCCGCGGCTAAAAGGTTCGACGTTAACGTGCTAGTGGGTGGCCGTCTGGCTCCCGACATGCAACCGTTCTCGTACCAAGTGCAAAGCGCCTCCGACTATCTAAAAGCAGCAGCCGGGTGGCTCAGCGGCCAGCAGCCGCCGAAATACGAGGACAACGAAGAGACCATGGAGCAACTTCGCGAGCGCATCCGAAAGACTGTAGCCTTTGCCGAAAGCGTGCCCGCGGCGGCCTACGTGGACGCCCACGATAGATGTCTCTCGCTGCCGTGGAAGCCAGGCAAAGTCATAGCTGCAGCAGACTACATCAAGCAAATCACGATTCCGAACGTCTACTTTCACCTCGCGATGGCCTACGCCATCTTGCGTCACCAAGGTGTCGACATCGGGAAAATGGACTTCTTGAGCCAGCTCAATTTCATAGATCCGCAGCCATCCAACGTGCAGTAGGAAATCTCCTGCACGCCGCCGCAACAATCCGGTCGATTCGAAATTGTCCTGAAGCTGGGCCTTGCCAGCCATCGATGCGCGGCGGCGCTGCGCGGCAGCTTCTGTTCAGACCGGCGGCAACGCGATGCTGTGCAGAACCGTTTCCAACTCGACGCGCCCGCGGACGACATGTTCGGGGCGCTTTTCGAAATCGATCCAGCCAGCGTTGAATCCGTCCAGCATGCGCATCCGCGGCGATGGATTCTGCATGCCCTGCGCGCGGAACAGCGCATCCCAAGTTTGCCGCTCGACGATTTCCGCACGCACCGGGCGATCGAGCACGCGAGCAAAGGTTGCAGCGAGCATGTTGGGACTCACCCGGCGCGGACCTTCGAGTTCGACGATGCGCACGCCGATCCAGGTCTCTTGCAGCAATTCGGCCGCGACACGACCGACGTCGGCCGTGGCAACCATCGGTACGGGCTTCTCGAGCGGCTGCAAGTAGCTCGCAATGACGCCGTGATCGCGCGCGGATGCGACATCCCAAGCCGCGTTTTCCATGAACCAGCCGGGCCTCAGGAACGTCACCGGCATCGGCAGCTTGCTTAGCACTTGTTCCATAAGCGTAAGTTGCGTGAGCAGGTTGACCTCGTCCGTCTGTGCGCCGATCGTCGACAGGCAAACCACTTTTTCCGGACTGGCCTTCAGGATCGCATCGGCGACGGCCGCGATCACCGCCCGCGCTTCGGGAAACCCCGGCGCCGGATCGAACTGCGGCGGCAGCAACACGAACACGCCTTTCGCGCCTTTGAACGCTGCGGCGAGCGCGGAAGCGTCTGCCATATCGGCCCGCGCGAGCTCGCAGCCGCGTTCGGCCCATACGCCGGCACGGGCCGTATCGCGCACGACCCCCCGCACCGGCAGACCGGCGGCCAACAGCTGGCGCGCAACTTCGCCGCCGACTTTACCTGTGATTCCCGTGATTGCATACATGCCGCGTTCTCCTCGTTCTTTGCAGACTGTGCGCATTCTGGGAATGAGCCGTGGAGAATAAAATGCCATGCATGGCACTAGATAAATGACAAAACATCACTAATCCGGCATGCTGGTATCGGCGTGGGACGATCGCCGTCGCCCGCCTTAATCACATTCGACCAATCTCTGTACCGCGATGAAACCCAGTAGCGAAAAGTTGTCCAACGGCATCAGCATATTTGCGGCCGTCGTCGACGCGGGGACGTTTGCGGCTGCTTCCGATTTGATGGAGATGTCGCCACCGGGAGTGAGTCGCGCCATCGCGCGCTTGGAAGCGAAGCTGAAGATCCGCCTCTTCAACCGTACGACACGTTCGGTCTCGCTGACGGAAGAGGGCCGCCGCTTTTACGAACAGGTGATGCCGCATCTTGCAGGATTGGAGGAAGCTGCCGCCGCCGCAAGCGGCGGTGCGGCGAGGGTACGCGGAAAACTGAGGATCAACCTGGATCCAGTCTTGTACCGCAACATCCTCGGGCGACGTCTGGACCGATTCATGGATGCGCATCCTGATCTCGAACTCGAGCTAATCGCACGCGACAACCTCGGCGATCTCGTCATGGATGGTTTCGACCTGGCGCTGCGATTCGGCGACCCGAAAGCGTCCACCCTGGTTGCGCGAAAGCTGCTCGAGACCGCCGTCGTCACCGTCGCCGCGCCCGCGTACGTAAGGCGTTTTGGACGTCCCGAAAAGCCCGAGGATCTGGTGAGCCGAATGCATCGATGCCTCGAATTTCGCGACCCAGCGACGGGCAAGCCGTTTCGCTGGGAATTCCATCGCAAGCGAAAGCACATCGCGGTCGATACGCGCGGACGCTTGACGGTCAACGACCCGAGCGCGCTGCTCGGCGCGTGTCTCGCCGGTTCTGGGGTTGCGCAGATGCTTCTAATCGCTGCAGCGCCGCTGATTGCCGAAGGAAGACTGATCAATCTCTTTCCGGAATGGACAGATGAACGCTTTCCCTTGTACGTGGTTTATCCGTCGCGTCATTACGTACCAACAAAGACGAGAGCTTTTCTCGACTTCTTGGTCGAGATGACGAACCACGAACAGAAGAACGCGGCGAGCTAGCAACGACCCCGGCAGAATCGATTCGATGCGTCGACGGCGGTCGCGGAAGGGGCCGCTTCTGGGTATGAGCGGCTAAGTCTCTGTTTGCTCAGCCATCTCAAGGGCATCGTCGACCTCGATTCCGAGATAGCGGACGGTGCTTTCGAGCTTGCTATGTCCGGAGTAGTTGAACTGCGCGAAGATTCTTCGTTCGACGATAGATCAACGAGGCTTTCGTTCGCCGCAATGTGTGTGTTCCGTAGGTGGCAACGTCCAGACCGATATCAGCTATCCAACCGTTAACGATGCGAGCGCATTGTCGCGTCGATAAGTGTGTCGAACTGCGAAATCTGCTCGGAAACAAATGGGAATCCGATCGCAGCGCTGCACGTTCTATCCAGTTCGAAACCGCTATTCCACCTGTCGGCGGATGGTCTGTTGATCCGAAAGGACTGCTGATTCGCAGCACTCACGGCATTCGGACATTGGATGTGTCGATGACTTGAAATGGATTCAGCGTGGAGCGTTCACCGGATCGCTAGGTGTCCGCTTCTGGCCGGCCGTTTGTGGGCCGTAAGGGGCGGGTGATTAGTGAACCTTATCGCGGGTAGGGAAGGGCGGGTCTCGACCAAAGGGGCCGTTCACGAACGGCAGCTGTGCGGTAGGTGGTGGTGTCCGATTGAGCGGCAACCGACTAACTCAAGGTGCTCGGCAGCTACCGTCCGGTGCATCTCTGCTTGCAGTCGTCGGCTCTCAGCCGCCTGTGACGGGTTTTTCCTCGTGCCCGCGGTACTTCTTTTCGCCGGCTTCCACCGTAAGCCGCACGACCTCGCCCTTGCTGTCCTTCTGCGTGAACCGGTTTTCCGGCGGCGGCACCGGGCAAGTCGCGTATGGGGTGAACGCGCACGGCGGGTTGTAGGCGCGATTGAAGTCCACCACTACGGTGTCGTCCGCCGCCACCGGACCAGTGTGGAGGAAACGGCCCACGCCGTAGGTTTCCTTGCCGCTGGTGGCATCCTTGAAAATGAAGTTCAAGCCCTTGGCCGGATCGCCGGTGGCTTCCAGCCGCCATGTTTTCCCGTTCTTGTCGAACTCGACATAACCGGGATTGGGGGTTTCGTTGACGTTGCCGATGATGTTGGATATCTGGATGGTCGTGCCCGGCGGATGCGCCACGAAATGCGCTTTCACCTGCCATTGCTCATTTGGTGGAAAAACGTCCAGTCCTTTGAAGTGCAGCCGGTCAGGCGAATCGGCGTGACGCACGCGCAAAGCCAGGCGACCCTGGCGATCTATGACGGTGATCTGGCCCTTGCCGTCGTCATAACCCAACTTGCTGCCGCCATCTTTTCCTTCTGGCTTCAATCGCACCGCGCCTTGCAGCGATTTGCCATCCACCGTGACCTTGGCGCCATCGACCGGGCTGAAGAACAACGCGCCATCGTGTTGTTCCACTTTGCCCAGTTTGTCCGGAGCGATGAGCAGGCGGATGTCGTTGCCTTCGCCGCCACCGACGCTCTCCTGTTTGCCGTCCACCCAATGCAGGCCGATCAGACTCGTCCAGCCGTCGGGTTGGGTCAATTCCGCTTCGCGCTTCTTCACCCACTGCGCATGCTCGCTTTGGAAATCGGCGGCGGCTTGCACTGCGCCGCCTGCGGCAGCGGCAGCCGGCGTCGTCGCGCCGCCCAATGCCAGCAGCGCCGCAGCGAACGGCCACAAAATGCCGGCCGCGCCAGCGCCCGCGGACAACGCCAACGAGAAGGGAACAGCAAGATGTTTGCGACCGTCGAGTGAAGTTTTCACGCTGGGATTCCAGAGGAGTGGGAACAAGCCGGGGACAAAGAGCGCGGCCGCGACAGGGACGATCCGGCGGATCACCACTTGCTGCCGATGTTCAAGTAGAGGTAGCGGCCGTAGTCTTCGTACAAGGCGGGCAGGTAGTTGCCGCCAGCATCCAGCGGAGGTTGCTTGTCGAACAAATTGCGCGCACCGATTTCGATATAACCGCCCTTGAAGAAGTCGTGGCTGAAGTCCTTCCTCAGGGACAAGGTCCACAACTGGGTCGAGGTGACTTTTTGCGGCGCCGTGGCGGCAACATAGCTGTACGCCGCGCTGGTCACGCTGCCGATGTAGTTGTCGCGCACGCGCACCGTCCAATCGTCGTGGTTCCAGATTAACGCGGCACTGCCACGCCATTCAGGCTTGGCGCCATTGAGACCGACCTGGTTGTAGGCAGCCAAGGTGGCGGGATTGACGATGCCGACCAGCTGACCACTGCTGATCGCCTTGGCCACTGCTTGCACTTGTGGCAACGGAGTCTGCGAATAGCTTCGCAGTTGGCTGACGTCGACGAGGAACGACCAGTTGCCCCATGCGGTGTCGCGCTTGCGCCAGCTCAAGTGGTAGTCGATGCCCTTGGTGGTGAGCGGCTGGCCGTTGACGTAATCTGTGACTACGTACTGCAGCGCGCCGACCGGATTGATGCCGGAACCGGCAAACAGGGTGGCGTCTGCGGCTGTCGGCGCAAGGCGAACCACGTTCGGATTGGAGCCTTGGCCGCTGGCGCGCAGGTAAGCGTCGTACAGCAGCTCATTGGTAGTGCCGAGCGAGGTGATCGGATTTTCGATCTTGATCTGCCAGGCGTCGGCACCGACGCTGAACTTGCCTGCGGCATCGGGCAGGAATTTCGGTTCAAACACGAAGCCGTACGAATATTGCTTGCTCGTTTCCGGCTTGACGTGATTTTTGTCGTAAGTGGTGCCCGTGTCGATGGTCGGGTAGAACGTGGGATTGCCGCTATTCGCGGTGACGCAGGAACTGTATTGGGCATAAGCACCGTTTTTTACCGACGCGTCGCATCGGATCAAATCGAGAGTGCTGCCACCGCGCCAGATCGTGCCGGAATTGGCCAGTTCCAAAGCCGGTGCGTGGAAGCCGCCGCTGACCGAACCGCGCAGCAGCAAGCTGTCGACGACATTCCACGCCACCGCAAATTTCGGCTTGGCCACGCTGCCGGCATCGCTGTAGTCCTCATAGCGGCCGGCAATCTGCAAGTCCAGGGACTTCACCAGCGGGACGCCCAAATCGGGCGACACCAGCGGCATCGCCACTTCGGCGAACACCGATTTCACGTTGCGGCTCGCGTGGATGTCCGACGAGTAGCTGGTCAAGAAGACGTTGCTGGAGTTCACATTGCCCGTGTACCAGTCGGTGTACTGGATCGTGCCGTCGATGTTCGGGTCGCGATCGTCGGACACGCTTTGGTGGCGCAACTCGACACCCGCGGCGACGCCGATGTCGCCAGCGTACCAATGCAGCGCGTCTGGGCGATTGATCTTGAAATCCCACAATCCCAGCGTGTTGGTGCCCACACGCGTGGTCCAGCCGACGACGCCGGAGATGTCGGAGGGCGTGGCATCGCCATAGCTCGGATGCGCCGGATCGCCGCCGTTGAAAGGGTTGTAGGCACTGGCCGTGGTGCCGTTCAACGCGGCGACAAATTCGTTGAACAGTCCGCTCTGTTGACTATCGACCGTGCGCGAACGCGCATACAACAAAGCCGTTTCCCAATTCCAGCCGTTGCCCGCCCAGCCGCGCAAGCCCGCGAGCACGCGCACTTCCGAATTGTCGTCCGTCAATTTGCGCAACGGTTCATCGGCAAGGTTGTAGTTGTACAAACGAATGGCAGTGGCGCCCGCGCTGGCTGCTGCTGCTTTCAATGCCGCTGGTACCCAATAGGCATTGGGGCTGATGTAAACATAGTTGGGAACGGTGGAGCTGAGGACGGAGTCGGGATCGCTGCCGAACCACGTCTCGGACTTGGCGCGGTAATAGCTCAATTCGCCGAACAGCTGCGACGAGTCGGTCAGGTCGTAGTGGGCATTGGCGAAAAAATTTCCTCGGTTGACCTCGGGTTCCTGGGTGACACCCGGCGTACGCGCGATATCGTATTTCAACGAGGTCGGCAGCGCTCCTTGCTTGATCGCACCCGTGGTATCCACGTAGTACGGCGACCCCAGCGTCGAGACCGTGCCGTTGGCATTCTTCTTCACTAACTGGAATTGCCCCCAGGGCGTATAGGAACTCAAACCGGCTGCTGTGCCGTTTGGATCAGGAATCGCATCGCCGTTGGCAGCGATGCTGCGGCGGTCCGTCGCCGTGTACCACTGATCGCTGTTCAACTGCGCGCTTTGATGCGCAAAGCCGTACAGCACGCTGATGTTGCCACGGCCACCGGCAAAGTCGCTGCCCCAATAGCCGCTAATGGAGGCGTTGGAGCGATGCGTGCCTTCTGCATGCCCGTATCCTATTTCGACGCCGCCGCCACTGAGTTTGCTTGGCAAAACCAGGTTGACCACACCGGCAATCGCATCAGAACCGTACACCGCCGCCGCGCCATCGAGCAGCACATCCATGCGATCGAGACCGAACGCGGGAAGGGCATTCGCGTTGTACGACGGCGTGTTGCCGCTCAACGGATATTCGACTGTGCGACGGCCATTGACCAACAACAAGGTGTATTGGGAACCGATGTTGCGCAGATTGATCGAAGCAACGTCGCCGCGCGCGTAGTTTTGATTCCGCCCTTGATTGACCACCTTCTGCGTGAAAGCGACATCGCCGAATTGTGGCAAGTCGCGAAAGAGTTGGTCGCCGTTGGCAGCACCGGTGGAATCGATTTGCTCTTTGCTCACGCTGATCACAGGCAATGCAGCCTGCGCACCGCCGCCAGCGATTTGCGAGCCGACCACGGAAACCGTGCCCAACGTCTTGGCATCGCGGTTTGTATCCGCCTCGTTGCCGTCCGCCGCTTCGGCCGCAGCGGCGGGTGCGCCGTTGGAACCATTGGGTGCTTGCTGTGCGTGCAAGGCACCGTTTGCCAGCATGGTATAAAGCGCCAAAGCCAAGGGTGCGCGAGTGGGAATGAAGCGCCGAGCATGCGCAGAAGTTTGCTGTGGCATTGATGCGGAAATCCGTGCATGGCGAAAGGGGCCTCGCAAGGTATTGATGAAAGCTTCCGCGCGGAAATTCCTTTTGCCTAGGTGCTTATTCCGCGCGCATCAGTTACGCATCGGTTGCATGCAAACGATATTTGCACATGACGATGCGGCATGTAGGGCTGTGGCATGCGTACTGCAGAATGGCACTCCTCCTTTAGCGCCATAACGGAACCGCTCGGTCATGCACGTCACCATTCGCAAACATCCGCTCAAAGTCACCGCTGTGTTCGCATTGACCGTATCGCTTTCCATCGCCTCGCTCGGCAGCGTCGACATCGCCCATGCGGCCGAAGCGCGTGCCGCGGATGCTTCACCGCTGCGTGATCATTTGAAAGCGAAGAAGCAAGCCATCGTCGCCCAGCAAGCGCTGGACGCTGCGTCAACTCACTTGCACGCCCATGTCATTGCCGAGGGCCGGTCAGGCGTGCGTCGTTTGCGCATCGGCGACAAGGAACAATTCCAGTGGCTCAGCGACAGCCCGCGCAATGGCGCCGGCTTCAACCTCGCTCCCGGTTCATGGGAATCGCTGGTCGCGATGTTGTCCAGTGCGGTGGCGGACGAATACGTGGTGCAGGCAGCATTGAAAGACATCCCGCTTGATTCGCTGGATGTCGTGTTCACCAGCATCCCGCAACGCAAGAGCGCCACGCTGACCTATCCGAACAATCTTTCCTACGAGGCCTATATCCAATCGCCGGTGTCGGATGCGAAATTGGAAGAATTGAAAGTCGCCGTGCACGCCAATTCTTCGGTCATCGACTTGGTGACGCAGCCGCATCAAGTCAGCCCGCTCACCATCGAATACGTCCAAACGCCGGCGCAGCGCGTCCCCAACTCACAACCGGGTTTGCGTGATTTCATCACCGAAGATCAGGTGCCGGTGACGAAGGGCACACTGAAACCAAGCCAGACGAAATCGGCATCGACGGAACCGCGCACCTTGATTGCGCATACGCGCGTCGAACCGAATACCGGCCTGCGCCAGACGTGGCTGGGCCGCGACAACTATTTCCAGGCGTTGCACGACAGCGCAACGAATCTGCTAGGCCGCGGCCTTGCCCCGACCGTGGAAGAAAATCTGCTCGGCGTCGTCACGACCTGCCCGACCCACATCTTCGAAATCCAGGCGGCGGCGCGCGGCGTGCTGCTGGACAAGCTCGAACTCACCGCTGACGCCGACCTCAGCCCGCGTTTCGGAAGGAATGTCACTTCGCCCGCGCGCTACGGCTACATCACCTACAAAGTGAAAGTCGAATCGCCGAACAGCGCTGCCGATATCGGCGGTTTGGCCAAGGCAGTGGAAGAGACCTGCCCGCTCTACAATCTGGTCAAGGACGCGCAGAAGTTGGAAGGCAAGATCGTGCATCACGCTTACGTCGCCGAAGCGCAGTAATTCCTGTTTGAATCCGACGCAAAGCCGACAATGACGAACAGCTGTTTTTGGCCGCGTGCTAGAACGGACGACTGACCGGAACTGGCCGTTTGCAAACAGCTGGGCAAGCGGGGGCAGGGCGATTCCGACGGTGCAGCGGAGACTACGTTGCACAAATTTGTCTGCGGAGAAGCTAACGATGCACAAGAATGTCTGCGCTGGTTGCACAGGATAAGTGCCGTTACGCCCAACATTTCCTGCGATATCCAGCGGCTGCGGAGGTTGTCCAGCAAGGCATGTCTTGCTGCGTGGATTGATCATTTGGAGTGCGTAGTCAGCCAGCTACTGTTCACCGCACTCTAGTGTGAATTATGCAACTTATTGATTTTTATACAACCGCTGCGCTGGGGTGTATTCGTCACTGCGTTTGAGCGCGCACTCACCGGTGCGCTCTTTTCCGTGCCACGCACAAAGGCTGGGTCAAATTTGTAGCCCCGCACTTGAGCGTGTAGCAAGTTGTCGATTGCCCAGGAAATCACGCTCCGTTATGTACGAGCCTTTCTCGGCTTTTGCCGTGTCTGCGTTCACGACGCTGATTGGCAACTTCTGCTTCCTCAAGTAGGTCTGCCGCCGCAGTTTGGGTGCAGTCCATGGGTATCCAGACTACGCGAATGCTGAAGAGCCGGGTTTGATCACGAGTCACTAGGATCCAAGGCGTGGTCAAATGAGGAGCATCACGCCTCATCTTGTACAAGTCTGGAATGTACCGGGATAAGATTGCCCTCAGGCCCTCGGCGTATCCGCGTGCCAGGAGGTGCCCGCACGCCCGAATCAAAAGATTTAGTTCGGAGATCGTTGCCTGCGCGTGAAAGTTGAATGACGATCTGTCATCTGGAGCGATGATATCTACTAGCTTTACGATAGGCCGGTAGGCCATCGGATGGAGGCAAGCCAGATTCAAGAACTGCTGCCCAGCAACCACCCACGGCGGCAATGTAGAAAGCGTTGTAGAGAACCTGCGTTGAGCCGGCTGAAATGCCTTTGGAGTACCCATTCCAATTCCAGCCAGGAACAGATTCATTTCTCGTTCGGTAAGTGAGCTACTGGGAAGCTTGAGTGCGAGGTCTGCGGCTACGTGAGCAATTGAACCACGCGTTTGATCTGGAACCACCAAAAAACCAGGGCGGTCCTGTCGTAACGTGTCGAATTGCTTGATCGCCTTTCGATCCGGATGTGGAGCGTGGTCGGCGGCTCGCCAGACGCGGGTATGTCTACGTGAATCTCGTTCGCCATACCGGCGCGCCCAGTTCCTTGGCAGCGGAATCAGGTCGCCTAGCGCCGATGCGATGTTAGTCGGATGCTCCGGGGCGACGAGCGTGACACGTTCTCGTTCAATGGCTGCCCATTCCAAATACCCGGCGATGAAGTCGGCCGCACCACTGGGAGGTCCCACTGATTGCTTGAGGGCCGCGTTCGTCGACAGAAGTGCGTGACCACAATTGCACGTCAGGTTTCTGTCGAAACGCCAGTCGGCGAGCACTGGAGGCTTGCTCCCGCAACAGGGGCACGCATTGATCAATGTCGCACCATGCCAAGGGCAGCGATTAATCCATGGAAGTTGGTGCAACAGCGTGTGATAGCCAGAACGTATGCACTGCGGGCAGTACCGGAAGGCCCATTCTGGCCGGAGTATCTCTGACGATGATTGGAATGGGAACCACACTGTCAGGTTCCAGGTTGGCGGCACTGAACTCAGACGCAAGGCCCGAGCCAGTGCCGTATGGCGTGCCTGGGAGAACGTCATCAGCTCTGAAAGGTCGTCCGCGCGCCGGGCGCGAATCCCGAACAGGCGAAATAGGTCAGTGGGCTCAAAGGCGTTGAGTCGTACCATTCGAGCAAGCAATCCGAAGGCGGAAGTGGCTGGTAGAACCGAAAAGTCACTGCCAACAAACGGCGCATCAAGTATTGAGGCAAACGGGGTTAGGGAGCCCCGCGCCACCGTGCCTCGAAGCACCTCGGCGCGACCGGATTCGATTGCTCGAGCGATCATGCCGATACCCCCTGATAGCCTGGTTCGATCTCTAGGTAGCCGGCCCTGATCAGTCCTTCGCGGATGTTGGCGGCGGTAAGCTCCGTGAAGTTCGGGTTCTCGTATGCTACGCGGACAAGTACAAAGTAGACGAAACGTTCAAAAGACTGCATCGGCCATTCTGTGACATAAGGAAGGCCGTACTCTGCACGCAGGGCATCGATTTCCTTTTTGATCAGCTCAATCTGGCTTCCTAACCGCCAACCCGCTGCGTAGGCATTGGGCGCGAAATACTGAGTGAAAGATAGGCCAGATCCTTTTGGCCAAATAAGCTCCTCGTCGTACTCCCGGAAGGCAAGTGCCACATCGGAGATCACTTGGATTGATTTGTCGGCCTCTGGCACATTCCAGAGAAGTCCGGTGTAGTGGTGTGATGTGGTGAAAAAGCGGCCATAAATATGCCGAGGCGGCATCTTATCGATCGTCGAAAACCCAAAGCGACCCGAATCGGTTTGATTGATGAAGAAGAAAAAGACACGTCCGCTTTTTTCGAATTCATTCGCCACTGACATCACGTGCTCGTAGTCATTAGCAGTGAACCGGTTTGCCTCATTAAACGCAAGGCCAATCACCTCGGCCCCTTGGCGATGTCCCTCCTCCTGAATCATGCGAATGGCGCGCATGAGCGTAGCGTTGCTGGCCGCGCTCGACGAGACAGTCTGGCCTTGTTGAAGTAGGAGGGAGCTGGCGAAGTAACCTTCGCCGGGCTTGGACGGCTTGGTGTAAGTGAACTCGGCGATGTACATCGAAAAGGGCCTCCAAGTATCGGTTTGGATGAGTTGGCGGACTCCAAACGTTTTGCCAATGCGCCCCTTGCCGTCAATCCAGATGGCGTCGGCCCCAATTTCGATGCTGTTTTTGGCATCGCCAGCAAGGCGCTCGCCGGGGCGGGTAATGATCATGGGCCGGCGCGACCGCAACATCGGATGGCGATCATCGGTCGTCATGGGTCAGGTCACTTTTTGACTAATCGCAATCGAAGGATTGATGACGAGCAGCATTGCCAGCGGCTTGTGGTGTGGGCTTTGTTTGCGTAATTTTCGATATGTCTGCATGGGCTGGGCAATTCCGGATGTGTTGTCAATGGGATCTATGTATGAGGGGCACACGGTACTGGTGTCGATCCACGCCACCGTACTCTTCACGTCATCGACAGATTTTTCAGCGATTCTCGGCGTCATGGAGTGAAACATTGGTGGATAGGGTTGGTGCTATCGGAAGAGAGAATCTCCGCATTAGCGGCGACGCAAGTTCACCGGGCCACCGCGTGGCATTAGTCCTGCCAGAGTTTGTGCAGCGCCACTTGGCGTGGCTCGCGGCGGATTTGCAGGCGCCCTTGGCACCGAGCCGCTTGCGATTTCATCAGCCGCCCATTTCAAGCGCCGCGCGCAGTCGCGGACATCGGCGTGATAGGCCTCGATCATATCGTCGATGTTTTCCCAACGTCTCGGGTTTGATTTCCGCAGTTGTTCCGCACGCTTGCGCTGGGTGAGCGCATGTGGTGTCCGTGAATAGGGAGGCAGAGTCTGCAGGGTGACATAGGGCAACCCGTGCTCGTCGAGAAGCGTCAGGAACCTTGCGTCATCGTCTTCGATGAACGCGTCGAACTTTTTTCCGATCAAGTCCCAACGTGGATTGAGCTTCTCGCTGCGGTATGTTCCATACCCATAGTTGACATGGGGCAGAACACCGTTGGCTTCACTGCCGCGGATGGTGACCCGAATACGAATGCGGCGCATGTTGCGCGCGTCATCGATGGAACGCGAAGAACGCAGGGGCATCCCGCCGGACTCAAGAAAGTGTTCGATCACTTCGCGCGGACTGCGGTTGTACATTTCTGCATGCGCAGTCACGTTGTACGTGCTGATCGCGATATCAATGAAGTTTTCAAGCAAGTCTTGGAAGATCGGATAGTTCGATGCCTTCCTGGTAGAGATCTTCTGTTCAGCTCGACTTCTCGTCTCGGGCTCGAATCCGCCCGCAAGGAATCGCAGTACCTTTTGCTCAATTACTTTGAAGAACGCCTCGGCGTTCCCTCGGGTCTCGGGAATGCCGGCGACACCGAACCGATAAACCCCAAGTTGATGGTGCAGCAGAGTGCGTCGGGCATGCTTGGCAATGTGCGCTGAGAAGTTGTCCAGCGACAGTCTGAGTGGGCGGGGAGGTAGTCCGTCTCCCATGGTTGGCATCCACGCGTTGGGCAAGTACCGCATTTGTAGCCCGGTGAGATCGCGCGGTCGCCAAGGTGTCAGGCCACGTTCAAGGGTCTTAAGCAAGTCGAGCTGGTCGTACGACGCGTCAATGATCAGCGACCAGGACACGCATGCGCGAGATTCCTTGTCGAGCTCGGCGAGGAGCAACAGTCCTGAAATCGGCGCGAGCACGTAAGTGTCGTCTGGCAGCGGGACGGCGACGTACTGGTTCTTGAGATCAATGTAATGTCCATCAAACTGTATTTCGTCAAACGGGCGAATACCCGTTAGATCTTCCCATCTGGTCAGTGTTGTCGGAGTAGCGAAGGCCATGGCCTGTTCTGCGTTGCGTTTGCGCAACCGTTTGATGAAAGTGGCCAGCACCCTCCGTCCACCGTCCCGAGTGTTAAGTGGGTAACTATTTTCCAGCTCTTTCGCATTAAGAATTCGCTTCATCTCTGCGTAGAGACGGTCGAACGACGGACTGGTCCGTTTTCGCGTGGGCAGTGTGTTTTTGAACTTGGCTGCCAGTACGCCGATCTCCGGAATGGCCAAAACAAGTCGGGCCATCGCATGGGCCCGGCCTAAAATGGGAAGGCCGGTTTCCCGAGGCTGCGGATCGACTAGGCGTGCGCCGGGCATGCACACGGCGAAGCCATTGATGCCACCGCCGATGGCGGGTTCCATTACAAGGTCCAACATACGACTGAGTGTCTTGCGGTGCAGTCCGTATGCTTTGGCAACCTGATTGATCGTCGATCCTTCTATGAGTTCAACGAGCGCGTTGGTACGGTTCTGAACGGCTTGCTTCTCCGAATCACTAAGGTCCGTCATTGTCGCCGTGTCGGGTCGTGGCAGTGCCAGTAGGGTGGCAACCTCCGTGGTGGTGAAGCGCGGCCTCATAGCCAGACTCTCCGCTCAATCACCGTGCGACGGTTAAGTTCGTTACCCCGATCAAAGTCGAGAGCTCCTAGGTAAACGAGCTCACAGATCACTGCCTGGACGTCGGCGGGGTGGAACGGCGACAGTGCCACCTCAATCTGGTCAATGCGGGCGCGAGGTTGCAGGTCGAAATGTGCGAGGATTCGGGCTCGCAGCGCCAGATGGTTGCCAAGTGACTGGGCGACCTGAGTAAAAGCCAGCAGACGGTTGTTCTGCGTGATAGTCGCACCAGCAGCTCGAACGTCATGTTCAGTTACAAAACGAAGCGAAAGGCCGCCGTCTCGGGCAATAGCTAGATAGCGATCCGCCTCACGCGGCCGCGGGATGCCGCCAAGCGTCTGAACGCAATCAGCATCGGGCACAAGGAGTAGGAATTCTTCTAGGCCAGTAACTAAACGAACCCAGAAATCCAGTTCGACACTCTTATCTCCAACAGGTAAGAAGCGTGGTCGTTCTGTATAGGACGCCACCCAGGGATCGCACTCGAAGGCGAGTGCCACCGCGATGGCTGACAATCCGTCGACTTCGACAGGTCGTCCTTCTTTAACGGACAGGAAGCCGTAAACATCGCGCTTCTCAAATTCGCGTCGACCAAACACGCGTGGTTGGAAAGGGCGGGGGATATCCTTACAGAGCGGAGCGGTAGGATCAACGGAGACACGCATGGTGCTGGCTCTGTAGTCTGAGCCGGGAGAATCTGTTGAGAAAATAAACGGCATAGATATTCCAGGTTCGGCTAGGCGCAATGCGCTGCGCCAAGGGCACAGTGCCATCCGCACGCGATAGCGTGTGCGGAGAAAGTCTGGACTGAGAATGGAAGCGCGCCGTGCTTGGCCGACTGCACGTTAAATAGATGCGCCGCGCGGGAACGAGCGCGCTTTTCGACTGAACGCTAAGAAGATGGCTGCATGGCAGAAGATCCCGGTGAGCCTCGGCGAATGCCGGGCAATACTTGACCGCGACCCTTAAATGAGCGAAGCTATCTCGGTACCAGCCGTTTCAGCATCGCGGGACCCTGCCAGGGGTCCCGTTTTCATTTCCGGGTTCGGAAAGGACATTAGTGCGGGTGGATAGGCGCGTCTGAGCGATTAGGTCTCCTTAGTGCAAATTCTTAGGCCAGCTCTATGGTCTGCAAGAGCAGAAGGTGAAGACCTGAACTGGCCTCAACCAAAAATTATTTAAGCGATAGACCGTATCAAATTCTTTCAATGTCAGCAAGATTATAATTTTGCAACATCATGTTTTTATTGATTTTTCAGACGCTTTATTGCGTTTTCTAAAAACAGTGATAGAAAATTAGTTTTGCTTATACAGTCAATTGCTTACTTCGTTGTCTGAGTTAGGGTTTTTTCTGAATAACGAAAAATTGGACGATGTGTCGACGTCACGTACGTTGGTCAGGTGATCGAAAGCTGAACTATCGAAGCGAAGAAGCGGTTTTTGAAAGACTGAATCGACGCTCTCATGGATGCGCATGACGAATTTTGCCGGGATAAGTACAAGAAAAATTTCTGGAGTCAGATGTATCCTGGGAAATGGTCGCCTTGTTCGTGCTGGTTGCGTCGGATGAAATGGGCGAGAGCAGCACTGGATCTCTTTGGGCGGCCTGTTGAAGAGAACTCCGCTATCACCGCGACATCGATCCAGCGAGAAGTGTCAACGGCTTCAATCGTAGACTAGAACCCTTCGGCCTGTTCGAGCGCCAAATTATCGGTGAATGGATTCGGGGTTGATTGATTGCTCTGGCCTTCGTTGGCTGTGGCTGAGCAGTGAGTCGGGCGCCGTTGCAGAGCCCTCTTCTTCCACATCGACCGCTTCCATCAATCGCTGCGCTTGGGCATGGAATTGAACCTTGCTCTGACACGACCCCATTCGGCGGCAAATGGGACAAACGTCTTCTTCACCCCGTTCTCTAGCGTTGGCTCTGGTGAAAGTTGGTGCGGCTGGACGACGAGGACGCCGTCTTTTATTGCAAGTTCTACCTTCTGCCCAGCTTCTACGCCAAGCTGACTAAGGATGTCGCTCGGAATCGCCACGATCACCGAGCCGCCAGACTGTTCCAATTGCGATAACACCATAATCCCACCCTCAATGGAGGTGCGTGTGGAGCTATCCGCCCAAATAACACTACGATAATCGTAGTATCGCTGGCAAGCGAAAGTTACGAGTCTCGTAGCTCCCTGATTTGCGGAGCCGAGATGCGGCCTTTGGACCCCAAAGCCATCTTTTGCCGACGCCTGCGAGAGGCACGGCTGGCTGCGGGTTTGTCTCAAAAGCAGCTTGGCATCAAGGCAGGATTGGACCCGTTCGTAGCGTCACCTAGGGTCAATCGATATGAGGTCGGAGTTCATGAGCCCGACATGGGCATGGCGGCGAGATTGGCTTACGCTGCCTCCGTCCCACTGGCGTACTTCTACGCGGACGACGATCGTCTGGCTCAGGTGATCAAGGACTTCAAATCCTCAGGCTCAAAGCTTTCCAGGAAAGTTACTGTAGCTTCCAGCCGCAAGGGAAAAGCGGACTAGCCTAACTTACGCGAAAACGCCTGCCTGAATCTGCCGCAGCAGCTGGGAAACCCATTCGCGACCCGCGCTGTCCCCGAGATATTCTGCTGGTCGTCGACCGCCCAGTGCCGGCAACGGTTGATCAATCCATTCACCGAGCCATCGCCCTGCGTCGAACTTTTCTCTGTCGCCGCTCTCGGTGATCATCGCTTGTACTTGGCCGATCAGTCTCTGCATGCCGATGACTCGCTCGGCTTGGCCGGGATCGAGATTTTTGCTCTCTTCGATCTTTCGGAAAACGTTGCGGCGAGACAAACCTAGGGTGTTAATCACGAATTCCAGCTCGACGTGCAGATCGCCGGCGAGGTTGCGGACAAGCTTCGCAGGAAAGGGTTGATGTCGAATGCGCTTGGAGAGGTGAGCCAAGGTTTCGTGATAGAGCGTCTCATACGACGTCATCTAGGCGCCCTCCATCAAGAATGTATGGATGTGCAGCATAGTTTCATCGCTCCTCGTTGCCCATTTGTGATATTTCTCATGTGGTCGACCAGTCGGGCTCGATCTTCCCGGACAAAGCCGGATACGCTATACGCAGCGCCTGGCATCGACCTTGGCGTGATGGCGGAAACCCTTGGCTTCCGAATGAGAGTCGAACCAGTCCTCGATCAGCATGCTGATGGTGCCGTTGTGAGCAACGTTGCGTGTTTCGACTCGTGGGATCGGACCGCACGACTCGGCTTCGGCGCTGGGGAGATTGAAACCAGCGAGTGCATGTTGGAGCAGTACGGCGTCGCCGCCGTGATCGAAGATCACGCAGGGATGATCCATGCCGTTGAAGAATCGACGTAGCCGCGTTGTGAACAGCCGATCGTCCATGGCGTGCCGGCTGCGATCGAGCAACGGATACACGACATCGCACACGAAAGCTGTGGGTTCCACCGGGAGGGGATTGCGCTCGGCGTAGAACATGTGCTCGCCGCACTCGCTGATCAGCGCCAAGCTGACCAATCGCTGGCCCTGTGGATCGGCCCATTCGGTGTCGAGGAAAAGGTTCATGGCACCTCGTTGACGGCGATGACAAAGCAGGGATTGAACGTGTCATTTTCTGGCATCGCTTTTGGATGCCCTTCCATGTACCCCCGCGGGTTGCAGACAACCCGGCAATTCCCGACATAGTAGTCCAGCGACACGTGCGTGTGTCCATGGATCCAAAGCACCGGCACATCGAAGAAGTACGCGGGTAACTCGCTGGCATAGGCCGCGGATACCCAATCGCTCTCGTATTCTTCCGCCACAGAGTTACGATGTGGCGCGTGGTGGGTGATGACCACGGTGGGACCGTCGAAGGGCTCGGCGAGTTTGGCCTCTAACCATACGCGTTGCTGCCGATGGAATTCGAGTGTGTGTTCCGGCTTGAGCAGCGGGCGTAGTGCGCCGTCTTGGTCCTCGTACACCTGTGTACGAATCTGAACATAGTCATTCATTACCTGACGGCACTCGTGCATAGCCTTAACCGGATCCGATACCCGGCCGTCTGGCGTTTGAATGTGCAATGCGAAATCGGTCCACAACGTGCAGCCCAAGAAGCGCACGCCGCGGATGACGACCTCGTCGCCGTCGAGCACGTGCACGCGGTAGTCGCCGGCTCGTTTCATTGCCGTAAGTTCCGGCTGGACGCACTGTCCGTAGAACTCGTGGTTGCCAGCGAGGAACAATACGTCGCTGGCGCGACCGAACGTGGATTGCCGAGCCGCCCAGTGAACGGCCTTGACGCCGGGAACGGCTATATCCCCGGCAAGGATCACGACGTCGTAGTCGATGTCCTCCGGCACGACGAACGTTCCGAATTCGAGGTGAAGATCAGAGAGAACGAGAATTTTCATGGGAAGCATCAAACGAGGTGCGTGGCGGCCAACGGCGCGCTGTGCAAATGGGCTCGGTGGTGCCCCTGCCCGGACTCGAACCGGGATGGGCCGCTTATCTGGCGCTACGGGATATAAATCCGCTGCTCTACCGTTGAGCTACAGGGGCGCGATCGTCACGATCGTACCGATATTCGAAGGCGGTAGAGGGCAAGGAGAGAAGCCATACTACGTTTAGCGTAGCACAGTTTCGCGCTCGTCGAGCAAAGACGGACGCCGTATCGGCGCGGCCGTTGGCTGCTTACCACTACTTATCTTTTTGGTAAGTAGTGGTAAGTAGGAGGCTCGACTACCAGGGCTGCAAGAGACGAAAGCATCGTAGCGTTCCCATTGCCTGCGTCGCGCGGCAATGCTTCCTTGATCAGATTACTTCGGGTTCAATTTAATCACGCGTCGATTGGGGTGCATTATCGCAGGTAGGGCCGGCTCCACAAATTCTGTATTTAGCAGGCCAGGACGAGGAGAAGTGTGTGCTCGGCGCACGAATGCTAGGTATGCCCATCTCTGGCGCCGCAGGCGCAATCCGACTGCCTATACAAATCTTCACAAGCCACTTCTTGACAATTTTGCGGGGCCTTCCCTAAAGTTAAGGATTCGTTCAGAAACAGTCACTCAGGGGTTAGGCAATGGGATTGCGGAAGGGATGCGCCGTCGCCGCGCGCGCGACGTTTGGGGTGCTGTTTGTTCTTCTTTCGGGCAAGGGTCTCGCCCAAACCACTGACACCATCGTCAATTGGGCCTCCGCCGCACAAGGCGGGTTGGCTGTTACCTCAAAGACCAGCAACGCCTATCCGGCCTCCTCGCTCAACGATGGCGATCGTGTCGGTGTGACCTTCGGTCACGGCGGCGGTTGGTTGGGCAAGACCAACGGGTCCACGCCCGACTGGGCGCAGATCCGTTTTGCCCAGGCGCGGACAATCAACACCGTGACCGTCTACTCGCCACAGGACAATCTGGCGACAGCGAGCGAGCCCAACGAGGTGCAGACCTTTACCCAGGTCGGTGCCGTCGGGTTCGACGTGCAAGTGCAAGCCGGCAGCGATTGGACGACCGTTGCCCACGTCACCGGCAACAAGCTGATCAAGCGCACGGTGTCGTTTGTCCCGGTGAAGACCACCGCCATTCGCGTGGTCGGAACGGCCGGGACGAAGACCGGCATCGGTATCGTCGAGATCGAGGCATGGGGTGCGGCGGGCATCGACAACGTCGCAGCGGCCAGTGCGCATGCGGTGGCGAGCGCAAGCTCCAGCTACGGTCCGAACTTTTCGGCCTCCTCATTGAACGATGGGGTGACCAACGGAACCAACTGGGGCCTCGCGGAAAACGGCGGGTGGGCTAACAGCAGCGACGATGCGTTTCCCAATTCCGCCGAAATCGCCTTCCCGGCGATGCAGGTCGTCAACGCGGTCACGTTGTGGACGCTGCAGGACAACTACGCCGCAGCGTCGGCGGCGGACGACTCGACGGCCTTCACCCAGTACGGCGTGACCGACTTCGATGTGCAGGTGCTCACCGATGCCTGGGTAACCGTGGCGTCGGTGACGGGCAACAACTTGGTCAAGCGAACGGTGACGTTTCCGCCGACGGCCGCATCGGGAATCCGCGTGGTCAACAACGCCGGCTTGAACGGCTACGCGCGGATCGTGGAATTGCAGGCGTGGGGCGTACCCGCCACCGGTGTGGTTCGACTGACCGGCATGGAACCGCGCAGCGGGCAGGCCGGAGATACCGTCACGTTGTACGGTGAAAACTTCAGCATCGTGCCGCAGGCCAATGTCGTAACGTTCAATGGCGTCGCAGCGAATGTGCTGCGGGCCACCTCAGGTGTTTTGCAGGTTACCGTTCCGAAGGGCGCGACGACCGGCACGGTCGGCGTCTCGACCAACGGCTGGACTAGCACCACCGGCGTGCCCTTCACGGTGAATTCCGGCACGCAGAGCACGAACGGGACTTCCAGTGGTGGCCAGAGCGCGACGAGCGTGCGTCCCCCCCAGGCCATGCTGAACGGGGGCGGTCCCACCGTGACAAGCTTCAGTCCCGCCTCCGGCGTGTCCGGGACGACTGTCACGATCACGGGTACCGGCTTCAGCACCACACCAAGCGCGAATACCGTCTATTTCGGGAGTCCGACGTCCGGAGCGGCCAACGTCACCGCAGCCACAGCCACAACGCTGACAGTGACGGCGCCGTCCGATGGCAACATTGGACTGATTTACGTCACGGTAGGTGGAGTCCAAGCCTCATCGGCCGGAGTCTATGAATATCCGCCAGTGATCAACAGTTTCACGCCCACGAGCCGATCTGTGGGCGGCTCCATACTGATCTCCGGACAGTATTTCAATTTCGTCCACTCCGCCACGTTCGGTGGCGGGGCAGTTCAGAACTCGGTAGACGTGTCCGGCCAAACCGTCCAGGCCATCGTGCCCGCAGGGGCAGTGAATGGCCAGATCAGCTTGAGGTCGAGCACAGGTCTGGTTTCCAATCTCAGCTCGCAATCGCTCACCGTCGTTACCGCCACACCGGCCATCACCGGCATCAGTCCCTCAAGCGGACTCGTGGGTGCCGCGGTAACGATCACCGGCACCAATTTCAATTCGACGCCGGCCAACAACACGGTCAAGTTCAACGGCACGGTGGCCACGGTCACGGCGGCCACGACGACGAGTCTGACAGCGACGGTCCCAACCGGCGCGACGACGGGCGCGGTGAGCGTGACGGTGAATGGACTGACGGCGACCGGTCCGACGTTCACCGTCAAACTTCCCGCGCCGACGATCAGCAGTTTCACGCCAACCAGTGCGTCCCGCTTCAGCACGATGGTGATCGGCGGCACCAATTTCTCGCCGACCGCGGGAAACAACCAGGTGTATTTCGCCGATTCCTCCGGAAACCCGACCATCGTCGCGACGGTGAATTCGGCGACGACCAACAGTTTGACGGTGACGGTGCCGTCCAATGCGTTCACCGGTTACGTCCTGGTGGCCGTCACGGGAGCCGTGGCGTCGGTCACGAGCAATTTCCCCTTCATCGTGACCGTACCCACGCCGACGATCACCGGGTTCAGCCCGCAGATCGGTCCGGTGGGCACATCGGTGACGATCACGGGAACCAACTTCGATGGCACCACGCTCGCCAACAATGGGGTGACCTTCAATGGCACGTCAGCGGCGGTGACGACCGCGACATCATCGAGCTTGACCGTGACGGTGCCGAGCGGTGCCACCAGTGGCAAGATTGCGGTGACGGTTAGCAGTTCGCAGAGCGGCATCGCTAGCCAGATGGCCACCAGCTCGAGCGACTATACGGTCGGCAATCCACCGATCGCGATCACGGGCTTCAGTCCACAGAGCGGCCCGTACGGCACGCTGGTCACGGTGTCGGGAATCAGCTTCGGAAACTCTCAGGGCATCGGCAATCTCAGGTTGAACGGCCTGATCATCCCGCCGACGACGTGGTCGGACACGGCCGTGACCTTCACGGTGCCCGGCGGCACCACGGACGGGCCCATCACTGTGGTGAATGGCGCCGCACAAGGTGCGACGACCACCACGCCCTTCACGATCACCAATCCAACGCCTAGCATTACCGGCTTCACGCCAACCTATGGCATCCCCGGCGACACCATAACGATCAGCGGTAGCAACTTCAGCCCGAACGGCGCGGGCAACATCGTCAAATTCAACGGCGTCACCGCCTCGGTCGTGTCCGCCAACAGCACCTCCATCAACGCGTTGGTTCCCAGTGGCGCAACCAACGGCACCCTGTCGGTCACCGTGAACGGCAAGACGGGAACCAGCGGCACTCCCTTCACGGTTATTCCCGTCCCGGCCATCACCGGCGTCACGCCGGCGAGCGGCCCAATGAATTCCATCATCAGTATTGACGGCAGCAATTTCGATCCGGTCGCCGCGAACAATGTCGTGACGATCAACGATGTGCAGCAGAACGTTCTGTATGCCTCGGCCACCAAGCTGCGTATCCGGATCGCCATCAGCACGCAGACGGGTCCGATCAAAATCACGCGCATCGAACAACGCAACCCCTCCGTCACCGGCCCGACCTTTACCGTGACGGCTCCACCGGTGATTTCGAAAATCACTCCGGTGAGCAGCCCGACCGCCACGCAGGTGACGATTTATGGATTGAACTTCGACAGTGCCTCAACGAGCGCGAATGTCGTCACCTTCAACGGCGTCGCCGCTGCGGTGACGCGAGCCACCACGACCGAACTCGACGTGTGGGTGCCTTCACAAGCGACGACAGGCCAGGTCGTCATCACCAACCAGTACGGTCAGAGCAACGCCTCGCCCGTCGACAATTACGCCGCGACGTGGGCCGGGGCGACGGCGTCCGCCTCATCGACGGTCAATGCGAACTTTAGCTCCGATACCGTCATCGACGGTGATATTGCCGGAGGAGCCTGGGGACACGGCGGCGGGTGGAACGACGCGACGGCGTACGCCTTTCCCGATTGGATCCAGGTGAATTTCTCGGCTGCAAAGCGAATCAACGACGTTATCGTCTACACGCTGGGCGACAATTACCCGTCGGGCATCGATCCCACGGATCAGACGACCTTCGCCAACTACGGTGCGACGGCGTTCGACGTCCAAGCGCTGCAGGACTCGACCTGGGTCACGGTCGCCAGCGTCACCGGCAACAATCGGGTGAAGCGTCGCGTGGTATTCATGCCGGTGACTACGACGGCGATCCGCGTGGTGGTCAATGGCAGTGTGGACAGCCAATACAGCCGCCTTGTCGAAGTGGAATCGCACTACGACCCGAGCAATTTTATTGTCGGTCCGTTGCCGCAGGCTCACATCACTAGCTTCACTCCCACGCAGGGCGGCCCGGGAACCCAGGTCACGATCAACGGCGAGTACTTCGGCGACAACCCCGCAGCGTTTGGCAACGTCGGATTCTTCAACGGCCAGTCGGGCGGGCAAGCCGCACAGATCGTCAGCTGGAGCGACCTGCAGATCGTCGCCAGTGTGCCTATCGGCGCGAAGAACGGTCCGATCACGGTAGTGACGCCTTCTGCCGGAGTCGCCACCAGCACGAGCAGCTTCCACTATATCCCGCCGCCCGTGACGATCGACAGCAACGGTCTGTCGCCGCTGCATGGGCGTGTGTACTTCACCACTCTCACCATTACCGGTTCGGGGTTCAGCCCAGTCGCCGGCGATAACACCGTGACATTCTCCGGTGCCGCGCCGGTCAACGTTCTCCAGGCCAGCTATAACTGGTTGACGGTGCAGGTGCCCGTGGGCGCACAAACCGGCCCGGTCACCGTCGCCGTTACGATCGATGGGGTGACGCAAACCGCCACGTCGTCTTCGTCGTTCACGGTCGATACGACCCAGCCATTGGACTCGCGATTCCAGGGGCAGTCACCGTTCGGCTCGAATACGGTGATCAATCCCACGATGTATCCGCCCGGGACGAACCTGACGGCCACGGTCGTCATGCAAAACCGCGGCCTGACCACTTGGACGAGCGCGCAAAACATCTATCTCGCGGAAACCGATGGGCAATCCTGGGCGGGCGGCAATCGCGTCAATCTTCCGGCCTCGGCCTCGATCCCCATTGGAGGCACGGCGACCTTTATGTTCCCGGTCCAGGTGCCCGCGACGCCAGGAATCTATACCGTCCGCTGGCAGATGGCGCAGGACACCGGAACGAGGACGCTGTTTGGCGATGAAGCCAGTGCCGTGGTGTATGTCGGCCCGCCCTTGCCGGACGCGCCTGCGTGCGTCATTCAAACCTCGCCGTCGTCGACTCCGGCAATCGGAGCCGCGTCGATCCGATGGAACGCTGCCACGACCGGCACGCCCGTCGCGAGTTATCGCGTGGCCATCAGCGAGGACGGGCAGAATTGGAATGTCGATACGAGCCAGGGCTCGTCCGCCGGCACGACCTCGGCGACATTCAATCCGACGGACGGCGTAGGACATTACTATGCGGTTTCGGCGTGCGAGGCCACGCCTTATGCGTGTACGGCCTACGTCGTCGCGCGAAACCAAGTCTCGGGGTGCAGCCCCAATCCGCCCAACAAGCCGATCAGCCTCACTGCGACACCACCGAGCGGCGGGTCGAATGTCATCGGGTTGACGTGGGTTCCGGATTCCTCCGGCCCCGCGGCCACGTATTTCATGCTCCAGGTCGCCAATTCGGCGAGCGGTCCCTGGACTCTCGTCAACGGCCATCTTCCGCTCACGCCGACGAGCACGAGCTACACCGCACCCGGCAACGGCACGTACTACTTCGAAATCGCCGCGTGCAACAGCAACGGCGAGTGCAGCACCTACACCCAGAGTACTGCGGTGACGATCGGGGGCACCTCGCCCACGTGCGCGGGGTTGTCGGTCAGCCCGACCAGTGTGCGCTTCAATGTCGCAGGCACGTCCCAACAAATTACCGTCAACGCACCGAGCGGCTGTGTGTGGACGATCAGTTCGACGGCGACGAGTTGGCTCGGCTTCAGTCCGAGCGGCGGAACGGGGAGCGGAACTGGCGCCCAGGTCACTTTGACGCCGAATGGAGCAAACACGACATCGTCAGCGTACACGGGCGTGCTGAGCATCGGCGGCAATGGGGTTACGGTGACGGTGGCGGTGTCGCAAGATGGAACGGCGACATCCGGAGGTACTCTGAGCCTGCCGCCCGCAGCGACCTCGATCAACGATGCGGTCACCCACGATCCGACCGTGGGCACGATGGCAGGGCAGGCGAGTACGGATGGTGGCGCAGCGCAGTATCACGTACCGATCGTGGTGCCGCCTGGTCGCGCGGGCATGCAGCCGGATCTGGCGCTGGTCTACAACAGCCGCAGCGGCAACGGTGTGATGGGCATGGGCTGGACGATCTCGGGTCTCAGCTCCATTCACCGCTGTCCGCAGACGCCCGAGCAGGATGGGCAGACATTGGGCGTGGCGTACGCAGCGACCGACCGCTTGTGCCTGGATGGTCAGCGTCTGGTCAAGGTCGCTGGCACTTACGGCAAGAACGGCGCGGAATATCGCACCGAGGTTGATAGTTACTCGCGCATCACGCAGGTGAATGGCGACATCGACGGCAGCGATGCGGCGTGCTTCCGTGTCGAGCAGAAGAACGGACGTATCCTGCACTACGGCGGCGTCACTAGCGGCACGTCGTGCTCGACAGCCTCTGGCGCGCTTTCGCGCGTGAAGCCGACGGGAGCACCGGCAGCGCTGAGTTGGCTGGTCGAGAAGATCGAAGATCGGGTCGGCAACAACCAAAAGTATGCCTACACCGATAACGGCAACAGTGAGGTGCTGCTGAGCAAGGTCGAGTACACGGGCTACGGCACGACGAGTGGCGATCGGACCGTGACATTTGCCTATGAGCCTCGCAACTGTGATGAGATCACGCTGCCGTGCGGCGCCGCTGGAGTCAAGGACACCTCATCGAGTTATCTTGCCGGTGGCCTAACGATGCAGACACAAGCGCTGCAATCGATCACGACTGCGGTGTCAGGTACGACGGTGCGTACGTACACGCCAGTGTACGCGGCATCGTCATACAACCAGCGTTTGATGATGATGCGCCTTACCGAATGCGCGGGCAGCATCTGCCATTCACCGACGCAATTTACCTACAGCAACGGCACGCCCAACTTCTCGCTTAATGCGATGGCAAATGTGGGTAACGTGTTGCCGACGGGTTTGCAGGCGTGGAGTTTCGCGTCTATTGGTGATCTCGACGGTGACGGCACCCCAGAGTACATGGTGCTCGGATCGAACAGCACCGACAGCCAGACTTCTTCTTTCCTGGCCAAAGTTGCGGCCAACGGACAGATCACGGCCGTGGACATGACCGGCACTCCGTTCTATCGCGATCTCGCACTCTACAAGATCGCGCGTGGTGACATAGATGGCAGCGGCCGCACCGACTTCAGCATCCTGCCGGCTTACACCATCGACTCGAATGGCGTTGTGAGTGCGACTCCCGGCATGCTGCAATTGGGCGTCTGGGCCGGGACGACCGGTGCTGCTCTGAGCGCCGGTTCCACTCCCCTGGCAACGTTCAACAGCACGTTCCAGACGATCACCACCAATGTCCCCGTCGATTCGAACTCCGAAGTTTTCTTCCAGGACATGAACGGCGACGGCAAGCTAGATATCGTCGTGGTCGATAGCAACCGCTGCGTTTGGGTATACCTCAACACGCTTACGGGGTCGCTTGCCAGTGCAACTTCGCCGGTATCTTTCCAAAAGCAATTAGCGTCGCTGTTCTGCCTGACTAGCGTCAACGGCGGCGGCGGGACGAACGATATCACCACCCAAGCCATCGATCACATTGCAGATTTCGATGGCGACGGTATTCCGGACATTTTCATCACGGACAGCAATCTCTCCTCCGGAGCGTCGAATTTTGTTGGCGTGTATCGGACGGCGCTGTCTGGAACGGGAACCTCCGCCACCGTATCGGCCACTCTCACCGCCTGTGCAGCAATGGGCCTGACGCAGCTCAATGATTGCGCGCTTACCATTTCGAAACACGCCACTGGCGTGACGCGCTGGATGGACGTCAATGGAGACGGGCTCGAAGATTTAGTGATGGCCAAGCCGTCCGAGTGGGGCGGCGACCACAGCGACCAGTGGATCATCCGACTAAATCGGGGAGGAGGGACCTTCGCGGACCCCATCTATACGGGAGACTCGACGGGGCTCACTGACAAGACTTACAACGGCTCCTACCGGTATCTCAACAAACTTTCGCCGGTGGATATCGATGGCGATGGCAAACCCGACATTGTCTATCCGTCGAGTTTCGCGCTCAAAATGTGCACGGTGGCCATCGTCGGTCCGCTGAATAACAGCGAATGCCCGTCGGTCAATCCTACCGGTGCGTCCATTCCAGTGGGTCCCCCGACGGAAGCCGCGGGCCCAGTCCAATGCCTTGCACTGGCCTGTCCTGAGGATCCGGGATCCGGAGTGAATCTTCCCCCCAACGATAACGCCCCGGACTATCCGTACGCATGGGAGGGCCGTGTCGCTGCGGGACTCTACACATCAAACACGTTCGGCGGCGCGCAGGCCGATCATTCCGCTTATCACCTCGACATGTTGAAGTTCGTTCAGAGCGATTCGACTACGTTCACCGTCCAGAGGGTGCCAACTTCTCTCGTGTCGGGGGTCAACAACACGCGTGACTCTTCCGTATCCAACGATATGGGAGGCACGGGGCTCGAAACCGTCCCGGCACTCTTGGGATGTTCTGGAAAGCCTCTTGTCATCAACAACCAGGGAACGAACACCTACTACGCCGTTTGCGATGTGGTGGACGGCGACTTCGGCCCGCAATATCTACCCGACGGCGCAAACGGAGCAAACGGAACTCCAACCAGTAACTTCCAGCCCAATCCGAAGTCGGCTAGCACTGCCTCGGGGATTTCGTCCACCGTCACCCTGTATGCCAACTTCAATCAGGGCGCGTCGCTACCAGGTCAGGCGCCTCGTTCCTCCTTGCCCTCTGGTCTCAACGGTGGATGTTCGAGTTACGCCCCCTTGCCAGGACTGATGTATTCCGCGACAAACGGTTTGGGTGATACGGCGGTCTGGGACTTCGACACCCTGGCGGAAGCGTTTTTGTGCACGCGGGATGGCGTAGCCGAGTATCAGGTAGACGGCACTTACATCGATAGCAGGCACTACTATTTCAGTAGCAGCATGCCAGTGGTGAGCACAATGTTGCAGTCGAACGGCATCGGTTCGTCTACGGGATCGCGAAGTGCGATCTATAGTTACGGCGATGCGATGTACAACCACTATGGCCGCGGTTTCCAAGGCTTCCGCACGATCACGGCGGAGAACGTATCGAGCGACGCAACCCGGCGTCTGCAAACCACCACGACGTTCAACCAAAAATTCCCGCTTGTCGGTCGCATTCAGCAGGTCAACACTCAGTCTGCGCCCAGCGCCAACCTGGGCAGCCATACAGTGCATTCGGAGATCAATACCTACACCTGCAATCTGACGAATCGCCAGGATTGCACACAGATTGTCGGAGACAATCTCGTGGTGCCGACAGGAAATACGGTCTATCAAGTTCTGCTCGACAACCAGACGGCGGCGGAATTTGATTTGACCACCGGCAACCAGAGTTCGCACACAGCCACGGTGAATGCAGCGACGACGACTGGTGGTTTGTCTGGGTGGGACGGCTACGGCAACCTGCTCATCCAAACGGTGACTCGCTACGACGACGCGTCCGGCGGACAGTTCGTCAGCAGCCACGTGACGACGACGGCCAACACCTACGATTCCACGAATGTGTCCAATTGGTGGATTAACAAGCTCTCGCAAAACAGCGTGACGGTCTCGATGAGCTATGTCGCCGGCGTCACGCCGCCGACCGGTACGGACCTCAGCTCCAAGACGGTGGCCACGCAATTTAGCTGGAACGCCGACCGCACGCCGGCCACAAAAACCGTTCAGCCGGGCGTCGCTAACCAGCAGTCGACCACGACTTACAGCTATCCGGCCTCCAGCTACGGTTTACCTACCCAGGTGGTGGTCAATGCTCCGGATCTCGCTGCTGCACTGAGCCCGACCCGCACCACAAGCTATACCTACACCAAGAGCGGCAGCACCGCAGAAGCAGACGGTTATTTCGTCTATACCAAAACGCTCGACCCGAACGGCCTGAGCCAGACCGTAACGACTCAGGTCCAGCCACGCGATGGCCAGATAATCCAAGCGAAGGATCCGAACGGAATCCTGACGAGTACAGTCTACGATGTGTTCGGTCGCGCCACGCAAATCACGCACCAGACTCCGAGCACTGCTTCGCCCCCGAACGCCAACATCGAGCCGCCGATCAACATCGCGTTGACGAACTGCGCCGGCGGTTGTGCGGGAGTCGGTAGCGATGGCAACGAGGCCAACGTCGCATACCGCGCAGTCAGCGCTCAGTTAGGCTACCCGACCAAGGTCGCCTGGTTCGACGTGCTCGGTCGCAAGGTGAAAGAAGCCCAAGCCGGCTTTAGCGGCACAACGAACGGTGTTACCCCGGCACTACAGTATTCATTCAGCGCCACGCTGACCAAGTATGACGAGAACGGCACGGTGTCGATGCAGGGCACGCCTTACTATGTCGGCGTCGATACGCCGAACTACACCGAGCTCGGCTACGACGCATTGAATCGCGTCACTGCCAAATCGTCGCCCGCCGCCTGCGGCGGAACGATGGACACGACCTACGCCTACAAGGGGCGGCAGACCAACATCACAGTCAGTGCCAACGCTTGCACCGACGGCAGCCCAACGAATCCGACGATCTACATGAGCCGCAGCACCAACGCGCTGGGCCAGCTGATGCAGACGATCGACGCGAACGGAAACTCGAACTTCACCAACGGCAAGACCACGCGCTACTGGACTGAGCCCCAGGGTCATGTCGCAGCGATCAAGGACGTGGAAGGCAATGTAACGAAGGCGAGCTACAACGCACTAGGCCAGCGCACGCAAAGCATCGACCCGGACCAAGGTACGTGGAACTTCACTTACGACGCGTTCGGCGAACAACTGACGCAAACCGACGCGCGCAGTGTCGTCACCACGATCAACGGCCGCGATGCCCTGGGCCGCGTGACGCAACAACAACAGGTATCGCTGCCGAGCAGCGCTGGTCTCGATCCACAAAACCTGCTCGATACCTGGACCTACGATCCGGTCAATGGCATCGGCCAGGTGAATACCATCACGCGCCAACGCGGCACGAGCGCCACACTGACCTTAAACCCGACGACGTGGAGCGAGACCTACGGCTACGACAGCGCCACGCGCCCGACCAGCACCACCACGACGATCAACGAGCCGGGCAGCACGCTGAACCTGGCCAGCTCGACCACGTACGACGGCACCTACGGCAGGGTGGACACGCAGACCTACCCGGCGTTGCCGACGGGCGGTGCCGGGTTGAGCGTGAAACACACCTACACGGCCTACGGCCAGCTCGACGCGCTGAGCAATGCAACCACCAGCTACGTGTACTGGACCGCGCAGGCGCAGAATGCCTGGAACCATGTCACGGCTGAGCAATATCCCGGCGTGATCACGGGCAGTCACGCAGACTATGCGGTGACCGGCCAGGCGTATACGTTGAACTGGAGCGGCTCGGCCATCGATGCTCTTCTTTACACCTACGATGCCTTCGGCAACCTGGCCACCCAGCAGCGCACAGTGGGCAGCAGTACGAACACGGAGACGTATTCGTACGACAGCCTGCAGCGCCTCACGTCGACGAATCGGGCGAACGGCGGACTAGTTGGCTACAGCTACACGGACAGTGGCAATATCCATAGCAAGACTGACAATGGCACGGCCAACTATACGTATGCCGGCGCAGGCAGTGGCTGCGGCCCGCATGCAGCCACCTCGGCAAACGGACTGAGCTACGGGTGTGATGCCAACGGCAACGTGATCAGCGGGGCGATCAGCGCGACCTACGATGCCGACAACCATCCGACGAGCATCGGTCGCGGCACCGGTTCGATGCAGTGGACGTACTCGACGAACGCAAGCATGACCACGGAAGTGTCGAGCCGCGGCATCCGCTACTTCGGGCCGAACGGGTACGAGCAGGTCGGCACTGGCACGGGGGCCACGCAGGTGCACGAGCTGGGGCCGGTGATCGTAAGTCGGACGAATGGCGTCGACAGCATCAGCGTGGTGCTCAGGGACCGCCTGGGCAGCACGATCAATGTGCTGGACAATAATACGCCGACGACGCGGATGTACGACGCGTTTGGCAAGGCCAGAAACGGGGACATGAGCGATCGTGCGGGCGGGACGCTCAATCTAGGCGATACAATTCATGGGTTCACGAAGCACGATCATGCGGATGATGTGCAGCTCATCCATATGGGCGGGCGGGTCTATGACTATCAACTTGGTCGCTTCTTGCAAGTCGATCCGTTCATCGCCAACACCACGGGTTCTCAAGCGCTGAATCCATACAGCTATGTGGGCAACAACCCGCTGTCAGGCAAGGACCCGACGGGGTACAACGTCGAAGATCATTGCATGGGGGATGCGTTGTGCCAGGCGGCAAGTGATCGCACCTTCCTGGCCGGTGAGATCGGAAAGCTTCGAGGCTCCTTGACTTACGGCGGCGCGCCAGCTGGCACGGGGCCTAAGTCCAACGGCAACGATCAGGATTCCGATGTCAACGGAAATTTGAAATCAAACAAACAGCTCCCGATTGTCACTGTCGGCGCGATTCGCGAAATGGTCGCGAATGGCAAGAAAGTCGCGATGGAAGAGAGAGACGAGGCCGAGTCGGAGGCGAATACTCCGATGGGACAAAGAGCACGGGCGCGTGGTGAATCGTATCTGGGAGAGTTGCTTAAAGAAGCGCTGGCAAAGCAAGCGTTGAATCAAGCAAAGCGAGCCGACCCAAATCTCCGCGTAGAAGACACGATCGGGGAAGGCGGTCAGGCCAACAACCCGATTGATCAAATGGACGTGTTGAGGGCGAGGGAGCAAGCGACGATAAATAATCTCAGAAGAACGGCCTCGGAATTGACCCCCGAGGAATTAGAAGAGTATGCAAATAAACCAGTAAATGACACAGGACTATCAGCAGCGGCTCGGGCTTGGGACAAACATGACACAAGCCGCCCAGGAGGTACCTTCCCGCCGTTGACAGGAGGGGTAATGCACAAGAATGCTGTTGCGGGAAGCTTTGTTAGCTATGTTATTAGGAGTGACGATGCTGTTCGAACTGAACTTACCCGAGGTGGGGTTGACTTCAGATTGCCGAGTGGTGCGGGAGTTAGATTTGATGCAAACGGCGCAGTTGGGTTCCTAGACCCACAAAATCAAAAGCCATAGTTGGAGAATTTATGGGCGATTTCACGATGACCTTCGTTAGTGAAGAGGGACGAGAATATCTCGTCCTAGAGGTATGTTTTAGAAGCCAGAGACTATTCCAGATCAGCAAGGAAGACGAAGACGAGGCTATGCAAATCGAATTTCTTACTGACCTTTATTTGTTAAAAGAGGAAGTGAAGTTGAAATTCTCTTTCTCGGATTTCGAAAAGGCCCTTGAAGATGCAAAATCGACATTTCTGCGGGCAAGAGACCGTTAGAGACAATAGTCGCAGGTAGGGGACCATCAACAAAAGTTGGTTCGGAGCACTATCCGGACTACTCAAAGTCAACGCCAAGCTGTAAGTGACTCGCGAAAAATCCGATTTTTCATTAGAAGAAAGTGACGGAATAATTATCCGTTTGAATTGGGCTCCCTCGTCATTGGCTGCGCGATGATGCCGAGGACCTTGCGTGGCCTTCCGCGCGGGCGTACGGCGACAGGGCGATTGAGAGTCTTGGCCACCATGGCCTGGAAACGCGGACTGCCGAGCGCGCGTTCTTGCTGCAAGTGTGTGCGGATTGCGGCAAGGTCTTCATCGGCTACACCGGAACGAAGCCACTTGCCGTAGGCTTCGATCCGCGCGTTTTCATCGGTGCCGAGTGCAGTATAGACGGGATGAGGGATCACACAGGGATCGGAAGCGAGTCCCAGGTTCGTGCGTGCGCTTGACCAGATATAACGCTCCGGCGCATCGACCATGGCAGCACGAACCGGGTTGAGGTCGATGTAGCGGTAGACGGTCAGCAGGTATCGTTCGGTATCGACCAGGCACGAACGGAAGCGGCTTTCCCAGAGCGTGCCGGTTCGATGATGGCGTCGGTTGAACGCTAATACGTATCGCTGGTTGAGCAGTCTCATCGCTGCAGCCAGATCGCCAGCGCGGATGGGAGTGACGAGCAGATGGACGTGATTGCTCATCAATGCATACGCGTGGACACTGATGGCGTAGTTTGCCGCGGACTCCGCCAGCAGCTCGCGGTAGAGTTCGCAATCCTCGTCGTCGATGAAGGTAGCGGCTCGATTCACGCCACGCTGCGTGATGTGAAGCGGGATACCGGCTATGACCAGACGAGGGCGGCGCGGCATGGTAGCAGGAGGCAGTGACGGGACCAGAGCATGGTTCATGGCCTCTTCCGCGGCACCCGAGAATCGTCGCGCCGATGTGTAGGAAAATGCTGAAATCCAAACGGGTAATTACTCTGTCACCTTTCGCACCGCACCTTTCGCGCCGGCTTGGGCTTGAGGGACTCCCGAGCGCACGTTCCTGCTGCAAGTGTGTGCGGATTGCGGCAAGGTCTTCATCGGCTACACCGGAATGAAGCCACTCGCTGTAGGCTTCGATCCGCGCGTTTTCATGGGTGCCGAGTGCGGTCAGAAAGGTGACAAGTAATTTCCGTTTGAATTTGGCTCCCTCGTCGTTGGCTTCACTATGAGGTCGATGGCCTTGCGCGGTCATCCGCGCGGGCGTACAGCGGTTTGGGGCCCAAATTCATAAGCATGTCTCAGATTATTCACAAACCTCTTCTTGACAATTGCAAGGCTTTCCCTAGAGTTTAAAGTTCATTTAGAAACAGTCATCTAGGGGTAAAGCAATGGGATTGCGGAAGGGATGCACCGTCGCGACAAGAGCGATGTTAGGGCTGCTGTTTCTGCTTCTTTCGAGCCAGGGTTTTGCGCAAACGGGCAGTTCGATCGTCCACTGGGCCGCGTTCGCTAATGGCGTCGCAGCGGCAGTCGGCGGCCCCACTATCACCAGCTTCAGTCCTGCTTCGGGTCCACCGGGTACGGTGGTCACGATCAACGGCACCGGGTTCAGTGCGACAAAGAGCCTGAATACCGTGAACTTCGGCGGCCGGACAGGACCGACGGCCACAATCCAAACGGCTACGACGACTCGCCTCACTGTGGTCGCGCCGAGCGGGGCCACGAACGGATTCTTCTGGGTCACGGTGAGTGGGGTGCAGGCCTCGTCGCCCTCATCCTACTTGTACCCACCCGTGATCAACTACACCGATCCCACCAGTGGGGCGGTGGGCAGCACCGTCACGATCTCAGGAAGCAATTTGACACCAACCGCACACGTCACGTTTGGCGGTGGTGTCGTCCAGAATTCCATTTATTCTGTTCTGGATCAGAACAACATTGTCGTCATGGTTCCTGCTGGCGCGCAGACGGGTCAGATCACGCTGACCACGAATTCCGGTCTAATTTCGAACGCCAGTCCCTCGTTTACGGTGATCATTCCAGCGCCGACTATTACGGGTATTAATCCAACGAGTGGTGTCGTCGGAACGACGGTAACGATCACCGGTACGAACTTCAGTCCCACGGCTGCCAACAACAGTGTGAGCTTCAACGGCACGGCGGCGACGGTGACAGCAGCGAGCACGACGAGCCTCACTGTGACGGTGCCTGCTGGCGCGACGAGCGGTGCGGTCGCCGTGACAGTAAATGGAATGACGGCCACCGGTCCAAGTTTTACCGTTTTACTGCCCGACCCCACGATCAACGGTTTCAGCCCGAGCAGCGGACCATGGGGCACTTCGGTCGTCATCAGCGGCACCAATTTCTCTTCGACCCCGACGAACAACCAGGTGTATTTCACCAACGTGCCCAACGGGGCCGCGGCGTTTGCGACCGTGACGGCGGCGACGCCGACAAGCTTGACCGTCACGGTACCCAATACTGCCATCAGCGGTCTGTTCACTGTATCGGTGACGGGAGCGGTGAACTCGGCGACGAGTCCATTGGCGTTTTCGGTCACTGTGCCGGTGCCGACGATCACGGGCTTCAGTCCATCGATCGGTCCGGTGGGCACGTCGGTGACCATCACGGGAACCAATTTCAGCGCGACCGCAGCCAACAATGTGGTGAAGTTCAATGGCACCGCAGCCGCGGTGACGGCGGCGAGCGCGACGAGTTTGACGGCCACGGTGCCGAGCGGAGCAACAAGCGGCAAGATCTCCGTTACGGTCAGCAGCTCGCAATCGGGTATCAACAGCCAGACAGCGAC
>NZ_KB899243.1 GCF_000378125.1 Rudaea cellulosilytica DSM 22992 | reverse complement strand
CCGGGCACGCTCGTTCACAGCGATCGCGGTATCGAGTTTCTTGCCAGCGAATTCAGGCATTTGCTCACACGGGGCGGCCTTGTGCAGAGCGTGAATCGTCCGCGCCGGATGACGGACAACGCTCATATGGAGTCGTGGAACAAGTCGATGAAATCGGACATGCATCACCGCCAGCAGTTCACCAGCGAACACACGCTGCGAGCAGCTCTACGACGCTATATCGATTTCTACAACACGCAACGGCTACACTCCGCACTGGGTTACCAATCTCCCAGTGAGTTTGAAGCACGATATACCTAACTTATGGGTGTCCACTTTTGCGTAGGAACTCTCCCGCCGCGACGTGCCACGGTAATCTGACGCCCACTGTGGCAGCGGCCACTTACCTCAAGCGTTAGCCGGCATTGATGTCACACGAGCAATTCATCGTAGGGGCTGAGCATGATCTGGCGCTCGCCGAGCGCCTCGGCAATGTCCTTCGGTCGCTTGGATACAGCTTGGGCACTTCGTGGCATGGCATTGGTGGGTCGCAGGAAATTAGCCATTGGGTTGTCGCAAGTCCGAAAGGCCAACTCACCATCGAGGCAGAAACCTTCGTTGGCTTAAGTGTCACAGGTCCTTCTGAATTGGTCGCCCAAGTCAAAGCCTGCTTTCCGGGTGTTGCCGGCTAACTATTCGGTCAAGTGGACCGCTGCGACGTGTCACGGTAATCTGATACTCACTGTGGCAGCGGCCATTTACCTCAAGCGTTAGGTGCCATGAAACTCTACTTTTGTCTGATGGCTTTGGCTCTAGCCGCTTGTGCAAACACTGCCGCAGCATGCTCATGCATGTTACGTAGTGACAAGCTCGAAGATCAGATTCAAGACTCTTATGGTTTAGCCATCGCCGTGATTCAGGCTGAAGCAATCGAGGTTAAGACCTCAATCTATGACGCTCCCAGCAAAGCCTTTCCAGGGCGCACCGAGCGGCGAAACGAAGAGCAAGTTACATGGAGGATAAGCCGTATCTGGAAGGGCGCATATCAAGCAAGTTCAACCGTAGAAACGGTAACAAGCACGGCGTGCTGCGTGTGTGGATTTTCTGTAAGGAAGGGAGAGGTCTATATACTTTATTTGAACGGCTCAGCTCCATTTAGTTTAGGTATTTGCAGCCCTAACAAGCCCCTAAGAGAGGCGCACTCCGATGTCGAAATTCTTAGTCGGTTGGCTGCCAACAATGGCACCTAGCTATTCGGTCAAGTGGACCGCTGCGACGTGCCACGGTAGTCTGACGCTCACTGTGGCAGCGGCCACTTACCTCAAGCGTTAGGTCGCTTTATGCAAAGGCTCATGAGCCATAAATGTTTTTTGACAAGCTTGTGTTTACTGGCTTCCGTTTCCGCTTCCGCTGTAGAGCCAATGCTGCCTTCGCCAGACAAAGTTGAAAAGGCGATGCTTGATGGCATTGCGGACGCCAAAATGGAATTGCAGAGCGGTCATTTCGCAATCGCAATCTTCGGATTGCCGCCAGTAGCGCCAGAGGAGACCGTACGCACGAAAATCCTTAGCAAATATGGCATCGTCGATAAAATCGTAGGAGATGTGGCTTCGCTTGATCGGGAAGCCTACGTCGCAGCACACAACTTCGTCATGCGCAGCGCGCTTGAACAGAAATACGGTGGACACATATGGTCCGCAATCGATAGCCAGATAAAAGTCGCGTCTGACCCAATCTCCTACAAACTCGTTCCAGTCCATTAGTTCACCTCTGCCGCGACCTAACTATTCGGTGCGGTAGACCGCGGTGACGGGCCACGGTATTCTGGCGCGCGTTGTGCATCGGCTGCTTACCTCACACGTTGGGCTCACACATGCGTTTGAAGATTCGTGTGCTCGCTATTGCCTTATGCGGCCTTCTAGCTGCATGCGCGCATTCCGCCAAAGACTCAAGCTCGCTACAAGGCAATGTGGTCGAATTGACTGTCGATCAAAACGGCACATACGCTTGGCGCGGGCGCTTGTGGCAGATTGACGAGCTTACGAGCGCTCTCAAATCGCCTCTGGCGCCACACGTAACCGAAGTTCACCTGCTCAACGGCAGCAATCCTTCCACTCTGCAGAATCTCATCGAAATTGGCCAGCTTGCAAATTCTCTCGGCGCAAAAGCACTTTTCGAGCGCGACGGCGAATTGAGAAGTTTCAACGTCGTGCAGTAATGCACCTAACCAGTCGGGTCGAGTGGACCGCGGTGAAGTGCCGCGGTAACCTGGCACTCACTGTGGCAGCGACCAGTTTCCTCAAGCGCCGGAGCACTCATGAGAGCATCCTATTTCTCATTGCTTGTGTTCTTGACTGTCGCAGCGAACGCCCGCGCCGCAGATTCGGCGCCCGTTGCGTTCTTGAACAGGCTCAGGGCCCTGGCCGGGGCAGCCAGTCGAGACTGCGGGTCGGTTCCGCTTCAAGGCGACCGCGAACCGGCGATCGCTTGCGCTAAAGACTCTCACTCGTCCGCCAAGGCCTATCGGGTCGCTTTTCAGTTGCAGGCGAATGGCTCGTCCATTTGGCAGGGTGCGGCCCGAGATGAACATGGCAAGCTTTGGGTCGCTTTCTACGATTTGGACTCATCGGGCAGTCCCACGCTGAGCACATTGCCGTGTCGCGAGATTTTGTTCGTGGCTGAAGGCGGAGAGGTTCTTGATTGCCAGCCCACTTCCAATACGCCCTGACTGTTCGCTCAAGCGGACCGTTGCGACGGATCACGGTGCTACCATTTCCTTGCGCCGCCGCCGTCGCTCAGATTAGGCGTCAGCCGGCAAAAAACGCTGCCACGAGTGAATGTCCGTATGAAGCCTCAATTTCCTTCCGCGCAAGAATACTCGACGCAAACGGCGCGCTATCCCGCTTTGACTGTCGTCGACATTCGCGCCGAACAAGCCGCAGTCACCGAGTCATACCGCAACCAGGTCCTGGTCGATGTCAACAGCGACTGCATGCGCTTGTCGGTGTTCGAGGGCGAGTATCGCTGGCATCACCACCCGGACTCTGACGAGCTGTTCATGGTGGTCGCGGGAACGCTGCAAATCGAGCTCGCCGATGGCAACCGCATGGAACTTGGCGCGTGGCAAAGCGTCGTCATTCCCGCAGGTACCGTGCATCGAACGCGCGCCATCGGGCGTACAGTAAACATCACCTACGAAAAGGCCGGTGCGCAAACTGTGTTTGTCGAAGACGCCGCCTGAGCGTCCGCTTCACTTCGCCGATCGCCGTCGCCACGCCAGCACGAGTACAGCAAGACCGTTTTTCACGCGCATACCCGAAAAGCCCTGACAAATGCGCCCGGACCGATGCCGCTTCGCGAGGATCGTCTGACCTCTACGACGACGGCTTGCTGCCCTTCGGCGCCAGTGCGCTCGGCAGCGCGCGTACGTTGCGCGGCGAGCCGTCGCCGCGGTAGAGGCCGAAGCCCTTGTCGGTCGACTCGGCGCTCTCGAAAGCGTTCCAGTAGATCATGGCGGTGAGCGTGCCCGCGTGGTCAGCGACGGCGCGTTCGAGTTTGGCGTAGTCGGATGCGGGATTGCTGTTGTCGCCGTCGCGCTGGCGGAAGCCGACTTCGCCGAGCACGACCTTGCTGCAGATCTGGCCGATGCGGTCGAGGTCCGCATCTAGCGTGCCGGCCTTGAGGCTGTCGTAAGCCGAGTACGAACACATCGGCAGCTTCTGTCCCTGAGTGAATTTCGCGAGCACGGTGAGCCCGGCCTTGCACAGCGTCGTGCATTGCCATTGCGGCGAGCCGGTCAGGTTGAACACGACGAACTCGGGCGCCTGTTCGATCGCGAGGTTCGCGTACTTGCGCTGGATATCGTTGATCGCCGATTCGCGCAGCGCGATCCAGCTGGCGAAGCCTTCGAGACGATGCACAAGGCCCGCTTCGCCGCCGATTTTGGCAAGGCATTGGTCGGCGGCCTTGCGGTCGCGCGCGAAGGCGTAGACCTGACCGCAATAGATCATGTTGTCGCCTTCCCAGTTCGACACGATCACCTGTACGTTGCGCCCGGCGAAGCGTTTGGCGAGCACCTCGAGCGCGTCGCTCGTTTCCGCGCGGATCGCATCGCGGTGCGCGGCGATGAAATCGGGGTCAAGCATGTGATCGGGCTGGCTGGCAAAATCGTGCAGCGTGACCATGACGAGCTTCAGGCGCGAGTCGTCGAAGACCTTGCCGTCGAGCATCGCGCGCAGGTAGCAGCCGTCGCGGCGATCGGTGCTGCACAGATCGTCGATGCCGTACTGCTTGATCGACGGCGGCGTGACGGTGAAGCGCACGGCCTCGAAGCCGTGGTCGAGCAGGAAGCCGACCGAGCGCTGGAAGCGGTCGACGCCGTGGCCGCCGTCGAGCATGCCGCCCCAGACGTAGGCGCCGATCAGCGGAGCGGCGATGGCGTGGCCGAGGCAGAACAGTGTGCCGCAGGTGATCAGGACAACGCGTTTTGTCAGTTTGAGCAAGGTCGAGTTCATGGCGAAACCTCTTTGTTATCACCGATTCCCCAACGGCGGAATGTTGCTCGTCACCTCGGCTGGGATTGCCGGATGACGAGCTTCATGGCGTATCGATCTGTGATCGAGGAGCTACCCACTCAATTCGGCAAGCCGAAATTCCACAGATAATGGTCGCCGTCGACGAAGTAGACGTTGCCGTCGACGACGGTCGGTGCCTGGAAGTGCAGGCTGTTCGCGATCGCGGGCGAGACGCGCAGTTCGTTGCCGCTGACCGGATCGAGTGCGACGAGGTGCTTGGCCCCGCTCGCGTCGGATGGCGTCGTGCCGGCGTAATAGAGCACGCCGTTCGCGATCACCGGTGAGGTCGTCAGCGCCGATTTGGTCCAGCGCGGCACGAAGCCGTAGACGGTCAGCTCGTAGGCGTTGAGGCCGAGCTTGTTGCCGACGAAGATCCACGGCGCGCCGGTTGCGGGGTTGACCCAGTTCGCGATCTGCTGCTTGACCTCGTTCGCGACGACATCGCCGCCGCTCGCGCAATTGTCCACGCCGGTCGGCAGGCCGACTTCCTGCAGCGCGCCGCCGACGTTGCCCGGGCCGCCGCGGCCGCTGAGGTTGTCGAGGTTGAGAATGCGCAGGCAGGCGTCCTTGCCGATCTGCATGGCGAGATGCGAGTAGTAGTAACCGCCCGGGATCGCGAGGATCACCGGCGAGGTCGAGCCGAGGTCGGCGTCGTTGTCGGCGAGCGCGTCGTAGGTCGCCGGCGTGTAGCTGTCGAGCGGCTTGCCGTTCACGCCGGTGCCGTTCGGCGTGAGCGCGAGCACGCTGTCGCCCCAGTAGGTGCCGCCCGCGTTCGCGTCGTACGGCCCGTTGCCGGTGGCGAGATAGACGCGATTGGTGCCGGGATCGAAAGCCACACCGCCGCGCGACCACATGCCATTACCGAAGCCCGGACAATAGTCCACGCCGGCGGTGCCGCTGGCATTCAGGTGCACGCTCAGGTTGCTGCACAGCGTGTTGAACACGTTCTGCGTGCCGCTCGCGAGGTCGATCGAAACGAGATGACCCTGATAGTTGCCGGTATCGTTGTAGCTCGCGGTGACGACATAGAGCGTGTTCTTGCCGCCGCTCGTGCCGACGGTGAGCCCGGCGGACACGCGCTCGACGTCGACCTTGCCGCTGACGAGCTGCGGCCAGCCGCCGCCGGTGACCTCGCTGCCGTCGGCGACGCGGTACTTGTGCACGTAACCCTGCAACGCCATCGCATAGAGATATTGGCGGTTCGGATCGAGCGCGGGCGTCGATACCGAATATACGGTCGCGCTGGCGACGGCGTACTGGCTGGCCGACCAGACGACGTTGCCGTTCGCCGCGTCGAGTGCGAGCACGGTGCCGTTCGAGGCGACGGCGAACAGCAGGTTCTTCTTGCCCGCCGCCGTGTTCACGCCGTTGAGGTAGAGCAGCTGGCCATCGATGCCGCTGCCGTTGATGCCCGACACCTGAGTACGGTAGCGAAGGATGGCCTGGTTGATGTTGTTCGCGCCGAGAGTCTTTTCGTTGAAATTGGTTCCGGAATGAATCGAGTCGTAGCCGAACTGGAGCCAGTCGTCGGCATGGGCCGCGGACGCGCTCAGGGTGAGGGCGATGGTCGCTGCCAGCAAGGATTTCGTATACATCACAGTGTCTCCTCTACTACTGCCGGATGAACAAAACCCTCGCGCGACCGGCGCGCGCGACGGCGTCGAGGCGCGCCTTAATTCATGGGCCAGCCCCGGACAAAGAAGGTGACCTGCGCTCGCGCGTTGCCGCCCACAGCCGCGGCAGGCGCAGGCCCGCGGCGAGCGCGCAGGCGAGCGCGAGCGTGGCAGCGATCGCGACTTGCCAAACGGGCGCGGCATGCAGCGCATGCACGCAGGCTGCAGCGAGCACGAGCGGCAGCGCCGCGGCGAGCGATTCGCGCACGAGATCGACTTCGTCGAGCAGATGGTTCTTGCGCAGTAGCAGCCAACCGGTCGCGATCACGCCGGCGAGCGCGCTCAGCGCGAGTCCGGGCAGGCCGAGCCAGTGCGGCAACAGCAGCAATCCCATCGCATTGATTGCGCTTCCTGCAAGCTCGCAGGCGAGCGGCGTGCGCGTGTCGCCGACCGCGTAGGAATAGCGTGCGAGCAGCGCGTTCCAACTGCCGAACACGATCACGCAGGCGTACCAGGCGAGCAGATTCGGCAGCGGTCCCGCGGCGAGGCCGCTGGGCAGCAATACGGCGACCAATGTCGGCGCGGCGGCGACGATCGCGACGGCAGCGGGCAAGGTCAGCAACGTCGACAGCGCGAGCCCCGCGCGCAGCAGGTCGAGGCGTCGGCGCGCGTCGATGCCGGCGCTCATGCGTCCGAGCAGAACCTGGTTCAAGCTGACCAGCGCGATCAGCGGCAGGTTAACGAGCTTGCGCGCGAGATTGGCCAGCGTCACCGCGCCTTCGCCGATGAGCGAGGCCGCGATGCGTTCGAGCAAGGTCAGGCCCTGGCTCGCCGCGCTGCTTGCGACCAGCGGTGCGAGGCGCGCATAGAACGCGAGCGTATCGCGGCGCACGCGTGTCGCGGACGGCATCGCGACAGAGCCGGCACGCATGCCCGGCAGCAGCACGAGGCACATGAGTACGCTGCCGCCGACGAAGCACGCGGACAGCGTCGTCGCGTTGGTGGCATGACCTTCGAATCCGAGCAGGCACACCGCGGGCAGGTTGTAGAGGAACGAGGCGAGCCCTGCGCGCACGAAACGCGACGCGGCCTGGTGCGGCACGCTCCACAACGCCTGCAGGCAGATCCCCGGCAGACACCAGGCGAGCGTGCGCAACGTCGCTGCGGCGTCGTCGCGTGCTGGCGCAGCGAGACCGGGGCCGATCAGCGCAACGAGCGCGGGCGCAAGTGCCCACAACGCGAACGCGAGCGCGAGGCCGATGAGGCCGAGGTTGACGCTTTGCCCGACGAGCCAGCCGTCGCGTCGCCGTGGCGTCTGTTCCTGGTAAAGCGGCAGTGCCGCCGAGTTGACCAGGCCTCCAGCCATCATCATGCGCAGTGCCTCGGGCAGGAACATCGCGACGAGAAACGCGTCGCTGCGCGCACCGCTGCCCCAGGCGGCAACGATGAGCCACTCGCGCGCGAAACCCGTGGCGAGGCCGGCCAGTGTCGCGAGCGTGAGCAGGGCGGCGGCGCCGAACATGGTCAATGGAAAATGTTGAACAGACTTTTGCCGCGGACCTTGTAGTCGAGGTCGCGTGGGCGTTCACCGAGTGCCTTCGCCGCGCTGCCGCCGACGATCTTGTATGGCGCAACATCCTTGCTGACCAGCGTGTTCGCGGTCACTGCGCAGCCGCGGCCGAGGTGCGCGCCGTTGGTGATGATCGCGCGTGTCGCGATCCAGGAGTAATCATCGATCGCGATCGGCGTGCCGACGGCCCAGAACTCCTTCGCGTGCATGTCGTGGCTGCCGGCGATGACGACGACGTAGGAAGCGATTGTCACGTGGTCGCCGATGGTCAGCCCGCAGCGCGCGTCGATCTGGCAGTGCCAGCCGATCGAGCTGTCTTCGCCGATGCTCAGGTTGCCCATGCCGAGCACTTCGGTGTTGCGCCAGATCGTCGAGTTGCGACCGATCTTCGCGCCGCCGAGGCGCAGCCAGGCGAGACGCACGTGGTGGCTCGGAATCTTGTTGATCAAGATGTTGTACCACTGCTCCCAGGCGATCGTGCAGAACGCGCGAAACGTGGCCATGTTGAAACCGGGAATCGGCACGAAACGGCGCATCGGCAACTCGTCGCGCAGGCGCAGGTAGAAGCGCCTCGTCGCCGGATCGTCGATGCGCGGAGTGAGATCGGTCAGCGACAGGTAGACGCGCATGCCGCTGCCGTTCGGCTCTTCGAACAACACCTCGTGTTCGAGCATCCACTGGTAGTGCGTCGACAGCGAAAGCGCGTCGGTACCGAGCTCGAGCGCGTACGTGCCGAGCCGATCGCGCAGGTCGCGCGAATGGAAGATGCGATGCCTCATCTCACGACGCCCTCGCCGCGAGCACGCGCTGCATCGGCGCGCGGCGTTCGACCGTGCCGACCTGCGGCAGCGCGCGCGCGGCCTGCAGGTTGATCCCCATCATCAGCCAGAACAGCGCGATCAGCACCATGGTGAAGCTGTAGTAATGATCGAACAGGCCGGTGACCAGCGCACCGCCGAGGCCGCCGAAGCACGCCAGCCATACCCCGTTGCCGTGATCGACGACGCGCACCGTGCCGCGCGGGCGCACCTCGCGCCACCAGCGCAACAGCACCGCGCAGTACAGCAGCGCGCCGAGCAGGCCGAGCTTGTAGACGTAGTTGAGCCAGAGGTTGGAGATGCCGATCAGGCCGCTGCCCGGCACCGGCGGATCGACCTTGAAGCCGATGCCGAACGGATACGTCGCCATCACGCGCGGGAATTCGCGGTATTCCTGCATGCGCACTTCGGTGCTCTCGTTCTTCGCCGAGAACGTCTGCGACAGGCGTGACTGCACGGCGGGGTAAAAGCTGACCAGCGCCGCGCCGAATACCGCGGCGGCGATCAGGGTTTTGCGCGTGCCGGGCACACGCAGCACGGCGAATATGCCGAGGACCGCGACGACGCTGAGCAGCGCGCCGCGCGAGCCGGTCAGGACGATGCCGACCAGGCCCATCAGCGCGACCGACGCGCCGAGCCAGCGTCGCCAGCCGCGATGCACGCCGGCGTAGTACATGGCCAGCGGCAAAAACATGACGATTTCGCCCGCGCTGAGGTTCGGATGCAGCCAGGTCGTGCCGAGGCGCACCTGCAAAGCCTTGAACAGATGCTGGGTCAGTTCCGGGTGCGCGTACTTGAGCGCGTCGAGCACGGGGATGATGTCGGTGGCGACGTTGTTGCGCAGGAACAGGGTCAGCGACAACCCGAGCATCGCGAAGTTGCCGAGCAGCAGCGCGGTGATCACCGCATCGCGCTTGCGCTCGCTGTCGATCACGAGCGGCACGAGGAAAATGCACGACACGTCGATCAGCCAGCGCGCCCAGTTGACGATGCCGCTCGGAGTCCCGGCGTTGCTGCTGCTGATGACCGGAGCGCCGATCGTGATCGGCGGATGCGGGTCGATGTAGATCATCCATTCGCCGACGATGAACGGCAGCGCGCTGAACAGCATCAGGTAAATCACCATGCGTTCGGTCGGGCCGAATGCGGGCAGGCGGCGGCCGAGCAGGAACTGCCAGGCGATGCCGAGCCAGATGAAGACGAGGATCGCCTCCGACGCGGTCGTGCGCAGACCGATCTGCACGGTCATGAACGGCACGAACGTCGCCGCGAATCCGAACAGGACCAGGCCGAATATCGGCCAGCGCAGGATCGCGATGAGGATGACCGCGCCGGCCAGCAGCGTGACGAACTGGCCCGGCGTCTGGAACAGCAGCAAGCCCGCGAACGCCACCGCGCAGATGACCGCAATGACGGCTTCAAGCTTCATGCGGCAAGTTCGTGCAGCAAGTTGTTGAGGCGTTGCGCATACGGCTCGGGACCGAAGTGCTCGGCCCATTCACGCCAACGTTCGGGTTCGCGCGCCGGCGGTTTCGCGGCGAGCTCGAGAATCAGCGCGGCGACTTCCTCGTGGTCCTCCGGATCGAAACGCACCGCGCCGGGCGGCGTCACCTCGTCGAGCGCGCTGCCGTGCGCGACCGCGACCGGCGTGCCGTTGCGCAGCGCCTCGACCACGGGCAAGCCGAATCCTTCCGCATAAGCGGGATGCCAGAAGCATTCCGCGCGCGCATACAGCGCCTGCAGCGAATGGTCGTCGAGGCGATTGACGAAGCGCACGCCGGGCGTATGCCGGTGGCGTTCGGCGAGATCCTCGGGCGAACCGACGATGACGACTTCGGGGAACTCGGTGCCGTTGACCGCATGCGCACGCGCGTTGGCGAGGCAGTCGAGAAAGAACGTCGTGTTCTTGCGCGGTTCCCAGGTGCCGACGAGCAGCCAGTAGCGGCCTTCCGGCAACGCTGCGGCGAGCTCGGGCGGCGGTGCCGCGCCGTTGTGGAAGCTCACGCAATTCGGCAGCACGCGCAGCTTGGCGGAGTGCTCGGGGAACAGGCGCGCGACTTCGCTTGCGGTGTAGCGCGACGGCGTCCAGATCGCGTCGGCGACCTTGACCGAATGGCCGATCGCGAAGCGGTCGAGGTTGCGATAGGCGAGCGCGGTCATCCACGAGCGATGGCGGTTGTCGAGGGTGAGCTGGAACACGTCGTGCAGCAGCAGCGCATAGCGCGCGTTGGCGGGCTTGTGTCCGAGCGGCAGGCCGGCGTTCGCCGTGGCGATATACAGATCGAGGCCCAGGTCGGCGACTTCGGCCGGCAGAAACTGCGATTCGAAACGCCAGCGCGGCAGCGGCCGGTGCAGGCGATACACCGGGATGGCCGAGTCGGGGCAGTGCGCTATGTCGCGATGCGGATGGCCGGGCGGACAGGCGCTGAACAGCTCCAGCGTCGTCTGTGGGCGCGCGCGCAGCACCTCCTCCATCGCCAGCACCTGGCGGCCGATGCCGGAGTAGGGCGATATGGTAACGGGGCGGTAATCGATTCCTATGCGCATGATTTCAGGGTTTGGTGGACTTGTTCGAGTTGGTTCGCCGCGTGCTCCCACGAGTGGTGCTCGCGCACATAGCGGCGGCCGGCGGCGCCAATGCGCTGCGCAAGTTCGCGCGACTGCAGCAGGTCGATCGTCCCTGCGGCGAGTTGATTCGCACTTTCGCCGGCAAGGTAATGTTCGTGATCGTGCACGCCGAGACCGGACACGCCCTGCGCGGTCGACACCAGCGGCAGGCCGGCGGCGAGCGCCTCGAGCACCTTGAGCTTGGAGCCGCCGCCTTGCCGCAGCGGCGCGAGGAACACGCTCGACTCGCGCTGCACCGTGCGCAGGTCGGCGACGAAACCGCGCCATTCGATGCGTGGATCGGGCCAGCGCCGTTCCCATTCGGCAGGCAGTTTGTAGCCGCATACGGCGAAGCGCGCTTGCGGTAGCGCCTGCCAGACGCGCGGCAGGATTTCGTCGAGCGCGAACGCCACCGCCTCGAGGTTCGGCGCGTATTCGAAATTGCCGACGAAGAGCACGCGCTGGCTGGCGTGATCCGGTTGCAGGCCTAGCGCGGCGCGCGTGTCGGCGCCGTTGACGACGAGGTGCGCCCTGCGCCCGCTGATCGCACGAAAGCTCTCGGCATCGCCCTCGGTAAGCGCGATCACTTCGGTCGCGTTGACGAGTGCGTTGCGCTCCCAGCGGCGGTAGCGCTCGCGGTCGATGCGTGCGAGCGGACGCAGCAGCGGCGGCAGGCGCTGGTAGGTCGCCGCGGAGAGGCCCGATTCGAGATTGTGCTCGGACAGCACGAACGCCTGCCCGCGCCGCGCGAGCGCGGCGATATACGGTTCGAGCGCGTAGCTGTGTTCGATCTGCACGATATCCCAGGGTTCGTCGAGCAGCGCCTCGAAGCGCGCTTCGAGATCGGGCGCGAAACCGTTGACGCAGACGAGCAGCGGATAGCGCGAGAACAGGACGCTGGTCAGCGTGCGCGGATGCTTGAGCGGGCGCCGTGGCAGCACGATCAGGCGCTCGACCAGCGGCGCGAGCTGATTGCGCGCCTCGTCGTCAAGCAGCGTCTTCGATTGCACGAGCAGGGTGATGCGGTAGCCGCGATCGGCGAGGCAGCGCAGCAGGTGGAACTGGCGCAGTTTGCCGCCGCTCGTCGTCGGCCACGGCAGATACGGCATCGCCCAGAGCATGCGCGGAGCTTTCATGGCGTCCACTCCAGCATCGCGAGGCGAGACGTCACCGGCACATGCAGCGCGCCGTCGTTCGCGGCGACCAGTTCCTTGTGCGTGTCGGCGAGCGGGTCGTGCAGCGTCGCGCGAGGAATCTGCGTCAGCTTCACTTCGCCCGCGTCCGCGGCCCAGAACATGAGCAGGCGGTGGCCGTCGGCGCGCGTCCAGGCGATGCCGATCAGGCCCGAAGGCACATCAGTGAATGCGGGCGTATCGGCCGGTTCGAGGCGCGGGCCGGTGATCGCGAGGAAGCGCTGCAGCGCGAGATACGCCGGCTTCGGCTGTGCGGCGAGGTCGAGCAGGCCGTAGCTGCGATCGCGCACCGAGGCGCGCTGGTCGAGGTCGGACAGGGTGAACAGAAACACGCGATCGAAGTCGAGTGCGCTCGTCAGCGCGACCCGGCGCAGGAGGAAATCGGCCTGACCGTCGCTGCCGATGATCGGCTGCTCTTCCTTTGGTCCGGCGTAGCTCGACCAACCCCACTCGTCGGCCCAAATCTGCTTCACGCCGAGCGTGCGCAGGTGCGCATTGAGCTTGTTCGACTTGTCGAGGAACTCGCGCGAGGTCGGTTTGTTGCCTTCGGGGTAGAGCGTGTATGGGTGATAGGCGACGACCGGAGGATCGATCTGCGGCAGCGTCGAGTTCGCCTGCGCGGCCAGCGCGCGCGCTGCGATCGCATCGATCATCGAGCCGCCGAGCACGCCCATCTCGCCGAAGTAGGCGAAGCCGCCGAGCACGACGGGTTTGTCCGGCACGGCCGAGCGCAGTGCTTTCGCGCTGGCGAGGAACAGGCGCGCATAGCCGTCGGGATCCTCGTGCGGGCGCCAGAAGCCCGGCAGGTTCGGCTCGTTCCACACCTGCCAAGCGGCGACGCTCGGATAGCGCTGCGCGAGTCCGGCCAGCGTGCGCGCATATTCGTCGTCGTCGCGCGGCGGATACTGGTCGCGGAATTCGCGTGCGCTCGCCGGCGCGGTCGTGGCGAAGCTCGCCGAACCGACCAGATAGACCTCGGGCTGTAAACCATCGTCGCGCATCGCGTCCACGATCGGATCGAGCACGTCGTAGCGGAACTTGCCCGGCTCAGGCTCGAGCAGTTCCCACTGCAGGCCGAGGCGCACCCACGACAGGCCGAGCGCGTGCAATGCCTGCATCTGGCGTTTGTATACTTCTGGCGGAAACCAGTGGAACTGCGCGTTGACGCCGAGGAAGTCGTTCCACACCACCGCGCGCGGCGCCTTGAGCGCAAGCGGCGGCAACGGTTGCGACTGGCAGGCCGCAACAAGAAGAAGCGCACCGGCAGCGAACAGCAGCACGGTCCGGCGGATGCTGGTTTCACGCCGCATGCAATTCCTCCTCGGCGAGGGTTTCGAACAGTTCGTGGAAACGGCGCGCGATCACCGGCCAGGTGCGTTGCCGCGACAGCCGCTGCGCGTGCGCGGCCCAGTCGGCGGCGAGGAACGGCTCGTCGAGCAGGCGCGTGATCGCGGCGGCGAGCGCGGCGACATCGCCTTCGCGGAAGACGACGCCGTTGCCGTGGCCGACTTCCTCGGCGAATGCGCGCGCGCTCGAGGCGATCGCGCCGCGGCCGCAGGCGATCGCCCAGGCGAGTGCGCCGCTGGTGCCGCGCACGCGGCCGAGCAGACGCAGCTTGCGCGACTCGCGGTACGGCAACACCATCGCGTGGTGCGCCTGCACGAGCGCAGGAATTTCTGATGCGTCGATATCGATCTGCCAGTCGACGATTTCCTCGAGGCCATGCCTCCAGATGAGTTTGCGCAGCTGATCGAGATAGCTCGCGTCGCGGCCGAAGGTCAGCTCGGGTGCGGTGCCACCGGCCAGGGTGAGGCGCAGGCTCGCCGCGCGTGCATCGCGTGCGCGCAGCAGCGCGAACGCGGCGATCAAATCCTCGATGCCCTTGCCCGGATAGATGAAACCGAAGTAGAGCAGGCGCAGTGCACCCGCGGGCAGCGGCGCCGGCGCGATGACCGGATGACCGTGTGCGATCACCGCGACGCGCTCGTGCGGCAACTGCATGCGCGCGCACAGCGCCTGCGCGCCGGTGTCGGTCAGCGCGACGATGCGGGCGAGGCCGTGGGCGAGGCGGCGCTCCTGTGCGAGCGTGGCCGGATCGCCGAGCACGCTCGCGAGCTTGGCCATCGGTTGCGGCAGGCGCTGCGTCCACGCGAGCGCAGGCGGCAATTTCGCCGCGCGCCAGATCAGGCGTTCGGGATCGTGCGCGGTCGCGGTCAGCGGCAATGAGGGCTTCAGCTGGCGCAGCAATTCGAGCGCGATGAATTCGCGCACGCGGCCACCGCCGAGTTCGGCGTGGGCGAGTTCGACGCCGCGCCAGCTCAGCGTTTCCAAGCGTGCGCGGATCGCGGCCGGATCCGCGGTGACGGGCATTCCGGCGAACGGGCGCAATACTTCGATCCCTTCGCCTTCGAGTGCGCTCGCGAAATTCGCGGCGTAGTCAGCGATGCCGTTCTGCTCGGGCGGCAGCGGTGCGAGCAGGACGATCTTCATGGCGAGGTCAGCCGCAGCAGCTGGCTGGAGCGGTCCATCAACGACTGCGGAATCTCGAAGTAGCGGCGGTTGAGGACGATGCCGCAGACATTGTCGAATGCCTGGCTAAGCGAACGCAGCGTTTCTTCGACCACCGGTATCGTCGTTGCGCGCGCCTGCACGACGACCACGATGCGGTCGGCGTATTGCAGTTCGTCGAAACCGATATCGTCCTTGAGCACGCCGGAGGCCTCGACAATGGCGACTTCGCCCGGATTCGCGCGACGCTTGCTCGTGATGCGCGTGTTGTAGCCCTGGCCCTGGGCGAAGTTGGCGATGCCTAGCGCGATGAAATGCACGCCTTCGCCGGGATTCGCCGAGGCGATGCCGATGGTCAGACCTCGCGTGGCTATGTCGTCGCTCGGCAACTGCCGCCAGATGCGGTGCAGCGCGGAGCGCAGCGGCAGGCCCTGCTTGGCGCGGCCGTTGAGTTCGGGGACCACGCCGAGCAGCGGCAGGCCGAAACGCTCGGTGACGCCGCCGCCGTCGTGGATGCGCTGGTCGAGCAGGCGGCAGAGGAAGACCGCGAACAAGCCAACTGCGATGCCGGCCGGTAGCGCGAAGAGCAGCATCGTCGTCGTCTTCGGGAACACGCGAGCGGCGACGAAGGTTGGCGGCTCGACTACGGCGACGTTGCTCAGACGGTTGGCGTTGAGGTCGCGCTGCACGCGCGCGTGCATGAGGAACTCGCTGGTCAGCCCGTAGGCTTTCTCGGCGGTGTTCAACTGCAGGCCGAGGCGCGAGAGTTCGGGTTCGATCGTCAGCACGTGGTCGCGGTCGGACTGCAGCGCGGCGATCTGCTTGTCGATCGCATCGAGCTGCGCGGTGAGATGTGCCTGCTGCGTTTCGCCGTCCTGGATGTCGCCCTTGAGCTTGAGCGCGAGTGCGTTCGGCGCGAGGTTCTGCGAGCTCTGCACCTGCTTGGCCAGCGAGTCGATCTCGGTGCGCATCGAAGCGATCGCCGCGTCGAGCGACTTCACCTTGGGTGCGTTTTCGTCGTAGGTACGCAACAGGTCGAGGCGCTGGGTCTGCATCGTGTTGAGCTTGGCCTGCATGTCCTGCTGGATCGGATTGAGGCTGATCGCGCGACCGGTGACGATCTCGGCCGGCATTGACGGCAGGCGCTGCTGCGCCGAGGCGATCGCGGCTTCGACCGCAACCTTCTGCGCGAGCGCGTCCTGGCGCCCCTTGTACAGGCGCTGCAACTGGTCGGCGGTGCTGTCGAGCTTCTGCTGCAGGCTGGCCGCGTTGAGGTCGTTGAGCTTGGTGTGCAGCTCCTGCTTGAGCGTGAGCACTTCCTTGCCGAGTTGCTCGCTCTGGTTTTCGTAGAAGCGCGACAGCTCGGCGCCGCCGGCAGCCTGCGCGCGTGCGTCGAAATAGGCGTCGACCCAGTGCTTGAGGATCTGCTGCGCCTCGGTCGGATCGTTCCAGGTCAGGTCGAGTTCCATGACGTCGGCGCCCGACTCATGGCTGACCTTGAGCGCCTTGGCGAGACCGGAGGCGAGTTTTTCCTGCGGCGTTTGCCGATCGATGATGCCGACGAAGGCGAGCGTCGCGTCGAAGCCGTCCTTGATCGCGCCGGTGAACACGCGCACCTTGGCCTTGATCCGTTTCCACAGGCTGCCGTCGCTGGCGTGTTCGAGGTCCTCGCGATAGGCATCGGCGACCTTGTTGATCACCGGCGCGCTGGTCAGGATCTGTTCCTCGTCGAGGATCGGGTCGCGCAACGTCGCAGGCTGGATGAAGTTCGGCTCGCGCATCACCTGCATCGGCACGCGCACCTGGTCGCCCTTCTCGAGGTTGACGAACAGGCGCGAGGTCGAGGTGAAGCGCGAAGGCAGGAACAGCGCGCCGAGCACGATCAGGATCATCGTGGCCAGCGCGGTCAGCACGAATGCGCGCTTGAAGATGAAAAGCAGACGCAGAAGGTCACGAAAGCTGCGGATCTCGATCATTTCACACCTCCCACCTGCTGCACGGGCACGCTGGTGTTGTTCAATTGATAGTTCGCGCTGACGCCGATGCCGTGGAAGAACGGAATCAACTGGGTCACGTAGAGATCCATGCTGTCGACGAGTTCGCCGATGCGCGACTTCGGCACGAACAGAATGTCGCCGCGCTGCAGGGCGATCGGCTGGCGGCCGCCGCCGTCGCCGGGTTGGAGCAGGTTCGCATAGTCGAAGAAATAGACCTGGTAGCGGCGCTTGTCGTCGAGGCGCACGAGCGCGACGTGGTGCGGATCCGCGCCCGAAAGCAATCCGCCGGAGGCGACGATTGCCTGCTCGGCCGTAGCGATCCCGGCGAGATCGAAACTCGCATTCGGCGTGCGCACCGCGCCGCCGACCATGACGCGGTTGCCGGGCGACTCGGCGATGTTCACCGTCACCCGCGGCTCCTTGTAGATGCCGGTCATGCGTTTGCCGAGGTCGTCGGCGATTTCCTCGGGCGTGCGCCCGGCAGCGTCGACCTTGCCGACTTCGGGATAGGAGAAGCTGCCGTCGCTGCGCACGGTGAACTGGGTCAGCGGCACCTCCTCGGGCCGCAGTGGCAGTTGCGAATCGCGCACGATGCGCAAGCTGTCGCCCGCATATACGCGCACGACCGCGGGTGGCAGTTGGTCGGACGATCTGGTGTCGATCTCGTGGGCCTTGGCTGTGCTGTCGCCGGGTGGGCGGATCGCGCCCGGCGTCGTGCACGCACCGAGCGTGAGTGCGAGGCTCGCAACAAGGCAGCCGGTGAGGTATTGGCGGTTCATGCGGAGTTCTCCTCCCAGTAACGGGGAAACATGCTGATGCGCCGTTTCAGCGCGGATGGCAGATGTGATTCGAAGAAGCCGAGCTTGTAGCCGGCGAGCTTGAGTGCGCTGCGCCACACCACTTCGATGCCGCGCCAGCGCTGGCCGGCGGCAGCGAGTGCGTCGACCTGGTCGCGGACGAAGCGCAGGCCTTCGCCGCCGGCATGGCCGAACGCTTCGGCGATCCACGACTCACGCCGGTAGAACGTGCCGATGTCGAAGTAGCGGCGCATTTCCTCGATCGGCGTGTACTCGTGCGAGTGATGTACCTGCGCGTCAGCGGCGTAGTGAACGGCGTAGTCTTTGAGCAGCATGCGCGCGGCGACCCAGGCGTCCTCGCTGCCGATCACGTCTTCGGGAAAGCCGCCGACCGCGAAGAGTGCGTCACGCCGATAGGCGGCGAACGCATCCGAGCTGAAGCAGGTCTTGATGCCGAGTTCGCGCGCGTCGCTGCGGCGCTTGATGCGGCTCTGTGGCGGATAGTTGAAGCTGCGTCCCGCGGCGCTGAGCAGGCTCGCGCCCGGATGCGGCAACTGGCGACCGTAGGCAACGCCGATGTCGGGCGCGGCGAACAGCGCGTCGTGAAGACGGCGCAGCGCGTCGCGGTCGGCAGGCACTGCGTCCTGGGTCATGTAGATCAGCACGTCGGCTTGGGTCAGCGTGCTCGCCCAGCGGCGCGTGCCGCCGTGATTGAAGCGCGCGGCATCGATCGCGACGACGCGTGCGCCGTATGTGCGCCAGCGTGCGGGCGAGTCGTCGCTCGAAGCACTGTCGACGACCAGCACCTCGTCGGGCTGCAGGCTCTGCGCCGCGAGCGCAGGCAGCAGGCGCGCGAGATGATCGGCGCCGTTTCTGTTCGGGATGATGAGTGCGCTGCGCATGCCAGGGTCCTCAGTAGGCGGCGCGCGCGGAAACGATCGCGGGGATCGTGCGCACGAGGATGTAGAGATCGAGCCAAACCGACCAGCGCTCGATGTATTCGAGGTCGTATTCGACGCGGCGGTGGATCTTGTGCAGCGTGTCGGTCTCGCCCCTGTAACCGTTTACCTGAGCGAGCCCGGTAATCCCGGGCTTGACCCGATGGCGCGCGGCGTATTCGGCCACGGCGTCCTCGAACAACACGTTCGCGGCCTTGGTCGCGCTTGCGTGCGGGCGCGGGCCGACCATCGACATGCTGCCGAGGAATACGTTGAACAGCTGCGGCAACTCATCGAGGCTGGTCTTGCGGATGAAGCGTCCGACCTTGGTGATGCGCGCATCGTCGCGCGTGGTCTGCTGCGCGGCATTGGCGTCGCGCAGGTGGTGGTACATCGAACGGAACTTGAACACTTCGATCAGGTGCTCGTTGTAGCCGTAGCGCTTCTGCCGGAACAGCACCGGGCCCGGCGACTCGAGCTTGATCGCAATCGCGACGGCGATCATCACCGGCGCCAACAGCAGCAGGCATAGCGTCGAAAGGACGATGTCCTCGGCGCGCTTGAGCAGCGGCGACCACCCTTGTAACGGGCGCTGCGAGAGATTCGCCATCGGCAACTCGGCGACCTGCGAGATGCGCGGCTGCGCATGGTGGAACGAGCCGAGGTCGGGCGCGAGCAGCACGTCCACCGGCATGCGCTTGAAGCGGTCGACGACCTCCTTGATGCGCTCTTCCTCGCTTGCAGGCAGAGCGACGATGACCTGCTCGACACGTTCGTCTCGCACCATGCCCTCGAGCCGATCGGTATCGCCGATCAGGTTCAACGCCTGGTTGTCGAGCAGCGCCGCATGCGAGGGTTCGTCATCGATGAAGCCGACGACGCCGGCGCGGATATCTTCGTTCTGTTCGATGTGTTCGGCGACGCGCAGGCCGTTCTCGTTGCAGCCGTAGATCACCGCGCGTTGCAGGTATTTGCCGCGTGCCATGAAATGATCGTTTACGCCGAGTATCGCGGCGCGCGCGAGCAGGAACAGCAGCACCGTCGCGGCGAACCAGGCGACGAGGTATTGCCCCGGAATCGGGAACGCGTTGAGGGTGAGGTTCTGCGCCACGAGCACGAGACCGAAGGTCGCGCTCAAGGCGAAGAAGGTCTTGCGCACGAGCAGGCGCTTGGAGAAGATTTCCTCGGAGTAGATGCCGAACGACTGGAACACGAGCACCGTGATCGCGCCGAATAGCATAGCCATCAGGCGTGGATGCAACAGATAGCGTGCTTCCTCGTGCGTCCCCTTCAGCACCATCAGAGTGACGAGGCAGGGCAGCGCGGCAAGCAGCCCGTGCAGCAGCTTGGTCAGGGTGACCGCGTAGGCGACCGCACCAAGGCGGAAGTCTGCGCTGAAGAGCTTCCCACTCGTTGCCGGACTACCGCCGGCCTTGCTGGACAAGGTCCTGGTTGAGCTCATCGAGCCTCCTTGATCGGCGTGGCCTGGAAGTCCGCCACGCTTGAGAAGGAAGCCGGTTTTTGGGTCAGATCAGCCCGGGGGAGGGAAATTCAAAGAACACCAGAAACCAACTTCGGCGAAACCCGGGCATCGATGCCCCGGCCATTTTTGGTTCTCGGTTCCCTGTATGACGAACGCTCGGAGCAGGTCATGCGCGAGGTCGAAATTCGTCACTTCATCGCAGTGAGAATCTGCGAAAAAAACTTGAACAAATCGGGGGTCGAAACGATGCTGCTGCTGTGCTCCTCGTTAGCGGAAAGTGTGCGCTGATGCACGATTGATGCTGCGGTGCAGAAGGATCATGCCATTGATTTTCCTGATTTTCCTGAACGTGTCCTGTCGTAAACACCCGTTTGAACGTTAAAAAGCGCGCGCACGCCGAAGGCCGCCACGCGCCGGAAAGCGCGTAGCGGCGGGCGATAGCGGCGAGGAGTTTTTTGTTAAACGAAGCCCAGATTCGGACTGGAAAAATTTTTCAGAAATGGGAACACGTTGGCAATGTCACACGACTGCATCCCGAGCCACGCGGCGAGCGTGGCTGAGTACTGATCACTCGACACAGTCGGGATCGTTTGTCCGCGTGCGAGGCAGTCGGGGCCGTTCAAAGTCTGATTCGGAAACAGCGTGCCGCTGGCACCCGGTGCGCCGTACAATTTTCCACCGCGCACCGCGCCGCCCATGACGAACTGGACGCCGCCCCAGGCGTGGTCGGTGCCGCCGCCGTTCGAGTTCAGCGTGCGCCCGAATTCGGATTGGGTGAACGTGGTGACCGCGCCGGGAATGCCGAGGTCGTTCGCCGTGCACTGGTAGAACGCGCCGAGCGCCTGCGAGAGTTGCGTGAACAGCGCCGGTTGGTCTGCGAGTTGATCGTGGTGCGTGTCGAAGCCGCCCATGGTCACGAAGAAGATCTGCCGCTTCACCTTGAGCGCGCCGCGTACCGAGATGATGCGCGCGATCATTTTCAATGCGTCCGCGAGCGGGTTGTTCGCCGGAAATGGTGCGTTGATGGCGGGGCCGGTGGCAAGCGCGGTCGACAGCGTCGCGGCGTAGTCGATCGCATTGTTGAGCACGGCGTTATAGCTGCGCGTGAGCGGATCGGGATAGGTGTTGGCCAGCATCTGTGCGATCGCATTGGCCGCCGCTGCGCCCGAAGCGCCGTCGTAGCCGACCGGACCGACCACGCCGCCGCCGGAAACGCAGTATGGCTGTACCTGCACGCCGGTCTGGAAGCGGTTGGTGCCGCTCAGTGAAATCGACATCGGCAGGGTCGCGCCGGGATTGAGCACGGCGAGCCGGTCGGCGGCGAGACCGCCCCAGCCGGTGATGCCGTGCGACGCCGGCTGGCCGTATTGCCACTGGCCCTGCTGGTCGAGATGCGAGAACAACAGTGGCGGCAGCGGATAGCCCGCCGTGAGGTATTGGCTCTTCGTCGTCGGCTGGCGCAAGGTGCCGACATTGACGATGAAGGCACCCTTGCCGGCATTGAACAACGAGCCCATTTCGTTGCAATTCGGATGCAGACCGTAGGTTTCACCGCTGGCCGCGCCCTGCACCGCGAGCGGCAGCAGTGATCCGCGCGCAACGGCGAGGCTGCCGCGTGCGTTGCCGTAGGTCGTGTAACGCGTCGTGTCGCTCGGAATGAGCATGTTGTACGAGTCGTTGCCGCCGGCGAGATAGACGCAGACGAGCGCCTTGTAGTCGCTGACCGCCGAGTAGCTGGAGCAGGACGCGGCGAGCGCCGAATTGACGAGGCCGAACTGGCCGTAGAGGGCGCCCCCGCCGATGCCGGCAAGGCAGGAGGAAGCGGCCGCGCGCAGGAAGTCGCGGCGCGAGCGCGAATGGGAAGTGGTCATGGTGGGAATTCCGGGCTATTTCTGTACGGCGAATTCGGGCGAGACAAGTACGACCTTGAGCAGGTCACGCACACGTATTTGCGCGGACAGGAAGGAGTACGAGGCCTTGTCGTTGAGCATGCCGATGAGTGCATTGCGTGCGACGCTGCTCATGCTTCCGTAGAGCAGATCGTGATTGACCTGGTCGACCAGATTCGCCGCGTTGCCCGCGATCGCGGTCAACGGCGAGATGTCGATGAGCAGTGCGTTCGCGGCGTTGCTCGGATTGCCGACGTAGGTCTGCGCGCGCGCGGTGAGATCGTTGGCGATGGTCATGATTGTGCTCTCGGTGAGCACCTGCAGCTCCGGCGCGTACTGGCCGCTTGCCGCGAGTTCGCCGGGCGGACGGTAGTCGGGTTGGTAGAAGTTGAACACCGAGTTCGCGCCGTAAGGATGCTCGGTGTAGTAGTTCTCCGGGTGCGATGCCATGTACTTTCCGGTCTGCGTCGCCGGCGCGTAGTAGCGCCACAATGCAGTCAGGCGCAGCAGCGGCTCGCGCAGCTTGCCGAAGGTATATCCCGGATATTGCGTCGGGATCGTGCCGGTCAGCGCTTCGGTGTCGAGCAGGATTGCCTGCGCGACTTGGCCGAGGTCGCCTCCGCTCGCGCTGAACACCGCGCTGACGCGCGCGATATAGGCCGGCGTCGGATTGCTCGTGGTCAGACGCTGGATCAACTGGCGCGAGATGAACGGTGCGACGTTGGGATGGGACGTAATCGCCTTGAGCGCGGCGGCGAGATCGTTCTCGCAGCTCGTGCCCGCGGGCAGCGTCGGCGCGTCGGAGGTGGCACCGTAGTTGCCGCTCGGGCTGATCAGGGTCTTGGCGCCGCTGTCGTGATAGGCGGCATAGCAGACCAACGGCTGGTAGTTCGCCGGCGCCCAGTTGCCGCTGCTCGGATCGGTACCGAATCCGCTCTGATAACTCCAGCCGGTGAACACGCGCGCGTTGGCGGCAACCGTAGCCTCGGTATAGGTCGGAATCTCGGCGCCATTGGCGTCGAGTTTCGGCGAGAAGTCGGCGTTGCGCAGGATCAGGCCGACCGAGAACAACTGCATCAGTTCGCGCCCGTAGTTTTCGTCGGGCGAGGTACCGAGAAGCGGGTCGCCCTTGCGGTTGCTGGTGTAGCTGAGCATCTTGCCCATCGCCGGGCTGCGCGTGACGTCGTAGATCAGATTGTAGTAACTCGCCGGGTGCGACACGCCTGCGGCGTCGGTATAGGTGGCGACGTCGCGCGCGAGCGTATCCGCGTACTCCGCGATCGCGACCGGATCCTGGTCCAGATTGCCGGCGCGGTCGGATACGACGAGGATCTGGCTCATCGTCCAGGCGAGGCGCTGGCGCAGCTGATCCGGCGCAGTGACCATCGTGCGGAAGGAAACTTCGAGGCGGTCGATCTGGCCCGGATTGGTCACGTAGGCGTCGAGCTTTTCGACCGCTGGGCGTTGCAGGGTCGGCGGCAGCGCGAGCTGGCGGCGGATCCATTCCGCGTAACCGAGTGCGCGCAGGCTGGCGATGTCTGCGGGAGTCGGTCCGAACGTGGCCATGGTCAGGAAACGCGCGGCTTCGGCGTCGCTGGCCGGAGCGCTGTTCAATGCCACTATCGCTGCGCGCTGCGGCGCGGACATCTCGTTCTGGGGCCGCTCGCCCCTTGCCGCGGTGGCGGGGCCGAAGAACAAAACCGAGACGCAGGCAAGCGCAACCCGGGCCAGGTTGGCTGAGAAAGAAGCTTGTGGATTCAAAAGAGGAACTCCGAGGGAATGCGCCGAACTCCACGGCGATTGCCCTTGTAACTACTAGGGTGCGTCAATTACTTTTGATTCGCGTTGCGCGAAATGCACCCCTGCCATGTTTCGCGATCGTAAAATATGCGTTAAGGAACCGTTCGGTCAAGTGATCTTCATCACAGATCAAGAAAATATTTTTCAGTCTATCGTTTTGATCCTGAACGGATTTTTGCCAATGTGATGTTAAGCGAGAGCTTCGCTCGTCTCTCTTCCGGATTTCCATGTGCCTGTTGCTGCTCGCCCTTAATGTCGTCGCCGATCGCCCCTGGCTCCTGCTTGGCAACCGCGACGAGTTCCACGCGCGGCCGACGGCGCCGGCTCGCGAATGGGCTGATGCATCCGGCGTATTCGGCGGGCGCGATCTTGTGGCCGGAGGTTCGTGGCTCGCGGTTAACTGCAACGGCCGCTACGCCGCCGTCACTAACGTGCGTCGGCCCGGCGCATCGCCGGCACCGCGTTCGCGTGGCGCGCTGGTCGGCGAGTTCGTCACTGGTGCCGCGATGCCGGCGGCGTATGCCGCGACTGTTGCGCGCGAATGCGCAGAATACGGGCCGTTCAACCTCGTCGTCGGCGACGGCGGCGGCGCCTATTTCGTCAGCAGCATCGACGCCAGCGTGCGTCGGCTCGGCGACGGCGTGCACGCCTTCAGCAACGGTTCGCTCGAAGACGAATGGCCGAAGATGCGGCGCCTGCAGGCTAATTTTTCCACTCTGCTGCAAAATGGAAAAGTGGAAGATTCCACATTTCTCGATCTGCTCTTCGACGATACGCGCCCCGCCGACGTGGACTTGCCCGACACCGGCATCGGCCTCGAACTCGAACGTCGCCTTGCATCGATCTTCGTCATGCCGATGACCGCGCACGGTGAAGCCTATGGCACGCGCGCGAGCACGCTCGCCTATGCGCGAGCGGACGGCGGTTCCGTCCTGCGCGAGCGGCGCTACGCTGCGGATGCGCAGGTGACGGGGGAGTCTTCGCTCGAGTTTTGAGTTTTGCTCGTTATTCCTGTGTAGTTCACTTTTGCTTTTTGACCTTGGATTTTTAAAGCAAGGACTTCCGCTCGTCCAGCGGACGAGCGGCCTACTTTCTCTACTCGTGCAGAGAAAGTAGGCAAAGAGACACGCCCCAGAGCATTGCGCCCGACGCGCATCCTGCGCGTCGGGTACGCGTCAGCGGCCGGGTTCCGCTAATTGCACGTCCCTGTGCAATAGCGGAATGCGCGCGATCCTCGCGCGCCCCCTGCGGGCGTTTCCGCCCGCTGCCGCCGCAATGCAATGGGGACCCGGGAGAGCGAAGCAGCGCGCTCCTGCGCGCAGAAGCAAGGCAACGGAAAAGCAAAGGCGTCGCACGCCGTTGCTTTTGATCTGGCTGTTGATCTTCGGGTCCCCGTTTGCCGCGGCGAGGGCAGGACGGAAATGCCTGAAAGGTCGCGCGCACGATGCGCGCGAGTTCGTTGCTTGGACAGGGAAGTTCAATCAACGAACCCCGGCCTGACCTCGCGAACTGCCGCAGGCAGCGCGGCATCCGGGGTGTGTTCTCTTTGGTCACTTTCTCTTGCACAAGCAAGAGAAAGTGACCCGCGCGCTGGACGCGCGCGGAAAAACGAATGGACGCGATTACAAGAAATCAAGCGCAAAACAAGCATCGAGTTTGCGTCCCCTCTTACTCCGTCGCGGGGACTATGAGAGAGCGCCAGCGTGTCAAGCCGGCAGTATCGCTCTCAGCGCCGCTCGTGCCGCATCGAACGAGAAGTGGGAACTCACGTTGACGAGCCCATTCGCCGACAAGGTGTTCCACAGCGTTTCGTCGGCGTAGAGGCGCAGGATCGCGGCGGCGAAGTCGGCAGGCGTGTCGGCGACGAGGACGTCGCTGCCGGCGTTGACGTGCATGCCTTCAACCGCGGTCGTCGTCGCGACCACGGGCAGGCCGTAGCTCATCGCCATGTTGACCTTGCCCTTGACACCCGCGCCGACGCGCAGCGGCGCGATCGAGATGCGGCAGCCGTCCATGAACGGCGCGAGGTCGGCGACGTAGCCATGCACGATCACACCGTCGACCGCCAGCTTGGCGATCGAATCCGGTGCGCCGGCACCGATGACGTGCAGGTCGATCTTCGCCTGCGCGCGCAGCAGCGGGAACACCTCGCGCACGAACCAGAGCACCGCATCGACGTTCGGCGGGTGCTGGAAACTGCCGACGAAGACGATGCCCTCGCGCGCGGCGAACTCACGCCGGCAGCCGTAGATCTCGTGCACGTTGCTCAATACCGCGACCGGCACGCCAGGCGCCTCGCGCGCGAGCAGGGTCTTTTCCGTTTCGCTGACGACGAGGGTGAGGTCGCATTCGTCCATCATGCGCAGTTCGCTCGCCCGCGTCGCCGCGGCCTGGCGCGCGAGCTCGGCGCTGCCTTCGATCTGCGCCGTGCGCTGCTCGCGCAGATAGTGCAGGTCGACGGTGTCGAAGATCATTTTCGCGCGCCGTGCATACAGGTAGACGAGGTCGAGATATTTCTCGGCGACGTAGTGGCGCGAGAGCACGACGACGTCGAGTTCGGGCCCGTTCGTGCGCAGCCATGCGCCTGCATCGGCAACGAACGGGTGGTAGAGCGCTTCGACACCGAGCGCTTGCAGCGCCTCGGTATAGCGCCCGTCATGGGCGTGATTCTCGGGCAGGAAACTGACTCGATAGCCGAGTTCGCGCAGCAGGCGTATGAGGTTGGTCATGCGCAGCGAACCCGAATCCTGGTCCGGCCGCGGCGTGTACGAATCGATGATCAGCACGCGCCGCGCATCGCGGAAGTTCGCTGCTGCGGCGGCGTGCTTGGCATTGTCGATCGGCGCCGGCTGCAGGGTGAGCGCCGCCTTCCACTTGTCGAGGAATTTTTCGCGGTTGACGACCTGGTACTGCTTGATGCCGCTGCCGACATCGGTGCCCGAGGTGACGCCCTCGAAATGGACGACGACCGAGCGCGGCTCGTAGAAAACCTTCTTGCCGGCAGCGCGCACGGCGAAGGCGAGATCGGTGTCTTCGTAGTAGGCCGGTGCGTAGCGCGAGTCGAAGCCGCCGAGCTCGTTGAAGAATTCGCGCCGCAGCATGATCGCCGCGCCGGAGCAGTAGTCGGCTTCGCGGCGGAATTCGTAGCGCGGATCGCCGGGGTTGTCGAAGCGGCCGTAGTTCCAGCCCGAACCGTCGCGGAAGACGATGCCGCCGGCTTCCTGCAGGCGCCCATCCGGATAGACGAGTTTGGCGCCGACGAGGCCGGCATCGGTTTCCTCGGCAAAGCAGGCGACCAGCGCTTCGAGCCAGCCACGGGTGACGACGGTGTCGTTGTTGAGGAACAGCACGTACTCGCCGCTTGCCATTGCGGCTCCCGCATTGCAGGAGCCGATGAAGCCGAGGTTGCGCTCGTTGCGCAGAGCGCGGATGCCGTCGATCTGCGCTAGCTGCGCCGGTGTCGCATCGCTGGAGCCGTCGTCGACGACGATCACCTCGAACGCCGTGGCGCCCGCGCGCTCGGCAAGCGAACGCAGGCAGGCGACTGTGTATTCGACCTTGTTGTAGACCGGAATGACGATACTCACCAGCGGCCGTGCCGAGGTGGGTACGGCGAAGGTTTCCAGTGGCGCATCGGTCGCGGTCGGTGCGGCCGGCGTGTCGACGATCGGCGCGGGCACCGGCGCGCCGCGCTTGCGCGCCAGTTCGTCGCCGATGCGGCGGAACGTGCCGAGCAGTCCGCGTCGCGCGAGGCTGCCGCGCGTGCGTATGCCCGCGCTGCGTACGCGCTTGAGCTGGAAGGCGATGCGGGTGCGCGTATCTCGCAGTTTGCGCATCACGAAGCGCAGCGGGCGGGTGACGCGCCATGACGTGCTCGCGAACATTTCCTGAACCTGATTGTTGAGTTGCAGCGCCCAGCGCGTGCGCTCGTCTAAGTCGCCTTGCAGCTGAATGTGTGCGTTGCTGAGCCGGGCGTATTCGTCGCGTGCTTCCTGCAACTGGCGGTCGAGTTCCAGTGCCCATTGCGTGCGCTCTTCCAATGCGCTTTGCGCAGCTCTCTCGCGTGCCGCGGCTTGGCGCGCCCACTTCGTGCGTTCGCCGATTGTTCGTTCGCGTTCGGCGATGACCTTTCGACCATGGCTTACTTCACGTTCGAGGTCGATTGCCCATTCGGCCCGCTGCGACAGCTCTTTTTGTTGCTGCGCAATTTCATCGCGCAGCCTGGCACTGAGTCGCTGCGCGTCGCCGAGCAGGCCGGTGCGAGTCTGCGCCGCGAGCGCATCCGGGGTCGGCAGCGATACCGGCGTCGCTGCCGTCCTCGCAGGCGCCTGAGGCAGCAGTTGGGCATAGTCCGCGGCCATCTGCGCGAGATTGCGGGGCAAGACGCTGGCGAGTGCCGTGCGTGCCGCCGCGATCGCCGCGGGATTTCGCGCGAGCCGCTCGACGCAGCTGGCGACCGCCTCGGCCTGCGGCTCGACCAGCCAGCCGCTCGCTCCCTCTTCGATGCGCTCCGCGAGCGCACCGAGCCGGGTAGCGATGACCGGAATGCCGAGGCTCGCCAGTTCCGACAGCGTATAACTGAAGGTTTCAGCGACGGTGGGCAGCAGCAGCGCCGCATCCGGCCGGATGCGTGCGAGCAGGGCCGGCAATTCCTCGCGTCGGTAGTTGAGCACGACGTGCACGTTCGCTTCGCCGAAGAACTGTTCGCCCTCGGCGCCGGCGCCGAGCAGGAAGATCTCGGCATGCTCGCGCAGCATCGGCAGCGCAGCGCGCAGCAGTTCCGCGCCCTTGCCGCGACGCACGCGACCGGGCACGACCAGGCGTAGGCGGTCGCGTTCGGGTGGCGCCGGCGTCGGCACCGGCGCATCCGCCGGCCATGAGGCGATGCCATGTGCAATCACGCTTGCGACCAGCGGCGCGAAGCGCGGTTCGATGCGCAACAGGTTGGCCAGCGCCGACCGGCTCGGCGCGACGATGTGCGCCTTCGCGGCGAGCACGGTAGCGACGTAGGCATCGCGCAGGCTGCGCCAGTAGTCCGCGTCGCGCTCGGCGAATTCAAAATCCGCGCGCGAGTTACGCAGGTCGGCGACGAGTTGGGCATCGTCGAAGGCGAGACCCGCGTCGCCGAAGTCGCGATGCAGGATCGGCCACAGCGGATAGTAGTCGTGGGTGACGATCACGGTCGGCAGGCCGGTGCGCAGCGCATCCAGGCTGTGCCCGATCAGCGAGGACACCATCACCGCATCGACGTGGAAATCGCCCAGCAGCGCGTCGAGGAACGCTTTGTACGTCGCGTCGCCGAGCGTGGTGCTGCGGATCGGATCGGGCAGCACGAGGCTGCGCAGCGCTGGCGTGGAAAACGTGCCGTCGACGAGATCAAGCGATTCGCCATAGCATCGGCGCTGAGAATTGCCTCGCGCGCACAGAACGAGATGGTGTCTTGCCGAGTCGATTCCTGCGAGATCGCGCACGAAACGCTCGGCACCACCGCCCCAGCCGTGTAGCACGTGCAGCACGACGGGCTTGCCGTCGAGGCCGAAGTAGGGTGGCAGCGGGTCGCGTCCGGGTTGCGCGTTCCTTGCCAGCGCCGCGGATACCTTTTCGCGCAGTTCGCCGAGAGGCGAGGGTGGCTCCGCATCGCCGCCGGGCGGCAGCGGCGCCGGTCCGCGCAGCGCACGCGCGGGGTCGGCGACATAGAGATGGTCGAGGACCACGCCGCGCAGTGGCGCCAGCGTTTGCGGCAAAGTATACGACTGTACTTTTTCCGCGCCGGCCTGGCGCAGGCGTGCGCCGTTCCAGGCGCTCAGCAGCGGCGACCAGGCCGAAGCCGCGATCGCGCGGCCGCGGCCGTAGGCATGGCAGCACGCGTCGACAGCCGCAGCATCGGCAGCGCTGTGCAGGCCGGTCGTCAGCGGCGATCGGCCTGGATCGACGTTATCGAGCGGAGAGGCCACGAGCACATCGTCGGCGCTGATCGCGCGCATAATGCGGACGAACCAGTGCGGCGGCAACACGACATTCGCGCGCAGCAGAACCAGATCCTCGCCCGGCCACGCACTCGCGGCGGCGCGCAGAACGGCCGCGGCATCATCGCTCGCTCTGCCCGCCGCGGCTCCGGCCTGCGCGCGCGAGGCGCCGAAAAGCTCGAGCTCCGCGTCGGCGATGTCCTTGCGCAGGCGTGCCAACCATTCCGTGCTTGCGGGCTGCGCGCCGAACACGCACAGGCGCAGTCGGTGGGTGGATTTGGATTCGGTCAAAGCAAAGTCCGTTGCATGCTGGGGGCCGCGGAATCGGCGCGCATGGAAATGCGGCTGCGAACCGATGGACAGGAGACAGGGCACATCTGCGCAATCCCGGGCCGAATGTGGCAAAACTGCGAAATTATCGCGGATGCCGCGCGCAAAGTCATCGCGGCGGCTCGGCATTCAGGCGAATCGGGTAGACTTTTGCTTGTTCCCACCGAGCCTGAAGCGCGCATTGTCTTTTCTCTCCGGCCTGTCCCAAACCCTGCGTATTCTCTGGCGCTTCGTGCGCGTGCCGTTCTGGCTGGTGCTCGGCTTCGCGCTCGGTTTCCTGCCGTTGTACGTGCACAACCTCGATGCGCAGTTGCGCAGCCGTTTCGACGATTTTTCCTGGGATCTGCCCAGCCGCGTCTATGCCCGTCCGCTCGAACTGCGCGCCGGCACCCCGATGTCGGCCGATGCATTGCTGCTCGAGCTCGAGGCTGCACGCTACGAGGCCGATGCAGCGGCGACGAGTCCGAATGCCTTCGCCGGGGCGGCGAAGGCGCCCGGCACCTACGCGCGCAATGGCGCGAAGTTCATCATCGCCCGGCGCGCGTTCGTCGATGCGCAGGGCGCGCAAAAGCAGCGCCGCGTCGCGGTGACGCTGGCGGCGAACACCGTCGCCAGCGTCAGCGACGCCGATTCGGGCGCCGCACTCGATTACGCACGCCTCGATCCCGCGCGCATCGCCACGCTCTATGGCTCCGAGCAGGAGGAGCGTCGCGTGGTCAAACTCGAACAACTGCCGCCGCTCCTCGTCGCCGGCCTGCAGGCGGTCGAGGACCGCGAGTTCAAGCACCATCACGGCGTCAATACGTTCGCAATCGTGCGCGCGATGCTCGCCAACCTGTTCGCAGGCCACGCCGTGCAGGGCGGCAGCACGTTGACTCAGCAATTGGTCAAGAACCTGTTCCTCGACAACGGCCGCAACTTTTCGCGCAAGTTCAACGAAGCGATCATCGCGCTGCTGATCGAGGCGCGCTACGACAAGCACCGCATCCTTGAAACCTACTGCAACGAGGTGTTTCTCGGCCAGCAGGGCGGACAGGCCGTGCATGGCTTCGCCGCGGCGGCGGAGTTTTACTTCGGCCGCGACGCGAAGGATCTGAAGCCCGCCGAGATCGCGCTGCTGGTCGGTATGGTCAAGGGGCCGAGCCTGTACGATCCGCGGCGCAACCCGGAGCAGGCGCTGACTCGGCGCAACATCGTGCTCAATTCGCTGTTCGAGACCGGCCTGATCGATGCCGATACGCTCAAGTCCGCGCGCGCGGCAGCGCTCGGCGTCGCCGATACGCCGGGCCTGCCGCGCAACCGCTTTCCGGCCTTCCTCGACCTCGTGCGCGCGCAACTGGCGCGCGACTATCCCGATGCGCAGCTGCAACGCGCCGGCCTCGTCGTCTACACCACGCTCGCGCCGTCGACGCAGGCGCTGGCCGAGCAGGCGCTGGTGAAGACGCTCGACGGCCTCGGCAAGAAGCAGGCCGAGACGCAGGGCGCGATGGTCGTCACCGGCGCGCGCGACGGCGAAGTGCAGGCGCTGATCGGCGCGCGCGATCCGGCCGACCCCGGCTTCAACCGTGCGCTCGAGGCGCGGCGGCCGATCGGCTCGCTGGTCAAGCCGTTCGTCAATCTCGTCGCGCTCGCGCAGCCGGACAAGTACTCGCTGGCGACGCTGCTCGACGATTCGCCGGTGGACATGGCGATGCCGAACGGTTCGCGTTGGACGCCGCAGAACGACGATCACGAAAGCCACGGCAACGTGCCGATGATCGACGTGCTCGCGCATTCGTACAACCTCGCCACCGTGCACCTGGGCATGGCGCTCGGCCTGCCGAAGATCCGCGGCCTGCTCGAATCGTTCGGCCTCGACGCCGAGATCAATCCGAATCCTTCGCTGCTGCTCGGCGCGGTCGACCTGTCACCGTTCCAGGTCGCCCAGCTCTACCAGTATTTCGCCGCCGACGGCCACGCGCTGCCGCTGCGCGCGCTGCGCGGCGTGGTCGATGCACAAGGCAAGGCGCTCGCGCGCTACGGCGTCAAGCCCGGCGCCGGCAACTACATCCAGCCGGCGCGCCTGGTCACGTTCGCCATGCAAGACGTCGCCGAGCACGGCACTGCGCATGCGATTTCCGACCAGGGTCTCGGCAGTCTGCATGCTGCGGGCAAGACCGGCACCAGCGACTCGCAGCGCGACGCCTGGTTCGCCGGCTTCACCGGCTCGCATCTGGCCGTCGTCTGGGTCGGCCGCGACGACAACAAGGTCACCGGTCTGTGGAGCTGGAGCGGCGGCGTCGCCGCGTGGGTCGCGCTGTTCAAGAAGCTGCCGAGCGCACCGCTGGACGTGCCGCTGGACGGCATCGAGATGGTCACGGTCAATCCGCAATCGGGCCAGCGCACCGAAGCGCAATGCACCGGCGCGCGCCAACTGCCGTTCATGGCCGGCTTCGCGCCGACCGAGACCGATCATTGCGTGATGCAGGAAATTCGCTCGATCTTCAGCGGAACGCCGTAAACTATGACCGCTGTCATCCCGGCATCGCTCGCCGGAGTGAACAGACCCCACGTCGTCGCTCGGTAGTCAGAGTACACAAATGAAATTTTCCAGATTCGCGATCATCGCGGCCGCGTCCGGCGCGCTGCTTTCCGCCTGCTCCCAACCCGCACCGCCGGCCAAGGCCGCGGCCAAGCCCGATCGCGACCCGACTGCCGCGGTCATCGCGATCCGCGCGGCCGGGGCCAAGGTCGATTCCGCGCTCGAGGTGAAACCGCTGCGCGACCCCGCGGTCGAAGGCCTGCTCAAGCAGGCGCGCGACCTCGAAGCGCAGGCACAGCCGGCGCAGGCGCTCGAGTCCCTGCGCAAAGCCGAGAAGGTCGGCGGCGCCACGCCGGAAATCCTCCAGTTCGAAGCCGAGTTGTTGATCCAGCTGCGCGAATGGCGCCAGGCCGGAGAGGCCGCGCAGAAAGCGTTCGACGCCGGCCCCAAGGTCGGCGCGATCTGCGCACGCAACCAGCAGACTCTGGTCGAGACGCGCAGCGCGCTCGGTGACGCCGCCGGTGCCGAACAGGCGCGGGCGCAGGTCACGGCGTGCAAGCAGGCGGCGCCGGCGCGCTATTAACACGTTGGCGCTGCGCTTGGCCTTTGTTCGTCATTCCGGCAGGGACTGCCGGAATCCAGGCTGCATGGATGCCATGCAGCCTATGCCTTCAGCATCTTATTGCGTGCCCCTTCAGTGTTCCGCGCGCGTCCGGCGCGCGGGTGACTTTCTCTTGCTCGCCCAAGAGAAAGTCACCAAAGAGAATGCGCCCCAGAGCATTGCGCCCTTTTGGCATCCTGCCCAGAGGGTCCGCGTCAGCGGCCGGGTTCCGTTGACTGCACATCCCTGTCCAGACAACGGAATCGGCGCGATCCATCGCGCTGACCCTGCGGGCGTTTTCGACCGCTGCCGCCGCAATGCTATGGGGACCCGGAAGAGCCGAAGCAGCGCGCTCCTGCGCGCAGAAGCAAAAAGCCCTCCACGCCGTGCTCTTGATTCGGCTCTTGATCTTAGGGTCCCCGTTTGCCGCGGCGAGGGCAGGTCGGAAATGTCTGTAGGGTCGCGCGCAGGATGCGCGCGAGTTCGTTGCTTGGACAGGGAAGTTCAATCAACGAACCCCGGCTTGTCCTCGCGCACTGCCGCAGGCAGCGCGGCATCCGGGGTGCATTTCTTTTGGTTACTTTTCTTTGTGCAAGCAAAGAAAAGTGACCCGCGCGCCGGACGCGCGCGGAAAGGAGAAAGGATGCGGGTGCAAAAGACCAACAGCAAAGCAAGTTCAAAATCGATTCCCGTCTACTCGGGAATGACGAGAAAAGACAAGCAAAAGCGGAGCGCAGCGGCATGAACGCGAATAGCCAATCCGCGCGCGAGCTGCTCGGCCCCAACGGCCCGTTCGCGCACGAAGTGCCGAACTTCGCCGCGCGTGAATCCCAGCAGGTCATGGCCGAAGCGGTCGAGGAGGCGATCGCCGATCGCGAGACGCTGATCGCCGAAGCCGGCACCGGCACGGGCAAGACGTTCGCCTACCTCGTTCCCGCGCTGCGCTCGGGCAAAAGAATCATCGTATCGACCGGCACGAAAACACTGCAGGACCAGCTCTTCCATCGCGATCTGCCGCGCGTGCGTGCGACGATCGGTGCGCGGCTGAAGACCAGTTTGCTCAAGGGGCGGGCGAATTATCTGTGCCTGTACCGCACCGATCAGGTCGCGCGCGACGGGCGGCTGACTTCGCGCGAGCAGGTCGCGCATCTGCAGGCGATCCGCGCCTGGGCCAAACGCACGGGGTCCGGCGATCGCGGCGAGTTTGCCGAGGTGCCTGAGGATTCGCCGTTGTGGCCGCGGGTGACTTCGACCGCGGAGAATTGCCTCGGCGCCGAGTGTCCGATGTTCGGAGACTGCTTCGTCGTCAAGGCGCGGCGCGCAGCGCAGGAGGCCGATCTCGTTGTCGTCAATCATCATCTCTTGTTCGCCGATCTCGCGATCAAGCAGGAGGGCTTCGGCGAGATCCTTCCTGGCGCGCAGGCCTTCATTCTCGACGAGGCGCACCAGATTCCCGAACTGGCAGGTGTGTTCTTTTCCACGAGCATCACCTCGCGCCAGATCACCGAACTCGCGCAGGACGCGTTGGCCGAATGCGCCTCGGTGACGGGCGCACTGGCCACACTGAAGGAGCCGATCGAGGCGGTCGCGCCCGCGCTGCGTCGCACGCGCCTCGCGCTCGACAAACTGCCGGCGAAAGGCGCGTTCGCACTGATCGAGAACGACAGCATCGCGCAGAGCGAACTGCACGAGCTCGAAGAAGCGCTGCGCAAACTCGCCGAGGCGCTGGCGCCGCATGCGGAACGATCGCGTGGGATGGATTCGCTACAGCAACGCGCCGAAGGCATGTGCCAGCGCCTGCATGCGGTGCTCGACGGCGCCGCGCACGACGCCGTGCATTGGTACGAGTTGTTCCAGCAAGGCTTTTCATTTCATGCGACACCGCTCGACCTGGCGCCGCCGATGCGCGCGCTGCGCGAAGCCTCGCACGCGAGCTGGATCTTCACTTCGGCGACGCTGTCGGTCGCCGGGGACTTCCAGCATTTTTCGCGGCAACTCGGTCTCGATGACCCGGTGCGCCTGAGTCTCGACAGCCCGTTCGACTACGCACGCCAGGCCCTGGCCTATGTACCGAAAGGGCTGCCCGACCCGAATGCGCAGGATTACACCGAGCGCGTGATCGCAGCGGCGCGGCCCGTTCTTGACGCGGCGCGCGGGCGCACGTTCCTGCTGTTCACCTCGCATCGCGCGCTGCGCCGCGCGGCGGAACTGCTTGCCGATTCCACTTTTCCACTTTTCATCCAGGGCACGGCGCCGCGGCATCAGTTGCTCACCGAATTCCGCGAGTCGGGCAACGGCGTGCTGCTCGGTGCGGCGAGCTTCTGGGAGGGGGTCGATGTCGCGGGCGAGGCCCTTAGCTGCGTCATCATCGACAAGCTGCCGTTTGCCGCACCCGATGACCCCGTGCTCGTCGCGCGCCTCAATGCGCTGCGCGATAGCGGCGCCAATCCGTTCTTTGACTGGCAGGTGCCGGCCGCGGTGATCGCGCTCAAGCAGGGGGCGGGGCGGTTGATCCGCGATGTCGCCGACCGCGGCGTGCTCATGCTGTGCGATCCACGCCTGACGACCAAGGCTTACGGCAAACTGTTCCTGCGCAGCCTGCCGCCGATGCCGCTGACGCGCGAGCTAGGCGACGTGCAGAATTTTTTCGCGATTGCGACGACGCCATGATCAATCGAGATTTTGTTGAGAAGTGCGGTCAGGTACGGCCGCTTCTTGATCTTCGCGCTCATGGATGAGCGCATGAAAATCCTATTGAACGGCGAGCCGGCAAGTGCCGACGACCTGCGTCATCTCGTGCAGACGAACTACGGTCACTTCACCGCGTTTCGTGTCGAGGATGGAAAGGTGCGCGGTCTCGACCTGCATCTCGATCGCCTGCAGCACGCCACGCGCGAACTGTTCGGCAGCGAGCTTGATCGCGAGCGTGTGCGCGGCTACCTGCGCCAAGCGGTCGCGGGCGAGGCGCGCGAATTGTCCGTACGCGTCAACGTCTTCGCGCGCGCGCTCGACCGCGAGCGTCTCGATCAGGCGGTTGAAGCCGATGTGCTCGTGATCGGCGCGCCCGCATCAAGCCATGCGGCCACATCGTTACGCGTGAAATCGTTCCGCTACGCGCGAGACCTTCCGTCGATCAAACACGTCGGCACGTTCCCGCTGTTCCACCATCGCCGTCTCGCCCGCCTGGCGGGATACGACGATGCGCTGTTCGTCGATGCCGACGGCCGCATCAGCGAAGGCTCGATCTGGAACATCGGTTTCGTCGATCGCGCCGGCGACATCGTCTGGCCGGATGCGCCACAGCTCGACGGTGTCTCCATGCAATTGCTCAAGGCGGGTCTCGCGCGCGCGGGCATCGGCAGCGTCGTGCGCACGGTCCAGCTCGCAGAAATCGGCGAATTCCGCGCCGCGTTCTTCACCAACGCGAGCGTGCCGGTGCGGCCGATCGCTTCGATCGATGCGAGCGAGTATTCGACCGACGAGACGCTGTGCAAGCAGTTGCTGCGCTGCTACGAGGCATCCCCGCCGCAACTTCTCTGACGCTAGCGCCACGGCATCGCCCGCTTCCGTCTCCGTTTCGCCCGAATCCCACCCTACACCGCGCCCGCACCAGCGCTGCAATGCCATTCGACTTCCACGGAGACGGGCGATGGCACTGAATCTTCCGCAATCGATCACGTTCAAGGTGCTTGGCATCGGTTTCCTCGCGCTGCTGATGCTGATCCCGCTGGTCCAGGTGCAGAGCCTGATCGGCGAGCGCAGCGGCTTGCGCGCGCAGGCGCTCGCCGATATCGCGCAACGTTGGGGTGCGGCGCAGAACGTCGGCGGTCCGGTGCTCGCGATCCCCAAGCGCGTGCGCGTGCAGACGTCGAACGGCTGGATCACGCAGGACAGCACGGAGATCCTGCTCGCCGACCGGCTCGATATCGACGGCACGTTGGCAACGGAGGTACGCAGCTACGGTATCTATTCGACGCCGGTGTATACGGGCGAGCTGAAAATCTCCGGACAGTTCCTCACCCGCGACCTGCGCGCGCTCGAAGGACGCAAGGCTGCGCCCGACGAGACCCGCGAGACGACATATCTCTTCGATCGCGCCGAGCTGCGCCTGCCGCTGGCCGACGTGCGCGGCATCCGCCGCATCTCGGCGCTGAAGATCGATGACGGCGAGCACGCGTTCGGTCCCGCCAACGGCAACGGCGCGATGCGCGCGATCGCGCTTCCGATCGATCTGTCCGGCTGGCTGAAGACGCCAAAGGACGACGAAGCGCATCGCTTCGAGTTGAACCTGACTCTCGCCGGCACCGGCAGCCTGCAGTTTCTGCCGCTCGCGCGCCGCACCGAAGCGCATCTCGCCGCGCCGTGGCCGAATCCCGGCTTCGGCGGCGCGTTTCTGCCCGCGCAGCGCGCGGTCGACGAGAAGGGATTCTCCGCGCAATGGCAGGTGCTCGATCTCAACCGCAGCTACGGCCAGCACTGGCAAGAAGGCGAGGGTGGCGTCGATCCCGCCGCCGCGGCATTCGGTGTCAACCTGTATCAGCCGGCGGACCTGTATCAGCAGAACGAACGCGCGGGCAAATACGGCGTGCTGTTTGTCGCGCTCACCTTCGTCGCGTTCTTCCTGTTCGAGGTATTGAAGAAACTGCGCGTGCATCCGGTGCAATATCTGCTTGTCGGGCTCGCGCTGACGACGTTCTACGTTGTGCTGCTCGCGCTGTCCGAACAGATCGGTTTCGCCTGGGCCTATCTCGCCGCCGCGGCGGCCGTGGTCCTGCTCGTCGGCGGTTACGCAGCAGCCGTATTGCAGGCCCGCAAAGCGGGAGCCATGCTCGGTGCCGCGCTGGCGCTGATCTACGCGCTGCTCTATGGTCTCGTGGTCAGCGAGCAGTATTCGTTGCTGATGGGAGCGATCGCGCTGCTCGCCGTCGTCGCGGCGCTGATGTATCTGACGCGGAAAGTCGATTGGTATACTTACGCCGCCGCAACAAATTGATGTTTCCCTTGTCCCGTGGGCAAGGCAAACAAAAACGAGAATTGTCCATGAACCTGCTTGCCATCGATACCGCCACCGAAGCCTGTTCCGCCGCATTGGGCTTCGACGGCAAGATTATCGAGCGCAGCGAGCTGGCGCCGCGTCGACACGCCGAGCTGATCCTGCCGATGATCGAGTCATTGCTCGCGGAAGCGGGACTCGCTCGCCGCGATCTCGACGGCATCGCGGTCGGGCGCGGCCCCGGCGCGTTTACCGGCGTGCGCCTGGCGATTTCGGTCGCGCAAGGCCTCGCGCTCGGACTCGACCTGCCGGTCGTGCCGGTATCCTCGCTCGCCGCGCTTGCGCTCGATGCGCCCGATGACGTGGCACATCGCGATGCCCCCATCCTCGCCGTGATCGACGCGCGCATGGGCGAGGTCTACACGGGAGCGTTCCGGCGCACGGCCGAAGGCCTGGTCGAGGCGATTTCGGACGAAGCGGTCGGTCCCGCGGAAAAGTGGATTTTGCCGCAAAATCCACAAGTTCACGAGGCGCAGTGGTGCGTGGTCGGCAGCGGCTGGGATGCCTATCGCGAAGCGCTTGCCGCGCGCCTGCCTGCATCGCCTTCATTCGCCGACGGCAAACGCTATCCGCAGGCGCGCGCCGTGCTGCGCCTCGCCGCGCCGCGTTTCGCCCGCGGCGAAGGGGCCGCACCCGAAGCCGCGCTGCCGGTCTATCTGCGCGACAAGGTGGCGCTGACGCTGGACGAGCAACGCGCGCGCTGAGCCGGGCTATTCGATCAGAAGATCTTTCTGCCACTGGCAGGTTTCCAATTGCCCGTTTGCCTCGCGGATCACGCCGACTTTGTAGCGGCCTTCCAGTTTCGAAGCGTCCATGATCAGCGAGAAGCCGGCGTCGTCCAGCTTCTTGCGATGGAATTGGGCGGAGATATCTGCACGCGGAACGCGCAAAGCGCGGCGGATCGTCGTTGCGCCCGACGCGTCGGTCAGCGTGATATGGACATCGCCACCGGACTTGCCATCGGCGCCGGATACGGTCGTCCATCCCCAGATATGGACGATATGGTCGAGGGGTTTTTTTGTCTTCGGGTCGAGCAGCGCAGTAGCGGAGTCGATACTGCCTTCGCAGGCGTCATTGCGGCGCGGTGGCATGTCGAGTTTCGGCAGCGGCCGCTCGGGCGTCGCGACATAACAACCGTGCGTGCTGGCGAAGTTCCAGCCCTTGGTGAACCCAGAGCGTAGCATGGGCATGAAGTAGGGGTCGGCATCGGCCAGGCACCCTGCGACGCCACCGAGCGGGGCATCGCCGACGAACGCTTCGGGATGTTGCACTGCCTCGTCGTAACGCTTGAACCATGGAGCGACGGTAAACGCCTTGCGTTCGGAAAAATAGGCGACAGTCGAGCTCCAGTCGAAACCGTAGGCGGCGATGGATTGGGATTCCGGAACTTCGCGTCGGAGAATCCGACCGATCGCTATATCGCGCGAATTGAACGAGTCGAATCGCGTGGCAGCGACGGTAAAGTAGTGCTCGCGGAAAGCCGCCAGGTTGGTGACGACGGCGATGGCGACACCGACCAGAGCGAGTGCCGCACGGCGTGAGCCCTCCTCGGCGCAGGCGCCAGCGATGACGGCAAGCCCGAACAGCGGGAAAATCACGTTCGCCGTTGGGTAGTAGAAGTGCTCGCGATGCAGGTTGGAGAACATCAGCGGCGGCAGCAGCCCCGCGAGCAGGCAGATTGCGACGACGAATTTTTCCCTGCGGCGGGTTCGCGGAAGCAGGATGAATGCTGACAGATACGCGAACAGGCCGAGTAGCCCGGCGAGATTCTGTTCGAACAGCCGCCGCCAGATCACCTCGAGATAAAAATCGCGTGAACTGCGTTGCGCCAGGGTTCCCCAGTTCCATTCGGTCAGGGCGCCTGACGTCAGTTGCGTGCCGGTCGGATTGAGTTGCTTGACCTGGTCCGTGTAAATCGTCCAAGCCGCGCCGACGACTACGGGAATGGCGAAGCAGACTACAGCCACTGCCAGCGTGCGCGGATTGAACGCGGCCTTCCAGCCCTCGCCGATGCGCAGCGCGTGGACGGCGTAGACCATGGCGAGCACCATGAGCAGGGGCAGTTCCGTCGTCGCTTTTTGCAGCATCGCCAAAGTGGAAAACAGGGTGAACCATGCGATGGGCTTCACCCGAGGCGAGTCCAGCAGGTCGACGAAGAACGGCAATGCGCATACAGCAAAAAACAGCGCGGCGGTCTCGACCATGAAGGTCCGCCCCCAATATACGTATATCGGGCTGGAAAACAGCAGCGCGACGAAGGCGTAGAAGACCGTGCTCGACAGATCGAGCTTGCGCATCACGCTGCGCACAGGAAACACGCAGCCGACCAGGAACAGGAAAGACAGCAGGCGACCGACCACGTCGAGCCGCGCACCGGTGGCCTTGACGACGATGGCGACGAGGAGCTGATAGATCGGAAATTCGAACGGGACCGACCATGGATAACCGACGACGGGGGTTTGATAGTCGAGCCGGAATCCCTCGTGGACGAACCAATACGAAGTCAGCGCCGTTTGCGTTTGACGGAACGAATGCAGGTCAAACGGAAGTTGGTTGGCGTAGCGCAGTGCTACAAAGAGGGCAAAGAGAAAACACAACGCGGCGAGCAGCTTAAGGAGGGACGTCGCTGGGGTAGCGCGCGCTCGTTTCAATAACTGCATTTTCTTCATGAGAACATAATTATTTTGATAGACGAAATATGACTAATGCAAGTCACCGATGCGGTTCGACGACAATACCCTTTTCTTTGCTCTTGAGCTCTACCACAAGGTAAAGATCGGGACGCAATAGTGGTACGCTCCGTTCAATCCAATGCACGATCTTGCCACCATATTTGCCGAGATAACCTGGTTCGTATTCCTCAACGTATGCTCTATCGACGCAATCGAAATCCGGTGATAGTACACAGAAGTAGTAGATGAGCTCGCGCAGTGAGTATTCTTTCCAGTGATGCGCGTATGTATGCCGACTCAGGATGTCCAGAACCTCTAGGCCACCGCCAAAACGCGCAAGAAATCGCTTCAAATTCCACTCCGGCCTCGCAAAGCGTAGTAGTTCGGCGTGGTTACAATCAATCGTGCGCCAGGTTTCATGATGCGATAGATCTGTCTCCACATCGCGACCGGATTGAAAGTGATGTGCTCGATGATCTCAGTAAAAAGCACAATGTCGAACGTGTTGTCCGGAATCTCCTTCAACGCGGAGGCGTGCTCAAGGTCAGAGTTGGGCAGTAGCCGAATATCGTGAGCTTTGGCGAGAGCACGCACGTTATCCCGGTCGAATGTGACAGGTAAGTCAACTCCTGTGACTTCGAAGCCATCGATCGCATAGAGAATTGCTTGATGCAGCCAGTGTGCGCCGATGTCAAGCAACTTGTTGCCGCGTGCGCGATCCCAATTGCTCAAAATACGTTGCTTGGTCTGGATGTAACGTTGGTAATGGTGACGCGATAGGAGATATCCGTTCCGCCATGTGGGGCGAACAGATGCAAGTATTCGTCAAAATTCCCGGGTATCTGAGTCACTGTAAAACTCCATTTTAATGAGTGGCGATTGTGCCGTTGCTGATACCCGACTGAGATTCATTACTTCGGCAGAGAGACGGGGGCGATGTCGCCAAGCACAGCTGCATTCCGTTGACTGTACAAAAGGATCACGAGCCGGTAGCGCCCGTCGCTGCGATAGTTGCGAATGTACCCATCGAAGCCGGTTTTGCGCGGCGTGTCGAATAGCAGCGCACTGTCGCGCACGATGTAGCTGAACTCGGCGAGTCCGACGATGCGGTTGCTTTCATCGAGCACGGCAAGCTGCCCTTCTCGTTGAACTTCGGCGGCGCCGGCGTTGATCTTGCCTTCGAAATGGGCGGCATGCATGCCGGTCGACGAATCGTCCAACGCGTTATAGACATGCGCTTCGCCTTTGAAATGATCGGAAGCTTCGATTGGTCTGTTCCAGATGCTATCGATCTCCTCGAACGAGGGATCGGCGAACATGGCAAGATGCCTTTGCTTGAACAGCGCGAGGCTGCGCTGCACGTCGCCGGCGCTAGCATCGGCACCATCGGGAAAGAGCCCGATCTCGAACAGGCCGCTGCGCACGATCGCTGCCGCCTGTTGCGAATGGCGATAGACGATGCTCGCCCAGCCGGCGTACGTGTGTTGGGTCGGCAGCGCGACGAGCGGCAGCAGGATCAGGAATGCCGAACCGGCTAGGGTGAGCGTCCTCCAGCGCAGGCGCTGCGCTTCGACTATGAGCAGGATAGCAAGCCCGCACCAGAACAGGTTGGGCCAAACGACGTAGCGGTCCGCCCAGACCTGTTCGGGATATTTGACGAAGTAGTCGAGCCGACCAAGGCTGATCACCGTGGCGGTGGCGAGTGCGAACAGACCGAACATGAGCGCCAGCGCCTGCAGACGCGTCGGCTTCGCATCGCGCACGAAAGTGAAGCGGCCGAGCAGCAGCAGGAACAGGCCGATGCCGGCGAAGCCGACCAGGCGTGAGAGCATGCGCCATGACAGGCCGCTTGCACTTTGCAGCCAGGTTGCGCTGGCGACGACCTGCTTGCCGAAGCGCGCGTACGGCATCGCATTGGTGAACGAATCGTCGAGCGCCGGCGGCGCATGGCCCAGCCAGAGCCGCACCCACGGCGAGGAGATCCAGTCGGCGGCGACGAGAAGGCTGTCGAGCGGGCGGAACGTGAGCACGTTGCGCACGCTCTGGTCGCCGGGCAGCGCGATCAGGTACAAGAAAAGGCAAAACGCCAGGACGGCCGCCGGAATCGCATACCAGCGCGCCGGCAGGCGCAGCGCGAAAGCGAGGACGATCACGGCGGGAAAGCTGGCGACGCCGGAGCCGAAGCAGAACATCGCGACCGTGCACGCGGTACAGGCCGCCAATAGCCAGCGCCATTGCTGCCGCCGCCAGGCCTCGAACGTGGCGATGCCGGCGATCGCGACCGACAGCGTGAGCAGGTAGACATGCAACGATTCGTAGCTGTGGAACAGCATGCGCCCGTTGACGAGGCCGAGCACGCCGAGCGTGCCGAGCATGATGCAAGCCGCGCGCGCTGCGGGTGTCAGTTGGCGTTCGCGCCAGGCGCACAGCGCGACGGCGAGCGCTGTCAGCACGGCGCAGAACAGGCCGAACACGAATTGCAGCGAGTGGTCGGCGGCGAACCAGCGGTTCTCCGCTTCGATGATGAGGTTGGGAAAGATCGGACGGTGGCCATTGCCCGGCTGCAACACGTTGGCCGGAAACGGCAGATTAAGAAACGTTTGATAGTTGACGAACTCGTCCGAAAACGGCTGGCGCAGGCTGAAATTTATGATCGCGCAGATCGAGGTCCAGGCGAAGAAGATCGACCAGCCGACAAACCAGGAAGTCAGCAGATAACGGTTTGCAATGGCGGACAGCGACGCGAGCGGCGGCAGCGATCGGTGCGCCGGCGAATTGGGCAAGCTGTTGATTGCCATGGTCTCTTGCGGTACGAACGGTCGCGTAGTCTAACCCAATCCGAATCGGGTTCGTCTGCCGCGATCGGCCCGGCGGCCAAGGGCGATCGGGTATGATTGCGCCCCTTTCGAGTTCATTCCGGCTTCGCTTCATCCATGTCCGCACCTGCTCCTTCCGTTTCCGTTTGCATGCCCGCCTACAACGGTGCGGCGCATCTGCGCGCGGCGATCGACTCGGTGCTGGCGCAGACGCACACGGATTTCGAGTTGGTCGTCATCGACGACAATTCAAGCGATGCCACAGCGGAAATCGTCGCGAGCTATGCCGATCCGCGTCTGCGCTATCTGCGCAACGCGCGCAACCTCGGTCCGCAGGGCAATTGGAACCGTTGCCGCGACGAGGCGCGCGGCAAGTATTTCAAATTGATGCCGCAGGACGATCTGCTCGAAGCCGATTGCCTCGCGCGCCAGGTAGCCGTGTTCGAGCAGGATGCGCAGCAGCGCCTCGCCCTAGTGTTCGGTGCGCGCGACGTGGTTAACGCGTCCGGCCGCAAGATCATGCGTCGTGCTGCCTTTGGCCATGAAGCCAGACGCATCGACGCGCATGCGCTGATTCGTGCCTGCGTGCGTCGCGGTACGAATCTCATCGGCGAGCCCGGCAACGTGCTGCTGCGACGCGAACTCGTCGCGCGTCTCGGGCCGTTCGATGCGACCTACGGCTACATGGTCGATCTCGACTACTGGTTTCGTGCGTTGCAATGCGGTGATGCGTATTATCTGGCGGAGACATTGTCGGCGTTCCGCATTTCTGGCGGTTCCTGGAGCGTGGCAATCGGTTCGCGCCAATATCAGGAATTTCGCGATTTCGCGAGAAAGTACGCGGCCATGCCGGACTACCGCGTCGGTCGCGGCGATCTCGCCCGAGGCGTCGCGATGGGCTGGGTCAATGCGCGTGCGCGGCAGTGGATCTATCGTTGGTTGCTTCGTTGATGCGGCGAACCCAGCCCTGGCCCGACACGAAACGAGGAATGCAGTGGCAAGTGAAATACCCGAATTCGGTTCGGCCTATGCGGCGGAACAGCTGCGGCGCAGTCGTCATCCGCTGCGGCGGCTGATCAAGAAGTTCTATCTCGATCACGTGCTCGGCGAAATCGAGGCGGGGCCGACGATCGACTTTGGCTGTGGCGCGGGCCAGCTGCTTTCGCGTCTGCCGGCCGGCTCGGTCGGTCTCGAGGTGAATCCGCACCTGGTCGAGGCGCTGCGCTGCGAAGGACTCGATGCGCGCCTGTACGATGCCTACAGTGACGACTTCTCGCTGAGCCAGCTCGAAGCCGGGCGCTATCGCTCATTCACGATCTCGCATGTGCTCGAACATTTCGACGACACGCCCGCAGTGATGCGCAAGCTCTGGCGCGCCTGCGCGCGCCTTGGCGTGACCACGATCGTCGCCATCGTGCCCGGGGCCAAGGGCTATGCCTCCGATGCGACGCACCGGACCTTCGTCACGCGCGAATGGGTGCGCGACAACGGCCTCGATTACTGCGAAGGCTACGCGCTCGAGCGCGCCGACTATTTCCCGATCGACAAGGCTTCGGTCGGCGACTGGTTCGTGTTCCACGAACTGCACCTGGTCTATCGGCGGAAAGCCTAAGTGACCGCAACGGAGAGCTTCTGGGCGCGCCGCATCGCGCCGCTGCTGCGCCCGCAGTTTGTGCGCTTCGTGCTCGTCGGCGGCGCCAACACCAGCTTCAACATTCTGGTCTACTGGGCGTTTCTCTGGATCGGACTGGCCGTGCCGCTGGCCAGTCTCGCCTCGCTCGTCGTCGGCATCCTGATCAACTTCACCACGCAGAGCCGCTTCGTCTTCGACAACCGCAATCCGTGGAAACTACTGCCGTATTTCGTCGTCTGGGCGATCCTGTACGTCTTCAACCTCGGCCTGATCTGGCTGTTGATGGGTTGTGGGCTGGACGCGTATCTAGCGGGCATGCTGTCGACTCCGACTACCGTGTTGCTATCCTATTTCCTGCAGAAATTCTTCGTCTTCAGGCGCGTGCAGTGATGTTTTTCTCTACTGTGACAATATCGCGAACGCCATGATAGTGGGCTCGGGACTGATCGCGACCACGTTTGCCTCGTACGAGGCGACGCACGCGCGGGTGTGCTTCTACGCAGCGGGTGTGTCGAATTCCTCGTGCACCGATCCACGCGAATTCGAGCGTGATCGCCTCAGGCTGGAACGGCATCTTGCGGACGTGGCGCAGGGCCGGCTGTTCGTGTATTTCAGCACCTGCAGCGTCGAGGATCCGTGGTCGAAGTCGGGTGCCTACGCGCAACACAAGTTCGCTCTCGAGGAAATGGTCAGGCAGCATAGCGGTCATCTCGTGTTGCGGCTTCCACAAGTGGCGGGGCGCACGCCGAATCCGCACACGATACTCAATTATCTGTACGCCCGGATAACACGATCCGAGCGCTTCGCGCTTTGGCGTCACGCCTCGCGCAACATCATCGACGCGCACGACGTAGGCCGGATCGCGGTGGATCTGATCGACAACGAAGGTGCCTGCAACGAGACGATCAACATCGCCAATCCGCGCAACTCCAGCATGGACGAGATCGTGGCCACGCTGGAACGCGTGACCCGGCATCGCGCGATCTACGATGCCGTCGAAAAGGGCGGCGAATACGCGATCGACACTTCGCGCATCTCGGCGTCGATCCGCCGCTGCGGCATCGTTTTTGACGATGCGTACTTATCAAAAACCGTGGCCAAATATTATGAATGACGCGCCCCCGCTCGATGTTTCGGTTTCCATCGTCGTGCCGGTCTATCGCAGCGAGACGATCCTGCCGCACCTCGTGGCCAAGGTGCAGGAAGCCATGGCGGACAGCGGCCTACGCTACGAACTGATCCTGGTCAATGATGTGAGCCCAGATGGAAGCTGGGAGGTGATCAGGCAGCTCGCCGCCCAGCACGCGTTCGTCAGAGGTATTTGCCTGTCCAAGAACGTTGGCCAGCACAACGCGACGATGGCCGGCCTGGGCCAGGTGCGCGGAGAGGTCGTGATTGTGATGGACGACGACCTGCAGCATCCGCCGCAGGCGATTTCGAATCTGGTGGGTTCGATCCGTTCGGGTTACGACGTTTGCTACACACGCTATGCGAACCGGCAACACGCGGCATGGAAGAAGATCGGCAGCTGGTTCAACGACCGCGTTGCAACAGTGCTGTTGAACAAGCCCGCGGGACTTTACTTGTCCTCATTCAAGGCCATGCACAGGCGCGTGGCAGATGAAATCGTGAAATACGATGGCCCGTATGCGTATGTCGACGGCCTGATTCTCGATGTCACGCGCAACATCGATGTACTCACGATCGAGCATCAGGCGCGCTTAGTCGGCGAGGGCAACTACAACCTACGTCGTTCGCTGTCGCTATGGCTCAAGATGGCGACGAGCTTCTCGGTCGTGCCGTTGCGCTTCGCCACGGTGTTGGGGCTCTCAATCACCGCGCTGAGCGTGATCGTCGGCATTGCCATCATCCTGCGCAAACTCTCGCATCCGGATCTCGCTTCCGGCTGGGCTTCGCTGATCGTTACGATACTTTTCGTCGGCGGCATCCAGACATTCTGCCTCGGCCTGCTCGGTGAATATCTGGGGCGAGCTTATTTGAAGATCAACAAGAAGCCGCAATTCGTCATTCGCGAGAAGATCTGAGTCAGGGACTTCGGCGCAGGCAGAAAGCGGGGGTCAGATGCCTCCACGTCCGGGTCGCGTTACCGCCGTCACCGCGGCCGTCCTTGCGCCGCAGGACCGCCAGCATGTGCGTCGGCGTGATGTTGCCGGCGAGGATTTCGGCCTCGTCGCGCGCCTGCACGCGATCGATAAAAGCGCGGTCGGTCGGCGAATCGGCGTCGAAATGCGGGCCGAAGCTGCGGTCGATGAACGGGTCGATCAGGTTCGAATGGGCGAGGAATAAATCGAAATCGAAGCGTTCGATCAGCAGCGGCAGGATGTCCTGTGCGCGTATGCCTTCGAAGCTTTCGCGCGAGCAGTCCCAGTCGCGGAACGTCTTCTCGCGGCGCTGCAGCTGCAGGTTGTAGCGATAGTCGATGGGCAGATCGCGCCAGAAATCGCGCACGATGGCGAGCGCTTCGGGCCAGCGCTGATGGCCGTTGCGACCGATGATGTCCGAGGTGACGAAGACGCCGCGTTCGGATATCGCGTTCGCGATCGTGCAGAACAGGCCTTCGAGATTGACGACGTGATGCAGGCTCTGGTTGGCGATGACCGCGTCGTATTGGCCTTGCGGCTGCCAGCGGTTGAAGTCGCCTTCGGTCGGCAGCACGTGCGCGGATAGGTCCGCCTCGCGCGCGAGTGCTGCACCGCGTTCGCGCATCGAATGATTGAGTTCCAGACATTCGATGGTGAAATCGGCGATGCCGCGTTCGCGCAGTCGCTGGGCGATGCGCACTTCGGCATCGCAATTGCCGGCGCCGATACTGACGAAGCGTGCGCGCCGAGCGCGAACTTCGCGCGCGGCCTGCTCTAGCGTATTGGCGAAGAACTGCTCTGGATCGGAGAAACCGAACGTCTCGAGCTTGGGGCGAAGATACTTGTTCGACCAGTAGTGCGCGATCGCAGGCAGGTCGTGCACTTCGGCCTGTGCATCGAAGCGCGCCTTCTCGTTTTCGACGTGGGCGAGATACGCCGCATCATCGATGCGGCCTGTATGTGCGACCGAGCGTGGCGCGAACGCGCGCCACACCTCACGCAGCGGTTCCTGCAGCGTCTGCGGCAAGTACCGGGCGAGCGGAACAACGTGGCGGCGCAGGAAGGGGCGGATCATGGCGTCGAGCCGCGGCGCGATCGGACCGTCAGCCGCCGCGGAAGCGCCGCAGCGCTATGCTCGCGACGTGACGCAGCCGTCCGAGCCGACCAGCGTACAGTGCTGCCTGGACCTGCTCGAAGCGCGCAGTCATCGCGGCAAGATCGCGGTAGAGACGCTGGTTGTGCTGGTCGCGGCGCTCGATGAGGGCGCGCAGTTCGTCGACGTCGGCTTCCTCGAGCGTGTGTCCGGCCTGGATGCGCGCGGGCAGCGGTGCGTCGACATAGATCGTCGAATGTGTGCCCGCGGTCTCCTCGACGGGGCGGTCCTTCGTATAGAAGTACAGCGCCACTGACTTGCGCGTCAGCGCTTGCTTGTCGGTCGGCAGCGCGATGCGCGGGAAGCCGTGCCAGCTCGTCTCGGTGGTCTCGAAGATCACCGCGCGGTTGAACTTCGGGGTGATCGTGATGATGCGGTCGTCGGCGCTGCGCGGATCGCTATGCAGCTGCAGCGATCCGCCATACGCATCGTCCCATTCGTGATTGAGATAGACGATGAGATTGAGGCGACGGTGCCAGCGGTTGGCCGGATGGCGGTTGAAGTCGACATGCGCATCGAGGTCCTGACCATTGCGGTTTTCGTGCGTGCCGCCGCCGAAGTACCAGGGGTCGTAGAGCAGGTCGTCGATGCCGGTGATGCGCCCGATCAGGTCGAGGAATTCACGCGACTGCACGAGATCGTCGAGTGCGGCGTAGGCCGCGCCGAGGCCGCGAATTTTTTCAACGGTCGACTTGTTGCCGAATTCACCCGCTTCGTTACGCGCATTGCCGCGTTCGAACGGCGGGAACTGGGCAAGGATCTGGTGCGCATACTCGTCGCGAAAAAAATTCTCGATGACGACGTGACGGAACGGATCGCGCGGGCGGAAGCGCGCGGCGAGCTCATCCTGTCTGGCGAGTACGTCCGGATTGATCTGGCTGGACATGGATGCGGTGGAAAGAACGGAATCGCGATGATGGGCTCGATGCGGGCTCAGTGCTGCAGGGTTTCGAGTACGCGTTCGATGCCGGCACGCGACTGCGCGCGCAACAGGGCCTTGCCAGCATGGCGCAGCTTCGCGTGCTCGCTGCGCGCGATCGCCTGGCGTACTTCGAGCAGTGACGATGGATGCATGGAGAATTCGGTGAGGCCAAGTGCGAGCAGCATCGCCGTGTAGCGTGTGTCGCCAGCCATTTCGCCGCAGAGCGCAACCGATTTCTTGGCGCGCTGACCGGTCGCGATGACCTGCGCGAGCAGCTTGAGCATGGCCGGATGCAGCGGGTCGTGCAGCGGCCCGAGTGCATCGTTGCCGCGATCGGCGGCGAGGATGTACTGGGTCAGGTCGTTGGTGCCGATCGAAACGAAATCGAGATGGCGCAGCAGCGTGGACAGCGCGATCGCCGCCGCGGGCACCTCGATCATCGCGCCGAACTCGTAGTGGTCGGCGATCTCGTGACCCTCGGTACGCAGCTCGCGTGCACATTGCGCGGCGAGTGCGCGCGTGGCCACGACCTCTTCGGCCGTCGTCACCATCGGCACGAGAATGCGCACCGGGCCGTAGCGGCTCGCGCGCAGGATCGCGCGCAACTGGGTCGCGAACAGGTGCGGGCGCCGCATCGACAGACGCACGCCACGCACGCCGAGCGCGGGATTGTCTTCGTCGGTCAGGGCGATGCCTGACGAATCGGCCTTGTCGGCACCGAGATCGAGCGTGCGTATCGTCACCGGCAGGCCGCCCATGCCGAGCACGAGTTCGCGGTAGGCGTTGAACTGCTCTTCCTCGCCCGGCGCGTCGCCGCGCTGCAGGAACAGGAACTCGGTGCGGTAGAGGCCGACGCCGCTGACGCCGATCGCGTGTGCCTGGGCGATGTCCACGGGCTGTTCGGCGTTCGCGTAGAGGCGAATTTCGACCTCGTCGCGGGTCAACGTGCGCGCGCCACGCAGGCGCGAGAGCTCATCCACGCTGCGCGCCTGTTCGCGCTGGTAGTGGCGATAGACGGCGAGGTCCTGCGCGGTCGGGTGGACCACGACCTGGCCGCTGCGACCGTCGACGAGGATCAGGTCATCGTCGGAGATTTCCTTGAGCGCATCGTGGACGCCGACCAGCATCGGCATGCGCATCGAGCGCGCGAGGATCGCGCTGTGCGAGAGCGGGCTACCCGCGGTCGTGACCAGCGCGAGCACGCCGGTCTCGCGCATCTGCGCCAACTCGGCCGGCGCCACGGTGTCGCTGACCAGGATGGTGCCGACGCGGGCGGCGATCTGGCGCTCGGCCGGCGTCTTGTCGCGCGTCAGCTCGCCCTGCACGCGGCCGATGACGTGGTCGACGTCCTCGCGCCGGCTGCGCAGGTAGGGATCGTCGATCGCGTCGAACGCCGCAACGAGGCGGTCGCGTTGCACCTTGAGCGCCGCGCTCGCGCGCAGGCGCGCCGTACGGATCAGGTCGTAGAGGCCGTCGACGAGTTCGGGATCGTCGAGGATCATGCTGTGCGCGTCGATGAATTCGCCGACCTCGTGCGACAGCGCTCCGTGCAGCTTGTCGCGCAGTACCGCAAGTTCGGAGCGCGCCGCGGCGAGCGCCGACGCGAGCTTGGCGACTTCGGCTTCGACTTCCGCGGCCGGCAGCGGGCGCTCGTCGACGCTGATCTGGCTCGGCTGGACCAGGCGCGCGCGGCCCAGCGCCATGCCTCGCACGGCAGGGGTTCCAACGAGGACAAGGCGGCCGCTCATCGGATCACGCGCCCTCGTCGAACTTGCGGTTGAACAGGTCGACCATTGCGTCCATTGCCGTCTCTTCGTCGGCGCCGTCGGTGCGCAGCGTGATCGGGTTGCCGACGCCGGCGGCGAGCATCATCACGCCCATGATGCTTTTTGCGTTGACCTCGCGGCCCTTGAAAACCAGGAACGCATTGGACTTGTAGCCTTGCAGTAGTTGCACGAGCTTGGCCGAGGCGCGCGCATGCAGGCCGAGCTTGTTGCTGATCGTGATTTCGCGTTCGAGCATCCCTGGTCCTTGCGTGCTCAGTCGATCCGGATGCCCGCCCGGCCGCCCTGTTCCGCGGTCTGGGCGAGGTCGGCGAGCGACTGCTCGGGATAATTTAGCACGCGCAACAGCATCGGCAGATTGAGGCCGGAGACGCGTTTGGTCGCCACGCCGGTCGGCGCGATGCGGTCGAGTACGTTGCTCGGCGTCGCGCCGAAGACGTCGGTCAGGACGAGTACGCCGGCGCCCGAATCGAGCGCGCGGATGCGCGCGGCGGTGGCCTCCATCGCGAAGTCGATGTCGGCGCCGGGCGGAATCGCCAGCGCGTCGACCTTGAGGCTGATCTTGCCGAGCAGGTGGCGCGAGGTTTCGATCAGCGCGTCGCCCATGCTTTCGTGAGTGAGCAGGAGTATGCCGACCGCCTTCATTCGAGCTCCCGATGGAAGGTGAGCACCTGTTCGCGCGTTGCGCGAAAGTGTTCGGCGAGTTTTTCTGCAAGGTAGACCGAGCGGTGGCGGCCGCCGGTGCAGCCGATACAGATCGTCACGTAGGAGCGGTTCTCCGCCTCGAAACGCGGCAGCCAGGTGTCGAGGAAGGTGGAGACTTCGCCCAGATACTGCATGACTTCGGGCTTCGCTTCGAGCCACTCGCGCACCGCGGGGTCGCGGCCGGAGAGCGGGCGCACGCGTGCGTCCCAGTGTGGGTTCGGCAGGCAACGTGCGTCGAAGACGAAGTCCGCGTCGGCCGGCACGCCGCGCTTGTAGGCGAACGACTCGAACAGCAACGACAGCTCGCCGCCGACCATGCCGAGCTCGGTCGCCATGAGCCGGCGCAACTGGTGCACGTTGAGTTCGCTCGTGTCGATCACGCGATTGGCGATGACCGAGACGGGCTTCAAGCGCTTGCGTTCGAGCGCGATCGCCTCGTTCAACGACAGGCCGTCGCCGGTCAGCGGGTGGCGACGGCGCGTGTCGGAATAGCGCTTGAACAGCACTTCGTCGCGCGCATCGAGGAAAATCAGCTCGTGCTCGATGCCTTGCTGCGCGAGCTCGGCGAGGATGGTCGGCACGCGCTGCAGGTCCTCGCTGCTGTTGCGCACGTCGATGCCGACCGCCAGGCGCGGGTGCGGGCCGGCCGCACCCGCGGTCGCCGCGGCGACAAATGCCGGCATCAGCGCCGCGGGCAGATTGTCGACGCAGTAATAGTCGAGGTCCTCGAGCGCGCGCAGCGCAATCGTCTTGCCCGCGCCCGACATGCCGCTGATCACGACGAGGCGCGATGCGGCATGCTGCGTTTTTTCATTTTTCCTGTCGTCGGATGAAGTCATTGCAGATATACCCTATCGCGCCCGGCAAAACCGTAGCGAGCGAAGCCAGGTTGCGCGACGCCGGAGCGCAGGAAGCGGAGTGTACTTATTACTGTACATGAGCACCGCCGGCGTGCGAGCTGGCGAGCGCAATAGGTTTTGCCGGGCGCGATCACCACGGCGACTGGCGCAGCATCTGATGTGCCTGGCGGTCGAGAAAGGTCTGCGCCGGGTCGATGCCCTTGGTCTTGAGCATGTGGTTGCGCACGGCAGCTTCGACGAGCACGGCGAGGTTGCGGCCGGCGGCGACCGGGATCGTAGTCTGCGGCACTTTGGTGTCGAGGATCTCGCGATAGCTGTTGTCGCCGTAGATGCGACCGAGGCCGGTTTCGTCGTTGTCGATCTTCTTCGTCGTGGCGAGGTGGACGATCAAGCGCAGATACTTCGACGGCTTGACCGCGGTCTGGCCGAACATCTCGCGCACGTTGAGGATGCCGAGGCCGCGCACTTCGAGCAGGTCCTGCAGGATCTCCGGGCAGGAGCCATCGATCACGTCGGGCGCGATCTGGGTGAATTCGGGCGCATCGTCGGCGACGAGGCGATGGCCGCGCGTGATCAGTTCGAGTGCGAGTTCGCTCTTGCCCGAACCCGATTCGCCGGTGATCAGCACGCCGATCGAGTAGACCTCCATGAGCACGCCGTGCAGGGTCACGCGACGCGCGAGCAGGCGCGTGAGGTGGTACTGCAGGTAGGTCAGCAGTTCGTGGCCGCGCTTGGGACTGTGCCAGATCGGCGTGTTGCTCTCGTTCGCCGCGGTGAGCACGTCGGCGGGCACATCCTGGTCCTTGGTCACGATCAGTGCGGTCGGCTGGAAGGCGATGATGCGTTCGACCGCCTCCCAGCGCTCGCGCGTGTCGAGACCGTTGAGCCAGTTCAGCTCCTCGGTGCCGATGATCTGGATCTTGTTCGGATAGATGATGTTGAGATAGCCGGCCAACGAGGGGCGTCGCGCCTGCTTCTCCGCCGGGGCGATCGCACGCTTCTCGCCGGCTTCGCCTGCGACCCAGCGCAGGGCCAGGCGTTCGGACACCTTGTCGAACAGTTCGCGGGCGGTTAAGCGTTCCATGACTTGGATGTTGGCTGCGCTGGGGTCATTTTGCCAGTTTCGTTGCGCGGTGTGTGTTTCCGCTTGTCTCTGCGGCGTTGATCCCACGCGTCATTCCATTGAAAGCCGGACTGCGCAAGCAGGATGCCGAAGTGAACATTCGCGCAGCGAATGGCCCGAAGGGCAAACTACGGATGCAGTTTGCAATCCAGCTTTTGCCTTTGATCGTTTTTAGATCAAGAGCTTCCACTCGTCCTGCGGACGAGCGTCTTACTTTCTCTGCTCGTGCAGAGAAAGTAAGCAAAGAGACACGCCCCCGACACCGCACCACGCGCGCGTTGCGCGCGTGGTGCCCTGCGCTTCTCGGCGCCGGCAGGCCGGCGCGAACTCGCGCATCCCTGCGCTCGGACATGCGCGCCTTTCCCCCGCCGGCACCAGCGATGCTCGGTGCGGTGAAGGGGGAGGAAGATCAAGATCGTAAGGCAAAAGCGGAAAGCAAAAGCTTTTCCTTCCCCTGCACGCAGCGCGGGGGAAGGTGCCCGAAGGCGGAAGGGGTGCTGTTGCTCTTGATCTTCGGGTCCCCGTTTGCCGCGGCGAGGGCAGGACGGAGATGCTCGCAGAGTCGCGCGCACGATGCGCGCGAGTTCGTTGCACGCACACGGATGTGCGTTCAACGAACCCTGGCCTGACCTCGCGAACCGCCGTAGGCGGCGCGGCATCCGGGGCGGCGTCTTTTTGGTTACTTTTTCTTCGCTGGAGAAGAAAAAGTGACCCGCGCGCGGGATGCGCGCGGAAAGGCGAAGGGACGCGTCATCAGGGAGTTAAAGGGATAGACCACGGCGTCCCTGCAGTCTGGATGCCGGCACTCCCTGCCGGCATGACGAGCCAGAGTAATCAAAGCCGGAAGCTCTCACGCGAGATGAATCGCGCGTCGCGCATCCCTGCGCGATGGCAACCACCTAATCAGCTGGCGTAGCGCGCCTCGCGCACGACTTCGCGATGGTGGTTCTGGATCTTTTCCTTGTGCTTCTTCACCTGGCGATCGAGCTTGTCGGCGAGGCCGTCGATCGCGGCATAGAGGTCAGCACCGGTGGCGTCGGCGTGGATGGTCTTGTTCATCGCGCAGTGCACGGTGGCTTCGGCTTTGTGGAACAGCTTTTCGACGGAGAGGACCACAGCGGCATCATGCAGGTGCTCGAAATGTCGGACGATGCGTCCGAGCTTGCTTTCGGCGTAATCGCGCAGGGCGGGGGTGACGATGATTTGATGCCCACTGACAGTGATCTGCATGACGAATTCCTCTGGTATTGAAGTTTCACGAGGTCCGCCCGACGAGGCGGACAGAAATTCAGACCGATGCTCTAGTCGTTGGTTCCGTGCCTCCTGTCTTTGAATGGATGCGGTTTCGATCATAGCGCAGAGGCCGCCAAGCACAAGCGGCCGCGCTCAGAAGATGAAGGAATATTCATACCCTCGCGGTACTTAGCCACGGTACGCCGGGCGACCTCGATGCCGCGCTTGTTCAGCTCGGCGGTCAAGGCCTGGTCCGACAAGGGTTTGCGCGGGGTTTCTTCGTCGATCAGCTTCTTGATCATCGCCTGGATCGCGGTCGAGGAGGCCGCGCCGCCGTCGACCGTGCCGACGCCGGAGGAGAAGAAGAATTTGAATTCGAACGTGCCGCGCGGCGTATGCAGATATTTGCGCGTGGTCATGCGCGAAACGGTCGATTCGTGCATGCCGATCTCGTCGGCGATGTCGCGCAGCACGAGCGGACGCATGGCTTCGGGGCCGAAGTCGAGGAAGGCGCTTTGCGCGCGTACGATCGCGCTGGCGACCTTGAGCATCGTTTCCGCGCGCGTGTTCAGGCTCTTGATCAGCCAACGTGCCTCTTGCAGCTGGCCGCGCAGGTATTGCGCATCGTCGCGCTGGGCGCGCGCGATCAGGCCGGAGTAATGGCGGTTGATCGATAGGCGCGGCTGGCAGTGCGGACTCAGGGCCACGACCCAGCGGCCGGCCTGACGTCGTGCGTAGGCGTCGGGCGCGACGAATTCGGGCGTGGTCGCACTGAATTGCGCGCCTGGCTTAGGATCGAGCGAGCGGACCAGGGCGATGGCGGCATCGATCGTCGCGGCATCGGTGCGCAGGAGCTTGGCCAGACGCTCGCGATCGTTGCGCGCGAGCGTTTCCAGATGGCTGGCGACGACTTCGCGCGCGGCCTGCAGACCCGGCGTGCCCGGTTCGAACGCGTCGAGCTGGACACGCAGGCATTCGCCGAGGGTACGGCTGGCGACGCCGATCGGATCGAAATGCTGGATGCGGTGGCGCATCGCTTCGATTTCCGCGAACGATGCGGCGTGGCCGTTGATCGACGGCAGGCCGGTCAGCGAAGCGCACAGCGATTCGGCGTCCTCGTGCAGATAGCCGTCCTCGTCGATCGCCTCGATGATCGTGGTGCCGATCGCGCGGTCGCGCAGCGACAGCGAAGTGAGATTGAGCTGCCAGAGCAAATGGTCGCGCAGGTCTTCCGGCTCGGGGTCCTGCTTCTCGACGCCATCCTCGTCGACCGGCTTCGGGCTGCCGTAGTCGTTGCCGTCGTCCTCGAAGTCGCCAGCAAGTTCGAAATCGTCGACCTCGCGCGTTTCGTCCGTGGCGCTGGAATCTGCGCCTTCGTCGCTGGCCTCGCGCTCGGCTTCGACGGATTCGGCGGCAGCGGCTTCGCCGTCGAACTCGTAGTCCTCGGCGCTTTCCGTATCGTCGTCGTTTCCGGCCTCGCTCAACTCGAGCAACGGATTGGATTCAAGCACCTGGCGCAGCTCGATCTCAAGCTCGACGCTGGACATCTGCAACAGTTTGATCGCCTGTTGCAATTGCGGGGTCAGCGAAAGCTGCTGATGCAGTCGGAGTTGTAGCGCGGGCTTCACGGTGAAGAGGGCAGATTGAGGTACACGGCAAATTCAGCATAGCGCCAAATCGCCGCAGAGGATCAATCCCCGGTCACATATTTTTGCCGCCGCACAGGGCCGGGTTAGGCCAGTGGCAGGACAATCTCTATCTCCAGCCCGCCGCCGTCGGCGTTGCTGGCGCGGATGCGGCCGCCCTGGCGCTCGACCGCGCGCTTGGCGATCGCCAGGCCCAGTCCCGAGCCGCCGCTCTTGCGCGCGCGCGCGTCGTCGGTGCGGTAGTAAGGTTCGAAGATGCGCGACAAATCGGCCTCGGCGACGCCCGGGCCGGAGTCGGCGACGCGCAGGCGCGCCTCGCGCTCGATGCGATCCAGACGAATGCGTATGGTCGAGTCGGGGCGGGTGTAGTTGACCGCGTTGCGCATGATGTTCTCGATCGCACTGCCAAGCAGGTCAGCCTCGGCCTGCACCTGCAGCGGCGTGCTCTGCTGGATCAGCAGCGAACACTGACGCGCCTGTGCCTCGAACGCGGCGTCGGCGACGATATCGGCGACCAAGGTGTCGAGCGCAAGCGGCTCGGCCTTCGAGGGTGTGGTCATTTCCATGCGCGAGAGCTGGATCGCCTGCGCGATCATCTCCTCGAGCCGCTCGGACTCGCGTTCGATGCGGTCGAGCTGGAGCTTGGCATCGCCGGCCGGCACCTGCGCGCGCGCGAGTTCCAGCGCGACGCGCTGGCGCGCGAGCGGCGAGCGCATCTCGTGCGAGACGTCGCGGATCAGCCGGCGCTGGCCCTCGACGAGCTCCTTCAGGCGTGCGGCCATGCTGTCGAACTCGCTCGCAAGCGCGAGCATCTCCGCGCTGCGCCCGAATTTGAGCTTGCCGACCCTGGCGTCGAGATCGCCGCCGGCGACGCGCCGTGCGCCGGCGCGGATGCGCGACAGCGGCGTGGCGACGTAGGCGGCGAGGATCAGCGAAAAAATCGCGCTGATGATGCTGGCGATGACGACCTGGTCCCAGAAATAGGTCGGGCGTCGGTAGAGCATGCGCAGCATAGTGGAATGCAGATACGCGGCGACTGCGGTGTAGCGTTGCCCGTCGTCCAGCGAAATGGAGCGGATGCGGGTGCGCCGCGAATGCAGACCCTGTTCGTCCGCGACCGCACTGGCGACTTCTTCCGCGATGCCGGGCGCGACCGTGTTGCCAAGGATGTCCTTGTTGTTCGCATCGAGCACGTACAGGGTGATGCCGCGATCGTTCGCGCCGCGCTGGACCTGGCGCAGCGCCTCGACGCCGCCGGCGTGCAGCGCGCGGCTCGCGCCGCGCAGTTGATCGTTGAGCACCGACTCCATGCGGGTGATGCCGAGGCCAGGGATCTCCTCGTTTTCGAACGTGTACGAGGTGCTCCAGGCGATCGCGAGGATCAGGACCACGGTGCCGGTCCAGAACAGGGCGAAGATGCGCCAGAACAGACGACGCATGTCAGGCCGTGGCGGACACAGGGATGCGTCGGCGTATCGTTCGCATCGGCACGGCTTTGCCGCGTCCGTTCGCGCGCATGTCGCGGCAGGATGCCCGATCATGCGTCATATGAATCACCCCTCGACGATGCGGAACAAATAACCGCCGCGCTGGATCGTGTGGATCAGCGAATCGCCGTCGGCCGCCGGGCCGAGTTTGCGCCGCAGCTTGGAAATGTGCACGTCGATGCTGCGGTCGAACGGACGCAGGGTGCGACCGAGCACTGCCTGTGCGATCGCATCCTTGCCGACCACGCGGCCGGCCTCGCGCATCAGCATGGCGAGGATGTTGAACTCGGTACCGGTCAGTGCGATCGACTCGCCGCGCACGCTGACCGTGCGCGCAGCCGCGGCGAGCTTGACCGGGCCGAGGCTGAGATCGCCCAGATGCGTCGCATCGGCCTCGCCGCGCGTACGGCGCAGGATCGCGCGCAGGCGCGCAGCAATCTCGCGTGGATTGCACGGTTTGGGCACATAGTCGTCGGCGCCGAGTTCGAGGCCGAGGATGCGGTCGATGTCTTCGCCGAGCGCGGTCAGCATCAGCACCGGCAATTGCGATGCCCGGCGCAATTCGCGCAGCACGTCGATGCCCGATTTCTGCGGCAGCATCACGTCGAGGATCATCGCATCGTAGTCGCCTTCGGCGAGGGTGCGCAGGGCCGAGTTGCCGTCCTCGGCGACATCGACATGGAAGCCTTCGCGCACAAGGAAGTCGCTGAGCAGCTGGCTCAGTTCCTCGTCGTCGTCGGCGAGCAGGATTTTGGCGTCGCTCATGGCCGCACTATACCGCGGCAGCGCGCGCTGTCACGCCGATTGGGTGGATTTTTGCAATTGGTTACATCCGCTAACAGGGTGTGTGCCTTCGCTCGTTACCCGCTGGCTTTGGCTTTTGCTGGTCAGTCCTGCATGTCCTTGGTGAGAATGCTCCAGTCAAAGCGAGACGACGGGTTCATGCACCCGACGGCATTAGAAACAGCAGCAACACGCCGAGGACTATTCGATACAGTGCAAACGGCGTGAAGCGGTGCGTGCGGATGAAGCCAAGCAGCCATTTCACTGCGATGAACGCGACGACCATCGAGACGATGAAGCCGAGTGCGAGCGCGCCCCAGTCCTCGTGGCCTTCGCCTGCCTTCATCGCCTTGAGCAATTCGTAGCCCGACGCGGCGAACATGGTCGGAATGCCGACGAGGAAGGCGAACTCGGTCGCCGCCGCGCGGTTGCTCGCACCGGCGAGCATGGCGATGAAGATCGTCGCGCCGGAACGCGAGGTACCGGGGAAAATTGCGGCGACGACCTGGGCCAGGCCGACAAGAATCGCCACCCTCCAGGTGATCGTCGCCGAGTCGCGCAGCTTCGCGGCGAAATGTTCGGCCGCGATCATCCACAGGCCGCCGATGATGAAAGCCCAGGCGATCGGAGTGATGTCGTCCTTGAGCTTGAAACCGAGCTTGGTCATGGCGAAGCCGAGCACGCCGGTGATCAGAAACGCGACGATCAGCTTCAGCGCGTAATCACGGTTTTCGCGCTGGTGGAAATTCGTCGCGAGCTGCCAGAGACGCTGGCGGTAGATCAGCACGACGGCGAGGATCGCGCCGGCCTGGATGACGACGTTGAACATCTCGCTGCGCTCGCCGAGCCAGTGTTCGGCGACGAGCAGGTGGCCGGTGGAGGAGATTGGCAGGAATTCGGTGATGCCTTCGATGATGCCGAGCAGGACAATACGGAGAAATTCGGGCATGGCGATGCGAGTTGGGTAAGTAGAATTAGTTTGGCTTGACGATGTGGAAAATTTCTCTTGCGCAAGGGGATTTGTGCTGCAATCTCCGCATCGGCAAGGGCGCCGCACGTCACGTTATGGCATCATACGATACCTTCGTTAAATCCCGCTTCCCGAACTCATGCTGATCTTCGAACTGTCGCAACCCGGCCGCGCCGCGGCTGCGCAAATTCCGGCCAAAACTTCCACTCCGGCCGATCTTCCCGACCAGTTCCGCCGCAAGACGCCGATCGGCCTGCCCGAAGTCTCCGAACTGCAGGTCGTGCGTCATTACACGAATCTGTCGCGCAAGAATTTCTCGATCGACACGCAGTTCTATCCGCTCGGCTCGTGCACGATGAAGTACAACCCGCGCGCGTGCAATTCGCTGGCGATGCTCGACGGCTTCCTCGCGCGTCATCCGTACGCGCCGGAGTCGAAGTCGCAGGGCTTCCTCGCCTGCATGTACGAGCTGCAGGAAATCCTCGCCGACGTCACCGGCATGAAGGGCGGTGTCTCGCTCGCGCCGATGGCCGGCGCGCAGGGCGAGTTCGCCGGCGTGGCGATGATCATGGCCTACCACAAGCATCGCGGCGACCTCGAGCGCACCGAGATCATCGTGCCCGACGCGGCGCACGGCACCAACCCGGCGACGGCGACGATGTGCGGCTGTACGGTGCGCGAGATTCCGACGCAGGCCGATGGCGATATTGACGTCGAAGCCTTGAAGAAAGTGCTGGGTCCGAAAACGGCCGGCATCATGCTGACCAATCCGTCGACGATCGGCGTGTTCGAGCGCCGCATCGTCGAGATAGCCAAGCTCGTGCACGAAGCGGGCGGTCTGCTGTACTACGACGGCGCGAACCTCAACGCGATCCTCGGCAAGGTGCGTCCGGGCGACATGGGCTTCGATGCGATCCACATGAACCTGCACAAGACCTTCTCGACGCCGCACGGCGGCGGTGGTCCGGGTGCGGGTGCGGTCGGCGTGTCCGAGCGCCTCAAGCCGTTCCTGCCGATTCCGATGATCGAGAAACGCGCCGACGGCAGCTACGGCTGGATCCGCAAGAAGGACCGTCCGCTCTCGATCGGCCGCCTGACCAGTTTCGCCGGCAACGCGGGCGTGCTGCTGCGCGCCTACGTCTACGCGCGCCTGCTCGGCCGCGAAGGCATGCCGCGCGTGGCCGAGTACGCGACGCTCAACGCGAACTACCTCGCCAAGCGCCTCGCTGAGAAGGGTTTCGACCTCGCCTATCCGAAGCGTCGTGCGAGCCACGAGTTCATCGTCACCGTGTCGAAGCAGAAGAAGGACAGCGGCGTGACCGCGCTCGATTTCTCCAAGAGCCTGCTCGATCGCAACATCCATGCGCCGACGAACTACTTTCCGCTGCTGATTCCCGAGTGTCTGCTGATCGAGCCGACCGAGACCGAGGCCAAAGAGACGCTCGACGAATTCGTCGAGGTGATGGGCGACTTGATCAAGCTCGCCGCGAGCGATCCGCAGAAGATGAAGGACGCGCCGATCACGCAGCCGGTGCGTCGCCTCGACGACGTCAAGGCAGCGAAGGACTTGGACATCGCCTGGCGCGGACGCACGCACCTGCACGCCGCCGACACCGCGGTGACGACCGGCGTCTGACGCGCCGTCGTCGACAGGGGAGGGACGATGCCGAGTACCGAGCCGCGTGGCCCGAAGCAAATCTACAAGGCCTTCATCTGGTCGATGAAGGGGCTGCACGCGAGCTGGACGTTCGAGGCCTCGTTCCGCCTCGAGGTCTATCTGTCGATCGTATTGTTTCCGCTCGGTCTCTGGATCGGCCGCGGCGCGGTCGAGAAAGCGATGCTTGTGGGCTGCCTGATACTCGTCCTCGCCGCGGAGATTTTGAACTCCGCGATCGAGGCAGTAGTCGATAAAACGACGCCCGAATTCCACGAGCTCGCCGGTCGCGCCAAGGACATGGGTTCGGCCGCGGTGTTCCTGCTCATGCTGAACGTGGCTTTGTGCTGGGGCTTGATCCTCTGGCAGCACGCCACGACCTAAATGTGGTGCTCGCCGTTTTCCGAACGAGGCTGAACGAGATTGGACGCTGAACTCTGGATTGCCCTGTTCACCTTGTCGACGCTGGAAATCGTGCTCGGTGTCGACAACCTCGTCTTCATCTCGATCGCGGTCAGCCGCCTTCCGGCCGAGCAGCGCGCGCTCGCGCGCAAAGTCGGACTCGCCTTCGCCTGCCTCACGCGCATCGCCCTGCTCGTCACGCTCGCCCATTTCGCGCGCATGGACGACAAGCACATGCCGCTGTTCAGCCTGTTCGGCAAGGTCATCTCGGTGCGCGACCTCATCCTCGGTGGCGGCGGTGTCTTCCTCATCGTCAAGGGCATCATGGAGATCGTCGATGCGATCCGCGGCAAGCACACCGAGACCGTTGCCAACACGGCGGCGGCGAGCTTCGCCTGGGTCATCGCCCAGATCGCGATCATCGACATCGTGTTCTCGATCGATTCGGTGATCACCGCGGTCGGCATGGTGCGCAACATCCCGGTCATGGTCGGCGCAATCGTGCTGGCCGTGGCGGTGATGTTGTTCGCGTCCAATCCGGTCGGCGAATTCATCGACAACAACCCGGCGATCCGCATGCTCGCGCTGGCGTTCATCGTGCTGATCGGCATCGTGCTCGTCGGCGAATGTCTCGACGTGCACATCCCGCGTGCCTATATCTACGGGTCGATGGCGTTCTCGGCCATCGTGGAAGTGCTCAACCTGCTCGCGGCCAAGAAGCAGAATCCGCCGGCCTGATCCGCCGCCATGCGGCGGCGCCGCTTGCGCTGCCGGCGGGCGTATTCGGTATGATGCTCCGGTTGCCATCCATCGGAGGGGTAAGACCATGCACCTGCAACGCATCGCATTGCTGTTGATCGCCGCGTTCGTCCTGTCCGGCTGCGGCTACAACGCCTTCCAGTCCAAGGACGAAGCCGTCAAGGCTGCCTGGTCCGAGGTGATCAACCAGTACCAGCGTCGCGCCGACCTCGTGCCGAACCTGGTCAATACGGTCAAGGGCTACGCCGAGCACGAGCAGTCCACGCTCGAGGCGGTGACCAACGCGCGCGCCAGCGTCGGCAAGATCACGCTCAACGCCGATGATCTCACCGACGAGAACAAGATGAAGGCGTTCCAGCAGGCACAGGGCGAGCTCTCCAGCGCGCTGTCACGGCTGATGGCCGTGTCGGAGAACTATCCGAACCTCAAGGCCGACGGCCTGTTCCAGAATCTGCAGGCGCAGCTCGAAGGCACCGAGAACCGGATTGCCGTCGCGCGCAACCGCTACATCACGGCGATCCAGGACTACAACACCTTCGCCCGCAGCTTCCCGCAGAACCTCACCGCGATGATGTTCGGCTACAAGGCCAAGGCCAACTTCACCGTCGACAACGAGAAGGCGATTTCGACCGCGCCGACCGTCGACTTCAACAAGCCTGCGGCGCAGCCGGCGCAACCGCCCGCACAACCGGCGCACTGAACACAGCGGTGTGAAAAGCACCAGGGGACACGGATTGACATGGATGCGAGCGGATTTCTCTTCCGCTGGCGTCCGGGTTGATCTGTGCCTGGTTTTTGTGTGCCTGTTATGCCTGCTCGCCCCCGCGGTGCGCGCAGCCGATGGTGATCCGCAGCCGATTCCGCCGCTCAAGGCGCATGTCACCGATCTCACCGGCACGCTCGACACGCAACAGCAGCAGCAACTGGAAAGCGAACTGACTGCGCTCGAGCAGAGCAAGGGCTCGCAGCTCGGCGTGCTCATCGTGCCGACGACGCAGCCCGAGGACATCGCGCAATACGGCATCCGCGTCGGCGACGCCTGGAAGCTTGGGCGCAAGGGCACCGACGACGGCGTGATCCTGATCGTCGCCAAGAACGACCGGCGCGTGCGCATCGAAGTCGGCCGTGGCCTCGAAGGGGCGATTCCCGATGCCGCCGGCGCACGCATCATCCGCGAATACATCACGCCAAAGTTTCGCAGTGGCGATTTCTTTGGCGGTATCCACGACGCGACCGATGCGTTGACCAAATTGATCCAGGGCGAGCCATTGCCGTCGCCGTTGACCGATGAGCACAAGTCCTCGTCCGGCAACGGCGATCCGTTCAATACGGCCATCTTCGCCGTGTTCGCGATCCTGTTTGCGCGCTCGCTGTTCGGCGGCCTGTCGGCGCCGCCGCGCGGCGGCCTCACCGCCCTCGTCGGCGGCGGTACCGCGTGGCTGCTGTCCGGCGGCGTGCTGCCGCTGACGATCGGTCTCGGTATCGTCGGTCTCGTCCTTGGCCTGCTCGGCGTCGGCGTTGGTGGCTTCGCCAATCGCGGCGGCTGGGGTGGCTTGTCGGGCGGTGGCCTCGGCGGCGGCAGTTTCGGAGGCGGCGGGGGAGGCGGTGGTTTCAGCGGCGGCGGCGGTTCGTTCGGAGGAGGCGGCGCCTCGGGGAGCTGGTGATCATGCGTGGCGCAGACGCAACTGCCCCGAGTAGTTGCCTGCGACGATTGGCGCCCACGTTTGCAGGGAAACTCTGCCGGGCGATTGCACGGTCGGTCGCCGTTGCCTTCTTCTTCGCGCTGACGCTGACAGGCGCGATCGCGCAGGACGGTCTGCAGGCGATTCCGCCGCTTGCCGCGCGCATCACCGACACGACGGACACGCTCAACGCGCAACAGACGCAGGATCTCGAATCCGAACTTGTCGCGCTCGAACAGCGCAAGGGTGCGCAGATCGCCGTGCTGATCGTGCCGACCACGCAGCCCGAGGACATCGCGCCGTATGCGACGCGCGTGTTCGAACAGTGGAAGCTCGGCCGCAAGGGCATCGACGACGGTGTGTTGCTGATCGTGGCCAAGGACGATCACCGCGTGCGTATCGAAGTCGGCCGCGGACTCGAAGGCGCCATCCCGGACGCAGCCGCGGCGCGCATCATTCGCGAATACATCACGCCCAAGTTCCGCGACAGCGATTACTACCTCGGCCTGCACGATGCTATTGCGGTGCTGACCACTCTCATCGACGGCGAATCCCTGCCGGCACCGCTCGACGGGCCGGCATCTTCGGACGATCTGCGCGCGCCGCCACTGTGGCTCACGATTCTTTTCTATATCTTCCCAATCGCGCTGATTGGCGCGGGAGTGGGGGCAGCAGTCGCGGTGGTGTTGAGCGTCATATTCGGCATCTTTCCAATCCGGATCGTGCCGATCGGCGCGCGGCACGCGAGCGGGTTGCTCGTCGGACCGGTGGTCGTCGCCGCGCTGTACCTGTGGGCAAAGCGCGCAGGCGTTGAATTGCCGAATGAGGTGCCGGCGTTCACTCCGACAGGCGTCGCCGGCATTGCGATGATCACCGCCTGGATCGGTTGGAAGATCGCTCCGAACGGCGCGTCGCAGAAGTGGATCGGCGGCATGACCTGGGGTGAGCTATTCTCGAATCTCCTCGGTTTCATTTTCAGTTTGCTGCTGGATATATTGCTCGGGGGCGGAGGGGGCAGTAGTTCGAGCGGCGGGGGCGGCTTCAGCGGCGGCGGCGGGAGTTCGGGTGGCGGTGGGGCATCGGGCAGCTGGTAGGAGAACGATATGCGTTGGACCAGACATCTCGTGGCACATACGCGTGTCAGCGCGCAGTTTCCGCGTGCGGCGCTCGACGCGATCCATCAGGCGATTGCCGCTGGCGAGCGGCTACATGTCGGACAAGTCTGCTTCGCGATCGAACATGCGATGCCGTTGCGCGACCTCGCGCGCAAGCGCACGCCGCGCGATCGCGCACAGGAAGTGTTCGCGCAGCTGCGCGTATGGGATACGGAACACAACAGCGGTGTTTTGATCTACGTGCTGCTCGCCGAGCGCGCCATCGAAATCGTCGCGGACCGTGGCATCGCCGCGCGCGTTGCACAATCCGAATGGCAGGCGGTCTGCGATCGCATGCGCGAACGGTTCGCAGCGCGCGATTACCAACGTGGCGCGGTCGAGGGCGTCGAGGCGGTCAGCGCCATTCTCGCCCGACATTTTCCGGCTGATGGCAAGCCGCGTTCGAACGAACTGTCGGATGCCCCGGTGTTGCTGTGATCCCGTTGCGCTGGGTCCTGTTCGCTCTTTGTCTCGCCGTCGCGTTGCCGCAGGTTGCCGTGACGGCTGAGTTACGACCGATTCCGCAACTCAGCGAGCGCGTCACCGATCAAACGGCGACTTTGGATGCGCAGCAAAAGCAAACGCTCGATTCCGAACTGGCTGCGCTGCAACAGCGCAAGAACTCGCAGATTGCAATACTTCTCGTTTTAAGCACGCAGCCCGAGGATATTGCGCAGTACGCGATCCGCGTGTTCGACCAATGGAAGCTCGGCCGCAAAGGCGTCGACGACGGCGTACTGCTGATCGTGGCGAAAGACGACCATCGCATGCGCATCGAAGTCGGGCGCGGCCTCGAAGGTGCAATACCGGACGCGGCCACCGCACGAATCCTGCGCGACTATGTCAAACCGAAATTCCGCGAAGGCGATTTCTACGGCGGCATTCACGACGCGACTGGAGCGCTTATCAAGTTGATCGACGGCGAAGTGTTGCCGTCGGCAGATGAGCCGGCGAAATCGAATATCCGATACAACAAAGACATCGTCGGCAATCCGCTATTCATCGTGTTTGTCGTCCTTTTGCTGTCGATCGTTCTGCGTTTGCTATTGTTCTTTCTGCCGCCGCTGCCCGGCGGACTCATTGCCGGCGGCGCAGGCGCCGCCGGTGCGTGGTACTGGATGCAGGCAATGGACTGGACGACGCTGCCGTCGTTTTTCACGGCATGCGTCAGCTTTCTGCTTGGGTTGATCCTCCGCCCGCAGTTTGGCGGAAGCTATGCACGGGCGGGCGGCGACGCCAGCTCGTTCGACAATGGCAGCGGTTCCAACAGCAGTTCCAGCAGCGACAGTGGCTCCAGTTCCAGCAGCGACAGTTTCAGTGGTGGCGGTGGCGAGTCCGCGGGTGGCGGCTCCTCGGACAGTTGGTAGCAATCGGCGGTATTCCCGGTGACGAATCGGTGGTACAACCGCGCGTAAGCGACTCTTGAACCGATATGGCGGCAGGTGAGCATGACGATCCTGATACTCGGTCTCATCCTCTTTCTCGGCGTGCATTCGGTGCGCGTCGTCGCCGATGGCTGGCGCACCCGCACGATCGCGCGCATCGGCGCGGCACGTTGGAAGGGAATGTACACGGCGGTATCGCTGATCGGGTTCGGGCTCATCGTCTGGGGCTTCGTGTTCGCGCGGCGCGAGGCGCATTTGCTCTACGTGCCGGCACTGACCGCCAAGCATGCGAACGGACTGTTCACCCTGGTCGCGTTCGTGCTGTTCGCTGCGGCCAAGGTGCCGGGCAATCACTTCAAGTCGACGCTAGGCCATCCGCAGGCATTGGGCGTGGCGGTCTGGGCGGTCGGTCATTTGCTCGCCACCGGCATGCTGCACGATGTCGTCCTGTTTGGCAGCTTTGGCGCCTGGGCCGTGGCGTCGTTCGTCGCCGGTCGCGCCCGTGATGGCCGCGCCGGGACGTCATATCCCGCGGGCACGTGGCAGGGTGACGCGAAAGCGCTGGCAGGAGGTCTGCTTATTTGGGCGCTGTTTGCGTTCTGGCTGCACGGCTGGCTGATCGGTGTTCGGCCCTTCGATTGAATTGTCGATCTTGCTACGCTAGGCGAAGCGCGCTTGCGTCGTGCAGTGGCGCGTCGCACTGCGTGCCGCGGCAGACGTAGGCGACACCGCCAGCGATGTATGTTTGCGCGGCAATCGCACCCGACAGATTTCCGGCATGGTCCGGGACGAAATACGCATCGACGCGGCGCGAGTTGCCGGCGGCAACCAGTGCGGCCTGCCATGCGTCGTTCTCTTCGACGGAGTCGAAGCGCACGACGACGAGCGTGCGCGGATGCAGGAAATCGTTGAGCGCGCGCTGCAGTGTTGCGCAGGCGGCCGGCATCTGCGTCATCGTCGCGTACGCGGCGCGCAGGGCGCGCTCGGCCGCGTCCAGATAGCGCGTTTCGCCAAGCAGGTGGCCGAGCCGCAACAGCGCGCGTGCGGCGACGCCATTGCCCGAAGGAAGCGCCTCGTCGGCGAATGGCTTGGAGTGCTGGATCAACTTTTCGTGATCGTGTGCGGTGAAGAAAAAACCGCCTTGCTCGCGATCCTCGAAGCGTTCGAGCAGCGTGTCGGCGAGCTGCGTCGCCCAGGTGAAGTCACGATCGCTCCAGCGGCACCGCAGGCATTCGAGCAGTGCGTCGAGCAAGAAGGCGTGGTCGTCGAGATAGGCCGGAAATCGTGCCGCGCCCTCGCCGGCGACGGCGTACAGGCGCGTGTCGCGCCACGCGCTCGCGTGCAGGCAATCGAGCGCATTGTCTGCGAGGCCCATCAGTGGCGGCGCCGAGAGCGTGCGCGAGGCACGCGCGATGCCGGCGATCATGAGTGCATTCCACGCAGTCAGAATCTTGTCGTCGAGGCCGGGGCGGACGCGTTGTGCGCGCGCCGCAAACAATTTCGCGCGGGCACGGGCAAGACGCGCTTGCGCTTCGCTAGACGCAAGCGCGAGCTCGGTCGTGATTTGCGCAACCGGCACGGCCGCGATCGGATTCCAGGCGTGATGCTCGAAGTTGGCTGGACGGTCGAATCCGTAGCGGCGTTCGGCCGCGGCGAATTCCTCGTCGTCCAGCAACGCGCGCACTTCCCCTCGCTGCCAGAGGTAGAACTTGCCTTCCTCGTGCTCGGAATCCGCATCGAGTGCGCTGTAGAAGCCGCCCGTGGGCGCGGTCATCTCGCGCAAAAGCCAGGCGATCAAGTCGCGTGCGAGACTGGCGTGGCCGGCGCGCTCCGCGTACAGCGGCAGCAGCTGCGCATTGTCGTAGAGCATCTTCTCGAAGTGCGGGATCTCCCAGCGCTCGTCGACGCTGTAGCGGCAGAAGCCGCCGCCGATCTGGTCGTGGATGCCGCCTTCGGCCATGCGCGTCAGGGTCAGCTCGACCGTCGCGCGCGCCTGCGGCGTGCCGAGGTCGAGTAGCAATTCCATCTCGGGGCAATGCGGGAATTTCGGCGCACCGACGTGCCCGCCGTATTCGGAATCGAAGTTGCGCTGGATTTGGGCGAGCGCGGCGCGGATCGGCGCATCGTCCAGCGCGCCGTCATGCGCTTCGCCCGAATCGTAGCTCGCGAGGAATTCGCGCAGCGTTTCATTCTGCGCGCGCACTGCGTCGCGGCGCGTGTCCCAGAAGCCGCGTACCTGGTCGAGCACATAGGCGAACGGCGGCATGCCGTAGCGCGTTTCTTTCGGAAAATAGGTGCCGGCGTAGAACGGAGTGAGGTCGTCGGGTGCGAGAAACACGGTGAGCGGCCAGCCGCCGCCGCGTCGGGTCAGGGCCTGGTGTGCGAGCTGGTAGATCTTGTCGAGGTCCGGTCGCTCCTCGCGATCCACTTTTATGCAAATGAATTTTTCGTTCATCAGCCGCGCGGTCGCCTCGTCCTCGAAGCTTTCTTGCGCCATGACGTGGCACCAGTGGCAGGCGCTGTAGCCGATCGAGAGCAGGATCGGCTTGTCCTGGGCACGCGCGGTGGCGAGTGCTTCGGCGTTCCACGGCCACCAGTCGACCGGATTGTCCGCGTGTTGGCGCAGGTAGGGGCTAGTTTCGGTGGCGAGGCGGTTGGGCATGGAGGCGTCGTGCGATGCGGTCTGCCGAAGTATCGCGCATCCGTGCGTTACATGCCGGCGCCATGTGCAGAGTGCGTTGGATCGACGCGAAGGTCTACGGGAACCAGACGCAGATGCCAAAACCGCGTCCGTGGAGCCCAGGGCCGATTTCGATCGTCGCCATGTGCGAAGCAGCGATGCGCGCGACCAGGGAGAGGCCGATGCCGCTACCGCGTGCGCGGTTGCCGGCAACGCGATAGAACCGATCGAAAATGCGCGCGTATTCGCCGCTTGGCACGCCAGGGCCGTTGTCGGCGATCGAAAGCTTCACGCCGATCACGCGGTTGCGCAGCGCGTGCTTACACGAAACTGCGACGCGACCGCCGTCGCCGCTGTAGCGCAGTGCGTTGTCGAGGAGGTTGCGCAGCAAGATGCCGAGCTCGTCGACATCGCCGTTGACGATCGCAGTGTCCGTTTCCAGCGTGATCGACTGGCACCGCTGGCGCGCGCCGAGCTCGAAGTCGCGCACGATCAGCACAACGAGTTCGGAGAGATCGACGCGTGCATGTTCGAGCGCACTCTTCGCCGCGTCGACGCGGGCCAGATCGAGCAGTTGTTCGGACAGGCGCGCGCTGCGTTCGACGCCCGCAGACAGACGCAGCAGCGCCTCGTCCTTCTCCTCGATGCTCCCGGCGCGCAGTGCAACCTGCGCATGCGTGGCGAGCACGGCGAGAGGTGTGCGCAGTTCGTGCGCGGCATCGGCGATGAAGCGGCGTTCACCTTGCACGGCGGCGTCGAGCTGCTTGAGCTGCGCGTTGAACGACTCGATCAGCGGCCGCACTTCGGTCGGCAGTTCGGCGTCGGGCAGCGGGGTCAGGTCGAACGGCTTGCGCCGGCCGATCAGCTCGCGCAGCGTGTCGATCGGCGCGAACGACCAGCGCGTCACCCACCAGATCGCGATGCCCGGGAGCATGAGTAGCAGCAGAGTGACGAACCCGGCCTTGCGCAGGCCGTTGAGCATGCCGCCGACGCGCTGCTGCGGCGACTTGCCGATCTGCACGAAAACCTTGCTGCTCGCATCGCCGATACTGTACACGCGCCATACTTCGCCGCCGATATCCTCGTTGGCGAACCCGTCGACGAAATCCGGCTTGAGCGGCGTCGTCGGCGAACTCGGCGAGCGCACGATCGCCTGGCCGTTGAGCCAGATCTGGAAACTGATGTCCTTCTCAGCCTCCACGTTCGGCATGACGCGCGGCGCCTGGGCGAGTTGCCCGGGATGGGCGAACACGCCTTCGGCGTCGGCGGGCAGGGACGCCAGGGCCAGTACGGCGACTTGGCGCAGCGAGTCGTCCCACACGGTCTGGTCGCGCGCGGCGAAGATCTGCCAAATGCCAAGCAGCACGGCCCAGAGCACGAGGATCATCAACGACAGCGCGAGCAGCAGGCGCATGCGCAACGACCTGATCCGCCGCGGTCGCACGTGTACCGTGGCGCTCGGCGATGCCGCATCGTCGGTATCGGGATCTACGGCCATATCCATCAGTGTGCCTCGCCAAGACGATAACCGAAGCCGTGCACGGTGATAATCATGTCCTCTCCGAGCTTCGCCCGCAGGCGGTGGATATAGACCGCGATCGTATTGCTCTCGATCGTACCGGAGCTGCCGTACACCGCGTCCTCGAGCTCGTTGCGCGTGATCACGCGTCCGCGGCGTTCCATCAGCACCAGCAAGGTGCGATATTCCTGCATGCTGAGCGCGACGGCGGCGCCGTCCTTGCTGACGTGGCGCCGGCCCGGGTCGACGACGATGTCGCGATAGCACAGCTTCGGCGAGACGCGGCCCTGGCTGCGGCGCACCAGCGCGCGCAGACGTGCGCCGAGTTCGTCGAACTGGAACGGTTTGACCAGGTAATCGTCGGCGCCGGCGTCGAGCCCGTTGATGCGGTCGCTGAGCTTGTCGCGTGCGGTGATGATCAGCACCGGCGTCGCGTCGTAGCGTTCACGCAGATGCGCGAGCACGGCCAGGCCGGAGCTGCCGGGCAGACCGAGATCGAGCAGGATCGCGGCATACTGGCGATCGAGCGTAGCCAGACGCGCGCTGATCGCGTCGGTAACCCAGTCGACATTCCAGCCATCCTGGCGCAGGCCGGCGCTCACCGCATCAGCGAGCATCGCATCGTCTTCGACCAGAAGTATCTGCATGGTTTTGCGCTTACCTCGACAGTTTCGCTGCGGCGGCATTGTGGTCCGGCGCGATTAAAGAGTTTTTAAAACCCGCTGCGCAGAATCTTTCCGCCCACCCGAATCGGAGTTCTCATGCGCCGCCTGCTCTCGAACCACCTGATCTTAGCTCTCCTGCCTCTGGCCTTTGCCGTTTTCCCGGGCAAAGCCGCAGCCGCCGATGAGAATGCCGAGAAAAGCGCGACGCGCAAGCCGAACGATGGTTGGGACATCACGATCGGCGCCGGTGCAGTGAGCCTACCGGAGTACCCCGGTAGCGACGAACAGAAGACGCGTGCGCTGCCGATGATCAATATCCGTTACGGCCGGTTTTTTCTTGGCGGCGACGGCAGTGCCGGCGGCGGTGGCCCCGGCGGCGGGCTCGGCGTGTATCTGTACGAAGACGAACATTGGCGCGTCGGCGCGATGGTGTCGGCCGGCGCGTTCAAAGCGCGCAAGGAAGCGGACGATGCGCGCCTGCGCGGTCTCGGCGATATCGACGGCACGGCGCGCGTCGGCGCGTTCGCCCGCTATACACAGGGATGGTTGAGCGCCCGCCTCTCGGTGTCGAGCGATGTCGGTGACAACCGGCAGGGCACGCTCGCCGAGTTGGGACTGAACGCAAACTGGGTGGTCTCGCGCCAGCTCGTGCTCAGCGCCGGGCCAAGCGTGACCTGGGCAAATGGTGAGTACATGCAGACCTTCTTCGGCATCGATGCGCTGCAGTCGGAGCGCTCCGGTCGCCCACAATATCGTGCCGGTGGCGGCGTGAGCAGCATCGGTTTCGGCGCCAGCGCGCGCTATCGCTTCGACGAGCATTGGGGCCTGGGAGCCTTTGCGTCCACGTCACAGCTGCAGGGCGATGCGAAGGACAGCCCGATCACACAGGACAAGACGCAGAACGTCGTCGGTGTGTTCGCGACCTATCATTTCTGAGGCTGTCCGCCACCATGAACCGCGCATTCGATTGCGGCGAAATCGAAGCAATAGCACCAGTCATCGATCGCGATCGCTGTGTAGGCGATTCCGGCTGCGTTGCGGTTTGCCCGCATCAAGTGCTCGCACTTAAGGCCGTGGCTGCACACGACTGCGACGGACTGCCGGCGAGTACGCGCTTCCTGCTGTCGCTGAGCCAAGGGCTGCAGGCCGCCGTAGTCGCACCCGAATGTTGTCGCGCATGCGGCCTTTGCTTGGCTGTGTGCTCGCAGCATGCGATCACGTTGCAGGTGCGCAATGGCGACGCGGAGTAAGGAATGAAAAATCCCGTTCCGATGCCCGGCGCGCGGCCGGGCATCCTGTAGCTTCGCTTGTGCGCAGCGCGTTACTGTTTCGACGCGCCGGGGCCGAGGTACTTGAGCAGGAACGCCTCGGTGATCCTGTAGCGCTCGGTGTTGTTATCTTCCTTGAAGAAGCCGTGGCCTTCCTTCGGCCGGGTCATGTACTCGACCGGCTTGCCGGCTTTTTGCAGCGCGTCGCGCATTTCCTCGGCGTTCTTTACCGGCACGCGCCTGTCGTCTTCGCCATGGACGATCAGCACAGGCACGTTGAACTTGTCGACGTGGTCGATCGCCGAATTGGCCTTGATGTAGGCCTCATCGCCCATGCCCCAGGCTTCGCGCAGGAAGTTGCGGCCACCGCGCGAACGGCGCGTGTCGCTGCGCTCCGCCTGGATGCGGATGTCGGAGACGCCGGCGATCGCGACCGAGCATTTGAACGTGCCCTGCGGCGCATACACGGGTTGGAAGAATGCAGTGTAGCCACCGTAGCTCGCGCCGTAGACGCAGACGCGGCTCTTGTCGACGTAGCCCTTGTCGATCGCCCAATTCAAACCATCGAGCATGTCCTGCATCATGCCTGTACCCATCTGGCGGTAGCCGGCGTCGTAGAAGTTCGCGCCGCGTCCGCCCGAACCGCGGTAGTTGACCTGGACGACGGCGTAGCCGCGCGAGGCGAGGAACTGCGCCTCGCTGTTCTCCCATCCGCTCGCGAGAGACCAGCCGTCGTTCGGACCCATCGGGCCGCCGTGCGCGATGAGCACGGTCGGCAGGTTCTTCGCCGCGCGTCCGGGCGGCAGGGTCAGATAGCCGCCGAGTTCCGTGCCGCTCGAGGCCTTGAACCAGAACGGCTTGCGCTCGCCGAGCTGCTCCGGGTTGAACCAGGGCTTGCTCTGGTACAGCGGCCGGATCGCGTTTGTCTTCAAGTCGAACATCGCATAGGTGCCGGGATCGCGGTCGCTGGCCGCGCCGACCAGCGCAACCGAGCCGTCCTCGGAAATGTCGGAGAAGCCGACGAAATGGTCGGCGAACTTGGCGTTGAGCGCCTTCAGCGCCTGCGCGTATTTGCTGTCGTCGAGCCAGGTCATCGAGGTGCGGCCGTCTTCGAACGACACCGCGTAAGGCGCGCGCGGCGCCGGCGACCAGTACACGCGGCGCACGCTGACGCGCGGATTCGAAGCGAGTACCTTGCGCTCGCTGCCATCGAGGTTGCTGACCACGAATTGACCGGGGCCGCCGTCGGGATTGCCGATCGAGTAGAGCTTGGCGCCGTCGGCCGAGATCGCGTATGGCTGGAACTGCTTGCCGACCACGCTGGCCGGGAGTTCGGTCCAGTCCTTGTCCGCAGCGGCGCGATAATAGACGTGGTCTTTGAGGTTGTTGTCCTGGCCCCAGGCGTAGCGCGCGACGCCGTCGTGGACGAGGAAGTCGTAGCCATCGGCATTGATCGCGCCGATCTCCTTGACGCTGCCGCTGACCGCATCGACGTCGAAGACCAGAGTCTTGTTCGCCTGCGCATCGCTGCCGCCACGCTCGGGCGCCGGATTGACAGTGAGGTAGAAGTGGCTATCGGCTTTGTCCGGCGTGCCGCTGATCGAGCCGAAGCCGATCGGCATCTTGAGGATGTTCATCGCCGCCTGGCTCGATCCGCGCGAGCGATCGCTGTAGAGCATGCGCTTGTTCTTGCCGTCGAAATCGACCGCGAGGATGTCGCCGGTCGCGGCGGGTTGTTCGGCGAACGCCGTTTCCTTGCCCGTGCCCAGGACCAGGCGCTTGTTGTCGACCCAGGTCACATCGATCGGCAGGAAGGTTGCAGCCATGTCGAGGCGGCTGACGTACTTCAAGTCGGGCAGGTGCAGGATCGCGAGCTGGTACTTGTTGTCGCCGCCGTTTTCCTCGGTCTTCACCGTGACCGCGATGTGCTGGCCATCGGGCGACAACACCGGCGGCCCGAGTGGCGGGTGCTTGGCAAAGTCGACTTCGGGAATGACGGTGACTTTGGGCAAGGTGATCGGTTTGGCCTCGTCGGCGACGACGGGTGCGGCAGTGGCAGCCGCGATGAGCACCACCAAGCAGGCGTGTTTGAGCATGGATGAACCTCTCCCCAGGACGAGCGGCGATTATGCCATGGCGTTCGCGTGACACGGCGAGAGGCCATCACCGCGGTGCTTTCTGCGACAATAGCGGCTGCCGGTTTTCTTTCCGTTTCGCGCATGCCTTACTTCCACGATATCGATCCGATCGCGCTGCAACTCGGTCCCGTCGCCGTACACTGGTACGGCATCATGTACCTGCTCGGCTTTGCCGGCGCCTGGTTCGTCGGCGAATACCGGCGCAAGCAGGGCAGGTTGCCGGTCAGCCACGAGGCGTTTTCCGATCTCGCCTTCTACGTCATGCTCGGCGTCATTCTCGGCGGACGCATCTGGTACATGCTTTCGTACGTTTCGCTGGACTGGATCGTGCACGATCCGCTCGCGATCTTCCGCGTCTGGGACGGTGGCATGTCGTTCCACGGCGGCCTGATCGGCGTGCTGCTCGCCGGCTGGATCTGGTCGCGACGCAACAAAGTACACTTTTTCGACACGATCGATTTCGTCGCGCCGCTGGTGCCGATCGGCCTCGGCCTCGGTCGTCTCGGCAACTTCATCAACGGCGAACTCTGGGGCAAGATCACCGATGCGCCGTGGGGCGTGATTTTCCCGAGCGCGCTCGACGACCTGCACAAGACGCGCGAAGAGCTGCATCAGATGTACCTCGCCGGCCAGCTCAACGGCCAGGCGCGCCATCCTTCGCAGCTCTACGAATTCGCGCTCGAAGGCGTGGCCATGTTCGCCGTGCTGTTCCTATTCTCGCTCAAGCCGCGTCCGCGCTATGCGATATCGGGATTGTTCGCCCTGCTCTACGGCGTGTTCCGCTTCGCCGTCGAATTCGTGCGCATTCCGGATCAACAGCTTGGTTATCTTGCCTTCGGTTGGTTGACGATGGGGCAGATCCAGTCGCTGCCGCTAGTCATCATCGGAGTCGTGTTGCTGTGGCTGTCGCGCCGCGCGCCGACCCTGCAACCCGATCTGGTCGCCGCCAATGCATCGGTATCGACGAAGGAGGTCGCCTGATGCGCCAGTACCTCGACCTGCTGCGCCACGTGCTCGAGCACGGTGACGAGAAAGCCGACCGCACCGGCACCGGCACGCTGTCGGTGTTCGGTTGGCAGATGCGCTTCAGTCTCGCCGAAGGTTTTCCGCTCGTGACGACGAAGAAGCTGCACACCAAGTCGATCGTGCGCGAACTGCTCTGGTTCCTGCGTGGCGACACCAACATCGGCTATCTCAAGCAACACGGCGTCGGCATCTGGGACGAATGGGCCGACGCGAACGGCGATCTCGGACCGGTGTACGGCAAGCAATGGAGAGCCTGGACAGTAAGCTCATGCGCGAGTCCTTCGCGCGAAAATCAAAAAGCCGGCATTCCTGCCGGCACTTCTCAACAAACATCTTCCATCGATCAAATCGCTGGAGTAGTTGAACAAATCAAGAAGAATCCCGATTCGCGCCGCCTCATCGTCAGCGCGTGGAATGTCGCCGATTTGCCCAAGATGGCGTTGCAGCCATGCCATGCACTGTTCCAGTTTCACGTGGCGAAAGGCCGGTTGTCGTGCCAGCTCTACCAGCGCTCGGGCGATATTTTCCTCGGCGTACCGTTCAACATCGCCAGCTACGCGCTGCTGACGCACATGATCGCGCAGGTTTGCGACCTCGAGCCCGGGGATTTCGTGCACACGCTCGGTGACGCGCATCTGTACAAGAATCATCTCGACCAGGCGCGCGAACAGCTGACGCGTGCGCCGCTGCCGCTGCCGAAATTGAAATTGAATCCCGCGATCCGCTCGATCGACGATTTCCGCTACGAGGACATCGCGATCGAGGGCTATCAGTCGCATGCGGCGATCAAGGCGCCGATCGCGGTCTGAACGTGGATATTTCTCTCATCGCCGCGCTCGACCGCAACTACGCCATCGGTCGTGGCGGTGCGATGCCATGGCATCTGCCCGAGGATCTCAAGCGCTTCAAGGCGCTGACGATGGGCAAGCCCGTGCTGATGGGGCGCAAGACCGCGCTTGCGATCGGCCGCGCGTTGCCGGGTCGCACCAATCTCGTGTTGACGCGCAGCGGCGAGGTGCCGTTTGCGGGGCAGCGTGCGGCCGCCTCGCTCGACGAAGCGATCGCCGCGGCTGGCGATGGGGAACTGATGGTGATCGGCGGCGGCGAAATCTATGCACTCGCGCTACCGCAGGCGACACGCCTGCATCTGACCTGGATCGACACCGAGGCGTCCGATGCCGATGCGCACTTCCCGCGCTTCGATCCTGCCGAATGGCATGAAATTTCGCGTGAGGCACACAGCGCCGACGCGCGGCACGAATACGCCTTCACTTTCGTCGACTACGAAAGGGTCGGCAACTAGCGACTGCGCTCAGTCGCCATCCTTGCCGGTCGGCTTCGGCCGCTTCGACTTGATCGCGAAGAACTGCGGCTCCTCGCCGTCGAGGCGCAGCGCAATCAGCTCGCCGCCCCAGACGCAGCCGCCGTCGATCGCGTAGATGCCCATGCCCTGGAAGCGGCCCAACGTCGACCAGTGGCCGCAGATGATGCGTAGGTCGCTGCGCACGCGCCCGGGCACCTCGAACCAGGGATACAACCCCGGCTTCTGCGTGCCGGGAGCGCCTTTCTCGGTATAGGCGATGCGCCCGCGCACGTCGCAATAGCGCATGCGCGTCATTACGTTGATCGTCGCGCGCAGGCGCTCGATGCCGCGCAGCTTCGGCGACCATTGATCCGGTTTGTTGCCGAACATCGCAAGCAACAGGCGTTTTGCGCCGTCGCCGGCGAGGCGCTGTTCGACCTCGCGTGCGGCGCGTTCGGCGCGATCGAGGGTCCAGCCCGGTGCGAAGCCGGCGTGAACCATGGCGAAATCGAGCGCGCGATCGACGTGCAGCAGCGGGCGCGTGCGCAGCCAAGCGAGAATGGAATCGCGGTCCGGTGCGAACAGCACTTCGCGCAACTCGGGATTCGTCTTCGCCTGCGCTGCCTCCTCGCGCTCGGCGATTGCGAGCAGCGACAGGTCGTGGTTGCCGAGCACGACGATCGCGCTCTTGCCGAACGACTGCACCTGGCGCAGCACGGCCAGCGACTGGCCACCGCGGTTGACCAGGTCGCCGCAGAACCAGAGCGTGTCGCGCGAAGAATCGAAGCGGACTTTTTCGAGCAGCTGCGCGAGTTCGTCATAGCAGCCCTGCACGTCGCCGATCGCGTAGACGGCCATTCAGTGGACCGTGCGTGGTATGGACAGCGTGAACTGCGGGATCGCGGCGTCGAAGTGGCGCCCGTCGTCGGCGAGCATCTGGTAGCTGCCGCGCATCGTGCCGACTGCGGTTTCGAGCACGGCGCCCGAGGTGTACTGGAAATCGTCGCCGGGGCGCAGCCACGGCTGTTCGCCGACCACGCCTTCGCCGCGCACTTCCTGCACCTTGCCGTTGGCGTCGGTAATAATCCAGTGGCGCGAGATCAGGCGCGCAGCGACGCGGCCGGTGTTGGCGATGCGGATCGTGTACGAGAATGCATAGCGGTTCGCGTCCGGCGTGGACTGGTCGTGCAGGAACTGCGTCTGCACGGCTACGCTGATCGCATAGGGGCTGTTGTCGCTCATGTCTGGATTGTGCGCAGCGGCGTCGGGCGAATCAAGGGAACCTCTAAAAACCGTAGCGAGCGAAGAGAATTTGTGCGTCGCCGGAGCGCAGCAACCGGAGTGTACATACAAGTACATGAGGATTCCGAGCACCGCCGGCGCACAAATTATCGAGCGCAGTAGGTTTTTAGAGGTTCCCTCAACCTTTCGCTTGCAGATGTTGCGCCAGGGCGACGAACGTGGCAGGCGCCAACTGCTCGGCGCGCAGGCGCGGATCAATGCCCGCGGCAGCGAGATCGTCCGCATCGGCCACGCCTTTCAATGCATTGCTCAAGGTCTTGCGACGCTGGCCGAACGCGGCGCGGACGACGCGGTCGACCACGGCGAAATCAGCTTGCGGCAGCTTGTCGGGCGACAACGGCACGAGGCGCACGACGGCGGAATCGACCTTCGGCGGCGGCGTAAACGCGGTGGGCGGCACGTCGAACAGCGGCTCGACCGCACAGCGCAATTGCAGCATCACCGAAAGCCGGCCGTAGGTCTTGCTGCCCGGGCCGGCGGCCATGCGCTCGACCACCTCTTTTTGCAGCATGAAGTGCATGTCGTGGATCGCCGCAGCATTATCGAGGCAATGGAACAGGATCGGCGTGGAGATGTTGTAGGGCAGGTTGCCGACGAGACGGATCGTGGCACCGGCGGCGAGTGCGGCTATGTCCACTCCGAGCACGTCGCGATGCACGATCGTCAATTCGCCGACGCCGCTTGCGCGAGTGCGCAGCGGTTCGATCAGGTCGCGGTCGAGTTCGATCACGGTCAGGCTGCGTGCGGCGCGCAGCAGCGGCAGGGTCAGCGCGCCCTCGCCGGGGCCGATCTCGACGATGCGCTCGCCGGGCTTCGCTGCCACATATTCCACAATGCGGCTTAGTATATTTTTGTCGTGGAGGAAGTGCTGACCGAAGCGCTTCTTGGTGACGTGCGGGGCGAAGTCGTTCATGGCTTTTTTTTGGATCGGGTTTCCGGGCAGTACATCGGCGGCGAGGCGCGCAGTTCCTCGTACAGCCATTCTCGGAACAGCAGCAGCGCCGGTTTGTCCGCATGCTGCGGTGGGTAGACGAGATGACAGGTGGCCGGCGAGGCCACGCGCTGCGCGAACGGCGCGATCAGCGAGCCCGCGCGCAACTTGAGCGCGGTCAGCGAGCCGCGCGCGAGCACCGCGCCCTGGCCCTGGATCGCGGCCTGCAGGGCGAGTTCGGAATCGTTGAATACTGGTCCGCGACGCGGCTCGGCGATGTTGACGCCGGCCGCGGCGAACCACGGCGCCCACGGCTGCTGGCGGATGCGCAGCAGCGGCACGCGTGCGAGGTCGGCGGGGTTGCGCAGGCGCACGCGCCGCGCGAGCTCCGGACTCAGGGTCGGAAACAACTCGTCGTCGAACAGCTTCTCGCTGACCAGTCCCTCGTAATTGCCGGTGCCATAGCGGATCGCGACGTCGACGCCGTCGCTGCGGAAATCGGTGACCGCCGGCGTGCTTTCCAGGCGCAGTTCGATGCCGGGGTGGCGCTCGAGGAAACCGCCGAGGCGCGCGACCAGCCACGCTGCGGCGAACGAGGGCAGCACGCTGACTGTGAGCGAATTTGCACTGTCCTGGCCGCGCAGGCGTTCCAGTGCGGCGGCGAGCTGGTCGAGCGCGGTGCGCACGTCCTGGGCGAGCTGGCGGCCCGCGTCGGTCGCGCGCATCTGCCTCCCGGCGCGTTGCAGCAGCGGCATGCCGAGCGTCGCCTCGAGCGTGTGGATCTGATGGCTGACCGCGCTGTGGGTGAGACTGAGTTCGTCCGCTGCGCGCGTATAGTTCTGATGGCGCACGGCGGCCTCGAGCACACGCAGCGAGCGCAGCGGTGGCAGGCGGTGCCAGGGATTCATGCGCGGGCGGCTCTTAGAACCTGTCCTCAAAGCTACTGCGCTCGATAATTTGCGCGCCGGCGGTGCTCGGAATCCTCATGTACATTTGAGTACACTCCGGTTCCTGCGCTCCGGCGTCGCGCCCGATCTTAGATAGGATCGGCTCTTCGCTCGCTACGCTTTGAGGACAGGTTCTCATGAAAGGTTCGGCAGTCTAGCATCTGTGAAGAAAGCTCACAGATGACTCGAGAAAATAGCGTTTCTCGCGCGCACGCGCGAGGCTTACGATGCGACACCGCATCATTGCTTGCGCCGGTTTGCGCGGGCTGACCCAAGGAGTTTCCGATGAATGCTTCCATCTTCGCCCAACTGGTCGTGCTCGGCATGATTTGGGGCGCATCCTTCATGTTCCAGCGCATCACCGTGCCGGTGATCGGCGCTGGCATGACCGGCGCGGGGCGCATGATCTTCGCCGCGTTGACCCTGCTCGGCGTTCTCGCGCTGCTGCGCAAACCGCTGCAGTGGCGCGCGCGCTGGCGCGATTACCTCGTCGTCGGCTTTATCGTCATGGGCTTGCCACTGTGCTGCTTCGCCTTGGCTGCGCGCTCGCTGCCGGCCGGCTATCTCGCCGTGCTCAACGCGACCGTGCCGCTGTTCGCCGTACTGATCGGCTGGGTGCGCGGTACGCAGCCATCGGTGTCGAAGCTGGCCGGCGTGGTTGTCGGCGTGCTCGGCGTCGCCACGCTGGCGAAGTTCGGCCACCTCGAGATGAGCCTGGGCACCGCAATCGGCTTCGCCGCGGCGCTGTTCGCCTCGTTTCTGTACGCGGTCGGCGCGATCATGGCCAAGCAGCGTTACGGTGACGCCGATCCGCTCGTCATCACTGCGGGCAATCTGATCGGTGGTTCGTTGCCGCTGGTTCCGCTCGCGCTGGCGACTGCGCCGGCGGCATTGCCGCCGCTCAACGTCGGCCTTGCGCTGGTCGCGCTCGGCATTCTCTGCACCGGCATCGCCTATGCGTTGTACTTCCGCATCCTGCGCGCGGCCGGAGTCGAGCGTGCGGTCACGGTGACTTTCCTCGTGCCGCTGTTCGCGCTGATCTGGGCTGCGCTGTTCTTAGGCGAGCCGATCACCTGGGCCGCGCTTGCCGGTTGCGCGCTCGTGTTGTTCGCAGTCGCGCTGATTTTCGAGAAGGTCCCGGGGATCAAACCGAAAGCGCCACTGGCCGCGATCAAGCAGGCCTGAGCGCATGCCCACGAGTCTGAACTGGATCGCCTTTACCGCGGTCGCACTCGGCTTCGCCATCACGCCGGGTCCGAACATGATCTACACGATCTCGCGCGCGCTGTGCCAGGGCCCGGGGGCGGCGTTGATCTCGCTGCTCGGCATCGCGCTCGCATTCGTGTTCTACATGCTGTGTGCCGTGTTCGGCATTACCGCGCTGTTGATGACAGTGCCGTTTGCCTACGATGCGCTGCGTATTGCCGGCGCGCTGTACCTGCTTTATCTCGCCTGGCAAGCAATCAAGCCGGGCGGGCGTTCGCCGTTCGAAGTGCGCCAGTTGCCGCCCGACAATCCGCAGCAACTGGTGCTGATGGGCTTCTTGACCAACTTACTCAATCCGAAGGCTGCGGTGCTGTACTTGTCGCTGCTGCCGCAATTCATCCATCCCGAGCAGGGCCATGTGCTCGGCCAGGCACTGGCGCTCGGTTTCACCCAGGTCGCGATCAGTATGCTGGTCAACGGCAGCGTTGCGCTTGGCGCAGGAGCGATCGCGCTGTTCCTGGCACGCCGGCCGCTGTGGCTGGCAGCGCAGCGCTGGTTGATGGGCGGCGTGCTCGGCGGCCTTGCATTGCGCATGGCGACCGAAGCGCGACGCTAGCCTTTCCCTCGCGCGAGGTTCAGCGCGAGCCGTGTCGCCGCGATCAGGCTGGATGCATCGGCGCGGCCTTTGCCGGCAAGATCAAGCGCGGTGCCATGGTCGACCGAGGTGCGGATCCACGGCAGGCCGAGGGTGACGTTGACCGAATCGCCGAAGCCGAGTGCCTTGAGCACGGGCAGGCCCTGGTCGTGGTACATCGCCAGCACCGCGTCGAAACGCATGCGCTGCGTGGCGACGAAGGCGGTGTCGGCCGGCAGCGGGCCGACGATGTCGAATCCGGCGGCGCGTACCTGTTCGATCGCGGGAATGATGACGTCGATTTCCTCGCGGCCGAGATGGCCCGCCTCGCCGGCGTGCGGGTTCAGACCGAGCACGGCGATGCGTGGCGCGGCGATGCCGAATTTTGCGATCAGTTCGTCGCAGAGGATGGTCAGCGTGCGCACGAGTCCCGCACGCGTGATCGCTTCCGGCACGCGTGCGAGCGGCAGGTGCGTGGTTGCGAGCGCGACGCGCAATGCACCTGCATCGGCGTTCGGGTTGGGCAGCACGCGACCGCCGATATCCGGCGCAACGAGCATCATGACGACATCGTATCCGGCGCGTTCGGCGAGGAATTCGGTGTGGCCGGTGAACGCAATGCCGGCGTCGGCAACCGCGCTCTTTTGCACGGGCGCGGTGACGAGCGCGGCGAACTCGCCCGACGCGCAGCCGTCGGCGGCGCGGGCGAGCGTGTCGATCACATAGGGACCGTTGCGCGGATCGAGCTGACCGGGCACGGCGGGCACACGCAACGGCACGTGCAGGCAGCGCAGGGTACCGGGCCGGCGTTGTCCAAGGCGGGCGGCCGGATAATCTTCGAGATCGAGCGCGATGTTTCGCGCAGCCGCTGCCGATTTCAGCAGCTCGCGATCCGCGATCGCGACGAGGTCGGCGGCAAGGTCGGTCGCGGCCAGCGCCGCGACGAGTTCGGGTCCGATGCCGGCCGGCTCACCGGCGGTGATGGCGATACGCGGCAGCATGGGCAACTGGAATCCATCCGCGAAACGAAGTCTGCGTCATCGGCGTCTGCACGCGAACGACGAACTCGAAAGGCTATTTCGACTCGGCTTTCTTGATCGCTGCGCCCGAGCAGGCCTGGCGTTCCTTGGTCACGTAAGCCGGGTCGACCGCGCAGATGTACGAATCCGAGCGGAACTGGCGCAGCGTGCTTTCGATTTCGTCTTCGGCCTTGCGCTGGCGGATCAGTTCACGCGCCTGTTCGCGCTGTGTCTCGACCGTGCGGTCGGCGTCGCGCTTGCCGAGCAGCTGCAGGATGTGCCAGCCGACATCGGTCTGGAACGGCTGCGAGACTTCGTTGTTGGCCTTGAGCGAACCGAGCGCGGTGGCGACGGCGGTGCCGAAGCGGTCGATCGGGAACCAGCCCATGTCGCCGCCGAGATTCGCGGTCGGCGGATCCTTCGAGTATTCCTTGGCGAGCTTGGCGAAGTCTTCCTTGCCGTCGACGATGCGGCGACGCAGGTCGGCGGCGGTCTTCTGCGCCTCGGCGCTCGACACCAGCTCGGTGACCGGAATCATGATGTGGCGCGCGTGATACTCGGTCACGAGCTGTTTGCTGCCGCCGCCGCGCTTGTCGACGACCTTGATGATATGGAAACCGTTCGGTCCGCGGACCACCTGCGAGACCTGGCCCGGCGTGAGCGTCTCAGCGATCTGCACGAACGCTTCGGGCAGCGCACTGAGCGGACGCCATTGCAGATCGCCGCCCTCGAGCGCGTCCTGTGCGTTCGAATAGCGGATCGCCGCGGCGGCGAAGTCGAGGCCGCCGTCGATCTGCTTCTTCACGTCATCGGCCTTCTGCTTGGCCGTCTGGATCTGCTCGGCGCTTGCGTTCTCCGGCGTCGCGATGAGGATGTGGGCGAGATGGATTTCGCCGGTTTTGACGTTGCCGCTGGCGAGCAGCGTGTCGACTTCGGCGTCGCTGACGTTGCCCGCGCCCTGCATGATGCGCTGCTGCAGGCGCTGGACGAGAATCTGCTCCTTGGTCTGCTTGCGGAAGTCGTCGTAGTCGACGCCGTCGCGCGCAAGTGCACTGCGCAGCTGGGTGATGTCGATATTGTTGCTTTGCGCGATGCGGCCGATCGCCTGATCGACTTCATTGTCGGTGACGCGGATGCCGGTCGAGGACGCGCGCTGGATCTGCAGGCGGTTCATGATCAGGCGATCGAGCATCTGACTGCGCAGCACGTCCATCGGTGGCAGTTGCTGCGGATTGTTGTGTTGGATTTGCGCCTGGATTTGCGTCACCGCGCGGTCGAGTTCGCTCTGCAGGATCACATCGTCCTCGGCGATCGCGACGATGCGGTCGAGCGGCTCGACCGGCTGGATTTGCGCGCGCGCCACGGGCGCGGTGGCGACGAGGAAAAGAGCGAGGAAGGCGGCGAAAAGCTTGTTCATCGGCGGCTCTGCTGCAATCGAATGACGTAGCGGGCGCCATCGCGCCCGCGTGCGGGTAGGGGAAGATAGCGCGGACACCCTGAATGGAGCCCGCGCATCAGGCCGACGCGCTGCCGCTCGGCCTAGCCGGCGCAGCGCTGGAGCCTAACTCATTGATAGCCAAGGATAGCATGCCGCAGGAAGTTCTGCGTCCGTTGCCCGGTCGCGCCGATGCCCTTGAACTCGATCTCGAAGAAGACCGTGTTTTCCGCCTTGACGTCGTTGGGGATGTAGACGGCGTCGTTGTACGGATTGCTGACGTTGTTGAGCCAGCGGCGTGCGACCAGGCGCGCGGCGACGCAGCAGCTGTCGTACTGCACGCCGGCGAACGACTCGAGCAGGCGCTTGTCCCTCACCGAGTAGTAGTAGCGGCCGACGATGCTCCAGCGCAGGTTGAGCGGGATTAGCGCGGTTGCGTCGTACTGTTCGAGGAAGCCGCGGCGGTAGCGGTAAGAAAGGTTGACCACGCCGTCGGTGCCGAAACGGTGCTGCAGGGAAATCGCGTTCAGATCGGTATGCCTGCCGAACTCGCCAAACCAGTCCGGATTGTTCGGGTCGGTCTTCGCCGGCGGAGCGGTGTTCCACTGCATGTCCCAGGTCACGCTCCAGCGCTTGTTGAAATTGAGCTGCAGTTCGGTGAACAGGTCCTTGCCGACCGTGTTCAGCGCCGGGTAGTAGGGAAGATTGACGCTTGGCGTCTTGAAGTAGCGAATCTGGCCGATGCTGCCGCTGAGTAGCTGGTCGCCGCTGTCCGCATCGATCAGGCGCGAGGTCAGCGCGACGGTGGCCTGGTTCGCATCCGACTGGCGATCGCCACCGGTATAGGCGTTGGTGCGGAACAGGCTCGGGAAATCCAGGCTCGGCAGCGAGGTGTCGAAGTTCGGCAGCCCGTTCTGGTTGCGGTACGGCACGTACAGATAGAACAGGCGCGGCTCAAGCGTCTGGATGTAGGCGTTGCCGAACAGCTTGGTATCGCGTTCGAAGAACAGGCCCGAATCGATGCTCGCCACCGGCAGGCTGCGGCTCGGCGCGGTTTTGGTTAGCAAAGGATTGTTGACGCTGGCAAATTGCATGTCCGCCAGGTCGTACTGGGTAATGCGGTAACCGAGCGTCGGGCGGAAGAACCAGGCGAGCGTCTCGATCGGGTAGGAGATGTGCGGGAACAGATCCAGGCGCTGGCCGGTCAGCGAATAGCCGCGCTGGAAGTGGATGTATTCCGACTCCATGCCGAATTCGAAGCCGCCCAGGTGCTGGGTGACGATGTTGAACGCCACGCGCGGCAGGCGCGTGTAGGGCTTGTAGACGACCGGGTTGGCGCAGCCCTTGAGCGGGCCGCCGCCGGGACAGAACGACTCGATACTGGGGTCGCTGACCTGCCAGTCGTCGGCGCCGATGGCCGTGTTCCACCAGCCGCCATTGCCGTTGACATACGCGCTGGAGGGCAACAGGCTGATCGCCGTGCTCTGGAAGCTGTCGCCGAAGTCGCGCAGATAGCGATCGTCGGAAACGCGGTGCACGTCGACTGTCGCGCCCCAGTTTGCGTTGAACGTGGTCCAGTTCTGCAGGCGCAGGTAGCCGCGCGAGGTTTCGTCGGTGACATCATCCTTGGGCATGTAGCCGACGTTGACCAACAGCCGGTCCCATTCCGACAGATAACGGAACTCGGTGTCGAGGAACGGCCCACGCTTCGTATATTCGATCGGTTTGAAGGTGAGGTCGTAGTTCGGCGCCAGGTCCAGATAGTACGGAATGCCGAGCTTGAAGCCGCGCCGGTTACTGTAGCCGATGACCGGCATCAGGAAACCCGAATGACGCTCCTCGTCGATCGGGAACGACATGTATGGCAGCCACAGGAACGGCACGCCTTCGTAGGCGAATGTGACGCCATGGCCGTAGCCCTCGTTCTTGACCTTGTCGATCTCGAGGTCGTTTGCGCGCATCTCCCATTGGCGCTCGCTCGGATCGCAAGTCGAGAACGTGCCCTGGGTCATCTTCGAGTGATCCGGGTCGGTCTGGTTGACGACCGCGGCGATGCCGTTGCCGCGCTGATCGAGCATCTGATAGCGCACATTGTCGAGATAGGTCACGTTCGGCGTGGTCGTGCCGCGCGCCTTGTCCGCCGACATGAGCATGCCAGCGTCCTGGTAGCGCACGTGGCCGTTGGCGACGTAGTCGGTGGTCTCGCTGTTGTAGGTGAGGAAATCGGTGCGCAGCAGCGCGTCGAGGCGCTGCATGCGCACGTCGTCTTCGAGTTGAGCGTGGTTTTTGTCGGTCCAGGTCACCTTGTTCGCATCGGCGGTCGACTGCGCTTTCGAGCGGTCACCGGCCGGCGGCAGGCCGGGCACGAAAAAATCGAGCAGGTCGTTGCGCTTGCACTTGCCGTAGTCGTTCTTCGGCGCGATGCAGCGCATCACCCCGGCGGGACAGGTCGTCTGCGTGGTCGAGGGGGCAATCACCGCCACCTGCGCGGAAACCGGTTCGGCCATCGCGACCAGCAGCAACAGCGGCAGGGGACGCAGGGACAGATGCCGGAGCCGGCGGTCGTTCAGCATGGATGGCAGCACGGGGACGTCGCAAGGCTAACGTGAGGCCGGCAAGCTTGCCCGAAACGGGGTGGAGGGGCAATCGGCGCGCATTTGTCCGGTTCATCTTCAATGGCTTGCAGGTGTAAGGTTCGGCCGCATGTTTCGTCCAATCCGGCAGACAGGAAACATGAGGAAAAGATGATGAATGAGAAGATCGAAAAGACCGACGCGCAGTGGCGCGCGGAACTCAATCCCGAGCAGTACGCCGTCTGCCGCTGTTCCGCCACCGAGCGGCCGTTCACCGGCAAGTATTACGACCATCACGAGACGGGCACGTATCTTTGTGCGGCCTGCGGCGCCGAGCTGTTTTCCTCGCAGGCCAAGTACGAATCCGGCAGCGGCTGGCCGAGTTACTGGCAGCCGATCGACGCCAACGCGGTGAGCGAGCAGGAAGACGCAAGCCACGGCATGCGCCGCGTCGAAGTCAAATGCGCGCGCTGCGATTCGCACCTGGGCCACGTCTTCCCGGACGGCCCGCGACCGACTGGCCTGCGCTACTGCATCAACTCCGCGGCGCTCGGGTTCGACGCGAAGGAGTGATCGCCTGCGGTGGCAGTGAACGGCCTCAGCCGGCGTCGATCTTTTGCGCGACTTCCCAGCTGTGTCCGGCAGGATCGACGAAGTTGGCGGTGCGCATGCCCCAGGGGCGATCCTTCGGGCCGGCGAGCAGGCTCACGCCGCGCTCGCGCAGGCGCGCGCACAGAGCGTCGACGTCATCCACCCAGACGCTGAACTGGCAACGCGGGCCCGCATCGCGCGCGCCCGGTGCCTGCGGTTCGATGATCTCGCCGGCGCTGTCGACATGAAGCAGGTTCAGGATCAGCTTGTCGAATTTTAGTGCGGCGGAGACATCGTCTTCGAAGATCGTCTCGACCTCGAAGACGTTGCGATAGAACGCCTTCGCCGTGCGCAGGTCGTCGACGAACAGGCTGATCGCGCTGATGTGTTGCAGGTCGGTTGGCATGGCGGCAGTTCCGCGTCGCTGCGCGTGCATCAGGCGCGCTTGCGCAGATACATGTGCGTCGCGCGCTCGCCGGCGACGGACTTTTCGCAGTCGTAGCCGAGCGCGTTCAGATCCAGGCCGGCAAACAGATTCTCACCGCGGCCGAGCAGGAGCGGGCGCACGGCGAGATGCAGGTCGTCGATCAGCCCGGCGCGCAGGTACTCGCGCACCGTCGCCACGCCGCCGCCGAGGCGGATGTCGCGATTGCCCGCCACCGCGCGCGCCTGCGCGAGCGCCGATTCGATGCCGTCGGTAACGAAGTGGAATACGGTACCGCCCTTCATCGCCAGCGGCGCTCGCGCATGATGGGTGAGCACGAACACCGGTACGTGATACGGCGGCTCGTCTCCCCACCAGCCTTTCCAACTGTCGTCCGGCCACGGTCCGCGCACAGGGCCGAACATGTTGCGGCCGAGAATCCAGGCGCCGAGGCCGCTCATGCCTGCCGCGGCGATGCCGTCGTCGATGCCGGTCTCGCCGCCGTCGAGGCCCTGCATGGCGCGCCAAGTACGCGATGCGAAGAACCATTCGAACAACTCGGGGCCGCGCAGGCCGAGCGGATTGTCGAGACTCTGGTCCGGTCCGGCGCCGTAGCCGTCGAGGGAGATGGAGAAGCTTCGTACGCGTAGCTTGGACATGGCGATTCTCGCGAAAAGTAAAGGGTCTCGTGGGCAACGACGAACGGTCGCTGTGGAAATCGACAGAGTCGCTAGGATATTGAAACAGCGGTGGGCGTAGTTCAGCGTTCGGCGTCGTTCGCATTGCCGGCGAGCGGACGCACGTACTGGACGAGACTCATCAGTGTCTTGCCTGGTTCCTCCCACGGAATCATGTGCGCGGAGTGCTCGAACCAGACGCCGCGCTTGTAGGGTGCCTTCACTTGCTCCAGCCATTTCGCCGTCGGTTCGGAAGGGGTGGTGTAGTCGTGCCGCCCCATGAACATCACTACGGGAATCGGGAACGAGCGCACTCCGGTGTAATCGACTGCGAGGAACTCGGGCATGATCCTGCCGAGCGTGAAGACGTTGCCCTTGTCGATCGCTTGGCGATCGTTGAAGTCGTATTCGGGCGACAGCAGCGGCGCATCGAAGAAATAGGGAGAGGTCTCGCGATATGCGCTCAAACCGCCGTAGAACTGCGGCCACTTGCGCGCAATGATGATGCGCTCGCGCGTGACCGGTTTGCCACCCGGGTACGGCGCGATCGACTCTATTTCCTTGATCGCCTCGGCGTTGTTGTGCGCCTTCGCCTGGGCTAGGCCGAACTCGAAGCTGATTCGCTCGTTCTCCATCGTGTTCACGTTCTGGCCGATGCCGACATAGGCGTAGAACAGGTCCGGGCGCTTCAGCGCGGCGCCCATGCCGACGACCGTGCCCCAGCTGTGTCCCATGAGGATGATCTTGCGCTTGCCGTACTTCTTGCGGATGTGCTCGGCGACTTCGATCGCATCTTCGATATAGCTCGAAATGTGGATGCTGCCGGAAATCGATTCTGAATCGACTTCGCCGAACGTCTTGCCAGCGCCGCGCTGGTCCCAGTTGACGACGGTGAAGTATTCCTCGATCGGACGCTGGAATTCCCAAATCGTCGGCATCAGTGGCGACGCCGGCCCGCCGTGGACGAAGAGAATGATCGGATTGGCCTTGTCCTGGCCGCGCACGTTGATCCACTGGTCGATGCCGCCGATCTTCGTTTTGTAGGTTTCCTGGATACCTGACGGCGCGACGATGCGTTCCAAATCCTGCACCACATCGCGCGCAAGTTTGTAGCGTTCCGCGTCGGTGGCCGCATGGCCGGCGGAAGAAAACAGCGCGGCCAGAGCGAAGGGCAGGAACAGGAGTTGCTTCATGTGGTGAGATTCCAGATTGGAAAAAGGCGACTCGCGCGGCTTGCCACGCGCAAAAACGGGCGCCAGATTGGGTCGGCAATGCAGGTTTGGCAAGTGCCTTTTGTTATCCCGACTGCGGTGCCACGATGTATCGCGTGGCTCACATGCCGGCGATTTGCGATCATGGCAAATCGACTGCGAGGAGATCGGCGTGCAAGGAAATCCTGAAATGCTCACCTCGGTGGGTGCCTGCGTCGCCCATATCGTCGAGCGCGCCGGGGGAGAGCTGCGCGTTGCCGCGCCACTTGGCCTGGGCAAGCCGAACGTGCTGCTCAACGCGTTGTACCGACGTGTCGCCGGCGATGCCGCGCTGCGGCTGGACATATATACGGCGTTGTCGCTGGCGCGACCGCAACCGAAATCCGACCTCGAACGGCGCTTCGTCGAACCGTTCCTCGCGCGTCATTTCGGCGAAGACTATCCGGACCTGCTCTACGTCGCCGCGCAGAAGGCCGGCACGCTGCCGGCGAACGTGCGCATCCACGAGTTCTATGTGCAGTCGGGCGCGATGCTCGGCGTCGAGTCGGCGCAGCGCGATTACGCGAGCATGAATTACACCCATGTCGCGCGCGACCTGGTCGATCGCGACATCAACGTGATCGTGCAGCTGATCGCCGCGCGCGAGGAAGCCGGGCGTATTCGCTACAGCCTCGCCTGCAATCCCGACGTCACCGCGGATCTGCTCGACCGTATGCGCGATGCCGGCGCGGCGCGGCCGTATGTCGTCGGCATCGTTCATCCCGACCTGCCGTTCGTCGGCAACGAGGCCGAGGTCGAGGCGGATTTTTTCGACGCGCTGCTGTTCGACCAGGCGAACCGGCACACGCTGTTCGCGCTGCCGCGTGCGCCAATCGATCCGGTCGAATACGCGATCGGGTTGCATGCCTCGGCGCTGGTGCGCGACGGCGGCACCCTGCAGATCGGCATCGGCGCGCTGTCGGATGCGATCGTGCACGCGCTGCTGCTGCGCCAGCGTGACAACGCGGCATACGGCGCCGCGCTCGCTGCCGTCGGCGCGCAGACGGGCGCGGGCACGCTCGCCGCGCGCATCGGCGGCCTCGACGGCTTCGCGACCGGCCTGTACGGCGCCAGCGAGATGGTCATGGACGGCTTCATGCATCTTGCCGAAGCGGGCATCCTCAGGCGCCGTGTCTATGACGACTACGCCCTAGAACAAGCGCTCGAGGACGGCAGCATCGAGGACACGCTGCACGCGCACGCGGCGGATGCCTTGTACGCCTGCGGCGCGCTCGGCCCGTACATCGACAAGGCCGAGTTCGCGCGTCTGCTCCGCTTCGGCCTTCTGCCCGAGGGTGCGCAGCTGGCATTCACGACCTTGCTGTTGCCCGATGGGTCGAGCCTGCCGCTCGATCTGGGCAACGCCGAAGCGCGCACGCAGTGGAACCGCGTGCTCGCCGGTCGCAGACTGCGCGAGGGGCGCTATCTGCGCGGCGCGTTCTATCTCGGCTCGAAGGCGTTCTACGCGTGGCTGCGCGGTCTCGATGGCGCTGCCTTCGACGGCCTGTCGATGACGCGCGTCTCCGACATCAACCAGCTCTACGGCGGACGCGAATCGCTCGACGCGCTGCAGCGCCGCGACGCGCGTTTCTTCAACACCTGCATGATGGCCACGCTGCTCGGCGCGGCGACCTCGGATGCGCTGGCCGACGGTCAGGTCATCAGCGGCGTCGGCGGCCAGTACAACTTCGTCGCTATGGCGCATGCACTGACCGACGGGCGTTCGGTCCTGCTGCTGCGCGCGACGCGCGAGCATGCCGGCAGGACGGAGTCAAACATCCTCTGGAACTACGGCCACACGACCATTCCGCGTCACTTGCGTGACATTTACGTCACCGAATACGGCGTCGCCGACCTGCGCGGCAAGTCGGACGAGGATTGCATCCTCGCCATGCTCGCGATTGCCGATGCGCGCTTCCAGGACGGCCTTGCCGCCCAGGCCAAGGCCGCGGGCAAGCTGCGCCGCGATTTTGCGATTCCGGCTGCGTGGCGCGCAAACACGGGAGAAAACCTCATGGCAGCGCTGAAGCGCGGCGAGCTCTCGGCGCACTTTCCCGCGTATCCGTTCGGCAGCGATTTCGACGAAACCGAGTTGCGCCTGTTGCCGGCATTGACCCGGCTCAAAGCTCTTTCCGCCAAAAAGTCGGAAATGGCATTTTTCTTGCTTCGAGCGTTTACGTCCTCGCCGCCTGTCGCCGACGCGGAAATGCTTTTGGCGCGATTGAACCTGCATCGCCCCGCGACCTTGGCCGAAAAATTGATGCGCAGGCTTGTGCTCGCAGCCCTCGCCGACGCCGATAAGAATTGAGATATGCCTGCAGATAAGAGTGCTGTTTTTGCCCGACTGAAATCGATGTTGCCGCCGCGGTCCGCCACCGCGAAGGCAGAGTACTTTTCCACATCGACGGCGTTGCGCGGCCGATTGAACGGAGTGTCGTTGGCCAATCGCGGCTCCGCGCTGTCGCCGATGCGCGAGATATTGCGCGAGTTCAACGCCACCCCGCTCGGCGCGCGCGAGCGCCTGCCCATGCTGGGTGTGTTCGAAGACGCGACTGCGGCGCTTGTCGACGACGCCAGAAACGAGACGCGCGAATTCTTTCCGATGTCGGCCGAACGCATCGAAGACGCATTGCTTGCTAGTGCGATCGAGCGCGAACTGGCGCTTGGCTACGTAGCCGTCGTCTGCGACCTGTGCGCGCCGGCGGGAAAGGTGAAGATCCTGCATCGTGGCATGGTCGCAGAGGCACTCGTGCGTGCCTGTCTGCACCAGAACGCGCGTCTCTGGCTGGCAAGCCGGATGCATTGCGAACCCGACGCCGGTACCTGGCAAGGGTTGCACGACATGTTCCGCTTCGCCGTCGCAAGCGGCTGCGCGGACAAGGCCGAAGTGACGATGACGGGCGGCATCCGCGCGGGGGTGCGCTCGATCTATGCGCAGGCGCTGCTGCATGCGTTCGCTCGGCCAAATCATTTCACCCAGAAACAGAACCGCCAATTGCACACGAGCTTGCCGGTACTCGCGTCCTGGTGCGACGTCGGACCAGGCCATGCACTGGCGGGAACGATCGCGGTTTACGCAAAAGGCGACGCGACACCGCCCACGCTGCCGCGTTCCGGACCGATCGACGGTGAGGATTGCTGGCTGCTCGACGTCTCGACCCTGATCGCGCAGCTTGATTCTCTGCTCGCCGCGCGCGGGCGGGAAACGGAATTGCACCTGCGCGCCAAGCGCGGCGGCGCGCAGGCCACGCTCGCCGCCGACACGGTCGAAGTGCTGCGGCGGGTATGGTCGGCACGGATCGAGCGAGCGTCCGCACGCAGTCCAGACGATATCGTGTTCGAGACCGAAGTCGGTCTTGCCGGTCTGCACGGCCTTTTGTTGGGTGAGCAGGAGATCGAGTTCGCGCTGTCGCTGGCCGGTGAAGTGTCGACATCCGCCGCGAGCTGGGCGACACGCGTTCCCGCAGACAAGCAGAAGCAGCGCGCGCGAGCACAAGTCGTCGATAGCAGCCGGCACGGATACCGCCTGCATTGGCGGTCCGGCGAGGATGCACGCGTCCGCGTCGGTGAATTGATCGCTCTCGCGCCGGTCGAGCAGCAGCAAGACGAGCGGCAATGGACCTATGGCGCGTTGCGCTGGCTGCGCGCCGATCCGAAAGTGGGTATCGATGCGGGCATCGAACTGTTGCCTTCGACTCCGATCGCGGTGGCCGTCTATGTCCTGGATGTCGGCGGAAGGGCCGGATCGCCCGTGCGCGGCATCCTCTTCAATGCGGATGCCACAGCAACCAAACGCAAAAACGACGGCGCTGGCGAAGCAAGCATCTGGGTGCCGCGACCGTTCGCTCCGGGCAACGCCGTACTCGAAGTAGCGCGTTTCAGCAGCGATGTCGACGAGGTCACGCCGCGCTCCGTGCGCGTGGCCCAGTTCAGCGTGCGCGATGAGGGGCTATACCAGAAAATTCAGCTTCCCGAGGAAATCCTCGCGCGCATCGTGGGGCCGGCAACGGACGCGACGGCGAGCTCGGGGTGACCCATACGTCCGTACGGGCGCGTGACGAGCGTATCCGCTGAAGTGGACACCCCGCCGTCTACGGATTGGGGCCGGCGATCCTCGCAGAGAATTTGACGCGACGGCTAGTGCTCATTGATCTTGCTCGGCCTGGTCGAGCGATGCCGGTAATTGTCGCGGCCAAATCTCGTACAAATTTCAGTGCGCGACACGCCCCGCGGAAAGAGCTATGGTGAGCGTCGGGGCATAGACTGAAAATGCAGTGCCACCGCGGAATATGTCTGAAATATTGATCGTCGTTCAGGGAGCGTCATCCAACACTAGATGCTAGGCACGTTCATCGGCTGGGGGGCTTATGAATATCGTCTTGGATCGTCTTGAAGCGATGCTGCCGACGCAATCCGCGCCGGAACCGGGGTCGCCCTTCGCCGACCCGCATGCCCTGCGCAGCTGGCTGGGCGGGTTGCGGCTGGCCGACCGGCATTTCGCGCGGATGCGTTTGCGCGATGCGCTGCGCGAGTTCAATACCTTGCTCATGGCGCCGCGTCAGCGCCTGGCCATGCTCGAAACGTTCGAACTGACCGCCGCCGCCCTCGTCGATGACGTGAAGAACGAGGTGCGCGAGTTTTTTCCGATGTCCACGCAGCGCGTCGACGAGATACGGTTGGCCGACGAGATCGAACGCGAATTAGCGCTCGGCTATGGCGGTGTCGCCTGCGGTCTCGCCGAGCGTTCCGGTACCGTGCCTTTTTTGCAGCGCGGCTGCGTGGCCAAGGCCTTGGTGCGCGCGAGCGCATGCCAGAAGGCGCGGCTTTGGCTGGCCTGCCGCAGGCTTGCCGCGCCTCCTGCTGGGGTATGGCAGGGATTGCATGATTTGTTCGGCTTCTCCATCGCCTGCGGTTGTGCCGACAGGGAAAGCATCCTGGTCCAGGGCGGCATGAGGTCGAGCACGCGTTCGATCTATATTCAGGCGTTGTTGCTGGCCTTCGCCAAGCCGAATCAGTTCACTCAGGCACGCAATCGGCAACTGCATACCAGCCTGCCGGTGTTGGCGTCGTGGTGCGAGGTGCGGCGCGGCCGCGCGGCGAACGGTGCAATTGCGGTATGCAGTACAAGCGACATGTCGCCGCCGGCAATGCCCGCCGAGGTTTGGGTGGATGCGGGTGCCGAGTGGACACTTGACCCTCGATCCCTGCTCGCGCAATTGGACACGCTCGTCGCCGGCAGCCACGGACAAGGTGAGATCACGCTGCGCGCGCTTTACGGCGACGGCTCGGCGACCCTCGCAGTGGATCTCGTCGATGCACTCAGGCGTGTCTGGTCGGGCTACACGGAACGCGAGGCCCCGCGCAGTGTCGGGCAGGCGTGGCTCGAAACCGAAGTCGGATTGTCGCGCGTGCATTCTCATCTGACCGGCTGTCAGGACCTGGAGTCCGCCTCGCCCCTCGCCGGCGAAACGAGCTTGCCCGTCGCCGGCTGGGCGTTGCACGTGCCGGATCGCTCGGAGGCGAAGCATGCGTGTGCCGAGGTGATGGATTGCAGCCGGCATGGCTATCGTCTGCGCTGGAAGGCCGGCGAAGATGCGCGCGCGCGCGTCGGCGAATTGATCGCGCTGGCGCCCATGACCCGCGGCGAGCGGAAATGGCGCTACGGCGCTTTGCGCTGGCTGCGCACGCAAGGCGATGCCGCGGTCGAGGCGGGCGTCGAATTGCTGTCTTCGCCGATCCCGGTTGCGGTCTACGCACTTGATGCGAATGGCGTGTCGCTGGCGCCGGTGCGCGGCATCCTGGTCGGCGCATCGAGCGACGGCAAGCACGCCAACACGCAGGGCATACTCGTGCCGCGCCCGTTTGCGCGCGATGTCGCCGGGGTCGAGGTATTGCGCATCGACGAAACCAACGTCGACACGATGCCGCGGGCGGTCCGCGTTACCCAATTCAGCGCAGAGGACGCGGGGCTTTATCAGAAAATCGTTTTGCCGGGTGAGGCGATCGACCGCATAGTGGACCGAGAGGCCGGCGAAAGCGGCGCGCGCACGTAGGGCAATACGACCCGGGGGAAGCAGGGTTGGCCTGCAGCTCGTAACGATCTCGGATAGGACAGCGCGAATGCGTTAAAATCAGGATTTCCGCCACGCATGCGCCAATGAATTCCAGCAATTCCGCAACCGGCATCTGGCCGCGGCGCTCATCCATAGCAGTGAAGATTGCGGGGACCAGTATTGGCGGTGGTGCGCCGGTCGTCGTGCAATCGATGACCAACACGGACACGGCTGATGTAGCCTCGACCGCGAAACAGGTCGCCGAGCTCGCTCGTGCCGGCTCCGAACTCGTGCGCATCACAGTGAACACGCCGGAAGCTGCGGCAGCGGTGCCTAGGATCCGCGAGCGTCTCGACATGCAGGGCGTGGGCGTGCCGCTGATCGGCGACTTCCACTACAACGGCCATCAGCTGCTCACCGGCGAGCCGGCCTGCGCCGAGGCGCTGGCGAAGTACCGCATCAATCCGGGCAACGTCGGCTTCGGCAAGAAGCGCGATGTTCAATTTTCCACAATTATAGAATTTGCCTTGAAGTACGCGAAGCCCGTGCGCATCGGCGCGAACTGGGGCTCGCTCGATCAGGCCATGGTCGCCGCGCTGATGGACGAGAACCACGCGCGCGCCGAGCCGTGGGATGCCGCGCACGTCGCGCGTGAGGCGTTGATCCGTTCCGCGCTCGATTCGGCTGCACGCGCCGAGGAACTCGGCATGGCGCGCGAGCGCATCATCCTCTCATGCAAGGTTTCCGGCGTGCAGGAATTGATTGCCGTCTATCGCGACCTCGCCGCACGCTGCGACTACGCGCTGCATCTCGGCCTGACCGAAGCCGGCATGGGTTCGAAAGGCATCGTTGCTTCGAGCGCGGCGCTCGCCGTGTTGCTGCAGGAAGGCATCGGCGACACGATCCGCATCTCGTTGACGCCCGAGCCGAACGAATCGCGCACGCGCGAAGTCATCGTCGCGCAGGAATTGCTGCAGACGATGGGCCTGCGCGCATTCACCCCGCTGGTCACCGCATGCCCCGGCTGTGGGCGCACCACCAGCGTGTTTTTCCAGGAACTCGCCAAGACGGTGCAGGAGCACGTGCGTGCGAAGATGCCCGAATGGCGCATCAAGTACGACGGCGTCGAAAACCTCACGCTTGCGGTGATGGGCTGCGTGGTCAACGGTCCGGGCGAATCCAAGCACGCGAACATTGGCATTTCGCTGCCCGGCACGGGCGAAGCGCCCGCCGCGCCGGTGTTCATCGACGGTGCCAAGGCGATGACCTTGCGCGGTGACCACATCGCGCAGGAATTCGTTGGTGTCGTCGAAAACTACATCGCAACAAAATTCGCCCAGCGCGCAGCGTGAGCGGCTACTGCTCGAATTGCACCGTGTTGGCCACCGAGCATTGCGTGACCGGGGTGACGTCGCGCTTGAGCCACTGCGCTTCCCAGCACTCGTCGTAGACCGAGCAATAGCAGACGCTCATCTTGAAGCGGTCCTTGGCTTCGAACAGGGCTTTGGCCTCGTCGGGTTGCGCCGTGCGGATCGCGGCGATCGTCGTCTCTCGGTTCGTGCTCGGCGGCAGCACGTTGCCGTTGATGCTCGATACGGTCGCGTTTTCGCGGCCGTGGCCGAACAACGCGTGGAAGACCTCGTCCCAGTTGCGCATCGGCTTGCCGTCGAGGCTCAGTGTGACCGATTTGATCAGCGCCGGGCCGACGCCGTTGTTCTCGACCTCCCAGGTGAAGCCGCCGTTGTCGCGGTTGCCGAAGTAGCTCAGCCCCAGCGAAACGATCGGCCACACGCTCGCGCGTGCCTGGGCCTGCATGAGCCGCGTCTGGTAAGCACCCGTGGCGAGCGCGAGCACGCTGACTGCGAGCGCGACGATGCTGCTGAGTTGTGCGGTCGAGGACTGCCGCGCCGAAGCAGTAGCCTGCGCGGACCGGGATTCAGCCAGTGACGCGGCGGAATCCTCATCCGGATGTTGTGGAGGGCTAGGCATGCAAGTGCGCGTACGTGGAATCTGCGGCAAGGGTAGCGCGGCGACGCGCGCGAGGCCAGAAACCGCGGTACCTACTGCTCGAACTGCACGCTGTCTTTGGTCTCGCAGCGTGGCACGGGCTTGTTCTCGGTCTGCAGCGAATGCACGAGCCAGCAATCGTCGTAGACCGAGCAATAGCACACCTCGATCGTCGTGCGCGGCACCGCCGTCTGGAACGCCTTGGCGCGCTCGGGCGTGTTCGGCTTGACTATCTCGACCACCGTTTCGCGATTCGTGCTTGGCGGCAGCACGATGCCGTTGAGCGAGGATGTCTGGCCATGGAATTCCTGGTCGGGCGCAATCTTGGCGAACACGTCCTTCCAGTTGCGATAGGGCTGGCCGTCAACCAGCACGCGCACGGACTCGATCTTCGCCGGGCCGACGCCGTTGTTGTCGACCCGCCAGAAAAATGCCTCGCGGCCTGGAGTGGTGTCCTCGTTCTTGCCGATCGTGACGTAGGGCCAGACGCTCGCGCGCGCCTGCGTCTGCATCAGCTCGGTCTGCGACTGCATCAGCCGAGTCTGGTAGACCGAGGTCACCAGCGCCAGCAGGCTGAAGGCCAGCGCGGAGAAACTGCCGATTTCGCTGAAGCGAACGCGGGCCGTGGTCTGCCTCAGCTGCGTTCCGATGCCGTTTTCCTCGTTGCCCATGCTGCTTGTCCCGGGTGTGATGCGCGAAATGTAACCGAAGCAGGGCATCGGCGGACGCGCGACGCGCTCTCAAGCGGATTGTCCCGACTCGCTCGGCGCAATCTTCGGGTCGGTCACGGTGTGACGAGCAAGCATCGCTTCGCGCCGCGCGATGTAGATGTTCGCGCCTATGATGATGACCGCGCCGATCACGGTTGCCGTGTCGATGGTCTGGCCGAATGCGAACCAGGCACAAGCAACCACGACCGGCAACTGGATGAAGTTGATCGGAATCAGCGCCGACACTTCGCCGGCTTGGTAGGCGCGCGTCATGCATACCTGGGCGATGGTCGCGAGCAGACCGGTCAGCACGAGCCAGAACCAGCCCGTCGCGTCGGGCCAGGTCCAGTGCAGCAGTGCAGGCACCAGCGACATCACGGTCATGATCGCCGACATGTAGATCACCACGGCGTCGGGCGATTCCGTACGCGACAGATACTTGATCGCGATATACGACATCGCCGCGAATGCCGCGCCGGCGAGCGCAATCAACATGTCGGACGAGAAATGCATGCCCCCGGGGCGCATGATAATGAGCACACCGACGAAGCCGATCACGACCGCACTCCAGCGTCGCGCGCGCACGATTTCGCCGAGGATGAACACGGCGCCAACGGTGACGAACAGCGGCGTCGAGTACGAGATCGATATCGCCTGCGCGAGCGGTAGGTGGGCCAGCGCCCAGAAGCTCGCGAGCATCGACAGCGTGCCGGTCGTGCCGCGCACCAGGTACAGGCCGAAGCTGCGCGTGCGCAACATGCCGAGTCCTGGCTTGATCAGCAGCGGCAGTGCGAACACCAGGCCGAACAGACTGCGGAAGAAACCCGCCTCGAACGCGCTGACCTGCGCAGTGGCGAAGCGCAGCGCGATCGCCATCAGCGCGAACAACACCGCGCTCGCGGCCATCAGTGTGGGGGCGTAGAGCGGCGAGCGGTTCAACAAGTGAACTCGATCAAGCCGAGGTGCGGCGATGTCCAGATCGTCCACCGCAGCACACGAGTCGGGGTCCATTTGCGCGGCATGGGCATAGGGTGTTCGATGCGTATGGAGAAAATCTGGCGGTTTCGCGTCGACCGGGAAAATTATCGCATGTCGGGCAAACAGACCCGGTCCGATTCGTTTGCATGACACGGAGCCAAAATGGTCATGGCCGATACCGCCGTTGTCTTGTGCGATGCGGATGGGTTCTGTGCGTCCCGCGTCGCGGCCGCCGAATGCGCGATCCGCCGTGGCGCGTGATCTCTGATATTTTATCCAGACTCGACGGCTGCCAGTGGGGAGATGTCATGCGTAATCGGGTCGGACTAGCTGCGCTTGCTGTGGCCCTGCTTTGCACGCACGACGTTTCGTTTGTGGTGGCCGCGCCCGCTCAACCGAGCGGCGAGGTGGTACCAGCACCGCCGCGTCACGAAGGCGAAGGGCCGTATTCGCAGCTGATCCTGCGCGGTGTCACCGTGATCAACGGCACCGGCAGCCCGGCGTTCGGGGCGGCTGACGTGGTGATCGAGGGCAACCATATCGTCAAGGTGCAGTCGGTCGGCAATCCCGGCGCGACCATCGATGCGGACAAGCGGCCCAAGCTCGCCGCAGGCGGCCGCGAGATGGATCTTAGCGGCCACTACGTCATACCTGGAATTATCGACATGCACGGCCACATCGGCGGCGCCGAGCAGGGTACGCCGGCCGAATACGTCTACAAGCTCTGGCTTGGCAACGGCATCACCACAGTGCGCGAGCCCGGCTGCATGAACGGCGTCGACTGGTGTGTGAGCGAGGCCAAACGCAGCGCGGCGAACGCGATCACCGCGCCGCGCATCTTTGCGTACGCCGCGTTCGGCTTCAAGGAGCACGCGCCGATGACACGGCCGGAGCAGGCGCGCGAGTGGGTGCGCGAGATGAAAGCCAAGGGGATCGTCGGCATGAAATGCTTCGGCTACCGGCCCGACGTGCTCGAGGCCGCGTTCGCAGAACTGAAGAAGCTGGGCATGCGCAGCGCCTGCCATCACGCGCAGCTCGACGTGGCGCGCGTCAACGTGCTGACCACGGCGCGCTGGGGCCTGACCTCGATGGAACACTGGTACGGCCTGCCCGAAGCGCTGTTCGACGATCGCACCGTGCAGGACTACCCGCCGGCATACAACTACAACAACGAAGCCGACCGCTTCGGCCAGGCCGGGCGCCTGTGGGCGCAGGCCGCGACCAAGGGTAGCGACAAGTACGAGGCCGTCATCAGCGAACTGCTCAAACTCGATTTCACGATCGACCCCACCTTCACGATCTACAACGCCTCGCGCGACCTCATGCGCGCGCGGCGCGCGGACTGGCATGAGGAGTATACTTTGCCGCAACTGTGGGATTTCTACACGCCGAACCGCGACCACCACGGCAGCTTCTTCTTCGATTGGGGTACGGAGGACGAAGTCGCCTGGCGCGACAACTATCGGCGCTGGATGGGCTTCGTCAACGACTACAAGAACCGCGGCGGCCGTGTCACGGTCGGCTCCGACTCGGGCTTCATCTACCAGCTCTACGGTTTCGGCACCATCCAGGAACTCGAGCTGCTGCGCGAAGCCGGATTCCATCCGCTCGAGGTGATCCGCGCAGCGACGCTCAACGGCGCGCAGGCGCTCGGCGAGGAACAGCGACTCGGCACGATCGAGCCCGGCAAGTTCGCCGATCTCGTCGTGCTCAAGGAAAATCCGCTGGGCAACTTCAAGGTGCTCTACGGCACCGGCCATATCCGCCTCGGCGAGGACGGCAAGGTGCAGCGCGTGGGCGGGGTTGAGTACACGATCAAGGACGGCATCGTGTTCGACGCCAAGCAATTGCTCGCCGACGTGCGCAAGATGGTCGCCGAGGAAAAGGCGAAGCGCCACATCGAGCGGTTGCCGCAGCCGTGAATTCAATCGCGCCGCGGCATTGCACTATGATGCAGGCCCCGCAACAACAGCGCGAACCATCGCCAGCATGACGCAGCCTTTCATCGTCGCCATTCCTGCGCGCTATGCATCGACGCGCCTGCCCGGCAAGCCGCTGCTGCCGCTGGCCGGCGAGCCGATGATCCGCCACGTCGTGCGCCGTGCGCAGGCGGCCGGCGCGGCGCAGGTCGTCGTCGCGACCGACGATGCGCGCATCGTCGCGGCGCTTGACGGTTCCGGCGCGACGGTTGCGATGACGCGCGCCGATCACACCTCGGGCAGCGATCGCCTCGCCGAGTGCGTGGAGGCGTTGGGTTGGCCAGACGACGCGATCGTGGTCAACCTGCAAGGCGACGAACCGCTCGCGCCGGCGAGCGGCATTCGCGAGGTCGCCGCAGCGCTCGCGCAAGGCGACGCGCCGATGGCGACTCTGGCGACGCCGGTCGCGAGCATCGAGGAATTCCTCAACCCGAATTGCGTCAAGGTCGTCTGCACGGGCGACGGTCACGCGTTGTACTTCAGCCGCGCCGCGGTGCCGTGGCCGCGCGACGCGTTCGCGAAGTCGCGAGATGCGTTGCCGCAGCAGGTGCCGCTGTTGCGCCACATCGGCATCTACGCGTATCGCGCAGGCTTCCTGCGCACCTTCGCGCGGCTTGCACCGACGCCGCTAGAACGCGCCGAATCGCTCGAGCAATTGCGCGCGCTCGAGCATGGCTATCGCATTGCCGTGCGCATCGCGCCGGAAATATTTCCTCCGGGTGTCGATACTGCCGAGGATCTTGCCCACGCAGAAAAGCTACTGCGGAAATAGCGCCGGGCTTGGTCGGCGATCGCGTTCAAGCCGCATCCGCCGAGGACTGGCGGGTCACCACGCTGACCGCGGTGATGTCGGCAGTGACGTTGCCCGCCGTGCCGATGGCATCGGGCAGAGCGTCCACCGCAAGCATCAGCGCGAGCGGCCCCACCGGCACGCCCATCGCCTGCGCCACGGGCATGTTGGTCGCAAGGAAACTCACCTGTCCGGGCAGACTGACCGCGCCGAGGCTGATCACGACCGCGAGCGCCGCACCCGCGATGAGTTGCGCGGGGCCGAGGTCGATGCCGAGCGCCCAGGCGATGAAGCACGACGAAGCGATGTACTGCACCGGGCTCGTCAACCGGCACAGGCTCACCGCCATCGGCAATACCAGCGCCGCGATTCGCTGCGGATAGCCCAGGCGTTGCGCGCTTTCCAGCATCGCCGGCAGCGCGGCCAGCGAGGACTGCGTGCTCGCGGCCACGATCTGCGCCGGCACCAGCGCCGGCACGTAGCGGCGCAAGCTTTCGCCGCCCCACAGCCAGGCGACCAGCAGCATCAGCAGCGTGGCCATCACGTACAGCGTGCTTTCGACGAGCACGTAGACGCCGAGCGCGCCGATCATGTGCATGCCCGCGCGCGCGCACACCGCGAGGATCAGCGCGAACACGCCGAACGGCGCCGCCTCGAGCACCCAGCGCACGGTGACGATCATCGCATCGGCAATCGCCTGGAAAAAAGTCACCAGCAGTTCGCGCCGAGCCGCCTCGATGCGCGACACGGCAAAGCCGAAGAACAGGGCGAACACGACCAGCGGCAGCATCGCGCTCTGCGCGGCGGCCATCAGCGCGTTGCTCGGCACGATGCCGTTGAGCCAGTCGGCCCAGCCGACTTGCGTTGCCGACGGCGCACCCGCGGACACTGCGCCACCGAGGGCCGCGGCCAGGGAAGGATGGCGCGTGAACAGGCCGTACAACATCGGCGCGGCCACTGCCGCCACGGTCACTCCGATCGTCAGCAGCACGACGAATACGACGAGCGCGCGCCGCGCGATGCGTCCCGACGCGGCCGCGTCGCTCGCCGCATTGACGCCGACGACAACGAGTGCGAACACCAGCGGCACCACGGTCATCTGCAGCGCATTGAGCCACAGGCGGCCCAGGGGCTGGATCCAGTCTGCGACCTTTACCGCAACGGCGGAGTCGTAAGCGTCGAGGGCGAGTCCGGCGAGCGCGCCCAGCACCAGACCGATCAGCACGCGCGTCGTTGCGTTCAAGGTTGCACCTCCGCTGGCGGAAGATCCCATTGTGCCTGCAGGCGCGCGTATTCGCGCTCCGGCAGCAGCACGAAGATGGGCGCGTCCTCGCGCTTGAGCCAGGCGAGCATGGCTTGCATCGTGACATCGCTCATCGCCGTGCAGCCCGTCGTGGTGTCGGTCGGCGACTGCCACAGGTGGGCGAAGATGCAGCTGCCTGCGCCGCTTTGGCCGGCCGCGTTATGCTCGATGACGAAGCCGAGGCGGTAGCGCTGGTCACCGTTCATGTGCAGGTCGCGGCGCATCGGTTCGGTCGAACCTTTCGCATCGACCGCATTCGCATCGACGATGCGGTTGTACATCGGCGAGCCGTCGACGTCTACGCAGTAGTCGGAGGCCTGCAAGGCGCGATACGCCAGCCCGGTGTCGGCGTGGTCGGCGTAGCCGAATGCATCGCCGATGCGGAACACGCCCGCCGCGCTGCGGCCGTCGCCTTCGTGTTTGATCGGGCCGTCGGCGTGCGTTGCGTTCAAGCCCAGGCCCCAGGCAGCCCCGGCGTGGCCGATCGTGACCGGTTGCGCCGCGTTCACGGCGCGCCAGTGCCCATCGTCGCGCGCATAGGTGCGCAGGCGGCCGTGGTCGGCATTCCAGTCCGGAATGATCACGAGCACGAGTTGACGCGAATCCCGCCAAGGCAAATCGCGCGGCTTGGTCTGCGTCGAAGAAGCGGCGCAACCGGTGAAGCACAGCACGGCCACGAGAAGCAGCGAGGTGAGGGAGGCGATGCGATGGCGCTTGGCAAACATGCGAACCTGCGGGATTGGGAGTAACAGTCAATTCTGTTAGAACCTCTGAATAAACTACTGTGCTCGGCAGCCCACGCGCCGGCGGTGCTCGGAATCCTCATTTACTATTCGTAAACTCCGGTTCCTGCGCTCCGGCGACGCGCGACCTGTCTTCGCTCGCTACGTTTATTCAGAGGTTCCTTTCGACGGCAGGATTTTCCAGCTGAAGGCGTAGTTCCATTTGTCGTAGTAAAGGTTGCCTTCGTCCCATTCGATTTCGCCGCGCTGCGAATCGACGTTGTCGGAGCGGAAGAAACGCTTGGGCGGAACGAACTCCTGCGCGAAGTCGTCGTTGAAGGCAATGCGGAAATTGTCGAGGCCGCCGAGGTAGAACCATTTCAGCGCAGGATCGGCGGAGTCGAGGCGACCGTAAGTGACGTCCACGGGAATCCAGCCGTAGGGTGCAAGGTAAATTTCGGCCCAGTCGTGGATGTTCTCGTAGTCGCCGGCGGTGAAGGTCCAGCCGGACTGCCAGCGCGCTGGGATACCGTTCAGGCGCATCAGCGCGATCAGCAGCAGGGTCTGCTCGCCGCAGTCGCCGTGGCCTGCATGCAAGGTGTAGTCGCTGAGATTGGCGATCGTCGAATATTCGCGTGCACCGGCCCAGGGAATCTCGTCGACCGCGGCGAAGATTTTCTGCGCGATGCGGTAGAGGTTGGTTTCATCGCCGACGACCTGCCGGGAAAACACGCGCAGCGGTTCGCTGAACACGATGTGCGGCGCACGCTCGGCGACGAACGGCGCGAGCTCGGGCTTGATCTTGGCCGGCACGACCTTGTCCGCCTCGATCGCGTGGAATTGTGACTGCAGCGTCACTTCGTAGGTCGCCGAGAACACGGTCGGCTTGCCGGCCTTTGCCGTTGCTTCGAGGTACGCCGTGCGTTGCAGTGCCGACTCGGGCGCGATGCGATGCTTGGAAGGTTCGCTGGAAACGAAACGGATGCTTTCCTGCTGGCCCTTGATCGCACGAGGGTAGGGAATCCATGCGCGGATGGTCTTGCCAGCGGGCACCGCATCGGCATCCACGGTCAATTTCTGCGTCACCCGCACACGCTGCGGCAGCACGCTGGAGTGGCCCGTCGCCAGCGCCTGGCGGATCGTCTGCTGATCGAAATCGAGGTAGTGGTCGTTGACGTCTTTGGGCAGACCGCTGTCGGCGGTTGAAGCGAGCCCGTTACCGCGTGCGCGCGCTTCCGCACTCAGGTGAAACAGGTTGGATGGCGAGCGTTTGAAATACTTGCGCTCGCCGTCGATGACCATGAACTCGAACAAGCCTTGCGCATCCCAGCGCGCGAAATCGGCATCGCTGAGATCGGGAATCTTCTCGCGCAGCTTCGACTCGACTTGATCGGCGTCGAGGCTGAAGTCGTAGCGCATGCGCGCCATGCGTTCGCGCTGGAACTCGAATGCGCGGCGCGTTGCCGCAGACAGGTCCGGCTGCTGCAATCCGGCGTCGATGCGCGCTGCGGCCGCGTGGAATTGCCCGGCGGTCACGAGATCGACGACCGCGCGCAGATCGCCGCCGTTCGCACCGGCGCAAGCGGCTGCAGGCAGCCCCATCGCCAACAGCGCGGTCAATATCGCGATATGCAGACGCGAGCCGCGTTTTGCTTCAATCGGCATCCTGTGCATCGATGTTCGCCTCGCTTCCGGCTGCGCCATTGTTTGCCGCGTCACTAGCCCTTGCCAACCGGTTTCGGCGCGAGGATTCGTTGCAGGTAGTCGGTCTTGCCCGGGACGCGGACCAGGACGGGGTATTTCAGCCCACCATCGTATTGGATCGCGTGCAGTTCGTTGACGCCGTCGTGTTCCAAATTCAGTTGCAACGGCTTCTTGCTCTGCTGCGCGGCGATGATTTCTTCACGCAGCACGGCCGCGCTGAAAGGGCGCTCGTCGATGGAAACGAGTTTCATGCCGGGCGCGAGGCCGGCCTTGAACGCCGGACCGTCCCAGAGCACGTCCGCGACTTTGCCGTCGTCGTGCAGGAACACGCCGAGCGTGGACATCGCGTTGATGCCCTTGCCTTCGAGCTCGCCATTGCCGACGTTTTCGAGCGCATTCTGGTAACCGGACGATTTGTCGGCGTAGGCCAATTTCCAGCCGCTGGCCTCGATGCCGGACAGCAGCGGCACTTGCCGTTCGTCCGTGCCGTTCACCCAGCCGTGCAGGAAATTCGCCCAATCCCAGGGCTGCACCTTGTTCAACGCGGCGACGACGTCGTCGACGGTGTAGGCGTGGACGACGAAACTGCCGTCGTCGACACCGAAGAAGATCTGCGCGAAATCGTCGACGGAGTGCTTGTCGTGGCTCAGCTCGCGGATTTTCATGTCGACGGCCAGCCACAGCAGTTGGCCTTCGCGATAAAAGTCGTTTTGCCGGCGCCAGTTGGCCCACGCGCTCGGCGCGGAGTAGTCGACGGCGACGGTCGTGTCGATCAGCGGCCGCCAGGCGCGGCCGGTGCGGCGAACCATTTCCTCGGCGCGGTAGGCCACGGCCTCGCGCCAGGTGTCGGCCGACCACAGGCCGCTGCGCACGGTCAGGACATCGCCGAGGTAAACCGTCAGTCCCTCGTAAACCCAGAGCAGCTCGGGACGCATGGGCTGTTCGAAATCGGGCGTCGCAAGACCGGCGGGACGCATGAACTTGCCGTTCCACGAATGCGTGTATTCGTGCGGCAGCAGCGAGCCGTCGAGCATGAAGTGGTCGGCATCGGCGAACATCTTCGCGCCGCTGCGCGCGCGGTCGTCGCTCGACTGGTGATGCTCCAGGCCGCCGACCGAGGTGTGATCGCTCAAGGTCAACAGCAGGTGGTAGCGGTCGTAATGATGCGAGTGGAACAGCGCCTGCGCCTGTGCGATCAGATTGCGGAAGCCGGCGAGCTGCTTGTCGGAAATGCCGATGGCCGCCGCAGAATCGCCGACCATGTCGAGCCAGCGCTGCACCTTCGAACCTTTCGGCGTGATCTCGATCGAGCGGAAATATTTTCCGGCGATCACCGGCGAGTCGACCAGCATATCGAACGGCACGGGCTTGAACGCGATGCGACCGCCGTCTTGAGTTGCCGTCTCCAGTGCACTCGCGTGCTGCCAGCCGGCGGGAATCACGAGCGTCGGTTGAAAGAGTTGCGCCTTGGTCGGAGACCCCGCCTGGTACAACGCGACGTGATCCCAGGTGAGGTCGATCAGGTTCGGCGTCACTCGCTTTTCCGCTGGGAACTGGAAATCGACTTCGAGTTGCTGCACACCTGCCGGCACGGTCAGATGAAATGCAAACCGGTCCAGCTCGTCGCGCCGCCATGCGATGTGCTGGCCGCCGGCCGTGAACTGCAAGCCCATGACTTGCTCTATCGGCCCGTCGGGCGAGTGGTCGCCGGGAATCCATTTCGGGTAGTAGAGCGTCAGCGGTCCCGGTTTGGCGGGAATGATTTCGTGCACGTAGAGGAGTTTCTGACCCGGATCGGGCAGGCGTACCGTCAGCGCGACGGTGCCGGTTGGCACGTCGTTGCCTGCTTCTGCCATGCAAGGCATAGACGCCACCAGGGCCGCTGCGCCGAGCAACCGTGTCAATCGTTTCATTCCGCCCTCCAAATGATTCGATGGTTTTCCCGTTTGGCGGCGACGCCAGGCGCGAATTTCTGCGCTCCGGGAAAGACTAAAGACTGCAGTCTCGGCGGCGAGCACGGATTTGCTTGGCAGTTCGCGCAGCGCGGACACAGTCATCGGCGCGCATCGTACATGGACGCTCCGCGCGCGTAGAGGCGACTCCAGCCCGCCCGGCGTCTGTTGGGGGCGCTCTTGCCGACGCCCGCGCTTTCGCGTCAGACCGCGGTTTCCGAGGGCGCGCGGCGCCGCGGCGGTCTGCAAAAACCATAACCCACAGCTATGCGGGGTGCTGGTCTTTTCATTGGTGGTTGCCACGGCGGGATAAGTATGCTCGAACGCGTACCGCGCAATGCGGCTGGTCAGTGGTCATGACCATGGGGCTGCGCGGAATGCCGACAACAAGATGCGGCAGCAAGCGATCGCTGCGTCGAGACAACATTACCTGAGTTCCCACGATTGGGGAGTAAGAATCATGAAGGGCAAGTCGCGTACGTTGCATCGCAAGAACATCTTCCGGCGCAAGGCGCTGGCACTCGCCATCGGAGCGGTCACTTTCAGCCTCGCCAATACGGTGTGGGCGCAGGCGACCAACGGCACCATCTACGGCACGGTTCCGGTGGCGGCCGGCGAAACGATCCAGATCACCGGCGGTGCGGGTTTCAATCGCACCGTGGAGGTGGATGCGAACGGCAAGTACTCGGTCACACTGCCGGTCGGCAGCTACACCGTTACGCTGCTGCGCGACGGCAAGGTCGTAGACTCGCGCAAGGATGTCAGCCCGGTGGCGGCGGGTGCGGTCGCGGTGGACTTCGTGACGAAGGCAGCGGCCACGTCGGCCGAGACCCTCAATACGATCAAGGTCACGGGGCAGGCGGCGACGATCGACGTGTCCACCACCAACCAGGTGACGACGATCACGGCGAAGCAGTTGCAGCAGTTGCCGATCGCGCGCAGCGCCGAGGACGTCGCCATGCTCGCGCCGGGCGTCAACATGGCTTCGGCCGAATTGGGCACCGGCCCGCTGGGTACCGGGACATTGGTGTTCGGCGGAGCCTCCGCGGCCGAGAATGCCTACTACGTGGACGGCATGAACACCACGGAGCTGCTCAACAACATGGGTGGCGTCTCGCTGCCCTACGGCGCCATCGAGCAGCAGCAGACTTCCATCAGCGGCTATGACGCTCGCTATGGCCGCTCGATCGGCGGCGTGATCAACCAGATCGGCAAGAGCGGTTCCAACGATTGGCATTTCGGCGCACGCGCGCTGTGGCAGCCGGGTAGCCTGCGCGACGATCCGATCAATTATTACTACGCCAACCCGCTGATCACGGAGCAGGGTAGCAGGCCCGGCGATATAGCTGTCTTCCGCAAGAACAACAATCACAGCGAAACGATCTACGACGCCTATGTCAGCGGTCCGATCATCCAGGACAGGTTGTTCTTCTTTCTTGGTGTCGAACAGGACAACACCCATTATCGGACCACCGGAGCCTTCAGCAGCGCCAACAGCGAAGACGTGACCGTGCACGATCCGAAGGTCTACGCCAAGGTCAACTGGAACATCAACGATGCCAACGTCTTCAGCCTCACCGGCCTGCAGAACGAGCACAAGACCTGGGGAACGATCTACGACTTCGACTATGCCACCCAGCAGCGCGGCGATTTTACCGGCCTCGACCAGACCAACAAGACCGCGTTCCGCATGTGGGTGGCGAATTACACATCCTACCTCACCGACAACCTGACCCTGAACGCGACGTTCGGCAAGATGCACGGCGAGTACTACACGCAGCAACCTGCCTATCCCGGCTTCAATCCGTCGTTGCCGCACGTCGCCAGCGCATCCAACCAGGATCCCGCGTTCGTTCCGCCCGGCGGCATCATCAACTCGCAGAGCAATTCGTCGATCGCAGATCCCAATCATCGCGAAACGGTGACGAATTATCGTTTGAGTGTGGACTGGAAGCGGGGCGATCACGACTTCCAGCTCGGCATCGACAACATCAATTCCCAGGATCTGAACGACGGCTCGGTGAACCCGGGAACCGGCTATCAATGGATCTACGGCACAAGCACCCCCGGTCAGCCGGTATTCGGCGTCGATCCCAGCGTGCCGCCGTATGTCGCACCGTCGACGCAATGCCATCCCGACTCCACCGGCAAGGTGCATTGCTACTACGTGCAAAAACACGTCGACATTTCGGCCGCCTCGGTGCGCGTCTCGCAGCGTGCCGCATACATTATGGACAACTGGCAGGTGACGCCGAATCTGTTGCTGAACCTCGGCCTGCGCGACGACGCGTTCGTGAACTACGATGCGTCAGGCGAGGCATATATCCGTGAGACCAAGCCGCAATGGGCGCCGCGCATCGGCTTCAGCTGGGACGTGCACGGCGATTCCAGTTTGAAAGTATTCGGCAATGCCGGCCGTTACTATCTGGCGCTGCCGGCGAATGTAGCGCTGTCGATCGCCGCACCGGTGACGAACGCCGGCGTTTACGGCACCTACACCGGCGTCAATCCGACCACCGGCGAACCGATCGGATTCACGCCGCTGCCGCAGAATCCGACGACGGGCGTGTCGATCGACAGCGAATACGGCCAGGCCAAGGACCCACGCATCTCCGCCGCGCAGAACATCAAGGCCGAGTTTTCCGACAACTTCGTCTTCGGCATGCAGCAGCAGTTCGACATGCTTGGCACGAACTGGACATTCGGTGCGACAGGTACGTACCAGCGCATGAACCGCATCATCGACGACTACGACGCCATCCAGAATGAATGCGCGGCCGGGCGCGCGCAGGGCTATGCCTGGATGACGCCGGCCGACTGCGACCAATACGCGCAGAGCCTGGTTCTGGTCAATCCGGGCGAAACCAACAATCTGTTGATGAAGTCGCCGGACGGCAGCCTCGTGCCGGTGAAGTTCACCAAGGCGGACCAGGGCTTCATCGAAGGCCCGAAGCGCCGCTACTACTCGATCGACCTGTCGCTGGAACACGCCTGGGACAGCAAATGGTTCGCCAAGATCGACTACGTGTTCTCGCGCACCTGGGGCAACACGGAAGGGCCGGTGAGCACGTATTCCGCGCAGGGCGGGTCCTACGAATCGATTACCACCGCTTGGGATTTCCCGGAAAGAATGGAGCACTCCAATGGTGTCCAGCCGAACGACCGCAAGCACCAGCTCAAGGTCTTCGGCGCGTATGCGCTCACTTCGGAATGGACGCTCGGCGGCAACCTGTACATCGCCTCCGGCTCGCCGCGCATGTGCCGTGGCCGTTACGGCGTCGATCAAGTTGCCTTGCACGGTTCCAGCACCTATTACTGGTGCGGCGGCAAGCCGGTGCCGCCGGGTTCGCTCGGCCGTCTGCCGTGGAATCATCAGCTCAATCTCAGCGTGGACTACCGGCCGGACTGGGCCGATCACAAGCTCGACTTCAACCTGGGCATCTTCAACGTGTTCAACAACCAGGTGGCGCTGTACTACGGCGACAGTTTCCGTTCAACGTCCAATCCGAGGGTCGACTATGGCAGGATCCTCGATTCGACAGCGCCCCGTTATGTCCGCTTCTCCGTGGCCTACGACTTCTGAAGTGTGCGAGTTCTCCAGCGCCGGGCAGGGATCTGCCCGGCATTTTTTTGCGCGCTTCGGGTGTCTTGTGTAGCCTGCATCGCAGCCTGTCCCTTCGCGTGACAGGCATTGGCAGCCGGCAATGACATGACGCTTCAGCCAGAACGACCTGCACAGGAAACATCACAACCTCCGCTTTCGCGCACGGCAGCGCGCATGTTCGCGCGCGCACGCGAGGAATGGGAGCGCCGCGACTTCGCCGCCGCCGAGCACTCGTTGTCGAACGTGCTCGCGCTGGCGCCGAACGATTTGAGCGCCACGCGCCTGCTCGGTATGGCGGTGCAGCGCCTCGGTGATCACGCGCGCGCGATCGATTGCTTCCGGCGCGTGCTGGCCGCGCATCCCGACGACGCCGACATCCACGTCTGCCTCGGGATCGCGCTGCACGAACACGGCGAAACCACCGATGCGGTGAAGCATCTGCGCCATGCCTGCGAGCTCGCGCCGCGTTCCGCATCGGCCTGGTTCAATCTCGGCGAGGCGCTGGTGCAGCAGGTGCATACCATCGATGCGGTCGCCGCGTTGCGCCGCGCGCTCGAACTCGATCCTGCGCATGTTTCCGCGCGACTGTCGTTGGCCAAGGCGCAGGCGAGCCTCGGCGAGGTCGATGCCGCGATCGCGGGTTTTCGCGAAGTGCTGCGTCGCGACCCCGGCAACGCCGAAGGATGGTTCGGCCTGTCGAATCTCAACACGCTGCGCTTCGATGCCGCGGATGCCGCATCCCTGCAGAGCGCCTTGGCGCGCCCGAACCTGTCGCCACGCGACCGCGAATTGCTCGGCTTCACCTACGCGAAGGCCTTGGAAAGTCGCGGCGATTATGCGCAAGCCTTCGAGGCGTTCCGCACCGCCAACGCGTCACGGCGCCGGCGCGTGAAGTGGGATGCGGCGGGTGAACGCAAGCGCGTGGACGAGATCCAGCGCGTGTTCGCCAGTGGAACACCCTCACCGCTGGACGAGCGGCTTGGCGGCGAGGTCATCTTCATCGTCAGCATTCCGCGTTCCGGTTCGACCCTGGTCGAACAGATCCTCGCTTCGCATCCGCAGGTCGAAGGCGCCAACGAGATCAAGGACCTTACTGAAATCATCGATGCGGAAACCCGGCGTCGCAATTCGGCCTATCCGCTTTGGGCAGCCGATGCCACGGCGCAGGACTGGCAGCGTCTCGGTCGCGAATACCTCGCGCGCACCGCGCGTTGGCGCGAAACCAAGCCACGCTTCACCGACAAGAGCCTGCTGAGCTGGTACCTCGTCGGGCCGGCATTGGCGATGCTGCCGGCGGCGCGTGTGGTGATCATCCGGCGCGATCCGGTGGAGACCTGCCTGGCGTGCTTCCGCCAACTTTTCAGCGAACGCAGCGCGTTTGCCTGCGATCTCGATGAGTTGGCCGACTACTGCATCGACTTCCTGCGCCTCACGCGCTTCTGGCACGAGCAGTATCCCGACCGTGTGCTTGATCTCGAGTACGAAAACCTGCAGGCCGATCCGGACGCCGAGATTCGCCGCCTGCTCGATTTCTGCGACCTGCCGTTCGACCGCGCCTGTCTCGAATTCCACAAGACCGAACGCGCCGTGCTCAGCGCCCCGAGCGCCGCGCAGGTGCGCCAGCCGTTGCGCCGCGACACTGCGCGCAGCGCGCGCTACGGTGACAAGCTCGATCCGTTGCGCAGACGCCTGCAGGCCGCTGGGGTCGCGCTGGAATGAACGCAAATCCCGATTTCATCGATTCTCCGGAACCGTAGCACCGACATGGCCGACGCACTCCCCAATTCCCTGCTCAACGGCGTCATTGTTCCGCTGATCGATGCGCGCATCTCGCCACTCGATCGCGGCTTCCTGTTCGGCGACGGCATCTACGAAGTCGTGCCGGTATATGCCGGCAGACCGTTCCGACTCGACGCGCACTTCGATCGTTTGCAGGACGGCCTGGCCGCGCTCGAAATAGCCAATCCGCATTCGCATGCGCGCTGGACCGAACTCGTGCATGAGCTGATCGACGCCAATGGCGGCGGTGACATGGGCATCTATCTCGAAATCTCGCGCGGTGCCGGCAAGGGGCGCGATTTCCTGCCCGAGCGGGGCATGCAGCCGACGGTGTTCGGTTTCTGCTTTCGGCTCGCGCCGCCGAAACCCGAACTGCTTCAGCGCGGTATCTCGGCAGCCACGCTCGAAGACATCCGCTGGCAGCGTTGCGACATCAAGTCCGTCGCTTTGGTCGGTCCGGTGATGCTGAAGATCGAAGCCAGGCGGCGCGGTGCCGACGAGGCGATCCTTGTGCGCGGCGAGCGCCTCGCCGAAGGCAGTTCGAGCGCCGTGTTCGTGGTCAGGGACGGACGCGTCGCTACGCCGCCCGCGAGCCACGAGCGCTTGCCGAGCATCACGCGCCTCGTCGTCGCCGACGTGCTCGATGCGCTGAAGCTGCCGCTTGAGGTGCGCGAAGTGCGCCGCGACGAACTGCTCACGGCCGATGAAATCTGGATCGCGAGTTCGACGCGCGAGGCCTTGCCGGTCACCTCGCTCGACAGCCAAGCAGTGGGTGAGGGCGAGCCCGGTCCGCTCTGGCGCCGCCTGTTCGACGAGTTCCAGGCGCTCAAGCAACGCGAAGCCGATTGATCCGCAATCGCGATCGATGTCGGCGGATCACTTTCCGCTCGCGAGCTTTTCTTCGAGTGCGCTGAACGCCGAGCGTCCGCCCGTTCGTTCTTCGGGCATGCCCGTCGCGAACCACACGACGCCGCTGCCGCGCTCGCGATCCAGCCAAATGCCCGCCTGTACGCCATAGGCGGTGCCGGAATGGCCGATGCGCGCAACACCGTCGCCAAACGGATCCTCGCGGCAACCCTCGGCATGCGTGGCGAGAATCTGCATGCCCATGCCCCAGCGGCAGAAGAACCCCGGCTGATGGTCGTCGCTATCCTCCTCGAAGGTCAGCCCGTTGCGGCCGTCGTATTGCCATAGCGGCTTGGCCATCGCGCGCGCGGATTCGCGCGTCAGCAGCCGTGCGCCGTTGAGGGCGAGCGTGCCGTCGCCGAGCAGCATCATGCCGATGCGCGCGAGATCGACGCCGGAAATGCGCAGGCCGCCCTGCGGCCCGAACAGCGCGCCGTTGTCGCCCGGGCGATAGCGCGACAAGTCGCAACTGCCATCGCGCGCAGGCCGCACCGTGCAGTCCGGCCTGCGGCCGTGATTGTCGTCCACGAGCGGTTTGCCGCCGGCGTCGTATAGCGTCACTGCGCGCGCGACGGTCGCCTCGTCGCAGGCGGCCCAGCCGAAACAGGCGTCGGTGCCGAGCGGCTTGAGCACGAGGCGTTGCATGAGGCGATCGAAGCGCTCGCCGGTGACGCGCTCCATCGTTTGCGCCACGACCGGAAAATTAAGGTTGGTGTAGCGGAAAAAGGTACCCGGCGCGTGCTCGCCGTCCCACGCGCGAGGATTGGCCAGCGTGTCGTGCAGGCGGCCGTCGAGCGGCGTCTGCCAGTAGCCCGCGGCATCGCTGAGGCTGGAGCGGTGCGACACGAGCATGCGCAAGCTGATCGGCGCATCCGGAAACGCGGGATTGCGCAGCTTGAATCCCAGATACCTGGAAACATCGGCGTCCAGTTCGAGTTTGCCGATCTCGACCAGACGCATCACGCCGATCATGGTGACCAGCTTGGAAATCGAGGCGACGCGCACAGGGTCGTTGGCGGTGATCGCGCGCGCGGCGTCCTTGTCGGCGAAGCCCTCGGTCCGCACGGAAGTGATGCCGTCGCGATCGAAGGCGACGCGCACCGTGGCAACAGGGCCGTCCGCGCGGGCCGCGCCGGCGGCGAGCAGCAGGCAGGATAGGCCACAGATCGACAGCACGCGTCCGATGTTCATGGTTCAGCCATAGCGGGAAATATCCAGCCCTTCGCTGCTGATCTGCGGCGTCGCGCCGGCGATCAGATCGGCGAGATAGCGTCCCGATCCGCAGGCCATCGTCCAGCCGAGCGTGCCGTGGCCGGTGTTGAGATACAAGTTGTCGAAGCCGGCAGCACCGACCACCGGCGTGCCGTCCGGCGTCGCCGGGCGCAAGCCCGTCCAGAATTCGGCTCGGGTCAGATCGCCTCCGTGCGGGTACAAATCGGCGACGACTTTTTCCAGTGTCGCGCGGCGCCGCGGCGGCAGCGACAGGTTGTAGCCGCACACTTCGGCGATGCCGCCGATACGGATGCGTTGCTCGAGCCGGGTCACGGCGACCTTGTGGTTTTCATCGAGCACGGTCGATGCGGGCGCCATCGCCGGATCGGTGATCGGCAGCGTCAGCGAATAACCTTTCAGCGGGTAGACCGGCAGGCGGACACCGACCGCGGCAAGTAGTTGCGGCGTGTAACTGCCGAGCGCGAGCACGTAGCGATCGGCCTTCTCGGTTTTGCCATCGATGCGTATGCCGGTAATTCGGGTTGCCGACGCTTCGAGCGCTTCGACCGTGGCGTTGTAGCGGAACTCCACGCCTGCCGCTTGCGCACGCTCGGCCAGCCGCTGCGTGAACAGCGCGCAATCGCCGGTCTGGTCGCGCGGCAGGCGCAGTGCGCCTGCCAGGCGGTCGACCACGCCGGCCAGCGCCGGCTCCACCTTCACGATACCGGCGCGATCGAGTACTTCGTATGGCACGCCATATTGCTCGAGCACCGCAATATCCCTGTTTGCATCGTCGAGCTGCGCTTGCGTGCGGAACAACTGCGTGGTGCCGAGTTGCTGGCCTTCGTAGGTTATGCCGGTTTCCGCACGCAACTCGTCGAGGCAATCGCGGCTGTATTCGGCCAGGCGCAGCATGCGTGCCTTGTTGATCGCGTAACGCTGCGTCGTGCAATTGCGCAGCATTTGCAGCAGCCACAGGTATTGACGCGGATCCAGGCCCGGCTGGATCACCAGCGGCGCATCCTTGGAGAACAGCCACTTCATTGCTTTCAATGGCACGCCGGGCGCGGCCCAGGGCGAGGCGTAACCCGGCGAGATCTGGCCGGCGTTGGCGAAGCTGGTCTCGTGCGCGGGCGCGGGCTGGCGCTCCACGACGGTCACTTCGAAACCGGCGCGCGTCAGATACCAAGCGCTGCTCACGCCGATGACGCCACTGCCCGCGACGAGCACGCGCATCACTTCCAGCCGTTGATGAAGAACGTGATCACGATGGCATTGGTGAAGTCGATCAGGAACGCGCCGACCAGCGGCGCGACGAGGAAGGCACGCGGTGCGGGCCCGAAGCGTTCGACCAGCGAGTCCATCACCGCCATCGCGTTGGCGGTGATGCCGAGCATGAAGCCGGCGAAGCCGCCGGTGATGACGGCCGCGTCGTAGTCGCGACCCATCAGGCGCAACAGCGGCCAGCAGCAGAACGCGACGACGATGATCGTCTGCAAGGCGAGATCGACGAGCAGCGGCGTGGCCATGCCGGCGAGTTCCCACAGGTGCAGGTCCATCAGCGCAACCGAGATGAACAACGAGAGGCAGATGCTGCCGATGCCTTCGATGCTCGGCATCGACAAACGGAACCAGCCGAACCCATCGTCGAGGTTGCGAATCAGCGCGCCGACGAGCATCGCGCCGGTGTAGCTCGGCAGGGTCACGCCGAGCGCGTGCACGCCGTCGCTGATCCATGCGCCCACGCCCATCGCGACCAGAAGCAGGACGATGTGCTTGAGCGTGCGCTGGATCCGCTCCGTTTCGCTGCCGCCATCCACCGTCGTTGCGGAGATAATCTGTGCGCTGGACGCATCGACCTCGGAGGATTCGCGCACGAGCCGGTGGCGCTCGATCAGCATCGTCGCCAGCGGTGCGCCGAGGATCGAGCCCAGCACGATGCCGGCCATCGCCGAGGCCATCGCGATGCTCGCCGCGCCGGCGAGGCCGGCCTGTTCGAGCAGCGGTGCGAACGCGAGCCCGGTGGCCGGTCCGCCGGCGAGCGTCGACGATCCGGCGGCGATGCCGAATAACGGATGCAGGCCGAATGCCTTGGCCACGCCGATGCCGATGAGATCCTGCACGATGGCGAGAAACGTCGCCAGAGTGAGCAACAGCGCGACTTGCGGGCCGCTGACCCGGAGCAGTTTCACGCTCGCGTTGAAGCCGACGCTGGCGAAGAACGCGATCATCAATGGCTTCGACAGCGACGCATCGAACTGCACCGGCACGACATCCCAATGCCGGCACAACAGCAACGCGAGCGCGACGACCAGGCCGCCGATCACCGCGGCAGGAATGTTGAACCGCGCCAGCAGCGGCAAGCGCCGCCGGATGGCGTAGCCGGCGAGCAGGCAGAGGCCGCCGGCCGCAAGGGTCTGGATCGGATCGAGGGTCAGCACGCGCTGTCAGCGCATCGCTTGGACTTTGCCGAGGCCGCTCTTGCTGCGCGGATCGCTCGCCGCCGTCTTCGTGTTCGTCGTCTTGTCCCAGACCACGACATTCATATTGCCCCACGGCTCGCGCTCGCGCACGTCGTGGCCCATCGCTTTGAGCTTTGCGACCACGTCCGCGGGCAGGCTGCCCGGTTCGATCTCGACCGTGTCGGGCAGGTATTGGTGATGGAAGCGCTTCTGCGCGGTGATCTCGGACGCGCTCTTGCCGTCCATGAACGCGAGCATGCCTTCGAGCACCTGAGTCATGATCGTCGAGCCGCCGGGCGAGCCGATGACGGCGAGGCGATCTTTGCCGATGATGATGCTCGGCGTCATCGACGAGAGCATGCGCTTGCCCGCGACCGGCGCGTTGGCTTCGCCGCCGATCAGGCCGAACGCATTCGGCTGGCCGGCGACCAGGGCGAAGTCGTCCATCTCGTTGTTGAGCAGCACGCCGCTCTTGCCGGCGACGAAGGCAGAGCCGAGCGTGGTGTTGACCGTGCAGGTCATCGACACCATGTTGCCGTCCTTGTCGATGATCGAGAAATGCGTGGTGTGCATGCCCGGCTCCTTGGCGTGCACCGCCGGCAGCCATTCGGATTTCGTCGCCTGCTCGGGCAGGATGCTCTGGCGCAGTCCGTCCGCGTAGTAGGGCGAGAGCAGCATGTCCATCGGCATCTTCACGAAATCCGGATCGCCGAGATATTCGTTGTGGTCGCGATACGCACGACGCATCGCTTCGACTTCGTAATGGATGCGATGCGCTTGATCGAGGCTCTTCAAATCGATGCCGGCGAGGATGTTCAGCACTTCGCCGACGACGACGCCGCCCGACGACACCGGTGGTGCGGTGATGATTCTGTAGCCGTTGTAGGTCAGCTCGATCGGCGCGCGTTCCCGGGTCCGGTAGCTCGCGAGGTCGGCCGTCGTCCACGTGCCGCCGGCCGCCTTCACCGCCGCGACCATTTCCTCGGCGACTTCGCCCTTGTAGAAACCGTCGGCGCCTTTTTCCGCGAATGCTTTCAACGTGCGTGCCTGCGCCTCGTCGCGGAAGAGGTCGTTCGTCGTCGGCGCCTTGCCGTTCGGGAAGAACTTGGCCGTCGACGCGGCGTAGCGATGCAATACGTCGGCGCGGTAGGCGATCGATCGTGCCATCGCCTCGCTCGGATGGAAGCCTTTTTCCGCCAGCATAATCGCGGGCTGCACCGATTTCGTCAGCGGCAGCTTGCCGAACTTCTGCGCGATGTAGGCAAGACCGGCGGGCGATCCGGGAATGCCTGCAGCCAACGGACCGTTGAGCGAGGTGTCGCGATTGGGCGTGCCGTCCGCGTTGAGATAGTCGGCGGATTTCACCGCCGCCGGTGCCATCTCGCGCGAGTCGATGAACGTGTCCTTGCCACTCGCCGCGTCGTGGATCAGCGCGAGGAAGCCGCCGCCGATGCCGGACGCTTCCGGCTGCACCACCGATAGTGACGTGGCGACAGCCACCGCCGCGTCGACCGCGTTGCCGCCTTCGGCGAGCACGCTGAAGCCGGCTTCGGTGGCGTGCGCGTTCGCGCTCGCGATCGCCGCTGTCTTCGTCGTCGTTCCCGCATCCCGGGCGAACGCCGTTGCCGTGAGCGCAATGAGGCCCGCGGCCAAGGCGAATCGATGCGGCCACGATGGGCCGGGGAATTTCGTGCGCGAGTGCGGCGCGATGCGCTTGCTCATGTTCTTGCTCCAGCGGGTATTGCCAGTATCGGACTTTTCCATGGACGAACGCGCCTCAAACAGCGCGGTGGCGGGACGAGCAAGGGATGTGCCGTGGAAGTTGCTGCAGTCGTCCGGCAAATGCAATCGCATCGCGCGGGCAAAGCATAGGTGCGGCGGTAGCGAGCCACCAATGAAAAGGTCGTGGCTTTGCATAACCGGAGGTTGTGGGCGGCCTGGATGGGCGGGGCTTCGACGTTCTCAACTGCCGAGAATCGTCGTCGACGATGCCGAGCCGCAGCTGCGTTTCGCGGCTAGCGCTGCGCGAGCATCTTCTGCGCCAGTTGCCGCACCAGATCGAGGAATCGCTTCTGCACCGGATCGAGCGGATTGTCGGGCCGATGCATCGCATACAGCACGACTTCGAGATGCGGTTTCAGCGGACGCATCTGCACGCTGTTCGCGTCGCCGCAGCGGGCCGTGAACGGATCGACCACCGCGAGGCCCTCGCCCTTGGCGACGAGCGCATGCGCCAACTGGTACGTCTGTACCGAGACCGCGATGCGCGGCGCAGGAGAAACCTGGGCGAGATGGCCGTGCAGCGCGCGGCCCAGCGCGTCGCGCACGGTGATGCCGATCATCGGCTGGTTGGCCAGCGCCTCGATCGGCAGCGGTTGCGTCAACTCCTTCTCCGGCCACCAGCCCGGCGGCGCGATTACCATGACCTGGCCACGGCAGAGCACGCGCTGGCGCAGGTTTTGATGGCCGGTGTCCTGCAAGGTGAGGCCGATGTCGGTGTCGCGCAGGGTCAGCGATTCGCACATCGCTGCCGAGTGCTGCGTGGACAGTTCGGCCATCACATCGGGAATGGCCTTGCGCAGCAGCGTCGTCGCGCCGGCAAGCAGAGTCAGCGCCAGCGTCGGCGTGCAGGTGACGCGCAGCGGGCAATTGCCCGGCTGACCCATGTTCTTGGTCAGGCGTTCCAGATCGTGCACGTCCTGGATGATCTTCTCGATGCGGTCGCGCATCAGCAGCGCCTGCGGCGTCGCCTGCAGGCGCCCGCGCACACGGCTGAACAGGGCGAAGCCGAGCCGGTCCTCGGCGTGCTGCAACGCTTTGCTCGCCGCCGGCTGCGAGATATTCAGCAGCTTCGCCGCGGCAGTGATGCTGCCGGTGGTCAGCACGGCATGAAAGAGTTCGATGTAGCGCAGGTGCATGAGGATTTCGATCCGTCTGTTTGTCCGGTGGGGCTGGTGGCGCCGAACTAGGATAACCACAACCCAAAGTTATGCCACGTACCGGTCTTTTCATTGGTGGCCGACGCTGGCCGCTGGTTATGCTCCTCGAACCTTTCGATGGACGGATTCAGGCAGGAGTGCGGATTTCATGAGCAGCCACGGCGAAGCGACCGGCAGCAACCGTTGGGGACCGCCGTACCTGCTGTATCTGGGTGGTCGGGCCGACGATCTGGCCATCAAGACCGCGCGCGGATTGGCGTATTGGCGGCCCGATTGGTGCATCGGACAGAACCGGCGTGCAGACTGCAACCAGACGCTCGATCTGCCCGACATGACGCCGGCGCAGGCCAGGGCCGCCGGCGCGAACACGATGGTGGTCGGTACCGCCAACGCGGGTGGCGTGATGGCGAAGGAAACCGTCGCCGACATCATCGCCGCACTCGACGCCGGCCTCAACGTGATTGCCGGCCTGCACGAGAAGTTGCGCGACAACGCGGACATCGTCGCCGCGGCCGAGCGCAATGGCCGCGTGCTGTTCGATGCGCGCGAACCGAAGGGCCGCATCCCCGTCGGCAACGGCAGGAAGCGCGCCGGCCGCCGCCTGCTGACGGTCGGTACGGATTGTTCGGTCGGGAAAATGTATACCGCGCTCGCGCTCGAGCGCAGCCTGCACAAGCGCGGCCTTGTCGCGGATTTCCGCGCGACCGGGCAGACCGGGATTTTCATCGCTGGCGACGGCGTGCCGGTCGATGCCGTGATTGCCGATTTCATCTCCGGCTCGGTCGAGCAGATTTCGCCGGCGCGCGACGACGGCGGTTGGGATCTGATCGAGGGCCAGGGCTCGCTGTTCCATCCCTCGTATGCCGGCGTGTCGCTCGGCCTGCTGCATGGCGCGCAAGCCGATGCGCTCGTGCTCTGCCACGAACCCACGCGCAAGCACATGCGCGGGCTGCCGCACTATCCGATTCCCGAACTCAAGCTTTGCCTGGAAGCGAACCTCACCGCCGCGCGCCTGACCAATCCTGCGGTCAAGGCCGTCGGCGTCGCGCTCAACACGTCCAATCTTCGCGCCGCGGAAGCCGCCGCGATGTGTCGAGAAATCGGCGACCGGCTCGGCCTGCCGTGCCAGGACCCGGTCAGCATGGGCGTAGAAGCGATCGTCGACCATCTGCTTTCATGCTGCGCAGGCTGAGCGTCCAGCCGCGCAGCTTTCCGCTGCACTCGCCGTTCGGCATTTCGCGCGGCGTGAAGACCGCGGCGGACGTGGTCACGGTCGAGCTCGAACAGGCCGGCTGCGTCGGTCGCGGCGAATCGGTTCCGTATGCGCGCTATGGCGAATCGGTTGCTGCGGTGATCGCGCAAGTCGAGTCACTGCGCGACGAGCTTGCCGCGGGCATGGGCCGCGACGAATTGCAGGCGCGACTCGGCGCCGGTGCCGCACGCAATGCGCTCGACGCGGCGCTGTGGGATCTCGAGTCGACGCTCACGCGCGTGCCTGTGCATAGTCAACTGGCGCGGCCGCCGCATCGACCGCTCGAGACCGCGATAACGGTCGTCATCGATACGCCGCAGGCGATGGCGAAGGCAGCGGCGAGTATCGCCGATGCCGGACTGATCAAGATCAAGGTCGATGCCGAGGATCCGATCGCGCGCATCGAAGCGGTGCGCAGCGCGGCGCCCGCAGCGCGGCTCATCGTCGATCCGAACGAAAGCTGGACGATCGACATTCTGCGCGAGACGCAAGACGCGCTGGTGCGCCTCAAAGTCGACCTGCTCGAACAGCCGCTGCCGGCCGATGCGGACGAAGCGCTACGGGGTTTTGTCAGCCGCATTCCAATCTGTGCCGACGAGTCCTGCCACACCTCGTCGGACCTGTCCTCGTTGCTCGGCCGCTATCAGGCGATCAACATCAAGCTCGACAAGACCGGCGGCCTGACCGAAGCCTGGCGCTTGCTGCGCGCGGCACGCGCCGAAGGTTTCATCGTCATGGTCGGCTGCATGGTCTGCTCGTCGCTGGGCATTGCGCCGGCGCTGGAAATCGCGCGCGAAGCAGAATTCATCGACCTCGACGGGCCGCTCTGGCTCGCGAACGATTATCCCGATGGCGTCCGCCTGCAGGGAGGCATGCTGATGCCAACTTCGCCCGGTTTCTGGGGCGGATGAACGTGAGCCGCGACGTCGCGACTCAGGGCGTCAACGAGGCATTGTCGAACCGATCATGACCCGTATGTCGACCACCATCGAATCCCCACGCGCCATCGACGTCTGCTGGGACGGCGTCGACCTGCCGAGCTTGGCGCAAAAGCTTGGAACGCCGTGCCATGTCTATTCCGCATCGTCGATCCGGCAACGCATCGGCGCATTGCAGACCGCCCTGCGCGGGCTCGATGCGCTGGTCTGCTACGCAGCCAAAGCCAACAGCAACGTCGCGATCCTGCAGTTGATGGCGCAAGCCGGGTTCGGCGCCGACATCGTTTCGGCTGGCGAAATGCGGCGTAGCCTGCGCGCCGGCATTCCGGCGCAACGCATCGTGTTTTCCGGCGTCGGCAAGAGCGCCGACGAAATCGTCGAGGCGCTGGCCGTCGGCGTCGCCCGCTTCAATGTGGAGTCCGAGGACGAACTGCATCTTCTGCAGCGGTTGGCGGCGGAGCGGGGCGTGATCGCGCGTGCCGCGGTGCGCGTCAATCCCGATGTCGACGCGCTGACCCACGCCAAGATTTCCACCGGCAAATCGGAGAACAAGTTCGGCGTCGGCATCGACGAGGCGCGCCGTTGGTTCGCCGCCAGTGCACAGCTCACGCATGTGCGTCTCGACGGTCTGCACGTGCATATCGGTTCGCAGATGCTCGATCTCGATCCGATTCGCATCGCACTGCAACGCGTGGCCGATTTCTGGCGGGAACTCATTGGCGCCGGTCACGCGATCAACAGCATCGATGTCGGCGGCGGTCTCGGCGTGTGTTATCGCGCCGATCGCGACCGGCCGATTGCGATCGAGGACTATGTCGCCGCCATTCGTCACGCGCTGACCGGCTTCGATGGCCGCATCCTGCTCGAACCGGGGCGCTGGCTCGTGGCCGAGGCTGGGGCATTGCTGACGCGTGTGATTCGCGTGAAGCAGGGCCGGCAGCGCTGTTTCCTCGTGACCGACGCGGCCATGACCGAACTGCTGCGACCGAGCCTGTACGATGCCTGGCATGAGATCGTACCGGTGACGCGGGAGCCGCGACCCGCGCAAACCTACGATATCGTCGGACCGGTCTGCGAGACAGGCGACGCCTTCGCCGTCGATCGTGAACTGCCGCGCTGCGAAGCCGGCGACCTGCTGATGATCCGAACCACCGGCGCCTACGGCGCGTCGATGGCGTCGAACTACAATTCGCGGCCGCTCGCCGCCGAGGTGCTGCTCGACCGCGGCCGATATGCCGTGGTGCGACGGCGTCAGACTTTCGAGGATATGCTCGCCGGCGAGCAGTCGGTGCAGGAGTGGGAGAACGCGTGAACAGTTTCGTCAAATCCATCTTGGCAGCGTCGATGTTCGCGTTCTTCGCAGCCGCCGCTGCTGCGCCCGCGACGAGTACGAACTCGAATTCCGATGTCGACGGCATCGTCGATGCCGTGGTCGCGCGCTATCACCTGCCTGGCATCGCGGTCGGCGTCATCGACGATGGCAAGGTGGTCTACACGCGCGCAGTCGGCAATCTCGCCTCCGGCAAGCCGATGGATGCGGATACGCTGTTCCAGATCGCATCCAACACCAAGGCGATGACCTCCACGCTGCTCGCGCGGCTCGTGCAGCAGGGCAAGCTGCGCTGGGAGGATCCGGTCACGAAATACCTGCCGTCGTTCCGCATGCACGACCCGTGGGTGACGGCGAACATGCAGGTCGGCGATCTGCTCGTGCATCGCAGTGGCCTGCCCGAAGGCGCGGGCGACCTGATGCTGTGGCCGACGCCGAACCAGTTCACGCCCGACGACGTCGTCGCCGGGCTGCAATACCTCAAGCCGGCCTACAGCTTCCGCTCGGGTTACGCCTACGACAACACGCTGTATATCGTCGCCGGCCAGCTCGCGGCCGCGGCCGGCGGCGCGGCGTATCCCGAGCTGATGCGCCGCGAAATCTTCGAGCCGATGGGCATGACGCGCTGCCGGATCGGCACGTGGAATCGCGATGAGATCGGCAACGTCGCTGATCGGAATGTCTGGCGCGATGGCAGATACGTGTTCGAAGCGGCGAAGGATCCCATCGTGCAGGCACAGACGATGGACTCTGCCGGCGGCGTGCGTTGCAGCCTGAACGACATGCTGACCTGGGCAAAGAACTGGCTGGTGCCGACGCCGCGGCAACTCGAATGGCTGGCGCCGGAGCAGCGGCGCCGGGAATGGACGAGCTATACGCCGATGCCGATTTCCAAACGCAAGCGCGACTGGGACGGCACGCTGTTCTACGGCTATGGCTACGGCTGGCGCATCGCTGATGTCGATGGGCAGATGACCGTGTCGCATACCGGCACGCTGTCGGGCATGTACTCGGCGATGTTGCTGCTGCCGATGCGCAAGAGCGGTTTCGTCGTTCTCATCAACGCCGATGCCGACCACGCACGCAGCGTGCTGATCGAGACGCTGACCAAGCATTTCACCGCGCCGGACAAAGCGCGCAGTGTGGCCAGCTATGCCGACGAACTGGAGCAGGCGGACAAGCAGCAACGCGCCTCGCATATCCCCGACACGTCCTCGCGCAAACCCGCGACAGTGGCGGAACTGAAGGCGCAACTGGGGGTATGGCGCGACCCGTGGTTCGGCGAGGCGCGCATCTGCGCCCAGGGCAGGGCGGTACGCTTTGCGTCGGCGAAATCGCCGCGGATGGCCGGACAGGTCATGCGTGTCGGCGACAAGTATCTCGTGCATTGGGACAGCGACGCGGTCGATGTCGAAGCCTGGCTGCGTCTGCCGGAAAAACCCGACGGCACGCTGCATCTGGCCAAGGTCGATCCCGACGCCGACTTCAGCACCGACTTCGAGGATCTGGCCTTTACGCGTGAGCACGGCTGCGAATAAGGAGTCCGCATACATGATGCGCAAGCTTGTCTTCTCCACGATCGCATTGGTGGGCATGCTCGCCTGCGTGCGTGCGCAATCAGCAACGCCGGTGAACGATGCCCGGATCGACGCGATGATGAGCCGCTACGCTGGCAACGTGGCCGGCGCTTCGCTGATCGTCGTCAAGGACGGCAAGACCGTCGTCCGCTGCGGTTTCGGCTACGCGAATCTCGAGGAGCACACCAAAGCCGGCCCCGAAACCAACTACCGCCTCGCCTCGGTATCCAAGCAATTCACTGCCGCCAGCATCCTCTTGCTGAAACAGGACGGCAAGCTGCGGCTCGATGATCCCGTGCGCAAATGGTTGCCCGAACTGCCGGCCAGTGACGGCAAGATCACCCTGCGCAATCTGCTGACCCATACCAGCGGCCTGATCGATTACGAGGATCTGATTCCGGCGGATCGCACCGCGCAGATCGACGACCACGACGTGCTGCGCATGATCGCGGCGCAGAACCGTCTCTATTTCGAACCTGGCAGCGCGCATCGCTACAGTAACGGTGCTTTCGTGCTGCTCGGCCTGGTCGTCGAACGCACCTCCGGTGTGGGTCTCGCCGACTTCATGAAGAAGCGCATCTTCCAGCCGCTCGGCATGGAGCACACGCTGATGTACGAGCACGGCCGCGGCCCCGAGGTGGCGAACCGCGCCTACGGCTATACCGAAGCCGACGGCAAATGGACGCGCACCGATCAGAGCGTCACCAGTGCCACGCGCGGCGACGGGGGCATCTACTCGTCCGTCGACGATCTGGCCAAATGGGACGCGGCGCTGTATACCGACAAGTTGTTGAACGCGGAGTCGCGCAAGCTCGCGTTCACGCCGACCGAACCGATTGCCGATCCTGACGTCGACTTCGGCTTCGGCTGGCGTCTCAGCGGCGACACCGTGTGGCACTCCGGCGAAAGCATCGGATTCAACAACGTCATCATCCGCTGGCCGAAGCAGCACGTCGCCGTCATCATCCTTACCAATCGCAACGAATTCCAGCCGTACCCGTTGGCGTTGACGATAGGCCAGTTGTTCCTCGATCGATGAGCTCGGCAACGATGGATTTCACCGGCCTCGAAGTCGGCTACGACATTCCCGCGCTGCCCGGCATGGCCGAGGCCGACATCCAGACGCCATGCCTGATCCTCGACCTCGATGCGCTCGAGCGCAACATCCGCAAGATGGGCGAATACGCGAGGGCGCACGGCATGCGCCACCGCAGCCACGGCAAGATGCACAAGTCGGTGGACGTGCAGAAGCTGCAGGAAAGCCTGGGCGGCGCGGTCGGTGTCTGCTGCCAGAAGGTTTCCGAAGCCGAAGCGTTTGCGCGCGGCGGCATCAAGGACGTCCTCGTCTCGAACGAGGTGCGCGATGCGCTGAAGATCGATCGCCTCGCGCGCCTGCCGAAGTACGGCGCGCGCATCAGCGTCTGTATCGACGATCCGGCGAACGTGGCCGAGCTTTCGGCGGCCGCGCAGAAACACGGCACGACGCTGCAATGCCTTGTCGAGATCGACTGCGGCCAGGGGCGTTGCGGTGTCGGCACGGCCGATGCTGCGGTCGAGATAGCACAGGCCGTCACCGCAGCACCGGGCCTGAAGTTCGCCGGCATCCAGGCCTACCAGGGCAGCATGCAGCATCTGGAGAGCTTCGCCGATCGCAAGGCCAGACTCGACGCCGCCATTGCGGTAACGAAAGCCGCGGTCGCCGCGCTACAAGCGGCGGGCCTCGATCCCGAACTCGTCTCGGGCGGCGGCACGGGTTCGTACCCATTCGAATCGAATTCCGGGGTTTACAACGAACTGCAATGCGGCAGCTACGCCTTCATGGATGCGGACTACGGGCGCATCAGGGACTCGCTAGGAGATCGCATCGACCGCGGTGAATGGGAGAACGCGCTGTTCATCCTCACCTCGGTGATGAGCCACGCCAAGCCCGGTCAGGCCGTCTGCGATGCGGGGCTCAAGGTGCAGTCGCTCGACAGCGGCCTGCCCGTGATCCACGGTCGCGACGACGTGAAATACATCAGTGCTTCGGACGAGCACGGCATCATCGAAGACAAGCACGATGTCCTGCGCATCAACGAAAAACTCAAGCTCATCCCCGGTCACTGCGATCCGACCTGCAACCTGCACGACTGGTATGTCGGCGTGCGCCACGGCAAGGTCGAAGTGCTCTGGCCGGTGTCGGCGCGCGGTAAAGCCTGTTGAGTTTTTGCGCTATATTTGAAGCATGCGAATTTTGTTTGTCTGCATGGGCAACATCTGTCGTTCGCCCGTGGTCGAAGCAGTGTCACGCGCGCGCTTCGCGCGCGCGGGGCTCGATATCGAAGTCGACTCGGCCGGCACTGGCGGCTGGCATGCGGGCGACGCGGCCGATCCGCGCTCGCGCGCGAGTGCGCTGGCGCGCGGCTACGATCTTTCCGCGCACCGCGCGCGCCAGGTGACCGCCCGCGATTTTGTGCTCTTCGACAAACTGCTCGTGATGGATCGCATGAATCTGCGTGACCTCACCAGCCTTGCCCCGGGCGAAGGCCACGACCGGATCGCAATGTTCCTGCCTTGGGCCGGGCTCGCCGATCCGCGTGACCTGCCCGATCCTTATTACGGCGACGCGCAAGACTTCGACCACGTCGTCACGCTCGCAGAACGCGGCGTGGACGGGTTGATTGAGAGGCTCGGAAGGCCCATAAAGGCGCAATGACCGAAAGCGCCAACTCCTTCGACGGCAAAGAGTTCGTCCGCACGCTGACCAGCTCGCCCGGCGTCTACCGCATGTTCGACGCGCGCGGCGAATTGCTTTACGTCGGCAAGGCCGGCAACCTCAAGAAGCGCGTCGGCAGCTACTTCCTCAAGCCGCGCCTCGAGCCGCGCATCATGTCGATGATCGGGCAGATCGCGCGCATGGAGACGACGCTGACGCGCACCGAAGGCGAGGCGCTGCTGCTCGAGGCGCAGCTGATCAAGTCGCTCAAGCCGCGCTACAACATCCTGCTGCGCGACGACAAAAGCTATCCGTACATCTATCTGTCGGAAGGCGAAGGCGGAAAAGGGCAGGACAGCCCTTTTCCGCAAGTGAATGATTACCCGCGCATGGCATTCCATCGCGGGGCGAAGGCGGGCAAGGGCAAGTACTTCGGCCCGTTCCCGAGTGCGTGGGCGGTGCGCGAAAGCCTCAATCACATGCAGAAGATCTTCCTCGTGCGCCAGTGCGAGGACAGCTACTTCCGCAATCGCTCGCGGCCGTGCCTGCAGTACCAGATCGGCCGCTGCAGCGCGCCTTGCGTCGGCCTGATCGACAAGGGCGAGTATCAGGAAAGCGCACGCCACGCGGCGATGTTCCTAGACGGCAAGAGCGATGCGGTGATCGGCGAACTGGTCGGCGCGATGGAAACCGCGAGCCGCACACTGGAATTCGAGAAGGCGGCGAAGCTGCGCGACCAGGTGTCGACGCTGAAGCGCCTGCTGGCGAAGAACTACGTGCAGGGCGCGAGCGCCGACCTCGACGCGATCGCCTGCCGCATCGCCGGCGGCGTCGCCTGCGTGTCGGTCATGTATTTCCGCAACGGCGTCAATCTCGGCTCGCGCGATTTCTTTCCGAAATTGCCGCATGACGCCGAGGTTGCCGACGTGCTGACCTCGTTCATCGCGCAGTACTACGTCGACAAGCCGGTGCCGCGCGAACTGCTCGTCGAACAGGCGCTGCCCGATGCCGAACTGCTCGCGCAGGCGTTCACCGAGCAGGCCGGGCATGAGGTCGCGATCAAGCACAGCGTGCGCGCCGAACGCGCGCGTTTCCTCGAACTTGCGGCGAAGAACGCCGAAGCCGCCCTGGCTGCCCGCCTGGCGAGCAACGAGACGCAGCGCGAGCGCTTCGAGTCGCTGCGCGACCTGCTCGGCCTCGACGAGGTGCCGCGGCGCCTGGAGTGCTTCGACATCAGCCACACGATGGGCGAGGCGACCGTTGCATCCTGCGTCGTCTACGGGCCGGAGGGGCCGATCAAGGCGCAATATCGCCGTTACAACATCGCCGGGATCGAGCCGGGCGACGACTACGCCGCGATGCGCCAGGCGCTGGAAAGGCGCTTCCGGCGCGCTGCGCCAGCCAACGAAAGCGAAGGCGGTGAGCCCGAGGCTGCAGAGCCAGCCAACCTGCCGGACATCCTGCTGATCGATGGCGGCAAGGGCCAGGTCAAACAGGCGTTGGACGTGCTCGAAGATCTCGCGATCAACGACGTTCTCGTCGTCGGCGTGGCCAAGGGCGTCGAGCGTAGGGCCGGGCACGAGACGCTGATTCTCGGTGCCAGCGGCAAGACTTTGTGGCCCGGCCCGGAATCGCCTGCGTTGCATCTGGTTCAGAGTGTGCGCGACGAGGCACACCGCTTTGCGATCACCGGTCACCGCAAGCAACGGCAGAAGGCGCGCGACACGAGCAAGCTCGAAGACATCACCGGTATCGGCGCCAAGCGCCGTGCGGCGCTGCTCAGGCATTTCGGCGGCCTGCCCGGCGTGGTCAATGCGGGCATCGAGGAGATCGCGAAGGTCAAGGGTATGAGTCGCGAGCTGGCCGAGAAGATCTACGCGCTGTTCCACGGCTGAACTCGCGTTGCTTTCCTGTGTCACACTGCGACGAGTCGAAATTTCCGCACCATCCACGCAATGCACCTGACCTGGCCGACCATTCTCACCCTGTTCCGCATCGCGCTGCTGCCGGTCATGGTGGTCGTGTTCTACCTGGATTTCCGTGGTGCGAACGTCACCGCCGCGCTGATCTTCCTGCTCGCCGCGATCACCGACTGGCTCGACGGCTACATCGCGCGGCGCTACAACATGTGGTCGGCGTTCGGCGCGTTCCTCGACCCGGTCGCCGACAAGCTCATGGTCGCGGTGACGCTGTTCCTGCTCGTGCAGGAGAATCCGACCCCACTGCTCGCGGTGACCAGTGCGGTCATCGTCGGCCGCGAGATCACGATTTCGGCGTTGCGCGAATGGATGGCCGAGATCGGTGAGCGCACGCGTGTCAACGTCGCCGCGCTCGGCAAGATCAAGACGGTGATGCAGATCGTCGCGATCGAGGTGCTGCTCTACCAGCACGACCTGGAAGGCCTGCGCCTGTTCCACGTCGGCGAAACCCTGCTCGTGATCGCCGCGGCGATGACTATCTGGTCGGCTTTTGAGTACCTGCGTGTGGCCTGGCCGGTGCTGCGCGACCGGCGCTGACCGAAATCGTCATTTTCCTGTTGACAGGCGCCGTCTGAAACGGCATCATTTTCGGCTCACGCGGGAATAGCTCAGTTGGTAGAGCACGACCTTGCCAAGGTCGGGGTCGCGAGTTCGAGTCTCGTTTCCCGCTCCAATATTTATGTATTCGTCCGTGAATACGAAGAACAAGAAGCGGCCGTCCACTGCCGCACTCTTCACGGAAGAGCTTGAAAACCTCGGCGCCAAAACCGGGGTTTTGTTTTTTCCGGAGGGCGTTGCTACGCTTCCGGAAGCCATCATGCAGAGGCGGGGTGGCAGAGTGGTCATGCAGCGGCCTGCAAAGCCGTGTACGCCGGTTCGATTCCGACCCTCGCCTCCACAGTGTTTGTGTTCTCATCCGTGATCGCGAAGCGATCGCCTGCGGCCACACACCCGGCGCGCTTCGCGCGCAATGCGGTATTCTCTCGCTGTGATAGATGCGGCTAGCAATGCCCGGATGGCGAAATTGGTAGACGCAGCGGACTTAAAATCCGCCGGAGCCTAATAGCTTCGTGCCGGTTCGATTCCGGCTCCGGGCACCACGGTTCACGCAGCGGTCCGATGCGATCCTGGGAATTTCCATAGGCGCCGGTGTCTCCATCCGGACGGCCAATTCTGCGAGCGCGCACGCTCCCAATAGGCAAAGCCGATCCAAGGCGTCGCGCGCGCCAGTACGCATGCGAACTTGAGCCTTCAGTTGTTCGCTTCGACCTGATCCAGGCTGGTCTTGTCGCCCTTCGGGCGTGGCGCGTCGAGCACGTTGCCGGTGACGAGGTAGTAGATCGATTCGGCGATGTTGGTGACGTGGTCGCCGATGCGCTCGACGTTCTTGGCGATGAACATCAGATGCGTGCCGATCGCGACGTTGTGCGGGTCGGTCTTCATGTAGTCGATCAGGCGGCGCGAGATGCCAGTGTAGGTGTCGTCGATCTGTTCGTCGCAGGCCCAGACCGTGATCGCCTTTTCCTGATTGCGTTCGCCGAACGCGGTGACGACGTCGGCAAGCTGCTTCTTCGCCAGTTCGCCGAGCTCGCCGATCTCGACCAGCCACTGCTCGGGCGAATGCGTGTTGAGCGCAATCACGCGCTTGCAGATGTTGGCCGAGAAATCGCAGATGCGCTCGAGCTCGACGACGACGCGCAGGGTCGAGATCACCTCGCGCAGGTCGCGCGCGATCGGCTGGCGCAGCGCGAGCACGCGGATCGCGCGTGACTCGATGTCACGTTCGAGCGCATCGACGTCGATGTCGTCGCGGATCACGCGCGCGGCGGCCTCCACGTCGCGCATGCGCAGCGCGCTCATCGTCGCGGCGAACTGGAACTGCGCGGATTCGCCCATGCGCGCGATCGCCGCATTGAGCTGGGAAAGTTCGTCGTCGAAACTCTTTACGATATGTTCGGACATGGGATCAGCCGTAGCGTCCTGTGATGTAGTCTTCGGTCATTTTCTTCGTCGGGTTCTCGAAGATCGTGGTCGTGTCGCCGAACTCGATCAACTCGCCCAGGTACATAAATGCAGTGTAGTCGGAGACGCGCGAGGCCTGCTGCATGTTGTGGGTGACGATCGCGATCGTGTAGCGCTCCTTCAGTTCCTCGACGAGCTGCTCGATCTTGCCGGTCGCGATCGGGTCGAGCGCCGAGGTCGGTTCGTCGAGCAGGATCACTTCCGGCTTCAGCGCGACCGCGCGCGCGATGCACAGGCGCTGTTGCTGGCCGCCGGAGAGGCCGAGCGCGCTGCCGTTGAGCTTGGACTTCACCTCGTCCCACAGCGCGCCCTGGCGCAGCGCTTCCTCGACGCGCGCGTCCATGTCCGCCTTCGACAGCTTCTCGTAGTGGCGGATCGCGTAGGCGACGTTGTCGTAGATCGACATCGGGAACGGCACCGGCTTCTGGAACACCATGCCGACCTTGCTGCGCAGGCGGTTGAGCGGATACTTCGGATCGAGGATGTTCTCGCCGTCGAGCAGCACTTGGCCCTTGGCCTCGAGCTTCGGGTAGATCGAATAGATGCGGTTGAAGATACGCAGCAACGTCGACTTGCCGCAGCCCGAGGGGCCGATCAGCGCGGTGACTTTCTTCTCCGCGATGTCGAGGCTGACGTTCTTCAGCGCGTGGAATTTGTCGTAATAGAAGTCGAGGCCCTTGGCGGACATCTTCGGTGCTGCGGCAGCAGCCGTCGCTTTCGCGTCAGTGCTTGGCGGCGGCGTGATCAGCGAAACGCTGCCTGTCGTCGCAAGTGGAATGTTCGGATTAGTCATTGGACACCTTGTTGCGCAGGAGTATCGCGCGCGAGAGCAGGCTCAGGGCGAGCACGAACAGCGTGACGATCAACGCGCCGGCCCAGGCCAGTGACTTCCAGCCGGCGTCAGCGCTCATCGCGAATTTGTAGATCACGACCGGCACCGAGGCCATCGGCTGGGCGACGTTCATGCTCCAGAACTGGTTGTCGAACGCGGTGAACAGCAGCGGCGCGGTCTCGCCCGAGATGCGCGCGAGCGCAAGCAGCACGCCGGTGACGATGCCGGGCAGGGCGGCGCGGTAGAGGACCTGCATCGTCACCTTCCACTGCGGCACGCCGAGCGAGAGTCCGGCCTCGCGCATCGCGCTCGGCACGAGCTTGAGCATCTCGTCGGTCGTGCGCACGACCACGGGCAGCACGATCAGCGCCAACGCAAGCGAGCCGGAGAGCGCCGAATAGTGGCCGATCTGCTTGACCACGACGGTGTAGACGAACATGCCGAGCACGATCGACGGCGCCGACAGCAGGATGTCGTTGAAGAAGCGGATCGCCTCGCCGAGGCGCGACTTCTTCGCGTATTCGGCGAGATAGGTACCCGCGGCGATGCCGATCGGCGCGCCGATCAGGATCGCGAGCAGGCAGATCATCGCGCTGCCGGCGAAAGCGTTGAGCAGACCGCCCTCGTCGCCGGGCGGTGGCGTCATCATCGTGAACAGCTTGCCGTTGAGCGAAGAAATGCCGGTGTAGAACGTCGTCCACAGAATCCAGGCCAGCCAGAACAGGCCGAAGCCGGTCGACAGCGTCGCGAAGACGAGGCCGACGCCGTTGACGATGCGGCGGCGGAAATAGAGGCGATCGGCGACCGCCTGGCGTGCCTCGTCGCTCATTTGCCTTCCTTCTTTTCCATCTGGCGCAGCATCAGCTTGGCGATCGCGAGCACGATGAAGGTGACGACGAAGAGCAGGAACGCGAGCGCGATCAGCGAGGAGCGGAAGATTTCCGAATCCGCTTCGGCGAATTCGTTCGCGATCGTCGCCGCGATCGAGTTGCCCGGTTCGAGCAGGGACAGTGACAGGCGATGCACGTTGCCGAGCACGAAGGTCACCGCCATCGTCTCGCCGAGCGCGCGGCCGAGGCCGAGGAAGATGCCGCCGATCACCGCGGTGCGCGTGTACGGCAGGACGATGTCCCAGGCCACTTCCCAGGTCGTCGAGCCGAGCGCATAGGCGGATTCCTTGAGCCGGGTCGGTACGGTCAGGAACACCTCGCGCATCACCGAGGAAATGAACGGGATGATCATGATCGCGAGCACGATGCCGGCGGTGAGCATGCCGAGGCCGAGCGGCGGCCCCTTGAACAAGCCGCCGATTACCGGCCATTCACCGACATGGTCGTTGAGCCAGGGGATGATGTATCTGCCCATGATCGGCACGAACACGAACAGGCCCCACATGCCGTAGATGATCGAGGGGATGCCGGCGAGCAGTTCGATCGCCGAGGCGACCGGCGTGCGCAGCCAGGGCGGTGCGATCTCGGTCAGGTAAAGCGCAATGCCGAAGCTGACCGGCACCGCGATGATCAAGGCGATGGCCGCCGTCACCAGCGTGCCATAGACCGGCGCGAGCGCGCCGAATTGCTTGCCGACCGTGTCCCATTCGCTGGACGCGAGGAACTTGAAGCCGAACGTGGCGAACGCCTCACGCCCGCCCCAGAGCGTGGTCAGGGCGACGCCGGCGAGGGTGACGAGGACGAAGATGCCGGCACCGGCGACGATGCGGCGGAACAGGCGGTCGGCGAAGCCGTCGCGGCGCGCGCGCTGCTCGTCGCTCTGCGGGATGGCGATGGATTCGGCACTCGCAGCCATGATCGATTCCGGAAACTGTTTGCGCTGCAGTAAAAAAGCGCCCCTCGCGAATGCATCCACGAGGGGCGGGGAGGGAGCTTACAGTTTGACTTCCGCCTTCCAGTAGGCCTCGATCTGCGCGACCAGCGCGGCCGGCAGCGGCACGTAGTCCAGCGCCTCGGCAGCCTTGCCGCCTTCGCTGTAGGCGTACTTGAAGAAGTCGACTACCGCCTTGGAATGCGCGGCATCCTTCGGCGTCTTGTAGATCAGCGCGAACGCGGTCGCGGTGATCGGCCAGGAGTCATCGCCCGGCGCATTGGTGATCACGAGTTGGAAGTCTTTCGCGCTCTTCCAGTCCGCGTGCGAGGCGGCCGCGGCGAAGCTTGCCAGGTTCGGCGTGACGAACTTGCCGGCCGAGTTCTGCACCTGGGTATAGGCCATCTTGTTCTGCAGCGCGTAGGCGAGTTCGACGTAGCCGATCGAGCCATTGATCTGCTGCACGTAGGCGGCAACGCCCGCGTTGCCCTTGCCGCCGACGCCGACCGGCCACTGCACCGAGGTGCCTTCGCCGACCTTCTCCTTCCACTCGGCGTTGACCTTGGAAAGATAGTTGGTGTAGTTGAACGTGGTGCCCGAGCCATCCGAGCGCGAGACGACCTGGATCGCCGCATCCGGCAGCTTGACGCCGGCATTGTTCGCGGCCAGCGCCGGATCGTTCCACTTCTTGATCTTGCCGAGGTAGATGTCACCGAGCTGGGCGCCGGTCAGCTTGATTTCGCCGGCCTTGACGCCTTCGATGTTGACTACCGGCACGACGCCGCCGATCACGATCGGGAACTGGCCCAGGCCCGCGGCCGAGAGCTCGTCTGGCGACAGCGGCTTGTCCGAGGCGCCGAAATCGATCGTCGCGGCCTTGATCTGCGCGATGCCCGCGCCGGAACCGCCGCCACCGTAGTTGATGTGGTTGCCGGTCTTCTCGGCGTAGGTCGCCGACCACTTGGTGACGATCGGCTGGACGAAGGTCGAGCCGGCGCCGGTGACGTCGACGGCCTGAGCCGAACCCGCGAACAATGTGGCGGCCACGGCGAACGCCGTGATGGAATGACGAATGCTGTGAAACGCATTGACTTGAAGCATGTGAAAACCTCCGTAGGTGGAAATTCTTGCGGAGGCGCGGACGACGTACCCCGCGCCGCTCCTTTACGCTGGCGCAGGCTACGCGGGGAATTTGAAACTTTTATGACAAAGGCCGAGGGGCGGGAATGGCCGGCCGGGAATCGTTTAAGAATCAGCATATTGAAGGTGGCAGCGCAAAACAGGCGGTGCCGGACAATCGACCGATTGACTGTTTCCGACACCCCATTCCCGGCCGTCGTAACAAAACGGTAAACTTGCGGCCAATTTTGTGGGGATGGATCACATGTTTTCGTTACAGACCATATTCGGCAAGGGCGACAAGTTTTACGGCCTGCTCGAGGCCAGCGCCGATGCCGCGCGCCAGAGCGCGCGTGCACTGATCGCGCTGTCGAAGCAGAAGACGCCGAATCCCTCGCTCGACGAATTCCGCCTCGCGCGCCGGCGCGAGAAGCAGATTTTCAACGACATCAGCGCCGAGCTGGTCAATACCTTCGTCACCGCGCTCGAACGCGAGGACATCGAGGCCCTGTCCGCCGCGTTGTACAAGATCCCGAAGACGGTGGAGAAATTCGCCGAGCGTTACGCGCTGTTCGCCGCCCAGCTCATGGATGTCGACTTCGGTTCGCGCGCGGTCATGCTCGAGAAGGGTTGCGACGTCATCGCCGAGATGGTCGGCCTGCTGCGCAAAGGCATGCCGCTTGACAAGATGAAGGAGCTCAACGACCGCATGCAGGCGATCGAAGGCGAAGCCGACCGCCTGATCCTCGACCTCTACCGCGACCTGTTCACCCAGGAGCAGGACGTCGCCCGCCTGCTGTTGCGCAAGGATCTGTTCGAATTGTTGGAAAAGGCCATCGACCGCTGCCGCGATGCGGGCAACGTGATCTATGCGATTGCGCTGAAGAATTCCTGAGAACGGGAGCCATCGCGTGACCCTGACGCTCGTTCTCGCCGTCGTTTTTGTCGCCCTCGTTTTCGAGTACATCAACGGTTTTCACGACACGGCCAACTCGATCGCGACCGTCGTCGCGACCAAGGTGCTCAGTCCCGGCCAGGCCGTGCTGCTCGCCGCGGCAACGAACCTCCTCGGTGCGCTCTGGGGCACGGCCGTGGCCAAGACGATCTCGTCCGGGCTGATCGATTCCCACGTCGTCAACGTCACCCCCGAGTTGCTGATCTGCGCGCTGCTCGGTGCCACGATCTGGGATCTCATCACCTGGTGGTGGGGCCTGCCGTCGTCCTCTTCGCATGCGCTCGTCGGCGGCCTTTGCGGCGCGGCGCTCGCCGGTGCCCACAACGACTGGAACGCGCTGATCTGGAACCAGGCCGGCGTGCACTGGTGGGACGGCAAGGGCCTGTGGCCGAAGGTGATCCTGCCGATGATCACCTCGCCGCTCGGCGGGTTCGTCCTCGGTGTCGTCGTCATGGGCCTGCTGTTCGCCCTGATCTCCTGGCTCGGCTCAAGCAGGAGCCCGACGATCAGTCAGTTCGGCCGGCCGAAATTCGTCAACGCCTTCTTCGGCAAGGCGCAGATCATTTCGGCCAGCGCGATGGGCCTGTCGCACGGCATGAACGATGCGCAGAAGACCATGGGCATCATCGCGCTGGCGTTGGCGGGAGCGACGAGCGCGGGTTCGCTCGATCAGCTGCCGTGGTTCCTGCATTTCCTGCGCGTCGAGCAGGATGCATCGAAGACGTTCGAGATCGCGCTGTGGATCAAGATCGTCTGCGCGCTGACCATGGCCGCAGGCACCGCCGCGGGCGGCTGGCGCATCATCAAGACGCTCGGCCACAAGATGGTCAAGCTGCATCCGATCAACGGTTTCGCCGCGGAAACGAGTTCGGCCGCGGTCATCATCGCCGCGTCGACCGTCGGCATTCCGGTGTCGACCACGCACAACATCTCGGCGGCGATCATGGGTGTCGGCGTAGCCAAGAATCCGCGTGCGATCAAATGGACCGTCGTCGAGCGCATGGTCTGGGCGTGGCTGCTGACGATTCCGATCGCTGGCGTGATTGCTTACGTACTCGTGCGGTTTGTCGAAGCGGTGTTCGCGTAAGACGCAACCTCTGCGCGCCGGAAAGGCGATTCCTCTCCCCCCGATGTTCATGTCAGGGGAGAGGGTAGGGTGAGGGGTGCTTTTGATCTTGCTCTGTTCTTGCAACCGCGTCCCTTCGCTTTTCCGCGCGCGTCCGGCGCGCGGGTGACTTTCTCTTGCTCGCCCAAGAGAAAGTCACCAAAGAGAATGCGCCCCGGATGCCGCGCTCGCCGCTGCGCGACGAGTCCGCGAGGTCATGCCGGGGTTCGTTGAACGCACGTCCGTGTGCGTGCAACGAACTCGCGCGCATCGTGCGCGCGATCCTGCGGACGTTTCCGGCATGCCCTCGCCGCGACAAACGGGGATCCGAGGATCAAGAGCCGGATCAAGAACGGGCTTACGGCATTTTGGCGACCACGGTTTGCGCATTCCCGCGCAGGTATTGTCCGGTGTGGTAGCTGCGGTATTTGCATACGTCGAAGTTCTTCTGGATCAGGACGCGGCCGTTGCGGAACTCGGTGCGCAGATCGCGCAGACAGCCGTCGTCGTCGCGCAGGGCTACCGTGGCCGAGTCGCCGCCGCCGTGCAGCGGCTGGTCGCCGAAGGGCAGCGGGCGAAAATGATTGCTTCCCGCAGGCGCGACCGAGAACGCGGTGATGCTGTTCTGCGCGGTATTGACCAGATTGAGGTAGTGGGTGGTTCCGGCCGCGTTTGCATCGACCGCGGCGAGGAGAAGGAGCAGGCATAGGCTGCGCATTGAAAATTCCTGGAGTCGATGGGAACCGGAGTACAGGCATCGCCGCTACCCTTGGGAGGAATCGAGATCGCTGACTGCACTCCGGTATGCGCACAATCCTCATGCGCGGAGTCGGAGCGCGCTACCGGAATGGGACGAATCGTCGCCATGCGCGGACGAATCGCAATCCGTTGCAACCATCCTTTCCGTCGTGCCATCTCATGCGTACGATGAGCGCCCATCCAATCGATTTGGAATTGCCGGTGACGCGAGAGCGGATAGATCCGCACGAGCTTTTGTTGCGGGTTCTCCTGTACGTCGCGCTGTGGCTGATGGTCGCGGTGCTGTTCGCCGTGCCGAGCCTGATGGCCGACTGGCTCAATGGGCATACCTGGCGCATTTCCGACTACGTGCGTTGGTCGATGATCCAGTGGGGGACGCTCGCCGTGCTGGTGCCGCCGGTACTCTGGCTTGCGCCGCATGAGCCGATCGAGCCGCCGAATCGCTGGCGGCTGCTCAGGGCAAACTTCGGAGCAAGCCTGATTTTCACCGTTGCAGCCGTGGTGCTGGGGGCGGTGATCACGCATTTTGTTCAGGAGGAATACACCAGCATCGGCTATCAATTCACCCAGTTCCTCGGCCAGCACGCGGCGATGGACTTCGTCGCCTATTGGTTGATTCTAGGCATGCGCCAGACGGTACATTTCTATCAGCAGAAAGTCGGTCGCGAAGCGCAGGCGAGCCGCCTGCAGGCGCAGCTCGCGCAATCGCACCTGCAGTTGCTGAAAATGCAGTTGCATCCCCATTTCTTGTTCAACACGCTGCATGCCGCAGCGACGCTAGCGCGTGAGGATGCGGCTGCTGCCGAGGACATGCTGCTGCGCCTGGCCGAACTGCTGCGCACCTATCTCGACGACGAGCGCCAGGAAATCTCGCTGGGCGAGGAGCTGGAGTTGATCGATCTCTATCTCGGCATCCAGCGCGTGCGCTTCAAGGATCGGCTGACCAGCCGCGTCGACATTGATCCCGAATTGTCGCGCTACGCCGTGCCGAGCCTGATCCTGCAGCCTATCGTCGAGAACGCGATCCAGCACGGCATCGGCAAGCAAGTCGGCGCGGATTGCGTGGAGATCGACTGCTATCGCGTCGCGGCGAATCTCTGCATCGATGTGCGCAATCGCAACAGTGTGCTGGCCGGACCGCCCGAGGAGTTGTTCCGGCGTGGCATCGGCCTGTCCAATACCCGCCTGCGGCTAAAGGAACTGTACGCCGACGCCGGTCATATCGAGCTCGGTGAACTGTTGCCTCGAGGCGTGATCTGCCGCATTCGCTTGCCGCTGAAGCAACTCGCTGCGGATGCGACGCGACGCGTCGCGAGGGCGGCCTGAGCATGAGCCGGATCAGAGTGCTGGTCGTCGACGACGAGCCGATCGCGCGGCTGGCGATCGTGCGCCTGCTCAATGAGGACGCCAGCTTCGAGTGCGTCGGCGAATGCGGCGACGGCGCGAGCGCGCTCAAGGCGATACGCAAGCTCGCTCCCGACCTGGTCTTTCTCGATATCCAGATGCCGGCGATGAGCGGGATCGATGTCGCCGCGCAGATCGGCCACGAGCGCGGCCCGGCCATTGTGTTCGTCACCGCGTACGAGCGCTACGCGGTGCGCGCGTTCGAGGCGAACGCGGTCGACTACCTGGTGAAGCCGTTCAGTCGCGACCGCTTTCTCGCCACACTCGAACGCGCCAAGCGCCGCCTCGCTGCCGCTGATGCAGCCATCGAGCAGGCCGCTTCGGCGCAAGTGCTGCGCGCACTCAACGAACTGCGTCGCGAGCAGGACTACCTCGAACGCATCCCGGTGCCGGTCGACGAACATTTGGTCTTCGTCGACGTGCGCGACGTCGACTGGATCGAGGCGAACCGCAACCTCGTGCGCGTGCATGTCGGCAAGCAGGTGCACGAAGTCCGCGAGACGATGATGGCACTCGAAGCACGTCTGAATCCGCGTCACTTCGTGCGCGTACATCGTTCGGCAATCGTCAACGTCAGCCGCATCACGGCGATCCATCCCTGGTTCAACGGCCACCACGTGCTGATGCTGAGCGGCGGCCAGCAATTGCGCATGAGCCGCTACCAGCACGAAGCGTTTCTGCGCCTGACCGGGCGGCGCGGCGAGTGACGATCAGCGGATCAGTGGGCGCGCGAGGAACTCGCCGAGCCCGAGCTGCTGCTGGAAGAGGACGTAGAGATGGATGTCGACGCGCTGCTCGACGCAGACGAGCCGGACGACGAACCGCCACCGCTCGACGCGCCGTGGGTGGAAGATCCGCCGCCGGAACTGCCGTGACTGCCGCCAAAGGAAACCGGAGAACCGCCGCTACTCGCCGAAACCATGCGACCGCCGCCTAAGGCCCCGTTGAAATGGAAGACCGAACCCGGGCGTGCGCCCACGGCGGGACTCTCGCGGCTGCTGTAGCGCGCGGGCGGCAACGATTCTCGCGCTGCTCGTGATTCGCGCGGCGCCCAGGCCGATGGGCGGGCAATGGCGAGTGGCGATGCGTCGACATTGCGCGGCGCATTGGAGTGTGTGGCGTACGCGATTGCGTGCCGATCCGCATGATCGACGTGCTTCCACGCGACGGCACTGCGCGGCGGGCAGGGATGTGCGGGATCGTGCTGGTGATGCTTGTGCCAGTTCCGGTAGCTGTGAGCGAAGACGCGGCGGTGGACGTGGTAATAGGTGTCCCAGGTACACGGAACCCAGTAGTAGCGCCGAATCCAGCCGTTCGAATCCGCAGGCGGGTAGTCGGGCCAAGGCCAGGTTCCGTAGGCAACGGAAGAATTGCAGGTGGGGATGTAGTAATAGCCCTTGAAGCCGCTGTCGATGAACACGTCGCCGCTGCCGTCGAAGACGTACAGATTGTCCGGGACGCCATCGAGGACGCCGGACTCGACCGAGCGCCGGCGCAAGTCCCTGATCGCGAGGCTGACGTCCGCGCTCTGGGCGAGCACGATGTCGCCGAGCCGGCGAGTCCAGTCGATCTGTTCGCTGAGCATTTCCAGGATCTGCGGAAACGCGAGGAGCGCAGTGACGGCCGGATCCCAACCTTGCTTCGAGCCCGCGTCGATCGCGGCATCGCCGTCAAGTTCGGAATGGCCGCGCGACCATTCCGCCGCGGCGAGTACATCGTCCGGGGCCGTCGCTGCCAAAAGCACCAGGCCGAGCACATCGTTCGGATACAGCGCGACCGGTGCGAGCATCTGCTCGAGTTCGGCCCGGCTGAACTCGGTGCCGACATAGTTGGGAGTCGAATTCGTTGGTTGCTTTGAAATGCCTTGTGCCTTCGGTGCTGTGGCAATGGTCGAACAAGCCGAAAGCGTGGCGAGGGCAACAACGGCGGCCAAGAACGTTCCCGAGGTTCTCATGCGTGCGCTCATGATTCACTCCTCCTGACTCATGCATCGCGTCGGCGCAACGATACTCCCAATTGGGTATACGGATGTAAGCAATCTTCAAGAAAGGTCAAGCCGAGCGCATTGAAGCCGTGCCGGAGGGACGGACCGCAGTTTCCGTTTTCAGAGCGTGTCGTCGCCCTGCGAAATCGCTTGTTCGAGCTTGTCGCCGAGCGGGCCGAGTTCGGCGACGAGGCGATCGATTTCCTTCGCGTTGAGCAATTCGTACGGACGGTTTTCGCACAGATGCAGGTAGGGCGAGCCGTCGAGGTCGCTGACCGCGAGAAATCCCAGGCGCTGTTCCCAGTTGAAACGCAGGCAGCGGCGCGCATCCATGCCGGTGAGCGGGCCGATCGGCGTCGACACGCGCAGATAGGTGGCGCCGGTTTCGTCGTTGAGTTCCGCGAGGTACAGCCCTTGGTGACGCTTGCCCTGCTCGAGTTCGACGTCGAAGCAGATCAAGTATGGATCGTTGATGCGCAGCGGATGCTTCGCCGCGATGTACGCACGGATTTCCTCGAACGATTGCATGAATTTCTCCCAGAATTGGCGCCTATGCTAACGTGCCGGGGAGACGAAGTGGAGCGTATGGCGAAAGCGAAGTCCCCGGCGAAACAGGTTGCCGCCACGGGTGTCAAGCCCGAACATGCGGCCATCGTGCGCACGATTGCCGCGATTCCGCGTGGACGCGTCGCGAGCTACGGCGAAATTGCCGCGCGCGCCGGCCTGCCGCGGCACGCGCGCCTGGTCGGGCGCGTGCTCGGCGACGCGGGCGCCGACGCCAAGCTGCCTTGGCATCGCGTGCTGCGCGCCGATGGCCGTTTCGCGTTCAAGCCGGGCAGCCGCGCGTTCCGCGAACAGCGCGCGCGCCTGATCGACGAGGGCGTTGCGGTCAAAGCGGGTCGCGTCGACCTTGCATTGTTCGGCTGGCAGCGCAATCTCGATGCGGAAATCTGGCGTTTCTGAACATCCCGCAAGGAACGAGAATCTTTGATGCAGAACCTACCTCCCGTCACACGCGCGTTGCTGATCGCGAACGTAATCGTCTTTCTGCTGCAGCAGGTCGCGGGCGATTGGCTGACCGCGCATTTCGCGCTGTGGCCGGTCGATGGCTCGCGTCTTTTCGATCTCGGCGACGGCAGCGTGCTGCGTGTTGCGTTCGAGCCGTGGCAACTGGTCAGCTACGGTTTCCTGCATGGCGGTTTTCCGCACATCGCGTTCAACATGCTTGGTCTGTGGATGTTCGGCGGCCCTGTCGAGCAGGCGCTTGGCGCGCGTCGATTTACTATTTTCTATTCCGTTAGCGTAGTTGGTGCGGCGCTGGCGCAACTCGCGACGATCCATTTCTTCAAAACAGGGGATTTTTATCCGACGATTGGTGCTTCAGGTGGCGTGTTTGGAATTCTGCTCGCCTACGCAATGATTTACCCTCGCGCACGAATCATCTCCTTGTTTACTCCTTTTCCTACTCCTGCGCCCATAGCAGTCGCGATTTTCATCGCGATAGAAATGTATATGGGCATCACCGGCACACAGGAAGGCGTCGCGCACTTCGCCCATCTCGGCGGCGCGGCGGCGGGGTTCGTGTTGCTGCGTTATTGGCGTGCGCAAGCGCTGCGCAGTCGCGATTGAGCGCTAATAACTCCGACGATAGCGCTGTCTTTGTCCGCGTTGCATCGATCGACCTTGCGCGAATTTGTTAGGTAATCGTTAGTGATGAACCGAGCGAATTTTCGTGCGGCGGAGCGCATGCGTGTGCAGAAAAAAACGTGTATGGTGCGGGTGCGTCGGGTCTTGAGACCCTCATCGCACTTTCCAACCAGGGCAGGAGGAGATATCGATCATGAGCAACGATCCGAAAGCGGATTTTTCCGACGTCAACAGCGAAGTGAAGGTCAACATGACGCCGACGCCGACCGCGGCATCGACGGCAGGCTCGGCTGCTTCGAGTCAGACCTACACCGTCGTCAGCGGCGATAGCCTGTCGAAGATCGCAAAGCATTTCTACGGCGATGCTAATCAATGGAAGAAGATCTTCGATGCCAACACCGACAAGATCAAGAATCCCGACCTGATCCATCCGGGACAGGTGCTCACGATTCCCGCCGCGCCAGCTTCCGGCAAGGCAACGGCCTGATCGCAGCGCACGCATGCGCGACAAACGGGCGCCCTGAAAGCCGCAGCGAGCGAAGAGCCGATCCCTTCTGGGGTCAGGCGCGGTGCCGGAGCGCAGGAATCGGAGTGTACGCAGAAGTACATGAGAGTTCCGAGCACGCCGGCGCGAAGATTATCGAATGCAGGCTTTCGAGACGCCCAAACTTGAATCCATACGACAGAGGGTAGTTATGAACAAGCTCAGCAAACGCATTCCGTTGACGATCGTTCTGGCCGGCGCCGTGGCATTGGCGGCCTGCGGCAAGAAAGAGGCGCCGGCGCCGGCTCCGGCACCGGCTCCCGTTCCGGCGGCTCCCGCGCCCGCACCGGCCCCTGCGCCAGCTCCTGCGCTTCCGGCACAGGTCAACTCGGTCGTGCTCGGCAATGCGGTCGATGCCAGCGGCAAGATCAGCGCGCCGGTGGGCACCTTCGGCACCAAGGACACGATCTACGCGACGATCGCATTGACGACTACGGTGCCGAATGTGGCGGTCAATCTGCGCTGGAAGTTCCAGGATGGCCAGACCGTTGCCGACAACGCCAAGACGATCGCGGCGCCGAGCACCGGCACGATCGACGACAAGCTGACCAAGCCGTCGGGTTGGCCGGTCGGCAATTACACACTCGAAGTCGTCTCCGACGGTAAACCGCTGTCGACGACCACGTTCCAGGTCAAGTAAGTCCAGTCCGGCTGTTCGAACGGAGCAAAAAGGGCGCGGAATTTTCCGCGCCCTTTTTCTTTGCAGATATCTTTGCGATCTGCGTGATCACGAGAATCAAAAGGCGGTCATCCGTGACCACGTTCAATACGAATCGTTACCAAATCTTCACCTGCGCCTCGCCACCGCGCACCATTGCATCGCCGGCCTTGCATGAGAACGCTTGTGCGAATGCGGGCATGTTCGACGGCGCGGCGATCGCGCGGAACTGGCCCGGCGCATGCGGATCGGTGTTGAGATTGACCTTCGCCGTCGCCGGCAGCGTGTTCGTGCGCCACAGGCGCGCGAAGTTGAGGAAGAAGCGCTGGTCCTGGCTGAAACCGTCGATCTTCGACTTCGCCTCGGCGGGATTCTTCGCCAGCGCAATCTGCAGCGCGTCGTAGGCGACGTTGAGGCCACCGAGGTCGGCGATGTTCTCGCCGAGCGTGAGCTTGCCCTTCACGTGCAGATCCTCGAGCGCGACATAGCCGTCGAACTGGGCAACGAGCTTGTCCGCGCGCTCGGTGAATTTCTTGCGGTCGTCGTCGGTCCACCAGTTGCTGTTGTTGCCCTGCGCATCGAACTGGCTGCCCTTGTCGTCGAAGCCGTGCGTGATCTCGTGGCCGATCACCGCGCCGATGCCGCCATAGTTGAGCGCGTCGTCGGCCTTGGCATCGAAGTAGGGCGGCTGCAGGATCGCTGCGGGGAAGGTGATCTCGTTCTTCAGCGGGTTGTACGAGGCATTCACCGTCTGCGGCGTCATGCCCCATTCGGTCTTGTCGACCGGCTTGCCGATGCGGCCCATGCGCCAGTCGTGATTGAACTTGCTCGCGGCGAGCAGGTTGTCGACGTAGCCCGCGCGCGCGATCGACAGGCCGGTCCAGTCGCGCCATTTGTCCGGATAGCCGATTTTCGGCGTGAACGCCGAGAGTTTTTCCAGCGCCTTGGCCTTGGTCGCCTCGCTCATCCAGTCGAGCTTCTCGATGCGCAGCTTCAGCGCGGCCTGCAGGTTGGCGACGAGCTGCTCGGCACGCTGCTTTGCCTCGGGCGGGAAATTTTCTTTGACATAGAGCTGGCCGAGCGCCTGACCCATCTGCCCATTCACGGCACCGAGCACGCGTTTCCAGCGCGGCTCGATCTCTTTCTGTCCGCGCAGCTTGTGTGCCCTGAAGTCGAAGTGCTCCTCGACGAAGGCGCGCGACAAGTACGGTGAAGCGTCGTCGATCGCGTGGAAGCGCAGGTAGGCCTTCCACTGCGCTACCGGGATCTCGGCCAGCATCTTGTCGAACTCGGCGAACCATTCCGGATGCGAGAGCGAGAAGCCTTGCACGTCCTTCAAGCCCTGCGCGGCGAGGAACTTGGTCCAGGAAAAATGCGGCGTCGCCTTCTCTGCCTCGGCGACACTCGCGTAGTGATACTGGTTTTTCGGATCGCGCGCCTCGATTGGCGACAGCGAGGCTTTTGCGTCGCGCGTTTCCAGCGCCATGATCCATTGCGCATCCTGCTTGGCCTCGTCCGCCTTGACGCCAGCCAGGACCAGCGTCTTCTCGATATGCTCAAGGTACTCGCTGCGGATTTTCACGTAGTCCGGCTTGTCCTCCAGATAGTAGGCGCGCTCCGGCAGGCCGAGGCCGTCTTCGCCGGCGAAGCCGATGACCGTGCTCGAATTCTTGAAGTCGGGGTAGGCGCCGAAGCCGAAGTAGCCGCCGAGTCCGCGTGCATGTGCATCGATCATGTAGGCGGCGAGATCGCTGGTCGACTTGATCGCGGCGATCTTCGCCAGTTCCGGCTTGAGCGGCGCGATGCCGGCCTTTTCGATCGCGGCTTCGTCCATGCCGCTTACATAGAAATCGCCGAGTTTTTGTTCGATCGTGCCTTTTGCCGCAGCGGCGATCGCCGGATCCTCGATCAGCTTGTGCTGGGCCTTGAGGCTGGCCTCGCGCAGCTCGTCGAACGTGCCCCAGCGTGTGCGATCACCCGGAATCGGATTGGCCGCGAGCCATTTTGCATTGACGTGGTCGTAGAAATCGTCACAAGGCTTGAACTTCGCATCGAAGGACGCCGGATCGAGCGCGCTGCCGGAGGTGGGCGAAAGCGCATGGGCTGCACCGGTGAAGGCGAAGGCGATGGCGAGAGCGAGCGGGTGGCGCAGGCGATGGGTCATGGCAGATTTTCCCGGGTTCCGAAGAGTTTGCGGTGGGTCACGGTAAGCACTGGCTGCGGCGCGCAGCAGTGCGGAAAGTCATGCACAAAAAAACGGCCGGTGAAGCGCCGGCCGGATGACAAATAATGAAGGCAGGAGACTGCTTTCGCGGCACACTCTGCTCGGTTCTTGCCGGCGCGGGCAGTGCCGGAAGGCATGGTCGCCGCAATCCGGTGCTGAGCGGGGTATGGCCGGCGTGCCGTCAAGGGGCAGCACGCGCCATGGCCAGCGCGGCGGCATCGAGCTTGACGACCGGATACGCGCCGATGTTCTGCTTGGCATACCACGGCGAGCGGCGATAGAAGAACTCCAGCCGCGCACGTGGATCGGCAGCGAAACCGGCGTCGTTCTTCAGTCGTTCTTCGAACTCGGCCTTGAACGAGGTGTCTTGCGCGAGCATGTCGCGTGCGAGCTTCTCGAGCACGCGCGCATCGGCGCTTTCTTTCTGCTCGAAGATCGCGTTGAACGTGCCCCAACGCAGCAGCGAGTCGGGCGCGTCGGGCTCGAGCAGGTTGACGGCGACGTTCGCGGCACGCTGATCCATACGTACCACTGCGGAACCGGGCGGAAAGGTCAGCGTCGCATTTTCCGTTTTTGCCACGAACTTGCGCAGCATGAGGTGTCCCTCGAACGGCGTGCTTGCCCACTGCGGATCGTCGATTTGATATCGCTGTACGGCGAGCGTTAGCGGCTGCGTCGTCGTCTCCACGCGCAGGCCATGCAGCTTCAATTTCGCGATGACCTGTGGCCAGCCGGCCGGCACGAGATACGCCACCGGCAACATCGCGCTCTTGGCGACGACGAGATCGCGCCAGTTGGGAATCGAGTAGTCCTTCGGTCGCGCCGGATCGTATTGCGTCCAGATGTCGCCGGAGATTTCGCTTTTCGTCTGGGTGAAGTCGAATCCCTTCAGTATCATCGCCACGGGCTTGTCGCCTGCGGCGAACAGGATCGGCAGCGTCGCGTCTGGCTGGTTTGCGCGCGCAATCGTATTGCGGTCGGCGGCTTCGACAACGCGGCGCAGTTCGCCCGGGTGCGCGCGGATGTCATCGAGGATCGCGGTGACGAGATCGTAGATGACGCGTACGCGCACCTCATATGGTTTGAGCATGTGCGTTTCGACCAGCAGCGCGGCACGGTTCTGCAGCGCGACGTACCCCGTCGAAAAGCGCTGGCCCGAGCCGAAGTTCTCGATGCCCTTGGTGATGTCGCGGTGGTCCTTCAATTCGAGATACGGCGAGAGCAGATGACCGCGCTTGTTCGTCGCCGCAAAGATTCTCTTCTTCAGCGCGGTGTCCTGCCATGCCTTGACGCCGTTGTCGAGCGGCCCCCAATCCTCGGAGTACCAGGTCAGGTCGTAGCGGTAGTCGGCGCCGTCTGTGGTGTGGATGTCGGCGAGGAAATCCGGCAGCCATGCGTTCCACAGCGCGAGCCAGGCCTGCATCTCGGGCGCATAGGCCTTGATGTAGTCGCGGTTGAGATTGAGGTTCTGCGCGGTGGCGCGAAACCCCATCTCGGCGGGGCCGTTCTGGTTGATGCGCAGGTAGGGATTGGAATTCTCGTGGCCGTCGACGTTGAAGATCGGCAGGTAGAGGAGGATCGCGTGGTCGAGCGCATGCTTGAGCCTCTCCGCGGCGGGCGATGTTCGCGCCCCAGCCGCTTTCGCATCGACGAGGTCGCGCAGCAACATCAGCCCCGCGTCCTTGCCCTCGATCTCGCCCGCATGGATGCCGGCCTGGACGAACACGATCTCCTTGCCGGAAGCGCGCGCGGCTTCGGGTGTGAACTCGCCGCCGCTCGCGGCGACGACCAGCATCAGGTCGCGACCTTCCGGCGAGACGCCAAAGCGCGTCAATTTGAGTCTGTCGGGTGCTGCCGCGGCGAGCTTTTCGAGATAAGCGCGCGTGTCGGCATAGCTCGGCGTCGTCTTGAAATGCGCCGCTTCGGCGGGCGTGGTCCAGTCGGCGGCCTGCGCGGCCGCCGTTGCGACGGCGAGCAGGCACACGCCGATCGCGAAATTCCACACCCGTTTCATCATGGCGCGCGTTCGCGCGGCATGTCGGGCAGCTTGTCCGGGCCCGCCGCGCCCCCGGAGAGGATGAAGGCCATCGCCTGGTCGACGCTCCAGTCGGTCGCGATCAGCTCGTCGACCGGCACGATTTCGAGATAGCCGCCGGTCGGATTGGGCGTGGTCGGCACGTAGACCGCGGCCATTTCGCGGCCCGTGCTGCCGACGAAAGTGCGCGTGACGAAGCCGATCGTCTTCAGCGTCGGCGAGGGAAAGCCGATCAGCACGACACGTTGTGTATTGCCCGGCTTGCTTTGCAACATTGTCATCAACTTCTTCGAGCCGCCGTAGATCGTATGCACGAGCGGGATGCGCTCGATCAGGCGTTCGAATCCGGCGAGCAGGCGCTGGCCGAGCATGCGGCTGACGGCGAAGCCGAGCAGGTACAGCGCGAGGATCGTGCCGACGAAGGCAACGATCGAACGGAACCATTCCTGGCCGAGCCATTCGGCCGCGGCCGGGAACAGTGCGCTGATCAGCGCGAATGTCGCCGCGACCGCAGGTGCGCCGACGTGCGAAAGCACGCTGACGATGAAGGCGAACACGAGCCAAGTCAGCCACAACGGAATGAAGGTGAGCAGACCGGTGATCAGGTAGCGTTGCAGGTGCAGGCGGGGCATGGATGTGGCGACAGGTCGGGGAGCTGCATCATAGCGGCCGACGCGTCGCGGCGCATGGCGCACATCGCGGAGTCGTCTATGGCTCAGGGCTTGCGCAACACGGCCTCGAATACCTGATGGCCGTCGTGCGTATCGTCCCAGTGCACGAATTCCAGTCGGGCTTTCGCTGCCGCCTGGCGCAGCCATGTCTGCGACAGATAGGCGATGTGTGCCGGTACGTGCAGGTAGCTGTAATGAAGCCACGGGCGGATACCCTCGCGCGGTTTCCATAGCGGCGGGCGATATGGAGCAGTTATGTAGATGTGGCCCCCGCGCAGCATGCGTGCCTCCATCTCGATGAGCATGACGGCGGGATCGATTAGGTGTTCGATCACATGAGTCATCGATGCGAACGCAAAGCGCGGTTCGCGGGATACGGCCTGGATCGTGCCGACGATATATTCATCGACCCACGGGCACGCTGTTGCGCATTCCGTACTGACGTCCTGCGCCACTGTGTGCACGCCAGGGCTTCGCTGCTTGCAGGCGCGCGAAACCCAAGCCAGCCCGGCGCCTACTTCGAGAACGGATTGCGCCGCGGTGGGGACAAGCCCTAGCCGGTCAATGCGGCGAGTGTAAGAATCGAGCACGCGCAGGGCCGCGGCATCGTCTGAGTATGTCTTGTCGCTGAACTGGACGGAATCCTGGTAGAGGGTCTGCAGGTCGCGATCGCTCGGCTGTGGGTCGAGATAGACGACCTCACAGAGGGTGCAGAGAAGCAGCCGATAGTCCTCGTGTTCGAAGGGTCCGGGATGAGTCGGCGCGACGTTTCCTATGACGAGATGACCAACGCGAGCCGTAGCGCAGAATCGGCAATCGCGTTCGACATCCGCTGATTCGCCCGTGGACGAAATGTTCGGATCGCGCCTGCCACGCCATGCGTCCAGACTCTTGAGTTGCCATGCGCGCAGGCGGTTACGTCCGTTCTGCGGTAACAGCCGCGCGAGTCTCCTAAGCATGTCAAGTGGCGCGGGCATTCTATTTTTCGTGCTTGCGCCGTACATAGATCTGCTTGCGCACGCGTGCGATCACATCGCCGGCGGCGGTCTTCACCTCGGTGTCGAACCAGCGCAAATATTTTTCGCCATTCGCGGTCGCGGCGCGGATCTCGTCGAGCACGGTCTCGTCGAGCCGGAATTCGGCGTAGACCGCTTCGCGCCCCGGCGCGACGAAGTCGATCGCGCCGGCCTTGTCCCAGACGATGTAGTCGCGGCCGAGTGCCTGCATCGTCATGATCATCCAGAACGGATCGGTCATCGCGAACAGATTGCCGCCGAACTGGGTGCCGACGAAGTTGCGGTTGTACCATGCGAGTTTCATGCGCACGCGTGCGTGGCGCCAGTCCTCACTCCATTCGAGCACGCGCATGCCGCCGAACAGGAACGGCGGCCAGAAGTTCAGTGCGCGCCGTAGCGTGCGCGCGGAGAAGGATGTCGTCGTGAGGTTCATTGCCGGCAGAGGATGGGGAGCGCGCGCCGACCATGCCCGCGAATGCGTTTGAAATCAACCGTGCGCGCGAATGAAATAAATTCCACCTCGGTCATCGCGCGAGTGCGGCGGATATAATCCTCGCTCGATCTTTCGCAGGATACGCCCTTGTCGTCAGGTTCCGTCGCCGCACCGCATGTCGCGTTCGCGGCTCTGCGCCACCCAGGGTTCCGTGCCTACTTCCTGCTCTCGGCGCTGGCGATGATGGCCGACAACATCGAGCACGTGATCAGCTACTGGGTGATCTTCGGCAAGTTCAATTCGCCCGCGCTCGGCGGCTTCGCCGTCGTCGCGCACTGGCTGCCGTTTCTGCTGTTTTCGGTGTACTCGGGCGCTCTCGCCGACCGCTTCGATCCACGCCGCATGATCCAGCTCGGCATGGCGCTGTTCATGGGCGTGTCGATCACCTGGGGCGTGCTGTTCATCACCGGGGCGTTGCAGATCTGGCACGCCGCCGCGCTGCTGATCGTGCACGGCATGGCTGGCGTGCTTTGGGGACCGCCCTCGCAGTTGTTGCTGCACGACATCGTCGGCCGCGAGCACCTGCAGAGCGCGGTGCGCCTCAACGCGACCGCGCGCCAGCTCGGCATGCTGATGGGGCCCGGCGTCGGCGGCGCGCTGCTGCTCTGGCTCGGTCCGAACCTCGGCATCTTCGTCAATGCAACGCTGTACTTGCCGTTCATCCTCTGGCTCGCGGTCGCTCCGTACGGGCCGAAATTCCGCGCCGCCGGCGTCGCGGTCGCGACGCGCGCGGTGCGCAACCTCGGCGATATCTGGCGGGCGCTGCAGGAAATCTCGCACCATCGCGTGATCCTCGCGATGACCGTGCTGGCGGGCTGCGCCTCGCTATTCGTCGGCAACGCCTACCAGGCGCAGATGCCCGGGTTCGCCCACGATCTCGGCCAACAGAATGCAGACTTCTTCTACAGCATGCTGCTCGGCGCCGACGCAGCCGGTGCACTGACCGCCGGTTTCGTCCTCGAAAGCCGCGGCCTGCTGCAACCGCGCGCGCGCACCGCCTGCATACTCGCGATGATCTGGTGTCTGGCGCTGGCCAGCTTCGCGCTTACGTCGAGCTATCCGCTCGCGCTGGCCGTGCTCCTCGTCGCCGGCTTCGTCGAACTCTCGTTCAACTCGATGGCGCAGACGCTGGTGCAGCTCGATGCGCCGGCCGAGATGCGCGGCCGCGCGATCGGCGTGTTCAGCATGTTCGCGATGGGCATGCGCATGTTCAGCGGCGTCACCGTCGGACTTGCCGGTGCGCGCATTGGCATTCACTGGTCGCTCGCGTTCAGCGCGGGGGTGTTGTTTGTGGTGATTGGACTGCTGATGCAGTTTGGCCTGCGCCCGGCTCGGTCGGCGCCGTAACCGGCTCGCTATCGTCATTCCAGCGCAAGCTGGAATCCAGTTTTCTGCTCTTCAGTTTTTGCGGCAAGTGCTTCCACTCGTCCTGCGGACGAGCGGGTAACTTTCTCTTGCTCGTGCAAGAGAAAGTCACCAAAGAGAACACGCCCCAGAACATTGCGCCCGGCGCGCATCCTGCGCTCCGGGTCCGCGTCAGGGGCCGGGCTTCGCTGACTGCACGTCCGTGTGCAGGCAGCGAAGTCGGCGCGATCCTTCGCGCCGCCCCTGCGGGCATTTCCGGCCACTGTCGCCGCAATGTAATGGGGACCCGAAAGCCGGGGCAGCGCGCTCCTGCGCGCCAGAGCAAAAAGCCTCGCATGCAGTTGCTCTTGATCTTCCTCCCCTTTCACCGCACCGAGCATCGCAGGCGGCGGCGGGGGAAAGGCGCGCATGTCCGAGCGCAGGGATGCGCGAGTTCGCGCCGGCCCGCTGGCGCCGAGAAGCGCAGGGCACTTTCGCGCAGCGAAAGTGCGGTGGCGGGGCGTGTTTCTCTTGGTGACTTCTCTTTGCACGAGCAAAGAGAAGTCACCCGCTCGTCCGCAGGACGAGTGGAAGCTCTTGCTTAAAGAAAGCGCGAGAACGGAAGCAATGGCATGGTCAGAACAGCAACGACGACATCTTGCGTCGATACGTGCCGACGAGTTCGCCGTCGTCGAGCACATTGAACGCAGCGATCAGGCGCTTTTTCGCCTGGCCCTCGTTCCAGTCGCGCGCTGTGCGCAGCAGGGTGAGGAATTCGTCGAGGCCCTGCGCCGGCTCATCGCCGAGCAGCAGGTGCACGCCGAGCAGGTCGCGTGCTTCGTGGTCGGCGGGATTCTGCGTGAGTCGGGTGCGCAGCGCGGCGGCATCGGGCGCATTCTTCAGCGCACGCGACAGATCGAGTTGCGCGGCGACGCGCTTGGCTTTCGCATCGCTGGCAAGGTTGGGTGGCAGCGCATCGAGCTGCGCTTGTGCCGCATCGGCCTCGCCCGCGCGGGCGAACGCTGCGGCAAGATCGAGCTTGAGTTCGGGCTTGTCCGCGTTCGCGGCAATTTCCTGCTGCAGGCGCGCGATGGCTTGCTGCGGCGTTTCGTTCGCAAGCAATTCGTCTGCAACGGGTTCCGGTTCTGCGGCAGCTTCCGGCTTGCCGAGGTGTTTTTCGACGAACGCGCGCACGCCGGACTCGGGCAGCGCGCCCATGAAGCCGTCGACCATCTGCCCGTCCTTGACGAGCACGACGGTCGGCAGGCTGCGGATGCCGAACACGGCCGCGAGCTGTTGCTCCTTGTCCGTATCGACCTTGCCGAGTTTGAGCTTGCCGCCGTAGCTGTCGACGACCTTCTCTAGGATCGGCCCGAGCGATTTGCACGGCCCGCACCAGTCAGCCCAGAAGTCGACGAGCACGGGTGTGGTCAGCGAGGCCTGGATGACGTCGGTTTCGAAATTGGTTTCGGTGGCGTCGAATGTATGGACGGATGCGGTCATGGTTCGTTCACGATGCGGCAAGGGGCGCAAGGATAGCGGAAGATGGCGACGCCGCGCGCGATTGCAAGCCGCGCTGCGCGAGCAGCGAGGGTACGCTTGTTGCCGCGCGCAACGGCTTCTATAGTGCCGCTGTCGCTCGCGCGAGCGTCGAAGCCGGGAGCGAAAGGGTTCCGTCATGGGCAGCGAGACCAGCGTGTCGAATCCGGACGTTGCCGACGACTTGTTCGCGATCGTCTACGAGGAGCTGCGGCGCATTGCGCGCAGTCAGCGCCGCGGCGCCGGTGGCACGGCGACGCTCGAAACCACGGCGCTCGTGCACGAGGTCTACTTGAAGCTCAGCGGGAGCGATGCAGCGCGCGGCATGGACCGCGTGCATTTCCTTTCGCTCGCGGCACGCGCCATGCGACAAATCCTGGTCGACCACGCGCGCAGCCGCTCGCGGCTCAAGCGTGGCGGCGACTGCATCATCACCGGATTGAACGGCGAGATCGGCGGTGCGGACGAGATCGTCGACCTGGTCGCGCTCGACGCGGCGCTGAGCGATCTTGCCGAGTTCGATCCGCGCGCCGGCCGCATCGTCGAATGGCGCATCTTCTCGGGCCTCGAAATCGCCGAGATCGCGCGCCTGCAGAATCTGGCTGAACGCACGGTGTTCCGCGACTGGCGTCGAGCGCGCGCCTTCCTGATCCAGCGCCTCGGTCTCGCCGACGCGGCGACATGAATACAGGTAGCCAGCGCTGGCGGCAGATCGGCGAGATGTTCGATCGCATCGCTGACGCAGCGCCGGAACGGCGCACGTCGTTGCTCGACGAGCTGTGCGGCGACGATGCTTCGTTGCGCGCCGAGGTCGAGGCTTTGCTGCGCGCGGACGCCGCCGCGTCGCAGTTCGACGACGGCATCGAATCCGCGCGCGGCGCGGCGGCGCGCGCTTGGCATGACGATGCGGAAAGCGAAACCACGGGGCGGCGCGTCGGACCGTGGCGAATCGTGCGCGAGATCGGTCGCGGCGGCATGGGCGTCGTCCTCCTCGCCGAGCGTGCGGACGGACAGTACGAACAGCAGGCGGCGCTCAAGTTGGTCAAACGCGGCATGGACAGCGAGGCCATCCTCGCGCGCTTCCTGCGCGAGCGGCAGATCCTCGCGCGGCTCGAGCATCCGCACATTGCGCGCCTGCTCGACGGCGGTATCGCTGACGACGGCAGGCCATACTTCGCCATGGAATACGTCGCGGGCGAACCGTTGCTGGACTGGTGCCGGGAACGCAAAGCGAAGCTCGACCAGCGCATCGCGCTGTTCCTCGAAGTCTGCGCGGCGGTGCAATTCGCGCACAGCCAACTCGTTGTGCATCGCGACATCAAGCCGTCGAACATCCTCGTCACGCCTGCTGGCGAGGCCAAGCTGCTCGACTTCGGCATCGCCAAGGCGATCGGGCGGGGCGGGAGCGGCACCGCCACCGCGTTGTGGCGCGATCGTCCGCTGACGCCGGCCTACGCCGCGCCGGAGCAGATTCGCGGCGACCCGGTCACCGTCGCGACCGACGTGCACGGACTCGGTTGCGTGCTGTACGAACTGCTCACGGGGCGGCGCGCATTCGAGATCGGCGATACGCCCACGCTCGACGAATTGCAGAGGCTGCTGGCCGCGACCGCGCCGCGCGCGCCGAGCCTGGTTGCGGCGATCGATGCGCCGGTGTCGGCGAAAGCATTGCGCGGCGACCTCGACACGATCGTGCTCAAGACGCTGCATCGCGACCCGGCACGTCGCTACGCGACAGTCGAAGCGCTCGCGTCCGATCTGCGTCGCTATGGGCAGGACCTGCCAATCTCGGCGCGGCGCGACAACACCGCCTATCGCGTGGGCAAATTCGTCGATCGGCACCGTGCGGTTGTTTTCGCATCCGCCGTGGCGGTCGCATTACTGCTTGCGAGCACGGCATTCGCGTTGTGGCAGGCTCGGCAGAAATCGCTTGAAGCGCAAGCGGCGCAGCAGGTGACCAATTTTCTTGTCGGCCTGTTTGCCGGCGCCGATCCAGAGCTGACTCGGGGTTCCAAACCCAGTGCACAGGATCTGCTCGACCAAGGCAGCGCGCGTCTGAATGCCCCGACCGACATCGGGCCGGCTGTGCGTGCGCGGCTGTTGCACACGATTGCGCGTACGTATTCGTCGCTCGGACTCTACGACCGCGCGGTGCCGTTGGCGGAACAGGCGCTTGCCTCGCGTCGTGGGCAGTCCGGTGGCGCCGATCTGGATACCGCGGAAAGCGCGGACGAACTCGGGATGATCCATCTGAGCAAAGGCGAATACGACAAGGCCGAGCCGTTGTTGCGCGAAGCGCTGCAGACACGGCGCGAAAAACTGGCAGCGGACGATCCCGCCGTCGTCGACAGCCTCGGCAATGTCGCCTTGCTGTTGCAAGATCGCGGTGATTTCGCCAGCGCCGATTCGCTCTACCGACAGGCGCTCGACGCGAGCAGACGACGCTTCGGCGAGGATTCCGCAGAGCAGGCGCGTCGCCTCGACGACCATGCGACCAATCTCGACAACCTCGGCAGACGGCCGGATGCGGAAGCCGCGTACCGTCGCGCGTTGGCGATTCGCGAGAAACGGTTCGGGCCCGATTCGGCGGAAGCCGCCGTGTCGCTGCAGAACCTCGGCGTGCATCTCGATCAGGACGGTGACTACGCCCAGTCGGTCGCGCTGCTCGAACGCGCGCAAGCGAACCGCGCACGTATCTACGGCGCGGAGCACCCGCTGACAGCGATCAGCATGCTCGCGCTGGCGGATGCCTGCGATGGGAACAAACAAACACAACGCGCCATGGACCTCGCCGAACGCGCGCTCGAAATTTTTCGCCGCAGCTTGCCGCAGGAGCACCAGAAGATCAGCGAGGCGATCAACATGCTGGCGGCCTTCCGCTACGAACGAGGCGATCTTGCCGGCGCCATTGCCGCGTATCGCGAACTGATCGTGCGTTCGCGCAAGACGCTCGGCGAAAACCATCCGGACACGCTGACGATCACGAACAATTTCGCGAGCGTTTTGTCGCACGACCATCAATACGCCGAGGCCGAGCGCCTGCTGCGCGACGTGCTGGCGCGTACCGGCGCGGACAATGGCCAGGGCATCGACACCACGGCCGCGGAGAATCTCGCGACTGTTCTCGGCATGCAAGGGCGTGGCGCAGAAGCGGTGGAATGGGCACGCAAGGCAGTGGCACTGCAGGCTGCGCGGGCCGGCGCCTCGGCCAATCTCGCGATTGCTCTACGCTCGCTGGCCGGGGCCGAGGAGGTCGCGGGCGACGCCGGTGCCGCGGAATCCGATTTCCGCGCGAGCCTCGCCCTCGGCGACTACATTTCGGCGACGCATGGCGTCGACCGTTTCAATTGGCACCTGACCTGGGCTGATTTCCTCGTTGGTCAACACCGCTGTACCGAAGCTGCGCCGTCGATCGAACTTTCTCTCGCCGAGCTGGCGAAATCGGACGAATCGAAGAACTTGAACAAGGCGGAAGCGATCTTTCTGAAGTCCCTTTGCGAGTCGGAGGCGAATGCCGCGAATCCGGCAGCGAGGAAATCCGCGACTGCGGCGTTGGCGAGGCTTCGCGCGATCCCGCGCACCGATATCGATGCCGATCCGACCACGTCCGCTTACGTGAGAAAAAACTCTCTGTAGCCGACTCGATGCCGATCGGACGCGCATCGACGACGCATCTCATCTTCCCGCGGGCGCTTCGACATGATCGTAGGCGAACACCCAGTCGACCCGTGTCGTCGCCGTGCCGCCTTCGCCTTTCAGCGGCAAGCCGTTCTGGCCGATCCAGTAGCGCATTTCGCCGCCCGTGAGATGGCCGCTGTAGATCGTCGCGGTCTGGCCATCGGCCGTTTCTTGTCCGATGAGTTTGCAGTTCGACGTCGTCGCACGCACGGCAGTGAGTTGTTCGCTGCGCTCCTGCGCCGTGGTCGGATTTTTGACCCAACCTGCATTCTGCATTTTGACGAAGGTGGCGTCGGGCAGCACGATCTTTTCCGTCGTGTGTCCACGGCCCGTGATCGATTCACGGAAGGGAGCATCGAGCTGCCTGGCGAAGGCGTCGAGCAGCGGTTTGCAGCTGGCATCGTCGGCACGGGCAACGACGCAATGGAACATCGAGAACGATACGATGGCGACGGTAAATGGGCGGTAAAACATGATGCGCTCCGAATGCACGTAGTGCGGTGACCGCTGGATCAGCTCCGGCGCGCGGCGAAAGACTTGTTGCAGAGTGCACCGAGTTTCTTCGCCAGTTCCTCGCCGCGCACAGGTGTGATCGCCTTGTCGCCTTGCACGCCCTTCTTGAAGTGCAGGTCGGCCTGGCAAATGACTTCGCCCTTGATCGCCAGCGTGTCGAACTCGCTCATGCCGGGTATGTTGGAATCGTGCACGTCGACCCATACGGCCTTGTCGCCGACGCCAGCGAACGCCACGCCCTTGGGTTGGAGAAAACTCACTAGGGTCTGATACGTCTGCTTGTTGTCTCCCTGCATCGGTGGTTTCGCGCGGATCGAAAAGTCGATGAGCGCGCCGTTGCCGTCGCCCATTTCGCAGCCGTTCTCCGCTTCGCCGAGCGCGGCGTTCATCGCGTAGCGATTCAGTGCGGTCGAGCCGGTCAGGATTTCAGCCGCATCGCGCGCGGAGAAATCGGTCTCGCACGGCGTCGGAGTCGTACCTTTGTTCGCGTTCGCCACGGCATTCGAGAGCGCCGCTTTCGCGGCATCTTCGTTCGTAGCCGCCGCAACTGCATTCGCAGGGTTCTTCGAGCAGCCTGTAACAAGAACTGCAGCGAGCAAGAGCGTGGCATAGCGGAATTTCGCTTTCATGGTGCCTCCGTCGGGATCGATGTGACGGTTCACTGGCCGAACAGGCCGCCTGTGGCCATCTGCGTGATCAGCGTCTTGCCGTCGTGCGGCGTGATCATGATGTTCACGTTCGGACAGGCGTATTTCGCGCCGCCCTGCGCGGTCTGGTGCGTGCAAATTTTCGGCAGGCGTGCGCCATACCATGCATCGACCGTGGCAGCCGCATCGGTGGTTTCCACTTGGAACAGCGGCGAGCTCGGGGGCAGGTCTGGATTCTTGTTGACCGCGTTCGGGTAGCTCGGTATGCCGTTGCCGGCGGCACTGGCAGGCAGCGCGGTGACGACGCATATCAATGCAGTCGCGATCGGAATACGCAGGACGGTTGGGATCACGTCGGTGTCTCCTATGGTCAAATTTTCGGTGGCTGCACGTCGGCGTAGTCGTAGCGAAATTCGCGACGGCTCTTGCCGAGCGCGCCGCCGACGTCGATGTCGATGACTTGCCGCAACGGCAGGCCGTTCGCACCGATCCAGATGCGCTGAACGATCACCGCGTCGTCGCTTTGCTTGTGCACAGCGAACAGGGTCACCGCCTGCCCGTCGACGTCGGCGCTTCCCGCATTCGTGCAGATCGCCTTGCTCGCCTGCATGGCATTGCCGATCTCGGCGGCCTCGGCCTTGGCGTCGTACGAATGCGAATGCCACCTGCCGATGACCCGGAGATATCGCGTCGTACCCGTTTCAACCACCTCGCTCTGGCTCGGGCCGGGTTTGTAGGCGGCGGTTTCGGTGATGTGCTGGTGGTTGGGCGTGGTGGCGAGCAGGGTCATTGCACTGACCAGCGGCATGCAGGCGCCGGTCTGTGCCTGCGCGGGCGCGCAGGCGATGGCAGCGACGAGAGCCAACAAGTTAACTGCGCAAGTCATGCGATTCATGGAATTCATCCGGTATGTGCTGGGTTACGTCGTTCGGTGCAGTCGGCTGACATCGCGCGACCTGACCATTCTCGTCCACGCGCAGGCGCACCTTGCGTGCCACCGGCATTCGTCATGAGGAAGCCGCTTCCGGCGACGCGCTGCACGGTGACATCGGCGGCGTGGATCGAAGTGCCGGCGATCAGCGGGGCAACGGATGCCGCGACATGACGGGCGAGATCGGGCGTTCTGGTCATGGCATCTTCGGGCCGCACTCGTCGCGACAACTTGGGCAGATTGCGTGCGATGTCAGCGTGCGCGTCGATGGGGCGGCCTCGTATTGAATGCACAGGCAGCCACGACCGCGATCAGCGTAGCGAGGAGTAGCAGGATGAGACGGCCGAGCGCAGGCGCAGGCACGGCCGGCGCCTGCGGCGCGGCATCGACGACGAGCGTCGCGGAAGCCACCGCCGTGCTGTTGTCGGCGACGTTGCCGGCGACGACGTCGGGCAACGACAGCGAGATCAGGTATGCCTGCACGGCGCCCGCCGGCAATGCATCGACGTAGCTGCGGGCTGCTGCTGCCGCTGCCGTTACCGCGACCGATGCCGTGCAACCGCCGCCGGCCGGGATCGTCGCGACCGGCAGTAGCGGGGCTGCCTTTACGACAGTGAAGCTGCCACCGCCGGCCGTCGCATTGACCGCGGCGCCGGGGCAGGTCGTGATCGCGTTCGATGTCGCCGCGATCACGAGGCCGGACGGCAGCGTGTCCGTCAATGAGATCAGTTCGAGGTCGGTGCTGTTGGCGTTGGCTATGGTTACCGTCAGCGTGCTCGTCGCGTGCGCAGCGATCGTCGCGGGCGAGAATGCGGCGGCGACGGTCGGCGCAATCGGCGCCACCGCGGTGAAGCTCACGCTGGCGTCGGCGGCGTTGTTGCCGACCGAGGTTTGCAGGTCGCCGGCAAGCACCTTGTGCGTATACGTGCCGGGCGCGTTCGCCGTGGTCTGGATGTGCAGCGTACAGGAGCCCGATGCGGGCAGCGTGCCCGCGGTGATGCCGACGACTTCGCCGCCGAAGTTGGCGAACGTGCCGCCGCAACTGTTGTCGACGAGGCCGTAAGCGTCGGTCGCCGGATCGAGGGTAATGTGCAGGCTCGTGATCGTCGCGGCCGTGGCGGTCGGGTTGGTCAGCGTCACCGTGAGCACGCTGTACGCGCCCGCGGGTACGGTCGCGGGGGCCATCGACAAGGTGACGCCGGTGGGCGTCGAGGCCGAGAACACCGCATCGGCGAGCGTATTGCCGAATGTGGTCGAACCGGTGACGGAATTCGTGGCCGTGGCGATCGTGGTCAGCGTGTTCTTGACGAGGTCGGTGACATACAGCGTCGCGCCGTCGTGCGACAGCGCGACGCCGAAGGGCTCACCGGCGCCGGCGATCGCGATGTCGGTTACCGCGGGTGTCGCGCCGCTGACGTCGACTACCGAGGCGCCGTTGTCGGCGGCGTAGACCTTGTGGCCGTCGGCGCTGATTGCGATGCCCTTGGGCGGTCCGGTAACGGTCGCATGCGAGAGCGGCGTCGCGCTGCCGATGTCGATGATCGAAACGGCGTTGGTGTCCTGGCTGGAAACGTACAGGCGCGTTCCGTCCGGCGAGACCACGATCTTTTCCGAATCGCCGCCGGCCAGCGCATAGGTGCCGATTGCCGCCGGCGTTGCGCCGGTGAGATCGACGATTTCGACAGAGTCGCTGGGGCCGGTGTCGCCGGTGACGACATAGGCGTGTGTGCCGTCGGGCGATACCGCGACGGCGACGGCGTTCCAGTTCGCGCTGATCGTGATCGTCGAGATCACGTTCGCCGTGCCGGCATCGATTGCGATCACGCTGAGCTTGTTCGACCAGGTCGCATAGACCTTCTTGCCGTCGGGCGAGAAGGCGACGCCGAACAGATTGCCGCTTCCCGGCGCGAGCGTCGCGAACGGCGCCGCGGGGCTGCGGGTCAGGTCGACCAGGCTGACCGAGCCCGAGAAATTGCCGACTGCGAGCGTCGTTGCGTCCGCCGACAGTGCCAGTGATCGCGGCGCCGCGCCCGCGGCCAGCGGAATGTTGCCGATGACGGTGGGTGCCGCCGAGACGTCGACGATGGCTATCTTGTCCTCGCCGCTGTCGGCTACGTAGAGCCGCTGCGCGAAGGCAGGCGTGCTCGTCAGCATCGCGCAGGTCAGTAGGCAAGACAATTGACGCACGAGGCGTCGAGTGAAATCAGGGCAGCTGCGCGGATCACCGTCGGTGGCCGCGAAGGCGGATGCCGCCGCCGGGATGGGCATCGTTGCGGTGGGGTGGACGAGGTTGCGTGCTTGTGTCATCGATTTTCCTGGCAGTCTTGTCGGAATGCGTCTTCCGGCGACGGTGGCGCGCTCGCTGCATTTGCCTGCGCCGACGCCGGACGATGCCGCGCAGTCACTGGGTCCCTGCGCTGGGCTTGCCCGTTGCGCGAACTAGGCGGCTCAATGGCTTTCGATCTTCTTGATCGGCGCGCCGGGTTGCGGCATCTGGTGTAGTGCGTGTCCCGGCGGGATCGGTTGCGGATTCAACGCAGCTTTGCCGGGTGGAATCGGCTGTGTGTTCAAGGCTGCGTTGCCGGTGGTGGAGAGAATTCCATGCGTGTTCGATACGCTATTCGCACGCTCGATCGGCGCGCCGGGCTGGGGCTTGAGTTTGCTGTGATCTTGCTGCATCGGCGTTTGCGAGTGCAGCCGGGAGGCGTGTTCGATATCCGGATTGGTCGTGCCGATATACTTGGCCGTGGGTGGTTTCGGTGCAGGGACGCAACGCCGCGGATGCGCTCTCGCCGCCGGGGCCGAAGGGTTGTAGTTCGGATCGGGCATCGTGCCGATCGGGCACGCGTGGGCCCATGAAGCGACGAGCGCTGAGCAGGCCAGACCCCGCAGCGCTGCGCTGCGGGCGAAGCGGAAACCGGAAGAAAACGACGATTTCATGGCGAACTCCTGTGCACAAAGACCCTGCACAGCAAGTTACGTCGTTGCATGCTGATCACTGACACGCATTAACGATGCGCGATCACATCGAGTTCGCCGGATGGATCGCGTCGGCAGGCTTCGCGATCCCTGTGCGGCCTGCCGCCGAATTACCCGCTGTCGCTGCTTGTCGGCGAAAATGCCGCCGGGCGTCCAGCGCACGCCTCTGCCGAAGTGGCGGATTTTCTTACGATCGGAGCGCAGCCAAGGTTATTTGTACACCACGCCTGCCTTCATGACGAAGCCGACTTTCTGCAGCAGGGCGACGTCGTCGAGCGGGTTGCCTTCCACCGCGATCACATCGGCGAACTTGCCCGGCGCGATGCTGCCCAGGTCCTTTTCCTTCTTCAGCAATTGCGCCGCATGCGTGGTCGCCGCTTGGATTACGAACATCGGCGGCATGCCGGCTTCGACCATGTAGACGAATTCCTTTGCGTTGCGTCCGTGCGGATAGACGGCGGCATCGGTGCCGAATGCGATCTTCACGCCGGCCTTGTACGCCTTGCCTGCGGTGGCCTGGATGATCGGCCCGACGAGCAGCGCCTTGGCGGCGACCTGCGGCGGATAGCGGCCGGGTATCTTGGCCTGTTCCTCGGCGGTCTTGCCGGCGATGATCGTCGGCACGAGCCAGGTACCGTGCTCCTTCATCAGCTTCATGTCGGCGTCGTCCATGTAGGTGCCGTGCTCGATCGAATCGACGCCGCCGAGGATGGCGCGGCGGATGCCTTCGGCACCATGCGCGTGCGCGGCGACGGTGAAGCCGTAGTCGTGCGCGGCGGTGACCACCGCCTTGATCTCCTCGATCGTCATCTGCGCGTTGTCGACGCTGGTGCTTTCGTCGAGCACGCCGCCGGAGGGCATGATCTTGATCGCGTCGGCGCCATCCTTGTAATGCTGGCGCACCGCCTTCCATGCGTCTTCGGGTGAGTTGATGATGCCGTCCTTGGGACCCGGATCGCCGGCAAGATCCGCGCGGAAACCGTCGGTCGGGTCGGCATGACCGCCGGTCGAGCCAATCGCCTTGCCGGCCGTGAAAATGCGCGGGCCCGGCACGACGCCGGCGTTGATCGCATTGCGCAGCGCGATCGAATCGTTGTCGAAATCGGCGAGGTTGCGTACCGTGGTGAAGCCCGCGTCGAGCGTGCGCTTCGCGTAAACGGTACTGCGGATGGCAAAATCTGCGGTGTTGAGGCGGAACTTGTCGCTGTACGTGGTCGGGCTGAACTCCATCGTCAGATGCACGTGGCTGTCGATCAGGCCGGGCAGGCAGGTGCTCGTCGGCAGGTCGATGCTCTTCGCGCCGGCCACCTCGGCCTTGCCATGACGCACCTCCTTGATGCGTGTGCCTTCGATCACGATGGTCGACTCGCCGAGCAGCTTGCCCGCCTCGGTGTCGATCAGGTGGCCGCAATGGATGGTCTTGATCTCGACTGGCGCGGCGGCCTTGTCAGCTTCGGCGGCGTGGGCGGACAGGGCGAGCGTGGAAGCGATGACGGCGACGATAGGCAACAAGCGCATGGAGGTCTCCTTGAATGTCGCGGCATGCTAGCGGTTGTCGCCGCGGCGATCCATGTGCGTCGCCGCAATTGCGCGCAGCGCGATGGGCGGAAAATACCAGTGGGCAAGTCGATGCGGCGACGTTGAAACACTCGGCCGCTGAAGCGGCAGGGGCAACTTGGTCCCTTGAGAGTCGTGTGTGCGGGTTCTATAGTCGCCGTAACGGACCGCACCGGACGCCGTGTCGACGGGGCCACCATCCGCAAACAGCCGTGCAAACGGCTGCCTGGCGGGCGCGAGCGGGAATATCCGAAGGACCGTCTTCGCCGTTAGGGGCATCGTGGATGGACACCCAGCGTTGGCAACTCGCAGGCGATATCTTCGAGAAGCTGCTCGAGGTGCCGGCGTCCGAGCGCGAGCCCCTGCTTGGCACGTTGTGTGGCGACGACGTTGAGTTGCGCAAGTTCGTCGTTTCGATGCTCCATTCGCAGGAACACGACAATCGCACCGACGCCGCGTCCAGCGCCAGGACGGTCGCAGCGCCGTCCGATGCTGCGCATCCGCCGCTCACTCAGGATGTCGATTCCGCCGACAGTCGCGTCGGTCCGTGGCGGCTCGTCGGCAAGCTCGGCGCGGGCGGCATGGGTGTGGTCTGGCTGGCCGAACGCGCCGACGGCCAGTTCCACCAGCGCGCGGCGCTGAAGCTGATCAAGCGCGGCATGGATTCCGACGCCGTCCTTGCGCGTTTCCTGCGCGAACGGCAGATTCTGGCGCGGTTGGATCATCCGAACATCGCGCATCTGCTCGACGGCGGCATCGCCGCGGATGGCCGGCCCTATTTCGCGATGGAGTACGTCAAGGGCCTGCCGCTGCTCGACTACTGCAGCAAGTTGAACGCAGACCTCGAGACCCGCTTGCGCCTGTTCCTGGAAATCTGCGCCGCGGTGCAGTTTGCCCACGAACGCCACGTCGTGCATCGCGACCTCAAGCCGTCTAACGTGCTGATCACCTCGACCGGTGCAGTCAAGCTGCTCGACTTCGGTATCGCCAAGTTGCTCCACGACGATGACGAACCTGTGGTCACGCTGACCCGCGCCGGCAGCGGCCGGCCGATGACGCCGGCCTATGCCGCGCCCGAGCAGATCGCGGGCGAAGAGGTCACCGCGGCGGCTGACGTCTATGCGCTTGGCGGCTTGCTCTACGAGCTGTTGACCGGACGACTTGCCCACGATTTTTCCGCCGCACCCGACGCCGGCGCGGTGCTTGGCATCATTCGTGCGACCGACCCGGCGATGCCGAGCCGCCTCGCCTCTGCGACGCTGCCGGTGCCGCGCGGCCGCCTGCGCGGCGACCTCGACACGATCATGCTGACCGCGCTGCGCGCGCAACCCGAGCGGCGCTATGCCGACGTCGCTGCGCTTGCCGGCGACGTGCGCAGCTATCTCGCCGGCAAGCCGATCGCGGCGCGCCGCGATCATGTGTTCTATCGTGGATGGAAGTTTTTGCGCAGGCACCGGTTCGACGTGGCGGCCATCGCTGCGGCGGCGATCGTGGCATTGGGCGCGCTGGCGTTCGTCTTGTTCGAACGACAGTCGCGAGCTTCCGCTGCCGAGCACGCGGCGTTGGCGATCGTCGATTTCAACAACCTGGCGCAGAACAAGGACGCCGCGTGGATCTCGCCCACGCTAGGGCAGATGCTTGCGACCGAATTGGCGCTCGGCGGCAAGCTGCGTACCTTGTCTGATGTGTTGGTGCGCGGAGCGGCCGCTGATCTACCCGCCCCAGGGGCTGGAGGTTACGCGGCGGAAACCCTGGCAACGCTGCACAAGCGCGTCGCCGCGGACTACGTCCTCAGTGGCAGCTACTTTGCAGCGGGCACGTCGAACGATGCGAACCTGCGTCTCGATATCGCCGTGCAGGATGCACGCAACGGCCAAGCGGTTGCGCGCGCGGCGCAGAGCGGTGTGCTCGCCGACCTGCCGAACTTGATCGGCAGACTTGGTGAAGACTTGCGCGGGCAACTCGGGATCGCACAGCCGGATGCGGCGACACGCGCGCAAGCCGCTCAGGTGCAGCCGCAAAACACCGATGTCGCAAAGCTCATGGGCGAGGCTCAGCAGGCCTTGCGCGCGAGCGATCCAACGCGTGCCCGCGACGACCTGCTATCCGTGGTCGCACAGACGCCCGGTTATGCGCCTGCTTACGTTCTTCTGGCGCAGACATGGAAAGCGCTCGGCTACGACGCCAAGGCATTGGCGATGGCGCAACAGGCCGCAGCGCACAGCGAGGGCCTGCCGCCGGAGGCGCAATTGCGCATCGCCCGGGAAGTGGCAGCGCAACAGTCCGATTGGGACAAGGCGGTCGAACTGGATCGTAGGCTATTGGCACTCGCGCCGCAGGATCTCGACATCGAACTGGCGCTGGCCGACGATCTGCTCAGTGCAGGTAAACCCGACGAAGCCGATCGCGCGCTCGATGAGGCGCGCAAGTTGCCGGGAAGCGACGGTGATGCGCGCATCGAATTGAAAAGCGTCGCTATCGCACGGCTGCGCGGCAATATCGCCGAGCAGGCCGAGCATGCAAACCGGGCGCTGCAATTGGCCCAGGCGCACGACGCCTCACTTCTCGCCGCGGCTGCGAAAGTCGAATTGGCCTGGACACAGAGTCATTCCGGGCAACAGGAGGCAGCTGAAAAGACACTGCGCGATGCAATCGACTACTACCAGCAGCGCGGCAATCCGCGCCAAGAGGCGGAAGCCCGATTGCGCTTGGCAGGTGTGCTGACGAAGCAGAACCGATCCAGGCAGGCGCGTGAGCAATATCAAACCGCGTTGGACGTGTTCCACCGAATCGGTGATCAGAAGCAATTGACCAACACCTACAAACTGTTGAACGGCGCTTTGTGGAATCAAGGCGATCGCGATGCTGCCGTGACGGCGTCGCGGCGGGGACTGGCGATCGCGCGAGAAATTCGGGACGCCGGTAGCGAAGCCTGGCATTCGGGTTCGCTGGCGGTTATGCGTCTGGATGAAGCTGCCGACGACGAGACGATTGCAGAATTGCGCGCAGCGGGCGAATTCGACGCACGTTTGGGTGCGCGCGAGGATCGTCTGTTCATGCTCGCGAATTTGAGTGATGCGTATCGTCTGCGCGGGCAACTCGACGAAGCACAAAGATACTGTGCGCTTGCGCGCGCCGAACTGTCGCCGACCGGCTCGCCGTTTGCCGCCGCATCAGTGCACTACAACTGCGCAGTGCTTGCCTTGGATCGCGGCGAATCCGTCGAGGGCGCGGCCGAGCTTGAGCAGGCCATGACGATCGGTGCGCAGATCAATGACAACTGGTCGTTGACGAACGGCGCCATCGTCTTGGCTGGCATCGATATTTCCAACGGCGATTGGGAGGCGGCGCGACAACGCCTGGCGGCTACGGCAGCTCGTTTGCCGCCGGATGACTTCCCGATCGGCGAAGCCAATGTGCTGGCTTGGCTGGGTCTGTGCGAGGGGCATCAGGGGCACGTTACCGAGCGTGACGCAGCGCTGGCGCGCGCGCGCGCGTTGCGCAGTCGAATAACGTCGTCGTATACCGTTTTTGCCGCAGACGTAGCGTTGGCCCAACTTCGCGGTATCGCCGATGGCCGAGCTGCCGGGATCGCGGCCTTGGAATCTTTGGCCGACGATGCCGAGCGCAGGTCGTGGCCGGCTCTTGCCTTGGAAGCACGCCTGCCGTTGTTGCCTTTGCTTCAGCAGAGCGATGCACACTTGGCTGAGGAATTGCGCGACCGGATCGAAACTGCGGCGCGTCGATACGGATTCAATTGGGTATCGACACGCTTGGCCAAGTCGGGTGCAGCGGTGCCATGAAGGCGGGGTTACTTCACGCGTGTGGCTTTGCGCGCACTCAATGCGAACATGTGCGTCGCCGCATCCGCAAGCAAGGTTTTGTTGGGATCTGCAGAATCGAGGCTGCAGGCAACGTCGTGAAAAGCCTTGCCTACGGCAAGCAAGCCCAGGCTAATTCCGGCCGGCGAAACATATGTCGATTGCAGCAGGGAAGCCACGCCGCAGTCGACTTCGAAGTTCGGACCGGTCGGTCCGCCATACGCTCCGGCGACTTGCGCCGTCGCGGCCTTTGCCGCCACCGCGCGCCGTGGCGCCGGCGGCAAAGGCAGCAATTGATCGGTTTGCCGGGATTTCATCTGCTTGGTTTTGTTCGTTCTCATGGCAGCATCTCCGTCGGATGGTAGGAATTACGCACAATGAAACAGTGGATAGGCTATCGATGAAGCAGGACAGGCTCAGGTCGAATTTCATGAATAAGGGCTTCGCCCTCATGCGCAAGGGTATTTCCCCGGAATTGGCCAACATCTTCGCCAACTATGCGATCCTTCAGGCGGCCGATCCGGATTATTACACCTTGGACACGCACACGCGCATCCTGTCTTCGGCTTCGCGCTCGCGCTATGCCGATGCGCTCGGCGAATGCCTGCTGCTGCGCCTGCAGCCGCAAATAGAAGCGGTGGTCGGCGAACCGCTGCATCCGACATATTCGTATCTGCGCATCTACGGAAAAGGATCGATCCTGGACGGGCATGTGGATCGACGTGAATCGGAAATCGCGGCGTCGATGACGCTGGCTTGCGTGGCCGACGCACCGTGGTTGCTGTGCTTGCAGGCGCGCGACAAGACCCATGCCCTCGATCTCGCACCAGGCGACATCGTCGTTTACGAAGGCATTCAGTTGCCGCATTGGCGCGAGGTTTTTCAAGGTGAGTTCTGCATCCAGGTCATTTTCAGCTACGTGCGTGCGAACGGAGAGTTCGCCAGCTTGCGCTTCGACGGTCGCGATCAGATCGGGCCCATCCAGAAGCCTGGCCGGAATTGAACTATTTGCTTGGCGATGCCTTTTTCCGCGCGGGGTTTCTCTTCCCTTCGAGATTTCGCGGCCGCGATTACAGATGAGGCGAATCTTCCATCCTGAGCCGCTTTGGGTGGGGTCTCAGCGCTCGACCGCTTTGCGCCCCAGCACCGGATCGTCGCTGAAGAAACCGTCGATGCCGGCGTCGAGATAGGCACGAATTTCGGTGACGAGACCGGCTTCGTTGCGAGTGGCCGGCGTGCCCGGCGCGCGCATGTCGGCCGGCAGGAAATTGTTTTCAGGACGGAACGTCCAAGGGTGGACGAGCAGTTTTGCTGCGTGCGCGTCGGCGACCAGCGCCGTGGGCGAGCCGAGCGTGCCGTCGGCGGTGCGCGGGATGACCGAAAGCTTGTTCGGGCCGATCGCGTCCGCATATTTCGCGATGCTGGCTAGTCCTTGCGGCTGCATCATCCGCGCGTAGTCCAGCGGCTGTTTGCTCGCGAGGATATCGTAGGGCTGTTCCTTCGCTTCGCCGAGCAGTTGGATCAACTTGACGTTCGGCAGATCGCCGAGCTTGCCGCGCAGATATTTGAGATTGCCGATTTCGAACGACTGAATGAACAGCGGCGCGGTCCTTGCGGTGTAGGCGTGCTTGCGGATCGTGGCTAGCACGGCGTCTTCCATCGCCAGGCCGATGCCTTTGAAGTAGGTCGAATGCTTGATTTCGGGATAGATGCCGATCACACGGCCGCGCTTCTTCGATTCGGCGGCGACGAAATCGATGATCTCCGCGAACGTCGGCACGGCGAACTGGCCGTCGAACTTCGCGTTGCCCGGGCGCAGCTCGGGCAGGCGCTCGCTCGCGCGCAGCGTCTTGAATTCGGCGAGCGTGAAGTCCTCGGTGAACCAGCCGGTCACCGACTGGCCGTCGATCGTCTTGGTCGTCTTGCGCGCGGCGAATTCGGCGTGTTTCGCCACGTCGGTCGTGCCCGAGATCTCATTCTCGTGGCGGGCGACGAGGGCGCCGTCACGGGTCATGACGAGGTCGGGTTCGACGAAATCGGCGCCATCGTCGATCGCCTGGCCGTACGAGGCGAGCGTATGCTCCGGGCGCAATGCGCTCGCGCCTCGGTGGCCGAGGACGAGCACCTTGTCCGCGAGCGGTTTCGCGGGCGGCGCGGCGTCGGCGGTGGGAACGGCCATGCAGGCGAGGGCGATCAGGGCGGCGAATCGGAGTCTAAGCATACGGGCAGAATAGCGCGCGAACGTGAAAAAATGGCGTCAGGCGTGCCGCGCCAGCCTGAATGGCGCCGCTGCCAGCGATGGCGCCGGCCGCCCCGCTGCGCTACCCTGCGCGACCCGCCAACGGCGCGCAGACGCGCCTCATTCTCGTCATGCAAGAACAAGAAAACCTCTACGACCCTGCCGCCGTCGAAGCCGCGGCACAGAAATTCTGGAACGAGAGTCGCGCCTTCGAGGTGAAGGAAGACCCCTCGAAGCCGAAGTTCTTCTGCCTGTCGATGCTGCCGTACCCGTCGGGTGCGCTGCACATGGGCCACGTGCGCAACTACACGATCGGCGACGTCATCAGTCGCTACCAGCGCATGCTCGGCAAGAACGTGCTGCAGCCGATGGGTTGGGACGCGTTCGGCCTGCCCGCGGAGAACGCGGCGATCAAGAACAATACCGCGCCGGCGAAGTGGACCTACGCCAACATCGACCACATGCGCGCGCAGCTCAAAACGATGGGCTACGCGATCGATTGGTCGCGCGAATTTGCCACCTGCCGCCCGGACTACTACGTGCACGAGCAGCGCATGTTCGTGCGCCTGTTCAAGAAAGGTCTGGCTTACCGCAAAAATTCGGTGGTGAACTGGGACCCGGTCGACCAGACCGTGCTCGCCAACGAACAAGTGATCGACGGCCGCGGCTGGCGCACCGGTGCGCTCGTGGAGCGGCGCGAGATCCCGCAGTGGTTCCTCAAGATCACCGACTACGCCGATCAATTGCTCGACGGCCTCGACAAGCTGCCCGGCTGGCCCGATGCGGTCAAGACGATGCAGCGCAACTGGATCGGCCGCTCGGAAGGCCTGGAAATCCAGTTCGGCGTCGAGGGCGAGAGTGAGCCGTTGACCGTGTTCACGACGCGCCCGGACACGCTGATGGGCGTCACCTTCCTGTCGATCGCGCCCGAGCATCCGCTCGCGTTGCAGGCGGCGAAGACGAATCCGAAACTGAGCGCATTCATCGAGGAATGCCGCCATGTCGCCGCCTCCGAAGCCGTCGTCGAGACGGCGGAGAAGAAGGGCGTCGAAACCGGCCTGCATGCGATCCATCCGATCAGCGGCGAAAAGCTGCCGATTTGGGTCGCGAACTTCGTGCTGATGGGCTATGGCACCGGCGCGGTGATGGCCGTGCCCGGCCACGACGAGCGCGACTGGGAATTCGCGACCAAGTACGACTTGCTGATCAAGATGGTCATCGTCAGCGATGCCGTGCGTGATGCGATCCGCGAGCTCGGCCGCGAGGCCGAAGGCAACCAGGATCCGATGTCCGCCGCGCTCGGCCAGAGCCGCGCGATCGACGTGGTCGAGGCGCCGAGCGCGCTCAGCATCGTCGAGGATTTCGAGAACAAGATCATCACCGACGGCGCCTACACCGAGTACGGCACGGTCGTGAACTCGGGCGAGCTCGACGGCAAGAATTACCGTGAGGCGTTCGACTACCTCGCGGAGAAACTGCAGCGCGAAGGCAAGGGAGCGAAGCGGATCAATTACCGCCTGCGCGACTGGGGCGTTTCGCGCCAGCGCTATTGGGGCTGCCCGATTCCGATCGTCTACTGTCCGAAGTGCGACGCGGTGCCGGTGCCCGAGGACCAGCTGCCGGTCGTGCTGCCCGAAGACGTGCAGTTCATGGGCGTGCAGTCGCCGATCAAAGCCGATCCGAACTGGCGCAAGACCACCTGCCCGCAGTGCGGCGGACCGGCCGAGCGCGAGACCGACACGTTCGATACGTTCATGGAGTCGAGCTGGTACTACGCGCGCTACACCTCGCCCGGTGCGAAGACCCAGGTCGACGAGCGCGCGAACTACTGGCTGCCGGTCGATCAGTACATCGGCGGCATCGAGCATGCGATCCTGCATCTGCTGTACTTCCGTTTCTATCACAAGCTCATGCGCGATGCGGGCCTCGTGCACAGCGACGAGCCGGCGACGAATTTGCTCTGCCAGGGCATGGTCATCGCCGAGACGTTCTACCGCGAAGATGCGAACGGCAATCGCGACTGGATCAATCCGGCCGATGTCGAGATCCAGCGCGACGACAAGGCGCGCATCGTCGGCGCGATTCTCAAGAGCGACGGCAAGCCGGTGCAGATCGGCGGCATCGAGAAGATGTCGAAGTCGAAGAACAACGGCGTCGATCCGCAGGCGATGGTGTCGAAGTTCGGCGCCGACACGGTGCGCCTGTTCTCGATGTTTGCCGCACCGCCCGAGCATTCGCTCGACTGGCGCGAGGCCGGCGTCGAAGGCATGGCGCGCTTCCTGCGCCGCCTGTGGCGCGACCTGCATGCGCATGTCGCCCAGCCTGATCATCCCGAAGTTGATCCACGCATGCTCAACGCCACGCAGAAGACGCTGCGCCGGCAGATCCACGAGACGATCGCGAAGGTAAGCGACGACTATGGCCGCCGCCTGTCGTTCAACACCGCGATCGCGGCGGTGATGGAACTGCTCAATGCCGTCGGCAAGTTCGACGACATGAGCGATCAGGGCGGAGCCGTGCGCCACGAGGCGTTCGAGGCGATCGTGCTGCTGCTCAACCCGATCACGCCGCACATCGGCCACGCGCTGTGGGCCGCACTCGGCCACACGGAGCCGGTCATCGACGTGGCGTGGCCGAAGGCCGATCCGGCCGCACTGGCCAAGGATGCGGTGACGCTCGCGGTGCAGGTCAACGGCAAGCTGCGCGGGCAGATCGAAGTCGCGGTCAATGCGGCGCGCGAAGAAATCGAGCAAGCCGCGCTGGCCGATGAAGGCGTCATCAAGTTCGTTGCCGGGCAGACGGTGAAGAAAATCATCATCGTGCCGGGTAAGATCGTAAATATTGTCGTAGGATGATGCGCATGCAGACGATCGTTCGTTCCCTTGCCGTGCTGGCCGCGCTTTCGCTCGGCGCCTGCGGTTTCCACCTGCGCGGAGAGGTCAAGCTCACGCCGGAACTGCAGCGCGTGGTCGTGACCAGCTCCGATCCGGCCGGCCCGCTCAAGCGCAGCGTCGAGGACGCGATGAAGCGCGCCGGCGCGACGATTGCGACCGCGGCAGGCGAGGGCGTTGGCGAGATTCGCATGACCGGCGTCAACATGCAGAATCTGGTCGGCTCGGTCGGCGCCAACGCGCGCGTGAACGAGTTCAACATGGTCTATCACGTCGATCTCGAGATCGTCGACGGCGCGGGCAAGACCGTGCTCGAAAAGCAGCCGCTCGAGCAGACGCGTAGCTATACCTTCGACCAGACCCAGGCGGCCGGCGCAGGTGCGCAGCAGGACGTGATCCGCCGCGAAATGGAGCGCGACATGGCTCAGGCGGTGATGCGCAAGATCGATTCGGTCGAGCGGCGCCTGGCGAAGTAGATCCGCGCGTACACGCAAAATGCCGACACCGTTACCGGCGCTGCGCAAGCAAATCGCGACGGGCGAGCTCAAGTCCGTCTATTTGCTCGCCGGCGAAGAGCACCTGCTCCTGCTTGAAGCGGCCGATGCGCTGCGCGCACGCGCGCGCGAACTCGGCTACGTCGAGCGCGAGGTGTTCGACGCGGACAACAGCTTCGATTGGAACCAGCTCGCGCAGAGTGCGAGTGCGATGAGCCTGTTCGCCACGCGCAAGCTGATCGATCTGCGCATACCGACCGGCAAGCCCGGCAAGGATGGCGGCGCAGCGATCATCGAGTATTGCGCCAATCCGCCGCCCGACACGGTGCTGCTGATCACTGCGCAGGAATGGAGCAAGAAGCACGAAACCGCCTGGAGCCAGGCGGTCGATCGCATCGGCGTGTTCACTCAGGTGTGGCCGCTGAGAACCGATGAATTGCCGGGATGGATCGGTGCCAGGGCGGCCGCGCGCGGCCTGAAGATGACCGCCGATGCGGTCGATCTTCTGACCGAGCGCATCGAAGGCAATCTGCTCGCCGCCGCGCAGGAGATCGACAAGCTCGCTTTGCTGCATGCCGGCGCGACGCTCGATGCTGAGATGCTCGAGGCCAGCGTCGCGGACGATACGCGCTTCGACGTATTCAAGTTGCTCGACGCCGCACTGGCGGGAGACGCCGCGCGCGCGCTGCGCATCCTCGCCGGGTTGCGCGCCGAGGGCGAAAATCCGATCGGCCTGCTCGGCTGGCCTTTGAACCAATTGCAGATGCTCGCGCGCATCGCGAGCGCGCGCGGTGGCATTGCAGTGGGGCTCAAGTCCGAATACATCAGGCCGCAGCAACGCGAAGGGCTCATCCGGCGCGCGTTGGAGCGGGCGCCACGCACGCACTGGGATGCATGCCTGATTCAGGCCGGCCGCGTCGATCGCATCGGCAAGGGGCGCGGTATTGGCGACGCCTGGCTCGAACTCGAACGCCTGCTCGTCGCAGTCGCGCAGCCGCGAGCCGGGTTGCTGGCGAAGGTCGGATGACGCGGATGCGGCAAAATATACAATGCGCCAGCAACGACGGCGCAATCGCTCTGGCAGCATGAACGGCAAACCGATCGCCATCCTCGGCGGTACCTTCGATCCCGTGCACAACGGCCACCTGCGCGTCGCCTGGGAGGCGGCCGAGGCGCTCGATGCACAGGTGCGCCTGATGCCCGCGCACGTGCCGCCGCACAAGCCCGCGCCGCTCGCCTCGGCAGCGCAGCGCGTGGACATGCTCGAGCGCGCGCTCGTCGGCCAGCCACGCCTGGTCGTCGATACGCGCGAGTTGCGCCGCGAGGGCGCGTCCTACACGGTGGATACGCTGCGCGGCCTGCGCGTGGAATTCGGCGATGCGCAGCCGCTGATCCTGCTCGTCGGCGCAGATGCATTCGGCTCGCTGCCGACCTGGCGCGAGTGGCGGCAACTGTTCCGCCTCGCCCACATCGTCATGCTGACCCGCCCCGGGCGCACCGAGCCGTGGTCGGGCGAGCTCGTCGGCGAAGCGGTGCCGCGTCGCGCGCGTTCGCCGCGCGAATTGCAGGAAACTCCAGCCGGCAAGGTACTCAGCATCCCGGTCACGCCATTGGATATTTCAGCGAGCCAGGTGCGCACGCTGCTTGCGGCCGGGCGCGAGCCGCGCTGGCTGATTCCCGAGGCGCTGCTGGCCGATCCGGCAATCCTTGCACCGTATCGGCGCAACGGCTGAACCACCGCCGGATCGTCATCCAATCGACACTTCCCTCGACGCCAAATCGGCGTATATTCTGGCCGCGCGGGTGCGAGCCCGCCTGTGCACTCAATCCAGGTGATACGTTTTTGCCTACTCCGACCAAAACCCAATCCACCCGCGCGCCGCGCAAGGCGGCTGGCGCGAAATCCGCAGCCAAGAAGACGGCATCCAAGTCCGCCGTGAAGAGGCCCGTCGCCAAGGCGGCGAGCAAACCGGCGAAGAAGCCCGCGAAGAAAATCGCCGCGGCGAAGCCGAAAAAAGTCTCGGCACCGAAACCGAAAAAACCCCAGCTGCCCAGCGATCCGGTAGAGCTGCTGCGCGTACGCGTGCTCGACGCGCTCGACGATCTCAAGGCGCAGAACGTGCAGGAGATCGACGTGCGCGGCAAGACCTCGATCGCCGACCTCATGATCGTCGCGAGCGGCACATCGACCCGTCACGTCAAGTCGCTGGCCGATGAAGTCGTCAAATTCGCCAAGCAGGCCGGCATGCAGCCGCTCGGCATCGAGGGCCAGCGCGAGGCCGAATGGGTGCTCGTCGACCTCGGCGACATCATCATCCACGTCATGCTGCCGCGCGTGCGCGAATTTTACGGATTGGAGCGGCTGTGGACCGTGGGCGACGACATGGCGCGGACAGCGGCGGTCGGTTGATCCGATCCGCCTCGGTGCGGTCCATGTCGCGTAACTTGTCGCATATCGCCGACGGACCATGCGTGCCACGCTGATCGCCATCGGCGAGAAGATGCCTTCGTGGGTCACCGAAGGCTATAACGAATACGCCAAGCGCCTGTCGCACGAGCTGCCGCTGCAGCTCGTCGAAGTCACGAGCAAGCTGCGCGGGCGCAGCAACGACACCGCGCGCGTGGTTGCCGATGAAGGCGCGTTGATGCTCGCGGCAGTTGCGAGGAGCGCGAACATAATTGCGCTCGACGGTCGCGGCAAGGCGTTCAGCAGCGAACAGCTCGCGCAGCAGCTCGCGCGCTGGCGCATGGACGGGCGCGATCTCGCCTTCCTCGTTGGCGGTCCCGAAGGCCTCGCCCCGGCGGTGCTGGAGCGTGCCAGCCAAACTTGGTCGCTCGGCCCGGCGACGTTGCCGCATCCGCTGGTACGCATCCTGATCGCCGAACAGCTCTATCGTGCGGTGAGTCTGCTCGGCAATCATCCGTACCATCGCGCTTGAGGGCTCATTTCCGCCGCGTCGGCTAGAATTGGCGGCATGCTCTATCTCGCTTCGCAATCCCCGCGCCGCCGCGAACTGCTGGAACAGATCGGCGTGCGTTTCGGCATGGTGCAGCTCGACCTAGCCGAAGTGCGCGCGCCGGGCGAGCCGCCGGTGGACTACGTCAGCCGCGTCGCGCGCGAGAAGGCTGGCGCGGGGCTGCTGAAACTGGGCGGAAAGCAGGGCGTCGTCGTACTCGGCGGCGACACCGAGGTCGTGCTCGACGACGAAGTGTTCGGCAAACCCGCCGATCGCGCGCATGCGATCGCCATGCTGCGCAAGCTGTCGGGCCGCACCCACGAGGTGATCTCGGCGGTCTGGCTGGTCGATGCCGGGCGCGAGGAACATGCGATTTCGCACACCCGGGTCACGTTCGCCGAACTCGACGAAGCGACCATCGCCGCCTACGTCGACAGCGGCGAGCCGGCGGGGCGCGCGGGCGCCTATGCGATCCAGGGGCGCGCCGCTGCCTTCGTCAGCCGCATTGATGGAAGCTATTCGGGGGTGATGGGTTTGCCGTTGTTCGAAACTTGCGTCCTGCTGCGCCGCTTCGGGATCTCCGTCGGCTGACCCTATTCCGGATCGGCGCGCAAGATCGACAAGCCCCGTCCGGCCAAGCTATAAACGCGTTGAGAAAAATTGCGGAAGCAGCGGCCTTGTCTGAGGAAATCCTGATCAACGTCACCCCGCGCGAAACCCGCGTCGGCGTGGTGGAAAATGGCGTGCTGCAGGAAGTGCATGTCGAACGCGCGCTCAAGCGCGGTTACGTCGGCAACATCTATCGCGGCCGCGTCAGCCGGGTGATGCCGGGAATGCAGGCGGCGTTCGTCGAGGTGGGGCTGGAGCGCGCCGCGTTCCTGCACGCCAACGACATCGTCCGCTCCGGGCCTACAGGCACCGGCGACGGTCACGAAGGCGAGTCCGGCGAGACGGCCGCACTGCCGACGCCGCCGATCAGCGAACTCGTGCACGAAGGCCAGGACATCATCGTTCAGGTGGTCAAGGACCCGATCGGCAGCAAGGGTGCGCGCCTGACCACACACCTGTCGATCCCCTCGCGCTACCTGGTGCTGTTGCCCTACGCGAAGATGATCGGCGTATCGGTGCGCATCGAGGACGAGGCCGAACGTGTGCGCCTGAAGGACCTGGTCGCCGCGTTGACCCAACCCGGCGTTGCGGTTGCCGGTGATATCTCTGCTGCCCAGCCCGTAACCCTCGGCCCGCAGCTCGGCTATATCGTCCGCACGAATGCGGAGGGGGCTTCGCGCGACGCGCTCGCCGATGACGTCGCCTATCTCGGCCGCGTCTGGCGCGTGGTCCAGGAGAACATGCGCCGCGTCGAGCCGCGCGCACGCGTTTACGAGGAACTCGCCCTGCCGCTGCGCGCGCTGCGCGACATGATGCGCGAGGACGTGGAGAAGGTGCGCGTCGATTCGCGCGAAACCTACGAGAAAACCATCGCGTTCACGCAGAAATTCATGCCGGCGCTGGCCGAGCGCATCGAACTCTATTCAGGCGAGCGGCCGATCTTCGACCTGTACGGCGTCGAGGACGAGATTCAGCGTGCGCTCAAGAAGGAAGTGCCATTGAAGTCGGGCGGCTACCTGATTGTCGACCAGACCGAGGCAATGACCACGATCGACGTCAACACCGGCGCGTTCCTCGGCCATCGCAACCTCGAGGAGACGGTGTACAAGACCAACCTCGAGGCGGCGCAGGCGGCTGCACGCCAACTGCGCCTGCGCAACCTCGGTGGCATCATCATTATCGACTTCATCGACATGACCGACGCCGAACACAAGCGCCAGGTGCTGCGCATGCTGGAGAAATCGCTCGCCCACGATCACGCCAAGACGACCGTGTACGAGATGTCGAGCCTGGGCCTGGTCGAGATGACGCGCAAGCGCACGACCGAGAGTCTCGAACGCCAGCTGTGCGAGCCATGCCCGGCTTGCGACGGCCGTGGCAACGTCAAGACCGCCGAGACGGTGACCTACGAAATCTTCCGCGAAATCACGCGCGCGGTGCGCCAGTTCGAGGCATCCAGCCTGCTCGTGCTTGCCGCGCAGAAGGTGGTCACGCGCATCCTCGACGAGGAGTCGGGTTCGGTGGCGGAACTGGAGGAATTCACCGGCAAGACGATCCGCTTCCAGGCCGAGGAGCACTACGCGCAGGAGCAGTACGATGTGGTGCTGCTGTAACCGCAGGTCGTCCGGCGAACGTCGCCCATGACGCCCTGGCGCCGCCATCTGCACCGTGCGCAATGGTGGCTGTTCCGGCTGCTGGCGACGTTCGCGATCCTGATGGCGATCGTGAGCAGCGTGACCCAGCTTGTCGTTCTGCCGTGGTTGACGAATCACCCCGAATGGGTCAGCGCCAAGCTCGCCGAGACACTGAATCGACCGGTGACGATCGATCGACTCGACGCGCGCTGGGAACGCACCGGACCGTTGCTCAACCTGACCGGCGTGCATCTCGGCGTGATGCCGGCGGCGGCCAAGGCAGCGGAAGGGCAGACACTGGACTTCGCCAGCGCCGGCCTGAAGATCAACTTCTTCGCCTGGGCGCGGCCGCGCGCGAGCTGGACCGAGATCCATCTGTCGGGGATCGAGCTCGACCTCGTGCGCGACGTCCAGGGTGAATGGCGGCTGCGTGGTCTCGACACCGGCGATGCGGCCAGCAGCAACCAGGATCTCAATGACAGCCCGTTGTTCAGCCTGGGCACCGTCGTCGTGCGCGACGCGAGGCTCAACGTCGACGACCTGCCGAACGACAAGCATTTCAAGCTCGGCGCCGACGAATTGCGTCTGACCGCGCACGGCGATTTCCTGCGCGTGCTCGCGCGCGTGAGGAATCTGCAGAACGACTCCGCGCCGGTGAACGCGGTGGTCGAATACGATCGTGGCAAACGCGATGGCAGTGCCTACCTCGGCGGCGCCGACATCGACCTCGCCGCGGTACTGCGCAACTATCCGCTCGCCGGCCTCGTCGTCGACCACGGCGGCGGCAAGCTGCAGGTCTGGGCGTGGCTCAAGGCCGGCGAGGTCAGCGAGGTACGCGCCGAGGTTGATCTTGCCAATCTCGTGCTGACCACGCACACCTCGATCAAGCTTGACGACAAGCGCGACTTCCTGCCGCATGTCGGTATCGACCGCCTCGCCTTCGGCGCGCGCTGGCGCCGCGAGGAGGACGGCTTCAGCGCCGACGTGGCCGAGTTGAAGATCGTCCGCCAGAGCGAACCGCTGGCACCGGCGGAACTGCACCTGCGCCGCCGCTATCCCGCTGGCGACTACTACGCTACGCCCGAGCACACGATTGCCATCGGCGCGCTCGACCTCGGCACCGTCGCCAGCGCGGCGATGCTGATCGACACGCTGCCCGTCGACCTGCGCCGCTGGCTGTACGCGGGCAATCCGTCGGGCATGCTCGCGCGCGCGATGCTGCGTTTTGCCGATGCGACCGATTTCGACGCCGCCGCGCAGCTCGACGGCCTCGCCGCGCACGCGTTCGGCAAGATACCCGGCGCGAGCGGCGTTTCCGGCCAGCTGTTCGCCGACCAGGATGCGATTACGTTCGATCTGCCGCAGCACAATGCGTTCGCGTTGCTGTTGCCGAAAGTGTTTCGCGAGCCGCTGAGTTTCGCCGAGTTCCACGGCAGCGTCAGCGCGTATCACGCCGACGATGCCTGGCGCATCGAGACCGGCGCGTTGCAATTCGAGAACACGATGCCGGGCAAAAGCTACGGCGGTGAATTGCGTGGCGCAGCCGATCTCTTCGATGCCGGCGGCAAGCCGGCGCTCGACGTCGCCGCCGTCGTTAACCACGCCGACGTGGGCGCGGCGAAGCGTTTCTGGCCGCTGGGCGTGATGTCGCCGCACGCGATCGAATGGCTCGATCGTGCGCTCGACGCGGGTCAGGTCACCGGCGGACGCGCGGTGTTCCGCGGCAATCTCGCCGACTGGCCGTTCCGCAACAACGCGGGCCGCTTCGAAGCCAGCGCGGATGTCGCCGACCTGCGCTTCCGCTATCTCGGCGACTGGCCGGCGATCGAACATGCGCACGCGCTCGTCGGTTTCGTCAACGCAGGGCTGCACGCCGACACCGACGGCGGAAACCTGCAAGGTGTCAAAGTCGGCAAGGCGAGCGTCGACATCAGCGACTACGGCGAGGGCACGCTCGAGGTCACGGCGAATGCGCAGGGCGGCGGTCGCGACCTGCTCGGTTTCGTCAAGGCGTCGCCGCTCGGCACGAAATTCGCGGCGCCGCTGCTCGGCGTCGACGTCGGCGGCCAGGGCAAGGTCGACTTCGCTCTGCGCGCGCCGATGAAGCCGATCGAGAATTTCCAGATCGACGGCAAGGTACAACTCGCCGATGCCGATCTTGCCGATGCGAAATACGATCTGAAATTCGACAAGGCCTCGGGACCGCTGCGCTTCAACCGCAGCGGGTTTTCCGCGGATGCACTCGCGACCACATTCAAGGGCAAGCCGGCGAAGCTCTCGCTCGCGATCGGCGATTACGTCGGCGATACGAAGCATGTCGTCGAAGGCAGGGTCGACGCGCGCCTGCCGGCGAGCGAGCTGATCGATAGCTACGCCTCGACGCTCAAGGACTACAAGAAATATCTCTCTGGCGAGGCGAACTGGAGCGCTCAATTCAGCATCGACCGCGACGGTGCCGACAAAGCCAAGGCGACGGACAGCGGCCAGCGCGTGGCCCTGACTTCGGATCTGCGCGGCATCGGCATCGACCTGCCCGTACCGCTGAAGAAGTCCGCCGACAGCGCTCTGCCGCTCAAGCTCGTGGTTGGCCTGCCGCCGCTCGGCGCGAGCATCGACGCAAGCCTCGGCGACATCGTCAACCTGCGCGGGAGACTGCCGACGCCGACCGCACCGTTCGCGGCGAACGTGATCTTCGGCGGCGAAGCGACCGGCGTGCTGCCGAAGTCCGGCATCGCGATTGGCGGCGCGGCGCGCGAGGTGGATCTGTCCGGCTGGATGAGTTTCGCTGCGGACGGTATGGACGGCGGGAGCGGTGGCGATGTGCTGCGCAGTGTCGATGTCCGTACCGCCTCGCTCGTCGCCTGGGAGCGTGACTTCGGCGACGCAAAAGTGCGCGTCGGTTTCGGCGCCGATGCCGTGCGCGTCGACTTCGAAGGCGCGCGCATCGAAGGCAGCCTGACCGTGCCGAAGAAGAACCTGCGCACGAGCACGATCGTCGCCGACTTCAAGCGTCTGCACTGGCCCGAATCGCCCGAAGCGCCGGCGAATGCCGCCGCGGTCGGTGACGTGCGCGACGACTCGCTCAATCCCGCGGCGATCCCGCCGCTGCGCATCGACATCGGCGACTTCCGCCTCGGCAAGGCCAGCTATGGCGCGGCCTCGGTGGAGACAAAGCCGATGGCCGATGGCATGAGTCTGGACAAGGTCAACACGCATTCGAAAGACATCGATATGAAGGCGCACGGCGTGTGGACGCGCAAGAACGGTTTCCACCGCTCGACCTTCGGCATCGAACTCAAGGCGCGCGATTTCGGCGCGATGCTCGACGCGCTCGGTTACGGCGGCAAGCTCGCCGGCGGTGAGATCACTGCGTCGATCGACGCGAGCTGGGCCGGCACGCCGTCGGCGTTCGCACTCAACCGCATCAACGGCGGTGCGCTGCACATGAAGATCGCCGATGGGCGCATCCCGAACCTCGACCCTGGCGCGGGGCGGCTGGCCGGATTGGTCAACCTCGCCGCGCTGCCGCGCCGGCTCGCGTTCGACTTCGGCGACCTGTTCAACAAGGGTTTCAGCTTCGATTCCGCACAAGGCGTGTTCACGATGACCGACGGCTATGCCTACAGCGACGGCTTCGAAGTGAAGAGCCCGACCGCGGACATGCGCATCAAGGGCGCGATCGGTCTGAAGACCAGCGTCTGGGACATGCGCGTCGAAGTCACGCCGCATGTCGGCGCCACCGTGTTCGCCGGTGCCGGTGCGCTGGTCGGCGGCCCGGTCGGCGCCGCGGCCGGCGCTTTGGTCGGCGGCGTGCTCGGCAAGGCGATCAACCAGGCCACGCAGTCCGAGTACAAGGTCAGTGGCAGCTGGGACAAACCCGAGATCGTCAAGCTCGGCAGCCGGCGCGTGCCGAAGGCGGAAAGCGAAACGGCGAAGCCTGCGACGAAGTGACGGCGGGCATCACGCCCGCAGCGTGACCACCGCTGCCGCGCAGAAGACTGCAGTTGGGCGATTAGGCAGTAGCGTTGGCCACGCGGATCATCGCCTCGATGCTGCGCTCGACGTCTGCGTCGGTCGTCGCCCAGGACGAAACGCTGATGCGCATCGCGGTGCGGCCCCGCCAGACCGTGCCGCCGCACCAGCAGGTGCCTTCCTCCTGCAGCGCGGCGACGACGCGCTGGGTGCGCTGTGCGTCGCCGAACGCGACGAGCACCTGGTTGAGCGCGATCTCGTTGAGCACGTCGAACCCGGCGGCGCGCAGAGCCTCGGCAAAACGGAGTGCTTGACGGCAGTGGCGTTCGATCATTTCCCCGACGCCGCTGCGGCCGAGGCTGCGCAGCGCGGCCCACACCGGCACGCCGCGCGCGCGGCGCGACAGCTCCGGAGTGAAGTCGGACGGATTGCGCCACGCGCTCGTCGTCGGCAGGTACTCGGCGGTGATCGCCATCGACGCGCTCAGCGCTACCGCATCGCGCACGAACGCGATGCCGCTGTCGTAGGGCACGTTGAGCCATTTGTGCGCGTCGGTCGCCCAGGAGTCCGCCGTTTCGACGCCGACGACGAGATGCGCGTGCGCTTGCGTCGCACGCGCCCACAAGCCGAATGCGCCATCGACATGCAGCCAGGCATCCGACCCGATGCGCGCGCGGATCTCGCCGACCGCGTCGCACGCGCCCGTGTTGACGTTGCCGACCTGCGCGCAGACGATCGCGGGCCCGGACAACTGCGGCAACGCATCGACGCGCAAGCGTCCCTGCGCATCGACCGGAATGCGCACGACGCGATTGCGGCCGAGGCCGAGCATGCCGAGCGACTTGATCAGCGTCGGATGCGCTTCGGCGCCGACGACGACCGTGATCGGCGGCGCGCCGAACAGGCCGTCGGCTTCGACCTTCCAGCCCGCGCGTTCGAGCACGGCGTGGCGCGCGGCCGCGAGCGCGACGAAGTTCGCCACGTTGGCGCCGGTGACGAAGGCGCCGCCGGCAGTGCGCGGCAGGTCGAACAATTCGAGCAGCCAGCGCAGCGCGGTCTGCTCGAGACGCGCAGTCGCCGGCGTTGCGTTGTACAGCGCGGAGTTCTGGTCCCAGGCCGCGGTCAGCCAGTCGGCGGCAAGCGCGGCGGGCAGGGCGCCGCCGATCACGAAGCCGAAGAATCGCGGCCCGGCCATCGCCATCGTCGCCGGCGAACCGATCGTGTCGAGCAACGCGAGCACTTCGTGTGGATCGGTCGGCGCGTTTGGAAGTTCGCCGTCGAATGCCGCAAGCGCCGCGACCGCGGCCGGATCGGGCGCGACCTTGCGTTCCTGCAGCGACTGCAGATAGCTCGAGGCGCGGCTGGCGACGTCTTGCAGCAATTCCTTCATCTTCGATTTCCCGTTTGGTCGATGAGCTGCATTTCGGTCAATGCGCGATGCGCAACACGAGCAGGGTCTGGTCGTCGTTGCCGACCGCGCCGCCCTGATGCTCGTGCACGGCGGCAACGAGGGTGTCGCGCAGTGCCTGCGCGGATACACCGGCATCGGCTGCGCCAACCAGGCGGCGCAGACGTTCCGTGCTGAATTGGCGCCCGCGTGCATCGCGCGCTTCGACGATACCGTCGGTGTAGAGCACGAAGACATCGCCGTGGCGCGCGTCGTGCGCGTTGTTGGCGTAGGCAAAATCGGGTAGCACGCCGAGCGGGATCTGGTCGGCTTCGCCGAGCAGCGAGACGTCGCCGTCGCGACGCAGCAGCAGCGGCGGATGACCGGCCGAGAGAAAGCTCAGCAGGCGCGCATCGGGCCGGTAGAGCAGGGCGAATACGGTCATGAAACGGCCGCGGCTGCGACGCGAGAAGAAGTGGCGATTGGCGTAGCTGATCACGTTGGCCGGCGGTTCGCCGTCGCCGCCCTGGTAGGTGCGCAGGATCGCGTCGAACTGCATTGCCTCGGCTGCGGCCGCGACGCCGTGGCCGGAAACGTCGCCGACGATCACGCCCCAGACATCCGCATCTTCGCTCGCGGGAATATCGGTCGCGACGACCGCGGTGAGGTTGCTCATTTCATAATAATCGCCGGCTGCGGTTGCGGCGGGTTGCCAGTGCACGGCGTAGTCGAGGCCACGGATGCGCGGGTTGTCGGGCAGCAGCAGCTTCTGGATATCGGCGAGGCTTTCGATTTCGTGGCGCTGGCGTTCGGTCTCGCGGGTCAGTTCGCGCAGTGCAATCGGTCCGCGGATCAGATTCGAGGCGAGATTGACGTGCAGCATCGCGCGTTCGAGATCGACGCCGTCGAAACGCCCGGCGAGCGTCGAACCGAATACAAGCCAATGCGAGACCTCGCCCGAGTTCGCGATCGGCAGCGCAAGCACGGCCGCGGGCGCGAACAGCGCTTGAGCGAGCGGCAGTCCACGTTCGCGCGGAGATACGCCGACAACGTGTGGCTGCGGCAATGAGATCAGGCGGCCAGCGAGGGCATCGTCGAACAACGGCAGGCTGTTGCGCGCATTGATCGGATCGAGATTGGCGACGTGTTCGGTGCCGTCCGGCCCGATCAGGCCGGCGAGGCGGCAGCGCCCCGCGCCCTGGCCGCGCGAGAAAAGCAGCGCGAGCGAACAATCCGGAAAATCGCCGCTGAAATAGGCGTGCGCGGCGAGCAAGCCGCTGCGCGAGTCGCCGTCGAACACGCTGAGCTTGAGGACGCGGTCGAACAGGTCGATGGCAGAGGGCATGCGCCCATTGTCGCGCGCCGCCCTGTTTACGCCAAGGGAACCTCTGATTTACCTACTCTGCTCGATAATCTGCGCGCCGGCAGTGCTCGGACTGCGGAGGCAGGACGCCAAAGCGAACAATCGCGTAGCGAATGACCCGGAGGGCGAGCCGCGGATGCGGCGAGTCATCCTCACATACTCGTATGTATGCTCCGGTTCCTGCGCTCCGGCGACGCGCCCGGTTCTGGATAGGATCGGCTCTTCGCTCGCTACGGTAAAGCAGAGGTTCCCAAGCCGGACAGAGCTTTGGAATTCTTCGGGTCGCGGAACAGCAGTGGTTTCGCTTCGACAATCGATCGCTGCTGCTGCGCCTGGTCGACTATCGCGGCGACGACAGCATGCTTCGGCGACTTGTCGCAGACCGGATCGGCCGCGGCGGGGTCCTGCGCGAGCATATAGGCCTGGCAGCGGCAGCCGCCGTAGTCGTTTTCCTTTTCCGGGCAGCTCGCGCAAGGTTCCTTCATCCAACCGGTGCCGCGGTAGCGGTTGAAGCCTTCGGATTCGTACCAGATCTCGCGTACGCCGTGCTCGCGCACGTTCGGGAAGGCAAGGCCCGGCAGCATGCGCGCGGTGTGGCAGGGCAGGGCCGTGCCGTCGGGCGCGATCGTGAGGAAGATGTTGCCCCAGCCGTTCATGCATTTCTTCGGTCGCGTCTCGTAGTAGTCGGGCACGACGAAGATCAATTTCATCTTGCTGCCGAGCCTCTCGCGCCATTGCCGGGTGATGCGTTCGGCGCGCTGCAGCTGCTCGCGTGTCGGCAGCAACTGTTCGCGGTTGAGCTGCGCCCAGGAATAGAACTGCACATTGGCAAGTTCGAGATATTGCGCGTCGAGCTCAATCGCGAGTTCGATGATGCGTTCGATATGATCGATGTTGAGGCGATGGATCACGCAGTTCATCACCATCGGCCAGCCGTTGGCCTTGATCAGTGCCGCCGCCTCGCGCTTGAGGTCGAAGGTGCGCGTCGAGGAGAGAAAATCGTTGACCTCGCGCGTGGAGTCCTGGAACGAGAGCTGGACATGGTCGAGCCCGGCCTGCTTGAGCCGCTGCGCGCGTTCGGCATTGAGGCCGATGCCCGAGGTGATCAGGTTGGTGTAGTAGCCGAGCGCACGCGCTTCGGCGACGAGCGTTTCGAGATCCTTGCGTTGCAACGGTTCGCCGCCGGAGAAACCACATTGCACCGCGCCGAGTGCGCGGGCCTCGCGCAGCACGCGCAGCCAGTCATCCGTGGACAGTTCCGCCTCGTGGCGCGCGAAGTCGACCGGGTTGTAGCAGAACGCGCAATGCAGCGGGCAGCGGTAGGTCAGTTCGCACAGCAGCCAGTGCGGCGAGCCGATTGCCGCTGCGGGCGCGGTTTTCTGGACGGCGTTCATGCGATCTGTACCCAGCCTTGTCGCGTGGCGATGTCGAGGAAGGCGAGCACGTCGTCGCCCAGGCCCGTGGTGTCGAATTGCCTTTCGATATCGGCGGTGATCGCTGCGACGTTCGCCGCGCCGTCGCAGCGCTTCAGAATCTCGCCGGCGCTCGCGTTGAGCTTGACCATGCCCTCGGGGTAAAGCAGCACGTGCGCGTCCTGCATTGGTTCCCACTGCAGGCGGAAGCCCGGCGCAATTTGCGGAACACTCGCGATGCCGACACTCATTTTTCCTCCGTCATGCCGTACTTGAGTGCCATTGCATCGTTCATCGTCCAGAGCACGTCGAGCTTGAATTGCAGGATGTCGAGCGCGCGCTGTTGCAAGGCAAGCGTGTCGAAGTAGGCGAGTGTGATCGCCAGACCCTGCTCGACATCGCGCCGTGCCTGGGTCGTGCGGTTGCGGAAATACTGCAGGCCTGCGGATTCGATCCACGGATAATGCTCCGGCCAGTTGGCCAGGCGTTCCTTGTGGATCTTCGGTGCGAACAGTTCGGTCAGCGAGGCGCAGACCGCCTCCTGCCATGGCGCGCGGCGGGCGAAGTTCACGTAGGCATCGACGGCGAAACGCACGCCGGGCACGACGTGGCGCTGGTCCTCGATTTCCTCGCGCGCGAGGCCGACGGCAAGCCCAAGGCGAATCCACGCCTCGATACCGCCGGCGTCATCGCCGTGGCCGTCGTGGTCGAGGATGCGCTGCACCCATTCGCGGCGCACCGCGCGGTCGGGACAGTTGGAGATGACGACCGCGTCCTTGACCGGAATCGCGACCTGATAGCAGAAGCGGTTCGCGACCCAACCCTGAATCTGCGCGCGTGTCGCACGCCCCTCGTTGAGCATGCGGTTGAACGGATGATGGATGTGGTAGGCCGCGCCGCGCTCGCACAGGCGCGCCTCGAATTCCTCGTGGCTCCATGGCGTAGCGCTCACAGTTCAATCTCCATGCCGTCGTAAGCGATCTCGACGCCGGCCGCACGCACCTCGGCGTGTTCGGCGCTGTCCTCGTCGAGGATTGGGTTGGTGTTGTTGATGTGGATGAGGATCTTGCGCGTCGCTGGCGGCAGTTGTGCGAGTTGCTCGAGCATGCCGCCTGCGCCGGACTGGGCGAGATGGCCCATGTCGCGTGCGCGCTTTTTTGAGATGCCGAGTGCGATCATCTCGTCGTCGCGGAAACAGGTGCCGTCGATCATGACGACGTCGGCGCTGCGCATAGCCGCCGACAGCCGCGCATCGATCTCGACGACTCCCGGTGCGTAGACCAGGCGCTTGCCGCTGGCCATGTCTTCGACGGCGAGTCCGATCGTGTCGCCGTCGATCGGTCGGTCACGATGCGGCGAATACGGCGGCGCGTTGCTGCGCAGCGGCAGCGCGGTGAAGCGCAGGCCGGGCACCTGCGGAATCGCGAATGCCGCGCCGTCGAGCGCGATCTCGTGCCAGTCGCTGCCGCAGTAGTGATCGAGCAAGGGAAAAATCGGATTGCCGCGCTCGAGATCCTCGCGCACGGGCCGCGTCGTCCACAGCGGCCAGCGCGCGCGATGTTCGCGCAGCATGTAGAGTCCGGTGACATGGTCGATCTGCGCGTCGACGAGCAGGATCGCGCGCAGCGCCGTGTCGCGGAGCGCGCGCGCCGGTTGTGCGGCGGCGAACGATTTCAGCTGGACGAGGATGTCGGGCGAGGCGTTGCACAGCAGCCAGTCCTCGCCGTTGCCGCTGAGCGCGATCGAGGACTGCGTGCGCGCCCGAGCGCGCAGCGTGCCTCGGCGCAGGCCGGCGCAATTGCGGCAGTTGCAGTTCCATTGCGGAAAGCCGCCACCGGCCGCGGAACCGAGGACATGGATATGCACGAGTGATGCGTGTCGGAAACGGCACACCGACGAAGCCGGCGTGCCGCTCGCGTCAGCGGTTGGCGATGTACATCGTGACTTCGAAGCCGAAACGCATGTCGGTCGCCTGCGGGGTTTGCCACTTCATGTCGATTCTCCGGTGCAAAGGATGCTGGGTGCGGTGAGCCGGAATGGCTCGCCGGCATCGAGTGTCGTGGCTCGGGGGATTCACGGCATCGCCACGGCAATGAATCAAGCCTCACGATTTTCATTAGATTGTGCGACGTGCGAATGCGCTAGCATGCCGGCATGCCCGAGCATGCCGACCAGCCCGACGACTTCGCCGCACGGCGCGTCGCGCAGGCAGCCGAGGGCGCCGCGCTCGCTCTCGATCACGGCCACGTGATGGCCTGGGAGCAGTCGGGCTCGCTTTCGGGGTTGCCCGTCGTTGTGTTGCACGGCGGGCCTGGCTCGGGCAGCAGTCCGCGCCATCGCGAATTCTTCGATGCGGCGAAATACCGGATCGTGCAGTTCGACCAGCGTGGCTGCGGACTCAGCACGCCGCTCGGCGAGACCGCGCACAACCACACCGGTGTTCTGGTCGACGACATCGAGTGCTTGCGCGAACATCTCGGCATCGAACGCTGGCTCGTGTTCGGCGGATCCTGGGGTGCGGCGCTCGCGCTGGCCTACGCGGCGAAATATCCGCAGCGCACAAGCGGGCTGGTGTTGCGCGGCATCTATCTGACCGGCGATGCGGACAACGACTGGTTCTTCCACGGCGCCGCGGCATTCGCGCCCGAAGCGCATGCGCGGTTGATGCAACTCGTACCGCGACGCTGGCAACGCAGTCTGCTCACCTGGCTTGAGCGCACGTTTCGCGACGGCGATGAGGAGCGCAAGGCCGCCGTCGCTGCGGCATGGCAGCGCTACGAAACTGCCCTGGCCGATCCGTCCCGTCTTGATGCCATGGATTCCGTACCGTTGTCGCCCGCGCCCGCGGCCACATGGAAAAAGTATACCGTGCAGGCGCACTACCTCGCGCGCCGCTGCTTTCTCGGCGAGTCAATGGTGATGCGCTGCGCGAGTGACCTGCGCAGCGTGCCGACGGCACTCGTGCACGGCACGCTCGACTTCGTCTGTCGCCCGGTCAATTCACTGCGCGTGCAGCACGCGATCGTCGGCAGCCGGCTCGCTTGGGCGCAGGGTGCCGGGCACGATCCGCTTCATCCGGAATCCAAGCGATTGTTGTGCGCGGCGACGGATCGTTTCCACGCCGACGGAGATTTTTCACGCTGGCCGACGGAGGCGGACGCGTGAGCCTGCGCGCGCAATTCAATCTGCTGATCGCGGTGCTGATTTCGGTTTTCGTCGGCGTGCTGTTTACGCAGCAGATCCGCGATACGCGCGACAGCGTGCGCGAGGAAATCGAGGCGGGCAACCTGGTCGCGACGCGATTATTGTCGAGCTTCGTGCAGACTTACGGTGATACGAGCCGACCGGCGATGGTCGGCTACCTCAGTCATCTCGGGCGTGTACGCTCCACCGTGATCCGCCTGTACGACCAGGAAGGCGCGCTCGTCTACACCTCGCCGCTTTCGCCGTACAAGGCCGGACGCGAAGCCCCGGCCTGGTATGCGGCCCTCATCGCGCCGGCACCGATGAAGCAGCGCTTCGATACCTTCGACGGTGTGCTCGAAGTAGCCGCCGATCCGAGCCGCGCGATCCTCGACGGCTGGGACGAGGCGCTGCGCCTCGTCGGCATCGGCGCGATCGCGATCCTGATCGGCAATGTTCTCGTATTCGCGCTCGTGCGTCGTGCGACAAAGCCGTTCGCGCGCATCGCGCGCGGTCTCGACCAGCTGCAGCAGGGCAACTATCACACGCGCCTGCCCGCCTTCCGCGGCGCCGAAGCGAGCGCGATCGGGCAGGCGTTCAATCGCATGGCGCAGACGATCGAGGACAATCTCAACGCGCGCCACGAAGCGGCCGAGGCGCGGCTGCGCCTTGAGCAGAACCGCGAACTGACCGAAACGGTGCGCGCGCGCATCGAGGACGAGCGCCGCGAGATCGCGCGCGAGCTGCACGACGAAACCGGGCAGAGCGTCACCGCGATCAAGTCGCTCGCACTGGCGCTGATGCAACGCCCGCACAGCGACGATACGACGCGCGGTACGGCGCAGTTGATCGCCGATACGGCGGGCAGGTTGTACGCGGCGATGCACGAGATGATCCCGCGCCTGCGGCCGTTGACCCTCGACAGCCTCGGTCTCGCCGATACGCTGCGCGAGCAGGTGGCGGAGTGGCGGCACCTGCATCCGCATGTCGATGTGGCGCTGACGATCGGCGACATGCCCGCTTCGCTCGGTGATACGGCGACGGTGACGATCTATCGTGTCGTGCAGGAAGCGGTGACCAACGCGCTGCGCCACGCCGACGCGGGCCGCGTCGAGATCGATCTGCACGCCGAAGCACAGGCTCTGCATCTGCGAATCGCCGACGACGGCCGTGGCCTGCCGGAAAATTGGCGGCAGCCCGGCCACTATGGCCTGCGCGGCATCGCCGAGCGCGCGCGTGCACTCGGCGGCGAGGCGCGCATCGGCAATCGCGAGCCGCATGGCGCCGAGATCAGGCTGGAGATTCCGCTTCAATCATGAGAGAACCTCTTGAAACCTACTACGCTCGATAATTTGCGTGCCCGCGGTGCTCGGACTGCGTGGGCAGGATGCCGAAGCGAACATTCGCGTAGCGAATGGCCCGGAGGGCGAGCCGCGGATGCGGCGAGTCATCCTCATGTACTTCTACGTACACTCCGGTTCCTGCGCTCCGGCGACACGCAAATTCTCTTCGCTCGCTACGGTTTCATGAGGTTCTGGTGAGCACAAACGCGAAAATCCGCGTGATGCTGGTCGATGACCACGCGGTCGTGCGCGTCGGCTTCCGCGTGCTGCTCGAAATGAGCGGCGAGGTTGAAGTCGTCGGCGAGGCCGAGAGTGGCGAGATCGCTTATCGCGATTTCGCGCGCATCCAGCCGGATGTCGCGATCATGGATCTGTCGATGCCGGGCATGGGCGGCATCGAGACCGTGCGCCGCCTGCTCGCGCGCGATCGCAGCGCGCGCATCCTCGTGTTGTCGGCGCATGAGGACTCGGCGCATCCGCGGCGCGTGCTCAAGGCCGGTGCGCTCGGCTATCTGTCCAAGCGTGGTGCACCCGAGGAACTGCTCGATGCGGTACGCGCGGTCGCCGCGGGGCGCATCTATCTCGAGGCCGAAATCGCACGCAAGCTCGCCCTGCACGATCTAGCCGCGCCGGGACAATCGATCGAGAGCCTGTCGGAGCGCGAATTTGCAGTGTTCATCAAGCTTGCGCGCGGCGAATCGGTGCATGCCATCGCGCAGACGTTGTCGCTGTCGCCGAACACGGTCGGCACACATCTGTACAACATCAAGCAGAAGCTGGGCGCCGGCAACCAGGCCGAATTGACCCTGATCGCGGTGCGCAACGGCCTGATCGAGACTTGAAAGCCTGTCCTCAAAGCGCAGTAGCTTTGAGGACAGGTTCGGAGTTAAGCGGGCAGCAGGAAGACCGCGACCACCTTGCGTCCCTCGCCGGCGAGCACGTTGAACGTGCGCGCTGCCGCGGCGTTGTCCATCGTCTCGAGGCCGATGCCGCGGCGCAGGAATTCGCCGAGCACGGCCTGTGGCGGAAATGTCGCGCGCGCGCCGGTGCCGAGCAGGACGACCTCGGGCTTGCGCGCGAGGATCAAGGCGATCGCGACCGTATCGAGCTCACCGACCAAACGTGCGGGGAAGTTCGCCTGCGCATCGACGGTGTCGAGCAGCACGCTGGTCGTGAATACGCGATCGATGACGACGACCTGCGTCGCATCGGCTTTGCGCACGAACATCTGCTGCTCGTGGCGGTGTTCGGTCAGCTGCATGGGAAGAAAGGAAGCCTCTGCATAACTGTAGCGCGCAAATTATCGAGCGCAGTAGGTTAAGCAGAAGTTTCTAGCGCGGCAGGGCGATCTTCGGCGCATCCTCGTTGCGGCGAAAATAGCTGGCGACATGGCCGATGCGCTGCACGACTTCGGCGCCGCCCTGTCCGGCGAGTTCGTCGATCTGCTGCTTGCGTGCTTGCCGGTCGTCGCCGGCGATCTTCACCTTGACCAGTTCATGCTGGTCGAGCGCTGCGTCGAACTCCTTGATCAGCGCGGGCGTGATGCCCTTGTTGCCGACGAGGATGACAGGGTTGAGATCGTGCGCGAGGCCGCGCAGGTAGCGGATCTGGGTGTTGGTCAAGGCCATGGAAGGACTGAGAATTAAGGCGTCGATCGGTCGTACAGGGTATCATGCACGCCTACTCCATGAACCTGTCCAAAAACCGTAGCGAGCGAAGGTAGTTTGCGCTGCGCCGGAGCGCAGGAAACGGAGTTCACTTGTGTGTAAATGAGGATTCCGAGCACCGCCGCTGCGCAAAATACCGAGCGCAGTAGGTTTTTGGACTGGTTCATGGCCTCCCGCAGCAAATCCAGTGCCCGTTGGTTGAAGGAGCACTTCAGTGACCCCTACGTCAAGCGCGCCCAGGCCGAGGGTTGGCGCTCGCGCGCCGTGTTCAAGCTCGAGGAGCTGCTGCAGCGCGATGCGATCCTCAAGCCGGGCATGGTCGTGGTCGATCTCGGCGCGGCGCCCGGCGGCTGGTCGCAGATGGTGCGCGAGAAGCTGGGCGACAAGGGCCGCGTCGTCGCGCTCGACATCCTGCCGATGCAGGGCATCGGCGGCGTCGATTTCATCGAGGGCGATTTTCGCGAGGAATCGGTGTTGAGAGAGCTCGAAACGCTGCTGGCCGGGGCGCCCGTGGACCTTGTCTTGAGCGACATGGCCCCCAATATGAGTGGTGTGACCGTGGCCGATCAGGCACGGGCAATGCATCTATCTGAATTGGCTAGGGATTTTGCCGCTGTCCACCTGAAGCCCGGCGGTGCGTTTTTGATAAAACTTTTCCAGGGGCGCGACTATGATGCGTACCTGAAGAGCTTGCGTCAGGGCTATGAGCGCGTCAGCATTCGGAAACCGAAGGCCTCGCGTGCGCGCAGCCCGGAGGTCTACGCGCTTGCCAGCGGCAAGCGCGGATAGTGGAAATCGTCGCGCTGGCAACCGGGAAACGCGGTTGAGCATCATAGGCAACGATGCAAGACGCAAAAGAGTTACCGACGCGGCAATCGGCCGCAAGTTGAGTCAAGGCTAATGAACGAAATGGTCAAGAATCTTGTGATCTGGGTGGTCATCGCGGTGGTGTTGATCGTCGCGGTGCAAAGCTTCAAGTTCGGCGGCACCGAGCCGAGCACGGTGCCGTATTCGGACTTCATGGCCCAGGTCAACAACGGCAACGTCAGCGAGGTCGTGCTGCGCAACGACCTGCAGACGGTCAATGCCAAGCTCAAGGACGGGCAGAAGCTCAACACGACGATCGTGCCGACCGACGGCTCGCTCGACAAGATCCTCGACAAGCAGGGCGTGAAGTTCACGGTCGAGGCCAAGGACAACAGCGGGCTGATCACGCGCCTGCTGATCGATTGGGTGCCGATCCTGCTGTTCTTCGCCGTGATCGTCTACTTCATGCGCCAGATGCAGGCCGGTGCCGGCGGACGCGGGGCGATGAGCTTCGGCCGCTCGCGCGCGCGTCTGCAGGGCGAGGACCAGGTCAAGGTCACGTTCGCCGATGTGGCCGGCGTGGACGAGGCCAAGGACGAAGTGCAGGAGCTGGTCGAATTCCTGCGCGATCCGTCGAAGTTCCAGAAGCTCGGCGGGCGCATTCCGCGCGGCGTGCTTATGGTCGGCTCGCCCGGTACCGGCAAGACGCTGCTCGCCAAGGCGATCGCCGGCGAGGCCAAGGTGCCGTTCTTCACGATTTCCGGTTCCGACTTCGTTGAGATGTTCGTCGGCGTCGGTGCTTCGCGCGTGCGCGACATGTTCGAGCAGGCGAAGAAGCACGCTCCGTGCATCATCTTCATCGACGAAATCGACGCGGTCGGCCGCCATCGCGGCGCCGGCCTCGGCGGCGGCCACGACGAACGCGAGCAGACATTGAACCAGCTGCTCGTCGAGATGGACGGTTTCGAGGGCAACGAGGGCATCATCGTCATCGCCGCGACCAACCGCCCCGACGTGCTCGATCCGGCGCTGCTGCGTCCGGGCCGCTTCGACCGCCAGGTCGTCGTGCCGTTGCCCGACCTGCGCGGCCGCGAACAGATTCTGAAAGTCCACATGCGCAAGGTGCCGCTCGCGGCCGACGTCGATCCGACCGTGATCGCGCGCGGCTGCCCCGGATTCTCCGGCGCGGATCTGGCGAACCTCGTAAATGAAGCAGCACTCTTCGCGGCGCGAGGCAATTCGCGCGAAGTGATGATGGATCACTTCGAGCGTGCCAAGGACAAGATCATGATGGGCAGCGAGCGTCGCTCGATGCTCATGAGCGAAGACGAGAAGAAGCTGACTGCCTATCACGAAGCCGGCCACGCGATCGTCGGCCGTCTCGTGCCCGAGCACGACCCGGTGCACAAGGTCACGATCATTCCGCGCGGGCGCGCGCTCGGCGTGACTTTGTTCCTGCCCGAGGCCGACCGCTACAGCAACAGCAAGACGTATCTGGAAAGCCGCCTCGCCAGCCTCTACGGTGGCCGTGTCGCTGAGGAAATCATCTTCGGCGCGGACAAAGTGACCACGGGTGCGTCGAACGACATCCAGCGCGCCACCGGCCTCGCCCGCGATATGGCGACCAAGTACGGCCTCTCGCCCGAGCTTGGGCCGATGACCTACGCGGAGGAAGACGACGAAGTATTCCTCGGCCGCTCGGTCACGCAGCACAAGCACGTGTCGGAGGAGACCGCGCGCAAGATCGACGAAGTCGTGCGCGGCATCATCGATACCGCATATGGCCGCGCCCACGAACTGCTGACGACGAACATCGATAAGCTGCATACGATGGCGAAGACGCTGCTGCAGTACGAAACGATCGACAGCGAGCAGATCAGCGCGATCATGGAAGGCCGTACACCGGGGCCGCCGAAGGATTGGCAGAAGTCCGGCGAACCGCCGCGCAGCGGCGGCAATGCCGCCAGCGGCGACAAGACCGCCGCGCCGATCGGTGGCACCGCGACGCAGCATTGAGCATTTCTCGCGTATCGATAGAAAAAGCCGCCTTTGGGCGGCTTTTTCGTTGATGCGGCTTGCGCCGCAATGATGAATTGCTGAAACTCACAACCAACGCCGAGGTATTTCCGCGAACACAGCACCTTGCCACATTGTGTTCGCGCTACGTCTTAGCGGCGGTGCCGGACATTGCCGGTGCCGCGAAACTCGCCGGGGGGCAGCAGAATGTTGCGTCGAGTCGTTGCGAATTTCCGTCGCCAGGACTGGACGGCCGTTGTCGTTGAACTGGCCGTCGTCGTCATCGGCGTGTTCATCGGCTTGCAAGCGGCGAACTGGAACGAAGATCGGCAAAAGAATCAGAAGGCCGCCGAATTCACCGAACGCCTCAAGGCCGACCTGCGCGTGGAAGCGTGGAACTACGAGACGCAGATCGGCTATTTCAACCAGGTACAGGCCAATGCGACACGCGCGGTCGACGCGCTGACCGGCACGGCGCCGCTAGCCGACGACGCTTTGCTGATCGCCGCGTACCGCGCCACGCAATACAACAGCAACTCGCGCCGCCGTGCCACCTACGACGAATTGACTTCGACCGGTGAGATCGGCTTGATTCATGATGCGGCCCTGCGCGCGCTCGCGATGGATGTCTACACGTTGCCGCTGGGCGACCGCATCGAACAGGGCGGTATGCAGTCGGAATACCGCAAGGCGTTCCGCACGGCGATCCCGTACCAGGTTCAGCGCTCGCTCGCCGACAAATGCGGCGACCGCATCGTGCCGATCGGCGACTACGCGGGCATTGCGCAGGTTCTCGACTACCCCTGTGCGACCGGTCTTGCTCCCGAAACCATCGCGGCCAGTGCCGCCATCCTGAGGAAGGACCCGCGATTCGTCGCCCTGCTGCAGCTGCGCATCGCCGACATCGCGACGGATCTGAGCAACATGACGGTGTATTTCGACCCGTACATTCGCGAGCCGCTGCGCCGCCTCGCGAAGGACAAGCCGTGAGCCTGTTCGCCGAACTCCGACGCCGCAATGTCCTGCGCGCAGCGGTTCTCTATATCGGTGCGGTGTGGGCGCTGGCGCAAGGCATTTCGCAACTCAGTCCCGCCGTCGGCTTGCCGGATTGGGGCACGCGCTGGTTCCTGATCGCCGCGGCGATCGGTTTTCCTTTTTGGCTCGCATTCGCCTGGTTCTACGAATGGACGCCACAGGGCCTGAAGCGCGAAAGCGAACTTGCGGTAGATACGTCCATCGTTCGCTCGACCGGGCGAAAATGGGACCGGGCGATCACCGCGGTATTGGCCGTCGCGGTGGTGCTGTTGCTGACCAACACCTTCGTGTGGCGCAAAGGTGCGGGACTCGACGCCGCTGTTTCTGCGAATCCGGACAAATCCGTCGCGGTACTGCCGTTGAGCAACGAAAGCGCCGACAAGGATCAGCAGTATTTTTCCGATGGTCTGTCGGAGGACCTGATCAACGCGCTGTCGCAGTTTGCTGGGTTGAAGGTGATCAGCCGCAATTCCTCATTCCAGTTTCGCGACAGTCACGACGATAGCAAGACCATCGGCGCGAAACTCGGCGTTACGCATCTGCTCGAGGGCAGCGTGCGGCGCGCTGGCGACATGGTGCGGATCACTGCGCAACTGGTAAACACCGCCGACAGCCGTACGCTTTGGTCGCAGCGCTACGACCGCCCTTACATCGATCTGTTCGCGCTACAGGACGACATCACCCGGCAAGTCGCTGAGGCGTTGAAAACGAAACTGCTGGAAGGCGCGGCCGCCAACACGCAAAGCGACCGCCCGCCCAGCGGCAATCTCGATGCATACAACGCGTATCTGCAAGGCGTCTTCGTGGCTAGGCGCAGCACGGACGCGGACATGCGCCAGGCGATCGAATACTACAAAGAAGCGATCCGCATCGATCCGAACTATGCGCTGGCCTATGCCTCGCTCGCGCGCGCGAAAATCGCGCTCATTGCGGCGTTCTCGGTGGCGGACCGCGCAGAAAGGGAAGCGTTGATCGCGACCGCACGCACGGCAACAGCGACCGCGCTGGCGCTGCAGCCGGATCTAGGGCGCGCGCATCATTCGCGCGGCTTCCTGCTGCAGATCGTCGATCTCGATCTGGTCGCGGCTGAAGCCGAATACCGGCGTGCGGCCGAACTGGCACCACACGAGGCCGGAAACGTGTTTTCGCTCGGTATCGTCAGTGCGTCATTCGGTCGGCTCGCCGAAGCCGTGACGTTCGGCCGCCAGGCGGTCGCGCTCGATCCGCTGAGCAGCGTCAACTATGTCTATCTCGCACGCACGCTGCGTGCGCTCGGCCGCTACGACGAAGCCGAATCCGTCTTACGCAAGGCGCTCGAGATCAATCCGTCGGGTGCTCAGAACTATAGCGAACTGACGATTCTGCAAATCCTGCGCGGCAACGCCGGAGCCGCCATCGACCTCGCGCAGCGCGAAACCGCTCCGTTCTGGCACACCTTCGCGCTGACTATCGCTCACTTTTCGCATGGCGACAATGCTGAGGCCGATGCAGGACTCAACGAGTTGATCGAAAAATACGCCGTCAACGGCGCTTTCCAGATCGCGCAGGTCTATGCGCAGCGCAAGCAACCAGAGCAGATGTTCGAATGGCTCGATCGCGGCCTGGCGGAGCACGATCCCGGCGTGCCGACGCTGCGCTATGCCGTGTTCGTCATGGACTACAGCGACGATCCGCGTTTCGCGGCGTTGTGCAGGAAACTCGGCCTGCCTGCAACGAATGACGTGAAGACACAGCCATGAGCGGACGACCTTCGTTCCTCGCTGAACTCAGGCGCCGCAACGTGATCCGCGCGGGCCTGCTCTACATCGGCGCGGTGTGGGCGTTGGCGCAAGGCGTTGCGCAATTGGGGCCGCCGCTTGGCGCACCTGAATGGATCACGCGCTGGTTCGTGATCGCCGCGGGCATCGGATTTCCGTTCTGGCTCGCGTTCGCATGGTTCTACGAGTGGACGCCGCAGGGGCTCAAGCGCGAGAGCGAAGTCGCCGCTGAAGTGTCGATCACGCATTCGACTGCACGCAAAATGGATTTCTGGATCATCGGCGTGCTCGGCCTCGCCGTGGTGCTGCTGCTGACCGATCGACTGATCCCGCACAGGAGCGACGGCGCCGCGATTTCCGACAAGTCCATCGCCGTGCTGCCTTTGACCAACGACAGCGGCGACAAAGACCAGCAATATTTTTCTGACGGCCTGTCCGACGACTTGATCAACGCGCTGATGCAGTTCGGTAACCTCAAGGTGATCGGGCGCAATTCCGCATTTCAGTTTCGCGACAGCAAGGAGGGCAGCGCCGCGATCGGCTTGAAACTCGGCGTCGCCTATCTGTTGACCGGCAGCGTGCGCAAGCTCGGCGACACGGTGCGCATCAATGCGCAGTTGGTGAAAGCGGCGGACGGCAGCGGCGTTTGGTCGCAAAGTTACGATCGGCCGTACATCGATCTGTTCAAGCTGCAGGACGAGATCACCGAGGCCGTGGCGGGTGCGCTCAAGGCGAAGTTACTGCAAAACGGTGATGTTGCCATGCAATCCGAGCGGCCGCCCAACGGCAATCTCGCCGCGTATAACGCCTACCAGCAAGGGCGGTTTTACACCGCGCGCAACAATGAGCCGGATCTGCGCACGGCGATCGCGCATTTTCACGATGCCGTTCGCCTCGATCCCGGCTATGCGGCAGCGTATGCGTGGCTTGGCAACGCGCAAGCGACACTGGCGGGAAATTACCTCGCCGGCGCCGACACGGCATCCACGTATGCGCAGGCACAGTCGGCGATCGATACCGCCTTGCGGCTCAACCCCATGTTGCCGCAGGCGCACATGACCCAAGCCAGGCTCATGATGAACCGCAATTTCGATTGGCGCGGCGCGCAGGTGGAGCAACGACGCGCGCTTGAATTGGCTCCGAACGATCCGCGCATCCTCGTCGCCTACGCTTGGGGTTCGGCAATTCTGGGGCAGGTGCGCGCCGCCATCGACCTGACGGAACAGGCGTTGAAGCTCGACCCGTTGCAGAGCGGTGCCCGTCAGAATCTCGCGCTTTTGCTGGCCGTGAACGGGCGCCTGGATGAGGCGAAGGCGGCCGTCGACAAGGCGGTCGAATTGCAGCCGAGTTCGGACACGCATCGGGTGATACAAGCTTACATCGCGACGTTTCGCGGCGACTTTCCGGCCGCGCTGGCGATTGCGCAATCTCTGTCGCAGGGCATGTGGCGCGATGTTGCGCTGGCGTTGGTATTGCAGATCGGGCCCGACCGTGCCGCCGCGGATGCGGCGCTGCAGAACCTGATCGACAAACACATCGACTCCTCGGCGTACCAGATCGCGGAGATCTACGCATTGCGCCGCGATCCCGACAACGCGTTCAAGTGGCTCGATCGCGCCTGGGACGCACGCGATGGCGGCATCGTCTTCCTGCTCAACGATGCGCTTCTGCTGCGCTACCGGCATGATCCCCGTTACGCCGCGTTCGCGCTGAAGGTCGGCCTGCCGACAACGACCGATGCCAAGGGATTGCCATGAGCGGGAAACTTTCGTTCTTCGCCGAACTCAAGCGCCGCAACGTCATTCGGGCGGCCGTGCTCTACATCGGCGCGGTGTGGGCGCTGGCGCAGGGCATTGCGCAACTGAGCCCGGCCATCGGCTTGCCCGACATGGCGGCGCGCTGGTTCCTGATCGCGACGACGATCGGTTTTCCGTTCTGGCTCGTATTCTCATGGCTATACGAGTGGACGTCGCAGGGACTCAAGCGCGAGAGCGAGGTCGCTGCAGACACGTCGATCACGCGTTCGACCGGGCGCAAGATGGATCGCGCGATCATCGCCGTACTTGCGATCGCGGTGGTGTTGCTGCTGACCAATACCTTCCTCTGGCGCAAAGGCGGGCTCGGCGGCGATGCCGCGTCATCGACTTCGGGAAAATCCATCGCCGTGCTTCCGTTCGATGATTTGAGTCCGGGGCACGATCACGGCTACTTCTCGGCGGGCCTCGCCGAAGAATTGCTCAACGCGCTGGCCAAGGTGCAGGAACTGAAAGTCGCCGGGCGAGCGTCGTCGTTCTATTACGCCAGTCACAATGCCGAGCTGCGCACCATCGGCCAGGCTCTTAGCGTCGCCAATGTGCTGCAGGGCGCGGTGCGTACGCAGGGTGATGCCGTGCGCATCAGCGTGCACCTGGTGCGCACCGGCGATGGTTTCGAGGTGTGGTCGCAAAGTTACGATGGCGATCTGCACGATATCTTCGACGTGCAGGAACGCATCGCGCGAGCGATCACCGAGCGCCTGAAGATCGTTTTGAGCGGCAGCGAGCAGTCGCGCCTCGTGCCGGTGGCCACGACCAGCGCGGATGCCTACGCGGACTTCGTCACCGCACAGACGCTGGTCAACAAGCGGGTCGACAACAGCCTGCCGCAGGCGATCGCACTGTTGCAGAAGGCAACGGCGCTCGATCCGAAGTTTGCGCGCGCCTGGTCCAAGCTCGCGGTCGCCTATGCGGTGTTGCCACAGTACACGGCCGCCGAATGGGGCGAAAGCTGGCGCAACTCCGATGCCGCCGCGCAGCGCGCGCTGGCGCTCGACCCGGACGATGCGGAGGCTTACGCCGCGCTGAGCTACAACCAGTTCTCGCAGCGACATTTCGAGGCAATGGTCGAACCCATGCACCGCGCCTTGCAACAGGCGCCCGACAACTCGGCGGTGAACTACTGGGCAGCCAACGAGCTCGCCGCGATGGGCCGCACGCGCGACGCCGAAGCGCGAATCGACGCGGCGTTGGTCAACGATCCTGCCAATAATCTGCTGCTGTTCTACAAGAGCATGACGCGCTGGCGCATCGGCGACGAGGCCGGTGCGCTGGACTACATCCGTCGTGCCGGCGTGGCCGATTCGCCGTTCGGCGCCTTGATGCTGCAGTACTACGATGCGGCGCACGCTGATGTGCAGGGCGCCGCGCGCGATTTCGTGAAAGCCATCGGCAAGATGGGCACTCGGATCGCCGAAGGTGACCTGCACACGATCTATTTCGGCACCTTCGGCGACGAGACGCAAAGGCAGACGGCACTGAAAATCATCGACGCGCACGCAGAGGACAATTGGGCTCCGACCTTATTGCTGCAACTCGGAGAACCTGCGCGTTCCTTCGATCTCTACGAACAGGGCCACAGCGGCTTATCGGACGCCTATTTCAACTGGCTATGGCAGCCCGAGGAATGGTCGCGCAAGGCGCTGCGTGATCCCTCGTTCCAGGGTTTTGCACGGCGCATCGGGATGGTTGCCTACTGGCAGCACTACGGTTGGCCGGATTTGTGCCACCCGGTGGCGGCAAGCGACCCGCAGGCGTTCACATGCCAATGAACACGCAGCCGTCATTCCTGTCCGAATTGAAGCGTCGCAACGTCATTCGCGCGGCCGTGCTCTACATCGGCGCGGTGTGGGCGCTGGCGCAGGGCATCGCGCAACTAAGCCCGGCCATTGGCTTGCCCGAGATGGCGGCATGCTGGTTCCTGATCGCAACGACGATCGGTTTTCCGTTCTGGCTCGCCTTCGCCTGGTTCTACGAGTGGACGCCGCAGGGGCTCAAGCGCGAGAGCGAGATCACGGCCGATGCCTCGATTGTGCGTTCGAGCAGTCGCAAATTGGATCGCGCGATCATCACGGTCCTGACTGTCGCGGTGGTGTTGCTGCTGACGGATCGTCTTGTCGTGCGCAAGAGCGATGGCGCAACCGCGATTCCGGCCAAGTCCATCGCAGTGTTGCCGTTGCTCAACGAAAGCGGCGATCCGCAGCAGGAATATTTTTCCGACGGTCTTTCCGAGGAACTGATTTCCGCGCTGGGCCAGGTGCGCGATCTCAAAGTGATCGGGCGCAATTCCTCGTTTCGCTTTCGCGGCAAGGACCAGGACGATACCGCCGGCATCGGCGTCAAGCTCGGCGTGGCCACGCTGCTGCAAGGTACCGTACGCAAGCAGGGTGACGAGGTTCGGGTGGTGGCATCGCTGGTCAAGGCGGTCGATGGAAGCCAGCTGTGGTCGCAGGCTTATGATCATCAGTTGAAGGACGTTTTTGTCGTGCAAAGCGACATCGCGACGGCAGTGGCGAACGCGCTGAAGGCGACCGTGTTCGGCGGTGCGATCAAAAACAGCGACAAGCCGCCCGGCGGCAATCTCGACGCCTATGATGCGATGCTACAGGGCCGCTATTACGCCGAGCGCCGCAATCCCGACGACTACCGCAAGGCGGTGGATTACTACCAGAAGGCGATCGCGCTCGATCCGAATTACGCACTGGCCTATGCGCGACTGGCGATCGCGCAGCAGTGGTACAACGACTGGGTTGCAGACGCCGAGGAGCGCAAGACCGTCGGCGCGCAGGCGCGCGCAAATGCGCAGAAAGCCGTGGCGCTCGCGCCCGATTCGGCGCTGGCGCTGGGTGCGCTCGGCATCAACCAGGCATGGACGGATTTCGACTATCCGGCCGCAAAAGCCAGTTTGAGAAAGGCCGTGGCGCTGGATCCGTCGAATGCCGAGACTCTCTACCAGTTGGCGGACGTGACGGCTTGTACAGGTTCGCTGGGTGAAGGCATTGCAATGTTGCGCAAGGCATTGCAGATGGAGCCGCTCAATGCATCCTTCCATTTCTATCTCGGGCAATTCCTCCTGGCGGCGGAGCGCCAGCCTGAAGCGGAAGCCGAGCTGAAGCGCGCATTGCAGCTTCAGCCGACGATGCACAACGTGCAAGCGTTTCTTTCGGTGGCCTACACCGAGCAGGGTCGCTTCGCCGAGGCCATCGCTGCTGCGGAGGCCGAGCCGCATCCCGCCAATCACCTCTGGGCGTTGGCCATCGCCTATACCGTGCAGGGCGACAACGTGCGTGCCCAGCAACACCTCGATGAGATGATCCGTCTCGACGCCGACCTTTATCCTTCCAACATAGCAATGGTCTATGTCTTGCGCGGTGATACTGACAAGGCCTTCGAATGGATCGACCGTGCGGTCGCGGAGCGCGATCCCGGCATGGCCGCGGTTTACGAGCAGCCTTACGTGATTCCCAGACTGCGCGATGATCCGCGTCTTATGCAAGCCCTGCGCAAGCTGGGACTGCCGGCACCGGCCGAGGTCGGTGCCCACGCTGCTGCGACCGTCCCCGCGGCGCCGGCGAATGCGGGACAATAGGCGCATGTTCGACACGACTCCTACACTCGATTGCGCCGGCCGCGTGCTGAAACTCGACCGTGCGCGCGTCTGCGGCATTCTCAACTTGACGAACGATTCCTTTTCCGGCGACGGATTGCGTAGCGACATCGACGCCGCCGTCGCGCAGGGCGTCGCGATGGTGGAGCAGGGCGCGGATCTGCTCGACGTCGGCGCGGAATCGACACGGCCCGGTGCAGGCGAGGTTTCCGTACTTGATGAAATCGCACGCGTCGTGCCGGTGATCGAGGCGCTGGCAAAACGCGTCGACGTGCCGATTTCGATCGACACGAGCAAGCCCGAAGTGATGCGCGCTGCCATTGCCGCAGGTGCGGGCTTCATCAACGACGTGCGCGCGCTGCGTGAAGACTGTGCGCTCGACGCGGCGGCGGAATTGAAGGTGCCGGTCTGCCTGATGCACATGCAGGGCGAGCCGCGCACGATGCAGGACGCGCCGCATTACGACGACGTCGTCGGCGAGGTGAAAAATTTCCTCGCCGGCCGCATCTTCGCCTGCGAGATGAGCGGCATCGACAAGAAGCGCATCGTCGTCGATCCGGGCTTCGGTTTCGGCAAGACGCTGGAACACAATCTCGCCTTGCTGCGTGGGCTCGATCAGCTCGCCACGCTCGGCGTACCGCTGCTCGCCGGACTGTCGCGCAAGGGCATGATCGGTGCGCTGACCGGACGCGAGGTCGATCAGCGCGCCGTCGGCTCCGCAGCCGCCGCGCTGATCGCGGTGCAGAAAGGCGCATTGATCGTACGAGTACACGATGTTGCCGCGACGCTCGATGCGCTCGCGGTGTGGCAGGGCGTCGCGAGTGGTGCGGCGCCGATGAAGAAAACGCAGAAGCCTTTCGGTTCGCGACGATTCGATGGCGATGACTGAAGCGCAGCAAGGTCGGCAGCGTAGCGCCGACATCGACACGATCATCTTCGATCTCGGCGGCGTGCTCATCGACTGGAACCCGCGCCATCTCTACCGCAAGATCTTCGGCGCCGATCACGCGGCGATGGAGTGGTTCCTAGCGCATGTGTGTTCGCCCGAATGGAACCTGCGACAGGATGCCGGACGTCCCTGGCCGGAGGCAATCGCGGAGGCGCAAGCGCGTCACCCCGAACATGCGGCACTGATTCGCGCCTATCGCGAGCGCTGGGAAGAGACCTTGGGCGGGGTGATCGATGACGCGGTGGCACTGCTGGCCGAACTGCGCAGTGAACCGGTGCGCCTGCTGGCGCTGACGAATTGGTCGGCCGAAACCTTTCCGATCGGGCGCCGGCGTTTTCCGTTCCTCGACTGGTTCGAAGGCATCGTCGTCTCGGGCGAGGAGAAACTGGTCAAGCCGGACCGCGCGATCTACGAGTTGCTGCTGCGGCGCTATGCGGCCGTGCCGGAGCGCGCCGTCTTCATCGACGACAGCGAAGCGAACGTCGTCGGCGCGCGCCGGGTCGGACTGCATGCGATCCGCTTTCGCGATGCGGCTACTTTGCGCCGGGAGCTGTCGGCCCTCGGGTTGCTCGCCGCCTAGCGCCGCGGCGCAGTCTCGCCTACGGCGTGGCGGCGAGCGCCGCGTCGACCAGGCTGCGCCCCTGCAACGCGCTGGGATCGAGCCGGCGCAGAACGCGCCCGTTCGCGTCGAGTACGATCAGCGCTGCCGGCTGACGCACACCGTAGCGGCGGAACAGCGCACCGTCGCCGTCGAGCACGAGCGGCACCTTGACGGCGTGCTTGTCACGGTATTCGCGCAGATCCTGTGCGGAAGACCACAGTCCCGCCGCGATGCCGACCCAGCGCACGCTCGCGTCGCCGCCATGCGCGCTCAGTTGCTCGCGTATCGCCTTGCACTGGGAGGCGGACTGGGGACGGGTCTTCTCGAAGTAGCTTTCGCACCACGGCGACAGAAACGCGAGCACCGTGCGGCGCTTGTGCTCGGGATCGGCCAGCGCGATGTCGCTGCCGTCGAGCGTCTTCGCCGTCTGTGCCGCCTGCGCTGCGGCAGCCGTTGCCGCGGGCGATGTCGCCGCAGTCGCCACGACACCCTTGCGTGCCTGCGCCAGCGCCGCTTCGAGGCGCGCATCCGCGAGATGGCCGACGTAGGCAATGCGTCCGTCGCGGTCGATGATCACATGCTGCGGGGTGACGCGCAGGCTGAACAGCTCGCCGAGGTGGCCATCGTCGTCACGCACGATCGGCATCGTGATGCCGAGCTTGCTGCGGTATTCGCGGATCTGTTCGAGCGTGTCGTCGAAGCCGATGTTGATCGCAACGACTTCGAGGTCGTCGCCGGCATGGCGGTAGACATTTTCAAAGTGTGGCATCTGCTCGCGGCAGGGCACGCACCAGGTCGCCCAGAACTTGAGATACACGGCCTTGTGCCCGCGCAGAGCGGCGAGGTCGATGGTCTTGCCGTCGATCGTGGTCAGCTTGATCGCCGGCGCCATTTGGCCGAGCAGATGGTCGCCGGCCTGGGCGGCGAAATCCTGTCCGCTTTCCGCGCGCGCGGGAGCATTTGCGCCGAGCAGCGCGGCAACGAGCAACAGTGCGGCAAGGCCTGGAAGCAAACCGGTGATTCGGCGATGGCGGAGCGAAGTGGGCATGGCGAGTAGTTACTCGTAGAGGTTGGTGGCAGCTAAGCTACGCGACATTTGGCCCCATGCACGATCCAATTTGTTTAATTTTTTCAGAGCCAATATGCAGATCGTGCCGGCACAGCGATGCAAATCACATTGGTTTCAACCGGATTCGCCGGCAGCGGCATGCGCGACATCGCGGTCGAGCAGATGTGCGAGTGTGTCGACCGAGTCGGTAGCGCGGTCGCAGGCGTCGGCGATCGCGAGGGCGACGGCGTGCGCTTCGCCGTCGGGCGGCGTTGCGGCCAGCGTCTTGACCAGTTCGCGCTCGCAGGCGCGCAGGCCCTCGACCTGCACCGGATGATCGTGGCGCAGGCCGTCAGCGATGTCGCCGAGTGCGGCATCGATGCGGCCTGCGAAAGCCTGCACCGTCTCTTGGGCCGGCCGCTCGCGGCTGTCCTGCAGCACCGCCTCCAGCGCCATGCAAGCGCGCACGAAGCGGTTCGCGTTCGCCAATACGCTTTCGGCAAGTGCGATCAGGCGCAGGTCGCGCTTGGGCTCGCCGCGCACGCGGTCGAGCGATGCCTGCGCGTTCGTGCGCGCGCTGCGCGAGGCCACGCGCGCATCGCGGCGCAGATCGCTATCGCCGTCGAACAAAGTGGAAAAGTATACTCTGTACGATTCGATCATCGTCGCCAGCGCAGGGCGCAACTGCTCCCAGGTAGGCCACAGCGCGTAGGCGGCGAGGGCGAAAATGCTGCCGATCGTCGTCGCGATCGCACGTACGAGCATCGATTCGCCGGGCGCGATGCCGTGGAAGGCGAGCAGGATGACGATCAGGCCGGTCAGCATCATCACGCCGAGGCCGTAGTTGATCGTCGTCAGCATGCGGAAGCCGATCGCGAGCAACGCTAGCAGAGCGAGCTGTGCCCAGACGTTGTCGAGTGCGTAGTGCACCAGCGCCGTAGTCAGGACGAGGCCGGCGAGCGTGCCGGCGACACGCAGCAGGCCGAAGCTGAAAGTGCCGGCGAAATCGGGCTTGAGCACGATTGCCGTGGTCATCGGCACCCAGAATCCATGCGGGTAGCCGAGCGCGCGTTCGCCGATCACTGCGAAGCAGACGCAGACGCCAAGGCGCAACGCGTGGCGAAACGCGACCGACTGCAAGTGCAGGTTCGCGCGCAGCGTCGCCAGCGGGCTCATCGGCCGCAGCATGGCCGGCAGGCGCGCTTCCTTTTCCTCGGCCTCGAGCTCGCCGCGTGCACCGGCGAGGCCGGCGTTGCGGATTGCCGCGCGCAACTGGCCGCCGAGCGCCTGCGCGCGTGCGAGGGCGACGGTCAGCGTGCGCTGGTCGCTCGCGTCGGTGGTGTGGCTGAGTGCTTCGAACGCGGCGAATGCGGCCTCGTAGCCTTCGATCGCCCCGCTCGTCGCCTCGGCCGTGGTGCCGTGCTCGAGCGCCGCGCCGATGCCGTCGAGTGCGCGCGAGGCATATTCGCGCAGGCGCAGCAGCGTGTGCTTCGCCTCATCGTCCGGCAACGTGCCGATCACATCGGCCAACGCGAGCAATTCCAGGCGTACGCGTTCGATGATGCGCGCGAGCACGCGGAAGCGCTCCATCTCGGCGCCACGCGCGCGATGCGTGCCGTTGAGCAATTGTTCGACGTCGAGCAAGCCCTGGGTCACCGGGGGCGCGCGTTCGAGGCGGTTCGCCGCGATCGGACGGTGCGTGATCGCGCCGAGCTCGCGGTAGACGCGCGCGAGTGCCGAGCGTTCGGGTCGATAGCGCTGCAGTGGCCACGCGGCGAGCGCGAGCCCCATCTCGATCAGACCGCCGGCGAAGACGAGCAGGCCGGCGCTGGCGGCATCTTTGAAGTCGCGCGGGTCCGCACCCATGACGAGCAGCAGGATGACGCAGGCCAGGCCTGCGCGCCCCGCATTCGGGCCGAGCGCGACGAGCATGCCGCCGGCTACGCCGCAGACCAGTGCCGCCAGCGCCATCGCGATCGCATGCGCGCCAAGCAAAGCGCCGACGAAGCCGGACAGGCCCGCACCGAGCGCGCCGAGCAGCATGCGCTGCATGCGCAGGCGATATGGCCCAGGCTGATCGAGAAACATCGTGTTGAGCGCGCCGGTGGCGATGCCGAGCCCGATCGTCGTATGCCCGGTGGCGATGCCGATGCCGAGCGGCAGGACGAAGCCGGCAGCGTTGCGCAGTGCGACGCTGAACGGCACGTCGCGCGGCTTTATTTCGATCAGGGTGCGGAACATGGCGGAATTCTAAGAACCTGTCCTCAAAGCTACTGCGCTCGATAATTTGTGCGCCGGCGGTGCTCGGAATCCTCACATACTACTTGTATGCTCCGGTTCCTGTGCTCCGGCGTCGCACAAATTCTCTTCGCTCGCTACGCTTTGAGGGCAGATTCTTGGCCATGCCCGCGAGGCATCGGCTGGCTAAGGCCGCAAGCGCGCCAATCCGGCGGCCGGCACGATCTCGTTCCACGGGAACAGCGGGCCTGGGTCCTGGCGCCGGCGCAGCATGATCTTTGCATCATCGCTCGCGGGCTCGAGACGCGTATCGAGATCCTCGTGGCCAGCGACGTAGCGCAGGCTCGGGATGTCTTGCTTGAGCTTGCGCAACAGCAGCAGCAGCGACTGGATCTGCTCTTTCGTATACGCCACCGTGAACGCCTGGTGGCGGCTGTCGCCCCAATAGGGATAGCGGCCCAGATTGAACATCTCGATGCCGATCGAACGCGTGTTCCAGTCCTTGGTGTGATTGGCCACGCGCTCGGGTGCGACGAAGCGGTACACCGCGCCGGCTTCGGTAATGTAGTAGTGGCCGCTGTGTCCGGTGCCCTTCTCCGGATAATGCACGCGCTCGCCGAACTCGCGCGTCATCGCCATGTCCGGCAGCTCGGTGCAGTGGATAACGACGAGATCGATCGCCGCCAGCGCACGATGGTTGAGCTTGGCTTCGTAAGGCAGAGGCCAGTCGTGGATGACAAGGTCGGGGGGCGGGGCGGATATCGGCATACATGCAGTCTCGCATGCACGGAGGCGGCCTGTCAGCATGCGATAATCCGCGAATGAAACCGTTCCTGATACTGTCGCACGGCCTGGAAAGCGGGCCCGAGGCGACCAAGGTGAGCGCGCTTGCGAAGGCCGCCGAGGCGCTCGGCTTGCGCAGCGTGCGCCCCGACTATCGCGATCTCGATGCGCGCCGCGACGTGCGCGATATCGACGCGCGCATCGCGCGCCTGCAATCGCATGCGCCGGCCGATGCGCCGGTTGTGCTCGCCGGATCGAGCATGGGCGCGTTCACCTCGGCGCTGGCGTCGACCGGATTGAACTGCGTCGGCTTGTTCCTGATCGCGCTGCCGGTGGCGATCCCCGGATACGCGCGGCCGTTCGCCGCGGCGGCCGTGCCGACCACGCTCGTGCACGGCTGGAACGACGAGGTTTGTCCAGTCGACGCCGCGATCGCGTTCGCGCGCGCACGTGGCGATGCGATCACGGTATTGAACGACGACCATCGCCTCGGCAGCCACGTCGATTTCATCGCCGAGCAATTCCGCCTGTTTCTGGAGCAGTTCGCTTGAACGCGGCGGATACTGTCGCGCGAAAGTTTTTCGCGACCTGCCCGAAGGGGCTGGAATACCTGCTCGTCGACGAGTTGAAGGCGCTCGGCGCTGCCGAAGTGCACGAAGCGCTGGCCGGCGTGCATTTCAGTGGCGGACTCGACGCGGGCTATCGCGCCTGCCTATGGTCGCGCCTGGCGAGCCGCGTGCTGATGCCGATCGCCGAGTTCGCTGCCGCTGACGGCGATGCGCTGTATCGCGGCGCGCTCGCTGTCGACTGGAGCGAACATTTCGGCGCGGGCGACACGTTTGCGGTCGACGCGGTCGGCAGCACGCAGGGCATTACCCATACGCAGTTTGCGGCGCTGCGCGTGAAGGATGCGATCGTCGACCAGTTCCGCGAGCGCGACGGCGAACGACCCAGCGTCGATACCGAACAACCATCGGTGCGGGTGAACTTGGTGCTGCGCAAAGGCCACGCGATCCTGAGCATTGATTTCGCCGGCACGCCGTTGCATCAGCGCGGCTACCGCCTCGGCAAGGGCCTGGCTCCGCTCAAGGAAAATCTCGCCGCGGGCATGCTGCTGCGTGCGGGCTGGCCGGCGGTGTATGCGGCCGGCGGCGGCCTGGTCGACCCGATGTGCGGCTCGGGCACGCTGCTGGTCGAGGCGGCGCTGATGGCCGCGGATATCGCACCGGGGCTGCGTCGCGACTATTTCGGTTTTTACGGCTGGCGCGGGCACGATGCGGCCGCGTGGCAGGCGCTGCGTGAAGAAGCACAGGCACGCGCTCGCGCCGGCGCGCAGGCTCTGCGGCCCGTGTTCTTCGGCTTCGATCGCGACGCGAACGTACTGCGCGAAGCCGTGCACAACGCGCAGTACGCGCAGATGTCGGGCTTCATCCATCTCGGCAAGCAGTCACTTGAACATCTGCACCGGCCGCAGGAATTGCCGACGCCGGGACTCGTGATCTGCAATCCGCCGTACGGCGAACGTATGGGCGCGGATGCCGGTCTCGCCGATCTGTATCGTTTGCTCGGTGCGAAACTGAAATCCGAGTTTCCCGGCTGGCGCGCGAGCGTGATCACATCCGATGAAAATCTGGCGCGCGCGATCGGCTTGCGCGCGGAAAAGAAATACCAGCTCTACAACGGCGCGCTCGAATGCGTGCTCCTCAATTTTGAGATCGCCGCCGCCGATGCGCCGAAACCCGAGCCGAAGCCGCTGTCGGCCGGCGCGCAGATGGTCAAGAACCGCATCGACAAGAACTATCGCCATCTGCGCAAGATCGCCGCGCGCGAAGGCGTCGAATGCTGGCGCGTCTATGACGCGGACCTGCCCGAATATGCGGCGGCGATCGACATCTACCGCGAGCATCCACGCGCCGGCGGTATGCCGCTCGACTGGCTGCACGTGCAGGAGTACGCGGCGCCGGCCAGCATCGACGAAACTCTCGCACGCACGCGCCTGCGCGAGCTCGTGCGCGCGGCGGGCGAGGCCTTGAACGTCCCTCGCGAGCGCATCGCGCTGAAGCAGCGCCGACGCGGCAAGGGCGGCGAAAAATACGGCAACCTCGATCATCGCGGCGAATTCATCGAAGTAGGCGAGGGTGGCCTGCGCTTTCTCGCCAACCTGTGGGATTACCTCGACACCGGGCTGTTCCTCGATCACCGCCCGCTGCGCGCACGCGTTCGGGAACTCGCGCGAGATAAGCGCTTCCTCAACCTGTTCTGCTATACCGGCAGCGTCAGCGTCTACGCCGCGGCCGGCGGCGCGGCCGAGACGACCAGCGTCGACCTGTCGCAAACCTATCTGGAGTGGGCGACGCGCAATCTTGCGATCAACGGTTTCGGCAACACGAAGCACAAACTCGTGCGTGCCGACGCGGCCGGATATCTCGCGCAGCATTCGGCGATGTACGACCTGATCTTCGTCGATCCGCCGACGTTCTCGAACTCGAAGAGCGCCGCCGACTTCGACGTGCAGCGCGACCACGTACGCCTGTTGCAGCTTTGCGGCGAACGCCTGCTGCCGGGCGGCGTCATCCTGTTTTCGAACAACTACCGCCGCTTCAAGCTCGACGAAGCCGCGCTTTCCGAGTTCGAGATTCGCGACATCAGTTCGGCCACGATCCCGTTCGATTTCGAGCGCAATCCACGCATCCACCAGGCTTGGGAACTGAGGAAAAAATAGGCCCGTTCAGTTTCGTGCGGCGGCTTCCGGGACGAGGCTGAACGGACCGGGCCAAGGCCTGCATTTTTCACAATCGATTCAGGCGGAAAATCGCAGCATGCACTTGCGATCAAATGGATCGCGTTTCTGCAATCCTCGGAGCAACTCATGAACATCAGCAAGCGTGGTTTTCGTGCGATGGCTTTCGGCCTAGTCGCCGTGGCCGGGCTCGCATTTGCCTCTGCCGCTTCGGCGCGCGATCACTTCAGCCTCGGTATCAGCGTGCCGGGTCTGAGCATCGGCGTCGGTGGTCATCACACCTACGTCGGTGTCGGCGGCGGCTACTATGGACCGGCCTACTACGGCCCGGCGTATTACGCGGCGCCGGCGCCGGTGGTTTACGCCGATCCGTATCCCGTGTACTACGGCCCGGCCTACTACGGCGGTTACTACTCGCGGCCCGTCTATCGTGGCGGCTACGGCCATGGGTACTATCGCGAAGGATATCGCGGCGGCTACGACCACCGCGGTGGCTACGACCATCATGGCGGCGGTTACTACCACCGCTAACCGGTCATCCAGTTGAGTGCCGCTACAACGCCCCGCTGCTTCGGCAGCGGGGTTTTTGTTTGGAATGTGATGGGTTGTGGCTTCGTGCGTGTCCGCAAGGGTGGCCGTCTTGACCCTGTCACACTATGATGGTCGCCGTTTCTCTCACACGGATTCGCAGTGACTCAACCGCAATCGTCGTCCACGTCCGGCTCGCAGGCTTGGTTGTTCTTTCGCCAGTGGCTGAAGAACCCGCTGAGCATCGCCGCACTGGCGCCCTCCGGCGCACAGCTGGCCGGACTGATGACTGCTGAGTTGCCAGCCGGAGCCAGTCGCGTCATCGAGCTGGGCGCGGGTACGGGCGTGTTCACGCGCACGATGCTCGACAACGGCATCGCGCCTGAGCAGTTGCTCGTCGTCGAATTGAACGAGGAATTGTACGAATACCTGCGTACGCAATTTCCCACGGCGCACGTCGTCTGCGGCAACGCCTGTGACCTGACCAGCATCGTTGCGGAAAAGGAGTTCGCCAGTGCGGGCCAGGTCGACGCGATCGTCAGCGGCTTGGGCCTGCTCAACATGTCTCGCGACCTGCAGCTTTCGATCATGCGATCCGCATTCGACGTGCTCAAACCGGGCGGCTGCTTCATCCAGTTCACCTATTCGCCGAAGCCGCCGCTGCCGCGCGAACTGCTGGACGAACTCGGCCTCTCGGTACGCCGCGGCGGATTCGCCTGGCGCAACATCCCGCCGGCCTCGGTGTTCGTCTTCTCGCGCAATCGTTCGGAGCAGATGCGCGCCGTTCGGAAGTAGGAAATCCCGCGCGAACGGCAGATAATCGGCGGTCTCTGAACACGGGATTCCGCCATGAACGCACCGACCCGCATCGACACCGCGCGCACGATCCGCGCGCCGCGCGGCAACACGCTCACCTGCAAGAGCTGGCTGACCGAGGCCGCGTATCGCATGATCCAGAACAACCTGGATCCGCAGGTCGCCGAGAACCCGCACGAGCTCGTCGTCTACGGCGGCATCGGCCGCGCCGCGCGCAACTGGGAATGCTTCGATGCGATCCTGCGCAGCTTGCGCGAACTCAACGATGACGAGACCCTGCTGATCCAGTCGGGCAAGCCGGTCGGCGTGTTCCCGACCCATCCCGACGCGCCGCGCGTGCTGCTCGCGAACTCCAACCTCGTGCCGCACTGGGCGACCTGGGAGCACTTCAACGAGCTCGATAAGAAGGGCCTGATGATGTACGGCCAGATGACGGCCGGCTCGTGGATCTACATCGGCTCGCAGGGTATCGTGCAGGGCACCTACGAAACCTTCGTCGAACTCGGCCGCCAGCATTACGGTGGTTCGCTCAAAGGCAAGTGGATACTCACCGCCGGTCTCGGCGGCATGGGCGGCGCGCAGCCGCTTGCGGCGACGCTCGCCGGTGCCTGTTCGCTCAACATCGAATGCCAGCAGAAGAGCATCGACTTCCGCCTGAAGACGCGCTACGTCGACGAACAGGCGCGCGATCTCGACGACGCGCTCGCGCGCATCGAAAAGTATACAAAGGCCGGTGAGGCGAAATCGATCGCGCTGCTCGGCAACGCCGCGGAGATTCTCCCGCAGCTCGTCAAGCGCGGCATCAAGCCCGATGCGGTCACCGACCAGACCAGCGCGCACGATCCGGTCAACGGCTACCTGCCGATCGGCTGGACGGTCGAGCAGTGGTTCGAACGGCGCAAGGCCGACCCGAACGGCGTGCGCGACGCGGCGAAGAAATCGATGCGCGTGCACGTCGAGGCGATGCTCGCGTTCCACGCGCAGGGCATTCCGACGGTCGACTACGGCAACAACATCCGCCAGATGGCCTTCGACGAAGGCTGCAAGAACGCGTTCGACTTCCCCGGCTTCGTGCCGGCATACGTGCGCCCGCTGTTCTGCCGCGGCATCGGCCCGTTCCGCTGGGTCGCGCTCTCGGGCGATCCCGAGGACATCCTCAAGACCGACGCCAAGGTCAAGGAACTGATCCCCGACGATCCGCATCTGCACAACTGGATCGACATGGCCGAGAAACGCATCGACTTCCAGGGCCTCCCCGCGCGCATCTGCTGGGTCGGACTCGGCCAGCGCCACCGCCTCGGCCTCGCGTTCAACGAAATGGTGCGCAACGGCGAGCTCAAGGCCCCGATCGTGATCGGCCGCGACCATCTCGATTCCGGCAGCGTTGCGTCACCGAATCGCGAAACCGAAGCGATGAAAGACGGCAGCGACGCGGTCAGCGACTGGCCGATCTTGAACGCGCTACTCAACACCGCCGGCGGCGCGACCTGGGTCAGCTTCCACCACGGCGGCGGTGTCGGCATGGGCTATTCGCAGCACAGCGGCGTCGTCATCGTCTGCGACGGCAGCGAAGCGGCCGACAAGCGCATCGCGCGCGTGCTGTGGAACGATCCGGGCACCGGCGTGATGCGGCATGCGGATGCGGGGTATGAGATTGCGCGGGTGTGTGCGAAAGAGCAGGGGTTGAAATTACCGATGGCATGAGATGGGGAAACGAAATGAGGATGGTGAATGTCTTAAAGGTGATGATCTCTTGCCCAGCAGATGTAGTCGAGGAAGCGGAGGCTGTTGAACAAGTTCTTGATGAATTAAACAGATCGAGCGCTGAGTTGCTGAAGATTCGTTTTGATAGCTTTCGCTGGGATAAAGATGCATCACCGGGGTTTGGCGATGACCCACAAGAAGTTATTAATTCGCAGGTGGCAGATCGGTTCGATATTTTGGTTGGGATATTCTGGACTCGCATTGGTTCACCCACATCTCGCGCGAAATCTGGCTCGGTCGAGGAAATCGAATCCGCGATAACACGCCTGCGAAACGAACCGAACAGCCTCCGGCTGCTCATCTACTTTAAGACAGAAAATCCTTCGTTAGAACGCTTGGATCCCACTCAACTGGCGGGGGTGTTTGAATTTCAGAAAACTCTCGGACGCGAGGGTGTTCTCTATAAGAAATTTAGCGTCGTTGAGGACTTCAAAAGCTCGTTACGCGCGAACATCATTCAGGCTGCTCAGGAACTTGTAAGCAAACAGACTAATAAGCCACCTGAGCAACAGTTCGAGTCGTCTGCCTCTTCTACACAAGCTAATGATGATGAATTAGGGTTGCTGGACTACCAAGACATTTATGAAGGCAAGCTCGCTATCGCAACTAGTGCAATGGATGGCATTGCCGCAGCGTTACAGGCGTCAGCGGCGTCAACGACCCGCAGAACTGGCGAATTGAACGATCTCAGGGAAAAAGGGGAGTTAAGTCGTTCGGAGCTTCGCAGATTTCTTCATCGGCAGGCGGAGGATTGGGATGACCTCTCGGGAAAGCTGTCTCGTCTCTCTGCAGAGTTCAACGAAGCAAATACAGAGGCTTTCAACGCGTTAAGTCGATCAGTACCCCTAATGTCAACGCGTTCGCCTGAAGAGAAGAAGCAAAGAATCAATCTGGCAGAAACCCTAGAGCATCTTGCGGATACCACTGCAACTACAGGAAAGTCGAATGCGGAATTCCGATCCGTCATTGAGTCAACACCTCGAATGACGGCCGAGCACAATAGAGCAAAGAAACGGCTGCTGCATGTAGCTGAGCAATCGGCGAATCATTTTTTTAATGCAGCTGCATTGGCAAGAGATATTTCGACCGTCTTGCGAAAGATCTAAAGAATTCGGAAACCGGGGTCAGAGTGCATTTTCCGCGAAACGCGGCGAACGCGATCAAGAAGTTCGCCGTGTTTGCAACGCCAATCCGTTGGCAAACGTCTAATCGTTCAAGCCGGAATTTCCACCTCGACGAGCTTGCCGAGCAACACCAGCGATTCCTGCCAGCCGAGGTAGCACATCTCCGGTGGGATCGCATCGGGAATGCCTTCCTGCACGATGTTCACTTCGGTGCCGCAGATCACGGCGCGCAGGTCGATCGTGGTAATCATCGTGCCGGGCAGGTTGGGGTCGTCGAAGCGGTCGTCGTGGCGGATGCGCTGGTTCGGCACGAGTTCCAGGTACGTGCCGCCGAAGTCGTGGCCGCCGCCGGCAGAGAAATTGGTGAACGACATGCGGTAGCGACCGCCGACTTTGGCTTCGAGTTCGTGGACGGTACAGGTGAAACCGTTCGGCGGCAGCCATTTGCTGAGTGCGGCGGCGTCGAGGAAGGCGCGGTAGATGCGCTCGGGCGGCGCGCGCAGGACGCGGTGCAGGCGGATAGTGCTGGACATGATCGTTTCTCGTTGGTCGAGGAGGAACCCTCATTGTCGGCGACGAATGGGGAACAGGAAAATCGACATCGACGCTAAACTAGAACCTATCCCAAAACTACTGCGCTCGACATTTCGCGCGCCGGCGGTGCTCGGAATCCTCACATACCTTTGTGTATGCTCCGGTTCCTGCGCTCCGGCGACGCGCGAACTGTCTTCGCTCGCTACGTTTTGAGATAGGTTCTAGCGTTGCACCACGGAATTGAACATTGAACCGAGTGAAGAGGACATGACCGAAGACAGAGCACTGCCGACCGCCGCCGACGCGGAAGCCACCCATCCACATTTCCCGCGCTGGAACGGCATTGCGCCGCTGCCGAATGCGCGCATGATGCTGCACGTCGGTGCCGAGACGGTGGAGAATTTCCTCGTCGTCGGCGACGCCTGGGGCCAGCTCGTCGCGATGGAATTGCCCGCGCACGCACGCGTGCTCGACATCGGCTGCGGCTGCGCGCGCACCGCGCGCATGCTGCTGCATCACCCGCAGATCGAGGACTACCTCGGTGTCGATGTGATCCAGCCGTATATCGACTGGAATTCGCGTTTCATCTCGCCGGTGACGAGCGGACGCTTCCGCTTCGCCCATCTCGACGTACGCGGGCCGCGCTATAACCCGGACGGTGCGGTCAGTGCGGAGGAAGTCGTGTTTCCCGCAGCGGACGGCAGCATGACCCTGGCCTTTGCCGCCTCGTTGTTCACCCATCTCAAGGAAGGCGCGACGGTGCGCTATCTCCAGGAAGCACGCCGCGTGCTCAAGCGCGGCGGCAAGCTGATCGCTTCGATCCACGATCGCCCCGAAGGCGACAGCAAGTTCAGCGGCGACGAATTCCGCGCCGACGTGCAGCCGGAGTATTTCGCCGCGCTGGCGGAGAAGAATGGATTTGTCCTCGGCCGTCGTGTCGGAGATGTTTGCGGACAGGAGACATTTGTTTTCGTCGCGAAATAGTCTCAGTACAACCGAGGCCGCGGAAAGTCGGGTCAGGGCTCACTTTCCGAACGCACCATTCCCCGAGAAGGCAGCCGCGGTCAAGAGATCTTCCGAGCGCGCACCTCGCCGATCAGGTCAGTCAATACCTTGTCCTGCGCGGCCAGGTGTGCCTGAATCTGCATGGCTTCGTGCAGCACCGCCTCGGCATCGTTGTAGGTTTCGACCGCGCGCTTGTCCGAGGCGACACCGTCGACCTTCTGGCCGACGATGATGATCGACAGCAGCACCAGTTGCAGGAAGGTCTGCGCGATCCAGGCGATCAGCGGTGCCGTGCCGCCGCGAATGGCTTCCGGCAGGCTGACGAGAGCGAGGCCGGCGAAAAGGTAAGCACACCACATCGTGCCGACCGCGCTGGTGATCTTCACGGCGAGGAAAGCGTTGAAACGCTGGATTGCTCCGTCACTTGGCAACAAGTCCCTTCTCTTGAATGGCGCATGTTCCTTGCGCTTGGCGATTCGAGGGTGCGGGACGTAGTGGAAGATCACATCCGCACCGCATTGCGGGCAGTTGTGCGCATTCGCGGCGACGCTCGCGCCGCATTGTGGGCAAGTCGACATATCCACTCCTGTTCGAAAAAAAGAGGGTTTGAAAAGAAGGGCGAGCGCGGATCTCTCTGCTAAGGCACCGCGGCGACGCGGATTACCACATCGCCGGCCTGCACAACTTGTCCGTCATGGATCTTGCAGGTCTTGCGCAGCTCGACGACGCCGTCGACGGTCACCGCACCGCTCGCGACCATGGCCTTGCCTGCGCCGCCGCTGTTGCAGACGCCGGTGAGCTTGAGCAGGTGGTGCAGCTCCACGTGATCGCGTTCGAGCGGGAATTCGATGGTCATGTGTCCACCGTCATTTTGCTGTGCGCTGATTCGGTAGCCATGGGGCTAGCGTAGACGAGTTTGCGCGGGGTGTGAATCGCGGCGGGTGGCGTCGTCGGTTGACCCGCTGCCGCCTTCTTGCGTAAAAAGAAGCCCTTCAGCGAGGGGAGCAGGATCATGGCGATGTCAGGTGCGGGTGGCACACCGGGTGGCGTGGGGCAATTTCTCATTGGCTTCGTGCTTGCCGTGGTCGGCGGCTGGCTGCTGATGAACCAGGTGACGGTGACGAGCGGTATGTGGTCGTTGTGGGGCTACAACTCGTTCGGCCTTTCGTTAGTGCCGTTCGCGGCCGGCGTCGCGTTGTTGTTTTTCAACGGCAAGTCGATGGTCGGCTGGCTGCTGACGATCGCCGGCCTCGCCATCGTGCTTGCCGGCGTGATCGCCAACCTGCAGATCTATTTCCACCCGACCAGCCTGTTCAACACGTTGTTGATGCTCGTGCTGTTGTTCGGCGGCATCGGGCTGATTGCGCGTTCCGTGCGCTCGCAGGCGTGACCTCACATCTGCGGACAAGAAGGAACCGGTCTGCTTAATGTCGATCCGGCATCACCTTGATCGTCGTCGAGATGGAAACGGTCTGTTCGCCGCTGGCAACGGCCGTCCGTCCAAACACACAGGAGACCAATGATGCGATTTCTATCCCTGATCCGGGTCCAGGAAAACACCGGAAAACAACCCAGCGAACGCTTGATGCGCGAGATGGGCGAGCTGATGGGCGACATGAGCCGCAACGGAACGCTGCTCGATACTGCCGGCCTGATGCCGACCGCCAAGGGCAAGCGCGTGCGTTTGCGCGGCGGCAAAATCAGCCTGGTCGACGGGCCGTTCACCGAAACCAAGGAGGTGGTCGGTGGCTATGCGATGCTGCAGGCGCAGTCGCTGGAAGAGGCGATCGCGCTGACCGAGCGCTTCGTCGAGCTGCACATCGCCGACGGCTGGGAACTGGAGTGCGAGGTGCGCCAGGTGATGGAGGCCGATTTCGGCTAGGTTGGAACTCAGGCGGCAGCCGTCGCTACGGCTGCCGGCTTCAAGCGCAGCTGAAACTCGCGCCGCATCAGCCACAGGCTGAATATGGCTTGCAGCGTGACGCTGGCGACCGAAGCCATCCACACATGGCGCAGTTCGAAGCCGGGCTGATGCGACAGCCAGATCGTCGGCAGCGCGAACGTGAGCAGGCGCGAGGCGCTGCTGACCAGGGAGGGCACGGTGTTGCCGAGTGCCTGGAACATGCCCGAACAGGTGAACACGATGCCCTGGGCGACGAAGTTCCACGAGATGTAGCGCAGGAATTGGGTTGCGATCGCGACTACTGCCGCATCGCTGGTGAAAGCGCGTACGAACCAACCCGGCTCCACCTGGCAGATCAGCGTGAGGGCGAGCATCAATACGCTGCCGATGCCGATCGCGGAACGAAATGTGGCGCGCACGCGGTCGGAGAGGCCGGCCCCCATGTTCTGTCCGGCGACGGGCGAGGTCGCAAATGCCACCGCCATGGCGGGCAGGAAGATCGCCTGCATGACGCGCGCGCCGATGCCGAAACCGGCTTGTGCAGTCGCGCCGAAATCGCGGATGACCGTGTAGATCACCGCCATGTAGATGAACATCAGGGCGAACTCGCCGCCGGCCGGCAGGCCGATGCCGAGGATGCGGCGCCATGTCTCCACGCGCGGCGCCCACAGTTTGCGCTCGAAAGCGACGAATTTTTCCAGCCTGATGAAATACAACGCGAGCAGGACGACGCCGACCGCGATCGAGATCGTCGTTGCCAGCCCGGCGCCGGCGATACCGAGGGCGCTGCCAGTGCCCCAGCCGGCGATCAGCACCGGCGCGAGTATCGCGTTGATCACGACGGTCAGCACCTGCACGAGCATCGTCGGCTTGGCGATGCCGGTTCCGCGCAGCGCCGAGCCCATCGAGACCGCTGCGAACTGCAGCGCCAGCCCGGGCAGATACCAGGCAAGATAAGCGATGCCGGCGTCCTGCGTCGCCGCGTCGGCGCCGAGCGTGCGCATGTACGGCCCGATCGTAAGGTAGCCGAGCACGAGTGTGAGCACGCCGCATAGCGCCGCGAGCAGCAGGCTCTGATTGAACACCAGATTGGCGTCGCCGTGATCCTTGCGCCCGACCGCCTGCGCGATCAGCGTCACCGTGCCGACGCCGAGCACCTGGGTGAGCGCCATGACGATGAACATGATGTTGCCGGCAGCGCCGACGCCGGCAATCGCCGCATCGCCGATGCGCGCGACGAAATACAGATCGACGAGAAAATACAGAGTCTGGAACAGCATGCCGATGCCGATCGGCATCGCCATCTTGATGATGTGCCGGCTGACCGGGCCTTGAGTCAGATCGTGCATGACGCACTCCCGTGGCGAAACGGGGGCACGTTAGCATGCGGGCCGCTGTCGTCGTTATTGACGGGCTTCAGAGGCGCTGCATGACAATCGTCAGGTTGTGCGGCCCGTGCCGGCCGGGCCCCGTCCGAGTGCACGGCGCGCGCAGGCGCGCGCCGTGGTGTGGCTCAGGGTAGCGTGACGAAGTTGGCGAGGAACGAACGCGCCGACGGTGAGTCGGTGCGGTAGTCCTTGTCCGAAGACTTGCACTGCGTGTCGCCGGTGATCGTGATCGCGGCGACGATTTCGGTCTCCGTGCCATTCGTGTCGTGCAGGAAATGCGGTCCACCGGAATCGCCGTAGCAGGTGCCGCCGCTGTTGTTCGATCCGGTCGGCAGCATGTCGAAGGTCAACCAGGCGTCGGTAAGAAAGCGGAAGCCCTGGTCGACGGTCTGGCGCTCGACGTTGCTGTCGTCAATGCCTTGCGGGCCTTTCTTGATCGAGTCGCGCGTCGAACCGTAGCCGACTGCGGTGAAGCGCGTGCCGTTGAGCGTGCCGCTCGCCTTCATCGCATCGAACAGGCCGGCCGTTGGCAGGCTGGCCGGTGACAGCGGTGGTGCCGAGTCGAGCGTGATCACGGCGATATCGTGCGGATCGTTCTGACCGCCGCTGCCGTACAGCGGATTGGTATGCGGCGTGCCGGTGTAGAACGTACCGGTCGTGCCGGTCGTGTCGATCACCGGATCGAAGGTGACGAGGAACTGCCAGTCGGGGTGGTCGCTCAGATATTGCGCGATCGGCTGCGTGCAATGGCTGGCAGTGAGGAACACCTGCGGGGCGATCAGCGTGCCGGAGCACCACTGGAACACGCCATTCGGCGTCTTGACGACCATCGAGCCGACGTTGGGATGGCCGCTGCCATCGGCAGTGCCGAATGTGATCGCCATCGCCGGCAGCGCCGCTGCGGCAAGCACGATGGCCGCGGCGAGGCGGTGGAGTCTGTTGGGGGAATTGAGCTGCGTCAGGGTCATACGTACTCCTTTGGTTGGAATGTAACGTATCGCGCCGTTGCATGGCTGCGGCCCGAAGTCTACCCCCACCGAGCCCGGCGGCGGGATTCTACGCGCGCAAAAGTAAAGATCGGATTAAAGTGGCTCGTGTGAGCAGGCGAGGGCGGAAATGACGCGAGACTTCCACGCTTGCGAAGTTCGCGCCCCGGAAGAAGAATCCTCCCTCAGTCCATTCATCTGCACTGCCATGCCGGCGCATCCCGAACTCGACAATCCGTTCTGGTCTTCGCTGGCCAGCGTCCATCGCGACCTGGCCCTGCGTTCCGGTAATGTTGCGCGCTATCCGCCGGAGTACGCGCCATTCCTCGCCGTGGCCGATGCTCGGGCCGCGGCGACGTCCGATTTCGAGGCGCTGGTCGCACCGGGCGAGAGCGTGTACCTGCTCGGTGTCGCGCCGAAGCCGCCCGCGCACTGGACGCTCGAGCCGTTTCGTCCGCTCGCGCAGATGGTCTGCGAGCAGCCGATCGCGCAGGTCGAGGGGCCGGAGGCGATCGAACTGTCCGCGGCACATCGCGCCGACGTGCTCGCGCTGACCGCACTGGTCTATCCGCACTATTTTCGCGAACGCACGATGGACATGGGCCGCTACTTCGGCATATATCGTGACGGCCGGCTCGCGGCGATGATCGGCGAGCGCCTCGGCACGGAGTCGGCGCGCGAGATGAGCGCGATCTGCACGCATCCGGACTTCGCCGCCCTAGGTTATGCGCGACGGCTGACCGCGATGCTGACCAACGACACGCTGCGCCAGGGCCGGCTGCCGTTCCTGCATGTCAGCCACGAAAATCCGCGCGCGAAGCAACTGTACGAACGGATCGGCTTTCGTCTGCGCCGCGACATCCCGTTCTGGTCGCTGCGCCGCCACTGAGCGCGCCGGCCGGCCTCGCTCAGCGCAAGCGTTCGATGAGCGACTTCGCCGCGGCCGGATTGCGTTCTTTCGCCGCACTGATGAAATAGATGTACACCTCGCGCGGCGCGGCGTTTGCGCCGCCGCTGTTGGGCGCAGCTTGTACGCGCGGCAGATCGGTTGGCTCCGCGCCCTCGCTCCAGGCCTGCGCGCGCTGTGCCCAGAGATCGAGATCGGCGGCGGCATAGCCGGTGTCGATATCCGCCTCGCTGCGCATCAGTCGCGCATAGACAAAGTCACCGGTTACGTCGGCCAGCGACGGATATTTCGGCGAATCGGTGAACACGGTGGCGATGCGCTGGCGGCGCGCGAGTTCGAGATACTCGGCGCAGAGGAAGCTCGCGTGGCGCACTTCGAGCACATGGCGCAACGACAAGCCGTCGAGCGCGCGCGGCAGCAGTTCGAAGAACGCGGCCAGATCGGCACGGTCGAACGCCTTGTACGGCGGCAATTGCCAGTTGATCGGTCCGAGTCGGTCGCCGAATTCGGCCAGGCCGCCGAAGACGAAGCCGTCGATCGCGTTGCCCGCGTCGGCGAGCGTGCGCCGATCGGTGCAGAAGCGCGGCGCCTTGAGCGAGAACACGAATCCGTCCGGCGTCTCGCTGCGCCAGCGTGCGTAGGTCGGCGGTTTCTGCGGGCTGTAGTAGGTGCTGTTGATTTCGATCGAGGTGAGTTGCCGGCTAGCGAATTCGAGCTCGCGTTTCTGCGGCCATTTCGGCGGATAGAAGTTGCTGCGCCACGGCGCATAGTTCCAGCCGCCGATGCCGACGCGGATTTTCGTGTCCATCGCATCGCTCTCGATAAAATCGAATCGTATTGAAATCGTCCCAACCTCGCCACACTTGGATTGCAGCTTTGTTTCCTGCGCTAGACTTTCCGAATGAAAATCGCTCTCGCCCAATGGCGCATCGGCGCGCCGGCCTCGTTCGACGAATTCGCCGCGCGCGTGAGCGCGGAAGTTGCCGCCGCAGCCGCGCAGGGCGCGCGCATCGTCGTGCTGCCGGAATACCTCGCGCTCGAACTCGCTTCGACGCTGGACGCGAAAATCCGCGCCGATTTCGCGGCGACGCTCGCCGCGCTGCAGGCCGTGCACGAGGACTGGCTGCGCCTGTTCGCCGGGCTTGCGACCACGCATCGCATCCATCTGCTCGCCGGCACTTTCCTGCTCGCGCAGCCGAATGGGAAATATCGTAACCGCGCCTATCTGTTTTCCCCGGACGGTGCGCATGTCTTCCAGGACAAGCTCGCATTGACCGGCTTCGAAAAAGCGCATCGAGTGATCGAGCCGGGCGACGCGCTCAAGGCGTTCGAGTCGCCGTTCGGGCGCATTGCGATCGCGATCTGTTACGACAGCGAATTTCCGCTCTACGCACGCGCGCAGCGCGAGGCCGGGGCGCGCCTGCTGCTCGTGCCGAGCTGCACCGACACCGAGGCAGGCGCGACGCGCGTGCGCATCGGCTGCATGGCGCGCGCGCTGGAAAACCGCATCTTCGTCGCTCAGTCCGTCACCGCGGGCGAAGCGCCAGACAATCCCGCGCTCGACACGAACACCGGCCGCGCCGCGGTTTACGCGCCGAGCGATCGTGGCCTGCCCGACGACGGTCTGCTCGCCGCCGCAAAACCCGGCGAGACGTGGCTGATCGCCGACATCGATCTCGACGCGCTCGAGGCGACAGCCGGGAATGCGCAAGTTGCCGTGCCCGTCGATTGGGAGCAGCAGCTGCGCCCCGACGTCGTGCGCGCGAAAGTGGAATCGCTGTAGGGCACATCGAAAAACCTACTGCGCTCGATGTTGCGCGCCGGCGGTGCTCGGAATCCTCATGTACTGACGTGTACACTCCGGTTCCTGCGCTCCGGCGACGCGCAAATTCTCTTCGCTCGCTACGGTTTTTCGAAGTGCCCTAGCGTTGTGATCAGAAGCGGATCAGCGAGGCGATCCAGAGCGAGGTCGTCGCCAGTCCGCATCCGATCAGCGTCGCCGCGAGCACGTCGCTCGGATAGTGCAGCCCGAGCACGACGCGCGAGGCGGCGACGAGCAGCGCGAACGGGATCAGCAGCGGCGCGAGCAGCGGGAACCAGGCGAGCGCGATGATCGTGAACGTCACCGCGTGCAGGGTGTGACCGGAAGGAAAGCTGAATTCGTCGAGTGGCAGCACCAGCGGCACGATGTCGCGATGCGTGCGGAACGGACGTGGGCGCCGCGTCCAGCGCTTGAGTGTGCGATACATCGTGGCGGCGACAAGGCCGGTCAGGCCCATCTGCAGCGCGACCAAAATGCCCTTGGCACCGCCGAGCAGCGCGATCGCGAGCATCAGCACGTACCAGAACGCGCCGTCGCCGAGCCGGCTGATTACGCCGAAGAAGCCGGCAATCGTCTTGCGCGCGCCCCAGTCGTTGGCGCACTTGCACAGGCGCACTTCGCGGCTGCGCAGTTCAAGAGTCTGCAGAAGTTGCATCGCGCTCATGTCGCTCCCTCGCGGAGGTTGCCGTTGCCGGTGATCTTGGTGCCGAGCCGCGGCAGACCCGCGAGCAGCTTGGCGAATTGCGCGGCGACCGCCGCCGGTTCGAGTTCGGCGACGGCGCCGACCGCGGCGGCGCGGATGTCCGCGCGCGTCACGTCGCCGCGCACCAGGTCAAGCGTCGCGCGCACGAAGGCGTCTTCGTTGCCGAACGGCACACGCCGGCCGCAGCCGGGGTTGAGGTGTTCGCGTGCGGCGCCGTAGTCGAAGGCCACGGTAGGCAGACCGCTGGCGAGTGCCTCGAGCGTAACGTTGCCGAAGGTCTCGGTCAGGCTCGGGAATACGAACAGATCGGCGCTGGCGAAATGGCGCGCAAGATTGGCATCACGCTGGATGCCGGCGAAGATGAAGTCGGGGTTCTCGGCGGCGAGCGCGGCGCGCGAGGGGCCGTCGCCGACCCAGACATAGCGCGCGTCGTGCCGGATCTTCTGAACCTCGCGGAATGTACGCACCGCGAGCGGCAGGTTTTTTTCCGGAGCAATACGTCCGACGTAGACCACCGCGAGCTGGCCGGGCTTGAGCCCCCATTGCGCACGCAGTGCTTCGTCGCGATGCGCGGGCGAGAACAGCGCGTTGTCCACGGCGCGGCGCAGCAGGACGACGTCGCCGAACTTGTTCTCGATCAGGAAATCGCGCAGTTCGATCGTCGGCACCAGCGTCGCCGCGCCCTGGCGATGAAAGCGGCGCAGGTAGGCGAACACGACCGGGGTGAGGAAACCGAAGCCGTAGTGGCGGGCGAAGTCGTCGAAGCGCGTATGGAAGCCGGTCGCTGCAGGAATACCGAGCGCGCGTGCCGCGCGCAACGCCGAATAGCCGAGCGGGCCCTCGGTGGCTGCGTAGATCGCGTCGGGGCGTTCGTCCTTCCACAGCTTGCGCAGGCGACGCGCGGTCGGCAGGCCGAACTGCAGGCCCGGATATTTCGGCAGGCGCGCGCCGCGCACGAGCACGTCGGGACCATTTTCGTCCGTATCGACATCGTCGTCGGCCTGGCGCGGACGCACGACCTGCACCGTATGCCCCGCTTCGCGCAGACCCTGCGCCAAGCCGGCCACGGTCAAGGCGACGCCGTTGATTTCCGGCGGGAACGTCTCGGTGACCATGGCGATGCGCATCGGGGCTCCGCGCAGACTCTTTTGGGTACTGCGTGCACGCTAGTGGCGTGGGGTGTACGGGGCATTACCGATTTGTGTCGATCGCGTTACCACGCGCTTTGCTCGTCATTCCCGCGAAACGGGAATCCAGTTCTAAATCTTTATCTTCCAGGTTTCTCTGACCGCGTCCGTTCGCCTTTCCCGCGCGCGGGTCACTTTTTCTTCTCCAGCGAAGAAAAAGTAACCAAAAAGACGCCGCCCCGGATGCCGCGCCCTCCGCGCTACGCGCTACGGGTGCGCGAGGTCATGCCGGGGTTCGTTGACTGAACGTCCCTGTCCAGACAACGAACTCGCGCGCATCGTGCGCGCGATCCTACGGACGTTTCCGTCCTGCCCTCGCCGCGGCAAACGGGGACCCGAAGATCACAAACCAGATCAAAAGCAACAGCGCGCAGCGCTTTTTCTTTGCTTCTGCGCGCAGGAGCGCGCTGCTTCGGTTTCTCCGGGCCCCATTGCATTGCGGGGGCAGCGGACGAAAAGGCCCGAAAGGGGGCGCGCGACGATCGCGCGCATTCCGCTATTGCACATGGACGTGCAATTAGCGGAACCCGGTCGCTGCCGCGAACCCGGCGCGCAGGATGCGCGTCGGGCGCAATGCTCTGGGGCGTGTCTCTTTGCTTACTTTCTCTGCACGAGCAGAGAAAGTAAGACGCTCGTCCGCAGGACGAGTGGAAGCCTTTGCTCTTATCGACTACAGATAAAGCAAAGACAAACGCTGCCCTTACGTCGTGACGGCCTCGACGACGCGCAGTGGCGAGGCCGGCGAAGTCTCGCGAGCCTGCTGTTGCATCGCCCACAGCGCCGCATAGCGGCCACCGTGCGCAAGCAGACCGCTGTGGGTGCCACGTTCGATGATACGGCCGTGGTCGAGGACGAGGATTTCGTCGGCATCGACGATCGTCGACAGCCGGTGCGCAATAACGAGCGTGGTGCGCTCGCGCGCGATCTCGGCGAGTTCGGCCTGAATGACTTTCTCGGTGCGCGTGTCGAGTGCGCTGGTCGCTTCGTCGAAGACGAGAATGGTCGGGTTCTTGAGCAGCGTGCGCGCGATCGCGACGCGCTGCTTCTCGCCGCCGGACAGTTTCAACCCGCGCTCGCCGACGCCGGTGTCGTAGCCCTGTGGCAGCGAGACGATGAACTCGTGGATGTGCGCGGCACGCGCGGCGGCGATCACGTCGTCGCGCGTCGCCTCGGGCTTGCCGTAGGCGATGTTGTAATAGATCGAATCGTTGAACAGCACAGTGTCCTGCGGGACGATGCCGATCGCGTTGCGCAGCGATTCCTGCGTGACCGCGCGGATATCCTGGCCGTCGATGCGGATCGCACCGCCGTTCACGTCATAGAAGCGATAGAGCAGGCGCGACAATGTCGATTTGCCTGCGCCCGTGGTACCGACCACCGCGACGGTCTTGCCCGCGGGAATGGAAAAATCCACATTGTGCAAAATGCCTCGCGCGGGATCGTAGCCAAACGATACATCGTCGAAACGCACCTCGCCGCCGCGCAGCGCGAGCGATTTCGCGCCCGGCGCATCGCGAATCTCCTGCGGCTCGGCGAGCAGGCCGAACATGCGCTCGATATTGGTCAGCGCCTGCTTGACCTCGCGGTAGACCATGCCGAGATAGTTGAGCGGGATTGAAAGCTGGATCAGGAACGCGTTGACCATGACCAGGTCGCCGATCTTCAGCGCACCGGCAACGACGCCGGCCGAAGCGCGCCAGAGCAGCAACGTGAGGCCGACCGCGACGATCGCAGTCTGGCCGATGTTGAGTGCGGCCAACGACTTCTGCGACTTCACCGTCGCCTCTTCGAGATTGCGCAGGCTCACGTCGAAGCGGCGCAACTCGTGCTGTTCGTTGCCGAAATACTTGACCGTCTCGTAGTTGAGCAGGGCGTCGACATTACGTGCGTTCGCCTCGGTGTCGGCCTCGTTCGCGGCGCGGTAGAAGCGCAGGCGCCACTCGGTCATCGAGAAGGTGAAGGCGATGTAGACGAGGAGTGTCGCGAGCGTGATCGCGGTGAAGCTCCAGTCGTAGTTGAGCATGAGGATCGTGCAGATCACCGCGATCTCGAACAAGGTCGGCAGGATCGTGTAGATCGTCCAGTCGAGCAGGTCGGAGACCGACGTCATGCCGCGCTCGACGTCGCGCGCAACGCCGCCGGTGCGGCGGTCGAGGTGGAAGCGCAGACTCAAATTGTGCAGGTGGGCGAACACGCGCAGCGTGATTTCGCGCGAGGTGCGCGCGAGCACGCGCGCGAACACGATCGTGCGCAGTTCCTGGAAGAACGAGGTCGACAGGCGCAGTGCGCCATAGGCCATCAACAGCAGCAGCGGGATGACGAGCGGGGAGGGCTTCACGTCGAGCCCGTCGACCAAGTGCTTGAGCACGACCGGCACGGCGATATTGGCCAGCTTGCCGACGACGAGGAAGGCGAGTGCGGCGAATACGCGGCCGCGGTAGTGCCACACGGTCGGCATCAGGCGGCGGAAGGCGCCGACCAGGGTCGTGCGCGTGGTGTCTTGGGTCGATGGCATCACCGTCCAATGTGGAGGCGGTCGGCGGTTTTTCCAGCTGCCTTCATTCTGCGCGGTGCCGCCGGCATCGCAGCAGTTTAACGTCGCCAAGGGTATGATTGGTCCAATTCGTCGAACGGGAGAGAGCAATGCGCAAATCGATCTTGTTGGCCGTCACACTGGCGCTGTGCGCGGGTTCGGCCTTTGCCCAGGACGCGGCCAAGCCGGCCGGCGTCGAGTCGAAGAAGGCGCCGGCGGGCGCATCGGTGTTCATCGAGTCGCCGAAGAACGGCGAAACGGTGGGACAGGAATTCACGGTCAAGTTCGGCGTCAAGGGCATCGCGATCCGCCCGGCCGGTGACCCGACCCCGGGCACGGGGCATCACCACCTGTTGATCGACGTGGCCGAGCTGCCGCCGAGCGGACAGCCTATCCCGAACGACGCCACCCACAAGCACTACGGCAAGGGCCAGACCGAGGACACGATCAAACTGGCGCCGGGCGACCACACCTTGCAGCTGGATTTCGCCGACCTGGCGCATGTGCCGTTCGATCCGCCGCTGGTGTCGAAGAAGATCACGGTGCACGTGAAACCGTAGTCGACCGGCAGGCTCAGGCACCATGCTGACTAGTCTGATGCTTCTGGTCGGCATGGTGCTGGGTGGGGTCAAAGTCGGTGGCGAACCGCCCGATTACATCGGCAAGGACATCCACGGCAACGAAGTCCGCTTGAGCCAGTATCGCGGTCGGGTTGTCGTGATCGACTTCTGGGCGTCGTGGTGCTCGCCTTGCAGGGAGGAACTCGCCGTCCTCGACCGCATCCAGCGTCAAGTCAGCCCGCAGCGGCTCGTCGTGCTCGCGGTGAATTGGCGGGAAGGCAGCAATCGATTCCGACAGATAGTCGAGGTGCTCGGCGAGAACACCAAACTGACCCTGCTCGACGACGCCAAGGGTTCGATAAGCGCCCCGTACAATATCCACGCTATCCCGTTCGTCGTCGTGATTGGTATGGACGGCAAGATTGCCGATATTCGAAGGGGTTTTTCAAAATCGCTCACGCCGCAGTTCGTCGACGAACTGAACAAATTACTCGCCGTCGATGCAGCTCCGGCTGGAGTCGCGCAGTAGCTACGCCGTCTTCTGCGCGATCAGCCCCAGCTCGTCCGCCATCGCCTGGCGCAAAATGAATTTCTGGATCTTGCCGGTGACCGTCATCGGGAATGAATCGACGAAGCGCACGTATTGCGGCACCTTGTAGTGGGCGATCTCGCCCCTGCAGAATTCCTTGAGTTCGTTTTCGTCGGCCGAAACGCCTGGTTTGAGAATCACGCAGGCGCAGAGCACCTCGCCGAATTTGGGGTCGGGCACGCCGACGCACTGCACGTCCTGCACCTTGGGATGCTGGTAGAGGAATTCCTCGACCTCGCGCGGATAGACGTTCTCGCCGCCGCGGATGACCATGTCCTTGGAGCGGCCGACGATGTTGCAGTAGCCTTCGGCGTCGATCGTGGCGAGATCGCCCGTGTGCATCCAGCCGGCACGATCGAGCACTTCGGCGGTCTTCGCCTCGTCGCCCCAGTAGCCGAGCATGACCGAGTAGCCGCGCGTGCACAGCTCGCCCGGTTCGCCGCGTGGCACGATGCGGCCGTTTTCGTCGACGACCTTCATTTCGAGATGCGGATGGATGCGGCCGACCGTCGACACGCGGCGCTCGACCGAATCGTTCGTCGAACTTTGGAAGCTGACCGGCGAGGTTTCGGTCATGCCGTAGGCGATCGTCACCTCGCGCATGTGCATGCGTTCGATCACCTGGCGCATCACCTCGATCGGGCAGGGCGAGCCGGCCATGATGCCGGTACGTAAACTGGACAGGTCGTATTTCGTGAAGTCCGGGTGACCCAGTTCGGCGATGAACATCGTCGGCACGCCGTACAGCCCGACGCAGCGTTCGGCCTGGATCGTTTCGAGCACGGCGCCGGGGTCGAAGGCTTCGCCCGGATAGACCATCGTCGCGCCGTGGGTGACACAGCCGAGATTACCCATGACCATGCCGAAGCAGTGGTACAGCGGCACCGGGATGCACAGGCGCTCGCCGGGCGTGAGCTTGATCGTCTCGGCGACGAAGTAGCCGTTGTTGAGGATATTGTGGTGGGTCAGCGTCGCGCCTTTCGGCAGGCCGGTCGTACCCGAGGTGAACTGGATGTTGATCGGATCGTCGAACTGCAGGCGTGCGCCGAGTGCGGCGAGTTGTTCCAATTCCGCAGTGCTCGCTGCGACGAGCAGCGCGTCGAAGTTGTGCGCTCCGGGCGAGGACTCCGCGCCGAGTCGAATCACGTGGCGCAACTCGGGCAGCTTCGCAGCCGCGAGTCTGCCCGGGACGCACTGCGCAAGCTCCGGCGCGATTTCGCCGAGGATGTCGAGGTAGTTGCTCGATTTGAAACCTGGCGCGAGCACGAGTGCCTTGCAAGCGACCTTGTTGAGCGCGTATTCGAGTTCGCTGCGCCGATAGGCTGGATTAATGTTGACCAGGATCAACCCGGCCCTGGCCGTGGCGAACTGGGTCAGCGTCCACTCGGCGCAGTTCGGTGCCCAGATGCCGACGCGGTCGCCCGGTTCGAGGCCGAGGCGCAACAGGCTCGCGGCGACGCGGTCGACCCGGTCGGCGAGTTCGGCATAGGTCCAGCGCACGTTCTGCCGACGCACGATCAGCGCGTCGCGCGCCGCATGTTCGCGCGCGATGCGGTCGAAGCACGTGCCGATCGTTTCGCCGATCAGCGGCACGGACGAGGGACCACTCACATAGCTCGCTACGCCTGGCATCGCCCTCTCCCTTGCGCCGTAATCAGCAATGTATTGCAGCGGCGGCAAGGGCTGTCCATAGCCCCTTCGGTCGCATCGCTCCCTCTCCCCGGTTCGGCGGGGAAGAGGGCTGCGCGGCCGTTAGCGCGACAGGTCGATCGAATACACTGCCGTGCCGTCGCCGTTGTCCTTGACCAGCGCGACGTTCTTCAGCCCCGCAGCATGCGCGACGTCAAGCTTGCCCGCAGCCGAGGTGAACACGACCGGGCCGGCCGTCTTCACCTTGGCGAAGCGCCAGCTGCGCTGGTCGCCGAACTTCTTGCGCGTGATCTCGCGTTGCGCGCGCACGAAGCCGATCAGTGCGTCGCGGTTGGTGTCCGGCGCGGAGAAAACGATGTTGTTGCCGTCGAGGTCAGGAAAACTGCCGCCGCCGCTGGCGCGATAGTTGTTGGTGACGACGATGAACTCCGCGTCGTCACGTACCGGCGTGCCACGATATTTGAGATCGACGATACGTTGGCCCTGCTCGCGCGTGACATCGATTGCCCAGGTCAGGTCGCCCTGCAGCACGTCGAAGTTGTAGGTCGGAAACTTGGTGTTGACCAGTTCCTGGGTCTCATGTGTCGCCGGATCGATGCGCTGGAACCAGCCGGCGGATTTCTCCAGCCACGCCTTGAGGCCGGCGCCGTTCACCTTCACTGCGGTCAGCGTGTTCGGATAGAGGTAGAGGTCGGCGGCGTTGTTGATCGCAAGCGCGCCGGCAGGCACGTCGGTATAGTCGTTCGGGCCGCCGAAGCCCGCCTTGAAAGGCGACGCCGCGCCGAGCACGGGTAGCGAGGCGTACTGCGGCAGATTCTGCTTGATGTACTTCTGCGCGTAGTCGCGTTCGGCCGCGTTGACCAGGCTCAGCGCCGAGGTGTCGCCCGCGGCGACGAAATAGGTGCTGATGTCGTAGTCGCTGCGACCGATCGGCGTCTTCACGTATTCGATCGCGCCAGCGTGTTCGTCCTTGACCAGTTCGGCGATGTGCTCGTCGGCCGTCGCCCCCTTGATCGAACGTACCTCGGACTTGCTTGCCGCACGGTCGACCTGCCAATGGCCATCGTTCCAAACCAGCGCCAGATCGACTACGCCGAGGCTCTTGCCGAAATAGTTACCCATCACCGCGGGTACGCCGCGCACCAGGCCGCGTGCATTATCGACCTCGGCCATGTGCGCATAGCGCGACTTGGCATCGCTTGGGTTCGGGAAGACATCATGCGAGTGGCCGAGCATCACGACATCGATGCCGGCCACGCCGGCGAGATGCCAGCCGGCGTTTTCGAGCCTTTCCGAGTACGGCGCAGGGTTGAGGCCGCAATGGCAGATCGCGACGACGATGTCCGCACCGGCCGCCTTCACTTCAGGCACGTATTTCTGCGCGGCTTCGACCACGCCCATCACCGTGACCTTGCCGTCGAGGTTGCGCTTGTCCCAGTCGAGGATCCAGGTCGGGGTGAAGCCGAGCACGCCGATCTTGATCGGGGTCTCAACCGTCTTGCCGTCGGCCGTCGGCGTCTTGATCGTGCGCGCGAGCACCTTCCACGGCGCGTACAGCGGCTTGCCGTCCTTCGCACTGAACACGTTCGACAGCACGAGCGGGAAATCCGGCCCCTTGCAATGCTCGACTGGAACATTGGTCACGTCGAACGCGGTGCCGGTGACCTGGCTCAGGAACGGCAGGCCGTAGTTGAATTCGTGGTTGCCGATCGTCGCCGCGTCGTAGCCGAGCGCGTCCATCGCCTTGTACACGGCCAACTCCTGCCCGCAGGCTACCGGCTTGACCTGTGCCTCGTAGTCGGCGAGCACCGTGCCCTGGATCGTGTCGCCGGCATCGAACAGCATCGTGTTGGTAAATTCTTTGCGCGCCGCATGCACCAGCGTCGCCGCGCGCTCCAGGCCTATACCCTTGTCCTCGGCCAGCTTGTAGTAGTCATAGCTCATCACGTTAGAGTGAATATCAGTCGTTTCGAGCAGGACGAGCTGCGCATGTGCGCCCGGCGCGGGTTGCGCCGACTTCGTGGGCGCATGTCCGGGGGTAGCGCAGCCGGCAAGGAATGCAGCCGCTGCTGCTGCAAGGAACCATCGTTTCATCGTCTGCATTCTCTGGTCTAAAAGCGAAGTTTAGCGCGCCTTCTGTTACTCTTTCGCGCGCTTTGCGCGAAAGAAGAATCTATACCTCCGCCCATTTTTCCGAGTAAGTTTTCGCAATGACCGTTCGCACCCGCTTCGCCCCCAGTCCCACCGGCTACCTGCACATCGGCGGCGCGCGCACTGCGCTGTACTGCTGGCTCGAGGCGCGGCATCGCGGTGGCGAATTCATTCTGCGCATCGAGGACACCGACCGCGAGCGTTCGACGGATGCCGCCGTGCAGGCGATTCTCGACGGCATGCGCTGGCTCGACCTCAACGCCGACGAAGGTCCGTACTACCAGACCCTGCGCATGGACCGCTATCGCCATGTCGCCGAGGAACTGATCAAGGCCGGCAAGGCCTACTACGCCTACGAGACCAAGGACGAACTCGAGGCGATGCGCAACGCCGCGATGGCGAAGAACGAGAAGCCGCGCTACAACGGCTACTATCGTGAGCGCAACGAGGAGTACCGTGACGATCCGAACCGCGTGATCCGCTTCAAGAACCCGCACGGCGGCAGCGTCGTGTTCGACGACAAGGTCAAGGGCCGCGTCGAGTGGAGCAACGATGAGCTCGACGATCTGGTCATCTTCCGTTCGGACGGGTTCCCGACCTACAACTTCGCGGTCGTCGTCGACGACATCGACATGGGCATCACCGATGTAATCCGCGGCGACGATCACGTCAACAACACGCCGCGCCAGATCAACATCTACCACGCGCTCGGCGCGAAGGTGCCCGCGTTCGCGCACCTGCCGATGATTCTCGGTGCCGACGGGCAGAAGCTGTCGAAACGCCACGGCGCGGTCAGCGTGATGCAGTATCGCGACGACGGTTTCCTGCCGCACGCGCTGCTCAACTATCTCGTGCGCCTGGGCTGGTCGCATGGAGACCAGGAGATCTTCTCGCGCCAGCAGATGATCGACCTGTTCGACATCAGCGACGTGAACAAGGCGGCGGCCCGCTTCGATCTCGACAAGCTCAAGTGGCTCAACCAGCAGTACATCAAGAGCGACGATCCGCTGGAGCTCGCCCCCGAGTTTGAGTGGCATCTGCGTATGCAAGGCTTCGATCCGGCCCAGGGTCCCGCGCCGGTGGACGTGATCGTCGCCTTGCGCGAACGCGCGCAGACGTTGCGCGAGATGGCCGAGAAGGCGAGCATCTGGTACGGGCCGATCGCGTCCTGGGACGATGCCGCCGTGGCCAAGCACCTGAAGGCGGCGACTGCGGTGCCTGCATTGCAGGCCGTGCATGCACAGCTGGCGAGCCTCGAGGATTGGAGCGTCGAGAACGTGCACAAGGCCATACAGGACGCCGCGGCCGCGATCGGCGAGGGCATGGGCAAGGTCGCGCAGCCACTGCGCGTGGCCATGACCGGCACGCAGGTGTCGCCGTCGATCGACCACACCGTCTATCTCGTCGGCCGCGATCGCGCGCTCAAGCGCATCGACGACGCGATCGCGCGCGCGAGCGCGTGAGGCCGGCGTGGCGTTGTCAGAAAATTGTGACGTCACCGCGCTGACGCAGGCGCTGCAATCGGCCGATCCCGACGAGCAGATGCAGGCGCTCGACGCCTGCCTTAGCGCACTCACCGATCCGACACTGTGGTACTGGCTGATCGGTTTCACCGTGGTCTGCGCGCTGGTTGGTGCGCTGATCGGCAAGTACAAGAACGCCGTCGTGCGCGACACCTTGCTCGGCCTCGCGCTCGGGCCGATCGGCTGGGGCATTTCGCTGCTGTTGCCGAAGGCCACTCCGAAGCCGCTCTGCCGTGCCTGTGGCAAACCGGTGGATGCCGGCGACAGACACTGTCGTCACTGTGGCGCGGCACTGTAGCCCTTGCCGCATCGCGCCAACGCCCCCATTTCACGAGTGCTATGATCGTGAAAGTAGAACCCGCAATGTCCATGTCCGCCAAGCCCGCCAGCGCCCATCACCATCGCCATGACGCCCACGCCTTCGTGAGCGAGGTGACTGCTGCCTGCGAAATGCGCGGCCTGCGCCTGACCGAGATCCGCCAGCAGGTGCTCGATCTGATCGCCAGTTCGGAAAAGCCGGTCAAGGCCTATGACCTGCTCGACCGGCTCAAGGACGATCGCGGCAATGCCGCGCCGCCGACCGTGTATCGCGCGCTCGACTTCCTCATCGAGAACGGCTTCATCCACAAGCTGCAGTCGATCAACGCCTACGTCGGCTGCCATCATCCGAGCGTAGTACACCACGTACCGTTCCTGATCTGCGACGAGTGCGAATCGGCAACGGAAATCTGTGACGAACGCGTCGCCAAGCTGCTCACCGAACAGGCCAAGGCGCTCGGCTTCCGCACGCGCGCGCAGACGCTGGAAGTGCACGGGGTGTGCAAGCGCTGCGCCGCAGCCTAGAACCATTCGGTTTTTGTTCGTGGACGAGGGCGCGGTCGAACCGTGCCCTCGCAGAGATCAGAACGATTTGCTCAGGGCAAGGTAGGCGCCCGCGCGCGGTCCGTATTGCGGCGCGCCGACGCCGATGCCGGAGCCGTCGCGCAACTCGTAAACCTTGTCGGTCGCGTTGACGATGGCGAGACGCACATTGGTCTTGCCCAGAGTGGGCAGATCGAAATCGCGCGCGGCAGACAGATTGATCTGCCAATACTGCGGCAGATGGGCGGTATTCGCGAAATCGTTGCGCAAGCCCGAGCCGTAGAGGAAGTTTGCGCCAAGCTGCACGTCGTTCCAGTCGTAGCTGATGCCGCCCGAGCCGGTCAGGCGCTGGTCGTGGTCCAGATGTACCCAGTGCGTGGCAATGTAGTCGAGTTCGTCCTGCGAGAAGTTGTACTGGCCGGTGACGACCTGCTTGCCCATCGCTCGGTTCGAGGCGAGGTTGAAGTAGGCGCTCAGATTTCCGTTCGTGTAGGTCGCCGAAAATTCCACGCCGCGGATGCGGCCCTGCGCGTAGTTGAATGGCGAGAAGATCAGGGCGGCGCCGAACTGGCCCTCGTCGAGCAGATTGCTTACCTTGCGGTAGTACGCGTCGAGGCCGAGCGTCCAGTTATCGCCGATTTTTTGCGCGATGCCCGCGTCGAAATAATGCGAGCGTTCGGAAAGAGTTTCCGCGTTGACGTCGGTAGGCAGCTGGTTGGTGGTGCCTTGGAACAGGGCGATGTCGGTTGGCGAGATCAGTTCGGTAGGCGGAGGAGTGAAATAGCGTGCATAACCCGCATGCAGCGTCGTCGTGCCGCTGAACTGATAGACGAAGCCGATGCGTGGGCTGATCTGGCCTTCGCTGACGTAAGCATCGACCTTGTCGGCGCGCACGCCGTAGTTCATGGTCAGCTTGTCGGAGAGATTCCATTCGTCCTGCAGGTACAGGCCGTAAGTCTTCGCGTTGATGTGCGGCGCGTTGTCGACGATTGTGATCGGCGTTGAGCTGGTCTGGTTGCCATCCTGGTCGGCGGGGAAAACAAGCGAAGTGTTGTCGCTCGACGGATGCTCGCTGCTGACGTACGCACCGTAGCGCAGAGTGTGCGTGCCGCCCGCGATGGGCGTAGAGAAGTCCGCCTGCAGGGTGTCAGCGCGGTTGGTCCGGGCAATCGTGCCGGCGACGCCGTTGAAGATCAGGTCGCCGATGGGGTCGGGATTGTAATCGACGCTCGTGTAGCGCTCGCCGAGCGAAATCTGATAGTCGCTGTCGCCGAAATGACCCTGCAGGGAGAGGACGCCGAAGCGGGTGATCTCGCGCTGGCGTTCGTTGAGCTTGGCGGAATCGAAGCCGTCGACACCGTCGAGCTGGTAACTCGGCTCCTGGCCCGGTTTGTTCGGAATCTGGAAGCGGTTGTTGGCTACGCCGAACATGAAGCTGACGCGAGTGTCCTCGTCGAGCAAGTACGACAGATAGCCGAATCCTTTGGCCTGGTTGGTATGGTCATGGATCGCGTTGTATGCCGGCGTCGGGTTCTCGATGCCGAGGTCGTTCTGCAGATATTCACCGGTGAAGAACCAACTCCAACGGTCGGAACTGCCGTGCAGCGACAACTGCGGGTTGAAGGTTCCGTTCGAGCCGGCGAGCAGGCTGATCTTGCCGCCGAAATCCGACTCATCGCCCTCGCCGGGATGATCGTGATGGCGGTGCGCGCCGCTTTCGGTCGTGATGTCGACGACGCCTGCCGTGCGATAGCCGTATTGCGCCGGCAGCGCGCCGGTGAGGAGTTGCACGCGTTCGATGATGTCCGAGTCGAGGCTTTGGCCGAATCCGGAGATGCTTTCGGGAATGATCACGCCGTTGATGCGGTACTGCAGGTCGGCATGATCGCCGCGTACGTGCAACTGGCCGTAGGAATCCTGCACGACGCCCGGTGCTTGCAGCAGGATCTGGTTCAGCGGCGTCGCATCGCCGAGCGGAAGGCGCTCGATCGCCGCCGAGTCGATCACATACTGACTCGCGCCGACGTTCGGCGAGAGCTGATTGCGCGATCGGTCGAGCTTGGCGTTGACCTCCACGGTGCTCAATGTCGTGGACGCGGGGTCGGCGGCCGCGTCGGCAGAAGTTGCAGGGTCCGCTGCGGCGCGGCCCGACTGAGCAGCGAGAATGAGGCTGATGGATAGTGCGAGCAAGTTCTTGTTCATTGCGTGGTTTTTCGGGAGTCGATGAAATGGTTGAAAATGTAATGATATAATATAACGTTCATGAACGGCACATACCTGCCGAAAGTCACGGTTCCCCGATCTCTGGTGCTTCCGATCCTTCCGGGCGCTACCGAACTCCACTCATATCTGTTATGTTATAACTTAGCCATGGCCAGCTCTTCCTCCCCGCAATTGAGCAACAACCCCGCGCATGACGCGTTGGCGCACGTCGCCGATCGTGTCGGTGCGGCCGCATCGTTCCTGTGTGCGGTCCACTGCGCGGCATTGCCGTTCGTGCTCACCGTATTGCCCGCGCTCGGCCTCGGCTTTCTCGGCGACCATCGCTTCGAGCGCATCTTCATCGCGTGCGCAAGTGCGCTCGCGCTGGGCTCGCTCATTCGCGGCTATCGTCGCCACCGCGTGGCAAGCGCGCTTTGGATCGCCGCTGTCGGCATCACTCTGCTCTGGACCGGTGCTTGGCTGTTCGACAGCGGGGAATCGCCACTGCTGCATGCGGGGCTGGTCACGCTCGGTGGCTGCTGCGTTGCCCTCGCGCATATCTTGAATCTGCGCCTGACCCATCTGTTCGGTACGTGTTGCCCCCCGAATCAGGCGAATTGAGAAGTGTGGCCAGGATGGCCGCTTTCTGATTTTCGCGTTCAAGGACGTACACACCGGTACCATGCGATTGTGTAACGTCGCATCGAGCACCTAACATGCGCGCATCGACGCGCGCCTACTCCGCGCACGACCAAGCATGACCATCCCGCACTCTCATCACGACCATGACCACGCGAGTACCGGCGAGCGGCGCCTGTTGTGGGCGTTTGTGCTGACCTCGATCACGCTCGTCGTCGAAGCGGCGGGCGGTTGGTTTTCCGGATCGCTGGCCTTGCTGGCCGATGCAGGCCACATGTTCGTCGACGCGTTCGCGCTGCTGCTCGCCTTTCTCGGCGCCTACTTCGCGCGACGACCGGCGGACGACAAGCGCAGCTTCGGTTACGCGCGCCTCGAGGTACTCGTCGGCTACACGAACGCACTGTTCCAGTTCGCGCTTGTCGCCTGGATCGCGGTCGAAGCGATAGGGCGTTTCGCCCAACCCGAGCCGATTCTTTCCGGCACGATGCTGATCATCGCCGTGGCAGGCCTTCTGGTGAATCTGTTCGTGCTGCAAGTGCTCGGCGGCCACGATCACGACGATCTCAACACGGCCGGTGCGCGCCTGCATGTGCTCGGCGATCTGCTCGGCTCGTTCGGCGCCGTCGCCGCGGCGCTGCTGATCCGCTGGCAGGGCTGGCTGTGGGCCGATCCGGCGTTCTCGATCCTCGTTTCGTTGTTGATCCTCGGCAGCGCGTGGAGGCTGCTCAAGCGCTCGGCGCACATCCTGCTTGAAGGCACGCCGGATGGCGTCGACACTGCGCAGGTTGCCATCGCCGCGCGTGCCAGCGAGGGCGTGGTCGACGTACATCACGTGCATGTCTGGCAACTCGCCGGCGGCCGCCGCCTGGCCACGCTGCATGCGCGGCTGACCGAGGAGGCGGATGCGCACACGGCGCTAGCGCAGGTTCAGACCATCCTCAGGGAAAAGTTCCAGATCGTCCATGCGACCGTGCAAATCGAGCGGCGCGACTGCGCGCACGAGGACTGCGGACGGCATGCGCATGACGACCAAGACCATGCGCATGACGATCACAACCATACGCACGATTCCGCACACGCGCACTGACTTGCTCGCGTGATCCCCTGAAGGAAGGGAAGCGCGTACTTTCTCAACTGCGGCGTTTCTCCAACCAGGCTCGTGCACGCTCGCGGCCGAGGTCGCGCAGGTCGCGCAGGAAATCCATGCGCGCGGTGAGCCGCGTCTTCGCGCTGTAGCTGTCCAGCGATTCGCCAGGTTCGAGGACCTGGATGTCGATCTTCTTCAGGCGCTGGCCGAGCGGGGTCAGCGGGAAGTTCTTCGCCAGCATGTTCTGCGCGGTCTGCAATGTTTCGAGCTCGCGGATAAATGTGGTCGAGAACGACAACTCGGTGATGCGCTCGCCGATTTCGCGCGCGGTCGCGGGCGGTTGTGCACGCTCGATCGGCTGCACGAGCACGCAGGCGATCGTCTCGGCATTGCAGAGGTAGACCAGCGGTTCGATTGCGGGATTGCCGGCGTAGCCGCCGTCCCAGTATGCCTCGCCGTCGATCTCGACCGCTGCGAACAACTGCGGCAGGCAAGTGCTGGCGATCAGTGCGTCGAGGGTCAGGTCGGCATTGTCGAACAGTTTCAGGCGTCCGTCGCGCACGCGCGTCGCGGCGATGAACAGCTTGAACGGTGAGCTGTTGCGGATCTTGTCGAAGTCGAACAGCGCTGCGGCGATGTTCTTGACCGGATTGATGCCGAGCGGGTTCATCTCCTGCGGCGTGAAATAACGCGTGAGGCCGAGCAGGATGCGCTCGGTCGCCGCTCCTGCGGGCGAGGCGAATGCCCAACGCATCAGGCTGGCCTGCGCGCCGACCGCTTCCCAGAGTTTGGCCAACATTTTGCGCGCGCCGTCGCGCTCGCCGTCGAGCCAGCCTTGGGTCAGGGCGCAGGCATTCATCGCGCCGCTCGACGTCGCACTGATGCCGTCGAAATCTAGCGAACCTTCCTCGAGAAAATAGTCGAGCACGCCCCAGGTGAAGGCACCGTGTGCACCGCCGCCCTGCAGAGCGAGGCTGATCTTCACGCTGCGGGGGGCGGCGGCCATGGCCGAATCATAGCCGCAAGCGAGGCAGGCCGGCAGTCGGTCGCGCCTATTCCTTCAGCTTCCCGATCGCCTTGAAGTCGAATTTCTCGAGCGCGGCCTTGCATTCGGCCTCACTGGAATGCGAGCAGTTCGCGCGGACGACGAAGCGGTCGGCCACGAAGGTTTCGATCTGCAGGATATCCTTGCCCATCGAGGTGAATTGCGCGCGCCGTCCGTCCGCGAGCACGAGGCTATGCTGGGTCTCATCGCGCGTGTCCTCACGCAGCCAGTTCGCACCCATCTTGTAGTAGTTGGCCGAAATCTCGCCTCCATCGGTGATATGCATGATCGCCTCGAACGCGGCCGTGCTGCCCTTTGAATAGACTGCTTCGGCGTTCGCATGCGGGCCTCCGGTGATCGTCGGCTTGTTGTCGAAATCGACTTTGCCACGCTGGAGACCGCCCCAAGCCGGCGGCAGCAGCGGCGCCAGACGTGCGGCGTCGACGACTTTCGGCGGCGTTTGTGCGCGTACGTCGTGCGCGAACAGCATGGCAACGGCGACGATGGCGGATGCTGCGGCGGTATTGCGAATTGATGCGGGCATGATGGCGTGTTCTTCGTTCGGTGGATGAAGGGCTCTCGACAATAGACGCAATCTGATCTCCACGCGCGACATCCGGGCGCTTTGACAGGATCCTGGCCGCGCCCGGGCGGCGCCGAGCCGTGTTCAGCGCCGATCGATTTCGCGCAGCGTGTCCGGATCGGGCGAAGCGACGCCGGCCAGCAGAGTATGCGCGGTTTTGCGTTCGCGTTCGGCGTCAGCCGTGTGGCGCTGCGCATCTGCGACGCGCGCGAGTGCGATATGCGCGACCGCCTGAGCAGGGACATCGTTCGGTGCCGATGCCTGCAGTTTTTCCAGTGCGCGCTGCGCCAGCATCTTTGCCTCGTCGGTACGTTGCAATCCGATCAGAGCTAGCGCTCGCGCAATCCAGGCGATGGGCATGCGTGCATCGTCGGGGTTGATTTTCTCGAGTGTGGCGATGGCGCCGTCTACTTCGGCAAGTGCTTGGTCGGGGTGGTTCGCGCGAACGAGTATGTTGGCGAAACTCAGCCTCACGTAGGCGCCGATCTGTGGCGGGCTGACCGGGGACTGTCCGATGTGCGCCGCGCGTTGTGCATAGCCGATCGCGGCGTCGAAATGTCCACGCCGCATCTCGAGCTGGGCGAGCGAGTTGAGGTCGCTCATCACGACCGGGTGCATTTCGCCGAACTGTTTCAGATGAATTTCCAGCGCGCCCCGCGTCAGCGGTTCGGCTTCGTCGTAGCGGCCGAGCTGAACGAGTACGGTGGCGAGATTGTTTGCCGCCGTCGCGGCGTAAGCCGTGTCGGCCTGACCGAGCGCGCGATAGGTCGCAACGGCTTCCGTGAGAAATCGTTCCGCCTCGGTCAGCCGACGGCGCGAAAAATCGAGCATGCCGAGCGAATTGAGCGTATTGGCGACCTCCGGGTGGTGGTCGCCGAGCACCTTGCGCTGGATCGCCAACGCTTCTTCGAGTGAAGCCTGCGCTTGGTCGACGCGTCCCTGCGAGCGCTGCATGGCACCGAGAATCTGCAAGGACTCCGCCACCGCCGGATGCTGGTCGCCGAGGCGTTTGCGACGAATTTCGAGGGCCTTGCGCAGGCGAACTTCCGCGTCTGCCGTACGCCCCTTTTCGTGCAGGGCGACGGCGTAGTCGTTGAGCATCAGGGCGACGCGCGTATCGTCCTCGGCGTAGAACCTGCGTGCGGTGGCGATCGCCTTCTCGAACGCCGCAGCGGCCTCGTCGAAGCGTGCGCGGCGCGTGAGTATGAGAGCCTCGATCTGGCGATCGCGCGCTTGGTCGGCACCGGCCGCGTCGCCGCGAGCGAGATCAAGTTCGAGCGCCGCGCGCGCATCGGCCAGTCCTTCGTCGAGACGCCCCTGCTTTTCGCGCAGGCGCGCACGCTCGGCGAGGGCGCGCGATCGCAGGGTCGGATCCAGATCGCTCGCGAGCAAGGACGCCAGCCTGCGGTCCGCATCGTCGAGCCGGTTCTGCGCGAGATCGACTGCAGCCAACTCGATTTCCGCGCGCAGCCTGCTCGACGGCGATCCGTCGATTGTGGCAAGTGCGCTTTGCAACAGTCGGGTAGCCTGCGGATATTGGCCCAATTGTGCGTACAGCGAGCCCAGGGTCAGCGACATCTCGCCGCGCAGCCGCGGCTGATCCTTGAGTTCGTTGTCGATGCGCTCGCTGCCGCGATCGAGCAGCTCGCGTGCGGTAACGCGCTGTCCCGCGGCGCTGTCGGGAGAGGAGGCCTCGAATATGCTGGTCAGGAATGCCTGCGCTGAACGTGCAAGCAATGCCTCGGTGTCGGCCTTGCGCGCCTGCCACAAGGCGATGCCGGTGCCGGCGATCAGCGCAACCGCGATCGCTACGATCGCGGCAATGCCGACGATGTGGCGGCGGGCGAATTTCGCGACGCGGTAGCGCCTGCTGTCGGCGCGCGCGAGGATCGGCCGACCCGCGCGCCAGCGGCGGATGTCGTCCGCGAATGCTGCGACTGTCGGGTATCGCCGCGAAGGATCGGTATCGGTGGCGCGCGCGACGATGACGCCGGCGTCGCCGCGCAGCGCACGCGGGTTGACCGCCTGCGGGCCGTTCTGGCTGGCGCGTTCGCAGGCGCCGGCGAGGCGTTGCGATGGGTGGCCGGTGGTCGCATCAGGATTATCGTGGAAGCGCGCACCAGTCAGCAGCTCGAACAGCAGCACGCCGAGCTGGTAAACGTCGACCGCCGTCGTGACCGTGGCACCGCTCGCCTGCTCGGGCGCGGCGTAGGCACGCGTGAACACGCGTGAGGCAGTCGCCGTGCGCTGCGCATCGCCGGTGTTCTCGAGCATCTTGGCGATGCCGAAATCGAGCAGGTGCGGCCGGTTGTCGGCATCGACGAGCACGTTGGACGGCTTGATGTCGCGATGCACGATCAGCAGGCGATGCGCATGTGCAACGGCATCGCACAGTTGCAGGATCAGGTTGCAACGCGCGTCGAGATCGATGTCGTTGCGCTTGGCCCATTGGCCGAGCGGCACGCCGTCGATGTAGCCCGTGACGAGATAGGGGCGTCCGTCGGCGGTGACGCCGCCGTCGAGCAGCGGCGCGATGCTCGGATGGGCGAGCCGGATCAGGATCTGGCGCTCACGACGGAAGCGGGCGAGGATTTCGCCGGAATCCATGCCGCGTTTGATCAGCTTGAGGGCGCCGTGTTGGGTGCCGGCATCGAGTTCGCGTTCGGCCAGATAGACCGCGCCCATGCCGCCCGCGCCGAGCACGCTGCGCGTGGTCCAGGGGCCGATGCGCTGACTGGGCAGCTCGACGGCGTCTTCGTCGACCAAAGCGTTGCGCAGAAGTTCGTCGAAGGGTTTGTCCGTGATCAGGGCGGCGGGATTCACCATCTTCGCGTGGCCGAGCAGGCGGCGCAGCGCATAGGCGGTGGCGGCATCGTCGGCAGCAAGCCGCTCGAGCCATGTCGTGCGCGCGCCGTTGTCCAGATCCAGCGCCTCATCGAGCAGGGCAGACAGGCTCTTCCAGCGATCGGATTCGAACTTCGCCATCGGTGCGCCTGACGGTTGTCCTCAAGGTAGACGGAATTTCGCGGCGAATTACGCCACGGTCGGATCGTCCGGCAGCATCAGTTCGGCAAGCAGTGCGCGCGCCTTGACCAGATCGCGGTTGACCGTGCGCGCCGATACTTCGCGCAGGCACGCTATTTCGTCGATGCTCATGCCGGCAAAGACGTTCATCTCGAGCAGCTCGTTGAGCCCGGGATCGATCTCGTGCATCTGCGCCAGCGCGCGGTCGAGGTCGGCAAGATCGACGCGGGCTTGCACGGATACACCATCCTCGCCGTCCGCCTGCGACAGGGTCACCAGCATCGCGTCGCCGCCGCGCTTCTGTGCCTGCTTCGCGCGCAGGTGGTCGATCACGGTGGTGCGCAGCACGCGGCCGATGTAGGCGAAGAACTGGCCGCGCGTCGAGCCGCGCAGGCCCTCGCTGTCGGCCATGCGCAGGAAGCCTTCGTGGACGAGTGCCGTCGCGTCGAGCCCGGTCACGCCCCCCGCTTCGACCAGACGCGCGCGCGCGATGCGCTTGATTTCCGGATAGAGCCGACCGAACAGTTCGTTCGCCGCCAGATTGTCCCCGCTGCTCACGCGGACCAGCAGTTCGGTAATGCTTTGCATCCGCTCCAGTTCCCCGCGCCACGCGCCGGCGACAAGCCTAGCACAGCGCCGAATTCCCAGGCGGCGCGCGCGCTGTTAAGCTACGCCACCCTTTTCAAATTCATTACAGGAGACAACGATGGGCAGAGGCGACCGCAAGACCAAGAAGGGCAAGACCGCGATCCGCAGCTACGGCAAGGCGCGTCCGCATGCGGCAAAGAAAGCTGTCGGCGCGAAGACCGCCGCGGCGAAGCCGGCGGCGAAGAAAGCCGCTCCGGCAAAGAAGGCCGCTGCGGCGAAAAAGCCGGCAGCCTGATCGGCGCATCCGTACCGCGACGAACCCCGCATCATGCGGGGTTTTGTTTATTCCGGGCGTCCGCCTTTCGCCGCTATGCGGCCGGCTTCACTGTTCACGCCGCTCCTGCGGCGCGGTGCCCGCCGACGAAAACCTGCCGCGCCAGCGCGCCGCCGATCCAGTAGCACAGTTCGGCCGGATGGCTTGCGTTCCAGATGACAAAATCCGCGCGCTGGCCTGAGGCGAGCGTGCCGCGGTCGCCGAGTCCGAGCGCGCGTGCCGCGTGCACGGTCGTCCCGAGCAATGCTTCTTCCGGTGTCATCCGGAACAGCGTACAGGCCATGTTCATCGCCTGACGCAACGAGAGCAGCGGCGAGGTGCCCGGATTGAGGTCACTGGCGACCGCGAGCGCCACGCCGTGACGGCGGAACGTCTCGATAGGCGGCAGTGTACTTTCGCGCAAAGTATAAAATGCGCCCGGCAGCATCACCGCGACGCTGCCGGCCGCGGCCATGGCGCCGATGCCGGCTTCGTTAGTGTATTCGAGGTGGTCGGCCGAGAGCGCGCCGAACTCGGCGGCGAGCGCCGCGCCGCCCTGGTCTGACAACTGATCGGCGTGCAGCTTCACCGGCAGGCCATGCGCGCGCGCGGTCTCGAAAACGCGCCGCGTTTCCGACGGCGTGAACGCGATGTTCTCGCAGAACGCGTCGACCGCGTCGGCGAGCCCGGAGTGCGCGATCTTCGGCAGCATGTGAATGCAGACTTCGTCGACGTAGTCGGATTGGCGCCCGGCGAATTCCGGCGGCACGGCATGTGCGCCGAGGAACGTCGTGCGCACGCCTATGCCGAGTTCGTCGCCGATGCGGCGCGCAACGCGCAGCATCTTTGTCTCGTTTTCGAGATCGAGGCCGTAGCCGGATTTGATTTCGAGCGTGGTCACACCGTCCGCCAACAACGTTCTCGCGCGAGTCAACGACTGCGCGAGCAGATCGTCCTCGCTCGCCGCGCGCGTGTTGGTAACGGTCGAGACGATGCCGCCTCCGGCCTTGGCGATGTCGGCGTAGCTTGCGCCGTTGAGGCGCAGCTCGAACTCCGCGGCGCGATCGCCGGCGAAGACGAGGTGCGTGTGGCAGTCGATCAACCCCGGCGTGACCAGCGCACTGCGCGCGGAATGCACCTCGCGCGCGAGCGCGTCGGGCCGGCCGGGCAGGGCGGACATCGGCGCGGCGAACACGATATGACCGTCCTTCCAGCCGAGCGCGCCATCGTCGATCAGGCCGAACGCGATACCGTTGCCGGCGAGCGTGGCGAGGCGGCAATCGAGCAGCAAACCATCCCAGGATTCGTTCATCGCATTGCGCCGCGGGTTTGATAGGCGGATTTAACCACACCCAATGCATCGCGCGGAGTTCCGTTCATTTCACCGTTTATGCGGCGCTGGCATACTGCATGCGAGTCCAAGGAAAACCGCAAGCATGAAGAACTATTCCGCCGAGTCGTTGTGGGGCCCGCAGGGTTGGACGCGCGACGCGCGCATCGCGATCGATGCGGGTCGCGTCGTCACGGCGACGGGTGGGGAGGGCGAACGCCTCGGCCGCTGGGTTTTGCCCGGCATGCCGAACCTGCATTCACATGCGTTTCAGCGCGCGATGGCGGGTTTGGCGGAACGGCAGACGAACCCCAGCGACAGCTTCTGGACCTGGCGCGAGATCATGTACGCCTTCGCCGGCCGCATCGGCCCGGACGACCTGCGCGCGATCGCGGCGCAGCTTTACGTCGAGATGCTCAAGGCCGGCTACACCCACGTGTGTGAATTCCACTACTTGCACCACCAGCCCGACGGCAAGCCGTATGCCGATCCGGCGGCGATGTCACTCGCGCTGATCGAGGCCGCACGCGAGGCCGGCATCGGCCTGACTCTGTTGCCGACGCTGTACATGACCGGCGGTTTCGACGGGCGCGCGCTTTCCGAAAGGCAGCGTCGTTTCGGCTTCGATGTCGACGGCTATCTGTCGCTTTTGCGGCAGTTGGTGAAAATGGAAAATGCCGCATTGCGCATCGGCGTCGCGTTGCATTCGCTGCGCGCAGTTCCGGAGAAGGCGATGCGCGCGGTGCTTGCCGACGAAACGACGCGCGCGATGCCGATTCACATCCACATCGCCGAGCAGATCGGCGAAGTGCAGGATTGCCTTGCGCTGCGCAACGCGCGCCCGGTCGAATGGCTGCTCGACAACCTGCCGGTCGATGCGCGCTGGTGTCTCGTGCACGCCACCCATATGAGCGCGCAGGAAACGCAGCGGCTGGCGCAGTCGGGCGCGGTCGCCGGTCTGTGCCCGACGACTGAGGCCAACCTTGGCGACGGCTTGTTTGCGCTCAAGGCTTACCTCGACGACAGCGGCGCGCTCGGCATCGGCTCGGACAGCCACATCTCGGTGTCGCCGGTCGAGGAATTGCGCTGGCTCGAGTACGGCCAGCGCCTGGCGACGCGGCATCGCAATATCGCCGTGTCGGCGACGAACCATAGCGTCGGCGAAACCCTTCATGCCGCGGCGCTGCGTGGCGGTGCGCAGGCGTCTGGTGCCGCCATCGGCACAACCGCAGCCGGCGCGCGCGCAGACCTGGTCGTGCTCGACGAGAATTCGTCGCTGTTTGCGGGCCGCGACGAAGCCAGCCTGATCGACACGTTCCTGTTCGCCGGCAATACCAACCTCGTGCGTCACGTCATGGCGAACGGCGACTGGGTCGTGCGCGATTTCCGCCACCGTGACGAGGAGTGTATCGCCGAGCGCTATCGCCGGACCATGCGCACGTTCGCGGATCGCTGATTCACCCGAGGCGTCGTTCATAAACGCTGCTCGGGTCGGCTTCGAGACCAGCGGTTTGCCTCGCCCCGACGTCGCCCGCGAAGCGGGGAAAGATCATCTCGCCGGCGAGCAAGAAGCCGCCGAACAGGACATAGTTCGCGGCGTGCTGGAGCTGGTGGGTCAACTGTTGTTGAGCGACAGAATCCGGCATGCCGAAGAAGAGTCAATGGGCGGGCAGCGCCATTGTATTGCGGCGAATCGACAGCGCCATCACCGCGGCTACGAGGCAGGCCGCGCCGGCGACCAGGAAGGCTTCGACGTAGTGGTTGGTCTGCACGCGCAGCACGCCCGCACCGTAGGCCGCGGTCGCGGCGCCGAGTTGGTGGCCGGCGCCGATCCAGCCGTAGACGAGCGGCGAAAGTTGCGGGCCGAAACGATCGGTGGTCAGGCGCACGGTCGGCGGCACGGTCGCGATCCAGTCGAGGCCGTAGAACACGGTGAACAGTCCAAGGCTGCCGATGCTGAAATCGGACCACGGCAAATACAGCAGCGACAGTCCGCGCAGGCCGTAGTAGACGCACAGCAGCACGCGGCTGTCGTAGCGGTCGGACAGCCAGCCCGAAGCCGTGGTGCCGAGGATGTCGAAGATGCCCATGAGCATGAGCAGGCCCGCCGCGCGTGTTTCGGGGATGCCGTTGTCGGCGCAGAACGCGATCATGTGCGTGCCGATCAGGCCGTTGGTCGACAAGCCACAGACGAAGAACGTGGCGAACAGCAGCCAGAAGGTGCCAGATTTCGATGCGGTCGCGAGCGCGCCGAACGCGGCGGCGAGCGGATTGGCGCGCGTCGCGTCGCTCGTGTCTGCGTGCGTTGCGCCGTAGCGGAACAGGCCGACTTCGGCCGGGCGCTCTGGCATCAGCAGCAGCACGAGCGCAATCAGCGCGAGCGCCGCGCCGGCGACGATATAGACGACCACGCGCCAGTCGTCGCCGCGGTCGATGAACCAGGTCAGCAAGGGCAGAAACACCAGCGATCCGGTCGCCGTGCTCGCAGTGAGCAAGCCAAGCACGCTACCGCGGTTCTTGTCGAACCAGCGGTTGACGACAGTGACGCCGAGCACCATCGCCATCGTGCCGGTGCCGATGCCGGCCAGTATGCCCCAGGTCAAAATCAATCCGAGCGGTGTCGTGACGAAGGCGCTGCCGCCCATCGCGGCCGCGAGCAGTAGCAGCGCGGCGACCATCGTGCGGCGCAGGCCGAAGCGCTGCATTGCTGCCGCGGCGAACGGACCCATGAGGCCAAACAGGGCGAGACCGATCGACACAGCCAGCGTGATCTGATCGCGGCTCCAGCCGAAGTTCTTCTCCAGCGGCACGATCAGCACGGCCGGCGTCGCGCGGATGCCGGCGACGACGAGCAGGGTGAGGAAGGTCAGTGCGGCAACGACCCAGGCGTAGTGCAGGCGGTTTTCGAGGGCGGCGGCGAGACGGCGGCGGAACATGTGGGAGTCCTGTTGCGGCCGAATTGAGCCGCGTCCGGAGAAAAAGTATATAATCAGCGTACGTACACGTTATTTGTGAGTATATACACCTAATTTTCTGCCGGCAACACCGATGACGAAAAATTCACCCATGTCTTCCGCACGGCGACGCAGCGACTGCGTCTGCATCAATCTGCGCCGCATGTCGCGCGTGGTCAGTCAGATCTACGACGATGCGCTCGCGCCGTCGGGGCTGAAGATCACCCAATTCTGTCTGTTGCGCGCGATCGAGCGCCTCGGCTCCACCTCGGTCGGCGCGCTCGCCGACGATCAGGAACTCGATCGCACCACGCTGACGCGCAATCTGGCCCTGCTCGAGCGCGACGGTTTGATCGAGCAGTCAGCCGGTGTGGACAAGCGCATGAGCGTTGCGCAACTCACGCGTGCCGGCAGCGCAGCGATCGCGCGCGCACTGCCACATTGGGAAGGAGTGCAGAAAGAATTGCGCCGCACGCTCGGCGCCGAGACTCTGGCGCAGTTGAGCGACATTCACGCGAGGATCAGCGGCGTGGCGAAAGCGAGCGCCGGCTAGGCACTTCGCATCCGCAGGGCGCCTTGCCGCAGGCGTCTGTGCGATGTGCCGTCAGACGAACCCGCGCGCCGGGAATTCGGCCGGTCGCTGCAGCCAATTGTCCGCGGGATAGGCGCACGCGCCATCGACAGCGTGCAGCGTGTAGGCGTGGCGTGCCTGTGCCGAGCGATTCGCTTCGGACAAATGCGGGAAGCAGCCGTTGAACACGATCAGCGTGCCGGCGGGCACTTCGAGCCATTCGAGCGCGGACATGTCCCATTCGATGGCGGCATTGAGTTCGTCCGTTTCGAGCCTGCCGTCGGCCTTGCTGCGGAACAGTTTTTTCAATCCCTTGCGATGCTCGCGCGGAATGCCGCCGAGGCAGCCATTGCCGCGGTGCGCGTCGTCGATCGCGAACCAGTAACCGGTCACCGACATCGGTTCCGTGTAGAGATAGGTCGAATCCTGGTGACAGACGACTTCGCCGCCGATGTTCGGCTGCTTGAAGATGTACATCGACTGCATCACACGCGGCTGCGCGACACCGAGGCTCGCGCTGACGGCTTGCAGCGCCGGGCCCTTCGAGAACGCCGAGAACACCGGGTCGAGATCGTGCATCGCATGGCCGAGCTTGTTGACCGCGAGTGGCAGCGGATAGGCGAGCTTGCCGTCGGCGTCGAACGCTTCCTCTTCGAAGAACACGCCGATGCCAGTCGCCGATTGCATGAAGTAGCGGCTGTCGAGATGCTGCGGCGCCTTGGTCGAGAAGATCGTGCCGGCCGCGCGCGGGCCGTGTTCCTCGACGAGCGCGTTGGCGCGTTCGCGCAGACGTTCGCATTCGGCGCGGCTCTTGAAGCCGTCGACAATCAGCACGCCGTCGCGGTGGAAGGCCGCAACAGCGCCATGCGGCAACTCACCGTTTGACGAGGTTTTGCAGCGGACGACGGACATGGTGGGCCTTCGGCGAGGTCAGTTGCGCAGTTTGTAGCCGGTGCGGAAGATCCACCAGACGATGCCCAGGCACAATGCGAGAAAGCCGAGGATCGCCGCGAGGCTGATGGCGACGTCAACGTCGGCCTTGCCGTAGAAGCTCCAGCGCATGCCACTGATCAGATAGACGATCGGGTTGAACAGGCTGATCTTCTGCCACAGCGGCGGCAGCATCGTGATCGAGTAGAACGCGCCGCCGAGGAAGGTCAGCGGCGTCATGATCAGCATCGGCACGACCTGCAGACGCTGGAAGCTGTCCGCCCAGAGACCGATGATGAAGCCGAACAAGCTGAAGCTGAGCGCGGTCAGCACGAGGAACGCAGCCATCCAGAACGGATGCTCGATATGGTACGGAACGAAACAGCGCGCGGTGATCAGGATCAGCGTGCCGAGCATCAGCGATTTGGTCGCGGCCGCGCCGACGTAGCCGATCACTGCTTCGAATGCTGATACCGGTGCCGACAACAGCTCGAAGATCGTGCCAGCCCATTTGGGCATGTAGATGCCGAACGCGGCATTGGAGATGCTCTCGTTGAGCAGCGGCAGCATGAGCAGGCCGGGAATGATGAACGCCGCATAGTCGACGCCGTCGACGCTGCCGACGCGCGCGCCGATCGCGGCACCGAACACGATGAAGTAGAGCGAGGTCGACAGCACCGGCGAAAGCAATGACTCCAGCAGCGTGCGGAACGTGCGCGCCATTTCGAACTTGTAGATCGCGCGGATCGCGTACAAATTCATGCCGCACCCCGCACCAGGCTGACGAAGATGTCTTCGAGCGAGGACTGGCTCGAATGCAGGTCCTTGAAATCGATGCCGTGTGCGCCGAGGCAGCGCAACAGCTCGGCAATGCCGGTTTCGTCGGTCTGCGTGTCGAACGTATAAGTCAGTGTGTCGCCGCTGGCGGACAGTTCGAGCGGCAGCGCGGCGAGTTCAGCGGGAATCTGCTGCAGCGGTGTCTGCAGCGAGAGCGAAAGCTGCTTTTTGCCGAGCTTCTTCATCAGCGCGGCCTTGTCCTCGACCAGGATCAACTCGCCCTTGCGGATCACGCCGATGCGGTCGGCCATGTCCTCGGCCTCTTCGATGTAGTGCGTAGTCAGGATGATCGTCGTGCCGTTCTCGCGCAGGCGGCGCACCATCTGCCACATGTCGTGGCGCAGTTCGACGTCGACGCCCGCGGTCGGTTCGTCGAGGAACAGGATGCGCGGCTCGTGCGCGAGCGCCTTGGCGATCAGCACGCGGCGCTTCATGCCGCCGGACAGGGTCATCACCTTCGAATCGCGCTTCTCCCACAACGACAAATCGCGCAGCACCTTTTCGACGTGCGCGGGATTCGGCGCGAGGCCGAACAGGCCGCGGCTGAATGTCACCGTTGCGATCACGCTTTCGAACGCGTCGGTGTGCAACTCCTGCGGCACTAGGCCGATCTTTGCGCGCGCGGCACGGTAGTCGCGCACGATGTCGTGGCCGTCGGCGACGACAACGCCGGTCGTCGCGTTGACGATGCCGCAGACGATCGAGATCAGCGTCGTCTTGCCCGCGCCGTTCGGCCCGAGCAGGGCGAAGATCTCGCCGCGGCGGATGTCGAGATCGACTTTCTTGAGTGCCTGCAGGCCGCTCGCGTAGGTCTTGCTGATGCCCTGGATCGAAACGATGGGTTCGGAACTCATGCCGTTTGCTCTTGCTCGCGATTCCGCTTTGTATTGGAACGACGAGCGGAGAAGGGTTTTTTCGACTTGGCGCGATGGATTCCTAGAAATCCGCCGCGCCCGGTACGCGCGGATACGGAATCGCATCGCGGATATTCGCCAGTCCGCAGACGTAGACGACGAGGCGCTCGAAGCCCAGGCCGAAGCCCGCGTGCGGCACCGTGCCGTAGCGGCGGAAGTCCCGATACCACTGGTAGTGCGCGGGATCGAGCTTGAATTGCCGCATGCGCGCATCGAGCACATCGAGGCGCTCCTCGCGCTGCGAGCCGCCGATTATCTCGCCGATGCCCGGCGCGAGTACATCCATCGCGGCGACGGTCTTGCCGTCGTCGTTGAGGCGCATATAGAACGCCTTGATCGCCTCGGGGTAATTCATCACCACGACCGGGCGGCCGACGTGTTTCTCGGTGAGGTAGCGCTCGTGCTCGGTCTGCAGGTCGCTGCCCCAGGCAACCGGGTATTCGAACTTGTGCCCCGAGTTCTGCAGGATTTTCACCGCTTCGGTGTAGTCGATGCGCTCGAACGGCGCCTTGACGAATTCCTCGAGCCGCGTGATCGCGGACTTTTCCTGGCGTTCGGCGAAGAACTTCATGTCGTCCATGCGCTCGGCTAGCACGGCCTTGAAGATGTATTTGAGGAAATCCTCGGCCAGGGTCGCATCGTCGTTGAGGTCGGCGAAGGCGATTTCGGGTTCGATCATCCAGAACTCGGCGAGATGGCGCGTCGTGTTCGAGTTTTCGGCGCGGAAGGTCGGGCCGAAGGTGTAGACCTTGCTCATCGACAGGCAGTAGGCCTCGACGTTGAGCTGGCCGGAGACGGTGAGGTAGGTTTCCTTGCCGAAAAAGTCCTGGTTCCAGTCGATACCGCCCTTGTCATCGCGCGGCAGGTTGAGCATATCGAGCGTGGAGACACGGAACATCTGGCCGGCGCCCTCGGCGTCGCTCGCGGTGATGATCGGCGTGTTGATCCAGAAGAAGCCGCGTTCGTGGAAGTAGCGGTGGATCGCCTTGGCGATGCAGTCGCGCACGCGCGTGACCGCGCCGAACGTGTTCGTGCGCGGGCGCAGGTGGGCGACCTCGCGCAGGTATTCCATCGTATGCGCCTTGGGCTGGATCGGATAGGTTTCCGGGTCCTCGACCCAGCCGACGACCTCGACTTTCGATGCCTGGATCTCGAATGCCTGGCCCTTGCCCTGGGAGGGCACGAGCGTGCCGGTCGTGATGACCGCGCAGCCGGCGGTCAGGTGGGCGATCTCGTTCGCGTAATTCGGCAGCGTGTTCTGCGCGACGACCTGGATCGGATCGAAGCAGGAGCCGTCGCTGACGTTGACGAACGACAGCCCGGCTTTCGAGTCGCGGCGCGTGCGCACCCAGCCGCGCACGGTGACTTCGGCACCGGCCGCGATGGAACCCGACAATGCTTGTTGAACGCTGGCGATGGACATGCCTTGAAACTCCACGGGTTTTGGCCCAGATATGGGACAGGAAAGGTGCGAATCATAACGGAAGCTGTCTTCGGCGAGGCTCCGGCGCACGCTTTCGTGTTTGCCCTGTACAATGGAAAGCACATGAACATCCAGCTCACCCCCGCGGCGCGCACGCGCATGCAGCAGTTCCTCGGCACGCATCCAGCGGCTGCGGGCGTGCGCTTCGGTGTGCGCAAGACCGGCTGTTCGGGCTATGCCTATGTCGTCGACATCGCCGACCGCGTCGCCGCGAACGACCAGGTGATCGAGCAGGACGGGGTCAAGCTCGTCATCGATGAATCGAGCCTCGCGTTCGTCGACGGCACCGAGATCGACTTTGCGCGGCAGGGCCTGAACTCCGCCTTCGTGTTTCGCAATCCGAACGTGACCGGCGAATGCGGTTGCGGCGAGAGTTTCACCGTCGGCTGATGCGGAGCGCGAGCGTCGCCGTCGCATTGCTGTGCGCTGCGCTGGTCTCGCCCACATTCGCTTTTGATCCTCTGCAACCCGACGACCGCGCGTCGGCCTCGGTCGAGCGGCGCGTCAAGGATGTGATCCACCGCCTCGGCGTCGCGATCAAGACGAAGAACCTCGCGGGTTTCCACGACAGTCCGGTCATGTCGGCGGCCTTCTCACATCAGGTATCGGCCGCGCAGATGGCGGCGGCGTTCAAGCCGCTGATCGACAGCGGCGTCGACCTGACCGCACTCGACAAGGCGCGTCCGCAGTTCGACGGCATTGCCCAGGTCGACACCGACAATCAGCTGATCGTCAAGGGCGGCTATCCGAGCGATCCGCCGACGCTGTTCGAGATGCGCTTCGTGCGTGAAGGCGACAAGCTCGGCTTGAGCTTCGTCGACGTGCATCTCGCCATGGCGCCGAAATCGGAAGCGCAGGATCTGCGTGCGGTCCTGTCCGATTCGCAACGGGCGAAAGGCGTCGCGATCGCGCCGGCGGAAATGCGCGCCGTGCGCGCCGCGATGCATGCGTTCGGCGTCGCTGTGAATCATCGCAACATGGACGAATTCCTCAAGTCCGACATCGTCTCGCAGTACTGGCGCGAGCATCAGACCGCGGCCCAGGTCGCCGCCGACTACCGCACCACGATCGCGACGCGCGGCGACTTCACGATGCTCGATCCGCTCGAGCCGGTCATCGTCGATGCACCTGGAAGGAACGCGCGCGGGATCAGCGAATTCACCGGTTACTATGGTGCGCCCGACGCGCGTATCGGCTTCAGGATGGGTTTCGTCGACGAGGCCGGCGCCTTGCGTCTGATCCAGTTCAGCATCGCGCCGCCCAAGCGCGCGAGCAAAAGCCCCAAGTAGACGAAAGCGTTGGTCGCGCCGATACTGCGGCGCTCGAAGACGAATGGGGTAGGGGCTTGACCGAATCCGATACGCGCGCGGCGATTGCGCCGCCTGGGCGGCGTGCCGACAACGCGTCCGATTCCGCGCTGAACAGCCTGCTGCCGCATCTGCTCAAGCTGTTCCGGCGCGAACCCGCGCTCGGCATCACCGTTGCCTACCTGTTCGTGGCGATGGCCGGCATCTTCTACAACTACCGTTTTTACGCGAAGTTCCACATCCCGGTATTGAGCCTGTCGCAGATCAGCGATTTCCTCACCGCCGGCATCCAGCAGCCGGTGGCGTTGCTGCTCGTGCTTTCCACATTGCTGGTCATTTGGCTCATGGACGCCGCCAACGTCTGGGCGCGGCGCCGGTATCGCCGCAACAGCGAGCGGCTGCGTGCGTTGGAGCAGCGCTCGCGCTGGCAGAGGCTTCGTCTGATCTGGATCGACTGGAATCTCCGATTCAAGAATCACCTGGTGATGCAGATCATGTACTGCGTCATCATCGTGTCCTACGGGTGGCTGTTCGTCGCGGTCTATGCCGACCGGCAGGTCGAGCGGGTTCAGGGTGGGGAAGGCGCACAAGTCAAGCTGCGCCTCAACGGCAGCGAGGCCGATCTTGCTGCGTCGACGGCACCGGCCTGGACCTGGCTTGGCGCCGTATCCAACCACATCTTCGTCTACGACGCGGCGGCGAAGCGCGCTCTGGTCCTGCCGACGAACAACGTCGCGCGCATCGAGCCGATTTCCGACGCAGGCAAGGCGGACGCAGCGAAGACGGCTGCGCCGAAAGCGGGATCCGCGTCGGCAGTTGCGCCAAACCCCTGATTCCCCTAGAATATGCGGTTCTTCGCGCGGCTCGTGCCGGCGAAGCCTTGCCTCACCGCACCTTGCTTGATGGGCTCGGGAGGCTGTCGCGACGAAAATCCCTTCGCGCGATACCCACAAGGAGACAATATGCGTCATTACGAAGTCGTGTTTCTGGTCCACCCTGACCAGAGCGAGCAGGTGCCTGCGATGATCGAGCGCTACAAGGCGCTGATCGAAGGCGGCCAAGGCAAGATCCATCGCCTCGAAGACTGGGGCCGCCGCCAGCTTGCCTATCCGATCAACAATCTCGCCAAGGCGCATTACGTGCTGCTCAACATCGAGTGTGGCCCGGAAGTGGTGCGTGAGCTGCAGACCGGTTTCCGTTTCAACGACGCGGTCCTGCGCCACCTGATCATCAATCGCGACGAAGCGATTACCGAGCAGTCGTTCATCCTCAAGAATAAGGATGACAAGGGCGGCCGCCGCCGCGACGGCGAGGAAGTCATCGGTTTCGGTGGCGAGGATTTCGACGACCGTCCGCGCGCTCCGCGTGCTCCGCGTCCCGCCCCGGCAGTGGCCGAATAAGTGGCCGCCCCCAAGAGCAAGAAAAAGGATACGAAGACCATGTCGAAATTCTTCCGTCGCAAGAAATACTGCCGTTTCACCGCCGAAGGCGTGACCCTGATCGATTACAAGGATCTCAACACCTTGCGTCAGTACCTCACCGAAACCGGCAAGATCGTGCCGAGCCGCATCACCGGCACGAAGGCGCGCTACCAGCGCCAGCTGACCACGGCGATCAACCACGCGCGCTTCCTCGCGCTGCTGCCGTACAGCGACGCACATTGATGTTTCAAGGCCGCACGCATCGCGTCCGGCCTGACGCAACAATTCGGACAACAACCCAACTGCTGCGCCGGAGCGAAGTTCCGGCGCTAACGAATCGGAGAAAGAAATGGAACTGGTCCTTTTGCAGAAAGTGAAAAACCTCGGCGCCCTCGGCGACAAGGTCAAGGTCAAGCCGGGCTACGGTCGCAACTATCTCGTGCCGCAGGGCAAGGCCGTGCCGGCAACCGAGAAGAACGTGGCCGAGTTCGAGAAGCGCCGTGCCGACTACGAGGCCAAGGCGAATTCGATCCTTGCCGCCGCCGAAACGCGCAAGGCCGCGCTCGAAGGTGCAGCGATCACGCTCAAGGCGAACGCGAGCCCCGAGGGCAAGCTGTTCGGCTCGGTCGGTCCGCGCGAGATTGCCGAGGCGTTCAGCGCCGCCGGCCATCCGCTCGAGAAGAGCGAAGTCATCATGGGCGAAGGCCCGATCCGCCATACCGGCGAGTTCGATGTCCAGGTGCACTTGCACGCCGACGTGCATACCACGGTCAAGGTCACGGTGACGGGCGAAGAGTGAGTTACTGCTCGACGCTGCGCTTTGGCAATAACTCGCGGCGCTCGAGCTGACCTTCGGCAGCTCAACGCCGCGTGAAAAAGGCGCCCTTCGGCGCCTTTTTCATTTCCACATCTTATCCACAAGCGAATTCACAGACGTTTGTGCCAGCATGGTCGCCAGTGTTCGATCGCGATGATCGCAGGTTATGAGACCGACGATTCGGAGCATTGGGGACACCTCCGTCGCTGAGACATCAACGAATAACAAGAACATATGGCCGCCTCACCGGATCGTTTTTCCGCCGCACGCATCGACGCGCTGCGCGTGCCGCCGCATTCCATCGACGCGGAACAGGCCGTGCTCGGCGGGCTCATGCTCGACGCGCACGCGTGGGAACGCATCGCCGACAAGCTTGTCGAGGACGATTTCTATCGCAAGGACCATCGTCTGATCTTCCGCGCGATCGGCGAGCTGTCGAACAAGAACATGCCGTGCGATGCGGTCACGCTTGCCGACTGGTTCGAGTCGAACAAGCTGTCCGAACTGGTCGGTGGCTCGAGCTACGTGATCGAACTCGCCAACGCGACGCCGAGCGCGGCGAATATCGGCGCCTACGCCGACATCGTGCGCGAGAAGTCGGTGCTGCGTCAGCTGATCGAGGCCGGCACGAAGATCGCCGGCGACGGCTTCCAGCCGGAAGGACGCTCGACCCAGGAAATTCTCGAAAGTGCTGAGCTCGAAGTATTCCGCATCGCCGAAGCCGGCGCGCGCGGGCGCAAGGGCTTCACGCCGATGCGCGCAGCGGTCAAGGAAGCGTTCCAGATCCTGCATCACCGCTACGAGAACAAGGGCGCGGTCACGGGCCTGTCGACCGGCTTCGCCGACCTCGACGACATGCTCGCCGGCCTGCAGCCGTCCGACCTGATCATCCTCGCCGCGCGCCCGTCGATGGGCAAGACCGCGCTCGCGGTGAACATGGCCGAGCATGCCGCGATCAAGTCGAAGAAGGCGGTGGCGATCTTCTCGATGGAAATGTCGGCCTCGCAACTTGCGTTCCGCCTGATCTCCTCGCTTGGCCGCATCAACCAGCAGCATCTGCGCACCGGTGACATCCAGGAAGAGGAATGGCCGCGCGTGACCAGTGCGATCACGCTCCTGTCCGATGCGAAGATCTTCATCGACGACACGCCGGCGCTGTCGCCCGGCGAACTGCGCGCGCGTGCGCGGCGCCTGAAGCGCGAGCATGACCTCGGCCTCATCGTCATCGACTACCTGCAGCTTATGGCCGTGCCCGGCAACAAGGAAAACCGCGCAACCGAGATTTCGGAAATCTCACGTGGCCTGAAGGCGCTGGCCAAGGAACTCAATGTGCCGGTCATCGCGCTGTCGCAGCTCAACCGCTCGCTCGAACAGCGTACCGACAAGCGGCCGATGATGAGCGATTTGCGCGAATCGGGCGCGATCGAGCAGGATGCCGACGTGATCCTGTTCATCTACCGCGACGAGTACTACAACCCGGAGTCACCAGACAAAGGGCAGGCCGAGGTCATCATCGGCAAGCAGCGTAACGGTCCGACCGGTCACATCAAGCTGACCTTCCTCGGTCACTACACGAAGTTCGAGAACTTCGCCGCGGAAAGCTACGGCAACTACGACTGATCGCCCGCAAAAAGCCGGAACTTGCCCGCGTGCCGCAATCCGGGCCAATGCGCAAACGCGTTACGATGCGCGCTCCGCGAGTCCCGCTTGAGATTGCATGAGTCGCACTGCACTGGCCACGATCCATCTCGGCGCGCTGCGCCGCAACCTGGCGCGCGTGCGCGATCGCGCGCGCGCGGCCAAGGTCATGGCCGTGGTCAAGGCTGATGGCTACGGTCACGGCCTCGAGCGCGTAGCGCGCGCTTGCGCGGACGCCGACGCACTCGGCGTCGCCGCGCTCGGCGACGGCCTGCGCCTGCGTTCGGCTGGCAACCGCCAGCGCATCGTCGTCCTGTCCGGGCCGGACGAGCCGGGCGATCTCGCCGAGTTCCGCCGCCTGCAGCTCGACGCGGTGATCCATCACGAATCGCAGCTCGCCTGGTTGGCCGCAGACCGCGACACACGGCCGTTGCGCGTCTGGCTCAAGATCGACACCGGCATGCACCGGCTCGGTTTCGATGCGCAGAACATTGTGGAAATTTATACAAAACTGCACGCACTGCCGAACATTGATTCCGACATCGTGCTGATGACGCACTTCGCCGCATCCGACGAGTTCGACAACGGCCTGACTGCCGCGCAGATCGCGCGCTTCAATGAAGCCACCGTCGAACTCGCCGGCGCGCGTGCCTTGGCGAACTCCGCAGGTTTGCTCGGCTGGCCGACATCGTTCGATGCAGGAGCTGCGCATGCGAATACCTGGGTGCGCGTCGGCGGCCTGCTCTACGGCTTGTCGGTGGTCGAGGGCAAAAGCGGCGCCGACCTGGGCTTCGAGCCGGCGATGACGCTGTCGACGCGCCTGATCTCGGTCAAGCAGGTAAAAAAGGGCGAACGCATCGGCTATGCGGCGACTTGGGAATGCCCCGAAGACATGGCCATCGGTGTCGCCGCGATCGGCTACGGCGATGGCTATCCGCGCAGCGCGCAGCCCGGCACGCCGGCGCTCGTGAACGGCACGCCTGCTGCGATCGTCGGCCGCGTCTCGATGGACCTGGTCACGATCGACTTGCGCAATGTGCCGGCGGCACAAGTTGGCGACCGCGTGATCCTGTGGGGCCGGGAACTTCCCGTCGAGACCATCGCCGCACATGCCGGCACGATCAGCTACGACCTGACCTGCGGCATGACGCGCAGGGTGTTGTTCGTCGAGGACGACCGCTAGCAGATCGGCAGAAATGTGATGTATTTGGCAGAAATCACGAGATGCAGACCGCGTGATTTCCGCCGGAAACATGCGATGGTGCACATCTGAGAGAATAGTACCGACCGCGCATCCGCGTGGTCGGGGGCGGGAATCCAGCGTGCACCGGCAATGAGCGAAGTTACTCAACTTTTGCAGCGTACCAGCGCGGGCGATACCGCCGCGCGCGAACCTTTGTACCGCCTGCTCTATCCCGAGCTGATGCGGCTCGCGCGCAGCCACCTCGCGCGCGCCGGCACGCTCTCGCTCGATGCGCCTAGCCTGTTGCACGACGCCTACCTGCGCCTGACTGCGAACCAACTGCTGCCCGACACCAACCGGCGCGTATTCTTCGCCTATGCATCGCGCGTGATGCGCAGCGTGATCGTCGACTACGTACGCGAGCGCAACGCGCAGAAGCGCGGTGGCGGCGCGCAGAATGTGACCCTGACCGCCGGCCTCGCCGAAACGATCTTTACTGAGCATTCGGTGACTGACATCGAGCGCGCGCTCGTCGCACTCGAGAGTCTCGACGTGCGCGCTTACCGCGTGGTCGAGATGCGTTACTTCGCCGGCCTCACCGAGGAGGACATCGCCTGTGTGCTTGAGGTCTCCGTGCCCACGGTCAAGCGCGACTGGCGTAAGGCGCGCGCATTCCTCTACGGGCAATTGTGTTGATCACCACGTGACACGTGCGACCCCGAAATTGCGTCTTGCAATGCACGTACCATGAATGTGCCCGGGGAAGCATTGAGCGAAAACAGTTCCAGCGGCGAAGACGATGCCCGCGAGGCCTGGCATGAGGCCATGCGCGTGTTCGACGATTGGGCCGACGCGGATGCATCGCACCAAGCCAAGCTGATCGCAGAGCTTGCGGAGCGCGACGTGGCCGCGCATGCGCATTTGCTCGTGCTGATCGCTGCGGACAATGAGGCGGAAGACAAGCGCTTTCTCGCCGCCGACGCGATCGGCGACGCTCAACCGCTGGCCGAAGAGGTCGTGCCTCCGGACCTTGCCGGCGAACGCATCGGCGCCTGGCGCCTGGACAGACTGCTTGGCGCCGGTGGCAGCGGCCAGGTCTGGCTCGGCTTGCGCTGCGACGGGCGCCACGACGGTCATGCTGCGATCAAGCTGCTGCGCGGTGCGGCAAGTGACCGCCAGGCACAACAGCGCTTTGCGCGCGAGGCGCGTCTGCTCGCGCGCCTGCAGCACCCTCATGTCGCTTGCCTGCTCGACGTCGGCGAGAGTAACCAAGGTCAGCGTTATCTCGTCCTTGAATACGTCGACGGCGAGCGCATCGACCATTGGTGCGACCGTCAGCGGGCCAGCATCGATACGCGTCTGAATTTGTTTCTGCAGGTCTGCGATGCGGTCGGCTATGCGCATACCAACCTGATCGTGCATCGCGATCTGAAACCGTCGAACATCCTCGTCGGCGCGGACGGCGAAGCCAAACTGCTCGACTTCGGCATTGCCAAGCTGCTTGAAGAGGAGGGTGGGGCCGAAGAGACAGCGGAACTGACGCGCGTGGGCGGTGCAGTGTTCACGCCTGAATATGCTGCGCCAGAGCAGTTCAGCGGCGAACCGGTGACGGCGGCGACCGACGTCTACGCGCTTGGCGTCGTACTCTACCTGCTGCTCAGCGGTCGCCGGCCATATGGGGAAGGCAACAGCACAGCGCTGCAATGGGCGCAGACGATCTCGACGAGCGAGCCGCGTCGCCTGTCGCAGGTCGCGATGGACAAGGGCGAGGACACCGAGCGCAACGCGCAGGCGCGCGGCGCGACACCGGCGCAGCTGCGCCGCAGCCTGCGTGGCGACCTCGAAACGATCATCGCGCGTGCGCTGAAGAAGGCGCCTGCGGAGCGTTACGCGACGGTGCAGGCGTTCGCCGACGACGTGCGTCGCTATCTGCGTCATCAACCGATCCGTGCACGTGCCGACAGCGCATGGTATCGCGCGCGCAAGTTCGCGCGCCGGCACCGCATTGGCATCGGCATGAGCGTGCTCGCGCTGCTCGGCATCGGCGTCGGCGTGGCCAGCGTGCTGCGCGCCGAGCGCGCTGCGGTACGCGAGGCCGCGCGCGCGCAGGCGGTGCAGCAGTTCCTGATCGGCCTGTTCCAGGAAGCCGATCCGGCGCACGCACAGGGCGAGAAGCGCACGGTCGGCGACCTGCTCGATCGCGGCGAGAAGAACCTGCGCGCCACGCTCGACGACGAACCGCAGACCAAACTTGCGCTGCTCGGCGCGCTTGGCAGCATTCGCGACCAGCTCGGCGATGGACGCCGCGCCACCGCGCTCGCGCAGACCGCATACGATCTTGCCGTGCGCGAATTCGGCGCCGACAGCCTCGAAGCCGGAGATGCACTTGCGGATCTGGCCAATGCACAGAAGAGCGCGAGCGACCTCGTACCCGCGGAGAAGAATTATCTGGCGGCGCGCGACATCCTGCTTCGCTACGCCGACCGCCGCGCGAAGGCATTGGCGACGATCGATACCGATCTCGGCTTCGTCTACATGGAGACCGATCGCGACGATGCCGCGCTCGCGCAGTACGCGGCTGTGCTGCCGCGGGTAGAAAAACTCTACGGCGCGCAGAGTTGGGAACTGGCCAACGAAAAGTCACTGCTTGCCGGTCTGTATTCGAAGATGGGTCGGCATGCGGACGCCGCGGCGCTCTATTCCGCACTCGATCCGCTGCTCGATGTGGTCCCGCCCGAGCATGCGCTTGCTGCCGCCGAGATTCGCGGCAACCGGGGCTATACGTTGATGAAGCTCGGTCGCGCCGCCGAGTGCGAGACCGTGGTGCGCAAGGCTGTGGCGGAGTACGACCGTCTAGCCGGGCCGGACAACAACTACGCCGTCGCCGCGCTGCGCACCTTGGGCTACGCCCAGGTCGAGGCGGGCGAATACGCCAAAGCGTCGGCGACGTTCGACGAACTCGTCGCGCGCACGCGCCGCGCGTTTGGCGCCGACACCGGCGAATACGCGCTCAACGAGTCGTTCCGCATCGGCCCGATGTTGATGACCGGGCACACGGCCGAGGCCGAGGCGACGATGCGCGCCGCACTCGAAGGCGCGCACACCAAGTCCGGATTGACACCGTCGGAGCAGCGCGGCGTCGAGCGCCGCTATGCACTGACGCTGATCTGGAACGGCAAGGCACAGCAGGCACGAGACATCCTGGCGAAGCTGCTCGCCTATGAGCGCGAGAACAAGGAGCCGGCGTTCAAGCTCGCCTCGACGCTGATGTACCTTGCCGGGGCGCAAAATTCGCTCGGCCAGTTCGCCGACGCGCGCGCGAGCGCGCACGAAGCGGCCGAGACCTACACGCGCTTGGGCCGGCGCAGCGACGCCGGTGTGGTGCAGTTGACCGAAGCACTGGCCGTTTCCGCGCAGGGTTTTTCCGCGGAAGCGCTCGGCCTGGTCGACAGCGCTGAGGCGAACCTGATGACGCGCTTCGCCGCCGACAGCCCGAAACTGCTTTTGGCGAAGATCGTGCGCGCGCAGATCGAACGCGCAGCAGGGCAGGTGGTGGAAGCCACGCACTTGGACGAATCGGCGCGTGGGGCCCTGAAGCAGCGCGTCGGCGCGGAATTACCGCCGACGCTGGTCATGTTGTTCTAGGGAACCTCGGCTTTTCAGTTCGCCGGCACGGGTACCACGCGCAGCGGCGAGGCGTACGGTTCGACACGCAGACTGTCATGACCAAGCAGGCTGACACGCTGACGCGGAGCCTGCTCCAACTCGCCGTCCTTGCCCTTGCGCACCGCGTACTGCCAGAGCGTCAGTTCGCCCTGGGACTTGAGCGCCTGGCCGATGTGGGTGACGTCGTTGCCACCCAGTTTTTTGATCTCTTCGGCCGAGAGCGCGACGACGACCTCGTCCTTGACCGTGACGATCTTGAACAGCGCGGTATTGTCCTGGGCAAAGCCGGTGCTGGCGGCGGTCATGGCGATTCCTGCGATCAGAAAGCGGACGAAGCCGCGGTTGGATTTGTGCTTGGGCATGGAAAGAGTCCTCTTGTCTTGTTCCGGCGACGGATCAGCAGACAGGACGTCAAACGGAGGAAGAAGGGATCATCGCCCGCGAACGAGCCCGATCGCCAGTTCCCGTACAATCCGCACATGGCGAAATCGAAGACTGCGTACGTTTGCAACCAGTGCGGCGCCGAATACTCGAAATGGCAGGGCCAGTGCGAGTCCTGCGGCGCGTGGAACACCTTGTCCGAGTTCGTCGTCGAGCCGGCGGCGAAAAACGACGCGGTCAAGCGTACGGGTTACGCGGGCGCGGCCGAGGCAAAGATCATCGCGTTGACCGACGTGGCGGCCGAAGCGGAGACGCGCGTGCGCATCGGCATCGGCGAACTCGACCGCGTGCTCGGCGGCGGCCTCGTCGAGGGCTCGGTCGTGCTCGTCGGCGGCGATCCGGGCATCGGCAAATCAACCTTGCTGCTACAGACACTCGGTGCGCTCGGCGCGCGGCTGCGCACGCTGTATGTGTCCGGCGAAGAATCCATCGCACAGATTGCGGCGCGCGCGCAGCGTCTCGGCCTGGCGCTCGAACCGTTGCGTTGTCTCGCTGAAACCTGCGTCGAGCGAATCATCGAGAACGCTCAAAAAGATTCCCCGCGCGTGCTCGTGATCGATTCGATCCAGACGATCTGGACCGAAACGCTGACCGCCGCGCCCGGCTCGGTGAGCCAGGTGCGCGAATCGGCCGCACGCCTCGTACGCTACGCGAAGGAGACCGGCACGAGCATCTTCCTCGTCGGCCACGTGACCAAGGAGGGCGGCATCGCCGGTCCGCGCGTGCTCGAGCACATGGTCGACGCGGTGCTGTATTTCGAAGGCGAGGCCGGTTCGCGCTTTCGCGTGCTGCGCGCGTTCAAGAACCGCTTCGGTGCGGTCAACGAACTCGGCGTGTTCGCGATGAGCGACAAGGGCCTGCGCGAGGTGCCGAATCCGTCGGCGATTTTCCTTTCCGCGCACAGCGCGCCGACGCCGGGCAGCGCGGTCATGGTCACGCGCGAGGGCACGCGGCCGCTGTTGGTTGAGGTGCAGGCGCTGGTCGATCAATCCTCGCTCGGCAATCCGCGCCGCGTCGCGCTCGGTCTCGAACAGAACCGTCTCGCGATGCTGCTTGCGGTGCTGCATCGGCACGGCGGCATCGCCGTGTACGACCAGGACGTATTCCTCAACGTCGTCGGCGGCATTCGCGTGCAGGAAACCGCGGCCGACCTGCCGGTGCTGCTCGCGGTGCTGTCGAGCTTTCGTGACAAACCGTTGCCGGAAAAGCTCGTCGCGTTTGGCGAAGTCGGCCTATCGGGTGAGATCCGCCCGGTACCGAATGGCGAAGAGCGACTGCGCGAGGCGGCCACGCACGGATTCCTTAAGGCGATCGTGCCGAAGGCGAATGCGCCGAAGAAGAACAAGATCGGCGAGATGGAAATCGTCGCGGTCGAGCGTCTCGCCGAGGCGCTCGACGCGGTCACGGGATGAATCGGCTATGCGGCGGCGATGCCGACCGCCGCGGTATACGAGAAGCCTGTCATGGCGTACTCGGCCCACCCGGGACCTTGCAACAGGTCGCAGCGGCGTCCGCATAATTGTTCACGGTGTTACCGTAAAACTCGCAGGTCCACGCGTTGCCGTTTTGATAGCTCGACGCGAGTCGCGTTGCTCCAGTCAGACCTCCGGGGGACGAATAGCAGGACCCGCCGGTGACGGTATAGCCCGAAGTGCAAGTGGGAGAAGTTATCGAAAAGCCGGCGCCATTGCTGTTGGTTGCCGAGTTGCTCACCTGGGTGCACGCGAGTGGCGTCGGGTTGGGCGGTACGAATGCACCGACCACGTCGACGATGACGTTTGTCTGGGCCTGGGCTGTGATGTCGAAATAGAGATTCGACGGAGAAATCTGCAGGATCCCCGCGTTGGCGAGCACGTCGTTGCTGCCTCCGTAGTTCATCCAGCTTGTCACCGGCGTCGTGCCGTCCGGGTAAACCTGGAGATAGGAATTGGCCGGTGCGGAAAGCCCGCGCGAATCGATGGTGACGTTGATCGCCAACGCCGCAGGCGGGTTGTGATTGATCCCGTAGTACGCGCCGAACGGATCGCAACTACCGCCTTGGGAGGAATAGGAGCTGACACTGAATTTGCGCGCCGTATTGTTTGCAATCGGGCCACCACCGCCGGATTGACGCGTGTCGACGAGCCGGCAGGATGCGTAAATTGGGATATACGTCAGGTCGTAATGATCCGTGCCGATCGAGTCCGGCGTGACGGATGCAGACGCCGCGTTGTGTAGTGTGCCGTTGAGGGCCTGTGGCATGCCGCTAGCGGCAGAGCGGCTGGCAAGATCAAGCGCCTCGCGCGCACTCGCCGACGCTGCGATCTGCGCCCAATCGTTGCTGGATCCGCGCATCAGGGCGTTGAGCATTTCCACGCGCCAGCCATCGCCGAGTTTTTCAGCTGAAGCGCGATCTGCAAACGATGCGACCAGTTGCTGTGCGGCGCCAAGTTTCTGTTGGGCACGCGCTATCGCATCGGCGTAGGCGGATGTGCTAGCGGGCCGTTTGCTAGCGATGGAATCCGCTGCGTTGCCCGCCCCCGCCGCGACCAGCAGAAGGCAGCCAGCCAAGACAATATTTCCCTTGTGTTCAAGTTTCATGAGCATGTCCTCGATGGTTATACGGTCGACGGCACCCCTGATACGCCGGAGGACTGACCGGACAGAGTCCGGACATCCCTCAGCAACGGTTACGCCGTTCGGCACGCAGAACTGACATGGCGCGGCAGACGGCAACAGACCGCGCGCGGCTCGGCGAGTCGCCGCAGTTCGTTGCGACGCGGTAAAGAGTTCCGCTTGAGTGCCTGCGCGAGGCGCTCGACACCACGGGCACATGATCGGCCAGGGCGCGTACCTGCAAGAATGTGTGCGGCATGTCCATCGCCGCAGGTGAGGTCCTTCACGGTGCAGAGAAGGGCGGCGGTTGCGTCGTTTCTGCGCGCGAAAAAACGCTGGCCGTGTTCCGACGCATGCCTGGCGACGCGTCCATGCTTGCACGTGCCGGCGGACTGCGGTTGCGTTGAAAGCGCCTAGGCGGTTGGCATCCGCTCGAAGGCCGTCAACGAGGGATCGATGGCATCCCACGCCAGTCCACGAACGCGGTAGGTGAGCGCCTGCGGCGCGAAGCGATCCGGGTCGTCCAGGCTGCCTGCAGCGATCGCGATCAGCTCCGGCATCGCGGCAAAGCGCAGATAGACCGGCGTTCCGCAGATCGGGCAGAAGGCGTGGCTCTTCACGTTGCCGTTGTCGGCCGCGACTTCCCACTCCGTCGCCTCGCCGCTGATCGTCATCTCGGCGCGTGCGGGAAAAGTCAGCCAGGAACCGTGCCCGGTGCCGCTTCGGCGCTGGCAGTCGCGACATTGGCAGTGGTTCTGGAAGACAGGCGCGTGCGGGGTTGCATAGCGGATCGCGCCACAGGCGCATCCGCCGGTGTAGGGCTGGGTCATGATGTCGGCTCCGGATTCAGGCTGCCTTCGGCTTGGCGAAGACGTCGATGCCCTGGCCCGTTTCGAGCAGGGACTTCAGGCTGGAAAGAACGATCGGCCAGCCTTTCTGGATGCCGGTCGCCATGCCGCTGCCGGCCTCGAGCTCGTCGTGGGTGACGGTCAGCCGTACCATGTCGTCGTATGCCTCGACGTCGAAGCTCACGCGGCTGTAGCTGGCCGGATCGGCCGCTTGCGACGGGTTCGCCCAGGTGATGACCAGACGCGTCGGCGGCGCGATCTCGACCACCTTGCCGACGATGTTGACCGTGCGCTCCTCGTTGGCGCGCACGTGTTGCCAGTCCGACCCGGGCTTCCAGTCGGAGACGTTCTCGTGCCCCCAGTAGCGGCGTGCGATCTCCGGTTTCGTGATCGCTTCGAATACCTTTTCCGGCGTCGAGCGGATATAGGTCACGTAGACGAAGCTGGTCTTTTCTTTGCTCATGTCACTCTCCTTCGAGTTCTTTCTTCAGGTCGTGCAGCAGGCTGAGCCGCTGACGTTCAAATTTGCGTACCCAGCGCTCATAGACTTCGTGTAGCGGCACCGGGTTGATGAAATGCAGTTTTTCCCGACCACGCCAGACCGTGCTCACCAGATTGGCCGCCTCGAGGAGGCCGATGTGCTGGGTGACCGATTGCCGCGCCATGTCCAGGTGATCGCAGAGCTCACCCAGCGTCTGCCCGTTCCTCGCATACAGCAGGTCGAGCAGCTTTCTGCGTGTCGGGTCGCCCAGCGCCTTGAAAATCTTGTCAGCGTCCATCTGTCGTGTTCTTGAGTGAGGTGATTATATGCAGGTAAATGCCTGCATGTCAAGCAGCACGTCAGCCCGCGACTATTGCCGCCGTTATTCGAGGAATGCCTGCAGCACGATCGCCCGTTTGTATGCCTCGCCCCTTGTGCGAGGAGCGCGACCGGTGTCATTGCATCATTCCGTTGCGCCAGGGATGTTTGTAGAGATCACCCCGCCCATTGATCAAATCCGCGCAACTATCGGGGACTTCAGTTAGCTTGGGCTGACTGGCAAAAAAGGCGGCATACTCCTCCCGCGCCCACGCTTCCGCAGCAGCCCTCTGTTCATCGGACAAATAGGCGGTGGTGCTGGTGCCGTCGAGCCATTGAGCGTATGGACCGGTGGCGCCAGTTCGGAGCAGGCGCTTCATCCGATAACTTGCCAATTCGCCTTCTGCCGGATCGTCATCGTGACCCGCGGAGTGCGTCAACATGGTCAAGAAGTTTGTCTCCGCGCCCTGCTCGACGAAACGCCAATCGCCACGCTTCAACGCCTGATCGTAGTATTTCAATGCAGTGGTTCTGTCGTCCTCGGAAACATGGTATTCCGCGTCAGGCGGCGGGAACCAGCACAGTTGCGCGTCCATGTCGCCTAGATGTGCCGCCATCCTCGTGGCTGTTTCATACTCTTGCTCGATGCCATGCGAATTGGCACCGCACTCGTTCCATTGCGGCGTCAACGCGGCGATTTTCTCGATGTCTCCAGCAGTCTGTTTCGCGCAAGCCGCTTCTTTCTCCGGTCCTGGCATCCACTGTGGATCTTCACAAGCACGAAGCCGGCTTCGGTACAACTCGATGGCCTTCGCAACAATGAGGCATTGTTTCTCCTCGCGAAAATGACGCGATGCCGTTTCGCGGTCGGAGATCGAAACCGCATTCGGATTCGGCCCGATGGGGGCCGTCGATTTCCTATCCGCCGAAACCCTGTCTGCAGATGGCAGGCCGGCTGGATTCGCGGACGACGGGGAAGTTTGTGACGATGCCGGGCTTTGTGTTTCAACGCGCACGACTAGCGCAGCTACGCACACCAGAAGAACTACCAGCAGCACTGTTTTCCGGTTCGCGCGCACGGACGCTGGCTAAGGCACCCGTTTCAAAACCACTTCGAGCACGAAGCGGCTGCCGAAGAAGGCGAACAGCAGCAACGCCATACCGATCAGCACGAGGTTCACTGCACGGCGTCCGCGCCAGCCGTAACGCCAGCGACCGAACAACAGCGTGCCGAACACGAACCATGCGGCGATCGACAGGATGGTCTTGTGCGCGAGGTGCTGGTCGAACAGATTGGTGACGAACAGGATGCCGGTGAGCAGAGTCAGCGTGAGCAGGACGAAACCCGCGCCGATCAGGCGGAACATCAGCGCTTCGGTCAAGGTCAGCGGCGGCAGCGTGCGCACGAGGCCGTCGAAGCGCCGCGCGTGCAGCGCGCGTTCCTGCAGCGCGAGCAGGATCGCGAGCACCGCGGCGATGCTGAGCACGCTGTAGCCAAGCAGGGCAAAGACAGCGTGCAGCTTGATCTGCCATTCCAAGGTCATCGGCTGTGTCGACGGGGCGAGGAACACGTCGATGCCGAGCAGCAGCGAAGCGAGCGGGAACGCGATCACGCCGAGCGTCGCCACCGGGCGGCTCAGGTTGACGAGCAGGCACAGTGCGGCGATGCAGGCGCCGACCAGCGACAGCGCGGCGAAGAAATGCAGGTCCACGCCACCGCGGTGCGCGCTGAACAGCACGACGAAATGCAGCACAACGGCGATTGCGCCGAGGCCCATGCCGATCGCGCGCGGTTGCGCCCGGCGGTGCAGCAGCGGCAGGGCGAGGATCGCCGCAGCGGTCAGATACAGCGCGGTGGCGAGCAGGGTGGAGATCGTTGCGGACATGCGCCAAGTGTCGCATATCGACGCGGCGCTGCCACGCGTGAGCACGGTTGAAGGCTACGTGTCCACCGAATCGAAGCAACTGCGTTGTGATCCTGCGGGAGGAGTCGCCATGCGAATGTCATCGCTGTTGTTTGTATTTGCCGTCGGCCTTGTCGGGCTGGCATGGGCCGTCGTCGGGCAGCACATCGAAGCGACGCGGATGGATGGCGCCTTGACGCCGCTCGCCGTATACGAGCCGTCTGTCACCGGCAAGGACTGCGCCCCGCTCGCGCTGATCTCGCACGGTGCCGGTGGCAGCGAACGCGGCCTGCGCTATCTCGGCGAGGCGCTCGCGCGCGACGGCTGGCGCGCGATCGTGATCGGTCATCGCGAAAGCGGCCTCGGCCCGCTCGCGGCCGATATCCGCAGCGACGGTTTCAAACAGGGCATCGCCGATCTGGTCACGAATGCCGATGCCTACCGCAAGCGCTTTATGGACATCGACGCCGCGCGTGCATGGGCGAACAAGACCTGTCACGCGCCGTATGCCGTGCTGCTCGGTCATTCGATGGGGGCGATCACGGTCATGCTCGAAGCCGGCGCGCAGAACAAACTCGATCTCAAAGCGCAGGGCGGTTTCGATGCCTACGTCGCGTTGTCGCCGGAAGGCCCGGGACAAGTCTTTCCGGCGGATGCCTGGCGGCCGATTCGTGCACCGATGCTGCTGATCACCGGCACGCGCGACCGCGGCCTCGACGGCGACTACACCTGGCGCACGCAGGCCTACGACGGCCTCGGTCCGGGCTGCCGCTGGCTCGCCGTCGTCGATGGCGCGAGCCATATGGATTTCGGCGGCGCGCGCAGCACGAATGCGCGCGTGGAAACGGCGACGACAACATTGGTCACACGCTATCTCGACAGCCTGCGTCGCGGACATTGCGCGAGCGCACCGCAGCTCGACGGGGTGGCGTTGCGCACGAAATAGCCGCCACTGGGGGGTGCGGCGGATTCGGCGGGGCAGTCGGGGCGATCAGCCGCTATAATTCGCGGCTCGCTTCCCCTCCGGCAAGACCATGTTTGAATCCCTGAGCCAACGCCTGTCCACCACCATCGAGCGGCTGCGCGGCCGCGCGCGGCTGACCGATGCGAACATCCGCGAGGCCTTGCGCGAAGTGCGCATCGCGCTGCTCGAGGCGGACGTGGCGCTGCCCGTGGTGCAGGCGCTGATCCAGCGCATCCAGGTGCGCGCAGTCGGGCAGGAGGTGCTGAAGTCGCTGTCGCCGGGGCAGACGCTGGTCAAGGTCGTGCGCGACGAATTGACCGCGGTCATGGGCTCGGTCAACACCGATCTGAACCTTGCCGCCGCACCACCGGCGATCGTGCTGATGGCGGGCCTGCAGGGCGCCGGCAAGACGACGACGGTGGCGAAGCTCGCCAAGTTCCTCAAGGATCGCAAGAAGAAAAAGGTCATGGTGGTCAGCGCCGACGTCTATCGTCCCGCGGCGATCGAGCAATTACGCACGCTGGCCGAACAGGTCGACGTGCTGTTCCATCCGAGCACGGGCGATCAGGATCCGGTCGCGATCGCGCAAGGCGCGCTCGATGCTGCGAAGAAAAATTTCGCCGACGTACTGCTAGTCGACACCGCGGGCCGCCTCGCGATCGACGCGGAGATGATGGACGAGATCAAACGCCTGCACGCGGCGCTGAATCCGGTCGAGACGCTGTTCGTGGTCGATGCGATGACCGGCCAGGACGCGGCGAACACGGCGAAGGCGTTTGCCGAAGCGCTGCCGCTGACCGGCGTCGTGCTGACCAAGACCGACGGCGATGCGCGCGGCGGCGCGGCGCTGTCGGTACGCTACATCACCGGCCGCCCGATCAAGTTCATCGGCGTGTCGGAGAAGCCTGACGGCCTCGACGCGTTCCATCCGGACCGCATCGCGCAGCGCATCCTCGGCATGGGCGACGTGCTCTCGCTGGTCGAGCAGGTCGAGCAGAACGTCGACAAGGAGAAGGCGCAGAAGCTTGCCGAGAAGGTGATGAAGGGCAAGCGCTTCGACATGAACGACATGCGCGATCAATTGCAGCAGATGGTGTCGATGGGTGGCTTAGCCTCGCTGATGGACAAGCTTCCCGGCGTCGGCAACCTGCCTGATGCGGTGAAATCCAAAGTCAATGACAAGGAAATTCATCGCATGATCGCCATCGTCAATTCGATGACGAAGAAGGAGCGCCGTCATCCCGACCTGCTCAACGGCTCGCGTCGCGCGCGCGTCGCCAAGGGTTCCGGCACGCAGCCGGCCGACGTCAACCGTCTGCTCAAGCAGTACATGCAGATGGAGAAGATGATGTCGAAGATGGGTTCGGGCGGCATGAAGGGCCTCATGCGGCAGATGGGCGCGGCGATGAAGGGCATGGGCGGCGGTGGCGGCATGCCGCCCGGCGGCTTGATGCGCTGACCCGCGGCGAGGCCGATCGACGCGAATATTCTCCGCGCGAGTATTCCCGCGTTACGCCGCGCTCAGGCGCCGAGGCGACGGTAAAAACCAGGCCAGGCGCGGCATCACGCCGCGCTGAGTATCTTTTCCGGCTCGTTCAGATAATTGCCCTGGACGAAGTTCACTCCGCAGGTGAACAGGATCGACATGCTCGCGGCGTTCTCGACCTGCTCGGCGATCACGATCTTGCCGGCCTGGTGTGCCTGGTGGCAAAACTGGCGGATGAACTCCTGGTGTTCCTTGTCCTTGGGCAGATCCTGCATGTAGCTGCGGTCGATCTTCAAGTAGCTCGCATCGATGTGCTTGAGCAACTGGAACGAGTTGACCCCTGCGCCGAATTGTTCCAGGGCGAAGCCGCAATGCAGTTGACGCAGCCCCGCGACGAAGCTGCGGGCGGCCTTGAGCTGGGTGATGACCTTGCTCTCGGGCACCTCAAACACTAGAGCGTCGCCGCGCAAGCGCGCGGCCTTGAGTTGCTGGGCGATCCATGGCAGCAAGGTCTCGTCGGCCATCGACGGTGCGGTGAGGTTGACGAAGAACGTCGTATGCCGTCCGGCCTTCTCGCGTTCGGCCAGTGTCGTGATCGCCTTGGCGATGACCACGCGGTCGATCGCCAGCATCAGTCCGGCATCTTCGGCCACCGGCAGGAAGACGTTCGGCAGTACTTCGCCCTTGTCGTCGACGAGGCGCGCCAGAATTTCGTAGAACTCGCCTTCGACCCCGTGCAGATTGACGATGGGCTGGCTGTAGAGCGCGAACTGGCCGCGCTTGACCGCTTGCTCGAGACGCTCGCGCAACTGCTGCGCTTCGGCGAGCAGGGCCGCGTCGCGCACGCCCGGATCATGGATCGCGACCTGATTGCCGCCGCGCTGCTGCAGATCGCGCAGGCCCGCTCCGACCTGGGTCAGTACGGCTTGGGTGTTGGCGTTCTTCTCGCCGATCAATACACCGGCGATGCTGACGAACAAGTTCAAGTGGCGCTTGCCGATGTCGAAATCGTGCTCGGCGTAGGCATTGCACAGCCGCTGTGCGAGTTCGTTGGCGGCGTCGATGGACAACGCCGGGCTGAGTACGCCGAAGGTCTGGTCGCCGAAGCGGAAGGCGATGTGCTCGGTCGATTCGAGATTGCGGCGTAGCAGGTTGGCCATGTCGCCGAGCAGCAGGTCGGCGTTGCCGAGACCGATTTCGCCCAGATGCTCGCGGAAGTTGTCGGCCTCGAGCAGCAACAGAATCTGATTCGGCGCACCGCCCGAGGCGGCGGCGACCATGCGCTCGAGTTCGGCGAGGCCGTGCTGGCGGTTGTACAGATCGGTGACGAGGTCTTTCGTGCGCAGCGTATCGATCTGCTGCGCAAGCTCGGGGTTGGCCAGCGGTTGACGCAGCACGATCTGCTGGCAGGGTTCGCCGGCGACGCTGGCCGGGGCGAATTCCATCACTGTGTCGAACGTGCTGCCGTCGGCGCGGCGCATCTTGATCGGCAGGCTGGCCGGTGGCTTCTCGCCGCGCGACAGGCTGCGCAGCAGCGCCTTGAAGTCGCCCGCCGCTTCGGGGGCGATCAGGTCGAGCACCGACACGCCTTGCAGCTCTTCGAAATCGGCGCAGCCGAATACTTCGAGCCAGGCGCGGTTCGCGCGCACGTGCGCGCCCTCGTGCACGTAGGCGATCGGGTCGCGCGCAGACTCGAGCAACGAATCGCAGCGGCGCTCGGATTCGGCAAGGCTCAGTTCGAGCCGGCGCACACTGCGGCGCAGGTTGAGGCTGGCGAATTCGCGCTGGATCACGCCGACGAACAATTCCGCCTGCTGATAGGCCGCCGCGCCGTTGACGCCGTGGCGGAATACTTCGGTCAGGATCTCGCCCGACAGCTCGGGCACGATCGCGACGATGGCGATGTCCTTGCCGCCGCGGTTGGCCGCCTGCACGACCTCGTCGAGCCCGAGCGCGGTCCCGGCAAGGATCAGGTCTGGGGTCTGCGCCTGCAGTTGCGCGTCGAGTTCGTCCGCGTCGCGCACCTGGGTCGCGCGCACGGCGATGCCGGCGTTGCGCAGCACGCTGGTCAGGCGCTCGGCTTCCTCGACCGATTCTTCGACCAGCAGGAGTTTGATCACGTCCGTAGGTTTGCTCATGGCTTCGATGAAGCTCGCGTCCGCGATGGGAAAATGAAAGGTGCCCGAGTTTTACTCGATTCGTCCCACCCGCGCCAGTGGGCGGCCAGGCAACCGGTGGGCCACATCACAACGGCGTCTTGTGCGATTCGCCCGCGATCTCGCGCACGAGCCGCGGCAGCAGGTAGCCCGGCAATTGCACGCGCAGCGCTTCGACGAGCGCACGCGCGGCAGCGTCGTCGACCGCGAAATGCGCCGTGCCGGCAACGCGGTCGAGCTGATGCAGGTAGTAGGGCAGCACGCCGCATTCGAACAGATTCTTGGACAGCGCGGCGAGCGCGTCGACGCTGTCGTTGATCCCGCGCAGCAGCACGCTCTGGTTGAGCAGGGCCGCGCCGGTCGCGCGCAGTCGCGCGCAGGCCGCGGTGACGCTCGCGTCGAGCTCGTTCGAGTGGTTGGCGTGTAGCACGACCGCGACCGGCCACGGCAGGCCGCGCAGCCAGGCGATAAGCTCGGCGTCGATCCGCTCGGGCAGCACGACCGGCAGCCGCGTGTGGATGCGCAGGCGGCGGATGTGCGGGATCGCAGCAAGTGCGCTGGTCAGCTCGGCGAGTTTGGCCGTCGACAGCGACAGCGGATCGCCGCCAGACAGGATCACTTCCTCGACCGAGTCGTCGGTGCGCAGGTGTTCGATCGCCTCCCGCCAATGATTGGCCGCTGCGGTTTCCTCGGCGTAGGGAAAGTGGCGACGAAAACAGTATCGGCAATTCACCGCGCACGAGCCGATCGCGACCAGCAGCGCGCGGCCGTTGTACTTGTGCAGAACGCCCGTGGCCGTGAGCGCGTCGAGATCACCCACCGCGTCGAAGCCGAAACCCGCGACATCGTCCAGCTCCGCGGCCTGCGGCAGCACCTGCAGCAGCAGCGGGTCGCGCGCATCGCCGTGACGCATGCGTGCGACGAAGCCGCGCGGCACGCGCAGAGCAAAGCCGGTGTCGAGGCGCGGCAGGATGCTTTCGGCCAGATTTTCCAGGCCGACCAGCGTGAGCAGCTCGCGCGGATCGGTCACGGAGTCGCGCCACAGGCGTCGCCAGTCCTGATTTTGCGGGTCGCGGATTCCCGAACCCGGGGCCTGGCCGGCATGCGCAGCCAGCGTGTTCCCGGTTACAATTGCGGCTTCAATTTTTCCCATATCCTTCAATTTTAGCCGCAATCGACCGCGGCTCGTCGCATAACGGAGCTTAGAAGATGGCCAGCTATGGCATGAACGACGTCAAGAACGGCATGAAGATCATCGTGGACGGCTATCCGTGCTCGATCGTCGACACCGAATACGTGAAGCCGGGCAAGGGCCAGGCGTTCACGCGCGTGAAATACCGCAACATCAAGACCGGCCGCGTCGTCGAGCTGACGATGAAGTCGACCGATTCGCTCGAACCGGCCGACGTGATTGATCAGGACATGGAATATCTCTACAGCGACGGCGAGTTCTGGCACTTCATGCACCCGGACACGCACGAGCAGATCGCGGCCGACAAATCGGCGATGGTCGATGCCGAGAAATGGCTCAAGGGCAACGAGATCTGCATCGTCACGCTGTGGAATGGTGCGCCGCTGACCGTGTCGCCGCCGAACTTCGTCGAACTGCAGATCACCGAAACCGATCCGGGCGTGAAGGGCGATACGGCAGGTTCCGGTGGCAAGCCGGCCAAGCTGGAAACCGGGGCGACCGTGCGTGTGCCGCTGTTCGTGCCGAACGGCGAGCTGATCCGCGTCGATACGCGCACCGGCGAGTACGTCGGACGAGTCAAAGGCTGAGAAAGCATTTCACCTCTCCCGCTGGCGGGAGAGGTCGAAGCCGCGGCAGCGGCTTCGGGTGAGGTTGGTGCCGCGGCGAATGATGATGTATCCGGTTTGCCGCCCGCATCCGCCCTCGGCACCCGTCCCCGCGCCCCGTGGGAACGGGAAAATACCTCCCGCCAGCGGGAGAAGGGAAAAGCAATCCATCCGGTGCTTCGGCAGCCTATGACGATCGTCGATCAACTCCTCGAAGCCCGCTGGGTCATCCCCGTCGAACCGCACGGCGTCGTGCTCGACCAGCATGCCGTCGCGCTTGCCGGCGACACAATCGTCGACGTGCTGCCGATCGAAACCGCACGCGGGAAATATCCGAGCGCCGCGCGCGTCGAACTGAATGAGCATGCGCTGATCCCCGGTCTCATCAACGCGCACACGCACAATCCGATGGTGCTGATGCGCGGCCTTGCCGACGACCTGCCGCTGATGACCTGGCTCAACGAGCACATCTGGCCTGCCGAGGGCCGCGTGATGGGGCCCGAGTTCGTACGCGACGGCATCGAGCTCGCAATCGCCGAGATGCTGCGCGGCGGCACCACCTGCTGCAACGAGAATTATCTTTTCCCCGACGCGCAGGCGGCGACTTACCTGAAGTTCGGTTTTCGCGCCGTGGTCGGACTGCCGTTCATCGAATTTCCGACCGCGTGGGCGCAGAGCCGCGACGAGTATTTCGACAAGAACCTCGCCGTGCACGACGCATTGCGCAGCGAATCGCTCGTGACGACGACGCTCGCGCCGCACGCGCCGTACACCGTCGCGAACGAGACGTTCGAGCGCATTCGTTTGATGTCCGACCAGCTCGACCTGCCGGTGCACCTGCATCTGCACGAGACCGCGCAGGAAGTGGAAGATTCCAAGCGCGACCACGGCATGCGCGCGATCGCGCGCATGCATGCGCTGGGCCTGGTCAACGATCACCTGATCGCGATCCACATGACCCAGTTGACCGACGGCGAGATCGCGCAGCTCGCCGAAGCCGGCGCATCGATCGTGCATTGCCCAGAATCCAACCTCAAGCTCGCCAGCGGTTTCTGCCCGGCGGAAAAGATACGACGCGCGGGCGTCAATCTCGCGATCGGCACCGATGGCGCGGCAAGCAACAACGACCTCGACATGTTCGGCGAAATGCGCACCGCGGCAATGCTCGCCAAGGCGGTCGCCAACGATGCGAGCGCGTTCGACGCGGCATTCGCGCTGCAGGCGGCGACGCTCAACGGTGCGCGCGCACTGGGCCTGGCCGAGCGCATCGGTTCGATTGTGCCGGGCAAGCAAGCCGACCTCACTGCCGTGCGCCTCGATGCGATCGAAACGCAACCGATCTATCACGTCGCCTCGCAACTCGTATACGCAACCGGCCGCCAGCAGGTCAGCGACGTATGGATTGCCGGCCGACGCAAACTGGACAACCGCGCGCTGGTCGGCATGGACCTCGCCGGCATCCGTGCCAAGGCACGCGAATGGCACGAGCGGATTGCGTTCGCGCAATAGCATGAACCGCTATCTGGTGGTCCTGATTCGTCGCACCGGCTTCGATCCGGCCGCAGTGCCGCTGCATCAGCAGTTTCTGCAAGAGCTGCGCGCCGAGGGACGCAACGAAATGTCCGGTCCGTTCGGCGACAAGAGTGGCGGCGCCTACCTGCTGCGCGCGGTCGACTTGGCCGAGGCGCAGGCGATTGCAAGACGCGACCCGGCGCACACGAGCGGCGGCTGGGAGATTAGCGTGCGAGAATGGCTGGCGCATTGAGCGCAATCGGAACCGGTTCGTAATGAATTCAACCAACGTCAACGAATCCAATGTAAGCCGCGCGGAAACCGGCAAATTCGACAAGCTTGCCGCCTCGTGGTGGGACCCGGAGGGTGAGTCGCGCCCGCTGCACGATCTCAATCCGGTACGCCTGAACTACGTCGCCGAGCGCGTCGCGCTCAGGGGCGCGCGCGTGCTCGACGTCGGCTGCGGCGGCGGCATCCTCAGCGAAGCGCTGGCCGCGGCTGGCGCACAGGTAACCGGCATTGATCTCGCGCCGCGCGTGCTCGACGTGGCGCGACTGCATCTGCATGAATCGAATCTGCAGGTCGACTACCGCGAGATCGCCGTCGAAACGCTCGCGCAGGAATCGCCCGGCGCGTTCGATGCGATCACCTGCATGGAAATGCTCGAGCATGTGCCCGATCCGGGCAGCGTGATCGCGGCCTGCGCCATGCTGCTCAAGCCCGGCGGTCGACTGTTTCTTTCCACGCTCAACCGCACGCCGCTCGCGTTCGGCGCGGCGATCCTCGGTGCCGAGTACGCGCTCAACCTGTTGCCGCGCGGCACGCACCACTACGCCCAGTTCATCCGTCCGGCGGAAATGGCAATGGCACTGCGCGATGCTGGCCTCGAACTCGAAGACCTGAGCGGGTTGGCTTACAACCCGTTGTCGCGGCGCGCGTGGATCGTGGGCAACACACAAGTCAACTACCTCGCCTGCGCGGTGAAACCGGCGTGAACTTGAACGGCAAACCGATCTCTGCCGTGTTTTTCGACCTCGACGGCACGTTGATCGATTCCGCTCCCGACCTGATCGACGCGATGCGCCGCCTGCGCGCCGAGCTCGGCGAGCCGACCATCGTAATGGACAAGGTCGGCATGGTCGTCTCCAAGGGTGGCCGCGCGATGCTGCGCGCGGGCTTTCCCGGTATCGATGAAACACGCGTCGAGACTTTGCTGCCGCGCTACCTCGACTTGTATGCGCAGCAGATCGCGTTGCTCACGCGTACATTCGACGGCATCGACGCGGTGCTTGCGAATTTCGACGCGCGTGCATTGCCGTGGGGCATCGTCACCAACAAACCCGAACATCTTGCACGCAGCGTCGTCGCGGAACTCGGTCTTGCCGCGCGCAGCGCCGCCCTGGTCGGTGGTGACACGCTGGCCAAACGCAAACCCGATCCCGAGCCGCTGCTGCACGCGGCACAGTTAGCAAATGTCGATGCAAGGCGCAGCGTCTACGTCGGCGACGACGCGCGCGACATCGAGGCCGGCCGTGCCGCCGGCATGCGCACCGTCGCGGCGGGCTGGGGCTATCTCGACGGCGAGGATCCGCACGATTGGGGCGCGGACATCGTCGTCGCACGACCGCAGGATCTGATTCCCGCGCTCGGCCTGGATTGAATTGGCATGTCGGACGTGCAACACGGCGCTTTCGCCAGTTTCGAGGAGAAATGGCTGGCGGCGAATCCCGAGCAGGCCACGGTGGCGCTGTTCCTCGCGCCTGACGCGCGCTTGCGCTCAGCCGCGTTCGGCAGCCTGGTCCACGAACTCGAGCAGGCCGCGTTCGGCCTGAGCGAGGCGCAGGTCGCCGAGGTGAAAATCCAGTGGTGGCGGCAGGAGCTGCTCGCGGCCGCGTCCGGATCGGTGCGGCACCCGCTCAGCGCGGTGCTGTTCGCCGATCCGAAGACGGCGCAGGTCGATGCGGCGGATTGGATGGCGCTGTGCGACGGCGCGCTCGCCATGCGCCATGTCGGCGCCGCCTCCGACCTGGAATCATTGCTGGGCGAATACTCGGCGTTGTACGCGCCCGTTGCGCGGATCGAAACGGCGCTGTTTGACGCACCGATCACAGGGGCAGTGACTTCTGCGAGGCTGTGGGCGGTATCGCATCTGCTGCTCGCCCTGCGCCACCTGGCCGATGTCCCCGAACGCCTGCCCGTTCCGCTCGATCTGCTGGCGCGGCACGAAACGACGCGCAGCGCGCTGGCCGAAGCCGTGCCGAAGCGCGCCGAACTTGTGCGCGACCATCTCGGCCGGCTTGCCTCCGCGTTGCAAAGCACGCTGGCCGAGGCCCAGCGCGCGCCGCTGGCTCGGCGAGTGCGTTCGCGGCTCGATCTCGCACTGATGCAAAACGCGGCGCACTCCAATGACCCGCTGCGCGCAGTGATGGCGCAACCCGGTGGCGCGCGCTGGAAGGCATTGTGGTGGTCGTGGCGCGAGGCGCGCGCGTCAGCGCGAACGTAGCGTAGCGCGCTGATCCAGCGCGTCGTTCCTGTTCGCAAGGGCGAGCTATAAAAATCGATACATCACATAGGTATCGACCGGCCCGAGCGTTGCATGGCGAAACGCTTGCGGCACCGTGCCGACGATTTTGAAGCCGTGCTTTTGCCAGAGTTTCACGGCGACTTCGTTCGTGCTCACGACGAAATTGAATTGCATGGCGAGAAATCCTGCCGCACGCGCGGTCGCGAGCGAATGCTCGCAGAGCTTGCCGGCGAGGCCCTGTCCGCGTGCGCGCGGCGCGACCATGTAACCCGCGTTGGCGACGTGGCTGCCGAGGCCGGGTTGGTTCGGCTTGAGCATATAGCAGCCGGCCGGCTTGCCATCGATCAGCGCGATAAAGCAGCGCGCTGGTGCGCTGGTCCACATCGCGCGCGCTTCTTCAAAAGTCGTGTCGGGTGCGTAGCTGTAAGTGTCGCCGGCGGCGACCACCGAGTGAAAGATCGGCCAGACCAAGTCGAATTGGTCGGCGCCGATTTCGCGGACCTCAACCGTCACGGTGTTTTCGCGAAATCGCCTGTCTTGGGCAGCAGCGCAGGATCGATCGGCACGTCGAACCAGTTCGCCGCCCAGTGCACGTGCGGACCGGTGGCGCGCCCGGTCGCTCCGGCGAGGCCGACGATGTCGCCCTGTTTCACCTTTTGCCCGGTCTTCACGTCGATGCGGCTCATGTGGATCGTGGTCGTGCTTACGCCGTGGCCGTGGTCGAGTACGACGATGCCGCCGTTGAGGACCATGCCCATTTCGGCAAGCGAGACGAGGCCCGCTGCGGTCGCGCGAATCGGCGTGCCGTTCGGTACGGCGAAGTCGAGGCCGAAATGCGGTGCCATCGGCTTGCCGTTGTCGATGCGCTGGCGGCCCCACAGGCCGCTGACGCGCGCATTTTCGACCGGGTCGAGGAAGCCATGCTCGAAATCCTCGCGCGCATCGTTGCGGTGACGCGTTTCGGCCACGCGCGCGCGTTCGCGCTCGATGCGTTTGGTCAGCTCCGGATTGGGTGTGACCGTTTGCTGGGGCAGGCCGTTGACGCGCTCGGTCTCGTACTCGCGCTTGGCGATCTTGAGCATGACATCGCTGGCCTTGCCGTTCGAGTAGCGGATATGCAGTTTCTCCTCGGCCGGCGCATCGCGGCCGAGGCCGAAGACGAACACGCCATCATCGCCGACGAGCACGCGACGCCCGGCAAATTCGATCTTCGCGCCCTTCGGCGCATGGCCGACGACGAGTTGGCCTTGTTGCAACTGTTCGGGCAATTGCAGTTCGCGGTCGGCGGCGTGTGCGGAAAAAATGGCGGAGGCAAGGGCGGCAACCAGGAAAACACGCTTCATCGATCGAACTCCAGGCGCTTGCCCAACTGCCTGTCGTCGAGCTTGCCCTCGTGCCAGCCGAGATGGCCGTTGACCCAGGTGGCGACGATTGTCGAGCGGAAAATCGTGCCTTCGAACGGCGACCAGCCGCACTTCGACAGGGTTTCTTCGCGCGTCACCCTGTGCGGCAGGTTTGCATCGATCAACACGAGGTCTGCCCAGTAGCCTTCGCGGATATAGCCACGGTCGCGCACGTTGTACAAGCGTGCCGGCGCGTGCGCGGTCTTTTCAACGATCAACTCGAGCGGAAGTTGACCGTCGAACCAACGTTCCAGCGCGCACTGCAGCACCGATTGCACGAGCGGCAGCCCGGACGGCGCTTTCTCGTAGCTCTGCAGCTTCTCTTCCCAGGTGTGCGGAGCGTGATCGGTGGCGAGGATGTCGATGCGGCCGTCGTTGATCGCGCGGATGATCGCAGCGCGGTCGGACGGCAATTTCACCGCCGGATTGCACTTGATCAGATTGCCCTTGGTCGCGTAATCCTCGCTGCTGAAATGCAGGAAATGCACGCAGGTCTCGGCGGTGATGCGCTTGCCGTCGGCCGGGCCGGGCGCGAACAGTTCGAGTTCCTCGGCGGTGGTGACATGCAGCACGTGCAGGCGCGAATCGTGGCGCCGCGCGAGTTCCATCGCCAGCCGCGTCGACTTGATGCAGGCCTCGCGCGAACGGATGAACGGATGTTCCTCGATCGGGATCGCATCGCCGTACTTCGCCCGCGCCGCGGCGAGATTGGCGTCGATCGTCGGCGTATCTTCGCAGTGCGTCGCGATCAGCGTCGGCGCATCGCGGAAGATCGCATCGAGCGTGGCCGGGTTGTCGACCAGCATGTTGCCGGTCGAGGCGCCCATGAAGATCTTGATGCCGCAGGCGACGCGCGGGTCGAGGCGCTGGATCTCCTCGAGGTTGTCGTTGGTCGCGCCCATATAAAAGGCGTGGTTGGCGAGCGATTTCTTCGCGGCGCGCGCGTACTTGTCCTCGAGCGCGGCACGGTCGGTCGTGGTCGGCTTCGAGTTCGGCATTTCCATGAAACTGGTGACGCCGCCGGCCACCGCGGCACGCGATTCAGTGAAGAAATCGCCCTTGTGCTCTAGCCCGGGCTCGCGAAAATGCACCTGGTCGTCGATCATGCCGGGCAGCAGCAGGCGCCCGCGTGCGTCGAACACGCCCTCGTTCGCCCGTGCGGCGAGCTGGCCGGCGACGGCCTCGATGCGCCCGTCACGTACGCGCACGTCGCCGGTGAAGCGGCGGCCGTCGTTGACGATGTCGGCGTTGACGATCAGGACATCATTCATGGCAAAAAGGCTCGTTTCAGCGGTTGCGACGAAGTGTAAAGGTTTGCGGCACCTCATCGATACCGCCTTCGCTGAACGGCTGGCAGCGTAAAATACGCCAGATTGCGAGCACGCCGCCGCGCGCGGCGCCGAAGCGCGCCACGGATACGCGAGCGTATTCGGAGCAGTTCGGATGGAAGCGGCAGCGCGATCCGAGCAACGGGCTCAGCAGGCGCTGGTACAGTCCGATCAAAGCTAGCAACAGTCGCGCCATTCTGGATTTTCGATCGCGGCGCCGATCAAGGCGCGGCGCAGCATAGGTAATGGTTGCCGTGCGGGGGCGATTGGGCTATAACACGCGACCGCCGAGCGACAACGGGAAAAGGATTATGGCGACATCGAAGCGTAAACCCGCAAGTCCCGCCAAGAAGAAGGCAGGACCGGCCAAGGCCGGCGCTGCGAAAAAGCCAGTGCCGAAAAAAGCTGCGAGCAAGAAACCCGCGAAGGCGGCAAAGAAGCCCGTATCGGCGAAAAAGGTCCCGGCCAAGGCCACTCGCGCCAAAGCTGTCGTCAAACCGCAACGCCCGGCCAAGAAACTTGTCCCGGCGAAGAAACCGGCGGCAAAGAAACCCGTCGCAAAACCCGCGCGCGCCGCCAAGCCGGCGCCATCGCATTCACCCAAGCCGGCGGTCGCAAAAAAGGCCCCCCCCCAGAAACACGCAAGTTCCAAGAAAGGCAACATGTCCGCAGTAGCACCCATTCCAGATACCGTCACGCGCGAAGACGGACGTTACGCGCTCCCCAGTACCGTCGTCATCGAGTTGCCCCCGAACTACCGTCCTTCGGCGAAGGAGGAGTACATGGGCCCGCGCCATCTCGCCTATTTTCGCGCGAAACTGCAGAAGTGGCGCGAGGATCTCGTTGAGGAATCCAAGCAGACCATCGACAACCTGCGCGACGAAGTGCGCGATGTCGGCGACGAAGCCGAGCGTGCCACGCGCGAGACCGAGAATTCTCTCGAGCTGCGCACGCGCGACCGCTACCGCAAGCTGATCGGCAAGATCGACAAGGCGCTCAAGCGCATCGAGGAAGGCCGTTACGGTTATTGCGAGGAGACCGACGAGGAAATCGGCATCGATCGCCTCGACGCGCGCCCGATCGCGACCCTGTCGCTCGACGCGCAGGAGCGCTGGGAGCATCGCCAGAAACAAATGGGCGACTGATCGCCCATTTCGAGCTCCGCGGCGAGTAACCCATGGATCCGTTCAGTTACCTGTCGGTCCTGATCTCGATCATCCTCGGGTTGGCGATCACGCAAATTCTCAAAGGCGTGCGTGGCATGGTGCTTGCGCGTGCGCGCGTGGTTCCCTACTGGCCGAGCTTCGTGTTCGCCGCGCTTCTGCTCGTGATCTCCGTGCAGAGCTGGTGGTCGATTTTCAGCATGCGCCACATACCGGCGGCGGCGTGGACGTTTTCGATGTTCGCGCTCGTGCTCGTGCAGATGATCGTCTGGTATCTGCTCGCTGGCCTCGTGTTGCCAGACTTCTTCGGCGAGCATCCGGTCGATCTTCGCGCCCACTATTTCGCACACAGGAAGCTTTTCTTCAGCTTGTTCATCGTCAGTCTGGCCGTCAGCCTGTTGCGCGGTCTGACCAATGATCATTACCCGATGGGCAGCGCCGACATTGCCTTCCAGCTGTTCTTCCTTGTTGCCTCGGCGGGCGGAGTGTTCATCGCACGCGACGGCTACCACAAGCTCATGTGCGTGACGAGCGCGGTCGTGTTCGCCATCTACGTCGCCATGCTGCACGCGCGATTGCACTGACGCGCCAGCTCACTCAGCGCGGGGCGGGGTCAGATCGTGCAAGAAAGCACGGATGGCGCTGGACGGGAGCGATCAGCCAAGCGCCGCGCGTGCATGCGCCTTGATCGTCTGCAGCATCGCGGCTAGGCCGTTGCTGCGCGTCGGCGAGAGATGCTTGGCCAAGCCGATCGCGGCAATGTAGCTCGGCTCGGTATCGAGGATTTCCTGCGCACTGCGGCCCGAGTACACGCGCAGCAGCAGCGCGATCAGCCCGGAGACGATGGCCGAATCGCTGATCGCCTGGAAGTCCAGACGCCGCGCGTCGCCGCTGGCGACCAGCCAGACCTGCGACTGGCAGCCCTGGACCTTGTGCTCCTCGGTCTTCAGCGCCTCGGGAAACGGCGCCAGCTTGCGGCCGAGATCGATCAGGTACTGGTAGCGCTCGGTCCAGTCGCCGAAGAAGGCGAATTCCTCGGCGATTGCGTCCTGCGCAGCTTGTGCGCTGGTTTCGGCGGGCAGGCGGAGGTCGGGCTGGGCAGTCATCGCCGCGATCTCATGCCGTCGCCGTCGTGGCACTGGCCCGCTTCCAGCGTGGTCCCTGCGGCGTGTCCTCGACGACGATGCCGAGTTCGTGCAATTCGGCACGCAGACGATCGGCTTCGGCGAAATTCCTTGCGGCTTTCGCCGCCTGGCGTGCATCGACGAGTCCTTGTACCTGAGCTTCGTCGAGCGCGGAATCAGCCGTCGCACCCTGGAACCAGACTTCGGGATCGACCTGCAGCAGGCCGAGGAACGCACCGGCGCCGAGCAGCGCTGATTTCGCTTCCTGGCGCGCCTCACGGCCTTCGGCTTTGCGCGTCGCGTCGCCAAGGCGTGAGAGCACGGCCAGCGCTTCGGGCGTGTTGAGGTCGTCGGTAAGCGTCGCAAGGAACTCTTCTGGCAAGTCGTCGGCCGGGGTGGCGGGCACATCGGCCAGGTCGCGCAGCGTCGTGTACAGGCCGTCGAGCGTGCGCTGCGCCTGTTCGAGCGCCGCCGCCGACCAGTCCAACGGTTGGCGGTAGTGCGCTTTCATGAGCATGTAGCGCAGCAGGTCGGGCGGATGTTTCTCAAGCAACTCGTGCAACTTGAACGTATTGCCGAGCGATTTCGACATCTTCTTGCCTTCGATGCTGAGCATGCCGTTGTGCAGCCAGTAGCGAGCGAAGATCTTGCCGCCATGAGCGCAGGTCGATTGCGCGATCTCGTTTTCGTGGTGCGGGAACATGAGATCGTTGCCGCCGGCATGGATATCGATCGTCTCGCCGAGGTGCGCCTCGCTCATCGCCGAGCATTCGATGTGCCAGCCCGGGCGGCCGCGGCCCCAGGGACTGTCCCAGCCGGGCAGGTCGGGCGTGGATGGTTTCCACAGCACGAAGTCGGCCGGGTTCTTCTTGTACGGGGCGACTTCGACGCGCGCGCCGGCGATCATTTCGTCGGTGGAACGGCCGGACAGCTCGCCGTACGCCGGAAACGAGGCGACGTCGAACAGCACATGGCCCTCGGCCGCATAGGCGTGGCCGCCCGCGATCAGGCGCTCGCACATCGCGATGATCTGCGGAATATGCTCGGTCGCATGCGGTTCCACGTCGGGCGCGTCGACGCCGAGGCGGGTCATGTCCTTACGGAAGTCGGCGGCGTAGCGGTCGGTGATCGTGGCGATCGGCACGCCCGCGGCTGCGGCGGCAGTGTTGATCTTGTCGTCAACGTCGGTGATGTTGCGCGCGTAGACGAGCTTCGGGTACTGGCGACGCAGCAGGCGCGCGAGCAGCCCGAACAGGACATACGGACGCGCGTTGCCGATATGCACATAGTTGTAGACCGTCGGACCGCAGACGTACATGGTCACGCGTTGCGGATCGAGCGGGACGAACTCTTCGACGCGTCGGGTCAGCGAGTTGTGCAGGCGTAGTTTCATCTGCCAATTGTAGCGCAACGGCCTCGCATTCAGGTTCGAAAATCCCGCTAAACCCTTGGCCAGACGCCGTTTCGCGGCGATTTTTCCTTAGTCCGCATTCAGCGTGTGCGTGCTGTAATGTCGACCAGTTCAATGCAGCTCGCGCGAACGCCGGGGGGAACCGGTGCCGCACATCTGCTGCAGTTCGCAAGTTCGTCATCGCGGGCGCGATGGCGGGCTACGTCGTTTGGAGTCGCCACAAGATGAAGTTATCCGGCATTCTCATCGCGAGCATGCTGCTGTCCGCGAGTATCTGCCACGCGCAGGACCGCACGCCTGCGCACCCGCCACCGATCGCGGCGGAATCGACCCGTTATGGCTGGGCCGACGTGTTGCGCGTGGACCCGGTCTACGAAGCGATGTCTGATGGCACGCCCACGCCGCTGGGCGACGATGCTGCGCCCGCGCGTGCCGATTGCAACGACCAGACACCGCCTCCGCCCCCGCCGCCCCACGACAACGACCTGACCGATAACCGCGCGGCCGGCACCGTGATCGGCGCCCTGATAGGCGGCGTCATCGGCCACGCCTTCGGCCGCGGCGACGGCAACAAGGTCATGACTGCGGGTGGTGTGGTCGCCGGCGGTGTCGCCGGAAATCGCATCGCCGCGGCGCAGGATCAGAGAACCAACGCCCAACAGCAGGCTGATGCCGAACGCGACGCAGTCAGTGCCTCGCTGCGCGACTGCCACGACGCGCAACGCGGCACCGTGCGCAACTCCGCACAGCCCGAGCGGCGCATCGTCGGTTACGACGTCGAGTACCGCTACAAGGGCGAGATCTACATGGCGCGATTGCCGTTCGATCCGGGCGACCGCATGCGCGTGAAGATCACCGTGATTCCGGTCGAGTAGCCCTGATCCCAGGCAGAAAGGTTGCAAGCGGAGCGGGTCGCCATTATCATGCGCGGCTCGCTGTCGCAGCGCGTCCACCGCGCTATCCCGCACAGACGGCGAGCATCCGAGTCGGGGTGTAGCTCAGCCTGGTAGAGCGCTACTTTCGGGAGGTAGAAGTCGGAGGTTCGAATCCTCTCACCCCGACCACGTCATTTATGCGCGCCTCCATGCGCGCAAAGAAAAGACCGGCATCCCTGCCGGACTTCTCAAAAAAACTTGCTAAAAGCCACCGCAAGCGGTGGCTTTTTTCGTTTTATCTTTGCTTTTTCGACTTCGCACGCAGCGTATGCCGCGGAGTCGGAACCAAAAAAAACGCCCGGACCAGCCGGGCGTTTTCCTTGCTCGTTCGCGTCCACGAACGGACGCTATGGCATCGCTTACTGGCAAGCCTTGCCGTGGGCCGCGTGCGCACCGGCCTTCTCGGCATCGGCCGCGCTCATGTACGAGCCCTGCTTGGTCTTGCCATACCACTCGTCGCCCTGACAATGGTAGACCTTCGACTCGGAGTTGACCCAGACCAGGCCGGGGCCGCCACCGGGCTTGGCCACGATGTCTTTGGCCGGAGTCGGCGGCGTGTGCTTGGTCGACTTCTCTTCCTTGGCGGCAGTCGTCGCAGTGGTCGTCGCTGCGGCCGGAGCCGCCGTCGTCGCGGCTGTTGAGGCTGTGTCCGCGTCCTTCTTCTTATGATGTTTCTTCGTCGTTTTGTCGTCGGTTGCAGCGGCCGTGGTATCCGCGCTCTTCGCGTCGGTCTTGGCGTCGCTCTTTGCCGTCGTCTTGTCCAACCACTCCTTCACGCCCTGATGGCCGCGGCACGCGCCCTTGTGCGTAGCGCCGTCGAAATACGTACCGTCTTTGCACAGTGCGGTGTGGCCCGCCGAGTCTTGTGCATAGACGCCCTGGCACAGCAGCGCTCCGATACCGATTGCCACCGAACCCAACAACGTTTTCATTGCCGTCTCCATTGATTGGTGAGATACGCGCTGGTTAATTCCGCATCGCGCGGTGCGGAGAATGACAGGCCCCATTCCGCTGTCAATCGTCGCCCAGAATGTCGTTCAGGAAGTTTCCGAGCTGCGTTCAGTTAGCGCCTCGGAGCGTTAATTTTTACCTAATTTCACATCGGAAATTGCCGATTTCTCCGTCATGCATGAGCCAGGTGACGCAGCGCTTTCCGGCAAAACGCGCGATAAACGAGCCCGCTGCGCTTAGGACTGTTCGCCGAGATCGATGGCCTGCCAACCGTAGCGATCGAAGATGACGAGCCCCGGTTGCGCCTTGGCGAGTTTGGCGTAGCCGATGGCCGGCCTGGCCGAAACGGGCAGGCGCATCTCGGCTGTCCAGGCGTTGGCTTCTTCGCGCCACTCGGTTGTGGCGACGACGAAATCGCCGCGCGCATCGAGCACGTCGCAGCGTCGCGACGGCGCCACAGAAAGGTGCCACGCGGACCAGATTCCCGGCGCGGTGCCGAGCAGGATCGACACGCGATCGTTGCCGTGGCGATTCTGCTTGGCCACGCGCAGTTCGATAGCGCCATCCTCGCGCAGGCGGGCGCGCAGCGGATGCTCGTCGCGCTGCGCAATGGCGGCCTCGTCGTAGGTCTCGCGCGGGGTGGCGTAGGCGAGGAAGCGCTTGCCGCTCAGCGCCGTCTGGGTGCGATGGCTGGCGATGGCGGCACGTTTGGTTTCGCGTTGCGATTCGCCGAGCTCGAGGACGTACTTAGCCACAGGATTGGCGACGCCGTGCACGCGATAGGCAAGCCGTCGCATGGCGCGACCGTCCTGGAGCAAGGCGAGTTGCACCGCGATATGCGCCGCGCTGTGATCCGGATGCCGGTCGGCCAGTGCCGGAAGCGCGATATGGGTTGGTTCAAACGCGGCGATCCGCGCGCGCAGCGGGGCGACGAGACGGTCCGCATCGCGCATCAGCAGTGAAGTGAGCGCCGCGTCGGGGAAGCCGTGGAACTCGCATGCATCCGCCGCGACTCCGAGCAGTTCGAGCGCTGCCTGCGCCTCCGCGCGTCGGCGCGCGCCCCAGCGCGCGCGTGCGGTTGCGTCGATGCGCCAGCGCTTCTCGATCCAGCGCTGCGGCCAGGGATTGTTGTCGCCGTCGGTCAAGGTGACGACGCGCCTGGCGGCGTCGGCGTCGCGCGCGGCGAGCAGGAGTCCGCCGCAAGCAATCGACTCGTCGTCCGGGTGCGGGGCGATCACCAGCACGCGGTCGGCGGCAGTCAGGCGCAGCGGTTCGCTCATCGAGTTCAGATGCGTGCCGACTCGGCGTGCCGGACCTGGCCATGGCCGCGCACGACATAGCGCTCGATCGTAAGCGACTCGGCGCCCATCGGGCCGTAGGCGTGCAGGCGCGTCGTGGAGATGCCGATCTCGGCGCCGAGGCCAAGCTCGCCGCCGTCGGAGAAACGTGACGACGCGTTGACCAGCACGACGGCCGAACGCAGCGCGTGCACAAACTTGTCCGCCGCGGCGTCGTCGCGCGTTGCGATCACTTCGGTGTGATCGGAACCGTAGCGGCGGATATGTGCAATCGCGCTGTCGAGATCATCGATTATGCGCACGGCGAGGATCAGATCGAGGAATTCGGCGGCGTAGTCGTCCTCGGTCGCGGGCTTCATGTCCGCGACCAGCGCACGGCTGGCGGCGTCGCCGCGCAGTTCGACGCCGCGCTTGTCCAGTTCGGCAGCGACACGCGGCAAAAATTCCGCGGCAATGTCCTTGTGCACGAGCAGGGTTTCGAGCGCATTGCAGGCCGAGGGCCGCGTCGTCTTGCCGTCGATGGCGAGGCGCAGGGCGAGATCAGAGTCGGCGCTCGCATCGACGTAGAGATGGCAGACGCCCTGATAATGCTTGATCACCGGCACGCGCGCGTGCTCGGCGACGAAACGGATGAGGCCGACGCCGCCGCGCGGAATCGCAAGGTCGACGATGTCGGTAAGTTGCAGCAGTTTCATCACCGTCTCGCGGCTCAGGTCTTCGACCAGCGTGACCGCGGCCTCGGGCAGGGCGTGCGCGCGCAGCGCCGAGTGCAGCGCCGCAGCGATCGCGCGGTTGCTGTGGATCGCCTCCGAACCGCCGCGCAGCAGCACGGCGTTGCCGGCGTGGAAGCATAGTGCAGCCGCGTCGGCGGTCACGTTCGGGCGCGATTCGTAGATCATCGCGATCAGGCCGAGCGGAATGCGCACGCGCTCGATGCTCAATCCATTCGGACGTTGTTCGCGGCGCGTGACCTGGCCGACCGGATCGGGCAAGGCGGCTATTTCCTTCACCGCGCGGACGATGTTCTCGACGCCCGCCTCGTCGAGGCGCAGGCGATCGATCATCGCCGCGGCGAGCCCCTTGGCCTGTGCCGCGGCGACATCGCGCGCGTTCGCCGCGAGAATGTCGTTCGACCGCGCGGCGAGCGTCGCAGCCATCGCATGCAGGACATCGCGCTTGGCCGACGTGGAAAGCGCGGCGACAGTCGTACCAGCGGCGCGCGCGGCGAGCGCCAGCTCGCGGATATCCGGCGAGGCGTGTTCGTTGCGCACTTCGGCCGCGGCATTCATGCCGTCGCTCCTTCGTTCAGGACCACGAGGTCGTTGCGGTGCAGGACCTCGTCGCCGTAGCTGAAGCCGAGGATGGTCTCGATCTCGCGCGACTGTTTTCCGGCGAGTCGCCGCACCTCGCCTGCATTGTACTGGACGAGGCCGCGGGCGACCGGCACGTGGTCGCAGACGATTTCGACGATGTCGCCACGCGCGAATTCGCCGTCGACGCCGGCGATACCACCCGGCAGCAGCGACTTGCCGCTCGCAAGCGCGCGTGCTGCGCCTGCGTCGACACGAATGCGCGCATCCGCGCCCGGCGCGTGACGCAGCCAGTACTTGCGTGCCGCGAGCCGTGAACTTGCCGCGGCGAAGCGCGTGCCACGAAACGCGCCCGCGCCGAGCAGGGCGACCGTCTCCGCGCGCGTTCCGTTGAACAGCACGGTCGTAATGCCTGCGTTTGCCGCCTTGGTCGCGGCCTGCAGCTTGGTGATCATGCCGCCGGTGCCGTGCGTGCTGCCTGCGGCGCCGGCCATCGCCAGCACCTCGGGTGTCACCGCAGCCACGGCTTCGACCGGCCGCGCGTTCGGATCGAGCAGCGGGTGCGCGTCGTAGAGGCCATCGACGTCGCTTGCGATCAGCAGCAGGTCGGCGTCGACGAGCGCGGCAACGATCGCGGCGAGGTTGTCGTTGTCGCCAAGCTTCAATTCTTCGACCGCGACGGTATCGTTCTCGTTGATCACCGGCACGGCGGAAAGCCGCAGCAACTCGAGCAGCGTGTTGCGCGCGTTGAGATAGCGGCGGCGGTTGCGCAGGTCGTCGTGCGCGAGCAGAACCTGCGCCACGGGTATTGCGCCGAGCAGTTCCTGCCACAGCGCGACCATGCGCGTCTGGCCAAGCGCGGCAAGCGCTTGGCGTGCGACGAGGCCGCCCGCGTCCTCGTGCATGCGTGCGCGCCCGGCTGCGACGGCGCCTGAGGAGACGATGACGATTTCACGCCCTTGCGCGCGCGAGGCGAGAACGAAATCGGCGAGCCCGCGCGCGTGCTGCGGAGAGAGTTGCTGGCCGCCCGCGGTCAGCAGATTGCTGCCGACCTTGAGCACGGCGCGGCGCCAGGTCGGCAGCGGCTGTTGGCTGAAGCCTTGCGACACCGAAGTCTCCTGGGCCAAGGGCGAGGTCATTTGCCGACGAGCTTGGCCAATCTGGCGCGCAGCTCATCCAGGCGCAGATCCGCCGCCGCACCGGGGGAAGTGCGCGCAGCGAGGCTTTGCTCGGGCGTGCGCCCTTGGCCCGCCTCGTTCGTCGTGGCGGCGGCTTGCTTGTAAGCGTCACGGAACGGTACGCCGGCAATCGCGGCTTCGATCGCGACGTCGGTCGTGTACATCGCCGAATCGATCGCCGCACGCATCGCCTGCGCGTTCCATTGCATGCGCCTGAGCAGGTCGGGCAGCAGTTCGAGCGCGGCGAGTCCGCGCGAGAAGCCATGGTAGAGCCCGCCTTTGGAGAACTGCAGGTCGCGCTGGTAGCCCGACGGCAGCGACAGCAGTTGCTCGATCTCGGCGCGGCCGGCAGCCACACTCGCGTAGCTCGCGCGCATCAGTTCGACCACGTCCGGGTTGCGCTTGTTCGGCATGATCGACGAGCCGGTCGTGTACTCGGGCGGCAGGTGGACGAAGCCGAATTCCGCAGTCGTGAACAGCGACAGGTCCCAGGCGAGACGACGCAGGTCGAGCAGCGCCGTGCCGAGCGCGTCGAGCGCGGCCATCTCGAACTTGCCACGCGAGAGCTGCGCGTAGATCGGCGAGACCTGCATGCGCGCGAAGCCGAGCGCCTGCGTCGTGTGTTCGCGATCGAGCTTGAGGTTCACGCCATAGCCTGCGGCCGTGCCGAGCGGATTCGCGTCGATCCAGGCGCGTGTGTCGAGCGCGCGCTGCGCGTTGTCGATGAAGCTTTCGGCGTAACCGGCGTACCACATCGCGGTCGAAGAGACGACTGCGCGCTGCAGGTGCGTATAGCCCGGCATCGGCAGCACGTCCTTAGCAGCGCGGTCGAGGCAGGACTTGGCGACGTCGACGCACAGCGCATGCAGCGCGGTTAGCTTGGCCTTGAGCCACAGCCGCGTCGCGACGAGGATCTGATCGTTGCGGCTGCGCCCGGTGTGCACCTTGCGCCCGGCATCGCCGAGGCGCTCGGTCAGGCGCGCCTCGATCGCCGAGTGGCCGTCTTCGTATTTCTCGTCGAGAACGAAAGCGCCGCTTTTGAAATCATCGGCAAGCACACCGAGTTCGCGTGCGATCGCATCGCATTCGCCTCGGGTGACGACGCCGATCCGTGCCAAGCCTTCGGCATGCGCGCGACTCGCGTCGATATCGTGCAGAAAAAACTCGCGGTCGAGCACCACGTCGTCGCCGGCGAGGAAGCGCATGATCCGCGCGTCGGTCTCGACGCCGGGTTTTTGCCAGAGCAGGTCACTCATGGGGAATGCTTTCCAGTTCGGGATAGCCGAGCGCGAGGTTGATGTTCTGCATTGCCTGCGTTGCCGCGCCTTTGAGCAGGTTGTCGAGCGTGGCGACGACGACGACGCGCTTGCCGCCCGGCGCGAGCGTGAAGCCGCCGATCTGCACGCCGTGCCTGTTCGCGATATGACTGACCCAGGGCGCTTCGTCAATAACGTCGATCAACGGCTCGTGCTTGTACTTTTGCACATAGCGCGCCTTGATCGCATCGAGCGTCATCGGCTGCGTCAGCCACAGGTTCACCGTCATCGTGATGCCGCGGAAATGCGCCGCGACATGCGGCATGAATTCGACCGGAATGCCGAGATGCCGCGTCACTTCGCGCTCGTGTGTATGGTTGACGAGCGCGTAGGGCATCAAGTTGTCGCGCAGTTTCTCCGGATCGTTCTTGTCCGATGGCGTTGTGCCTGCGCCGGAATAGCCGGAGACGCCGAAGCAGGCAGGCGGGGCGGCGAGCAGATCCTTCAGCGGCGTGATCGCGAGCTGCATCGCGGTCGCGTAGCAGCCCGGGTTGCTGATCCAATGCTGGCCACGGTACTGATCGCGCGTCAGTTCGGGCAGGCCGTAGTACCAAGTTCTGTCGAATCGGTAGTCGGCGCTGATGTCGACGATGATCGGGTCGTAGCCATCGCTTTTCGCCGCATCGATCGCTGCGACGTAGGGTTCGGCCTTGGCGTTCGGCAGCGCGAGCACGACGACGTCGGCGCGCTTGGCCGCCACAGCTTCCGCATCCAATGCTTCGTAACGCAGTTCGCCTCGGTAGTCGGAGTTGTGCTCGGCAACGCGCTGGCCGTCGAGTTCGCGCGATGAGACGAAAACGAGTTCGAGTTGCGGGTGGCGCGCGATCAACCTGATCAGTTCGGCACCGGTGTGGCCGCGTGCGCCGACGATGCCTACGCTTTTTTTTCCTGGCGTGCTCATGCCGCTTCCTTGTTCCCGATTGACGCATGGTCGATCAGCGTCGGCGTCTTTGCGCGGCAGTAGTCGACGCAAGCCGCGATCTCGTCGAAATTCTCGATGCCGTACCAGAACGCCTTGAAGTCCGGCAACTTGCAGCAGCCGTCGGACTCGGCGTAGTAGAAGTGATTGACGGGATTGCCGTGGCGCGAGCGCCAGAACAGCGTTGGCGTCTCCTCGCGCATCACCTGCCACACCGCACGGCCGAGGCCTTCGCCTTGCGCCTCGTCGAGTACGGCGAACTTGTCCAGATAGACGTGGCTGCCAGCCTGCAGCAGGATCACCGCGACACGGTAGTTCTCGCTGACGTAGGCGCGCAGCAGTGGGGTCTTGTCGAAATAGTCGGCAGCGAGCGTGCGCGGAGCGAAACTCGATTCGATCAGCTTGCGCATGCGCGCGAGATCGAGCTGGTTCCACGAGTCCACGCGCAGCACCTTCTCGCCGCGGCGGATATAGGTGCCAGAGCCCTTGTGCGTGAACAGTTCTTTGGCGAGCTCGGCCGGCTTGGTGATCGATACCGACGAAGTCAGCGGCAGCGCGTCGAGCAGGTCCTTTATCTGCTCGATCTTCACGCGCATGCCGCCGTTGATCCACGGCTGCTGGCTCAGGTGCTCGTACTCGGTGGCGAGGTTGATCGAGTCGATCACGTTGCCGGCGTCGTCGAGCAGCCCGCCTGTGCCGGTGAGGAATACGATCTTGTACGGCTGCAGTGCCTTGATCAGCTCGTTCGCGGCGAAGTCGGCGTTGATGTTGAGAATCTGCCCGGCGACGGTTTCGCCGAGACTCGCAATGACCGGGATCGAGCCCGCGTTGAGGCTCGCCTCGATCGCGGCGAGGTTGACGCGATCGACCTTGCCGACGAGGCCGTATTTGTTCGGATTGAGGAAGCCCGCCTCAAACACGCCACCGGTGATCGAGGTCGCGCGTGCATCGACTTTCTGCAGCGCTTCGACGAGCTTCAGATTCTCGGTCTGCGACACGCGACGCACGATCGCGAGCGCCGCCGGCGAGGTGACGCGCAGGCCATCGGCCGTCTCCTTGATGATGCCGGCCGCGCTCATCTCGGCATCGAGTTGCGGGCCGGCGCCGTGGATCACGATCGGCGTGAGACCAACCTGCTGCAGGAAGGCAAGCGAGGAGACGAGGTTATCGAGATCGTCGCGCAGCACGGCGCCGCCGACTTTGACGACGGCGAATTTCTTCGCGTCGAGCTGCGAGAAGCGACGCAGGTACTGGTCGATCTCCTTCGCGCTGCCCATGCTCGAGAGCAGGCGCACGATGGTCTGGCGGGTTTGCGTGTTGGTATCCATTTCAACGGGCCTGCGATTTCAAGATATGCATGTAGCTTTGGGTGATCTGCTGCAATTGCGCGAGTTCGACGAACTCGTCCGCGGTATGCGCCTGGGCGATGTCGCCGGAACCGCAGACGATTGCGGTGTAGCCGGCCTGCGAGAACAGCGAGGCTTCGGTCCAGAAATCGACCGCGTTGCCGATGGTCAGGCCGACTTCGTCGGCGAAATCGCGTGCCTTCAGGCGACGCGCTTCGGCGCCCGCGATGTCGCCCGCGGGCAGCGGTGGGCCGCGGAAGGTTTCCTGGAATTCGGCGGGCTGCGCTTCGAAGCCGCCGCGGAACGTCGCGAGCAACGTGTCGATGTCCATCGACGGCAGCGGGCGGAAACCGAAGCGCACTTCGGCGCTCGGTGCGATCATGTTCGCCTTGATGCCGCCTTCGACGCGACCGATATTGAAGCGCAGACCGGTCAGGCCGCCGAAGCGCTGATGCGACTGCGACTCGACATAGTCGAGTGCGTGCTGGCCCCAGCGGATCGCCTGATGCAGCGCGCTGTCCGTCGCGGCATTGCCGCCCGAAGCATGCCCGGCGCGGCCCTTGAAGTTCATCAACACGGAACTGATGCCGCGATGCGCGAGCACCGCTTCGCCACGCGTCGGCTCGGCGACGACGACGGCGTCGAACGGTTTCTTCTGCGCGAGAAACGCGGCGATGCAACGCGCATCGTTCGCTTCTTCGTCGGTCGTGAACAGGAACGCGACATCGCCATCCGCATGCGCTGCAGCGGTCAGCAGTGCGGCTGCCGCACCCTTGATGTCGCAGGCGCCGAGGCCGATCGCGTGTGTATCGCTCACGCGCAGTTCGAACGGACTGGCCGTCCAGTGCGGCGAGTCGGGCACGGTGTCGAGATGGACGTTGAACAGCACCTTCGGCTTGCCGCGCACGGCGAACAGGCTGACCGCGCCCGCACCGTGATCGGTCACGGTGCAGTCGAAGCCCGGCAGGTTCGCGTGCAGATAATCGAAAATGCCGCCCGTGCCGATATCGCGCGGCGGATTGCGTGTATCGAACGCGACGAGCGCGTGCAGATGCTGCAGTGTGCTGGCAAGCAGGTCGCTCATCGACTCACGAATTCCGGTTCACTTCAGCCCACAGCGTCGAGCTCATGCCGTAGAGGCGGATGAAGCCTTCGGCTTCCTCGACGCCCCAGTCGGCCGATTGCGCATAGGTCGCGCCCTTGGCGTTGAGGATATGCGGTGACGCGATCGCTACTGCGCCGACGCCGCCGCCTTGCGTTTCCAGCGTGACTTCGCCGTTGACGCAGCGCTGCGAGGAAGCGAGGAAAGCTTCGAGGTCGGCCTTGAGCGGATCGTGGAAGAAGCCTTCGTAGACGAGCTCGACCCAGGCGCGCGCGACCTCGGGCTTGAAGCGGTTCTGCAGTTTCGACAGCACCGCTTCTTCGAGCGCGCGATGCGCGGTGAGTAGCGCGGTCAGGCCCGGTGCTTCGAAGATGATGCGGCCCTTGAGACCGATCGTCGTGTCGCCGGTATACAAGCCGCGGCCGACGCCGTACTTGGCGAACTCGCGATTGAGCCGCGCAAGAATTTCGTGACCCGGCAGCTTTTCGCCATCGAGCGACACCGCTTCGCCATTGGCGAAACCGAGCGTCACGCGCAGCGGCGTCGTCGGCCATTCGGCGCGTGGTGCGTTCCAGCCGCGAGCGCCTTCGCCTGGTGCTTCCCACTTGTCGATCTCGCCGCCGGACATGGTCACGCCGAGCAGGTTCTCGTTGATCGTGTAACTCTTCTGCTTGGCGCGCACGCCGAAGCCGCGCTGTTCGAGATAGTCCTGCTCGTAGGCGCGCGTGTGCGTGTGCTCCTTCTGGATCTCGCGGATCGGCGCGACGATGATGTAATCGCCGAGTGCCTTGATCGTCAGGTCGAAGCGCACTTGGTCGTTGCCCATGCCGGTGCAGCCATGTGCGATGTACTTCGTGCCGAGTTCGTCGCAGCGCTTCAGTGCGGCTTCGACGATCAGGTAGCGATCGGACACGAGCAGCGGATACTGGCCTTGATAGCCTTGTCCGGCCCAGACGAATGGTTTGACGAAGCCGTTCCAGATCGCCGGACCGCCGTCGACGGTGACGTGGCTGGCGACGCCGAGCTCCTTGGCGCGGTTCTCGATGAACGCGCGTTCTTCTGCATCGACGCCGCCGGTGTCGGCGAACACGGTGTGCACGCGATAACCGCGCTCCTGCAGGTAGGGAACGCAGAAGCTCGTGTCGAGGCCGCCGGAGAAGGCGAGGACGATGTCTTTTTCGGTCTGACTCATGATCATTTCCAGGGTTACTTGTTCTTGGCGAGTGCGGCCATCACGGCCTTCTGCACGTGCAGCCGGTTCTCGGCCTCGTCGATCGCGATGCAGGCGGGCGAATCCATCACCGCATCGGTGGCCTTGACGTTGCGGCGCAGCGGTAGGCAGTGGCTGAACACGCCGTGGTTGGTCAGCGCCATCTTGCGCTCGTCAACCATGAAATGTTTGTGCGCGTCGCGAATGGGTTTTTCCGGTTCCCAGTTGCCGAAGTAGGGCAGCGCACCCCAGCTCTTGGCGTAGACGATGTCGGCGCCCTTGTACGTCGCGTCGACGTTGTGCGAAATCGCGAAACTGCCGCCGTTCTCGGTGACGTTCTGTTTGGCGAAATCGAGATAGCGCTGGTCGAGCGCGTACTCGGGTGTAGGGCAAAGCAAGGTGACGTCCATGCCGTAGCGCGTCGCGATCTGCAGCGCGGAGTTTGCGACCGCGGTGTTGAGCGGCTTCGGATGATAGGTCCATGTCAGCACGTACTTCTTGCCGCGCAAATCATTCGTCTTGAAGTGCTGCTGCAGGGCAAGGATGTGCGCGAGCTCCTGCATCGGATGCGTGATCGTCTCCATATTGATCACCGGCACGGTCGCGTATTTCGCGAACGAATGGATCACGTGATCCTCGCGGTCGACCGACCAGTCCTTGAACTTCGGGAACGCGCGCACGCCGATCAGGTCGACGTAGCGCGACAGCACGCGCGCGACTTCGGCGATGTGTTCCTCGGTCTCACCGTCCATCACCGTGCCGAGATCGAATTCGATCGGCCACGCGTCCTTGCCGGGTTGCAGCACGACCGCATGGCCGCCGAGCTGGAACGCACCAAGCTCGAAGCTCGTGCGCGTGCGCATCGAGGGGTTGAAGAACAGCAGGGCGATGGATTTGCCCTTGAGATCGTCGCCGAGCTTGTTCTGCTTGAATTGGGCCGCGCGCGCGAGCAGCGCGTCGAGGTCGGCGCGGCTCCAGTCCTGGGTGGTAAGAAAGTGACGGATGGTCATAGATCAGAATTCGTTCAAATGAAGGTTTTGGTTGAGAAGTGCGGCCATGGATGGCCGATTTTGTTCCGGCGATGGAGCGCCGTGAAATAACGTCGAATCGTCATTCGTAAACCCCATTCAAAAATCCAAAAAACAAAAACCCGGCGCGGGGCCGGGTTTTATCGTCGAATCACATGAAAATCGTGCGACAGCTTACCCGGCCGTGTTGGTCGTGGTCGGTCGACGCGCGCGCGAAGTCATGCCTGCGGCCATGTCGGCGCTGGACAGGATCTCGAAGCTGGCGAAGAGCTGGTTCATGGGCACGCAATCATCTGGACGGCCAATCATGCACGCAAATCTTGCGCGGTGCAACAGGAAACGGCTTTTCCCCCTCATTGCAGCATTTCGCGCATGGTCGCCGGATTGCCGTCGTTCGGCTCGGGCCTGATATCCAGCAGGTGGGCCAATAGCGGATACACATCGACATTGTCGAATTCGGGCACGCTCAGCCCGCGTTTGAATGCCGGACCGTGCGCAAGGAACAATGCACGCATGTGCGGGTCGTCATTGTCATAGCCGTGCTCGCCGCCGTGCATGCGGTGATTCGGTCGGCTATGGAATTCCTGTGTCTCGATCAGCCAGCCACTCTCGGGTACGCAGACCAGGGCCGGGATGCGCGGGTGCGTGCCGTAGTGCAGCCGCGCCGGCAGTTCGCCCTTGCGCCAGCATTGCATGTGTCCGCGTGGCGCCAGCATTGCGCGCTCGACTTCCGCTTCGTAGCCCGGTTTGGGGTTGATGCCGACGGCAATTCCGGAGGTGACGAGGTCGATGTGGCGCAGATCGACGATCGAATCGAGGATGACCGTGCGTTCTGCATCGGTCTCGGCCATGCCGTGGTCGGAGACGATGACGAGATTGGCGTTCTTGTACAAATCTCTTTTTTCTAGTTCGGCGACCAGGTGGCCGATGCTGGCATCGACCTCGCGCAGCGCCGCGTCGGCCTCGGTCGAGCCCGGCCCATGATCGTGACTCTCGTGGTCGAGTTGCTCGAAGTACAAGGTGAGGAAACGCGGACGCTTGGCCGCGGGCTGGTCGAGCCAGGCGAGAACCTGGTCGATGCGCTGGCCAGCCGTCATCTTGCCGTTGAAAGGCAGATAGTAGTCAGGCCGGTGGCCACGGATCTCGACGTCGCTGCCCGGCCAGAACATCGTCGCCGTGCGCACGCCCTGCTTGTCGGCGGTCACCCAGAGCGGTTCCGCGCCTTCCCACCAGCGCGCGCTGAGTTCGCTGCTCTTCTTGTAGGTGAAATTACCGAGGACCGGATCGACCATCGTGTTGTTGACGATGCCGTGATGATCCGGATACAGGCCGGTGACGAGGGTGTAGTGGTTCGGAAACGTCAAGGTGGGGAACGCCGGACGCATCGCCGCCGCGTGGACGCCGGCATCGGCGATCGCTTTCAGGTTCGGGCTGAGGCCGCGCTCGAAGTAGTCGGCGCGGAAACCGTCGATCGAGACCAGGATCAGCGGCGGATTGGAGTCCGGCCTGGGCGCGTGCGTGGCGCAGGCGGCGAGAAAAAGAACCAGCAGCGCCAGCGCGGCGCGGATTGCAAGTTTCATGGCTTCGAGGCGGTCGTCGTTCCGAATGCGGCAAATGTTAACCCAGGTGCGTGACCGCAATGTGCCTGGCACGGAAGCCGCGTGAAACTTTTTCCTCGACGCGCTAGTCTTGACGGGGATAGAGTGATCCCATGCCGCGTATCGTCCTCCAATTTCTGCTCGCACTGAGCCTCGTGATGCAGGGGCCGTTGCCCATGCTCGCCGCGGCTGCCGTGCGTGCGCAGGCAGACGATTGCATGCAAGCCATGCAGCACGGCGATACGGGAGAAAAGAAGGCGTCGTGCTGCGTCGGCGATTGCGCACCGTCCGCGTGCCTGCAGGCCTGTATCGCCGGCTCCGCCGTATTCGTTGTGCCCTCTGGCATGAATTGGACAGCATCCGATCTTGCTGGTGCGGCCTTGATGCCGATGGATGTACGTCCACCCGGACGCGACGAAAGCCCTCCGATCCGCCCGCCGATCGCCTGATCCCGACCTTCTCGATTCCGCGCCACCCGGCGCGGCTCGTGCGCGTCCGCGCACAGGGTTTGTCCGAGGATCAAATCATGTTGAAACAACCCGCCGGCGTACTCGCTGGCGTTCTGCTCGCGTTCGCGCAAGGTGGCGAAGCCAAGCCAATCGCGTTCGCCAACGGCACTACCGTGATGGCGGAATACGGCGCCGGCACGATGGAGGAGACGCAGGCGTTCTACGCGCCGTATTACTGGCTGTCGCTCGGTGGCGGCTGGTTGCGCACGGAGAGCGACATCGACGGCCGCACGCGCGAGATCCGCTACCTGCGCGCCAACTATCTCGTGCAGCGCTGGAATCTGGACGATGCACAGGCCAATGTCTTCGCCTGGGGCGGCCTGGGCAGCGCCAGCGGCAACACATTTCGCGGCAATCGGCTCGACCGCAACGTCGGCCTGCAGGTCGACTACGAGACGCGACGCATTTATGCCGCCCTGATGAGCGACCTGCATGAAAGCAGCGCTTACTCGCAACGCATCGACACGCTGCAGCTCGGCTTTGCGCCGTATCCCCACGACTACAAGGATCTGGCCACCTGGTTCGTCTTGCAGGCACGAAGCTATACCGGCGGCCTCTATCGCGGCGTCGAGTGGGCCGCTCTGGTGCGCCTGTTCAAGGGCGGTGCTTGGGTCGAGGCCGGCGTCACCGGCCAGGGCAAGCCGCAACTGATGATGATGTTCAACTTCTGAATGATGTTTGCTTACGAGCTGGAGAAGATCATGTACAAGAATTGTCGTTTTGCCTTTTTTGCCTTGGCTGCGGGTTTCGCCGCCCTGGCCCCCGCCGCTGCGGCGACGATTGAGATGGACGTGAACGGTCTGGTCTGCGCGTTCTGCGCGCAGGGCATCGAGAAGAAACTGCGCGCGTTCCCGGCGACGACCGACGTGGTCGTGAGTCTGGAAAAGAAGCTGGTGGCCCTGTCGACCAAGGAAGGCACGGACATCGACGACGAGGAGTTGCGCAAGGCGCTGACCGATGCGGGTTACGCGGTCAAGACCATCCATCGCGAAAGCGAGAGCTTGGACGATGTACGCCAACGCATCGGGAGCAAGCCGTGAATGCGCCGTTGAAGCGCAACGCCGGATTGGCATTCGCCGCGCTGGTTGTCAGTTCCGGAACGCTGGTCTGTTGCGTGCTACCGGCGGTAATGATCACGCTCGGGGCGGGCGCGGCACTGGCGGGTCTGGTCAGCGCCGTGCCGCAGCTGGTCTGGCTGAGCGAACACAAGGTCACCGTGTTCGGCACGGCGGCGGCGATACTCGCGCTTGCCGGCGTGGCGATCTGGCGTGCGCGCCGCCTGCCTTGTCCAGCGGACCCGGCGCTGGCGCGAGCATGCCAGCGCTTGCGTGGTGCCAGCGCGGTGCTGTATTCGCTGGCGCTTGTGGCGTTCGTCGTCGGCGCGACTTTCGCGTTCGTGTTGCCGCGCTTCGGCTAGCGACGTGGCGGCCGCCGCGACGCGGCCGCTCTGCTCAAGGCGCGATCGTGCGCACGGCCTGGCGCGTTTCCGGCGCCGGCCACGCAGCGGTCTTGGCGACCTCGGCAATGGCCTTGTTCGTGTCGAAGTAGACCTGCCAGTAATTGTCGTTGGTGCTGAAGGGACGCACAGTCAACACGGTGCCGAGCGGGGTGTGTTCGAGGATCTCGATGACCGGCGCCGGCGTGGCGAGAACGTTCTTCACCTGCAATACGGCGCCGCGCAGGCGCGCCTTCGCATCGTCGACGTCGACGCCGGCCGCGAGCAGGACGCTCAGGTCGACGCGGCGATAGGCGTTGGCCGAATAGTTGATGATGTTGTCGGAGAAAATCTTGTTGTTGCCGATGACGGCCTTGACGTTATCGCCCATGTCCAGCGTCGTGCCGAACAGGCCGATCTCGCGAACCGTGCCGCTGACGCCGCCCGCGGTGATCGCGTCGCCGACCTTGAACGGGCGCAGCGTGATCAGAAAGACACCGGCGGCGAAGTTCGCCAGCAGTCCCGACCAGGCCATGCCGATCGCGACGCCGGCGGCGGCGAGCAGCGCGGCGAACGAGGCAGTCTCGACGCCGAGCACCGAGAGCACGGCGATCGCAAGCAGCACCGTGAGCAGGCCCGAGATGACCGAGCCGGCGTAGCGTTGCAGAGTCGGATCGAGCTCCCGCCGGACGAGCACGCGTTGAGCGCCGGCGACGATCAGGCGAACGACCCAGCGGCCGACGATCCAGAGCGCGAGCGCGCCCAGAATCTTCCACGCGAGCGGGACCACATAGGTCGAAACGAGCGACTGCAGCTGTGCGGGATCGAAACTCATCGGTGCGGCTCCTTGTCGAGAACGATGGAAACGACGCGGCTTCCGTTGCGGAAGCCGCGCTGATCATGCGCAACGCGGTGTTTGCGGCGCGTTAAGCACGCGCCGACGCGAGTCGTTCTACAGCGACTGCGTGTTGAACGTGTTGCAGCTGTTGATATCGCCCGAGGCGAAGCCGGCCTTGAACCAGCGCTGGCGCTGTGCGGACGAGCCGTGCGTGAACGAATCCGGCACGGCGTAGCCGCGCGCCTGCTTCTGCAAGGTATCGTCGCCGACGGCGGACGCGGCATTGAGCGCCGAGTCGATATCGCCGGCCTGCAGCCAGTTGAGCTGCGCCTGCGAGCGGTTCGCCCAGACGCCGGCGAAGCAGTCGGCCTGCAGTTCCTGACGCACCGACAGGCCGCTGGCGCCGTCCATCGGCGTACCTTGACGGCGCGCCTGCTCGACCTTGTCCATGACTCCGATCAGGTTCTGCACATGGTGGCCGATCTCGTGCGCTATGACATAGGCGCGCGCGAAATCGCCCTGAGCGTGGAAGCGCGTATCCATTTCCTGGAAGAAACCCAAATCGAGATAGACCTGCTGGTCGCCCGGGCAATAGAACGGTCCCATCGCTTCCTGGCCGACGCCGCAGGCGGTCTGCGTGCGGCCGCGGTAGAGCACGAGCTTGGGCTGCGGATAGCGCTGGCCGCTGGCCTGGAAATATTGGCCCCAGACATCTTCCGTGCTGCCGAGCACGACCTTGACGAACTTCGTCTGCGGATCGTTGCTTGTCGCCTGCGCGCGCTGTGCGGGCGGCGCCGTCTGGCTGCTCGAGTCGAGCATCGATCCGCCGCCGCTGAGCAGCGACAGGATGTCGAGCGGATTTTTGCCGAACAGCAGGCTGACGACGACGATCAGAATGATGCCGCCGATGCCGATGTGGAAGCCGCCGAAACCGAGGCCGCCACCGCCACCACCGAAACCACCACCGCGGCCGCTGCCGTCATCCTCGACGACGTTGTCGCTTTCGCGCCCTTTCTGCCAATCCATACAGATCTCCCTGCCGTTTGCTGCGGATGCGCGAACGTTACTCGTCGCGCATCGCTGCCGCAAGAGCAGGCCGATTCGGCGCTCTACGGATAGCGCATCAGCACTCCGTTGCGCTGGTTCTGTCCACCCTTGCCGTCGGGATAGCGCGCCTCGAAGGCGAGCTTGCGCGGGCCGGCTACACGCAGGATCACTTCGCCCTGGGACAGGCGTTCGCAGAGGTTGTCACCGCTTTCCGGCTTGAAGTGCAGCGACCACGCGTCGGTACCTTGCGCGGAGTAGGTACCGTCGCGCAGCCGACAGGTGCGGCCGGTATCAAGTTCGAGCGAGGTGCCTTGCTGGTCGATCGCGCCGAGCGACAGGGTCGTCTTGTCTGCGTCGCGTTGTCCCTCGACCTGGGTACGGCCAACCCACTGCCCATGCGGGTCGACTGCTTCGGCATGCGCGACGCCGGCGAACAAGGCAAACATCGATGCAATGGCAAGCGGTATGCGAGACTTTGATTGACGGGTGAACATGGCTCCTCCGGTGGCGTGGAAACATGGACGATCGGGACTCGACATGCGCCTTCGTTGTGCTTCGTGCGCGGCGCAGACGGATGATTCCGCACGCGCGCGCTGCACGCATCTGCAGGAAGTCATCCGCGTATACGATGCGCAAAAGTAGAAATCGGTCGCGGCTGTGCCGGAAGTCATGCGCGTCGGCCTGGATGTGCCGACGACGGCCGGCCGCTCCGTCAAAAAGTGCGACCTGTCGGCGATCGCCGAGGCTGCCTTAGCTGCACCGGCGGCGCCCTCGATGCGAGATAATGTCGCATCGTCCATCGCCAGGAAAAAGCAATGCCGTCACGTCCCCCCGTAGTCCTCGGCACGCCGCTGTCCACAGCCGCCGTGCGCGTCATGCTGCTCGGCTCGGGGGAACTCGGCAAGGAAGTGCTGATCGCGTTGCAGCGCCTCGGCGTCGAGACGATCGCGGTTGATCGCTACACGCATGCGCCGGGGCAGCAGGTCGCGCACCACGCGCGCACGATCGCGATGGACGATCCGGCGCAGCTGCGCGCGCTGATCGAGGCGGAGAAGCCGGACATCGTCGTGCCCGAGATTGAGGCGATCGCGACGCCGGTGCTCGAAGAACTCGAAGCGACGGGCATCGTGCGCGTGATCCCGACTGCGCGCGCTGCGCGCCTGACGATGGATCGCGAGGGCATCCGCCGCCTTGCTGCGGAAACGCTGGGCCTGCCGACCAGCCCTTACAAGTTCTGTGATTCCTTGGCTGAACTGCAAGAAGCCATCGATGGCGGCATCGGCTACCCCTGCATCGTCAAGCCGGTGATGAGCTCGTCGGGCAAGGGACAAAGCAAGATCGACGGTCCCGGCGACGTAAAGAAGGCTTGGGACTATGCGATGGCCGGTGGCCGCGTCAATCGTGGTCGCGTCATCGTCGAGGGCTTCATCGATTTCGACTACGAGATCACTTTGCTCACCGTGCGTGCGCGTGGCGCAGGCGGTGAAATCGAAACTCAGTTCTGCACGCCGATCGGACACGTGCAGGTCGCCGGCGACTATGTCGAAAGCTGGCAGCCGCATGCGATGTCTGCACTCGCGCTCGCACGTGCGCAGGAAGTCGCAAAGAAGGTGACCGACGATCTCGGTGGCCAGGGCGTGTTCGGTGTCGAGTTGTTCGTCAAGGGCGACGAGGTCTGGTTCAGCGAGGTCAGCCCGCGCCCGCACGACACAGGCATGGTCACGATGATCACGCAATGGCAGAGCGAATTCGAGCTGCATGCGCGCGCGATCCTCGGCCTGCCGGTGAACACGCGGCTCAAGTCACCCGGAGCGTCGGCGGTGATCTATGGCGGTGTCGAAGGCAACGCGCTTGCATTCGACGGCGTCGCCGAGGCGCTGACTGTGCCGAACACGGATCTGCGCCTGTTCGGCAAGCCGGAGAGTTTCATCAAGCGGCGCATGGGCGTCGCCCTCGCGTTCGCCGACGACGTCGAAACCGCGCGACGCAACGCGAAGTTGTCGGCGGGCAAGGTGAAGCCGCGGCACGCGTAGGTTGGGTTGAGCGCAGCGAAACCCAACGCGAGAACGTCAACGATCTTTCGTCAGCGCGTATAGGATGCGCTCGTCTATGTCATCGAGCGCGTCGCCTTCGCCGCTGCGGAAGTGGTTGTGGAAAGCATGCAGTGCCGCGGCGCGGTCGTCGAGCGCATAGCCGATTTGGGCGAGCGCGGCCCAGGCATCGAAGCCCGCTGGCGGCGTGACAAGCTCGCCGCGCGGCCAGCGGCCGTAGCCGGCGTCGGCGAGGCGCTTCCACGGAAACAGCGGACCCGGATCGATCTTGCGCGTCGGCGCCACGTCCTCGTGGCCGACGACCTGCGTGCGCGGAATGCTCAAACGTTCGGTCAAGTCGGCCAGCAGCACGAGCAGACTGTCGATCTGCGTCGTTGCGAATGGCGAGGCGCCGTCATTGTCGAGTTCGATCCCGATCGAGGCCGAGTTCGGATCGGTGATCGTGCCCCAGCGTCCGGGGCCGGCATGCCAGGCACGCGCCTCGTCGGCAACGAGCTGGTAGATGCGGCCGTCGGCGCCGATGAGGTAATGCGCGCTGACTGGACCTTGGCTGTTCTGGCTGCGCAGCGTGTCGAGGCTTTCCTGCACTGAGTGCTGCTCGGTGTAGTGCACGACGATTAGCATCGCCTTGCGCGCGTTGTAGTTCGGCGACGGTACCCAGGTCGCGAGTGGGTTGTGCTTCGGCGCCGCGGCGCAGGCCGCGAGGAGCAGTGCGCAGACGGTCGCAGCTGCTAGGCGGAATACGTTCGTGGGCAAGGAACGCATGGGAGTGGAGAGCGCGAGATAAATGGAAAGCGGCCCGTGGGGCCGCTTGTTCGTATCAGTGGCGCGGTGGAGGGAATCGCGAACATAGGCAGAATGGGCAATTCCCACGTCAATCATGCCAACTTACTCACAAAGTTACTCGCAACCCCGTTCGACCCATGCGCCGTAGCCTACCATGTCAATCAGAATCCGGCAGTTAGGCGCCTTGGCCAACTCGCGGTAGTCGAGGAGGACTTGCCCAGCGAGCAGCCGCTCGGTGCTCCCGTCGAACGTCATCCCGGCGGGCCACTATCACGGGATGATCGACGGCGGTTTACTGATCGAGATTTAGCGAGCCAGATGGCCGATGCGCTGCACGCGGATCTGCGTGAGGATCGCGGAGCTGCCGACGGTTCTGTTGGGAATACCGTTGAGCGAGATCAAGTTCACGCCCGTATTCACCAACGAGATCAAGTTCTGATCGAGCGGAGCTTGGACGAGGTACTCGAAGCTTACAACACTAGTTGTCACAGCCTGAGTGTACCGCAGCGCACCGACGGCTGTAGTCGGAGCGAGCCCGTTGACGAGTAGGGTCACTGACGCGCCCTCGCTCGGGTTGAGCACCCAAGACATCAAATAGGTGCCGCGTGGTACCAGCAAGCCGACTCGCGTCGGCTCGTCGACATAGGTTACGCCGACAGGCGGCACGGTTGGCATAGGAAATGGCAGACTGCCGCCCGGCTGTACGATCGGTAGCGGTGCTCCCGCAGAGGTGAATGTGCGGATGAATTCACCGTAGACCGCGGAGTTTTCTTTGGAAGCTTTGGCCGAGTCCTCCTGTTCATCAGAGGAGAAACTAGGAGGGGCCGCTTCGGCCGGCGTGAGAGCGATTAGCAAAATAGCGATGGGAATGAGGACTCTCATAGTCGTCAACCTTAGCACGTGAGAACTCGGTCGACACGAGTTACTCACGGTGCTACCCACAGAAAACGCGGGCTGCAACGAAATCGAATGGGACGCACGCGGATGGTCGGGCAACAAAAAACCCGCTAAGTGGCGGGTTTGGTTGGACTTTATTAGTCCCGTTCTGTTTCGTTGTATCCCGCTCTATTTGGGGATGGTGCCGGTGGAGGGAATCGAACCCACACTCTGTTGCCAGAAACGGATTTTGAGTCCGTCGCGTCTACCAATTCCGCCACACCGGCATCGATGAGGTCGCGAAGTATAAGTCAAATCGCGGCGAGCTGGCCACGTCTGCGCTGTGGTTCCGCAATCAATGCATCGCGTCCAGGCTCAACACGCGCCGGTCGCGGCCGTACCACTCGTTTTCGATCGGACGGAACACCGAGCATTGGGTCATTGGCCCGCGGTAGATGTGCAGGGTGACGGCGAGCGAATCGGCGCTCGGGTTGCGGATCGTGTGGTATTCGTGCGGCGGGATCAGGCTGCCGGCCGAGCCGGGGCCGACATTCATCGTGCCGCGCGATTCGAAGCGATAGCGTTCGCCTTCCTGTTCGACGAGTTCGTACGGCGTGATTTCGAGCGAGCCGTGCCACACGCCCTCGACGCACCACATGCCGGCGTGGTCGTGTATGAGCGTGCCCTGGCCGGGGCCCCAGGTCATCGCGATGACGCTGTAGCCGAGTTCCTCGCTGCGATAGAGCTCGCGGCGCGCGTAGTGGTCCTTCACTTCCTCGAAGATGCAGCGCGGCAGTTTCACCGACGGATCGCGGATCAATTCGCACAGTGTCGTGCGCAGCGCGTTGGCGATGTCGGCGTCGCGGTCGTGGTCGACGGCGCGGTCAAGGCGCTCGACCAGGTGTTGGGAGCCGGGGAAATCGAGTGCAAGCATAGGATTTTATTGAAAATTTCGGCGTGTTGACCGCTTTGCGGTTGCGTGCTCGTGGATCGTATCAGCGACGGTTATATGGATATAACCAATTCTACAGCTTCGCGAGAAATCCCGCGATGGCCGCGCCGAAGCGAGAGATGTCGACGAGGAAGGCGTCATGGCCCTGCGGCGAATCCAGCGCGACGAAATCGACCTGCGCGCCGGCTGAGCGCAGGCCGTTGGCGATTTCCTCCTGCTGCGAGAGCGGGAACAAAATGTCGGTGGTCACGCCGATGACGAGCGCGCGCTCGATGTGGATCTTCCATAATGCGGCGGCGACATCGCCGTGGCCGTGTGCATCGGGCGCGTGTTCGCCGACATCAAACCAGTCGCTCGCGCGGGAAAGATAGAGATAACAGTTCGGATCAAAACTGCGAACGAATCGTTTCGCGTGTCCGGCGAGATAGGACTCGACCTGGAACTCGACGCCGAATGGATCATCGTCGGCACGCGCCTCGTGATCCAGGCGGATGCGCGCGAAGCGGCCCACCCATTCCATCGCCGAGCGGTAAGTGATCACGCCAAGCTTGCGCGCCATCGACATGCCGGTCTCGGGATAGTGCGCGTCGTCGTAGTTGCCTTGGTTGAAGTTCGGGTCGAGCCGGATCGCCTCGCGCTGCAGCGAGCGGATGGCTATGGCGAACGGCTGCGCCTGCGGCGCGGTGGAGATGCTGATGTGCGCGCGCACGCTGTCGGGGTGCTCGACGAGGTAGCCGAGCGCGCTCATGCCGCCCATCGAATTGCCGATCAGGCAGGCGAGCTTGTCGATGCCGAGGCCGCGCGCCAGCTCGAACGCGGAGTTACCGACGTCCTCGAGCGTCAGTTCGGGGAAATCGAGTTTGTATACTTTGCCCGTTTGTGGATTGATGGACGCGGGCCCGGTCGAGCCCTTGCAACTGCCGAGCGAATTGACGCAGATCACGAACCAGCGATTCGTGTCGATATGCTTGCCGGGACCGATCATGTCTTCCCACCAACCGGGCGAAGGATCGGCTGCGTTCGATGCCGCGTGCGCACCGGGCGAGAGACCGGTGAGGATCAGAATCGCGTTGTCGCGCGCTGCGTTGAGCGCACCCCAGGTTTCATAGGCGAGCTGCGCCGCGACGAGTTCGCCGCCGCGGCGCATCGGAAACGGCGAGGGCAGGGGGAAATACTGGCGTGCGTCGGACATGCGTAGGTATGAGCAGATCGAGGATGCGGCCGCGCGAGCTTATATTGCGCCCACCGTTGCGCCAAGGTTCCGCGAACATCGGTCGTGCCGGAATCAGGGCACGGCTTGGTCTATCGTCAACTCCACCGGTTCGGAGCGCGAGTTCGGCAGCGGTGCCGACAGCGCCTGCAGGTCTCCGCTCTGTGCGATCGCCTGCCCGGACTTCGAGATGCGCGCGCCTATCACGATCTGCGCGAAGGCGGAAAGGTTCATGTTCGGCATCATGCTCATCGCATCGGTCAAGGTGACGCTTGCCGGTAACTGGGCTGCGGTGAGCTTGGCGATCGCCAGCGGCATGGGCGGGCCGCTCGCGGCCTTGGCGAAGACGAACAGCGTGTCGCCCGGTGCGACCTTGTCCTTGAGGCGAGGATCGAGTGCGACCGTTACGAGGATGCGCGGACCGCTGGTAGCGGCCGCCTGAGCCTCGTTCGCGCCGGCTTCGGCAGCGGCAGCCGCTTTGGATGTTTCCGCTGGGGGCTGGGCGGAAGGCGCAGGCAGCGGCTTGCCGTCGCGCAATGCCTCTGCCTGCGCAATTTGTTCCCGTACCGAGTCGGCCACATTCGAACCCGGCGGCAGCAGGGGCAGCAACGTATTCCACTTCTTCACCGCCTCGGCGTACTTGCCCGCCTGCGAGTCGGCGATGCCGGCCAGCCACAGCCCTTTCTGGTTCTGCGGATTCGTCTGGATCGCCTTCTCGATCAAATCGAGCGCGTCGCCCTGGATGCGATGGTCCGAGCTGGAGAGCACGAGCGTTTCGGCGTATTCGACCATCAAGTCGGCGTCGTCCGGCAGCAGATCGTGAGCGCGCTTGAGTGCGTCGCGCGCGTCGGCAAAACGCCGCGTCGACTTGTACGCGCGGCCAAGCAGGGCCCAGCCTTCCGCGTTGTCCGGATCCTGCTTCATCTTTTCGGCGAGTTGCGCGATTGCGGCTTCGATGTCGGTGCCGTCACCCGGTCGCGCGACGAGGTTGGCCGGGTCGAGCGCTCGTGGCGCACCGAGTTGCCAATAGAGCAGGATCGCCGCAGCCGGCAGCAGCAACGCAACGGCTAAGGCGACGGCAAAACCCGTGCGCGTGCGTGCAGGCGCGGACGCAGGTGCCGTCTGGGCGAGCGCGGCGCACTTCGCCGCGTACTCCGCGTCGGTGAGGATGCCGTCTGCATGCGCCGCTTCCAGCGCCTTGCGCCTGCGCCGCGCTTCATTCTGCGCATCGTCGCCGACGCGCGTACGCAACAGCGGCACGAGCACGAAGGCGAGCGCCGCGATAAGCATCAGCGCGGCGAAGATCAGGAAGGCGGAGGTCACCAGTCGTCGTCCCGGTTGTCGTTGGGCGTGCCGCGCGCGAGGGCTTCGCTAACGGCGGCGCGCGCGCGCCGGCGCAGGATGCGCACAAGCGCGATCGCACCGAGCGCGACGAGCGCGAACGGCGTAAACCAGAGCAGCCAGGTGCCCGGTTTCAGCGGCGGATCGTAGAGCACGAAATCGTTGTAGCGCGCGACGAGGAAGTCCTTGATCTCGGCATCGCTTTTGCCCGCGCGCATCATCTCGAACACCTGCTTGCGCAAGTCCTTGGCGAGGTCGGCGTCGGAATCGGCGAGATCCTGGTTCTGACAGACCAGGCAACGCAGCTGGCGCGCGAGATTCTGGAAGCGCACTTCCTCGGCGCGATCTTTGAACGGCAGCGGATCGATCGCGTGCGCGGTGCTGCCGAACAGCGCGCCGGCCAGCATCATCGTGACGATGCAAAGCACGCGACGCATCATGGTTTGGCCTGTCGCAGCTTGGCCAACTCGGGCAGCAGCTCGCGCTCGATCAGTTCCGGGGTGAACATGCCGATGCGCTTGTAGCGGATCACGCCTTGCGCATCGACGAGAAAACTCTCCGGCGCCATGTACACGCCGAAGTCGATGCCGGTGCGGCCGTCCGCGTCGCTGACGATCGCATCGTAGGGATCGCCGAAACGGGCGAGCCAGCGCTTCGAGTCCTCGGGCGGATCCTTCCATGCCATGCCGATCAGTTTGATCCCGAGCGGCTTGACCTTTTCGGTCAGAATCGGATGTTCGTACTGACAGGTGGCGCACCACGAGCCGAACACGTTGACGAGATATGGCTTGCCGAGCAGGTCGGCTTTGGAAAGCGACTTTGTGGAATCGTATAAAAGTGGAAGAGTAAACTCCGGTGCCGGCTTGCCGATCAGCGGCGACGGCACCTCGTTGGTTTCATGCTTCGTGTTCCACCACATGCCGAAGCCGAGCAGTCCGACCAGGGCGAAGAAGCCGAGCAGAGGCAGCAGGCGGTTCATTGCGCGAGCGCCGTTGCGGTCACGGGCGGTGCCGGTGCGGCCGCCGGCGCGTCGATGCGCGCGGGCAGTGCGCGAAAACGCCGGTCGGTCGCGGCGACGAAACCGCCGAGCATCATCAACAGGCCGCCGAGCCAGATCCAGCGCACGAACGGCTTGACGTAGATGCGCACGGCCCAGGCGCCCTTGTCATCGAGCGATTCGCCCAGCGCGACATAGACATCACGGAACAGGCCCGGCTCGATATCGGCTTTAGTTTGTACCGGCGTGTTGCCGGAGTATTGGCGCTTCTGCGGATTGAGCGTGCTGATGACTTTGCCGTCACGGAACACCTCGATCACGCCTTGTTCGGCGCGGAAGTTCGGTCCCTGTGCCGCTGTGACGCCATTGAATTTGAAGTCGAGGCCGGCGATGTGTTTGGTCTCGCCCGGCGCCATGCGCACGTCGGATTCCACGCTCGTCGCCTCGGTAACGAGCACGCCGGCGAGGAAGATCGCGACGCCGAAATGCGCTGCGATCATGCCGAGCATTTCCGGCGTGTAGCGGCGTCCACGCGGCGCCTCGCGCCAGCGCTTGAGCGCGTACAGCGCGATGCCGGCACCGACCCACAAGCTCGCCGCGACGCCGGCGATGCCGCGCAGAGACAGGTCACCGACGAGCAGCCGGGCGATCAGCGCGCAAAAGATAGCCAATGCAAGCGCGGGTGCGAGCGCGCGCAATGTTGTGCGCCAATCGCCCGCCGCCCAACGGAAGAACGGTCCGAACGGAATCAGCAGCACGACCGGCAGCATCAGCAGGACGAACATGAAGCCGAAGTACGGCGGGCCGACCGAGATACGGCCGACGCCGAGCGCATCGCCGATCAGCGGATACAGCGTGCCGAGCAGCACCATCGCCGCGGCGCAAGCGAACAACAGGTTGTTGATCAGCAGCAGCGTTTCGCGCGACAGCATCTGGAAGGGCCGTCCGCCGGCGACCTTCGGCGCGCGCAGCGCATAGATCGACAGCGAGCCGCCGACGACGATCGTGAGGAAGGCGAGGATGAACAGGCCGCGCTTCGGGTCGCTCGCGAATGCATGCACGCTGGTCAACACGCCCGAGCGCACGAGGAATGTGCCGAGCAGCGACAGCGAGAAGGCGAAGATCGACAGCAGCAGCGTCCACGCGCGGAACGAGCCGCGTTTCTCGGTCACCGCTTGCGAATGAATCAGCGCCGTACCGACCAGCCATGGCATGAACGAAGCGTTCTCGACCGGGTCCCAGAACCACCAGCCGCCCCAGCCGAGCACGTAGTAGGCCCACCAGCTGCCGAGCGTGATGCCGAGCGTGAGGAAGGCCCAGGCAACGTTGGTCCACGGTCGCGCCCAGCGAATCCAGGCGACGTCGAGTTCGCCGCCGAGCAGCGCGGCGATCGCGAACGCGAAAGCCACAGAGAAACCGACGTAGCCCATGTAGAGCATCGGCGGGTGCATGATCAGACCCGGGTCCTGCAGGATCGGGTTGAGATCGGCACCGTCGGCCAGCGCCGGCAGGTGGCGCGCGAACGGGTTCGAAGTGAAGATCGTGAACGCGAGGAAGCCGAGCGAGACGAAGCCGAGCACGCCGAGCACGCGCGCGATGAACGCATCGGGCAGGCGTCGACTGAACGCGGCGAGCGCAAGCGTCCATACGTCGAGGATCAGCACCCAGAGCAACAGAGAGCCTTCATGCGCACCCCACACTGCCGAGAAACGGTAGTACCAGGGCAGAGTGAGATTGGAATTTTGTGCGACGTACTTGACCGAGAAGTCCTGGGACAGGAACGCGTAGGTCAGCACGCCGAATGCGAGCGCGACGAAGACAAACTGGCCGGTGGCGATCGGTCGTGCCGTCGCGATCAGTGCCGCGCTGCCGCGCCAGGCGCCAAGCAACGGCAGCACGCATTGCGCGAGCGCAAGTAGGAGCGCGAGGATCAGCGCGAATTGGCCGAGTTCGGGGAGCATGCGGAGCGGAGAAAACCGTGCTTTTTGCGAGGCGCTAGATTACGCGAGTCGCGTGCCGGATGCGAGAAAGCAGACGGCCTTCCCCCCTGGTGCGGAGAAGGCCGTCGCGAGGGCGCGATGAAACGAGCGCGATCAGGCTTTCTTGGCGTGCGCGGAGCACCAGCCCTTGGCGTTGACGGCCTTGCCCGGGAACAACTGGCAGCCGCCCCAGGCCGCGGCGCCGCCCTGGTAGAAATTGCAGTTTGCGCAGGTGTTGCCCGCGGTATAGGTCGGGAATTTGGCCTTGTCGGCCTTGGTCGCGTCCTCGACGTAGCCGAGCGTTTGCGCGGTCGCATCGGTCGGCGAGAGGTGAGGCAAATCGTCCGCGCGCGCCTGGCGCGGCAATACGCTGGCGAGAGCGACGGCACCGATCGCGGTGCTCGCGCCGACAAAGAAACGGCGGCGGCTCTCGTCGGCCCCGGAAATATTCGATGCATCGGTCTTCTTCATGAGGTCACCTTTGCTGGCTGTGGAAATGCTGGCTATGGAGATGGTTCGTTAGTGCTGTCGGCTAGGATGCCGACAAGCGGCGATAGCCTGAATCGAACCATCGTCCAGTGTACGCGCAACGCCGTGCATGATGAAGTCGCTGCTGCGGTTATGTGGCAGTTTGTCGCGCTGTGTTCGGGCGAGGCCGGACAAGGAGCGCTGCATGACAAATCGTTAATTCGACCGTTCAGCGATTGAATTCCGCGTGATCGTGCCCGATGGAAACCAATTCCCCACGATCATTTGGAGATTCAAGATGGAATATCGGCGATTAGGTGCATCGGGCTTCAGCGTTCCGGCGCTGAGTTTCGGCACCGGCACGTTCGGCGGCAAGGGCGAATTGTTCAGCGCCTGGGGCAATACCGACGTGAAGGAAGCGAAGCGGTTGATCGACCTCTGCCTCGACCATGGCGTGACCATGTTCGACACGGCCGACGTGTACTCGCGCGGTGCCTCCGAATCGATCCTTGGCGCGGCGCTCAAGGGCAAGCGCGACAAGGCGATTCTCTCGACCAAGGCGACGTTCCGCTTCGGCGACGATCCGAATGCCGTCGGCTCCTCGCGTTTTCATTTGATCAAGACCGTCGACGAGCAACTCGCCCGGCTCGGCAGCGACCATATCGACCTGTTCCAGTTGCACGGTTTCGATGCGCAGACGCCGATCGAGGAGGTGCTGTACACGCTCGACACGCTCGTGCGCGCGGGCAAGATCCGCTACACGGGCGTATCGAATTTCTCGGGCTGGCAGCTGATGAAGTCGCTCGCAGTTGCGGATAAGTACGGATATCCGCGCCATGTCGCCAACCAGACCTATTATTCGCTGATCGGTCGCGACTACGAGTGGGAACTGATGCCTCTCGGCGTCGACCAGGGCGTCGGCGCGATCATATGGAGTCCGCTCGGCTGGGGCCGTCTCACCGGCAAGCTGCGCCGCGGCGCCAAACTGCCGAAGACGAGTCGGCTGCACAAGACCGCAGATTTCGGGCCGCCGGTCGACGACGAGTATTTGTATCGTGTGGTCGATGCGCTCGACGAGGTTGCCAAGGAAACCGGCAAGAGCATTGCGCAGATCGCGCTCAACTGGCTGCTGCAGCGACCCACCGTTTCGAGCGTGATCATCGGCGCGCGCAATGAGGAGCAGCTCAAGCAGAACCTCGGCGCCGTTGGCTGGAATCTGACCCAGGAGCAGGTCGCGAGGCTCGATGCGGCCAGCGCAAAGACGTTTGCCTATCCGTATTGGCACCAGCAGGGCTTTGCCGAGCGCAATCCGTTTCCGGTGTGATCATCTGCGGGTCGGGACACAAAAAACCGGGCGCGAGGCCCGGTTTTTTTGCGCCTGAGTTTGGCCGCTCGTCAGGAACGACGGATGAATTCAGTGCGCCGGCGCGGCTGCCGCAGCGTCGCCCTTGAGGCAACTGCTCATGAATGTCTTGCGCTCGTCGCCCTTGAGCTCCTTGGCCTTCGGGTCGGCGTTGCAGGCCTTCATCTTTTCCTGCTGCGTCATCGGCTTGGCCGGCGCGGCGGGGGCGGCGGCAGTCGATTCGCCTTTGAGGCAGGAACTCATGAACGCCTTGCGCTCGTCGCCCTTGAGCGTCTTCGCCTTCGGGTCGGCGTTGCAGGATTTCATGCGTTCCTGCTGTGGCGTGAGCTGCTTCTCCGCGGCGAAGGCGGATCCGGAAGCGAGCACGGCGGCGAAAGCGAAAGCGGCGAACATGGCTGTTGCGGTTTTCATGGCTGTCTCCAGTGGCGTGGCCGGCCTCATGCCGGATCGGCGGCTAGTTTACGCCGGTTGCCATGGCCGGAAACAGCCGCATTGCGCGGCTTTGTGTAGGAATTCATCCCTTTGGCAGCGTCGGGGCTCGATGAGTCGAGCCCCATGCATCGGACCCCTACGCGGCTGCGTTCACGCTTTGCCGCGACCCGTGCAGCAGCGCCTGGCGCACGCCGGCGACGACGAGGTCGGCCTCGGCGCTCGACACCGCGAAATGCGGGGTGAAACGCAGCGAATTGGTGCCGCCGTGAATCACGCCGACGCCGTGCTCGCGCAGCCATTCCTCGGTGCTGCCCGCGCCGTAGCATTTGAATTGCGGCGCAAGCTCGCACGAGAACAGCAGGCCGGTGCCCTGCACCTTGGTGATCAGGCCGGGCAGTTCCTTCTGCAGCTTCTGCAGCTTGTCGATGAATTCGGCGCCGCGCACGCGCACGTTGGCGCGCAGCTCCGGCGTGATCGAGGCGAGCACGGCGCAGGCCGTGTCGAGTGCGCGCGGGTTGGCGGTCATCGTGTTGCCGTAGATGCCGGTCCGGTACAGCGCGGCCGCGCGTGCGTTCACGGCGAGCACCGACAGCGGATACTGGCCGGCACTGAGCGCCTTCGAATACGTCTCCATGTCCGGCGCGTCGAGCTTCTCGAAGCCGGGATAGTCGACCACAGAGAGCACGCCGTGCGCACGCAGGCCGGCCTGGATCGAGTCGACCATGAACAGCGTGCCGTGCGCGCGCGTGAGTTCGCGCGCCGCGGCGTAGAACTCCGGCGTTACCGCGCGGCCCGGATCGCCTTCGCCCATGACCGGCTCGAGCAGCATCGCTTCGATGAACCAGCCGTTCTTCTCGGCGTCGGCGAACGCGGCGCGCAACTGGTCGACGTTGTACGGCTCGACCGTGATCAGACTCTTCTCATCGCGGAAGCTGGCAAGGTTCTGCGCATAGGCCTTGCGCGAGGAATCCGAATAGATCGCCGGGCGATCGGTGCGGCCGTGGAACGCGCCCTTGACCGCGAGGCGCTTGATCGTCTTGCCGGCGTGCTTGCCGTTCGCGTCGGTCGCGAGCTTGGCATTGACGTCGGCGATGCGCAGGGCGAGGCCGACCGCTTCCGAACCGGAATTGAGGCAGAGGAAGTTCGAATACGGAGCTTCTTGCGTGGCGCGCGTATGGCCGATTTCCTGTTTGATCGCGTTGGCGAAGCGCAGCTGCGACAGGTTCGGCGTCATGATGTTGGCCATCACCTGCGGCTTGGCCAGCGCGTCGAGCACGGCCTGCGGCGTGTGGCCGAGGCCGAGCATGCCGTAGCCGCCGACGTCGTAAATAACACCTCCCTTGAGTGTGACGATCCACGGTCCGCGCGCGGCAAGTGCGACGTAGGGGTTGATCGCGTCGACGGCGTAGAAGTTGACGTAGTCGGCCTGCACGCGCGCGAGCTGCTCGGCTTCGTCGAGCTTGAGCAGGTCGGGCATTTCGTTCTTGAGCTGGGTGAACAGCACATGCGCCGCGTCGATCGCAACGGCGAGGTCGCGGTCTTCCTGTGCGAAGCGTTCGACCGTCGCGTCGTCCAGACCGTGCGTGCGGATCGCGCCGCCGAAGCTGCGCAGTTCGTTGAGTTGGGTGATGGACGACATGACTCTCTCCCTCTGGAATTTCGGAAATACGAACGGCGCCAAGGAACGGCGCCAAGTGACCAATAGGCAAACAATTGCTGATTGTGGGACGCATGATAGAACCGCGATTTGGTATGGCCGAGTGCCAGTGCCAAGTGGGTTTGATGGGGCCAATTCGGCGCTGACGGACATGACGCTCGTCACCCCGCATGGCTGATATCCCTGACTGTCCGCCATCGCGACGCGCGGCCGAGAATTCACCTATCGCAACAGGAGCCAGGCATGAATTCCTTACCCTATCCCGTCGCCCGACTGGCCAATGCCGTCAAACGCTACGGCCAGACGCAGGCGCTGGCCGGGGTCGATCTTGAAGTCCATCGCGGCGAAGTTCTCGCCCTGCTCGGGCCGAACGGCGCCGGCAAGACCACGGCGATCTCGCTGCTGGTCGGCCTGCAGCAGGCGGACACCGGCAGCGCCTCGCTGTTCGATTCGGCACCGAACGCGTTGGCCGCGCGCCGCCGCATCGGCGCGATGCTGCAGGCGACCTCGCTGCCGGAAACGCTGACCGTCGGCGAGCTGATCGACCTGTTCCGCAACTACTACGCGCGCCCGCGCACGGTCGCCGACGTAGTCGCCCTGGCCGGCATCGATGATTTGCTCGACTGTCGCTATGCGAAGCTTTCCGGCGGCCAGCAGCGCCGCGCCCAGTTCGCGCTCGCGATCTGCGGGCGCGCGGAACTGCTGTTCCTCGATGAGCCGACCACCGGCCTCGACATCGACGCGCGCGAAACGATGTGGAGTGCGATCCGCCAGCTCGTCGCCGAGGGTTGCGCGGTCGTGCTGACCACGCATTATCTGGAAGAAGCCGAAGCGTTGGCCGATCGCGTCGTCGTGCTCGCACAGGGCCGCATCGTCGCGCAGGGCACGGTCGCCGAGATTCGCGCGCGCGTCGCTTCGCGACGCATTCGCTGCGTCACCACGCTCGCTGATGCCGCGATTGCGCTTTGGCCCGAGGTGCGCAGCGTCGCACGCGACGGTGGGCGCGTCGAAATCGTCACCGATGCGGCCGAGATGGTGGTGCGCCAGCTCCTGTTCGAGGATGCGCAACTCAGCGAGCTCGAAGTGCGCCGCGCGGGACTCGCCGAAGCGTTTGTCGAAATCACCAAGGAAGCTGCGTGATGAACGCGACCCTTGCCGCATCGTCCGCATCGGATCCCGCCTCGTTCCACGCCTGGCGCGCCTATGCGCTCGAGGCCAAATACGAATTCCTGCGCGTGCTGCGCACACCCGCGTTCGCGATCCCGTCGTTATTGTTTCCGCCGCTGTTCTACCTGCTGTTCGGCGTGCTGCTCAACCGCGGCAACAGCGCGGCGGCGCATTACCTGTTCGCCACCTACAGCGTATTCGGCGTGATGGCGCCCGGGCTGTTCGGTTTCGGCGTCGCGGTCGCAATCGAGCGCGAGCGCGGCTGGCTCGCGCTGAAGCGCGTCGCGCCGATGCCGCCAGGTGCCTATCTCGTGGCGAAGATGCTCATGGCGATGGCCTTCGCCCTGATCATCTACGCGATGCTGGCGACGATGGCGGCTACGCTCGGCGGCGTGCGTCTCGATATCGCGCAATGGTTCGCGCTTGGCCTGATCGCGACGTTCGGCGTGCTGCCGTTCTGCGCGCTGGGTTTGCTGGTCGGCAGCCGCGCCAACGCGGCCGCGTCGCCGGCGATCGTCAACTTCATCTACCTGCCGATGGCGTTCCTGTCCGGGTTGTGGATGCCGCTGAGCATGCTGCCGCAGTTCATCCGCGATGTCGCCGTGTTCTGGCCGCCGTATCATCTCGCCCAGCTTGCGCTTGCGGCGATCGGGCGCGAGCATGCGGGCGGCGCATTCGGTCATCTTGGGTTTCTGGCGATATTCACGATCGTCTGCTTCGCGATCGCGCGGCGCTGGCTGGCGCGGACGGCATGAAGCCGACTAGGCGCGCGTATGTCTTGGGTGGGCGATGCGACAATGCGTTCGTCAGAGGAGGAGTACGGCATGCAATCGGCAAACAGAACCACGGGCGCGATTCTGATCGGACTTGGAATCTTCTTTCTGCTCGTCAACTTCGGCCTGATCCCCGGCATCGCTCACCTTGTCCGGCAATGGTGGCCGCTGATTCTGATCGCGGTCGGCGTGCAGCGCTGGCTGGCATCGTCGAAGGGCTGAAGCGGCGCTGCCGCACGCAATCATGATCTTCGATTACATCAAGCCGGGCGACGATTCCCTACTGACCGACTATGCACATAGCATCGGCGCGAAGCGCACGGTGCACTGGCTGCCGCTGCTGATGCTGGTGTGGACGTTCTGGATCTTCGCCACGCCGATATTCCAGACCGGTGACAGTTTCCCGAATTGGCTATGGCCGACGCTGGCCAGCTTCGCCGTGTTCCTGTGGCTGTTCTTCCGCGTCTACTATCGCGACCGCAGGCAGGTGATCTGGTGTGCGCTCGGCATGGTCGCGCTCGGTTTCGCGGTCACCCCGGTCAACCCGGGAGCGCAGGGCTACATCATCTACGGCTGTGCTTACCTGGTGTTTTCGGGCAGCACGCGCGTCGCCGTGCGCAACATGCTTTGCGTGCTCGTGCTGTATTCGTTCGAGTGGATCGTGTTGCTCCACTTCTACTGGGTCTATTTGCTCAGCGCAGTGTTGGTCGCGCTCGCCGTCGCCTTCATGAACATCAATTTCCTGCGCAAGCAGGAACGCGAGGCCGAACTGCGCCTGAGCCACGACGAGGTGCGCCGGTTGGCGACAACCGCCGAGCGCGAGCGCATCGGCCGCGACCTGCACGACCTGCTCGGCCATACCCTGTCGCTGATCGCGCTCAAGTCCGAGCTGGCGAACAAGCTGTTCGACCGCGATGCCGCATCGGCCAAGCGCGAGATGGCCGACGTCGAACGCATCGCGCGCGATGCACTCGCCCAGGTGCGGCGCGCGGTCACCGGCATCCGTGCCGCGGGACTCGCCGCCGAGCTCGCTTCGGCCAAGCTGTTGCTGCAGTCGAACGGCGTGCATCTGGAGTGCGAGATCGCAGACGTCTGCCTGCCGGTCGAGGTCGAGACTGCGCTGGCGATGAGCCTGCGCGAGGCGGTGACCAACATCCAGCGCCACGCGCGCGCGGCGCATGTGCGCATCGTGCTCGAGGCGGCAAGGCAGGCAGTGACCCTGCGTGTCGAGGACGACGGCCGCGGCGGCGCGATCGTGCCCGGCAACGGGCTTGCCGGCATGCGCGAGCGCCTCGCTGCGATCGGCGCACAGCTGCAGGTCGATTCGCAGCGCGGACGGGGTACAGTGCTGAAGGTGACCGCGCCGTTGCCGCTGAGCGCCGGTGCGGAATCCGAGCCCGCCGCCGCGCTGCGGCGCGCGTAGAATCCGCCGGCGTTTCGATTTTCTCCCGTAGCTTCCCGTTTGCAGAAATGATCCGAGTTCTCCTCGCCGAAGACCAAGCCATGGTGCGCGGTGCCTTGTCCGCGCTGCTGCGGCTCGAATCCGACCTCGACGTCATTGGCAGCGCGGCGGATGGCGAGGAGGCATGGCAGCTCATCCAGCGCGACGTGCCCGACGTCGTCGTCACCGACATCGAAATGCCGCGCCTGACCGGATTGGAGCTCGCCCAGCGCATCCGCGAGCGCGGGCTCGAGTGCAAGGTCGTCATCGTCACCACGTTCGCGCGCCCGGGCTTCCTGCGCCGCGCGCTCGACGCGGGCGTCAGCGGTTACCTGCTCAAGGATGCGCCCGCCGACCAGCTTGCGGACGCCTTGCGCAAGGTGCATCGCGGCGGCCGCGCGATCGATCCGCAGCTCGCGCTCGAGGCTTGGAGCGAAGCCGATCCGCTCAACGATCGCGAGCGTCAGGTACTGCGCCTCGCCGGCGAAGGTGCCTCGGCCGGCGACATCGCCGAACAACTGCATCTGTCGCAAGGCACCGTACGCAACTACCTTTCCGAAGCGATCGGCAAGCTCGGCGTCGCCAATCGCATCGAGGCGTATCGATTGGCGCGGCAGAAGGGCTGGTTGTAACCAACGAATGCGTGTTCCAGCCTGGCTGACATGCGCCGTTCTCGCCATTACACAGTCGGCGTGCACGCCGCAGCCGGCGTCTCCTCTCGACCACGAGGCTTACATTTGGCAACGCCAATGGACGCCCGCGATCGCCACGTCACTCGACGCGATGCGCGGCGATTTCAACGGCTGGCGCGTGCTCGCGGCCGAGTCGACGACAGCGGGCGAGCTGGTCGATGCGTCGCCGCGACTCGATCTGCTCGCGCGCGGCGCCAAACCGGTGATCGCCGTGCTGCGCCTTAACGGCAGCCGGCCGCCGCCGTCGGCCGATCGCATCGCCCAACGCGTCGAAAAAGTTGTCGAAGCGTGGCGCGCAGCAGGCGTGTCGGTTTCCGGCATCGAGATTGATCACGACTGCGCGACTGCGCGACTTGACGCTTACGCCGACCTGCTCGCGTCGTTGCGCACGCACCTGCCGGCCGGTCTGAAACTCTCGATCACCGCGCTGCCGACCTGGATCGGCGTGCCGGTGTTGGCGCGCGTGCTCGCCCAGGTCGACGCATCGGTGCTGCAGGTCCACGCGATCACGGCACCTCGCATGGGTGCAGGCGAGTCCGGCCTGTTCGACCCCGCGCAGGCGCAACGCTGGATCGACGCTTACGCCGGCGCTGCACACCAACCGTTCCGTGTCGCCTTGCCGGCGTACGGCTTGCGCGTCGGCTTCGGCGACGATGGCGCGGCGATCACAGTGGAAGGCGAGATGCCACGCGCGATCGAGGCGGAGCACGCGCGCGAATTGCGTGCCGATCCTGTCGCGGTCTCGGAGTTGCTGCAGGCGCTTGCGCGCGCGCATCCGGCGTCGTTCGCCGGTATCGTCTGGTTTCGCTTGCCAAGCGAAGATGACAGGCGCGCATGGAGCATTGCCACGCTGCATGCCGTGATCGCTGGTACCGAATTGAAATCCGATTTCGGCGTGCGTACGCAGGCCGCGATCGACGGCGCCGCCGACATCGTGCTCGCCAATCGCGGCACGCTCGACGCGTCGCCGCCGGCGGTGATCGAAGTTGCCGGGAAGGAATGCGCCGCAGCGGACGCGCTGGACGGATTCCGTGTGGAGAAGTCGGCTGCAGGCTGGCGGTTTTTTTCGACGACCGATGCGATACTGCGGGCAGGGCATGAGCGCCGCATCGGCTGGGCGCGCTGCACATCGATCGACAGGGACTCCGTGAATGAACATCCGTAGCAGCTTGCTTGGCACGGCACTCGCCGCAGCTTTGCCTTTGTCAGCCTTGGCCTGCGGGCCGGACTTCCCGGCCGAACTGCTGCGCGATCGCGCCTGGACCCTGGACAAGCTGCCCGAAGGCGCGTTTGTGTTCGAAGCGGCGCATCTCGTTCCGGTGCCGGCGTTCAAGGCAGTCGACGACGTCGAGGAGTACGTCGACGGCCAGTCGCGTTCGTTGCGCGAGCGCATCGAGCGCGACTGGTTCGGCGTCCAGTACGAACGCGTTGCCGCGGCGCGCGCAGCGAACGATGCGGCCGCGGCCTACGTCGCGGCCAACGGCCTGCCCGAAGAGGCGCGGCGTTATCTCGCCGGCACGGTGGCGTGGGCCAAGCACGATGTCGCCGAAGCGCAGCGCCGCTTCCAGGGCGTGCTCGAATTGCCGGCCGGTGAGCGTGCCCGCTATGGCTTGTGGGCGCAATACATGCTCGCGAAGATCGCCGACCACGATGCGCCGGCGCTGCATGCCGCGTTGCGTGAGGAAGTGGCCAAGGGTGCAAGTGATCCGTACGGGCTTGCCGTGGCGAGCCTCGGCGAGGACGCGCGCCAGCGCCTGCAGGCGGGAGATGATGCAGCGGCCATCGCGCTGTACGCGCAACAGGCCGCCGCCGGTTCGAGGTCGGGACGCGACTCGCTGTTGCAGATTGCGCGCGCGACGATCAAGGATCCGACACGGCTCGACCGCGCGGTGCGCGACGACCTCGGTCAGCGCCTGATGACCGCCTACCTGTACACGCGCAGCGGCGAGTTGATCGACAACGAGATCGACGGCGAGAGCGCGCCCGCGGAAGTTGCGAAATCGAAGGCGGCAAATGATGCGCGCATGCAGCGCTTTCTCGACGCGGTCACGCACGCGGGCATCGATAAAGTCGCCGGCGCCGACCGCGTCGCCGCGCTGGCCTACCGCAGCGGCAAGTACGATCTCGCTGCGCAGCTCGCGCAGAAGGACACGAGCGGGCTGGCCTGGTGGGTGCGTGCCAAGCTCGCCTTGCGCGCCGGCAAGGCGGATGAGGCCGCGCAGGCCTACGCGCAAGCGGCGAAGGCGTTTCCGGCGAACGAGGAATGGGGCGAGAACCGCGATGCCGGCGAGTTCGGGCCCGAGACGATCAAGCCGCAGTGCCGCATCGAGGGCGAGCGCGGCACGCTGGCGCTGTCGCGCGGCGAATACCTCGCCGCGATGGAACATTTATACAATGCCGCATCGCTGTACTGGCCCGACGCGGCCTATGTCGCTGAGCGCGTGCTCAACGTCGACGAGCTGAAGTCGTTCGTCGACGCGCACGCGGGCAAGCCGGCAGCGAAGCCCGCGGCAGCCGAAGGCGAGGGCGGCTACGGCAATCCCGCGGAGCCCGCAAGCGCCTTGCGTACGCTTCTCGCGCGCCGCCTGCTGCGCGCCGAGCGCTACGACGACGCACTGGCCTATTTCGACGATGCGGAGCTGAAGAAGAAGGCGCTCGCGTATGTCGACGCGCGCCGCGCCGCGGGTTCGGGAGACCGCATCGAACAGGCCAAGGCGTGGTACGCCGCGGCGCGTTCGGCACGTTTCGACGGCATCGACCTGATCGGCTACGAACTCGATCCCGACTACCAGATCTATGCCGGCAGCTTCGATCTCGGCGGCGGCTGGAACGATGCCGACGCCGTTGCCGCCGCGAATGCGACCATCACACCCGGGTCGCCGCCGCCCGCGCGCAAGGACATTGTCGTGCCGAAGACGCTGGCCGGTCCCGACGAGGCCGCGCGCATCGCCGCGAGCCGTGCACAACCGCTCGAGCGTTTTCATTACCGCTACAACGCAGTCGATTTCGCCACGAAATCCGCCGATCTGCTGCCACCGCGCACGCAGGCGTTCGCCGCGGTGCTCTGCCACGCGACGGCATGGTTGATCGACCGCGATCCTCCGGTCGCCGGAAAACTCTACGCGCGCTACCTCAAGCAGGGCGCCTACGTGCCCTGGGGCGCAGATTTCGGCCGCACTTGTCCCGAGCCCGATTTCGCCGCTGCCGCCGCGCGCCTGCACGCCGAACGCGTGGCGTGGTGGAAGCACACGATTCGGCGCAGCGCGCCGTACGCGGCAATCGGCCTGATCTTGCTCGTGGCGGGATTGTGGTGGAAGTGGGGCAGGCGCAGGGCGCAAGGAAACCAGGCGTAAGCGGACAGCGGCAATTCATCTGCTTTTGCCGACAATCTTCACCGCGCGATTGCGCGCTCAGCTTCTCGAGAGTTTTCCATGTCCGCCAACAAGACCACGGGCCTGATCCTGATCGGCCTGGGTGTGTTTTTTCTGCTTGCGAATTTCAATCTGATTCCCGACGTCGGTCATCTGATCGCGAAGTGGTGGCCGCTGATCCTGATCGCGATCGGCGTGCAGCGCTGGCAGTCCGGGGCGAAATAACCGGCGGCAGATCGCGGCGTGCGGCATTGGTCGGCGCTTATCGGCGATAATCGCATCTCCCGCCACGCGCTGCGAACTGCGCCTTGAAGAAATCCGATTTCCACTACGACCTGCCGCGCGAGCTGATCGCGCAGGCGCCGCTCGCGCAGCGTTCGGCGAGCCGCTTGCTCGTCGTCGACGCCGCGGCACGCGGTTTCGCGGATCGCCGCTTCACCGATCTCGTCGACTACGTGCGCGCGGGCGACCTGCTCGTGTTCAACGACACGCGCGTGCTGCACGCGCGCCTGTACGGGCGCAAGGAAACCGGCGGTGCGGTCGAGATCCTGATCGAACGCATCACCGGTGCACACGAGGCGCTGGCCCAGCTCGGCGTGTCGAAGAAGCCGAAGCAGGGCTCGCGCATCCTGCTCGGCGACAACAGCACGATTCTCGTGCTTGGCCGCGAAGGCGAGTTTTATTCGCTGCGCTTCGAGTCGGCCGAGCCGCTGGAAAAACTGCTGCCCAAGCTCGGCCGCATGCCGCTGCCGCCGTACATCGAGCGCGAAGACAAGGTTTCGGCCATCGATGCCGACGACGAGGTGCGCTACCAGACCGTGTTCGCGCATACGCCCGGCGCGGTGGCCGCACCCACGGCCGGCTTGCACTTCGACGCGCCGCTGCTCGATGCGCTGCGCGAGAAGGGCGTCGATTTCGGCTACGTCACCCTGCATGTCGGCGCGGGCACGTTCCAGCCCATGCGCCGCGACAGCGTCGAAGACCACGTTATGCACCGTGAGTGGCTCAACGTCGGCGCCGAGCTCGTGGAGAAGATGCGGCGCACGCGCGCGCAGGGCGGGCGCGTGGTCGCGGTCGGTACCACGGTCGTGCGCGCGCTTGAATCGGCCAAGCGCGACGGCGTCGTCGAACCGTTCGCAGGCGAGACGCAGATTTTTATCTTCCCGGGCTATGCAATCACCAGCGTCGATGCGCTGGTCACCAATTTCCACTTGCCTGAGTCGACCCTGCTGATGCTCGTCTCGGCATACGCCGGGCGCAAGCTGATCCTCGAGGCGTATCGGCACGCGGTCGAGCAGCGCTATCGCTTCTTTTCCTACGGCGATGCGATGCTGATTTTTCCGAAAGCCCCTGAAGGTTCCATCGAGACGCCCGATACTTGAGCCAAGCTATCGCTGCCGCGGTGTGCTCGGCGGTGCATACGCGCATCGCAGCGATCCACGACTAGTCGGGCATTACATCCAGCTTGAGACGAAGAACAAAAGCCCTTGGCCGAAGAACGCCGCTGTTGCGCAGCCCAACACGAGCCAGTTCCATGCCACCTTGGGTTGTCGCACCGAGGCGACGCCCGCAAGCACGCTGGCAGCCAGCGGAGCCAGAAGCACGCTGCCGAGCGCAACGAGCATGATCGGACCGATGGCTGGCAGGTCCCTGATATCGAGCGATGAGAAGCGAATCGACAGAAAAGCCAACCAGATCATCGCCCAGAGCGCGAGGCAAGATATCGATGCATTTCGTAGCGACGATTTGTTCATTGCTTCGGACGAGGCCGGCGCGGGGAGCCTATGGGAAGAGTGCAGCTATCTGGTTGATGCGAGATAGCGCTGCATGTCTGCATAGGCCTCTGCCACGAGCGCGTTGACCGCCGTTGCATCCGGCTCAAGCCCGGGCCGGAACTTAACATGGCGCATGAATTTGCCGCTGCCTTCCAGCAAGTCCTTCGGATCAGCGAGTTCGGCGCCGAGAAAAAACCCGACGTCGACGTGATGGGTGAAGGCATTGACGTATGCGAACGCGGCTTCGCCGATGCATGCGGTCGGGTGGCCGTCGTGCAGCAGTTCGGTGACGTCCGGTCCGCAACCGCGCATGACATCGAACCAGCGTTGCGCGATGGCGCCCAGCGGCCCCGGATGATTCTTCATCCAGAGATCAATGGTGGGGTCGCGACGGACCGCGGTGGGAAACAGCATCAATCGTCGGCTCATTCAACGTCCTCCCGGGCGGCAACGAAGTTGCCGCTTCCTCGATGGGCCCAACGGGTTGCTACCGCTCGCGGCGGTCAGTTCGAGCGAATCTTCAGGCATTGGCCTTCCCCAGCAACCATGCCGCCCAGACCGAACAAATCGAGACGACGGCGGAAAACAGGATGGGAACAAGAAAGAAGTAAAGCCAGCCGAGAACAAGGCAAACGATCTGAAGTGCGGCAAAAGCCCAGGCAAGCGTAACTATGGTTTGGGGTTGTGTCGAAGAGATGGCGCCAAGATGCCACGCAAGGAAAGCGGAAAAAAGTATGTACGCCGATACCATCAGACCAAAGCCAGTGTAGAAGCCGGCGTATGTGTAACTACCGCCGTCCAACGTGAAGCGGACGTTGCCCATTGCGGCGAAGACGGCGAGGCCGTCTGCGGAAGGCGGCCGAAACGATAGGAAGCCGAAAGTGTGGCCCGCGGTGAACAGAACAAGAACGACGGCGACGACTCGGTACAACAGCTTTGCAGTCATGGAGAAAATCCCCCGTGGAAAGCCTGGTGCTTGGGTTTGGACGTGTTCGGTGAGTCAAAGCTGATCGCTGCGATGACCTCCATTGCCGGCGCCCATGCGCAACGACTGAACCGGTTTGGGAGTCCCCGCTAGTGTCACGGGCCGTTTGCCTGCATAGTTTCCAGCGCCTCTTGGCACTGTGCCGCGGTGGCATAGACCATGAGCTCAGTCTGCGCGTTGACTTTGCACGCGTGGGAATGCAGCTGAAGCCCGAAAGCATTGCTGCTTTCGGTGCATGTTTTCACTTGCGAGAAGTCCTTTTCGGTCAGTTTCTTGCAGCGACTATCCGCCTTGAGCCAATTGAAGCCGTAACTGCCCGGTTTCGGCATTTGATCTGCGCCGGCCGCGCCGGACGCCGCAAGCAGGATCATGCACAGACCTGATTTCGAGATCATCGGAAGCTACCTTGCGAGTTATAACGCTTGAGCATGGCGATGCTTTGGCTAGGGTATCCGAAGCTCAAGGACGACGCCACGAAGCGGCGTCGGCTCGAGCGAATAGCTAGTTGTTTTCGACAGGGTGAATGTCCGTTGCCTCCCCTCAATTGATGATTACACCCATGCCCGCTTTGACGCGATCTCTCAATTGTTGGATGAATTCCGGGTCGTAGGATTCCCAGCGTTCAATTTCCCCAATGATTTTCAAAGGGGACTCGCTTCTGTATGACCGGGTTGGATTGCCTCGGAATTTTTTGTTGGTGACGTTGGGGTCATCTTCAAATGTTCCCATTGGCATGACGACATAGACTCGCGGCCTACCATCGCCCTTCGCTATTTCCGCAGCAAGGCCGGCTCCCTTTGGCAAGGTTGTGAAGTAGATGTGATTCATCACGACACTATCGTCGTAGTTGGATCTGAAGCCTGCCGTCAGCAGCTCGCCCACCGACAGGTTTGCTTTTGTTCCGTGGTAGAACGGACCAACTACCAAGTCGCAATTTTCAGGTGACACCGGAATCCAATCATCATCATGATGCATCGCCTTTGTTGCCTCATGCAGGCTGTCCTATCGACAGGGCCGCGATTCTAGTTCTCGCCTTGAGCCTTGCCGCAAGCCCCTGGGGATGATATAAATTCATAGTGGGAGGCGCAGCGCGCCTCCTTTTCTGTTTTCGGACTACGGCATTTTTCTCGATCGGTGCCGCCTCGCCGAATCACTCACACTGAAGCGAGGTCGTAACGGCGATTGGGAAGCCGATACGGTCATGGGTGCCGGCTCTTCGCACTGCTGACGATGGTCGCCAGATTGCAAGACACCTCAATGACAGGCCACGTAAGCGGCACAACTTCAAAACGCCGAGGGAAGTGTTCGCTCGGTCCCGCTAGGTGTTGCACTTAGAAGTTGAATCCAGACGACGGACTGCGAAGTTTTTTTTGGCACGGAAGGCTACGCCGCAGCAACTGCCTCGATTTCGAGCTTCCACTTGGACTCAAGAAGCTGGCAGCACACAACTGTGGACGAGACACGATGCGTTCCCAGTTGTTTGGCACGCATTTGTGCGTTGGCCTCATCGTGCTTTGGGTCGGCTAAGTAGGTGCGCAACGATACAAGATTGGTCACGGTCATTCCGGCTGAGGCCAAGATCGAGCGGATGTGAGCCCAAATGATCTCAGCCTGGCTTTCGAACGAGTCAGGCATTGTGACACCGTCCTGCTCGAATCCATTGAGTCCGCTGATGAACAGCAGCCGGGAACCAGCCGGAACTTCAAGGGCGTGTACGTAGCCCCGATAGGGCGGAAAGACGCTGGATGGGTTGTGGACTACAGAGACCATTCGAAAATACCGAAAGTATGTGACGGTGGTGGTGCCGACGCCTAACGCCTAAGCTAAGCGGCCGTGCGGCCGATGACCCATGGTACGCGCGAGCAAGTTCGCCCGCACGGTCCGCTTGAGCGCCTAGTTAGGCGCTTCGCGGGAAACGCCCGGGAGAAAGCCTGCACAACTAAGGATGGCCCGAGGATTGAACCAAGCCTCCTCGATGCTGGCCCGACGCCTGGGGATTGTGTAGCTCCCCGGACCTACGAAGTACCTATGGCCGGAGATCTCGACGATTTCGTGGACGTCACTCTTGTCGCTAACGCAGCCCACGATAGGTACTGTGCTACCAGAACGAATCACCGCGTCTGGGCGGTCTTGATAAGACCAATTGTCCGCACTGTACGCTGAAACATCTTGTTGCGCGGATAGATAGACCATCTCTTGACACAGCGAAAAAGCGGCGACGCCTGCGAAAGCCAAGCATGTGAAAGAAACGATGATAGTGCTACGAGTCTTCACTGCTGAAGCCTAACGCTTGAGGTAAGTGGCCGCTGCCACAATGAGCGTCAGATTACCGTGGCACGTCGCAGTGGTCCACTTGACCGAATAGTTAGCTATCGATCTCACAGGCCTCGTTTCTTACGCTCTTCAAGGATTTGAGCCTTATTTGCTACCACCTCCTCTTTAAGCTTCTCTAACCCCAAACGAGCGTCTTGCCACTGCTTGGCATAGGTGGCCTTGGATGTGAATTTGTTGTCGTTGGTGGCGTCCCAAGCTAGAGCGCGCCCCATTTGCTTTGCCCATGAGTCAGGGTCGGCGCCGGCCCACCCGTTGACTACAGAACCGACCTCTTCATGCAAAGAACTGAAGAGAGCAGGGGCGCCACTAGGATCGAGAGTGGGGTTTGCTGCAAGGTAGAACCGGTAGCGAATTTCACCAACGTAGAACCAGAAAACGGCGTCTTCTTTGGCACCTTCGTGGAAAAGCCTCGCAGCATAAACATAGTAGTTTGATGGATCGGAAGACGAGAGCTGCTGCTCAACTGCTGAGCGAGGAAGCTTTGCTGTGTCTTCTGATTGAAGCGGCGCACAGCCTTGTATAGCGATAAGTGCAGAGAAGAGAAGACCGAATGGGAGTATGCCGCGCACGTGTCGCTCCAACGGTAGCTAACGCTTGAGGTGAGTGGCCGCTGCCACAGTGGGCGTCAGATTACCGCGGCCCATCGCAGCGGTCCACTTGACCGAATAGTTAGGCGCCGCTGCCTCGCCAAGAGCCATGCTCTTGGGCGACTACATGCCCACCCTTAGTAACTCTGAGATCGCCGTCGGGGTAGACAAAATACGTATAAGCGCCGCTGGGGAATTGATAGCAAGTGAAATGGCACGGCGTGGCGTTGTCTTTGCACAAGGCCATTACCGACTTGCCTTCGAGGCGGATGGAAGCGCCGGTTGTCTTGTTCTTTCCGAGATAGCTCGCCGTACAATCGCCTACGCTGAACTCCGGACAAGTCTCCGAAAGTTCAATGACATAGTGTTCTGTTTCAAGCACAGAGCCTGGAAGTTGCCCGCCCGCCGAAAGCAGGAAGACAGCAAACGCTGGAAGACCTGGAAACATAGAAGTAGGCGCCTAACGCTTGAGGTAAGTGGCCGCTGCCACAGTGAGGGTCAGGTTACCGCGGCACGCCGCAGCGGTCCACTTGACCGAATAGTTAGGGCGCACTCGACACAGGGTGCCTTGCACGCAACCAAATGCCTTTGGCAACCTGGTAGCAAGAACCGCAAATAAGCTTGATATCTACCGCCTTCATAAGCTCATCGTTCCAATCTCCGCCCGCGGCAACACGGGCTGCTTCGCACTCTGTGCACCACGCATCCGGGAAGGGACTGTTAGATTCAGCGGGCCAATGGAACCCGATCGCTTGATTGGTATCGAGCGTTTCAAGGATGTGCTGACAGACGAATGCCTGGGGTTGTGGGCCGTGAGTCTTGCAACGAACCGTGAGTATTTCTTCGGCCTTCACGTGCGCCCTAACGTTTGAGGTAAGTGGCCGCTGCCACAGCGGGCGTCAGGTTACCGTGGCACGTCGCAGCGGTCCACTTGACTGAATAGTTAGGTGCCACCTGCGTTAGCGACCGAGGCGCGAAGGGTTTGCAAGTACTGAAGAAGCTGTAAGGTTTGCTTGTGCCTCGGTGAACTGAGCTCGACGGAGTACGGAGACAATTACCTCAAGCTTTCCAGACTTTACCGCCTCATCAAAAGCCGCAAAGAGATTGAAATGCGAGAGGCGCTCGTTGACCGTCATGCCTTCAATGCCATCGTAGTCAGCGAGCATTTTTGTGGCACCTAACGCTTGAGGTGAGTGGCCGCTGCCACAGTGGGCGTCAGATTACCGTGGCCCGTCGCAGCGGTCCACTTGACCGAATAGTTAGGCCTCACGCGGGCTGCCAGTTAGCAAGCTGGCTGAGCAAGAGATGCCCGACGGCTACGAGGACCAGCGAGTGATGAAGACGCTATCGCTGTGCGCCGAGAGCGAGTGAACTGTAGCACCCAGGACACGATGAAAGAGTGGGCCTGTACCCGTACCGGTGAGACGAATGAACATTTGGCCCTCGTCAAATTCCGGTTGAACCGAGATACGCTCGGATGGCGATTGAAGCTCTACTGTGTACCCTTCGCCAGCAAGAAACTCTGGCCAAGCGCGCAGCTCTGATGCCAGATCGGTGGGAAGCGAGAAGTACGAATCGATGCGGATGTCTCGATCGGACATGCTTTGTGAGGCCTAACGCTTGAGGTAAGTGGCCGCTGCCACAGTGAGCGTCAGATTACAGCGCGACATCGCGGCGGTCCACTTGACCGAATAGTTAGGCGCTAGCGGCGCACCGACCTAGCAGCATTGAGCAATTCATTGGCGCAAAGCATGGTGAGCTCTTCGCCACCCTGCGCGATGCGGCCCTGAACGTATGAGATTCCGGCTGCGTTGCCGAATTGAGCCGCGAGCTCGTTGCGTCGAGCTTGCACCTCGGATTGATGCTTATCAAGATCAAACCCTTCAGCGCGAGCCATGGAGTTTGGGAGGTAGTGCTCGATACACAACCTGATAGCGCGAGAATACATGGGCTCGTATTGCTTCGTGCCGCCAGAATTTGCGCACGCCCCGATACCGCATATAACCATTGCTAGGGAAGCAATTCGCATTGGACCGCCGGCGCCTAACTACAAATAGACCCCACATCCGGGGCGTTGCACGGGATGTTCAGCCGGCTTCGATTGCACGTCAAGCGAAATTCTTACACTACAGCAAGCAGTTACCCGATATCCGCCGCGACAATCCGCGGCCAAGCTTCGTTGCAATCATCGCGAAGCGAGGGCGTAATGGATTATCAGGCCGGAAGCGGGGGCGTAACAGCGGTGCCGGCTGGGTCGCAGGCTCCGCGCCTGTTGGACGAAGTTCGGCGCAAGTTACGCGTCAAACATTACAGCCTGCGCACGGAGCAGGCGTATGTGGGATGGATACGGCGGTTCATCCTCGCCAATGGCAAACGGCATCCGCGCGAATTGGGTGCGGATGAGGTCGAGGCGTTTTTGAGCGGCCTGGCGACCGACGGCGAAGTTGCTGCAGCGACGCAGAATCAGGCGCTTTCCGCGTTGCTGTATCTATATCGAGAGGTACTCAGGCTCAAGTTGCCTTGGCTGGACCGAGTCGTGCGCGCGAAGCGACCGCGTCGTGTGCCGACGGTGCTGGCACGCGAGGAGGCGGCGTGCTTGCTCGCGGCGATGGATGGTCGGCCGTGGCTGATTGCCAGCCTGCTCTATGGCACGGGCATGCGGCTGATGGAAGGCCTGCGCCTGCCGCGTGAAGGATGTCGACTTCGCGCGCAACGAGATCGTCGTGCGCGATGGCAAGGGCGGCAAGGACCGGCACACGATGCTGCCGCGTTCGCTGGTCGAGCCGCTGCAGCGCGAGGTCGAGCGCGCGCGCGTCCTGCTTGCGCAGGATCTCGCCGCGGGCACCGCTGCAGTCTGGCTGCCGCATGCGCTCGCACGAAAGTATCCGCGCGCGCATCTCGAGCGGGGTTGGCGCTGGCTGTTTCCGGCCGCGCAATTGTCGCGCGATCCGCGCAGCGGCGCGGTGCGCAGGCACCACCTGGACGATGCGGTGTTCTCGCGCGCGTTGAAGGCGGCATGCGCCAAGGCGGGTATCGTCAAACCGGTCAGCGCGCACACGCTGCGGCATTCGTTTGCCACGCATCTGATCGAATCGGGTTACGACATCCGCACGGTGCAGGAGTTGCTCGGCCACAAGGACGTGGCGACGACGCAGATCTACACCCACGTTCTCAATCGCGGCGGTCTCGGCGTGCGTAGCCCGCTGGACGCGCGGTAGGCGTCGCGAGCGCGTAAAATCCGCGGCCTGAATTGGATCCGAGGAAACGCAATGCGGTTTGAACTTCTCGCCGGCGACGGCGCGGCGCGGTGCGGTCGGCTGGGCTTCGCCCGCGGCACGATCGAAACGCCGGCGTTCATGCCGGTGGGCACCTACGGCTCGGTCAAGGGCATGACGCCGCGATCGATCCTCGACATCGGTGCGGAGATCATCCTCGGCAACACGTTTCATCTGTTCCTGCGCCCGGGTCTCGACGTGATCGGCGAGTTCGGCGGGCTGCACAAGTTCATCGGCTGGAGCAAGCCGATCCTGACCGATTCTGGCGGCTTCCAGGTGTTCTCGCTCGCCGAGCGACGCAAGATCACGGAGGAGGGCGTGCGCTTCGCCTCGCCGGTCGACGGCTCGCAGGTGTTCCTCTCACCCGAGGAGTCGATGCGCATCCAGCGCGTGCTCGATTCCGACATCGCGATGATCTTCGACGAATGCACGCCGTATCCGGCGACGGAAAAGCAGGCGCGCGATTCGATGGAGTTGTCGTTGCGCTGGGCTGCGCGTTCTCGACGCGCGTTCGATGATCTGAAGAATCCGAACTCGCTGTTCGGCATCGTCCAGGGCGGCACCTATCCGGGGCTGCGCAAGGTATCGGCCGAGGGTCTGCTGCAGATCGGCTTCGACGGCTATGCGGTCGGCGGTCTCGCGGTTGGCGAACCGGAAAGGGAGCGCAACCGCACGCTCGAAGAAACTGTGCCGCTGCTGCCGGCGGATCGGCCGCGCTATCTGATGGGCGTCGGCCGCCCCGAGGACATCGTCGAGGCGGTCGTGCGCGGGATCGATATGTTCGACTGCGTGATGCCGACGCGCAACGCGCGCAACGCGCACATCTTCACGCGCACCGGTGTGCTGCGCATCCGCAATTCGCAATATGAGCGCGACACGCGTCCACTCGACGAGGCCTGCGCCTGCTACACCTGCGCAAACGGGTTTTCGCGCGCCTATCTGCGCCATCTCGACAAATGCGGCGAGATGCTCGGGCCCATGCTGGCGACGATCCACAATCTGCATTACTACCAGGATCTGATGCGCGGGTTGCGCGAGGCGATCGCCGCGCGGCGGCTTGGGGATTTTGTTGCGGAGTTTTACTTACTCAGGCGTAAGTAAGACGCAATGCTTCGCGTCTGCGCTGCTCGTCATTCCAGCGCAAGCTGGAATCCAGCTTTTCTCTTTGGCTTTTAAGAGCCAAAGCTTCCACTCGCCCTGCGGGCGAGCGGGTGACTTTCTCTTGCTCGCCCAAGAGAAAGTCACCAAAGAGAATGCGCCCCAGAGCATTGCGCCCTTTGGGCATCCCGCCCAAAGGGTCCGCGTCAGCGGCCGGGTTCGGCTGACTGCACATCCGTGTGCAGGCAGCCGAATGAGCGCGATCCATCGCGCTCACCCTGCGGGCTTTTCCGACCGCTGCCGCCGCAATGCAATGGGGACCCGGAAAAGCCAAGGCAGCGCGCTCCTGCGCGCAGAAGCAAGGGCAGGAGCAAAGCAAAAGCACTGCACGCCGTTGCTCTTGACCTGGCCTTCGATTTTCCTCCCCCTTCACCGCACCGAGCATCGCAGGCGACGGCGGGGGAAAGGCGCGCATGTCCGAGCGCAGGGATGCGCGAGTTCGCGCCGGCCCGCGGGCGCCGAGAAGCGCAGGGCACCACGCGCGCGCAGCGCGCGTGGTGCGGTGTCGGGGGCGGCGTCTTTTTGGTTACTTTTTCTTCGCTGGAGAAGAAAAAGTGACCCGCGCGCGGGATGCGCGTGGAAAGGGGAAGGGACGCGCCTTGGACACGCGGATGCGATGCTTTGTATGGCATCCATGCAGACTGGATTACATGCCGCTCTCTCGGCATGCCTTCGGGCTATTCGCTGAGGCACCCGCTTTCGCAGTCCAGCTTGCGCTGGAATGACGAGCACAGCGGCAGGGCACGATGAATCGCGCCCTAGGCGAGAATCTCAGGGGCGACGCGCGAGCTCGGAATTGTCGCGCGCGACCGGCATCAGGTCCTTCTTCGACACGCCGAGCCAATACAGGATCGGGTTGGCGAAGAAGATCGACGACAGCGTGCCGACTACGATGCCGATGACCATGGTCAGAGCAAAGCCGTGCACTGCGGAGCCGCCGAACAGGTACAGCGCGATCATCGTGATCGCGGTGAACAGCGCGGTGATGATCGTACGCGACAGGGTCGAGTTGATCGCCTTGTTGAGAATCTCGACCGGCTCGGCGCGGCGCGCGGAGCGGAACAGTTCGCGCACGCGGTCGAACACGACGACCTTGTCGTTGATCGAGTAGCCGACCACGGCGAGCACCGAGGCGAGCACGTTGACGTCGAACTCGCGGTGGGTCAGCGCGTAGAAGCCGAGCACGATGATCGTGTCGTGAAATTCGCTGGCGATCGCGGCGATGGCGAAGCGCCATTCGAAGCGGATGCCGATGTAGATCATGATGCCGATGATGACGAAGATGACGGCGACGATGCCATCGCTCTTGAGCTCTTCGCCGACCGAGGCGCTGACGAAGCTCGCGCTCTTCTTGGTCACGTCGGCGTCCTTTGCCTTGAGCGTGGCGATGACATTGTCGGCGATCTGGTTCATCTTCTTCAGATCGTCACCCGCCTCACCTTTGGCGGCGCCGGCTTCGCCCAGTTGCAGGCGGATGGCAACGTCGTTCGTGCCGAGATACGGGGTGACCTGCGCGTTGTGGAAACCGGCCGCTTCTAGCGTGTCGCGGATCGCATTGGCCTCGGGCGGAGCCGGGTATGCCGCCTCGACGAGCACGCCGCCAGTGAAATCGAGCGCGTAGTTGAGGCCGCGCGTGGCGAGCGCGCCGAGCGAGATGAGCAGGAGGACGATCGAGACGCCGATGCTGATGGTGCGCAGGCGCAGGAAGTCGATCTTGCTGTCGTGGTTGAAAATTTCCATTTGTGTACTCTTCTGTCTTTTCCTTCTCCCACACGGGGAGAGGAAAACATCAAACCGAAAGGGCCTTCACTTTGCGCCGACCGTGGACCAGATTCACGATCGCATGCGTCAGCGTGACCGAGGTGAACATCGAGGTGAGGATGCCGATGAGCAGGGTCACACCGAAGCCTTTGATCGGACCCGAGCCGAAGAACAGCAGGGCGACCGCGGCGAGCAGATGGGTGACGTTGGCGTCGAGAATCGTCGCCCAGGCCTTCTCGTAGCCGGCCTTGATCGCGGCGAGCGGGGTGGCGCCGTTGCGCTGTTCCTCGCGGATGCGCTCGCAGATCAGCACGTTGGCGTCGATTGCCATGCCGAGGGTGAGCACGATGCCGGCGATGCCGGGCATAGTCAGCGTGGCCTGGAACAGCGAGAGCACGGCGACGAGCAGGACGAGATTGAACACCAGCGCGACGTCGGCGATCAGGCCGAACAGCTTGTAGTAGATCGCCGCGGCGATCAGCACGGCGAGCAGGCCGAGGAGGACGGCCTTGAAGCCCTTGTCGATGTTTTCCTGGCCGAGGCTGGCGCCGATGACGCGCTCCTCGACGATGTCGACCGGCGCGGCGAGCGAGCCGGCGCGCAGCAGCAGGGCGAGGTCGCTCGCTTCCTTCTGGCCCAGGCCCGTGGTCTGGAAGCGCGAGCCGAACACGCCCTGGATCGTCGCTGCGTTGATGACCTCTTGCGTTTCCTTGAACGTGCGCACTTCCTTGCCGTCGACGATCTGTGTCTGCGGCACGCGTTCGATGTAGACCACGCCCATGCGCTTGCCGACGGCCTGCTGGGTGAACTCGAGCATCTTCGCGCCGCCCTTGGCGTTGAGCTGGATCGACACCGCCGGCGTACCGGTCTGCGGGTCGGGAATCGCGGTCGCGTTGACCAGATCGTTGCCGCCGGCGATGACTTTCTTCGACAGGATGATCGGCTCAGGCTTGCCGTCCGGGCCGATGCGCTGCATGTAGTACAGGCGCGATTCGGGCGGCACGTTGCCGGTCTTGGCGATTTCGTACGCTCCCGGATTGCCGAGGTTGGCCGCGCCGGTCGCGTTCTCGTCGACCGCGCGCCATTCCAGCGTGGCTTGCGCGCCAAGGATCTTCTTCGCCTCGGCCGTGTCGTGCACGCCGGCGAGTTCGACGACGATGCGGTTCGCGCCCTGCTGCTGGATCAGCGGCTCGGACACGCCGAGCTGGTTGACGCGGTTGCGCAGCGTGGTCAGGTTGCTCGAGATCGTGCTGCGCGAGGCGGCGAGCGCGGTCGATTCGCGAACCTTCGCGATCAGAGGGAAGCTGTCGGCGGTGGCCGCGCCATCGGTCAACTCCAGCGGCGGCTGGTCGCCGAGCTTCTCGGGCTGGTTGACCTGCTTGGCGATCACGTTGCCGGCGGCCTTGCGGTCTTCGTCGCTCTTGAACGTGGCGACGATGCCGTTCGCGCTCGAATTGATCGTCTCGTAGCGGATCTTCGCGTCGCGCAGCGCACCGGCGATGTCGTCGCGATAGCGCTGCTGCATCTTGTCGAGCGCGGCCTTCTGGTCGACTTCGAGCAGGAAGTGCACGCCGCCCTGCAGGTCGAGGCCGAGCGGCATCGAGTTGGCGCCGATCGCGCGCAGCCAGCCCGGCACGGTCGAGGCCATGTTCAGCGCGACGTTGTACTGGTCGCCGAGGGCCTTGCTGATCGCGGCCTGCGCCTTGTTCTGCGTATCCGAATCGTTAAATTCCGCGAGCAGGGTGTCCTTGTTCAATTCAAGGCTCTTGAACGCGAGTTTGTCTTTTTCCAGCGCGCCCTGGACCTTTTCCTTGAGCGCCTGGTCGACGGTACCCGTGCGATTGGCGGACACCTGCACCGCGGGTTGCGGGAAGAAGGCGTTGGGCAGGGCATAGATCGCGCCGAGGATCAGCACGACCGCGATCAGGGCGTAACGCCATTTGGCAAAATCGTTCATCGATATCGCTCATGCGCCGGATTCGGGGCGCAACGGTTGTTGTTTTAATTCACCGCGCGGGCCGCAGCTCGACGCGATTCACGGGGTCTGGAACGGATGCGGCCGGCTCAGGACGATTTCAACGTGCCTTTCGGCAGGACCATCGATACGGCCTGCTTCTGCACCTTGATCGTGACGTTCGGCGCGATTTCGACGCTGAGGAAGGTATCGCCCACGTCGGTGACGCGGCCGGCGATGCCGCCATTGGTGACGACTTCGTCGCCCTTGGCTAGCGCCTCGACCATCGTGCGCTGCTCCTTGGCGCGCTTCATCTGCGGACGCAGCATGAAGAAGTACATCGCCACGAAGACCGCGCCGAACATGATCAGGCTCGGCCACGGACTCGGCTGTCCCGCGGCGCCCGCCGCTTGCGCGTAGGCGCTGGAAATGAAGAAATCCATCATTTGACCCTTGTTGGAGGCCGCGCCGGGAAAGCTGGCGGCCGGAGTTGGCCCCAAATTATGGCATGGGATGGGGGGATGTGCATCCCGGACGGTTTGGCGCTTGTTCTGCGCCTCGACACGTTCTCGCTTGAGATTCCCTCGCGCCCCCGGCGGGAATCCAATTGTGCTCCGTCTTTAGGTTCTTTCTGACCGCGTCCATTCGGTTTTCCGCGCGCGTCCGGCGCGCGGGTCACTTTTCTTTGCTTGCCCAAAGAAAAGTAACCAAAAGAAATGCACCCGGATGCCGCGCCGCCCGCGGCGGTGCGCGAGGGTGTGCCGGGGTTCGTTGACTGAACGTCCTTGTCCAGACAACGAACTCGGCGCGATCCATCGCGCCGCCCCTGCGGGCGTTTCCGTCACACCCTCGCCGCGGCAAACGGGCACCCGAAGATCAAGTGCAGAGCAACATCAACAGCAAGCCAGGAGCGCAGGATGCGCGCTGCTTCGGCTTTTCCGGATCCCCATTGCATTGCGGCGGCAGCGGTCGAAAAGGCCCGAAGGGTGCGCGCGAGGACCGCGCGCATTCCGCTATTGCACACGGACGTGCAATTAGCGGAACCCGGCCGCTGACGCGGACCGTTCGCGCAGGATGCGCGAAAGGCGCAATGCTCTGGGGGGCATTTCTTTGCTTACTTTCTTTGTGCAAGCAAAGAAAGTAAGACGCTCGCCCGCAGGGCGAGTGGAAGCCCTTGCTTTTCAGAAAGCAATTAAAGAGCGTGACCAAGCAAAGCAGAGCAAGCGGCCCTCGTCAGCACGGAGTGAGGGGGACTAAAATCGCAACCTTGAAATTTGCCAAGGTGATTGCGATGGATGCCAACCTGACCCGCTCCGATGTTTCCGCGCGCTGGGACGAGGAGATCGTTCCGCAGCTCGTCGAATACATCAAGATTCCGAACAAGTCGCCGATGTTCGACAAGGACTGGGCGGCGCACGGGTTCATGGATCAGGCGGTCGCGCAGCTCTCGGGTTGGGCCAAGACCAAGGCGATCGAGGGCATGACGGTTGAAGTGGTGCGACTCGAAGGCCGCACGCCACTGATCTTTATCGACATCCCGGCATCGAAAGATGCGAAAAGCGGCGACGATTGCGTACTGCTCTACGGCCATCTCGACAAGCAGCCCGAGATGACCGGCTGGGCCGAACATCTCGGTCCATGGAAGCCGGTGATCGAGGGCGACAAGCTCTACGGCCGAGGTGGCGCCGATGACGGCTACGCGATCTTCGGTTCGCTCGCCGCGATCCTCGCGCTGAAGGCGCAGAAGACGCCGCACGCGCGCTGCGTCGTGCTGATCGAAGCCTGCGAGGAATCGGGCAGCTACGACCTGCCGTACTACGTCGACCATCTCGCCGCGCGCATCGGCAAGCCCTCGCTGATCGTCTGCCTCGATTCGGGTTGCGGCAATTACGACCAACTCTGGCTGACGACTTCGCTGCGCGGCCTGACCGGCGGCAATCTCACCGTGCGCGTGCTCGAAGAGGGTGTGCACTCGGGCGACGCTTCGGGTGTGGTCGCGTCGAGCTTCCGCATCCTGCGCAAGATCCTCTCGCGACTCGAGGATCAGGACACCGGCAAGATCGTGCCGCGAGAATTCCAGGTCGAGATTCCCGCGCAGCGCATCGAGCAGGCGAAGCAGGCGGCCAAGGTGCTCGGCGATGCGGTCTATTCGAAGTTCCCGTGGGTCGAAGGCATGCAGCCGATCAGCCGCGACGACGCCGAGCTCGTGCTCAACCGCACCTGGCGGCCGGCGCTCGCGATTACCGGCGTCGGCGGCATTCCCGCACTCGACTCTGCCGGCAACGTGCTGCGGCCGTTTACCGCGGTCAAGCTCAGCCTGCGCGTGCCGCCGACGCTCGATGCGGTCAAGGCCGGCGCCGAATTGAAGGCACTGCTGGAAAAAGATCCGCCGTACGGGGCCAAGGTCACGTTCGATCTCGAAAAGGCCGGCAGCGGCTGGAACGCCCCCGCACTCGCGCCGTGGCTGGAGCAATCCGTCGATGCCGCGTCAAAGGAATTCTTCGGGCCGCCGCCGGCGTACATGGGCGAGGGCGGCTCGATCCCGTTCATGGGCATGCTCGGCGAGAAATTCCCCGGCGCGCAATTCCTCATCACCGGCGTGCTCGGTCCGCACTCGAACGCGCACGGACCGAACGAGTTCATCCACATCCCGACCGGCAAGCGCGTGTCGATGTGCGTGGCCAAGGTGATCGCCGACCACTACGTGGCCAGTGTCGCCGGTCTGACGCGCGGTGTCGCGGCGACGCATGCGCATACGGTCAAGGGCGGCGATGGCTGCTGCGACTGAAGCGCGCATCGTCGTTCGCACCGCGGACGATCGTGATGTGGAATCGATCGCGGCGCTGTCGGGGCAGCTCGGCTATCCGACGGCACCGGTCGAGATGCGCGAGCGCTACGCGCGTGTGCGTGCCGCGAGCGCTGGTGAAATCTTCGTCGCGGCGCTTGAGGCCGAAGGCCGCGTCGTCGGCTGGACCCATGTCGTGCCGTGCCTGCAGCTCGAAGACGCACCCTATGCCGAGCTGGCTGGGCTCGTCGTCGACGAGTCCGCGCGTGGTATCGGCGTCGGCAAGGCCTTGCTCGCGGCCGCGGAACAATGGGCGCGGATGCACGGCTTCGCGTTGATGCGCGTGCGCAGCAACGTGGTGCGCGAGCGCGCGCACCGCTTCTACGAACGTGAAGGCTATGCGCGGGTCAAGACGCAGGCTGTGTTCCGCAAGGCGTTGATGTAAGAGGAAAACTCGCGCTTGTCTGAAGCGAGTCGCGCGGTCCGGCCGCGGACATGTCCACTTGCTGAACGCACATCGGTCCGGATCGCGCATTCCACATTTCCTGCACGTTTCGTTTCCAGACTCGCGCCGGTTCGATTGCACTCGCTCATTCGGAAACGACCAGCATGATGACGAAAATCTCGATTGCCGAAGACGCCGATGCTTGGTGTCGCCGGCTCGGCAACTTCGCGCCTATCGTCTACCGCCCGGCGCCGGCAAACGCAAATTTGCCGCGCCTTGCCTACGCCGCAGCCAGGTCCACGGCCGCTGCGGCGCACGCGCAGATGCGCGGCGCGGCGACACAGTTCCTTCTCGTTGCACTGATCGCGGCGGCGCTGGCCTGGCCGATCACCGGCGCCGCGCAGATGGGCGGTGGCATGGGTGGCCACGGCGGGCACGGCAGCCATGGCGGGCAGCCGAGCAGCGCATCCGCAACGAAAAACCCTGACGTGGCCGTACGCGCGCCGAGTCCGCTGCGCGCCATGCTCGGCGAGATGCGTAAGCTGCGCGCCGACCTGCTGCTCACTCCGGCGCAAATCGAGCCGTGGTCGAAGATGGAGGACGCGCTGCGCGAGTGCGTCGAGCTCGAACGTTCGCGCCAACCGGTCGTGCAGACCGGCACGAGCATCGACGCGCCACGCTACGTCCAGGACCTAGCCGATAACGAGCGCGCGCTCGCCGATGCCGAAGGCCGCTTCGCCGCGGCAACGAAGACCGCGTTCGCCGCGCTCAACCCGCGTCAGCTGCAGACCACGCGTGACCGGCTCGCCGGCGCGGTCGCCGACACGCAGGGCGCACCGCCCGCAGCGCCCTGACCCATTCCGGCCGCGGCGTCGCGCGGCTATTCTTTCTTCATTTCGTGCCCGCCGAACTGGTTGCGCATCGCTGCGAGCAGCTTGTCGGAGAATGAATCCTTGTCGCGCGAACGAATGCGTTCGAGCAACGAGGCCGCGATGACCGGCGTCGAGACGCCGAGCTCGATCGCATCGGCAAGGGTCCAGCGGCCTTCGCCCGAATCGGCCACCCAGGGCGCGATGCCCTGCAGCGACGGGTTCTTCTTGAGCGCATCGGCGGTGAGGTCGAGCAGCCACGAACGCACCACGCTGCCGTGCCGCCAGATCTCGCCGATCTGAGCCAGGTCCAGGGCGAATTCCTGCTTGTGCTCGAGGATGGAAAAGCCTTCGGCGTAAGCCTGCATCATGCCGTACTCGATGCCGTTGTGGACCATCTTGGTGTAGTGCCCGGAACCGACCGGACCGACGCGACCCCAGCCGCGGTCGGGTGCGGGTGCGAGCGTGGCGAAGATCGGCGCCAGCCTCGCCACGACGGCCTCGTCGCCGCCGATCATCAGGCTGTAGCCTTCCTGCAAACCCCAGACGCCGCCGCTGGTGCCGCAGTCGACGTAGTGGATCTCGTGTTCGGCGAGGCGTTGCGCGCGCCGCTGCGTGTCCTTGTACATCGAGTTGCCGCCGTCGATGAGCGTGTCACCCGGCGCGAGCAGCGGCAGCAGGTTGTCGATGGTCGCATCGACCGGCGCGCCGGCCGGCACCATCAGCCAGAGCGCGCGCGGGGCCTTGAGTGCGGCGACGAGTTCGGCCAGCGACGCGACCGGATCGATGCCATTCTGCGCGGCGCGTGCGCGGCTTTCCGCGCTAAAGTCGAATCCCACCACGCGATGTCCGCCGCGCACCAGCCGCTGCGCCATGTTCGCGCCCATGCGGCCCAAGCCGATCATGCCGAGTTCCATTGCCTGCTCCGTTGAAGATGAAAAAGATTGTCGCCTGCGGAAGATAGGGGCGCGACACGAAGACATAAAGGTCGTCGCGCCGATGTGCTTGCCGCATGCTCCGCGAAAATGAACGTCCGTCGCGATGACTGGAATATAGGACTGTTCCGAAACTGTCGTACGCGCCGGCGCCGTACTTCGAGGCAGTCGCCGCGTAAGCCTGCGCACGAATGCGGCATCCTGCCGCATTTTTGGCCGAAGCGCGTCGCCTAGACTACGCAACCGGCAAGGTGACGGTTCGCCACACAGGTTTTTATCAAGGAGTTGCATGCGTCCCGTCGTTCGTTGCCTGTTTGCAGGATTGTTCACCGCCGTGGCGTCGCCGGCTGCGCTCGCCTGCTCGGCCTGCGGCTGCACCCTGAGTTCGGATTGGGCCAGTCAGGGATTGGCCACAAGCAAGGGTTGGCGCTTCGACGCGCGTTTCGATTTTTTCGACCAGGATCAACTGCGCGAAGGCACGAGCAGCGTCGCCCGCGAAACTGTCGCGATTCCGAACGAGCGCGAAGTGCAGCAGTACACGACCAACCGCAACTATACGTTCGCACTCGATTACAGCCCGGGCAAGGACTGGGGCGTCAGCGTCGCACTGCCTTGGTTCAATCGTTCGCACGGCACGATCGTCGCGGGCGACGAGGCGGTCTCGACCTCGCACGAGGAGGGTATCGGCGATCTGCGTGTGCTTGCGCGCTATTCCGGCTTCGATGCGCAACGCGACACCGGCGTCGAATTCGGCGTCAAGCTGCCGACCGGAGCGTTCGGCAGCAAGTTCGAAACGGGACCGCAGCAGGGCGAGACTGTCGATCGCGGCCTGCAGCTCGGTACCGGCACCACCGATCTGTTGCTCGGTGCCTACCATTTCGGTGCGTTCAATGCGGACTGGGGCTACTTCGGTCAAGCGCTGCTGCAGGTACCGCTGAACTCGCGTGAAAACTTCAAACCGGGCACGGGCTTGAATCTCAACGCCGGTTTGCGCTACACCGCGAGCGAGACCTTCGTGCCGCAGTTGCAGGTCAATGCGCGCTTCGAGAGGCGCGAGCAGGGCGCGAATGCCGACATCGACAACAGCGGTGCAACCCTGATCTACCTGAGTCCCGGCATGACCTGGAATCTCTCGCGCCGATTTTCAGCCTATGCCTTCGCGCAGGTTCCGCTGCATCAGCGCGTCAACGGCCTACAGATCGAGCTACGCTGGTCGGCATCGGTGGGACTGCACTACATCTTTTGACGCACACGTGTGTGTAACCCACGCAGTCGCCGCTTCACGACGAGCACTGATTTTCCTGTCGGAAAATAAAAAGACCCCGAGCGCTCGATGCTCGGGGTCAACATGGCAATCTGCCTTGCAGTAGGGAGATTACGAGGGACAAGCTACGCGCAGCCGCGCGGTGGCTCAAGGTACGCCAGCTGAATGCGGCGCTGCCGTTAGGCGGCATTCAATGTTGTGAAGCGCGGGATGACATCAACAAGTTGAGCCGGGGGCTTGTTTTTCCATCGATTTCTTCCGCATTTCGCGCGTTCCGCTCGGCCCGGCTTGCGTGTTGGATCGCAACAGTCCACGGCAACGGCAACGAGTCCCGCGACTAGATCGGGTTGGCAGCTAGGTCAAACAGCGCTAGGCGTCGATGCGCGCGAGCCAATCGCACACGCCTTGCAGAGACTTGAAGTCTTCGACGCTGCGCGACGGCAGTGACGGATACGCCGCGGCCGCCATCTCGGCGAGTGCGCGGCCGGGGCCGAGTTCGAGGAAGGCGGTCACTCCCGATTCGACGCAGGCGTCGATGCAGGCCGCCCATTGCACGGGCTGCGAAATCTGTGCGGCAAGTTTGTCGAGACCCGCGCGAACATCGAGCACCGTTGCTGCATCGATGCCGCTGAGCAGCCGCACTCCGGGGCGCAGCGCGCGCGTGATGTGCGCCTGCCCGAGGCGCTCGCGAAACACGGGCGACGCGGCGGCCAGAAAGCGCGTATGCGAGGCGACCTGCACCGCGACCGGCACCACGCGCACCGCGCCGCGCTGCCTTGCTTCGATCGCGATGGCATCGAGCGCATCGCGCTGTCCGGCAAGCACGAACGCCTCGCCCGGATTGATGATCGCGATCTCTGCTGCACGACCGGCGCACATCGCGTCGACAAGTTCGCGCGCCAAGCCGCGCACGAACAGCATGCTCTCATCACCCTGGCTCGCCGCGTCCATCGCCTGCGCGCGCGCGGCGACGAGTTCGAGCGCGGCGCCGGGTTCGATCAAGCCGGCGACGCTCCACGCCGCGATTTCGCCGACGCTGTAACCGGCGACGCAGCGCCGCGCCGGCAAGGCATTGCCGAGTGCGGCGACGACGCATAACGGCGCCAGCGTGCACAACACCTGGGCGTCGCGATTGCGCAGCAGATTCTGCGCCGCAAGCGAGGCATCGCCCGGATCGTAGCCAAGCAACGCGGTGGCGACGGCGAACAGCGGTTTCGCCGCAGGTGTGTCGCGAGTCAGCGCAAACATGCCCGCATATTGCGCGCCCTGGCCGGAGCAGAGAATCGCCAGCGTCATCGCGGCAGCTCGCCGATGTCGCCTTCGCGGTCGAGTCGATCGACGAACAAACTCATCGCCAGCAGATCGGCCGCGCCGCCGGGACTCAGCCGGCGCGCGACAAACGCGGTGTGGATCGTCGCGGCAGCGGAAAGCCAATCCGCCTGCGCGATGCCGCCGCGCTCGAGGAAGGCGCGCGCAATGGCTTGCGCGAATTCGAGTCCATCGCGGCCGCCGCGGTGCAGGAGATTGGTGTCGTCGGTGGCCGCAATGAGCGCGAGGCAGGCGTGCACGCGCTGCGCCTCGGCGTCGCCAGGCGCAAGCCGCCTGGCGTCGCGCAAGGCTCGGATGCCGACATGGTAAACGCTCGGAAATCCGCGCGCGGCTTCGACCCGGGCGCCGCCCACGCCGAAACGCTGCCGCGCGCGCTCGCCGTGACTGGCGCACAGGCGCGGCCCGGCAAGAATGTCCGCACCCCAGCGTCGTGCGACGATCGCGCCAAGCGTTTCACCGCACACGGCGCTAGCGGCTTCGCGCGCGCCCGCTGCGGCGCAGAGCAGGCCGAGGCCGAAAATCGCGCCGCGATGCGTGTTGACGCCACCGGTCGCGCGCAGCATCGCGATCTCCGCACGCAGGCCGATACGACGCAAGGTCGGCATCGCCGCGTCGCAGGCGCCGGCATCTGCGAGTTCCGCGAAATACGGGGCAATCGCCGCGGCGCTGCGCAAGAACGTCGCTGCGTCCATGTCATCGTGACTGCCGTTGTCGACATGACTGACGAGACCGGGTTTGGGCCAGGTGGTAATTTCGAGATACAAACAGTCCTGCGCGAGCGCGGCGATGCGCTGCGGGAAGTTATCGCAAGTGCCAGCGTCCAACGGACGGCGAAAATCCGCTCCAATTCCGCGCAACGTGGAAACAACGACGGTCGAAGTTTGCGCTAGCGCGTTCACGCGGCCTCTCCGAGAAATGTGGCGACCGGTTCGAGCCGCGCCGCGCCGCACGTCTTCACGAGCGCCTCGCCTGCGCCCGCGTGCAATTCGCGCCAGTTCACACCGGCGCCATCGGCACGCACGAATTCGCCGTCGAGACGCATCGGTGCGCGTGCCTCGATCATCGCCAGCGTGGCGAGAAGATCGGCCAGCCGCGCGCGCGCGGGCAGGGTCCAGAGCAGATCAAGATCGGAGTTCGCGCCGAGATACGCGAGCCCGGTAAGCGCCTGCCAGGCAAGCGAGCCGAACACGCGTACTTCGACTTGGAAATCCTCGGCAACGCCGACGAGATGGTGCAAGGTCGCCTGCCATGAAAGCGGTGCGCCCGCCATCGCGTCGTGCAGCGACGGCAGCGAGAACACCGACTCGATCGCATCCGCCGGCATCGTTACCGCAATGCGCCGCTTGCCGAGCGCGGGTGGCAACGGCAGGCCCAGCGGCACACCCGCGGCTTCGCCCGGCAGCGCACGGCGCGCGATCAGCGGCCAGCCGCGCGCTGCCCAGTCACGCAGCACCGGCTCGCCTTGCAAAGCGGGTTGCGCCGCGAGCGACGCCTGCCAAGCGCGCGCGTGTACGCGCACGAGACTGTGGCGCGGCGGATCGCGATCAAGTCGAGGCACGCGCCAGCTCCTGCACGCGCAGGGCAATGTCGGCGGCCTTTGTCCTGCCGTTGCGCCGTTTGCCGAGCACGTCGCGCTCATCCTTGCCTGCCTCGCGGGCGTTGGCGACGAGGATTTCCTCGACCTGCGCGGCGAGCGAACGTTGCGGATCGAGCGTCGCCGCGACCGCACCGGTCTGGGCGAGGTTAGCAAGCCCCGGCGCGAACACCGGCGTGGTCTTCGCCATCGCCTGCAGAGTCTCGATCGGCAGCTTGGTCACGCGCGCCATCGACGGCAGGTCCATGACCACGGGCTCGGCGCCGGGCAGCGCGAGCAGCGTGCGTGTCGCCAGCGCGGTGGCGATGAAAGCGCCCGCTGCGGTATGGCCGTATAGAAGGCCGATTGTCGCATGGCCGAGCACGTCGGCGAGGATCAGGCACTTGGCCAGGTGCGCGAGAAATTCGTTGAGACCAAGCATTTCATCGCGCTTGGACATGCGCTGGCTGTCGCTGTCGATCAGTACGAGGATCGGCGCGCTGTCCTCGCCCGCGATTATTTCAAGCACGTGGCGCGCGAGCTTCGCGGCCTCGTCGATGCCGACCGCGCTGCGCTCGCAGACGCCGATCACATGCAGCGGCGAGCCATCCACGCGACGGCCTTGCCCGTGGATCAGGCCATCCTCGACGACGACCGAGCTTCCCCGCGGGAACAGCGAGGCGAGGATTTCAGCGAGCGTCATGGATCACCTCCGTGATGCGTGCGCCGAGCGCGTCGAATTCGCCATACGACATGGCCGGCACCGACGCTGCATCGGCTATGCCGAGCCTGCGCCAGATGTCGAGTGCATCGGCGCAGTCACCGAACGCGTCGAGGCGTGTCTCGAGGCGCGCCTGTTCGGCTACCAGCATCGCGCGCGTCAGCGCGGGCGCGCGCGCGAGCAGCGCAATCGCGGCCGCGCGAAAACTTGCCACGGTGTCGTCGACGAAGATTTCGGCGCCGCCGATCAGGCGCCGGTGCTTGCCGCCCATCGTGCGCCAGACCAGGGCGCGGTCCTTCGAATCGAATTCCTCGACGCCGCGATTGGTCTCAATGACCTCGGGCCCGGACACACTGATGCGGCCTTGCTCGGATACCGCAAGCGCCGAACAGCAAGCCGCGATCAGACCGCCACCGCCATAGCAGCCCGCGCGCCCGCCGACGAGGCCGATCACGTTCACTGCGGCCAGTCGCGCTTCGAGCAGCGCGCGCATGATCTCGGCGATTGCCATTTCGCCGGCGTTCGCTTCCTGCAGGCGCACACCGCCGGTGTCGAACGCGATGACGACCGGTGTGCGCAGCTCGCGCGCGGCGCGCAACAGGCCGGTGAGCTTGGCACCGTGCACTTCACCGAACGCGCCGCCCATGAAACGACCCTCCTGCGCGGCGATCAGGATCGAGGCGCCGTCGAGGCGCCCGCGACCGACGATCATGCCGTCGTCGAACTGCTCGGGCAGGTCGAACAGCGGCAGATGCGGACTCGTCTCGCGCCGCTCGGGGCCGATGAATTCGACGAAGCTGCCGCGATCGAGCAGGGCATCCACGCGCTGGCGCGCCGATGCCTCATACCAACTCTGCGCGAGCGCATCGTCGATACGCGTCGCTGCCGATGCCGCGCTCATGTTCCGTCTCCCTCGAGCGCACGCGCCGCCTGGGCAAGGCGCAGCGCGACCGTGTCCGGGCGCGCGCCGCCGTCGTTGATCGAAAACTTCAGTCCGCCCGGCGAACGCCGCCCGACGAAATCGGCGACCACTTCCTTCCACACCTCGCCGAAACCTTCCGCCGCGGTGCGGATATCGATCTCGCATTCGTTGCCCGGCAGCACGCGTTCGACCAGCACTTCGAGGTTGCCCGAGGCGACCACTCCGACCAGCGCCTGCTTCTTCTCGCCCGTGGCGCGGGCGCGCGCCGTGTGCTTGTAGTTGAGATGTTCCATGATGCGCTTCCTCACCAATTGCGGAATTTCGACGGCGGCGCGTAGAGGCCGCCCGACCAGTGCACGAGATCCTTGACCGAACGCGCCGCGAGCAGGCGCCGGTCGGCGTCGAGCGGGTCGATGCCGAGATCCTCGGGGCGACGGATCACGCCGCGCTCGCGCAGGCGCTGGACGAAGGCCTTGTCGCGCGCGCGGCCGACGTCGGTGTAACCGGCGACGCCGCGGATCGCCTGCTCGCGTTCGTCGGCGTCGCGACACAAGAGCAGGTTGGCGATGCCTTCCTCGGTGACGATGTGGGTGACATCGTCGCCGTAGACCATGATCGGGGCGAGATCGAGCTTGAGTTTTTCGGCGAGTTCGAGCGCGTCGAGTTTCTCGACGAACATCGGCGTGTTCTTTTCGCCGAAGGTCTCGCCGATCTGCACGACGAGCTTGCGCCCGCGGCGCAGCGCGGCTTTTTCGCCGGGATCGGCCTCGGCACCGGCCTTGATCCACGGCTCGCTCGGATGGCGCCGCCCGCGCGCATCGCTGCCCATGTTCGGGGCGCCGCCGAAGCCGGCGATGCGGCCCGTGGTGACGGTGGAGGAATGGCCGGCCAGATCGATCTGCAGGGTCGAACCGATGAACATGTCGCAGGCATACAGGCCGGCCGTCTGGCAGAACGCGCGATTCGAGCGCAAGGAGCCGTCGGCGCCGGTGAAGTAGATGTCCGAGCGCGCGCGAATGTAGGCGTCCATGCCGACTTCGGAGCCGAAACAGTGGATCTGTTCGACCCAGCCCGACTCGATCGCCGGAATCAAGGTCGGGTGCGGATTGAGCGCCCAGTGGCTTGCGACCTTGCCTTTCAAGCCGAGGCGCTCGCCGTAGGTCGGCAGCAGCAGTTCGATCGCCGCGGTGTTGAAGCCGATGCCGTGGTTGAGACGGCGCACGCCGTACGGCGCGTAGATGCCCTTGAGCGCGAGCATCGCGGTGAGAATCTGTGTTTCGGTGATCGCGCCCGGATCGCGCGTGAACAGCGGCTCGACGAAGAACGGCCTGCCCGCATCGATGACGAAATGCACCTGGTCGCCCGGGATGTCGACGCGCGGCAGCTCGTCGACGATCTCGCCGACCTGGGCGATGACGACGCCGTCCTTGAACGCGGTCGCCTCGACCACGGTCGGCGTGTCCTCGGTGTTCGGCCCGGTATACAGATTGCCGTTGCGGTCGGCGCTGACCGCCGCGATCAGCGCAACCTGTGGGGTCAGGTCGATGAAGTAGCGCGCGAACAGCTCGAGGTACGTGTGCACGGCGCCGAGTTCGATGCGCCCGCCGAACAGAAGCTTGGCGATGCGCTGCGACTGCGGCCCCGAATAGGCATAGTCGAGGCGGCGCGCGATGCCGCGCTCGAACACGTCGAGGTGTTCGGGCAGCACCACGCCCGACTGCACCATGTGCAGATCGTGCAGCACTGCCGGATCGGCCGCGATGAGCGCGGCGGCGAGCAGGTCGGCCTGCTTCTGGTTGTCGCCTTCGAGGCAGACGCGGTCGCCCGGCTGGATCACCGCTTCGAGCAGCGCGGTCGCATCGCGTGCGTCCACGCGCTTGCCCTGCGCAAAGCGCGCGCCCGCGGCGATGCGCGCGGCGCGCGCGCGACGGCCCTTGTCCCAATCACTCATGCGCATTCTCCGTCATGGCCAAAAACCGCTTATCGATCAACCGCCGACCAGCGCACGCGTCGCGAAATACAACAGCGATGGCCCGAGCAGGCAACCGACACCGGTGTGGAATGTCGCGATCAAGGCGCCGTACGGCACGAGGCGGCGATCGGTCGCGGCAAGCCCCGCGCTGACTCCGCTGACCGTGCCGGCAAGGCCGCCGAAGATCATCGCCGAGCGCGGCGTCTTCAAGCCCATGAAACGCGCGAGCAGCGGCGTGCCGATCATGACCATGACCGCCTTGACCACGCCGGTGGCGATGCTCAGCGCGATCACATCCGAACTCGCGCCGATCGCGGCGCCGGTGACCGGGCCGACGATGTAGGTCACCGCGCCGGCACCTATCGTGGTCATGCTGATCGCGTCTGTGTAGCCGGCGGAGCGCGCGACCAGCGCGCCGATGATGAACGGCAGCACGGTACCGAGCAGCAGCGAGACCGCGCCGATCAGGCCGGCCTTGCGCGCTTCGCCAGGCTGCACCTCGAACGCGGTCGCGACGATGGCGAAATCGCGCAGCATCGCCCCGCCCATCAGGCCCAGGCCGGCGAGCAACGGAAAATCGGCAAGGCCTTTCTGCCCGCCGGTCATCACGCCGCCGATCCAGGCCAGGCCGAGTCCGATGAAGACAGCGAAGGCCGAGCCGTGCACGCGCCCGCGCGTGAGCAGGCGCGAGAGCTGCACCGACAGCCACATGACGATGCCGACGACGAGGAACGCGGTGACGAGGCCATTGGCGGTCAGTTCTTTTTGCAGTGCTTCGAACATGGTCGTGTCTCCTCAGACTTCGCCGACGTGCGGCGCATGTTCGAGCGAGGTATCGTCGCGCCCGCTGCGCACGAGCAGCGCGATGACGAGGACGCAGACGACAAAGGCGCCAAACGCCGCGAGCAGGGCGACCGGGCCGCCCTTGACTGCAGCGACGACGTTCTGCGTCGCCGCCATTGCGACCACGACCGGGATGTACATGGCGCCCCAGAAGCCGACGCCGGCTTCGGTTTCTTTGGGCAGCCAGCCTTTCCTGTGCAGGTAGAGGCGCAGCACGATGAGCAGCAGCATCGCGATGCCGACACCGCCTACATTGCTTTTGACGCCGAGCGCGCTGCCGAGCAGATCGCCGAGAAAGAGTCCTGCCAGATGGCAGAATGCAAGCAAGGCCGTACCGTAGATGATCATTTCTCCCTCCCGGGGATTCGTGGAATGAATCGACTGTTCCGACGCCGTCTTTGTTGATCTTCATTCCGGTTCTCGCCGGAATGCGGATCAGGGGCATTTCGCCCTGTTTTTATCTTCGTGCGCTTTGCGGCGAGTCCCTTCGCTCCAGATTGTTTTTGCACGCGAGCCTAGGGTATGCACGCCACGCATGCCGATTTATGATTTCTCGCCCGCGATTCAGTGGATTTGCCCATGCGCCCCCTGCCGCCCGAATTGCTGCGCAGTTTCGTTGCGATCGCCCAGACCGGCAGTTTCACCGCGGCGGCCGAGCGCGTCAGCCTGACCCAGTCGACGGTCAGCCAGCACATCCGCCGGCTCGAAGACCTGCTCAACTGCGCGCTGTTCGAGCGCGACACGCGCAATGTACGCCTGTCGCGGCATGGCGAAACGCTGCATCGCTACGCCGCGCGCATCCTGGAACTCATGGATGACGCGGTCACCGCGGTCAGCGGGCCGCCGCTCGACGGCAGCGTGCGCCTGGGCCTGTCCGAAGACTTCGCGCTGAGCCATCTGCGCCTGGCGCTGGCCAGTTTCGTTGCGCGCAATCCGGGCGTCGAACTGGTCATTGCCACCGGCATGAGCGGCGACCTGTTCGCCGACCTCGATGCCGAACGCCTCGATCTCGTCTTCGCCAAGCGCCTGCGTGGCAGCCGGCGCGGGCGTGTCGTGCGCACCGAACGCCTGTACTGGTGCGTCGGCCCGAATTCGCCGATCAACGCCGGCGCGGCCGTGCTGCCGCTCGCCCTGCATCCCGAGCCGAGCGTCACCCGCACGCGCATCTTCGAGGTGCTCGCGGCTGCGGACCGGCAATGGCGCATTGTCACCGTGAGCAGCAGCATCGCCGTGATCAAGGCCGCGGTGATCGCCGGCCTCGGCATGAGCGCTTTCGCCGGCTATGTGATTCCCGAAGGCCTCGTCGCGATCGAAGAAGGACTGCCCGAACTCGGGGCGCTCGAATACGTGATCGACCGTGCCGCCTCGGCCTCGCGCGCGGTGCTCGAACTCGAAGCGATACTGGAAACGGCCGCGAAGGCACTTTGAGCCTGCCTCGCAGGAAGCTCGCGGTTTAAACGGAAGGTAGGCCTATGATTGCGGCGCTTGCCGTGCCGCGTCCCGCCCCTCGAAGTCGATCTTGTTCAGCTCGGCGACAAATCGTTCAGCCTCGGCTTCGGTGAGGTATTCGAGCCAAACGCCATTGAGCCGCACAACCATCTCCGTTTCGGTATCGAGCACGATCCAGTCAAACCCCTTCCTTGGAGCCGGGCTTACCTGACGCGCCTTGTACCTTCCCATATACGAAATACGTCTCGCGAGAATGGCAAATGCTGATCTGCGGCGGCTTAACTCCTGGGAGAGTAAGATGCTTCTTCGTGCCCGCCACTGAGATTCGTATGATGCTCCAAGATGCCGCGGGTAACAGGTATCCAACCGTCAGAAAATTTGGCGATTCTCGTTTGCCAACCGTCGACGGCGAGGAAGACCGAAACGGCAGTCTTGCGCAACTCTATCTCGCTGACGATCGATTGCTTCTACCGGTTGGCAACGGCAAGTTCCGTGTCGCGGGCACCGATCAAGTTTTGACCGTTGTTCAGAACTGAAACGTGCGGGTTCTTCGTTAGACGTGCCGATTTGCTCGACGCAATCGTCGGAGCGCCCGCGCCGCCGAGCAAACCGTCGAGCAACAACGCATGCTATTCCCCTGTATGGGCGCGAATGGCTATCCAAGGTCCCCAGTACAAATACAAGCTAGCGTAAAACGCAATGCGCGCCTATCACCCAGATAGAGCATTGTTGTGCGAATAAATCCAGGGCAAAATCGTCAGCTTGTCGCACGGCGTGTTAAGCGATATTCGCTGTGGCCCGCATGTCTGCCATGCGCTGAGCGCGAAGGCTTCGCCGGTAGGGATGCCAAGCCGCCGATGTCGGATTCTTCCGGCGCAGTAGCGGTATAGCTAAACCTCTGCCGTCGCCTCGTGCCGGTATGCGAGCGCTTGCTCGTCAACTACGTGGCTCAAGGAACTAATCACGCTCGAGCGTTTCGAAGTCGTCCGTCACTGACACCGAGAAGCTCCATGCGTCTTCTTTTCTCAGTAGCGCTGCTCATTTGCGTCAACGCGCGGGCAGGCGACGTAATGTTCACGGCTATGCCAACGGTCGCCACAGTGACGACTCTATACGCGCCAAATCGGGAGTAACAGGCATAAAAAACCCCGCTGTTATGCGGGGTTTAGATGGTTGCCTGGACTCGTGTGGACGTCCTTGGACTTGTAAATGGCTCCCCGAGACGGACTCGAACCGCCGACCCAGTGATTAACAGTCACTTGCTCTACCGACTGAGCTATCGGGGAATCGCATAAGCGAGCCGCCTATTTTCTTCGACACTACCCGTTCAGTCAATAGCCGGCGAATGGACTTTTCCAAAATCGCGCAGCCGCTGTCCGCGGGGATGATGATCCGACCGCGTTGTGGTCGAGGCGGTTCGCGCGGTCCTTTGGCGAGTGCGCCGGGAGGGTCGCCCGCTATGCGTCACTCCCGCGTCAACCATTCGAGGCGATGGCTCGCACGTGGGCTGCGCGCGAGCAGGCGCGCGAGGTCGGGCAGCAGCCGCGCAAGCCATGCGTCGAACTGCCACGGCGCGTTGACGATCACCATGCCGCAGCCGTTGAGGCGCAGCGGCGAATCGTCGGCGTCGATCATCAGCTCGGCGACCAGCGTTTTCTTGATGCCTTGCTTGGCGAACCAGCGCTGGAACCGCAGCACCTGCCGATGCAGCTTGATCGGATACCAGATCGCATAGATGCCGGTTGGCCAGTGCGCGTAGGCGTCGGCCAGCGCCGATTGGATCGTGCGGAATTCGGCTTCCTGCGCTTCGAACGGAGGGTCGATCAGGACCACGCCGCGCCGTTCTTTCGGCGGCACCAGTCCGGCAAGCGCGGCGTAGCCGTCGCGCTGGTGCACGCCGACGCGTTTGTCGTCGGCGAACAACTTCCTCAGCGCGGCCGTTTCCGCCTCCTGCACTTCGCACAACGCGATGCGGTCGCCGTCGCGCAGGCTGAGGCTCGCGATCAGCGGTGAGCCGGGGTAGACGTTTAGATGGCCATTGGCATCGGCCGCGTTGGCCGCGCGCAGCAGGTCGAAGTAGGGGCGCAGGCTGTCGGGCAGGTTCGCGGCGACGAGCAGGCGCTGGACGCCGTCGACGAACTCGCCGGTCTTGCGCGCTTCCTCGTCGCGCAGGTCGTAGCGGCCGGCGCCGGCATGCGTGTCGATGTAGCAGAACGGCGTCGGCTTGGCCTTCAGCGCGTCGATGAGGCCGATCAGGATGGCGTGCTTGAAGACATCGGCGAAGTTGCCGGCATGGAAGGCGTGGCGGTAGTTCATAGCTGAATCGTAGCATCCGTGCGGCTTGCATCGGCGCCGCGGCGCGGGCACCATGCACGCATGAAACGTAGTCATCGCCCCTCGTTCCGCCTGCAGCGCCTCGCGCGCAGCCGGTTTGCGCGCCTGCTCGCGCACGGGATGGCGGTGTTGCTGGTGCTTGCGAATTTCTCCGCGTGGGCGATGCCCGCTCCGCGCGCTGCGGCTGCGGTGCCGACAGCGATGTCCGCCACGTCACATCATCATTGCGACGAGAGCGCCGCGCCCGCGCATGCAAGCAAGGACAAGGCGGCACACGATAACGGCTGCCCCTGTTGCGTGGGCGGTGCCTGCGCTTGCCTGTACTCCTGCTCCACTGCATTGACGACGGGCTTTTCCTTCCCTGCCTTGCCGCCGCCGGCGCAACTGCCGCGATGGGATCATGCCGCCTTTTTCGATGCCGCCGACGAGCGGCGCTTGAGGCCACCTATCGCCTGACTCGTTCGATGCTTCGTTCCGCCGCGGGCGACCCGTGAGCGGATGATCTGGCGCACCTCGCGCCGTGCAACGACACGAGTACCATGAACAGATACAACCCAACTTCTTTGGCGGAGCGCCTCGCGCTGCCGTCGCGCCGGCGTTTCGTCCAAGGCTTGACTCTCGGCGGCATCGTCGCCGGTTTCGGCCTTGACGCGCGCGCGGCCATGGCGGCCTCTCCCGCACCGCTGGTCCCGATGCTGTCGGGCAGCGAATTCGACCTCTCGATCGGCGAGACGCCGGTCAACATCACCGGCAAGCGCCGCATCGGCACGGTCGTCAACGGTTCGCTGCCCGCACCGACCTTGCGCTGGCGCCAAGGCGACACGGTTACGCTGCGCGTGCGCAACACGCTGTCGACGACCAGTTCGATCCATTGGCACGGCATGATCGTGCCGGCCGACATGGACGGGGTGCCGGGCTTGTCCTTCATGGGCATCGCGCCAGGCGAGACTTACGCCTATCGCTTCAAGGTGAACCAGAGCGGCACGTACTGGTACCACAGCCACTCGCGCTTCCAGGAGCAGACCGGCCTCTACGGCGCGATCGTGATCGAACCACGCGAACAGCGCGCGCGCGTCGATCGCGATTACGTCGTAATGCTTTCCGACTGGAGCGATGCCGATCCGGAATGGCTGTTCGCCACACTGAAGAAGCAGGGCGACTACTTCAATTTCGGCAAACCCACGGCCGGTGATTTTCTGCGCGACGCGCGCGCGCAAGGCTTGAGCGGCGCGCTCGCTGGGCGGCGCATGTGGAACGAGATGCGCATGAATCCTAGCGATCTCGCCGATGTGTCCGGCTACGCCTATACCTACCTGATGAACGGCGCGTCGCCTGCGGCGAACTGGACGGGACTGTTTTCGCGCGGCGACAAGGTGCGGCTGCGTTTCATCAACGGCTCGTCGATGAGTTTCTTCGACGTGCGCATCCCGGGCCTGAAGATGCGTGTGGTCGCCGCCGACGGGCAGGAAGTGGAGCCGGTCACGGTCGACGAGTTCCGCATCGGCAATGCGGAGACGTTCGACGTGATCGTCGAACCCGATGCCGATCGCGCCTACACGATTTTTGCGCAGTCGATGGACAGGTCGGGATATGCGCGCGGCACGCTCGCTGCGCGCGCCGGCATGAGCGCCGAAGTGCCCGCGCTCGATCCACGCCCGCTGCTGACGATGCGCGACATGATGGGCGAGATGGATCACTCGACGATGCCGGGCATGGATCACTCGAAGATGGGTCACGGCTCGATGCCGGACATGAAAGGTTCCGAAGGCAGCTGCGGCGCGAGCATGACGAGCACGAAGAAGGGCGCCGAAGGAAGCTGCGGCAACATGCCCGGCATGGCGATGCCCGCCGCGGCATCGCCACTGAAGATGGGGCCGACGATCGATATGCTCGTCGCCACACCGCGCACGAACCTCGACGATCCGGGCATCGGCCTGCGCGACAACGGCCGGCGCGTGCTGACCTACGCCGACCTGCACACGCCGGGCGCACCGATCAGCGCCGACCCGCAGCGCGAGATCGAACTGCATCTGACCGGGCATATGGAGCGCTACATCTGGTCGTTCGACGGCAAGAAGTTTTCCGCCGCACAGCCGCTCAAGCTCAAGCACGGCGAGCAGGTGCGCATCAGCCTGATCAACGACACGATGATGACGCACCCGATCCACCTGCACGGCATGTGGAGCGAACTGGAAACGCCTGACGGCGCGTTCCAGGTGCGCAAGCATACGATCGTGGTGCAGCCCGCGCAGAAGCTGAGCTATCGCGTCAATGCCGATGCGCTCGGCAGTTGGGCCTACCACTGTCATCTGCTCTACCACATGGAAGCGGGCATGTTCCGCGTCGTGGAGGTGGCGTGATGCGCATCGCAAACCAGATTCTTCTGTCTGTCGCGCTGATGGCATTCGCCTTCGATGCGAGCGCGCAGGAGCAAGCGCAGACCGAACACGCGCATCACCCGGCAGCGTCGAAGGCGGCGGACAAGGATGAGATGGCCGCGCAAAGCAAAAAACCGCAGCAGGAAGCTGCCGATGCGCACGCACATCATCACGACCATGTCGCGGCGTCGCCGATGCAAACGCAAGTCGACGAGCCGATTACCGCCGACGATCACGTTCCGCCCGATCCCGCACAACATCCGATGGCGCCGATGACGGATGCGGAGATGACGCGCGCAATGGAAATGGACGATACGGCAAAGCTGTTCATGTTCAAGCTCGACACATTCGAGCGTGCGAAAAGCAGCGACGCATATTCGACCGCATGGAACGCACAGGCGTGGTATGGAGGCGACTTCGACAAGCTGCTGTTGCGCAGCGAGGGCGAGCGTGAGCACGGGATAACCGACGCGCGCGTCGAAGCGTTCTGGAATCACGCCTTCGCCAGTTTCTGGGACTGGCAGCTCGGTGCGCGCCACGATTTCGGCAGCGGTCCGTCACGCGACTGGGCGGCGTTCGGCGTGCAGGGTCTCGCACCCTACTGGTTCGAGATCGAGGCGACGGCGTACCTCGGTGACGGCGGTCGCACCGCACTCGGACTGCGCGCCGAGTACGAACTACTGCTGACTCAACGCTTGATCCTGCAGCCGGAATTCGAGGTCAATTTCTATGGCCGAGAGGATCGCGCGCGAGGTATCGCCTCGGGGCTGAATGATGCGGAGCTTGGTTTGCGTTTGCGCTACGAGGTTCGTCGCGAATTCGCACCGTATATCGGCGTGGTTTGGAAACATCGGCGTGAAGCCGGCGACGTTTTCCCAACCGGCGTCGATCGAGCCGGTACGGAGCGTCAAATCGTCGCCGGGCTGCGCTTGTGGTTTTAGGCGCGGTGATACCCTAAGCCGCCTCCAACTCCGCTTCCGCCAGCTGCGCCGCACGCTTGATCGCCTGCGGCGGCAGCGCGTATTTGCGCACGAAGGCGCGACGCATGCGCTCCGGATCGCCGAAGCCGGTTTCACGAGCGATCGTTTCGATCGAATGATCGCTCGTTTCAATCAAGGTCTTCGCCGCCTCTAGGCGCAGGTTCTCGACGGCTTTCGCCGGCGAGTGTCCGGTCTCGACATGGAATACGCGGCTGAATTGGCGCGGGCTCAAATGCGCGACCTCGGCCAGCTCTTCGACCGAAAGCGTCTTGCGCAGGTTGTGCCGCGCATAGCGCAATGCGCTCTGGATGCGGTCGGACTGCGGATCGAGTTCGAGCAGCGCGGAGAATTGTGACTGGCCGCCGCTGCGCCGATAGTAGACGACCATGTGGCGCGCAATCGAGCGCGCGAGTTCGCTGCCGAAATCGTCTTCGACGAGGGCGAGGGCGAGGTCGATGCATGCGGCCATGCCGGCGGAGGTCCACACGCCGTCGTCGGCGATGAAGATGCGGTCCTCTTCGACCTTCACTTGCGGATAGCGCCGCTGCAGTTCGCGTGCTTTGAGCCAATGCGTCGTCGCGCGGTGGCCGTCGAGCACGCCGGCGGCAGCGAGAACGAAGGCGCCGGTGCAAATCGCCGCGGTACGCCGCGATTTCGCGTGCGCCTTGCGCACGAAGCCGGTCAGACCCGGCGAAGGCTCGGCCACCGTCAAGTCGCCCATGACGATGAGCGTATCGAAGTTGGAGCGCGCGAACGGCAGCGTCTCGACCGCAATGCCGGCCGATGTGATGACCGCGCCGCCGTGTTCGGACAGAAGCCGGATGTCGTAGCGCGGGTGCGGCGCTTGCCTGTTGGCCATCTCGAACACGGTCACCGCCGCCAAGTCGAGAATCTGGAAGCCGGGGAAGACGACGAAGCCGATACGTTTCATGACGAAGTCCTGCGAAAAAGCGAATGTCCTGAAACGAGGTAATTACGACATTAAGGACATAGTCTGCGCGCGCAGACTGGCTGCCGTCAAATTCATCCGCGGCGCATTGCTGCGAATCCCCTACGAACTGAAGGAGCACTGACATGAATACCCCCATCCGCAAAGGCACGATTGTCGTCACCGGCGCCTCGTCGGGCATCGGCGCGGTCTACGCCGATCGACTCGCGCGGCGCGGCCACGATCTCGTTCTCGTCGCGCGCGATGCGAACAAGCTCAAGGCGCTCGCCGCGAAGCTCACCACCGAAACCGGGCGCAAGATCGAAGTTCTCGTCGCCGACCTGACTTTCAAGCCCGACATGCATCGGGTCGAGGATCGCTTGAGCAACGATGCGAGCATTACCGGCCTGATCAACAACGCCGGCGTTGCCGCCAGCGCGAAGCTGGTCGATGCTGATCTCGATCAGCTCGAGGCGATGATCGTGCTCAACGTGACCGCGCTCACGCGCCTGGCCGGCGCCGCGGCGCGCAGTTTCGTGGCGCGCGGCGGCGGCACGATCGTCAATATCGCTTCGATCGTCGCGCTCGCGCCGGAACTGTTGAACGGCACCTACAGCGGTTCGAAAGCCTATGTCCTCAGTTTCACCCAGTCGATGCACCACGAACTGGCGGACAAAGGTATTCGCGTGCAGGCGGTGCTGCCGGGAGCCACGATCACCGATTTGTGGGAGAAGAGTGGCGTACCGGTGACGAACCTGCCGAAGGAGTGGCTCATGGGCGCCGAAGAAATGGTCGATGCCTCGCTCGCCGGATTGGATCAGGGCGAGCTGATCACGATTCCGGCGCTGCCGGAAATCGCCGATTGGGATGCCTATGAGGCCGCACGCAAGGCGCTCGCGCCGGGTCTTTCGCGGCAGCACGCGGCGGCGCGCTATCGCCTCGGCAAGCAGCAGGCGGCGTGAGTTGATCGTTGGGCCTCGCGCGACGCGGTCGTGCGAAGACCAACTAGCTAAGCAGCACCGAAGTCATCGACACCGTGCCGAAATAGCCGACGTTGTGAAACGACGCGACATCACCGTCGCGTCGAGCACCGAGCACATAAAGCAGCGGCAGATAGTGTTCGGGTGTCGGCACGGAAAGATCGGCTTCGCGGCCGAGCGCATGCCAGTCGAGCAGATCCTCGACGCGACCGTCGGCGATGCGCGCGCGCACCGTTTCGTCGAAGTGCACCGCCCAGTCGGTCGGGCGCGGATCGCGGAAGTTGAGCAGGCGCAGGTTATGCACGATGTCGCCGCTGCCGAGAATCAGCACGCCTTCGTCGCGCAACGCGGCGAGCTCATTGCCGAGCGCGTAGTGGAAGGCCCCGGGCCGCGAGGTGTCGATGCTCAATTGCAGGGTCGGCACGTCGGCTTGCGGATACATGATGTTGAGCACGCTCCATGTGCCGTGATCGAGGCCCCATTCTTGCGTGGGGCTCACCTTTGCACTTTTCACCAGGTCGACGATGCGCTGCGCGAGCGCCGGATCGCCCGGCGCCGGATAGCGCACGTCGAACAGCGCCTGCGGGAAGCCGTAGAAGTCGTGGATCGTCTGCGGCTGCGGCGCGTTGCAAACGAAAACGCCGCGCGTTTCCCAATGCGCGGAGACGCAGAGAATCGCCTTCGGCTTCGGCAAGCGCGCGGCCAGCTCGCGCCAGCCGCGCGTGAAGTCGTTGTCTTCGATCGCGTTCATCGGCGAACCGTGGCCGACGAACAGCGCGGGCATGCGCATCGCGTTCACGCCGCTCAGTATGCCACCGTGATGCGTTGACGCGGCTTGTCGCCTTTTTCGAGGCGATCGAGCACGGCCGCTGCGTAGTCGGGAATCGTGATGCGGCTGTTGCCGTTCGCGTCGACGAGCAACTGATCGCCACCGATGCGGTATTGGCCGCTGCGCTCGCCGTCTTCGATCAGCGCAGCGGGGCTGATGTAGGTCCAGTCGATGTTCGCCTTGGATTTGCGGAAGACATCGAGCGCATCGGCCTGCGCCTTCGCTTCCGGCTTCCACGCCGCAGGAAAATTCGGATCGTCGGCCACTTGCACGCCAGGCGCGGTTTCGAGACTGCCGGCGCCGCCGACCCAGACCAGACGCTTTACGCCCGCAGCAGGCAGCGCTTCGAGCAGGATCGCCGCGTATTTCGGAACGAGGCCGGCGTCGGCGTCGCGGCGTCCGGACAGACTCGCGATCGCCGCGTCGGCGCCGGTGATCGCCTGAGCGTACGTGGCTGGATTGGCGACATCGCCGGCGACGACCTTGACTTTGGGGTTATCGATGTTCGCGCGCGCGGGATCGCGCACGATGGCGATGACGTCGTGGCCGCGCGCGACCGCTTCGTTGAGGATGCCGCGACCGATATGGCCGCCGGCGCCGAAAAGAGCAATGATCATGGGAAATGTCCTATGGATAGATGAGCAAGATAGAGGCGTGGCTCGGTTGCGGAAATAGCCGAATGTGGAACGCTGCGTTTCGTTTTCAGCGGATCTTCTTCAGCGGCCCGTGCAGATGCAGAAACTCGCCGTCCGGTATCGCGATCTGGGAGAGAATGTTCTTTGACATGCGTTTATCCGTTTGGTGCTTGGAAAATAGAGGGTCGGCGTGCGGTTTCATGGCCACTTCATCTCGCCCTTGCTGACTTTCGCGCTGAGTTCGAGTGAGGAGACGGAACCCAGGTTCGGATAGCGCTGCTTCATCGCTGCAACGAGATCCGCCGAGGTCTTGGTTTTCGCTGCCTCCTCGTTGTAGGCCCGGATGTAGTCTCGAGTGAAGCGCACCGCGGCCAGCGTCTGCGCGGTGCCCGGCGCGAAGTGGCCAGGGACGACGATGCTCGGCTTCAATTCTTCGATGCGGTCGAGCGTGGTCAGCCAATGTGCGTGGGATTCCGGCGTCTGTGTGTCCGCCATCCAGATGTATTCGCCGGCGAACACCGGGACGCCGCCGACTACGGCCTTCAGCGAAGGAATCCAGACAAACGTGCGGTCGGGTGTCGGCCCGTTCAGGCCGATGATTTCGAGCTTGTTTCCGTCGAGGTCGATGGTTTGCCCGGAAAGCACGTCCGGCACGACGATGCGCCGCGGAGCGTTGTCCTTGAGGATCGGTCCCCAGTAGGCCAGTTTTGCCGCTTCGCTCGCGCGGATGTGGTCGACGGTGGATTGCGTGGCGAGAATCTTCGCCTGCGGAAACGCTTTCACGATCGTGTCGAGCCCGAAATAGTAGTCCGGGTCGCCGTGGCTGATATAGATCGCTTTGAGCGTCCTGCCGGAAGCGCGGATTTTCTCGACGACCTTTTCGGCGTCGGATCTGGCGAATTGCGCGTCGACTAGCACGGCGTCGTGCGCACCTTTGACGAGCACCGAGGTGACTGGAAAGACCGCCTTGTCGCCGGCGTTGTAGACATCGATCTGCAACGCGGTCTGCGCGGCGGACGCGAATGTCGAGGCAGCCAGAAGGGCGGCGGCGGAAACGATCGAGGCAAGGCGTGGGAAGGACATGACGGGCTCCAAAGTTCGCGGTGAGTCTCGCTAGCTTGCGCTGAAATATTGATTAGATAAACTGCTCAAATTGGAAATCATCGTCCAATTTTTCTGGACAATCTGTCGTGCACGAATCCGAAGTCGATCTGAACCGCCTGGTCGTGTTCACCGCTCTCGTCGAAGCGGGCTCGTTTACTGCCGCAGCGCAGCGGCTGGGCACGACCAAGTCGCGGGTCAGCCAGCAGCTCGCGGCGCTGGAGACCGAGCTCGGCGTCACGCTCGTGTTGCGCACGACGCGGCGCATGGCACTGACCTCCGCCGGCGAACAGTTCCATGCGGACAGCATGCGCCTGCTCGACGAGGCGCGCGCAGCGATCGCGCGCGTGGGTGCAGCGCGCCACAGGCCATCGGGATTGCTGCGCGTCACCGCGGCGGGCGACTATGGCCCGGCAGTCATCGCGCCGGCGCTGGCAAGCTTCAAGCACGCGTACCCGCAGATCGAGATCGATCTCGTCGTCACCGATCGTATCGCCGACCCGATTGCCGAGCATTTCGATCTGTCGATTCGCATCGGCTGGCTGCGCAATTCCAGCTTGCGCGCAGCGCGCTTGGCGGCATTTCGCCAATGCCTCGTTGCCGCTCCCGCATATCTGTCGGAGCGCGGCGCGCCGACGCACCCACGCGATCTCGCCGCGCACGATTGGATTGCCTTGTCCGCGCTGCGCTCGCCGTTGCGCTGGACCTTCGCTTCGCAGCGCGGCACGCGCACGACGGTGCGCCTGCATACGACTCTGCAGACCAACAGCACGCTGACCGTGCAAGCGTTCGTGCGTGCCGGCGCCGGGCTGTCGGTGCTGCCCGACTATCTGGTCGACGAGGATCTACGCACCGGCCGACTGGTGCAGGTTCTCCCGCGGCATCGGTTACCCGACGGCGGCATCTTCGCGGTTTATCCGGGACGCGAGCCGCCGGCGAAGGTGCGCGCGTTCATCGAGCATCTGCGCCAGCACCTTGCCACACCGTCGTGATGTCGGCGCTGGATGTGCGAGCCCCGCGCAGCACCTGCGGATGGTAGATTACGCGGCCGCCACCCTCTGCGCTCGGCAGCGAAGAAGAACAAACCGTGCGAAAAATTTCCGACAAGGTGAATGACCGTGGCCCGGTCTGAGGGCGCACGCCGGGTCGCGGTCATCGGCGGCGGCCCTGCTGGCCTGATGGCTGCTGAAACGGCGCGCGCTGCGGGTGCAACTGTCGATGTCTACGAGCGCATGGGCTCGGTCGGGCGCAAATTCCTGATCGCGGGCAAGGGCGGGCTCAACCTCACTCATTCCGATCCGTTCGAGCGGTTCGTATCGCGCTATCGCGGGCGCGAGCGCGAAATGCGCGCATGGCTGGAAAAATTCGATGCCGATGCGCTACGCGAATGGGCGCGCGGGCTCGGTGTGGAAACCTTCGTCGGCACGTCGGGTCGAGTGTTTCCGAGTGATCTCAAGGCCGCCCCGTTGCTGCGCGGCTGGGTGCGACGGCTGCGCGCGAGTGGCGTCAATTTTCATGTGCATCACCGCTGGCTCGGCTGGAACGACGACGACGCGTTGCGCTTCGCGCATGAGGATGACGAGCGCGTGGTGCGCGCCGACGCGGTTGTCCTCGCGCTCGGCGGCGGCAGCTGGCCGGTGCTCGGATCGGACGGATCGTGGACACGGATGCTCGAATCGCGCGCGGTTGACCTGGCGCCGTTGCAGCCGGCCAATTGCGGTTTCGAAGTCGCGCGCGACGGCGTCGAAGGCTGGAGCGAGTTCTTCGCGAACAAATACGCCGGTCAGCCGATCAAGCCGGTCGTCGTTGCCTGGCGCGACGGCAGTGGCAACGATGTTCGCCGTCAGGGCGAATTCGTCGTCACTGCGCATGGTGTAGAAGGCAGTCTGATCTACGCGCTCAGCGCCGAGTTGCGCGATGTAATTGCCGCGAAGGGCAGTGCGACGATCCATCTCGATCTCGCGCCGGCACGTGATGTCGAGCGCCTCGCGCGCGATCTCGCCCAGCCGCGCGGCAAGCGCACGCTGAGCGAGCATCTGCGCCGGCATGCGGGCATCGATGGCGTGAAGACCGGGCTGTTATACGAATTGCTCGCGAAGGACGCGATGCAAAATCCGGAAAACCTAGCCCGGGCAATCAAGGCATTGCCGCTGACCTTGGTCCGCCCGCGTCCACTCGACGAGGCGATCAGCACCGCAGGCGGCGTGCGTTTCGCCGCGCTCGACGAACAGCTCATGCTGAAGTCGCTGCCCGGCGTGTTTTGCGCCGGCGAAATGATCGACTGGGAAGCGCCGACCGGCGGTTATCTGCTCACGGCTTGCTTTGCGAGCGGCAAGATCGCGGGGCAGGGTGCGGCAGAGTGGGTGGCTCGCGCATTCAGTGCGCCACCGGCATTGTGAACTGCGCGCGACGTGCCGATCAAAGCGAGGCGCGCGCTGAGACTCTCAATGGGCGACGGGCATGGTGAATTGCGCGCCCTTGGCGATCGAGTCGGGCCAACGCTGCATCACGCTCTTGTAGCGCGTGTAGAAGCGCACGCCTTCCTCGCCGTAGATGTGTGCGTCGCCGAACAGCGAGCGCTTCCAGCCGCCGAACGAATGCCAGGCCATCGGCACCGGAATCGGCACGTTGATGCCGACCATGCCGCACTTGATCTGCCGCGCGAACGCGCGCGCGACGCCGCCATCTGAGGTATAGCACGAGACACCGTTGCCGAATTCGTGCGCGTTGATCAGCTCGACCGCGCTGGCGAAATCGGGCACGCGCACGATGCCGAGCACTGGGCCGAAGATTTCCTCGCGGTGGATCTTCATCTCCGGCGTGACGTGGTCGAACAGGGTGCCGCCGAGGAAGAATCCGTTCTCGTGTCCGGCGACGACATGGCCGCGGCCGTCGACGACGAGCTTGGCGCCTTCGGCCACGCCGGCGTCGATATAGCCGACGACCTTCTCGCGATGCGCCGCGGTAACCAGCGGACCCATTTCGATGCTGGCGTCGAGGCCGCTGCCGATCTTGAGCGACTCGATCCGTGGCACGAGCTTGTCGACGAGCCTGTCGGCGACGTCGCCGACCGCAACAGCGACCGAGATCGCCATGCAGCGCTCGCCGGCCGAGCCGTAGGCCGCGCCGATCAACGCATCGACAGCCTGGTCGAGATCGGCATCGGGCATCACGATCAGATGATTCTTCGCGCCGCCGAGCGCCTGTACGCGCTTGCCGCGCGCGGTACCATGCGAGTAGATGTATTCGGCGATCGGTGTCGAGCCGACAAAGGACAGCGCGACGACCTCGGGATGTTCGATCAGTGCGTCGACTGCAGTCTTGTCGCCGTGAACGACGTTGAACACGCCGTCGGGCAGGCCGGCTTGCTTGAGCAGCTTCGCCATCAGCAGCGAGGGCGAAGGGTCGCGCTCGGACGGCTTGAGCACGAAGGTATTGCCGCAGGCCAGCGCCACCGGAATCATCCACAGAGGCACCATGAACGGGAAGTTGAACGGCGTGATGCCGGCGACGACGCCGAGCGGTTGACGCAGTGAAAAATTGTCGATGCCGCCGCCGATCTGATCGCTGTACTGGCCCTTGAGCAGATGCGGCGCTGCGCAGGCGAACTCGACGACTTCGATACCTCGCGTCACTTCACCTTTGGCGTCAGAGAATACTTTGCCATGTTCACGCGTGATTAGTTCGGCGAATTCGTCGGCGTGTGCGTCGAGCAGCGCCTTGAACGCGAACAGGATGCGCGCGCGCTTGAGCGGCGGCGTTTCGCTCCATGCCGGAAACGCGCGACGCGCGGCCGCCACTGCGGCGTCGACTTCCTCCACACTCGCGAGTGCGACCTGTGCGGCGACGTTGCCGAGCGCCGGATCAAAGACGTCGCTGTGGCGTCCACTGGCGCCGGCAACTTCGCGGCCGTCGATGTAGTGGGCGATCTGGCGGATGGAAAGTTCAGGGGACTTGCGGTTCATGGCCTGGCTCGTACGTGTCGATGGATTGCCGGGCCCAATCCTACAACGTATCCTGCTGTGTTGCCGATGGCACAGCGCTGGTGCCGGCTTTGCGGCTGCGGCGGCTTAAGCTATCGTCGCCCGCATGATCGAAGTTAAGACGTTCAGCGGCGCGCAGATCGAACCGTATCTCGACGCCGTGGCTGCATTGCGCATCGCCGTGTTCCGCGACTGGCCTTATCTGTATGCGGGCGATCGCGACTACGAGAAGCAGTACCTCGCGACCTACGCAAAATCACCCGAGAGCCTGTTCGTGCTCGCGTTCGATGGCGAGCGCGTGATCGGCGCGTCGACCGGCATTCCGCTGACCGACGAGACCGCAGCGTTCCAGAAACCGTTCCTCGACCGCGGTATCGCGCTCGGCGACGTGTTCTACTTCGGCGAATCGGTGCTGCTGCGCGAGTATCGAGGCCACGGGCTCGGCCATCGCTTCTTCGAAGAACGCGAAGGCTATGCACGGCGCCTGGGGCGTTTCGCGCTGACCGCATTCTGCGCGGTCGAGCGCGACGCCGGTGATCCGCGCAAGCCGGAAGGTTTTCGTCCGAACGATGTGTTCTGGAACAAGCGCGGTTACACGCGCCAGGCCGACATGTTCTGCACGATCGAGTGGCAGGAGATCGGCGCGAGCGCGCCGACGCCGCATCAGTTGCGCTTCTGGCTGCGTCCGCTCACTTGATGTTTTCCGCCTTCGTCTTGTGCTTGTACTCGCACAGGTCGCGGATCACGCATTGCGGACAATCGGGTTTGCGCGCCTTGCACACGTAGCGGCCGTGCAGGATCAGCCAGTGGTGCGCGTCGAGCTTGAATTCGTCGGGCACGACTTTCTCGAGCTTGTCTTCGACCGCGCGCACCGTCTTGCCCGGAGCGAGTCCGGTGCGATTGGCGACGCGGAAGATGTGCGTGTCAACCGCGATCGTCGGCATGCCGAACGCGGTATTGAGCACGACGTTCGCGGTCTTGCGGCCGACGCCGGGCAACGCCTCAAGCGCTTCGCGCGTGCGCGGCACGTCGCCGCCGTATTCCTCGACCAGGATCCTGCAGGTCGCGATGACGTTCTTCGCCTTGGCATTGAACAGGCCGATCGTGGAAATGTAGCCGCGCAGCTTTTCCTCGCCGAGCGCAAGGATCGTCTCTGCGGTGCCCGCGACCGGATAGAGCTTGCGCGTCGCCTTGTTCACGCCGACGTCGGTCGCCTGCGCCGACAGAATCACCGAGATCAGCAACTGGAACGGCGTGGCGTATTCGAGCTCGCTGCGCGGCTTCGGGTTGACTTCGCGCAGGCGGCGGAAGATTTCGGCGCGTTTTTCCGCATTCATGGATTCGGCATTCCTTTCTTGGCCTTGGCGCGCGCGATCGCCTCGAGCACGGCGCTGCGTGTGCCCGCGTGCACCTCGGCCTTGCGCGCGGCGATTGCCTGTTCGTGCTCGGCGCGCTCGCGTGCGAGCCGCGCATTGCGCGCCTCGTAGCGGCGATGATAGTGCTCGGCACGCGCGTTGTGCGACGCATCGAGTTGCGTGTCGTCGACGAGCATCGTGATGCAATCAACCGGGCAGGCCGGAATGCACAGTTCGCAGCCGTTGCATTCTTCGCTCAGCACCGTATGCATGAGCTTGTTCGCGCCGATGATTGCGTCGACCGGGCAGACCTGGATGCACTTGGTGCAACCGATGCAGGCGTCTTCATCGATGACCGCGATCTCGGCCGGTTTCTCGACGCCGTTCGCCGGATTGAGCGGCTTCGCTTCGCGCCCGAGCATCGCGGCGAGTTCGCGGATGCCCTGTGCGCCGCCGGGCGGACACTGGTTGATGTCGGCTTCGCCCGACGCAATCGCCTCGGCATAGGCGAGGCAGGCCGGATAGCCGCAGCGCGTGCACTGCGTCTGCGGCAGCAGGGCGTCGATGCGAACAACCAGATCAAGTGTCATCGGTGAACAGGGGAAGTCACTGCTTGCTCTGCTTTTCCAGCCACACCTCGAGACCCTGCGTATTCAGCTCGATATCCATCGCTAGCAGTTCGCGTACGTGCTCAACGTCGAGCGCGCAGCCGTGCGCTTGCGAGCGTGTGACGAACAGTTCGCCGAGATCGTGCGCGATGCGCGCGTGGCGCGCGCTGTCGTGTGCATGTGCGCGCGCGATCGCGACCATCGCATCGATCGATTCGTGCAGGTCGGCAGCGAGACGCTCGACGCCGGTCACGCGGCTGTAGTGCGTCAAGAACATCTGCTGCGGTTCGAAACCGAGCATGCGATCGATCGAGGCATGCAGTGCATCGGGCTCGAACTGCACCGGCGTCGAGGTCGGTACGATGAAGGCGCCCTTGTCGGTGTCGAACTCGCGGTAGGACAGACCGAAGGTATCGCCGGTGAAGAATGCACGGCTCATCGCATCCCAGATGCAGATGTGATGACGCGCATGGCCCGGCGTATCGAGGCAGAGCAGTTCGCGCCCGGCGAGGTCGACGACATGGCCGTCGGACGCCTGGACGACGCGTTCGGCCGGTACTGGAGCCAACGTACCGTAGCTGCGTTCGATTTCCGCGGCGCCATACACGGCGGTCGCGCCTGCGATCAGCGCCGACGGGTCGATCATATGGCGCGCGCCGCGCGGATGCACGACGAGTCTGGCGTTCGGCAATTGCTGCATCAGCAGGCCGGCGCCGCCGGCGTGATCGAGATGCACGTGAGTGAGGATCACCCAGTCGACTGCGTCGACGCCGACGCCTTTCGCAGCGAGCGCTTCGAGCAGACGTGGGATTGAATAATTGGTGCCGACGTCGACGAAAGCGGCGCGGCTGTTGTGGACGATCAGATGGCTGGCGTCGAACTGCGGACGAAAGAAGCCGGTATCGATCGCGCTGATGCCGTGGTCGAACTCGATCGTTGCTGCGCTCATTTCACCTGCGCTCCGGGCTGTGCGCCCTGGTCCGCATCGAGCAGGAACAGGTCGGCATCGCCTGTACCCGCGGAAAGGATCATGCCTTCAGAGACGCCGAAGCGCATCTTGCGCGGCGCGAGGTTGGCGATAAAGACGACGTTACGGCCGACGAGCTTTTCGGGTTCCTGGTATGCGGCACGGATGCCCGAGAAAATCTGGCGCTTGCCGAGTTCACCCGCGTCGAGCTCGAAGCGCAACAGCTTGTCCGAGCCGTCGACGAACGCGCAGGCGAGTACCTTGCCGATGCGCAAATCGAGTTTGGCGAAGTCGTCGATCGAGATGAAACCATCGGTCGACGTCGTCGGCTTGTCGCTCGCCGGTGCAGCCGGCGCCGCGGCCTTCACGGATTTCTTCTTCTCGGGTGCGGTTGCGGCCGCGCCGGATTGCAGCGATTCCTTCGACGCCTCGATCATCGCTTCGACCTTCTTCGTATCGATGCGCGCGGCAAGCGCGGAGAATTCGTTGATCGCGGTACCGAGCAACGGCTGCGTCGCCGCATCGAAGCTGGCCGGCGTCTCGTTGAACAGCGCGAGCGCACGCGCTGCGGTGGCCGGCACGATCGGTGCGAGGTACACGCTGAGCAGGCGGAAATAGTTCAGCGCGAGCGTGCACACCGTGTGCAGTTGCGCGAGCTTCGATTCGTCCTTGGCCAGGTTCCATGGAGCGTTCGCGGCGACGTAGGCGTTGGCTGCATCAGCAACGCCCATGATGTCGCGAGTAGCAGCGGCAAACTCACCTGCATTGAACTGGTCGGCACAACGCGAGAGCTCATGCGCGGCGCTGGCGTAGGCCGCGGCTTCGCTCGCGGGCAGCGTCGCCGCGAGCTTGCCGCCGAAGTGTTTGTGTACGAAGGCCGCGGTGCGGCTCGCGATGTTGACCCACTTGCCGACGAGGTGCGAATTGACGCGCTCCTCGAACGCCTTGAGGTCGAGATCGACATCGACCGGCGCCGGACCGAGGATCGTCGCGAAGTAGTAGCGCAGATAGTCCGCATCGAGGCCCGCGTCGAGATAGGTGCGAGCCATGACGAAGGTACCGCGCGACTTCGACATCTTCGCGCCGTTGACGGTGAGATAGCCGTTGACGTGCAGCGCGGTCGGCGTGCGCAGCTCCGCGCCGTGCAGCATCGCCGGCCAGAACAGGCCGTGGAAGTTGACGATGTCCTTGCCGATGAAGTGGTGCATCTCGGCCGTGCTGTTCGGCGCGAGGTAGGCGTCGAAGTCGGTGCCGGTCTTTGTGCACCAGTTCTTGAAGCTGGCGAGGTAGCCGACCGGCGCGTCGAGCCAGACGTAGAAGAATTTGCCCGGTGCGTCGGGAATCGGGAAGCCGAAGTAGGGCGCGTCGCGCGAAATGTCCCAGTCGCGCACACCGCCTTCGGCGTTGAGCCATTCCTTGAGCTTGGCCGCGACCGACGAGTGCACGACCGGTTTGCTGTTGGTCAGCTTGCCTGCGAGCCAGCCGCGCAGCAACGTGGTGAAGTCGCCGACCTTGAAGAAGTAGTGTTCCGAGTCGCGCAGCTCCGGCGTCGCGCCGGAGACGACCGAGTGCGGATCGATCAGGTCGGTCGGGGCATACGTCGCACCGCAGTTCTCGCAATTGTCGCCGTACTGGTCTGGCGTGCCGCAGTTCGGGCAGGTGCCCTTGATGTAACGGTCGGGCAGGAACATCTGCTTGACCGGATCGTAGAGCTGACGGATCGAGCGCTTCTCGATATGCCCGGCATCGCGCAGGCGCGTGTAGATCAGGCTCGCGAGTTCACGATTTTCTTCCGAGTGCGTGGTGTAGTAGTTGTCGTAGACCACGCCGAAATCGGCGAAGTCACGCTCGTGCGAGGCCTGGATGCCTTTGATGAATTCTTCCGGTGCGAGACCCGCCTTTTCTGCGGCGAGCATGATCGGCGTGCCGTGTGCGTCGTCGGCGCTGACGAAGACGACCTTGTCGCCCGCCATGCGCCGCGCGCGCACCCAGATGTCGCATTGCAGATAGCCGAGCAAATGGCCGATGTGCAGGGGGCCGTTCGCATAGGGCAGGGCGTGGGTGACGAGGATGTTGCGCGAGGACATTGAGCGGATTCCGGAAAGTTCGCCGTGGATTATCGCATGGCGGTTCATGTCTTCCCCAGAGGGTGGTACAAATCGGCGGAACGTTCTGCCGTTGAGAGATGAGGGGATGGCCAGGTTTTCGCAAATCGTTGGAGCAGTGCGGAGGATGACATTTGCGTGCCTGTGCGGCGCCCTGTTCCTCGCATCGCACGCGTTCGCCGGGCAGGAGGTGGATTTCAATGCGATCCATTTCGGTAACCGCGATGCGCAACTCGTCGTCGAGGCGAGTGTGACGATGCCGCGCATTCGCCGGCTGCAACCGGCGGCGGGCCCGGCGTTCGAAGGCGATGCGGGAAACCCGCTGATCGGCTTTGCGACGATCGACGGCAAGGCGTCGCGCCTGCATTGGCAACTCGACCGCGAGGCGAGCCGCGTCGACGGGAAATCGCTGGCCTTGGTCTATCGCGATCCCGCCTTCCGGCTCACGCTGAGCTGGGAATGGCAGGCGCGCGGCGAGCATGGCCCGCTCGAACATACGATCCGCATCGAGAACCGCGGTGGGCGCGAAGTCTGGATTCCGCTGCAGGACAGTTTCACGTTTCGCTGGAAGACCGCTGCGCAGGCGCTGCAGCAGCTCTGGATCGACAAGGGCGCAGGCGAGGCGCCGCCGGTCGGCACGCATCTCGTCGACGTGGGTGACGGCTACCACTGGTTCGGCGAATCGAGTGCGTTCGCGCATCCGCGCAAGGGCGAGCCGCGCGAGATCATTCCGTATTTCCTTGTGCGCTCCAAGAGCGAGACTGGCGACGGCTGGTACCTCGGCGTCGAGTTCAGCGGGCGCATCGCAATGACCCTGAAGCGTCGAGGCGACATGCTCGAAGGCAGTGTCGGATTGAATCCCGAAGCGGGTCCGTTCCGCACCCGTCTGGCGGCCGGCGGCGAGTTCGTTGCGCCGACCGTGTTCCTCGGCACGACGCACGGCAGCATCGACGAGGCGGGCAATGCGCTCAAGCGCTGGATTCGCGAAGCAATCAACGATCCGCGCGTATTGCGCGATCAGACTTATCCGTGGACGACGAACAACAGCTGGGGCAGCGCGATGGCGATCAGCGACGCACAGGCGCGACGCATGATCGACGACGCGGCCACGCTCGGCCTCGAGATGTTCCACCTCGATGCCGGCTGGTTCCGTGCGGTCGGCGATTGGCATCCCGATGCGAAGAAATTCCCGCACGGACTTGCGCCGCTCGCCGATCACACGCACGCACGCGGCCTGAAGTTCGGCCTCTGGGTGGATTGGGTGCAGGCGGGAATCAGCAAGGAGAAAGGCGCGCTCGACGTCGCCGATCCGGCCATACGCGACTGGCTCACGACCGATCCCCCGCCGGGCTGGAAGCCCGAGGAATTCAAGGGCCTGACGATCGATATTGGTGTGCCGGCGGCGAAGGCATGGGTGGCGAAGGAGGTCAATCGCCTCGTGCGCGAGTACAAGCTCGACATGCTCGAACACGACGGCTATGTCGTCGCGCAGGGCTGTGATCGCGCCGACCATGAGCACGCGACCTGCGATCCGAAACGCGTGAAGAAATACAGCGACGACGGCTTTATCTGGATGGACGGGCCGAATTCGACTGACGTGAGCTATCACGCCGCGCGCGCCTACTACGATATCCACGATGGACTGCGCCGCGACCATCCCGACCTGCTGCTCGAAGTGTGCAACGACGGCGGGCGCATGGTCGATTTCGGCAGCGCGGCGCACGCAGACTATTTCTCGATCGTCGACTCCTACGATCCGGTGTCGAACCGGCAGGCGTTCTACGACGCGAGTCACGTGCTGCCGCCGGCGATGCTCGAAACCTACGTCAAGGAATGGCCGGCCAAACGCATCGAAAATTTCCGCTACATGTTGCGTAGCGGAATGATGGGCTGGTTCACGCTGATGCTCGACACGACGACGTGGAGCAAGCAGCAGCATGGCATCGCGCGCGCGGAGCTCGATTTTTACAAGACGACGCTGCGGCCGCTGATCCGTGAAGCCGATCTCTACCATGTCGGCGCGCGTGCCGACGGCAAGGGCTGGGACGGTATCGAATATTTCGATGCGAAACGTGGCCGGGGCGTGCTGTACGCCTTCCGCGGCGCGGAGACCGGTGCGAAGAGCCACACATTTCCGCTGCACGGACTCGATGCGCAGCGCCGTTACCGGCTTAGCTTCCGCGACCGCAGTTCTGCCGACATCACGCGCAGCGGGCACGAGTGGACACAAAGCGGCGCAACTGTGGAATTGCCGATCGCGGAATCCTCGGAGCTGGTGCTTATCGAAGCGCTGTGACGAAGAGCCGCTGCCAGCGGTGTCAGTGCTCTGCGGCAGCCGTGCGCTTCAATCGCACCTCGCCGTCGCTGCCGCGGTCGACGCGGATATCGTAGCGTTGGCTGCGAAATGCGACATTCTTCAGTGTCATCGACCGCCAGTTCGGCGGCAGAAACGGGGCGTAGGCCGCGTTCAATCCCGCTTCCTCGATACGCAGCCCGGCCATGCCGAAGATCAGGTTCTGCAGGAATCCGGCCGCGGCGGTGATGAAATAGCCGGTATTGTTCGTCGCCGTTTCCGTGCGTACGTCGAACGGCGGCTTGACCACGCCGCCGCTGAAGTTCTTCTGCAGCCAGGCGACGGCGTGCGCATCGTCGCCGACGGTCGCTGCGGCGATGGACAGCGGCGCCAGACCCATGCTGTTCGGATCGCGGCTCGAGGCGAGGATCGGACCGATCGCTGCGGCGTAGTCGTTGCGGCGTACCTGCGGGCTCATCGCGAGATCGAGCGCGGGCAGGGCGAGCATCGGCAGCGAGCTTCCGCCCCAGGTGTCGAGATCGTGCGGCACGCTTTCGTCGAAATGCAGATGGTGCTGCGCGGCGGCGTCGAACGGGATATGCAGTTTCGTCGCGACGTCGGTCCAGCGCGGGTCAGCTTTTTCGCCGACCACTGCGGCTGCCTGCGCGGCGATGCGCAACGCTTTTGCCGCCGCGGCGTTGGTGTAGGTGTCGTTGGGCACGTCGTTATAGTCCTCGTCGACCGAGGTCACGTGCAGGATGTCGTAGCGCTGCTTTTCCGCGTTCCAGGTGGCCCGGCTCACCCAGAAATCGGCGAGGTTGCGAATCACCGGCCAGCCGTGTTGTTTGAGCCATGCGCGGTCGTGCGTGGCGAGCCAGTATTGCCATTGCGCGATCGCGATGTCCGCGTTGACGTGGATTTCGCGTTCGCCGAGCACGTAGGCGAAGTGCGGCGTCTGCTCGGTGCCGTTCTCGGGGTCTGCTTCCCACGGATATTTCGCACCGGCGTAGCCGGCGGCCTTCGCGCGCGCCTGTGCAGCCGCGAGCGTGCGCGCGCGAAACATCACCAGCGATTTGGCGCGGTCGGGGTGGAGCAGAAGCAGGGCGGGAAACACCCAGAAGTCCGAATCCCAGAAGACATGCTCCGCGTAGCCCGGCGTCAGTGCGCAGGCACCGATAGCCCAGGCCGTGTCCGCTGTCGACGACGACAGCAGGTAGTAGAGATCCGAATGCACGGCGCGCTGCGCGCGTTCGTCGCCGTCGATGAGGATGTCGGACTTCCACAGCTTCGCCCATGCATCGAGGTGCGCGGCGTGCAGTTTCTCGAAGCCGCCCTTGCGCGCCTGCGTGGCGAGTGCGAGATCGGCTTTGGCGTCGCCACCCCAACCTTCGCGCGAGCTCGCGACGTATTTGGTAAAAGTATAGGTTTTGCCTTTTTCCAGTTTTACCGATAAGTTCAGCGCAAGCCGATATGCGCTTTTGTACAGCTTGGCGTTAGTCGGCGTCACGCCTTGCGGCAGCGCGACCGCTGCCGCCTGGGCCATCGCGAGTCCCTGCTCGGCCACGCCGTCGAGCCACAACGTCGCCGTTTTCGCGTCGCCGTCGGCAGCCTGCACATGCACGTCGCCGTGATACCACACCGGCGCGCGGTCCGGCGTCGCCGGCGGAATCGCGACGAGTTTCATCTGCTGTGCGGCAACCGCCTCCTGCATCTCGTCGCCGCTCAGTCTGGCGAGTGGCAGGCGCGGCTGGTACGGTGCCCAGAGATTGAGTGCAAACGACAACTCCACCTCGCCGTCGAAATCCGGTATGAGCGTGAGTTGGGTTGCGGCGAGATGGGCTAATGCCTGGCTGACAAACGTGACGATTTTTACGACCGTCGATTTCTTGTGGTCGACGTAGCGATAGCCAGTCGTCAGTGTCGCTTCATGCAGATCGAGGGTCTGACGGTAGTCCTCGAAGATCGCCGGCTTGAGATCGACCTGGTTCATCCAGAAGCGACCGGCGTCGGATTGGCCGGTCGAGTAGTCGATTTCGGTCCATCCAGGAATCGCCGCCGGACGCGAAAAGTCATCCTTGGCATAGTCCATCAGGCCGACCATGTAGGAGAGATTGCCCTCGGTGCCGCGCGGACCGGTCAAGGTCGAGACATAGCCGTTGGCGAGATAGCCGGGGAAGTAATTGTCGAAGTCCTTCGCCGTCGCGGTCAGCGTGAAGCTGGCGTCGGACGCCGGCGCGGCGCCGCTCGCGCAGGCGAGAATGAACGGGATGAGATGCGATGGCTTCACGGGCATTCCAGAATTGGACGGTTGCCAAAAACGCTTGCGGTGCCGTGCATCGCTCGCACAATATGACGCGTATTCGCGCTGCGACGGAGCGAGGGATGGTGAGCAATTTCAAATTCACGATGCAGATGCCGGGCGGCTTTTCCCAATCCGGTTTCGTAGGTGCCGGCGAAGCACAGGCGACTCCTGCGCTGCGGCCTTACGATCTGTTCGTGACGCGCATCTGGCAGGCACGCCTGCCGTTCGCCGCCGCGCAACTGGCGGCGTGGGTCGATGAAGTCCTGGCGTTGCGTGCCGCGAGCCCGAAGCCGGCCGGCCGCACCAATCGTCACGGTTGGAACAGCGAGGACATGAACCTGCTCGAACGCCCGGCGTTCGCCCCGCTGCAACAGGCGGTGCGCGCCGGCTGCGCCGCGGCGCTGCGCGAGATGGGGCAGGGCGACATCTCTTTTCGCCTGCAGTCATGGGTCAACATGCACGATCGCGGCGGCTTCAATTTTCTGCACCTGCACGAAGGGTCGCTGCTCTCGGGCAGCTTCTATCTCAAGGTGCCGCCCGGTTCGGGCAAGTTCGTCTTCCGCGATCCCCGCGCCGGCGTCGTGCACGGCTACGTGAAGGGCGCAGTACCGAACGGCTACAGCGACATCCATCTCGCGCCCGAGGACGGCCTGCTCGTGCTGTTCCCGTGCTGGATGGAGCACTACGTCGAACCGCACGACGCCGACGAGCCGCGCATCGCGATCGCGTTCAATGCGCTTGAAGGCGAGCGCTGAGCCAGCTGCCTCGCCAGATAATTTCAGTGGCTGCGGAGTGGACATCACTGCCTTGGCACCACATCGAAGGCGACGGTCAATCGCGAGCGCTCGCTCGCGAACGGCACGGTGCCATGCCAGAAATACGATGGGAACAGTACAAGCATGCCGACCTCGGGACGCACGATGTGCTCCGCCGGCAGCGCGGGCGTCGTGATCAGGCTCGGCTGGCCGAAGGTCAGGCAGCCGGCGTTCTCCTCAGCATCGTTGCCGACGTCGGGCAGTTCGATATAGCACGCTGACGAGATCCAGCCGCGCGGGTGCACATGGTTCGTGTGGAAGCCCGAGGAGCGCAGGCGCACCGACCAGCTGCCGTTGAAGCGCCAGCGGCCGATGTTGCGCCGACGCAGCGGCTCGGGGCCGTTGTGGATATGTTCGAGATAGCGGCGGATCGGCGTATCGAACGCGGCGAACAGCGCGCGGATCGCGGGATCGTCGCTGCGCGACAGATCTTCGGTTGTCTCGGTGCCATGACGCAGCGACTGGAACAGCAGCGGATGGCCGTGCGGGTTGTGCAGGCGGTCGAGACTGCGGCGAAGATCGGTGAAGAAACTCGCGAGGTCGGGCCATGGCGCCAGCGCCTCGAGGCGCTGCGGCAACACCCATTGCGCATAACTGCAGTACTCGTGATAGCGCGGATCTCCGAGCAGGCGCCACGCGATGGTTTGCAGAGCGATGAAGTATTGGTCGTCGGGCGCCGCCGCGCGTAGCGCATCGCAGTGCGGCAGCGCGCTGCGGGCATCGCCGACGCCGAGCAGCGCCGCGGCAAGCAGACTGCGCGCGGCGGTGTTGGCCGGCATCGCATGCAGCGCGCGTTCGGCCAGAGGTAATGCCAGTGCCGGCTTGAAGTCGAGCGCGGCCAGGCCGGCGCGCACGAGCAGCGACGGCGGCGCTTGTGGATGCCCGGCCTGCTCGGCGAGGCAGGCGTAAGCGTTGCGCGCGTCGCCGACGCCCTGGAGGATCGCCGCCTTCGTGGCACGCAATGCCGGATCGGCTGCGAAAGTGCGCAGGGCGGCGTCGAGCGTCGCGGTCGCCTGCGCCGCGTCGCCCGTGCGCATCCAGACGAGGCGGGCGAGATGATCGTGCGCCTCGCTACGCTGAGGATCGAGGCGCAGGCAATCGCGCAGCGCCGTCTCGGCGCGATCGAACTCGCCGAGCGCGATCAGGCTGCGCGCCTGTGTCTGGTACAGCGCAGCATTGCGATGGCCCAGCGCGAGCGCGTGTGCGGCAATGCGCTCGGCTTGCGCGGGCTGGTTCGCGGCATCGAGCGCGATCGCCAATGCCTGGGTCGCGACGGGATCTTCGGGTCTCGCCTCGGCGATGCGGCGGAAGTTCGCGACGACCTCGTCGAGGCGACCGAGCGTGGCCGCAGCAGTGACGAATTGGGCGACGAGGTCGGCGTCGGCATGTCCGTTCGCGCATGCCGCTGCGGCCAACACGAATGCCTCGCCCGCGCGCTGCGAATCGTTGAAGTGGCGCGCCAGCACGAGCGTAGCGCGCGGCAGACGTTGCGCCGCGCGTCGCAACAGCGATTCCGCCTCGGCGCCACCGCCACTCGCCAGAAGGAGTTCGCCGAGTGCGGCCAGTGTCGGCGTCCAGTTCGGATCGATGGCCAGCGCCTTGCGCAGGATTTCCTCGGCACCGCCGATGTCGCCTAGCGCCTGCTTGGTGCCGGCATACAGGCGCAACGCTTCGACGAAGTCCGGCTGCGCTTCGACGAGCGCCGCGAGCTGGTCGTGCGCAGTGCGGAAGTCGCCGGCCCGCAGCGTCGCGTCGATGCGACGCATGGTGTCGAGCAGCGCCGGCGAGGGTGGGGTCATGATGCGCAGTGACCGGTTCGCGTCCGTCTCGGGGAGCCGTGTCGTCAATGCGCGCGGCGGGTCAACTTCGCCTTGCCGTCTGCGCCACGTTCGACCGCGATGTCGTAGTGTTTGCCGCGGAACGCCACGTTTCTGAGCGTCAGCGACTTCCATTGTGCGGGCAGCGTCGGCGGATAGGCTTCGTGCAGTCCTTGGTCATCGATACGCAGGCCGGTGAAACCGTAGACGAAGCTCTGGATGAAGCCTGCAGAGGTTGCGAGGATGTAGCCCGCGTTGTTCGCCACCGTTTCGGTGCGCACGTTGAACGGCGCCTTGAGGAAGCCGACGAGGTTGCGCTCGACCCAGTCGCCCGCGGATTTCGCATCGCCGAGCTGCGCGGCGTGCACGGCGAGCATCACCATCATCATCTCGTTCGGATCGTCGCCGTGCACCTTCAGCTCGTGCAGCTGGAAGTCGTAATTGTTCTTGCGCACCTCCGGTGACATCGGCAGGTCGAGATTCGGATACGACAGCCACGACAGCGACGAACCCATCCAGGTGATCTTGTCGTGCGGCACCGTCTCGTCGAAGTCGAGGTGGCGCTGGTTTTTCTCATCAAATGGGATGTACATCTTCTTGGATATTTCCGCCCAGGCCGGATCGGCCTTCTCGCCGACGAGCGCGGCGGCCTTGATCGCGATGTCGAGTGCCTTGCGCGCGGCGCCGTTGGTGAACGAGTCGTTCGGCACGTCGTTGTAGGCCTCGTCGGGCGAGGTGACGTGGTGGATCTCGTAGCGGTCGTGTTCTTTGTCGTAGCTGACACGGCTCTTCCAGAATTCGGCGATCTCGCGGATCACCGGCCAGCCGCTGTCCTTGAGCCACTTCTTGTCGCCGCTGGCGAGCCAGTACTGCCACTGCGCGATCGCGATGTCGGCGTTGACGTGGATTTCGCGATAGACGTCGTAGGCGAAGTGCGGCGTATTGTCGACGCCGGTTTCCGGATCGGACTCCCACGGATACATCGTGCCCTTCACGTCGAACTGTTTCGCGCGCTCGCGCGCTGGCTGCATCGTGCGATGGCGGAAGTCGACGATCGGTTTGGCGCGCTCGGGATGCAGCAACAGCAGCGCCGGGAACACCCACGAATCCGAATCCCAGAACGCATGGCCTGCGTAGTTCGGCGTCAGTGCGCAGGCGCCCATCGGCCACGCGGTGCCGACCGTGGTGTTTGACAGCAGGTAGTAGAGGTCGGAGTGGATCGCCTTCTGCACGTTGGCGTCGCCGTCGACGAGGATGTCGGATTTCCACAGCTCGTGCCATGCGCTCTGGTGCGCAGCGAGCAGCTTGTCGAAACCCGTTGAGCGCGCTTTCATCACGAGGTCGAGCGTGACCTTGGCGTCGCCACTTTCGCTTGAATTACCGCGCTCGGTAAGACCGAGCGCACGGTTCTCACGCGACATCGCGATGTACTTCGTGAAGGTATACGTCTTGCCCTTCTGCACTTTGGCCGTGAGGTTCAGCGACAATTTGACATCGCTCTTTTCGAGCTTCGTGTCGACGATGGCAAGATCCTTCGGCAGCGCGATTGCCGCCGCCTCGGCCATGGCGAGACCTTGTTCGGCGCGGCCGTCGAGCCAGAGGGTCAGGTTCTTCGCATCACCGTCGGCACCCGACACGTGTGTTACGCCGTGGTACCAGACTGCCGTGCGATCGGAGTAGGGGATAGGCTTGTTGTCGAGCGTCTGCCCGCTGGCAATGACCGAGGCGATCATCTGATCGCCGGTCAACTTGCCGATCGGCAAACGCGGCGCGTATTCGGTCCATAGCCGGATCGGAAACGTGATCTGCACTTCGCCGTCGAACTGCGGCGTGATCGAAAGCTGGGTTGCGGCGAGGTGCTGCGCAGCCTGGCTGACGAAACTCGTCACCTTCACGTCGGTGGCCTTGTTCGCATAGACGAAGCGGTAGCTCGTCGTCAGCGTGGCGTCGTGCATGTCCAGCGTCTGCGCGTAGTCGGTGAAGATATGCGGGGCGACGCGCGTCGAGTTGAGCCAACCGCCGCCGGGGTTGTAGTCGATCTCGCTCCAGGCGGGAATCGTCGCGGGACGCGAGATGTCGTCCTTCTTGTAGTCCATGAACGCGACCATGTAGGCCATGTTCGGCTCGGTGCCGCGCACGCTGGTCATCGTCGAGAACCAGCCGTTGGCGAGATAGCTCGGGAAGTAGGTGTCGAAGTCTTTCGAGGCGCCGGTCAGCACGAAGCTGGGGTCGGTGGCGGCGAAGGCGGGAGCGGCGAGTACGAAAAGAGAGGTAAAGATGAGATTGCGATATTTCATACAAATGAATTCCAGACTAAGAAGGTGTCATTCCGGCATGGATTGCCGGAATCCAGGCCGTCCTTGGAATCTGGACCCCGGCACTCCCTGCCGGGGTGACGGCCTTGCCGTCATTTCGCCGCGAGCTTGACCGCAATCGGGCCGCCGATGCCCGCGCGATTCGTCTCGCGCTTGAAGAAGAACAGCGTGATCAGGATCAGGCCCATCGGCACGAGCGAGAAATAGAAGGCGTGGATGCCGTCGAACGCGGAGAACACGATCGCGGTGATGCGCGAGCCGATCGTGCCGCCGAGCGCGGAGAAGATGACGATGAGGCCGGTCATCGCTGCGTGCGCGGGCTTCGGCAGCGACGACAGCGCGACCGAGTTGATGACCGGATAGATTGGCGCCATGAGCAGGCCGATCAGCGGGATCAGATAGGCGGCGATCGGCGCGTTGAACCAGCCGACATCGGGACGTTCGACCACATCCCGCGCGAGCGGCAAAACCAGCACGACGAGCACGCCCATGCCGACCACGCAGATGTTGAGCAGCACGTACCACGGGACGCGGCGCAGCACCTGGCCCGCGGCGAGGCGGCCGAGCGCGGTCGCGCCGGCGAGGATCGTCGCGACCTGGATGCTCATCGCGTGCGGCAGCTTGAGGATCTCGTTGTTGAACGTCGGCAGCCAGGTGCTGAAGCTCTGTTCGATCAGCACGTAGAGGAAGGCCGAGATCAGGAACACGTAGACCAGCGGGCGCAGGAACAGCCGGAACATCTCCGCGAGCGATCCCTTGAAACTGTTGGTGCGCTCGCTGTGCGCGGCTGATTCATCCAGCGTCGAGGTGGCGAGCAGCACGATGATCAGCGCGCAGATCGCCGCGAGCACCCAGTAGACGTTGAACCAGACCGGATTGGCCGGATTCGCGTCGTCGATGAAGGCGCTGAACAGCCAGCCGCAGACGAGCACGCCGATCATGAACTGCGCCTCGATCGTGTTGGTCAGGCGCGAGTGCTCGGCCGGGTCGTGCGTGAGCAGGCCGATCGACGAGTACACCGACACCTTGGCGAGCGCGAAGCCGATGCCGACGCACATGAACAGCAGTTCGGTCGTGTGGAAGGTCGGATACAGGCGCATGACGATGCAGGCCGTGCCGACGAGCGCGAGCGCAATCATCATCGCGCGCTTGTAGCCGAGCAGCGGCAGAAACGAGGCGACGAGCAGCGAGGTGAGCGCGACCGGCAGGTCCTTGAACAATTCCAGGTTGCTCGCCTGCGGTTTGGTGACGCCGAAGGTCGAAATCGACTGCAGGATCACCGTGCCGACGCTGTTGAGCAGGATCGCGAAGATCACGTAGATCAGCGCGAGGGCGAGGATCATGCGGAATCGATTGCTCATTCAGTCTCCCCAATCTATGTTTTTTTAGTGTGCGCGCCCGAACGGATCGGTGACACCCTTCTGCCACGGATCGTGCGTTTTTGTGCGCCAGCTGTCGAGTTGCTGGCGCAGGTCAGCGAGCACTGCGGCGTATTTCTCGTCGCCGGCGAGGTTGACCACCTCGTCCGGATCGGCGCTCAGATCGTACAACTCCTCGGCAGGGCGGTGGTGGAACGTTTCGAGGGTGCGCTTGCCGAGTTTCGCGCCTGGCGTCGTCGTGATCGCTTTCCACGACGGCGACAACGCAACATCGCTCGCGATCGGAACTTCGAGTTCGGGCTTGAGATTGAGGAAATAGCTGTACTTGCGCGTGCGCAGGCTGCGCGTCGGGTAGTACTGGTCGATCTCGTGGAAACTGTGGGTGGCGAATACTTCGTCCCAGCCTTTCGCATCGGTCTCGCCGAGTATCGGCAGGATCGAGCGGCCGGGAAGTGGCAGGTAGCGATAGTCCTTCGGCGGGGCCACGCCGGTCCAATCGAGGATCGTCGGCGTGATGTCGATCCAGCTCACCATGGCTTTGTTGAATCGGACACGGTTGCGCAGGCCGCGTTTCGACGCGCCTGGCGCGCGCACGATCAGCGGCAGGTGAATGCCTTCGTAGTAGAGATTGTCCTTCGCGCCGGGGAACGGCCGACCGTTGTCGGACAAGTAGATAACGAGCGTATCGTCCTCGTAGCCCGACTCCTTCAATTCGCGCAGCAGGATGGCGATGCCCGAGTCCATGCGGCTGACCGCTTCGTAATACTCGGCCAGGTCGGCGCGCACACCAGGCAGGTCGGGCAGGTGCGAGGGAATGACGACGTCGGAGGGTTGGTAGCGCTCGCGCTTCACCTCGGGCCAGTCGCGCGTGTTGCCGAAGTTCGACGCGTCGCCCGCGCGGTGCGGATCGCTGTAGGCGACGGTGAGGATGAACGGCTTGTTCTGGGCACGCATCCACTTGCCGGCGGCATGGCCCATTGCGGCGACGTCGCGCACGAGCGGGCGCTCCGGTTCGAGCCAGGCATCGTAGGCGAGCAGCGCTTCGGGCTTGACGTGCAGCTTGCCGACCAGCGCAGTCGCATAGCCGGCCTGCTTGAGCATCCATGGCAGCGTCTTCACGTCGTCGAGCAGCGAGAAATTGTGCACGTCGTGGGCGAGGCCGTACATGCCGTTGGTGTGCGAGTACAGACCCGTGTACAACGTGGCGCGGCTCGAACTGCACGACGACACCGACGCATACGCATCGGTGAACAGCACGCCCTCACGCGCGAGCGCGTCGAGCGCGGGTGTACGCACGGTGCCGCCGATGCAGCCCAGATCGTAGCCATGGTCGTCGGCGACGATCAGTAAAACATTGCGTCTGGGTTTCGCGGACGTTTTCGCGGAGGTCGATGCGGACAAACTCGAAGCGACAGCCGCAGCAACGCCCACGCCGAGGAAGTCGCGGCGGTTGATCTTCATGTACGCTGGTTCATGCAGTCGATTGTCCAAAAAAAAGGGCGGCCCGAATCGCGTTGGAGGATCGATCCGGACCGCTTGTCTGAGAGGACAAACGAAACGTGACGAGATCAGAACTGGTACTTCGCCTGGAAGTTGATCTCACGGCCTTCGATCGACCGCGCCAGCAGCACACCGCCCGGGCCGGTCGGCACGCCGGCGACACGCGCGTTGCCTTCGGTCAGGCCGATCTCGTTGGTCAGGTTCGTGCCCTGCACGCGGAACTGCCAGTTCTTGCCGTAGTTGGCGACGACGCCGAAGTCCCAGGTGTGGTACTTGCCGAGCGGCGCCAATCCGGTCGTGTCTTCGTAACGTTGGCCGTTATACGAGTAGGTGACGAAGGGCATGATGTTGCCCCAGTCGAACACGAAGTTGTAACTCGGCGTGACCATGTAACGCTGCATCGGCTGGCGCTGCAGCGGCGCACCGTTGATGTCGACGTACTTGGTATCGCCATTGACGTCGATATAGGCCTGCGTCGTCGCGGCGTGCGAATAGTGGCCGTACATGAGCGCGACGAGGGCGTCGATCTTGAAGTTCTCGACCGGGGTCAGGACGACGTGACCGTTGAAGCCTTTCGTATCCGCGCCGTAGATGTACTGGCACTGCGCCTTTCCGCTCGTTGCGGTCGGGACGCCGTCACAGTCGAGCGGGTTCGAGGCCCCGTTGGTCAGGCTGTTGGTCAGACCGCTGAATTGACGATGGTAAGCGGACAAATCGGCATAGACCCAATCGGTCTGCCACTTGAAGCCATACTCGAAGTTGCGGATCTTCTGCATCGGTGCGAAGTTGCCGCCCGTGCCGCGGATGCCGTTGTCGAAATCGTTGAAGTGTCCGCCGCTCGACACGCGCAGATACGCGGACATGTTGTCGGCGATCTCATAGTTGAGGCCCGCAGTGAATGCCGGATGGGTCTTGTCGTAGTGCAACGTCGTGTAGGTGCCGTCGCAGATCTGCGCCTTGTTGTCGTACAGCGTATAGGGATTGTTGTCGAGATCGACGTTCTTCTGGTTGCAAGTGCGCTGGTTGACGCTGATGTTCTCGACGCGACCGCCGATGTCGAACAGCCACTTGTCCCAAAGCCGCCAAGAATCGGCGAGGTAGAACGCCTTGTTGTTGCCGACGCCGTGCTCGATGATGTTGAAGCCCTGGCCGTAGCTCAGGATGCCCTGCGGATTGGTGACGTAGTAAGTGTTGCCGCCCTGGGCATAGCTCAGCGTGATCGGCGTGGCGTTGGGCGTGTTGGTCATCAGCATCGGATTGCCGAGCGACCAGTTGTCATCATCAGTGTAGTGGGCGAGATAGACGCCCGCGGTCAGCGTGTTGCCGTCGAAAATCTCCTTGCTGATGCGGAAGTCGTTGTTGAGGTTGCGCAGGTCTTTCTGGATGAACCACCAGCCTTGCTGGATCACGCTCTGGTTGAGGCTCGACGCGCCGTTGTAGGCGATGTTCTGGCTCAGCGGATAGCCGAGGTTGTTGCTGTCGATGGGCTGGTTGCTGGAGTTGCAGAATCCGGAAGCCTGTCCGCCCGACCAGTTGCAGCCATACAGGAAATAGCCAAGCGGTTTCGGATTCGGGCCGGAGAACAGCGCGTTGGTGTTGAGCTGGCCGCCGCTCCAGACGAATTTGTCGGACACGGTCCAGCCGCCGAATTCGGCGTCGTAGTTGCCGCCGAAGAAGTTCAGGTTACCGCCGCGGCCGTTGGCGAGGTTGGCCTGCTCGGTGCCGCCGGCGGGATTGACCAGGGTGACGTTCTGAATGGCCTTGCTGCCGTAAGTGTCGGTCAGCGCGTTGAAGCCCGGATATGTCGAGAAATTGCCGTGCGCGTCCTCGATCAACGGCGTCGGCACCATGAACTGGTTCTTGTCCTGCAGGGTGCGTGCCCAGAGCATGATCGAGCCGTTGTCGAGGTCATGCGTCAATGTGCCGGTCAGCTGGTAACCATCGTCCGACTTGAACTGCGGGCTGCGCACGCCATCCGACTGGCGCCAGAAGCCGCCGATGCTGCCGTACCAGCCATCGGCGAGTTTGCCGCCGAAGAATCCGTCGACGCGATACATGCCTTCGTTGCCGTAGGTTACGGCGATCGAGCCGGACGGTTCCGAGGTGCCTTGCTTGAGCAGGAAATTGGCGGTCGCGCCCATCTGGCCGGCACCGTACAACACGCCGGGGCCGGTCTGGATGATTTCCACGCGCTCCACGGTGTCGTCGAGGCGCACGAACGAACTCGAATCCATGAACGACAGCGAGGACATGCCGTACAGCGGGGTGCCCTGTACCATCATCGTGAAGAACGGCGCGTCGCCGCCGCCCGGGAAGCCGGCGATCTCGATGTTGGCGCCGGTCTGGCCACCGGAAGATTCCGGCCACAGACCCGGCGAGATTTTGAGGATATCGGCCGTGCTCTTCGGATTGGCCTGTTTGATCTGTTCGGCGTTGGCCGCGGTGATGGAATAGCTTGCGTCGAGTTTCTTCACGCCGCCCGCAGTGGCGGTACCGGTGACGACGATGCCTTCGAGCGATTGGGTGTCGGATTTCGCCGCCGCATTGCCCTTGTTCTGATCGCCCGGCGCTGGAGCGGGGGCCGCCTGCGGGTCTGCGGTCGGTGCGGGTGCCGCGTCCGCGGCCATCACCATGGGGCTGAGCGCGGCGAGGATTGCCGTGGTCAGGGCCAGGCGAATCATATTCTGCCGCGGTGTTTTTGGATGACGGTTGTGGATCTGTTTCATGGGATTCTCCCTCCGAAGTATGAACACGATGTTGTTGTTACCCTCAGCCCGCGAATTCTGCGTTGCGGGTCTGCGGCGGTCAGGTCTTTGCAGCTCGGTCTTCCCTGTTTTTTTTGCTAACGAATTTCGCCAGATCGAATTGAGTGAGGTCGGGCAACACCGCGTCGGCCTCGTGCAGCACGCGCGCGTCGCCGATGCCCAGGGCGGCCATGCCGGCGGCCTTGATCGCGGCCACGCCGGCCTGCGCATCCTCGATGCCGAGGCAGTCCGCCGGGGCGACGCCGAGCGCCTGCGCGGCGCGTACGAAGATTTCCGGATCGGGCTTGGCGCGCGCGATCGTGGCCGAGTCGACAACGTGGTCGAACAGGTCGGCCACGCCCATGCGCTCGACGAGCTCTCCCGCGCTGCGGCTTGCGGAGGCCAGCGCGATTTTCAGTCCTGCGGCGCGCGCGGCCTTCAGCGCGGCGAGCGCGCCGGGCAGCAAGTCGTTCGCGGAGAACGTCGCGATCGCGGCGCGGTAGTAGCCGTTCTTGCGATCGGCCAGTTCGCGCTTCTGCGCATCCGTATACTTTTTCGCCGCATCGCCGAGCACGATCTCGAGCGAGGCCATACGGTCGACGCCCTTGAGTTTCTCGCCGATCGCCTCGTTCCAGGGCAGGCCGAGTTCGCCGGCGAGGCGTTTCCACGCGGCGTGGTGCAGGTGCGCGGTATCGGCGAGCACGCCATCGAGGTCGAAGATCAAGGCCTGGAATGAGCGGGCAACGGCGGAATCGGCATTCGCGCGACCGCTGCGCCCGAGTGCGAGTGTTTGCGCGTTGCCGGTCGCGATGTTGGCGCGCTCGCCGCCGTGGACGATGTCGAGCGATGCGCCCGTGGCCAACGTGTAAGTTACCCCGTTCGCATCGACGGCCACCTTGAGTTTGCGCCCCTGCCAGACCAGGCCGAAACGATAGCCACGCCAGCCGGGAGGCAGGATCGGATCGAAATGCAGCATGCCTTCGCGCACGCGCAGGCCGCCGAAGCCCCATGCCAGGCCGAGCCAGCTTCCGGCCATCGCCGCCATGTGCGCGCCATGGCTGGTGTTGCCATGCAGATCGTCGAGGTCGATGCGCAGGTTCTCGTGAAAGTATTCCTGTGCCTTGTCCGCGTTGCCCAACTCCGCAGCGAGAATGCCGAACGTCGACGGCGACAGGGTCGAGTCGTGCACCGTGATCGCTTCGTAATAGTCGAAGCTGCGCCGCTTGACCGCCGCATCGACGTGCGCGGAATCGGTGAGGACGAACGCGAGCAGCGCATCCGCTTGCTTGCACACCTGATAGCGGTACAAGTTCAATGGGTGGTTATGCATCAGCAGCGGAAATTTTTCCGCAGGCGTGCCGGCGATGTCCCAGCGCGGCTTGTCGAGGAAGGTGTCGTCCTGGGCGACGATGCCGAGTTTTTCGTCGTAGGGCAGATACATCGCCTCGGCGGCGCGCGACCATGCGTCGACTTCGGATTCGCCGAGCCTGAGCTTGCGCGCGAGCGCTGCATGGGCATCCGGCGCTTCGGCGGCGAGCTCGCGCACGACGGCGACGGTGAAGCGCAGGTGTTCCTGCGCCATGCGATTGGTGTAGTAATTGTTGTCGACGAGCGCGGTGTATTCGTCCGGACCAGTCACCGCGCAGATGCAGAACGCGCCGTCACGGCGCGGGTTGAAGAAGCCGATCTCGAGCCAGATGCGCGCGGTTTCGATCAGGACTTCCGCACCCATTTCGACAAGGAATGCTTTGTCGTCCGTGGCCTCTAGGTAAAGGCGCATGGCGAAAGCGATCGCCGCGTTGATATGGTATTGCGCCGAACCCGAAGGATAGTGTCCCGAACACTCGTCGCCGGCGATCGTGCGCCACGGATACAGCGCGCCGCGCGCCTGGCCCATTTCGCGCGCGTGCATGCGCGCGCGTTCGAGTGTGCGATAGCGCCAGACCAGGCTCGGCTTCACCAGTTGCGGCGCGGTGAACGCGAGTACCGGCAGGACAAAGGTTTCCGAGTCCCAGAATACGTGGCCTTCGTAGCCTTCGCCGGTCAGGCCTTTGGCCGCAATGCCGCCGTGGCCGTCGCGGTTCGCCGACTGGAACAGGTGAAACAGATTGAAGGCGAGCGCTTGCGCGTCGCCGTTGCCGGCGGCGGAATCGATCGCGATGTCCGCGTCGTTCCAAAATGCGGCAAAGTCGGCCGCCTGCGCGCGTGCGAGCGCATCGAAGCCCTGTGCCATCGCTGCGTCGAGCCTGCTTTGTGCGGATTTATACAATGCCGCATCGGTTTCAGCGCCGCCGGGCTGGGTCCACGCGTAGGCGACATATTTCTCGATCGTGATCTCGGTGCCCGCTGCGAGTTGCGTGGCGTAGCGCTGGCGGGCGCTGCCGGCATCGGCTGCGGCGTCGGCGAACGCGGCGCCGGCGACGCGCTGGCGTTGCACGCAGACGACACCGATCGCGCTGGCGCGCGTGTGCTGGGCGAGGCGCGCCTCGTGCGCATCGGCCGCTGCATCGGCGATCTGCATGGCGAGGCCGGCGCCGGTGCCGAAACGCGGATCGTCGCCTTGTGCCGCGGCGGCGACATTGCCGACGATGGCCGATTCGAGCGTGACCGGACCCGTGTAGTCGAGCGAGCGCAGTGTCCAACGGATGCAGAGCAGGCCCGGATGCGCGAACGGCACGATGCGTTGTGCCTTCACCTCGAATGTCGCGCCGTTCTTGCTGCGGAATGCGATGCTGCGCGACAACATGCCGGCGCGCAGGTCGAGCGTGCGCTCGAATGCGAGTACTTCGCCATGCGCGGGATCGGCGGCCACGTCGTCGACAAGAATGCGGATCGCGGTCGCATCGGCCACCGGCACGCGCGTGTCGGTCGTGCGCGCGAAGCCGTGGTGGCGCTCGTGATAGTGGATCGCGCTGCGTTCCCAGACGCCGGCAAGGAAGCTGCCTTGCGTCGCGCTGGCCGATTCCTCGAGGCCACCGCGCACGCCGAGCGCACCGTCGGCGAGCGCGAACAGGGTTTCGTCGCGCGCGGCCTGTGCCGGCAGCCATTGCGTTTGCACGATGCGCAGCGCACCCGTGGCGGGCAAGGCATCACCGGCGGCTGTTTCCGTGGCCGGGCGCGCAGGCAAATGCGCAGCGGACTGGTGCAATGGCATCCGATCTCCCTCGGTGTCGCCCGGCCCGCGCGCTGCTGCGCGTCTGTCACCGGACGGCTACTCGGGGCGCACGCTAACATCGAATGTTATCGATATCAAGATACCGATACCAGTTGCTGCGAATGCACATATCGACGGCGGTCACGCAATGGACGGCGCAGCGACGAAACGCGACACTAGAAGCCCGGACTCGGCAATGCCGACCGCACGGCCCGATTCACCGCATGCCCAAATCCCGACGCAACGACAAGGCTGCCGCCGCGCCCGAGGGCGCGTTGACGATGGCCGATCTCGCCCGGCTGGCCGGGGTATCGAAAATCACCGTCTCGCGCGCGCTCAGCGAAAACGGCATCGTCGCCGCGGGCACGCGCGACAAGGTGCGCGCGCTCGCCGCCGAGCACGGCTACAAGCTCAACGTCAGCGCGCGCAACCTGCGCTTGCGCCAGAGCCACACGATCGCGGTCATCGTCGAGATGAAGCCGAGCGTCAACCGGCCGATGTCCGATCCGTATCCGCTCGAACTGCTTGGCGGCATCGCCCAGGAACTCGCCACGGCAAACTACAGCGTGCTGCTGACCACGCGCCCCGGTGCGCTTGCGCCGGCCGTGCAGGCGGCCGATGCGGTGATCCTGCTCGGCCAGGGCGCCAGGCAGCAGGCGGTACATCTGTTCGACCGCCTGCGCCTGCCGATGGTGGTGTGGGGCGCGCCGGGCGCGGACGAGGCACACGTCGTCGTCGGCAGCGACAACCGTCAGGGCGGAGCGAGTGCCGCCGAACGTTTCGTCGCGCTCGGCCGCCATCATCCGGTGTTTCTCGGCGACACCGATCACGCCGAGATGGCCGAACGCCACGCCGGGTTCGTCAAGCACCTGAAGACGCACGGCATTGCGCCGATCATCATCGACCACAAGGCGTTCACGGCCGAGTCGGGATTCGAGGCCGTAGCCGGGTTGCTGCGCAAAAAGACGCGCTTCGACGCCGTGTTCGCGATCAACGACCTGCTCGCGATGGGTGCCGTGCGCGCGCTGATCGAAGCCGGACTGCGCGTGCCCGAGGACGTGACCGTGATCGGCTACGACGACACGCCGCTCGGCGCCGCCTTCATCCCGCCGCTGACCTCGGTGCACCAGAATTGGCACGAAGGTGGCGTGCTGCTTGCGCGCAAGGCGCTGGCGTTGTTCCGTGGCGAGAAAGTCACGTCGGAAACGTTGCCGAGCCGGCTCGTCGTACGCACGACGTGACTGGCGGAGAATCTGTACAACAGAATCTGCACGCCCCTTGCAACCACGGAGGTCTCATGCCCGGCCTGCTTCCCGATGTCGATCCCGACGGCCTGCTCGAATTTTCGGTCGTCTATACCGATCGCGCGCTCAACCACATGTCCAAGCGTTTCGTCGGTGCGATGCAGGACATCCTCGGCATGCTCAAGTCGGTCTACGCCGCGCACAACGCGGTCATCGTGCCCGGGAGCGGCAGCTTCGGCATGGAGGCGGTTGCGCGCCAGTTCGGCAATCGCGAAAAAGTGCTGATTGTGCGCAACGGCTGGTTCAGCTACCGCTGGAGCCAGATCTTCGATGCCGGCGGTTTCGGCGCCGGCGCGATCGTGTGCAAGGCACGCCAGCTGACCGACGCCGCGCAGGCGCCATGGGCGCCGTGCCCCGCGGACGAGGTCGCCGCCACGATACGCGCGGAAAAACCCAGGCTCGTATTCGCGCCGCATGTGGAAACCGCCAGCGGCATCCTCCTGCCCGACGACTACCTGCGTACCGTGTCCGCTGCCGCGCGCGAGGTCGGCGCCCTGTTCGTGCTCGATTGCATCGCCTCGGGCGCGGTCTGGGTCGACATGCAGGCGACCGGCGTCGACGTGCTGATCAGCGCGCCGCAGAAGGGTTGGAGCAGCACGCCGTGTTGCGCGATGGTGATGCTCGGCGAGCGCGCGCGCGCGGCGATCGAAAGCACCACGAGCAACAGCTTCGCCTGCGACTTGAAGAAGTGGATGCAGATCGCCGAGGGCTACGAAAAGGGCCAGCACGCCTATCACGCGACCATGCCGACCGATGGCCTCGTGCGCCTGCGCGATGCGATGCGCGAGACGCTGGCCTGGGGCCTCGCGCCCGCGCGCGCGGCGCAGTTCGAACTCGGTGCGAAGGTGCGCGCCTTGCTCGAATCGCGCGGCTTTCCGAGCGTCGCGGCGAAAGGATTCGAGGCGCCCGGCGTCGTCGTCAGCTACACCACCGACCCCGGCATACAGAATGCGAAGAAGTTCATCGAGGCAGGTGTGCAGACCGCCTCCGGCGTGCCCCTGCAATGCGGCGAGCGCGCCGACTTCATGAGCTTTCGCATCGGCCTGTTCGGCCTCGACAAGCTGCACCACGTCGATCGTACCGTGGCGCAGCTTGCGGCTGCGCTCGATCGCGTCGCGGCAGCTGCGTAGCAGCGCTTACCTCACGCCTGCTGCCGTGTCCGGAGCAGTGGGCAATGTATAAGCCGCATAGGCATTCGAGCTTGGCGCTTCGTTGATGACGGCGGCAATGAGGCCGTTGAATTCTTCCGTGTACCAGTGTTTGCGCGTATTCCACCACGCCTGCACTCCGGGATAGCCCACCACATCCTGTATCTGTCGCCTGACGGATTGCCAGAACTGCGGCGGCATGGCGCCATCCGTATAGTGAAAGTAGATTCCGTCCCAGTAACGGAATACGCGCATCAGATAGGCCCCGAAACGCAGACGCGATACCGGATCGAGCGACTCGAAAGACGTCAGTCCGCGCAGATAGATCGCGCCGAAATCCGCGCTCTCGTTGATCGTGCGGATGAGTTCGATCTGCTGCTGGCTATGCAAATCGAGTGACGCACGGCGATTGGCCCGGTTTTGCTCGCGGACCTGCATGGCCAGGTAGAACAATGTCGGAATGAGACCGCATGCCGCGGCGACCTGGCCGATTGCACCAACGACTTGCCCGATTGCACCGACTTCTTCCCAGTTCATGGTGAACCTCGGAATCCGCGCCTACATGGAATCTATCGCAAACGTGACAGGCGAAGGAAGTTCGTAAGCGGTACAACTTCAAGACGCCGAGGGCAGTGTTCGCTCGGTCCCGTTAGGTGTTGCACTTAGAAGTTGAATCTAGAAGTTGAATCTAGACATCAGCGCGGGCCCGCTGATCAACCTGACGCAACACCCACGCTACAGTTGCCGGATTTATCTTTCCTTGGCCCCAGTGCTTGCTGGTCCGCGGAAATAGCTCCTTCAATAGATCGGATGCCTTTTGAAGAAGCTCATCGCTATGAGTGATGCCAGCGAATGGTTTCTCGCGAAAGATGAACTCGTACTCGCGAAAACCTCGTTCTTGCCAGTAAGTGCCATAACAAGCGACTGCATGAGCGCGCAGCCAGACCCACATAAACTCTGTGTCAGCGACATTGGGTGCCTCAGCATGACACTGAGCACATAGAAGCACGAGGTTGCCGGGGCTTTCATCTCCCCCAAGCGCTCGCGGAACAATGTGACAACGTTGAAGCATGCGCTTGTGCGCACAGCGCCAGCAAAGCTTCTCGGCTTCTGACCAGTCGACGGATAGGCCGCACTCGTCTTGGTGTTGTGCCCAATAGTCAACAATCTCGCGATGACTCGTGAACATAATGCCTAACTACATATTCGGTTTCAAAATGCCACGTAATCCCGCAGCCTAATTCGGTGTGCGGGGGATGCGAGGCACTTCTTGTCTTTGAAAAATCTCGCGGGTTGCCGGTCGTGCAGCCCAATCCTGCAGCCTATTCTTCGAGCATTGCCGACGATTCGCTGCGCTGTATCGATCAGGGCGACACGCGCTCCCACACCTGGGTGCGGCCGAGCAGCGAGAATCCCTTGAAGCCGCGCACCTGCAGGGTCTTGCCGTCGGCGTCGGGGGTGAGCTTGCAGCCGTAGGTCTTGCCGTTCTTCGGGTCGAGGATGGTGCCGCCGTCCCACACGTCGCCGTCCTTCTTCATGCCCCAGATGATGGTCATGCCGATGACCGGCTTGTCCTTGCGTTCGCCGTCGCACTGGTCGCAGACCGGGTTCGGGCCCTTGTCAGACTGCAGCAGTTCCTTGATCTTGCCGATCACCTCGCCGTTGACTTCGCTGATCTCGACGATCGACTTCGGTTTTTTCGTCTCGTCGTCGATCGTGCGCCAGGTGCCGACCGGCGAAGCATCGGCGGCGAACGCCGAGCTCGCACAGAACGTGGCGACGGCGGCGAAGAGGAAAGTGTACGAACGCATGGCGACTCCCTGGTTTGTTGTGTGGCGGTGTGCGGATCGGAAAACGACGCGGCGCGGATCAATACGGACCCGCATAGTTGGCTACAATGGCGATCCTATCCAAGTTTCACGAGTTGTCCATGACGCAAAGCATCAAGGAGTCGGCTGAGCGCCTCGTCGGCGCCATCTTCGATCCGCATACCGGCAGGACGCTGGCCGAGAGCGGGGCGCTCAAGGGCATAGGCGCCGACGGCGCCAAGGTCGCGGTCGACATCGTGCTCGGCTATCCGGCCAAGACCTGGGAAGCCGCACTCGCGCTGCAGGTGCGCGACGCGCTCAAGGCCGATCCCGCGATCGAGTCGGTTGCGATCGGCATCTCCTCGCGCGTGCATGCGCACAAGGTGCAGAACGAGCTGACGCCGTTGCCGCATGTGAAGAACATCCTTGCGGTGGCGTCCGGCAAGGGTGGCGTCGGCAAGTCGACGACGGCGGCGAACCTCGCCCTCGCACTTGCCGCCGAAGGCGCCAAGGTCGGCCTGCTCGACGCCGACATCTACGGCCCGAGCATCCCGCGCATGATGGGTGTTTCGGGCAAGCCCGATTCCAAGGACGGCAAGACGATCGAGGCGAAAATCGCGCACGGCGTGCAGACCATGTCGATCGGCTTCCTGATCGAAGAAGACACACCGATGATCTGGCGCGGGCCGATGGTCACGCAGGCGCTGACGCAACTGCTCAACGACACGAACTGGGCCGATCTCGATTACCTCGTCATCGACCTGCCGCCGGGCACGGGCGACATCCAACTGACCCTGTGTCAGAAGGTGCCAGTGTCGGGCGCGCTCATCGTGACGACGCCGCAGGACATCGCCACGCTCGATGCGAAGAAGGCGCTGAAGATGTTCGAGAAGGTCAACGTGCCGGTGCTCGGCATCATCGAGAACATGGCGCTGCATACCTGCACGAATTGCGGTCAGACCGAACACATTTTCGGCGCGGGCGGCGGCTCGGCGATGGCGGCACAATACAACGTGCCGCTGCTTGGTTCGCTGCCGCTCGACATCCACATCCGCGAGCAGGCCGACAGCGGCACGCCGACGGTGGCGGCCGAGCCGAACGGCGCACTCGCGCAGGCCTACGCCGAGATTGCGCGCAAAGCCGCGGCACAGCTGAGTCTGCGCACACGCAGCAAGGCAATGGGGTTTCCGAAGATCGTCGTGCAGAACACGTGAGCCCAGGCATGGCTCTTCGTCTCTGCGGCTGCACGGTCGCGGACGTGCTGGTGGACGCCGCCCGTCGCGACGAGGTCGCAGCAGCGCTGCGCCTGCCGGCGCGCGCGGTTATACTCTCGGCCCCTTTTCCCATCCTCAGCGCATGAGCATCAAATCCGATCGTTGGATCCGCCGCATGGCGGAAAAGCACGGCATGATCGAACCGTTCGAGCCGGGCCAGGTGCGGGTCAACGCGTCGGGCGGCAAACTGATTTCCTACGGCACTTCCAGCTACGGCTACGACGTGCGCTGCGCCGACGAATTCAAGGTGTTCACCAACATCAACTCGACGATCGTCGATCCCAAACATTTCGATGCGCGCAGCTTCGTCGACGTCAAGGCGGCCGAGTGCATCATCCCGCCGAATTCGTTCGCGCTGGCGCGCACGGTGGAGTATTTCCGCATCCCGCGCAGCGTGCTGACGGTATGCCTGGGCAAGAGCACGTATGCGCGCTGCGGCATCATCGTCAACGTCACCCCACTCGAACCGGAGTGGGAAGGCCACGTCACCCTCGAGTTTTCCAACACCACGCCGTTGCCGGCGCGCATCTACGCGAACGAAGGCGTAGCGCAGATGCTGTTCTTCGAATCCGACGAGGTTTGTGAGGTAAGCTATGCCGATCGCGGCGGCAAGTATCAGGGTCAGACAGGAGTCACCTTGCCGCAGGCATGATTGGAACCTGCCTCAAAACTACTGCGCTCGGCATCTCGCGTGCCGGCGGTGCTCGGAATCCTCACATACTCAACGTATGCTCCGGTTCCTGCGCTCCGGCGTCCCGCGACCCGCCTTCGCTCGCGACGTTTTGAGACAGGTTCCGGCCAGAGTATTGTCAGTTGCGTCCGCTAGGATAGGACACTGACCCAATGAATTCGAGGCACGCAGGACACATGCACAACATCACTTTCGCTCGCCGTTTCCAGCTCGTGTTGCTCGCGTTGTTGCTGGCCGCGCTTGCCGCGTGCGGGCGCGACAACATCAAGGAAGGCACCTCCGAGCCGACCGTTTCGCCGCAGCAGTACGATCTCGTCGTGCGTGCCGACAAGGACGGTCAGTTCGACCTCGACGGCGCTACGCTCGACACGCAGACACTGCGGGACCACATCCGCTACCGCAATGACGCCGGCTCGCCGGTGCGCACGATCCTGCTCAAGCGTGGCGAGAAGCAGAAAGTCACCAACCAGCAGGTCGCCGGCCTGGCCGGTATCGCGCGCGACCTCAAGGTCGAGGCCTATGTGCTCGACAACGACGAGCGGCTCAAGATCATCCAGATTGCCGACGACGGCAAGAAGTAACGTGGCGCGGCTTTACCGCGACCGTTTGCTAGCAAACCGCGGCAGCGGGCCCGGTTTGCAATGAATTTTTTCTACGGGAGATAACCATGCGTCGTTCCAACACAATTCTGGCTGCGTTGCTCGGCCTCGCCCTGGTCGCAACCGCTTCGGCGCGCGACATCGAAGATGGCAGGCTGATCATCAAGATCACCAAGGACGGCAAGTATCAGGTCGGCGATGCGCTGACCGTGGACAAGGTCGGGATGTACGGCGCGGTCGGCAGCTTCTATCAGGAAGGCGTCGACAAGAACAAGCCGCTTAAGGGCATCCTCGTGAAGAAGGCCGAGAAGGCCAACGACGAGCAGAAGCACATGATCTACGTCACCGGCAAGCGCATGTCGCTGCCGGTCTATCTCGACATGGACGGTAAGGAGCAGGTCTACAGCGAACCGGAACCCGCGCCCCCTGCGGCACCGGCGGCAGCCCCCGCCGCCGCACCTGCGGCCGACGCGCAGGCGGCCCCGGCGCCCGCACCGCAGGCCGATCCGAACAAGCACTGAGCTTCGCGTTCAGCAGTCTCCCAAACAGCGCCCGCTCGGGCGCTGTTTGTTTTTGAGTCAGCCGCGAACGTGTTGCAATTCCGGGGCGGCAGTCGCGTCCTCGCGCTGCCCGCTCGGCTTCCGCTAACATCGAGGGCAGAACAAAACGCGAGAGCGGCCCGGACGTTGGCGGCTTCCATTGCGTGGCGCGAGCTTGCGGCGGAGCGGGGAGGTGGCGAAGTCTTGGAATCGACGGATTCGGTCTTCCGGCGCTCGGTGCGTAGCGGCGTTGTCGCGACGTTGCTTTTCCTTGCCGCGTGCGCAAGCTATCAGCCCAAGCCGGTCACGCTCGATGCCAGCGTTGCCGAGTTCGCCGCGCGCCGTTTGGATTCGCCGGAACTTGGCGCGCGCATCGCCGAACTCGTGCCGCAGGCATCGGCATGGCCGCCGCCGCGCTACGATCGCGCAGCGCTGCTGAGCGCCGCGCTCGCGGCCAATCCCAAGCTCGCAGTCGCGCGCGCGCAGACGCGCGCGGCGCGCGCGCGCGAGGACGCGGCGGCGCAGCCAGCCAATCCCGGATTGACCCTGCAAAGCGAATACGCGCGCCACGATCCGCATCCGTGGTTGTACGGTTTCGCACTCGATCTCGACCTGCGTTCCCCCGACCTCAAGCGCGCCGAACGCGAGCTGGCCGCACTCGGCACGCGCAACGCGCAGTGGCAATGGCTCGATCAGGTGTGGGCGCTGCGCCGCGATCTGGTCGCGGCGTTTTCGGCGAGCGAGTCCGCACAGCGGCGCGTCGATCTGCTCGACCGCCTCGCCGCCGTCCAGGACCGTCTTGTCGCGATCGAACAACATCGAGTCGCCGCCGGCGAGGATGCTCCGGCGGAACTGTTGACGCTGCGCCAGTCGCGCAGCGAAACCGCGCAGCAGCAGGCGCAGGCGCGCGCCGAAGCCGCCGCGGCGCAGGCGAGCCTTGCCGCGGCGATCGGTGTGCCGGTGCAGGCGCTGGACACAACCGTGCTGTCTTGGCCGGAATGGGGCGCACCGCCGGATGCCGATGCGAGGCTGCTCGGCGCGGCGCGCGAACAGGCGCTGCTGTCGCGTTCGGATCTTGCTGCCGCGGTTGGCGACTACGCGCAAAGCGAAAACAAGCTGCACCAGGCCGTGTTGCGTCAGTATCCGCAGTTGCGCCTGTCGCCCGGCTATTACTGGGATCACGGCGTAAGCAAATTCCCGTTCGATCTCGGTTTCAGTCTGCCGATGTTCAACCGCGCCGAGATTCGCTCGGCACAGGCCGAGCGCGATGTCGCCGGCGAGCGTCTGCTCGCGCTGCAGGCGCAGATCTACGGCGAGGTCGCCGCGGCTGAGCGTGCCGAGGACGGCGCACGCGCCAGCGCGCAGGCCGCGGCAAAAAATCTCGGCGACGCGCACGAGCGGCGGCGCCAGGCCGAAGTCGGCCAGCGCCTCGGCGTGCTCGGCAGCGAAGAGCTGGCCGCCGCGCAGGCGCTTGAACTGCGCGGCGAAATCGATGCCCTGCAAGCGCGCGCACAATGGCAAGCCGCGCGCGACGCGCTCGAGGATGCGCTGCATGCGCCTCTTTCCGGGCCGGAACTCGACCTCGCGCACACGTTGCCTTCGCTGGCGGAAAAGGAGGAACGATGAGACACGTTTCGAGGCAAGCGCGAACGATCGCCTGCGCACTCTGCCTGCTGGCTGCGGCCGCGGCGCTTGCCGACGACGATGATGCACAGGACAAGGGCGGCCATGCGGACAAGGCCAATCCGCTCGCGCTGACCGCTCAGCAACAGCGCGCCGTCGGTATCGTCACCGCGCGCGCGGCGCAGACGACGGCAAACGAACGCGTGGCGGCGATCGGTCTCGTACTCGATTCCGCGGTGCTGGCCGCCGAATCAGGTGAAGCCGAAAGCAGCCGCAGTGCCGCGCAGGCTGCCGACGCCGAAGTCGCGCGTCTGCGTGGTCTGGCCGCGGCCGGCGCGGCAGCGGCTTCGAAAACGCTCGAAGCGGCGCAGGCGGAAGCCGCGCGGCAGCGCGCGCTGGCCGATGCGGCAGCGGCGAAATTCCGCGCGCATTGGGCAGCACTCGCGGCGTTGCCGCCCGTTGCAAGGCAAAAGACGATCGCTGCGGTGGCATCCGTTGCGCATCTCCTCGTGCGCGCCGAACTGCCGGGGCGGCGCAGTCTCGGCGTGCTGCCCGAACGTGCCGAACTCGACATCGATGGCGTCGTCGTGCCCGCGCGCGTGCTCGGCCCGGCCGCGACGACGCCTGAAGCGCAAGGCACAGGCGTGCTGCTCGAAGTCGATGCGCCGCCGGCGGGGCTCGGTGCCGGTGCGCGCGTGCCGGCGACGCTGTTCGCTACGGCGCGCAAAGGCTTCGTGCTGCCGCGCGGTGCGCTGTTCTACGGCAGCGACGGCGCCTATGTCTTCAAGCGCCTCGCGGCGAAGCCGGGCGCCGACAAGACGAGCTTCGCGCAAGTCAAGGTCAGCTTGCTGATGCCGCACGGCGAGGGCTGGCTCGTCGACGGCATCGACGATGACGACGACATCGTCGTGCAGGGCGCCGGTGCGTTGTTCTCGCTCGCTGGCACGGCCGGCAAGCCGGTGGCAGCAGACGATGACGATTGATCTCATCGGGCACGCCACTCAGCGGAGCGCGACATGCTAGCCGCCATTGTCCGCGCTTCGCTCGCGAACCCACGCATCGTCACCGCGCTGTCGCTGCTGATCGCGGCGTTCGGTCTCGCCGCGTTGCTGCGCGTCGGCTTCGACGTGTTTCCCGATTTCGCACCGCCGCGCGTGCTCGTGCAGACCGAAGCGCCGGGTCTCGACGCGACCCAGGTCGAATCGCTGGTGACGCGACCGCTGGAAAACCTGCTCGCTGGTGCCGAAGGCGTGAAGTCGGTGCGCTCGACGTCGAGCCAGGGCCTGTCGGCGATCAATGTCGTGTTCGAGCGTGCCGGCGATCCGTACCGCCAGCGCCAGGTGGTGACCGAGCGCCTCGCTTCTGCGGCCGGATTGTTGCCCGCGGGCGTCAGCGCGCCGGTGCTCTCGCCGCTGTCGTCGTCGATGGAGTACCTGATCCACTTCGGCTACACGAGCGACAGGCTCGATCCGGTTGCGCTGCGCGATCTCGTGCAGTGGACGGTCAAGCCGCAGATCCTTGCCGTGCCCGGCGTTGCGCAGGCGCAGGTTTTCGGCGGTGCGTCGCGCGAGCGCCAGGTGATCGTCGATCCGCTCAAGCTTGCGGCGAGCGGCTTCACCCTCGACGATGTGGCCGAAGCGACGCGGCGCGCGACCGCGCTCGTCGGCGGCGGCTACGTCGAGACCGACAGCCAGCGCATCGTGCTCAAGGCGGTGAGTCCGGGCGCCAGCGTCGAGGCGCTCGCGTTCGCGCTGATCGGCACGCGTGCCGGCGCGCCGGTGCGGCTCGGCGACGTCGCCCAGGTTCGCGACGGTGCCGAACCGCGTTTCGGCGATGCGATCATCGGCAACAAGCCCGGTATTCTGATCGAGACCTCGACGCAATATGGCGCGAACACGCTCGATGTCACGCGCGCGCTCGAGGCACGCCTCGATGCGCTCGCGCCGGGGCTGAAGAAGCTCGGCGTCGACTATCATCCCGCGTTGCTGCGACCGGCCAGCTTCATCGAAAGCGCGATCGCCAAGCTGCGCCAGTCGTTGCTCGTCGGCGCGGCGCTCGTCGTCGCGTTGTTGCTCGTCATGCTGCGCGACTGGCGCGGCGCGCTGGTATCGTTCAGCGCGATTCCGCTCGCCCTGCTGACCACGGTCTGGCTGCTCGAAGCGTTCGGCTTCAGCCTCAACACGATGACGCTCGGCGGCCTCGTCGTCGCACTCGGTGTCGTCGTCGATGATGCGGTGATCGACGTGGAGAACATCCTGCGCCGCCGGCGCGAGGCGCAGGGCGACGACATCGACATCGGCCGGCTCATGATCGAAGCCTCGCTCGAAGTGCGCACACCGGTGTTCTATGCGACCGCGGCCGTCGCGGTCGCGTTCCTGCCGATCCTCGCGATGACCGGCATCCAGGGCGCGTTCTTCCGGCCGCTGTCGATCGCGTTTCTGCTCGCGGTCGCGCTGTCGCTGCTCGTCGCGATGAGTGCGACGCCGGCGTTGTGCGTGCTGACGATGGGCAAGCACAAGCCGCATGGCGAGGCCGGCTTTCTCGCGCATTGCAAGCGTTGGCAGGCGCGTGTCATTGGCGCGTTCGGTGCGCATCCGCGCGCGATCTGGGCCGTATTGATCGCGAGCGGCGTGATCGGCGCGCTCGCGCTGCCGTTATTCGGTGCGCGCCTGTTGCCGGACTTTCGCGAGAACTATCTGATCGCGCACGCCGGCCTGCGTCCGGGCGTGTCGATTGCCGAGACCGCGCGCATCGGCCTTGCGATTTCGCGCGATCTCTCCGCGATTCTCGGCGTGAAGAGCGTCGCCGAGCAGATCGGCCGCGCCGAAAACGGCCAGGATCCGGATACGCCCGATCGCAGCGAGTTCGAAGTGCAGATCGATCCGTCGCAGGGACGCGGCGCCGCCGAGATCGACGCGGCGATCCGCGCGGTATTCGCGAACTATCCAAACCAGCTCGTCGAGATTTACTCGGTGCTCGCCGAGCGCATCGGCGAAACCTTGTCGGGCGATTCGGCGCCGTTCTCGGTCGGCGTCTACGGCAACGACCTCGAACGCAACGACGAGGCCGCCGCGCGCATCGCCGAAGCGCTGCGCGCGCTGCCTGACAGTGGCAATGTGCGTCTGGTCGTGCCGCAGCGGCAAAGCGAACTGCACATCGAACTCAAGCCCGACCAGCTCGCGCTGTACGGATTGCAGGCGAGCGAAGCGCTGGAAACACTGAGTGCCGCGTTCCACGGCAGCATCGTGGCCAATCTCGCCGAGGCCGACCGCAGCATACCGGTCGCGGTGCGCATCGCCGGCGTCAGTGCCGATCCGCAGGCGGTCGGCGGAATGTTGCTGCGCAGCCGCGACGGCGCACTCGTACCGCTGTCGCGCGTGGCGACGCTGACGATGGGCGACGCGCGCAGTGTCGTTCGGCACGAGGACGGCTTGCGCGCGCAGATCGTCGCCGCGACGCCGCGCACGACCGACCAGGCCGGTTTTGCCGAACGCGCACGCGCCGTGATCGCGAAACTCGACCTGCCTGCCGGAACTTATCTGCGTTATGGCGGCGAGGCGCGTGCACAATCCGAAGCGCAGCACGAGTTGTTGCTGCATTCGGCCGCGGCATTCGTGTTGATCGTGCTGCTGCTCGCACTCGCGTTCGGCCATGCGCGGCACGTGGCGCTGGTCCTGCTCGCGCTGCCGAGCACCTTGATCGGTGGCGTTGCCGCGGTCGCGCTGACCGGCGCCACGCTGACACTCGGTTCGATGGTCGGCTTCGTCGCGCTGTTCGGCATGGCCGCGCGCAACACGATCCTGCTCGTGTCGCACTACGATCACCTGGTCGGCGTTGAAGGCAAGACCTGGAATCTCGAGACCGCGATGCAGGGCGCGATCGAGCGCCTGACGCCGGTCGTGCTCACCGCGCTGCTGACCGCGCTCGCATTGCTGCCGGTTGCGCTGCAGATGCATCAGCCCGGGCACGAGATCGAGGGGCCGATGGCGGTCGTGATCCTGGGTGGTCTCGTTTCGTCCACGCTGGTCAGCCTGCTGTTGATTCCACCACTCGCGGCGCGCTGGTTGCGGCCGGGGTAGGGTCGGGTACTCCTGTGCCGGCCGTGCCAGAAACAGGACAGTGTCCCATCGTGCGAGAGCGCCATCGGCGGCGCTGTGCAATATTCGCCCAAGGGGCCGGGTTGCGTTGGGTCCCGCAAACGACAAATCCGATTTCCAGCCATCTCGGGAGGGTAGTCATGCTCAAAATGCAGACGATAGCCGGTGCCATACTTGCCGCAGGCGCAAGCTTCGCTTTCGCCGCCGCACCGGTGCTCAAAGTCACCAAGACGACCACGGTCAACGCACCGGTCGCCAAGGTCTGGGATGCGGTGAAGAATTTCGACGGGCTCAACACCTGGCATCCGGCCGTTGCCAGCGACCAGATCGTCGAGGGCAGCAACAATAAAGTCGGCGCGGTGCGCCTGCTCACGCTCAAGGACGGCGGCACGATCAAGGAAAAACTGCTCGGCTACGATCCGGCACATCACAGCTTCAAGTATGCGATTCTCGAAGGCGTGTTGCCGGTGAGCGACTACACTTCGACGGTCAGCGTCAAGGCGGCTGCGGACGGCAAGTCGGTGGTGACCTGGTCCGGCCAGTTCAAGCGCAAGGACGTCGGCGATCATCCGGCCGCGAACGCGGACGACAAGACCGCGACCGACACGATGGGCGCGGTCTATCAGGCCGGCCTCGACAACCTGGGCAAAGTGCTCGGCGGCGGTTGAGCGGCGACGTGCGGCTGCATTTCCCGCGCGATGCCTAGAACCTATCTCAAAACGTAGCGAGCAAAGACAGTTCGCGTGTCGCCGGAGCGCAGGAACCGGAGTTTACAAGTAGTAAATGAGGATCCGAGCACCGCCGGCGCGCGAAATGTCGAGCGCAGTAGTTTTGAGTTAGGTTCTAGTGCGTCGCCCCGGCGGCGTAGTGCAGATCGTCCTTCGTCGTCAGCGCGGTTTCGAGGCAGAGGCGCAGCGCGGCGATCATCGTGACCAGAGGCATGCTCGCCGTGCCGGGGGAATTCTGCGCCTGCTCCGGCAGAAACGGCACGTGGATGAAACCGCCGCGCACGGCATGTCGCGTGCGGACGAGGCGACGCATCAAGCCGTAGAACACGTGATTGCAGACGAAGCTGCCGGCGCTCTGCGAAAGTTCCGCCGGAATGTTCGCCGCGCGCAAGGCAGACAGCATCGCCTTTACCGGCAAGGTGGAAAAGTAAGCATTTGCCGCATTTTCCACAATGCGCACATCCACGGGCTGAGCGCCGGCATTGTCGGCGATGCGTGCGTCGATCAGGTTGACCGCGATGCGTTCGAGCGAGATGCCGCTGCGGCCGCCGGCCTGGCCAAGCGCGATCACGAGAGCAGGACGATGCTTGCGCAGAAAGGCGTCGAGCGCGGGCAGCGAACGCGCGAATTCGGTCGGCAGCTCGGCGCCGACGATGCGATGGCCGGCGATGGTTTCGCCGTCGAGCGCGCGCGCGATCTCGAACGAGGGGTTGATCGTCTCGCCGCCGAACGGGTCGAAGCCGGTCACGAGTGCGACGGGTTGCGCGATGCGCTTTTTTGCAGCGTGCTTCATCGGAATACCAACACCGCCATGAGAATCACATTGACGACGAGCAGCACCAGCGCGGTCGGCCACTGCGCGCGGATCACCGCGTACTGGTCGCGTAGTTCGAGCAGCACCGCCGGCACGATGTTGAAATTCGCCGCCATCGGCGTCAGCAGCGTGCCGCAGTAGCCGGTCAGCATGCCGAGCGAACCAAGCACGGCGGGCGCCGCGCCGTGCTTGTGCACGAGCAGCGGCAGGCCGATCCCGGCCATCATCACCGGAAACGCGGCGAAGGCATTGCCCATGATCATCGTGAACAACACCATGCCGAGCGCGAATGCGACGAGGCAGGCGATGCGGCTGTCGACGGGAATCACCGCGCCGACGATCGCTGCGACCGCGTCGCCAACGCCGGTCGCCGCGAACACGCCGCCGAGCGTGGCCAGCACCATCGGCAGCAGGGCGACGCAGCCGAGCGTGTCGAGCAGGCGGCGGCCTTCGGCGAGCGCCTGCGTCGCCGGCGCCCGTGTCGTGCGCACGGCGACGATCGCGGCGAGCACGCAGGCGAGGCCGAGCGAGATGAGCGTGGCCTGAGTCGCATCGATCAGCGGAGCGCCTTGCCACGAGAGGCGCGGAAGGGTGAGCACGAGAGCGATGGTCGCGAACGGAATGGTCAGCGCCGGCAGGAAAAGTCTGTTGCCGAGGCGTTCGGCGGAATCGCGGCGCTCACCGTCCGTCGAACCCTGTTTCTGCATGGTGCCGCTCGCTGCGAGCAGGCCCAGAGCGACAACGCCGAGCCCCATCATTTGCGCCGGCCAGCGCACGTGCGCCGCACTCGCGGCCTTGATCGCATCGCCGAAAAGGAACGCGCAGCCGACCAAGGCCCAGAATGTGGCCATAGCCCAGCGCCGCTCGCGCAGGTTGTAGATCGCGCAGAGCACGAGCCAGATGCCCATCAGCCAGTAGATGTACTCAAGGCGCAAGCTCATTTCTGCGCTCGCCCTTGATCGCAAGAGTCAAGAAGCGGCCTTTTTTGGCCACACTTCTCAACAAGAGCTTTCTGAAACCAAACTATGCGCACGGCATGGATCACGAATGCCGCGATCGCGGTCGGCAGCGCCCACAGCGCGATCGACAGCGGATCGAGTTCGATGCCGTTGCGCGCGTAGAACCCCTGGATCAGCAGCACGGCGCCGAAGGCGAGGAACACATCCTCGCCGAAGAAGCGGCCGACGTTGTCGGTGGCCGCGGCGAGCGCATGCACGCGCTCGCGTGCTTCGTCGTCGAGTGCGATGCCGTCGTTGCGCGCGGCCGCTTCGCTCATCGGCGCGACGAGCGGACGCACGGTTTGCGCGTGGCCGGCGAGGTCGATCATGCCGAGCATCGACAGCAACTGGCGTGCGCCAAGATAGGCGATCAACAGGCGCGCGAGCGAGAGATTGCGGAACGAGGCGATCCACGCCTGCGCGCGTTCGCGCAGACCGTAGCGTTCGAGCAGGCCGATCGCGGGCAGGGTCAGCACGAACAGCAGCAGCGCGCGGTTGCTCACGAACGAGTCGCCGATCAGCGCGAGCAGGTCGGCGACGCTCATGCCTGCGGCGAGTCCGCTCGCGACGCCCGCGGCGATCACGACGAGCACCGGATTGCGTTTGAGCGCGAAACCGGCGATCACGACGGCGATGCCGATCAAGGGCCAGTAGTTCATCGAGTGTCCCGGTTCGTTGTTTTTTGCGCGCGCGGAGCCGACATTACGAAGCGATGCGCCCGATGCCGACACCGGCGCTTTTCAGCGCGGCGTTCAATCGTTGCGCGAATATTGCCGCGTCTGGCCGGTCGCCGTGCACGCAGATCGTATCGGCGCGGATGTCGACGCGTTTGCCGTCGCGCGTCGACGCGTTTCCGTGCGCCGCGATCTGCACCGCCTGCGCGACCGCGGCGTCGACGTCGTGGATCACCGCGCCGTCTTCGCGCCGCGGCGTGAGCGATCCGTCGTCGCGATAGCGGCGATCGGCGAATGCCTCGTGGGCGACGACGAGACCGAGTTGCGCGCCGGCATGCGGCAGCGCGCTGCCGGCGAGGCCGAACAGCACGAGGCGCGGATCGAAGTCGTGCACCGCGTTGGCGATCGCCTCGGCCAGCTTCGGGTCCTTCGCCGCCATGTTGTACAGCGCGCCGTGCGGCTTGACGTGGTGCAGGCGCTGGCCCTGCGCGTGCACGAACGCAGCGAGCGCGCCGATCTGGTACAGCGTCGCCGCGTGTGTTTCGTTCGGTGAGATCGCCATCTCGCGCCGGCCGAAGCCTTGCAGGTCGGGCAGCGAGACATGTGCGCCGATCGCGACGCCGTGCTCGGCGGCGAGGATCACCGTGCGCTGCATCGTCATGAAGTCGCCGGCGTGGAAGCCGCAGGCGATGTTGACCGAGCTGACCCACGGCATCACGCCGGCATCGTCGCCCATCGTCCAGGCGCCGAAGGATTCGCCCATGTCGCAATTGAGATCGATGACCATGTTCGCGTTCGTCACCAAGGTCCAAGCAAGCGTGCGCGAATCCAGCTTTCGAGTTTGGCCAGCGCACGTTCGCGCTCAAGATAGCGCATTTGCGCATCGGCGAGATCGGTTTGCGCGAATCGCACGACGTCGCCGGGCCGTCGCTGCGCCAGATGCGGCAGGTCGGTCGCGATCACCTGCGCGATGCGCGGATAGCCGCCGGTCGTCGGCGCTTCGGCAGTCAGCGCGATCGGCACGCCGCCGGGCGGTAACTGCACCGTGCCGGACACGGTGCCGGCCGAGACCATTTCGATCGGCGCCGCGAGTTTCAGCGGAGCGCCTTCGAGGCGGCAGCCGACGCGGTTCGAATCGATGCCGATGCGGAATTCGGCGCCGAACAGGCTGCGTTGCGACTCGGTGTCGAGATGTTCGAAGTGCGTGCCGGCGATCGCGCGGATCGGCCGCGTCGCGCCGGCGTCGAACCACGGTGCGGGGTCGAGCGACCACGCGGTTGCGACTGCATTGCGATTCTCGGCTTTCGCGACAGCTTCGAGCACCTTCCACAATCCGCCGCACGCCGACCGCGGCATCGCGGCGCACGACAACTCGTCGCCAGCGGCCAAAGCGCGCGTGATTGGGCCCAGCGCGGCGTTGATGTCGGTGCTGCAGCTGCCGAGCACGGCTGGCAGGTTGAGGCTTCCGGCGATCGCGAGGTAGGCGCGCGCGCCGCGGCGCATGCCGCCGAGATTCAATTCGCTGCCGGCACGCAGCAGAACCGGGCGCCACAGCGGCACGCTCTCTCCGCCGCAGCGCGCGTCGATTTCCGCACCGGTGATCGCGATCAGCGTGTCCGCGTCGAAGCGCAGGCGCGGGCCGCGCAAGGTGAGTTCGAGCGCGGCGGCATCCTGCGCGTTGCCGACCAGCATGTTCGCCAGGCGCAGCGCGACGTCGTCCATTGCGCCGGCATGGCCGACGCCGATCGCGCCGCAGCCATGGCGTCCGCCATCCTGCACGCTGGTGAGCAGACTAGGCGTCAGCACGCTGATACCTGCCTGCTTGTGTTGAAGAGTGTGGCCAGGGATGGCCGCTTTTTGATTCTCGCGTTCATGCACGAACGCAGGAATACTTCGGAAGCGGACGCGCTGCCCTGGGGCAAGTAGCGCGGGCGGATCGCGCGCGGCATCGAACAATGCCAGCGGCGTGCGCCCGATGATCTGCCAGCCACCGGGCAATTCGCGCGGGTAGATACCGGTCTGCGCGCCGCCTATCGCGACCGAGCCTGCGGGCACGCGCGTGCGCGGATTGGCGCGACGTGGCGCGTGCAGCGTCGGATCGAGGCCGAGCAGATAAGGGAAGCCCGGAGCGAAGCCGAGCATCGCGACGTCGTATTCGCCGCAAACGTGGCGGGCGATGACTGCGCTTTCGTCGAGACCGGCCAGTCGGGCGACTTCGGCGAGATCGGGTCCGTGCTCACCCCCGTAGCAGACGGGAATTTCCACGACGCGTTTGCTCAGCTCCGACGGCGCCGGGACGGCGAGGTTGCCGGAAGAGAGCGCTGTCTCGAGTGCGCGCTGCGCCAATTGCTCGCCGGGCGGTTGAGCGCATTCGAGATCATTCCACCGCAGCGGATCGTAGTGCACGGTGACGCTGGCATAGGCCGGCACGATATCGGCCACGCCCGGCAATTGCGCCGCGCGCAGCGCACGTGTCACCGCATGCACGCGCGCGTTGACTGCGACATCGATGCCCGTGCCGACGCGTAGCAGCAGCGCGCAGTCGCCGAGCCATTCGATGCCGATGTCGCTCATCCGCGCGATGCGGGTTCGATCTGCGCGAGTAGTTCCGCCGTGCGCGCGGCGAGCGCAGCGGCCGAGTAGGGCACGCGCTCGCCGACGCCCCATACCGGTTTCGGCCACGCCGCATCGCCGGCATGACGCGCGACGACATGCACGTGCAGCTGCGGCACCATGTTGCCGAGCGCGGCGATGTTGAGCTTGTCCGGTTTTACCAGTGCGCGCAGCGCGCGAGAGCACAACTCGACTTCATCGAGCAGCCGGTGTTGCAACGCATGCGGCAGATCGATCCAGTCGCGCATGCCGGCGCGCATTGGCACGAGAATCAGCCAGGGAAACCGCGCATCGTCCATCAGCAGCACGCGCGAGAGTTCGAGGTCGCGGACGCAGTGCGTGTCCGCCGCGAGTTGCGGATGCAGCTCGAACACAACGGCGTTCATTACGCGCCACCCAGGTGCCGGGCGAAGAAGGCGAGCGTGCGTTCGAGCGCGAGCGTGGCGCTGGCGGCGTCGTAGCTCGACGCAGTCGCGTCGCGGTTGAAGGCATGGTCGGCGGGGTAGGTGTAGATTTCCAGTTCGCGTTGCGCGGGGGGCACGTCGGGGGCGAAATGCAGTTCGGCGCGATGGCGCACGATCGCCTCGGGCGGAATCGAATGGTCGCGCTCGCCGAAGTGGAAGATCGCCGGCGCGCGCAGCGGCTCGTGCAGGAAATTCACGTTGCGCGCGCCGTAGTAGCTGACGGCGGGCAGGCCAAGGCGCATCGCCGACAACATCGCGACCGTGCCGCCCCAACAGTAGCCGACGACGCCGATCCTGCCTGCCGATGCGATCGAGGCGGCGGCGCTGGCGACGTCCTCGATCGCGCGCTCGAACGGTGTTTGCGCGACGAGTTCGCGCGCGCGCGTCCAGCTCGCCTGATCGTATTCGAGTTCGACGCGATGCTCGATGTGTTCGAAGAATGCCGGCGCGATCGCGACGTAGCCGCGTTCGGCAAAGCGGTCGGCGACGCTGCGCATATGCGCGTTGACGCCGAAGATTTCCTGCACGACGACAAGGCCGCCCTTGGGCGCACCCTCGGGTTTGGCGACATAGGCGCTGATGCACTGCGTACGCGTCGTGCCGATCTGGATCGTTTCGCCCATGGCCGGTTTGAATCGGTGGAGATGCGACCAGCCTAAGTCCGCGCTGGACGAAGTCAAGCCTGCTGGAAGCCCTGCACCTGGTTGCGCCCGGCCTGCTTGGCCACATACAGCGCGCGGTCAGCGACGTCGATGAGCAGATCGATGGCGGTTGCATCCGGCATTGCACGCAACGTCGCGGCGCCGATGCTGATCGTCGTCGGCGGATCGATGCCGCCCATGCGCCCGGCCACGGCGGCACGCATGCGCTCGGCGATGCGCCGACTCTCGCCCTCGTCGCGGTCGGCGAAGATAGCCAGGAATTCCTCGCCGCCGAAGCGGCCGAGCAGGCCGTCGCCGGGAAGCTCTTCGCGCATGATGCGCACCGCCTCCGCAAGCAGGCGGTCGCCGGCGAGGTGGCCGTGATGGTCGTTGACGAGCTTGAAGTGGTCGAAATCGATCAACAGCAGGGTGAGATCGCGTCTCGCCACGCGACAGTCGGCAAGCAGATGACCGAGCCGGTCGAGCGCGTGCGAGCGGCTGTGCGCGCCAGTCAGCCCGTCGACGATCGAGGCCTGGTACAACGATTGCGCCTGCTGTTCGAGCAGGAGATTCGCTTCGGTCAGCGCGGCGTGCTGCCTGTCGTTCTGCTCATTGCGCGCGGCGAGGGCGAGATTGAGGCGGCGCAAACGCCACAGCAGCACGGCGAAGACGGCAACGATGACGGCGAGTGCGGCGATCGCGGCGATGCCGTAAAACCGCTCGTGGCGGCTGCGCTCGAGGCGCTCGGCCTGCAGTTCGTTGTTGCGCACGGCGAGTTCGAGCTGCTGCTCGCTCTGTTCGCGCGCCTTGCGCACCTCGATCGCTGCGAGCAGGCGCGAGGAGCGCACGCCGAGCAGTTCCTCGCGCAGGCCGGCATGGCGATGGGCGTACTCGTGGGCCGTGGCTGGATCGTGTTCGGCCTCGGCCAGGAGGTCGCGCAACCAGTAGGCCTGGGCCAGGTAGGGCCTCAACCCCGCCGCGTTGAGGCGCGGCGAGACCTCGTCGAGCAGGCGGTGGCTGCGCGCGAGATCGCCATGGGCGAGCGCGATTTCCGCCTGCGCCAACTCGCTGCGTGCGATCAGTTCGCGCTGGTCGAGTTCGCGACCGATTTCGGCTGCGGCTTCGAAATGCGGCTCGGCTTCGTCGGGCTTGCGCAGGCCGAGCAGGGCGCGGCCGACCTCGAGTTGCTCGAAGCCGATCGCGGGCCGATTGCCTAGCGCCTGGCTTATCGCAAGCGCCTCATCGGCCGAGGCGAGTGCCGCCTCGTATTCACGGTTATCGTTGAGGAAGCCTGCGTAGGCACCCCGCACCGAGGCGTAGTAGCCCGGCTGGGCGTAGCGCGTGGCTGCGTCGATGGCCTTGGCGAAATAGGCCCGGGTTGTCTGTGTGTCGCCGAGTTCGCGATAGAGCAGGGCGATGTTGCGGTAGGCCACGTCAAGGCGGTTGTCGATGCGCTCGCGGATCGCCAGCGACTGCAGGAAATAGTCAAGGCATTGAGCGAAGTCACCCTTGTCGCGCGCGATCGTGCCGAGGTTGGTCAGCGCGGTCGCTTCGCCGGCGGCGTCCTTGTTCTTGTGGCGCAGGGCCAGCGCGGCAATCTGGTGCTCGAGTGCGGCGTCGAGGTTGCCATGGCGGCGTTCAAATACCCCACGGTACTCTTCGGCAGCGGCGGTGAGCTCGTCGTTGCCGGCGCCGAGCGCGAGTTGCATCAATGCTTCGGCAAGTTCTTGCCCATGCTTGTATTCACCTTGGGCGAGCATGCTCTGGATGAGTGCGATCAGGGCGATGCCGCGCAGCCTGGCGTCGCCTGCCATTGCCGCGTCCTTGTCCAGAGATTGCCAGCGGCGGTTGGCCGGCCGATCCGCGGACAGCGCGGCGTAGGCCACGGCGAGGGTGAACTCGGCGTTGATGCGTCCGCGCAGGCCTCCGAGCTGCCAGGCTATGCGCGGCAGCGGTTGCAACACCGCATCAACTTGATCCGCGAGCCGCGCCGCCATCGTCACCGCTTGCGCCCGCGGCGGTGGTTCTGCGCACAGGACTGATGGCGCGGCGACGAAACACGCCATCGCGCCCGACAGAACGACAAGCGTGCGTAATGCCACGTCGTGTCTGGTCGAATTCGACCTAACAGTCCATTTCCACACTGAATCCATTCACCATCGTTCCACTTCGGCACAGAAGCATTTCATCCGGCGCGGAACGGGTTCTGCGCCCATTTCGGCCGCGAGTCGCCCTGCTGGTTTGCGAAAACGGCCGGGAGACTGCTCGCGTCCAGTATAATTCCGCGGTTTCGAAATATGATCAAGCACATGTCTTCAAGTACGCAAAAGGTAGGTTTCGTCAGCCTCGGCTGCCCCAAGGCGCTGGTCGATTCCGAGCGCATCCTCACCCAGTTGCGCGTGGAGGGCTACGAAATCGTGCCGAGTTACGACGCGGCCGACGTCGTCGTCGTGAATACCTGCGGCTTCATCGATGCGGCCGTTCAGGAATCGCTCGACGCGATCGGCGAGGCGCTCGAGGAGAACGGCAAGGTGATCGTCACCGGCTGCCTCGGCAAGCGCGCCGAGGTTATCCGCGAGGCGCATCCCGACGTGCTCGCGATCAGTGGTCCGCAAGACTACGCGAGCGTGATGAACGCGGTGCATGCGCAGTTGCCGCCGCGGCATGATCCGCACATCGACCTGCTGCCGGCGAAGCGCAAGCGCGGCTCCGCGAACGACGACGTCGGTGTGAAGCTGACGCCAAAGCACTACGCCTACCTGAAGATTTCCGAGGGCTGCAATCACCGTTGCACGTTCTGCATCATCCCGTCGATGCGTGGCGATCTCGTCTCGCGTCCTGTTGACGAAGTGCTGGTCGAGGCCGAGAAACTGGTCAAGAGCGGCGTGCGCGAACTGCTCGTGATCTCGCAGGATACGAGCGCCTACGGCGTCGATCTCAAGTACGTCGAGCGCGAGTGGAAAAATGGAAAAGTGCGCACGCGCATGACCGAGATGTGCGCGGCGCTCGGCGAGCTCGGCGCCTGGGTACGCCTGCACTACGTCTATCCGTATCCGCACGTCGACGAAGTGATCGAGCTGATGACGGAAGGAAAAATCCTGCCGTACCTCGACATCCCGTTCCAGCATTCGAGCCCGCGCATCCTCAAGCTGATGAAACGCCCAGCCGCGAGCGCGAAGACGCTCGAGCGCGTGCTCGCCTGGCGCAAGGCTTGCCCCGAAATCACCTTGCGCAGCACGTTCATCGTCGGCTTTCCCGGCGAGACCGATGCCGAGTTCGAGGAACTGCTCGATTTCCTCGACGCCGCGCAGCTCGATCGCGTCGGCGCGTTCGCCTATTCGCCGGTCGACGGTGCCAAGGCCAACGAACTGCCCGGCGCGGTGCCGGAAGAACTCAAGCAGGAGCGCCTCGAACGCTTCATGGAGAAACAGGCCGAAATCAGCGCCGCGCGCCTGCAGCGCAAAATCGGCACGACCGTGCGAGCGCTCGTCGACCATGTCGGCAAGGACGGCGCGGTCGCGCGCACCGCGGCCGATGCACCCGAGATCGACGGCGTGTTGCACATCGCCGACGGACACAAGCTCAAGCCCGGACAGTTCGTCGACGTGCGCGTCGATTCGGCTGATGAGCACGACCTCGGCGGTCGCCTGGCCGGTTGAGCCCCGCGCACCATTCGCAGGCAGGCCACATGCTGAACGACACCGTGCATCTCGATCTCGATGCGTATTTCCGCCGCATCGGCTATACCGGTCCGCGTGAACCGACGCTGGCGGTGCTGCGCGATATCCAGCGCATGCATCCTGCAGCGATACCGTTCGAGAATCTCAATCCGCTGACCGGCGTCGAGGTCCGCATCGACCTCGCGTCGGTGCAGCAGAAGCTCGTGCATTCGCGCCGCGGCGGCTACTGCTTCGAGCACAACACGCTGCTGCAAAACGTTCTGACAGTACTCGGCTTCCGCGTCTGCGCGCTCGCTGCGCGCGTGTTGTGGAACCAGCCCGACGACGCGGTCACGATGCGCAGCCACATGCTGCTGCGCGTAGCGGTCGACGGCGAAGACTACATCGCCGACGTCGGCTTCGGCGGGCAGACGCCGACCGCTCCGCTGCGCCTGATCGACGACATCGAGCAGGCGACGCCGCTCGAGCCGTATCGTCTGCTCCCGGCGGGCACATACCGACTGCTGCAGGCGCGGATCGAGGGCGAGTGGAAAACCTTGTACCGTTTCGATCTGGTCGAGCATTTCCCGGTCGACTTTGCGGTGTCGAACTACTACCTGTGGACGAATCCCAGTTCGCACTTCACCAGTTCGTTGAGCGCGGCGCGGTCGCGGCCGGAAGGGCGCTGGGCGCTTTCCGGCCGGCGCTTGAACGTGCATCGTCTCGATGGCGACGGCGAGCGGCGCGAGCTGGAAAGCGTGGATGAAGTCGTCGCGGTGCTGGACGAGGTGTTCGGCATCGCCGTACCCGACCGTGCCGCGTTCGATGCCGCGCTCGCGCGGTTGAGTCTGTTCTGACCTGCGATGCAGGGTGCGCTTGCCAGTCGGCTCGATGAAGCCGTCGCGGCGCCGGAGAAGATCGGCGCGCAGGCCGATCGGTGCGCGCATGTCCTGCTCCAGGCGTGGAGCGAGTATTCCGGGCTGATCGACCGTGCCGGCGCGATCACGGTCGACGAACTCGCGCGCTGCCGTGCGGACGCGGAGGTGATCGATCGCGAAGGACGCCCGGCCTTCCGCGCGCAGGACCGGGCCTTGCTCGCCGACGGCTTGCACTACGAAACCCGCATTGCGCAGCGCGGCGTGCTGGCGACGCGCGAGTGCAATGCGCACGATCTGTTCAACGCGCTGATCTGGCTGCGCCATCCGCGGCTCAAGCGCGCCTTGAACGCACGCCAGGTGGCCGACATCGAGCATGTCGGCGCCAAGCAACGCACGCGCGGCCAATGTGCGCTGACGCATTTCGACGAGGCCGGCGGAATTGTTTGGCTGGCGGATCCTTCGTTGCTTGCGCTATGGGACGCGCACGATTGGGTCGGGCTGTTCCGCGGTCGCCGTGACGCCTGGGGCGAATCGATCGCGATCAGCGTGTTCGGCCATGCATTGATCGAGCACGTCTGGAGCGGCCACGTGTTGCCGGTGGCGAAAGCGCTCGCCGTCGCGTTGACGCCGCGGCAGTTCGCCTGGTTGACGATGAGCCGCGGCGCGATCGCGCGTGGCGGATTTGCCGGCGAGGCCGTGGTCGCCGCGGCGATTGCGCAAGGCGTCCTGCTGGCCGATCCGCAGGAACTGCGGCCGCTGCCGCTCGCCGGCATTCCTGGCTGGCACGATGGCAACGAAGACGCATCGTTCTATGCCGAGACGCCGTGTTTTCGCGCGCGTCGCGAGGGACGGCGATATCCGTCGGCATTTGTGCTGAGGTAATCGAATCGGCGTAGCGGCTTGGATTCGCGCGCCGCACTCAAGCGTCCTGCGTCTTCGCCGGTGCTTCGTAGCTCACCTCGATCACGATGAAGCGCCTGACCCCCGACGGCAGCGGCGCTTCGAACTCGTCGTCGACGCGTTTCTTCAGCACGGCCCGGGCGAGCGGTGAATCGATGCTGATCCAGCCGAGCGTGGCGTCGGTTTCGTCGGGACCGACGATGCGCAGGCGCTGGGTGCGGCCGTCGTCGTCCTCGATCGCGAACCAGGCACCGAAGAAAATCGCGCCACGATCGGTGGGCTTGGCCTCGGCGACCTTGAGCTCGGGCAGACGCTTGCTCAGATAGCGTACGCGCCGGTCGATCTCGCCGAGCTGCTTCTTGCGGTAGGTGTACTCGGCGTTCTCCGAGCGGTCGCCCTCGGCCGCGGCAGCGGCGAGCGCATTGACCACCTCCGGGCGGCGCACCCGCCAGAGTTCGTCGAGTTCGGCTTTGAGGCGCGCCTGGCCTTCGGCCGTGATGATCGCCGTCGATGCGGCTTGCGGCGCACGCCAGCGGCTCATGATCGCGACGCCGTCGCCTTGGCAGCGCGCGGATCGGCCGCGCCGAGGCGATCGAGGAAATCGAGATAGCGCTGCGCTTCCGCGGCCTGCGGGTGATCCGGGAATTCGCGCGCGACGTGTTGCAGCAGCGCGCGCGCGCCGGCGTCGTCGTTCATGCGCTCGGCGAGCAGTTTCGCTGCGAGCAACAGATTGCGCACGACATCGGCGTGCGCGGGAAAGCGCAAGTGGAAGCCGTCGAGCAGCGACAGCGCGACCTGGGTTTGAGCTGTGTTCGCCGCGGCTGCGGCAAGGCGCGTGATGTCCGCGGGTTCGTCCAGCACGAAGTCGGCGTTGCATTGTTGCGATTCGCGCGCGACGTCGATGGCGAGTCGATCCTGATCGAGGTCGAGCAGCACGGGAACGAATCCGCGGCCATGTGCGGCCAACGTGGCCGTATCGCCGGCCTCGCGCAGCCGGCGGCGGTATTCGAGGTGCAAGGCGATCGACTTCGGCCGCGAGCGCAGTTCGTCGAGCAGCAGCGCCGCCGCGCCGCTCGCGTCGCCCGCTGCGGCGCGCAGTTGCGCGCTCGCGATCACCGCGTCGACGGGGTCGGTGGGCTGTGGGTCGTCGCGCAGGGTCAGGTCGCCGGCGTAGCCGAGTTCGTCGCGGCGATCGTGGATCAGCATGCCGATCAAGCGGAAGTTGGCGAGCAGCAACCAGCCGCTGGCGAAGTGCACGGCGAAGATCGCGATGAAGCGCGGCAGCACCACGCCGAGCGCAACGGCCAGCGCGACCTGTGCCGCGACCGCGAGCGCAAAAAAGACGACCAGCGCGAAGTACGCTGTGCCGAGGCGCGCGGCGATGCGCAGCCACGAGACCGGATTGAGCGCGAGCAGTGTGGCGTCCTCGACCGCGATCAGCATCATGATCGCGGGCATGGCCAGCACGACGACGGCACCGACCACATACCCCGCGCCTGGTCCGTAGAAGCGCGCCGCGCCGATCACGGCAAGCTGGCCGATCACGAGCACACCGACGCCGAACCAGCCGGCCGACTCGCCGACGAGGAAGCTCAGTTCCGGCGCCGTATCGCGCCCGTTCGCGCTCCAGCGCAGGGCCTCGAACGCGTACTTGAGGAACGCCGCCCAGGTGACGAAGTCGATGAGCATGCCAGGCAGACTCGGCAGCCAGTCGGCGACGACATGCGATGCGGCGATCGCGGCCAGCGTCGACAGCGGCCCGGGCTGGCTTGGATAGGCCAGCGCATCGGCCAGACGCTCGGTCAGGGGAGTGGCGTCTGCGTGCGGCACCGATCCGGCCATGGCTATTTCTTCAGCAGCGAACCGAGCACGCCGCGCACGAGTGCGGTGCCGAGGCGGCTGCCGCCACTGCGAATCGCGGATTTCGCCATCGTCTCGATCATGCCCTGGCGGCGACCGCTGCCGAGCAGCACGTCGCTGATCGTCTTGCCCCAGCCAGACATCGGGCCTTGCGCAGGCGCCTGCGCAGCGCCGCCATTTGCGTCGCCGGGCGCAGGCCGCGCGATCGTGGCGTCGGTGCGCTGGGTCAGGATCTCGAATGCCGATTCGCGATCGACCGCGGTGTCGTACTTGCCGCCCACGGGCGAGCGCGAACGGATCGTCGCGCGTTCGGCATCGGTGATCGTGCCGATGCGGCAGGTCGGCGGCACGATCAGTGCGCGCTCGACCGGCAGCGGCACGCCGCCTTCCTGCAGCGTCGAGACCAGTGCCTCGCCGACGCCGAGCTGGGTGATGACCTGGGTGATGTCCCCAACCGCCGGATTCGGCGCAAAGGTCTGCGCGGCCGCGTTGACCGCCTTCTGGTCGCGCGGCGTGAACGCGCGCAGCGCGTGCTGCACGCGGTTGCCGAGCTGACCGAGGATGACGTCGGGCGCGTCGTCGGGATTCTGCGAGCAGAAGTACACGCCGACGCCCTTGGAGCGGATCAGGCGCACGACCTGCTCAACGCGCTTCTGCAATGCTGGCGGACAGTCGTCGAACAGCAGGTGCGCCTCATCGAAGAAGAATACGAGCTTGGGCACATCGAGATCGCCGACTTCGGGCAGCTTCTCGAACAACTCGGACAAGAGCCAGAGCAGGAAGGTCGAGTACAGCATCGGTTTGAGGATCAATTGGTCCGCGGCGAGAATGTTGACCACGCCGCGGCCCGACATGTCCTGGCGCATGAAGTCGGCCAAATCCAACGCGGGCTCGCCGAAGAACACATCGCCGCCCGCGTTCTCGAGTTGCAGCAGCGAGCGCTGGATCGCCGCGATCGAGGTCGGACTGATCAGGCCGTATTTCGCAGACAGCTCCTTGGCGTTGTCCTTGTCGGCGGCATGGTTGAGCAGGGCGCGCAGGTCTTTGAGGTCGAGCAGCAGCCAGCCTTGGTCGTCGGCGGCCTTGAACACGACCTCGAGCACGCCCGACTGCACATCGTTGAGTTCGAGCAAGCGCGCGAGCAGGGTCGGGCCCATCTCGGAGACGGTCGCGCGCACGGGATGGCCGAGCTTGCCGTAGATGTCCCAGAAGATCACCGGGTTCGCGCTCGGCGTGTAGTCGGTGATGCCGAGTTTGTCGAGGCGCGGCTTGAGCTTGTCGTTGACCACGGCGGCCTGCGCCATTCCGGCGAGATCGCCTTTCACGTCGGCGAGGAACACCGGCACGCCGAGCTTGGAGAAACCTTCGGCCATCACCATCAGCGACACCGATTTGCCCGTGCCGGTCGCGCCGGCGATCATGCCGTGGCGATTGCCGTATTTCGCGTGCAGAAAAACCTCCGGCGTCCTGCTGCCTGTGAGCTGGCTTTTGCCGAGGAGAATGTCGTTTGCCATTGCCTGTCCCAAGTTGGTCCGCTACCCAAGGCGAATACTCTCACGCCACATGCGCACGCGACAGGCTTGCGGCGACGGTCCAAGGTGGTAGGATTTCGATGCAACGCAAATGGCCGATTCATCGCGCCCCGGAGAGATCGTCATGTTGCGAACCATCGCCCGGCTGGCGGCGGCGTTCCTCTTTGCTGCCAGCAGCTGTTGCCACGCCGACGCCAATGTCGGCGAGGCCGTGCCCGACGTCGTCCTTGGCGTAACCCAGGCCGGTGCTTCCGTGCGTGTGTCGGATCATGCCGGCAAGGTGGTCGTCGTGTCGTTCTGGGCGTCGTGGTGCGCTCCGTGCCGCAAGGAACTGGCAATACTCGAGGGCTTGCAACTGGAAGGAAAGGGTAACCTCCAGGTCGTCGCCGTCAACATCGAAGACCGCGAGCTGTTCAAGAAGGCCGCCGGGTTGCTTGGCGAGATGCACGTGCTCCTGGTCAACGACCGCAACGAACGCAGTCAGAAGGCCTACGACGTCAAGGCGATCCCGCACATGGTGATCATCGGCAAGGACGGGCGCATTCTCGGCATGCACAAGGGCTACGGCGAAGACGCCTTGGCCGGCATCGTCGACGAAATCAATCATGCGCTCACGCCCGCTTCGGCGAATAGCGGCTGAACGAATTCCATTTGCACTCCGCCAAGGGTTGTCGCGCCGCTGCGTGCTGTGTAACGTGTGCGTTTATTCGTCGGATGAGCGGAATGTTCAAAATTCGTGGGTATGTTGCGGCCGTCTTGACGATCGCGCTGGCCGGTTGCGCGGGCGGCCCCGCGCAGAAGACGACGACGGCAAATGGGCAGGAGAAACCCAGTCCCGCGGTCGCCGCGTTGTACACGCGTCTGGCGGACGATGAAAAACGCTACAACACCGCGCGCGATCCGGCCACGTTCAAGAACGACGAGGCAGCGGCGACGGCGTCGTACCAGTGGGCGTGGAACGACGCGCAGGATGCGGCCCAGCAGTGTGCGAAGACGCGCGGCTGCGACACGACGAAGTTCGACACGGCGTTCGCGCGCATGTCCGGGCAGGCCGTGGCGGCGACGCCCGGCGGCGAGGAAGCAACGACACCCGAGGCGACAACCACGTCAGGCGAGGCCTCCGCCGTCGCCGCGGCCGTGCCCGAGATCGGCCGCACGGTGACTCTGCTCAAGGGACGCGAGTTGTCCGAGGTGATGACGCTCAACGGCCCTGTCAAGGTTGCGCTCGAGGAGTGGCTGACCACGCTGCGTCCCTACCTGATGGACACCTACGAGAACTACCAATACCTGCGCTACCTGATGTGGCCGGAGTACGAGAAGGCCAAGCTGCCCGAGGCGATCCTGTTCGGCATCATGGCCAAGGAGTCGGGTGGACGCGTGCACGCCTACTCGCGCTCGGGCGCGGCCGGTCTGCTGCAGTTCATGCCCGCAACCGGACAGCGTTTCGGCCTGACCTACAGCGACGGTTTCGACCAGCGCTACGATCCGCAGCTCGCCGCGCGCGCCAACGCCGCCTATCTCAACGAGCAGCTGGAGATCCTCAACAACAATCTGGAAATGGTTATCGCCGCGTACAACGGTGGCGAAGGCCGCATGCAGCGCCTGGCCAAGAACGCGCCCGACGCCAGCTTCTGGGATCCGGAAATCTTCGCCCAGTTGCCGGCCGAGACGCGCGACTACGTGCCGGTCGTGCTCGCCGCGGCGTGGCTCTACCTGCACCCGGAGAAGTACAACCTGCAATTTCCGAAGATCGACGGCCGTCCCGGCACGCTGGTGCTGCAGAAGAAGGCCTCGCTGGCCGAGCTCGCCGTATGCCTGGGTTCGGAAGGCAATCTGCACGACGGCTGGTTCCGCACGCTGCGCAATCTCAATGCCTCGGTCGATCCGCGCGAGCCGCTGCCGGCGTCGACACGCCTGCGCGTGCCGCAGCAGCTCGTCACGCTGTACGAAAAGAACTGCATGCGCGGCGTGTGGGGTTCGCTCGCGGGTGATTTGCACGAAGCGGTGCTCGCCACGCCGGCGCCGGTGATCGCGACCGCGACGCGGCGGGCGCCGCCCCCGCCGCCACCCGTGACGAAGGCGCGCAAGGGCGCGCCGACCTATGTCGTGCGCCGCGGTGAAACCCTGAGCTCGATCGCACGCAAGTTCGGTTGCGACAATGCGGGCGAACTGGCCAAGGCCAACGGGATCAAGCCGAAGGACGTCGGCAACGTGCATCCGGGCCGCGTGCTCCAGGTCGGCGTCTGCACGCGCTGACGCGCAGCACGCCGGTTTGCGATGCGTGGGCTGAAGCACGCAACAAAAACTAGGCTGTGAACATAGGCGAGCCCGGTTCTTCTCCACGCCGCGGGCGACTAGCGTGCAACGATCGCACGCGATTCCAAGCGTCATTCTCAAGACGCGGCCTGCGATAGCCGGGCGGGCAGGACGTCTCCCGCATCCAATCAGTTCGGGGAGACCAAGCATGACCGCATCCGCGTTCGTCAAAGCGTTCGGCTATTTCACCTTGGCCACGTTGCTTTCTTGTTGTACAACGGCCACGCCGGCGCGCGCTGCGCCGCCGGCGAAGCAAGGTACGCTCACGCAAGGCAGCGCCTATTCGTCGGCGCTGCAGGACAAGATCGACTACGAGATCTATCTGCCGCCCGGCTACGCGGGCGCGAGCACGCGCTATCCGAGTCTGTATCTGCTGCACGGCCGCGGCGATTCGATGACGGCGTGGACCCAGGTGAAGAGCGATCTCGATGCGCTGATCGCCGCGGGCAGCATCCCGCCGATCATCGTCGTCATGCCCGATGCACCGTGGTCCGGGCGCGGCAGTTGGTATGTCGATTCGCTGTACACCGGCAGCGACTACCCGGGACGCCCGGTCGAAACCGCGCTGACCCGCGATCTGGTCAAGGACATCGACGCGAACTACCGCACCCTCGACGGCCGCTGGGCGCGCGGCATCGGCGGCTATTCGATGGGCGGGGCCGGCGCGCTGCGCTACGTTTTCACGCACCCGGATTTGTTCGGCGCGGCGTTGGTCTTGAGCCCCGCGGTCTACCACCCCTTGCCGCCGGCGGACTCGTCGACGCGCGACTACGGTGCCTTCGGCATCGGCGCCGTTCGCTTCGACGACGCGCGCTACCAAGCGCTGAGTTACGCTGCGCTGTTGCCGCAAATCGATCCGGATTCGCCCGCGCATCTGTTCCTCGCGGTAGGTGACAAGGAATACGTGAATCCGGCGCCCGAAGATGCCACGCACGATCTCGATTTCGAAACCGCCGTTGTCTACAACAAGCTCGTGCGCATATCGGGGGTCAGCGCCGACTGGCGCGTGCTCGGCGGCGGCCACGATTGGGATGTGTGGCGGCCCGGTTTCGTCGAGGGCGTGCAGAACCTGTTCCGCTACATCGGCCCGGTCCAGCCGCAGGCGATCGATACCGCGCTGATCGGCACGGCCGGCGACGACTGGGCAGGCGGCATCGTGCCCGATGGTGCGGGCGGCGCGATCGTTGCGCTCGCCGCGGTGGGTTCGATCAACGGTGCGCCGTACGCCGGCAGTACCGACGCGGTCGTCACTCATCGCGCGGCCAACGGCCAGACCATGTGGACGACCCAATTCGGCACTGCAGCCGCGGAACGCTTGTACGGCGCGATTCGCAATGCGGACGGCTCGGTCACTGTCGCCGGCTACACCAACGGCAACCTCGATGGCGCGCATGCCTCGTCGAACAGCGCGGGCGATGCGCTGGCGGCGAAGATCGGCATTGACGGCACGCTAGAGTGGCGACGTCAGTATGGCGATCCCGCCGCGGCCGACCGTGCCTACGCGATCGCGGCCGACGGCAACGGCGGCAGTTACCTCGCCGGATACAGCAAAGGATCGGTCGACGGCACGACGGCGAACGCGGGCGACAAGGACGCGTTCCTCATGCGGATCGATCGCAACGGCAACGTGCTGTGGGCGCGCCAGTTCGGCGGTCCCGGCGAGGACAAGGCGCTCGCGGTAGCGGCGTCTGCGAACGCGGTCTATGTCGGCGGCGTCACGTCCGCGGCGATGCCGGGCGGAATCTCCGCGGGCGGCAGCGACGGCTGGATCGCCGCGTTCACGCCGGACGGCACGCGCAGCTGGCTCAAGCAGACCGGCACTGCGGGCGACGATCTGATTGCCGGCCTTGCGGTCAGTCCGAACGGCACGCTGTTCGCCGCCGGCACGCGCGGTAGCGGCAGCAACGGCGGCAAGGATGCAGTGGTCATCGCGTATTCGTCGGACGGGCGCGTGCGCTGGCAGCGCGAGATCGGCACGGCGAACGATGACGCGGGCGTCGCGATCGATGCGCCGACGGACGACAACATCGTCGTCGTCGGCCACACGTTCGGCCGCCTTGGCACGCCGGTCGGCGATCGCGACATTTTTGCCGCGACGCTCGACAAGCAGGGCAAGGTGCAGAGCCTGCGCCAGTTCGGCACGGTGCACAGCGACGGTGCCGACGCCTATGCGGAGTCGAACCTGTTCATGGCCCTCGACGGCGCCACGATCTGGACCAGCGGCGTGACTTACGGCAATACGAGCGTGATGCACAATCACGGCTCGGCCGACGTGTTCGTCTATCCGCTGCGCTGACCACGCGCCGCGCGTCGGTCAGTCGAGAGGCTGGCCGACACGCACGCTCTCGCCCGCAGCGACGACGAGTTTGGCCGCATGTGCGGGCGGCAGCAGCAGGATCACGGTCGAGCCCATGTTGAAGCGGCCCATCTCGGCGAAGCGTTCGAGGCGGATGTGCTTTTCGCGCCAGTCCGTGTGCGTGATCGTGCTCGCGTAGGGCGGGATTTCGAGGCCGCCCCATACCGTCTCGACGCTCGACACGAGCATGGCGCCGACCATGACCACCGCGAACGGGCCGTGCTCGCCGTCGAAGTGGCAGACTAGGCGCTCGTTGCGTGCAAACAGCCGCGGTACTCCCTCGACCGTAAACGGCGCGACGCTGAACAGGCGCCCCGGAATATGTACGGTCTCGCGCAGGGTGCCGGCGAGCGGCATGTGCATGCGGTGATAGTCGCGTGGCGACAGGTATACGGTGGCAAATTGTCCATTCGTATACTTTTGTGCCTCGATCTCGTCGCCGAGCAGTTCGGCGACGCTGAAATCGAAGCCCTTGGCCTGGAAGATGCGAGCGGAGCCGGCGTCGTTCGTGACGATCGCTCCGGCCTGGCTAATCTTGCCGTCGGCCGGGCAGGCAACCGCGCGCGGATCGGCCGGCGCGGTGCGCGCACCCGGCTTGAGCGCGCGTGTGAAGAACGCGTTGAAGCTCGCGTATGCGTGCGGATCCGGCTGCACGGCATCGCCCATGTCGACGGCGTAGTTTTTCACCACGCTGGCGATGAGGAAATTCTTCCACGGCGTCCACGTCCAGCGCGTCGCCCAGTAGACGATGCGCGACAGCGCGCGGTGCGGCAGAAGATATTGCAGCGCGAGGGTCGGGCGCATGCGTCAGCGCCAGCCGGCGAGTGTGGTCATGTCGTCGGCGAGGTCCTTGGCCGCGAACGGCGGCCGGAACAGGCCGACGAGCCGGCCTTGCGGATCGACGATGACGATCGAGCCGGAGTGGTCGACCTCGACGCTGCCGTCGTCCTTCTTCGTGCGCGAATAGACGATGCCGAGCGAGCGCGTGAGCTTGGTCAGCTCGGCGTCGGTGCCGGTCGCCGCGACGAAATCGGGGCTGAAGAAGCCGACGTACTTGGCGAGCGCATCGGCCGTGTCGCGATCCGGGTCGACCGAGATGAAATCGAACCGCAGCTTGTCCTGCACACCGCGCTTGCCGAGCTCGGCCCAGACCGACTTGAGTTCGGCCAATGTGGTCGGGCAGACGTCGGGGCAGGTCGTGTAGCCGAAATAGACGAAGTTCCAATGGCCGCGCCAGTCGGCGAGGGTCAGCGGCTTACCGTCCGCTTGTTGCAAGGCGAAGTCGGGAATCGCGCGTGGCTCGGGGTAGAGCAAGGCGCTCGCCAGCTTCGGCTGTGCTGGCGCGTTCGCGAAGCGCATGCCGAGCCACAGGCCGAACGCGGCGACCACGGCGGCGAGCACGATCAGTGCAGTGAGATTCGGGCGCGAGGCCGGTGCGGGTGAATTCATGCCGGCATTATAGCGTTGCCCTTCTGTATACTTGCTTCGTTATGCGCTCGTCCGTGAGTGCGAAGATCATAAAGCGGCCTTCGATGGCCGCACTTTCCAATAAAGAGCATGACAAAAGAACTTGCCACGATCATCGATTTCATCCGCTACGGCGCAAGCCGTTTCGCCGGCGCCGGGCTGACCTTCGGTCACAGTTACGACAACGCGCTCGACGAAGCGACGCATCTGGTGCTGCACACGCTGCATCTGCCGCATGACCTGTCGCCGGCCTACGGTTCGGCCAAGCTGACCGCGGTCGAGAAGAAGGCCGTGCTCAAGCTGATCGAGCGCCGCGTCAAGGAACACAAGCCGGTTGCCTACCTGACCGGCGAGGCCTGGTTCGCCGGGCTCAAGTTCAAATCCGACGAGCGCGCGCTCGTGCCGCGTTCGCCGATCGCCGAGATGATCCTCAATGGCTTTTCGCCGTGGCTCGACAACGTCGCCGTGCAGCGCGCACTCGACCTGTGCACGGGCTCGGGCTGCATCGGCATTGCGATGGCCGCGCACAATCCCGGCTGGCAGGTCGATCTCGTCGACGTCAGCGACAAGGCACTGTCGCTGGCGAAGGAGAACATCGAATTCCAGAACGTCGAGGGTCGCGTGCGCGCGATCAAGTCCGACCTGTTCGCCAAGCTCAAGGGCGAGATCTACGACCTGATCGTCAGCAACCCGCCTTACGTCACCGATCAGGAATTCGCCGCGCTGCCGCCCGAATACGACCATGAGCCGAAGCTAGGTTTGGTCGCCGGTGCGGACGGACTCGATTTCGCGCTGCGCATCCTCGACGAGGCGCCGGCGCATCTGTCGAAGGGCGGCATGCTGATCGTCGAGGTCGGCGAATCCGAGCGCGCTCTGGTCGAACTGTTGCCGAAGCTGCCGCTCAACTGGATCGAGTTCGAAGTCGGCCAGATGGGCGTGTTCGCTATCGCACGCGAGGACATCGTCGCGCATGCGAAGTCGATCAAGGCGGTGTTGAAGAAACGATAGAGCGAGGCGACCGAGTGAACTCCGAAAATCCACGTCCGCCGTTTCCGCCGTTCGATGTCGAGTCGGCGGCAACAAAAGTGCGCTTGGCCGAAGATGCGTGGAATACGCGGGATCCGCAACGCGTCGCTCTCGCTTACACGCCCGACAGCACATGGCGCAATCGCGCGGAGTTTCTCGTCGGCAGGGAAGCGATCGTCCAATTCCTGACACGCAAGTGGAACAGGGAATTGGACTATCGACTCATCAAGGAGCTGTGGGCGTTCCACGCCAACCGCATTGCCGTGCGTTTCGCCTACGAATGGCACGACGATTCCGGTAGCTGGTTCCGTTCGTACGGCAACGAAAACTGGGAATTCGACGAACATGGATTCATGCGTCGGCGAATCGCCAGCATCAACGACCTGCCGATCACCGAGCAGGAGCGCAAATATCATTGGCCCCTGGGCCGGCGGCCCGACGACCATCCCGGTCTGTCGACGCTGGGCTTGTGAAGCCGCGTAAGGAAATCCAACGGACGTGTCGAGCAATTCTTTCGGAAAACTTCTTACCGTCACAACCTTCGGCGAAAGCCACGGTCCCGCGATCGGTTGCGTGGTCGACGGCTGTCCGCCCGGTTTGGAAATCGCGGCGGAGGAATTTCGTCAAGACCTAGACCGTCGCGCGACGGGCAAGACGCGGCATACCTCGCAGCGGCGCGAGGCCGACGAGGTCGAGATTCTTTCCGGCGTCTACGAAGGCAAGACCACGGGCACGCCGATCGCACTGCTGATTCGCAACACCGATGCGCGTTCCAAGGATTACGCCGAAGTCGCGCAGACGTTTCGCCCCGCGCACGCCGATTACACCTACTGGCAGAAATACGGCATCCGCGATCCGCGCGGCGGCGGGCGCTCGTCCGCGCGCGAGACGACCATGCGCGTCGCCGCGGGAGTGATCGCGAAGAAGTGGCTCAGGTTGCGTTTCGGCGTTGTCGTGCGCGGCTATCTGTCGCAGATCGGCGCGGTGACGCCGAAGTCGTTCGACTGGACTGCGGTCGAGGAAAACCCGTTCTTCTGGCCGGACGCTTCGGCGGTGGCGGAACTTGAAAAATACATGGACGCACTGCGCAAGTCCGGCGATTCGGTCGGCGCGCGCGTCACCGTCGTCGCCGACGGCGTGCCGCCGGGCTGGGGCGAGCCGATCTACGGCAAGCTCGATCAGGACATCGCTTCGGCGCTGATGTCGATCAACGCAGTCAAGGGCGTCGAGATCGGCGACGGCTTCGCCGCAGTCGCCCAGCGCGGCAGCGAGCATCGCGACGAGATCACGCCGCAGGGTTTTCTGTCGAATCACGCCGGCGGCATCCTTGGCGGTATTTCTTCCGGTCAGCAAATCATCGCTTCGATGGCGCTGAAGCCGACGTCGAGCATCCTGATTCCGGGGCACAGCGTGAACCTGCAGGGCGAGCCGATCGAAATGCGCACGAAAGGTCGCCACGATCCCTGTGTCGGCATCCGCGCAACCCCGATCGGCGAGGCGATGGTCGCACTCGTGCTGATGGATCATGCGCTGCGGCATCGCGCGCAGTGCGGCGACGTGGGCGAGATCAAGCCGCGCATTCCGGGCGCGGTCGAAGAGAAGTAGTCCGATGAGCACGCAAGTGCCGCGTCCTCGGGTCTGGGTCTCGCGCCCGCTGTTCGAGGATATCCTCGATCGCTTGCGCGAGTATTTCGATGTCGAAGTCGAGGAGGATGACCATGGTTGGACGCGCGAGCAGATGCTACAAAAGCTGCGCGACAAGACCGGCGCAATCCTCGGCGTTGCCGATCCGGTCGACGCGAGCCTGATCGCGCAGACGCCGCTACTGCGCGCGATCGCGAACCGTGGCGTCGGTTACAACAATCTCGATATCGCCGCGCTGAAGAAGGCCGGCATCATTGCGACCAACACGCCCGGCGTGCTCGACGAGACCACGGCGGATTTCGCCTGGGCGCTGATGATGGCAACCGCGCGCCGTGTGACCGAGGCCGAGCGCTGGCTGCGCGCGGGAAACTGGAAGGGCATGTCGTTCCACATCATGCTCGGCGGCGATGTATACGGCAAAACGCTGGGCATCTTCGGCATGGGCCGCATCGGCCAGGCGATCGCGCGGCGCGCGAGCGGCTTCCGCATGCCGGTGATCTACCACAACCGTTCGCGCGTCGCGGCCGAAATCGAAGCAGATTGCAAGGCGCGTTACGTCGATCGCGACGGCTTGTTGGGCGAAGCCGACTTCGTCGTATTGACCGTGCCGCTGAGCGCCGAAACGCGCCACATGATCGGTGCGGCCGAGTTGGAGGCGATGAAGCGCGATGCCTACCTGATCAACATCGCGCGCGGCGGCGTGGTCGACGATGCAGCGCTGATCGTGGCGCTGCGCGAAAAGCGCATCGCCGGCGCCGGGCTCGACGTGTTCGAGCGCGAGCCCGAGGTGCCGGACGAAATGCTCGCGCTCGACAACGTCGTGCTGACGCCGCATATCGGCAGCGCCAGCCTGGCGACGCGGCGCGCGATGGCATCGCTGGCCGTCGACAACCTGATCGCCGCGCTCGGCCATGGCCCGAACGCGGGGCGGCCGCCAAACGCGATTTAGCCGTCCAGACGGCTGTTTGCGTCGACGCGCTCGCGTGCTATGCTGCTTCGCAACATAAGAAAGACCCACTCCCCCGAAGCCTCGAGTTGAAGTAAAGATGAGCAAGAAAGAGAAGTATAAGGTTGCGATGGTTGGCGCCACTGGCGCCGTCGGCGAAGCGCTGTTGAGCATTCTTGCTGCGCGCAAATTCCCGATTTCTGAACTCGTGCCGCTGGCGAGCGAGCGCAGCGCGGGCGGCCAGGTCGATTTCGGCAACAAATCGATCACCGTGCAGAACCTCGCCGACTTTGATTTCACAGGCGTCGACATCGCCTTCTTCTCGGCCGGCGGCAGCGTGTCGAAAGTGCACGCGCCGCGCGCGGCGGCTGCCGGCGCGGTCGTGATCGACAACACCTCAGAATTTCGCTACCAGGACGATATCCCGCTCGTCGTCAGCGAAGTGAATCCGCACGCGATCGCGGGCTATACGAAGCACGGCATCATCGCCAATCCGAACTGTTCGACAATGCAGATGCTCGTCGCGCTCGCGCCGATCCATCGCAAGTACGGCATCACTCGCATCAACGTGGCCACGTACCAGTCCGTCTCGGGCGCGGGTCGCTCGGGCGCGGAGGAACTCGCCCAGCAGACCGCGGCGCTGCTCAACTTCCAGGAATATCCGCCGTCGAAATTCAGCAAGCAGATCGCGTTCAACGTGATCCCGCACATCGACGAGTTCCAGGCCAACGGCTATACCAAGGAAGAGATGAAGATGGTCTGGGAGACGCAGAAGATTCTCGAAGACAAGTCCATCCTCGTAAACCCGACTGCGGTGCGCGTGCCGGTGTTCTACGGTCATTCCGAGGCCGTGCACATCGAAACGCGCGACAAGGTCACGGCCGAGCAGGCACGCGCATTGCTCGAGACCGCGCCCGGCGTGAAAGTGATCGATGAGCGCAGGGCCGGCGGCTATCCGACCCCGGTCGGCGACGCCGCGGGCAAGGACGAGACCTTCGTCGGCCGCATCCGCGAGGACGTTTCCCACCCGCACGGCCTTAATCTGTGGATCGTCTCCGACAATATCCGCAAGGGTGCGGCACTCAACGCCGTGCAGGTCGGCGAGCTGCTGATCGCCTCCTATCTTTGACCGGGTAGGCATTTCGGGACCGCTTGGGCGGTCCCGAGCTCTTGCGAAAAACGCAATGGCGTTTCATAGTTATGCCCCTTAGATGATGTGCATTCTAAGATGTGCACGTCCGGGAGTTGCCCCGGAATTGCAAAGTTGCGCCTGACAACGTTAGATCTTTGGGGAAAAAGCATGAAAGGGCCTATCAAATCCGCGCTCTCGGTTGCCTTGGCGCTGGCCGCAAGCCAGGCATTTGCGCTGGGACTGGGGCCGATCCAGATCAAGTCCGGGCTCAACCAGCCGTTGCTCGCCGAGATACCGATCGTCGCCGATTCGGCGGCCGAGGCCGAGGATCTGCGCGTCGACCTGGCTTCGGCCGAGGACTTCGTGCGCGTCGGCCTGAACCGCGCGCGCGTCACCGTGCCGATCGAATTCAGCGTCGCCAATAACGGCCGCGGGCAGCGCGTGATCCGCCTGACGACCAAGGAAGCCGTGCGCGAGCCGTTCCTCGATTTCCTCATCGAGGCGAATTGGGGCAAGGGCAAGCTGCTGCGTGAATATACGGTCCTGCTCGATCCGCCGGTGACCGCTCCGGCCGTGCTCGCGACGGCGCCGAAACCGGCCGAGAAACCGAAGCCCGTCGAAGCCGCGCCGCGTGCCCCGGTCAGCCAGCCGCGTGTGGAAGCGCCGAAGCCCGTGGCGCAGGCGGCCCCGGCTCCCGCCCCGCGTCCCGCACCTGCGGCATCCCCCGCTCCAGCTGCGCCGATTGCGGCGCACAAGGGCGAGTACACGGTCCAGCGCGGCGATACGCTGTCGCAGATCGCGCACGAAGTCGGCGACGACCCGCGCGACCTGAACCGCACGCTGTTGGCGCTGTACAAGGCCAACCCCGAAGCGTTCTACCGCGAAAACATGAACGCGCTGAAGACCGGCGCCGTATTGCGCATTCCCAGCGCCGACGAGGTACGCGCGGCCGGATCGCTGAACGAAGCGGCGGCGGCAGTGCGTGCGCAGCAGCAGTCCTGGCAGGAAAGCGTTGCGCCGACCCTCGTCGCCAACACCGGCGCCGCAGCCTCGGCGGACAAGCAAGCCGCTGCACCCGTGGCTGAGCAGAAACATGGTTCCGAGCGCCTCGCTCTGGTGCCACCCTCGAGCGGTACCGGCAACGAAGCCGGTGCGAGCAAGGGCGGATCGGCTGCCGGCAGCAAGGACGCGGCAGCCCTGCGCTCCGATCTCGCGCGCACCAAGGAGGCCTTGACCAGCCGTGAGCAGGAAACTGGCGAGCTCAAGTCGCGCGTCTCCCAGCTCGAGGAGATCAACAACAAGAGCCAGCGCCTGATTTCGCTCAAGGATTCCGAAATCGCCGAGCTGCAGAACAAGCTCAAACAACTTGAAGCGGGCAAGGCCGGCGCCAAGCCGACCGATACCAGCGCAGCCGCGACCAAGCCCGCCGCGCCTGCACCTGAGCCCGCCGCTACCGCGGCGACACCATCTGCAGCGCCGGCCGCCACACCAGTCGCGGCGCCTGCGCCGTCGGCCACCGCGCCGACGACCGCGGCCACGCCGCCTCCGCCGGCGGCCGCTGCGCCCGCTCAGGCCGCGACGCAAGCACCTGCCGCACCGGCAGCCGCCGCCTCGACGTCACCGTCTGCGGCACCAAAGCCTGTCACTGCGACTGCCACCAAGCCCGCTGCTCCTGCGACGGGCAAGCCGTGGTACGCCGACTATGTCGACAATCCTTACGTGCTGTACGGCGGCACCGGCGGCATCCTCCTGCTGATCGCGGGCTGGCTCATGACGCGCGCATCGGGTGGCAAGAAGCCCAATCCACGGCCGTTGGCTGCCGGCGCCGCCGCTGCAGCGGAAGCTGCCGATGCCGATCCGCATGCAGCGCTGGAGCAAGAGGTCGAGAGTTACTACGACGGCGCCCCGGGAACCGACGCCGCGCAGCCGAGCCGGGCCGGACTGGATGGTGGTGAAGAGGACGAGATGGAGCAGCTGCGCAGCCATTTCGACCACGGCGACAGCGAACGCTTCGTTGCCCTTGCGCATACGCTGCGCGAGAAATTCCCGGAGGACTCGGCCGAGTGGCGCGAAGCCTCCGAGCTCGGTCGGCAGTTGCTGCCGGGCAGCCCGCTGTTCGCCGCATCGGGGTCGCATGACGGCCACGATCCGGACGATTTCTTCTTCCGCGACGAGGCGGCGCATGCCGGTGAGAAGGCGGCGGAGAACGAGCACGACGCGCATATCCAGGCGATGCTCGATCACGACGAACCGCTCGCCTTCGAGTCGCGCGACATGGTCGCCAGCGACCCGCACGACCTGCCTGACCTCGAGTTCGAACAGACATTCCACAAGGAGGTCGAAGCCGTGACGCAACCGCCGATCGAGGAGGCTCAAGCCGGTGCCGAGCGGGCGCCGTTCCTCGACGAGGACACGATTGGCACGCGTCTGGATCTCGCCCGCGCCTATCTCGATATGGGCGATCCCGAGGGCGCGCGTTCGATGCTCGACGAAGTGCTTGCAGAGGGCAATGCGGTGCAGAAGGAAGAAGCGCGCAAGCTGCTCTCCGAACTGAGCTGACCTCAGGGCTACCCGCCGGCGCCCACGCCGGCAGCGGAAAGCGCGCTGCTACAATCAGCGCGCTTTTTCGTTTCCGCGGGATTGATTTTGCGCATTGCACTCGGCATCGAATACGACGGCACCGATTTCCACGGCTGGCAGCGGCTGAGCCATGGTCCCAGCGTGCAGGCGACGGTCGAGGCCGCGCTGTCGAAGGTCGCCGACGAGGCGGTCGAAGTCACCTGCGCCGGACGCACCGATGCCGGCGTGCATGCGTCCTGCCAGGTCGTGCATTTCGACACGAACGCCGAGCGCAGCCCGCGCGGCTGGGCGCTGGGCGCAAGTTCGAACCTGCCGGCGAGCGTCGCCGTGCTCTGGGCAAAGCCGGTCGGCGACAATTTCCACGCACGCTTTTCCGCGCTCGCGCGGCGCTATCGTTACACCATTCTCAACCGTCCCGTGCGCGCAGCGCTCGCCGCTCGCCACGTCGCCTGGGAGCGCGTACCGCTCGCTGCGCAGGCGATGCATGCAGCGGCGCAGGCGCTGGTCGGCGAGAACGATTTCAGCGCGTTCCGCACGATTGCCTGTCAGGCGCGCACGCCGATGCGCTGTGTGCACGAGATTTCCGTGCGGCGCGAGGACGATCGCGTCATCGTCGAGATTCAGGCCAACGCGTTCCTGCATCACATGGTGCGCAACATCGTCGGCAGCTTGCTGCCGGTCGGACGCGGCGAGGAAAAACCCGAGTGGATCGCACAACTGCTCGCAGGCCGCGATCGTGCCGTCGCCGGGCCGACGGCCGTAGCGCAGGGCCTCGTTTTTCTCCATCCGTTGTATCCTGCGGAGCACGGCTTGCCCGCGGAGGTAAGTTTTGCAGAAGGCAGAACTTGACCATGAATGCACGGCGCGCCTGGATGGAGCGGGTTGAACGAAATCTCGATTCGAGCCCATCCGCGCAATCCGTGGTCGAATCGCTCATATTTTTTTGAGTTTTCCATGCAGCAACGAACCCGAATCAAGTTCTGCGGAATGACGCGCATCGAGGACGTGCAGGCTGCGATCGCGCTCGGCGTCGACGCGATCGGCGTGGTGCTGACCGAGAAGAGCCGGCGTTTCGCCGGAATCGAACGCGCGGTCGAGATCCGCATGACGCTGCCGCCGTTCGTCGATCTCGTCTTGCTGTTCATGGATGATCTGCCGGGCTTCATCGCCGAGGCAGTCGCGGCGGTGCAGCCTGACCTCTTGCAGTTCCACGGCAGCGAGACGGCGGCGGAGTGCGCGCGCTATCGCGTGCCGTATCTGAAAGCGGTCGCGATGGGCGGTGGTGTCGATCCAGCTGCCGTGGCGCATGCGCATCCGGCGGCGGCGGGATTTCTCCTCGATGGCCACGCCGCCGGCGAGCAGGGCGGCGGCGGCAAAACGTTCGAGTGGTCCGCGAGGGCGCATGCGTTCGCCAAGCCTGTAGTGCTTGCGGGCGGGCTGAACGCGGACAACGTCGGCGCGGCAATTCGCGCCCTGCGCCCGTATGCGGTTGATGTGTCCAGCGGCATCGAATCTTCTGCGGGCATCAAGGACGCGGCCAGGCTGCGCGCCTTCGTCGACGCCGTGCGCGCGGCCGATTCGGCCTAGACGCGGCATGGCCGGCGCGATCGAAGAGTTCGCGGACAACGGTCGCGCGTTCGCACGCGAGGACCTGATCGGGCGCGAACTGCCGCTCGTGATCCGCGGCCTGGCACGGCAATGGCCGCTCGTTCGCGAGCGTCTGACCGATGCGCAGTTCGTCGCGCGTCTGGTCGCCTTTGACAACGGCACGCCGGTCGATGCGCTGGTGATGCGGCCTGAAGAAGACGGCGTGATCGGCTACAACGCGGGCTTCGACGGCTTCAACTACGAGCATCATCGCGTCTCGATAGGCAAAGGGCTGCAGCGCCTGCTGGATTTGAGCGGGCAGCAGCGCGTACCGGGCATTGCGATCCAGAGCGCGCCAATTGCGAAATGCCTGCCGGGCTTTCTTGGCGAGCACACCCTGCCGTTCCTCGATGCTGGTGTCGAGCCGCGCATCTGGATCGGCAACCAGGTCACCACGCCCGCGCATTTCGACGAGTATCACAACATCGCCTGCGTACTGCGCGGGCGGCGGCGCTTCACTCTGTTCGCACCCGAGCAGGTCGGCAACCTGTACATCGGGCCGCTCGAATTTGCGCCGACCGGTGCGGCAATCAGCCTGGCGCGGCTCGACCGCCCGGACGATCCGCGCTACCCGCGCCTGCGGGCGGCGCTGGCCGCGGCGCAGGTCGCCGAGCTCGAGGCCGGCGACGCGATCTACATTCCGCCGATGTGGTGGCATCACGTTGCCTCACTCGACCGGATCAACGCGCTGGTCAACTACTGGTGGAAGTTCGTGCGCAGCGACGGCTACGCACCGCCGACGGCACTCGGCTGCCTCATGCACGACATTCTCGCGTTCCGTTCGCTGCCGCCGGCCGAAAAACGCGCGTGGAAGGCATTGCTGGAACACTACGTCTTCGGCGAGGACGACCCGGCGGCGCATATCCCGCCCGCGCGCCGCGGTATGCTCGGTGCGCTGACCTCCGAGCAGGTGGCCAAGCTGCGCGAGACGATCCGGCGCTACCTGTGAGCCCGGTTCTGCGTGCCGGGGCGGCGCAGGCGGGAAAGATTGTGTACGCTATAGCCACGCCATGAGCATTTCGCCCCGTCCATTGCCGCCGTCCGGTCGCTCGCTGCGCCGCTGGCGCCGCGTGCCCGCGGCTGCGGTCCGGTAGGCGCGCGGTTGCGCGCGGGGCCTGCACGGCCCGATCACGAATTGAAGCCGAACCCGCACGACGTTGCGGTTGCGGCGCAAACCGATCCGGAGAATCTCATGTTGGCAAAACCCTTCGACACGGCCGCGGCTGCTGCGGCTATCCCCGCCGCCGCCTCGGCGGCGGATTCAATAAACTACTCGAACTACCCCGACGAGCACGGTCGCTTCGGCGACTACGGCGGTCTTTATGTCGCCGAAACCCTGATGGAACCGCTGGCGGAGCTGCGCGACGCATATCTGCGCCTGCGCCGTGATCCCGAATTCATCGCCGAACTCGATCGCGACCTCAAGCATTACGTCGGCCGGCCCAGTCCGATCTACCATGCCGAGCGCCTGTCGAAAAAAATCGGCGGCGCGCAGATCCTGTTCAAGCGCGAAGACCTGAATCATACCGGCGCACACAAGATCAACAACACCGTGGGCCAGGCGCTCGTCGCCAAGCGCATGGGCAAGCGCCGCATCATTGCCGAGACCGGCGCGGGCCAGCACGGCGTCGCCAGCGCGACCGTGGCGACGCGCCTCGGCCTCGAATGCGTGGTCTACATGGGCGCGGTCGACATCGAGCGGCAGAAGATCAATGTCTATCGCATGAAGCTGCTCGGCGCCGAAGTGGTGCCGGTGACGTCGGGGTCGAAGACCTTGAAGGACGCGCTCAACGAAGCGATGCGCGACTGGGTCACCAATGTCACCGACACGTTCTACATCATCGGCACGGTCGCGGGCCCGCATCCGTATCCGATGATGGTGCGTGACTTCAATGCGATCGTCGGCCGCGAGGCGCGCGCGCAGATGCTCGAGGAATACGGCCGCCTGCCCGACGTGATCACTGCCTGCGTCGGCGGTGGCTCGAATGCGATCGGCTTGTTTCATGCCTTCCTCAACGATCGCGAGGTCAAAATCGTCGGTGCCGAAGCTGCCGGTGACGGCATCGAAACCGGACGCCACGCCGCGTCGCTTGCCGCCGGCCGTCCCGGCGTGCTGCACGGCAACCGCACCTACGTGATCTGCGACGACGACGGCCAGATCACCGAGACGCATTCGATTTCCGCCGGCCTTGATTATCCCGGCGTCGGCCCCGAGCATGCCTGGCTGAAAGACACGGGCCGTGCAAGCTATGTCGGCATCACCGACGAGGAGGCGCTGGCCGCGTTCCACGAACTCGCGCGCAGCGAGGGCATCCTCGCCGCGCTCGAGTCGAGCCATGCCGTCGCTCAGGGCATCAAACTCGCGCGCGAGCTGCCGAAGGATCAATTGGTACTGGTCAATCTGTCGGGGCGTGGCGACAAGGACGTGCACACGATCGCCGCGCGCGAGGGGATTTCGCTGTGAACCGCATCGACCAGCGTTTTGCCGAACTCAAGTCCGCCGGCCGTACCGGCCTGATTCCATTCGTCACCGCCGGCGATCCCTCGCCCGACCATGTCGTGCCGTTGATGCATGCCCTGGTCGAAGCCGGTGCCGACCTGATCGAACTCGGCGTGCCGTTCTCCGATCCGATGGCCGATGGCCCGGTGATCCAGCATGCCAGCGAACGCGCGCTCGCCAAAGGCGTGGGCCTTGCGCAGATCCTCGGCTGGGTCGGCGAGTTCCGTGAGAAAGACAAGAACACGCCGATCGTGCTGATGGGTTATCTCAATCCGATCGAAATCCACGGCTATGCGAAATTTGCCGACGAAGCGGTTGCTGTCGGCGTGGACGGCGTGCTGCTCGTCGATTGCCCGCTCGAGGAATCGGCGACGATCAAGCCGCTGGCCGATGCCGGACTGCATCGCATCTTCCTCGCCGCACCGACCACGCACGATGCGCGCCTCGCAGCGCTGACCCGCGAGGCGAGTGGATTTTTATACTATGTCTCGTTTGCCGGCGTGACCGGGGCGAACCGGCTCGATCTCGCGCCCGTGCGCGCGCGCGTCGCGGCGATCAAGGCGCTGGCGCCTGCATTGCCGGTGGCGGTCGGCTTCGGCGTGCGCGACGCGGCATCGGCGGTCGCGATCGCCGAATTCGCCGATGCGGTTGTGATCGGCAGCGCACTGGTCGAGCACCTGGCGAACTCTTCGCCTGCTGCCGCTGTCACAGCTGCAGTGCGCGATTTCCTCGCGCCGGTCCGCCAGGCGCTCGATGCGCGTTCGGCGCGCCATGCCGCGTAAATCGAACAGTGAAGGTGTCCCCAAGCCGCAACAGCCGGTAGAATCGCATGTTTCCGATTCGGCCTCGTCCGGGCCGGCGCCGACGGAGCCGGCGCTGCCCGAACGCATCGTGACCGCGATGCCCGATGCCGAACTTTTCGATGACGAGAACGACATGAGCTGGCTTACCAAACTGATGCCCTCGCGCATCCGCACCGAGGGCAAGGGAGATCCTTCCGGCAAGGGCAAGGTGCCCGAGGGCCTGTGGGAGAAATGCGAGGGTTGCGGCGCCGTGCTCTACGGGCCCGAACTCGAGCGCAACCTGCAGGTCTGCCCGAAGTGCGGCCACCACCACCCGATCGCGGCGCGCAAGCGCCTGACAGCGTTGTTCGACGAAGGCCCGACCGAAGAGCTGTTCGCCTTGCTCGAACCGGTCGACGCGCTCAAATTCAAGGACTCGAAAACCTACAAGGCCCGCATCGCCATCGCGCAGAAGAACACCGGCGAGAAGGACGCGCTGATCGCGATGCAGGGCAAGCTCAAAGCGCAGCCGCTGATCGCGGTCGCGTTCGAGTTTGCCTACATGGGCGGTTCGATGGGCTCGGTCGTCGGCGAGAAGTTCACGCTTGCCGCCGAGCGCGCGCTCGAGCAGCGCGCGCCATTCGTCTGCTTCTCCGCCACCGGCGGCGCGCGCATGCAGGAAGGCCTGTTCTCGCTGATGCAGATGGCCAAGACCTCGGCAGCGATCGCGCGCCTGCGCCGTGCCGGCGTGCCGTTCATCTCGGTGCTGACCGACCCGACCACCGGCGGCGTCTCCGCGAGCCTCGGCATGCTCGGCGACATCAATATCGGCGAGCCGAAGGCACTGATCGGCTTCGCCGGTCCGCGCGTGATCGAACAGACCGTGCGCGAGACGCTGCCGGAAGGCTTCCAGCGCTCCGAATTCCTCGTCGAGCACGGCGCCATCGATCTGATCGTCGATCGGCGCGACATGCGCGATCGGCTCGCTGCGCTGACCGCGTTGCTGATGCGCCAACCGCGCGTAGCCTAGGAAGCTACTCCTCGTCGAAGGCGAGCGCCGCGGCCTGGAAGTCGCCGCGCAACAGCAAGTCGATGCCCGCATTCATCCAGTAGGCACCGCTCGCCGTCGTCGGCGTGCGTTCGTCGAATTTGCCTTTGATCGCACGCACGCGGTATTTCGCATCGGGATCCAGACCCTGCAGGCGTACCGTGGGGTAGGGATACTTTTCCGTGCTCGAATGCAGGAAAGCGAACAGTACGGCGTGGGCGCGATCGGCGCTGACGCTTTCGGTGGCCGACTGCTCGCTGCCGCCCTGTGGCGAGATGAGGCGGTAGAGTCGACCTTGCTGCACGGTTTTGCGCATTGCCTTGTACTCGGCGACGAGGCGACGCGCGGTGGCGAAATCCTGCGGCTGCCATTTGTTCAGATTCGCGCCGAGGCCGAGCGAGCCCTGCATCGAAGACAGGAACCGGTACTCGAGCGAGAGCGCGCGGTTGTTGACCCAGGTCGGCGAGTCGGTGACCCAAGCCATCATCGCGGCCGGTGTCCAAGCCTGAGTGAAGCCGTCCTGGATGCGCAGGCGATCAAACGCATCGGTGTTGTCGGAGGTCCATACCTCATCGGTCAGATGCATCACACCGAGGTCGATGCGGCCGCCACCGCTTGAGCACGACTCGATCTCGATCTTCGGATGTTTTTTGCGCAGCTTTTCGAGGATGCCGTAGTAGTTGCGGATGAAGTCGACATAGACGTTCTTCTGCTGGTCGGGCGCGACTTCGGGCCAGCCGGGCTCCGACCAGCTGCGGTTGTAGTCCCATTTGAGGAAGGCGATGTCGTTTTCGCTGAGCAGCTTATCGAGCGCGTCGAACAGGTAGGCACGCACGTCGGCGCGAGCGAGATTGAGCACGAGCTGATTGCGCCCCTCGGTGCGCGGCCGGCCGGTCATGTGCAGGATCCAGTCGGGATGCGCGCGGTAGAGATCGCTGTCCGCATTGACCATCTCCGGCTCCACCCACAGGCCGAAATCCATGCCGAGGACGTGCACGCGGTCGATCAGCGGTTTGAGGCCGTTCGGGAATTTTTGCCGGTTGACGACCCAGTCGCCGAGGCCCGCCTTGTCGGTGTTGCGTGCGCCGAACCAGCCGTCGTCCATGACGAAGCGCTCGACGCCGATGCTAGCGGCTTTCTCGGCGAGCGCGATCTGGCCAGGCTCGTCGACTTTGAATTCGGTAGCTTCCCACGAGTTGTACAGCACCGGGCGCAGGCGCGGGTTCGGCGCCTGCGGCAGGATCTTCGTCAACTCGAGCCGGTGCATCAGGCGCGAGGCCTCGCCGATACCGTCCGTCGTGACTCCGGCGTAGAAGCTCGGCGTGGCGAGACTCGCGCCCGCGTCGAGCTTGTAGCCGAAGTCGAAGGGATTGAAACCGCCGGAGATGCGCACCTGTTCGATCTGATCCTGTTCGACCGCGATCTGCCAGGAGCCGCTCCACGCGAGCGAGCCGAACCACACCTGGCCTTGCGTTTCGTTCGCATCGTTGCGGCGCACGGCGAACCAAGGCGCATTCTGCATGCCGGTCGTGCCGCGCCGGCTTTCGAGCACGGTCTTGCCGGGCTGCACCGGGCGCTCGTTGACACTGTTCTCCGCCGCCCAGCGACCGGACAAAAAGCGCAAGGTGTAGTCGCGGCTGCGCGGCAGGAACCAGGTTGCCGCATTGGCCTGTTCGACGATCACTGGCGTCGAGGTCCGGTTCGTTATCGTCGCGCTGCGGCGGACGATGCCGGTGTCGGCGTCAATCTCGTATTCGAGGGTGACTAGGATCGCGCGCTCGATGTCCTTGAGCACGACAGACAGGATCGAACCCTTGATTGAATGCGACACGTAGTGCAGGACCAGATCGCGATTGCCGTCGGGAAAGGTGATCTTCACCCCGGGTTCGTAGTAGAGGCCGCTGCCCCAGCCGCTGTACTCCTGGCGCACGCGGTTGATGTTGCCGTCTATCGCATCGCCAGGAGCGGGAGCGACGGCAGCGGAGAGGCGATCCGACACGCCGAGGCGCGGTCCCCAATAAAGCGATTGCAGCTGACCCTTGTCGTCGACGCCGAACGCGTAGGTGACCTTGGCCGCGTCGAGGCGGAAGGTCTTGCTCGACTCGTCGAAGCGGACGGAGCCGTCGGCGGCGCGAGCAGTTCCGATCGCGCCGATGACGGCGAACAACATCGCACCCAGCGTTCGCACAGCATGCATCGTCGATCTCCCTCGATGGTTATCTAATAATAGGATTAATATTATTATTTTGATGCGCGCCAGGAAAGTGCGGGCGCGTAGCGAAAGCGCGCACAGCACGTCGCGTCGAACGACGCAGCGGGTAGTTCCTAAATCGGAGTAACGGCGATCGTTTCAGTGTTGAAACGTTGCGCGGACCATCATGCGGCGCGCAGCGCACCGTATTTGCGCAGGCGCTTGTAGCGCCGATCGAGCAGAGCGACCGCGTCGATCTTTTCGAGTTCGTCGAGCTGGTTCAGCAGTACGGCCTTGAGGCGAATCGCCATGTTGCGCGGGTCGCGATGCGCGCCGCCGAGTGGTTCGCGCAGCACCTTGTCGATGAGACCGAGTTCGAGCAGGCGCGGCGCGGTGAGGCCCAAGGCTTCAGCGGCGTCCTTGGCCTTGTCGGCGCTCTTCCACAGAATCGATGCGCAGCCTTCGGGTGAGATCACCGAATAGGTCGAGTACTGCAGCATGTTGGTCACGTCGCCGACGCCGATCGCGAGTGCGCCGCCCGAGCCGCCTTCGCCGATCACCGTGCACAGGATCGGCACTTTCAACTCCGACATTTCGAGCAGGTTGCGCGCGATTGCTTCGCTCTGGCCGCGCTCCTCGGCGCCGACGCCCGGATAGGCGCCCGGGGTGTCTATGAAGGTGAGGATCGGCAGCTTGAAGCGCTCGGCGAGCTGCATCAAGCGCAGCGCTTTGCGGTAGCCCTCGGGCCGCGGCATGCCGAAGTTGCGCTTGATCTTGGTCTTGGTGTCGCGGCCTTTCTGGTGACCGATGATGACGACGCTGCGCCCGTCGATGCGGCCGAGGCCGCCGACGATGGCCGCGTCGTCGGCATAGGCGCGATCGCCGGCCAGTTCGACGAATTCCTCGCAGATCGCCTGGATGTAGTCGAGCGTGTACGGCCGCGCCGGATGGCGCGCGAGCTGGGCGACCTGCCACGAAGTCAGGTTGCGGAAGATGTCCGCGGTCTTGCGCTTGAGCTTGTCCTGCAGCTTGCCGACTTCCTCGTCGATGTTGAAAGCTTGGCCGTGGCTCGCGGCGCGCAATTCGGCGATCTTCGCGTCCAATTCGGCGATGGGCTGTTCGAAATCGAGGAAGTTCGGGTTCATGTATTGCAAGGCGGGGCGCTTCGACGCGCAAGGCGGCGGATTATAGCGCAAGGGCGGTGCGCGGACCGTCGGACGACGGGGCCGCGGCTATTCGGAGCCTGCGCTGGGCTTGCTCAGCAGCATTTCGATCGACAGTACGCCCGGCAGCGCTTCGAGGCTGCGCTTCAAGTCGGCGCTGGCACGCACGCGGAAGGCATTGCCGAGTTCGAGTTCGCCGCGGCCGAGCTTGTTGGCGTAGCTCAAACGCAGCGGCGTCTTGCCGCCGCGGTGACCGGCGATGACCTGCTGCAGCTTCGCGGCGAAACCGGCGTCTACGCCGTTGAGCTTGACCCGGAGCAGTCGCGCCTGGCGCGCGAGTGCTTCGTCGAGCGTCGATACGCGCCGCGCACGTAGCTGGAAGCCGCCGTTGAATTCGTCGATCGAGAGGCCGCCTTCGACGACGAGGAAAGCATCGCGTGTCAGCAGCGCGCGGTACTCGACGAAGACCTCGCGGAACAGGCTGACTTCGATGCGGCCGGACCAGTCCTCGAGCTGGACGAAGGCCATCGTGTCGCCGCGGTTGCGCATCGACACGACCTGGCCGGCGACAGTGAACGGCTGATCGGTGAAGCGGCCGCGGCGCTGATCGGGCGCAGGTGGTTTGAAGTGCTTGGCGACATCGCCGAGCGGCGCATCGGAAAGTTGCACGAACAGTTCGCGCCAGGCCTCGGTCGGGTGGCCGGAAAGATAGTGACCGAGCGTTTCGCGCTCGCCGATCAGCATCTGCTGCAGAGGCCAGTCGTCGACCACGGGCAGCTTCACGTCGATCGGTGCGGCGGCACTCGAGCCGAACATGTCGTTCTGCCCGGCCTGCGCGTCGCGCGCCTGCTGCTCGGCGGCCTTCATCGCCTCGGGAATCTGCACCATCAGCGAAGCGCGGTTCGGCGCGAGCGCATCGAGCGCGCCAGACAGCGTCAGCGCTTCAAGCACGCGCTTGTTGAGTTTGGTCGGATCGACGCGGCGGCAGAAGTCGGCGAGGTCGGTGTATGCGCCGTTGCGCTCGCGTTCGCCGGCGATGCTCTCGCAGGCCGCGCGGCCTGCGCCCTTGATCGCGCCCAATCCATATCTGATGCTGCCGTCGTCCTCGGCGTGGAATGGGTACGCCGATGCGTTGACGTCGGGCGGACGCACGACGAGACCCATCGCGCGCGCTTCGTCGAGGAAGTTGACCACCTTGTCGGTGTTGTCCATGTCGCTCGACAACACTGCAGCCATGAACTCGGCCGGGTAGTGCACCTTGAGCCACGCGGTCTGGTACGACACGAGCGCATAGGCTGCCGCGTGCGACTTGTTGAAGCCGTAGCCGGCGAACTTCTCCATCAGATCGAAGATCGCGTCGGCCTTGTCGCCGGCGACGCCGTTCTGCGCTGCGCCGTCGCGGAAAATCTCGCGCTGCTTGGCCATCTCGGCCGGATTCTTCTTGCCCATCGCACGGCGCAGGATGTCGGCGCCGCCGAGCGAATAGCCGCCGACGATCTGCGCCATCTGCATGACCTGTTCCTGATAGACCATGATGCCGTAGGTCTCGGCGAGGACAGGCTCCACGCGCGCGTCGGGATAGTCGATCGGCTCTTCGCCGTGCTTGCGTTTGCAGAAGCTCGGGATCTGCTCCATCGGGCCGGGGCGGAACAGCGAGGTGAGCGCCATCAGGTCTTCGAAGCGGTCGGGCTTGGCCTCCTTGAGCATGCCCTGCATGCCGCGCGATTCGAACTGGAACACGGCGACGGTTTGCGCGCGCTTGAACAGCGCATAGGCGAGCGTATCGTCGAGCGGCAGCTTGGCCATGTCGAGCAGCGGCTCGCCCTTGACTTCGCGCCGCGCGTTGATCGCCTTCACTGCCCAGTCGATGATCGTCAGCGTGCGCAGGCCGAGGAAGTCGAACTTGACCAGGCCGACCGCCTCGACATCGTCCTTGTCGAACTGGGTGACGACGCCTTCGCCACCACCTTCGGAGTAGAGCGGGGCGAAGTCGGTCAACGCGCTCGGCGCGATGACGACGCCACCGGCGTGCTTGCCGGCGTTACGCGTGAGGTCTTCGAGGCTCAGCGCGAGGTCGATCAGTTCGCGCGCGTCGTCGTCGGTTTCGTAGAGATCGCGGAAGTCGGCGACGATGCGGTCCGGTCGCTCGCGCGACTTCTTGCTGCGGCCGAGCGCGTCCTCGAGCGTGATCGGATCGGTCGGAATCATCGGAATGAGCTTGGCGATCTTGTCGACCTGGCCATAGCCCATGCCGAGCACGCGGCCGGCGTCGCGCAGCACGGCCTTCGCCGCCATCGTGCCGTAGGTGATGATCTGGCTGACCTTGTCGCGCCCGTACTTGCGCGCGACGTAGTCGATCACGCTGTCGCGCCCGTCCATGCAGAAGTCGACGTCGAAGTCGGGCATGGAAATGCGTTCTGGATTGAGGAAGCGCTCGAACAGCAGGCCGTAGCGCAGCGGATCGAGATCGGTGATGCCGAGGCTCCACGCCACCGCCGAGCCCGCGCCGGAACCGCGTCCGGGGCCGACCGGAATGCCGTGCGACTTCGCCCAGTTGATGAAGTCGGCGACGATGAGGAAGTAGCCGGGGAAGCCCATCTTCACGATCGTGTCGAGTTCGCGGTCGAGGCGCTTGACGTAGTCCTCGCGCGTGAAACCTTCGGCGATGCCGTGCTTGGCGAGCCGTGTCTCCAGGCCGGCATGCGATTGAGCGCGGATGAAGCTTTCGATCGTCTCGCCCGCGGGTACGGGGAAGTCGGGCAGGTAGTACTTGCCGAACGAGAGTTCCAGGTTGCAGCGCTTGGCGATCTCGACGCTGTTCTCGAGCGCCTCGGGCAGGTCGGCGAACAGCTCGGCCATTTCTTCGGCCGTCTTCAGGTATTGCTCGGCGGTGTAGTCGTGCGGGCGTTTCGGGTCGCTGAGCAGGCGACCCTGACGAATGCAGACGCGCGCTTCGTGTGATTCGAAATCCTCCCTGGCGAGAAAGCGCACGTCGTTGGTCGCCACGCACGGCAGCGCGAGTTCCGCGGCGAGCTTCAACGCGGTTTCGATGAAATGCGGCTCGTCCGCGTGACCGGTACGCGTCAGTTCGAAATACCAGCGGTCGTCGAACCAGCGCAGCCAGTCGCGCATCGCGCTGCGCGCCGCATCGTGCTTGTCGGCGAGCAACAGCTGACCGACATCGCTTTGGCGTCCCGCGAGAGCGATCAGGCCTGCGCTGCAATCGGCGAACCACTCGGGCTGGGCGAGCACGAAGTCGCCCTGGCGGCCTTCGAGGTAGCAGCGCGACACGAGCTTGGCCAGATTGAGATAGCCCGCACGGTCCAGACAGAGCAGGGTGAGGCGAAACGGCCGATGCGCATCGTTCGGATTCGGCAGATACACGTCCGCGCCGGCGATCGGCTTGATCCCATTCGCCTCGGCCGCGCGGTAGAACTTGACCAGGGCGAACAGGTTGCACTGATCGGTCAGCGCCAGCGCGGGCTGGTTCGATTCCACTGCACGGCTGATCAGGTTCGCGCGGCTGCCTGCCTTGGCCGGATCGCCGTATTCGGGCTTGTCCGGCAGGCGGATCGTCGAGTCGACCAGCGAATAGTCGCTGTGGACGTGCAGGTGGACGAAGGATGGCGTCATGAATGATGCGGTGCGGATGAGCGTCGATTTTAGCAGCAGCGGCGCGGCTGAAAGCGGGACAGGGTTGCACCGGTCGGCAATGGCGAGTTCGCCCTCGCGATGTTTTCCTAACAAATCATTACTTCCGCAACACGAGCGATGACGTTCCGATAAGCGATAATTGCGCAGAAGCAACCCATTTTCCTGCTCATGCCCTCGATCGCCCAATCCGCGATGCGTCGCGTCTGCGCCGCAATCCTGATCACGCTGCTCGCCGCCTGCTCCAAGCCGCCGCCCGCGCCCGCGCCCGCGGCAGCGCCGGTCAGCGTCGCGGTCGCCATGCGCAAGACGATGCCCGACCTGCTCGCCGCGGTGGGTACGGTCGAGGCGATCAACTCGGTTGCGGTCAAATCGCTTGTCGACGGACAACTGCTCGAAAGCCACGTCAAGGACGGCGACGAGGTCAAAGCCGGGCAGCTGTTGTTTCGCATCGATCCGCGCCCGGCGCAGGCGTCACTGGCACAGGCGAATGCCGCCTTGGCCAAAGATGTTGCCGCGCGCGAGCTGGCCAAGGCGCAGGTCGATCGCTATGACCCGGTCGCGAAGAAAGGTTTCATTTCCGCCGACCAGATGCAGCAATACCGTACGGCGTACGAAGCGGCGGCCGCTTCGGTGAAAGTGGACCAGGCCAACGTCGCCGCAGCGCAGTTGACGCTGGGCTATACCGACATCCACGCGCCGTTTGCCGGGCGCGCGGGGCGCATCCTCGTGCAGCCCGGCAATCTGGTGAAAGCCAACGACACGAATGCGCTGCTGACGATCAACCAGGTCGCGCCGATCTTCGTCAATTTCGCCGTGCCGGGCGCCTATGTCGAGTCCGTACGCACAGCCCAGGCCAAAGGCGCGTTGCGAGTGCAGGCGCGAGGCGACGGCGTGAAGACGGCTCAGTCCGGCGAGCTCGCCTTCGTCGACAACGCGGTGGATCCGGCGACGAACACGATCAAGCTGCGCGCGCAGTTCGCCAACGCCGAGGAAAATCTGTGGCCGGGGCAGTTCGTCAACATCACGTTGACACTCGGCAGCGATGCCGACGCGATCGTCGTGCCCGACGCCGCGGTTAAGGCGGGGCCCAACGGCTACTACGTGTTTGTCGTCAACGCGGACAAGAAGGCCGCGCAGCGCGCGGTGACCGTCGCGCGCAGCGTCGCCGGTGAGTCGGCGATCGCGAAGGGCCTCGATGGCGGCGAAACCATCGTCGTCGACGGTCAGTCGCGCCTGACCGACGGCACGCCGGTGCAGATCGCCGAAGCCAAGCCTGCGGGCGAAGCTGCCGCGACGAAGTGAGGCCGCGCGCATGAGCGTCTCCGAAATTTTCGTGCGCCGCCCGGTCATGACCACGCTGGTCATGATCGGCATCCTCGTGTTCGGCACCGCCGCGTATCGCCTGCTGCCGGTATCGGATCTGCCGAACGTCGACTTCCCGACGATCCAGGTGCAAGCATATCTGCCCGGCGCTTCGCCCGAGACGATGGGTTCGGCCGTAGCGACCGTGCTGGAAAAACAGTTTTCCTCGATTCCCTCGCTCGACTCGATGACCTCGGTCAGCGGCATCGGCCAGACCCAGATCACGCTGCAGTTCACGCTCGAGCGCAATATCGACGCCGCCGCGCTCGATGTGCAGTCGGCGATCTCCGCGGCAGGCAAGCAACTGCCGCCGAACATGACCACTCCGCCGACGTTCCGCAAGGTCAATCCGGCCGACTCGCCGGTGTTCTACATCGGCATGTCCTCGAAGACGTTGCCGCTGTCGAAGGTGGACGAGTACGCCGAGTCGCTGCTCGCGCAGCGCCTGTCGATGGTCGAAGGCGTGGCCTTGGTCAACGTCTACGGTTCACAGAAATACGCGGTGCGCATCGATCTCGATCCCGGGGCGATGGCGACGCGCGGGCTCGGCATCGATCAGGTTGCCGCTGCGGTCGGCAGCGGCAACGTCAATCTGCCGACCGGCACGCTCTACGGCAGCGACCGCACCTATAGCGTGATGGTCGATGGCCAGTTCGCCGCGGCCAAGCCGTTCGCCGACCTGATCGTCAGTTATGTGAACGGCGCGCCGGTTCGTCTCCGTGATATCGGCCGTGTCTACGACGGCGTGCAGAACGACAAGAACGCGGCCTGGTTCAACGGGCCGCGCGGCGTCGTGCTCGCGATCCAGAAACAGCCTGGCGTGAATACGATCGCCGTGGTCGAACGCCTGCGCGCCGTATTGCCGAGTTTCACTTCGCAGTTGCCTGCGGGCCTCGAGCTGAAGGTGTTCTACGATCGCACCGAAAGCATCCGCGCCTCGGTCGAAGACGTGCAGTTCACGCTCATGCTCGCGCTCGCGCTGGTCGTGCTCGTGATCTTCCTGTTCCTGCGCAACCTGTCGGCGACGATCATTCCCTCGCTCGCACTGCCGATGTCGATCGTCGGCACGTTCGCGATCATGTATCCGTTCGGCTACAGCCTCGACAATCTCTCGCTGATGGCGCTGACGCTGTGCGTCGGCTTCGTCGTCGACGACGCGATCGTCATGCTCGAGAACATCTCGCGCCACATGGAGATGGGCAAGCCGCCGCTGCAGGCGACGTTCGAGGGCGCGAAGGAAATCGGCTTCACGATCGTGTCGATGACGATCTCGCTGGCTGCGGTGTTCATCCCGATCCTGTTCATGGGCGGCATCATCGGCCGCCTGCTGCACGAGTTCGCGGTAACGATCGTCGCCGCGGTGCTGGTCTCGGGCTTCGTCAGCTTGAGCCTGACGCCGATGCTGTGCAGCCGCATGCTCAAGCCGCACCACGGCGAGACTCACGGCCCGCTTTATCAGGCGTTCGAACGCGGCTTCGACGCCATGCAGGACCTTTACCGGCGCACGCTGCAGACCTGCCTCGCGCATCGCCGCATCGTGTTGCTGGCGTTCGCCTTCATTCTCGTTGCGACAGGCTGGCTGTTCATCTCGGTGCCGAAAGGCTTTCTGCCGAACGACGATACCGGCCAGCTGTTCGTGTTCACCGAAGCCGACCAGGATGTCGGCTTCGACGAAATGGCGCGTAAGCAGCAGCTCGCGGTAGAAGTCATCCGCAAGGACAAAAACATCGCGGGCGTGTTGTCGTTCATCGGCGTTTCCGGATCGAGCGCAACGCTCAACCTCGGGCGCATGATCGTCACGCTGAAGCCGCGCAGCGAACGCGGCTCGCCCGAAGAAGTGATCCAGGAACTGCGGCCGAAGTTACAGGGCATCCCGGGCTTCAAGGTCTATCTGCAGAACATCCCGATCATCCGCATCGGCGGCGTGCTGACCAAGACGCAGTACCAGTACACGCTGCAGGACACCGACACGAAGCAACTGTTCGATTCGGTGCCGAAGCTGGTCGAGGCGATCGCCAAGCAGCCCGGTTTCCAGGACGTGACCAGCGACCTGCTCATCGCCACGCCGCAGGTCAACGTGCGCGTCGACCGCGATGCGGCGTCGGCGACCGGCGTCACCGCGGCGCAGATCGAGAACGCGTTGTACACCGCATTCGGGCCGGCTCAGGTATCGACGATCTATACCTCGATCGATCAATACTGGGTGCAGATGCAGGTCGATCCGACCAAGCAGGGCGATCCGGGTATCCTTGCTCAACTCTATGTCCACGGCAGCAACGGCAACCTCGTGCCGCTGTCGGCCGTGGCTAAGTTCGACAAGTCGGTCGGGCCGGCGACGATCAGCCATCTCGGCCAGGTGCCGGCAGTGACCGTCTCGTTCAACCTCGCCCCGGGCGTGTCGCTGAGCCAGGCGGTCGAGCGCATCAACGGCGTCGTCGCCCAGCTCAAGCTGCCGGACACGATCATCGGTTCGTTCCAGGGTACAGCGCAGGCGTTCCAGTCGTCGATCGCGGGCATGGGCCTGCTACTCGCGCTCGCCGTGTTCGTGATCTATCTCGTGCTTGGTATCCTCTACGAGAGCTTCATCCACCCGCTGACGATTCTTTCCGGTCTGCCGACCGCGGCGTTCGGCGCGCTGCTCACGCTGATGCTGTTCCACATCGACCTCAACCTCTATGGCATGGTCGGCCTGATCATGCTGATCGGCATCGTCAAGAAGAACGCGATCATGATGATCGACTTCGCGCTCGAAGTGGAACGCAGCGGCGTGCCGCCGGAGAAGGCGATCTTCGACGCCTGCCTTGTGCGCTTCCGCCCGATCATGATGACCACGTTCGCCGCGCTGTTCGGCACCTTGCCGATTGCAATCGGCTTCGGCGCCGGCGGCGACTCGCGCCGCCCGCTCGGCCTCGCCGTCGTCGGCGGCCTGCTCACCTCGCAGGTGCTGACGCTGTACCTGACACCGGTGATCTACATTTATTTCGACAAGTTGCAGAACTGGCTGCGTAGTCGGAGAAGCGGCAGCGAGGTCGGTTCGCGTGCGGCGCATGCCGCCGCACGCGATACAGCGACTTGATCCCTTTTACTGCCGCGAAATCGACTCGGGCCAGCATCGCCCGGACAGCCGTTACGCCCCGTTTCGCTGTTTCGCTATGATTGCGCGACAGATCAAGCGCGGGGGACGTCGCTGCTGCACGCGCAAGTGAATAATTGTGCATGATGACCGCAGGAGCCGCCGGCTGATTCCACCCCGCCATCACGCCGCGCGCACCACCCGCTTCTCCAAGATTGCTCGCGCTGCCCACTCCCCCGTCTCCACGCCGCCCTCCATGAATCCCTGGTTGTCGAAGGCGCAGTGCTCGCCAGCGAAGTGGAGATTGCCGACGGATTCGCCGGGGGCGCCGCGCAGGGTAGTCCATTCGCCAGGGCCGTAGCAGGCGTAGCTGCCGAGCGTGAATTCCTGCGAGGGCCAGTGCATTCGCGCTTCGCGCTGGCCCTCGCGCGCGGACGCGAGGGCGGGCCAAAGCGTCTCTAGCTGGCGCACGGCACGGTCGGCCTGCGCCTTGGGTGAATCGGCGCCGAGCTCGAGGCCTTGCCTGCCGCCGGTGAAGTTGGTGAGGATGCCAGCGGCGCCGTTCTGCAGGCGACTTGTCTCCCACGTGGTTTGCAGCGGCAGGTCGCTGTAGGTGCTACCGCTCATGCGATGGCGAGTAGCCCACACGCGTTCACTGAAACCGATCATCAGCTTGGCGTTGCTGCCGTAGCGCAGCCTGGCGATGGCATCGCGCTTGGGCTGCGGCAGTTCGAGATCGTTCCGCACGCGGCGCAGCGTGGTGAACGGTAAGGCCAGCACCATGCGTCGCGCGACGATTTCGCTGCTGGCGCTGCCGCGGCGGAAGGTAGCGACGTAGGCGCCGTCGGCACGTTGGCGCAGTGCTTCCAGCACGCTGCCGGTGGTGATGGCGTCGGCGAGTTTCTCGCCAAGCCGCTGCACGACGAGATCGTTGCCGCCGCGCACGTGGAACCGCTCGTCGCTCTCGCCGTATATCTGGAACTTGTCCGACTTGGTGCCGATGAGATCGATCAGGTTGAGCGCGGATTGTTCCTCGCAGTCCAAGCCCATCTCGGTGGTGTAGGCCACTTCGATCAGTTTTCGCAGCCAGCCGGAAGCGCCGATGCGGTCGAGATATCGCGTAAGCGTGAGCTTGTCCAGCGTTTCGGCACCACCCGGCGCGGCATAGGTAATCGGCGCATCAGGCAGTGACTGCGCATCACGAGCGATGATCTTGGACAACGGCGCGAACTCGCGCAGCAGGTCCGCTTCGCCGTAGCGTTTGCCGTCGCAGAACCACCCATCGCCGAACGCGGCGGTAGGATCGTCGGCAAGATCGTCCAGTTCGAGCTTCAGTTCCGCAGCCAAATCCCGGATGCGCGCATGACCGCTGTCGATCAACTCGCCACCGAGTTCGCAGATCTGTCGATCCGCAAAAAATCCGCGCAGACTGAGCATGCGCCCGCCTACGCGCTCGCGCGCCTCGTGCACGCGCACGCGCACGCCTTGCGCGCGCAGGCGATGCGCGCAGACGAGGCCGGCGATGCCTGCGCCGACGATCAACACGGCGTCGTTATCGTTCGTCGCGGTGTGCAGCGGCGTGCGTGCGCAGGCAGCCAACGTCAGCGCGGCGGAAGCCGTCGCAGCACGCGTGAGGAAGCGCCGTCGCGCTGCATCCACGCGCTGTTCGTGCGCGCGCTGTGCGAGTTCGTCAAGCGATTCGCCGCTGCGACGCGCGGCGGCAGACAGCGCCGCGGCGCGGCGCAGCAGATCGAACATCGGCGTGCGGGCCATGTCCCCTCCCTTGCCGTGAATGATGCGGCAGCAAGGCAATGTTGCCAGACTTCAAGACTTTGCGCCTCCGAAACCAGGGTCCGAGAAACCGGGAAACCGGATCCGAAACCGGTGTCCGGGAAACCGGGTCAGAGTCTGATGTTTGGCCTGCCGACCGCTGCGTTCGGCGCGCTGCTGGCGCTGATGCTGTTTCACATCGATCTCAATCTCTACGCCATGGTCGGCCTGATCATGCTGAGAACGCGATCATGATGATCGACTTCGCGCTCGAAGTGGAACGCAGCGGCGTGCCGCCGGAGAAGGCGATCTTCGACGCCTGCCTTGTGCGCTTCCGCCCGATCATGATGACCACGTTCGCCGCGCTGTTCGGCACCTTGCCGATTGCAATCGGCTTCGGCGCCGGCGGCGACTCGCGCCGCCCGCTCGGCCTCGCCGTCGTCGGCGGCCTGCTCACCTCGCAAGTGCTGACGCTGTACCTGACACCCGTGATCTATATTTATTTCGACAAACTGCAGAACTGGCTGCGCCGCAGGCGAAGCGGCAGGGAAGTTGGTCCGGGTGCGATGCACGCAGCCACGCGCGATACGGCGACATGACCGCTGCGAACCAAACTCGGGCCAGCGTCGCAGGAATAGCCGTTACGCACCCGTTTCCGACCCAATAAACCGTTACGCCCTCGTTTCGCGATGATTGCGCGGTCGTTTGAGCGCATATCCTCATGGAGGATATCGCCGTAACTGTATGCCATCGCGTGGGAATTTCGCTTGACGTGCAATCAAAGCCAGCTGAACATTCCGCGCAACGCCCCGGATGCGGGGTCTATTTGTAGTTAGGGCTATCTAAATGTCCTTATTCAATTTTGCGGCAATTATTGCTGTCACCGCGCTCTCCGGTTCGGCTCTCTCGTACGAACAGGCCAAAGCTCTCGCCGATCAAGACGAGAATTCCCTAACACCGGGTCAGACCCAGCAACTCATCGCTTCACAAGGCAAAGCTGGTGGCGAGGCGCATGCGTCCTGTGCTTCACCGAGTAATAAGGCAGATCTTTCTCCCTACACGGTCGTGATGGAGCTCGACATCGCCGGCAAAGTAATTCGCACGTGGCTTAAAGGTGCTTCGCCTCTTGCAGTTTGCTTTAACAAAGAGATGGCTACTAAGCGTCTTTTTGGTCCGCCGCGAGCGCCGTTCTATACTTCGTTCGAAATGACGTGGCGGCCCTAACTATGCGCTCAAGCGGACCGCTGCTGAGTTGTTGCGCTAACATGTTACTCATCGCGGCAGCGGCCGCTTAGCGCAAGCGTTAGCACCCATGTTTCCTACCGAAAGCTGGTGGACGTCTCGTTAACTTGAGCTCGTCGAGGATCGGTCCATCTCATGGGTAGAGCAAACGTTCGCGGCCTCGGGGGCAATATCGTTCGAAACAGCTACTGGTCGAATCACGCGCAAGGCGGAGCCCGGCGAGAGTGTGGTGCAGCCCGAGAGTTGGGACCATGAGCATTGCGCGTTGTGCTGGGCAGAGATTTCGCTTCATCCTGGCAAAATCCAGCAGGGCTACACAAACGGTGCAGAATGGCTTTGCCTCGAGTGCTATGTGCATTTCATCGTTCCGCGCGAGCAGGGCATCCTTTCGTGAGGGCATGGGCGCTAACTATTCGGTCAAGTGGACCGCTGCGATGTCGCGCGGTAACCTGACGCCCACTGTGGCAGCGGCCACTTACCTCAAGCGTTAGCCGGCAGAGGTCACATGCCTTCGCGTTCCATACGATTTGATGATGCCGCGCTCCAGGAAAAATTCGTTTCTGCGCTCTTGCGCAATGGCGTTGCGTTCTCGACGGGGGCGGATGGCGCCGTCCAGTGCACGCAAGAGCAATGGGATTCAGTCAATCTGGTGGCGCATTCAGTACGTGATAGCTGCTATCGCTGGTATTTTTCGCGGTGGGACACGCCAGAAGAAACCAACCGCTTTCTTGCCGCCGTCCGAGCGTCAGGCTTACCTTTCCAATTGGAGCACCATGAGAATGGGGACATCTTTTTGCTCTCAAAGGCTCATGAGTCCCAGTACCTGGAGTTAAGTGCGCAAGTTGTCAGCGGCTAGCCAGCTGCCGGCTAACTATTCGGTCAAGTGGACCGGATAGTTCCTACGGGTTAGTGGACACCCTGAACTAACTATTCAGGAGTCTTGCGATGGCATCACCCGGTCCCAGAACGACGTGTCGATACAGCAAGGAATTCAAGGCGACAGCGGTGCGGTTGAGCCGGTTGTCTGGCGTATCGGTCAAGGACGTTGCGGAGTCGCTTTACATTCATCCCTTCATGCTGTCTCTTTGGCGTAAGCAAGCGCGCGAAGGAGTGATCGTGACCAAAGGTGCCGTTGTGGATGAAGCGGTGGCAG
>NZ_KB899242.1 GCF_000378125.1 Rudaea cellulosilytica DSM 22992 | reverse complement strand
CATGGTGGACGACGCCGAGCTGCTCGAGCTGGTCGAAATGGAAGTGCGCGACTTGCTGAGCAAGTACCAGTTCCCGGGCGACGACACCCCGATCATCAAGGGTTCGGCGCTGAAGGCGCTCGAGGGCGACCAGAGCGAAATCGGCGTGCCGGCGATCATCAAGCTGGTGGAGGCGCTGGACACGTACATTCCGGAGCCCAAGCGCGACATCGACAAGGCGTTCCTGATGCCGGTGGAAGACGTGTTCTCGATCTCGGGCCGCGGCACCGTGGTGACCGGACGTATCGAGCGCGGCATCATCAAGGTTGGCGACGAAATCGAAGTGGTCGGCATCCGTCCGACGCAGAAGACGACGGTGACGGGCGTGGAAATGTTCCGCAAGCTGCTCGACGAGGGCCGTGCGGGCGACAACGCGGGCCTGCTGCTGCGCGGTCTGAAGCGCGACGACGTGGAGCGTGGTCAGGTGCTGGCGAAGCCGGGCTCGATCACTCCGCACACGGACTTCGAGGCTGAGGTCTATGTCCTCTCCAAGGAAGAAGGCGGCCGTCATACGCCGTTCTTCAAGGGTTACCGCCCGCAGTTCTACTTCCGCACGACGGACGTGACGGGCTCGGTGCAGCTGCCTGAAGGCGTGGAAATGGTCATGCCGGGCGACAACATCAAGATGGTGGTGAGCCTGATCCACCCGATCGCGATGGACGAGGGTCTGCGTTTTGCGATCCGCGAGGGCGGCCGTACGGTCGGCGCGGGCGTCGTGGCCAAGATCATCAAGTAAGGTCATTGCGACAGCGCGCTGTCGCAATAACTGCTTGCCGTTCAAGGCGACCGGGAAGCCGGTCGCTTCATGTCGGCGAGATCAAAATGAGTTAGGCGGAAGGCATGCTGAGATTTTTTGTTCAGCCTATTCCATTTCGGAAAAATCCCGTTATAATGGAAGACCCTCGCCGACCAACCGTTTAAGTTTGGCTGGCGATGCAGCGAAATGAGGCCCAGGACGGACTTCGACTTCGCGGACAAGGATGGTCGATCGCTTCGGTGCTGATAAGGCATCGGTGGGCGAAAAAATTTCAAGTTTGGGCGAGCCCGCAACGGCTCGCCCATTTGTTCGTATCCAGTAATGCAGTTTTACCCATCGACCCGGAACCGGGTCGCCGCAGTAAGGCAAAGGCTTCGCTGCGGGCAAGCAACGTTCTTTCAGATTAGGACACGGCAATGGCTGACCAGAAGATTCGCATCCGGCTCAAGGCCTTCGATCATCGCTTGATCGATCGCTCGGCGAGCGAGATTGTTGAGACGGCGAAGCGCACCGGCGCGCAAGTGCGCGGCCCGATTCCGCTGCCGACCAAGATCGAGCGCTACACCATCCTGACCTCGCCGCACGCCGACAAGGACGCGCGCGACCAGTACGAAACCCGCACGCACAAGCGCGTCATGGATATCGTTGATCCCAACGACAAGACCGTGGACGCCTTGATGAAGCTCGACCTCGCCGCCGGCGTGGACGTGCAGATCAAGCTTTATTGAGATCACAGCAATGACTATCGGAATTATCGGCCGCAAGTGCGGCATGACGCGAGTCTTCACCGAAGCCGGTGAATCGGTGCCAGTTACGCTGATCGAAGCGACGCCGAACCGCATCACCCAGGTGAAGACGGTCGAGACGGACGGTTACACGGCCATCCAGGTGACGGCGGGCACGAAGCGTGCTGCGCTCGTGACCAAGCCGCTTGCCGGTCATTACGCCAAGGCCAAGGTCGAAGCCGGCCGCGGTTTGTGGGAATTCCGCGTCGACGCGAAAGACATCGGCGGCTACGCGGTCGGTGGCGAACTGAAGGCCGAGGAAGTGTTCAAGGTCGGTCAGAAGATCGACGTCGCCGGCGTGACCAAGGGCAAGGGCTTCCAGGGCACGATCAAGCGCTGGAACTTCACGATGGGCGATGCGACGCACGGTAACTCGCTGTCGCACCGCGCGCCGGGCTCGATCGGTCAGCGTCAGACGCCGGGCCGCGTGTTCCCGGGCAAGAAGATGTCCGGCCACATGGGCGCCACGCGTCAGTCGATGATGAACCTTGAAGTGGTCAAGATCGACGCCGAGAAGCACCTGATCGCCGTGCGCGGCGCGGTGCCGGGCGCGCCGGGCGGCAACGTCATCGTCAGCCCCGCTGCCAAGGCTTGAGGAGAAGGATCATGGAATTGCAGGTTGTAGGCGCCAAGCAGCCGCTGTCGGTTTCCGACACAGTGTTCGGCCGTGAATATTCCGAAGGCCTCGTGCATCAGGTCGTCGTTGCCTATCGCAACGCCGGTCGCGCGGGTACCAAGGCGCAGCTGACGCGCTCGGATATGTCGGGTACGACGAAGAAGTTCAAGAAGCAGAAGGGCGGCGGCGCGCGTCACGGCGACTATCGCGCTCCGATCTTCGTCGGCGGCGGTCGCGCGTTCGCCGCGAAGCCGCGCGACTTCTCGCAGAAGGTCAACAAGAAGATGTACCGCGGCGCGATTCAGGCGATCCTTTCGCAGCTCAATCGCGAAGGCCGTCTGCAGATCGTCGAGTCGTTCAACGTCGACAAGGTCAGCACCAAGGCGCTCGCCGCCAAGCTTGCCGATCACACCGGTCGCACGCTGATCGTCACCGAGGACGTCAACCAGAATCTGTTCCTGTCCGCGCGCAACCTGCATAAGGTCGCCGTGGTCGATGTCGCCGCGATGGACCCGGTTACCCTGGTCGATGCGCAGCATGTTGTCATGACCGTCGACTCGGTCAAGAAGATCGAGGAGTGGCTGGCATGAGCACCGAAATCAAGAACGAAAAACTGTACACCGTGATTCGCGCCCCGCACATCTCTGAAAAGAGTGCGCGCGCGCAGGAACACAACCAGTACGTTTTCGAAGTGGCTGCTGGCGCAGACAAGAAACTGGTCAAAGATGCGGTCGAAGCGCTGTTCAGCGTCAAGGTCGAGTCGGTCAACATCATCAACGTCAAGGGCAAGACCAAGTCGTTCAAGCAGCGCGCGGGTTCGCGCAATGGCTGGCGCAAGGCGTATGTGCGTCTGACCGACGGCCAGACCATCGACGTGACGGCGAAGGCCTGAGTCAGGCTCGCTCCAAGAATTCATCGGAACCAAAACAATGGCACTGATCACATTGAAGCCAACTTCTCCGGGACGCCGCGCCATGGTGCGCGTGACGACGCCGGGGCTGTACAAGGGCGATCCGTACGCACCGCTGACCGAACCGCAGTCGAAGACCGGCGGCCGTAACCATTACGGTCGCATCACGACGCGCCATAAGGGCGGTGGTTCGAAGCAGCACTACCGCATCATCGACTTCAAGCGCGACAAGGAAGGCATCGCCTGCCGCGTCGAGCGCCTCGAATACGATCCGAACCGCACCGCGAACATCGCGCTGCTGCTCTATGTCGACGGTGAGCGCCGTTACATCATCGCGCCGAAGGGCGTGGCGGTGGGCGATCAGCTCATGGCCGGCCGCGACGCGCCGATCAAGGCGGGCAACTCGCTGCCGCTGCGCAATATCCCGATCGGTTCGACCGTGCATTGCGTCGAGATGAAGCCAGGCAAGGGCGCGCAGCTCGCGCGCAGCGCCGGCGCCTCGGTGCAGCTGATCGCGCGTGAAGGTGGTTACGCCACGTTGCGTCTGCGTTCGGGCGAGATGCGCAAGGTGCCGGTGGACTGCATCGCCACGATCGGCGAAGTCGGCAACTCGGAACATAACCTGCGCAAGCTCGGCAAGGCCGGTGCGAAGCGTTGGCGCGGTGTTCGCCCGACCGTTCGCGGTGCGGCGATGAACCCGGTCGACCATCCGCACGGTGGTGGTGAAGCGAAAGCCGGCCAGGGCAACCCGCATCCGGTGTCGCCGTGGGGTCAGCCGGCCAAGGGTTACAAGACGCGCAAGAACAAGCGCACCACGCAATTCATCGTGCGCGATCGTCGCGGTTGATAGAACAGGACTAGACAACAATGGCACGTTCACTGAAAAAAGGTCCGTTCGTCGATCTGCACCTGCTGAAGAAGGTGGAAGCGGCGTCGGGTTCCAATACCAAGCGTCCGATCAAGACTTGGTCGCGTCGCTCCATGATCCTGCCGGAAATGGTGGGTTTCACCATCGCCGTGCACAACGGCAAGGCCCATGTGCCGGTGCTGGTCAACGAGAACATGGTCGGGCACAAGCTCGGCGAGTTCGCCGCGACGCGCACCTTCAAGGGTCACTCCGGCGACAAGAAAGCCGCCGAAGCCAAGAAGTAAGGTGACGACATGAGCATCGAAGCAAAAGCCATCCTGCGCGGCGCGCGCATCTCCTCGCTGAAGGCGCGACTGGTCGCTGACCAGGTCCGCGGCCTGCCGGTCGGGCGCGCGACCAGTCTCCTGCAGTTCAGCGACAAGAAGGCGGCGCACCTGATCAAGAAGGTGCTGCTCTCCGCCGTCGCCAACGCCGAGAACAACCTCGGTGCGGACGTCGACGAGCTGAAGGTGAAAACCATCATGGTCGACGACGGCCCGCAGTTGAAGCGCATGCATGCGCGCGCCAAGGGCCGCGGTTCGCGGATCATCAAACGCACGAGCCACGTCACCGTGGTCGTCGGGAGCTAATCACATGGGTCACAAGGTTCATCCCACCGGCATTCGCCTCGGCATTTCCAAGGACTGGAATTCGAAGTGGTACGCGAACAAGCGCGAATACGCGCAGTACCTCGCGGCGGATCTGAAGGTGCGCGAAATGCTGCGCGAGAAGCTCGCCCAGGCCGGCGTGTCGAAGATCGCGATCGAGCGTCCGGCGAAAACCGCGCGCATCACGATCCACACCGCGCGTCCGGGCGTCGTCATCGGCAAGAAGGGTGAAGACATCGAGAAGCTGCGCAAGGACGTGTCGAAGCTGATGGGCGTTCCGGCCCACATCAACGTGAGCGAAGTGCGCAAGCCCGAGCTCGACGCGCAGCTTGTCGCCGAATCGATCGCCCAGCAGCTCGAGCGCCGCATCATGTTCCGCCGCGCGATGAAGCGTGCGGTCGGCAATGCGATGCGCCTCGGCGCGCTCGGCATCAAGATCAACGTCGGTGGCCGCCTCAACGGTGCGGAAATCGCGCGTTCGGAGTGGTACCGCGAAGGTCGCGTGCCCCTGCATACGCTGCGCGCCGACATCGACTACGGCTTCGCTCAGGCGAAAACGACCTACGGCATCATCGGCATCAAGGTGTGGATCTACAAGGGCGAGGTGTTCGACCTGGCCGCACACACCGCCGAAGCCGGCAAAGAAGAACAGCGCGATGCCGCTCCGCGCAGCGAGCGCGGTGAGCGTCGCGAACGCACGGAACGCGAGCCGCGTGGCGATCGCGGCGACCGCGCTCCGCGTGACAAGTAATCAGGAAGCCTAAGTCATGCTGCAACCCAAAAATACCAAATACCGCAAGGTGATGAAGGGCCGCAACCGCGGCGTCTCCACCGTTGCCACCAAGGTGAGCTTCGGCGAGTACGGCTTGAAGGCGACCACGCACGGTCACTTGACCGCGCGCCAGATCGAGGCCGCGCGCCGTTGCGTGACGCGCTTCGTCAAGCGCGGCGGCAAGCTCTGGATCCGCGTGTTCCCCGACAAGCCGATCACCAAGAAGCCGATCGAAGTCCGCATGGGCGCCGGCAAAGGCAACGTCGAGTACTGGGTCGCTGTCGTGCAGCCCGGCCGCATGCTCTATGAAATCGAGGGCATCAGCGAAGTCGAGGCGCGCGAGGCGTTCCGTCTGGCCGCGGCGAAGCTCTCGGTGCAGACCCAATTCGTGAATCGTACGGTGATGTAATGGACATCCAAGACCTCCGCAAGCAATCCGCGCAAGAACTCAACAGCCAGCTCCTCGAGCTGCGCCGCGAGCAATTCAATCTGCGCATGCAGAAGAGCGCCGGTCAGCAGACCCAGACGCATCACTTCAAGCGCGTGCGTAACGAAATCGCGCAAATCAAGACGCTGCTGACTGAAAAGTCGGCTGCGGCGAAGTAAGGGCAGGCCATGAGCGAACAGACGAACAAGGCCGAGAAGGCCCAGCGCACGATCGAAGGTCGTGTGGTCAGCAACAAGATGCAGAAGACGGTCACCGTGCTGCTCGAGCGCCAGGTGCAGCATCCGCTGTACGGCAAGATCGTGCGCCGCTCGACCAAGGTGCACGCGCATGACGAGAACGGCGAGTGCAAGGAAGGCGACGTGGTGCGCATCGTCGAGACGCGCCCGCTGTCGAAGACCAAGAACTGGCGCGTCGTGCAGGTGCTGACGCGCGCCGCGCAGTAACAACGTGGGACGTTGAGGAGTAGAACATGATCCAGATGCAATCCACGTTGTCCGCAGCCGACAACAGCGGCGCCAAGCTGCTGTTCTGCATCAAGGTGCTCGGCGGTTCCAAGCGTCGTTACGCCGGCATCGGCGACATCATCAAGGTGTCGATCCGTGATGCGATCCCGCGTGGCAAGGTCAAGAAGGGCGAGGTCTACGACGCGGTCGTCGTGCGTACGCGCAAGGGCGTGCGTCGCGCTGACGGTTCGCTGATCCGCTTCGATGGTAACGCTGCAGTGCTGCTGAATAACAAGCTCGAGCCGATCGGCACGCGCATCTTCGGGCCGGTCACGCGCGAACTGCGCAGCGAGCGCTTCATGAAGATCGTTTCGCTCGCGCCGGAAGTGCTGTAAGGGACATCGAAGAAATATCGGCTTTTTGAGCCCCCTTAAGTTAAGGGGGCGGCGAAAGCCAGGGTTGTGGAAGTGCCACAGCGTGGGTCGAAGCCAACAACGATCCGGGCTCTACTGAAATATAGGGTTACGTTATGAACAAAATTCGCAAAGGTGATCAAGTCATCGTGACCACCGGCAAATACAAGGGCCAGCGCGGCGAAGTGCTGCGCGTCGCTGCCGACCGCGTGGTCGTCGCGAACATCAACCTGGTCAAGCGCCACACCAAGCCGAACCCGCAGGCCAACCAGCCGGGCGGCATCGTCGAGCGCGAAGCCCCCATCCACGTGTCGAACGTGGCCCTGTTCAACGGCGCTACGGGCAAGGGCGGCCGCGTCGGCTTCAAGACGCTGGGCGACGGGCGCAAGGTGCGCGTGTTCAAGACCGGCGAACAGGCGGACGTATAAGGAGCCATGGCCATGACCCGTTTGGAAAAACACTACAAAGAAACCGTCGTTCCGAAGCTGACCGAAAAGTTCGGCTACAAGAACGTGATGGAAGTGCCGCGCCTGGTGAAGATCACGCTCAACATGGGCGTGGGCGAAGCCGCGGCGAACAAGAAGGTGCTCGAGAACGCACTCGCCGACATGAACAAGATCGCCGGTCAGAAGGCCGTGGCGACGCTGTCGAAGAAGTCGATCGCGACCTTCAAGATCCGCGACGGTTGGCCGATCGGCTGCAAGGTCACCCTGCGCCGCGCGAAGATGTTCGAGTTCCTCGATCGCCTGATCACGGTCGCCCTGCCGCGCGTGCGCGACTTCCGCGGCGTGTCCGGCCGCGCCTTCGACGGCCGCGGCAACTACAACATGGGCATCAAGGAACAGATCATCTTCCCGGAAATCGATTTCGATCAGGTCGACGCGATGCGCGGCATGGACATCGCGATCACGACCACGGCGAAGACGGACGCCGAAGCCAAGGCGCTGCTCGAGGCCTTCAGCTTCCCCTTCCGTAATTGATGCGCTGCAACTAATTCTCAAAGAGATACGACAATGGCAAAGACCAGCATGGTGGAGCGCGAGAAGAAGCGCGCGAAGATCGTGAAGAAGTACGCGACGAAGCGCGCGGAGCTGAAGGCGATCGTGCTCAGCCCCAAGTCTTCGTACGAAGAGAAGATGGAAGCGCAGACCAAGCTGCAGAAGCTGCCGCGTGACGCGAGCCCCTCGCGCCAGCGCAACCGCTGCGAGCTGACCGGTCGTCCGCGCGGCGTCTACCGCAAGTTCTCGCTCGGCCGCCACAAGCTGCGTGAAGCGACCATGCGCGGCGACGTGCCGGGCCTGCGCAAGGCTTCCTGGTAACGCCCGAAAATCCATTTCGGATTTTCGACGATTTATCTTTTTATCTTTTAGAAACACAAACGAAATCCATTTCGGATATCGATGCTAAGGAACTAGAAACATGAGCATGACTGATCCCATCGCCGATATGTTCACCCGCATTCGCAACGCGCAAGCGACCGCGAAGCCGACGGTGCGCATGCCGGCATCCAAGACCAAGCAAGCCATCGCCAAGGTGCTGAAGGACGAGGGCTATGTGCGCGACTTTCAGGTCAACAAGCTGGCCAACAACAAGGCCGAGCTCGAGATCGCGCTGAAGTATTTCGAAGGCAGGCCGGCGATCGAATCGATCAGCCGCGTCAGCCGTTCGGGCCTGCGCGTGTACCGCGGCAAGGACGCGCTGCCGAAAGTGATGGGCGGCCTCGGCATTGCCATCGTCACCACGCCGGCCGGCATCATGACCGACGCGCAGGCGCGTGCGCAGGGCGTCGGCGGCGAAGTCATCGGCACCGTCGTCTGATCGCGGCCCGACTGGAGAATACAAATGTCACGAGTTGCTAAAAAACCGATCGCGCTGCCGAAGGGCGTCGAATTCAAGGTCGCCGGTGAAGCGGTGACGGTGAAGGGCCCGAAGGGTACGTTGTCGTTTGCTCTGCCCGCAGGCGTCGAAGTCAACGTCAATGGCAGTGAAGTCCTGCTCGCCTCGAAGGACGCCGAGACGATGAAGTTCGCGGGTACCGCGCGCGCCGTGCTGGCGAACATGGTCAAGGGCGTCAGCGAAGGCTACGAGCGCAAGCTCGAGCTCGTCGGCGTCGGCTATCGCGCCGCGTTGCAGGGCAAGGATCTGAACCTTTCGCTCGGCTTCTCGCACCCGATCCTGTTCAAGGCGCCGGAAGGCATCACGATCACCGCGCCGACCCAGACCGAAGTGCTGATCGCCGGTGCCGACAAGCAGCGCGTCGGCGAGACCGCCGCGAAGATCCGCGCGTTCCGTCCGCCCGAGCCCTACAAGGGCAAGGGTGTGCGTTACGCCGGCGAGAAGATCACCATCAAGGAAGCCAAGAAGGCCTAATCAGTCGGAGAGCTTCAAGCGGATCCTTCCGCGGGAAGCCCGGCCATCCCTGGCCGGACTCTTCAACAAAGCTTTCAGCTATCCGGAGACGAAACCATGTCGAACGAAAAGAACGAATCCCGCCTGCGTCGTGCCAAGTCCACGCGCATGCACATCAAGAAGCTTGCCGTGCCGCGCCTGACCGTGCATCGCAGCGACCAGCACATCTACGCCCAGGTCATTTCGGCCGACGGCGGCAAGGTGATCGCGGCCGCGTCGACCGTGCAGAAGGCCATCAAGGGCGAGGTCAAGGGCACCAAGAACAAGGCCGCCGCCGCCGCTGTCGGCAAGGCGATCGCCGAGAAGGCGAAGGCCGCCGGCATCGAAAGCGTCGCGTTCGACCGTTCGGGTTTCCGTTATCACGGTCGCATCGCCGCACTGGCGGATGCGGCGCGCGAAGCGGGTCTCAAGTTCTGATTTAAAAAATATACTTCTTTACAATTCTAAGCGGCTTCGCCGCAAGCAAAAGTCCGCTGCGATACGGGCGGCACAAGGTGAAAAGTAATGTCAACGAATGAACGTGAAAACAGCGACGGCATGCTCGAGAAGCTCATTGCCGTCAACCGCGTCTCCAAGACGGTCAAGGGCGGTCGGCAGATGAGCTTCACCGCGCTGACCGTGGTCGGCGACGGCGACGGCAAGGTCGGCTTCGGTTACGGCAAGGCACGCGAAGTGCCGGTCGCGATCTCGAAGGCGATGGAACGTGCGCGCCGCGGCATGACCCAGGTAAAGCTCAACAACGGCACCCTTTGGCACGCGGTCAAGGCCAACCACGGCGCGGCCAAGGTCTACATGCAGCCGGCGTCCGAAGGTACCGGCGTGATCGCCGGCGGCGCGATGCGCGCCGTGCTCGAAGTGGTCGGTGTGAAGAACGTGCTGGCCAAGGCGCAGGGTTCGCGTAACCCGATCAATCTCGTGCGCGCCACGATCAAGGGCTTGGAAGCGATGGCGACGCCTGAGCGCATCGCGGCCAAGCGCGGCAAGAAGGTTGAAGAGGTGGGTGGTTATGGCCAAGGCTAAGAAGACGGAAAGCGGCACGATCAAGGTCCGCCTGTACAAGAGCATGAACAGCTGCAAGTGGCAGCATCGCCTGAGCGTGAAAGCGCTCGGTCTGAACAAGCTCAATGACGTGCGCGAGCTGAAAGACTCGCCGCAGGTGCGTGGTCTGGTCAATACGGTCAGTTATCTCGTGCGCATCGAAGAAAGCGCCTGAGCAAAGCAAGATATCGGAGCATCGAACAATGCGTCTTAATACTCTCAAACCCGCCAAGGGCGCCCGCACGAAGCGCGTTCGCGTCGGCCGCGGTATCGGTTCCGGCCTCGGCAAGACCGCGGGTCGCGGCCACAAGGGCCAGTTCGCGCGTACCGGCAAGGGCAAGGTCAAGCCGGGCTTCGAAGGCGGCCAGATGCCGATGCAGCGTCGTCTGCCGAAGGTTGGCTTCCGCTCGAAGCTCGCGCACAAGGTGTCCGAAGTGCTGCTGTACAAGCTCGAGTCGGTCACGGCCGACGTGGTCGACTTCGACGCACTCAAGGCCGCCGGTCTGATCGATACGCGCGCTGAGCGTGCGAAGATCGTCAAGAAGGGCGAGCTCAAGCGCGCGGTGAAGCTCAAGGGCGTGGCGGTCACGGCCGGCGCCAAGGCAGCGATCCTCGCGGCCGGCGGCAGCGTAGAGTAACGGACCGACCTCATGGCGGCTTCCCAAGCCAGCATGCTCGCAGGCCTCGGCAAATTGACCGAGCTCAAGCAGCGCATCCTGTTCCTCATCGGTGCGCTCGTCGTCTATCGCCTCGGCTCGTTCATTCCGGTGCCGGGCGTCAAGTCGGCGGCGATGACCTCGCTGCTCGGCGGTGGCGGCGGGTTGATCGATCTGGCCAACATGTTCTCGGGCGGCGCGCTCGCGCGCTTCTCGATCTTCGCGCTCGGCGTCGTGCCGTACATCTCGGCGTCGATCATCGTGCAGATGGTCGCCCAGGTGGTGCCGTCGCTGCAGTCGCTGCGCAAGGAAGGCGAGTCCGGTCGGCGCAAGCTGACCCAGTGGACGCGTTACTTCACCGTGGTCTTGGCTGCAGTGCAGTCGTTCGGCATCTCGAGCTGGCTCATGCACCAGACAGCGAACGGCCAATCGGTGGTTTACGCCCCGGGCTTCGGCTTCATCATGACCTCGATGATCGCGTTGACCTCGGGCACGCTGTTCCTTATGTGGCTGGGCGAGCAGATCACCGAGCGCGGCATCGGCAACGGCATCTCGATGCTGATCTTTGCTGGCATCGTCGCCGGTTTGCCGGGTGCGACCTATCACACCCTGCAGATGGCGCAGAACGGCGAGCTCAACTTCATCAAGGTCCTGCTCGTGCTGCTGATCGTGGTCGCGGTGACGGCGTTCGTCGTCTTCGTCGAGCGCGGCCAGCGCCGCATCACGGTCAACTACGCGCGGCGCCAGGGTGGCGGCCAGGCGTACATGAACCAGAGTTCGCACCTGCCGCTCAAGCTCAACATGTCGGGCGTGATTCCGGCGATTTTTGCCTCGTCGCTGATTATGTTTCCGGCGACGGCATCGTCATGGTTCAGCGGCAGCACGAACATCCGCTGGCTGCAGCAGCTGACCGCGGCGATTGCGCCGGGCGAGCCGCTGTACGAGATCCTGTACGCGATCCTGATCATCGTGTTCGCGTTCTTCTACACCGCGCTCGTGTTCAATTCAAACGAGACTGCGGAGAACCTGAAGAAGTCGGGCGCGCTGATTCCGGGCATCCGCCCGGGCAAGGCGACGGCCGAATACATCGACGGCGTGCTGACGCGCCTGACCGGAGCCGGGGCCCTGTACCTCGTGCTGGTCTGCGTGGTGCCGACGTTCCTGCAGCAGTACTTCCATGTGCCGTTCTATTTCGGCGGCACCTCGTTGCTGATCGTGGTGGTGGTGGTCATGGATTTCACCGCGCAGGTGCAGGCGCATTTGGTGTCGCATCAGTACGAAAGCCTGCTGAAGAAGGCGAATCTGAAGGGCTACGGCCGCGGCGGAAGCCCGGCGCGCTAAGCCCGGAATCGGGCTGGGCCGAGCAAGGTCCCGGCCCGGTTGGAAAAAAACCATATCCGGCAGGCCTTTGGGCTTCCGGAGACGTAAAAAACCAGTTATAATTTACAGTTCACTGCGCTTTCAAGCGCTTTGATTTTCTCGGAGATAGAAAGATGGCGCGTATTGCGGGTGTCAACCTGCCGGTCCAGAAACACGTCGTGATCGGACTGCAAAGCATTTACGGTATCGGCCGCACGCGGTCGAAGCTGGTGTGTGACGCCGCGGGCGTCAATCCGGCGACCAAGATCAAGTCGCTGACCGAGTCCGAAGTCGAGAAGCTTCGTGCCGAAGTTGCGAAGTTCGTGGTCGAAGGCGACCTGCGCCGCGAAGTCGGCATCAGCATCAAGCGCCTGATGGACCTCGGCACCTATCGCGGCATGCGCCACCGTCGCGGCCTGCCAGTGCGCGGCCAGCGCACGCGTACCAATGCGCGCACGCGCAAGGGTCCGCGCCGCGCGATCAAGAAGAATTAATTCATTTTTGCAAGTACGCGAGGCGCGTCCTTGCGAACATCAGGAAACCTTGACTCATGAATAAGCCGGTCGCTGCCAAGACCAAGAAGAAAGCCAAACGCGTCGTTACCGATGCGATCGTTCACGTGCAGGCTTCGTTCAACAACACCGTCGTGACGATCACCGATCGCCAGGGCAATGCGCTGTCGTGGGCGACTGCGGGCGGCGCGGGTTTCCGCGGTTCGCGCAAGTCGACCCCGTTCGCCGCCCAGGTTGCGGCGGAGAAGGCCGGCCGTGTCGCACAGGAATACGGCGTGAAGACCGCCGAAGTGCGCATCAAGGGCCCGGGCCCGGGTCGCGAGTCGGCGGTGCGTTCGCTGAACAACATCGGCGTGAAGGTGACCAACATCATCGACGTGACTCCGATCCCGCACAACGGCTGCCGCCCCCCGAAGAAGCGCCGGGTGTAATTGCGATCGAAGCTATTTCAGCAATCATCCCTGATTGCAAGAATGAGGAAGCGGCCGTCCGTGGCCGCACTTTCAATAGAAATCTTAAATACACCAGAGTCTGATGTGATCTGTTGATCACTAAATTCAAAGAATCGGCCACGCGTGGCCGGACTCGCAACGAAGAGAAGAATTTTATGGCACGTTACATCGGTCCCACCTGCAAGCTCGCGCGCCGCGAAGGCGCCGACCTCAGCCTCAAGAGCCCGGCTCGCGCGCTCGACTCGAAGTGCAAGCTCGAGAACAAGCCCGGCCAGCATGGCGCCGGCGGCGGTGCGAAGAAGTCGCGCCTGTCGGACTACGCGGTGCAGCTGCGCGAGAAGCAGAAGGTCAAGCGCATCTACGGCTTGCTCGAGCGCCAGTTCAGCAACTACTACGTCAAGGCGTCGAAGACCCGCGGCAACACCGGTGAGAACCTGCTGCGTCTGCTCGAATCGCGTCTGGACAATATCGTCTACCGCATGGGTTTCGCGGTGACCCGTGCCCAGGCCCGCCAGCTCGTCGCGCACAAGGCGATCGAGGTCAACGGCAAGAAGGTCAACCTGCCGTCGTACGCGGTCCAGGCCGGCGACCAGATCTCCGTCGCCGAGAAGTCGCGCAGCCAGCTGCGCATCAAGGAAGCGCTGACCCTGTCGCAGGAAATGGACCTGGCCCCGGCGTGGCTCGAAGTCGACGCGAACAAGTTCGCCGGTACGCTCAAGGCGCTGCCGGAACGCTCGGATCTGCCGAGCGACATCAACGAATCGCTGATCGTCGAGTTGTACTCGAAGTAACCGTTTCATCCACCGCGTCGGGCAATGTCCGGCGCAGTGCGCGGCAAGCTTGAATGTGCCGCTTTTCGCACACATATTTTCCGAATTCCCCACACCTTACGGAGAGCGTAGTTCATGGCAAATTCGCCTACTACCATCCTGCGTCCGCGCGGCCTGCATGTAGAACAGCTCGGTGCGAACCGCGCGAAAGTTTCGGTTGAACCCCTGGAGCGTGGCTTCGGCCACACGCTCGGCAACGCGCTGCGTCGCGTCCTGCTGTCGTCGATCCCGGGCGCTGCGATCATCGAAGTCGAGATCGATGGCGTGCTGCACGAGTACACGACCCTCGAAGGTCTGCAGGAGGACGTGATCGAAGTCCTGCTCAACCTCAAGGACGTGGCTCTGCGCCTGCACAACCTCGATGAAACCACCCTGACCCTGTCGAAGAAGGGCAAGGGCGTGGTCACGGCTGCGGACATCAAGGTCGACCACAACGTCGAGATCGTCAATCCCGAGCACGTGATCTGCCACCTGACCAAGGACATTGCGCTCAACATGCGCTTGAAGGTCGCGCGCGGAATCGGCTACCAGCCGGCCACCTCGCGTCGCCGTCCGGACGACGAGAGTCGCCCGATCGGCCGCCTGCAGCTCGATGCCTCGTTCTGCCCGGTGCGCCGCGTGGCGTATGAAGTCGACAGCGCGCGCGTCGAACAGCGCACCGACCTCGACAAGCTCGTGCTCGACATCGAAACGAACGGCACCGTGGAAGCGGAAGAAGCCGTGCGCAAGGCCGCGGAAACGCTGCTCGATCAGCTCACGATCTTCGGCGACTTCACCCGCCGCGAGACCTCGGAAGCGAAGACCGACAAGGCCGGTGTCGATCCGGTGCTGTTGCGTCCGATCGACGACCTCGAACTCACCGTACGTTCGGCGAACTGCCTGAAGGCCGAGAGCATTTACTACATCGGCGACCTCGTGCAGCGCACCGAAGTCGAGCTGCTGAAGACGCCGAACCTCGGCAAGAAGTCGCTGACCGAGATCAAGGACGTGCTGTTCTCGCGTGGCCTCTCGCTCGGCATGAAGCTCGAGAACTGGCCGCCGTCGGGCCTGCAGCACGGCATGCAGATGAATTGACGGCATAGCCGTCAATTCATCCCGGCACGGATTGCCGGGATCCAGACTACAGGGACGTCGCAGTATCCGGAAGTTGTACGCCAGAACGGATGGCGCAATTACGGACCAAGTGTCCGCTGCACAAATGTGCAGATATCCATAATTATAAATCTACACCGAGGAATTATTTATGCGTCATATGAAATCCGGTCGCAAGCTCAACCGCACCAGTTCGCATCGCGAAGCGATGTTCAAGAACATGGCGGCGTCGATCATCAAGCACGAGCTGATCAAGACCACGCTGCCGAAGGCGAAGGAACTGCGCCGCGTCGCCGAGCCGCTGATCACGCTGGCCAAGGTCGACAGCGTCGCCAATCGCCGTCTCGCGTTCGCGCGCCTGCGCGACAAGGTCGCCGTAGGCAAGCTGTTCGTCGAACTCGGCCCGCGCTACCGCGAGCGCAAGGGCGGCTACACGCGCATCCTCAAGTGCGGCAACCGCGTCGGCGACAACGCGCCGATGGCGTATGTCGAACTCGTCGATCGCCCGCGCACCGAAGCGGCGGCGGTGGAAGAATAAGTTTCACCGGTTCGCGTGCAGCACATCGCTGCATCTGACGGGTTGGGCTGATGCTCGCCCCCTTGCAATTCTCTCGAATCCGGCTCGCATGGGCCGGATTCGCATTTCTGTACCTCGCAATGGCGTATTTGGCCGCCGGTGCCAAGCCGATCGTCGACGAGATCGCGCACTACGTCCATATCAACCGTTTCGATCACGGCGACTTCCGCATTGCCTGGGACATTCTGACCGTTTTGCCGGGCTATCACGCTCTTTCGGCGGTGGTGCTTTGGGCGACGGACCAGCGCACGTTGGCCGCGGCGCGCGTTCTCAACGCCGTGTATGGTCTGCTCGCGATCGGCGCATTCCATTGGTTGCGGAAGAATGCTGCCGGTAAGGCCGACGCGGCTGCGACGCTGCAGTTCGCCCTGCTGCCGATCCTGTTTCCCTACGACTTCATGGTTTACACCGACGTGCTGTCGCTGGCATTCGTGCTGGCGGCCGGCGCGGCTACGCTCGGTCGGCGCGACATCCTCGCGGGCGTGTTGATGATCGCTGCGCTTTGCGTGCGCCAGACCAACGTCGTTTGGCTGCCTCTATTTGCCTGGCTGGCGTTGTCGCGCGATGAGGCCGCGGCGCCGTCGCTGCGGCAGGTGCTGACGAGGACGTGGCCCTATGCCCTGGGCGTTGGTCTGTTTCTGGTTTATTGGATGTGGAATGGAAGCATTTCGCTCTCGAAAGAGCAGACGATGATGCATCCGGATTTTTCGTTTCACATCGGCAACCTGTATTTCACCTCGTTCCTGTGTGCGCTATTGTTTCCGCTGCATGTTCGAAACGGGTTCAAGGAGTTCGTGCGGAACGCGCGCCTGCACCCCTGGCTGCTGTCGGTTCCGGCAATCGCATTCGGCATATTCTGGGCGGGATTCCGCGTCGATCATCCGTTCAATCAGGCCGACGAGCCGTGGACGGTGCACAATCATCTCCTTCGGTTCGTCGTGTCGGCATGGTGGTGGAAGGCGGCGTTCGGCCTGGTCGCGGTGGCGGCCGCCTGCGGGTTGTCGGGAACGCGTCTGCATCCGCGATCGGCGTGGATGTTGTACCCCCTGACATTCGTCGCATTGGCGAGTTCGTGGATGATCGAGCACCGTTACGCGCTGGTGCCGCTCGCGTTGTGGCAGGTATTCCGCGAGCGGCAGAACGAAAAAATCGAAACCGCGACGACGGCACTTTGGGCGGTACTTGCGGTCTGTGCTTGCCTGGGTACCTTCACCGGCCGCTTCAGTCTGTAGGGGGCCGTCGCGAATCCACACGTTTGGCAGTCGAGGCGACAGAACATGACATCTAATTTTCCCGCTCCCTCTTACCGGTTGACCTATTTGGCGGGCTTCGCCATCTGTGCGGCGATGCTGGCGTATGCCTACTACGTGCAGTTCAACCTTGGCATCGAGCCGTGTCCGCTGTGCATCTTCCAGCGTATCGCAGTGATCGCCATGGGCGTGTTCTTCCTGATCGGTGCCTTGCACAACCCGAAGACGACCGGGCGGCGTGTCTATGCGCTGCTCGTACTGCTCGGCGCATGTGCCGGCATCGGCATCGCGGCTTATCACGTCTGGGTGCAGCACCAGCCGCCCAATCCGTTGGCTGGATGCACGCCGGGCTGGAACTATTGGGTCGAGAATTTTTCGGTGAGCTACGCCTGGAGCAAGACGATCCAGGCCGCGTTCACTGGTCATGCCGACTGTGCCGAGATCAATTGGACTTTCCTCGGTTTATCGATGCCGTTCTGGACGCTGGTTTCGTTCGTGGCGCTCGGCGCCGGCGCAATCTGGGCCGGTTTCCGCAAGCGCTAAAGTTCTGCGCCGCGATCTGGCATGATGAAAAACCCTTCCCACGTCGGCGACGACACCATGGCGGCAACGAGTCCAGAAGCAACGAGACAGAGCGCGGCGGAATCTTGGTCACCGACGTCATGGCAGTCGCGCACGGCCGTGCAACAGCCGGTTTATGCGGACGCAGCCGTGCTCGACCGCGCCGTCGCACAGTTGCGTGAATTGCCGCCGCTGGTGACGTCGTGGGAAGTGCTCGCGCTCAAGCGCAAGCTGGCCGAAGCGCAGGAGGGACGCTGCTTCCTGCTGCAGGGTGGGGACTGCGCTGAGAGCTTCGCCGATTGCACCTCGCCGATCATCTCCAACCGGCTCAAGGTGCTGCTGCAGATGAGCCTCGTGCTGGTGCACGGTTTGAAGCTTCCGGTCGTGCGCGTCGGCCGGTTCGCCGGCCAGTACGCCAAGCCGCGCTCGGCCGACACCGAGACGCGCAGCGGCGTGACCTTGCCGTGCTATCGCGGCGACATCGTCAACGCTCCCGAATTCACTGCGGTCGCACGCGAGCCGGATCCGCAGCGCCTGATCGAAGCGCATTCTCGCTCGGCGCTGACGATGAACTTCGTGCGCGCGCTGATCGATGGCGGCTTCGCGGACCTGCATCACCCAGAATATTGGGACCTCGAATGGGTCAAGCACTCGCCACTGCAGGAAGAGTATCAGCGCATGGTCGAAGCCATCGGCGAGGCAGTGCGCTTCATGGAAACGCTGGCCGGCGAATCGCCGTCATATCAGAAAGTGGATTTCTATACTTCGCATGAGGCGTTGCTGCTCAACTACGAAGGCGCAGTGACGCGCGAGGTGCCGCGCAACCCGGGTTGGTTCAACCTATCCACGCATTTCCCGTGGATCGGCATGCGTACCGCGCAGCTCGACGGCGCCCACGTCGAGTACTGCCGCGGCATCCAGAATCCGATGGGGCTCAAGCTCGGCCCCGGGGTGAAGCCGGACCAGCTGCTGCGCACGATCGATGCGCTCAATCCGCACAACGAACCAGGCCGGCTGACCCTGATCACGCGCATGGGCGCGGCCAAGGTCGAAGCTGAGTTGCCGCAGCATCTGAATGCCGTCAAGGCCGAAGGCAAACGCGTGCTCTGGTGCTGCGATCCGATGCACGGCAACGGCGAGACGCTGCCGTCCGGCGTGAAGACGCGGCGCTTCGAGAACATCCGCGCCGAACTCGACCATGCCTTCGATATCCACGCCGCCTGCGGCACACGCCTCGGCGGCGTGCATCTCGAACTGACCGGCGAGAATGTCACCGAATGCCTCGGCGGCGCGCGCGACCTGACCGAAGTGGATCTTGCCCGTGCCTACAAGTCGAGCGTCGATCCGCGTCTCAATTACGAACAGTCGCTCGAGATTGCGATGCTGATCGTGCGCAAGCGCGGCGGCAGGCCCTGAGAACCTGTCCTCAAAGCTACTGCGCTCGATAATTTGCGCGCCGGCGGTGCTCGGACTGCGGAGGCAGGATGCCGGAGCGAACGGCGAAGCCGGCCCGGAGGGCGAGCCGCGGAAGCGGCGAGTAATCCTCACATACTGCTTGTATGCTCCGGTTCCTGCGCTCCGGCGACGCGCAAATTCTCTTCGCTCGCTACGCTTTGAAGACAGGTTCTGAGGGAAGTTTTCTTTCCTCAAAGTTCCACGTGCGCGCGCAGGCCGAAGAAGCGCGCCGGTCCGCGGTCGCGGTTGTATCCCGGGTTGCGGGCAAACTGGAAGTCGGGGCTGATCGTCACATGCGGCACGATTTGCGCCGCGTAGTAAAGCTCGGCGATCTGTTCATGGCCGTAGTCGATCCGGCCGTCACCGATCAGAAAGCCGCTGCCGCCGAGCGCGAGATAGTCGCGATGGTCTTGCGAAATGCCGTTCACCGCGATCGCGAGCGCGAGATGATCCTGCGCGCGTCCCCAGTGCAGACCCGATAGTTGTCCGCCGATGCTGGTGGCGCGGTCCGCTTCGGTGAACGCGAACGATTCCGTGCGGCCGTCGTTCCAGCCGATGCGCGCGAACAGGCCAGTTTCACCGTCGTCGGCGAGCGGCAGTTCAGCATTGATCGCACAGCCATGCTTGCGACGGCCATCGCGATCATCGGCGCGGATATCCGGCGTCGCGCCCGATTCCTGCGCGGCAGCGATCGCGTCACGATACACGCCCATGCGCGCGATGTTGCGGAACGCGAGCACGCGCACTGCGTAGCCGTCCTTCTGCGGTTGCCAGGTCAACTCCATCTGCTCGCCGCGCGCGCGCGAGATCGGCCATTCCAGCGCCTGTCCGTTCGCCTCGCGCGGCATTTCATAAATGCCGTAACGCAACGTCCACGCCGGTTGCACGAGGGCGAGCATCGCGCCGCCCGTGTAGCCGCGCGTATCGGCGGCGAAATCCCAGGCGGCGTTGTTGAACAGCGCCCAGTTCATGAACTGAGTGCGCGTCGAATTCGCGTAGCGGTTCTTGTCGAAATCGTCGCTGACTGCGAGCTTGCCGAGCTTCACCTCGAATCGGCTCGCATATTCCTTGCCCGCGAGCTGGCCCTGCGCGGCTTTGACATCGTAGGTCTCTTCGCCGAGCGGCAGCGCGTAGCGCAGCACTCGGCGCGCGATGTACGGGCGCTTGCCGAGGTTTGCGGTGCCCGAGCGGATCACGTCGCCGTTGCTCAACCCAGCCATACCGGTGGCATTGCTGACGCCGGCACCCTTGAACATTTCCGCATCGAGATAGAACTGGAAGTGCCATGGCAACGCCACGCCGAAGTAGGCGCCGAAGGTGTGCGAACGCTCCGTGTCGCCGCTCGCGCGCAGACTTAAAGGGCCGGAATAGGGCGAACGCAACGCATCCTGATGCTGGTCGACGAAGGTGTATTGCGCGCCGAGCAGCTGCGGCACGAATTCGGTCGGCGCGTCGACGGCGAGGACCGAGGCTGGAGGGACCGCAAGGACGAGTGCGCCAAAGATGGCGAAGGCTGGCTTGAGTTTCATGATTCCGGTTTCCATGAGCACGTGAACATGGTCCCATGCTGCGCGCATTGATTGCGCAGCATGGGCGGGCTTGGTTTCAATCCTGTGTCGTCCAGCGTGCTTCGAGCTTGCCGCTGGTCGGGCTGCGCCGCCAGCGGCAGACGAGCTTCCGGCGCGCGAACGAGGCATCGTTCGCGGCGACGTAGGGCAGGGCGCGCGAGGTCGCGCAATAGGCATCGCGCACGCCGAAACGACGATCGTGCGGGAACAGGGAGAGCAGGAACTGCATTTTCATGATTCACCTCGATTCCATGACGGAACGGGTGAATCACGACCAGCTATCGGCTAGATCGCGAGACGGCCCGTATCCGCGCGGAGCGGCAGGGTTTGTGCGGCCAAGGCAGCCCATGGCCCGCGAAGGCCCGGTGCTGCGTTGGTACTCGGATAGCTGTCCATTGATGTCAGTGGTTGGCTGGAGGAAATGCTTCGGCGGACTGAAGCGCGGCGAAGGGTAGGCGCGGGGCGCTTCGATGTCAACGAAAAACTTCTTTGTGCCGGGATGCCCGGCGCGACATCGGTTTCAATCCGACGTGCCGACGTGCTCAAGAAATCGTGGCGGCTTGCGCGCCCGCGTAGCCTGCTCGAATGCGTAGGCGTAGCTGATCAGTTTTGCCTCGCTCCAGGCTGCGCCGAAGAATGTGATGCCCACGGGCAACTCATGCACGAAGCCCATCGGTACGCTGATCGCGGGATAGCCGGCCACCGCGGCCGGCGTCGAGCTGCCGCCTGTGTAGTGATCGCCGTTGACGAGATCGGTGACCCAGGCTGGGCCGCCGGTCGGTGCGATCAGCACGTCGAGTTTGTCCTTGGCCAGCGCCGCGTCGATGCCTTCGGCGCCGGCGAGGCGCTTCGATTTCGTCAGAGCGTCTTTGTATACTTTTTCGTCGAGGCCGCCGCGCGCCTGCGACTGCTCGAACGTCTCCTGGCCGAACCAGGGCATTTCGCGATCCGCATGCGCCTTGTCGAACTCGATAAGGCCGGCGAGGCTGCGCGTCTTCACATCGGGCGCGAGCGTGGCGAGATAGGCATCGAGATCGGCCTTGAATTCGTATTGCAGCACGATGTTTTCCTCGTCGTCGTATTTGCCCTGGTTCGGCAGTTCGACCGGATCTACGATCACGGCGCCAGCGGCCTTCAACGCGGCGATGCTCGCATCGAACACGCGATCGACCTCGGGGCCGACGCCGGCCAGCTTGCGCACGACGCCGATACGCGCTCCACGCAGGCGCTTCGCGTCGAGGAATTTCGTGTATTCCGCGCGATGCTTGTCCGCGTCTTTCGTCGCCGGATCACGTATGTCGCTGCCGGCGATTGCGGTCAACAAGGCGGCCGCATCGGCGACGCGGCGTGCCATTGGTCCGGCGGTATCCTGGCTATGCGCGATCGGCACGATGCCGGCGCGGCTGACGAGGCCGAGCGTCGGCTTGATCCCGACCAGCCCGTTCGCCGACGCGGGGCAGACGATCGAGCCATCGGTCTCGGTGCCGATGCCGGCCACGGCGAGATTCGCCGCGATGGCCGCGCCCGTGCCCGAACTTGAGCCGCAGGCGTTGCGGTCGAGTGCGTAGGGATTCTTCGTCAAGCCGCCGCGTCCGCTCCAGCCGCTGGTCGAGTGATTCGAGCGGAAGTTGGCCCATTCCGACAGGTTGGTCTTGCCGAGGATCACGGCGCCGGCCGTGCGCAATTTCGCCACGATGGTAGCGTCGCGCGCCGCGATCGAATCGGCCAGCGCGAGCGAGCCGGCGGTCGTGTGCATCTTGTCGGCCGTGTCGATGTTGTCCTTGATCAGCACCGGAATGCCGCGCAACGATGCGTACACTTTTCCACTTTTCCGGCTAACGTCGATCTCGTCGGCGATCGCGAGCGCATCGGGGTTGAGTTCGATCACCGCGTTGATCGCAGGGCCGGCCCTGTCGATCGCGGCGATGCGGTCGAGATACTGCTGCGCCAATGCATGTGCAGTCCATTCCCCATGCTGCAATTTCTGCGCGAAGTCGCGGATCGAGAGCTCCTCTGCTGGTGGCGAAACGGGTTCCGCCGCCGACGTGGCCATGGGTACGCAAACGGTGGCGATGAGAAACGCAAACAATCGCGGCATGGCGAGATCGATCATGGCGAGTCTCCATTCAAGTTGGCCGGGCGATCTTGGTGTGCGGACCCTCGCTCACGGCCAGCCAGAGGCCGATCCATGTCGAGAACAGCGCAGGCACGAAAAACGTCAGTTGGCCCAACGACAGCGGCTGGCTGTCGAACGCGAGGATCACCGCGACGCTGCCGATAGAGAAGGCAGCCACGCACGAGCCCGCCAGCCAGCGCAGGCGTTGTGAAAAACCCGCCGACAGCAGCACAAGGAAAGCTGCAAGACTGGCCAGCAGACCCCAAGGAATCAGCCAGGTCGCCATGACCAACAACTGCTCGAAGAAACCGAGCAGCGTGCCGGCTGCGATGGCGTGCCCCAGCGCGAGAAAGGCGGAGGCGAGCAGCACGCTGGGCAGCAGGCAGAGAACACTGATCACGTGCAGGAATGGGCGCACGTCAGGGGTTAGCCGGCAACGAATCCGACCGGCCGATGCTCGGTGTCCTTGCCCGGAGTCAGGAACAGCATCGTGGTGGGGACATGCGTTTTTGCCGTGTGCCAGGCGCCTTGCGGCACGAGGACATAGTCGCCGGGCGAGTTCAGATGCACCTCGCATTCACTGCCCGACTCCTCGATGACCAGAGTCGCCGCACCGGAGAGCAGCATGACCACCTCTTCGCCGACGGGATGGCGCTCCCAGGTTGCCCATGGCTCGGAGAACGTGAACGCTGACATCAGCCGACCCTGGTCCAGGTCGGGATAGGCGCCGCTGGCGACATCCTGCCAAAACGATTCGGACGGCGGAATCGCGTCGATCCTGCCTCCGTCGTGGGCGTGAAGATAGGCGCCGAGAATATTCGCCGCTGCGTTCATCGGTATCCCTTAGAGCTGGAAGCGACAGCGGACCGAGCTATGACTAGCCTCGATCGACGGGTAGCCGCGGCCGCAAGGATAGCCGGAATGGAAGTCGGCTGGAGCGATCCGGGAGACTTGCCCGGAACCCTGTAAAGGGTTGCAGCCTCCGCACGCCATTGCGGCGTGCGGGACAAAACTATTGCTCGAGCTTTTACGCCGCCTGGCGCGAAGCGCGCTTGCGATCGTTCTCGGTCAGGTGCTTCTTGCGCAGGCGGATTTCCTTCGGCGTGACTTCGACCAGTTCGTCGTCCTCGATGAAATCGAGCGCCTGCTCCAGCGAGTACTTGATCGCCGGGGTCAGCTTGATCGCGTCGTCCTTGCCCGAGGCACGCATGTTTGTCAGCGGCTTGGTCTTGATCGCGTTGACGGTGAGGTCGTTGTCCTTGGAGTGGATGCCGACCAGCTGGCCTTCGTATACCTGGTCGCCTTCGGCGGCGAACAGTTTGCCGCGCTCTTCGAGCGGCCCCAGCGCGTAGGCCGGCGTGGCGCCCGGCGCGTTGGCGATCATCACGCCATTGAGACGCTTGGCGATCGTGCCCTGTTCCTTCGGGCCGTAATGGTCGAAGACGTGGAACAGCAGGCCCGAACCCTGGGTGAGAGTGCGGAATTCGTTTTGGAAACCGATCAAGCCGCGCGCCGGGATTTGATACTCGAGGCGCACCCGACCTTTTCCATCCGGCTCCATGTTCTTCAACTGCGCCTTGCGCGCGCCGAGTTTTTCCATCACGCCGCCCTGGTGGATTTCTTCCACGTCGACGACGAGCTGCTCGATCGGCTCCATCAACTGGCCGTCGATTTCCTTGATGATGACTTCCGGGCGCGACACGGCCAGTTCATAGCCTTCGCGGCGCATGTTCTCGATCAGCACCGACAGATGCAGCTCGCCGCGGCCGGAGACGAGGAATTTGTCCGCATCGGAACCTTCCTCGACGCGCAGCGCAACGTTGTGCACGCGCTCGCGATCGAGGCGCTCGCGCAGCTGGCGGCTGGTCAGGAACTTGCCGCCGGACAGCTCCTTGTTGCCGGCGAACGGCGAGTTGTTGACCTGAAAAGTCATGCTGATGGTCGGTTCGTCCACCGTCAGCACGGGCAGTTGTTCCGGCACGTCGGGCGCGCAGATCGTGTCGGAAATGCCCAAGTCTTCGACGCCGTTGATGGCGACGATGTCGCCGGCTTCTGCCTCGGCGACTTCGCGGCGCTCCAGGCCCATGAAGCCGAGCACCTGCAGGACGCGGCCGTTGCGCTTCTTGCCTTCGCGGTCAACCACGGCGACCGGCATGTTGGTGCGCACCTTGCCGCGTTGGATGCGGCCGATGCCGATCAAGCCGACATAGCTGTTGTAGTCGAGCTGCGAGATGCGCATCTGGAACGGACCATCCGGGTCGACCTTGGGCGCGTGCACGTGCTTCATGATCGCCTCGTACAGCGGCGTCATGTCGCCTTCGCGCACGTCGGGCGTCAGGCCCGCATAGCCGTGCAGGGCCGAGGCGTAGACGACCGGGAAGTCGAGCTGCTCGTTGGTCGCGCCGAGGCGGTCGAACAGGTCGAAGGTCTGGTCGAGCACCCAGTCCGGGCGCGCACCGGGGCGGTCGACCTTGTTGATCACGACGATAGGCTTGAAGCCCATCTGGAACGCTTTCTGGGTGACGAAGCGCGTTTGCGGCATCGGACCGTCCATCGCGTCGACCAGCAGCAGCACGGAATCGACCATCGACAGCACGCGCTCGACCTCGCCGCCGAAATCGGCGTGTCCCGGCGTGTCGACGATATTGATGCGGTTGCCCTGCCAGGTGATCGCGGTGTTCTTGGCCAGGATCGTGATGCCGCGTTCTTTTTCCTGGTCGTTCGAGTCCATCACGCGCTCAGCGAGCACCGTGCGTTCGCTGAACGTGCCGGACTGCTTGAGCAGGCAGTCGACGAGGGTGGTCTTGCCATGGTCGACGTGGGCGACGATGGCGATATTGCGCAGATTTTCGATGGACATGGTGATAAGCCCGCCCTCGCGGCAGGCTGAATGAGACAAGGATTTACAAGATTATACCCGATTTAATTTGATACTGCGGCGCAGCAATAGTTAGGCTGATGGCGCGCCGAATGACCTGAAAGTCGTTACCGGCCACGGCATGATCGAGGTGACAGGTATGCGAAGTGCCCGGACCGTTTTCTGCATGCTCATGGGCATTGGTCTGTTGGCCGCTAATGCCCGAGGTGCAGGCGATCCTGCCGAAGACCCGGAGGTAATGAAAACGCTGCTCGCAATGAGCAAGATGTCCACTTGGCATCACCCCGACCAGTGGGGCATGACCGCTGGTATGCGCGCCTATGCCCATCGCCGCTATGGCGACGCGATGAAATATTTCGAAGTCGGAGCACAGTATGCGGACAAGCTGTCCCAGCTCAGCATCGGCTTGATGTACAAGAACGGCGAGGGCGTTGCCAAGGATCCCGTAATGGCCTACGCATGGATGGATCTGGCTTGCGAGCGCGGCTATCCGCAGTTTGTCGCCACGCGCGACGAACTGAAAGAGACCTTGACACCGGCGCAGCTGGCTCGCGCCGAGAGCCAGCGCACTCAACTCGCCAAGCGCTATGCGGACGAAGTCGCCCAGCCGCGCATGGTGTTCGAGCTGAAGCAAGCGATCATGCAGATGACTGGCTCGCTGGCTGGATACGATGCCGCCGGCAAGTATCCGAAGAAGGATTGGGACCCTGCGTTGTATTTCGCCACGCGTGATCGCGAATGGAAGAACAGCGTCACCGTGGGTCCGGTCGAGGAAGTTGACCCTCCAGCGACCGCGCCCAAACAATCGGATAGCTCCGACAAACCCTGATGCTGGCAATTGCCAGCGAAGCCGACTTCGCGGACGCGCGAGTCGCCTGTGGGGTGTTCTGATGCGCTGGCTATGCAAAAATAGCGTTTTCCCCGGAGATTTTTCTGCATGAGCCAAGACCTGCAAGCCCATATCAAGACCTCGCGCGGTACGATCCATATCCGCCTGACGCCCGAGCACACGCCGGTGACGGTGGCGAACTTCGTCAATCTCGTCCAGCACAAGTTCTACGATGGGCTGAGTTTCCACCGCGTGATCCCGGATTTCATGATCCAGGGTGGCTGCCCGGAAGGTTCGGGTCGCGGCGGTCCGGGCTATCGCTTCGGCGATGAGTTCGTCTCGCACCTGCGCCACGACAAGCCGGGCGTGCTGTCGATGGCGAATGCCGGGCCGGGCACGAACGGTTCGCAGTTCTTCATCACCCACGTGGTCACGCCCTGGCTCGACGGCAAGCACACGGTGTTCGGCGAAGTGCTGAGCGCGGACGACCAGAAGGTCATCGACAGCATCAAGCAGGGCGACCAGATCGAATCGATCACGATCGTTGGCGACACCGCGGCGCTGTTCGCCAACCGGAAGGTCGTGCCGCTGCTCGAACAGTGGAACAAGACGCTCGCTTCGCGCTGACGCGGGAACAGAGCACAAAAAAAGGCCGCCCGAGGGCGGCCTTTTTGTTTGCGTAAAGCGGGTCGGTTTACATGTAACCGAGCTGCTTGACGATGAACAGGAGGATGACCGCCCCGATGACGGACATGATGAAACCTGCGGGGTGGAACATCTGGCCGTCAGCGGGCTTGTTGAACAGGCTGCCGATCAGGCCGCCGACGATCGAGCCACCGATGCCGAGGAGTACGGTCAGGATGAACCCCAGGTGCATCGCCCCCGGATAGAACCAACGCGCTAGCAAGCCGACGATGAAACCGATGATGATGGACCAGATGATGTGCAGCATGCGATCTCCTTAGGACGTGTCCGGAACAGCGGTTCTGCCGAAATGTGCCGCAGGCAGGGCGATGCGAGTGTAGCAAATACGTTTGTTCGCAAAAGCTTAAAAACGCTTCTGAGATGCGTGATGTAGATGCATCTGCCGCCGGCTGTACGCGCCGCTGCGCTGCAGCAAATATGCTAAACTGGAGCGCTGTTCCTACCTCTAACCCAGGAGACTGAAATGCCTTTGCTGGCTGAACGCATGAGCCGGGCCAAGCCCAGCGCCATCATGGTCGTGGCGGAGAAGGCGAAGCAGCTCAAGGCGGCGGGCAAGGACATCATCAGCTTCTCGATCGGCGTGCCGAATTTCCTGCCGGGCGAACATGTCTACGCCGCGGCGCGCGAGGCGCTCGCGCACGATAGCGGTCAATATGGTTCAAACCGCGGCAGCGAAGCGCTGCTCGACGCGTTCCTCAAGCATCTGCAGGACGGCGGTTTCAACGGCTACGAGCGCAAGAACCTCGTCGTTGGCATCGGCGCCAAGCAAGTGCTGTACAACCTCGCCGAGGCGCTGCTGAATCCGGGCGACGAGATCGTGTTCCCGACGCCGTACTGGACGAGCTACGCCGACATCGCCGACATCGTTGGTGCGAAGACGACGCTGCTGCCGTGCCCGCCGGAGCAGGACTACAAGCTCAAGCCCGAGCAGCTGGCCAAGGCGCTGGCGAGCAAGCCCAAGGTGTTCCTGTTCAACAATCCGTCGAACCCGACCGGCATGGTCTATTCGAAGGCCGAGATCGCCGCGCTCGCCGAGGTGCTTGCCGCGCATCCCGACACCTGGATCATCTGCGACGACATCTACAACCGCCTCGTCTTCGACGGCGTCGGCTACCACAATTTCCTGCACGTCCGGCCCGAGCTGCGCGAGCGCACGATCGTAGTCGACTCGATTTCGAAGACCTACGGCATGCCCGGCTGGCGCGTCGGCTTGATCGCTGCGCCCGAGAAAGTGGCGCAGGCGCTGGTCACGCTGAACTCGAACCACATCACCAACCTGCCCGAAGTCGTCACCGCCGCGGCGGTCGCTGCGCTGTCGGGTCCGCAGGACCTTCCGGCGCGCAAGGCGATCGAATTCGCCGCCAAGCGCGATCGCGTGCTCGCGGCGTTGAGTGCGATTCCCGGCGTGAACTGCCCGCGGCCGCAAGGCGCGTTCTACGTGTTCCCGGACATCTCGGTCGCGTTCGGCAAGAAGCACGGCTCGACTGTGATTGGCAACGACGTCGATCTGTGCAATGCGCTGCTCGAGGCCAAGGGCGTCGCCTGCGTGCCGGGTTCGGCGTTCGGCGAACCGCGCGCGCTGCGCATTTCGTATACCTGTCCTGATGCGCAGCTCGACGAGGGCATGAGGCGCATCAAGGAATTCTTCGCGGAGTTGAGTTGAATTTTGCTCGGCGCCGAAACAAACAAACTATTGTGAAAGGAGATCGTTCGATGAAATCCCCCGTCCGTGTAGTAGTCACCGGCGCCGCCGGCCAGATCGGTTACGCCCTGCTGTTCCGCATCGCCTCGGGCGACATGCTCGGCAAGGACCAGCCGGTCATCCTGCACCTGCTCGAAATCACGCCTGCGCTGCCGGCGTTGCAGGGCGTGGTCATGGAGCTCAACGACTGCGCGTTCCCGACGCTCGCCGGCATCGTCGCCACCGATGACCTCAGCGTCGCGTTCAAGGACGTCGACTACGCACTGCTCGTCGGCGCGCGCCCGCGCGGTCCCGGCATGGAGCGCAAGGATCTGCTCGAAGCGAACGGCGCGATCTTCGGCCCGCAGGGCAAGGCACTCAACGACCACGCCAAGCGCACGGTCAAGGTGCTCGTCGTCGGCAATCCGGCGAACACGAACTCGCTGATCGCGCAGCAGAACGCGCCGGATCTCGATCCGGGCCAATTCACCGCGATGGTGCGCCTCGACCATAACCGCGCGCTGTCGCAGCTCGCCGAGAAGACCGGCGTGCATACGACCGAGATCAAGAAGGTCACGATCTGGGGCAACCATTCCTCGACCCAGTACCCCGACCTGCATCACGCGACGGTGCAGGGCAAGGCGGCGCTGAGCCTCGTCGACCAAAACTGGTACGAGAAGGACTTCATCCCGACCGTGCAGCAGCGCGGCGCGGCGATCATCAAGGCGCGCGGTGCCTCGTCGGCGGCCTCGGCGGCGTCGGCTGCGGTCGACCATATGCGTTCTTGGGCGCTCGGCACCGACGAAGGTGACTGGGTGTCGATGGGCATTCCGTCCGATGGCAGCTACGGCATCGCGCCGGGCGTGATCTACGGCTATCCGGTCACGGTGAAGAACGGCAAGTACGCGATCGTGCAGGGTCTTGCGATCAACGACTTCTCGCGTGCGCGCATGGATGCGACCGACAAGGAACTGCGCGAGGAGCGCGCTGGCGTCGAACACCTGTTCGCGAAGAAGTGATGCATCGCGCATGCGCGCGGAATGGAGTACATGACAAGGCCGCCTGCATGGGCGGCGGCCTTGTCGTTTCCCACGCCGATTGATGTGAGTTCCGTAGCGCGACGCGGGAGCGGCCTGGCCAGTCTCAGCGCTCAGTTGATTGCGTAGACCAGGCTCAATCGTCCCTGCGAGAGCGGCTGAGCATTGCGCAATTCAAGCAGACGGCGTTCGCCCATCGTAAACAACGGCCTTCCGTTACCCGCGAGCAACGGATGCACGATCAGGCGCAGTTCGTCGACGAGCCCGGCTTCGATCAAGCTGGAGATGATCTGGCCACCGCCCATCAAGTAGATGTCCTTGCCGGGCTGCTGCTTGAGTGCGGTGATTTCTTCGACTCGGCGCAGGATGCGCGTCTTTGGCCAGGCGGCAGACGCAAGCGTGTTCGACAGCACGTAGTGCGTGGTCTGCGCGGCGAAACGCGCCCATTCGACCTCGGCCGGCGCCGCCAATCTGCCAGTCATCGGTAGGGGCTGATCGGGCGCGTTCTGGATCGCGGTCCAGTATTGCTCATAGCCGGGATACATGCGCCCGCCGAGCACGCAGGCATCGATTTGCGAAGTCAGGCCGTAGTCTTCGGACCATGCTTCCACCCAGTCCGCGTAGCCGTCCGGGTTGCCGAATTTTCCGTCCGCCGAGATCTTCATCGCGGCAATCATTTTGCGCATCGAAATCTCCACAGCGAGGGTTAAATCGCCGGGGCACACGCACCCAGCGAATGCCGAAGCTTCAAGCGGCTTCGTCGAACGGATTCGGCTGCGCCTCGCCGGTGACGATGCGCTGGCGCAGGTTGCCGTTGATGACGGCATCCCAGCCTTCTGAGCAGGCGGCGTAGCACTCGCAGTTCGGCTCGAGACCGACGTGAGTGAAGCACAGTTCGGTCTTGCCGCCTTTGCGGATGATCTCGAACACGATGTCCGTGCCTTTCCATCCGCTCTGATCGTCAACAAAGGCAAGATGGCCGTCGATCACGCGCCAGACGACTTTCCTGTCGGGGACGAGTTCGGTCACCGTCTGGGTCGAGTCGTGCAGATTCTCGTAGCGATAGCGGAACGTGGCGCCGAGTTTGTCGGTGTCGCCTTCGATTTCTCCCGACCACCACGCGCGCACGTCGTTGATTGCGGCGAACACTTCTTCCGGGCTTCGGTCGACCAGGAAACGGCTGTTGAAGGATTGTCTGCTCATGAAATTTCTCCCGTTCGGATGCGCTACAGGCGCGGCTCGAGTTCTTCGAGAAACTGGTTCCAGCCTTGCTGATGCGCGCCGGCAAGGATCTCGTTCGGCAGTCCGTCGTGGGTCAGCGTCAGTTCGGTCTTGCCGTTGCGCTCGGCGAGTTCGATCAGCACGACCGATTCCTTGCCCGTAGTCCATTCGCTGACCCAGGTGAACTCGAGTGCGCGCGGTCCGTCGACGCGCAGATAGCGGCCGTAGTGCGGATTGATTTTTTCCAGAGCACGCATCTCGAGATAGAACAGGCCGCCGACACGCACGTCGGCACTGAAGTATTCGCCCTTGGCGAGCCAGGCGCCGATGCTGGCCGGATCGGTCCAGGCCTTGAACACTTTCTCCGGCTTGGCGGCGTAGGTGCGCGTGAGGCGGACGGAATGCGGGCCCATTACCTTGATGTTGCGGCCTTGCATCAGCGGATTTTTCATTGCGGCGTTCATGACGATTGCTCCTCGTCGGGTTGGTTGGCAAGAAATTCTTCAAGCGAGTCCAGTTTTTCGTTCCAGAAGCGCTCGTAGCGCGACACCCATTGCACGACTTCGCGCAGCGGCGAGCCATGCAGTTGCAGGTAGTGCTCGCGGCCGAGCCGTTCGCGCTTCACGATGCCGGAGCGCTCCAACACCTTGATGTGCTTGGACACGGCATTGAGCGACATCTCGAACGGCAGCGCGAGGTCGGTCACGCGCGTGCGTCCGCGTGCCAGGCGCGCGACGATGCGGCGGCGCGTGGGGTCGGCAAGGGCGGCGAAAGCGAGGTCGAGTTTGGGCATGCCTTTATATTCAACTAAATGGTTGAATATGTCAAGCACGGATGCAAATGCTTTTTCGCAGAAGGCGTGCGAACAACCCGGTTTGTCCGGCCGGATTCGAACCAGACGCTGCGTTCAACGCCAGTGTGGGCGCACCCAATGGTTGTAGCGGTAGTAGCCGCCAACCCAAACGGCGCCTACATAAGGACGGGCGTAATAGTTGGTGTAGTAAGGCGTGTAGCCGTCGGGATAGAACTCGGCGCCATAGTAGGGCCGCGTCGGATAGTAGACGCAGCCGCCTGTGGCAGCGGTGCCGATCAAAGCAATTGCGATGAGGCCAAAGCGACGAAACGTTTTCATGGTGGTATCCGAAGGAGTGGCTTCACTCACAAGAACGAATCACCGCGATGCGCGTTTACGATTCGCGCCGACGCATGCAGCAAACATTCAGCTGCCGCGGGCATTCAGCTAAAGTCGCATGGCTGGATCGAACCAAGCCCGCTACATTGCGCGCAATGGAGGGGAGACACAGGCATGAGCTACGAATCCGAATACCGTCGTTCGATCGAACAGCCCGAGGAATTCTGGGCCGAGCAGGCCAAGCTGATTCATTGGCACAAGCCGCCGCGGAAGATCCTCGAGTACACGAATCCGCCTTTTCGCAAATGGTTCGTCGACGGCGAAACCAACGCGTGTTACAACGCGGTCGATCGGCACCTGCAGGCGCGGGGCGATCAGCTTGCGCTGGTCGCGGTATCGACCGAGACCGGCGTCACGCGTGAGATCACCTATCGCGAACTTTATCGCGAAGTGAACACGTTTGCCGCGGTCCTTGCCTCGCTCGGCGTGAACAAGGGCGAGCGCGTCGTGATCTACATGCCGAACATCGCCGAGGCGGTGTTCGCGGTGCTCGCCTGCGCGCGACTCGGCGCGATCCACTCGGTCGTGTTCGGCGGCTTCGCCTCGCACAATCTCGCCGTGCGCATCGACGACGCCGAGCCGAAGCTGTTGATCATGGCCGATGCGGGCATGCGCGGTGGCAAGGCGATTGCGTACAAACCGCTTGTCGACGCAGCGCTCGCGCAGGCGAAAAGTCCGCCGCCGCACGTTTTGATCGTGTCGCGCGGCATCGACAAGGAGATGCAACGCGTCGCCGATCGCGATCTCGACTACGCCGAGCTGCGCAGGCAGCATGAAGGCGCTGAAGTGCCGGTGACATGGTGCGAGGCGAACGAGCCGAGCTACATCCTGTATACCTCGGGCACGACCGGCAAGCCCAAGGGGGTTCAGCGCGACGTCGGCGGCCACCTCGTCGCGCTCGCGTTGTCGATGCGCGCGATCTTCGACGTCGGTCCCGGGCAGACGATGTTCTCCACTTCCGATGTCGGCTGGGCAGTCGGCCACAGCTACAACATCTACGGCCCGTTGCTGGCAGGCGCGACCTCGCTGCTTTACGAAGGGTTGCCGATCAGCCCCGATGCGGGCATCTGGTGGCAGCTCTGCGAGAAGTACCGCGTGCGTACAATGTTCTCCTCGCCGACCGCAATCCGCGTGTTGAAGAAGCACGATGCGGCGTTCCTGAGGAAGTACGATCTGTCCTCGCTGAAGTATCTTTTCCTCGCCGGCGAACCGCTCGACGAGCCGACCGCGAAGTGGATCTCCGAAGGGCTCGGCAAGCCGGTCATCGACAACTACTGGCAGACCGAAACGGGCTGGCCCGCGCTGTGCCTGCATCCCGGGCTCGACCTCAAGCCGATCAAGTTCGGCTCCCCGGGCCTGCCGAATTTCGGCTATCGCTATCGCGTGATCAACGAGACCACTGGCCTCGACTGCGCGCCGAACGAGAAGGGCGTGCTTGTCGCCGTACCGCCGTTGCCGCCGGGCTGCATGACCACGATCTGGCATAACGATGCGCGGTTTATACAAAGCTACTTTTCCCATTTCAAGGAGCTGCTGTACTCCTCGCTCGACTGGGCGATCCGTGACGAGGACGGCTACACCTACATCCTCGGCCGTACCGACGACGTGATCAACGTCGCCGGCCACCGCCTCGGCACGCGCGAGATCGAGGAGTCGATATCAAGCTATGCGAGCGTCGCCGAAGCTGCGGTGATCGGTGTCAAGGACGAACTGAAGGGGCAGGTGCCGATCGTGTTCGCGACGCTGAAGTCGGCTGCCGCCGATGCGGCGAACAAGCACGAAGCGGCCGCTGGCATGCAGCAGCGCGTCGTCGACATGCTCGGCGGCGTGGCCAAGCCGGCGCGCGTCTACATCGTCAACGCGTTGCCAAAGACGCGCTCGGGCAAGTTGCTGCGCCGCTCACTGCAGGCGCTCGCCGAGGATCGCGATCCCGGCGATCTCTCCACGCTCGACGATCCGAATTCGCTCGAGGAGGTGCGCAATGCGCTCAGGCGCGGACCGGATGTGAGTAACTGAGACTCCGCCGAAGCGCTGACGGAACCTGGATTCGGCTGCCCATGTCCTGCGCCGTGGAGCATCGATCAGGTACAGCCCGGCATGCCGATCACGCCGGTCAGCATGGTGAGATTCTCGGATACGTGGCCATCGGTTCCGGTCAGTGTTGCCGTCGCGGTGGTACAACTGGTGAACGTGATCGTGAGCTGACCCCAAGTGACGGGAACGCGCAGCGGGGCCTGGAACGTGCCCGAGTTCGAATAGCTCATGTTCAGCGTGATCGGGCTGCCTAACGCGATCGTCTTTGGGCCGAAATCGGAAATTAGCCACAGCGGGCCGCCACTTGCGTTGACGCCATAATAGGTGACGATAAGGCCGACGGCGGAGGAGGGCAGGATGTTGAAGCCGGTTCCGGTGAACGTATGGTCGTACCAGAGTCCGGCGAAGGAACCCGTGGCGATCGAGCCGGCGTAGTCGGTGCCGATAGATGAATAGTAGGCGGTGAAATCGCCGTTGATCTGAGTGTTACCTGCGCCTCCGCCCCAAAAGCCAATGATGGCGCTACCCGCGACGCTGCTTGGATTGCTGCTTGCGGACCAATAATACGCGTCGGTACCGGGTGTCACGCAGTTGACGAGATACCACGACGAGTTGGTGTTCACCGTACCGGTCCCTTGGTGGTGGGTGAAACCGGGCGAGCTGAAAAAATCGCAGCTGACATTACCCTGTGCGTCGACGACGATCGTAACCGTGCCGTAGTCGCCGCCCGTGTAGATACCAGTGTAAGTGCCTACTCCGATCGAGTCGGCGTGCACCTCGCGACCAATCAGTGCGATCAGGGCAACGAACATCCATGCAAAAGAACGGAAATCGGCGAGGGAATGCTTCTTCATGTCGGCTGCTCCATTCGAGATTCAATTGTCTGCGATTTTCCCCCGCGACGGTATTTTGTCTTCTGTCCGGATGCAATTCATCCCTGCCGAGCCGGATTGCGCGGCTGGAATGCCGGCCGCGCGGGTCGGCTGGACGCAGCCAGTGTATGAGGGGCTTGGTGCTAAAATATGTAACTTAGCCAGGAGGTCCCCATGAGCATCGCTTCCGCAGGAGCGCGCTTCCGCGCCGCGCTCGCCGCCGAATCGCCACTGCAGGTCATCGGCGCGATCAACGCCAACCATGCGCTGCTGGCCAAGCGCGCGGGCTATCGCGCGATCTACCTGTCCGGGGGCGGCGTCGCGGCCGGCTCGTTGGGCCTGCCCGACCTGGGGATCAATACGCTCGACGACGTGCTCACCGACGTGCGTCGTATCACCGATGTCTGCGACCTGCCGCTCCTGGTCGACATCGACACGGGCTTCGGCCCGTCGGCGTTCAACATCGAGCGCACGGTGAAGTCGCTGATCAAGTTCGGCGCGGCCGCCTGCCATATCGAGGACCAGGTCGGCGCAAAGCGCTGCGGCCATCGCCCCGGCAAGGAGATCGTCAGCCGCCAGGAGATGGCCGACCGGGTCAAGGCTGCTGCCGATGCGAAGACGGATACGGATTTCTTCCTCATCGCGCGCACCGATGCGATCCAGATGGAAGGCGTCGACGCCGCGATCGAGCGCGCACTCGCCTGTGTCGAGGCGGGAGCCGACGGCATCTTCGCCGAAGCGGCCTACGATCTGCCGACCTATAGGAAATTCGTCGACGCGGTAAAGGTGCCCGTGCTCGCCAACATCACTGAATTCGGCAAGACGCCGCTGTTTACGGTCGACGAGTTGCGCACGACCGGTGTCGGCATCGTCCTGTATCCGCTCAGCGCGTTTCGCGCGATGAACAAGGCGGCGGAAAACGTCTACAACGCGATCCGCCGCGACGGCCACCAGAAGAACGTGCTCGAGACGATGCAGACGCGCGAGGAACTGTACGAGCGCATCGGCTACCACAACTACGAGAACAAGCTCGATACCCTGTTTGCCGCTTCGTCGAAGAACGGATGAACGAAATTTCTCCCCAGACCGTGGGCGAACGGCGTGAGGCGCGCGATTGGAGCGGCGTCGCCGCGGTCGTCGCCGCGCTGATCGGTTTCATGGCCTTGCTCGTGTCCGGCTATACCGCGCTTATCCAGCGTCAGCAGGTGAGTGCACAGGTGTGGCCGTACCTGCTGATCGGCTACGCCGATCCCGAACGCTCGATCATCGTCATGAACAAGGGCGTCGGCCCGGCACAGGTGCGCGCCATGCAGGTGCTGGTCGACGACAAGCCGCAGCGAAGCTGGAGCGACGTGGTGAAGGCACTCGGCCTCGACAGCGACAATCTCGGCAAATCGACGATCAGCGGCAACGTATTGTCGGCCGGCGAGAAGGTTGAGGCGATGCAGATGCTCGATGATGCGAGCTACGAGCGCTTCCGGCTGGCCGCACAAAAGCGCCTGAAGATCAGCATCTGCTATTGCTCCACTCTTGGCGAATGCTGGATTCGCGATCGCAAGGTGCGCGATCAGAACACCACGCAGGTCGATACCTGCCCGGCCTGGCCGGCAGATCAGCAATTCAAAGATTGATGCGGCAGCGGCATCCACGCCACTGCACGTAGGCAGCACTTGCAACAAGGAGACAGACGTGAGCGACAACGCCCCAGTTACCCCCTTCAAGCCTAAGAAATCCGTCGCTCTGAGCGGCACGCTCGCGGGCAACACCGCGTTGTGCACGGTCGGCCGCAGCGGCAACGACCTGCACTATCGCGGCTACGACATCCTCGATGTGGCCACGGCCTGCGAGTTCGAGGAAATCGCGCATCTGCTCGTGCACGGCAAGCTGCCCACGGTAGCGGAACTCGCCGCATACAAGACAAGGCTCAAGGCGCTGCGTGGAATCCCGGCGGCAGTGAAGGCCACGCTCGAGCAACTGCCGCCGTCGGCGCATCCGATGGACGTGATGCGCACGGCCGTCTCCACACTCGGCTGCGTCTCGCCCGAGAAGGACGACCACAACCACCCCGGCGCGCGCGACATCGCCGACAAGCTGATGGCCTCTTTGGGCTCGATGCTGCTGTATTGGTACCACTTCAGCCACAACGGCAAGCGCATCGACGTCGAGACCGATGACGACTCGATCGGCGGCCATTTCCTGCACCTGCTGCATGGCAAGGTGCCTAGCGATTCGTGGGTGCGCGCGATGCATACCTCGCTGATCCTCTACGCCGAGCACGAATTCAATGCCTCGACTTTTGCTGCGCGCGTGATTGCTGGCACCGGCAGCGATTTCCACTCGTGCATCGCCGGCGCAATCGGCGCGCTGCGCGGGCCCAAGCACGGCGGTGCGAACGAGGTCGCGTTCGAGATCCAGAAGCGCTACGACACCCCGGACGAAGCCGAGGCCGATATCCGCAAGCGCGTGGAGAACAAAGAAGTCGTGATCGGCTTCGGCCATCCGGTGTACACGGTCAGCGATCCGCGCAACAAGGTGATCAAGGAAGTTGCGCGCGACCTGTCGAAGGAAGCCGAGAACACCAAGATGTTCGACATCGCCGAGCGCCTCGAATCGACGATGTGGGAAATCAAGAAGATGTTCCCGAACTTGGACTGGTTCAGCGCGGTGAGCTACCACATGATGGGCGTGCCGACGGCGATGTTCACGCCACTGTTCGTGATCTCGCGCACTTCGGGCTGGAGCGCGCACGTGATCGAGCAGCGTATCGACGGCAAGATCATCCGTCCGAGTGCGAACTATGTCGGTCCGGAAGATCTCAAGTTCGTGCCGCTGAGCAAACGGACGTAAACCCGGCCCGACTTGCGATGCTCCCACCCGGATATTCGTCCAGGCAGAGGCAGGGTGGCATCCTTCAGAGTCGATGTTCGCAGCGCAAGTTTCTGCACCTTCTTGCCGCGCCGCTCGTCGCGGGCAGACAAAGCGTCCATGCGGATATCGTCGTGGGCGCGCCGCTCATCATTGCCGGCGCGGGTGTTCCGGCTCGCTGAAAGTGACGTTCTTCGACTGCAAGCTGGCTGCGGCAACATTGAGCGGTTCTGCCTTCGCCCCCGGCAATATGAGCTGGAATCTTCACAAGCTCGCAGGTGTCGCCAACGGGCCGGGTTGCTGAGGCTCGCGCGACCCTATCGAGCGCGAGCGATATCTTCGAAGCGCACGTTGCCGATCGGATACGATTTCCAGTCGCGATAATCGAAATGCCACCACTCGTACTCGTAGACGGTAAAGCCTTCGGCCTCCATGTGGCGGCGCAGTAGATCGCGCCGCGCGCGGGCGGCGTCGGTGCCACCTGTGTAGCTCGGGTAGGCGCGCTCGCTCATCTCGTCGTACAGGCTCGGCATTTCGATGGCTTTGCCGGTCTTCAAGTCGTACAACGTCAGGTCGACCGCGCAGCCGCGATTGTGGCGCGAACCGGTCGCAGGGTTGGCGACGAATTGATGTTTGCCGGGCGGTGTCGCGTCCCAAAAAATTTTCGTCACGTACCAGGGGCGATACGCATCGTGCACAAGCAGGCCGTAGCCTTCTTTCGCCAGCGCATGATCGACCCGGGTGAGGGCTTCCGCCGCCGGCCGCTGCAAGAACGCGCGCGCCTGGCTGTACAGCGGTGTGCCGAGGAAGTTGCGTGTCGTGGCATAGCGGATGTCGAGCTTGATCACCGGATCGAGCGTAACCAATTCGACGAGATCAGTTTTGCGCAATTCGCCTGTTTCGGCCGGCGGTGTTGCGGCCAACGCGTCAGGTAGCAGTTCGGCCACGGGCCGCACGGGATTGATGTGGAAAAATGCCGGCGCATCCGCCGTAACCGCATGCGACGGGCTAGCAGACTGACATGCCGCCAACATAAGTGCGATCAATATTATGGGTATCGGGCGAGGCATCGGATCGATCCTGTCGTTCGAGTGCAGGCAAGTGTACATGCGCGAACTTTGCGAGCGTCGGCAGACTCGCGTAGATTGGATCGGACATGTAATGGGGAAAACTGCATGAAAGTGAATTTCTTCGGCGCGGCAGGTACGGTAACCGGTTCCATGCATCTCGTCGAAGCGGCGGGCAAACGCATCCTGCTCGATTGCGGCATGATCCAGGGTGGCGCGATGGAAGAGGCGCGCAATGTCGACCCGTTTCCGTTCGATGTGAGCAGCATTGACGCGGTTGTTGTCAGTCATGCCCATATCGATCACACGGGCAGACTGCCGCTGCTCTCGGCGCGTGGCTATCGCGGCCCGATCTATGCGCAGCAAGCCACGGTCGAATTGCTGCCGGTCATGCTGTTCGATTCCGCCTCGCTGCAGGAAAGCGACGCGGAACGCAGCAATCGCAGGCGCGCGCGCGGCGAAGACGCAGTGGCGCCGCTGTACACGCGCGAAGACGTACAAAAAATGCTGCAGCAGACGCGGCCGCTGCCGTATCACCAGCGCACGTCGTTGTTCCCGGGCATCGAGGTGAATTTGCGCGATGCCGGCCATATTCTCGGTTCGGCGATCGTGGAGCTGTTCGCCGACGGACGCACGCTTGTCTTCTCGGGCGACCTCGGGCCCAAGGGGACGCCGATATTGAACGATCCCGAAACCCCGCCCGTTGCCGATCTGGTGCTGATGGAGTCGACCTACGGCAACCGCAATCACAAGGACCGCGCGGACACGGTGCGCGAACTCGGCGGCATCCTCGACACGGCGTGGCGCGACGGCGGCAACGTACTCATTCCTGCATTCGCGGTCGGTCGCACCCAGGAGATTCTGTATTGGTTCGCGCGATACTGGAACGAATGGAACCTGTCGCGCTGGCGCATCTTCATCGACAGCCCGATGGCGGCGAAGGTGGTCCAAATCTACGATCGCCACCACGAATTGTTCGACGAAGACGCGCGCAAAGTGTGGAAGGGGACGCCCAATCCGTTCCGCCTGCCGAATCTGCATGCGACCGAGTCGCTACAGGAATCGATGGCGATCAACCAGATTCGCAACGGCGCGATCATCATAGCCGGCAGCGGCATGGCCAACGGCGGCCGTATCGTCCATCACCTGCGCCACAACATCGGCCGGCGCGAGGCGCACGTCGTGTTCGTCGGCTACCAGGCCGAAGGCACGCTCGGGCGGCGCCTCGTCAACGGTGCGCAGTGGGTGCGCATGTACGGCGAGGACTATCGCGTCAATGCGCAATGCCACACCGTCGGTGGTCTTTCCGCGCATACCGACCAGAATGGCTTGCTCGATTGGTACGGCGGCATTCCACAACATCCTCCGGTCGTGCTCGTTCACGGCGAAGACATCGCGCGCGAAGCGCTGGCAGGCGAAATACGCGAACGGTTCGGCATGTCGGCGGAGCTGGCGCGGCCTGGTGCAGTGCGGGAAATGTGATTTTTCCGGAAGCCGGCCTGCCGGCGATTGAACCGGTGGTGCTCGACAAGGAATGAACTGATCACGGTCCTGCGGCAGCGCTGCGGGATCGCAATCAGGGGGCAGCCAACCGGAGATTGCTATGCGCAGTTCAAAGCCCCTCGACCGCTTCATCATCGCGTTCTTCACTGCCGGGGTCGCCCTTGCCGGAATTTCGTCGCCGGCGCTGGCGAAGGACCTCGGCGTATATCAGCAGCACACCCTTGTCTCGGACGGTTCGATCGCAGCGGATCACACCGATCCCAACCTCGTCAACGCCTGGGGCATCGCGTTCAATCCGTTCGGCGTCGTCTGGGTCGCGGACAATGGCACAGGACTGTCGACCCTCTATGACGGGACGGGTACTCCGCAGTCGCTCGTCGTCATGATTCCGAGCCCGACCGACGTGAGCGGCGGCAATCCGACCGGCATTGTCTTCAACGCATCGAGCGGATTCACGGTCGGCAACGGCACCACGACCGGGCCGAGCCGCTTCCTCTTCGCCACGGAAGATGGCCTGATTGCAGGTTGGGCACCGAATGTGGACGTGACGCACGCGCTGCGTGCGGTCGACAACTCGGCGAGCGGCGCGGCCTACAAGGGGCTGGCACTGAGTGCGGGTGGCAGTGGCCAGTTGCTCTACGCGACGGATTTTCACAACGCAAAGATCGACGTCTTCGACAGCAAGTTCGCCCCAGTCAGCCTGCCCGCAGGCGCGTTCGTCGATCCGCATGTGCCGTCGGGCTTTGCGCCGTTCGGCATCCAGGCGATCAACGGCGATGTCTATGTCACCTACGCCAAGCAGGATGCTGAAATGCACGACGACGTGCACGGGCCCGGCCTCGGTTACGTCGACGTGTACGATCCGAACGGTAAATTGCTGCACCGTATTGCCACGCGCGGTTTGCTCAATGCGCCTTGGGGCTTGGCCGTTGCACCGGCCGGCTTCGGCCGCGTAGGAGGCAAGCTGCTCGTCGGCAATTTCGGCGACGGACGTATCAACGCCTACGATATCGCGTCCGGCCAGCCGCTGGGTACTCTGCGCGACATTCAGAACCGGCCGATTGAGATCGACGGGTTGTGGGGGATCGCGTTCGGCAGCGGTTCCGCGAGCCAGCCTGTCGACACGCTGTTTTTCGCCGCGGGACCGGGTGATGAGGCGCACGGCGCGTACGGACGCATCGATGCTGTGGCGACTAGCAGCGGCGACGACTCGAGCGACGATTGAAGAGCAGACGCCCCGATGGAGCGACGCGCAGCGGCTGCCGCCGGCCCGCCGGATTCAGAACCTGTCCTCAAAGCGTAGTAGCTTTGGGACAGGTTCTCAGAGTTCGGCGGCCAGCCGGGTTCCCTGCGCGATCGCACGCTTGGCGTCGAGTTCGGCGGCGACATCGGCGCCGCCGATGAGGTGCACGGCGATGCCGGCCGCGGCGAGGCCGACTTGAAGATCGCGACGTGGCTCCTGTCCCGCGCAGACGACAACATTGTCCACTTGTATACATTGCGTCACGCCGTCGATGCTGACGTGCAGGCCGGCGTCGTCGATACGTTCGTAGCCGACGCCGCCGAGCATCTTGACGTTCTTCATCTTGAGCGCGGCGCGATGCACCCAGCCCGTGGTCTTGTTGAGGCGCCTGCCTGGGGTGCCCGGCGTGCGCTGCAACAGCCAGACTTCGCGCCCGGCAGGCTCGGGTTGGGGCTTCGCCAGGCCGCCGCGATGCGTGTACGCCATGTCCACGCCCCACTCGTGCGACCAGCGCGTGACGTCCGTCGTCGGCGACGGTGCGTCCTGGGTGAGGAATTCGGCGACATCGAAGCCGATGCCGCCCGCGCCGACGATGGCGACGCGCTTGCCCGCCGACTTGCGTTGCCGCAGCACGTCGCCGTAACTCAGCACCATCGGATGGTCGGCGCCGGGGATATCCAGTGCGCGAGGCACGATGCCGGTGGCGAGGATGACGACGTCGAAGCCGGCCAGTGATTCGACGGTCGCCTGCGTGTCGAGGCGCAGTTCGACACCCGTGTCCTCGAGGCGATGGCCGAAGTAGCGCAGCGTCTCGGAGAATTCTTCCTTGCCGGGGATGCGCTTGGCGAGGTTAAACTGGCCGCCGATCTCGGCCGCGGCATCGATCAGCGTCACTGCATGGCCGCGCTCGGCCAGCGTCGATGCGCAGGCGAGGCCGGCCGGTCCCGCGCCGACCACGGCGATCTTCTTCGGCGCCACAGTCTTGGCGATGACGAGTTCGGTCTCGGCGCAGGCGCGCGGATTGAGCAGGCACGAAGCGCGCTTTTCCGCGAAGATATGATCGAGGCAGGCTTGGTTGCAGGCGATGCAGGTGTTGATGCGCGAGCTGCGCCCGGCGCGCGCTTTGTTGACCCACTCCGGATCGGCGAGCAGCGGCCGCGCCATCGATACCATGTCGGCGCCGCCGTCGGCGAGGATTTTTTCCGCGACCTCGGGCATGTTGATGCGGTTGGTCGCGATCAGCGGAATCGAGACTTCGGGTTTCAGTTTTTTCGTCACCCAGGCGAACGACGCGCGCGGCACGCTGGTGACGATCGTCGGCACGCGCGCTTCGTGCCAGCCGATGCCGGTATTGATGATCGTCGCGCCGGCGGCCTCGATCTTCTTCGCGAGCTGCACGATCTCGCCCCAACTCTGCGCGTCGTCGACGAGGTCGAGCATCGACAAGCGATAGACGATGATAAAATCGCGCCCGACCGCAGCGCGCGTGCGCTGCACGATCTCGACAGCGAAACGCTGGCGCTTGTCGGCACTGCCGCCCCAGTCATCCGTGCGCGTGTTCGTGCGCGCCGCGAGGAACTGGTTGATCAGGTAGCCTTCCGATCCCATGATCTCGACGCCGTCGTAGCCGGCGTCCTGGGCCAGCTTGGCGCAGGCGACGAAGGCGTCGATCGTTCGTTCGACGCCACGGTGGGAGAGCGCGCGAGGCGTGAACGGCGTGATCGGCGACTTGATTCTCGACGGCGCCACCGAGAGTGGCTGGTAGCCGTAGCGACCGGCGTGCAGGATCTGCAGACAGATCTTTGCGCCTTCGTCGTGGACTGCTGCGGTGACCTTGCGATGGCGCGCGACGTGCCACGGCAGCGACAAGCGCCCGCCGAATGGCGTGAGCCAACCCGCGATGTTCGGCGCAATGCCGCCGGTCACCATCAGGCCGACGCCGCCGCGTGCGCGTTCGGCGAAGTACGCGGCGAGCTTGTCGAAGTCGCGCGCATGGTCCTCGAGTCCGGTATGCATCGAACCCATGAGCACGCGGTTCGGCAGCGTGGTGAAGCCGAGATCCAGAGGGGTGAAGAGATGCGGGTAGTGCGGATTCGGTGCGACAGTGGCAGACATCGAGAATCGAACGGTCGTTTGAATCCCGCTACGATGCCTTGAATCGCGTTGCGGTACAAGCGTTGCGCATCGTACTCGGTGGCGCGACCGCGTCGCCTAGAACCCTCCACACAACAAGCAAGCCCCGCTTGGCGGGGCTTGCTTGCAACGAGTCGCGCTGGTTACAGGTCGATCTTCGAGATCTTGGTACCGTCGACGGACAGGTCGCCCATCAAGCCGGCATTGGTCAGGACGATAACCTCGACCGGTGCGGTGGCAGTCGTCGTGTCGACCGAGCCATTTGCGCCGACCTTGACCACCGCGACCGACGCATCGGCACCGGCCGACCAGCCAGACGATCTGCGGAAGTTGTCCAACGCATCCTTGGTCATGAACAGGAATACGACGGACTTCGATTGCGCACCGGCCTGCAGGCCGACCGAGAGCGAAGTGGTGTTGTAGTAGCCGGTGGTCTTGCCGCCGATATGCAGCGCGCCGTTGCCGTGCTCACCGCCGACGACCAGGCCTGCCTGGATCACCTTCGGAAATACGAGCACGCCGGCGGCCTTGGCCATCAGCTCGCGCGAGCCGGGCACGACCGAGTGCGTACGCGACAGCGTGGCGTCTACCTCGGCATCGAGCGCGGTGCGTTTGGAAGCGTTGGTCGCGGCGGAGTTGGGCTTGTCCGGCGTGGTCGTGCAGCCGGTCAGTCCGAAGCTGGAGACGGCGATCGCCGCGCCGAGCATAACTACGAGTTTGCGTATCTGCATGATCCTTCTCCTTCGAGTGATGGTGAAGTGAATCGGCATCGACACATGATTCGCCGGTTTTTTTATATCACAATGACCTGAACGGACACCGAGCTTGCAAGCTCGCCTCGTCGATCCCATGTAAATAAATCGTTGATCTTTGATCTGCTATGAGATTTCCGCCGTGAATCCAGCGGCGGCTCGTTAAAGGAAAATTCATGTCTGTACTTGCTCTCGCCGAACAGCGCCTGCTCGCCCCCGGCGGCCTCGCCTCCACCGACCTCGACCGCGTCTTCGGCCAGCTTGCCGGGCCGTCGATCGACGCGGCCGATTTGTATTTCCAGCATTCGCGCAGCGAGTCGTGGATGCTCGAAGACGGCATCGTCAAGGAGGGCAATCATTCGATCGAGCAGGGCGTCGGCGTACGCGCGATGAGCGGCGAGAAGACCGGCTTCGCCTATTCGGACGAGATCGTGCTGCCCGAGCTGCTGACTGCAGCGAAGAGTGCGCGCGCGATCGCGCAGTCGGGCAACGATCGCGCTGCGCATGCGCTCACCGCGCGCAACGCGCAGTCGCTGTACCCGGCGATCGATCCGGTCGAGAGCATCGCCAACGAGGAGAAGATCGCGCTGCTGCGCGAAGTGGACAAGTTCACGCGCGCGCTCGATCCGCGCGTGACGCAGGTGATCGTGAGCCTGTCGGCGACGCTCGATACGGTGCTCGTGGCGGCGATGGACGGCACGCTCGCTGCCGACGTGCGCCCGCTCGTGCGCATGAACGTCAACGTGATCGCCGAGCAGAATGGCCGGCGCGAATCGGCCAGCTCGGGCGGCGGCGGCCGCTACGGTTATCGCGAACTGCTCGCGAACGGGCGCGCGCACGCGTTCGCGCGCGAAGCGGTGCGGCAGGCGCTGGTCAATCTCGAATCGGTGCCGGCGCCTGCGGGCAGCATGACTGTGGTGCTCGGCCCTGGTTGGCCCGGTGTGCTGCTGCACGAGGCGATCGGTCACGGCTTCGAGGGTGATTTCATCCGCAAGGGCACGAGCGCATTCGCGGGCCGCTATGGCGATCGCATCGCGGCGAAGGGCGTCACCGTCGTCGACGACGGCACGCTCGCGAATCGGCGCGGTTCGCTCAGCGTCGACGACGAAGGCACGCCGACCGAGCGCACGGTACTGGTCGAAGACGGCATCCTCAAGGGCTACATGCAGGACAAGTTCAACGCGCAGCTGATGGGCCAGCGCTCGACCGGCAATGGCCGGCGCGAATCGTTCGCGCATCTGCCGATGCCGCGTATGCGCAACACCTACATGCTTGCAGGTCAGCACGATCCGGGCGAGATCATCGCTTCGGTCGAGCGCGGACTGTACGCCGTAAACTTCGGTGGCGGCCAGGTCGACATCACCAATGGCAAGTTCACGTTCTCGGCGAGCGAGGCTTACCTGATCGAGAACGGCAAGGTGACGCGGCCGGTCAAGGGCGCGACGCTGATCGGCTCGGGCCCCGAAGTGCTCACGCGCGTATCGATGATCGGCAACGACTTGAAGCTCGACGAAGGTGTCGGCGTCTGCGGCAAGGAAGGGCAGAGCGTGCCGGTCGGCGTCGGCCAGCCGACGTTGCGTATCGATGCGATGACGGTGGGTGGCACGGCGGCGTGAGGCGCGCCGACATGCGTTTCGGCATTTTCGGTTTAGCGCTGCTGTTTTCCGCGAGCGTAGTCCACGCGGCGGGTGATGCGAAAAACGTTGCGACGACGAGTTGCAATGCGCTTGCGTCGCGCGTCGATGCCACTTCGGGAAATGCAGCGGTCTTCCTGCGCAGCTACGACCACGAGCGCGGCACCGGCGAGTCGGACGAGCCAGCGCTGCGCACGGCGGCGTTCACCTACGACAACGCGCTGGCGGTGATCGCGCTGCTCGGCTGCGACAAGCCCGCGCAGGCGGCGCGCATCGGCGAAGCGTTGCGCCTCGCTGCGGTGAGCGATGTGCGCTTGCGCAACACGTATCGCGCCGGTGTGCTCGAAAATGGCAGGCCGCTGCCGAACGGCTGGTGGGACCGGAAAGCAAGCCGCTGGTTCGAAGACGCGTATCAGGACGGCACCGCGACCGGCAATGTCGCCTGGGCCGCGCTCGCCCTGCTCGCCATGCATGACGCTACCGGCGAAGTCCGCTGGCGCGATGCCGCGGTGAAGCTGGCGAACTGGATCATCGCGAACACCTCGGACATGCGTGGTGCCGGAGGTTTCAGCGGCGGCACCGAAGGCTTCGATGCGGCACCGAGAAAAATTTCGTGGAAATCGACCGAGCACAACATCGATCTCGTCGCGCTGTTCGCCTGGCTCGATCGCACCGATGCGAAAGGCGAGTGGAAACGATACGAGCAACAGGCACGCGGCTTCGTCGACGCGCAGTGGGATGAAACGACTGCGCATTTCTGGATCGGCACGCTGACCGATGGCCACACTCCGAATCGCGGCGTGTCCGGACTCGACGTGCAACTGTGGGCGCAATTGCTGCCGAATGCGGACAAGCGATGGCAGCGAGCGCTGGCCTGGGTCGAGCGCAAGCATGGCGTGGCCGGTGGCTTCGATTTCAACGACGACCGCGACGGATTGTGGACCGAAGGCACGGCGCAGGCGGCGCTGGTCTATCATAGGTCCGGTCGCAAGAACGACGCTTCGATGCTGGTTGCGACAATCGCACAGCAGGCTTCGACGGGCGGGTTCCTCTACGCCACGCGCGAGCCGCGCATCACGACCGGCCTCGCCATCGGTGCTGACAGCACCTCGGCTGATTTTCACTACTACCGCCGTCCGCACCTCGGCGCGACGGCATGGGCGGCACTGGCCGCGCTCGATCGCAACCCGTTCATGCCTGCACCGGGCAAGGCGAAAAAAGAACGCTGATTTCCGGTATGGTAGGGCGCGATGAGTTCCGAAGACGCCGCCACCGTCGAATCGAGCGCGCCGGCCGAAGAACGCGCGGCATTGGCCGCGGCGGCGGCTGTCGACATCCGTAACGGCTTCGCCGACTACAACGACCGCTTCCGCGCGGTCACGCGCCGCGCCAAGCAGCGTTTCGAGGCGCGCGACTTCATCTCGGCGCAGATGGACAACGTCGAGCGCATGGACCTCTACGACATCTGCGTGCGCGCAACCACGTCGCGCCTGGAGCGTCTGTTGCGCGAGCGCGTGCGCGAGCGCGCGCTGTGGGTCGACATCCGCGGCAGCTTCGCCGAGTTGATTGCCCCGCTGCTCGATCAGGAACTCAACAAGACCTTCTACAACACGCTCACACGGCGCTTCTTCGGCACCTCGGGCGTCGATGCGCAGATCGAGTTCGTCGCGCTCGACATCGAACCGACCGACCGCATCACCCACCCGGTCGAACGCCACAGCTACGCGGTGTGGGGGCAACTGCCGCGCGTCTGCCAGCGCATGCTCGAGGATTATTCGTTCGACGTGGCGTACGCGCACCAGAGCTTGTGTGCGCTGCGCATCGCCGAGACGTTGGCCCAGCGTCTGGAAGAATGGGGTGGCACGGACGCAGCGAACGCCAATCCGATCCGCGCGATCGAGTTGCTCGATACGGTGTTCTACCGCGAGCGCCGCGCTTATCTCGTCGGCCGCATCTTCGGTGCCGAGCGCATTGCGCCGCTCGTGATCGCGCTGGTCAACGAGGACGCGGGTCTGCGCGTCGATGCGGTGCTGACCGAGCGCGCGCATGTGGCCCAGGTGTTCGGCTACACGCGCAGCTATTTCCAGGCCGATCTGCCGACCGTGGGCGACGCGGTCGTGTTCCTGCGCACGCTGCTGCCGTTCAAGCCGATCGACGAGCTGTACACCGCGCTCGGCCGCGCCAAGCAAGGCAAGACCGAGCGCTACCGACATTTCTTCCGCCATCTCGCCGCACATCGCGACGAGCAGTTCGTGCATGCCGATGGCGAGCGCGGCATGGTCATGGCCGTGTTCACGCTGCCTTCGTATCCGCTCGTGTTCAAGCTGATCCGCGACAAGTTCGCGTTTCCGAAGGAGAGCGTGCGTGCCGAAGTCATGCAGAAATACACGCTCGTGTTCCGCCACGACCGCTGTGGGCGCCTCGTCGATGCACAGGAATTCCACTTCCTGCGCTTTCCGCGCAACCAGTTCGCACCCGCGCTGCTCGACGAGTTGCTGGCGAGTTGCAGCGAAACGGTGAAGATCGACGGCGATGATCTCGTCGTCGCGCATTGCTATGTCGAGCGCCGCGTCCGCCCGCTCAACCTCTACGTGCGCGAGGCCGAGCCCGACGCCGGGATCCGTGCCGTGGTCGACTACGGCCAGGCGATCCGCGATCTCGCTTCGAGCAACATCTTCCCGGGCGACCTGCTGTTCAAGAACTTCGGCGTCACCGGCACGGGTCGCGCGATCTTCTACGACTACGATGAGCTTTGCCTGGTCAGCGAATGCCGCTTTCGCGAATTGCCCGAGGACGACGATCGCGGCGAATCGTTCTACGTCGGCCCGTTCGACGTGTTTCCCGAACAGTTCCCGCGCTTTCTCGGCATGGACGCGGCGCAGCGCGCGGCCCTGCTCGAAGCGCACGGCGACATCTTCAGCGTGCGCTGGTGGCGCGAGCTGCAGGAGCGCCTCGCCCGCGGCCTCGTCGCCGATCTGCCGCCGTATCCGCTGCAGGTGCGCGTCGGCGTGGAATCTTTTTCACCGAATGCCGGTCTCTAGGCCGGTTATCACCACAAGAGGGAGCAGTTTCATGCGCAATATCGCAACATTGACCCTGGCACTCGCGGCCGCATTGGCCGCGAATTCCGCCTTCGCCGATCAGCCCAAGGCGCCAGTCACGCCGGGCGCACTCGCGCAGGCAACATCGATCGACACGGTTCTGGCCGGCGACTGGCGCTCGGACAAGAACAAGGCGCGCGACAAATACCGCCACCCGAAGGAAACGCTCGCGTTCTTCGGCGTTGCGCCGAACCAGAGCGTGATCGAGCTGTATCCCGGAGGCGGCTGGTATACCGAAATTCTGGCGCCGTACCTCAAGGAGCACGGCCACTACGTCGCCGCCATCATCAAGCCGGATAAGCCGGGCGGTGAGGAAGCGCTCAACAAGACCGGGATCAAGGCCAAGCTGGCGGCGGACCCGGCGCGGTATTCCGCGGCCCAGGTCGTCGAGTTCGTGCCGAAGACGGCGGTGCTCGGTCCTCCGGGGAGCGCGGATGTCGTGCTGACGTTTCGCAACGTGCACAACATGACTGACGACAGCGTCGCCGAACCGATATTCAAGGCGATGTTCGCCGTGCTCAAGCCGGGCGGCACGCTCGGCGTCGTCGACCATCGCGCCAAGCCGGGCACGACGCTCGAGCAGGACAAGGAATCGGGTTATCTTCCGGTCGATGCCGTGGTCAAGCTCGCCACCGACGCCGGCTTCAAGCTCGAGGCGCAGAGCGAGATCAACGCCAATCCGAAGGACACGAAGGACTATCCGAAGGGTGTGTGGACGCTGCCGCCGACGTATGCGCTCAAGGACGTCGATCGTGAAAAATACGCCGCGATCGGCGAGTCGGACCGGATGACGCTGAAGTTCGTCAAGCCGAAGAAGTAGGTTCATCGAGGAACTTGCGACCGTCCCTTCCCCTGCCGGCCCGGGGAAGGGACAATCCGTGCATGCTGCTCGCGTTCAACAAGCCGTTCAACGTTCTCTGCCAGTTCACCGACAAAAGCTCGCCGCCGCGGCGGACACTGGCCGAGTTCATCGCCCAGCCGGGCGTCTATCCCGCCGGCCGTCTCGACTACGACAGCGAGGGACTGTTGTTGCTGACCGACGACGGCAAGTTGGCACAACGCCTGACCGATCCGAAGTTCAAGGTCGAGAAGACCTATCTCGTCCAGGTCGAAGGCGCACCGAGTGCGGAACAACTCGCGCAATTGCGAAAAAGTGTACTTTTGAACGACGGCCCGACCTTGCCCGCCCGCGCGACGCTGTTGGCACATGCACCCGAATGGCTGTGGCCGCGCGATCCGCCCGTGCGCTTTCGCAAGTCGGTGGCAGACGCGTTCATCGAACTGACGATCCGCGAAGGCCGCAATCGCCAGGTGCGACGCATGACCGCGGCGGTCGGCTTGCCGACTCTGCGGCTGGTCCGGGTACGCATCGGCGGGATTGATCTGGGCGCACTGAAACCCGGCGAAACGAGAAACGAGGAAGATCCGCCATGAGCCAATTCAAGGATCACTTTTCCGGCCATGCCGATTTGTATCGCGAAGCGCGGCCGACCTATCCGGACGCGCTGTTCGACTGGCTCGCCGCGCAGGCTCCGGACCGTGCGCTCGCCTGGGATTGCGGTTGCGGCAACGGCCAGGCCAGCGTCGCGCTCGCACGGCACTTCGATCGCGTCGTCGCCACCGATCCAAGCGCGAACCAGATTGCCGACGCGGAGCCGCGTGCGAATATCGACTACCGGGTCGAGCCGGCGGAACGCTCTTCGCTCGCCGACGCGAGCGCGAGCCTCGTCACCGTCGCGCAGGCTCTGCATTGGTTCGATTTCGCTGCGTTTTACGCCGAGGTGAGGCGCGTGCTCAAGCCGGGCGGCGTTTTCGCAGCGTGGGCCTACGCCGCCTGCGGCACCGGCGAAGCGGCGATCGACGGTGTGATCGAGCATCTCTACGGCGATGCGCTCACCGGCCCGCATTGGCCGCAAGAGCGCGCCTATGTCGACGCGGGCTACCGCACGATTCCGTTTCCTTTCGCAGCGATCGACGCGCCCGAATTTCCGATGATCATGCGCTGGAACGTCGATCAACTGCTCGCCTATCTGCGCTCATGGTCGGCGACGCAGCGCTACATCAAGGCCAATGGCGAAGACCCGGTCGGCATCGTCGAGCCCGACCTGCGAGTGGCCTGGGGCGATCCGCCGCGCGTACGCGAGGTGTGCTGGCAGTTCCATCTGCTTGCCGGGCGCGTCTGAGCAACACTGCAGCATCGCACTGCCGTGCCGGCATGCGCATTGCTTGCTATGATTCGCAGCCCGCAGCGGATCGAAGCATGAACTGCCCCGGCACCGGCTGTCGCCTAGAGCGCGCCGCGCCGATCGATCCGCAGACCCTCAGACGGAGCAGTAATGTCGACAGCCACCCCCGACCGCGAAGCGCTGTATGCGCGCGCGTTGGCAAAATCCTGGTTCTATCCGCTGGCGTTGCCGGACGGACGCACGTTGACGAGCACGCATGACGGCCGCGTCGATGCGATCCACCACACGCGCGCGCGCATGCTCGATAAATTCCTCGCCGACAGGTTCGCCGGCGATCGCGGCGCGCTGAGCGCGATCGATCTGGCCTGCCACCAGGGCTGGTTTTCGTTGCAGCTCGCGCGCGCGGGTTTCGGTCAGGTCACCTCGGTCGATGCGCGCGACGAGCATGTCGAAGACGCCGCGTTGCTCGCGAGCATCTACGAACTGGACGCGATCAAGACGCGCCAGCGCGACGTGTTCGCGCTGAAGCCCGAGACCGACGGGGTGCACGATCTCGTGCTGATGTTCGGCCTGCTCTATCACCTCGAGAATCCGATCGGTGCGCTGCGCGTCGCGCGCGCGCTCGCGCGACGCGCCTGCGTGATCGAGACCCAGGTCGTGCCGCACATGTCCGGCATGGTCGATTGGGGCTCGTACGAATACGTGCGTCCGCTCAAGGGCTGCTTCGGCATCATCGACGAGGTCGACGAAACGCATGCGCCGGAAGCCAGCGTCACCGGCGTCTGCCTCGCGCCGAGCACCGAGGGATTGCTGTGGTTGCTGCGTGCAGTCGGCTTCCGCGAAGCCTATGTGCTGCCCGTGCCGGCGGATGGCTACGAGCAGCTGCGTCACGGCAAGCGCGTGATGGTCGCGGCGCTGGTGTAGAACCTGTCTCAAAACTACTGCGCTCGACCCGATTCAAACCAAAATCGGGCGCGCCGGCGGCGCTCGGACTGCGGAGGCAGGATGCCGAAGCGAACAGCGAAGCTGGCCCGCAGGGCATGCCGCAGGAGCGGCATGTAATCCTCATTTACCGTCTGTAAACTCCGGTTCCTGCGCTCCGGCGACGCACGAACTGTCTTCGCTCGCTACGTTTTGAGATAGGTTCTAGTTTTCTGTCGCCGGCTAAGTCAGCCCGAGCTGCAGCGCCTGCGCATGCAGCGCCGGCGTGCCGGCGAGCACGCTCGTCGTCGCCAGCGACAACGCATGTCCACCGAGATCGGTGAACGTGCCGCCCGCTTCGCGCACGATCACGGCGAGCGCGGCGATGTCGAGGATATTGACGTCGGATTCGATGACCAGATCGAGGCTGCCGCGCGCGAGCAGGTGATAGTGGTAGAAATCGCCGTAGCCGCGCGTGCGACCGCAGCGCTGGACCAGTCCCGCGAGCGCGTTCCAACCGGGGCCGCGCGAAAGCGTCTTCACGTTGCCGAACGAGATCGCGGTCTGCGCATCGAATGCGTTCGTCGCCGCGACCCGGATCGGCTTGCCGCCGAGGAGCGCACCTCCACCCTTGCGCGCCCAGGCGAGTTCGCCAAATTCGGATGCGCTCGACACGCCGAGCACGAGTTCGCCGCGATGCATCAGCGCGATCTGGGTCGAGAACATCGGATAGCCGCGTACGAAGCTGCGCGTGCCGTCGATCGGGTCGATCAGCCACAGAAAATCGCCGTCACCCTCGCGGCCTTCCTCTTCGCCGTAGTAGGCGTGCTCGGGGAACGCCGCGCGCAGCACGTGCTTGATCGCCGCTTCGGCTTCGCGGTCGGCGATCGTCACCGGAGTCTGGTCGGATTTGATTTCGACCTCGGTACCGGCGCGCCAATGCCGCGCGATCACTTCCGCGGCGGCTTGCGCGGCCTGCCTGGCGACATCGAGCGCGGAATCGAGGAAGGCAGGAGTCGGCATGAACTGCAAGTCTTGTGTGGCGAGGGGAGGGCGCAGATCATAACAAAATGACTTCCGTACCTCCGTCCGATCCGTCCCTCCGCTCGCTCAAGGCCGACTGGACCGCGCGCGACCTCGCCGTGCTCTGGCACCCATGCACGCAGATGCGCGACCACGCCGACCTCGACGGCGCGCGCGTGCCGCTGACCCCGATCGCGCGCGGCGAAGGCGCATGGCTGATCGACCACGACGGCAAGCGCTATCTCGACGCGGTTTCCTCGTGGTGGACGAATCTGTTCGGCCACGCCAATCCGCGTATAGCTGCGGCGATCAAGGATCAGCTCGACAAGCTCGAGCATGTGATCTTCGCCGGGTTCAGCCACGAGCCGGGCATCCTGCTCGCCGAAGAATTGCTCCGCGTCGCGCCGAACCCCGGCTCTGTTTCGCAGGGCGAGAAAGATCGACACCTCGCACGCGTGTTCTACGGCGACAACGGTTCGAGCGCGATCGAAATCGCGCTGAAGATGAGTTTCCACTACTGGCGCAACCTGGGTCGCGACGGCAAGACGCGCTTCATCGCGCTGAGCGGCGGCTATCACGGCGAGACGCTCGGCGCTTTGACCGTCACCGACGTGCCGCTGTACCGCGCGACCTATGCGCCGCTGCTCGGCGAGCCGATCTTCGTCGCCTCGCCCGACTGCCACGAGCGCGAAGCGGGCGAGGATTGGCAAACGCATTCGTTGCGCAAGCTCGCCGACATGCGCGCGGCGCTCGAACACCACGCACACGAGGTCAGTGCGGTGATCGTCGAGCCGCTCGTGCAGTGCGCCGGCGGCATGCGCATGTATCACCCGGCTTATCTCACCGGCCTGCGTCGGCTCTGCGACGAGTTCGACGTGCACCTGATCGCCGACGAGATCGCGGTCGGCTTCGGCCGCACCGGCACGCTGTTCGCCTGCGAGCAGGCAAATATCACGCCCGACTTCCTCTGCCTGTCGAAGGGCATCACCGGCGGCTTCCTGCCGTTTTCCGCGGTGCTGACGACGGCGCGCGTCTATGACGCGTTCTACGCCGAGTACACGGCCGGCAAGGCGTTCCTGCATTCGCACAGCTACACCGGCAATGCGCTCGCCTGCCGCGCGGCCCTGGAGACGCTCGCGATCTTCCGCGACGAGCCCGTCATCGAACGCAACGGCGTGCTCGCGCAACGCCTGCGCGAGCGGCTCGCACCACTCGCCGATCATCCGCACGTCGCCGAGGTACGCCAGACCGGCATGATCGCCGCGGTCGAACTCGTGCGCGACAAGACGACGCGCACACCGTTTCCTGCCGCCGAGCGCCGCGGCCTGCGCGCATATCGGCATGCGCTGCCACTGGGCGTGCTGCTGCGTCCGCTCGGCGACGTGATCTATTTCATGCCGCCGTACGTGATCGCTCCGGACGAGATCGATTTCATGGTCGAGGTGGCTGTCAAAAGCATCGACGCGGCGACAACTCCATAACCGTCGAACGTCGCGGCCGCATGAATACGTATGCGGGCAACGGTCTGCCACGATCGCACGGACAATAGAATCGCCGCGTATCGACAATGACGGGGACGGCGATGATTCGCAGCAGCGCGTTTATGCAAGCAAAGCGCCGGGGTGTGCGTCTGGCGTTCCCGCTCGCCTGTGCGATCAGTGCTGCGGCGGCGCCTGCCGCATCGGGTTCGCATGCGACGCAGGCGCTTGCGGCGCTGCGCGCACGCCTGCCCGAGGACGAGATCATCTACCTCGTCATGCCGGACCGGTTCAGCAACGGCGATCGCCGCAACGATCGCGGCGGCGTGTCCGGTAACCGATCGAAAACCGGATTCGATCCGCGCGACAAGGCGTTCTATCACGGCGGCGACATCAAGGGCGTCCTCGACAAGCTCGACTACATCCAAGGCTTGGGCGCGACTGCGATTTGGCTGACGCCAGTGTTGCGCAACAAGGCCGTGCAGAGCCTCGACGGAAACGAATCGGCCGGATACCACGGCTACTGGGGACTCGACTTCACCGACGTCGATCCGCATCTTGGCACGAAGGCCGACTACAAGGCCTTCGTCGACGCTGCGCATGCGCGTGGGATGAAGGTGTACTTCGATCTCGTCGTGAACCATACCGCCGACGTCATCAAATATCGCGAATGCGCAGGTACGGCATGCACCTATCGTTCGCGCGCGGATTTCCCGTACGTGCGCAGCGCGGCTTCCGGCGAGGCGATTAACCCGGGCTTCCTCGGCGACGAGGCACCCCGTCTCGACGCGCAGAACTTCGCCCGCCTGACCCGCGCGGACTACGCCTATACGCCCTACGTGCCCGAGGCGGAGAAGCACGCGAAGAAGCCCGACTGGCTCAACGATCCGATCTACTACCACAACCGCGGCGAGTCGACGTTCGCAGGCGAAAGCTCGCAGTTCGGCGACTTCTTCGGTCTCGACGACGTGTTCACCGAGAACCCGCGCGTCGTGCAGGGTTTCATCGACATCTACGGCCAGTGGATCGACGACTTCGGCCTCGACGGGTTCCGCATCGACACCGCGCGCCACGTGAACCCCGAGTTCTGGCAGGTGTTCGTACCGGCGATGCTGGTCCGGGCGAAGGCGAAGGGCATCGCCAACTTCCATATCTTCGGCGAAGTCATGGAGTTCTCGCCGGCGATGCTCGCGCGCCACACGCGCGTCGACGGCCTGCCCGGGGTGAACGACTTCGCGCTGCAGGGCGCATTGGTCGACGCGATCGCCAAGGACGGTCCGACCGATCGCATCGCCGAAGTGTTCGCCGCCGATGTGCTCTACGAAGGCGGCGAGAGCAACGCTGCGCGCCTGGCGACGCTGACCGGAAATCACGACGTCAAGCGTTTCGCCCATGCCGTGCGCGAGGCGCGGCCGGATGCGCCGTCCGACGAAGTCCTGCGCCGCGTGCGTCTCGCGCACGCCGTCATCCTGTTCGCGCGCGGCGTTCCGGTTCTTTACTATGGCGACGAGCAGGGTTTTACCGGCGCCGGACACAGCGACCAGGATTCGCGCGAGGACATGTTCGCAAGCCAAGTGCCGAGCTTCCGCGCCGCGGAGCGGCTGAGTCCGGTTTCCAGTGTGGAGTCCGATCACTTCGACACGACCCATCCGTTGTATCGGGACATCGCCGAGATGGTCCGCATCCGCCGCCGGGAAGAAGCGCTGCGGCGCGGACGCCAGATCACGCGCCTTTCGGGCGACAAGCCGGGGCTGCTCGCTATCTCGCGGATTTCGGCGGCAGGCGACGAAGTGCTCGCCGTGTTCAACACAAGCGCGACTGCGATATCGGCACGCATATCCGTTGGGCCGACGTCCGTTCGATGGACGGCACTGCACGGCGCCTGCGCTCCGCGCAGCGTGGCAACCGGCAGCTACGCGGTCGAAGTGCCGGCACTCGATTTCGTCGCCTGCAAAGCGGCTGGGAGCGATTCGCAAGGGAAATAATGCGGCGCGAGAGGCGCGACTCGCCGTTCGCCTATCCCGCGTCCGTTGCTCTTTCATTACAATCTGGCGATGCGCATTCCACGAATTTATACCGACCAGCCACTGCGCGCCGGCATCGAAGTGCTGCTGCCGGAACAGGCTGGCGAGCACGTCGCGCGCGTGCTGCGCATGGAGCGCGGGCATCCGCTGATCCTGTTCAACGGCGACGGCTGCGAATACGACGCGGCACTGGGGCAGCTTGCCAAGCGTGCGGTGACGGCCGAGGTCAGGCAGGCGCGCGAGGTCAATCGCGAATCGACCCTCGACATCACGCTCGCGCAGGGCGTCGCGCGCGGCGAGAAGATGGATTGGATTCTGCAGAAGGCGACCGAGCTCGGTGTCGCGCGCATCGTGCCGCTGGTCACCGAGCGCACTGAGGTCAAACTCGACGAGGAGCGCGCCGAGCGCCGTGTCGCGCACTGGCGCAGCGTCGTTGCCGGCGCCTGCGAGCAGAGCGGACGCACGCGCCTGCCCGAGATCGTCGCGCCGTTGCGTCTCGACCGCTGGCTCGGCGATCTCGGCGACGGTGCCGCGCTGCGCCTGGCGCTGCTGCCGGAAGGCGATGCGGGTTTGCGCCAGTTTGCGGACATGGAAAACGGCGTCGTCCTCTGTGTCGGCCCCGAGGGCGGCTTCTCCGACAACGACGTCGCTCAGCTGCACCACGCCCGGTTCCACGGCCTGCGCCTCGGCCCGCGCATCCTGCGCACCGAGACGGCCGGCATCGCCGCGGTTGCGGCACTGCAGGCATTTTTCGGCGACTTCTGAGGCCCGCAGGAAAAGTTCGCCACGGATGGGGTTGGATCAAGGAACGATCGACGCGGATGAGGTGCCCTGCGAATGCCCATTGCGCTTAGATCTCCTGGTTCTCCTGGATTTCTTGCAAATGGGCTAGCGTTCCTCTATACAGGGCCCGCTCATTGCGTCAAGGCAGGGGATAGTGCCTTCAGTCTCTTGCTGCACCTGGGGCAGAGGTGCGGCCGGCAAGGTTTGTCTTTGACCAAGGCGGACGGCATGAACATTGTCAGGCTCTCGACAGCGGTCTTTCTGCTCGCGTTCGGCTTGCTTTTTGCCAATTCGGCGTCGGCACAAGCCCCCTCGATCACCACTAACCCAAGCAGCCAGTCGGTTTCGGCCGGCAGTACCGCGACGTTCACCGCGGCGGCCAACGGCAATCCGACGCCGACCGTGCAGTGGCAGCAGAGCACCGACGGTGGTGCGACGTTCCAGAACGTTGCCGGGGCGACGAGCACGACGCTGTCGTTCACAACGTTGGCATCTCAGAACGGTAATCAGTATCGCGCCGTTTTCACCAACACCGTCGGCAGTGCCACGACGACAGCAGCAACGTTGACGGTGACGCAAGGACCGGTGATCACGCAGAACCCAGTTGACCAGACGGTCAACGCTGGGCAGACGGCGACGTTCACTGCCGCAGCGACCGGCACGCCGACACCGACCGTGCAATGGCAGTTCAGCACCGACGGCGGCGCGACATTCCAGAACGTCGCCGGCGCGACGACCACGACCTTGACCGTGCCGAACGTGGCGGCCGGCCAGAACGGCACGAAGTTCCGTACGGTATTCACCAACACCTCGGGCAGCGCGACGACCACGGCGGCGACGCTGACGGTGAACTTCGCACCGACGGTCACGACCAATCCGGTCAGCCAGTCGGTTTCGGCCGGAAGCACCGCCACGTTCACCGCCGCGGCCAACGGCAATCCGACGCCGACCGTGCAGTGGCAGCAGAGCACCGATGGCGGCGCGACGTTCCAGAACATCGCCGGTGCGACGAGCACGACGCTATCGTTCACGACGCTGGCCTCGCAGAACGGCAATCAGTATCGCGCGGTGTTCACTAACACGGTTGGCAGCGCGACCACCACGGCTGCGACCTTGACGGTAACAGCCGGACCTGTGATCACGCAGAACCCGACCGACCAGACGGTCAACGCCGGGCAGACGGCGACGTTCACCGCGGCGGCATCGGGCACGCCGATGCCGACCGTGCAATGGCAGTTCAGCACCGACGGCGGCGCGACGTTCCAGAACGTCGCCGGGGCGACGACCACGACCTTGACCGTGCCGAACGTGGCCACTGGCCAGAACGGCACGAAGTTCCGTGCCGTGTTCACCAACACCTCGGGCAGCGCGACGACCACGGCGGCGACGCTGACGGTGAACTTCGCACCGACGGTCACGACCAACCCAAGCAGCCAGTCGGTCTCGGCCGGCGGCGCCGCGACGTTCACCGCCGCGGCCAACGGCAATCCGACGCCGACCGTGCAGTGGCAGCAGAGCACCGATGGCGGTGCGACATTCGCCAACATCGCCGGTGCGACATCGACGACGCTGTCGTTCACAACCTTGGCCTCGCAGAACGGCAACCAGTATCGCGCCGTGTTCACCAACACGATCGGCAGCGCCACGACCACCGCTGCGACATTGACGGTAACGAGCAGCGGCACGGCACAGACGATCACGTTCGGGGCGGCGCCGAGTGTCGTTGTCGGCGGCACCGGCAGCGTCACCGCATCGACTAGCGCAACGCCGAGTGCCAGCTATCCGATCACCTTCTCCACCGTGTCGACCGCTTGTTCGGTCGGCGCGACGTCCGGAGTCGTCACGGGCATCCATGCCGGCACGAACAACTGCACGATCACCGCGAGCCAGGCGGGTGACGCGACCTATGCGCCTGCCTCCGCGAATCAGACCTTGAGCATTGCCATGGCGAGCCAGACGATCACTGCCTTCATGGCGACGCCGGCCAGTCCCGTGTTCTCGGTCGGCGGTACGTTCACGGTTTCCGCAAACGGCGGCGTCTCCGGCAATGCGGTCGTGTTCACGATCGCCGCGAGCAGCAGCGGTATCTGCAGTGCGGGCGATACGAATGGCGCGACCGTCACGATGCTGAGCGGTGGCACCTGCACCGTGCTCGCCGATCAGGCCGGCAATCCTGACTATTCTGCCGCGACACAGGCGACGCTTGCGGTGACGATCGCGCAAGCGTCGAGCAGCATGACTCTCACCGCGACGCCCAATCCGGCCACGCAAGGCGCTCCGGTGACGTTCTCGGCCACGGTCAATGCGGCAACGCCTGCTACCGTTGCAGTGACGCATGATTCCGGTATTCAGTCGACGCTCGAATCCAAGGTAATTATCGCTGCGACCGGTAATGTTTCCTTCGCCGATGGAAGCACGCTGCTGGCCACGGTTTCACTTGCGGGAGGCGCTGCGAGCTACACGACGGCAACGTTGTCGCTAGGCACGCACACGATCACCGCCACATACGCGGGCGACGCGGATACCGCGCCGGCGACAAGCTCGATCACTCTCGCCGTCAATGTTGCGCCGGCACCGCCGGTTGCTGCACCGGCGTCGTCGTCCTGGATGCTCGCCGCGCTCGCAGGATTGATCGCGCTGATCGGTGCGATGCTGCTGCGCCCGCGCTCGCAGGCGTAGGCGTCACTTTCGGGCCGCGCGCAGCACCCGGTTTGCATTGGACGCCTTGGCGGCTGCGCGCGTTAGAATAAGGTCATGCGCATCCCGCCCATCATCCACGCCCGTCGCAGCGTCGACGGCAGCCGCTTCCTCAAGGTCGAGCAGCTCGACCTCGAATTTTCCAACGGCGAACGCCGCACCTACGAGAAGCTCAGGAGTTCCGGGCTCGGTGCGGTCATCGTCGTGCCGATGCTCGACGACGACACGGTGCTGCTCGTGCGCGAATACGGTGCGGGGATCGAGCGCTACGAACTCGGCCTGACCAAGGGTCGCCTCGACCAGGACGAAACGGTTGAGCAGGGCGCGGATCGCGAACTGAAGGAAGAGATCGGCTACGGCGCGCGCGAAATGCACATCCTCGGCACGCTGTCGCTGTCGCCCTCGTACATGAGCGCAATGACTCACGTCGTCCTCGCGCGCGACCTGTATCCCGAGCGCCTCGTCGGCGACGAGCCTGAGGAACTCGAAGTCGTGCCGTGGAAACTGTCCGAGCTGCACACACTGCTCACCCATCCTGAAGTCAGCGAGGGTCGTTCGATCGCCGCGCTGTTCATGGCGCGCGAGTATCTCGCCGGCCGCTACCAACCCCGAGTGTGACAATGAATCATGCCGACTTGGCGCGCGAATGCGCCGCGATTGCGCGCACCGCCGGTGCCGCGATCATGCGCATCTACGACGCCGACTACACGATCGCGCGCAAGGACGATGCCTCGCCGCTGACCGCGGCCGATCTTGCCGCGCACCATGCGATTGTCGACGGCCTCGCGGAACTGACACCGCAGATTCCGGTGCTATCCGAGGAATCCGCCGAACAGGCGGCGTGGAGCGAGCGTCGCGGCTGGGCGCGCTATTGGCTGGTCGATCCGCTCGACGGCACGCGCGAGTTCATCAAGCACAACGGCGAATTCACGGTGAACATCGCCTTGATCGAGGATGGCGCGCCGACGCTCGGTGTGGTCTACGCGCCCGCGCTCGATGAGATGTACCTGGCCTGGCAAGGCGGGCATGCATATGCTCAAACGCCGCAGCATGGAATCGTTGCAATCTCCACGCGTGCGCGTATGACCCCGCTCATCGTCGCTGGCAGCCGCTCGCATGCGGATCCGCGCATGCTTACCGCGCTGGACAAGCTCGGCACGCACGAGCTGATTTCTCTCGGCTCCTCGCTCAAGTTCTGTCGCACCGCGCAAGGCGAGGCCGATCTGTACGTCCGTTACGGCTTGACCAGCGAGTGGGACACGGCCGCCGGGCAATGCGTGCTCGAGCAGGCCGGCGGCGGCGTGACCCGGCTCGACGGTTCGCGGTTGACCTACAACACGAAGGAATCGCTGCTCAATCCCGATTTCCTCGCCTTCGGCGACAAGGCAGTCGACTGGGCGGCGCTGCTGCGCGACGGAAGCGCCGACGAATGAGTCATACCATCGAAGATCTCCTGCGCATCATGGCCACGCTGCGCGATCCCGTGCGCGGCTGCCCGTGGGACGTGAAGCAGGACTTCGCCACAATTGCGCCGTACACGATCGAAGAGGCGTACGAGGTTGCCGACGCGATCGACCGTAAGGACTATGCCGACCTGCGCGACGAACTCGGCGATCTGCTGTTGCAGGTCGTGTTCCACTCGCGCATGGCCGAGGAGGCCGGGCATTTCGCCTTCACCGACGTGGTCGATGCGATCTGCGCGAAGATGCTGCGCCGACATCCGCACGTGTTCCCCGACGCCGCCGGCAAGCTGCTCAGCGTCGAGGACGCCGACGCGCAAACCGCAGCATGGGAGGAATTGAAGCGCCGCGAACGCCAGGACAAGGGCGATGCGGACACGAGCGTGCTCGCCGGTGTTTCACGCGGATTGCCCGAATGGCAGCGTGCTTACAAGCTGCAGAAGCGCGCATCGACGATCGGTTTCGATTGGTCCGACCCGGGGCCGGTGCTCGACAAGCTTGAGGAAGAAATCGCCGAGGTGCGCAGCGAACTCGTTGCCGCGGCGGAAATCGATGCGCACGACGTCGCGGCGAAGGCGGCCAATCGCGCGCGCTTGGAAGACGAGATCGGCGACGTGCTGTTCGTCGCGGTCAATCTCGCGCGCCTGGCCAAGGTCGATTACTCGCAGGCGCTGCGCGCGGCGAATGCGAAATTCGAGCGCCGCTTCCGCCGCATGGAGGCGTTGGCCCAAGCCGAAAACACACAGCTCGACGGCAAATCGCTGACCGTGCAGGACGCGTACTGGGAACGCGCCAAAGCCGAAGACAAAGCAGGCCTGCTCTGACGGACGTGGCTCGTCGCGCCCGCAGCGCACATCAACGATTGGTCAGCTGGATCTCGATGCGCCGGTTCTTCGCGTAGGCGGCTTCGCTGTCCTTGGGATCAAGCGGCTGGAACTGGCCGAAACCGTTCGCGGAGAGATGCCGCGGCTGGATACCTTGGACGGCGAGCTGCTTGACGATCGCGGTGGCGCGCGCAGTCGAGAGTTCCCAATTCGAGGGGAACTGGTCGGTATGGATCGGGCGCTTGTCGGTGTGGCCGTCGATGCGCAGCACCCAGTCGAGGCTGGACGGAATTTCGGCGGCGACTTCATTGAGCGTCTTCGCCAGCTTGGCCATCGACGCCTGCGCATCAGGCGAAAGCTCGGCCGAGCCCGTATCGAACAGAATATCGGTGGGCACGACGAAGCGGTCACCGACGACCTGGATATCGGGCCGATTGCCGAGCGCCTCGCGCAGCTTGCCGAAGAATTCCGAACGGTACTTCTCGAGCTGGTTGACCTTGTTTGCGAGCGCGATGTTCAGCTCCTTGCCGAGCTCGGCGATCTTCACGTCCTTGTCCTTGACGTTCTTGTTGGCGATCTCGAGCGCGGCCGTAATCTGCTTGAGTTGGTCCTGCACTGCGGCGAGCTGGCGGTTGAGCAGTTCGACTTGCGCGGCGGACTTGGCATTGAGGTCGGTCGCGGCGACGAGGTCCTTCTTCGACGTGTCGAGCTGCGCGGCCATCTGCGCGACCTGCTGTTCGAGCTGGGTCTTCAGCTCGGTCAGCGCGGCGATATCGGCGCTCAGTTTGGCCGCTTCCGCATGCGCCGCATCGAGCGCGGTGTTGGATTGGCCGAGCGAGGCCGACAATTCGTTGACCTTGGTATCGAGCTTGGCCTTCGCGTCTTGCGCGAGCGACAGTGTCTGTGCAAGTTGCGCGATCTGCGCATTGAGATCGGCCAGGGCCTTGTTCTTGCCGACCAGGGTCTGCGACAGCACGAACTGGCCGACCGCGAACAGCAGCAGGACGAAGACCATCACGAGGATGAGGCTCGTCAACGCATCGACGAACCCCGGCCAGATGTCGAGGCCGCGGCGGCGGCGCGCGAGCGAGTTCATCGCTCAGACCCCGTTGCGCTTGCCGTCGACCGCGGCGGCGATCGTGCGCGAGAGCAGGCGGAATTCGCTGCGCAGGTCATCGGTCAGGCGCGCGCCCTGGTTCGGCGCGGCGGCGAGCGTCTTCAGCACGTTCTTCAGTTCTTCCTGGGTCTCGCTCATGCCGCGCATCTCGCGCGATTCGCGGCTGAGCAGGTCGGTCAGGCGCGCGAGCTGGGTATTGAGTTCGCCGAGCTGTTCGGACGAATTGCGCCGCTCGCGCTCGGACTCGATCAGCGCGCGCTGCATGCGTTCGAGACCGTCGGCCGTCTGTTCGAGCAGCGCCTGCACGTAGGCCGGCACATTTGCATCGCCATCGCCCTGCAACGCGCCGGACGACAGTCGCGTCTGTCCCGACAGCCATTCCTCGAGTTCATTGTAGAAACGGTTCTGTGCGTGGCCCGCCTGCAGGTCGAGAAAGCCGAGCACGAGCGAGGAAGCGAGACCGAACAGCGAGGTCGAGAAACTCGTCGACATGCCCGACAGCGGTTCCTTCAGATGTTCCTTGAGGTCGTTGAACATCGCTGCCGGATCGGTGCCGACGCCGAGCGAACCGATGATGTCGGCGACCGAGCGGATCGTGACGAGCAGGCCCCAGAACGTGCCGAGCAGGCCGAGAAAAATGGCGAGGCCGACGAGGTAACGCGACAGGTCGCGCGATTCCTCAAGACGCAGATAGATTGAATCGAGCAGCGAGCGCAGGCTGGTCGCCGACAGTGAAAACTTCGAGCGTTCGCGCCCGGACAGCATGCGCGCCATCGGCGCGAGCAGCTTCGGCGGGGTGAGCGGTCGGTTCGGATCGGAACGCTTGAACGTCTCGATCCACTCGACCTCGCGCGAAAGCTGCAGCACCTGGCGTAGGTTCCAGGCGATGCCGAACAGCAACACGAGCAGGATCACCCCGTTGAAGAACGGATTCGCCTGGAAATTCGCGAGCAGCTTCGGCGCGAGTATGCCGGCCAGTGCGGCGACCGCAACAAGAAATCCCCCCATCCAGACGAGCACTTGGGTCGGTTTGGTCATGCAGAGTACTCCAGGCCTGTTCGTTGGATGCGTCGGGGCTCTGACAGGTTGCAGCAGAAATGGTTCCGCCGTTGCACCCGCCTCTCAGTGGGAGAAGGGAAGCTACAGCGGCGTCAGATTCGCATAGGCCAGAACGAGCCATTTCGCTCCGGCATCTTCGAAATTGACCTGCACGCGCGCGTGCGCGCCCGAGCCTTCGGCGTCCATGACCACGCCTTCGCCGAAGCTGGCATGGCGCACGCGCTGGCCGAGTTTCAATTGGGTGACTTCGAGCGCGTCGGCGGCATAGTGGTTCGACGACAGCGGTCGCGAGACCTGCACGCGCGGGCGCACCTCGTGCAGCAGTTCGCGCGGCAGCTCGTGCAGAAAGCGCGAAGGGCGGTTGTAGCTTTCCATGCCGTGCAGCCGGCGCGATTCGGCATAGGACAGCATCAGCGATTCGCGCGCGCGCGTGATGCCGACGTAGGCCAGGCGGCGCTCCTCCTCGAGCCGGCCCGGTTCGTCGAGCGAGCGTTGGCTCGGGAACAGGCCATCTTCAAGACCGACGAGGAACACGATCGGGAATTCGAGCCCCTTGGCCGAATGCAGCGTCATCAACTGCACGCAGTCTTCCCAGGCCTCGCCCTGCGATTCGCCGGCTTCGAGCGCAGCGTGGGCGAGAAACGCGGCGAGTTCGCTCAGGCCGGCATCGAAATCCTCGGGCGTTCGCTCGAAGCGGCTGGCGACATTGACCAGTTCGTCGAGGTTTTCCACGCGCGACTCGGCGCTGCCGCGCGCATCGGCTTCGTAGAAATCGCGCAAACCGGATTTCTGGATCGCGATGTCGATCTGTTCGGCGAGCGCCATCGCGGACTCGTCGATGCCGGCGCAATCCTTGGCCAACGCCTCGATCAGATCGACGAAGCCGCGCAGCGCGTTCTTCGCGCGCCCGGCCAGGTCGCCGGTGATGAACTCGGCGAGCACCGCGTCCCAGAGCGAGCTCGAATCGCGGCGCGCGCGCTGGCGCAGCGTATCGAGCGTGCGTTCGCCGATCCCGCGCGGCGGCGTGTTGACTGTGCGCTCGAACGCAGCGTCGTCGTGGCGGTTGGCGACGAGGCGCAGGTAGGCGAGCGCGTCCTTGATCTCGGCGCGGTCGAAAAAGCGCAAACCGCCGTAGACGCGGTAGCGGATGTCATGCTGGATCAGCTGCTCTTCGAAATTGCGCGATTGCGCGTTCGAGCGGTACAGAATCGCGCAGTCGCGCGCGTTGCCGCCCTGGCGCATGTGTTCGCGGATCGCCTCGATGACGTAACGCGCCTCGTCCTGTTCGTTGTACGCGGCATACAGCGAGATCGGTTGGCCGGCCTCGCCCGCGGTCCATAGCTGCTTGCCGAGGCGTTGCGGATTGTTCGCGATAATTGCGTTCGCGGCCTTGAGGATCGTACCGGTTGAACGGTAGTTCTGTTCGAGGCGGATCGTCTTCGCGCTCGGAAAATCGCGCAGGAAATGCTGCACGTTCTCCACGCGTGCGCCGCGCCAGCCGTAGATCGCCTGATCGTCGTCGCCGACGACGAATACTTGCCCGGTATCGCCGGCAAGTACGCGGATCCAGGCATATTGCAGCGTGTTCGTGTCCTGGAATTCGTCGATCAGAAGATGCCGCCAGCGTTCGCGGTAATGCGCAAGCAGGCGGTCGTCGGTGAGGAACAATTCGTGCGAGCGCAGCAGCAGTTCGGCGAAGTCGACGAGGCCCGAGCGCTGGCACTGTTCCTCGTAGGCCTTGTAGATGTCGACCAGCGTGCGCGTGAGCGGGTTGCCCTCGCGCTCGAACGCCGCCGGCCGCTTGCCCTCGTCCTTGGCCGTGTTGATGAACCAAGCGGCCTGGCGCGGCGGGAAACGCGACTCGTCGAGGCCGAGCGCGGCGATCGTGCGCTTGATCAGGCGTTGCTGGTCGTCGCTATCGAGGATCTGGAACGTTTCCGGCAGCTTCGCCTCGCGCCAATGTTGGCGCAGCAGGCGATGGGCGATGCCGTGGAACGTACCGACCGTGAGCCCGCGCGTATTGATCAGCGACGAGCTCTCGAGCAGCGTCTGCGCACGCGTGCGCATCTCGCCGGCGGCCTTGTTCGTGAACGTGACCGCCAGTATCGACCACGGTGAGGCGCGCTCGACTTCGAGCAGCCAGCCGATGCGATGGGTGAGCACGCGCGTCTTGCCCGAGCCGGCACCGGCGAGTACAAGGTAGTGACCGGGCGGCGCGCTGACCGCTTCGCGCTGGGCCGGGTTGAGATCGTCGAGCAGGTACGAAACATCCATTGCTCGAATTGTAATGGCGCGGGCACCATCCGGGTCAGCTCTTCGTCGAATCGAAGATGGGCGAGATGCCGTGCTGCGTAGCCTGATATTTTCCGTATTCCTGTCGATGCTGTTGCCGCCGGCGTTCGCCGCAGCACGAGAAGGGCCGCAGTACCGCGCAGCCTTCGACGCGGCATCGCAGAGCATGCGCGTTCGCCTCTGTCTGAGCGAGGCGCACGCGCAGGTAAGCTTCGCCGCGGATTCGGCATGGGCGAAGCGCTTCGTCGCCGAAGTCACGCGCAGCGATGCGCATCCGCTTGCGCAGGACGAAGACGGCTGGAACGCACGCGACTGGTGCGCCGGCGAGTGCCTGACCTGGCGCGCCGACCTGGCCGCGATCGCGGCGCAGGACAAGCCGGATGTCGGCTGGCGCATGGGCGACGACATCGTCGTCGCGCCGCAGCTGTGGCTGTTGCGCGCCGACGTGCAGGACGATGATGCACGCATCCAGGTGGAGCTGCCCGAGGGTTGGTCGCTGTCGGCGCCATGGCAGGAAAGCTTTCCGGCATCGTCGAAAGCGGCGAAAGTCGAAAAACAACCGTCCACGACTGCACTTTTCAAAGACTTTGTCATTCCGAACACGCCGGCGACTTGGTCGGCGTCGATCGCGCTCGGCCATTTCAAGGAAAAGCGAATCGAGCTGCCGGGCGGCGTACTGCGTTTGTCGATCCTCGCCGGCGTCGATGCGACGCAACGCGTCAAGCTCGAGCACTGGTTCGATCGCGTCGCGCATGCCGTGCTTGGCGCCTACGGTCGCCTGCCGTTGGCCGACGTGCAAGTGCTGATGCTGCCTGTCGGAGCGCGCGCGCGCGGGCAGGCGGTCGTGTTCGGCCAGTCCGTGCGCGGGCAGGGCAATGCGCTGCAGCTGCTGATCGATCCGAGCCGGCCCGAGGCCGAGTTCGGCGACGATTGGATGGCCGTGCACGAGTTGAGTCACCTCATGCACCCTTATCTCGGCGATCGCGGGTCGTGGCTGGCGGAGGGCCTCGCCACGTATTACCAGAACGTGTTGCGCGCGCGCGGCGGGTTGCTTACGACAGCGCAGGGTTGGGATCGTCTCGCCGAAGGCTTCAAGCGCGGCGCGGCGGCGCGCGGCGACGGCACGCTGGAACAGACTGCGGCAAACATGCATCGCTCGCACGCGTTCCAGCGCGTGTACTGGGCTGGCGCGGCGTTCTGGCTCACGGTCGATCGCGATTTGCGCCGCGAAAGTGGTGGCAAGGTCGGCCTCGATACTGCGCTGTCGCGCTTCCGCGACTGCTGTCTGCCGGCCTATCACGCGTGGCGGCCGGAGGATTTCGTCGCGCGACTCGATGCGCTGGCCGGCACGACGCTGATTGCCGCGCGCTATCGCGAGTTCGCCGCGATGCGCGGCTTTCCCGACTGGAATGCGCTGTATGCGGATCTCGGCGTGCGCGAAACCGGTGACCGACTGAATTTCGACGACGCGGCGCGCGACGCAGCGATACGCGAGGCGATCATGCGGCCGAAGTGATCGGCACCGATCGCTGCGATCAACCTGCCTGAGGTTCCATGCGAATGCGCATCGACAGGTCGATCGCGCGCACATGCTTGGTCAGCGAGCCGACCGAAATGAAATCGACGCCGGTTTCGGCGATCGAACGTACGCGCTCGAGCGTCACGCTGCCGGACACTTCGATCGACACGCGCCCGGCCACATGGGCGACCGCGCGGCGCATGTCATCGGGCGAGAATTCGTCGAGCATGATGCGGTCGACCTTGGCCGCGAGCGCCTGCTCGAGCTCGTCGAAATTTTCCACTTCGACCTCGAGCAGCAGGCTCGGATGGGCTGCACGTGCCGCCGCCACTGCGGCCGCAAGCGAGCCCGCCGCGGCGATGTGGTTTTCCTTGATCAGGATCGCATCGAACAGGCCGATGCGATGGTTCGTCGCGCCGCCGCAGCGCACCGCATATTTCTGCGCGTAGCGCAGGCCGGGCAGGGTCTTGCGCGTGTCGAGGATGCGCGTGCGCGTGCCGCGCACGGCGTCGGCGAATTGCGCTGCGACGGTCGCGGTTGCCGACAAGGTTTGCAGAAAGTTCAACGCCGAGCGCTCCGCGCCGACCAGCGCGCGCGCGTTGCCGCGCAGGGTGCACAGCGTCGAATTCGCAGCGACGCGATCGCCGTCACGTGCCTGCCATTCGATAACGAGGTTCGCATCACGTGCACGGAAGCAGGCGTCGAACCAGGCCGTGCCGCAGAGCACGGCGTGCTCGCGCGTGATGACGGTAGCGCTGGCCATGGCGGTGGCGGGCAACAGGTCGGCGGTCGCGTCGCCGCTGCCGAAATCCTCGCTCAGCGCGCGCGCAACGTCTTGCGCGACTACGGCAGCGTCCGGCGGAAGCAGGTCGTTCATCGGCTCAGGCGGGAAAATCGTGCAGCTGCGTCGTGCCTATGCCCTCGTCGGCGAGCATCACCGGAATGTCGTCGTCGATGCGGTAGATCACCTTGCCGTCGGTCGTGATCAAGCCGGCCTTGAGAGCCGCGGCCACGTTCGTGCCAGCCACAGTTTTCACGCCGTCCTGGGCGATCTCGCGGTTGAGCGCGTCGAGCTGGGAACGGCTGAGCAGCTTGACCGGCGTCTTGGTGACCGGATCGCAGAGGATGTCCAGTAGACGTTTGTCCATGCGCTGAGGATGCGTGAATGCGGAAGTGCCCGTAGAATATCGTTTTTGCTCCGGCCCCGCCATGAACACAGACACTGCGGCAGCGCGCATCGGCATCGTCATGGGTTCGCGCTCGGACTGGGAAACGATGACTCATGCCGCCGAGATGCTGGCCAAGCTCGGCGTTGCGCACGAGGTGCAAGTCGTTTCCGCGCACCGCACGCCCGATCTGTTGTTCGATTACGCGCACAAGGCGGCCTCGCGCGGCCTCAAGGCGATCATCGCCGGTGCCGGTGGCGCCGCGCATCTTCCCGGCATGCTCGCGGCGAAGACCGCGCTGCCCGTGCTCGGCGTGCCGGTGCAGTCGCATGCGCTCAACGGCATGGATTCGCTGCTGTCGATCGTGCAGATGCCAGCCGGGATCCCGGTAGCCACGTTCGCGATCGGCAAGGCCGGTGCGACGAATGCGGCGCTGTTCGCCGCGAGCCTGCTCGCTCTCGAAGATTCGACGGTCGCCAAAGCGTTGCGCGAATTCCGTGCCGCGCAGACGCAAGCGGTGCTCGACAAGCCCGATCCGCGCGCATGAAAACCATTGGCATCCTCGGCGGCGGGCAGCTAGCCCGCATGATCGCCCTCGCTGGTGCGCCGCTCGGCGTGCGCTTTCTCGTCGTCGACAACGTTGCCGATGCGTGCGCGGGACAGGTCGCGCCGCAGATCACCGCCGACTGGCGTGACTTTGCAGCCTTGCAAGACTTCGCCAAGCGCATCGACGTGGCCACGTTCGATTTCGAGAACGTGCCGGCCGACACGGCGCATTGGCTCGCCGAACACGTCGCCGTGTTCCCGAATCCGCGCGCGCTCGCGACGACGCAGGATCGCCTGGTCGAAAAGACCTTGTTCCGCGAACTCGGCCTGGCCACGCCGGCGTTCGCCGCGGTCGACAGCCGCGACGATCTCGAACGCGCGCTCGGCACGATCGGCACTCCGGCCGTATTGAAGACGCGCCGACTCGGCTACGACGGCAAGGGCCAGTTTCGCATCAAGTCGCCGGCCGATATCGACGCGGCCTGGGCTGCACTCGGCGGCGCCGCGCTGATCCTCGAAGCCTGGGTTCCCTTTGAGCGCGAAGTTTCGCTGGTCGCCGTGCGCGGCCGCGACGGCGCATTTTCCACTTATCCACTTGTGCAAAACTGGCATGAGGACGGCATTCTCTCGGCGACGCTCGCACCGGCACCGGAGTCCGACACGTTGATCGAACCGGCTGCACGCCACGCGCGCGCGATCGCCGAGCATCTCGACTACGTCGGCACGTTCGCGCTGGAACTGTTCGTCAAGGACGGCCAGCTGCTCGGCAACGAGATGGCGCCACGCGTGCACAACTCGGGGCATTGGACGATCGAGGGCGCGCCGTGCAGCCAGTTCGAGAACCACGTGCGCGCCGTGCTCGGCCTGCCGCTCGGCGACACCTCGGTGCTCGGCACCGCGGTCATGCTCAACTTCATCGGCGAGCTGCCTGATGCGCTGCCCGTGCTTGCCGAGCCGCGTGCGCATTGGCACGACTACGGCAAGTCGCCACGCGCAGGGCGCAAGGTAGGCCACGCGACGTTGTGCGCGAACACGAAGGCGGAGATGCGGGAACGCCTCGCGCGTGTTGCACGCGCCCTGGGACGCGAAGAGCAGGTCGTGCAAGTACTCAAGGCGCTCTGAGTGGTATCCCTAGCGTCCGATACCGATCCGCGCTCAGCGCGCGTTGGGGTGCATCGGGAAGCAGAGACTTTGCCGGCGAAAGTCGAAAACAAAATCCATGTCCTTCAGCGCGCCAGCGCCCAGCGCAATGTCGAAGGGAAACGTAGATCCTGTGTAGACGATGAAATAGATGTTGAACGGCTGGCGATCGATCTGCATTCTGACTTTCGCCCCTTCTGCGCCGACAGAGCTATGGCGGCCGCCGATATCGTCGATCGAAACATTGCCTTTGACCAAGTGAGTCACTTGCTGCAGCGCGGCCTGGGTGCCGATCAGAAAACTGGAAGCACCTGTATCGACCATCACATGATGTGCTTGGTCGTTGACGAGGAACTCGGGAAGGATACGCAACCGGCGGCCCTGTGGGTCGGTGCCGACCTGCATGTCGCGGTCGCAAGAAGGAACGTTGTCCGGCTTAGCATAGACCGTTAGCGTCTTGTCGGTCAGGCGCAAGGCGCCGAGTGGCGCAAGCAAGTTGATGCCGATGAGTGCATTCCTGCGCGGCACGATCGTCACCGGCGCGTTGTGCAACGTAATCGAACCGATTTGTAATGAGTCGAGTACACCGCGCTGAGTCTTGATGCCCGTACTCAACCAGCCGCTAGCTACGCCCTGCTCGTCGAGCAACTTGACGCCGAGGTCGCGTGCCTTGCTTTCGTCGAGAATCAGATCATTTGCGCCAGTGTCGAGCAGAAGATCGAAATCTCGCCCGTTGGCCCTGGCGGAGAGGATTGGTTGCGCGACGTCGCGCTCGCTGCGTCCGGCGGAGAGACTCGTCTTGTCAAACTCGTCTTCGGTCGCCCGTTTCTTGATGGGAAGGGACACATCCGTGGACGGGGTGTCGATCGAGAACTGTGGGATGTCGGCTTCGTGGTCGAGAAATTCCTGCAGATCGGCGACATGGCGGTCAATTTCCGGACTACGGCCGCGATAGCGGCGCACAAGGGCAGCTTCCGCATCTATAGCAGCCCGCCATTTTCCGGAAAGACGAAGGTTGCCCGCCCGGAATTGGCCGCACAACATAGCGATGGCCGGCTTGCTCTGGAACAGATTGTCTTCGCAGATCTGCGCGTCCTTGCTCGCCGCGTCAAGGTTGAAATGCGTGCGTTCAATTGCCATTGCGGCGAGGACGTGAACGATCGGATCTTTCGACTTGTATAGAGCGAACAGAGCAGCAGAGTCGGCTTTGCCCATCGCCGTGTAGACCTCGCGCAGATCGTCGCTGCCGGCGCCTTCCGAGTCGGAGTCGGAACGACGGTCTGCCGAGGGAGCCGGGTCGGCCAGACGTTCGCCGCCCGTCGCCTGTGTGCCGATTGCGAACAGCAGCAAGGGAAGCAGTGCGAAAGTCCAACGACCGAACTTCGAGTCTCGCATAGACGTTCCTTTCAACTGGTTTCGCCGGGATAGCGAGACCATTTTGTTTAGCACAAACAATTTGCGCAGTGCGTTCGCTTCAGGTGTGAAAAGGGGCGCTTTCGCGCCCCTGTTTTCGCATTGCCTGCCTGGATGCTAGGCGAGCTGACTCGCCGCGAATTCCCAATTGGTCAGGCTCCAGAACGCCTCGACGTACTTCGGTCGCGCGTTGCGGTAATCGATGTAATAGGCGTGTTCCCACACGTCGCAGGTCAGCAGCGGGCGGTCGGTGCCGGTGATCGGCGTGGCCGCGTTGCTGGTCGAAACGAGGCCGAGGCTGCCGTCGGCGCGCTGCACGAGCCAAGCCCAGCCGGAACCGAACGTGCCGACCGCGGTCTTGGTGAACTCTTCCTTGAACTGAGCGATGCCGCCGAACGTCTTCACGATCGCATCGGCGAGCTTGCCGGACGGATCGCCGCCGCCCTTGGGCGAGAGCGAGTTCCAGTAGAACGTGTGGTTCCAGATCTGCGCCGCATTGTTGAACATGCCGCCCTGCGAGTTCTTGACGATATCGTCAAGGCTGGAATTCTCGAACTGGGTGCCCTTGATCAGGTTGTTGAGGTTGGTCACGTAGGCCTGATGATGCTTGCCATAGTGATAGTCGAGCGTCTCGGCCGAGATGTGTGGGGCGAGCGCGTCGCGCGCGTACGGAAGAGGGGGGAGTTCAATCGCCATCGTCGTCTCCTGGCTGGGGCTGGAAGGGGTGTCGAGTATAAGGGATTGGGTCGGCGAACGAGGAAAGCAAGCCGCGCCTGCTACAATGGCGCATCGCGCCACGGCGCCGTTGCTTGAGCCAGACAAGGTCCATGAATACCGAAGAACGCATCAAGAAAATCGTCGACGACAATCCGATCGTGCTGTTCATGAAGGGCACGCCGCAGTTTCCGATGTGCGGGTTTTCCTCGCGCACGGTGCAGGCGTTGAAGTCGTGCGGCGCGCAGTTCGCCTCGGTCAACGTGCTCGAAGACCCCGATATCCGTGCCAACTTGCCGCGTTACTCGAACTGGCCGACGTTTCCGCAGTTGTTCATCAACGGCGAATTGATCGGCGGTTGCGACATCACTCTCGAATTGCAGGAAAGCGGCGAGCTCGCGCGCATGGCCAAGGAAGCGCAGAAAGCGGCATGAGGATCGAACTGCGCGACACCGCGCGCCTGCCTGCGGACTGGAAAGCGAAACCGGATTCCCTGCGCGACCGCGTCGTGCTGATCGTCGGCGCCGTCGGCGCGCTCGGCAGCGCGAGTGCGAAAGCGGCAGCACAGGCCGGGGCGAAAGTGATCCTGCTCGGACGCAAGGTGCGCCCGCTGGAAAAACTCTACGACGAGATCGAAGCCGCGCATCCTGGCGCGGCGGCCATCTATCCGCTCGACCTTGCCGGCGCCTCGCCGAAGGACTATGACGATCTTGCTGCGACGATCGAACGCGAGTTCGGCCGGCTCGACGGCGTCGTCTTCGCCGCCGCGCAGTTCGACGGCCTGCAGCCCGCGGTCGATGCCAAAGCGGAAGCCTGGCTGAAGACGCTGCACGTCAATCTCAACGCTCCGTTTTTGATCGTGCAGGCGTGCGCGGAGTTGCTTCTGCGTGCGCAGGAGGACAGCGCGAATGCCAGCGTGGTATTCGTGCTCGACGATCCCGAGCGCATCGGCAAGGCGTTCTGGGGTGGCTACGGAACGGCCAAGCACGCGCTGATCGGATTCGCCTCGACCCTGCACCAGGAATGGGAAACCAGCCGCGCGCGCGTGCACGCGCTGTTGCCCGCGCCGATGCGCAGCGCGCTGCGGCGCATGGCCTATTTCGGCGAGAACACGATGGAACTGCCGACGGCCGACGCTGCGGCGCAGGCCGTGATTTACCTGCTCGGTGCGGAAGGAGCGGCCGCGCGCGGCAAGGTGTTGGACTTGCGCTGAGGCTCGCGCCCGTCGATCCTGCGGAAGTCGGAACGGCGGTCGAACTTCATTAGGGGGAGCTATGGGTACGAGCATCACCACGCTGTCGGCCGGAATCATGCTGTTCCTGATCCTCGACCCGCTCGGCAACATCCCGATCTTCCTCAGCCTGCTCAAGAACGTCGCGCCACAGCGGCGCCGCTACGTTTTGATCCGCGAACTCGTAATCGCCCTCGTCACCTTGTTCGCCATCCTGTTCTGCGGCAGCACCGTGCTCAAGCTGATGCAGCTGCGCATCGAGTCGGTCAGCATCGCCGGCGGCATCGTGCTGTTCCTGATCGGTGTGAGGATGGTGTTTCCGCGCGAAGGCGGCGTGTTCGGCAACGCCGAAGGCGGCGAGCCGTTCATCGTGCCGATGGCGATACCGGGTGTGGCCGGGCCGTCGGCGATGGCCGCGCTGATGCTCATGGCGAACTCGGAACCCGGCCGCACGGCAGACTGGAGCATCGCCTTGTTCTGCGCCTGGCTCGCCACGGCGCTGATTCTGCTCGCATCGACCTGGCTGTTCCGCCTGCTCGGCCAGAGTGTGCTCAGTGCGATCGAGCGCCTCGTCGGCATGCTGCTCGTGGCGTTGTCGGTGCAGATGTTCCTCGACGGCTTTACCGCCTACATGAAACTGAGTTGATCTCGTGTCCTTTCTCCCAACGGAGAAGGGACGCGGATTTCGCCGGTTTGTAACAATGCGCCGCTAGCGTGTCGCCCACGGGGAGAGGGCGACACCATGATCAGCGTCGAACGCAGTTTTTTCGAGAAGTTTCCGCGTCTTGCCGCAGGCCGCGCGCGCAGTTTCTCGCAGCCGGTCGTCGAACTGTTGCGCAAGATCGCCTGCGAGGAGCGCATCAACCGCGTCCTCGCCGATCTGGCTCCGTTGACCGGCTTCGATTTCGTCGAGCGCGCGCTGGAGAAGTTCGGCGTCAGCTATCGCATTGCGCACACGGACCGCGAGAACATCCCGGCCGAGGGCCGCATCGTCATCGTCGCCAACCATCCGCTCGGCGCGTTCGATGCGTTAGCACTGGTGCATCTGGTCGGCGGTGTACGCCGCGATGTGCGCATCTTGGCCAACGACGTGCTGTCGCAGCTCGCGCAGTTGTCTTCGTTGTTGCTGCCGGTCAATGTGTTCGGCAGCGGTGCGTCCGCAGGACGTCTGCGCGACGCCTATCGCGCGCTGGAAAACGAACAGGCGCTGATCGTGTTCCCCGCGGGCGAAGTATCGCGCATGGGCCCGCAGGGCGTGCGTGACGGGCGCTGGTCGTCCGGTTTCGTGCGCATGGCGCGGCACGCGGGCGCGTCGGTACTGCCCGTGCATATCGCCGCGCACAACTCGCCAACGTTCTACGGCGTATCGATGCTGGCCAAGCCTTTATCCTCGTTGTTGCTTCCGCGCGAGATGTTCGTCCCGCAGCAGCTCGGCATCAGCGTCGGCGAGCCGGTCGCGGCGAGCGAACTCGGAACGGACCAGGCCGAGCCGGTGGCGCAGGCGATGCGCCGCCACGTCTACGAGCTCGCCAAACGCCGGCCGACTGTGTTCGTGACTTCGCGCACGATCGCCCATCCCGAATCGCCGCTCGCGATTCGCCACGCGTTGAAGCGCGCGCAGGAGCTCGGCGCGACCCAGGACGGCAAACGCATCCTCTTGATCGACGCACAGCCCGACTGCCCGGTGCTGCGCGAAATCGGCCGCCTGCGCGAGCTGTCGTTCCGCCGCGTCGGCGAGGGCTCCGGCCTGCGCCGTGACCTCGATCGTTTCGACACGCACTATCGCCACCTCGTGCTCTGGGACGAGCAGGCGCTGGCGATCGTCGGCGCGTATCGCCTCGGCGAGGGCGCACGCATCCTCGCCGCACAGGGCCTGCCCGGACTGTATTCGTCGACCCTGTTCGACTACGCGCCGCCGGCGCGGGAATTCATCGCCGAAGGCGTGGAGCTCGGCCGCAGCTTCGTCCAGCCGGCGTATTGGAATTCGCGCAGCCTCGACTATCTCTGGCAGGGCATCGGCGCGTATCTGCGCCATCGTCCCGACCTGCGCTACCTGTTTGGCCCCGTGTCGATCAGCGCGGCGCTGCCGCCGGCGGCGCGCGAATGGATCGTGCATTGCCATCGTCACTATTTCGGCGATGGCGAAGGCTTGGCCGCGTCGCGCAATCCGCTGAAAATTTCGCCGCACGTGGAAGCGGCCGCCGCGCACGCCTGGGCCGACAAGGATGCCAAGGCCGGTCTGATCCAGCTCAAGCGCCAGCTTGCGCAGATGGAGTGCGCGATTCCCACGCTCTACAAGCACTATGTCGATTTGTGCGAGCCCGAAGGCGTGCGTTTCCTCGCGTTCGGTACCGATCCGGCGTTCGGCCATTGCGTCGACGGCCTGATCCGCCTGGACCTGAATTTTCTACGCGCGGCCAAGCGCCAGCGCTACCTCGAAGCTGCCTGATTAGTTCAGCAACGTAAATTTTGCGACGAGGCTGGCATCTGTTAGAAAACTGTCATAAAGTGTAGTTAAGCTCGTGTTAACTCGTCCTGCGCGTGTCGCGGACGATGTGCAAGACGCGTCGTTCTGGCCGAGCGCCGGACCGGGCAAACCATAGGGGTTAAGGCGAACAATCATGCCGTGCGCGTGCGCATGGTTCGTGGCTTTTGGGTTTAGAGAACAGAGCTCTATAGTTCGGGAGATGATCGAGATGAAGAATCCGTTGAGAGTCAAGCTGCTTGCGGGTGTGATCGCGTCTGCGTTGGCCGTTTCCGCGCCTGTCTATGCGCAGGACACCACGTCGGCCCTGACCGGCCGCGTCGTGGACGCGAAGGGCGCGCCCGTCGCCGGCGCCAAGATCAAGATCGTGCACGTGCCGTCGGGCACCACGTCGAACGCCACCGCCGATGCGAGCGGCCGCTACCAGGCGCAGGGTCTGCGCGTCGGTGGTCCGTATCACATCGAGGCGCAGGGCACGGGCATCAAGGAAGTCGACGCCGACAACGTGTTCCTGAACCTCGGCGAGACCTCGACGGTCAACCTCACCGAAGCGGCCCAGGCCGCGGCCCAGCTCGAAGGCGTGACCGTGACCGCGAACGCCACCCAGGTTGCGGTGTTCAATTCGGACAACAAGGGCCTGTCCACGAACATCTCGCGCTCGCAGCTCGAAGCGGCGGTCAACGCCGACCGCTCGTTCCAGGCGATCGCGCGCATGGATCCGCGCATCTCGATCACCGACCGTGACGCCGGCGCGATCTCGGCGAACGGCAAGAATTTCCGCTACAACTGCACGACCGTCGACCAGGTCAACGCGGGTGACCCGTTCGGCCTCGCTTCGAACGGCCTGTTCAGCGTCGGTACGCCGATTTCGCCGGACGTCATCGACTCGTACCAGCTCTCCACCTCGAACTTCGATGTCTCGACGCGCGGCTGCGTCGGCGCGAACATCAACGCAGTGTCGAAGAGCGGCACGAACGATTTCCACGGCTCGGTGTACTACGCCTACCGCACCGCGAACGACACGTTCATGGGCGACATCGCTCTGACCAAGGGCGGCATCGAGCAGCCTTACAACGGCTGGCAGCGCGAGTGGACGGCCGGCTTCACCGCTGGCGGCCCGATCATCAAGGACACGCTGTTCTTCTTCCTCGGCTACGAAAAGAGCGAGCGCGTCGGCATCGGTGCGACTTCCTCGCCGTCGGACGGCACAGGCGGCACGCCGGTGACGGGTCTGAATAGCGCGTTCTTCAACTCGGTGCTCGCGCAGGCGAAGACGTTCGGCTTCAACACCGGTGATCGCACGCTCGCCAACCTGACCGACAAGCGCTACCTGGCCAAGATCGACTGGAACATCAACGATCAGCACCGCGCCGTGTTCCGCTACAGCGAGACCAAGGAAGTGCAGCCGGTTCCGACCGGCAGCAGCACCTCGGTCACGCCGAACAGCAACTGGTACTACAACAATCGCGACACGAAGAGCTACTTGGTCCAGGTCTTCAGCGATTGGAGCGACGTGTTCTCGACCGAACTGGACGTGCAGCATTCGGACATCTCCGCGTTGCGCGGTCCGCTGGCCGGCGGCTATCAGCCGTCCGTGCAGGTCACCGTGAATCCGACCGGCTTCACGCCGAGCACGACGTTCGGTACCGAATTTTCGAGCCAGGTGAACCTGCTCGACATCAAGCAGGACTACGCCTATCTCTCCGGCACCTGGCACCTCGGCGAACACACGGTGAAGGCCGGACTCAACGGTGCTCAGGACAAGGTCTACAACGCGTTCATGCAGGGCGCGGTCGGCAGCTATACCTACCAGACGCTGGGCAATTTCACTGCCGGCAACTGGGAGGAGTACACGATCAAGCAGCCGGCACCGGGCTACAACCTGCAGAACTCGCAGGCCAACTTCAAGAAGCAACAGTATGGCGCCTTCCTGCAAGACACCTGGCAGGCGACGGATCGGCTTTCGCTGACCTACGGCCTGCGTTTCGATGCGCCGCGATTCCCCGAGACGCCGAACTTCAACCCTTGCTTCGCCGCGGCGCCGGGTACGGCCTTCACTGCGAAGAACTCCGACGGTACGACGGTTTGTTCGGTTGCCAAGGGCGGCTTTGGCTACGCCAACAATTCGCTGCCGAGCGTGGCCCCGGCGTGGCAGCCGCGCGTGTCGTTCAACTATGACTTCGACACCGAATACAAGACCCAGCTGCGCGGCGGCGTCGGCGTGTTCGTGTCCGACGTTCCGACCGTGTGGTACTCCAACTTCTACGGCAATCCGGGTACGACGATCGTCACCTATGACATCATCGACGCGTCCGCGAATCCCGCCGGCACCTTGCTCTGCAGCAGCAACGGCAAGAACTTCACCAAGGCGACGGGCAGTTCCTGTGCGGCCGGCCAGGTTTCCTACGTGAAGCAGGCTCCGGTCTACAATGCCGCCAATCCGTTGATTCCGAACTCCGGCACGCTGGTGCTCGGCTCGAGCGTGGCGGCGATGGCGGTCGATACGGTCGACCCGAACTTCAAGATGCCGAATACCACCCAGTTCGCGCTCGGTCTCGACCGCGAACTGCCGTGGATGGGCATCATCAGTTCGTTGGAGTTCAACTACACCAAGACCAACGACGATATCTTCTACAAGAACCTGAACTTGGGTGCGCCCCAGTTCGTTGGTGCCGACGGCCGCCAGTTCTTCTGCAGCTCTGCCAACGCGAAGACCTGCTCGTCCAGCACCAAGGCCGGCGCCAACCCGTCGTTCGGCAACGTGACCGAGCTGACCAATACGCATCAGGGCCAGTCGAACACGCTGACCCTGTCGTTCCGCAAGCCGATGGCGGACGACTGGAGTGCGATGGTTGCGTTCCGCGTCGGTCACGCCACGGACGTCAACCCCGGTACTTCGAGCGTCGCCAACTCCAACATCCTCGGCAACGTCTGGAAGAACCCGAACACCGACGCCGCGGCAACCTCGAACTACAGCGTGCCGCAGCGCGTGCTCGGCAGCCTCACCTGGCAGCACAAGTTCTTCGGCGACTACCTGACCCAGATCAGCGCGTTCGCCGATCTGCATGCAGGCGCGCCGTACAGCTGGGTTTCCGGTACCGACACCAACGGCGACGGCTATTCGCGCGACCTCGTCTACATTCCGAAGTCGGCGACCGACGTCCAGTGGGCCACCGGCACGACGGACCTGCAGAAGCAGCAGTTCATGTCCTACATCCAGAACAACCCGTATCTGCGCGACCACATGGGCGAGATCGCCGGCCGTAACGGCACGCGTTCGCCCTGGGTGAACCAGATCGACTTGTCGTTCCGTCAGCAGATCCCGGGCATCTTCGAAGGCAACAAGGGCGAACTGCGCTTCGACTTCTTCAACTTCGGCAACCTGCTCAATTCGAAGTGGGGCGTCGAGCGCCGCGCTCCCTTCCCGCTGATCCGTACCCTGGCCGACGTGAGCGGCTACGACACGGCCACGGGCAAGTACATCTACAACGTCAACACCACGGCGTACAAGGACAAGAACGGCAACTACCAGCCGGGCCAGCTCGTGGTCAACGAAGGCCAGACGCCGGGTGCGCCGATCCCGAGCCAGCGCTGGTCGGTCATGATGACGGCGAAATATACGTTCTGATCGCAGCTAAAAACGCCAGGACGGCCTTCGTGAAAATCAGGCCGGCGCCCGCAAGGGCGTCGGCCTTTTTCTTTTGACGGAACTTGCGTGGAACTGTGTACGCTCGGATACTACGAGGTCGCTCCGCGGCTCGCGGCATATCAGCCGCCGCGCCGGTCGCGGGCGGCAAGTCCGGTATGAGGAAAAATATACAATGTCACAACCCACGGTAAACGCGCGCATCTCCCCGGTCGCGGGCATGGACGTGCTTTCGCGCGACGAGGTCACGCGCCTGCGCGACGCGAGCCAGGGCGGGCTGCATACGCTGCTGCAGCGTTGCGCGCTGGCCGTGCTCGTCTCCGGCGAGACGGTCGGCGACGACCCGCGCAGCATCTTCGAGCGCTATCCCGACTTCGACATCCAGGTGCTGCAGCAGGACCGCGGCGTCAAGCTCGAGCTCAAGAACGCGCCCGCGCGCGCCTTCGTCGAGGGCAGGATCATCCGCGGCATCAACGAGCTGCTGTTCGCGGTCGTGCGCGACATCGCCTACGTGGCGACGCAGATGGATGCGGGGCGTTTCCACCTCGACACTTCGCACGGCATCACCCATGCGGTGTTCGAGATCCTGCGCAACGCGCGCGTGCTCAAGTCGAACACCGATCCGAACCTCGTCGTCTGCTGGGGCGGGCATTCGATCAACCGCACCGAGTACAAGTACACCAAAATGGTCGGTTACGACCTCGGTCTGCGCGGGCTCGACATCTGCACCGGCTGCGGTCCCGGCGCGATGAAAGGGCCGATGAAGGGCGCGACGATCGCTCACGACAAGCAGCGCCTGCGCCGCAAGCGCTACATCGGCATCACCGAGCCGGGCATCATCGCCTCGGAGTCGCCGAACCCGATCGTCAACGAACTGGTGATCATGCCGGACATCGAGAAGCGCCTCGAAGCGTTCGTGCGACTCGGTCACGGCATCATCGTATTTCCCGGCGGCGTCGGCACGGCCGAGGAAATCCTCTATCTGCTCGGTATACTTTTGCACCCGCAGAACGCCAACGTGCCGTTCCCGCTCGTGTTCGCGGGACCGAAGGAATCGGCCGCGTACTTCGAGCAGATCGACGCGTTCCTGCGCCTTGCGCTCGGCGAGGAAGTTGCGAAGCGCTACCGCATCGTCGTCGACAATCCGCTGGAGACCGCGAAGCAAGTCGCGCGGGGCATCGAGAAGGTGCGCGAATACCGCATCGAGAGCCAGGACGCGTTCTTCTTCAACTGGGGCCTGCACATCGAACTGCCGTTCCAGCAGCCGTTCAAGCCGACCCACGCGAACATGGCCGCGCTGAACCTGCACCGCGAGCAGCCCAAGCATCTGCTCGCCGCCGACCTGCGCCGCGCGTTCTCCGGCATCGTCGCGGGCAACGTCAAGGAGGAGGGCATGCGCGCGATCGCCGAGAATGGCCCGTTCGTGATCGACGGCGATCCCGAGATCATGCGCGCGCTCGACCGGATGCTCACGAGTTTCGTCGAACAGCAGCGCATGAAGCTGCCGGGCACGGCTTACGTGCCGTGTTATCGCGTGAAGACTTGAAAACTGCGGTTCGATACGGATCTATGTAGACAAGACCGGGCGAACGCGGCGGAAGTTACAGGGCCGGCGCCTGCGCTCCTCGTGCTTCCCATGCCCACAAACGAGTCAAGCGAAATGAAAGCGACACAACAACTCCACAATCTTGGTCAGAGCCTCTGGCTCGACAACATCACGCGCGAGATCCTCGACAACGGCACCTTGCAGCGCTACATCGCCGAGCTGTCGGTGACGGGCCTGACCTCGAACCCGACGATCTTCAACGAAGCGATCGGCAGCGGCTACTACGACGCCGCGATCCGCGAGAAGGCCAGCTCCAAGTCAGGATTGCCCGGCAAGTCGGGCGAGGCGCTGTTCATCGACATCGCGCTCGAAGACCTGCGTCGTGCCGCCGACCTGTTCGCGCCGACTCACGAGAAGACCGGTGGCGTCGACGGCTGGGTGTCGATGGAAGTCTCGCCGCTGCTCGCCGCCGACACGGCCGGCACGATCGCGGCGGCGAAGGACATTTTCGCTGCCGCGCAACGCTCCAACCTGTTCGTTAAGATTCCGGGCACCCCGGAAGGCGTTCCGGCGATCGAGGAGGCGATCTTTGCCGGCGTGCCGGTCAACGTCACGCTGCTGTTCTCGCGCGAGCAGTATCTGGCGGCAGCGCATGCGTACATGCGCGGTATCGAGCGGCGTGTGGCGGCGGGCTTGAGTCCGGTGGTCGAATCGGTGGCCTCGGTGTTCGTCAGTCGTTGGGATCGCGCGCTCGGCGCCGATGTGCCCGCCGAACTGCACAACCGGCTCGGCATTGCAACGAGCGGACGCACGTATCGCGCATATCTCGATCTGCTCGCATCCGATCGCTGGCAGAAACTCGCGGCGCAGGGCGCGCATCCGCAGCGCCTGCTCTGGGCGAGCACCGGCACGAAGGATCCGAAACTCTCGCCGAACCTCTATGTCGAGGCGCTGGCCGCATCCGACACGGTCGACACGATGCCGGAGAAGACCCTGCTCGCGTTCGCGAAGGACGGCAAGCTCGGCGCGGCGATGGCCGCGGATGGCGGCGATGCCGAAGCGCTGCTCGCGCAATTCGCGCGTGCCGGCGTCGATGTCGATGCTCTGGCCACGAAGCTGCAGGTTGACGGCGCAAAGGCGTTCGTCGATTCCTGGAACGAACTGATGCAGCGCATCGCGACGAAGAGCGCCGCGCTCGCGGCGGCATGACGCCGAAGATGGGCACGGCCGCGACGCCTGGGCAGTTGGCGCCCGAGTCCGTGTTGGAAAACATCCCGCGCCTGGTCACGGCGTACTTTGCGATTGCGCCCGATGCGAAAGAACCGACCCAGCGTGTCGCCTTCGGTACCTCGGGCCATCGCGGCTCCTCGCTGCGCGCGAGCTTCAACGAGACGCATATCCTCGCGGTCACGCAGGCCGTCTGTGCCTATCGCAAGACGAAGGGCATCGACGGTCCGCTGTTCCTCGGCATCGACACGCATGCCTTGTCCGAACCGGCGTTCGCGACCGCACTAGAAGTGCTCGCTGCAAACGACGTCGAGACGATGATCGCCATGGGCGGCGAATACACGCCGACGCCGGCGGTGTCGCATTCTGTACTTGTATACAATCGCGGCCGCACATCGGGATTGGCCGACGGCATCGTCGTCACGCCGTCGCACAATCCGCCCGAAGACGGCGGCTTCAAGTACAACCCGCCGAACGGCGGCCCGGCCGATACCGACGTGACCGGCTGGATCGAGAAGGAGGCCAACCGCCTGATCGAGGGCGGTCTCGCCGAAGTGAAACGCGTGCCGTACGCCCGCGCGCGCGCCGCGGCGACCACGCACGACCACGATTTTCTCGGTAGCTACATTGCGGACCTCGGTAACGCGATCGACTTCGATGCGATCCGCAGCGCGGGCCTGAAACTCGGCGTCGACCCGCTCGGCGGCGCCGGCGTGCATTATTGGCGGCGCATTGCGGACACGTACCGCTTCGATCTCGACATCGTCAACGAAACGGTCGACCCGACCTTCCGCTTCATGACCCTGGACTGGGACGGCCGCATCCGCATGGATCCGTCGTCGAAGTTCGCAATGCAGCACCTGATCCATCTCAAGGACAGGTATGACGTCGCCTTCGCCTGCGATACCGACCACGACCGCCACGGCATCGTCGCGCGCAGCGCAGGCCTGATGCCGTCGAATCACTACCTGAGCGTGATGATCGACTACCTGTTCCGTCATCGACCGCATTGGCGCACCGACGCGGGCATCGGCAAGACCGTCGTGTCGAGCGCGATGATCGATCGCGTGGCGAAAGGACTGGGCCGTCGTCTGTATGAAACGCCGGTCGGCCTGAAATGGTTCGTCGACGGCTTGCTCGCCGGCTCGCTCGGCTTCGGCGGCGAGGAAAGCGCCGGCGCCACGTTCAGCCGCATCGACGGCAGCGTGTGGACGACCGACAAGGACGGCATCGCCGCGGCCTTGCTTTCCGCCGAGATCACTGCGTGCAGCGGACGCGATCCGGGCGAGTACTATCGCGATCTGACACAGAAATACGGCGAGCCGCTGTCCAATCGTGTCGACGCGCGCGCGAATGCGGAGCAGAAGAAGAAACTCGCGCAGCTCACGCCCGACAAGATCGACATCACCGAACTGGCCGGCGAAAAAGTCGAACAGGTACTCGATCGCGCGCCCGGCAACGACGGTCGCATCGGCGGCATCAAGGTCATGGCCGCCAACGGCTGGTTCGCCGCGCGCCCCTCGGGCACCGAAGACATCTACAAGATCTACGCCGAAAGCTTCATCGACGAAGCGCACCTGAAACGCGTGCTGGCCGAGGCGCAGGCCGTAGTCGACAAGACGATCGGCGCAAGCTAGCGCGCTTTTCTGCTCTTGATTTTGCCCTTGATCTTCGGGTCCCCGTTTGCCGCGGCGAGGGCGGGCCGGAAATGTCCGTAAGGATCGCGCGCACGATGCGCGCGAGTTCGTTGCACGCACAGGGACGTGCGTTCAACGAACCCCGGCATGGCCTCGCGAACCGCCGCAGGCGGCGCGGCATCCGGGGCGGCGTCTTTTTGGTTACTTTTTCTTCGCTGGAGAAGAAAAAGTGACCCGCGCGCGGGATGCGCGCGGAAAGGCGAACGGACGCGACAGCGACCTGAAACGGCATTTACTGAACAGCATCTTGCAGATTACATGCCGCTCCTGCGGCATGCCCTGCGGGCCATTCGCTGCGCGAATGTTCGCTTCGCATTCTGCCTTCGCAGTCCAGCAATCCTGCCGGAATGACGAACAAGAGCAGCCAGCGTCAGCGCACCGCCGGTATCGTCAACTTGCCCACGCGACAGGAATTGCGCACGCGCCCGCCACAGGACTTGACCGAGAGATTGTCCTTGTCGACGCAGATGCGCACTTCCTCGAGCGTACCGCCGTCCTTGCACTGCACGCTGATCATGTTGTCCTCGAGGCCGGGGTTCACGTCCATGAAGGCCTTGGTCACGTCGTCGGCGCTGAGCTGCGGTGAGGTTGCCGGCGTCTTCAATGCTTGCGGGATCGTCACGCGCGAGAACGCGTCCTCGGCGAGGGCGAAATATTCCTTCGGATCGTGACCGGAGCAGGCGCCATGAGTCTGCCATTCGTGCTCGATCAGATGCCGGCTCGGCATGATCGGCAGCATCTGCGTGACCGTCGCCTCGTCGGGCTCGCGGCTCGTAGAGCAGTTCTGCGGCCAGCCGCCGTTGCGGTACTGTGGCCATAGGCCATGCAGGACGAAACCGTAGCCCTTGCCGCATTGCTGCGCCTCGTCGGGATGCACGGCACAGTAGCTCGGCGACCAAGACAGCGAGACGACGTAGTAGTCGAAGCGGCCGGGTCGGCCTTCGCCGGAGTTGCCATGCTTGCCCTTGCTGCGCGCGTCCGCGCCGGTCGCCGCGGCGAATGCGAGCATGAGGCCCAGTGCGACGGTACAGAACGGGATGAACTTGGACTTGCCTGACATGGGATTCCTTGGGCACATGCGCGAATGGACGAACGTCGCGGATGATAAGGGCAGGGCCGCGCAGCGGCAATTCGGCGGCGCGAACCGGCGCATGCGGCCGCCGATCGCGTTATCATGCGCGCTTCCTTTTTCCAGAGTGCCGAGTCGTCGCATGGCCAAACGTTTTGTCCGCCGTTCCTCTCCGATCCACGGCAACGGCGTGTTCGCCGCGCAGGACCTCGAGAAGGGCGTGCGTGTCATCGAATACAAGGGGCGCTTGCTGACGCACGCGCAGGCCAACCGCACCTACGCAAACGATACCGACTCGGGCCACACCTTCCTGTTTACGCTCAACGAGAAGTACCTGATCGACGGCGGCGACGGCGGCAACGACGCGCGCTGGATCAACCACAGCTGCGCTCCGAACTGTGAGGCGTGGATGGTCGAAGACGAAGGCGGCGACAAGCGCCGCGACAAGGTCGTCATCGAGACCAAGCGCGCGATCAAGGCCGGCGAGGAGCTGACCTACGACTACGGCATCAAGCTCGAGGAGCGCCACACCGCACGCCTCAAGGCGATCTGGGCGTGCAAGTGCGGCGCGAAGAACTGCACGGGCACGTTGCTCAAGCCAAAACGCTAGAAGCCCATGAATCGAGCTGCTGCGCTCGGCAAGTTGCGTAGCGGCGGTGCTCGGACTGCGTAGGCAGGACGCGAAGCGAACATTCGCGAAACGAATGGCCAGCAGGATGAGCCGCGGATGCGGCGAGTCATCCTCACATACCAAAGCATGCTGCGGTTCCTGCGCCCCGACGACGCGCAACCCGCCTTCGCTCGCGACGCTTATTCGCGGGTTTGCTAGACGAGTTGGTGGCCGAACAGGCCGATCAGTCCGATCAGGATCAGATACAGCGCGACCACGTAGTTGAGCAGGCGCGGCATGACGAGGATCAGTACGCCGGCGATCAGCGCGATCAGCGGCGACAGCAGATGGATGGAAACGGACATGGCCATTCTCCGCGACGACGCGAGGCTGCGTCAGTGACAGCCTAGCCGGACGCCGATGAAAAGTGCTTGAACGCGGCGAATCAGGCGTGGGTCCGCCGCGGCCAACTGCATCTCGTCGGGGTACAGTGCCATCGCGCAAGGTAACGTTTCCACGAACGCCCGGCCGATGTTAGAGTCTGCACGCCCCACGAGGGAGGATTCGTGGGCGGCAAGACGGTTGTATTCGCGCAACGGCGCACCCCGGCAGGCGATCGCTCCACAAGAATCGCCGCCCGCACCGAAACGCGATAGCCCAGCGGCGTCGTCCGCTGCGCACGCCGGAGACGTCTTGTGGCCCGCAATCCGCACACGCCCCGGCATGCCGGGCAACCATCACTACGGCGGATATTTTCATGACGACACAACAAACCCGGTGGTCGCAATTCGGCGCCCTGATCACCGTCTTCTTCTTCTGGGGATTCGTCGCGGCGAGCAACGACATCCTGATCCCGGTCTTCAAGAAGGCGTTCAGTCTGACCCAGGCGCAGAGCCAGCTCGTTTCGGTGGCGTTCTACGTCGCCTACACGGTCGGTTCGATCATTTACTTCCTTGTTTCCAAGCTGATCGGCGCCGATGTGCTCAACCGCATCGGCTACAAGAACGGCATCTGCCTGGGTCTGGTGATCTCGGCGCTTGGCACGCTGCTGTTCTATCCGGCGGCGAACCTGGGTTCGTTCACGCTGATGATCTCGGGCCTGTTCGTCGTCGGCCTCGGCTTCTCGCTGCAGCAGATTGCGGCCAACCCGCTCGCGATCGTGATGGGTGATCCGAGCACCGGCGCGCAGCGCCTGACCATGGCCGGCGGCGTCAACAACCTCGGCACCACGATCGGCCCGCTGATCGTCAGCATCGCGATCTTCGGCGCCGTCGCCGCGGGCGGCACCGAGGCGAGCATCGAGAACGTGAAGACGCCGTACCTCGTGCTCGGCATCGTATTCATCCTCGTTGCCGTGTTCCTGTATTTCTCGCCGGTGCCGAACAAGATCGATCTCGACCACGTCGCCGCCGACGAGGCCGGCGATAGCAGCAAGCTGATCCACAGCGACTCGATGTTCGCCGCATTCAAGTATCCGCAGCTCGTGCTCGGCATGATCGGCATCTTCGTTTACGTCGGCGTGGAAGTGTCCACGGTCGCCAACCTGCCCGCGTATCTCGAACAAGGCCTCGGCATGCAGACCGCGCACATCGCGCCGTTCGTCTCGCTGTATTGGGCGAGCATGATGATCGGCCGCTGGTCGGGCGCCGCGGGTGCGTTCGACGTCGGCGCATCGGCGAAGAAGATCCTGACCTTCATCCTTCCGTACCTCGCTTTCGGCGTGTTCCTGCTGGTCAACACGATCGCCCAGCACGACGTGCGTCAGTTCCTCGTCTACGCCGTCGTCATCATCGCGATGATCGTGGCCGCATTGCTCAGCCGCGGCAATCCGGCGCGCATGCTGTTCAACTTCGCCGCGGGCGGCATCATTGCGCTGCTGATCGGCATGTCGACGAGCGGAATGATTTCGACGTTCGCGTTCATCTCGGTCGGCCTGTTCTGCAGCGTCATGTGGCCGTGCATCTTCGCGCTCGCGATTGCCGGCCTCGGCAAGAACACGAACGAGGGTTCAAGCTTCCTGATCATGATGATCTGCGGCGGCGGCTTCGTCAGCTGGTTCCAGGGCCTCGTTTCGGAAGGCGTCGGCATCCACGCGAGCTACATCGTCGGCGTCGCCTGCTTCGCCTACCTCGCGTTCTACGCCTGGCGCAGTTCGGCGATCCTGAAAAAGCAGGGCATCGATCTCGATCAGCTCGCTGCCCAGAGCGGGCACTGAAAATCCCGCGCAAGCCGTCGCGATGCGGCGGCTTGCGCAAGCGGGGTCAGTCCGCCGCGAGCACGCGGCCGATGCCGCGTTCGCCGATCGCCGCGATTGCGGCTTTGACCTTTTCCGCATCGCTCGCCGGATCGTAGCCGATGCGGAAATGCAGCTCGCCCTCGGGCGTACGCGAGGAATGGATCGAGTCGAGATTGATCCTGCATTCCTCGAACACCTGCAGCAGCGCGCGCAGTGAGCCTGGCTCGTCGAGCGGCAGGAACACGCTGATGTGCGCGGGCGAGGCGAGGTCCGACAGCAGATAGCCCAGTCGCTCGAAGCCGTAGCTGCCTTCGGCGAGCGACTTGCCGCCGTAGAACTCGCGCGGCTGGGCGAGCAACTGTGCGCGCATCGACGCGCGCGCGTCCTCGCCGCCCTCGCGCACGCGGTCGCGCAGGAAATCGATATGCGCGGCGAGGCGTTCGAGCATGGGTGGTACGTGCGGATTCTCGAATTGGATGTCCGCGTAGATCGCCGGATTGCTCGCGAGCATGCGCCGCGTGACCACGCCGTCGAGTTCGTAACCGATCGTGCGGAACGGATGGATAGCCTCGAGGCCGCCGAGTACCGGCGCGAGTTCCTGCAACGTCGCCGCTTGCGCCATGTGCGTGGCGTGGGTCATGCCCTGCACGACGGCCATGATGCGGTCGTGTTGCTCGGGTTCTGCACGCACGCAGTCGGCTTCGGTCGCGGCGAGGAATTCCGCAAGCCACGCACGCCAGGCATCGACACGCGCCTCGCAGACGACGAGCACGCGGCCCTTGAGCGTCGGCGTCTTCGGCGGCGCCGTCATCGGATGCAGGCCGACGACTTCGGCTTGCGAGTGCAGCATCGCCGCGACCGGTACTGCCTTGATCGAGGTCAGGTCGAGCCAGAGCTTGCCCCGCGCGCGGCCCGCGGCGAGCGCCGTGTATTCGGCGATCAGCGCTGCCGTCGCGCGGATCGGTGCGGAAAAGATCAGCACGTCGGCACGTTCGATCAACTCGTCCGGCGACAACGCATCGTCGCCGTTCGGATCGCGGCCGATCACCGCAAGGCCCATGCGTTGCTCGAAGAATTGTTTGAGCCAGCGGCCGAAGGCGCCGGCGCTGCCGACGATGCCTATCGTGGGTTTGGTGGAACTTGGCGGCTGCGGCATGGGCTGGCACTGAAACGGGGCATTGGTGGAAAAACCCTCGCGGGCAACGACAACGCCACTCGAAAGGGGTAGCGTTCAGTGTAACGGCAGTGTTTAGATATTCGTAACCATCGCGCGCTAGCTTATGCAGCAGGGCTGCCGGGGTGCCATCGTTACCGAATTCGTTATCGTCATTCTTTGGCCGAAGTGAGCATCATGGAAATGAAAATCGCAAGCAGCGTTGCAATGATCGGAGCGCTGTTGTTCGGCGCGCAGGCGCATGCGGGGGGCGACGCCGCGGCCGGCAAGACCGCGTTCGCAAACCAGTGCGCGTCCTGCCATACCGTCGAGGCTGGCAAGAACGGCTTCGGCCCCTCGCTCGCAGGGGTGGTCGGTCGCCATTCCGGGTCGATCACCGGCTACAACTATTCGGCCGCGATGGCGAACGCGGGCCTGACCTGGGACGCGGCCAACATCGACAAGTTCATCGCGAATTCGACCGCCTTCGTGCCGGGAACCTCGATGCCGGTGCAGGTCGCCGACGCGACGACGCGCGAGAATATCGTCGCCTACCTGGCGACACTTGGCGCGCCCGCTGCCGTGGCCACTGCCGAGCCGGCGCCGAAGCCGCCAGCGCCGCTGCCCGCGGGGCCGACGAGCGAGGAGCTGCTCAAGTCCGCTACCGATACGCAGGGTTGGCTCTATGCGAGCAAGGACTACGCCGGCCAGCGTTTCGTCGCGCTCGACCAGATCACGGCCGCCAACGCGCACTCGCTGCGTGCGTCCTGCATATATCGCGCGGCGACGACGGGTTCGTTTCAGTCCAGCCCGCTCGTTTACAAGGGCACGATGTACTTCACCGTCGACAACGTGACGATCGCGATCGACGCGGCCACCTGCCGCGAGAAGTGGGTCAACACGTGGAAGATGGAAGGCTCGCCGCTGTCGAAATCCAACCGCGGCGGTGCGATTGCCGACGGCCGCTTCGTGCGCGGCACGCCCGACGGCTACCTGATCGCGCTCAACATGGCCGACGGCTCGCTCGTGTGGAAGCAAAAGATTGCCGACGCATCGAAGAGCCAATACCTGTCGATGCCACCGCTGATCGTCGGCGACACGATCATCTATGGCCCCGCCGGCGCGGACTGGGGCGCGAAGAATTGGATCGGTGCGTTCAAGCTGACGACCGGCGAGTCGCTGTGGAAATTCAATTTGATTCCCGATGCGGGTGAACCTGGGGCGAAATCGTGGAAAAACCCCGCATCGCGCGATCACGGTGGCGGCAGCCTGTGGACGCCGCTAGCGCTCGATGCAGCCAAGGGCGTGCTCTATGTTCCGGTCGGCAATCCAGCACCGGATTTCTACGGCCAGGCGCGACCCGGCGACAATTTGTATACCGATTCGCTGGTCGCGCTCGACGTCAAGACCGGCAAACTGCTCTGGTATCACCAGTTCGTGCCGAACGACGTCAACGATCGCGATTTGTCGCAAGTCAGTCCGTTGTTCAGCGAGACCGTAATGGGCAAACCGCGTGACCTCGTCACCGTCAGTGGCAAGGACGGCCTGCTGCGCGTGCTCGACCGCAACACGCACAAACAGCTCTATGAGTTGCCGATCACCACGCGGACGGGTTGGGAAGAAAAACCGACTGTCGCCGGCGCGCACGGCTGCCCCGGCCTGCTTGGCGGCATGGAGTGGAACGGTCCGGCCTACAGCCCCACGGCGAAGACGATCTATGTCGCGACGGTCGACTGGTGCGGCACGTTCACGCGCCAGCCGAATCCGCCGGGTTTTGCCCAGAACGCCCACTACTACGGCGGCGCGGTCACACCCGATCCGCGCGACCAGGCACGCGGCTGGCTGCGCGCGGTCGATGTGGCCACGGGCAAGGAACGCTGGGTGCAGAAGTGGCCGACGCCGCTCGTCGCCGGCGTCACCGTCACGAGCGGTGGCGTGTTGTTCACGGGCGACTTCGACAACAATTTCCTTGCCATCGACGCGGCCAGCGGCGAGACGTTGTACAAGTTCAACACCGGCGGCTCCGTCGGTGGCGGCGTGCTCAGCTATGCGATCGACGGCAAGCAGTATGTCGCGACGACCTCGGGCGTCGTCTCCGGTTTCTTCGGTGGCACCGGCAACGCGACGATCGTCGTCTTCGGGCTGCCGTAACGGATTCGACGAAAAGCACAGGGCGCATCGCGCCCCTATGGCCCGATCAGCGTCTCGAGCTGCGCCTTGAGCGCGGCGACTTCCTCTTCGAGTTTCGCCACGCGATCGACCAATTCGGACGAGGCACCGAAAGAGGGCGAATGTATTGCGGCGGCTGCGGCGTAGGCGTCGACATCGACCGCGCCGCAGAGCAGATGCATATAGCGATCCTCGCGCTGGCCGCCGCTGCGCGGGATGCGCACGACGAGAGCAGGTTCGCGTGTGAGCAGGCGGTCGAGCGAATCGCGTACGTCGTCGAGTGCCGGAAAATCCGCGAGCCGTTCGCAGCGCGTGTGCAATTCGCTGAGCGTCTGTGGCCCGCGCAGCAGCATCACGCAGAGCAGGGCGCGCTGGCGCGGCATCACGCCGTAGACCGCGTCGAGGCAATGGGTGTAGCGAGCCGCACGCTGCGCGAACGGGTCGAGCTTGACCAAACCCTTCGCTTCCATCTCGCGCAGCGCGTGGCCGATCTCGCCCGTGTCGAGGTGCATGATCGGCTCGCGGCTGGTCTTCTGGTTGCAAGCCTGCACGACGGCATTGACCGTGAGCGGATAGATGTCGGGCGTGATCGCGGCCTTCTCGATCAAGCTGCCGAGAATGCGCGCTTCGATCGCGCTCAGCTGCGGAACCGGCTCGGCTGCGGCATGGTCGGAGTTTTCGAAAATCGCGGTGTCGCTCATCTCGTGCTGTTGTCGGAAGGTGGATGGGCTGCGATTCTGCGGCAAATGGGCCGCGGTTACAAAGCTTTACCCATCGGCACTTGCCGCTCCGCGCGCGGCATTCCAAGATCACGTTAGTCGGCGAGAGGAGTCCTGCATGAAGCGTCGGATTCACCCAGTGCTGCAGGCCGTCGTGGCACTATCGAGTCTGCTCGCGGGTGCGTTGGCAGCGCAGACCACGCTGCCCCAGGTCGACGTGGTTGGGCCGAAATGGGAAACCCGGCGCGGCGGCTACGTTATTTCGAGCAACTTCAACGTCGACCCGAAGATGTCGGCGGTGATCTATCCGGCCGAGCCGTTCCAGAAGGGCGACATCTTCGATTTCCGCACCGTGCGCATGAGCGACGACGAATATTTCGTCCTGCAGGAGTGCGCGTCGGCCAACTGCACGCAGGGTCATATCCTGCAGGTGTGGACGAAGAACGGCGGGCTCGCCCAGACCAGCCGTGACCCGAATCGCTTCTGGATTCCGCACGAAGGCAAGATCTTCATGTTCATGCAGCGCTTTCCGATGTCGGGCGCGGGTGGACCGGAGAATGCGATAACCGGTGTTCCCGATCACGGCAGCGGATTTACCGGGTTCGAGCCGTTCAGTCCTCCGCTTGTCCTCAACCCGATCGGCACTCCGGACCAGTTCCGCGCATGCAACGTCAAGGCGGCGCAGGAAAAAGGGCCGGTCAAGGTCATCGCCAGCGAGCACGACGGCTCGCAGATGAAACTGCGCTTCGAAGGCGGCGCGGCGGTATTCATCCAGCGCATGCGCGCCGCGGACTAGACCGGACCAATCGCGCGCTCGCGCGCAGGCGCGTAGACTTGTCCCCATCGTTCCGCGCGGAGGCGGCCATGCGCCATCTGATCACCGGCGGCAGCGGCTTCATCGGCAGCGCGCTGTGCCGGTCCCTGATTGCCGACGGACATTCCGTCGTCGTGCTCACGCGCGACGTGCAGCGGGCACAAAGGCGTCTGCCTGCGCAAGTCATACTGGTTGAGCGCTTGGCTGATGTCGGTGACGTCGACGCTGTCGTCAACCTCGCCGGCGAAAATCTCGCCGATCGTCGCTGGACCGCGGCACGCAAGCAGGCGCTGCGCGATTCGCGGCTCGCCACTACGCACGGCCTGATCGACTGGATGGCCGGGCGGACGCAGCGGCCGCATGTGCTCGTGTCGGGCTCCGCGGTTGGCTGGTATGGTCCGCGCGGGGACGAGGAGCTTGGCGAGGATGCTTCGCCCGGCTCGGATTTCGCCGCACAGCTTTGCCGCGACTGGGAAGCCGAGGCGGAGAAGGCGGGTGCGTTAGGCGTGCGCGTCTGTCGCATCCGCACCGGCATCGTGCTCGACGCCAGCGGCGGCGCACTGGCGAAGATGCTGCTGCCGTTCCGTCTCGGCCTCGGCGGACGCTTCGGCGACGGCAGGCAATGGATGAGCTGGATCGCGCGCGAAGACGAAGTGCGCCTGATCCGCTGGCTGATTGGCAGCGAGTCCGCGCAAGGCGCCTACAACGTGACCGCGCCTGCGCCGGTGACCAATGCCGACTTCACGCGCATGCTCGGCGCGGCGTTGCATCGCCCGGCACTTCTGCCGGCGCCCGCATTCGCGTTACGCCTGATGCTCGGCGAAATGGCCGAGCTGTTGTTGAGCGGGCAGCGCGTAATACCGGTGCGTGCGCAGGCTGAGGGGTTTCGCTTCCGCTATTTCGATCTGTCTTCGGCTCTGCGCACCATCGTCGACGGATAACTCGGATTTGCCTTTGCATCGCGTTCGGCGGTGAGACGCGTGTTTTCCCGCTTGGCCGCGAACATCGCCGTGTCGGCGCGTTCGATGAGGTCCGGCGCGGTGAGGTACTTCTCGGGCCCGGTCGTGTGCACGCCGATGCTGACACCGACTTCAGGCAGCCGCTCGAGCAATTTCAGCCGGAATCGCGTACAGAATCCGCTAATCGCTGCCTCCTCGTCGCAATGCGGCAGCACGACGCAAAACTCGTCGCCGCCGACACGGAAGCAGGTGTCGCCGTGGCGGGCGGTGGACAGGGTGATTTCGCCGATGATCTTCAGCACCTCGTCGCCGTGCTTGTGTCCGCCCTTGTCGTTGATTCGCTTGAATTGGTTGACGTCGATGTAGACGACCGAAAGCGGTCGCGATTCGCGTTGCACGGTGATCAGGTCGCGCGCGAGCAGCCCCGTCATCGAGCGCCGGTTGAGCAGGCCGGTGAGCGGGTCTTTGCGCGAGAGATGCTCCAACTGGCGACTGCGCTCTTCCAGGTGCAGCGCATACTGTTCGGATTTCTGCTTCTCCGCGTCAATCTCGAAAAGCATGCTGCGGATATAGGTTTCCACGACCAGCGTCACGTCGAAATAGAACAGTTTGTCGAGTGAGGCAATGATCGCGTTGGCGGTGCCGGGCTCGGGCGCATGCTGGCTGATCAGATCGTTCAGCTGACTCTTCAGCAAATGCGTTGCCGACAGGTACAGCTTGGGTTCGACGCCGATGCGCTTGTGCACGAGCCCGATGCGCAGGCGATTGTTGACGTACTCCAGGTCGTAGATGCCAGCGAACAGGTCGATCACGTATTTGCGCTGTGCAGCCTGCAGGCGATTGAACGTGTCGAGATCGCCGATCAACAACGCGATCTCGGGAATCGAGGTCTGTACGCGATAGAACTCGTCCACGAGCACGTCGAGGTTTTGCGCCACGACCGGCGCAAAGCTGGACAGCAGTTCGGCGTCGTGCGTGGAAAAATTCAACAGCTCCATGCGCTGCGAGATCGCCGTATCGGTGATCCGCATTTGCTCGAGCAAAGTTTTGATCGCAGCTTGCATACGTCCCCCCGAACGAAGCGCTGCCGGGGATAATAGCGCACAGACGCGGGGTTTTCAGTCTTCCTCCACCTTCGGCTTGTACGCCTCGACCAGCTTCTTCTGCACCTGGGCCGGCACCGCGTCGTAATGGCTGAACTCGATCGCGTAGCGGCCCTTGCCGCCGGTCATCGATTTCAGCTCGGTCTGATAGTCGGCGACTTCGGCGAGCGGCGCCAGCGCGCGGATGACGAGCTCGCCGCTGCCGAGCGCGTCGGTGCCGTTGATCTGCGCACGCTTGCCGGCGAGGCCGCCGGTGACGTCGCCGACGTGCGCGTCGGGTACGAATACCTCGAGGTTGACGATCGGTTCTAGCACCTGCGGCTGCGCCTTGGCGACCGCGTCCAGAAATGCCTTCTTGCCCGCGGCGACGAAGGCGACTTCCTTGGAATCGACCGTGTGGTACTTGCCGTCGTAGACGATGACGCGCAGGTCCTGCATCTGATAGCCGGCGACGGCACCGTGCTCGAGCACCTGACGCACGCCTTTTTCCACGGCGGGCAGGAACTGGCCGGGAATCGTGCCGCCTTTCACCTCATCGACGAATTCGAAGCCGCTGCCGCGCGGCAGCGGCTCGATGCGCAGGTAGACCTCGCCGAATTGGCCCGCGCCGCCGGTCTGCTTCTTGTGCCGGTGATGGCCTTCGGCCTTGGCCCCGACGGTTTCGCGATAGGCGATGCGCGGCGGTCGCGTCTTCACCTCGACGCCGTAGCGTTCCTTGAGGCGTTCGAGCATCAGGCGCAGATGCAGATCGCTCAAGCCGCGGATCACCGACTCGTTCAACTCCTTGTTGTGCTCGTAGCGGAAGCACGGGTCCTCCTCGGCGAGCTTGTGCAGCGAGGCGGCGAGTTTCTGTTCGTGGCCCTTGTGCGCAGGCTCGACCGCGAGGCCGAACATCGGCTGCGGGAATGCGAGCGGGGCGAGGTGGATCTGGTCCTCGTCGTGCGAATCGTGCAGCACCGCGTCGAAATGGATTTCCTCGACCTTCGCCACGGCCGCGATGTCGCCCGGAATGGCCTGGTCGACTTCGACGTAGTCTTTGCCGCGGAGCTTGAACAGATGGCCGACCTTGAACGGTTTTTTGCCGTCGTCGATGAACAGCTGCGAATCCTTCTTGATCGTGCCTTGATACACACGGAATACGGCGAGCTTGCCGACGAACGGATCGTTGACGATCTTGAACACGTCGGCGATCACGTGCGCCGCGGGATCGGGCTTGGCCTCGATCGGCGTCGTGTTTGCGCCGGTGCCTTTGACGAACGGCGGCGGGTTGCCTTCGAGCGGATTCGGCAGCAGTTTTTCGATAACCTGCAAAAACTCGCGCACACCCGCGCCGGTGCGCGCGGAGGCGAAGCAGATCGGCACGAGATGGCCTTCGCGCAGGCATTGCTCGAATGCGTCGTGCAGTTCGGCGCCACTCAATGCCGCCTCGCCTTCGTCGAGATAGTGGCCCATGACGGTTTCGTTGATCTCGACGACCTGGTCGATGATGCGCTGATGCGCGGCGGCGACACTGTCGAAATCGGCGATGCCGTCCGGCTTGAAGAAGCAGTCGACGACGGCCTTGCCGCCCTGCGCGGGCAGGTTGACCGGTAGGCATTCCGGGCCGAAGGCCTCGCGGATCTGCTCGACGATTGCGCGTGGATTGCCGCCGTCGATTTTGTTCACCACGATCACGCGTGCGAGGCCGCGCTGCTTGGCGTGGTGCATCATGCGCTGGGTGCCGTACTCGATGCCGGCGTGCGCATTGATGACGATCGCGCAGGTTTCGACCGCGGCGAGCGCGGTCAGCGTCGGCCCGCGGAAATCCTGCGAGCCCGGCGTGTCGATCAGGTTGATGTGGCAGTCGCCGCTGTCGATCGAGGCGATACTCGCGTTGAGCGAGTGCTGGCGCTGCTTTTCGAGAGGATCGTGGTCGGAGACCGTAGTGCCGCGCTCTATCGTGCCGGGAACCTGGATCGCGCCGCCCGCATGCAGCAGGGCTTCGAACAGCGTGGTCTTGCCCGCGGCAGAGTGGCCGACGAGCGCGATGTTTCGGATGCCTTCAGTGGTGTAGCCCACGATGCGCCTCCTTTGGTTTTGCGCTCGTCCCTGATCGCGAAGATCAAGAAGCGGCCATCCATGGCCGCACTTTTCACGAATCTGCTTTCGTGAGGTGATGTTGCAAGAGTTCTCCTTTTATCCGCGTCGGTCAAGGCGCGCCGCCGCAGGGCGTCGCGGCGGCGATGTTCGAGGAGGGTTTTACCAGGCGCGCAGATATTGCTCGGGCGCAGGCATTTTAACGCCCAGTTCCGCCGCGGCACGGCGTGGGAAATAGGGGTCACGCAGCGACTCGCGCGCGATGAGGACAAAGTCGGCGTCGCCGCGTTCGATGATCTGCTGCGCCTGTGCCGCCGTGGTGATCAAGCCGACTGCGCCGGTCGCGATATCGGCCTCACGACGGATGCGCGCCGCGAACGGCACCTGGTATCCCGGCCCGACGGGAATCTTCGCATGGGCGACATTGCCGCCCGAGGATGTGTCGATCAGGTCGACGCCGTCGGCCTTGAGCCAGCGTGCGAGTTCGACACATTCGCCGATGTCCCAGCCGCCTTCGGTCCAGTCGGTCGCCGAGACACGCACGAGCAGCGGCCGCGGCTGCGGCCATACGCCGCGCACGGCGGTGACGACTTCGCGCAGCAGGCGGGCGCGATTCTCGAGCGAACCGCCGTAGGCGTCCGTGCGTCGATTCGACAGCGGCGACAGGAACTCGTGCAGCAGGTAGCCGTGGGCGGCATGGATTTCGACGGCGTCGAATCCAGCATCGCGTGCGCGTTCGGTCGCCGCGACGAAGTCGGCGACGACTTTGCGCAGCCCGGCGTCGTCGAGAGCGGTCGGCACGGCGTAGCCGTTGTCGAACGCGATTGCGCTCGGTGCCACCGGGATCCATGCGCCGGCCACGCCGACGAGCGGCTTGCCGCCTTGCCACGGCACTTCGGTGGATGCCTTGCGCCCGGCATGGGCGAGCTGGATGCCGGCGGCGGCGCCCTGCGTCTTGATGAATCGCACGATGCGCGCCCATGCCGTCTGCTGCGCTTCGTTCCAGATGCCAGCATCACCCGCCGATATGCGCCCCTCGGGTGAGATCGCCGAGGCTTCGGTGAAGACAAGCCCGGCGCCGCCCACGGCGCGGCTGCCGAGGTGGACGAGATGCCAGTCGTTCGGCACCCCATCGAGCGCGGAGTATTCGCACATCGGCGAGATGGCGATGCGATTGCGCAGGGTGACGTTGCCGATCTCGAGCGGTGTGAACAGAGCCATGCGTTCGTCCTGCGGAATCCGGAATGATGCGAGGTGGGGCGGAACGATTCGGAACTCAAGAGCCTGCGGGCTTCGCGCGACGACAAGTCGCACTCAGCGGCGATTTAGTCCGGACGCGATAAGGTCGTACGACCGATTGCCGCTTTCCCGCAGATGAGCCCAGTGGTGCCCGAGATGCTCCAGCCTGAAGGGGAGGCCGTCGACGACTGCAGCGAAGGCATTCGTGCGCGCGCCCTCGCACATGCGCGCGCGCACGAGACGCGTGGGCCGCTTTCGCTGCGCATTGTAGCGATATCCACCGCGATCCTTCTGCACCTGATCGCGGCGCTGTGTCTGTACTTGCTGATGCGGCCGCATCCGATGCTCGATCAAGACCGTATCGAAGTGCGTCTGTTCGATGCGACGCCGGTCGAGCCAGCGTTGCCGGAACCGCCGCCGTCGACACGACCGCCTGCGTCGGTATCGACCGCCGCGGTCGTTCAGCGTGCGCGGGTCGCGACGGGAAACCCGGTACCGCCCTCCGTTGCGCCGGTCGAATCGATGGCGCGACCGCACGTCTTCAATAGCGACGGCAGCATCGACATTCCCGCCGAAGTGGCCGATCAGACCGACGCTGGACAGCAACTGCATTTCATTCCCAAATCGACGGAGCCGTCGCCCCTGATGATGCTCAAGCGACCGGTGAAAATTCGACCCAATCATTTCGCCAGCGCATGGAAGGCGCCGCAGAATGAAAACCTGCTCGGCGCAGCGTTGCGCAAGACCGCCGAATTCGTAGACAAGAATCTCAGCGTCGAAAAGGAATTCGACACGCCTCTGGGGAAGATCAAGTGCAAGGCCGCTTTCATGATCGTCATGGCAGGCGGCGGCTGCGTTGACGTTCCGCCGAAGGCTTATGAGCCGCCTGCGGAAAAATGGAAACCGGCTACGGTGCTGGACGAAAAATAATCATTCCATTCTTGTCCAAGGAGCGAGACGGGCGGAGCGCGGGGCAAGCCGGGTCGGAAGAGCGTCGGCCTTGTGCCGCACCGCGTCGCGTGCGCAGCGCATGTGCGGAAAAACAGGCGGGCGCGAGGCCCGCCCGAAGGATCGAACACGCTATGTTGTTGTTATGGCTGATCGGTACTCGAGCCGGTCGGCGAGGCCAACCCCTTGGCCTTGGCGAACTCGGCCGGGGAAAGCTTGCCGTCCTTGTTCGCGTCGAGTTTATCGAACTGCGCACTCAGCATCTTGTTGGCCGAAGCTTCGGTCTTGTCGATGTAGCTGTCATGGTTGAGGTCGAGCGCCTCGAAGCGCGCCTGCAGGCTGGCGGGAGAATCCGCCTGCCCGGAGTGCTGCATCGGCGTGGACGGTTGGGTGGGGTCGGTCGGGTCGGGCGGTGGCGCTGCGAAGGCCGCCGCATTGGCCAAGGCGAAGGCGATGGCTGCGGAAACGGTGGGGATGATGAGGGTGCGGGATTTCATGGAAAGCTCCTTCTCTTTGGCGAGAATGAAGACCAGACTTTGCCCAAGCGGGTCTTCACGGAACGCCGAAGGCGCGAACACCTCCGACGGCGCGGTCCGGGATTGGATCGCTGCTTGCGGCGCGGGCGCCGCACACGAGCTCGAGAGTCGAACTCGAATATCGGCCAGATGCCGACATGTCGACCTTACCTGCGCCGACGCAACCTCGGCTTAATACGCCGGCGTTTCGCGATAATGCGGCATGCGTAGTCGTTACGAGAACGTGAAAGGTCGCGTCGTCTTCGTGCACGGCGCCGGCGGCGGTGCGTGGGAGTGGGCGATCTGGCGCCGAGTTTTTGCCGCGCAGGGTTGGAACGTAATCGCACGCGATCTGCAGCCTGCCGAATGCGGCTTGGCGCAGACGCGCCTGCAGAATTATGCGGGTCAGGTCGAAGATTGGATGCGCGCCGGCGCGGGCGAAGGGGACCAGGGCGAATCGGTGCGCAGTGTTCTCGTCGGTGCCAGTCTCGGCGGCCTGCTCGCCTTGAGCGTTGCCCAGCGCGCCGTGCCAGCCGCACTCGTGCTGGTCAATCCTCTGCCTCCCGCAGGAATCGAACCGCGGAGCGAATCCAGGCTATGGCCCGATATCGTCGCCTGGGGCAGTGCGCGTTCGTTCGCTTCCACATGCCGCGCGATGCCCGATGCCGACGATGCGGCGCGTTGGTTTGCGTTCCGTCATTGGCGCGACGAGTCCGGCGGCGTGCTGCGCGAGGCGGCGTTCTCCACTGTCGCCGATACCGTCACTTGTCCGACGCTGGTCTTCGCCGGCGAATGCGATGCGGACGTTGCGCCTGCTGCGAGTCGCGCGCTCGCCGAAATGCATGGAGCTGAGTTTCGCCTGCTGCACGGTGCTGGCCACCTGTCGCCGCTGTTCGGGCGCATCGCGAGCGCCGTCGCCCAAAGCGCCGCCGATTGGTGTGCGTGTAATATTTGTAGTATAAAAAAATAAAAATATACAAACTGCGAAACATTTGCTGAACCGGAATCGCTGCAACGGCGGAATTCACAGCGAATTCACGCGCCCGCGCCTAGCGTGGCAGCAGGGTTCAACGAGGGCCATCGGCCCTTTGGAGGTTGATATGAAAAGCATGACTAAATCGGTCGTTGCTACCCTTGGACTGGCGCTGCTTGGCACAGCCTGCGCGTCCGACCACTATGTCCGTTACGAGAACAGCGGCGATTCCTTCTTCGACTACGCCAAGGTCGAGCGAGTCGACCGCGTGGTCGACACAGTCAGAGAACCAGTCAACCGGCGCGAGTGCTGGAATGAGCCGCGCAGCGAATACCATCCGTCGGCGGCCTATCGGCGGGACGAGGTAGCGCCTACGGTGGTGACGAATGTCGATGGCACGACGGTCGTGCACAGCGATGTCGTCGAGAGCGGCGGGTACTACACGCAGACCTACGAGCAGCAGTGCCGCACGCGCACCGACTTCGACACAAACTCGCGTGTGGTTGCCTATGACGTGGTCTACAACTATCGCGGCGAGGACTATCACGACCGCATGAACCACGATCCAGGCGCGCGCGTTCGCGTCCATATCGAGAACGGCTACGTCGAAGTGGCCGAGTGATCGACCGGCTGGCTCCGGGTCAGCGAAGGACCGGAACAGCAGTCGCTTGGCGTAAGTGGTCCCTCTCCCGCGTCTGCGGGGGAGGGGCGTTTTTTGCTCGCGCCTACAGAATCTTGCGCAACTGGTCGCCGATCGGCAATTCGCGGATGCGCACCTGGGCCGCGGCGTAGATAGCGTTGGTCAGCGCCGGCAGCGCGCTCGGCAATGCCATCTCGCCGGCGCCGGACGGTTCCTTGCCCGAATCGACGATGACCACTTCGACGTCGACCGGCGCTTGGCCCATGCGCAACAGCGGATAATCGCCGAAATTGGATTGTTGTACCTTTCCATCCTTGAGCGTGATACCAAGGTTGAGCGCGGTCGACAGTCCGTCGATCGTGCCGCCGATCACCTGCGCCTCGAGACCGAGCGGGTTGACTACGTGGCCGACGTCGATCGCGCAGACCGACCGATGGACGACGACGTTGCCGTCGATCGCCGAAACTTCGAGCGCATGCGCGGCGTAACCGCCGAAGGTGAAATGGCCGGCGATGCCGAGGCCGCGATCCTTGTCGAGCTTGCGTTTCCAACTGATCCTTTCCGCCGCCGCGTTGAGCACCGCCGCCATGCGGCCGGTATCGAACACGGGGCCGCCGTGACCCTTGTACGGCAGTTCGCGCGGCTCGCCGAGCAGCTTGAGGCGCAGCGCGAGCGGGTCCTGCTTGAGTGCGACGGCGACCTCGTCGATGAAGCTCTGCACGGCGAACGCGGTCGCGTTGCTCACGGGCGCACGCCACCAGCCGCGCGGCTGGCCCGAGGTGAGCGGCAACAGCGACAAATCGAAGTTGGGTACGAGGCCTGCGGGGAAATCATCGGGAGCGAGCGTCCCGTTCCACAGCGGCCGATCCTTCATGCCCTTGTCACGGTGGTTGCGCGGTGTCGCCGCGCAGCGCGCGGACCAAGCGCTGATCTCGTTTTTGCGGTCGAGGCTCGCTGCCATCTGGAACACGCAGAACGGGCGGTAGAAGTCGTGGCGCAGATCGTCGTCGCGCGTCCACAGCAGCTTGACCGGCTTGTCGGTCTGCTTGGCGATCAGCGCGGCTTCGGCGATGTAGTCGTTTTTCAGGCGCCTACCGAAGCCGCCGCCGGCACGGGTCATGCGGATCTCGATTTTGGCGCGTGGCACACCAGTGACCGCATTGATGACTTCGGAGGCGCCATCCGGATCCTGCAACGAGGCGACGAGCAGGACCTTGTCCTTCTCGACATGGATCAGTGCGGCCGGTGGTTCCATCGTCGCATGGGCGAGGAATGGCACCGAGTAGCGCGCTTCGATCGTCTTGCGCGCGGTCTTGCGCGCCTTGTCGACATCGCCGTCGCGACGCACGACGATGGACTTGTCCGCGTTCGCTGGCCTGAGCAATTCGTCGGCCTGTTTACGCAGAGCTTCGGTCGATTCGTCGGCGAACGGGCCGGGCTTCCACTCGATTTTGAGTTTCTCGCGGCCCTTGAGCGCGGCCCAGGTGCTCGTCGCGAGCACGGCGACGCCGTTGACGAGCACGCCGTCGAATACATCGCCAGGCTTTGGGCCGGCGATGCGCACGACGTCTTTCACGCCGGACACTTTGCGCGCTTCCGCATCGTCGAGGCTGGCGATTTCGCCGTCGATCCACGGCGAGCGCGCGACGACGGCGACCAACGCCTCGGCTAGATAGGCATCGATGCCGTACTGCGTCTGCCCGGTGACGATCTCACGCGCGTCGACCGTCGGCGTCGGCTTGCCGACGACCTTGAATTCCTCGGGCTTCTTAAGTGCGCGTGGCTCGGTCGGCGGATCGAGCTTGGAGGCGGCGTCGACGAGCTCGCCGTAGGACAGTTTCGTGCCGTCCGGCGCGATCACGTTGCCCGACTCGGTATGCAACTGCCCGGCCGGGAGGTTGAGCTTCGCCGATGCAGCGACGAGCAGCAGCCAGCGCGCCACGGCGCCCGCCTGGCGCAGGTCCTTCCAAGCGGTCGGAATGCTCGTGCTGCCACCGGCGCCCTGGTCGCCGTACTTGAGTCCAGGACCCTTCTCGGTGTCGATGTAGCCGTAGGGCAATTGCTCGACGCGCACGCGGTTCCAGTCGACGTCGAGTTCTTCGGCGATCAGCATCGGCAGTGAAGTCTTCACGCCCTGGCCGATTTCGCAGCCACGCGCGCCGATGATCGCCTCGCCGGTCTTCTCGATGCGCACGAAGGCACCGAGCGAGGCCGGTTCGATGCGCGCACCGAGGTAGGGCAGCGTCGCCTGCGCGCTTGCGGCGCGCCAGCCGACGATCAGCGCACCCGACGCGGCCGCGCCGACGACAAGAAACCTGCGTCGCGAAGGATTGGCGATCGTCTTGTCTTTGCTCACGACTTGCCGCCTTCGTGCGCAGCGCGCTCCTTGGTGATTTCCGCCGCGCGCTTGATCGCCTTGCGAATGCGAGGATAGGTGCCGCAGCGGCACAGATTGGAAATCCGGCCGATATCGTCGTCGTTCGGATTCGGCGTGCGCTTGAGCAGGTCCGCCGCGGCGATGATCTGTCCGGCCTGGCAGTAGCCGCACTGCGGCACGTCGATCTCGATCCAGGCCTGCTGCACCGGATGCAGCTCACCGTTGGCCAGGCCCTCGATCGTGGTCACCTCGCGCTTGGCCAGCGCCTTCATCGGCATCAGGCAGGCGCGCTGCGCCTTGCCGTCGACGAGCACCGTGCAGGCGCCGCAGGCGCCGATGCCGCAGCCGAACTTGGTCCCGGTCAGGCGCAGTACGTCGCGCAGGTACCAGAGCAGCGGCATCGTGTCGTCGCCGTCGAAACTATAGGGGCGGCCATTGATGCGCAGCGCGACCGCTTTTTCGTCGTCGGCCTTGCTGGCGGTCGGCGCGGCGGGTGGCTTGGCGGGATGGGCGGGAGTGGTCTGCATGGCTGTCTCGCATCGGAGGCGGTTATTTTCGCATTACCGGCGCGCGACGAATACCCGCGAGTCCGTGGCGCGACGAGGCGGTTCATCGTTGCGTCGCGGTATCATTTGCGCCTGCGCGTCCAATACCAGTACACCGGAATCCCTGCGAGCGTGATTAGCACGCCCATGCCGGCGTCGCGCGGGCTCTCCCATACGGTCGTCGCCACGACCCAGGCAACGACGACGAGGAACAGGATCGGCAGCAGCGGATACATCGGCACGCGGAATGTCAGAGCCGCGGCATCGTCGGTGCGCGCGCGGCGATACCAGAACAGCGTGGCGATCACCGCGGCGATGCCGATCCAGTCGCCGACGGTCGAATAGTTGAGCAATTGCTCGAACGTGCCGGTCAGCGCGAGCACGCAGGCCCACGCGGCGAGCATCAGCAGGGCGACGTTCGGCGAATGCCAGCGTGGATGCAGTGCGGATGCGGAGCGGAAGAACACGCCGTCGGATGCCATGACCTGAAACACGCGCGCCGCGCCGATCAGCGAGATGTTGACGAAGCCCAAGGTCGAGATCGCGATGCCGAGCGCGATCAGGCGCGCGCCGGGCTCGCCGAACACTGCGCGCATCACATCGGCCGCAGGCGCGGCGCTCGCGGCGAGGCCGGCGTGACCGAGCACGGCGAGATAAGCCGCGTTGGCAAGTACGTAGCACGTGGCGACCAGCAGCATGCCGAGCAGCAGCGAGCGTGGCAGGTTGCGCCGCGGATCCTTGATCTCGCCGGCGATGTCGTTGACGTAGTACCAGCCGCCGTACGAGAACAGTACCGGCATCAGCGCGCCGATAAACGTGAATGGTTGGAAAGATGGCGGCGGGGCAGCGGGTGCGGGTGCTCCGCCGAAGGAAAGGCCGACCGCGATCAAGATCGCGAGCGCGAGCAGTTTGAGCACGGTCAGTACGTTCTGCAGCCACGATCCCGCGCGGATGCCGAACCAATTGATCCCGGTCAGGAACACAATCGTGCCGACCGCCCATGGCGCCGGGTTGGCGATCTTCAGGCCGAGCGCGGCGCCGAGATATTCGACGAACACGGTGGACACCGCGGCGATCGCGCCGGAGTGGTTGACGATGAGCAGGTTCCAGCCATAGACGAAAGCTACGATCAGGCCGAACGCCTCGCGCAGATAAACGTAGCCGCCACCCGCATTCGGCCGCCGCGCGCCGAGTTCGGCGTAGGACAACGCGCCGATCAGCGCGATGACGCCACCGATCACCCAGGCGATCAGCTGTTCGCTCCCCGATCCAGTCTGCTTGGCCACCGCCGCCGGCACGCGGAAGATGCCCGAACCGATCACGCCGCCGACCACGATCATGCTCGCGTCCCAGACGCCGAGGCGGCGCAGGTAACCCGGTGCGGATGCGGTCACGGTCTCGTCGGACATGCGCTGGCCTCCCAATCGAAGGCCCGAGCATGGCGAAGTCGCACACGGCTGTCGAGAGGTGCAGTGCGTCGACGCGTGCACAAAACGCAAGCGGCCCGCACTTGGCGGGCCGCTTTTCGGTTCATGCGTGACGCTCGATCAGAACGTGTATTTCAGCGTCGCCATCATCGACCAGCGCGACACGGTGCGGCTCGGATCGAGGAAGCCGCCGTCGTAGTACACCTTCTGCTGCGGCTGGTAGTTGCCGTTCTTGTCGGTCGGCAACGAGTAGACGTACTGGCCTTGCGCATTGACACCGGCGTAATTGGCGAGGATGCGCGTCGGGTAGCCCGTCGTGCTGACGACCTGCGTGTCGCCCCAATGCTTGTTGAGCAGGTTGAGGAAGTTGAAGATATCCAGGCGCAGTTCGCCCTTGCCCCACAGGCCCGGCACTTCTTGCGCGAGGCTGAGATCGAACTGGTTGATCCACGCGTTCTTCGCGCCGTTGCGGCCGGCGATCTGGCCGCGGTGGTCCTTGAGATACTTGTCCGAGGCGAGGAAGTCGTTGAACTGCTGGATTTGCGCCGCCGTGGTGCCGGCGGCAAAGGCCACCTTGGAATCGTTCGCGCCCGGGATATAGACCGGATCGAAGGCAGAGATGTTGTCGCCGTTGACGTCGTTGCCGAACACCCAGGTGTAGTTGTTGCCGTCGCGGCCGCTGTAGAAACCGGAAATCGTGCTCTTGTAGTCGCCGAAGAAGGCGTGCTGCCAGGTCAGCGAGGCCTTGAACGCGCGCGGAACGTTGTAGTTCGAGGTGCCCGGGACATTGCTGTTCGGATTGACGCGCGCGACGCGCTGGTAGCCGTTGAACGCGATCGTGTCGATGCCCGGATCGACGTCGGTGGCATGGCTGAAGGTCACCGCGACGTTGCCCGACAGGCCGTCGGTAAAGGGTTTGTCCCCCGACAGTGTGATCGAGTCGGCCTTGCCTTCATGCGTGTTGGTCAGCAGCGTCGACGACGTGGCGAAGCTGCGGTTCTGGTTGGCCAGCGCGTCGGCGGTCTTCGGCGCTTCGCCCGGAATCTTCCAGTATTGATTGCGGCCGTCGGGCAGCGTGCCGGTTGGTGCGCCGAAGTTGATCGCCTGGTAAAGGATGGCGTTCATCACCTGGATGTGTTCGTACTCGGCCGTCGCGACGAGGCCCCACCATGGCAGTTCGCGGTCGAACGCGATGCTGGTCTTGAGCGAGGTCGGCAGCTTGAAGTCCTTGGACACGGTGTCCACCGAACCCGCGCCGCCGCCGGCCGGGATGTTCTGGTGGAACGGATCCGGACTGAACGCCGCCTTGGTGTAGTCGGTATTCACGTACGAGAGCAGGGTGACGCCGTTGTTCTGGTACGGGTTGGTCAGCCACACCGCCGGCGGCGAGCTCTGGAACACGCCGACGCCGCCGCGCAGCTGGGTCTTGTACTCGGTCTCGAAGTTGTAGTTGAACGACACGCGCGGTTCGATCACCGCGGCGCTGGAGCTGATCATGTAGTTGTTCGGATAGCCGAATGCTTTTTCGAACGCGGCGTTGTAGACCGGCTTCTTGTTCGCGTCAGGAATATCGACGCGGATGCCGTACTGCAGCGACAGCTGCGGGGTGGCCTGCCAGGTGTCCTGGATGAACGGGCTGGTCTGGGTGTAGGTCCAGGCGCCGGCGATGTCGGGCAGGGAATAGCCCGGAGCCGGATGGAACAGCGTGTAGCGGTTATAGATGCCCTTAGAGAAGTTGTCGAGGCCCCAGAACGTGTACGCGCCGAATTCGGTCTGGCCGAACAGGTTGTAGATCTTGGTGCTGGTGTAGTCGACGCCGGCCTTGATCGCATGGTCGCCGAGAGTGTAGGTGCCGGCAAAGAACAGGCTCGTCTTCTTCGTGTCGATGTGGTTGTAGTGGCGGAACTGTTCCTCGCCGAGGTTGACGGTCGGGCCGTTGCCGGTGGGCGAGAGGTTCACCGCCACCTGCGGCTGCTGCCACGGCGCGGTCGTGTCCTGCACGAAATGCTGGTAGCCGACCTTGGCTTCGGTCGAGAAATTGTCGGTCCAGTCGTCGAACAGGTGGACGACGTAGTTGTCGGTCTTGATCGCCTTGGTGTAGGTGTAGCTCGACAGGCCGACGCTGTTCGTGGTGTTGCCCGCTATCGCCGGCTGCACGTTCTTGGTCTGCTGGTAGGTGAAACTCGCGCGATGGCGATCGGAGATGTTCCAGTCGATCTTGCCGAGATAGCGCTTGTCGTCGAAGGTGAGTCCGCCGATCGTGCCGCCGAACGTGCCCGGCGTCAGGCCGAGCTGCTTGGCGATATCGATGACTTTCTGCAGGTCCCCGGGCGAGATCTTACCGCTGGTCGAGGCGCCGTTGCCGAGCGAGGGATCGAGGCCGTTGGCCGAGTCCGCGCCGAGGCCGGACATCTTCTCGTGCTCGGCCGAAACGAAGAAGAACAGCGTGTCCTTGATGATCGGTCCGCCGACGTTGAAGCCGCCGGTCCAGTCCTGGAAGTAGTTGCGATACGGGTAATTGTGGTTGTCCTTCGGCAGCCAGCCGGCATCGCCGACGAGCTTGTCGGCGTTGCGGTACGCGTAGTACGCGGCGCCGTGGAATTGGTTCGTGCCCGACTTGGTCACCGCGTTGACGTCGGCACCGACGGTGTCGGCGATGACGTCGTAGTTCGCGGTCGAGATGTGGTATTCGGCGATCGTCTCGGGCGAAATCGGCGTTTTGAGATAAGGCAGGCCGTTGGCGTTGAGGCCGAACGGGTCGCCTTGGGTCACGCCGTCGACCGCGATGTTGTTGTAGCGGTTGTTCTGGCCGACGGCCGAGATCGCGCCGACGCCCTGGTCGGTGACGTTCACGCGCGGGTCGAGGCGCACGATGTCGTCGATCGAACGGTTGCCTTTCGGCGTGGCGTCGAGCTGGCGTTGCGAGATCGTCGTCGCCAGGCCCTTGTTGTCGGCGGCGAACGTGGTCGCCAGTGCCGAGGCGGTGACGGTGACGCCCTCGAGCTGCGCCGGGCCTGTGGCCGCGCCGAGGTTGATCGAGGCCGGCTGGCCGAGTTGCAGATAGACGTCGTGCTGTTCGGCGACGGCTTTGCCGCCTTCGCTCGCTTTGACCTCGAACGGACCGCCGACGCGCAGGCCTTGCGCCGAGTAGCGGCCTTCCGCGTCGGTCGTCACTTCCTTCGAGGTGCCCGAGGGCAGGTGCACGATCGTCACCACCGCGCCGGCAACCGGCTTGCCCGCCGGGTCGAGCACGCGGCCGTTGATGCCGGAGGTCGTGATGTTCTGGGCGTGGGCCGCAGAGACTGCAAGCAGTGCGGCAATGGCGATCGGGAGGGCTTTGGCGCGAACGTAAGAGAGCATCGGCAATCCATTATCTGAGGACAAATGTTAATCTTATTTTACATTTGTTTCAGTTGTTTGGTGCACTGCGAAAAAATTTCCGCGGGCCGTCGCAACGGGGATTCGACTGCTCGGCCCTGGCACGGCCTGTGCGGATGCAGCATTTCGCCTTACTATTGCCAGTTCATTGCGCGTGAATTGCGCTGTCCGCTTTCGTCTCTCAACAACGGGAACCATCGTGAGTGTGAATGCCGCGCCCCTATCTGGCGCCAACTGGGTTGTGCTCAAATTCGGCGGCACCAGCGTTTCGACGCGGCCGCGCTGGGACAAGATCGCGGCGATCGCCAAGGGAAAACGGACGCAGGGCAAACACGTTCTTATCGTCGTCTCCGCGTTGTCGGGGACGACCGACAAACTGAAGGCGATTTGTGACGGTCACGCCGACGCCGGCAAGTGCCGGGCCGTGGCCGACGAGATCATCGCGCGCCACCGCGCAATGTTCGCCGAGCTGGAACTGAAGGACTCGGGCGGCCTCGACGCGTGGCTGGCGAAACTCGAACAATTGCTCGCCGACCCGCGCCGTGCGGAAGGCGCGCTGACCTGGCAGGCCGAAGTGCTGGCGCTCGGCGAGATGATGTCGTCGACTCTCGGCGCAGCGTATCTTTCCGCATCGGGTCTGCCGACGCAGTGGTTGGATTCGCGCCAGCATCTGCTCAGCGAGGCACTGCCAAATCAAAGTGCGTGGGGCCGCTATCTTTCCGCGCAGGTGCCGACGGCGCGCGACGACGCGCTGATCGCCAAGCTGCCGACACGCGGCGAGACCTTCATCACTCAGGGCTTCATGGCACGCAACGCGGCTGGCGAAACCGTCATTCTCGGCCGCGGCGGTTCGGACACCTCGGCAAGCTACTTCGGCGCGCTGCTCGACGCCGAGATCGTCGAGATCTGGACTGATGTCGCCGGCATGTTCAGCGCCAACCCGCGCAGCGTGCCGAACGCGCGCCTGCTGTCGCGGCTCGACTACGAGGAAGCGCAGGAAATCGCCACGACCGGCGCCAAGGTGCTGCATCCGCGCTGCATCAATCCGGTGCGCGAGGCCGGCGTGCCGCTCGCGATCAAGGACACGAACTACCCCGAATTCGCCGGCACGGAAATCTGTGCCGCGGTCGCCGATGCGCTGCCGAGCGTGAAGGCGATCTCCTCGCGCAGCGGCATCACGCTGATCTCGATGGAGTCGATCGGCATGTGGCAGCAGGTCGGCTTCCTCGCCGACGTGTTCGAGATCTTCAAGCGTCACGGCCTGTCGATCGATCTCGTCGGTACGGCGGAGACCAACGTCACCGTCTCGCTCGATCCGAGCGAGAATCTGGTCAACACCGACGTGCTCTCGGCGTTGTGCACCGATCTGGCCGCGATCTGTCGCGTGAAAGTGATCGCGCCGTGCGCGGCGATCACCCTGGTCGGGCGCGGCATGCGTTCGATGCTGCACAAGTTCTCGACGATCCTCGCCGAATTCGGCTCGCTGCGCGTACACCTGATTTCGCAATCGTCGAACAACCTCAATCTCACCTTCGTCGTCGACGAGAGCGCCGCTTCCGATCTCGTGCCGCAACTCCACGATCTGCTGATCAAGGCCGAGGCGATGCGCGTGGAAGACGCGGCCGTGTTCGGCCCGAGCTGGGTGGACTTGTATAAAAAGAAACAAGTGCAGAACGCGCCCTGGTGGCGCGCACGCCGCGATGAATTGCTGAAGCTGGCGCAGCAGGCGACGCCGCACTACGTCTACGACCTCGCCACCGTCGGCGCGCAGGCGCAGGCGCTGCGCGGCACGATCAGCGCCGTCGATCGCTGGTTCTACGCGATCAAGGCGAATTCGCATCCGGCGATCCTGCGTGAAGTGATCGCGCAGGGCTTCGGCCTCGAATGCGTCTCGCCGGGCGAACTGGCACGGGCGCGCGAGGTCGACGCGAACGTCGACCTGCTCTACACGCCGAATTTCGCCGCGCGCGAAGACTACGCCGCCGGCATCGCTGCGCATGCGCGCATGACGCTGGACAACCTGCATCCGCTCGAACACTGGGGCGAACTGTTCGCGGGGCAGGAGATCGAACTGCGCCTCGATCTCGACTTCACCCGCGGCCATCACGACAAGGTCAAGACCGGCGGCGCCGCATCGAAATTCGGCCTCAGCTTGAACGAGCTCGACGAATTCCGTCGCCTCGCCACGCAGCACGACGTGCGCATCGTTGGCCTACATGCGCATCTCGGCTCGGGCATCCTCGACGCGAAACACTGGAAGGAAGTGCATGTGCAGCTCGCGAGCATCGCCGAGAAGATCGGCACGGTGCGCGCGCTCAACATTGGCGGCGGTTACGGCGTGCCCGCACGCGCGGACGAAGCACCGCTCGATCTCGCAGCCGTGGCCGCGAATCTCGCCGAGGTGAAGGCTGCCTATCCGCAATTCGAGCTATGGAGCGAGCCGGGCCGCTATCTCGTCGCCGACGCCGGCGTGCTGCTCGCGCGCGTTACCCAGCTCAAGCGCAAGGGCGAGTTCCGCTATGTCGGTGTCGACGCCGGCATGCACACGCTGATCCGCCCCGCGCTGTATGAGGCCTATCACGAGATCGTCAACCTTTCGCGCATCGACGAACCGGCGACCGAGCTTGTGCAGGTCGTCGGTCCGATCTGCGAGTCGGGTGACGTGCTCGGCAACCATCGCCGCCTCGCTGCGCCGCAGGAGGGCGACGTGATCCTGATCGCCCAGGCCGGCGCTTATGGTGCGGTCATGTCGTCGGACTACAATCTGCGCGGACGTGCGGTGGAGACCGTGTTGTGAGTACGACGACCGCCGACAAACTCGCTGATCCGCGCAGCGCGCAGGCATTTCGTTTCGTCGCCTGCGATTTCGATGCGGCGAGCGGCACGGCGAGCCTGTCCTATGCCTTCGACAATGGCCCGTTGCTGATCGAACGCATCGTCTTTCCCGGCGCGCCCGCGTTGCCGGCGCAACGCGCAGCCGCGTTCGCGCGGGCATTGCGCCTGCTCCATCTGATCGCGGGCGTCAGCTACTACAAGGCCGGCATTCCGCTCGAGTTGCGCATCGAGACCGGCGCGTTCGATGCGAGCACGGCGGCGTTCCTGCACCAACTGTATTTCCATGGCCTGGCCGAATTCGCCTACCAGAACAAGCTCGATCTTGGCGAGCGCCTGCGCTTCGCGCCGATCCAATCGGGCGGCGGCGAAGCCGGCGAGCGGGCGCAGGCGTTGGATCTGCCGCGCCGCACGCTGCTGCCGATCGGCGGCGGCAAGGATTCGCTGGTCAGCGTGGAATTGTGCAAAAGCATCAACGAGCCGGCGACGGCGGTCTGGATCGGCGATTCCGCGCTGATCGCCGCCTGCGCCGAACGCACCGGTCTGCCGCTGCTCAACATCAAGCGCCACATCGCGCCGGAGCTGTTCGAGTACAACCGCCAGGGCGCATGGAACGGCCATGTGCCGGTCACCGCGATCAATTCGGCGATCCTCGTCTGTGCGGCGATCCTGTACGGCTTCGATGCGATCGTATTTTCCAACGAACGCTCCGCGTCGAGCGCGACCCTGGAATACCAGGGCCAACAGGTCAATCATCAATGGAGCAAGTCGCTCGCGTTCGAACAGCTGTTGCGCGAGCAGATCCGCACGCACGTCGCCGCCGACCTCGATTATTTCTCTCTGCTGCGGCCGTGGTCGGAACTGGCCGTCGCGCGCGAGTTCGCGAAGCACTCGCAGTACGACGCAGCGTTTTCCAGCTGCAACCGCAACTTCCGCATTCTCGGCGAGCATCCGCAGGACCGCTGGTGCGGGCAGTGCCCGAAGTGCCACTTCGTATTCCTCGCGCTGGCACCGTTCGTCGCCAAGCCACGACTGCTGCGGATCTTCGGCCGCAATCTGCTCGATGACGCCGCGCTGGTGCCGGGTTTCGACGCGCTGCTCGAGTACCGCGACCACAAACCGTTCGAGTGCGTCGGCGAAGGCGGCGAATCGCGCGCGGCGATGTATGCACTGACCCAGCGTGCGGAATGGCGCGAGGATGCGCTGGTCGCGCGTTTTGCCAAGGAAATCCTGCCGCAGATCGACCGTGCCTCACTCGCGTTCGAGCCTTTGCTCGCGCCCGCGGGCGAGCATTTTCTGCCGGCGCGTTTCGCTTCGCTGCTGAATGCGCCTCGCTGAACTCGAAGGCAGGCGCGTCGCTATCTGGGGCCACGGCCGCGAGGGCAGGGCGGCTTTGTCCGTGTTGCGACGGAAGTTTGCGGGCCAGTCGATCACCTTGTTTTGCAGCGCGGCCGAAGCGGCCACAATCGGTCGGGACGGTGAAGGCGTCGACATCGTGACGACTGCACCCGATGCGGAGAAGCTGTCGGCCTTCGACATCGTGATCAAGTCACCCGGTATCAGCCCGTACCGCGAGCCGTATCCTTCCGCCGAAAAATCCGGCGTGCGCTTTACCTCGGGCACGGCACTCTGGTTCGCCGAGCATGCGGGCGCGAAGACGATCTGTGTTACCGGCACCAAGGGCAAGAGCACGGTGACCGCCCTGATTGCGCACCTGCTGCGTGCGGGCGGAACGCGTGTCGCGCTCGCGGGCAATATCGGCCTACCGCTGCTCGAACTGCTCGAACCCGAAGTCGAGCCGGACTGGTGGGTGATTGAGCTGTCGAGTTTCCAGACGCGCGATTTCGGCGGCGAGCCGACGGTCGCCGTGATCAACAACCTACTCGAAGAACATCTCGACTGGCACGGCGATACGGCCCGCTATCACGCCGACAAGCTAAAAATCCTCGGCGAATCTGCCGCTGGCATTGCCGTGTTGAACGCGGCTGATCGCGTCGTCGGTTCGATCCGGGTGCCGCACAAGATCGTTTGGTTCAATTCCAACGACGGCTGGCACGCACGCGACGACTCGATCTTCTGCAGTGGAGAAAAAGTCCTTGCGCTCGCGCAAATCCCGCTGCCGGGTCCGCACAATGCGCAGAATGTCTGTGCGGCGCTAGCTGCGATCGACGCCGCCGGCATCGATGCGCGCGCGCTGGCGCAACATGTCGCCACGTTCAAGGCGTTGCCGCACCGCTTGCAGCGGCTCGGCGTGCGCGACGGCATCGAATACGTCAACGACAGCATCTCGACGACGCCGTATGCGGCGATCGAGGCATTGCGCAGCGTCGACGCCAGGACGACTGCGATCCTGGTCGGCGGTTTCGACCGCGGTGTGCACTGGCAGCCGTTCGTCGATTTCGTTGCGCGGCATCCACCGCGGGCGATCGTCACGATGGGCGCAAACGGCGACGCGATTGCCGCGGCGTTGGCCAAAGTCGGGCAGCGCGAATTCGAGCTTGTGTCCGCGCAAACGCTGGTCCAGGCATTCGCGCGTGCACGCGCGCTGGTGCCTGCGACCGTGCTGCTGTCGCCCGGCGCGCCGAGTTTCGATCAGTTCAAGGACTATGCCGAACGCGGCCGCGAGTTCGCGCGCCTCGCCGGATTCGATCCCGCGGCGATCGCGCAGATCGAGGGCCTGGGCATTGCGTGAACTCGGCGGCCCGATCGCGGTCGCAGAATGAACCTCTGATTTACCTACTACGCTCGATAATTTGCGCGCCGGCGCTGCTCGGAATCCTCGCATACATGTCGGTATGCTCCGGTTCCTGCGCTCCGGCGACGCGCAAATTTTCTTCGCTCGCGACGGTCAATCAGAGGTTCCAAAGGGCGCGGCGCAGGGCAGGTTTCGCTACAGGAGTTTGCGCATGGCAGGTTGGCAGAAGATTTCAGCTTCGATGTTGTTCGCGTTCGCCGCTGCCGTGTCGGCGGCACCGCCGCCTGCCGCTACTACTCCGGCGTCGCCGCCGGAAGCGAAGGTTGCCGACGCGTTGGCGGCCGATGAGGTGCGACTCTACGCGCTCGACTGCGGGCGCATCGACGAGAGCAGCTTCGGCGGCTATTCCGACACCGGCGAATACGAGGGCAAGCCGCGCACGATGAGTGCGCCGTGTTTCGTGATCCGCCATCCCAAGGGCGTGCTGATCTGGGACACGGGTCTGGGCGACAAGTATGCCGAGGTCAAAGGCGGCGTCGACGATTCCGGCACGCATCTGAGCGTGAGCGTGCGCCTCGTCGATCAGTTGAAGGCGATCGGCCTGACTCCGGCCGGTGTCGGCTACGTCGCGTTCTCCCACCTCCACGCCGATCACACCGGCAACGCCGACCTGTTCGGTCGCGCGACCTTCCTGATGAATTCGAAGGAGATTGCCTGGGCGAGCGCGACGCCGACGCCACTCGGCGTCGATCCGTCCACGTTCAGCGTCTACGAGTCGGCGAACAAGCAGATGATCGAGCGCGACTACGACGTGTTCGGCGACGGCCGCGTCCTGATCCTCAAGGCTCCTGGTCACACGCCCGGCCATCAAGTGTTGCTGCTGCGGCTGAAGAAGGCAGGCGCCGTGGTCCTGTCCGGCGACTTGTACCATGCGCGCGAGAGCCGCCAGTTCCGCCGCGTGCCGGCGTTCAACGACAGCCGCGCCGACACGCTGGCCTACATGGACCGCATCGAGACCATCGTCAAGAATCTGCACGCGCGTTTCGTCATCCAGCACGATATGGCCGACTTCGCTGCGTTGCCGAAGTTTCCGGCGTACCTGAATTGAGCGGCGCCATGGGTGCCGAAGAAAAATGCATACGCGTCTGGGATCTGCCGACGCGTTTGTTCCACTGGGCGCTGGTCGTGCTGATCGCGCTGCAGTTCGCCACGGCCGATTTCGGTTTTCTGTCGATGCAATGGCATTACCGCTTCGGCTGGGCGACGCTGGCGTTGATCGTGTTCCGCGTACTCTGGGGCTTCGTCGGGTCGCAGACCAGCCGTTTCGCCGATTTCGTGCGCGGCCCCAAGGCTGTGGTGCGCTATGTGCGCACGCACTGGCTTGGCGCTGCGGATGATGCGAATCCCACAAGTGGAAAAGTACATATCGGCCACAATCCGCTCGGCGGCTGGTCGGTCGTGGCGATGCTGTTATGCCTGCTCGCGCAGGCGATCAGCGGCCTGTTCACGAGTGATGGCATCGACGAGGACGGCCCGTTCGTCGCCTCGGTGTCGAGCGCGACGGTGAAACTCGCGACGAAACTACATCACCTCGGCGAAACCGTGCTGATCGCTCTGATCGCCCTGCACATCGGCGCCGTGCTGTTGCATAAGGCGCTCAAGCGCGACAATCTGATCCTGCCGATGATCACCGGCCACAAGCGCGCGGATGCGCCAGCGCCGATGCGCTTCGCCAACAACTGGCTGGCCTTGTTTTTGTTTGCTGTCGTTGCGCTCGCAGCCATTGCGCTGAGCCGCTACGGCGAATAGCGCGTCAAGCCGTCGGTGTTGAGCGGCCGGAAGGCCGCTCGAACGGCGACAATTAGTGCGGCACCAGCCGCACTAATCTTTCTTCTTGTACTTGTCGTGGCAGGCCTTGCACGCTTCAGCGACTTTCTTGAACTGTTCCTTGTCCTTGGCTTCGTCGTTCGCCTTGGCGACTTCGGCGAGCAGCTTGGCCTGCGTGTCGAGATCCTTGGCCTTGGACTGGAAGTCGTCCCAGTTCGCCCAGACATCGGGCTTGGCATCGGTCTTGCCCTTGTCGGAGCCCTTGGCGAACCCTTCGAGAATCTGGTCGCTCAGGTTGGCAATGCGACCCGCGTGCTTGGCGAATTCCGCGGCGTCGAACGGATGCTTGCCCTTGACCATCGCCGCGAGCGGGCCGAAGTTCCAGCCGATCACGGTCATCAGGCCCTGGCGGTAGTCGATCACGTCTTCCGGCTTTGCGCTGTCGTGGGCGAAGGCGATTGCGGAAACGGCGAGGACGGAAGTGGCGGCGAGAAAGCGGAACTTGGGCATGGCGGCCTCACGAGGGTTGCGGAACATCGGCCGAGTGTAGCAAACGCAACAACTTCGGAGCGCGCCACGGCCGCGCTATCATGACGGAGTGGGTCGGCAGGCGTGCCGACATCGATTTTATCCTGCACTGCTTCGAGGAGCCCTGCGATGAAAAACCTGCTTTCGCTTTGCCTGTTGTCCTGCCTCGCGGCAAACGCCGCACATGCCGCGATGGTGACAAAAAATCTCGACTACGACGTCGGCGGCAAGAAGATGCAGAGCGTACTCGTCTACGACGACGCGGTGAAGACGGCGCGGCCGGGCATCGTGATGACGCCGGACTGGCTTGGCATCAACGCCGACAATGTCGCGCTGGCCAAACAGATCGCGGGCCGCGACTACGTGATCCTGGTTGCCGATGTCTACGGGGTCGATTCGCGGCCGAAGAATCCGCAAGAAGCCGGCGCGGCGACCGAGAACATGTACGCGCACCGCGGCGACCTGCGCGCGCGCATCAACGCCGCGCTCGCCCAGCTCAAAGCGCAGGGCACCATGGCGCCGCTCGACGGTGCGCATTGGGGCGCGATCGGTTTTTGCTTTGGCGGCGCGACCACGCTCGACCTCGCGCGCAGCGGCGCCGACGTGCAGGGCGTCGTTTCGTTCCACGGCAATCTGGCTACCGACGATCCGACGTTAGCGAAGAACATCAAGGCGAAAGTGCTGGTGCTGCACGGTGCCGACGACAAGTTCGAGTCGCCCGAGCAGATCGCCGGTTTCCAGCAGGAGATGCGTGACGCCAACGTCGACTGGCAATTCCTCAGTTACGGCGGCGCGGTGCATTGCTTCGCGATTCCGAGCGCCGACGGCAAGATCCCGGGTTGCAAGTACGACGCACGTACGGCCAAGCGCGCGTTTGCGCAGATGAAGGAGTTCTTCGCGGAGGTTTTCGCAGCGAAGTAGGTCGGTTCGCCATCAGCACGGGATATCCGCACATGGCATCGAGGAAACCATGGTTCATGCGCTTTGCGACCGGCGCCGCACGTGCAACCGGCAAACCGGCCACCTTCGTGCTCGCCGTGGCCGTGGTAGTCGCATGGGCACTGACCGGTCCGCTGTTCGGTTTCAGCGATACCTGGCAATTGGTCATCAACACCAGCACCACGATCATCACGTTCCTGATGGTGTTCCTGATCCAGAGCACGCAGAACCGCGATTCGGAAGCGATGCATGTGAAGATGGACGAACTGATCCGCGCGCTGCAGGGCGCGCACAACGCACTGCTCGATCTCGAGGAACTCGACGACGACAAACTCGACGCTGTGCGCGAGCGCTATCGCAAGCTGGCAGAGAAGGCGCGCGTCGATATCGAAGCCGGCGGTCTCGATATCGGTTGCGACGATATCGACGGCGATTCGCAGCGAGAAATGGGTAAGGACGAGGGCGGTAGTGCGTAGCTGATCGTCTGCGCGTCATCGCAGGTGCTGTTCGCGCTCGTGGCGCAAGCTGCAGCTGATCGCGATGGTCGACGGCAGCGTGACTGCTATCTAAGGCGCACGCAGCAGGTCGATCGCGGTGACCTGACGAATCCAGCGTGCCGGACGTTTCTCGCCCGGCGCGACGACACGAAACGGACCATCCTTGGCGGCCAATGGCTTGCCCTCGCATTCGTGCGTGAGCAGCGGAACATCATCGCCGCGGAACATCGGGTCGAGTTCGGCGAGCGCATAGACGACCTGATAACCGTCGGCCGCGCGCACGCGCACATAGAGCGCGAGATCCTTGCCGCGCAGCTTCTCGCCGCCCGGTGCGCCGATCTGGGCGAGCACGTCGGCCAGGCTCGCGCCGCGGCAGTCGACCTTGTGCCCGTGCGCTTCGGCCTGGACGCGACGCTGCGGCAGCTTGTCGAGCGCGGCGAAATCCAATGCCAGCGTCTTGCCATTCTCGCCGGTGAGCGTGACGGTCGCCGCCGTCGCTTGAGCCGGAGCCGCCTGCGCTTGCGCTGCAATACAAGATGCGAGTGTGAATGCGAGCGAGGCGCACAGCGTGCCAAGGCGCGAACGGGTCATCGCAAGGCTCCGGATTCAGTGATCGCGCTGCAGCGCGTAGTCGGCGAGGGCCGAAAGTGCATCGCGCGCGGCCGACGGCGGCAGCGCGGCGAGGTCGGCTTGGGCCGCGTCGGCGTAGCGTTGCGCCATCGCGCGCGCGCGCTCGATCGCGCCCGTGTCGCGGATCGCGGCGATGATGTTGTCGAGCGAGTCGAGGCCGCCGGTTTCGATCGCGCGGCGCAGCGACGCCGCCTGTTCGGCCGGCGCGCGCTCGATCGCGTAGATCAGCGGCAGCGTGGCCTTGCCTTCGGCGAGGTCGTCGCCGATGTTCTTGCCGAGCGTGCCCGCGTCGCTGACGTAGTCGAGCACGTCGTCGGCGATCTGGAACGCGTAGCCGAGGTTCATGCCGTAGGCGTACAGCGCCTCCTCCTGCGCGGCCGGCACGCCGGCGAGCACGCCGCCGAGGCGCGTCGCGGCGGCGAACAGCACGGCGGTCTTGCGCTCGATCACCTGCAAGTAGGCGCGCTCGTCGGTGTCGGGGTTGTGGATATTGAGCAACTGCAGCACTTCGCCCTCGGCGATGCGGTTGGTCGTGTCGGCGAGGATGCGCATGACCGGCATCGAATCGAGCTCGACCATGAGTTGGAACGAGCGCGAATAGAGGAAGTCGCCGACGAGCACGCTGGCGGCGTTGCCCCAGAGCGCGTTCGCGGTCTTGCGCCCGCGGCGCAGGTCGGATTCGTCGACGACGTCATCGTGCAGCAGGGTCGAGGTGTGGATGAACTCGATCACCGCGGCGAGTTGCACATGGTCCTTGCCGGCGTAGCCCGCGGCCTGCGCGGCAAGCAGATGCAGCATCGGCCGCAGGCGCTTGCCGCCGCCGCCGATGATGTGCTCGGCGATCTGGTTGATCAGGATCACATCAGAGGCGAGCCGCGCGCGGATCAGCGCGTTGACCTGGGCCATCCCCGATGCGGCCAGCGCCTGGGCGTCGGCAAAGCGGGTGACGGCGGATTCAGTAGGCAGGACGCGGACGCTGGACATGTGCGGGGCGCAGGCAAAATTATGCGTGGATTGTAACAGGCTGTCCGCGCCGCTTCGCAGGCATTATTCTGCGCACATGCCGAAGCAATACGACATGGGCGGCCGTGCCACTCGCGGCCGGGCTGCCGGCGCCGCGCGCGGGCATTTCGCCGAGCTGCCGCCGAAGCAGAGCCTGCGTGAGCGCCTAGCGGCGCTGCGCAATGTGCCGCCGTACCTGCGCAGCATCTGGCAGACGAGCCGGCGGCTCAGCGTCGCCACGATCGCACTGCGGCTGCTGCGCGCGCTGCTCCCCGTCGTCACCCTGTATGTCGGCAAGCTGATCGTCGACGAGGTCGCCCGCTTCGTGCAGGCGGGCGGGCATGCGGATTTGTCCGCGAGCTTCGCGAATGGCGAGCTGCACCGCCTGTGGTGGCTGCTCGGGCTCGAATTCGCCCTTGCGGTGATCGCCGACATCCTCGGCCGCATCGTTTCGCTGGTCGATTCGCTGCTCGGCGAGCTATATACGAACGCGACCAGCGTGCGCCTGATGGAACATGCGGCCTCGCTCGACCTCGAGGATTTCGAGGATGCGGACCTGCAGGATCGCCTCGACCGCGCACGCCGCCAGGTCGCGATGCGCAACGCGCTGATGTCGCAACTGCTCGGCCAAGCGCAGGACGTGGTCACGATCGTCAGCTTCGCGATCGGCCTGCTCGTATACACGCCGTGGCTGATCCTGTTGCTGTTCGTCGCGCTCGTGCCGGTATTCGTCAGCGAACTGCATTTCAACGCCGAAAGCTATGCGGTCAATTACCAGTGGACGCCGGAGCGGCGCGAACTCGACTACCTGCGCATGGTCGGCGCGAGCGCGACGATGGCGAAGGAGGTCAAGAGTTTCGGCCTGTCCGCGTTTCTCGTCGAACGCTACAAGACCTTGTCGCAGGCGATCTACCGCGCAAACCGATCGATCGCGCTGCGCCGCGCGGGATGGGGCGGGGTGTTCACGACGGTCGGCACGGTCGGCTACTACTCGGCTTATGCGCTGATCGCCTGGCGCACGGTCAACGGCACGTTCACGATCGGCGATCTGACTTTCCTCTCGGCCTCGTTCCGTCGCCTGCGCGGCCTGCTCGAAGGCCTGCTCTACGGATTTTCCAACGTCGCCGGGCAGGCGCTATATCTCGACGACCTGTTTTCGTTCTTCGAGATCGAGCCCGAGATCGTCTCGCCCGAAAATCCGCTGCCGTTTCCGCATCCGATTCGCGAAGGCTTCGTTTTCGAGAACGTCGGTTTCCGTTATCCGGGTGCGGAGCGCTGGGCCGTGCGCAATCTCGATTTCGCATTGGGCGCCGGGGAGGTCATCGCGCTCGTCGGCGAGAACGGCGCGGGCAAGACGACGATCGTGAAACTGCTCGCGCGCCTGTACGAGCCCGACGAAGGCCGCATCCTGCTCGATGGCCGCGATCTGCGCGAATACGCGCTCGAAGATCTGCGCGCGAACATCGGCGTGATCTTCCAGGACTTCGTGCGCTACTACTTCACCGCGTCCGACAACATCGCTGTCGGCCGCATCGAAGGCCGCGGCGACGCCGGGCGCATCGCTGCCGCCGCGCAGAGCGGCCTCGCCGACGGCGTGATCGCAAAGCTGCCCAAGGGTTACGCGCAGATGCTCGGCAAGCTGTTCCGCGACGGCGTGGAACTGTCCGGCGGCGAGTGGCAGAAGATCGCGATCGCGCGCGCCTACATGCGCGATGCGCAGCTGCTGATCCTCGACGAGCCGACCGCGGCGCTCGACGCGCGTTCGGAGTTCGCTGTGTTCCAGCGCTTCAAGGACCTGGCCGAACGCAAGAGCGCGGTGATCATCTCGCACCGCTTCTCGACCGTGCGTATGGCCGACCGCATCGTCGTGCTCGAGCACGGGCGCATCATCGAGGCGGGGACGCACGAGGAATTGCTCGCGCGGCAGGGCCATTACGCAGAACTGTTCGAGTTGCAGGCGGCGGGTATCGTTGAGCATGCTTCTCGAGCTCACAGCATGACCGCGCCTCTGGCCTTCTCCGAGGAAGTGCGCCGCGCGCGCGCCGACGCGCGGCCGCTGGTCGCGCTCGAGTCGACCATCATCACGCATGGCATGCCGTATCCGCAGAACGTCGAGACGGCGCGCCGCGTCGAGGCGCAGGTACGCGCCGCGGGCGCAGTGCCGGCGACGATCGCGGTGATGGCCGGGCACATCCGCATCGGTCTGTCCGACGACGAACTCGAAACGCTGGGCCGCGCACGCGAGGTGATGAAGCTGTCGCGCGCCGATCTCGCGGTTTGCCTCGCCAGCGGCCGCACCGGCGCGACCACGGTCGCCGCGACGATGATCGCGGCCGCGCTCGCCGGCATCGACGTGTTCGCTACGGGTGGCATCGGCGGCGTGCATCGCGGCGCGGAATCGTCGTTCGACATTTCCGCCGACCTGCACGAACTCGCGCAGACCCGCGTCACCGTGGTCAGCGCCGGCGCCAAGGCCATCCTCGACCTGGCGAAGACATTGGAAGTGCTGGAAACGCTCGGCGTGCCCGTGATAGCGGTCGGGCAGCAGGAATTCCCGGCGTTCTGGTCACGCTCGTCGGGACTGGCTGCGCCGCTGCGGATGGACGGCGCGGGTGAGATCGCCGCCGCGCACCTCATGCGCGCGCGCCTGCGCCTGCCCGGCGGCCAACTCGTCGCCAATCCGATTCCGCACGAGGCCGAGATTCCGCGCGAGCTGATCGTGCCGGCGATCGAGGAAGCGCTGGCCGATGCCGCGCGTCAGGGCATCGCGGCCAAGGCAGTGACGCCGTTCCTGCTGCAGCGCCTGTTCGAGCTGACCCAGGGGCGTTCGCTTGGGGCGAACATCGCGCTGGTGCTCGACAACGCGCGCCTGGCTGCGCAGATCGCTGCCGAGATCGTGCGCCAGCGGCAGGCCGAGGCCTAGCCGTTTGGCGCATCCCCGAACCTGACTTTTGGCGCTATGCGCGTGGCTGGTTCACGTTTAGTATCGCGTGTCATTTCTGCACGAGGCCCCGTGATGAGTCCGATCCGCTCCGCTTGCCTGGCCGCGCTTCCGTTTCTTTTCGGCAGCGTTTCGACGCAGGCCGACACGCCGCCGCTGTCCCCCGACATTCCGAAAAGCTTCACGATGCCGACGCAGAGCTACGACTACGTCAAGCGCGTGGCGATGATTCCGATGCGCGACGGGACCAAGCTGTACACGGTCATCATGATTCCGAAGGGTGCGCACAACGCGCCGATGATCCTCACACGCACGCCGTACAACGCAGCCAAGCGCGCCGAGCGCGAGGTCAGTGGCGGCATGCTCGCATCGCTGCCGCAGGGCGACGAGGTATTCGTGCAGGGCGGTCAGTACATCCGCGTGTTCCAGGACGTGCGCGGCAAGCACGGCTCCGAGGGTGACTACGTGATGACGCGGCCGCTGATCGGGCCGCTCAACAACAGCAAGGTCGATCATTCCACCGATGCTTACGACACGATCGACTGGCTGGTGAAGAACGTCAAGGAGTCGAACGGCAAGGTCGGCATGCTCGGCTCGTCATACGAAGGCTTCACCGTCGTCATGGCGCTGGTCAATCCGCATCCGGCGCTCAAGGTGGCCGCACCGGAAAGCCCGATGGTCGACGGTTGGATGGGCGACGACTGGTTCCACTACGGCGCATTCCGACAGACCAATTTTGACTACATTTCAGGGCAAACCACGGCGCGCGGTGACGGCAAGAAGATCGTCCGCGCCGGCTTCGACGACTACGACAATTTCCTGCGCGCCGGCTCGGCGGGCGATTTCGCGCGTGCGGCGGGGCTCGACCAGCTCGGCTTCTGGCGCAAGATCAGCGAGCATCCGGCCTATGACGGATTCTGGAGCGGGCAGGCGCTGGACAAGGTGATGGCGAGCACGCCGCTCAAGGTGCCGACGATGTGGCTGCAGGGCCTGTGGGACCAGGAGGACATGTGGGGCGCAATCCACAGCTATCCGGCGATGGAAGCGAAGGACGAGCACAACGACAAGAATTTCCTCGTCATGGGTCCGTGGCGGCACAGCCAGGTCAACTACGACGGCACTTCGCTAGGCTCCCTGCAATGGGACGGCGATACGTCACTGCAGTTCCGCCGCGATGTGCTCAAGCCGTTCTTCGACCAGTATCTTCTCGACGGCGCAGCGAAGGTCGACACGCCGCCAGTATACATTTACAACACCGGCGAAAATCACTGGGACCGCTACGCTTCGTGGCCGTTGAGCTGTGCGGAGGGCTGCAACGCGAAATCCAAGCCGCTTTACCTCGCCGCGAAGCAAGGCTTGTCGTTCGACGCTCCGACGACGGATGCGAATGCCTATGACGAATACGTCTCCGACCCGGCCAAGCCCGTGCCTTACCAGCCGCGCCCGGTGCACTTTGCCGACCACGACGCATGGACGCGCTGGCTCGTCGTCGACCAACGCTTCGTCGACGGCCGGCCCGACGTACTGACCTGGGTCAGCGAGCCGCTCAAGCAGCCGCTGCACATCGGCGGTGCGCCGCAAGTCCATCTTGTCGCCTCGACCAGCGGCACCGACAGCGACTGGGTCGTGAAGCTGATCGACGTCTATCCCGAAACGGTGCCGTCGCGCGCCGAAATGGGCGGCTACGAACTCGGCGTTTCGATGGACATCTTCCGCGGCCGCTACCGCACGAGCTTCGAAAAGCCCGAAGCGATCGCCGCGAACCAGCCGCTGGTATACAAGTTCGGCCTGCCGACCGCGAACCATGTGTTCGAGCCGGGCCATCGCATCATGGTGCAGGTGCAGTCGAGCTGGTTTCCGCTCTACGACCGCAACCCACAGAGCTTCGTGCCGAACATGTTCTTCGCCAAGCCGGGCGACTACGTCAAGGCGACGCAGCGCGTCTATCGTGGCGGCGCGAATGCGAGCTACATCGAACTACCGATCGTGCCGGCGAATTGACATGGCTGAGAGAGAGGCTCGATTCGTGGCGCCCCTCTCTTGAATACTGTGTGGTGATGCGATGCGTGCCGACCAGCGAAGCTGGCGCTGGCAAGTGTCGCGGTGGCGGCACTCAGCGGCGCACTGCCAAGCGTGCCAGCATCGTCGAAGACCGTGACGCTGCCGCTGGGGCCGCGGCGATCGCGCTGCCGCGCTTTTCCGGTCCGAGCGGTCGTTGCGTCATCGCAACGATGGAGTCGTGCGATCAGTGCACGATCGGGCCGCGGTCTACGACATCGGTGCCGTCGAGCCGGAACACGTCCGGGCTGCGCAGGCAGGCGTCGATGTGGTAGTTGGGCGGGATCGAACGCAGCGCGGGCGAGAGTTTGCCGAGCGAGGTGCCGATTGCATCGAACTTGAACATGCGGTCTTGCAATAACGTATCCAGAATGTCCTTGCCGGTGAAGAATTGCGAACCGATTTCGACCGCCGCCTTGATGAAATCGGCGGTCACGTTGTGCGATTCGAGCTTGGCGTTGAAGATGCGGATATTGGAGGGCCCGAGTCCGAGCGCGCCGCCCGGCGTCGTCGGAATGCGAACGCCGGTGGTCACTTCAAAGTCGGCGCGCACAATGAATTTCGGATCGGAGTCGCCGAACACGCCGTTCTTGGCGGTTACTGGCGTCATTAGGTAGGCCTGGAACGAATTGCCGGGCAGCAAGAGGCGCAGCGTGATGCTGTCCTGGCACGCCGTCGCGACTTCCGCGCGGAAACTGCAGGCAGCACTGAAATTGACATGCGTGCCGGTCGTGCGCATACCGACGTCATTTCTGTGCAGCTTGGTCGCGATAAGTGCGTTGATGCGTGCAATCGCCTGGCCTTGCACCCATGCATTGAGTTCGCCCAGATGCGCATTCCACTGACTGCAGACCGCATTCTCGCTGAGAAACAGCGGGTCCCCGGCGAGCACGCGGCCTTTGACCGAGACTTCCATGCCGTTGACGAGCAGAGTGCCGAACGTTTTCGGCGGCGCCTGGGCCGTGATCGCCGCGCCCGCTTTGACGATTCGCGCGCCGGATTTTTGCGACCACTGAATGTAGCCGTGTTCGAAATTGCTGCGGCGGAATGCGCCGTCCTGGAATTCGTCGCTGGTCGGATAGCCGAGTTCGCCGCGTTCCCAACCGCTTTTCGCCCACGCGTCGCGAATCAGACCCTGGATTTCATGTGCGCCGGTCTCCGGCGTCCAATAGATCGACACCTCCGGTTTGCCAGACAATTGCATGACACGGAAGTGGTTGAAGCGGCCACGCCTGTCCGGGGTCGTGCTTTCGTCGGTGATCGGATAACCGAATTGCGCATTGCCCAATTGATGGAACTTGGCGCCGATCAGGCCCCACACCGCAAAAGCTTGTCCGATTTGCGGGTGCCAGTAAATGGATCCCCCCTTGAAGTCGTGAAAACGGCCGCCGTTCGGCGCATTCGCTTCGTCGCCGATCGGCAAACCCAACGCGCTGTTGTGTCCGCCGAGAGCGGCGTATTTCTCGCCGATTTTTCCGTAGGGCTCTGCCGCCTGTGCGCTACCGCACAGCGCAATGCCGAGGATACCCAGCAGGTACGAATTGAATCGCTTCATGGCTTGTCTCCCCGAACAGAATTTCGACATGACTAGTAGCGCGTGCTACAACCGTCCGCAGATCAAACCGATCGCATTGACGTCCTTGCCGTAGCGCACGTTGAAGCCCAGCGGAACTTCATCCGCCGGACAGTTCTGCAAAGTGAAAGGGTCGGAGGGACAATTGCCGACGCCGATTCCCGGGCAGCGCGCCAGATAGGCCGCGTTGCCGAACGACATGCTCATCGTTTCCCCCGTCGCCCGCGAACGACACTCAAAATTGATCGCGGCGACTTGCCTTTCTCGCGTCGTCATGTTCAGCGCGGCATGATTGGTCATGTCCCAGTTGCGTGGGCAGAAACCATCTTTTGCGCCTCCGCCCGCGCCGCCGTAGCGCGCGCCCATCGCGACCGGCTGCGCACCCGGGCGCGCGCAGACCATCTGGATTTGGTCGATCCATAGCCCCGTGCGACCCGAGAAGCCGACGAGCTTCTGCCCCGACGGACATTGCGCTTTTGCCGAGGCGTTGCCCGAACCGCCGACCACGGTGAGCTCATGCCGCGCCTGGCTTGGCGTCGTCAGCAACATCATCGCTGCCGCTGTCGCGAGCGATGCGGCGTACCGTATGAGCTTTGTCGTCATTGTTCGTCTCCTGGCGGATTGGCGTCTTGCTGCTTGTCTCCGGACCACGATGCGTCGTCGACGGTCACGTCCAGATGATGGGGACTTTTCGACAGATCGAGCAGGAACACGATCGATGCGTCGCTGCCGCTGTGCTGGATGGTGTGCATCGCGCGCGTCAGCCGAGTCGTGAACTCGGGCAGTCGCGGATAACTGCTCGTCACGCGGATGGTGTTCGGTGCCGTCCTCTCGACCGTGATCGTTACGCCGGATTGCGAAGCGCCGCGCGAATCGGAAATGACGTCGCCGAAGTAGGTGCCTGCCGCACTGTCGGCGAGATCGGGGCGCCGCTTCACCTCCGATTTTTGCGGCTCGGCGGCGCTTGCATTCAGGGCGAAACCGATCAGCGCGAAGGCGACTGTGACGGCGCGACGCATGAACATTCTTCTGGGAACTTGGGCCAACGAATCCATGAGCACACTCCTACAATGTCAAAAGCAGGTTCATATAGAATTTCGCGGCCTGGCCGCCGGGCGAGGCATTCATTCGTTGTGCCAACTTTTGAAATGCTTCCCTGGCCGTGTCGTCGATGAATTTTTCGATCGTCGAAGTGATCGTCGCGGAGGCGGCCAGGCGCCAACTGAGAGTCCCCTGGGCGACCGAGTCCCAGTTCCTGGCAATCCGCGGATCGTTCTTGGCCTGACTCCAGTTGTGGTCGCGATTGCGCCCGAACACCGTTTCGGTGCCGTCCACGCGATGGCCTTTGATGCCGAAGCCGAACGATTGCCCCGATGGTGTGGCCACGACCGCCGCCAGGCTGTATCGGATGTTCACAGCGCCGGCGTTATGCACGTGTCCGGAGAACACGTAGTCGCCGTTCGGCTTCATCACGATGTCCACCCAGCCGCTGATCGGCGCCCATCCGTCCGTGCTGAGCCCGGACCGCAGGTGTAGGTCCGCGGCCACGTTTCGAGAAGGCTCGGCGCCGTGGGGAAGCACGAACGCATAGCCTTGCGCTTGATGGCCGCCACCCGCCGGGCAACTGCCCTTGCCCGGAAAGCCGTCGTAGAACATGGCTTTGCATTTCTGACAGTAACGCCAGTTGCCCTGGTTGCCGCCATCCGCATTGATGTCGTGCGGCAATCGGAACACGAATCCCTGGGCATGATGACCACCGCCGGCCGGACAGCGTCCCTTGTCGGCGAAGCCGTCGAAAAACATCGCGTAGCACTTGTCGCAGAAACGCCAGCTGACTTGTGCCGTCGGTGTCTCGGCGAGAGTGCCGTAGGGGAGAACGAAATCGTATCCCTGTGCCTGATGGCCACCGCCGGCCGAACAACGTCCCTTGTTCGTTGTTCCGTTCCAGAACATCGAGCTGCATTTGCCGCAATAGCGCCAATCTCCCTGGACCGTGGGGCCGGCCAGGGCTTTTTCCGGAAACAAAGAAATCAACAATGGCGCGGCGATCAAAGGAACGCTCTCAAGCAAAAACTCTCGTCTGTTGGTCTTTGACATTTCGCTCAGCCTCGTGCGAATCCGCGGGTCAGTTGCAACGGGTCGTGGCTGCATTGCTCCACAGCGTCCCGGTCGCCTTGTCGGCAGGATTGGGGCGTCCGTCATTGGCGGTGAAGAACAACTCGTCGCCCTGAATTTTGCAGAAGCCGGCCAACGTCACATCGAGCGTGCCCGATGGCGTCGACGTGATTCGCCGGCCGCCGATCGTCTCGACGAAGACCTGGTTGAGCTGGCGGTTGGTCACCCGGATCGTGACCGGCGCGTTGGGCAGGAAGCCGTGTCCGGTGATGCGATCGGTGCCGTTCGCGCCGCCCTGCAGCGAGATGACCGGTTGTTGCTGTCCGGGTTTCGGGGGCGAAGCTATCGGCTTGGCATTGGCCATCAGCGTCGTCGCGCAAGCCCAGTTCGACGTCACCGCCGAGATGCAACCCTGCGTACCGCCGCGGGTTCGTGCACGCAGCGCGAAGCAATAGGCCGAGTTTGGCGACAGGTTGTCAAATACGTGCGACGACACCATGCCGTAATTGACTTGGTACGGTCCGGTTCCGGTGAGGTCCTTGCCGATGTTTTGCTTTTGGCCGTTGCGGAAATACATGTCGAAATACATGTTGCCGGTGGGATCGCTGCTGGTCGAACCTGAGCGGTTCATCCCCTTGAAGGTCGTATTGCGCCAGCTGACCTCGACCGAGTGCGGCGACGTCGCGACCATGGTGACGTTGTTGGGTGTCCCGGGCCGATCGCCGCAACCCGCATGGGCGGACCCGACCGCGGCGAGCGTCAGCGCGGCGAAGGCAGTGCTCCGCACCCACAGGCGCCCGCAGACAGGTATTGCACGAATTGCATGACACATTTGAACCTCCTCGTTTTTCAAGATGGCAAGAAAAAGTGCGTACCTGCACGCGCCGTCAGGTCGGCTGATCGTTCTGCGAGATCTCTTTGCGCAAGCGATCGATCTTGTTGCGTGGGCGAGAAGCGTCGGTCGCCTGAGTCTGCGCAGCGGACGACGCCCGTTGGCCGGTCCAGGCGATCGCCGTGCCATCGGCCAGTTGGCCCGCGCCGGTGAAGCTATTGCCGTCGGGCGCCAGCGTCAGCATCACGTCGCCCTTCTGGCCTGACATGGAGACGGTCAGGTGAAGGTAGATTTTGTTCATGACGGAGCCGTTCACGATCTTCAACACTGCTGGCATCGCCGTGCCCGTGATGTTGTTCTGCCCTCCGCCTGTGATTTCGTGAAGCAGCTTCTTTCCCAACGAGCTTTTGCCTTGACGGAAGTTGATCGCAAACGTCGTGCCATCGCTCGCACTTACGCTCCAATTGCCATGGAATGAATCGGACGACAGCGAGCGCACCGGCGGCGATTGAGCCGGCTGCGGAGGCGGGTAAGCCTGCTGGGTTTGCGGAGGCGACATGTCGTCAGTCGACTCAGTCTGCTGAGCCTGCTGGGGCGCTGTGTCGTCGTCGGTGGACTCAGACTGTTGCGCTGGCGCGTGCGCCTGTCGAGTCCGCTTGGGCGACGTCTGCTGAGTCTGTTGGGCCGACATGTCGTCGTCGCTCGACTCAGACTGCTGAGCCGAGGCGTGGCTTCGCCGAGTTTGCTGGGGTGGTGTGTCGTTCTGCTCAGTCTGCTGCGCCGACATGTCTTCGTCGGTCGACGCAGTCTGTTGGGGCGCGGCGTAGGTTCGCCGACTCTGGGACGGTGCATAGATCTGTTGGGTCTGCGGCGGCGCTGCGCTGATGGTGCCGGACGACACCTGCCGGCCGATCCAGGTGATCGCCGTGCCGTCGGCTAACTGGCCGCTGCCGGTGAAGCTCCTGCCATTGGGCGCTAGGTTCAACACCACGTCGCCTTTCTGGCCCGATACCGAGACGGTCAGGTGAAGGGAGGTTTTGTTCGCGGCATGACCGTTCACGATCTTGAGCGTCTGCGGCGTCACCGTGCCCGTGACGGTATTGCGCAATCCACCCATGAGTTGGTGGAACTTGATGGCGATCGTCGTGCCGTCACCCGTGGTGACGTTCCAATCGCCATGGAACGGACCAGGCAACTGGGTGTGCTGCTGGGAGGTGTTCGGATCCTGATCGCAGGTGTCCGTATTGGCAGGCGTGCCTGGGCTATTGGCCGCCGCCGAGCGAACGCCGCCGCCGATTGCGACAGCTAAACCGAGCGCTATACCGAGCCCCGCTTTCAACATGTCAGTTCTGGACATTTGCATCAGCCTCTCTGTGCGATGTGTCGTGATCGTCGGGTGCCTGCCTGCAATGGAGTTACAGAAAACGGCGCGCAATCCGGCAACGCGTCGTACGAGCGCGGTCATTTGCAAGTCACGCGGAAAAGCGCAATATCGCCGCCGGCAACGCATCGACATCGGGGAACGGTCGTGCAACACAAACGTTGGGAACGTCTTGCGAACCTGTTTGCCGAGGGGCTGAAACTGGCGGAATCCGAGAGAGCCGCTTGGCTTGCTCGCATTTGCGCCGACGACGCGGCGCTGCGCCGCGAAGTCGAGGAATTGCTGCGCGCCAATGCGGCGCAGGGTGTGCTCGACACGCCGCCGCTCGCTGCAGAAACGATGGAGGTTGTCACTGTCGCGCCCTCGCTCGCTGCGGGCACGGTTCTCGGCGCCTGGCGCATCGATCGACTGGTCGGTCGCGGCGGCATGGGCGAGGTCTATGCGGCGACGCGTGCCGAGGCCGGATTCACGCAGCGTGGTGCACTCAAGCTGTTGCGCTTCGAGGCGATCGGCGAGTTGCAACGCTTTCACGCCGAGCGACAGATCCTCGCTCGGCTCGATCATCCCGGCATCGCGCGCCTGCTCGACGGCGGCGTCGCACCGGATGGTCGTCCTTACACGGTGATGGAATTCGTCGAAGGCGCTTCGCTGATCGAATATTGCAACGCGCGCCGTGCGACGCTGTACGAGCGCCTCGACCTGTTCGCGCAAGTGTGCGATGCCGTCGCCTACGCGCACCGCAACCTCGTCATCCACCGCGACTTGAAACCGGCCAACACGCTGGTCGACGCCGAGGGCAAGGTCAAGTTGCTCGATTTCGGCATCGCCAAGCTGATCGATGCTAGCGCATCGCCGAATGCGGCCGATCCGACGATGACCATTGCGCCGTTCACCCCCGATTATGCCGCGCCCGAGCAACTCGCCGGCGAGCCCGTGACGACGGCGACCGACGTGTACGCACTCGGCGTGCTGCTGTTCGAACTCCTGACCGGCGAACGCCCGTTGCGCAAGAGCGGTCTGCCTTCGCCGCAGGCACTGGCGCTGCTTGATCGCGACGCGCCGCCGCCAAGTCGCGTGGTTCGCGACAAAGCCGACGCGCCGGTGCCGGCGAGCGCCCTGACCGGAGATCTCGATGCGATCGTCGGCAAATGCCTGCGCCGCGAGAGCGCCCATCGCTACGACACGGTCAACGGTCTCAAACTCGACCTGCAGCGTCATCGCGCGCGCGAGCCCGTGCTCGCACGCGAGGGTGCGCGCATGTACGTGTTCGGGCGTGTGCTGCGACGCTATCGTTGGGCGGTTGCGGCGGCTGCTGCGTTGGTCCTTGCACTGGCAGCGGGATTGGCCGGGACGCTGTGGCAGGCGCGTAAAGCCGAGATGCAGGCCGCGCGCGCAGAGGCAGCGAAGAACTTTCTGCTCGGCATCTTCAAGGCCAGCGATCCACGCATCGCCAGCGACAAGCCGCGCGGCCAGATCACGGCGCGCGAGCTGCTCGACATCTCCGCCGGCCGCATCGATGGGCGTTTCGCCGACGACCCCGACACACGGATCGATCTGTTGCGCACCACTTCCGAAATCTATCGCGCGCTCGACGAAGGCACTACCGCGGACAAGCTTGAGGCGCGGGAACTGGAACTGGCGCGTCAGCGCTATGGTCCGTACCACGCCGACCTGCTCGACGCGGCCGTGCAAGCTGCTCAACGCGTCTGTATCGCGCCAAACGAAACACAAAGCGCGAAGGATTGCGCCAAGGCGCAAGCGGACGCTGGTGCGCTGCTCGATGCGGCGCACGATGCCGATGCGCAGCGGCGCGGCATCTGGTGGACAACCGAGAGCGTGCGCCTGCTAACCGACGACACCCAAGCGCCCGCCGCCGAAGCTGCACTGAAGAAGGCGATAGGCTTGTTCGAGGCGGGCGCGCCACGCACGCGAGACCATGTGACGGCGCTGATCAAGCTGGGTAATTTTCTCGGGTGGCGGCTGCGATACGACGAGGCCATCGCTGCTTACCATCGCGCGTTGAATTTGGCTGAGACGCTACCCGAGCGCGACGACGTCGAACTGATAAAACTGTGGAACAACCTCGGCCTGATCTATCAGGCCACTGGACGCTACATCGAAGCGGCCAAAGCATATGCGAGTGCCGTCGATTTGGCCGAGCACACGATGGGCGCTGATTCGCTCATCGCCCTCATTCCGCGCAGCTTCACCGCCGTCAGCCTGCACCTTGCCGGCGACCGCGAGGCGGCCTCGCGCGAATACGCGCGGCTGATCCCGTTGCTGCCGCCGCTCGCACAGCTCAATCAAGACACCGCACTCATTCGGCTCTTTCACGGCGACCGCATGCGGGCCGAAGGACGTGCCGTCGAAGCGATCCCGGAACTCGAATCGGTTTCCCGCTATCTTCAGATTGAACACGCCTACGCGCATCAGCCGCGGCAGGCGCGCCGCATTCTCGGAGAAGCCTATCTGCGCGCGGGCCGCCGCGACGATGCGCGGCGTGAGCTCAAACTCGCACTCGACGATTACCTCGCCCACGACGTGGACCGCAACCCGCAGACGATGGCCGCACGCGAAAGCTATGGCCGTCTGCTGATCGAGGATGGCGAGTTCGGCGCGGCGAAGGAGCAGTTCGCTGTCATTGTCGGTGCTGCCGAAGGCCGCAAGCTCGCGCACATCGCGCTCGCGCATGGGGGTCTCGCGCGCACTGCGCTCGCACAAGGCGATCACGCTGCCGCGCTGCGCGAAAGCGAGACGGCACTCGCCATCTGGAACGAAGTGACCGGCGCCCGCGACGCGCGCATGGGACCGTACCTGCAGCGTATCCGTGCCGATGCACTGATGGCGACCGGCGATTTCGACGCCGCTCAGAAATTTGAAGACGAAGCCGCGACCGCGAGCCTGCGCTACGACGATCCTTCCAGCCCAACCACGCACCGCCGCGACTTGCGTAGATTGGCGACCAAGTGATAATCGTGGCGCTTCATCCTTTGCCGGCCATCTCGCGATGCAGCCACGCGCGCGCCAGCGTCCAGTCGCCGCGCACGCTGCGCTCGGAGATGCCGAGCGCGTGGGCGGTCTCGACGTCGCTGTAGCCGGCGAAATAGCGGCACTCGACGACTTGGGCGAGGCGCAGCGATTCCTTTGCCAGCCGGCTCAGTGCTTCGTTCAATGCGAGAATGGACGCATCCGAATCAGTCGCCACGTCGAGCGCCGCGGTCAACGGCAATGCCTCCAAGCCGCCGCCGCGCTTGGCGGCCTGTCGCGTCTCGGCGTGGTTGACCAGTGCGTGGCGCATCGCCAGCGCCGCCGCGCGCAGGAAATGCGAGTCGGTCTCCCAGGCCTGTCCGCGGCGCAACTTCAGGTAGGCTTCGTTGACCAGCGCGGTCGTCTGCATCGTGGCGCCGGCGCCGACGCGATGGCGTTCGCGGTGGGCGAGGCGGCGCAGGTCGTCGTAGAACAGCGGGAAAAGCTGGTCCGCGAGCGCGCGCGCGTCGGCCGGCAATTGCGCATTCCAGTCGTCGAGGAAGTCGATCGCCAAGTCGTTCATGCCATCTCGCAGCGGCGGGCAGCCTTCGTCCAGCTCGGGCATGATAGCGCCAAATCGGCGGCTGCCCACATCCCCGCGTCGGCTTTTTCGTACACGGAGCGACGTCGGTTTCGGACGAAGCCGGCGCCCCCGCGCGTGTTATGATTTGGCCCATACAATCGCGCCGGATCGGAGAAGAAAACATATGGCACGCGGCATCAACAAAGTCATCCTCGTGGGCAATCTCGGTGCTGATCCGGAGACGCGCTACATGCCCAACGGCAACGCGGTCACTTCGATCCGCATCGCGACCAGCGAGTCGTGGAAGGACAAGCAGACCGGCGAGCAGCAGGAGCGCACCGAGTGGCATCGCATCGAATTCTTCGGCCGTCTCGCCGAGATCGCGGGCGAGTACCTGAAGAAGGGCCGCCAGGTCTATGTCGAAGGCCGCCTGCGCACCGACGAATACGAGAAGGACGGGGTCAAGCGCTACTCGACCAAGATTGTCGCCGACGAGATGCAGATGCTCGGTGGCCGTGAAGGCGGAGGCGGCGAGGGTGGCGGTTACAGTGGCGGAGGCGGTGGTGGCGGTGGCGGTTACGGCGCGCAACGCGAGCGCGGCCCCGCACGTGGCCCGCAGTCCGCACCCGCGCCGCGCAGTGCGCCGGCGCAGACGCCTGCCGATAATTTCGACGACGACGAGATTCCGTTCTGACAGCTACCATCACGGGTTTCGTTGCGTTTTCTTCTGGAGCCAGCATTTTTGCTGGCTCTTTCTTTATCTGAAGATTGTTGCGAAAAAGAGAGTGGTATTCGGATAAGTCCTACCAGACAATTTTGCCGTGTTCTTGCGGCAGGCTGATCTGGCGATGAATCAATTCCGGCTCTTCTTCGTGATCTTCTCCGACGGGGAGCGCGTTCCCGTTTTGACCGACCAGGCGGGAAACCCGCATTGGTCCGCAACACTGTTTTCGGTCACTCAGATACGAAACGCGGGCAAGGCACCCAACACAACCTTTGCCGCGCTCGGTGCTGTCAGAAGTCTCTTGGCCTGGGCCGATAAGCGCGGTGTGCAGCTCGAGGAACGGTTTGCCCGCCGTGAGTATCTGACCGAGGCGGAAATCGAGTCGCTAGCAAACCATGCGCGCTCGTCATTTCGATCGCCTGAGGGCGGCGGCAAGGTGGTAATTAGCCTACCTAGATTGCGCCGAGTCGAAGGTGCACGAGCGCAAATCGAGGCGTCTGATCGCGGAGTTTCGGCCGGGACCCAACATGCCAGATTGAGCTACATCGCGAAGTACCTCACGTGGCTGGCGACACGATTCATCGAGAAAACCGCCAAAAAGGTCAGCGACAGTTCTCGAGCTGAAATCAAAGAAATGGCACTCGCGTTGAAGCTTAAACGGCCGAAAAAGGGCCCGCGTAGCCGCCTGTCTTCCCGATCCGGGTTGTCTGAAGTTGCTCGTGAGCGGCTACTTCAGATCGCCGAAATAGGCGCCGAAGACAATCCATTCGGTTCAGCTGTCCAGCACCGAAACGAGGTCATCGTGCGGATACTGGACGAAACGGGAATTCGCGCCGGGGAGTTGCTTGCGCTCAAAGTAACGGACTTCGATTTTCAAAAGAACGAAGTGGTTATCGCACGGCGGCACGGGGATCCTGACGACCCCAGAGTGAAACAGCCGGTCGCCAAAACATTGGACCGCAGAATTCCCTTGTCAAGTGAGCTCGGGAAGATGGCGTCGAACTACGTGCTCACAGACCGTCGATCGGCTTTTCCCGCACGACGCCACCGGTTTCTATTCGTCGTTCACAAAGAAGGCAAGCATTTTGGTCACCCCCTTTCGGCGAAGGGGTTAAGCAAGGTTTTGTCGACGCTCAAGCAACGAGATCCTAAACGCCTCGCTGGGCTCTGCTGCCACATCATGAGGCATACGAACAACGACAGATTCTCAGAACTGATGGATACGACGAACGCTACGGCAGCCGAGGAGGAGCAAATGAGGTCCTATTTGATGGGCTGGAAGGAAGGCTCCGGTACTTCCGCCACATATACGCGGCGGCATATCCAACGAAAGGCACGTGAAGCGTTTCTCAAACTCCAGCAGCGCAAACGCAAGGACATGACATGAATTTTGACCGAAGAGAGTTAACGACGATTGTTGAATGTGCTTCGCTCGATGGTCATAAATTCGACCCACATTCGGACATCTGGGTTCTCTCGCGAGACAAGACCGTCAAGCTTGGTTGGATGCGTGGCCTCTTGGATACGATCCTTGAGATAAGTGCGCGAAAAATTCTTCAGATGTATGCCACGACATACTCCGCGGCACATACGGCGAACATGGCGGATAGGTTTAAGCATTTTGCCCTATTTTCGGCAGACATCTCGTCGCCCGTTTCCAGGATTATGAGTGCCACAATCATTAGTTACCGGGCCACTCTCGATAGCGCCTCAGAGCACTATTTAGGCGCGCTTTCAGGGTTCCTCAAGAAATGGCATGAACTTAGGCTGGAAGGTATCGATGAAGATGTGATCTCACTTTTATCCAGTTGGAGACTGAAGGGAAATCAGAAGGGTCTAGCGGTACAGATTGCCTGTCCGAACGATGGGCCGTTGAGCGACCTCGAATATGAAGCCTTGCAAGATCATTTGCTTAGCAAGTTTGAGAGTGGAGCGATCGATCTCGACGTATTTACTTTAGTCACACTGTTCATGGCCACGGGAAGGCGACCGGCGCAAATTGGAGACCTGAGAGTCAAGGATTTTATTGTCGCAACCGCTTCCGATGGATTGCAGGAGTACGTACTCAATGTGCCGCGGCGAAAGCAACGCGGCGTTGCGTGGCGCTCCGAATTCAAGCCTGTATCGATCTCGTCCGAAATCGGTTTAGCGGTGCATCTACTTCTCGAAGAAAACCGTAGACGTGTGGATCAAGCCCATCCATTCATTCGTGATGAAGTATTCAGGGAGCTGCCGATTTTTCCCGACTGGGGAGCACTGAACGACGGAATGACCGAAATGAATACGATCGCATTTGCTGGGACTGAGATATTTCACCGGCCAACAAATGAGTTACGCAGTCTCACTATGAAGGCGATCAGGGCGTTAGAGATTACGTCTGAACGTACGGGTGAGTTTTTAACCGTTTACCCAACACGTCTTCGGCGTACGCTAGCAACGCGTGCAGCGCGTGAAGGCTATGGGTCGTTGGTGATAGCGGAGTTGCTTGACCATTCCGACGATCAGAATGCGCGTGTGTACACGCAAAACGTACCGGAAAACGTGGAAGCGATCGACAGAGCTGTCGCCATGCAGTTGGCGCCCCTGGCTCAGGCATTCGCTGGTGTTCTTGTCGAAAACGAGCGCGATGCTGTCCGGGGAAGCGATTTAGCGAGTCGAGTCCGCACGCGGCGAGGCGAATGCGCGGGCACCTGTGGCCACTTTGGGTTTTGCGGTGCTTTGGCGCCGATCGCTTGCTACACGTGCCGTTTCTTTCAGCCGTGGCTCGATGGCCCGCATGAAGAGGTGCTTGCCCAACTGATAGCAGATCGAGATCGAATGCGCGAGATAACAAATGATCCAACCATAGCGTCGATCAACGATCGCACAATATTTGCGGTGGCTGAAGTGATCCGGCGCTGCGAATTGCGAAGAGACGAGATAAAGGTTGCCGCCAATGTCTAACATGGTTTTGTTCACCCCTCGTCATGATCTTTCCGCGAAGGAAAATTTCGCCGAGTTTATCCGTGTATGTCGGTACGACTTGACTATATTTGGTGCGGATCTCGATTGGGAGAGCTATAGCTGGCATAGCGCAGGTGTAGCTTTTGGCAACATCGAGCAGACCACTCGAAAGCTGCGTCCTGAAAACGCGATGAAGGAACCCTTCGCCGAGTTTGCCAAGGCGTATTTCCGATATCAACAAGGTATCAGGCCAAACAAAAGCAAAACAGAGATGCGCGCTTTGAAATGCCTCGAGCGTGCTCTAGATGAGGGTGCATCAGGGCCCAATATCGCGGGCATTCGAGGCGATGTGCTAGATCGCGCAGCCGTACTGGCTCGGAATCAATACTCCCCAGGAGCTGCCTATCATGCCGGTCGCGAGCTTGAGGAGCTAGCACGATTCGTATCTGAGAAGCGTTTGGTACCAACCGCTCTCGATTGGAAAAATCCAATTGGTAGGCCGCAAGATACAGTTCGCACGGGCAAGAAAGCTCGAGAAGATCGCGAAAAGAAATTGCCGTCGATGGAGGCGTTGGACGCGTTGGCTCAAATCTTTGCATCAAGCCCAACGGTTGATCGAGACATCTTCACAACTTCGACGGCTGCAATGCTTCTGAGCGCTCCATCGCGCGGAAGCGAGGTTCTTGCTTTAATGGAAGATTGTCAGGTCGTTGAGGCGAAACGCGATGGCGGGCAATCCTATGGCTGGCGCTTCATGCCTGGGAAAGGGGCGCCACCAATGATCAAGTGGATTCCTGAAGCCATGGTGGCCTTGTCTCGAGAGGCAATAACAAGGGTGCGGAGAATGACGCATGAGGCACGACAACTCGCGTCTTGGTTGGAAACTCATCCGGATAAGTTTTATCGGCACAAAAATTGTCCACATGTCGCTGATGACGCACCTTTGACGGTGGGGCAGGTTGCATTAGCTCTTGGCATCAACCGAGAAGACAGAACTTCCCTACGTGCGGAGATGCGTCGGCTTGGCCTCAGCCCTGAAGACGGGGTCGAAACGCTATCGAGCTTGAATAGGTGGGTTCACGCGCGTCTTCCAGTCGGGTTCCCTTGGTTCGATAAGGAGAAGGGCCTTCGGTACTCAAAAGCTCTGTTCTGCATGAGGGACAAGCAATTGCGGACAGATTTTTCTACAAGTCCTTGCGAGCTTTGGAAGCCTACGATAAATGTTTTCAACAATGATCTCGGACCACGGGGGACTGCGCCAGGCTATACGTCCACGACAGTTTTCGATCGACATGATCTAAAAGACTGTGAAGGAAGATCCTTCAAGGTCACATCTCATCAGTTCAGGCACCTGCTCAACACGATGGCACAGCGCGGTGGTCTTAGTCAGTCCGAAATTGCGCGATGGTCCGGCCGGACAGATGTTAGGGAGAATCGAGTCTACAACCACATGACGGAATTCGAGCTTGTGGAGATGCTTCGCGATAAGGATCCCGCCCTAACACTTGACCGACCTCTAACGGAAATCGCAGAAAATATTGCTAGTGTCATTCCAATCACTCGGCAGGAGTTCAACAGCTTGACTATGCCGACGGCGCACGTGACAGAGTTTGGCTTCTGCGTTCACGACTATGTTATGTCTCCTTGCCAGATGTTCCGCGACTGTCTGAACTGTTCTGAGCAGATTTGCATCAAAGGCGATGCGAGGTTGGGGCGCATCAAGACGGAGTACGAACAAGTCAGGCAGCTTAAAGAACGAGCCGAATACGAGATCGCTGAGGGAACGGCAGGTGCGGATCGTTGGTATGAGATTCACAGTTTGACGGAAAAACGCGTTGCAGAGCTGATAGCAATTCTCGAAGACTCGAAAGTGCCGGACGGAGCAATCGTGCGGCTCAGAAACGAGCAGCAGTTCAGTCCGATTAAACGTGCGCTTTCTTCGCGAAAAGATACTCGGCGCCTACATCAAGTTGAACGCGAAGAATCTCTGCCGCTTATCGAGAGTGGCAAGTAATGGCTAAGCACCTAACGGACAAAGAAGCCCTCCGGATTGTCGAGCTGCTGGACGGATGGCGGGGTAAGCTCACATGGTCCGCGTCACAGTCTGCCTGCAAACGTGTTATTGGGCGATCACCTGCGCGCCAATCGCTTGATCGAGTGGTTCGGATCAAGGAAGCTTTTCAACTGGTAAAAACACGTCTGAAGGACGGAATGCAGGTCCAAAAGGCGCCTCCCAATATGCAGGTGGCTATTGAACGAATCGCGCGCCTCACACAAGAAAATGAGCGTCTCGTTAAAGAGAATTCGATGCTGCTCGAGCAATTTATCGTCTGGCAGTATAACGCTCACGTCCGTGGCCTAAGTGATCGTGATCTCAACAAGGCGCTTCCGCGCGTGGATTTGAGAAAAACGGAGTAGCCGGATTTCCTCCCCGGGGGTTTAAAGCTCACGCATCTGCGAAGATTGTGATTCCGTAGCCGATTGTGTGGTCTGCCGTGGAGTGCCCATTGTCTCAAAGCGCAAGTACTTTCGTTTGGTAGCTTTCGGACTGGCCGTTGCGCCATAGGCTCGCTGTCGATGCAAGCCGAGATCTCAAATCTAAAGCGTTGCCGACAATCGTCTAGCGGCAGTGCGTCATACTTTCGCGTGGCGCCGGCGGCCAGAATAGACCGTGGCCTGCCACCGTGCGACATCAAGTGCCCGCGCGAAAGATCCGCGGCGTCCATGGATGTCGAACACTTCGACCTCAACGCGTTCTTGAGCTAAGGCTTTCCGGAACGATGCGGGCGTGGCGAAGCCTAGTTCTTTCCATAGCGCAGTTGGAGGAACGAATTCTCCGTATCGATCGGTCAAACGCGCTTCGAATTCTTCAACCAGGTCGCTCATCTCGGAAGGGTAGGCTGTTCACACATCGGGGCAGGATTGCCACGTGCAAGGTAGACGCAAGGCGTATGCCAGCGCAAGCCGAGAAGTGCGCGACTGGTCGTATCGTCTCTCGACGAGAAGAATTGCGTGTGTGAACTGGTCAGCGCGATTTCGGACGAGTCAGCGAAGCCACTTCGCGCCGTACCCGGGTGACTAAGCTCTCCATTTCTGCGGGACTTCCGCCCGTGTAGGCGAGCATCAGCAGCGTCAGAGGGTGAACAGCTAGAACTTGGCTGATTTCCGCGAGTTTGTTCAGTGTAGGGTTCTTAATGCCGCGTTCGACCGAACTCATGTACGTGCGGCTCGATACATTGGAGAAAGCCTCCTGGCTCAAGCCGCGCGATTTGCGGGCCATCTTGAGCGCTGCGGGGAGGGATCGTTTGCTCGGCATCCGTGAACTTCCGGGAATTCGCGGATGAAAGCGGATTGAACCCTAAAGGGCTACAATCTATAGTGTTCATTTTCAAACGGTTGCCGTTGTGCAGCCAATTTCGAAGGTGAGCGGTGGAATCAACCGATCTTAGGGCTGCCCTCTATTTCACTGCCGCGGTGCGCGTCGCAGCCGATAGCTCTCTTACCCGATTGCTGCCGCTGGAGCTGCAGAAAGAGCCTTTGTCACCGCACGAGAAGCTCTCGCAGCGCATGCTGTTTTCGCTGCAGGCGCTCGGCATGATCGAACCCGAGCTATCGTTAGTGAACGTCGAGGATTGGCTAACCGCTAGGGGCTGGGGCGAGATTGGGCTGGGGACACTGGCCTGGCGCATCCGCTGGACGAAGCAAGACTGTCGCGAACGAACGGCGCTCGCCAGCGAGCTGCTGCGCAGGATCGAACCTTCTGAAAGCGCCCTGGATGCACTGCTCGGCATTTGGGAGGACTTGGCGCTCGCCGAGGTTCTGCGATATGCGGGCTGGACGCTCGCGAAATCCGGGTGCAACCCGCATTGGGCTGAATGCGCGATATCGAATCTGCGTGAAGCGCTCAGGACCTTCAGCATCACCCAGGTCATGTACCTGATTCAGCTGGCGATGCGCTCGCTGGCTAGTACACATCAACGGGGCGGAGTCTCCTCTAGCCAGCTAGGCGAGGTGTTCGCAGATTCACTGAGCTACTTTACCCGGCGCGCAAAACTGGAGAAATGGGCAATCCGGGAGGTGGCCCGTCCGACACAACTGCCCATCAGCGCGATCGCCGTGGTGTTCGCCGCAGAGGCGACGCGATTGAACGACGACTACGTGACGCGCGCACCCTCGAAGGCGGCATTGCTTGATGCCATGACTCGGGCGCGAGCGGTTCACTGAAATGACAGCTAAGAAGATCCCGATCTACGAAGTGCCGCCGTTTGCGGCTACCAATCTTCCGATAGCGAAGGTATCCGTTGAAGAATTGGAACGACTGCGTGAGCGGGCAATCGAGCGACGCGATGAAGCCCCCTATTTTCGTGCGCTGCTCGATGCAACGTTGTATGCGCACGCACCGCTTTCCGACGATACCGGCCGAGTTCGCTTCATCCAGTTCCCGCATCCAGACACCGGGAAGGACACGTTGCCCTTTTTCACTGACGTCGAACAGGCGCACCAAGCTGCACAAGGCCACGTGAAGGTCCTTGCGATGTCTGGGCGACTGTTCTTCGAGCTCACGCTCGGTGCCTTCTTGGTGCTTAATCCCAACCGCGACGCGGTGATGATGTATCCCGAGGAGATCCACGAATTGTTGGAAACGGGTCAGGTGGCGGAAGTCGGGATGGAAAGTGTCCAGGAGTCGACTGCGATGGCTTTTTGTCCCCCTAAGCACGCGCCGGCTTGGCTGGTGGAATGGCTGAGGACCTCGTTGCCTCGGCTTCCGTATGTCGAAAAGGCGTATCTCGTCGACGCCTGCCGTCCTGAAGCGCCCACTAACGTGACTTTGATGATCGTCTTGGCTGTCGCTCCTGAGCATGCTGAGTGGGCGCAGCGAGCTATGGCCGCGTTACTCCAACCGCATATCCAGGAACTCAAGGCTCCCCTCGATGTGCAGTCCTACGATCCGCAGGGGGAGATGAGGCAGTGGGGACGTGACCTGGGGTTGGAACCAGTGTATGAACGCTCGCAGCACGCAGTCCGATTCGTCGAGAGCACGTTGGAGCAGATGCTTCAAGAGGTGCCCAGGGATGCGGCGTGGCTCAAGCGATTCCACAACCAGTTGCTCGAATCCGAGGTGTTGGTGCCGGTGAAGATCCAACCGCACGAAGTTCATCGTCGGATGATCCCCCCGGGCTCCGACCTGAATGTGATTACGTTGAGCCGATCCGATGGGGTCGATGTAATTCCTTTTTTCAGTTCTTCAGATCGGCTGTATCAGTGGGAACCTAGGGGCGAGCAGTGTGTTCTTCTCACCGTCAGAGAACTTTTTGAGAGCCGGCCGGATATGCATTTTTGGCTGAACCCGCATTCTCAGGGGAGTCGGGAATTCAAACCATCTCTGGTAAGCGTGTTGCTGAAAGGATCAGCGAAGTAGTTTCCTCAAGTAGCTGGGGGAAGAACCACTAGGGAGGCTTATCGCGGGTAGGGAAGGGCTGCTATCGACCCGATACCGATCATCGTCAATTAGCGTAGCGTAGGAATTTTCCTACTGCACGCCGAGCAGTTCGCCCATATCGCCGAAGAGGGAGCGTGCGCACACTTTTACGGCCTGCACGTCAGGCGCCACACGCTGTGCATGGGATGCCAAGCCGCCGACGTGCGGGTTTTGTTGCAGTCAGCTATGGAGATTTCGGTTGGCGGTAGCCGCTAGTCGTCCATGCTGTCCAAGCGTATAGTCTCTTAGGGGCTCGCCGTTCGGGGTGAAGGGGGAACACTGCGTGGAATTAGAGCGGAGAGGCGCGTCTGCGCCAGTTGAAGATCGCGTCATTTTCCAAAGCAATCTGCCGCTCGCTGAAAAGCTGGAGCGTGTCCGAATCGAATTACTGGATGTTGATTTGCACGCTTGCTGTCTCAGTTGCTGGCGGCCATGACAGGCGAGTTCTGAAGAAGTATGGACAAGACCGGGTAATCGCCGCGGCGGAGAAGAAAAGAGTGAAGATCTTGCGGACTGGCGCCGATGAAAAGCGTAGGTCGATGGAGGAGCGGCTGGACGTCGTTCACCTTGAGAACAAGCAGTTAGAGACCCAGTCGAATGCTCTGCTCACCCGCCTCGCTTTGATTGAGGGAAACGCCAAGCGGCTGGGGATTGACCCAGAAGAGCTGTCAAGCCTCTGGTCCTGTCTGATAGGAGGGTCTTCGGAGTCTTCAAGAGCAAGGGTCGGCGATCCTCGGGGAACCGCTGATGGGCTGTTTTGGATGGCAGTCTCACTTCGTGAGATCGATCGGTCGTCTGATTCCCGGCATACCCACGTCCGGCGAGTTTTGCAGTGACCTTGAGCTTCGCCCCTTTGGCTCTCGGCTTTCGACAGGCTCGGTGCCGGCAGCAGCGACGTCCATGGAAGAGATCGGGCTTTCCATGGGCTTGCCGGATAGCTGGAAGGCTGTGATCTAGCGCCATGATCATCCCTGACGCTCGCCTCAAATTCTTTCGACGTGTGAAGTCAGTCAGAACCTCGACGGGCGACGATATTGACGCCGGTAAGATCATTCGAGCGATTCTTCATCTTTGGCAGGCACGCAAGTTTCCTGAATTGAGATCTGCGCGTGTCCCTTGGGGTACGGCAGCTTACGTCGCCGATCCTGCTGTCGAGGAGTTTGCGGACTGGGTTAGTCGCCAGCCGTTTGGAGATGCCGCGTACTGGATTGCAACGACGTACGCACTTTTGGTCGACAGGGGCACTCGATCAGAACGCGCACTGTTTTTCACGCCTCCGATTCTGGCGGACCGGTTGATCAGCAACTTGGTTAGCGCAGGCGTCGAGCTAGTAAAAAATACTTGGCACGACCCTGCTTGCGGAGGTTCCGCATTTCTTGTCCCACTCGCTCTTCGCATGATGAAGGGTCTCGAGGGGACCAAGCTCACAGCCAAGCAAAAGCTGATCGCGATCGAGAATGCTATTAGTGGGAATGACATTGACGCAGAATTGCTCCATCTATCGGCAGCACTTCTTGAGATGGCGACATTTCCACTCATCAGGGAGTCGCGCTACACGCCAACATTCAATCTGACGATAGGGGACGGCCTGATTGCTGCCGGATCAGCAACGTATGACGCGGTCATTTGCAACCCCCCTTATCGCAAGTTGAAAGCCAGCGAAGTTCATGCCTATCGCGAAGCGCATGGCGATGTCATCGAAGGTCAGCCCAATATCTACGGGCTTTTCATCAACCGTTCTTTGAGCCTCGCAAAGCGGGACGGCTTGATTGGCCTTCTAACGCCGACAAGCTTCTTGTCCGGCAACTCGTTTTCGAAACTAAGAGCGAAGCTTCTTAGGGAAGCTAGCGTGCTGAGCGTCGATATGCTTGGAAATAGGAAGTCGATGTTCATCGACGTTCTCCAAGAGACAGCAATCACGCTACTCAGGCCCACAGAGGCTGATCGCGACGACGCCAACGCCAAGACACAGATTGTGGTCCTAACGGACGACGGAAAATACCGAGATGTCGGAAAATTTCCGCTGCCAAACTCCGGAAGCCCTTGGCCGATTCCCAGGAGCGCAGACGACGCCGCACTAGTAGCTGCTGCCGAGCGTGGGCAATTTACACTCGCGGACTATGGGTACGTGGCTCGTATCGGCAGCCTAGTTGCCTACAGAGACAAGCGCCCACGCTTTGCCAAACGCCCTGTAGATCCAAAAGACCGTCTAATTGTTCCCCTTATCTGGGCCACTGATATTGCTCCCAATGGAGTGTTTGACCATGGGCGGCAGCATCGGTCAAGAAAAAGCAGGCCCTATGTGCAGATAAAAGGGTTCAATGAGGCAGGTGTAGTCAAGATCAGATCGGTTCTCTTGCAGCGGCTTACCTCGAGTGACCAGCGCAGTCGACTGGTTGCAGCTCCTATTTCGCCGGCTTGGCTGAAGAAGAACGAGGCGTATGTTTGCGAGAATCATGTCATCGTGCTTGAGCCGACGAAACAGGCGTCCATTTCAGTTGAGCATATGGCCGCATTGCTTAATACGAAGGCCGTCGACCGCATTTTCAGAACGATCTCGAGCGCTACAAACGTTGCCGTGTCGGAGCTAAATGCTCTGCTCCTTCCCGCCCCTAAGGCGTGGATTGCGGCAACCGAAAATACGACGGACTTCGAAATGGCTGCGAGAGTCGCGTATGAGGGCACTGCTTCCTTGGCGAAGGGTAGGGTGAAGCCGTGAAAAGTGGCCGGGGCTCTCCGGGAGGATCGCAGCTACAAAGCATTCGCTTGGCTCAAGAGCGAAAGGCAAAAATGGTTGCGAGCCTGTTGAGCAAAGCCAAGAACCCGGAGTCGCCTACCGAAGAGAGTCGGAGGTTGGAGCCTAAGCGAAATGAAAGTCCCAAGCTTGCCGACCGGCTACCCGTCGTGGACCGCGCCACCCTAGGCTTGAGGTTGAGAAAGGACGACGTTGACGTTGAGGTTCGCCCAGTAATCGCGATCGAAGGCGTGGCCGGGCATCTGATCAATTCGTCCCGGACGCGCCACTCTTCCTTTCTATTGCTTTGGCCTGGCTCGCTTCGTTCTCTGACTTTGGCGCATGCCGTAGGTACTGCATCGCTGTGGCAATCAGGAAATAAGCAAGGGCTCCGGACGATGATCTATCCGGCAAAGGCTAATTTCCTGCATTCGCTAAACCACGCGCACTTGGACAAATCTGACCTAGTGAAGTTGGCGCTCGAGCTATACGAAGACACCCAAAAGGCGAATCCGAGGGTCACTGTTTCATTCCGAGAGAAGGATGCGCTTTGGCTCTCACTCAACAACATCAAAGCCAGCGATGCGGAGCGAGTTCACCCAAGCCTTGCAGAGCTGATCCCACACTTCTTCGCTGATTCTGGTTTCGAAGAATGGCGGTCGTGCGACGGTGACATGCTGCGCCACGTCAAGAGCAGTCTGAAATCTGTAAAGGACAAGCGTTTGCTGGGTAGTTTGGCGACCCAAAGTCTGACCGACCCAAATACAGCGCCAGACGCCGTCTTCGCTCTGAGTTGGAAGGCGACGCGCCAAGACGTCCGAAATGCGTTGCGCGCCTTGGAGAAGGCGCGGAGGCCAGACGTACTGCTGGTTGATCTGACAAGGGCACTGCGCAAGAAGAATCCGGGGTGGAAGACCAACGCCGTCATGTTTCTTGAGTGCGCGCGTAAGGCATGGCCGGTGGATACCCCGCCCGTGGTTTTTGTTTCCGATGAGCCGTGGGTACGCGGCCAACTGCAACGTCAGTTGCTTAAAGCCTCTGCCAAGAAGAGCGAGATCCACACTTGGCTAAATGAAGCGGACTTACCTCTATATGGCGAGATCTGCACGCTCGGTATGGACGGGTTGCTTGAATGTCGCGTACCGGAGATGAATGAGCCTTCGGCCAAGAAGATACAAGTAGCTATTACAGATACCGAGGCTGCGGAAGTTGTCGCACAAATCGAGAAGCTGGCCTCCGGGCTTGTAGAGGCTCAGTGGGTCGAGGCTCTAGAGGCCACCTCGTCCTACGTGGAGACGCTCGCCGCTCTGCCGTCGAGCACGAAGATGCTCGTGGCATGGCTTGGCGAGGCAGACGTTCCGATGGCGATCAGGCAGAACTATGCCTGGCCAGTCTATCGATCTCGTCTGGAACAGATCTTCCATGATCCGACGTTCCGGAAACGAGCGGCCCTGAAGCTGATCATCGATCGTGGGAATTCGCTTTGGGAAAACTACTCCAATGGGACGCCACTAGCTCGCAAGCTCGCGGACCTAATCGAAGAGCACACGCGAGGCCGTGAGAAATGCAGGGTGGTTTTTACAAGGCCAACGGCTAGGCGTCTGGCGGAGCGGTACTTTGAGGAGTACGACGGCTATCCGGAGGGCGCCGGCTTCGAAGTGCTCCGTGACTGCGTTAGGTTCATGGTCTCTCGGGAGCTGGACATCGAGCTTGTAAACGCATCCGGTGACACGCTGATCTTTGCCGGGCTAGACGAGGAGTCGCTTCGGACCCTAATCCTTAGCGAACGCATTTCCTCGCCAACTTACGTACTTCTAACCCGCCGGAATGCTGCCTACTTGAAGGCGACTCTCCGAGCAGTCGATAGGACGGCGGGATTTGAGTCGCTTCGACCGCGAGTCGAAGCGATTCTGCGTCAACTGCCCGAGTTTCCAATTGGCAACGAGAAGGCAATTTTCACCCGAGCAGACTTTGTCCTCCCAACGTTTTCGTTCGAGCAAGGACTAGCCACAACGTTCGCCGATAGTGACGAGCACGACGAAGCCGCGTGGGAACTCATTCTTGATAGCGGCATCGCCGTTCGCCGCAGTCCCAACTCAAAGCTCTACCTCTATGACCCCTCCCAATCACACACTGTGACTCGAGGATTCAGAGCTGTCGACGTCAGCACGCTAGAGCCAGGTGACCATGTATTCATAATGTCATTTGAGCTCCGCGAGCTGACAGAGTCTGCCCTGAAGGCAGTTGGCGCTCCCATATCAAACGATAAGCACTTCGAGAACGACCTGCGCAAATATCACGACCGAGTCGGTGAGCTCGTCGCACAAATCCAAGGCGTCACGCTGATTGATAAAGCGAGAAGAATCCAGCGATCTTTGGAAGAAGCTTTGGGTGACGCGATGAATATGCCGGCCGAAGGCACGCTTAGAAGCTGGTTGGATGTCGACAGATATCGCGGTCGTAGCTTTGAGGACGCTAGACCAGGCGCCCCTCGTATTGAGCCGCACTTCAAGGCCCTCGCCCAGGCCATTGGCCTGGATGCCTTCGAGACGACGTATTTCTGGAGAGTAGTGATTCAGCCGTTACGAGGCGTCCGAAGAGCCGATGGTCGACGAGTCTCTGACGCATACTCAGATTTGTTGCTTGAGCCCGAGTCGATCGAGGTGCACGGCCGGCTAAGTCATTCTGTGGTTCAGGACCTTTACGCGCGAGCGAAGGATAACGTTCATTTGATCGAGGCAATCAACAAGCCTCAGGGGGCGTGATTAGTGGCCATTCCAATAGCTAGGGTAGACCCGAACACCATCGCGATGACCCTCAAAGAGGCGGTTGTTGACTCCTTGATCAACCTCACGTATTCGCGAATCAGCGGTCATGGAGCAGAGGGAGGCCGGATTTTTGGAGCAAGGCCTCGCTCCGTCTTTGCATCGGGATTTCTACTGCCCCCGCTATTGGATCAGGGGCCGGGTGACGAAGTTACTCAGCCGATTCGAATAAGTGCGCACGGGCTGGACTTGCAGTTCCAGCGAGCTGCGCGTGGCACGGTTAAGGTTCGCCCAAGCTTTAGCATCTACGTTCGAGTCTTTCCGTCTCTGGCGGACCTGCAGAGGCCTGATTGCGGACCACGATTTCGTCTAGATGACTCGATTCGTAAGCATTTGAAGGACGAGACGGACGCGGCGTTGAAGAATCGATGGGAGGCGGAATTTTCTGGCAAGGCGTACAAGGAGCGATTCAAGCAGCCGAATTGGTCTGAGATTGAGAATTCGGTGCGGGCTGACGTTTTGGTGAAGCTTGGATTGCCGCCGAAGATCACGACCATTTTTGCCACCGACGATAGTATCGATGACGCAGGGGCGGATGATGGGGCGGCCGAAGGTGTCGTGGCACGAGAAGAAGCCTTTCCGCCTCTGAACGATGCGCACTTTCGGCCAATGGATGTCCCCCACAAATGGCTCCGCATCGACCTAAGCCCTGAAGAGATTCCTCTTCTTGAGTTCGACCCCTCGCTGTCTCGAGCTAACCTGATTGATATCGTCGATCAGGCCTCTGCAGAGCTAACTCGAGCACTGGGCGACGCGATAAAGCGCTGGGCGGAGTCAGCACTTGGTAAGGCATGGTGCTACCGGAAGGGCGTACGAGTTCTGCCGTCGCAGTACAAGGGTTGGGAGACGTTTCTCGAATCAGTTCGCGCAGATGCCACCAAGACGCTCGCCCTACCAGACATTACACTGCGTTGGCAGGTAAGAATTGTCCCGGACTGGTCGGATCCATCAAGGTCCAATCTGCACATTAGCCTGGAGAATGCGTCCGCCGAGCCGAAGCGCAACGACGACACCGTAGACCAAAGTGTTTTTCGAGTTCATCTAGATGTCTCGATGCCGGTCGCGATGCATCGCTCTCTGAGATTGGGCAGGGTCGAGCCGTCGTATCGCTACAACGAGTACCTGGACTACCCCGCCATGGGCTTCAATGGCGGCGTACAACGTGTCCAGTGCGGTGCATCCGCCGAACTAAGGATTCGAACCACCTGGGCCCCTCGTTACACTCAACCGAGAGTCATTCCGCGCCAGTACCCAGGACTCCAGCCAAACATGCGGCTGTTGAGCGGAGAGAACAGCCTTGCATCGGTTCTGCCACTCGTGGATGTGCTGGAGGATTGGTACGCATCACTAGATAAGCGGGTTGATCCCTTTGCCGGACTCAGCGCCGACGACGAGGCCGGAAGAGCGAGAGAGACGAGCGGTTTTGCCAAAGACAAGCGCGGTTGGCGAAAAGAAATAGATGCTGTTCGGGCTGGCCTCGAAATCCTCACGGAGTCAGAACGTGTTTGGAAATTGACGCGTAAGCGAGGGCGTCAGTCCGACGAGCGAGCTACCGTGTTCGAAGCTTGGCTGTCCATGAACGAAACGATGGCAGATTTGCTACGGAGCCGATTCAAGAATGACGAAGGCGAGTGGCGCCTGTTTCAACTTGCCTTCGTCATCGCTCACATCCCGTCTATCGCAAGTCGCATGGACTCATTTGCGAGTCGCTACGAGCGTGAGCGCGACGACACCGTGACCTTGCTCTACTTCGCTACAGGCGGTGGGAAATCTGAGGCATTCTTTGGCCTGCTGGTTCTTGCGTTATTTCTGGATCGGTTGAGGGGGAAGGCCGTCGGCGTGACGGCGATGATTCGCTATCCGTTACGTCTTCTTACAATTCAGCAGGCCCAGCGCTGTTCGAAGGTGCTGGCGAAGGCAGAGCTAGTTCGCAGACGACATGAGATTGGAGGCGGACCCTTCTCGATTGGGTTTTGGGTAGGTAGCGGAGGCTCGCCCAACAATCACTTTGCGCCCGGCGTCGCCGACATTCCCGACATCAAGGATCAAAGCGCTGATCTGAAGACCGAATCGGCGCTATTGGGCCGCGAAATCAACTATGAACTCCAGAAGGCTGCGTGGAACAAGATTCCGTCCTGTCCGTTTTGCGGTGAAGAAACGGTCCTGCGGCGCTTCTCGACATTGGGAGGAACGGTTGCACACGTTTGCTCAAGCCTAGATTGCGCCGCGAACGAAGGTGAGTTCAGGCCCCTTCCATTTTTCATCTGTGACGTAGATATTTATGACATCGCTCCGTCGGTTCTCTTGGGTACCGTCGACAAGCTCGCGCTCATCGGGCAGTCATCGCGAACTATCCGGAAAATCTATGCAATGTTCGGCGCCGCCCCGTGGCAGGAAAACGCGACGGGCCGCCTGAGAATCCCAAACGAACCGCGGGCTTTTGAAGAGGGGCCTGAGGCTGCTGGCTGCGTAGGTCTGTTTCCCGCCTATCCGAATGGAAAGCGATTGTTTCACGATCCATTTCCGAGCTTGCTCATTCAAGACGAAGCACACCTTCTGGACGAGTCGCTCGGCACATTTGCGGGCTTGTTTGAGTCCGCCTTGGACGCCGTATATGGAGAGCTATCGAAGCCGCTGAAGCAGCTGGTTGCACATGAGCCGGGAGGTCAAACCCGCCGGAGGTCCAAGGTTGTAGCGGCATCGGCCACGGTTTCGGATCCCGATCGCCAGCTAGAGCACCTCTATCAGCGGCCGGTACCGGCGATGCAGTTTCCCTACCCTGGGGAAAGTCTGTACGCCTCCTTCTACGCCGCGCCTGCAGAGCCTACTGACTTGCGGCGTTCCAGCCTTCCCGACATTGAGCAACGGGCGAATTGGGCGCGCGTCTATGTCGGCTTCATGACCAACGGTCGCGCCCATACGGCGACCACGGTGGCGGTGCTCTCCAATTTTCATGCTGCAATTTCCGAGCTAATTCTGTCCTTCACGTCCGATGACGAGCGTCGCCATCAGGCGGCACGAGAAATGCTCGTTGGCGCGGTGAGCGAAGGCGAGATGAAGGGCTCCTATTCGGAGGCGCTAAGAAAGGCGACACCTGCTGAACTAGCTACGCTCGTAGATCTTCATCGGATCGCGCTTACATACGTCACCAACAAGAAGGGCGGGGACCAGATCATGGCCGCCGAGTTTGAGGAGACGCGAAAGCGCCACGTTGAACGCAACCTGCCCTTAAGGGATCTACGTACGGACCTTATTACTGGTTCTGTTTCCCAGGGTGATATTCAGAAGACTGTCCAGGATGCCCAGCGGAGGCCGAAACCGGGCGAACCGTTTCCTGACTTGGAGACAGTGCTTCGTTCCGTGATCGCCACTTCCGCCGTGTCCCATGGCGTGGATGTTGAAGAATTCAATTCCATGTTCTTCGCCGGTCTGCCGTCGGATATCGCGGAGTACATTCAAGCCTCTTCTCGCGTCGGTCGTACCCACGTCGGCTTTGTGGTCCTAGTGCCAACGCCGCAGCGAAGGCGAGACAGGTACGTGGTTGAGGTATTTGACAGCTATCACCGATTCCTGGAGCGCATGGTCTCTCCAGCCGCGATCGATAGATGGGCGGGTCGCGCTGTGGAGCGAGTCCTTCCAAGCCTCATTCAGGCCTATCTTGCTGGTGTCGCCTACGTCAGCGAGGTGCACGCGGCTCCAGCCGACAAGAAGCACAGCGTGCGGGATCTCTCGTGGATCCCAAACATTGTCAGCCTGTACAACGGACATGCAACTCGAGGTCCGCTGGTCGCAAATCTATGCGGCTTTGTTGAGAAGGCAATCGGACTAGACAACGAAACATTCGCGCCGGGCGGAAAGCAGCACTACCAGGAGCTGATCAAGGATCGCGTCGAGGCGATGTTGACCGGGTGGGCTCGGGACATGTTGGGTGAGCATCGGGGGCTCGGAGACTACTTCCGCGCTCAAAGTAGTGTCATGAAACGGCCAATGACCTCACTCCGAGATGTTGACGAGGCTGGATTTATTTCCTTTGGATACCGCGACCTAGATGGTGCTCGGGGAAAAATCGACGACCGCGCGGCGAGGAGGGTTATGAAACTGATCCGCGGCGGTGTTGCTGATGGTGGGAACGACGGAGAGTGATATGGCGTTCAAGAAGAAATTCCGTAGCCCCGATGAACCGCCTGAGCAGACCGCCGCGAAGATGTCACGCTCACGCGGGCAACTAGCCACCGTCTACGCTCCGGGGGCGCTGTTCACCTTTGAAGGCGGACTTGGTGCTTGCCTATCGATTGCGGATCAAAGCCAGCATCCCGCCAAGGCAGACGTGTCGCCGGAAACGGCCATACAGATCCACCTGCGATTGCGGGAGGTTTGGCAGAGCTGGTTCACTCGAGCAATGCAGGGGGGAACTCCGGATCACCCCGCCGTCCCCACCTTGTGCCTGGATCAAGCCCTTCTCCGGGACGGGGCATTCTACGCGCCACCTGCTTCGCGATTTGAACTCGTCGATCCGAAGGCGATGTGCTACGTGCCGGCTCCTATGGATTTCGTGTGCAACACGTGCGGGCGGTTTCGGAAGTTCGATACGGTTCGAGATGCCTCTGGCCATTTGGATGAACTGAAGCGTGAGAACTGCGACTCCAGATCAGAGGAACTGAAAGGAAAATGCCGCTGGCGTCAGCTTGATGTGATTTTTGTGCATTGGTCAGGCAATTGGGAGGCGCCAACCCCTGGCCGCTGGGAGTGGAGCGTTTCAGAGCAAAGGCTGCTCAAGCCGATCGACTCATGCCCGATTTGCCAAAGTCGCAATTTCTACCTGATCGACAAATCGCCACGAATCGGTGAATGGGTTTTCGAGTGTGAGAAGGGACACAAGCACGGCGATAGCTGGCTGCAGAATGATCCGACCACCACGAAGCTTCTTGGCGATGACACCACGAAGCGGCCTCCCCGTTGGCGGCGCATGGAGCCGATCTCGTACCGTGCTACTCCTGCGTTCTACCCGCACTCCGAGCAGTTCATTGTTTTTGCCTCTGACCAGCGCGACTTGTTGACGATGCTGCAGGAGGGTAGTGAGGAGCAGCTCGCTGGGTTTGCTGCCGAGCGCTTCGGTGTAGGCGAGAGGCCGCCTAGCGACGAAGAGATTGTCGAGGTGCTGAGGAAGGCAGGGCACTCCGCCAAGGTTTCGCAGTACGAGCGCCTCATCGGTATGAAGGCCAGGTTGAGCGGGACTCCTATGGCCGAAGAAGTTGATGCGCAAATCAGGGACATGGTTGCGGATTGGAAGGTAACACCGGGTCTAGTTCCAATCGAGCATGAGTCACCGGCTTGGCTCATGGAGCTGATCGGCAGACGAATCGAATTCGGAAGTCGGTACGATCCTCTGGTTCTGACGGTGGAGCACGAGGCGCTTTCGCGGAGCAAGCTTCGCGCGACCACGCCTGTCGACGGTCGGTCCCCGTTCGTTAGATTTGTACGCCCCGACAAGGACCTCGCGCCGAGAACGAGATTGGAGCTCAACACCCAAGTTTCGAAGACCATAGATCTCCTTGGCGCTTTGGGAATCGCAGACATGGGGCTGGTTCGCGAGTTCGACCTTTGTCGTTTCACTCATGGCTTCACTCGAATGTCGACTGACCCGTTGATCGAAAAATCGGATCAGCAAACCCTTCGGCTGCCAGTCCGCCTAAACCTATTCCAAGAGCTCGGTAATCAGAAGATTCCCATCTACGTCGTCAATCAATCGAACGAGGCGATTTACGTTCGTCTCCATCCGGAAACGGTCTACCAGTGGCTGCGCAGCGTGGGAGTTGGTGATCTCCCGGAGTGGGAAGGAGCAGAGTCGCTGAAGCTTGGAGCTCACGTACTGGAGTCCGCTGCTCCTTTCGGAAAGTTCTTTGCGAACCTGACGCCGGGGCCTCCCGACACGTACCGTTACGTCTACACACTGCTGCATACCTACTCGCACGCCGTAATGAAAGCTGTCGCGGAGTTTTCGGGACTTGATGTCGGGAGCCTCGGTGAGTATCTCTTCCCTGCCGACCTGGCGTTCGTCGTGTATCGGAATGGCACGACTATGGATCTCGGGAATCTTTCGGCGCTTTGGAGAAACTACAACACGATATTTCTTGAGCACCTGCTCGCGCCACGAACGCTGATGTGCGGGGCGGGTAGTCTTTGCGACTCTCTCTCGGGGGGAGCGTGCCCGAGTTGCATCGTAATTCCCGAGACGTCATGCGTCGCAGCGAACCAGTTACTGTCCAGATCTGTACTACGAACGGGTCCGGCTCCTAGAGAGGATCAGGGTCATTCGGGACAAGTAATCCAAGGCTATCTGGACGTCGCTTCGGATGTCTCGGGAAATTGAGGGGATTTTTCTGCAGCTGGCTCCGCACGCTTCGGTGCTAGGCGGAGTCTTTGAACTCGCCGGTCAAGGTAGGCTTGATGGATCACACAGCAGCAGGGAGATCGCAAGACTCGTCGGTGTCGGTGCAGCTCGTTTACCCGACATCGTCGATGCTCTCACAGCCGCGGAGAGCAGTGGGGCCATGGAGCAGGTTTCGGGTGCTTGGCGATTCACCTTGGGCATGCAGGAATGCTACCGATTAGGTCTGCTCTTGAAGGGAGCGGCCCTGTATCGAGAGCGAGTGCACCGGGATCTCGACCGCGTTCACGTGGTGCTATCGAAGCCGCCCCGGCCAAGTAGATTTGTAACTGAATTGGAGGGCACGCTTGAAGGGGCTTGGGGGTTGCTAGCGACTAGCGATCTACTCGGTGAGATGGCGGGCCGTGCCGAGAGACGCATGACGATCATGACTCCGTTCGTCGATGCGAATGGAGCCAGTCGAATTGTTCAGCTATTCGGCGCTACGAAAGAGGCAGTCGAGCGAGAACTGATCGTCAGGGACGGCATGCCATCTGCGCTAGTCGAGTTGACCAGGGCGCTCAGAAAGCTTGGAGTAAAGGTCTTTGATTTTCGGCTGCCGCGAACAGGCAGCGGAGAATCGGAGACGTTCCATGCAAAGGTAGTGAGAATTGACGATCGAGAGTGTTACGTGGGTTCGTCGAACATGACCCGATGGAGTTTCGACTACTCGCTCGAGCTCGGCTTTCACGTAAGCGGCAAAGCGGCGGCACAAGTTTCGCGCATCCTAGACGCCGTCGTTAATGTTTCGAGCCCGCTTGCCTTGTGACTGCAGCAAGGTTGTTCTACGTGGCCTTTCTGGCTGACGTTCTAGCGCCTTGACGAAGTCGGCGAGATCTATTCCCAGTGCTCTACAGATTCCCCGAAGTTCGATTACGTCGTTTCAGCGAATGAGGTGAGCAAGCATGCCCAAGTACAAGCGATCAGCGATCACTGCAAAGGAAGGCATCAATCACATTCGGAGTGCAACGGAGAGTGCGGGATCGATGTTCATAAAAATCGATCATGAGAACGACCTTGGCATCGATGCCTTGATCGAATTCATCGAAAACGAGGTGCCGCTGAACAAGCAGGTTGCCGTGCAGATTAAGTCAGGTGCTTCCTACTACTCAGAGAGAACGAGGGAGTGCTTGATCCCGATCGGCGAACATAGAGACTACTGGGCGAAGCATCCCTTGCCGGTTGTGGGGGTGGTCTATCTGCCGGCCCATGGCGTCGCGTACTGGGCGAGTATCAAGGGGCTGCTGAAAACGGCTGCGGAAGCGACAGTTTTGAGATTTCCCGCCTGTGAGGCGACGAAGTTTGATGCGAAAACGTTTTCAAGCATCTTTCTGCCGCACGCTGTCGGTGCGGTCCCCGCGCTTGAGTTCGAAGAATCGCTCCGCCTTGCGAGGTCAGTACATCCCGACGAAATATACCTTGGGTTGCTGACTCTTTTTCGCAGATATCCTGACGAGACTGCTACATGGGACGAGCTCGTGAGGGTCTTTCGGACCTTCCCTTCGAGTGAACTTCCGTCGGTTCTTATCTATTGGTTGGCGCACATTCCGTGGCATGGAGACATTATGTCCTTCGGGAAGACTGCCTCTCCAGCTACCCGCGAGTACGGCCGATTGCTGTTGGCAGAGTTTGGAGTCAGTGAGGTATTAAAGCTCATTTCGTTTATTGATCCGGAAGAGCAGATCGCTAGAGGCACGCTAGGACAGTCGGTCGAAGCGATCGTGTCGTCATTGCCTGGCTCAAGTGCCTTACTTCGGCAGGTAATCGAATCCCCTGCCTCCGACACGTCCCAGAAGGAGTTTGCAGCACTCATTGTTGCGATGAATGAGGCCGAAGGTGCGATTCCTGAATTAATCCGCTTGGAGAATGCTGGATCGTGGTACGCAGCGGAGATTCGAAAGCACATCGAGGAATTTGGTGAGATCAATCCCTATTTCTGAGGCTCGAAGCTGACGAACCTGGCGACGGCTGGGTGGGCGACAGCCCCGAACGAGAGTGGAGCAATGGTCTACTTCGCGCTCGACAAGGCTGAGTCAGTCACCAACGAAGGCTACGACATCCACACGCACCAGAGCGTGCCTCAGACTACTAGCCCCTAGCTCGGCCGGACTTACAGTTGCGGAGCCGAGTGCAGAAGGGCCGCTTTTGGTCGAGGCTGTGTGAAAACCTCAACCGCTTGATAACGTTGGGCGTCGTACGTTGATCTAACGCGCGCTTCGGTAGTCGAACGCGTCCAAACCGGACGCTGGAAGCCCACAATCGGTCAGCGTTTGTAAACGCAGAAGCTGACACACAGCCTCGGCCGAACGCGGTCGTCTACGGCGACTGGCTTCCAAATACTTCGTTCACTATCGCACTTCGCTGCGCGGATTTTCAGCGTTATTCATCTAGCTACTGCCTGTCGTCCGATCTTCAATTCCGGCACCTCACGCTCGTTATTTGTGCGGCAAGTCACTGTTGGCTCTAGGTAGGTATGTGACGATTCGCGAACAGGCGCCCGGCCGCACATAAGGCGGACGGTGATTCAGGGGCATCGAGAAGATTCAAATTCCGCTACCGCGGCGATCGACTGCGTTCCATTTCATGGTGACTCGATGCGACGTGCCTACGGCTTCAACGGTGTCGGAAAGCTTTCATCTCGCATCGACACTGGAACCAAAGTCTTTACAAAACAATGACTGAATAGAACACCAATCAACCGGGGGCACTCCTATGTCGCACGGGACCAGGTATTCGCGCGTTTGGCTTAGTCGCGATGTGTGGTATCGCATGTGCTCGATAGGGGTAGCGCTTTCAGCGCTAATCGCCTTGCCAGTCGCGGCAGCACTGAATTTCGATCCAGGCACGATTTCAGATACCCAGCTAGAGCAGATATTCCGGGAGAAGGCCGCGGCTGATCACGGTGTGCTGCTAGGTGGGTTGAGCATCTCCGGAATGGGGGCTGTTCAGTATGAATTGCCCGTATCCATCGCCCCGAGTCCCAGCTCGCTCGCTCCCGTCTTGAAGCTCGTATATACCAGCGGAGCGCCTACCACTCAGCTTGGATATGGGTGGTCGGTTTCTGGTCTTTCAACAATAACTAGGTGTGCATCGACTGTGGGGGAACGCCCCGGGGTGCTCACACTTCGATCAGACGATCGCCTCTGTTTGGATGGTAATCCGTTGGTTTTGCAGACCGGCGAATACTGGGGCCTGAATGCTGAGTACAAAACCGAGAACGAGACCTTTAGCAAAGTCACGGCATCGACAGACCCAGCTGGCGTTACTTTCTTCACGCTGAAAGCAAAAGACGGTGTTGTAAGTACTTACGGGTCCGACGCCACATCGCGGCGCACTTCAACGAAGAGCACCGAGGTCTTGTCCTGGCACCTAGATCACGTACAAGATCTACTTGGCAACTTTTATAGCATCGCTTACTCAAAAGATGAGTCTATCGGAGACATTCTTCCGAGTGAGCTTACGTATGGCGGGAACGTCAGCATTGCCTCTGCTGCTGAGTTTAAAGTGAACTTTTTATACGAAAATAGGCCGGATCCAATTGATGCGTGGATCGCCGGTATCAAACTGAGTAATACACAAAGACTCAGTAGTATCAAATCAAACACAAACGACGGCAGGTTCTTGGAATATCGAATAGCATACGAGACTTCTAGCACGACTGCCAGAAGCCTGATTTCATCGATTACGCGCTGCACATCAGTAACCGACTGTCTAGACCCGCTGACTTTCAAGTATGACTCCGGGCGAGTTATTGCATCTAAGCCTTGGAATGAAAATACGCCACCCGGCGCGACAGAAACCTTGCACAGCCGCGACTGTATGGACCTACTCCCAGTCGATGTCAATGCCGATGGCAAAGCCGATTTGCTTTGCATTACCCACCCAAACGCGAATCTTCCAAGCGCTCTTTCGAGCATTTCAGACGGAAAGGCGCTAAAAGATTGGACGAAATGGGGTACTGCAAGCGGACCGGTAGTCGGGCTATCGGATTGTTTGCAGACCACAGCCGGAGATTTCAATGGAGACGGCTATACAGATTTTGTTTGTGTCATTAACTCAAGCCGGCAAGATGGGCAATCATTGGCTCAATTCTGGATCAGCCTTGGATCGGCTCAAGGGTTGCAGCCGTGGACGAAGTGGGGTGAATTTCCCATTGATGCACCAGCATTCGGCCTGCCTACACATCCGTGCTCAGAGCTGACAACGCCGGATTTGGATGGCGATGGCAGGAGCGATTTGCTTTGTGTGCATAGCCACGAAGAGAACTCGGCGCATGGCGAGAGGAAAACAACCGTAGTCGCCTCCTACGCGCTGTCCGATGGAGCCAAGTTTGCTTTATGGGATGAGCTGCCGGAATTGAACGGTGCTGGTGATCTGTCGCTCGCATCTTGCGAATCCATTAGCGGATCGCAATTGCAAGCGGCTGACATAGACGGGAGTGGAAAGGCTGCATTTGTATGCCACGCGAAAGCGGCTTCTACGTGCTTGTACTGCATTCAAGGACCCAAGTATTCGACTTGGGTCACGAAGCTCAGCGAAGAAAATGTGTTTGGCTCATGGATCAAGGCATCTGAGGAGCCACTAAACGGCGGGATCGGCATGGACGCTTGTTCATTCTCCTACGAAGCTGACGTAAATGGAGACGGCCTCAACGATTTCGTATGTATCAGGTCTATACGAGACGGGTTCGAGGTGTTGGTCCAGATTGCCAACGGCAAGGGCTACGAGCCGTGGTCGAAATTCGGCACGCCGTTGAAAACAGCGCAAGTAGACGTTGCCCGATGTGGATATTTGCAGCTTGTTGATGTGAACCACGACGGTCGCGCTGACATTTTTTGCTGGGAGAACCTGCCGAACGGATCGCGTGTTTCGGTCGCGTATTCTACAGCGGTCGGCTACGTAACTTGGTCATATCTGACTGAAGTCATCAGTGATTCGGACTTTCCCAAGAACAGGTGTAGTTTCGCGCTTTCGGATTTCGAAGGCCATGGTCGATCGATGCTCGCGTGCATTTCAAGGAATGATGCCGACCCGCCAACTATGCGTAGGATGGTAATTGATGGCGGAACGGACGTGCTAACAAAAATTTCGAACACACATGGGTACTCGACTTCAGTGTCGTATTCGTCTTTGGGTGATGAGAATGTCTACAAGAAAGACAACGACGCCGCATATCCCATACAAGACATAGTCGTAGGTGGTTTGCTTGCCTCCTCGTACAGTACAACGGATGGGTCTGGAGGTACGCGAACTATCTCCCTACGCTATGCTGGTCTGAAGGTTGCGCGTGACTCCCATCGTTCACTCGGATTTCGCGAGGCTACTGCATTTGACGACGGCACAGGGATCGAGACGACAACCACGTACTTCCAAGACTTTCCATACGCTGGGTTGGTGCGGGGCGTCGAGACGCGTATCGCGGCTTCGCAAGTATTGATCGGTAGGGCAACGAATGCTTGGGGACTATATGTGTACACGAAGAACTGTGAGCAATTTTATGCACCATCGGCGACCTGGGTTGATGTCACGTCAGACTCCCAGAGTGCGAGCGAACGAGACACTGCATGTGACCTCGCCAGGCAAAGTGGCGCGCTGGTACGTGGGCGCGTCAGAGTTGACAAGCTAGCTAGCAGCCAAGCAATTGCCGCTGGCACAAGGCCATCCCAGGCGCTTAATCCTTCGTATCTCTCCTTCGTAAAGGAAAGCGATAGTCAAACATGGGATCTTGGTGGTAAGCAGTTGAGTGGTGTCCACGGTACCTACACATTCGATGAGTTCGGGAATGTGGTCAGCGTCGAGAAGCTCGAAGCGGATGGTCGAAGAACGAGAACCGATTCGAAACTTGAGTACGATTCGTCGAGAGGACAATTCGGCCGTGTTACTGAAGTTTCAATGTTGGCATCCATCAATGGAACGGAACTCAAGAGAACCACGGCCTTTCAGTACTCTTTCTCTGGACTTCTTGAATCGGAATGGATTGAGCGGTACTCGGAAAGTGAGTCCCTTAAAAGTTATGAGTACGATGCCCTCGGTCACGTTAGGCGTGTCACGGAATCCTCACCGCAGGGATTGGCGCGAACAACGAGTCAGGAATACGACTCCACTGGAAATGTGTCCCGGCTGGTCAATCCACTCGGGCATATCGAAGTTTTTTCCTACGACACGTTGTTCGGTCACAAGGTTTCTCGCATCGACCCCGCGAGTCGGACTTGGTCATGGAAATATGATGGGAGTGGCCGTGAGATTGGAGAAGTAAACGCCGGCGGAAACCGACAGCAGATGCGGTACATCGTGTGTCTCCCGAGACTAAGTTGTCCAGAACACTCCACACGCGCAGTGATAACGTCTCGCGCGGGAGCGCCAGATTCCATTGTGTTTTACGACTCATTGGAGCGGCAGGTGTGGGTAGCCGAGCGAGCGTTCGGTAAGGGTTGGAATCTTCGTGGCTCAAGATATGATGCGGCCGGCCGTGTATACAGAGATCTTGAGGTTGCCCATGCCGGAGCAGCGCATCCTTACAGGGAGTACAAGTACGACGACTTAGGTCGAGTTGCCGAGATCTCCAACGAAGAGGGAGTCCTCAAGACCTTCGGGTTTGATGGGCTGGTAACGAGCGTGAGTGATGATCGAGGAGGCCAAGAAACAGTCAGTACCAATCCGAGAGGCCTGCCAATTTTGAGATCATCACCAAACGGTGCGGAAGTGCATGTAGCTTACGACCCTTGGGGTAATTTGCTGTCTATTGCTCTCGGAGATCATGTGGTTGTCACCAATCTATATGATGTAATGGGAAAATTGATCTCTTCCAGCGCAGTTGATCGAGGAACGACGACTTACGACTACGACGGGTTTGGACGCATTGCGCACCAGTCCAATTCCAAGACAGAGCAAACCTACTCATTTGAGTACGATCAGCTTGATCGACTTGTCGAACGTATCAGCGGCAGTGTCCATGCCAGTTGGACATACGACAAGCAGCCAAATGCCATTGGATTGTTGACTTCTATAAGCGACAACGACGGAAATAGGGAATCCTATGTGTACGAGCCGGACGGGCAACTGCAATCGCGAACCAAAACTATTGGTGGCGAAATGTTTACTTTTCGGTATAGCTACAATGACGCGAGGCTGATCTCGAAAACGACGTATCCGGATGGGTTCGCGGTCGACAACCGCTACGATGCTTCTGGGTTTTTACAGAGTCAAAGGGGTGCCGGAGGAGCATTGTTATCGGAAGCAGTTGCGATTAGTCCGAGAGGGCAAGTGTCTTCCGTGGTGTACGGAAATTCTTTGAAAGCGGAATACATCTTTAGTGATAGCGGCCGTAGGCTTACTGAGATAAGGGCCTCTAAGGGCCCACGTAACGACAGTATCGTCGGGCTCAAGTACACGTATGACAAGTACGGTCTTGTTCACCAAATCGATGACCTTTATTTGAATTCGACAGAGAGATTCGAATACGACGAAATGCGACGCCTTGTACTGGCGGATCCTTTAGGTGGAAGGACGCAAAATGAAACCTTCGACAGGCTTGGGCGACCCACGTCAACCCCGTCGGTAGAGAATGTCGATTATGACCCTAATAAATTTAGCTTCGCACCATCAAATTTGGATAGCCGCAAAATTTCTTTCGACGAAGCCGGCCGCCTGAAGAAGTGGGAGGGCGGCATCATCGACTACGGTTCGCACGGGAAGCCGATCCTTATGCGAAGGGAGGGCTACAAGGTTTCTCTAAAGTACGACGACGAGTACGAGCTTACGTCTGAGCACATTGAGAATTTGGGCGATAGGACAGTTGTTGGGCCATATACGCTAAAGCCTGTCGGAGACGTAATTCACATAAACGGCCTCTATCAAGAGAGGCGGTACGCTGATAAAACCCTAAAGTACAACTATCTTGCGGCCGGGTCGGGGATTTACGGAGTCGTCATCGATCAGTTCCGGCGAGGAAGTCGTGTCCCAGAACGGTTCATTCGCTACTTTCATAGGGATCGAATCGGCTCCGTCATTGCCATTTCGAGTGAACATGGAGACCTAGTCGAACAACGTCGCTACGACGCGTGGGGAAACCCTAGAGACGTCTCGCAGCGTGGAGTTGTCATTTCTTCTGAATTGCCGATAGATGTTGGCTTCGCCGGCCATTCGGGGATGAGGGATTTCGGGCTCGTCTATGCTGGTGGGCGGCTGTATAGCCCTGAGCTAGGTCTTTTTACTTCCGCGGATCCGCTGGTTCCAACCGGAGGGTCATTCTTTGAGTACCATCCATACGGTTATGCGTCGTTCAACTCTCTGGGCACGATCGACCCTGCGGGACAACTTTCCTTTGGGGAGGCCTTAGGTGGTGTCATAGGCGTATTCATTGGCGGGCCCATTGGTGGAGCAATCGGGCTAGCTCTGGTCCATGAGGCGGAGCACAACGAAACCCTTCGCGTTGCGATCACTGTCTGCGTCGCAGTTGCTGTCACCGTGGGTACGGGGGGGTCTGGAGGAACGGTTGGTGCTGCGATGTTGAGCGGCATGGCGGCTGGAGCAGCAGCTGGGGGTACATATACTGCGTTATCTGGCGGTTCTGTCTCCGATGTGCTCGGGTCGGCTGTGGTCGGTGCGGTCGTGGGCGGAGTTTCAGGCGCAGCGAGCTTCGGAATTGCCCAGGGGGCAACGTACATTTCAGGAACGACAAATTCAGGGCTTCTCGGCAGTACGTTCACCGTGGGTGCACAAGGAATTGCTGGCGGAGTGACCAACGAAGCGCTTGGTGGCGACTTCAAGCATGGTTTTGAGCAAGCTGCTTTCTTTTCGGCGGTTAGCGAAGCCGGTTCAGCGCTCTATAGAGGAACAATGCAAAAAGGGCGTCTTGGACCAAATGGCGAACGGGACCCAGACGGTGAACCAATGGACTTCGATGAATATAAGGACGGACGTCCGCACCTGTCAGACGTGGCACGTGAGCCGGCGGACGGGCTGAAAGGCTCAAATGAGGAAGGCGTCGCGAAGTTTCGGTCCGGCAAATATAAGGATCTTCCGTCGTATCGAGCTAACAACTGGGGTCAGGCCGCAGGACTGCATGCAGGGCCAGTGGAAGGCGGCGGATTTTCGACGTTCATGAGCCTTATTCCTGGCCAGAATCCCACTGCTTATTTGCATGATTCGTGGATGGCTCAATATCAATCTTTTGCGGGACTCGGATTTACATTCGAAAACTCTTTCGTGCTGTCTACTTTGCCCGCGGGCGTGGTGACGTATTCCGCTATGGCGCATGAAATTTATACGATTCGAAATCAAGCAGTTTGGGGATGCAGGTACACAACCCGGCAACTTGGGGGAGGTGCATCGTGTTGACTGCCAAGCATTTCGTAGCGATGGCGTTTATTGGTTCGGACTTCTTCTGCTCCAGGGCGCTTGCCAATTCATTCGATGTCTTTCACGATGCCCGTGGAGCATACGTCTTCAGCATCCCATACAGCGATTCCGCTGCGTTGTCGTGCTCGTTTGGGCCACGTCAAAAACGCGCCTCGCAGATTTATCATGATCCTCGCGTGCAGGGCCTAGCCGATTCACCTGTTTCAGTGGGACTAGACGAGCGCTGGGGTAAAGATTGGAAGAAGCTGTTGCGTTTCCTCGGAAAAGGGATTGGGCGCGTATCGCTGGAGCAGAGCGGGTATGCCTATCACCCCTTGGAGTCCGCTCACCCAGCATTCGAGATTGGCGAATCCGACAATCGGCTCGTGGCAATTGCACTGGGCTTTGCGGACTGGCTCTCAGAGCCAACAACGCTATTGAGCGATTCGACGACTATCCAGTATGTGTTGCCGGCACCGCCACAGGTGGCTAGGAGTGTATTTGAGTTGGTATCTGGCGATGGGTATGTGGACAGACTTGGATTGACAATTAAGCAAGATCGGTCAAACGAGACAAACCTTGCAGATCGAGCGGCGATCGCCTTGTCCAGTGCGCTAGGGGATTTTTTGTTTCCGGTACCGGCTTACTTGGCTAAACAGCCAAGCGCAGACGATGTCAGATCGTATCTTGAGTATTCACATACACGCACCGTAGACGCGCTTGCTCGGTTAGCGAATGGGACAGGAGAATTTGCTGGCTTCAAAATTTCGCAGGACGCCATAAAGTCATTGGGGATTCCGGACCTACAACTCAGTCTCGATGATCTTAGGAAGGCTGAAGAGCAAGCACTTTCCAAGAGGCTTTCCAATCGAGTCGCAAGTTCTACAAGAACGCGCGGCTACTTCGGTGCTGGTGCGAATCGCCCGTCGGCGGAAAAGCTGGGCTTCGTCGATAACCAAGAGCTTGCGAAGGATTCAACTGTTTGTGGCATCACAGATCTGGAAATAAGAGCAGTCTTCCTCATGGGTGAGCTAGCGAGAGCGCACGCCAGAATAAAATTATCTGAGATTATGAGGTCTGGAAGTGGCTTGGAAATTGATTCGTCTGCGAGCTTCGACGAGCAAACGAAGCTTCTAGCTCGTGAATTTCTTGCAAATGTGAGCGCTGCTGTGGCGCGTAGAGCTGCCTATGAGTTTTTCCTAGTCTATACCTACCGAACCAGCGTCGTGCGGGGAGCCTATCGGGTGAAGGTATCGCCGATTCTTAGCGGTCGTGAGGAAAAAAATACCTTGGCCGCGGAAGCGTATGCCGCTCGGCTTCTCGAACTTGTACAAGATATTTCCTCAGGGAGAGCACCCCGGTAGTCTGGCGGAGTTTGCTGCCTCGTTGATGGAAACAATCTCCCGGCGTTGGGGAGGTATCACACGATCGCCAAAAGGCGACAATTGATGCTCGTTTGAGCTGCGAAACTGCAGGTAAGGAACTGCTCAATAGACAAGGCGAATAATGGTTTAAGAACGGAGGAACTATGAACAAGAAATACTTCGTAGAGAAGCGCGGCGCTGGCGAATATGCTGTACTGAAGCCGAATGCCAAACGTGCCAGCGCTTTGGCGGCGACGCAGGCTGAGGCTATTCGTCTCGCAAAACAGTTTGGTAGTGAGCATCCAGATATCGAGCGGGTGCGGCATACGAGCGTAGGGAAGCCTGACAAATGGCGCGGCCAGTAAATCGGAACAGTTCCTGGGCGCGGGGCCAGTTGGTGTTGCGTTTGTCAGCCGAAAGAGCATCAAATGAAACAAAAATTTTCTGCGTTTGTTGCGATTTCGTGATCAAAATCCATGCAGATCAAATTGTTAAGCGGGTGTCTCGGCCAGACGTGGTGGAAGGAACCTTTTTGATCTGCGGGTTGCAGCGATATCGTTCGAAAAACCCGCAGCAATGCGGGTTTTTCTTTTCGACCATCGTCGGAATGCGCGCGCCGCTGACGCGGCTTATCGGATCGAAGCGTGCCAGGCGCGAAGTTGCGGCAGGCCGACCGCAGTCAGATCGTCGAGCACGACGAGTGCGCCGCTGAAATCCTGATCGCGCGTGTAGTCGTTGACGGTCGCGATCGTCGCTATACCCGCGGCGCGCGCGGCGCGCAGTCCCGGCGCCGAGTCCTCGACAGCCAGACATTCGTCCGCATGCAGGCCGAGCCGATCGAGGACGTAGCGGTATACCTGCGGGTCGGGTTTCTTGTTCGGCGCTTCGTCCGCCGTTGCGATCACCTCGAACCAGCCGCCTGCGTCGGGCAGCGAGTGCGCGAACAGCGCATCGACGTTCGCGCGCGATGTCGTGGTCGCGATCGCGAGTCGCAGTCCACCGGCATGTGCTTCGTCGATCAGGCGTGCCACGCCGGGGCGCAGGCGCACCTCGCCGGATTCGACGAGTCGCAGATAGTGCGTGGTCTTGCGCGCGTGCAGGTCGCGCGCGAGCGCCTCGCGCTCGGCGCAGGGAATATGCGCGGCATCGCTGTCGATGAAATGCAGGATGCGTTCACGACCGCCGGCCACGGCGAGCAATTCGCCGTAGCGGGCGGTATCCCAATGCCAATCCAGACCCGCGTCGGCGAAGGCGCGGTTGAACGCGACGCGATGGCCGTCGCGCTCGGTGTCGGCCAGGGTTCCGTCGACATCAAAGATCAGCGCGCGCAAGCTGCGTCCGCTCGCGACGCTTGCGAACGCATTCATCAGTGGTAGCGCCGGGCCATTTTCTCTAGCGCTACCGGCTTGATCTTCGATGCCTGGCCCGCGCAGCCGAACTCGACGAAGCGCGCCTTGCAGATGTCCTTGGCCGCGGCGGTCGCGGCCTTGAGTGCCTTGCGCGGATCGAATTCGCTGGCGTCCTTGGCGAAGGCGCGGCGCATCGCGCCGGTCATCGCCAAGCGGATGTCGGTATCGATGTTGATCTTGCGCACGCCGTTCTTGATGCCGCGCTGGATTTCCTCGACCGGCACGCCGTAGGTTTCCTTGATGTCGCCGCCGTATTCGCGAATGATCGCGAGCCATTCCTGCGGCACCGAGCTCGATCCGTGCATGACCAGGTGCGTGTTCGGGATCTTCTCGTGGATCGCGCGGATGCGGTCGATCGCGAGGATGTCGCCGGTTGGCTTGCGCGTGAACTTATAGGCGCCGTGCGAGGTGCCGATCGCGATGGCGAGCGCATCGACCTTCGTTTTTTCGACGAAATCCTTGGCCTGGTAGGGATCGGTCAACAGCATCGAATGATCGAGCTTGCCTTCGGCGCCGACGCCGTCCTCCTCGCCGGCCATGCCGGTTTCGAGCGAGCCGAGGCAGCCAAGTTCACCCTCGACCGAAACGCCTACCGGATGCGCCATGCGCGTGACGAAGCGCGTAGTGTCGACGTTGTAGTCGTAGCTCGCGGGCGTCTTCTGGTCTTCGAGCAGCGAGCCGTCCATCATCACCGAGGTGAAACCGGAGACGAGCGAGGCCTGGCAGACGCCCGGCGAGGCGCCGTGATCCTGGTGCAGCACGAGCGGGATGTCCGGATGCGCTTCCACGGCAGCGAGCACCATGTGGCGCAAGTAAGGTTCGCCTGCGTATTTGCGCGCGCCGGCCGAAGCCTGCAGGATCACCGGGCTGTCGGTTTCCTGCGCAGCCTGCATGATTGCGTGGATCTGTTCGAGGTTGTTGACGTTGAACGCAGGCACGCCATAGCCGTGTTCGGCGGCGTGGTCGAGCAATTGACGCAGACTGACAAAGGCCATCGGGTTACCTCATGGAGTCGATCGGAATTCAATGTGTGTCTTCGCGGCAAAGCGCAAGCGAGCGGCTCTCGTGCGTCGCGATCCAGCCCGGCAGGAAGGCGAAATTTTCCACGATGTCGCAATCCAGCGCAGCGATGGAGCGGCCTTCGTTGTAGCCGTAGGGCACGCAGACGATCTCGCAACCCGCGGCGCGCGCTGCGGCAACGTCGTTGTTCGAGTCGCCGACCATCACCGTTGCGTCGACATCGACCCCGAGCCACTGGCAGGCGGTTTCGAGCGCCTCGGGATGCGGCTTGCGATTGATCACGCGGTCGCCGCCGAGCAGCAGATCGATTGCATCGACGATGCCGTAACGTTCGAGGATGGACTGCGCGGGCAGCTGTAGCGCGTTGGTCACCACGGCGAGCTTGAGCCCGCGCGTGCGCAGCGCGTGCAGCGTCTCCGCCACGTGCGGGAACAATCGACCGTGATTGCCGATCGCCACGCTGTAGTGGTCTAGGTAAGTCGAGAGCAGCGGATCAATCAGGCGTTCGCGCGCGGCCTCGTCGAGCAGGCCCGGCTGCACGGCGAGCACGCGCTGGGCGAGCACGCGCGGTCCCTTGCCGATGCGCGCGGCGATTTCCGCGAGCGACAGGCTGCGCAGGTGGAATTCCTCGAGCGCGCGGTTCATCGCCACGGCGATGTCCGGCGCGGAATCGACGAGGGTGCCGTCGAGATCGAACAGTACGGCACGGATACGGATGCCGCTCATCGATCGGCCCCCGCTGCGACGGCAACGAGCTCGCGCACGTGCGCGGCGACATTGGCCGCGGTAAGGCCGAACAGGTCGAACAATTTGTCGGCCGGCGCGGATTCGCCGAAGCGTTCGATGCCGATGACGCGGCCGCTGTCGCCGACGAGGCGATGCCACGAGCCGGTGACGCCGGCTTCGATCGCGATGCGCGGCACGCCTGCGGGCAGCACGCTGGCGCGATACTCGGCCGGCTGCGCGTCGAATGTCTTGAGATCGGGGACCGACACGACGCGCAAGCGGATGCCTTCGTGCGCGAGAATCTCGCGTGCCTTGGCTGCGAGTGCGACTTCCGAGCCGGTCGCGATCGCGACCGCATCGGGACGCCCGACTTCGGCATCGGCCAACACATAGCCGCCGCGCGCGATCGCCGCGATCTGCGCCGGCGTGCGCGGCTGGCTCGGCAGGTTCTGTCGTGACAGGATCAGGCAGGTAGGACCGTTCTTGTGTTCGAGCGCGGCGATCCAGGCGGCGAGCGTTTCGGTCGCATCGCAGGGACGCTGCACGTGCAAGCTCGGAATCAGGCGCAGGCTCGCGACGTGTTCGATCGGCTGGTGCGTCGGGCCGTCCTCGCCGAGGCCGATCGAATCGTGGGTGAACACGTAGATCACGCGCAGGCCCATCAGTGCGGACATGCGGATCGCGTTGCGGCTGTAGTCCGAGAACGTGAGGAAGGTGCCGCCGTAGGGAATGTAGCCGCCGTGCAGCGCGATACCGTTCATGATCGCGCTCATGCCGAACTCGCGCACGCCGTAGTTGATGTGGTTGCCGTAGCCCGGACCCGTATCGCCCTTGCGCACGGCGACGGCGCCCTTGAAGTTGGTCAGGTTCGAGCCGGTGAGGTCGGCCGAGCCGCCGAGCAATTCGGGCAGCTGCGGCTGCAGCAGGTCGAGCGCGTTCTGCGAGGCCTTGCGCGTGGCGATATTCGGCGCGGCCTGCTGCACGGCGTGAAGTTTTTCCTGCGCGTATCCCTGCCAGCTGCGCGGCAGCTCGCCAGCGATGCGGCGCAGGAACTCGACTGCCAGTTCGGGATGCGCGTTTGCGTAGGCGTCGAACGCTCGCTGCCATTGCGCTTCGCGCTGCGCGCCCTCGCGGCGCGCATCCCAGCCTGCGTAGACTTCGGCGGGCACGACGAATGGCGCGTGCGGCCAATGCAGTGCCTTGCGCGCGGCGGCGATCTCGTCGTTGCCCAGGGCCGCGCCGTGCACGTCGTGCGTACCGGCTTTGGTCGGCGCGCCTTTTCCGATGACGGTTTTGCAGCAGATCAGACTCGGCCGGTCGGCGGTCGTTTTCGCTTCGAGCAGCGCGCGTTCGATCGCGGCGGTGTCGTGGCCGTCGACGTTGCGCACGACATGCCAGCCGTAGGCCTCGAAGCGCCGCGGCGTGTCGTCGGCGAACCAGTGCTCGACGTGGCCATCGATCGAGATGCCGTTGTCGTCGTAGAAGCAGATGAGTTTGCCGAGTCCGAGCGTGCCGGCGAGCGAGCAGGCTTCGTGCGAGATGCCTTCCATCAGGCAGCCGTCGCCGAGGAACACGTAGGTGTGGTGATCGACGATCGTGTGCCCGTCGCGATTGAACTCGCGCGCGAGCAGCGCCTCGGTCAGCGCCATACCGACCGCGTTGGTCAGGCCTTGACCGAGCGGCCCGGTCGTCGTTTCGACGCCGCTCGTCATGCCGTATTCGGGATGCCCCGGCGTGCGGGAGTGAAGTTGGCGGAAGTGCTGGATCTCCTCGATCGGCAAGTCGTAACCGGTCAGATGCAGCAGTGCATAGAGCAGCATCGAGCCGTGGCCATTCGAGAGCACGAAACGGTCGCGATCGGGCCAGGCGGGATTGCCCGGGTTGTGCTTGAGGTGACCGCGCCAGAGCACGAGTGCGATTTCGGCCATGCCCATCGGCGCGCCGGGATGGCCCGAATTCGCTGCCTGCACCGCATCGGCAGCGAGGAAGCGGATCGCGTTGGTCAGATCACGTTCGGGAATTGCACTCGTTTTCAGTTCGGCATTCATTTCTGCTGCGTCTCCATGGTTGTGCTCAGGCAGCAAGCGCGCGGCGTTTGCGATCCAGCAACTGCAGGATCATCGGCGTGAAGATCAGTTCCATTGCGAGGCCCATTTTTCCGCCCGGCGCGACGATCGTGTTCGGCCGGCTCATGAACGAATCGTGCAGCATGCTGAGCAGGTACGGAAAATCGATGCCCTTCGGATTGGCGAAGCGGATGACGAGGAAACTCTCGTCGGCGGTCGGGATGCTGCGCGCGATGAACGGATTGGACGTGTCCACGGTCGGCACGCGCTGGAAGTTCACGTGCGTGCGCGAGAACTGCGGGCAGATGTGACTGACGTAGTCGGGCATGCGGCGCAGGATCGTGTCGGTCACCGCCTCCTGCGAGTAGCCGCGCATGCGCTGGTCGCGATGCAGTTTCTGGATCCATTCGAGATTGAGGATGGGCACGACGCCGACCTTGAGATCGGCATACTTTGCCACGTCGACGTCGCCGTCGACGACCGCGCCATGCAGGCCTTCGTAGAACAGCAGGTCGGTGTTCGGCTTGACGTCTTCCCATGGCGTGAATGTGCCCGGATCCTGTTTGTACGGCGCAGCCTCGGCCGGATCGTGTAGGTATTTGCGCGTGCGTCCGCCGCCGCTCTCCGCGTAGTCGCGGAATAGGTCTTCGAGTTCCTTGAACAAATTCGCCTCGGGACCGAAATGGCTGTAGTGGCGATCGCCGCGCGCCTCGGCCTCCTTCATCTGCTGGCGCATCTCCAGGCGGTTGTAGCGATGGAATGCATCGCCCTCGACGAGCTGCGCGGTCAGGTTTTCGCGGCGGAAGATGTTGATGAAGCTCGACATCACCGTGGTCGTACCTGCACCTGAGGAGCCGGTGATGACGAGGATCGGGTGTTTGGTGGACATCGCGTTCCCCTCTCAGGCTCGGGCTTCCGGACGGAACAGCGAGCGTTCGTTGAACAGCGGCGAGACGAACGGCTGGTCTTCGCCCTTGTCGTACTCGTGGTGGTAGCGTTCGATGCGTTCGACCTCGCAGCGCGAGCCGAGGATGACCGGCGCGCGCTGGTGCAGTTGCTCGGGCTGTTTTTCGAGCAGGCAACCGCGTCCGGTCGAGGCGAGACCGCCGGCCTGCTCGATCAGCATCGCCATCGGGTTGGCCTCGTAGAGCAGGCGCAGGCGCCCGGACTTGTTCGGTGCCTTGCTGTCGCGCGGATACATGAACACGCCGCCGCGGATCAGGATGCGATGCACTTCGGCGACCATCGATGCGATCCAGCGCATGTTGAAGTCGCGTTCGCGCGGACCGGTCTTGCCGGCCTTGCACTCCTCGACGTAGCGCTGCATCGGCGGTTCCCAGAAGCGCTCGTTCGAGGTGTTGATCGCGAACTCGCTGGTCTCGTTCGGCACGCTGAGGTTCGGATGGGTGAGGATGAAATTGCCGATCTCGCGATCGAGGGTGAAGCCGTGCGTGCCGCGGCCGACGGTCAGCACGAGCAGGGTCGACGGCCCGTAGATAGCGTAGCCCGCGGCGACCTGCTTCTTGCCGATCTGCAGGAAGTCCTGCAGTTGCGGCGGCTGCGCGGAATCGTGCACGAGCACGGAGAAGATCGTGCCGACAGCGACGTTGAGATCGATGTTGGAAGAGCCGTCGAGCGGATCGAACAGCAGCAGGTAGCGGCCGCGTTCGTATTCGGCGGGGATCGCGAACGGTTCCTCCATCTCTTCCGAGGCCATGCCGGCGACGAGCCCGCCCCAGTCGCAGTGGCGCAGCATGATCTCGTTGGTCAGCACGTCGAGCGGCTTCTGCGTTTCGCCCTGCACGTTGACCGTTTCGAGCGAGCCGGTGTTGCCTTCGAGCGCGCCCTTCGCCGCGACCGCGCTGATCGCCTTGATCGCCGCAGCGACGTCGACGAGCAGGGCGGCAAGATCATTGCTCTCCTTCGAGCCCTTGAGTTGTTCGATCAGGAATTTCGAGAGTGTAGTGCGGCGGGTGAACATAAGAGCCTCCGGTACGAATCCACTGCGTCACTTTTTCCCTGTCATTCCGGCGAAGGCCGAAACGACGAACTAAGAGCTCTCCTGTTTTCTTTCTCCATCCAATCCACCACGAAACACACGGCTCGCGCGGATATCTCCCGCGGTGATCGTCATCAGCGCTTCCTTGTCCGGTGCGGACTGCTTGTCCGCGTTCATGAACAAGCGCTGCGCCTGGCGCAGACGCGCGCGGTCAAGCGCGTTGCGGATCGAGCGCGCGTTGGCGAAGTGCGGCTGGGCGAGGCGATGCGCGATGTAGTCGCGCATCGCGGCGAGTCCGGCCTCGTCGAAGCGGTAGTCCGTCTGCGCGGCGATGAGCCGGGCAATCTCGAGCAGTTCCGCCTCGCTGTAGTCGGGAAAATCGATGTGGTGGGCGACGCGCGAGGCCATGCCCGGGTTGCTGCGGAAGAACGTCTCCATGCGATTCTTGTAGCCGGCGAGGATGACGACGAGATCATCGCGTTGGTTCTCCATCACCTGCAGCAGAATCTCGATCGACTCCTGGCCGTAGTCGCGCTCGTTCTCCGGCCGATAGAGGTAATACGCTTCGTCGATGAACAGCACGCCGCCCATCGCCTTCTTCAGCACTTCCTTGGTCTTCGGCGCGGTGTGGCCGATGTACTGGCCGACGAGATCGTCGCGCGTCACCGCGATGACGTGGTTGCTGCGCGTATAGCCGAGCCGGTGCAGGATGTCGGCCATGCGCATTGCGACCGTGGTCTTGCCCGTGCCCGGATTGCCGGTGAAGCTCATGTGCAGGCTCGGCGCACTCGCGGCGAGGCCGACTGCACGCCGCGCCTTGTCGACCAGCAACAATGCGGCAATTTCGCGTATGCGCGATTTTACCGGCGCAAGGCCGACGAGCTCGCGATCGAGTTTTTCGAAAACCTCCGCGATGCCGCTCTCACGGTACAACAACGCGAGATCAGACATCGCTTCGGCACAGCTCGTGTTCGCTTCGGCATTCATGGCAATGCCTTCAGTACCGCTCCCCTTCGCCCTTGTCGGTGGCGTAGGAGTGGATGGTGTAACGGATATTGCGGCCGTCGACTTCCTGGCGGACCAGGCCGAATCCGGGCTCGTTCGCTGGCCGGTTGACGAGGTAGGACATTTTGGGCGACTCGACGCCGCGCGTGGCGTCGAATGCGGTGACGCGGACGTAGTGACTGGCGAACGTTTTGCGGCAATTGTTGATTTCGAGCAGGATGCCGGCCGGGTCGCGCAGGTCGAACATCGGATTGCCGAACATTTCCCAGTAGGTATTGCGCGGATGCGGATCGTCGGTGTATTCGATACCGACCGCCCAGCCTTGCCTCAGCGCGTATTGCAACTGCTTGGTGATCTGCGCGTCGGTCAGATCGGGCAAGAACGAGAACTGGCCCTGGGTCAGGCGCTGGTTGGTGTTGGTCATCATGGCGTATCTCCCGAGATCAGACGCTGGTGGTGGCGGTGGGTACGAAATCAGCGGTGTCGGTCGATTCGTAGTTGAAGGTGACGTCGCCCCAGGTATCGATCGCCGCCTTGAGCGGCGAACACCACCTGGCCGCTTCCCGCAGGATCTGCGGGCCTTCGTTCCAGATATCGCGGCCTTCGTTGCGAGCCAGCACCATGGCTTCGAGCGCGACGCGGTTGGCGACGGCGCCGGCCTGGATGCCCTGCGGATGGCCGATCGTGCCGCCGCCGAACTGCAAGATCACGTCTTCGCCGAGGTAGGTCAGCAACTGATGCATCTGGCCGGCGTGGATGCCACCGGATGCCACAGGCATCACCTTGTTCAAGCTCGCCCAGTCCTGCTCGAAGAACAAGCCGTGCTCGAGGCTTTGCGGCGTATGAGTTTCGCGCAAGGTGTCGTAGAAGCCCCTGATCATCAGCGGGTCTCCCTCGAGCTTGCCGACGACGGTGCCCGCGTGGATATGGTCGACGCCGGCCATGCGCATCCATTTGCAGATGACGCGGAAGTTCATGCCGTGATTCTTTTGGCGTGAATAGGTGCTGTTGCCGGCGCGATGCAGGTGCAGAATCATGTCGTTCCGGCGCGCCCATTTCGCCATGGACTGAATCGCGGTATAGCCGATCACCAGATCGATCATGATGATCACGCTGCCCAGCTGCTTGGCAAATTCGGCACGCTCGTACATCTCTTCCATCGTGCCCGCGGTGACGTTGAGGTAGTGGCCCTTGACCTCGCCGGTAGCCGCAGACGCCTTGTTCACCGCCTCCATGCAATACAGGAAACGGTCGCGCCAGTGCATGAATGGCTGGCTGTTGATGTTCTCGTCGTCCTTCATGAAATCGAGGCCGCCCTTCAGCCCTTCGTAGACGACACGGCCGTAGTTGCGGCCCGACAGACCCAATTTGGGTTTGGTCGTCGCGCCGAGCAGCGGCCGGCCGAATTTGTCCAGGCGCTCGCGTTCAACGACGATTCCAGTGGCCGGGCCCTGGAACGTCTTCAGATACGCGACCGGGATGCGCATGTCTTCGAGACGCAACGCCTTGACGGCCTTGAAGCCGAAGACGTTGCCGATGATCGATGCAGTCAGGTTGGCGATCGAGCCGGGCTCGAACAAGTCGAGGTCGTAGGCGATATACGCGAAGTATTGCTGCTCGGTCTTCGTGCCGGGACCGGTATTCGGCACCGGATCCACGCGATAAGCCTTGGCGCGATAAAGTTCGCAGGCAGTCAGGCGGTCGGTCCAGACCACGGTCCAGGTCGCGGTCGAGGATTCACCAGCGACGGCTGCGGCGCACTCGTCGGCTGGCACGCCTTCCTGCGGCGTTATGCGAAACATTGCGATGAGGTCGGTATCCTTCGCAACGTAGTCGGGCTGCCAGTAGCCCATCTGCTTGTACTTCAATACACCGGACTTGTAGCGTTTGGCGGAATTCTTGATCTCGATATCCGCTTCGTTCGCGACGTCTTTCATCACTGCGTTCATGGCTTGCCTCCCGAAGTGTGCTTGCAGGCTAGGCCAACTACTGCAAAAGGAAAATTCAAATATTCTTTTCGTGACTTAAGTAAAAGCTTATGATTGATTTGTGTCCGCAATGGAGCGCCACGCCATGCAATCGATGCTGCGTCACCTGACCCTGCGCCAGCTGACCGTGTTCCTCGAAGCGACGCGGCAGATGAGCTTTGCGCGTGCCGCGGAATCGTTGCACCTCACCCAGCCGGCGATCTCAATGCAGATCAGACAGCTCGAAGACGCTGTCGGCCTGCCGTTGTTCGAGCGCGTAGGCAAGAAGCTCGCGCTGACCCAGGCCGGCGAATTGTTCCGCCATCACGCCGCGCGCGTGCTCGGTGAATTGCAGGATGCCGAGCGCGTGCTCGGCTCGCTCAAGGGTTTGCGCAGCGGCTCGGCAACCGTCGGCGTCGTCACCACCGCGAAGTATTTCGCGCCGAAGCTGCTCGCCCGGTTCGCCAAGCGCCATGCGCAGGTCGACATCCAGTTTCTCGTCGGCAACCGCGAGATCCTGATCAACGCGTTGCGCGACAACGAAATCGATTTCGCCATCATGGGCCAGCCGCCTTCGATGCTCGACGCGATCTACGAGGCGGTTGCGGAGAACCCGCATGTGCTGGCCGTGCACAAGTCGCATCGGCTCGCACGTGCGCGCAGGCTCGACTTCCATGAATTGCGCGAAGACACATTCCTCATGCGCGAGCCGGGCTCGGGCACGCGACTGGTCATGGAGGCCATGTTCAAGCAGCACCTGTTCACGCCGAAGAGAATGGTGACGCTGGGCAGCAACGAGACCGTCAAGCAGGCGGTGATGGCCGGGATGGGCGTCAGCCTGCTCTCGCTGCATTCGCTGGAACTCGAATTGCGCACGCGTGAAATCGCGCTGCTCGACGTAATCGGCACGCCGGTCTTGCGCAATTGGCACATCGTCCACATGAGTGCAAAGAAATTGCCGCCCGCGGCCGCCGCGTTTCGCGAATTCCTGTTCGCAAACACGCGTTCCCATCTCGAAAAGACTTTTTCCCGATATCGCCGTATCGCAGCGAAGCCGTAACAGGGTACGGCAGTCTTCGACAAAACGATCGATCGACGATCGTGGTCAGTGCGCTGACGGGTGCTAAGATCGCCGCGCACATTCCGGAACATGTGCCACCAGCAAGGAGAGAGTCGTGTCGTCCGTTCAAAGCCAGCCAGTCTCTTCGGGATTGACGCGTGCAGCCATGTTTCTCGTCGTGCGTATGAACGATGGCGAGGCGAGTTGCAATGCCGTGCGCGATTTTTGCGCGGACGCGGCGGCCTTCCGGCGCGCGGTGGGCTTTCGCGACACGACGGCGCAATTGTCCTGCATCATCGGGTTCGGCTCGGATGCCTGGGATCGCCTGTTCGGCGCGCCGAGACCGAAGGAGCTGCATCCTTTCCGCGAGATTCATGGCGTGCACCATGCCGTTTCGACGCCGGGCGATATCCTGTTGCATATCCGCGCTTCGCGTATGGACATGTGCTTCGAGCTCGCCACGCAGATCACCAGCCGTCTCGGCGACGCGGTGTCGATCGTCGACGAAGTGCACGGCTTCAAATACTTCGACGATCGCGATTTGCTTGGTTTCGTCGACGGCACGGAAAACCCCGAGGGGGACGACGCGGCCACGGCCACGCTGATCGGCGCGGAAGACGCGACCTTCGCGGGCGGCAGCTACGTCATCGTGCAGAAATACCTGCACGATCTGGGCAAATGGAATGCCGTTCCGGTCGAGATGCAGGAAAAAATGATCGGCCGGGCGAAGCTGTCCGATATCGAACAGAAGGACAGCGAGAAAGCGTCCTACGCGCACAACGTGCTGACCAGCATCGTCGACGAGAACGGTAATTCGCTGGAGATCCTGCGCGACAACATGCCGTTCGGCGATATCGGCAAGGGCGAATTCGGCACGTATTTCATCGGCTACGCCAAATCGCCGTCGACGACCGAGAAAATGCTGGAGAACATGTTCGTCGGTTCGCCGCCGGGCAACTACGATCGTCTACTGGATTTCAGCCATGCCGTAACCGGGACGCTATTCTTCGTTCCCTCGGCGACGTTCCTGGACAACGTCGGGGCCGACAACGCTGCTTCTTGAGGGCATACGGCCCGTCTTCGCGGCGTGATGAATCGAATCGTATCGGTTTGCGGCGCGCACCCGGCGTGAATCGAACCGCGTGCTTCAGTCCTTCCACGTCTTGCGCAATGGATGCGCTTCGGTGTTGAAGGTGACCGCGTCGAAATCGAGCGCGCTGTCGGGCGCGAATAGCAGGTAGAAGTACTTCAGCGTCTCCGCGTAGAGGAAGCTTTCCTGCGAATCCTTCTGCTGTTTCGTCACCACGCTGCTCAGCGCGGCGAAGCCGGTGTCGGTGCGGCACCAGCGCTCGAAGTCCTCGAACATTTCGCGGCCTTCGCCGAGATAACGCACATCGCCGGTGAGGCGGCGCAGGTAGTAGGCCGATTCGACGATTTCCGGACGCAGCGAATAGCTCGCATCGAGCGCCTTCATCGTGCGGTAGTCGAGCGATTCGGGCTCGATGCCGTGCAGGCGCCACATCTTCATGTTCGATTGCTGCAACCGCCTGGCGCGATCGATGTCGCCGCTGACCGCCAGCAGCGCGGCGAAAAAGGCGTCGAGCGAACCCCACTGCGAGGCGCGGCGCGCACCGCTGTGCATGTCGACATGGCCGTACCATAATTCATTTTTGCGCACCTCGTCGGCGACGTGCGCGTTGAGCCCTTTGATGCTCGTCTCCCACATCGCCTTGCAGTCGGCGTCGCCGAACAGGCGCCAGCATTTGTAGAGATATTCATAGTACGAGTCGATGCCGCCGGCGACCGAGCTATCGGGGCTGGTCCATTTGCCGCTGGTGACGTCGAACGTCGCGCCGACGAGGCCGAGTTTGGAGCGGCGTTTGTAGGTCTCGACCAGTGTGCGCTTGGCCTTGTCGTAATAGATCGGCTTGCCGGTGAGCTTGGCCAGCGTGCCGAACTCGAGCAGCAGCGTGCCGGACTCCGCGGGACCGCTGTCCGTGCCGCGCGTCTTGCCCGTGCGCAGGTTGACGTCGACGTAGGGCAGGCCGCTCGGCGAGTCGAACGCGGGCAGCAGGCGCGTGCCGAGATCGTCGGCGAGCGCGAGCAGTTTCTTGTCGCCAGTGAGCTGGTACGCGGACAGCAGGCCGCCGAGGTGGCGGATGGTGATCTCGAACGTCTTGACGTAGATGTCCTGGTTGAACGACAGCTTGGTTTCGACCAGTTCGCGCGCCTGCTTCGCCTCGTCGTCGAGACCCATGACGATCAGCGTGTCGAGCGCGTCGACCGGCGTCATCAGCAGCGGCTGTGCGTACCAGTCGTGCGGTTGCTTGCTCAGCGGACGAATCTCGTCGTGGCCCGCGGCGTACTTCATGTAGCCCTGCCAGGCGCGTTGCGTTTCGGCCTTGACGCGTGCGGCGAGTTCGCCGGATTGCGCGGCGCTGATCACGTCCGGTTTCGTCGCCGCCGCGGCGTGAAGCGTGAAGCAGGCGGCGAGCAACATCGACGCAAGCAATTTGGTCAGCGACATATTCAGCACTCTTGGAAGCACAGCACAAAGCGGTTAGCGCGTACGCAGGCTCTGCAGTTTCATGTTCTCTTTCAATTCTGCGAGGGTGGCCTTGCTCTGCAGCTGCAGCGTGATCGATTCTCCCGGCAGCAAGGTCAGCGCGTTGTCGGCAAGCTCGACATCGATGTCGCCGAAGTCGAGCCACAGCGCGCGCGCGAGCTTCTGTGCGCTGACCGTCACGCGGAAAGCATCGCCGTCCGCGGCAATGTCGGCGTGCAAACCGGGATCGGGCAGGGCGAGATCCTTCGCCGCTTCGAAATAGATCACACCGCGCGACAGCGTTGTGTCGTGCGTGCGCAGTTCGAAGGCGGCGAAGGTGCGCTTCGGATCGGCGCCGTGCAGCAGCTCGGCGTCGGTGAATTTGCCAAACGCGGTCACGCCGGCCGCGGCCAGCGTCACCGGCTTGCGTTCCTCACGCAGCAGCTTGCCGTCGACATCGAGCACGCGCAGGCGCAATTCGGCTGCGACAGGTTCCTGCGTGTCGTTGATCAGGCTCACCGTAGTCTCGCTGCGGCTGCGCAGCGCAGCGACGGCAACATCAGCGTAGAAGCGCCGCGCATGAAACTGCAACGCCTTCCAGCGCCCGTACCAGTCCATGCTCGACCATGACGCGCCGGGCCAGACATCGTTGAGTTGCCAGTACAGCGTGCCCATCGTGCGCGGCCGGCTGGCGCGGTGGTGCAGGGCGGCGAGTTCGATGCCCTCGGCCTGCGCGACCTGGCTGAGGAAGACGAAGTCGGCGAAATCCTTCGGCTCGCCGTATTCGTGCACATATTTCAGCAGCCGTGTGTTGCCGTCGCCGTAGAGAAATTTCTGGTGCGCCCGGATCACGGGCCCGTCGATTTTCATTTCGTCGGGCTGTGCGAACGCGGCGACCGTGCGCAGTGATGGCCACGCCTGCAATCCGTATTCCGACATGAAGCGCGGCGTCACCTCGAGATAGGCCGTGGCAGGTTTCGCCGGACCACCCCACACTTCCCAGTAGTGGCGGTCGCCGTTGTCGTCGACATCGGGTCGGCCTTCGAGATCGTTGCTCGGCGTGCTCGACCAGTACGGCACCCCGCCGCCGTTCTCCGCGACGACGGCGCGCAGGTCGTGACCGAACAGCGGCACGTAGCCCTCATCCCACGCCTTCTTCGCCAGTGCAGGCGCTTCCTTTTCGAGCTTCGTCTTCCAGCCCCAGGTCTGCCAGCCGGCTTCGACTTCGTTGTTGCCGCACCAGAGCACGAGGCTCGGATGATCGTGCAGGCGCCGCACCTGCTCGCGCGCTTCAGCGAGCGTGTTGGCGCGGAACGCAGGATCGTAGGCGGGCGAGAGACCGCCGCCGAACATGAAATCCTGCCAGACCATCAGGCCCATTTCGTCGGCGAGATCGAAGAATTCGTCGGATTCGTAGTAGCCGCCGCCCCAGTTGCGCAGCAGATTCATGTGCGCGTCGCGCGCGGACTCGAGCACTCTCAACTGCTGCGCGCGCGTCACGCGTGCGGGGAACATGTCGAACGGAATCACGTTCGCACCCTTGGCGAATACGGGCACGCCATTGACAACGAAGGCGAAGCCGCGGCCCTTGTCGTCCTGTTCGTGGCGCAGTTCGAGATGGCGCAGTCCGGTCCGGCGGCTTGCTTCGGCCTGCTTGCCGTGCGCATCGTCGATCGTCAGCGAAAAAGCATACAAGGGCTGCGCGCCGTAGCCGATCGGGAACCAGAGCTGCGGATGATCGATGCGCAGCGGAATACCGATGTGATTCATGCCGCGCTTGAGCGTCGCAGTTTTCGTCAACGTTTGCGCATCGGCCGAGCCGCTCCGTCCGTAGCGCAACTCGAACGAGACATCGCCGGCACGGTCGGATTCGACTTCCACCTGGACGGTTAACGCCGCGACATCGCGCTCGATCCGATCCTGCGCGATATGCAAGTCGGCAACGCGCAGCACGTCCCAGCTTTCCAGCCGAACAGGCTTGTAGATGCCGGAGGTGACGTACCTCGGACCCCAATCCCAACCATAGTGGTAGCCGGATTTGCGCACGAAATTCTGCGTGAGCACGCCCTTGGGCTCGTCGCCGAAACCCCAGTCGTAGTTCGCCGGCAGCTTGTACGGCATCGCCTGTACCTGCGCCAGCACCTGGCGGATCGGCGAGTGGAAGACCACGCGCAGCTCGTTGCCGGCGGGTTTGAGCTTGCCGTGCACCGGCAAACGCCAGCGTCGAAACATGTTGTCGGTCGAGGCCAGCTTGCGGCCGTTGAGAAACACGTCGGCGAACGTGTCGAGGCCGTCGAAGACGAGATCGTTGTGCGCGCGTGCCAGCGTCGCCGCGTCGACGTCGAAGCGCGTGCGGTATTCCCAGTCAGCGAGACCGATCCACTGCAGTTCGGCCTCGTGCGCGCCGACGTAAGGATCGACGATCGCGCCGTTGGCAAGCAGGTCGGTGTGCACGCTGCCCGGCACGGTCGCGTGCTGCCAGGTTGACGCGGTCGGATGTGCCTTGGCCTGTTCGCCGGGAGCAAGGCGCATCTGCCAATCGCCATTGCCAAGATCACGCGTGGCCGGAACGTCGGCCCAGACCGGGGCGGAAACGAACAGCGCGGCAAGAAAAAGCGCTTTCATCGTCAGTGCCTCGGTTTCGCCGTGTCGAGGTCGCGCAGCGCCTGGCCCGGGGCGGCCCACTGCAGGCGCAGGTCTGCGCCGCCACCGCGTTGCATGTAGTGGACGCGCAGGCGATGGGTGCCATGTTGCAGCGGCACGCGGGCCTCGCGCGGCTGCTCGTAGTCCTCGTTGAGCACGACGGTTTCGCCATCGATCGCGATCGCGGCGGCGTCGTCCGCGCGCACCACGAAGCGGTAGATGCCGTCGACGGGGGCATCGAATTCACCGTCGAAGACGAGACCGAAATTCTCCTTGTCTTTGAAATCTTTCAATGCGAACGACCGGGCTTCGCCACGTTTGACCGGTTCGCCTGCGGCGGCCTTTTCGAATTCGAGCAGGGTCGGGAAACGGCCTTCGTAGTAGGCGTAGGTCAGCCCCAGGCTGCCGCCCAGCGTGGCGACGGCGGGTTTCAGATGGCGATTCCACAATGTGGCATTGTATACACCGCTGCGCCGGCCATCGGCGGCGATGACGAGCGTGCGCAGCTCGCGCTTCTGCTCGAGCGGAAGCTCGACGTCGACCGGCGCGGTAAATCGCGGCGAGAACTTCGAATCCGGCAGGGTACCGTCGAGCGTGTAATAGATCACTGCCTCGGGCAGTTCCGATGCGAGTAGCAGGCGATAGTGCGATTGGTCGACCTGGAGCACATCAGCCAGCCCTTGCGGTTCGGGGATGCGGTAACGGATGCCTTCACGATCGAGGCGCGGATATTGGTTGGCAAGACGGCGCTCGAAATTCGCGTAGTCGCGCGCGGACTGCGCCGACCAGCCGACCTCCGCCAACGCGAGCGCACGCGGGAACGCAGCGTACTCGGCCACTTCCGCGTTGGGCATGTGCTCGCTCCAGACATTGCCCTGCACGCCGAGGATGTGTGCGCGTTCGCGCGCGGAAAGCACCGCCGGCTGCGGATCGTAGGCGTAAACCTGTTCGATGGTCAGATAGCCGCCGAGTGGAAACAATTCGCTTTCCGCCGGCCCCTGCGCATGATCGAGGTAGCAGTACTCGCCGGGCGACATCACCACGTCGTGATTCTGTTTCGCCGCGGCGATACCGCCTTGCTCGCCGCGCCACGACATCACCGTCGCATCGGGCGCGATGCCGCCTTCGAGGATCTCGTCCCAGCCGATGATGCGTTTGCCCTTGGCGTGGACGATCTTCTCGACGCGGCGGATGAACCAGCTCTGCAGTTCCTCTTCGTTCTTCAGTTTTTCGCGTTTGATCAGATCCTGTGCGAATGCGCTCTTCTTCCATGCGTCCTTCGGTGCCTCATCGCCACCGATGTGGATATACGGTGCGGGGAACAGCGCGGCGACTTCAGTCAGCACGTCGTCAAGGAATGCGAAGGTTTCTTCTTTCGGACAAAAGATGTTTTCGCTGACGCCCCAGTTCGTCCACACCTCGAACGGTCCCGGCGTGCAGGCGAACTGCGGATAGGCGGCGAGCGCAGCCTGCGCGTGACCTGGCATCTCGATTTCGGGAATCACCGTGATGTGGCGCGCCGCGGCATAGGCGACGATCTCGCGCACCTGGTCTTGCGTGTAATAGCCGGGATCGTACGCAATGCCGTCGCCGACGTAGGGATCGACCTTGTGGTCGACGACGGTTTCGCGGCGCTTCGAGGCGAATTCGGTCAGGCGCGGATATTTCTTGATCTCGATGCGCCAGCCCTGATCCTCGGTCAGATGCCAATGGAAGGTATTGAGCTTGTACATCGCCATCACGTCGAGATATTTCTTGATGAAGGCTATCGGGAAAAAGTGGCGGCCGGTGTCGAGGTGCAAACCGCGCCAGGCGAAGCGCGGCGTATCGTCGATGTCGACCGCGGCGACGTCGAGTTTGTCCTGTTTCGCTGCGGGCAGCAGTTGCGTCAGCGTCTGCATGCCGTAGAACACGCCGGCGTCGGCACCGACGACATGGATGCGGCGCTCGTCGGCAGTCAGTCGATACGCTTCGGACGAGGCGCTGCGCTTCGTCTTCGTCGTTTCGAGCCAGACGAAATTGCGCTCGTCCTTGCGCGGTACGCCGTCGCCGACAGTCAGATCGAGGCCCTGCGTGTCGCGTAGCCAGTCATGGAGCATCGCCGCAGCCGCGCGCGCGGAATCACCAGTGGCGAAAATTCGGGTCTGAGCGTTCAGCGCGAATGCGCCTGATCCGGCGCGGATCGAGCGGGGCAGCGGCACGACGCTGCGTAGCGGTTCGGAGCGAAGCGTAGTGGACAGGCACAGCAAGACGAGGAGGAGCGGAAAGCGCATGCGCGGTGACCTCGTGGGGGCGGGGTGTCGAGCGTAGCGGAATGCTCAACGGTTCGTTCGCAGCACGGAAAAAAAGCCCGGACGAGCCGGGCTTGGAGAGGGCGGAATATCCGCAAAATCAGAACTTGTAGTTGAAGTCCATGAACAGTTCGCGACCGACGTAATCGGCGCCGGTGTTGGTATGGACGAACTCAAACCCGCCGGCGTAGTAGTCGATCGGCGCCAACTTGTTGAACAGGTTGTTGACGGTGAACGTCAGCTTCGCATGCTCGTTGAGCTGATATCCGACCGAGGCGTTGTAGATGATCCACGGCGCGGTGTTGCCGTAGTGGAGCACGCAATTGCTGTCGCCTACCGAAGGTTGCGTGCCGTCCGACAGGGTTTGGCAGCCGCCGTAGTTGTTGAGACGCACGCCACCGGTACGCGTACCGAGCAGGGTGGCGCTCCAGTTGTCGCGATGCCAGGCGACGGTCGCGCGGACCTTGCTCTTCGGGTTGTTGTAGTTGTCGTTGACGAGCGGATCGCTGGCCAGCGTCTGCTGGTAGTGGCGCAGGTTGTCCGACCATTCGACGAGGACATTGAAGTCGCCCCAGCGGTCGGTCTTCACCCGGTACGATATCGTGCCGTCGATGCCGCTCACATACAGCTTGCTGCGGTTGATCGGTCCGGAATAAACGGCGAGGATGTTGCCGTTGGCGTCACGATGCACGTTGGCTATCACCAGCGAGCAATATTCCGAACCCTGCGGATGCGCAGTGTAAGGCGAACCGTCGACATTCTTGCCGGTGCGGCAGCCGCCTTCGTCCTTGAGCACGTCGTCAATGCCGATATTGTCGATCGCATTGTCGATGCCGAGATGCCAATAGTCGGCCGACACCGACAGTCCTTCGACCTTCGGAATGTCCCAGACGAAACCATAGGTCCAGCCGTGGCCTTCCTCGGGCAGCAGATTCTTTCCGCCCGCGGTATAACCCTGGAAATACGTGTTGTGCTGGGTGGCGGTGCAGACCGTGTCGTTATGCGTGATGCAGTAGTACGGATCGGCATAGATACCGACCTGCTGCACCGACGGGTTCTTGTAGATGTACTGCATGTCCGGCGCGTGGAAGTTCGTGCCGTAGGTGCCGCGCAGGAACAGACCCTCGATCGGATGCCATTCGAGTTTGACGTTCCCCGTGCGCGCAATGTTGGCGATGCTCGCGTCGTCGTATTTGTCGAGGCGTCCGGCGAGGCTCGCCGTGAACGTCGAATGCAGCGGAATCTTGAATTCCACACCACCCGAATAGCGCGTGCGCTCGCCGCCGCCGGTCGTATAGTCCTGGAACGGGTCGCCGAAATGCGTATCGTTGCCGCGTGCATCGGGATACAGCTGGAAACCCTGATGGTTTGCCTCGACGACGGCGGCGAAGCCAAGCGGGCCCGCCCACATGTCGAACAGATCGCCGGTGACCGTGGCCTGCGCCTGGTTCATCCACGAGATCGAACGATTCTCGCCCCATACGCCGAAGCTGGCGTATTGCTGCGGCGTGATCGGATTCCAGAAGCGGTTCGAGTCAAGCTGATAGACCGGATAGTCCGTGCCATCGATCGTCTTCGTGCCCTGTTGCTGGCCGAAGAAGAAATCGAACATGCCTTGTTCGTTGAGACCGGCGTAGGACTCGTGCACCCAGTACACCGAACGGCCAACACTCGCATCCCAGCTGAAGCGGCCGTCGAAAATCGTGCCCTTCAGGCCGCCATGAATATCCCAGTTCTGTTCGCGATCGTAGGTGTTGCCGGTGCCGCCGATCTCGGGCTGGATGAACTGGCGGAAGTAGTTGTTGATGACCTGGCCGGTGGTCTTGTCGTAGAAGCCGTTCGGCAGGCCGCCCATCGCATAGAGGAACGGCAACTGGGTGTTGGAAATGCCAGTCGTGCGCCACAGGCCCACCGCGCCGTAGGCTTGCATGCCGTTCGGTAGGTCGTAGGAGCCATAGACGTAGCCGCTCTTGTCGTCGCGGCCCGGCGTCAGTACCCAATCGCGGAATAGGGCTTTCTGCGCGCAGTATAGGCCCGAGCTGCCGACGCTGCCGTCGCTGTTGTAGAACTTGTTGTCGCGCAACGTGTAGTAGTTTTGGAAGCCAGACTGCGTGCAGGCGCCGCTCGGCGGCGAGATGTAGTTGCCGTCGCCGCCGGTGAGCGACATGGCCGGATACAGGTTCCAACCGAAGGCGCGGGCGTTCTTGTTCCACGCTCCGTAGCCGGCATCGGCTTCGGAATCGGTGTAGGGGCGATCATGCCCCCACAGCGCGCTGCGGTGCTGCGCCTCGAAGTTGTACACGATATGCCAATTGTCGCCGCTGTTGCCGCCGGTGAAATTGAAGTCGCCGTAGTTGCGTCCGCCGCGCTCGGCGCGACCGACCTTGAAATCGAGGTTGTAGCCGTCGTACTGATGCTTGAGGATGATGTTGATCACGCCCGAGATCGCGTCCGATCCGTAGATCGCCGATGCGCCGGTGGCGAGAATCTCGACGCGGTCGATCATGCCGGTCGGGATGTTGTTGAGGTTCTGGAAATTGCGGCTTGCGGCGGCCGGCTGCGGGTAGTCGTCGATGCGGCGGCCGTCGAGCAGGATCAGCGTGCGGTTCGCGCCGAGTCCGCGCAGGTCGGCCTGGCGCGCGTTGACCGTGGTGCTGCCCCAGCTCGGCGGGGTCTGGGTCGGGAACGACTGGGTCAGCGAACCGACCAGTTCGTAGACCGTGGTGAAGCCCTGCCTCTTCATTTCGTCGCCGGTGATCACCGTGACCGGCGCGGGCCCTTCGGCCTCGCTGCGCGCGAGGCGCGAGCCGGTAACGACGATCTTCTCCAGCTCAGTCTTGGTGCCGTCCTTCTGAGTATCCGACGGCGCCGTCCCGCTGCCGTTGTTCTGAGCATGAGCGCCCGTCGAGAGGAACAGGGCCAGGGCAATGCTGTTCACCAAGGTGTTGCGGATCAGCTTCGTATGCATTCTTTTCCCCAGATGCGCGAGTGATGGATGTTCGGGTCGAGTAGTCGTGATTTGGATCGATCTAACGGGACGGCAATGTACGCCTTTTTTTCCGTCTGCGCATGCCGCATTGCAGCATTATATATGAAACACAGATTTGCCAGCGCAACCCATTTAACGTCGTTCGCGAGCCGCCAAGGTCGTTCGGCGCTTCATTTTTTTGTGACGCAGAACACGTAAAAAGCAAAGATCGCCGCCGTCCGCTGGTCGATGGCCACGCTACGAAGCGAGTCGCTCTGGTCCTGGGCGCTACGGGCTCACGTCCAGGGTCTGTTTGAGCGGCAGTTCGCGGCTCGACGCGCCGATCATGAGCCGGTAGCTGCCCGGTTCTACGGTCCAGCTAAGGTCGCGATCGAGCGTGGCGAGTGTCTGCGCGGCGACAGTGAACGCAAGCGTGCGTCGCTCGCCGTGCTTGAGGTGAACGCGCTGGAAGCCGCGCAACGCGAGCACCGGCTGGGCGAGACTCGACTGCAGGGGACGCACATACAGTTGCACGACTTCGTCGCCGTCGCGCGCACCGGTGTTCTGTACGGTGACGTGCAGCGTCGTGGACTCGCCCGGTTTGATCTGCGTCTTGTCCAGCAGCGGATTGGAATACGCAAATGTCGTATAGCTCAGCCCGTAGCCGAACGGAAACTGTGCTTCGCCGCTGAGATTGTTGTAGTCATCACCGCGCCCGCTCGGCCTGTGGTTGTAGACCAGCGGCAGTTGTGCGGCGTCCAGCGGCCAGGTGATCGGCAAGCGGCCACCGGGGTTGGCATCGCCGAACAGTGTTTGCGCGACTGCCGTACCGCCGGCTTCGCCGGGGTACCAGACGGCGAGGATCGCATCCGCGTCGTCATGCCAGTGTTGCATCGTCACGGCGCTGCCGCCGACGAAAATGACGATGACCGGCTTGCCGGTCGCATGCATGGCATGAATCAGCGCTTCCTGGTCGCCGGGCAGATCGAGGCTCGCACGATCGCGGAATTCGCCTTCGTGGATGCCGGCGACGACGACGATCGCGTCCGCGTCGCGCGCGAGTTCGCGCGCCTGCGCGCGCCGCGTCTCGCCGTCGTCGCGCGTTCCGGCGTTCCACAGCAGGCGGATGCGACCGCCGCCGCGCATTTCGCGAAACTCGACGACGATTGGATGACGGCCGGTGTCGGTGAAGTCGACGTCGACGAGATCGCGATGGAAGGATGCCTTGGTCCAGCGATCGACGACCAGTTTGCCGTCGAGATAAAGACGGAAGCCGTCGTTGCCTTCGAGGCCGACGCGGTAGCGCCCCGCGGCCGGAGCGAGCAGCTCGCCGCGCCAGCGTACCGAGTAGTTGTCTGCGGCCGCCTTGGCGTCGGGAGGCGCCAGCATCCAATGGAAGTCGACCGCGGAATCGACGCGCTGCGCCACCGGCGCGCCGGAGAGTTCGGCGGAATCGAAAACGGCAGCCTGCAGTCCCGGCGCGCCATCGTGGCGCAGATGCGCGGCATCGACGGTCACGCAGTCGTCCGTGTTGCGGGCGCCACCCTGGGTGTAGAGGATCTTCGTCGCCTTGCCTGCACGCTGCTTCAAGCCGTCGAGAATGCTGATCGGGTCGATGCCCTTGCCGCTGTAGCCGCCGAGGCGGGCTTCGGTTGCATCCTCGCCGAGGACAAGCACGGTTTTCGGATTCGCCAACGGCAAGGTGCCATTGCGGTTCTTGAGCAGCACGAACGACTGCAACGCCGCCTGCCTGGCCAATTCGCGATGCGCACCATTCTGTAGCGGGCGGCGCGCCGCTGCTGCATCGACATAGGGATGCTCGAACAAGCCGAGTTCGAATTTCGCGCGCAGCACGCGCGCGACGGCATCGTCGATGCGCGACGCTGCGATCGAGCCGTCGAGAAACGGCGGCATGAACAACGCCGCCTGTTCGACCTGGGTCTGGAAGATCACGTCGAGGCCGGCGCCGATCGCCATGGCGGTCGCCTGCGCGTAGTCGCGCGCGGTGTGATGCAGTACGTTCGCGCCACCGACGGCGCCGGCATCGGAGATGACGAAGCCGCGGAATTTCCAGTCGTCCTTGAGCGTCTGCGTGAGCAGCCACGGATTCGCGCTCGCCGGTGTGCCGTTCACGCTGTTGTACGAAGTCATCAGCGAGCGCACATGCGCCTGCTCCACCGCCGCCTTGAATGGCGGGAAGTGCACTTCATCGAGCCAGCGCACGCTTTTCTCGATCGGGTAGCTGTCGCGGCCACCGTCGCCGACATTGGCGATGAAGTGTTTGGGCGTGGCGATGACATTCTCGGTTTCGATCGCCTGCATGAAGGCGCTGCCGAGCACCGTGGTCAGATACGGATCTTCGCCGTAGGTTTCCTCGACGCGGCCCCAGCGCACGTCGTCGGCGATGTTGACGACCGGGCCGAGTAGGTCGCGCAGGCCGCGCGCCTTCGCTTCGACGGCGATCGCCTTGCCGACCGCGGCCAGCAGCTTTGCGTCGAAGCTCGCGGCGAGGCCGATCGACTGCGGGAAGGCGGTAGCATCGTCGCGCACGAGGCCGTGCAGCGCTTCGTCGAACGGCAGCATCGGAATGCCGAGCCGGGTCTCGTCGACGAAGTAGCGTTGCATGGCGTTGATCCGGCGCGCCAGCGACTCGGCGTTTTCGTGCGTGTCGTAGCTCAGCATCTGTTGCGCGGCACCGCCCTGCGCCTCGGCGCCGACCTGCAGGCCGAAGATGCCGTGGGCGAATTGCGCGCGATTCGCCGGCGTGATTTCGCCCGGGACCATGAACAGCTGCCAGAACTTTTCTTCGGGCGTCATGCGCGCGAGCAGATCGGCGACACGCGCGTCGATCGGCACCTTTGCGTCCTTATACGGCGGCGCGGCGCCTTCCTGGCCAGCGTTCACCGGCGTCGCGATAACCGCGGCGAGCAGTAGCGCGCGCAATCTCATGGGCTGTGCGGCAGCGTGCGCAACACTTCGTAGCACGCGCCCATCGTGTGGTAGTCGGTCTTGCCCGCGGGACTCTTCTCGTCGCTGTACTTGCGGTTCGCGGCATCGAGAATGCGATACCACGCACCGTAGCGATGGTCGATGAAGTGCTGCCACGAGTAGGCCCAGAGCTTGTCGTACCAGGTCCAGTATTTTTCCTCGCCGGTGCGGGACGCGAGCAGCGCGGCCGCGGCGAGCGATTCGGCCTGCACCCAGAAGTACTTGTCGTCGTCAACAGTCGTATACGTGGATCCTTCCGCAAGAACCCGGCCATTCCCGGCCGGGCTTTTCAACAAGTAGTCAGGCGCAAAGCCGTAGACCATGCCGCCGCGCGCCTCGTCCCATGAATGCGCGAGAGCGGTGTCGAACAGGTGTCTGGCGGTCGGCACGAGCCAATCGATCGGGCGATGGCGATCGATGATAAGCAACAGCTTCGCCCACTCGGTCTGATGACCGGGCTGGAAGCCCCACGGGCGGAACAGGTGCTTCGGGTCGTCCTTGTGGTAATCCCAGTCGATGCGCCACTGCGCATCGTAGTGTTCCCAGACGAGACCGTTCGCGAGCTTCGCCTGGCGTCGCGTCATGTGGTCGGCCAGCGTCAGCGCGCGATCGAGATAGCGCACTTCGTTCGTCGCCTCGTAGGCGGCGAGCATCGCCTCGCACATGTGCATGTTCGCGTTCTGGCCGCGGTAGTCGGAAAAGTTCCACTGCGCGTCGGCTTCGTCGCGGTAGAGGCCGAAGGTCTCGTCCCAGAAATGTTTTTCGAGCAGGTTCCAGGTCTCGTCCATCCACGCGCGCGTCTCGGCGATGCCGGCCTTGTAGGCGGTCGCGTAGGCGAGCAGGACGAAGGCGAGGCCATAGCAGTGGTTGGTGCGGTCTTCGGGCTTGCCGTCGCGGATCGTCCACGCGTAACCGCGCGTGTTCGCATCACGATGCACCTCGCGCAGGTAGCGCAGGCCGTGCAGCGTGGCGTCGCGGTATTCCGCCTGGCCGAATTCACGCAACGCCATCGCGTAGTTGAAGACGAAGCGCGTGCTCGACACCAGGTGTCGGTGCGAGCGGTCGTAGATCGTGCCGTCGTCCTTGAAGTAGTGGAAGAAACCGCCGCCCGGGTCGATACAATGCGGATGGTAGAACGTCATCGTCTGGCGGATGTGCGCGAGCAGGAATTCCGTGCTGCGGAAATTCGGTGGGTTAGGCGTGTTCATGTCTGGCGGCGTTGCCGTCGAGCAGGGCTTGGGTTTGGGCGAGATCGGGCATCGCGGCGAATGCGCCGTGGCGCGTAACGGCGAGCGCGCCGACCGCTGCGGCGAAGCGCAGCGATTGTTCGAGCGCGTGCGCATCTTGCAGGAAGGTGGCGAGACCCGCAGCGTCGACGCCACGCCGCGCGAGATCGAACAGCAGGCCGCCGACGAAAGCATCGCCGGCGGCGGTCGTGTCGATCGCGCGCACATGGAAGCTCGGCACGCTGCCGCGGCCGGCGCGCGTGAACCAGCGCACCGGTGCGTCGCCGTCGGTGACGAGCACGAGCTGGGCGTGGCCCTGCCAAGCGCGTGCGAGCACGGCATCCTCGTCGCCCGTGTTTTGTGCGTTGCGTAGCGGCGCGGCGAGAAGTTCGAGTTCGCTGCGCGCGAGTTTGATGACGTCGGCCTCATCCAGCGCGGCCCACAGGCGCGGATGCGGATCGACGCGCGTGTCCCACAGCGCGGGCCGCCAGTTCAGGTCGCAGCTGACGATCGCACCGGCAGCGCGCGCGAGTCGCATGCCCTGCACGGTCGCCGCCGCGATCTCGGGCTCGGTAAGGCTGTTCGAACAGACATGAAAGCTCGCGAGGCCGTTGAAGCAAGCGTCGTGGAAATGTTCGCGGCGAAACAACAGGTCGGCCGCAGGCGGACGATAAAAGTTGAAATGGCGCTCGCCGCGCTCGTCGAGCGCGACGAAGGCGAGGGCGGTGTTCGCCGCATCGGTGCGCGCGATGTGGTCGGTGCCGACGCCGGCGCGGTGCAGGCTGTCGACGAGGAAATCGCCGAACATGTCGCGCCCGAACATGCCGACGAATTGCGCGTCGCCGCCGAGTCGCGCGACCGCAACGGCGACATTGGCCGGTGCGCCGCCGGCGAATTGATGGAACGCGCGCGGCGTGTCGACACCGTCGGCGGGCTTGGCGAGGAAATCGATCAGGGCCTCGCCGAAGCAGGCGATGCGTGTGCGTCGTGGGGTCATGTATGTGTCGGCGGGGGAGTGCTTTCGCGCACCTGCAATTGCGCGGGCGCAGTGGTCTGGTGGGACTTGGTCCGCGCTGCGCCGAGCTGGGCGAGCAGCAGCTGCGCCGCCTGGCGTCCGCGTTCGCGCGGCTGCGTGGCGATCGTGGTCAGCGGCGGTGAGGCGAGCGCGGCCTCGGGAATATCGTCGAAGCCGGTCAGGGCAAAATCACGCCCCGGACGCATGCCGCGTGCGGCGAGACCAAGCATAAGGCCGAGCGCGACGGCATCGTTGTAGCACACCGCTGCGGTTGGATGGTCCTTGCCTGCGAACAGCGCCGGCGTGTTCTTCGCCGAGTCGATGCGGCTCGGCGCCGTTTCGATCATCCACTCCTCGCGTACGCGCAGGCCGGCCGCACGCAGCGCCTTCTCGAAGCCGGCGCGGCGCTGGCGGCACGAGCTCGAGTCGGCATGACCACCGTAAAACGCGATGCGGCGGTGGCCACGCTCGATCAGGTGCGCGGCGGCCATTTCCGCGCCGCGCGCGTTGTCGAGGGCGAGGAAATTCCAATCGCCGCCTTCGAGCTTGCGGTTGAACACGAGCACCGGCAGATGCGCACCGAGCACCTGGCGCAGTTGCTCCGCGTCGCTGTGCTCGGCGGGCGAGAGGATCAGGCCGGCGGGCGTGTGCTCCATCAGCGAGGCGAGCACGGCCTGCTGCCGTTGCGGAGACTCGCCGGTGTTGCCGAGCAGAGTGACATAGCCTCTCGTGCCGAGGGCCTCGTCGACGCCGGTGGCAAACTCGGCGAAGAACGGGTTGGACAGGTCGTTGATCACGAGCGCGATCGCGCTCGAGGTGCGCCGGCGCAGGTTCGCCGCGCCGCGGTTGTAAACGTAGTTCTGCTTCTTCAGCTCCGCCTGCACGCGCGCGCGCGTGTCCGGGTGAACGAGCGGACTTTCGCGCAGCACGAGCGAGACGGTCGCGCGCGAGACGCCCGCACCGGCGGCGATGTCGCTGACCGTCGGCGTGCGTTGCGCGTTGCGGACTTTGGTTGCAGCCTTTTTCATGTCCTGTTCCCCCTGGCCCGGCGTGTTCGCATCAGCGCGTCGCGACGCCCGGGCAAGCCGCCGGCGGCAGATCGGCGGGATGCGTACCCCAAGCCGGTGCATTGACGGTCAGTGCGTAGCGGATCGTCGCGCCACGGCGCAGCGTAGGCCAGTCGACGAAGACTTTCGCCTGCGCATGGTCGTCGATTTGCGCGCCGTCGATGTACTGCAGCTTGCTGCCGTCCGCGCCGGGCGCATCGATCACGAGCGTCTTGCCGCCGTCGAGGTCGATCTCGGCATGCTCGAAGCGCGGCGTGTGCAGCAGCAGCTGGCCCGTACCCGGCATGCCGGGATAAAGGCCGAGCGCGCTGAACAGGTACCACGCCGACATTGTGCCGAGGTCGTCGTTGCCGGTGACCCCATTCGGACCGTCGGTGAACAATGTCTGCGCTGCGCGCAGCACGACCGCGGTCTTCCATGGCGCGCCGGTCAGCGTGTACATCCACGGACTGTGCAGGTCAGGTTCGTTGTTCGGGTTGTAGCGGAACTGGTTGTAGTAGTCGTACGCGCCCATGACCCATTCCTTGCGCGCGGCATGAAGCGGATCGGCAAGCAGCTTGTCGAGCGCGAAGAAGACGTCCAGACGTTTATGCGTCTCGTCGGCACCACCCATCGCCTTGATCAACGACGGCACATCCTGCTGTTCGAGCCACTGGTACTGCCACGCGGTGCCTTCGTGGAAACCGTCCTCGCTGGCTGGTGAATAGGGCTTGTCCTTTGGCGAGAACCAGGCGCCGTCCAGCGTCTTCGGCCGCGGGAAGCCCTTGAAGCCGCCGTGTTCGTTGTCGACGATCGAGGCGTCCCAGAGGTTTTTCCAGTTGCCGCTGCGCGAAGACCAGCGTTGCGCGTCGGCCTTCTCGCCGAGACCGCGGGCCATCAGCGCGAGCGAGCAATCAGCCTGCGCGTATTCGAACGTCGCCGAGGCTGCGTGCTCCTGGTCGACATCCATCGCCTTCTTCTTGCTCGAGGATTTCTCGTATTCGATGAAACCCTTGGCGATGTAGTTGGCGTTGCCCGCGCGGCCCTCCTCGCGCCAGGACGCTGGCGGTACGCTGTCGGCATTGCGCTTGAGCGCGGCGTAGGCGCGCTTGGCGTCGTCGCCCGCGAGCGCGCCGTACTTCCACAGATCGGCGAGGAATGGCGTGACCGGATCGCCGGTCATCGTGTTCGTCTCGTAGTTGGCATAACCCCAACGCGGCAGCCAGCCGCCCTGTTCGGCGATCGTCACCACCGTTCGGGCAATGTCGCGCGCGCGCTGTGGACGCAGGATCGCGAGCATCTGGTTCTGCGCGCGGTAGGTATCCCAGAGGGAGAAGTATTCGTAGTAGGTCCAGCCGTCGGCCTGGTGGATCGCGTCGTCCCAGCCGCGGTAGCGGCCGTCGACGTCGCTGGCGGTCAGCGGCTGCAACAGGGTGTGGTAGAGCGAGGTGGTGAAGACGACGCGATCTTCCGCCGTGCCGCCGCGCACGCGCACACTGGCCAGTTCCTTGCGCCAGGCGTCCTGCGCGCGTTGTTTGATCGCGTCGAAACCGAGCGGCTTGCCGTCGACGTAGCCTTCGCTGCGCAAATTGTTGCGCGCGCCATCGGCGTCGACGTGCGAGACCGCACTGACGATGGTCACTTCGCGCGAGTCTTTCGTGTCGAAGTCGAACCAGGCGCCGTTCGGCGCCTCGGCCGCGCTCGATTCCTTGGCGCCGGGCGTGCCCTTGAGCTTGTTCCAGGTGCCATAGGCCTTGAACGGCCGATCGAATTCGAGGCGGAACCAGGTCGTGTACGCGCTGCCGCCGCAGAAGCCGATGACTTCGAGCGAGCCTTCGACGCTGTGGTCGTCGACGATCCTGAGGTTGCTGTGGATCACGCGATGGCGCACCGTTGCCTGGCCGAGATTGACCAGCACGTGCGCCTGCGTGCCTTGGGCGAAGGTGTAGCGTTCGGCGCCGACGCGGGTCAACGCGCTCGTTTCCGCATCGATGCCGCCAACGTGCTGATTTGAATCGGCGGTCAGGCGCACCTTGTAGTAACCGGGCTTGCCGATTTCGCCCTGATGATCGAAGGCGGCGGCATAGCGCGTCTGATCGAAGGCTTCCGGATTGTTTATGTCGAACGTGGATTTAGCGCCGGCGCCGATCGTGCCTGTCACCGGCAGCACCGAAACGAGGCCGCCTTGCTCGAAGCACCCCGCGCCGGACAGGAAGAAGTGGCCGAAGCCGCGGATCTTCTTGTCGGTGTATTGCCAGCCGGCGTAATGCGAACCGATCGGGCTGACCTGGATCATGCCGAACGGTGCGGAGGCACCCGGGAATGTATTGCCTTCGTCCTGCGTGCCGATAAAGGTGTTGACCTGATCGATCGGATCCGCGCCCCCTGCATCGGCAGCAACGGCGGGCAGCACGAATGCGCCGGCGAGCAGCGATGCAAAAAATATACTTTTTCCGTTCATCATGATCCCGGGGCGTAGTTTCCTGACGAGCTTATGTTGGGCGCCATCGATCAACTCCCGCGCAGTGCCGCGACCAGAGCGCGCACGCGCGCGACGTCGGTCTGGACGAAATCCGGTTCCAGTCCCGGCAAGTCCTCGCGGCGCAGGCGCATGCCCGAGCGACGCGCGGCGCCGGCCGACGAATGGCATTCGGTCACACCTGTGCGCGTCACCAGTTCGCGCACGTTGTCGGCACTGACGCCGCCGCCGGCCATGATCGCGATGCGGCCGTTCGCCTGACGCACCTGGTGTGCGATCGCCTCGGCGCCCTGCAGCGCACTCGCTGCCGCACCCGAAGTGAGTACGCGCGCGCAGCCGAGCGCGATGATGTCTTCGAGCGCCGCGGCCGGATCGCGTGCAGCATCGAAGGCGCGATGGAAAGTGACATCGAGCTTGCCGGCCGCCGCGACCAGGCGCCGGCACAACGCGACATCGACGTTGCCGTCCGCGTCGAGCGCGCCGATCACGACTCCGTCGGCACCGCTGCGCACGCAGTCTTCGATGTCGCCGATCATGGCCGCAGCTTCGGCCTCGTCGTAGAGAAAATCGCCGCCGCGCGGGCGCACCAGCACATGAATCGGAATGCGCAGCCGTTTGCGTGCCTCGACCAGCGTGCCGTGCGAAGGCGTCGTACCGCCCTCGCGCAGGTTGGCGCAGAGTTCGATGCGGTCGGCGCCGCCTTCCTGTGCGGCGAGAGCGGAGGCGATCGAGGCGGCGGCGATTTCGAGCAGGGGCATGGTTGATCGAGGAGGCGGCAGGTCGGTAGGAAGAGCGGTCGTCGGACGTGTGCATGCCGTCGTGCGGCGTGCATCTTTGCGGGAAATCGGTTATTTCTTAATTTGGATCGATCCAAAGGACGCGATGGACTTTATCATTTTCGCGATGCAGGTAAACACTGCATTGCACCATTCGCGGAGTGACAAAGCAGCCTGGTCGATTCGAACGAAGAGGAATCCATCCGTGGAGTCACTGTGCGCCTGAAGTTGATACTGGTCCTTATTCCGCTGTTCATCGCGCTAGCGGCATCGACCGTCGCCGCGCAGAAAGCGCCATCCTCGCAGCCAGCCGCCGTCGATCCCGTCCAGCCTGCGCTCGCGCCGAACATCGAGGCCTGGCGCCAACTCGGCTTCGGCATGTTCATCCATTGGGGCCTGTACTCCGAGCTTGGCGGCGTCTGGCAGGGCAAGCCGGTGACGAAGGGCTATTCCGAGCAGATCCAGAGCTTCGCGAACATAGCGCGCGCGGATTACGCCAAGGTGGCCGAACGCTTCGACGCGGCGAAGTTCGACGCCGATGCGATCTGCGCTCTGGCCAGGGACGCCGGCGCGCGCTACATCCTCGTCACGAGCAAGCATCACGACGGCTTCGCGATGTTCGACACGAAGTCGACCGACTACAACATCGTCAAGCGCACGCCGTTCGGCAAGGACCCGCTCAAGCTGCTGTCGACGGCGTGCCGCAAGATCGGCCTCGGCTTCGGCGTGTACTTCTCGCTCGTCGACTGGCACGCGGGGCATGCGTTCGATCCGGACAACAACAATCCTATCCCGGCCTCGATGGAGCCGCTGATCGAGAAGCAACTGCGCGAGCTGATGACGAACTACGGGACCATCACCGAAGTCTGGTTCGACATGTCCTCGCCGACGCCCGAGCAGAGCCGCAAGTTCGCGGCGATCGTGCGCGAATTGCAGCCGCAAGCGGTGATCAACGGGCGCATCTGGAACAATGTCGGCGACTTCGTCGCGCTCGGCGACAACGAGGCGCCGCCGCCGGGCTTGCAGCCGCCGTTCGAGGTGCCGGCGTCGATCTACCACGACACCTGGGGCTATCGCAGCTGGCAGAAGCGCGAGGATGCCGAAGGCAAGACGCGCGAGCTCGTGCATGGCCTCGTCGAGGCGCGTGCGCACGGAGGCAGTTACCTGCTCAATATCGGACCGATGGGCGACGGCTCGGTCGTGCCGTTCGAGGCACAGGTGCTGCGCGGGATCGGCGCGTGGCTGCGCGCGCATCCGCAGGCACTCGATGTCGGTGCAGCGACGATGCCGAGCAAGGCCGTGGTCGCCGCGCCCAACGGATCGATACGCATCGCACGCGGTGAATGGTCCGCGGGAACGAGTTTCGGCTTCCGCAACGGCTACTCGACGCAATATCAGACCACGGTCGTGCTGTCGGCCGCGGTGTCCTCGCCAACGGCGCGCACGGTCATGCTGCACTTCGAAGGCGGCAGGTCCCCAGCTAGCGCGCGCTATCGCGTCGCGGTTGGCGGCCAGGTGCGCGATCAGGGCGAGGCGCAAGGGTTGTCCAACGATTTGGGTCCGTTCACGCTGCCCGCCGCGCAAACCGTGGCATTGACGATACGCCTGGCCCGGCCGGCATTCCCGGCCGACGATCTGGGGCTGGATTTCGACGCCGTACAACTGCTGCCCGTTTCGACCAGGAAAGAATCCACACCATGAATGTTTCCCGTCGCAGTTTTCTCGCCTCCATCGTGATTGCCGGCGCGGCGTCGCCGTGGGCACGCGCACGCGTTGTTGCCAGTGACGTGGTGCTGCCGCGGCCGACGCCGAGCCAGTTGCTCTGGCAGCGCGACGAGCTGGCGATGTTCGTGCATTTCGGCGTCAACACCTACACCGATCGCGAGTGGGGTCTCGGCAACGAGGACCCGGCGATCTTCAACCCGACCGCACTCGACGCGCGTCAATGGGCACGCAGTGCGCGCGCGGCCGGTGCGCGCGCCATGATCCTCACCGCAAAGCATCACGACGGCTTCTGCCTGTTCCCGACCAAGACGACGAAGCACTCGGTCGAGAGCAGCCCTTGGCGCGGCGGCAAAGGCGACGTCGTGCGCGAATTCGCCGACGCCTGCCGTGCCGAGAACCTGCGCGTCGGCCTGTATTGCTCGCCGTGGGATCGCAACTCGCCGACTTACGGCGGCGAGCGCTACAACGATTTCTACTGCGACCAGCTGACCGAGCTGCTCACGCGCTACGGCGACATCCACGAGATGTGGTTCGACGGCGCCAACGGCGAAGGCCCGAACGGCAAGCGCCAGAGCTACGACTGGCCACGCATCCACGCGCTCGTGCGCAAGCTGCAGCCGAATGCGGTGATGTTTTCCGATGCCGGTCCCGACGTGCGCTGGTGCGGCAACGAGAAGGGCATGGCCGGTTATCCGAACTGGGCGAGCGTCGATCCCGCCGCGGTGCCATATCCGGGCGTGGACAGTCCGGCAGTGACGAACGCGCTGCTGCACGGCGATCCCGCGGGTCGCGTCTGGCGTCCGGCCGAAGCCGACGTGTCGATCCGGCCGGGCTGGTTTCATCACGCAGCCGAGGACGACAAGGTCAAGAGCGTCGACGCTTTGAACGACATCTGGTTCAACTCGGTCGGGCACAATTCGAAACTGCTGCTCAACGTGCCGCCGACGCGCAAAGGTTTGTTCCACGCCAACGATGTCGCGCGCCTGCGCGAGTGGCGCGAGTCGCGCAATGCCTTGTTCGCGCACGATCTTGCAGCGGACAAGACGGTCGTGTGGAGAAAAACGGGTGAGCGCAGTGCGGTCGCCGAAATCGATCTCGGCAAGGCACATCCAGTCGGCATCGTACGCCTCAGTGAAGACATCGAACGGGGCCAGCGTGTGTCGAAGTATGTCTTGCATGGCGCGGCGGACGGTGACTGGAAGGAACTCACGCAGGGCGAAACGATCGGCGCCTGCAAGCTCGACCGCATCGCCTCGTCATCGTTGCGCCGGCTGCGCGTGACGATTGAAGATGCGATCTCGCCACCGTTGCCGTTGCGCGTCGCGGTGTATCCGACCACGGGCTGAGCGGCGCTGGTGCACGAACGGGAAGCTATTTCGATCCGCCCGCCTTGCGCCGGACTTCGTCGACCACATTGCCGTTCTCGCGCACGAAGATACGGTCGATCGCGCCGCCTTTCGGCGCCGAGAACTCGAAGCGCAGATCGCGTTCCTTGGCGAAGAATTGCGTCGGCGACAGCGCGAAGAGCGCAAGCGTGAGCGTGCCCGATGACAGCTTGAGATGCGATCCGTCCACGGCGATGTCGAGCTCGCCGCTTTGCTTGCTCGCGTAGCGGCCGGCGAGTTTTGTCAGCGCCGCGGCGGGGAGTTCGATCGCGGTGGGCGGCGCATACGGCACGCTTGCGTGCGAATAGCTGAAGACGCGACTCATGCGCCAGCGGCCGTCGACGTATTCCCACAGATCGTCGAACTTGGCTTGGCCGGTGACGTACTCGGGCTTGCCTGGCTCGGTGATGTAAAAGCGGTGGTCACCGACCAGCAGCGCGCGATTGCCGGCCATCGGATAAAGCTTTACCGAATCGGCGACCGCTTCGCGGCGCACGCGCTGGTCCGGGTTGCCGCAGATGTTCTTCTTGATCGATTCGACCAGCGCTGCGCGCGACTTCGTCAGCCCACCCTTGTCGTGATAGAACTCGATGTCGTCGGTGAAGTAGTCGCCGGTCGTGGCGAGGTCGCAGGTGTTGTAAGTCTTCCAGAACGCCTCGTCTGCAGCGCGTACCGCCGCTTCGACATCGCCCGATGGTGGGTCGGCACGCACGCCTGACGCGATGAGCAACGACAGGAGAAAAGCGGGGACGGTTTTCATGGCAGTGGGCTCCAGTTTGCGTGATCGAACGCCGCGGCATCCTATACTTCGCATACGGTCCCGGCACCCATTTGAAGCATGATTTCCGACGAAACCGATTCCGCGCCGACGAAACCGCTGTCGAAGCGCCTGAACAAACACATCGCCGAGACCGGCTACTGCTCGCGGCGCGAAGCCGACCGCCTGATCGCGGAAAAACGCGTGACGCTCAACGGCCGCCCCGGCGGCATCGGCAGCCAGGTCGAGGAAGGCGACGAAGTGCTGATCGACGGCCAGCCGCTGCTGCAGCGGCGCAGCGGCGCGCGCGGGCGCAAGCACGTTTATATCGCCCTCAACAAGCCGGTCGGCATCACCTGCACGACCGAGCGCGAGGTCAAGGGCAATATCGTTGACTTCGTCGACCACGCCGAGCGCATCTTTCCGATTGGCCGCCTCGACAAGGATTCCGAAGGCCTGATCCTGCTCACCAGCAATGGCGACATTGTCAACGAGATCCTGCGTGCGGAAAACAACCACGAGAAGGAATACCTGGTCGGCGTGAACAAGCCGGTGACGCCCGAGTTCCTCACCGGCATGGCGCGCGGAGTGCGCGTGCACGGACAGATGACCCGTCCGTGCAAGACCACGCGCATCGCCAAGTTCGGCTTCCGCATCGTGCTCACGCAGGGGCTCAACCGGCAGATCCGTCTGATGAGCGAAGCGTTCGGCTACCGTGTGACGCAGCTGCGCCGCGTGCGCATCGTCAACGTCAAGCTCGGCGCGCTCAGGCTCGGCCAGTGGCGCAACCTGACCGAGCAGGAACTGCGCGGACTGCTGCCGCAACGCACGGAGTGGTGAGCTTGGCGAAAGCGTGAGCTATTCCGCAGATTTTTTCGTGCGCATGGGCGCGCCGCGCAACATAATGCAGAAGGAGATTGGCTCGGCGGAAAACCGCCCGGTGTTCGTGCCCACAAGAGCAAGTCAAAGGGAAGGCGATCGATGCTGTCGAACCAGGTTCCGCAGAAAACCGACGCCGGCCGGCGCGAAATCGATTCGCGTGCGCACAAGCTCTCCTGGCAACTGCGCGCGCTGCTGATCGAAACCAACGGCGAACGCAGCGTGGCCGAGCTGACCCATGTATTCAAAACCCACGAGGCGACGGTCGCCGCGCTCGACGAGCTGCATGCGCTCGGCCTGGTCGACATTCCCGAGGCGCAGGTCGAAATGCCCAAGCTCGTCGTCGGCGAGGGCATCACGCCGCTGCAGCAGGCGCGGCAACTGCTCAACGACACTGCGGTCGGATCGGTCGGCGTGTTCGGCGGCATCGCCGCGTTCCGCTTCACGCTCAAGATTGAGCACTGCTACACCGCCGCCGAACTGCGCGCGCTGTTCCCCGACTACCGCAAACTGGTCGCGAAGGGCAAGGGCGCTGACTATGCCGACACGGTGCTGGTCCAGGTGGAGAAGTTGCTTGCGCAGGGTTGAGCCTTCTTGTTTCTGTAGGTCGAGTCGTTGCCACTCGCGATCCGGAGATATTGCGCGGCATTTCGGGCACACTTGCCATTCCGTTGAGCTGAGCGAGCGATCTCAAGCGTGGCAATGAAACCCAACTACCAGTACGACAAGCGCCAGCGCGATCTGGCCAAGAAGAAACAGCAGGACGAGAAGCGTCTGAAGAAACGCGCGAAAAACGATGCGGACGCCGCGCAGGAAAAGCCCGCAGATTCCTCCGCGGACGAGAACAAGGAATCCGTACCGAATTGATCAGCTCGGGCAGCGTCGTTGCGCGCGGCATCTTGCGCTGCGCGCGAGGTCGCGTGGGCCGGGCTTCGCGTTGAGCCCACGCAGAATCAACGCGCTAGCGTTTCGCCGACTTCTTAGCGTCCTTCTCGGCCTTTTTTTCCTTCATGGTCTTGGCCGGTTTTTTCTTCGCGTCTTTTTTCTGGTTCATGCCTTTGCTCATGTCGATCTCCTTGGGTTGTCATGGGTGACGCGGCGGATGTCGGAAAGCGAAGCTTGCGCCAGGTCGTGACAGCATGCAACGCGAGTCGCAGCGAAGCGAATGCCGCTCACTTCGCGCCACTGTCATTGCCCATCAGCGCTTGCCAGCCGGCGCGGCCGAGCTTGCGCAAGGTAGCGATATTGCGACGGTGGATTTCGTCCGGATCGAAGATCGATTCCAGCGCGCGTTCGATGCTCGATTCGCGCAGCAGATGCAGGATGGGGTAGGGTGAGCGATTGGTGCAATTCTCGATCGTATCCGCATCGGTGTCGGCAAATTGGTAGCCGGGATGAAAGCTGGCGACCTGCAATTCGCCCTCCAGTCCCAACACCTGCACCGCTGTTTCTGCCGCACCGAGAAAATCGTTGTAGTCGAGAAACTCGGTCAGCACGTGCGGATGAATCAGCAGCGTCGTTTCGCAAATTTGCGGATCGGCATTTTGCAATGCGACCAGTTCCTCGCATAAATCATCGAGCAACGCATCTTCGTTGTCCGCATGGCTGACGCAAAAGCGCACGCGCTGCTGCGCCAGGGGGGCGCGCGCGAACGGGCACAGGTTCAATCCGATCACGGCGCGCGCAATCCATTGTTCGGTGACGCGGATGACGTCCGCGTCCGCATTCGCGTCGGTTGAATTCGTTTGCGACGCAGGGGTGTTCATCGGATCAAATCCGTACCACGCGGAACTTGCGTCCCTTGATTCCGCCCGCGCGCAGCCGGCTCAGCGCCTTGTCGGCGAGGCTGCGCGCAACGGCGACGTAGGAACGCGTCGGGAAGATGTCGATCTTGCCGATTGCATCGCCCTTCAAGCCTGCGTCGCCGGTAAGCGCGCCGAGGATGTCGCCGGCGCGCAGCTTGTCGGTCTTGCCGCCGTCGATGCGCAGGGTCGCCATCGTCGCCGGCAAACCGTCCTTTGCCTTCGCATTCGGTGCAGACAATTTCGACCACTGCAGCTTTGCGTCGGGGTATTTTTCCAACTCGAGTTTTTCCAGTTCATGCGCGCGATGCATTTCGCGCGGCGTGACCAGGTTGAGCGCGAGCCCGGTCTTGCCCGCGCGCGCGGTGCGACCGATGCGGTGGCGATAACTGTCGATGTCATGCGGCAGTTCATAGTTGACCACCGCGGCGAGATCCTTGATGTCGAGTCCGCGCGAAGCGACGTCGCTGGCGACAAGCACGCGGCAGGAACGGTTGGCGAAGCGAACGAGCACCTCGTCGCGATCGCGCTGGTCAATGTCGCCGTGCAACGCGAGCGCATCGATGCCGTCGTCGCCGAGCGCTTCGGTCACGTCGTCGACATCGCGGCGTGTATTGCAGAACACGACAGTCGACTCGGGCTGGTGCTGCAACAGCAGCGCGGCGAGCGCGGCCGGCTTGCGCGCGAGGTCGATCTCGAAGAAGTGCTCGTCGATCTCGGGCTGCTCGACTTCGCCGGCGATCGTCACTTCCGCCGGATCGCGCAAGGTGTTGCGCGCGATCTCGCGGATCGCGTCGGGAAACGTCGCCGAGAACAGCAGGCTCTGTCGCGACGGCGGCGTCTTGCCGACGATCTCGCGGATCGCTTCCTCGAAACCCATGTCGAGCATGCGGTCGGCTTCGTCGAGCACGAGCGTGCGCAGCTTGGCGAGGCTGAGCGCGTGTTTGCGCAGCATCTCCTGCACGCGCCCGGGCGTGCCGACGACGACATGCGAATCCTTGCGCAGCGATGCGAGCTGCGGCGCGAGTGCGACACCGCCGGTCAAGGTCTGCACTTTCAGATTCGGGATGTCGAAGGCGAGACGGCGGATTTCCTTTGCGACCTGGTCGGCAAGTTCGCGCGTAGGGCAGAGCACGAGCGCCTGCGGTTTGACGAATGCCGGATCGAGGCGCTGCAGCAGGCCGAGACCGAACGCGATGGTCTTGCCGCTGCCGGTTGGCGCCTGCGCGATCAGATCGCGACCGGCGAGCATCGGCGGCAGGCTCTGCGCCTGCACCGGCGTCATCGTGGTGAAGTTCTGTGCGGACAGCGCCTTGAGCAGCGGCGCGGCGAGATCGAGCGAGGAAAAATCGGACATGCGTCAGGTGCTTGGCGAAGCGTCGTCGGCGACGCGGAATTTGCGGCCCTCGCGCGCGGCCATGCGCAGGCCGACGGAATCGGGCAGCAGTTTGATCAGGCCCTTGATCGTGCGGTTCACACGGCCGGGAATGTACACCGCATCGCCGCGTTCGACCGCGGCCAGACCCTCGCGCACGACACGGTCGGCCTGCATCCACAACCACTTCGGCATCTGCGAGACCAGCGCGCGCGAACCGGTGACGTCGTGGAATTCGGAATAAGTGAAACCGGGGCAGAGCGCGCAGACGTGCACGCCCCTGGCGCGATTTTCGAGCGCGAGCGCCTGCGAAAACTTGATCAGGTAGGCCTTGCTCGCCGCGTACAACGTGTGCCCGGCCGGCGCGGGGACGTGGCCGGCGAGCGAGGCTACGTTGACGATGCGACCGTAGCCGCGCTCGCGCATGCCGGGCAGCAGGCGCCAGGCGAGTTCGACCGGTGCGGTCATCAGCACCTGGATGAAATCAGCATGCACCTGCCATGGCTGCGAGAGCAGCGAACCGGGCACGCCGTAGCCGGCGTTGTTGATCAGCACGTCGATGGCGAGACCGCGGCGCGCGAGCTCGTCGCAGAGGGCGGCCGGTGTGTGTGGATCGGCAAGGTCGGCGGCGATGCAGTCGACTTGCACGCCGTGCGCGGCTTTCAGTTCTTCGGCGAGCGCGGCGAGACGATCGGCACGGCGCGCGGTCAGCACGAGCGCATGGCCTGATGCGGCGAGCTGGCGCGCGAATTCCGCGCCGATGCCGGCGGAGGCACCGGTCACCAATGCGCGGCGTACGCCGGGTACGGGTGCGGAAAAATCGGGGTTCATGCCCGCAGGATATCAGTTGTCGTCCCGGTTCCGCCGCGTGCTGCGCGACGCCGGTAGTCAGCGTGCCTGCAAATTCGCCAGCGAAGCGCGTGATCGCGTGGCGCCGGTACGGACCAGTTCGACGATGTCCTGGGTCTCTTCGTCGATCATTTCCGGAATCTGCGCGACCAGTTTGTTCGAATTCTCGAATAACGCAATCGCTTCGCGCTTGAGCGCGATGCGCTGTTCGTGCGCGAGATCGGTTTCCTCGCTGCGGCGCAGGCTGAACTCGGCCCTGAGTCCGTCGACCCACGCGCGTACGGCGATCATCTGGCGTTGTCCCGAGAGATAGTCGGGCAATTGCTGCACCATGCGCTCAACTTCGGCGAGCTCTTCGAGTTGGGCGCGCACCGAGGTACCGGCGCGCAGCTCCATCTCCGCTTGTTCCAGACGGGTGGCGATACGGTTGACCATCGCGGTCGGCTGGCCCGGATCCTGACGCTGCATCTCTTCGTCGTAGTCGCGTGACTTGCGGTAGTAGGCGCGGCCCAGGTCGTAGTCGCCGCTACGTGCGGCGATCGATGCGGCAGTGCTCGACTCGAGCACGAGGTTGATGAGGTTCTTGATGTCGCGCGGATTCTTCGCGTACGCAGCTTCCTGTTCGCGGATGGCGTCCTGGGCATAGGCCAATGCCTTCGCGATGCGCTGCGCGTCGTCGCGATCCTCGAGTTGGGCGCGGGCGAGGAAGAGCGAGGTCGTCGCCAGAGCATTTGCGACGTCGTCGCGCTCCTTGTCGTTTGTGGCGGTGCGTTGCGCGGCCTGATAGCCCGCATAGGCTTCGCGCATCAGCGCAAGGCGCTGGCTCGTGGGCATGTCGATGCCGGGTGCCTTGGCGAACTCGGCGAGCGCGTTCGCACGCGCCTGGGTCAGCGCCGAGGGTTCGTCGGCGCTGGGTGCCGTGCGCGCAAGCGCCACGGCCGTTTCGAACTGAGCCTTGGCCGTGTCGAAGTGCTGCGCGTCGCTTTCGCTGCCAGCGAGCAGGGTTTGCGCGAACAGGCGCAGTTCGGACGAACGCGCGTCGGGCGGCGCGAGTGCATCGGCGCGCTTGAGCGCGGCGAGGGCACGGTTCGCGCTCGCCGCACGCTGCGCGGGTGGAATCAGCCCGCGCTCCTGAATCTGCGCGAGCTTGATGTAGCCTCTGGCGACATCGAGCAGCAACCCGCGATTTTCGCCTGCATCGGCGGCGAGACGATCGAGGTATTCGATGCTCGTATCGAGCAGGGTCTGCTGCGCTTTCGCCGTGCCGGGGATGTCGACGATCTGCAGGAACACGTCGCCGACAAAACGGTTGGCAAGGTCGCGCACGCCATCGAAGTGGCGTTCGGCGCGTGCTTTTTCCGCGCGCGCGACGCGTGCCTGCTGCAGCGCGTAGACCGACAGTGTGAGCAGGCCGGCGACGGCGAGCGAGCCGAGCGCAACGCCGAGACGGTGGCGCACGAGAAACTTGCGTGCGCGATAGGCGAGCGCGCCGTCACGCGCACGCACCGGCCGGTTGGAGAGGTGGCGACGCACGTCGTCGGCGAACTGCTCGACCGAGGCGTAGCGTTGCCCGGGTTCCTTGCGCAGTGCCATGAGCACGATCGTGTCGAGGTCGCCGCGCAGCGCGCGGCGCAGGCGTTCGGTATCGAGCGTGGGCGTCGCTGCACCGCCGCGGCCCGATTCGCCCGCACTTGCGCTTGGCCGTGCCGGGTCGGTGCTGACGATCTCGCGCACGAGCGCGTGCAACTGCGAATTGTCGGAACGATACGGGCTGCGTCCGGCGAGCAGACGGTAGAGCAGCACGCCGAGCGAGTAGATGTCGCTGGCGGTCGTGATCGCCTCGCCCTTGACCTGCTCGGGGCTGGCGTACTCTGGCGTGAACGCGGTGAGCGTGGTCGGGCTGTCCGCATCGGCATCGATCAGGCGCGCGATGCCGAAGTCGAGCAGCTTCACCTTGCCGTCGCGGTCGATGAGGATGTTGTTCGGCTTCAGGTCGCGATGCACGACCAGGCGCTGGTGCGCGAACTGCACCGCCGCGCAGACCTCGCAGAACAGTTGCAGGCGCTCGCGCACGCCGAGCGCCGTGCGGTTGCAGTAGCGGTCGATCGGCTCGCCGTCGACGTAGTCCATGACGAGGTAGGGCAAGCCGTCTTCGGTCGTGCCACCGTCGATCAGGCGGGCGATGTTGGGATGGTCGAGTCCGGCGAGGATCTGGCGTTCCATGCGGAAGCGACTGGCAATCGCATCGCCGCCGAGATCGGGGCGGATCAGCTTGATCGCGACGATCTTGTGGTACTCGTCGTCGTCGCGCACGCCGCGGAACACACTACCCATGCCGCCGCGCGCCACCTCGCCGACGATGCGGTACGGGCCGAGTCGGCGTCCGACCCAGCCCGGCATCGCCGCGGTCACTGCCGCCGACTGCAGCAGTTGAGTATCCACCTGCAATGGCTGCTGCAGGAAATCCTCGCCACCGGCAGCACTGGCCAGCCACGCCCGGGCCTCGCGGTGTAAGGCCTCGTCGTCGTCGCAGCGCGCGCGCACGAACGCGTCGCGTTCGGCGACGGGCAAGTCAAGACATTCACCTACGATGTCGGTGAGTTTCTGCCAGCGTGCGGATTCCATAACCCCAAAAGCGCAATACGACCCCGAACGGCTCATCGCACCGTGGCAGCTGACCACGATGAACCCCGATGAGCCGGTTCTTTCGATTCTACGCTCAAAGGAATGCAGGTGGTCTCGTCCGAGGCCGCGAACCCGAAAAATGGAGATTGTCATGTCCGTCTTTATGCATACCCGCACGTCCGTCGCGCGTGTTTCGTCGCGCCGCTTGCCCGCGCTGAGCGCCGCCATCGCACTCGTCATCGCCGCGACGGCTGGCGCCGCCGACACGCCGAAGCCCGCTGCGCGCGGACCGATCGCGCAGTACTGGATGGACCTCGCCACCTACAACATGATGGGCATGGACGAGATGCCGGGCGGTATCGCCGGCTCGATGATGGGCGGCATGATCGGTACGCGCGCCGCGCAGGGCCGCGACGGGCGCCACGCCAAGGGCGTCGGCAATTTCGGCATGACCAAGTATGGCGGTATGCCGGGGCGGCAGATCGACATCGCACTGTACACGGCGAACAAGCCGGCCGGCACGAGCGCAACACAGGAAACCCCGCAGCGCGCCGACGTCGGTGCCGAGCCGCTGCATCTGCTCACGCCGCCGCGCGAAGGCACGAGCGGCAGCGGCGAAGAGACGACCTATCCCGAGCGTCCGCGCGGCCGCATCCTGTTCTATTGGGGCTGCAGTGCGAGCGTGAAACCGGGCCAGCCGCGTGTGATCGACATGGCAAAATTCTCGGCACAGGACTACGCCGGCTTCATGCAGGGTCGCAGCGTACCCGACCGCGGCGCGCGCGCCGAACCGGGTTATGCGATCTGGCCGAACGACAGGGAAAATTCGCGCGTCGCGCGCAGCGCCTCGGTCGCCGGCGAGCACGTCGTCACCGGCGAGGGCGTGCCGGACAATCTGAAATTCACCCTGTCGCGCGACCAGGATTTCATGCCGAGCTTCCGCATCGAATCCGGTGGCAAGCTCGCCGATTCGATCCGCGTGCACTGGCAATCGATCGAGCAGGCGCGCGCCTACCTGCTCACTGCGATGAGCGTGAGCGAGGACAAGTCTGGCGCGCCCGATCTCGTGCTGTGGAGTTCATCCGAGCTGCCGGATCCGGGCACGGGCCTGATGAACTACGCCTCGAACGCGAACGTCGACAAATGGCTGCGCGAGAAGGTGCTGCTCGCACCGACGCAGACCGAGTGCGAGGTGCCGGCCGGCATCTTTGCCAAGGCCGAGAACGCGATGCTGCAAGGTATCGCCTACGGCAACGAGGCGAATTTTTCCTACCCGCCGAAGCCGGCCAATGCGCCGGCGACGTGGTCGCCGGACTGGGTCGCGCGCGTGCGCAACAAGTCGGTGGCGATGAACATGCTTGGTGAGAACGCAGCGTCGATGAATGGCCGCGGACGCGACGAGGACAGTGGCCGCGACGGCGATGGCGAAGGCCGCGGCAAGCAAGAAAAGAAGGGCCCCGTTGATGCGCTCAAGGGCCTGTTCGGGCACTGAGGCGAAACACTGGTGTTGGCGCAGCGTCAGGCCGGTGGTTCGACCTGCGCCGCTTCGAGTTCGCGGCGCAGATACAGCCGTGCCATGGTCCAGTCACGCTTGACCGTGGCCGGCGAAAGGTCGAGCGCTTGGGCGACTTCCTCGATCGACAGGCCGCCGAAGTAGCGCAGGTGGACGACCTGGACCTGGCGTTCGGAGAGTTTGGCGAGATTGTCGAGTGCAGCGTCGAGGGCGAGGAAATCCATCTCCACGCGCAGCGCGCCGCCTTCGTCGTCGGCGCCGGCATCGCGCACCGAGGGCACGCCGGAGTCTTGCTCGAGGCGATCGAGGCTGGTCACCGCGACGTCGCCGCCGCGCTTTTGCGCGCGCTGTGCGCGCGCGTGGTCGACGAGCACGTGGCGCATGATCTGCGCGGCGAGGCGGATGAAATGCGCGCGGTCGTTGAGTTCCAGTTCGCGGCGGTCGGCGAGGCGCAGGAAGACCTCGTTGACCAGCGCGGTTGGCTGCAACGTGTGATCGGCGCGTTCCTGTTGCAACTGGCGTCGTGCCGCGCGATGCAGTTCGTCGTAGACGCGCGGCATCAACTGCGCCATTGCCCCGGATTCGCCCGCGGCATAGCGGTGCAGCAGCGTCGTCAGGGCTTCGTCGGGAGCGAGCTGGGAAGTGCGGGCGGAGTCGTTCATCGTGACGCGTCTGGCTGCGGGAATCGCGAACAGCGACAGGCTTCGCCATTCGAATGCGGCGGATGGACACGCAGTATAGGGTTTTCGGTTTGCACGCGCGCATCTTCCACGCTCTCGCGGCGAGGCACCGCGAGATTGCTCACGCGGCAAACGACGACTGCATCACGTGAACGGTCAGCGCTGTCAGGAGGACGCGCCTGGCAGGATGCGGCGCATCACGCCGTCCTTGAGCACAAAGTGACGGTAAAGCCCGGCGAGCGCGTGGACGCCAGCAACGATAATGATCGCGTGACCCAGGTATTCGTGTGCGACGCCGAGCAATTGCTTGGTTGCCTTGTCGAAGATCTGCGGCTCGGGAAATTCGAACATCCAGAAGAATGCCAGCGGCTCTTGCTGGGCTATGCGCCAGCACACGCCGATCACCGCCTGAGCGACGAGCATGACGTACAAGCCATTCTGTACGACTGCAGCGGCGAGGCGCTGCGCGGCAGTGCCGCTTGCGGCGGGCAGTTTCCGGCGCCGGAACAGGCGCCAATAGACGCGCCACGCCAGCACGACGATGAACAGAAGACCGAACGAGATGTGCAGTGCCTGCAGCAGCTTGCGCATCGGCGTACCGCGCGGCAACTCGCCCCAGATGATCGCCGCAGCGTACAGCCCGATCACGAACACCACTACGATCCAGTGCAGCACGATCGTGGTGCGGTCGTAGCGCGCGTCGGACTGTGGCTGAGGAACGGATCGAGTCTGCAGGTTCATCGTGATCTCCCCGGGAATGCCGCGCGTCAGAATTCGCCGACCGCGTGCGCCTTGGCCAGCAGCGCGCGGCGGAACGAATCGGGCAGCGGCTTGTGCCAGTTGACGTAGAGGTTTTCGTATTCGGTCGGAATCCAGCCCGCGGCGACCGCGACTTCGCGCGCGCGCGGATCGCCGGTGTAGCCGAAGAACGCGTCGCAGCAGTCGGCATAGCGCTCGAACGCGTACTTGAGAATGACGAACCAGGTGCCGCCGGCCGCATACAACGCGTCGCGCTCGTGCGCCTGCATGCGCTTGACCATCTCGCCGTTGCTGCACGAGCCGCCGGACAGGTAGATGTCGCCGAACGGGCGCATGTGCGAGTAGCCGAGCACGTGCGTTGCGCCATCCGCGTCGCGGTAGAGTGCGACGATGTGGCGCGGGAAATCGGGCGCGGGATGGCCGAACTTGCGCTGGAACAGCGCGCCGACGAGGAATTCGGCATCGTCGACCTCGGTGATCGTGATGAAGCTGCGCAGCGCTTCGGGCAAGGTGTGCAGGGCAGGACGTAGCATGGTCGCGAAAACGATCTGAGGGGGAGGCGAAGGGTAGCGGAGTTGGCGCCAAATCCCAACGTCTGCCGCGACGGCGCGGCGCGCGGAATCGGTTAGGATGCGGCAACTTTTGCGCCGCCGACCGATGTCCGAATCGCTTGCCCGCCCGCCGTCGCTCGCTGCCGCGCCGAACCCGCGCCATTGGCGCATCGCGGCTGCGGCATTCTGCTACTTGATGCTTGCCCTGCACGTTGCGGCAGGTTTGCACTCCGCCGGCGTCACCGACTTCTGGCGCGATATGTACTGGTCGACCTTGATCGCGCACGGCGAGCATTTTCCGCGCGCCGGTCCGCCGATCAACCAGATCGCCGAGCTGGGTCCGTGGTGGCACTACCTGCTCGCGCTGCCGATCGCTTTGACCGGGCGCCTTGCCGCGGCGGCGGTGACGATCCAGATCCTTGCGGCCCTGAAGTACTTCCTCGCTTGGCGAATTGGCACCCGCCTCGTCGATGAACGCTTCGGGCTCGCTTTCGCCGTGAGCTTGGCGGTGGCCGGATGGTCGACCGCCTCAATGATGTTTCCAAGCCATCCCGCGCTGGTCGAGACGACCGTGCTGCTGCTCGGCCTCGCCGCATGGCGCTTGCGTACCCATCTCTCGGTCGGCAACGCGCTGCTGTTCGGCCTCGCTGCCTCGGCGTGCGTGCACGCTCATCCCACGACGTTGCCGTATCTCGCCGTTGCCGGCGGCGCCGTCTTGTGGCGGAATCGTTCCGTTTCCGCGCTGGCGTTGCTTGCCATTGCGGTGGCGGTCGTGTTGTTGAGCCTGCTGCCGCCCTGGCTCGATCCGGAGCCGATCAACGACGTGTGGCGGCGCACATTGGGGGACTACGCAGCGAAAGATCTCGGCAACAGCATCGTCATGCGCGTGCCGAAGTTCATCGCGGCGCTGTTTGTCGGCGGCGCCTGGGTCGGATTGTTGCTGTTGACGCCGTGGAAGCTCGCGAGCGCCAAGCTTGCCTGGTGGCTCTATTGTCTGTGCATCGCGCTGGCGATCGGCGGTATTGCCTCGCTGTCGATGCGCGTGACGCCGTTGCGGCGCTGGACGTTCGCGGCAGCGCTGTTTCTCGTCGCGCAGATCGTGTTCGTCGTCATCGCGCGCGCGTGGACGCCGATCTGGATGGTGCCGTCCTGTCTGCCGCCATTGGCCTTCATCGTTGCCGCGGGCTGGTACGAAGGGTTCACCAGCCCGCGCGAGGGATGGCGCGCGGCCGCACTGGTCGCGTTCGCCGCGTGCGCGTTGCTCTCGATCGTGCCGTTCGGTTTCTTCCTGCGCGATCTGCACGGCGTGCGCGCGATGCCGCATGCGAATCCGTTCCGCGACATCGTGCAGAGCGAAGACGGCTACATCGTCGTGCCGGGATCGCCGCTGTCGATGCGCCAGATCGATGCGCTCGGCACGGTGCTGTGCGAACCGGCGACATTGCATGCACGGCTGGCGACCGCGATCGAGCGGTCGCTGGCGACGAGCGTGCGCAATGCCTGCGGTGCTTGGCCGGACCTGCGTTTCGGCGGCACCCGTCCCGGCGCGCATCTCGCCGGTATTCCCGCGCGTGTCGCGAAAGCCGTAGGTATTGCGCCGGACCGCGACATCGGCGGATTGGCGTTGTATTCGCATGTCCATGCGATCGCGCCCGCCGAAGGCGCGCGTGCGACACGCCTGGCGCGCATGCAGGTCGGCATCGATGCGGCGCACGCGGCGCCGTCGCCGCTCGCCTTCGACTTCATCGCGGGCGCGGGCGACGTCATCGTGCTGACCAACCGCATTCCCGCCGCCGCGGCGATGAACGTGAAGGTCGTGCGTGCGAACGACGCGCCCGCGCAGCTTCTGTACGACGAGGGCAATTTGCTGATCTATCGCTGTACCGCGTGCTCAGATGCGGCGGAGGCCAACTGGCAGCTGCGCCTCGACGGCGTCGAGGCGAATCTCGATCTCGTCGTGCTGGAGAAAGACCGCGTGCAGTGAGTGCGGTAGTTAAACGCGCATCCCGCGCAGCAGGCTCTCCAGTTCGTCCGGCGTTTTCCAGTGGGGGCCGCAGACATAGCGCGGCAGCAGCCAGCGATCGGTGTTCGCCTCGACCGGATGTGGCTCGCCGGTGAACGCGGCACGCAGGCGGTGTTCGTGTATGTAATGCGGCAGATATTCGCGCACGAGGTAGTCGTTCCATTCGCCGTAGGGGTAGGCGAACAGCGTGCTGCGATTCGGGGCGAGGTGGACATTGAGCCAGTCCGCGGCGGCGCGAATCTCCGCATCGGCGTCGGCGTAGCTGTCGATCGTCTCAAAAGTGCCTTTGTTCTGTTCGCGCTGCACAGTGCGCGGCAGGGTTGCATGGTTGTGGTCCCAGCTGTGGTTTTCGATCGCGATGACGCCTTCCGACGCCGCGTCGCGCCACCAGTCATCGCGCCACCAGTCGCGGCCGGCCATGCAGGTGACGTCGAGTACCGCACGCGCCTCGGGCGAGACGATGACGAAGCTGGTCATTTGCGCGGGCTGGCCGGTGCGCGCCGTGTGATCGCGCAGAATGCCGGCAAAGCCGCGCTGCGGGCCATGGCGCGGATGCTTCATGTCGTGCCAGTCGAAGTACGAGCCGTCGTCGCAGGTCAGCGCGACGGCGTTTTTCACGCTCGCAGGCGGCGCCTCGCCGAGCAGCACGTCGACGACACGCGCGACCGGCACGATGCGCAAGCCCAGTCGCGCGATGGTGTGCAGGTCCTCGGCGAGCGCGACGTGATTGTTGGTGACGTAGTCGTTGCCGTCGATGTTGCTCGAGTGGTAGGTGAGAATTGGTACCTTCATGTTGCGATAAATCTGGCTGGTGACTCGACCAATGGCGGCCACATAGAATAGCCTGTTATTGCCGACGGCTCGGCCGCAGCAATAACTGCCGCCGTTGCAGTCGGCGGCTTTGCCGCCGCTCAACGCCGGCGCGAGTTGCCCGCATTCTTGAAATTTTGGAGTTATACATGGCCGCTGTTGCGCTCAATCCCGTCGATCTCTACGACGTCCGCTCGCTGCTCACCGAAGAGGAGCGCATGGTGCAGGACACCGTCGCGCGCTTCACCGACGAGCGCGTGCTGCCGATCATCGGCGATTGCTTCGACAAGGCGCGCTTTCCGACCGAGCTGATTGCCGAGATGGCCGAGCTCGGCCTGCTCGGTGCCACGCTGCCGGCCGAATACGGTTGCGCCGGCATGAACGGGGTCAGCTACGGCCTGATCTGCCAGGAACTCGAGCGCGGCGATTCGGGCCTGCGCAGCTTCGCCTCGGTGCAGTCCTCGCTGTGCATGTATCCGATCTACGCCTACGGCAGCGAGGAACAGAAGAAGCAATGGCTGCCGCAGATGGCGGCCGGCAAAGTGATCGGCTGTTTCGGTCTGACCGAACCGCACGGTGGTTCCGACCCGGCCAACATGAAAACGCACGCGAAGAGAGATGGCGGCGACTGGGTCATCAACGGCGCGAAGATGTGGATCACGAACGGCAATCTCGCCCAGATCGCGATCGTCTGGGCGCAGACCGACGACGGCATTCAGGGCTTCATCGTGCCGACCGACAGCAAAGGTTTCGCCGCGCAGGAAGTGCACAAGAAGATGAGCCTGCGCGCGTCGGTGACCAGCGGCCTGTTCTTCGACAACGTACGCGTGCCCGACGCGAACCGCCTGCCGAACGTGAAGGGGCTGAAGGGCCCGCTCGGCTGCCTCACGCAGGCGCGCTACGGCATCACTTGGGGTCCGATCGGCGCGGCGATCGCCTGTTTCGCCGAGACGACCGAGTATGCAAAGAACCGCATGCTGTTCAAGCGTCCGATCGCGGCGACGCAGGCGGTGCAGATCAAGCTCGCCGACATGGCGCGCCGGATCACGCTGGCGCAGCTGCTGTCGCTGCAGCTCGGCCGCCTCAAGGACGCGGGTAAGATGCAGCCGACGCAGGTCAGCCTGGCGAAATGGAACAACTGCCGCATGGCGATCGATATTGCGCGCGAATGCCGCGACATCCTCGGCGCAGCCGGCATCACGACCGAGCACAGCCCGATCCGCCATGCGCTCAACCTCGAATCCGTCATCACCTACGAAGGCACCGAGACCGTACACCAGCTCGTTGTTGGGCGTGAGGTGACCGGCATCAACGCGTTCTGATCGCGTGTCGCTCGAAACGATCCGTATCGAAACCCCGCGTCTGATCCTGCGTCCGATCGCGCGCGAGGATTTCGACGCCTGGGCCGCGTTCATGGCCGACGAGGAGTCGGCGCGTTTCATCGGCGGCGCACAGCCGCGTGCGGCGGCGTGGCGCGGATTCCTTACGATGGCCGGGGCGTGGACGATGCAGGGCTTCAGCATGTTCTCGGTGATCGAGAAGGCGAGTGGTCGCTGGATCGGTCGCATCGGCCCATGGATGCCCGAGGGTTGGCCCGGCACCGAAGTCGGCTGGGGCCTCGCGCGCGAAGCGACCGGCAAAGGCTACGCGACCGAGGCGGCGAGCGCCGCGATCGATTGGGCTTTCGACCACCTCGGCTGGAACGACGTGATCCACTGTATCGAGTCGGCCAACGTGAATTCGGCTGCCGTCGCGGCAAGGCTCGGTTCACGCTTGTTGCGGCAGACTGCGTTGCCGCCACCGTTCAGCGACAAGGTTTGCGACATCTGGGGCCAGTCGCGAGAGGAGTGGCGGGCACGCAAGCGCTGAATGTGACGTTCGACGACACATCGCGCCGCGCACAGTAATGGGTCGCAAAGGAGACTTGGCGTGGTCACCGTCTACGGCATGAAATCCAGCGGCAACTGCTACAAGGTGCAGTTGCTGCTCGAACAATTGCAGAGCCCCTACCGCTGGATCGACATCGACAGCGCGAACGGCGAGACGCGTACGCCGCAATTCCTCGCCAAGAATGCCAACGGCAAAGTGCCGCTGCTCGAACTCGACGACGGCCGACGCCTGTCCGAATCGAACGCGATCCTGAACTTCCTGGCCGAGGGTACGCCTTACCTGCCGGGGGACGTCTGGTTGCGCGCACAGGTGCTGCAATGGATGTTCTTCGAGCAGTACAGCCATGAGCCATATGTCGCCGTGGCACGTTTCATCTGTCGCTGGCTGCCGGCCGATCATGCACGCCGCGCTGACCTGCCGCGTCTGATCGAGCGCGGCGCGCAGGCGCTCGACGTGATGGAAAAGCACCTCGTCGGCCGAGACTTCTTTGTCGGCGACGACTACACCATCGCCGACATCGCATTGTTCGCCTACACCCATTGTGCGGCGGATGGCGGCTTCGATCTTGCCGCATATCCGGCGATCTGCGCCTGGCTTGCGCGCGTGCAGGCGCGGCCGCGGTTCGTGCGCATGCAGGGGTGATCGTGTTCGTCGGCAGGCGCGCAGGCGGTTTGCTGCGGCGCGCGGCGACGCTGCTGGCGTTGGCGCTGGCCGCGTGTTCGGCATTCGCCGCCGCGGTCCCGCCGCGTCTGCCGATCGGGCCGCGCGACACCCCGCCGACGCGCCAGTTTCCCTATGTCGGTCCACTGCGCGGTGGCAGCAATTTTCTCTGGTACACGCTGGGGCCGGGCTGCGATCGTGAGCCCTACGGCATCGTGCCGAACTATCACCATGCCGAAGTACGCACCCAGGTACGCGCGCAACTCGCGGCAATGTTTGCTTCCGGCCAGGCGCGGCTGAGCCTCGGCGTCTATTTCGCCCATAGCGTGCCGACGGGAACGGCGATCGATTCGAGCAATCCGGCCGCGGTTACGCAGGCGGCGCAGAACGTGGCGGATCTGCTCGCCGACGTGAGAGCTGCGGGGTTTCACGCTGTGTTGTTTCGTTTCTTTCCGGTCGGCGTGATTTATCCGCCTAACGACAACTTCGATCCGTCGCTGGTCGGCGAATACTGGAATTTCATTCATGCCATTCGCCCGGCGGTGGCGGGAGCGGGGCTCGCATACCTCATCGATCTCGGTGTCGAATCGCTGCCGCGCGATTCGGATCTGCCCTTCATCCCCGATCCATGGAAGTACCCGCGCAACACGGATTGGAGCCGCGCCGTGCGCACGCTCTGGCAGGACTACTACGCGGCATTCGGCAGCGCCGACACGATCGGCTTCTCGTCGTTGACCGACGATGACCCTGACGTCATGCGTTCGCGCGTGCGCCACATGCGCTACGTCTACGACATCGGCGGCGGCAACCCGCGTTATCCGGCGACGTTTGCGATCGATGTCTACGGCGACACGGCTGCAAACGAGACGATCAAGTTCACCCAGTTCGACCGGGCGCTGCGGCAGGAAGATTCGAGCGGTGCGCTCGGCTGGCGCGACGCTCCTGTGATCGTCGCCGAAACGTATTACGACGACCCGGTCGCCGCGGAAAACTTGCGTGCGGCGATGAACAGCACCCGCCGCAAGGTGCCGTTCCTGACTCAATGGCCGCTCGACCGCGGCAGCGGCGCCCCGACCGGCGGCAATTGCGCTGCGACCAACGTGCCGCCGCCGTTCGTCTGGAGCGTCTACGGCCACTACGGCTTCTGAATCCGGCGAAATTGGCCCTGCGCGCTGGCGTGGGATTGCCATAAAATACGCGCCAATCTTTCCCGAAAAGCGCGCTATGAACGCCGTCGCCAACCCGATTCCCGCCCGCCACAAGAACGTCAACCGCGCCGAGGTCTGCGATGCGAACTTCATCGAGTTCGTGCGCGACTGGAACGGCACGCCTGCGGCTCCCGGTGCGCATCCTTCGGCGCCGATCACGCCGGACAGCCTGTGCACGCGCGAGGATTTCGTGCAGTTGTTCGATTCGCAGCTGATCAGCCGTCACCTCGATCTGATGGCGCGCGTGCTGCGCGTGAAGAACAAGGTGTTCTATACGATCGGCTCGTCGGGGCACGAAGGCAACGCGATGGTCGCGCGGCTCACAAGGCATACCGATCCAGCGTTCCTGCACTACCGCAGCGGCGGATTCATGGCCGAGCGCTTCCGCAAGCTGCCGGGCATGGACCCGATCATGGATTCGGCACTGAGCTTCGCGGCGAGTGCGGAAGACCCCGCGTCGGGCGGTCGCCACAAGGTCTGCGGCAGCAAGCCGCTGTGGGTACTGCCGCAGACCTCGACGATCGCCTCGCATCTGCCGAAGGCGCTCGGCACGGCGGTCGCGATCGAGCAGGCACGGCGCATCGGCCATACGCTGCCGGTGCCCGCGGACTCGATCGCGATCTGCTCGTTCGGCGATGCGAGCGCGAACCACGCCACCGCGCAGACCGCATTCAACGCAGCGGCATGGACGGCGTACCAGAAGCTGCCTGCGCCCGTGCTGTTCGTCTGCGAGGACAACGGCATCGGCATCTCGGTGAAAACGCCGACCGATTGGATATCCGCGAGCTTCTCGGGCCGCCGCGATCTCGACTATTTCTACGCCGACGGTCTCGATATCGCGGCGGGCTACGAAGGCGTCGCACGCGCAGTACATCATTGCCGCACGACGCGCCGGCCGACCTTCCTGCATCTGCGCACGACGCGCATCATGGGTCACGCCGGCACCGACTTCGAAATTGAATGGCGCAGCTTCGAGGAGTTGATGGCGGTCGAAGCGACCGATCCATTGCTGCGCAGCGCGGCGATCGCGCTCGCGTCGGGCGTGTACACGAAGGAACAACTGCTCGCGCGCTATGAGGACTTCCGCGCGAAGTGCTTCGCCGCTGCCGAGCAGGCCGATCGTACGCCGAAGCTGACTTCGCTCGCCGAGGTCGTCGCGCCACTGGCGCCGTACTCGGCAGCCAAGGTGAAGGCTGAAGCGCAGCGCGCCGACTACGAGACGCAGCGCGTCAAGGCATTCGGTGGCGCGGAAAAATTGCCGGAAAAGCAACCGCCGCGGCATCTGGCAATCCAGATCAACAACGCATTGCACGACCTGATGGCGAAGTATCCGGAGAGCCTGCTGTTCGGCGAGGACGTCGCGCAGAAGGGTGGTGTGTACACAGTTACGAAAGGTTTGCACAAGGCGTTCAAGAACGCGCGCGTGTTCAACACCCTGCTCGACGAGACGATGATCTTCGGTCTGGCGCAGGGCTTCGCCAACATGGGCATGCTGCCGATTCCGGAGATCCAGTACCTCGCCTATTTCCACAACGCCGGCGACCAGATTCGCGGCGAGGCGGCGTCGCTGCAATTCTTCTCGAACAACCAGTACAAGAATCCGATGCTCGTGCGCATGGCCGGACTCGGCTACCAGCGCGGCTTCGGCGGGCATTTCCACAACGACAATTCGATCGCCGCGCTGCGCGACATTCCCGGCCTCGTCGTTGGCTGCCCGAGCCGGGGTGACGATGCGGCGATGATGCTGCGCACGCTCGCCGCGCTGGCCAAGGTCGACGGCCGCGTCGCGATCTTCCTCGAACCGATCGCGATGTACATGAGCAAAGACCTGTACGCGGCCGGCGACGGCGAATGGTCGTTCGCGTATCCGTCGCCCGATCAGGCGATGCCGCTCGGCGAAGCTCGCGTGTACAACGATGCGGCGAACGATCTCATCATCTTCACCTACGGAAACGGCGTGACCATGAGCCTGCGCGCCGCGCGCGAGATCGAGAAGGCGCAGGGCTGGAAAGTGCGCGTCGTCGACCTGCGCTGGCTGGTGCCACTCAACGAGGCGCAGATTGCCGCGCAGGCGAAGACGGCGAAACGCATCCTCATCGTCGACGAAGGCCGCCACAGCGCCGGCGTCGGCGAGGGCGTCATCACCGCGATCGCCGAGGCGGGATTCGGCGCGACGCCGTTCAAGCGCGTCGTCGGCGCCGACACTTACACGCCGCTCGCCGGCGCAGCCTTCCTCGTTCTGCCGGGCGAGGCGGATATCGTCGCGGCGGCGCAGTCGCTGTCGTAGGGCTTGGTCGTACTGATGTCTTGCGCGCGAGGCGCGCGCAGGTCGCGCCCCTCGCGTCGAGTTTCCGGCTAAACTTCACGTCGATGAGCGAGCAACTGACCATCCTGTTCGCCGACGTCAGCGGCAGCACGCGGCTGTTCGAAACGCGCGGCAATATCGAGGCGCGGCGACTCGTTGCGGCCATGCTGGCGGCGCTCGGCGAGGTGACGCGCCAGCACGGCGGGCGCGTGATCAAGAACATCGGTGACGAGATCCTGTGCACCTTTCCCGGGCCGATCCAGGGTCTGCTCGCTGCTGTCGACATGCAGAAGCGCATTGCCGCGGACGAGGAGTGCGCGCGCGAATTTCTCGCGATCCGCATCGGCCTGCATCACGGCGAAACACTGGTCGAGGACGGCGACGTCTACGGCGACGCGGTCAACACCGCGGCACGCATGACCGCGCTGGCCAAACGCGAGCAGATCATCGCGACCGCCTCGACGGTGAAACTGCTGACCAACGCCGGCATGCTGCGCGTGCGCTCGATGGGACAGACGCGCGTCGCCGGAAAGATGCTGCCGATCGACATCGTCGACGTGCTCTGGCAGGAGGACGTGTCGAATCTCACCATGGTGCAGCGGGCGATCTCGACCGGGAACTTCGCTGTGCCGCGCGTGCGCCTGCATCTGCGCTACCGCGGCCGCGCGATCGATCTTGACGAACTCGCACCACCGTTCACGCTCGGTCGCGATCTCTCGTCGAGCCTCGTCATCGATGCCGAATGGGTATCGCGCAATCATGCGCTCATCGAGTACAAGCGCGGCTACTTCGTCGTCTCCGATCGTTCCACGAACGGCTCATGGGTGAAGTTCGGCGACGACGACGAATTGTCGTTCCACCGCGACGAAGTGCGCCTGCTGCGCAGCGGCACGATCAGCCTCGGCCAGACGGCCGCGCACAATCCGGAGCATCTGCTGTACTTCCAGTGCAGCGAATAGACGATTCCAAGCTGCAGGCTCGCTGTTGAGCCGGCTCCCTGAACGTTGCGCTGCACGGCCCAGTCGCCGATTTGCGCCAGCCGGCGATTCGGCCGGGCGCAATTTCAGCTGATTCGCAACTCTTTTGCACCGGGCGGAATCCGTATTGGCGATGTCGTCGCGCTGTAGCGCGCGGCAAGAGATTCTCTTTCGCTGCCGAGCCGGTATATGTGCTGTCAATTCCGCCCTGCGGCGATTTTCCTGACGTTCTACACCTGCATTTTTTCGGTGGCATCGGCGCAGGCTTCCCCACTTGTGCCACAAGTACAGGAGCTGCTCGATCATGCCGTGACCCGCGATGGACCCGGGGTCGCGGTGCTGATCGCCAATGGTGATCGCGTCGCGTTCAGCGCAGCGAGGGGGAGGGCCGATATCGAGCTCGGCGTGGCGCTTTCACCAGGCCAGGTGTTTCGCATCGCTTCCGTGACCAAGATGTTCACCGCGGCAATGGTGCTGAAGCTCGCCGGACTCGGCAAATTGTCGATCGACGATGCCTTGTCGAAATACCTTCCGGATTTTCCCGGCGCAGACCGGATCAGCCTGCGCCAGCTGCTCAATCACACCTCAGGTGTCTCCGATCTGGTAAGGGACGTGCAACCGGGCTTCTCGCGACGCGATGTCGACACTGCCGCGCTGATCGCCGAAATTCGCAAGCGTCCTGCCGATTTTCCGCCGGGCTCGCGCTGGGCCTACTCGAATGCCGGCTATATCCTGCTGGGTGCGGTGATCGAGAAGGTGACCGGAAAATCGTGGCATGCCGCGATGCAGGAAGACTTGTTCGGCGCGACCGGATTGAAACGAACGCGCTTCGGCTCCCATTCCGCGTTGATCGCGGGACGCGTCGCCGGCTACACCACGGATGCGCAAACGCAGCGGGTCGACAATGCGCAATTCATCAATTCGGCCGCGGTGTCTGCTGCGGGCGGCCTGGTCTCCGACGCGGACGACCTGCGGCACTGGATGCGCGCCCTGGCCGAAGGTCGTGTGATCGGCCGTGACGGATTCCGCCAGATGATCGCGCCGACGCCGGATCTTCCCGGCGTGGCTACTGCATACGGCTATGGCATGGGCATGTACCTGTGGCACGTCCGCGGCAGCACGATGGTCGGGCATACCGGACAGATAAACGGCTTTGCCTCGTTCGTCGGCTACCTTCCCGCCCGGCAGGCGACGATCGTGGTCCTCGCCAATGACGATAGTTTCGATGCGCGCACGTTCGGCAAGCGGCTCGCGGCAATCGTATTGGGCGAGCCGTTCCCGGTGCCGGTCGGCGTGCGCGTGACAGACGAGATCGCGCAGGCCTTGCAGGGTACCTACCGTGGCGGCGACGGCGTCGTCGAAACGCTTTCGATCGAGGATCATCGAATCTACGCGCGGCGCGGCGACGGCAAGACGATCCCGCTGCAGATGACTGCCGGCCGGAGACTTCATTTCGTGCCGGATGAACTCAGTTACTTCTCGCCTGTCCGCAACGATGCCGGCGAAGTGGTCGAGCTCGACTACTTCGAGGGCGGCGAAGGCCCGCCACGGCCGCTGAAGCGAGTTTCGGAACGCTGAGTCTTGCGTTGTCGATTCCACGCTTTCCCGTTCGTCTTGTAGCAGAAGCAGGCGACAAGCGATGACGCCGCTGCAGGAGCCGAGGAAGCGATCATGTCCGCCGAATGCACATTCAAATCCGAATTCACGCGCCCGCCCGTTTCGGCAGCGTCCGAGCTCGGCAAGCTCGCGCCACCGGCGCTGCGTGCCGGCGTGCTACTCGCAAGTATCGCCAACAACGTGATGACGAATCCGCGCAATGCCGCCATCGTCGCGGTGCTCGTGATCGTTGCGCTGCCGATCTGTTGGTACTGGAAGCGGCGTCGCGGTCCGGATCCCGCCATGCTCGAGTCCTTGCGCAGGAACGAAACGTTCAGCGCAACCCTGCTCGATGCGCAGAACGGGCATCCCGCCGGCGCGCATTCCGCTGCGGTGGCCGACGCGCGCTCGCGCCCTCAGCGTCGTGCTGCGCATGCAGTGCCGGTAAGGATCAGCATGACCATGGCCAAAGCAGACGGTGATGGTGTTTGAGTATCGACTGCAAGTACCGCCAGTGCGAACGCGTAAGTTGTTCGGGCAACGCCCGTTGGCTTGGCTAAACCGATTTCTGTTTCCTGCGCCATCTACCGGGCGTCTCGCCGACGATCTTCTGAAACGCCTTGCCGAATGCTGCTTCCGAAGCGTAGCCCACCGCTTGGCCGATCTCGGCAAGACCTCGATCCGTATGCTGGATCAGATCGCACGCGCGCATCATGCGAACGGTCAATAAGAATTCGCCGACTCCCATGCCGGCTTTCGCGCGGAACTGGCGCGCGTAGGTCGCTCGGGACATGGACACTTTTTCGCCGAGTGAAGCTATTGTCCAGTCGCGCGACGAGTCCTGCAGCACCGCGCTGACCGACGAGCCGAGCCGTCGATCCGCCATGATCGTCAGCAGGCCGGGAGGCGCGCTTCCGTCTACGCCATGATGTCGAAGCGCAAAGGTCAGAATGGCCTGACCCAGCGCATTCACGACGGCAAGAGCTCCTGCCTGCGCGAGCGTTGCTTCGCGTTGGAGCAGGGCGATCAGGGAACCGAGCAATTCTCCGCTGGCCATATCCTGCAGATTCACGTGCACTCTAGGCGGTAGTGCTCGGAGCAGCATGGAGCCCGCGCCGTAAGCGCAGATGAATCGCCCGCAAAGCAGATCTAGATCGGCGTTGGAGGGACTGCGCACATTGCCCTTGATCGGCAGGGTGCTGTCCTGGCTCAAGCGCAAACGGTGCACCGGCCGACTTGTCTTCGATTGCACGGAGCGCGGCGGAAGGACATCGTGGGCATCGCCATGCGGCAGTAACAGGAAGTCCCCGGCGTTCAAGTCGGTCCAGCCGGTGACGCTACGCACGCGACATTTGCCTGCCAGCACCAGGTGAAACGGGGCTTCGCCGGGCGCCGATGTTTCATGCGCAACGGCATATTTGCCGGCAAGCAGGCAGTGAACGTCCATTTGCACACTCATGCGGCTGAGGCTAAGAAGTTGGCTGAGTGCATCCATGAGACGAATAAGCTAAATAATGAGATTTTTGGCTAGTGATTGAATCATTTCAATCCAGAATAATACGCGTCGAAACAACCGCGCGTGGCGCGCCCACTATCTGGAGAAGAAACATGCTCAACTGGACTGAATATCGTCGTGAATTGATGGACCGCATCGGTGAAATCGGCAAACTGTCCCCCGATTCGCTAGCTGGCTATCAAACACTTTCCGCTGCCGGCAAGAAGACGAACCACCTTGACGCAAAGACCCGCGAACTCATCGCGCTGGCGGTGGCGGTAACCAGCCGCTGCGACGGCTGCATCGTGGTCCATGCGACCGAGGCCAGCAAGCTGGGCGCCAGCCGTGAAGAAGTCGCCGAGGCGCTAGGTGTGGCGATCGCGCTCAATGCGGGCGCTGCAATGGTGTATTCCGCGCGCGCTTTAGATGCGATGTCTGCCGTTTCGGCTGTTTGAGGGCGATCACAATGTCTGCAGTGAATGTCGTTGATACGGCATCGGCGCGGTGGTTGCCGGTCGCGTTGTTTGGATCGGTGATGGGGCTTGTCGGATTGAGCCTGGCTTGGCGTCTGGCGCACGCCCGCTTCGGAGTACCGCTTTGGGTGGCAGACGGCATTGGTGCGGCAGGCGTCGCTGCGTTTGTCGCCATGGTCGCGGGTTATGCGATCAAGGCTGCGACTGGCTTTGTCCACGTCAAGGCCGAGTTTCTGCACCCGGTCACCGGTGCCTTGTTCGGCACGCCCCTGATCAGCGCCTTGCTACTGCCGATCGTCCTCGCTGACTACAGCCTGCCGTTTGCGCGGGGCTTGTGGGCGGCATCGGCTCTCGGCATGACCATGTTCGCTTGGCACATGGCCAGCCGCTGGTTGGGAGCCCGCCAACAGCCGGCGCATGCCACGCCGACCTGGATCGTTCCGCTGGTGGGCATGCTCGACATACCGCTGGCGGTGCCTGCGTTGGGTTTCGCTGAACCGCCGCATGCCTTAATGATGTTGGGGTTGGCGGTGGGTCTTTTCTTCGCCGTGCCTCTTTTTACCATGATCTTTTCGCGGTTGATGTTCGAGGAACCGTTGCCGCCAGCGATGTCGCCTTTGCTGATGATCTTGCTGGCCCCGTTTGCGGTGGGGTTTTCCGCCTACGTGATTACGCTGGGTCAGGTCGACGCGCTCGCGGAAGGATTGTTTGCTTTGAACGTATTCCTGCTCGCGGTGTTGTTGACGCGCTTGCGCCATCTGCCGAGTTGTTGCCCGTTCCGCATGTCCTGGTGGGCGGTCAGCTTCCCTCTGGCGGCGACGGCCGGCGCCGGACTGCGTTATGCCGCCTATTCCAAGACGCTGTGGGCGGATGGACTTGCGCTGCTCTTGCTCGCGCTGGCCACAGCCGTCATCGGCGGACTGTTGATCCGAACCTTGATTGGAATTGTGCGGAGCGAAATGCAGCAGTTGTCGAGTTAAAGCAACGAGCCGCTGCAACGCTGCTTCAAATCACCAGGGGCTCGGGTTCCAGCGCCACGCCGAAGCGCGCGAGTACAGTCTGTTGGATGTGCCGCGCCAGCGCCCAGAGCTGCGCGCCGTTCGCGCCGCCGTAGTTGATCAGCACAAGCGCGTGTTGATCGGAAACGCCCGCATCGCCCTGGCGAAATCCCTTGAGCCCGCAGGCTTCGATCAGCCAGGCGGCCGACAGCTTCGCCAGGCCGTCCGCCAGCGGCCAGAGCGGCATCCGCGCATGCTCGCCCTCGAGCGCTGTGGCGAGGTCGGCTGAGACGATCGGGTTCTTGAAGAAACTGCCGGCGTTGCCGGTGGTGACCGGATCGGGCAGTTTGCGCGTGCGCACGCGCGAGATCGCGTGCGCGACCGCGCGCGCGTCGGGTGAGTCCACGCCCATCGCGGCGAGTTCCTCGCGCACGCCGTCGTAGTCGAGGCGCAGCGCACGCTCGCGCGGCAGCAGGAAATCGACTGCGGTGATGAGATAGCGCCCGCTATCGCGCTTGAACAGCGAATCGCGGTAGGCGAAGGCGCAGGCGGCGCGGTCGAGACGCACGATCGAACTCGTCGTGCGGTCGTATGCATATACGGCATCGACGAACTCGCCGACCTCGACGCCGTAGGCGCCGATGTTTTGGATCGGCGTGGCGCCGACACTACCCGGAATCAGGGCGAGATTCTCCAGTCCGCGCAAGCCATGCGCCAGTGTCCAGTGGACGAAGTCGTCCCAGACTTCTCCGGCCGCGGCGCGCACGAGCGCGGCATCGCCCGGCGTGCCGGGCACGTGTTGCTCGATGATGTCGAGGCCGCGCGTGCGCAAGGCGAGCACGACGCCCGGCCAGTCGCGGGTGAACAAGACGTTGCTGCCGCCGCCGAGAATCAGCACCTCGCGATGCTGCTTAGCGGCGTCGTCCAGCAGGCACGGGATCGCGTCGAATTCGTGCACGTCGATCAGCATCGCCGCGCGCGCGGGCACGCGGAACGTCGTGCGATCGAGCATCGAAGCGTTCTCGTGCACCGTATAGCCGTAACCGGTGACGAAAGGCAGCGTCGAAGTGGCGTGGTGGTCGTTCATCTGGCTTTGCCGCGCAGCGCTTCGACGCATTCGCCGATCAGTGACGGCCCGCGAAAGACCAGGCCGGAGTAGAACTGCACGAGGCTCGCACCCGCGGCGAATTTTTCCGCTGCGTCCGTACCGCACGTGATGCCGCCGACGCCGATGAGCGGAATCGCGCTGCCGAGCCGCTGCGCCATGCCGCGCAGCACCGCGGTTGCCTTGGCCATCAGCGGCTTGCCGGAGAGACCGCCGGCTTCCTGCGCATGGCGCGCGCCCGCGATCGCGTCGCGCGCGATCGTCGTGTTCGTGCAGATCAGGCCGTCGATTTTTGCGGCCAGCAGCACGGCGGCGATGCCGTCGAGCTCGGCCTCGCTCAGGTCCGGCGCGATCTTGAGCAGCATCGGCTTGCGTGTGCTGTGTTGCGCGGCGAGCTGCTCCTGGCGCTCGCGCAGCGTGCCGACAAAACGCTTCAAGGTTTCTTCTTCCTGCAGATCGCGCAAACCTTGCGTGTTTGGTGAGGAAATATTGACCGTTACATAGCTGGCACGCGCGTAGACGCGCTCGAGGCAGTGCAGGTAGTCGTCGACCGCGCGTTCGTTCGGCGTGTCCTTGTTCTTGCCGATGTTGATACCGAGCACACCGTTGAACTTCGCCCGCTCAACGTTGCGCACGAGCGCTTCGACGCCGCCGTTGTTGAAACCGAGCCGGTTGATCACCGCCTCGTGCTCGGGCAGGCGGAACATGCGCGGCTTCGGATTGCCGGCCTGCGCTCGCGGCGTGGTCGTTCCAACTTCGATGAAGCCGAAGCCGAGCGCGGCGAGCGCGTCGACGTAGGCCCCGTTCTTGTCGAGCCCAGCGGCGAGCCCGACCGGATTGACGAAGTCGATGCCGAACACGCGCGTCGGCAACGGCGCCGATTTCAGCGCGAGCAGCGGGTTGAGGCCGGTGCGGTAGGCGGCTTCGATCGACGCGAGCGCGAGATCGTGCGCTCGCTCGGCGTCGAGGCAGAACAGGAAGGGGCGGGCGAGGGCGTACAAGCTACTGCTTCGCGGGCAGCTTGGCCTGGCGCGCACTGCGCTTTTCCGCGATCTCGACCATCGTCTCGATGCGGATCAGGCGCTTGTCGATTTCGTTGGCGACGTTGGCCAGCTTGTCGACGTTTTTCGCCAGTCGATCGAGATCATCGCGCATGCGCAGCACATCCTTGAGCACTTTCACCGCGTCGAGCAGGGCGCCCATCAGCCGGCCTTGGAGGGCTTGGCCTGGCGGCTGGCGATGCTGGCGAGCGCGCGCTCGACCGAAGCATTGGCCGCGCGCACGCTGCGGCGCATCGCCGGCAGCGCTTCGCGCAGTTCGGCGGTCAGGGCGACGAGTTCACGCGGGTCGTCGATCGTGCTGACGCCGTAGGCGCGTACGGCCTCGCGCATGAGTTCGCTCATGTTCATGCCGCGTTCCTTGGCGAGGTTGCGATAGTTGCGCTTGTCTTCGGGCGAGACGAGCAGGGTGAGGCGCTGCGTTTTCATGGCGTCATCTTTTGAGAAGCGCAGCCGGAATGGCTGCTTCTGATCCGGGCGATTCGGACGATCGCAACGATCATGCACACACATGATAATGTCATGTGCATGCCGATTCAATGTCGGCCAAGCTGAATCCCCGCTCAGTGCAGGTGCGCGGCCAGCCAGGCGAAGCCGCCGAAGAAGGTGAGCAGGGCGAATGTGGCGAGCATGAACAGCGCGAGGTGCAGGTAGCCGAGGACGAGCCCAGCCAGCGCCAGGCCGTCGCCCTGGATTGCCCCTGGCGGGGCGCGCCGGATCTCACCGCGCGCGACGTGGCCGCAGACGATCGCGATGATCGCACCGAAGAACGGCAATCCGAGCCAACTCACGACGCCGAAAATCAGGCTGAGGATCGCACTGACGCTGGTGGTGTTCTGCACTGGTGTGTTCATGCTGCACTCCGTACGCCGGCCGCCGCCATCATACCCGGGTCATATGTCCGCTACCTGTATCGATGGTAATGCACAGCGCGCTCACTATGATGGGCGCATGAACGCGATCATCACCGAATCGACGCTGACCTGCCCCGACTGCGGGCAGTCAAGCACGGAAACGATGCCGACCGATGCCTGCCAGTGGTTCTACGACTGTCGGCATTGCGGCGCGTTGCTCAAACCGAAGCCCGGCGATTGTTGCGTGTTTTGTTCGTGGGGCGATGTGCCGTGTCCGCCCGTGCAGGCCGACGGCCGCGACGGCGGCTGCTGCACATCGGCGTCGTGATCCGGCCGTAGGCATGGGGGCGGCGGCAAATTCCCCGTCTCCCGCGCTTGACTCTGGACCTGGGTCTAGACTCTAGACTGTGCGCCACTGGAGGATCACATGTCGAATTTCAGCATCGGCAAACTCGCCGAGAGCGCCGGCGTCGCCATCGACACGGTGCGCTACTACGAACGCAACGGCCTGCTGCAGCCGGCGGGGCGCCTCGCTTCCGGTTACCGGCGCTACGGCGAGGCGGAACTCAGGCGCCTGCGTTTCATCCGTCGCGCCAAGGCGCTCGGGTTTTCGCTCGAGGACATCCGCACGCTGCTGGAACTGAGCGCGGAACGCAGCGTGGCCAAGGTCAAGCGCGTGGCGCAGCTCAAGCTCGCTGACATCGAGGCGCGCATCGCCGAGCTCGAACGTGTCGGCGCCGGCCTGCGCAAGCTGATCGCCGCCTGTCCCGGGCACGGGCGGGCGGAGGCATGTCCGATCCTCAACGCGCTGACCGATGAGGAATTGCATTGATGGCGTCGCACACGCATTCGCAAGAGCACCAGCACAACGACGCAGCGCCGGCCGCGCCGGGCTGTTGCGACGCGCACAAGCAAAGCCATACATCTACGGCCGCAATCGATTCGACAGCGACCGCGATCGATCCCGTGTGCGGGATGAAGGTCAAACCCGATTCGGCGCATCGCGCCGAACACGCGGGCCACGAATACCTGTTCTGTTCAGCGGGTTGCCGCGCCAAGTTCGTTGCCGATCCTTTGCGTTATCTTGCGCCGGAAAAGGGCGCCGAGCCGCCGCCGCCCATGGTGCCGGGCACGAAATATACCTGCCCGATGCATCCGGAAATCGTGCGCGATGCGCCCGGCACCTGTCCGATCTGCGGCATGGCGCTCGAGCCGATGATGCCGAGCCTCGACGACGGCGAGAATCCGGAACTGACTGATTTCCGCCGCCGTTTTCTCTGGACGCTGCCGCTGTCGATCGCCGTGTTTGCGCTCGCGATGTTCGGCCACGCGTTTACCGCGCTTTCGGCAACGGTGCGCACCTGGCTCGAATTCGCGCTCGCCGCGCCCGTGGTGCTCTGGGCCGGCTGGCCGTTCGCCGAACGCTGGGCGCAGTCGATCGCCAACCGCAGCCCGAACATGTGGACGCTGATCGGCACCGGCGTGATCGCCGCATTTGGCTACAGCGTCGTCGCGGCCGTGGCGCCGCAGGTGTTCCCTGAATCGTTCCACGAGCACGGCCGTGTCGGCGTGTATTTCGAAGCGGCGGCGATCATTGTCTCGCTGACCTTGCTCGGACAGATTCTGGAACTGAAGGCGCGCTCGAGCACGTCGGCGGCGATCAAGTCATTGCTTGGCCTGGCGCCAAAGACGGCGCGCCGCGTGCGCGAGGGCGGTGCCGAGGAAGATGTGGCGCTCGACCAAGTGCAAGTCGGTGATCGCTTGCGCGTACGCCCGGGTGAAAAAGTGCCGGTCGACGGTGTCGTCGTCGAGGGCCGCTCGAGCATCGACGAATCGATGCTGACCGGCGAGCCCATTCCGGTCGAAAAGAAACCGGGCGACGCCGTGATAGGCGCGACGCTGAACGGCACGGGCAGCCTGGTGATTCGCGCCGAAAAGGTCGGCGCGGAAACCGCGCTGGCACAGATCGTGAGTCTCGTGGCGCAGGCGCAGCGTACGCGCGCGCCGATGCAGCGGCTGGCCGACAAGGTCAGTGTCTGGTTCGTGCTCGCGGTAATGACGGTCGCGCTCGCGACGTTTTTCGTCTGGGGCGTGTTCGGCCCGCAGCCGTCGTGGACCTACGCGATCGTCAATGCCGTCGCCGTGTTGATCATCGCTTGCCCCTGCGCGCTCGGCCTCGCCACGCCGATGACGATCATGGTCGCGAGCGGCCGCGCCGCGCATGCCGGCGTGCTGTTCCGCGACGCCGAGGCGATCGAGCGTCTGCGCACGATCGACACGCTGATCGTCGACAAGACCGGCACGCTGACGCAAGGCCGGCCCGCGTTTCGCGACGTGGTCGCGATGGCCGGCACGAGCGCGGATGAGGTGCTGCGTCTCGCCGCGAGCATCGAGCAGGGCAGCGAGCATCCCCTCGCCGCGGCGATCGTCGCCGAAGCGCGACGGCGCGGCCTGGCGCTGCAAGCCGCCGCCGATTTCGAGTCGGCGACCGGCAGCGGCGTGCGCGGGCGTGTCGCTGCGCAGAGCGTCTTACTCGGTAGCGCGGCACTGGTGAGCGAGGCAGGCGTTGACATCGCGAATTTGCGCGACGAGGCGGAACGCCTGCGCCAGGAGGGCGCCAGCGTGGTCTTCCTCGCCGCGGACGGTCGCGCGCTCGGCCTGATCGCCGTGGCCGATCCGATCAAGGATTCGACACCGGAGGCGGTCGCCGCGCTGCATGCCGCGGGCTGGCGCCTGATCATGGCGACGGGCGACGGCAAGACCACGGCGCAGGCGATCGCCGCACGGCTCGGCATCGACGAGGTGCACGGCGAGGTGCGGCCACAGGACAAGGCGGCACTCGTCGCGACGCTCAAAGCGCAAGGGCGCCGTGTCGCGATGGCCGGCGATGGCATCAACGACGCGCCCGCACTCGCCGCTGCCGACGTCGGTATCGCGATGGGCACGGGCACCGACGTGGCGATGTCGAGCGCGCAGGTCACACTCGTCAAAGGCGATCTGCGCGGGATCGTGCGCGCGCTCGCGATCTCGCGCAGCGCAGTGACGAACATGCGCCAGAATCTCGGTCTTGCTTTCGTCTACAACGCGCTCGGCGTGCCGCTCGCTGCGGGTGTGCTGTATCCGTTCACCGGCCTGCTGCTGAGCCCGATGATCGCAGCGCTGGCGATGAGCCTGTCGTCGGTATCGGTGATCGGCAACGCGTTGCGCCTGCGCGCAACGCGCGTTTAGGGGTTCTCGTAAGGCGACCGCAAGCGCTGTCACCTATCCCGCTTGCGGTGTCTCCAGCAAGCGGGAGAAAGCTCAGAACTCGAACTTGATGCCCTGCGCGAGCGGCAGCGAATCCGAGTAGTTGATCGTATTGGTCTGGCGGCGCATGTACGCCTTCCACGCATCGCTGCCCGATTCGCGGCCGCCGCCGGTTTCCTTCTCGCCGCCGAACGCGCCGCCGATCTCGGCGCCCGAGGTGCCAATGTTGACGTTGGCGATGCCGCAGTCGGAGCCCGCCGCTGAAAGATACTTTTCCGCGGTCTGCATATCGCGCGTGAAGATCGAGCTCGACAGGCCCTGCGGCACGCCGTTCTGCAACGCGATCGCTTCGTCGAGTGTGTCGAACGGCATTGCATAAAGGATCGGCGCGAAGGTTTCGGTCTGTACGACTGCATCGGCATTCTTCACGCCGCTGATGATCGTCGGCAGGACGAAGTTGCCAGGTTTGTCGCTGAGCGCTGTGCCTCCGGTCTCGACCTTGCCGCCGGCGGCCTTGGCCTTCTCGACTGCACCGACGAAACCGTCGACCGCGGCCTTCGAGTTGAGCGGACCCATCAGCGTCGTCGCCAGGGTCGGATCGCCGATCTTCTTTTCGACCTGCTTGTACGCCGCAACGAGCTTGCCCATCACGTCGGCGAAGATCGACTTGTGGATGAACACGCGCCGCGTCGTCGTGCAGCGCTGGCCGGCCGTGCCGACCGCGCCGAACACGATCGCCGGGATCGCGAGCTTCAGATCCGCACTCGCGTCGACGATGATCGCGTTGTTGCCGCCGAGTTCGAGCAGCGAGCGGCCCATGCGCCGCGCGACGCGCTCGCCGACCGTGCGGCCGACTGCGGTCGAACCGGTGAAGCTGATCAGCGGAATGCGATAGTCGTCGACGAAGGTCTGCGCGAGTTCCACGCCGGCATCGTTGAACAGGAAGAACAGGTCGGGGAAGCCGCCGGCCTTGAGCGCTTCGTTGCAGATCTTCATCGAGGCGATCGCAGACAGCGGCGTCTTCGGCGACGGCTTCCAGATCGAGATGTCGCCGCACACCGCGGCGATGAACGAATTCCAGGCCCACACCGCGACCGGGAAATTGAACGCGCTGATGATGCCGACGAGGCCGAGCGGATGCCACTGCTCGCCCATGCGATGGCCGGGGCGCTCGCTGTGCATGGAATTGCCGTAAAGCATGCGCGACTGGCCGACGGCGAAGTCGGCGATGTCGATCATCTCCTGGACCTCGCCATCGCCCTCGGGCTTGATCTTGCCCATCTCGAGCGCGACCAGCGAGCCGAGCGCGTCCTTGTGCTTGCGCAGCGCTTCGCCGCAGAGGCGGATCGCTTCGCCGCGCCGCGGCGCCGGCGTCGTGCGCCACACGGCGAACGCGGCCTGTGCGCGCTGCACGATCGTCTCGTAGTCGCTCGCCGAAGCCGAATGCACGCGGCCGATCACCTCGTGCGTGCTCGGGTTGACCACTTCGAGCGTGCCGGCATCGTCGGTCTTCGACCATTCGCCGTTGCCGAGATAGGTACCGGAGACGGTGCCGGTGAGGCCGAGGGCCGCGAGAATCTTGTCGGACATGGGTGTTCCAGTTTGGCTAAAGATAGCCGCCAATTATAAACCGGTGATTGGCCCTGTCCGGAACCGGGGTGTGGCAATCGAATGGGGCCAATACGTTATGCTTGTGCACCGTACAAAGGGCGAGACACGTGGAAAAACGAGGTTTTGACAAGGACTTGGCCCTGTTGCTCGCGCTAGCCGCGGCCAAGCTGATTTTCCATGTCGCGACGAACGGGCAGTACGGGTTTCATCGCGATGAGCTGCAGTTCCTGAGCGATGCGCGCCGTCTCGACTGGGGCTTCGTCGCTTATCCGCCGCTGACGCCGTTTCTCGGTCGCATCGAGTGGGAGTTGTTCGGTGCCTCGCTGGCTGGATTTCGCTTCTTTCCCGCCCTCGCGCAGAGCATCGTTTTCGTCGTCGCCGGCCTGATGACCCGCCGGCTTGGCGGCGGCCGTGCGGCCATGTTGCTCGCGGCGTTCGCCATTGCGCTTGCTCCGGTGTCCCTTTCGGGCAGCGCGCTGTTCATGTATGTCACCTTCGATTTCCTCTGGTTCGTGCTGCTCGCCTACTTCGTCGTCTGCCGTATCGAATCGGGTGACGCGCGCTGGTGGCTCGCGATAGGCGCGATGGTCGGGCTGGGCATGATGACCAAGTACACCGCGGCGTTCTTCGCCGCCGGGCTGGTTGCTGGCGTTGTGCTTACTCCGCTACGCGCCGACCTGCGCAGCAAGTGGCTGTGGTGCGGCGTTGCCTTGTCGTTGCTGATCTTCCTGCCGAATCTGGTCTGGCAGTTCCGTCACGACTTCGTCACGCTGGACATGCTGAAGCAGATCCATGCGCGCGACGTGCGCATCGGTCGCGCCGACGGTTTCTGGCTGGAGCAGCTCTACATCGCGAGCAATTTCGTCACGGTGCCGCTGTGGTTGCTCGGACTCTGGTTCGTATTCGTGACAGAAGCGGGCAGGCGCTGGCGCATTCTCGGTTGGATGGCGCTCGTGCCGTTCGTCATCCTCGTTGCTGCGCGCGGCCGCGGTTACTATGCCGCGCCTTTGTATCCGATGCTGCTCGCTGCGGGCGCGGTGCAACTGCAAGCGTTCATCGATTCGATGCGTGCGCCGACATGGCGGCGCGGTGCGTGGGCAGCATCGTTCGTCATCGTCTTGTGCGGAGCGATCATGTTGCGCATCTGCCTGCCGTTGGTGCCGGTGAATTCGCCGGCGTGGGCGCGGGTCAACGAATTGAACGGCGATTTCCGTGAAGAATTAGGCTGGCCGGAACTCGCGCGCGAAGTCGCGCGCATCCGCGATGGTCTGACGGCGGAGGAACGCACACAAACCGGCATCTGGGCGAGCAACTACGGCGAAGCCGGCGCGCTCGATCTGTACGGTCCGCAATATGGCCTGCCGCAGGCGTGGAGCGCGGCCAATTCGTTCTGGCTGCGCGGACCGTACGGCCCGACGCCGCAGAACATGATCGTCGTCGGCGCCGATCGCAAGGACCTCGATCAGCCGTGCACGACGGTCGAACTCGTCGGCCATACCAGCAACGAGGCCAAGGTGGAAAACGAAGAGACGAAGTGGCATGCGGACATTTTTCTCTGCCGCGGCGTACGCAAGCCGCTCGAGGAGTTGTGGCCGAAGCTGGCCGAGTTCATGTAGATGCCGGAAGGCATGAAGCTCCGCGCGCTTTACGCGGCGACGCCGACAGGCAACGCCAAGCCCCGGTTCCAATTTCCTCGAGCGCAACGCGACTGCGGCCTTGGGCGATCGCGCGGATGTCCGTCTCTTCGGTTCGCTTGCTTGGATTAGAACGGACAATTGCCCGGACTCGGTGCGTCGATGCGCCGAGCATCGCCCGTCGGGATGATCTGGAACGCCTGCGTCACCAACACAGCCGTTCCCTCGTTGCGCACCATGTGGACGTGACCGTCACCGGGATCGACGAAGCCGCTTCCGGCGGCATAGGTTTTCGGCGTGCAGGTCGGATCGTCGCCGTCGTAGACCGTCGCGACGCCAGACTTGACCAGGACTACGCTCGGTCCCGGATGCGTATGCCATCCGCTGTAGCCGACAACGGTGCCTTGGGCATTTATGGCGGCGACGGTATTGGTGACGATGTAGTAGTCCGACGCGTTCTCGACATTGATGATGATCAGCGGGTCGTCGCGAAAATGGCGGTGGCGAAAGTCGTCATCGTCGCCATGGTGTCGCGAGATGTCACTATCCGGGTAGACGATACGCAATGGATCGAAATGTGCTTCGGTCACATCGCTGACGAAGTTCAGCGACGGGGTCGCTTGTGTCACAGCCGGACAACCTAGCATGGTCGCCAGCGCTAAGTTTGCGAGCGTCCATCTCAGGGTACGCGGACGCAGCTGGAAGCGGGCGGAAATGCGTGCTTGTGGTGTGTTCATGGGAGCTCCTGGTGGGGTGCGAATAGGCTGGAGGGTTCTCTGCGTGTGTTTTCGCCGAGAATCCAGCGGTGGTGAAAGTCCCTCCATCGGCGCGGATCCGCAAGCTGCAAAGCGCGGCACGAAGCCACTTGCCGCAGTTCCCCGCGCAATGCAGCGATTTGCATCACGCACGCGTTGATGAAAGAATCCAGACCGGGCTCGTGTCATCGGAGCTTGTATTTTGGACGAACCCACGACTGACCGGCAGGGCGCCACGACACGCGGCGAGGCGGAAGATCGCCTGGATTCGTGGAAGCGGATCGCCGCCTACCTGAAACGCGACGTGAGCACGGTCCAGCGCTGGGAGCGGCGCGAAGCCATGCCGGTGCATCGCCATCAGCACGACAAGCTCGGTTCGGTGTTCGCGTTTCGCTCCGAACTCGACGTGTGGTGGACGAGTCGGCGCGGCGACCTTGCCGGCGATGGCGACGGGGCAGCCGTTGAATCATCCCCGCCTTCGCTGCCGCCGCCCGCGCTCGCGCAGTCTCCCGCATCGCGATCACGTCTGGCTATCGCCATGCTCGTGGGCGTGCTGTTGGCGGTCGTGGCCGCGATCGACTATGCGCGGCGCAACGACTTCTTCTGGCGCAGCCCGCTCGCCGACGCAAAATTCACGCCGCTGCTCGACTTCGACGGCGACGAGGAGGCTGCCGCGATTTCGCGCGATGGCCGGCGCCTGGCCTTCGTTGCAACGAAACAAGGCAGAGTCGATGCTTGGTTGAGCACGATCGACAGCGGTACTTACCGCAACCTCACCCGCGGTCAAGTCGGCGAGCTGATCAACCCGGCGACGCGGACGCTGCTGTTCTCATCCGATGGGCAATCCGTCTACGTCTGGGCGCGGCGTGCTGAAGGTTTCCGACCCGACGACGTCAATATCCTGACCACGCCAGTCGAGGAAGGTCCGTTGTCTCTGTATCTTGCGCACGCCGCAGAGGTCGATGTCTCGCGCGATGGCAGACATCTGGTCTACCACACGACTGCACCGGGCGATCCCATGTTCATTCGCGATCTTGATGCGGCGCCCGGGACAGCCGATCGCCGCCTCTACGGCGCGGAGGACGGCGTCCATTGCCACTTTCCCGTCTGGTCGCCTGACGATCAGTATATTTACTTCGTCCGTGGCGTTCCGCCGAACGACTGGGACGTCTGGCGCGTGAAGACGACGGGCGAGGGTCTCGAACGCATCACGCAGCACGAATCGCGCGTTGCCTACCCCGTATTCCTTGATCGGCATACGCTCTTGTATCTGGCCGACGACGCGGATCGATCCGGTCCGTGGATCTACGCGATGGATCTGGAACGCCGCGTTCCGCACCGGGTCAGCCTTGGCGTCGAGACATTCACCTCGCTTGCGGCGAGCGCCGACGGTTCGCATCTTGCGGCAACGGTGGCCAATCCGCGGACGAGCCTGTGGCACCTGGCGCTTGAACCGGATCAGGCGACGACGCCTGCCGTGCCAACACCAATGACAGCGAACGGTGCAAGCCCGCGTTTCGCCGATACCGGTGTCATCTTCATCGCGAGGGCAGGGCAGAGCATATGGCGTCTGCACGATGATCAACGCTCGGAGCTGTGGAGTACCGCACGCGGTCGCATCGTCGGCGCGTTGGCATTGTCCTTCGATCATCGTTCGCTGGCCTTCTCGGTTGAGGAGGCCGGAAAAATGCGGCTGTACGTCATGGACAGCGATGGCTCGCATGCGCGCGTCATCGCCGACACGCTTGCGTTGCGCGGCAGCCCGGCCTGGTCGCCGGACGGCGGCTCGATCCTGATCGCGGCGATGCGCGACGAAGCGCCGCGGCTTACACGCATTTTCATCAACGGCGATGCGCCCGTGCCGTTCACGTCGGAATATTCGATCGATCCGGTGTGGTCGCCGGATGGGCGTCTCGTCGTCTATTCGGGCGCCGATGTCGGCACGACTTTCCCCTTGCGTGCTGCCGCCACCGACGGCCGCCCTCATCCGCTGGCTGGAATCATGCTTACCCGCGGGGCGCGGCGCTTTGCTTTCCTGCCCGATTCGCAGAAGCTGGTCATTCTCGCCGGCCAGATCGGTCACAAGAACCTCGCCATGCTGGATCTTGAAACGGGTGCCAAGCGCACTCTCGCAGAATTGCCCGCCGATTTCGTGATTCACGATTTCGACATTTCGGCCATTGGAACGGAAGTCGTATTCGAGCGCATCGAGAACAACTCGCACATCGCGCTGATCGAACGCAAACTATAAAAGGCTCGGAAACGGCTTGCCGGGGCGCCACTGCGCTTGCTCAAGACCATCGAGCAGCATGACGCATTCTTTGCGGCCTTGTTTATCGTGGATCGGTAGCACGAGCAAGTCGCCTGTGCGCGCCCACGCGAGGGCGGCGCGCGCGGCACCGATTTCGCTGTCGCAAACGACGATGGAATTTTCGGCGATGCCGTTGCGGATCAGTCCGTCGTGCAACAGTGCGACAACCTCACCCGGCGCGCGTCCGCGCGCGTGGCTGGCGAGTTCTTTGAGCACGACGAGGTCGGGATGATGGCGCGCGGCGACCGCGGCGAGTCCGCGAATGTCCGTGTCCTCGCGATTGCCGGCCTGGCCGAGTACGAGGGCCAGACGACCTTGCGGCGAGATCGCACGCGCCACGTCGAGCAGGCCGCGCAGTCCTTCCGGGTTGTGCGCATAGTCGACGATCACCGTCGTCGTGCCGAAATGCCAGCGCATCAAGCGGCCAGGATTATCGTTGTTACTCGCGCCGAACTGCGCGCAGACCTGCGCGATGACCGCATCCTCGATGCCCAGCACGTGGGCGAGCAGGGCGGCGCCGGTGAGGTTGGCGATGTTGTATTTCGCCGCGCCGTTTGCGCTCAGCGGCATGTCGGTGATGCGGCCGAGCGCGCGATCGATGCCGTCAGCGTGCAGCACGAGTTGTCCAGCGTGCACGCCGCAGGTCGCGCCGCCGCGCGCACGGTGTTCGATCAATAGCGGATGATCCGCGTCGAGCGCGAACCAGGCGATGCGGCACTTCAGGCCGGCCGCTCGGCGCACGAGCATGTCGTCGTCGGCGTTGAGCACGAGCGTGCCCTCGGCGACCAGCGCATGCGCGACGACGAGCTTGGCGTCGGCGAGGTCGTCGAGATCGTGCACGCCGTACTCGCCGAAATGATCCGCACTGATGTTGGTGACGATCGCTGCCTGCACGCGCTCGACCGCAAGCCCGCGGCGCAGAATGCCGCCGCGCGCGGTCTCGAGGATCGCAGTTTCGCTGCGCACGTCGCGCAATGCGGCGCGCGCGCCGGCGGGACCGGAGTAGTCGCCGCTCGCGACGAGTTCGCCACCGATGACGACGCCGTCGGTACTGCTGAATGCTGTGCGGCGTCCCGCTCGCTCGCTGATCGCGGCGACGAGACGCGTTGTCGTCGTCTTGCCGTTCGATCCGGTCACGAGCGCGACCGGAATGGCGTGCAACGGTTTCCATTCGACCGCAGCGGGTGAGGGCAATGCGTCGAGCGGCCACGTTCGCGCGCCGGCACCTTCGCCGAGTGTCAATTCAATATCGTCGAGCAGAGTGGGAAGATCGCGCCGATGCGCTTCGTCAATCAAGGCGACGAGATCGGACCGACGTTCGCCTGCGGCTGCAAGGCGCAGCGTCTGTAGTGCGAGTTCCTCGTCCCAGATCGCGGGGTACGCTGGAGCGAGGAACCATTCTTCCCTTTCCCGGTGGGAGAAGGGAAGCAGGGCTCGTTCCAGCGCGTATTCGTTGACTTCGGTGGCGGTGAACAATTGGTCGATGGAGGCAGTGATCGCGAGTGAGCCAGCGCCATCGCGCAATCGTGCTGCGGTTTCGATTTCCGACCAGCCGAGTTCACGGCATAAGCGTTCGACCTCGGCACGCCAGCGCTCAACGGCTGCATTGTCCACAAGTATACCCGGTGCGGTTTCAAGCACGGCGCCGGGCACGGGGAAATAGAGATTGGCGCCGGTCAGACGGCGCGAATCTTCGAACGGAATCGTCATGCGGTGTTTTCCAGAACCTATCTCAAAGCGTAGCGAGCGAAGGCAGTTCGCGCGACGCCGGAGCGCAGGAACCGGAGTTTACTTACAGTAAAAGAGGATTCCGAGCACCGCCGGCGCGCGAAATGTCGAGCGCAGCAGTTTTGAGATAGGTTCTAGTCTTCGGTCTCGCGCGCAAAGCGTATGCCGCGCTCGTCGCGGATCAGGCCATCCATCTCGACCACAGCGCGCTCCTCGATCGCGGGTTCGATCGCCGCGACCGGCTCGACGCGCTTGACCGCCGGCGCGGGCGTGCCTTCGACATGGAATTTGGTGATCTGCTTCCACGAGCGCGCGAGCGCATCGGCGAAGACCAGCAACAGGTCGCCCGGGTGGCCCATCTTCAGCGCAGCGGCTATCGCTTCCTGCTCATCGGGAATGATCGTGATCGCCGCATCGGCGACGCCTTTTTCCTTCAGCGCCTTGGCGATGATGCGCGGCACCTCGTCGCCGTCGCGGCCGCGCAGCGCGTCGTCGCGGCGCACGATGTAATGGTCGAATTTGCCGGCAACGGCGCCCGCAATCTCGACGAGATCCTCGTCGCGGCGGTCACCCGGGCCGGCGACGACGACGATGCGGCGTCCGCTGACGTCGAGGCGCCCGGCGAGATCGGCCATCACGCCGACCGCGTGCGCGTTGTGGCCGTAGTCCATCAGCACCTTGAACGGATGCTCGTTGAACACGTTCATGCGCCCGGGCGCTTGGAAGAACGTGGTATCGAATGTGCGCAGGCCCTGGCGGATCGCGTCGAGTTTGATGCCGAGCGCGAACGCGAGGCTGGCCGCAACCATCGCGTTCTGCACGTTGTGCAGCGCGCGACCTTCGAGCGTGGCCGGAATCAGATGCGTCCACATCAGCGGGATGTGGCTGCCCTTGTCGTACAGCGTGATCATCGAGCCGTTGACGCCGGCCTCGAGCGCACAGGCGCGGCCGCCCGCGCGCACGTGCTCGCGCACGAGCGCGTGCGAGGGGTTCATCGTCACGTAGCAGATGACTTTCGCCTCGGTATACGCCGACATTTTCAAAACGTGTGGATCGTCGGCGTTGAGCACGGCGCAATCGGTGGCGACTTCGATCGGAACGCGCTTCACCTCGGCGAGCTGTTCGAGCGTGTCGATGCCCTTGAGTCCGAGATGGTCGCTCTGCACATTGAGCACGGCGGCAACGTTGACCTCGGGCACGCCCATGCCCGCGCGCAGCAGGCCGCCGCGCGCGATTTCAAGCACGGCGATATCGATGTTCGGATCGGCGAGCACCATGCGCGTAGACACCGGCCCGGTCATGTCGCCCTCGACCGTGCGTTGACCATCGATATAGACGCCGTCGGTCGTGGTCAGTCCGGGCGTGTAGCCGGCCATCTTGGCGATGTGCGCGAGCATGCGCGAAGTCGTGGTCTTGCCGTTGGTGCCGGTGATCGCGGCGATCGGCACGCGCGCGGGCGCGCCTTGCGGAAACAGCATGTCGATGACCGGGCCGGCAGCGTCGCGCGGCGTGCCTTCGCTCGGGCTGACGTGCATGCGGAAACCCGGCGCCGCATTGATCTCGCAGATGCCACCGCCGACGCTCTTGTAGCTTTCGGCGATGTTCGGCGAAAGGAAATCGACACCGCCGACGTCGAGCCCGATTGCGCGCACCGCGCGCACAGCCATGTCGCGATTGTCTGGATGGATGATGTCGGTGACGTCGGTCGCGGTGCCGCCGGTCGAGAGGTTCGCGGTCTTGCGCAGCGGCACGACACGATCCTTCTCCGGCACCGAATCGAAGCTGAGGCCGGCGCCTTCGAGCATGACGGTCGCCTCGCGGTCGAGTTGTAGCTTGGTCAGCACCTTCTCGTGGCCGACGCCGCGGCGCGGATCGGAATTCACGATGTCGACGAGTTCACGCACGCTGCGCGTGCCGTCGCCGACGACATGGCCCGGCGTGCGCTTGGTCGCGGCGACGAGTTCGCCGTTGACCACGAGCAGGCGATGGTCGTCGCCGGCGAGATAGGTTTCGACGATGACCGAGTTCGAATGTTCCTGCGCAGCCTTGAAACCGGCGATCACGTCTTCGTCCTTGCTGATCGCGATGGTGATGCCGCGGCCGTGATTGCCGTTGTACGGCTTGGTCACGACCGGCCCGCCGAGGCGACGCGCAGCGCGCAGCGCGGCTTCCTCCGTGCGCACGAGTTCCTGTTTCGGCACCGGCAGGCCGAGTGAGGCGAGGATCTTGTTCGTCTCTTCCTTGTCGCTGGCGAGTTCAACTGCAATGTGCGAAGTGCGGCCGGTCACGGTCGCCTGGATGCGCTGCTGGTACTTGCCGTGACCGAGTTGCACGAGCGACTGTTCGTTGAGCCGCAGCCACGGGATGTTGCGCTGTTCGGCCGCGCGCACGAGCGAAGCCGTCGACGGCCCGAGCGCGCGCCGTTGTGCGTAGCGGATGAACTGGTCGCGCGCCTCGGCGAAATTCCAGCCTGCGGGTACGCTGTCCTTCGGACGCAGGTTCTCCGGCAGCAGCGAGCAGACCAGGCGCAGGGCGAGATCGCCCGCGGCGATACCTTCCTCGCGCTGTGCGTATTCGTAGACGACCGTGTACACGCCGGGGCGTGCGTCGCTGATGCTGCGCGTCTTGCCGAAAGTGACGTCCTCGCCGGCAACGTTCTGCAGTTCGATCGCGACGTGTTCGAGCACATGGCCGAGCCAGGTGCCTTCGCCCTCGCGCATGCGGCGGATGAAGCCGCCGGGTTCGCGGTACGAGCAGCCGTGTTCCTGCAAACCGGGCAGCGCGGCGACGAGGCCGTCGATGAACGCCGCGCCGAGCTTCGCGGTCGGCCAGTTCTCGAGTTCGCCCAGATCGAGTTCGAGCTTGATGACTGGGAAGTGCGCGTACAGCGAAGGGCCGACGTAGACGGAACGGTCGAGTATGCGCATGTCAAATCCCCATGGTCAGGGCAACCGGCCCCATGCCTGCAAGGAAAGCACAAAAAGCGCAATTCGCCAATCGGCGGAAAAGCTCAGTGTGTCTGCTTCGGCGACACCAGCGACCCGGCCGACGCCGTGCGCGTGGCGAGGTTGAATGTCGCGCCGGCGACGAGGATATGCACCTTGAGGCCGAGCAGGCAGACCGGCTCGTTTTCGCTGACCTGGTCCATCGACGAGAACTGCATTTCGCTCGCATCGACCACGGTCACCGCGCCGGAGCCTTCGACTTCGAGCGTGTTGTCTGGGTTGATGAAGGCGGCGGTGTCCTCGTCGAGACCGATGCCGACAAGGAACGGGTTGTAGGCGAGCGCGGCGAGCAGGCGGCCGAGGCGGTCGCGTTGGCGGAAATGCTGGTCGATGACGAAGCGGTTGGTCAAGCCGAGGCCGGGCGCGAGACGCACGCTGCCCGCGGTCGGCGAGGAGCCTTCCTTGCCGAACGCGATCATGTGCTCGGAGAGGATGCTCGCGCCCGCGCTCGTGCCGCCGACCGGCACGCCGCGTGCGTTGCTCGCGCGAATCGCCTGCGCGATCGGCGTGCCGCCGAGCAGGGTGGAGATGCGCAGCTGGTTGCCGCCAGTGAAGAAGATGCCGCTCGCCTGTTCGATGCGTTGCAGGCGATTTTTCTCTTCGGCATCGCGGCGCGTGTCGAAGTCGATCGCGGTGACGCGCGCGGCGCCGAGTTCGGAGAAGATGCCCTCGTAGCGCGCACCGGTGTCGGCGAGCTGGCTTGCGGTCGGGATGATGACGATGTCCGCGTCGCGGCCGCCGCACAGCGCAACGAAGCGCTCGAGGATGCGTGCGTCGTTGTGCTTGGCTTCCGCACCGCCGATCGGCACGATCCAGCCGCGTTCGGCCCCTTCGGTGACTTTACTCGGCATTGGATGAGAACACGACCTTGGAAGATGTTGATTGAAAAGTGCGGCCAGCGATGGTCGCTTTTTGGTCCATGTGTTCAGGGATGAACACAAAAACAAACCGAAATGCAGCCGAGGATGGCTGCTTTTTGCGTTCGAAGACGAACGCAAAGGCAACCAAACAGATATTGGCGGCCCCGACACGATTCGAACGTGCGACCTTCCCCTTAGGAGGGGGACGCTCTATCCAGCTGAGCTACGGGGCCCTTGGATAAAAGTATAGCGAAACAACACAACCCTACGCTTCGCTCAGCGCCGCGTTGTGATAGACCTCCTGCACGTCGTCGAGGTCTTCCAGACGATCGAGCAGGTCGAGCAGGGTTTCCTCGGCCTCGCCCGAAACGGCGACGCGGTTCTCCGGGCGCCACACGATATCGGCGCGCACGGGTTCGAGCTTGGCGTCGACGAGTGCCTTTTTTACCGCTTCGTAGCTCTCCGGCGCGCACAGCACCGTGCTCTGTCCGTTGTCTGCCTGCACGTCGTCGGCACCCGCTTCGAGCGCGATTTCGAGGACTTTTTCCTCGCTCGCCGAATCCGGCGTCGCGAAGACAATCTCACCGAGGTGCTTGAACTGGAACGCGACCGAGCCCGAGGTGCCGAGATTGCCGCCATGCTTGGTCAGCGCGCTGCGCACATCGGCGACGGTGCGCTGCTGGTTGTCGGTCATGCAGTCTATGATCAGGGCGACGCCGGCCGGGCCGTAGCCCTCGTAGCGCAGCTCGTGCATGTCGGCGGCATCGGCGCCGCTCGCACGCTTGAGGGCACGCTCGATCGTGTCGCTCGGCATGCTCACCGCTTTTGCCTTGTCGATGGCGACGCGCAGGCGCCCGTTGCTTGCGGGGTCGGCGCCGGTACGCGCGGCGATCGTGATCTCGCGGATCAGTTTGGTGAAAATCTTGCCGCGGCGCGCGTCTTCGGCGTTCTTGCGGCCTGCGATGCTGGGGCCTCTGCCCATGGGGATACCTGCAGATTGACTGGTGTGGGTATTTTATCAGCGATGCTCGCCATTGCCTGCGCCTCGGCTTCGGAAAAGGGCAGGCGGCGGGCAAAAAGAAAGGCCGGGCTGGGCCCGGCCTTGCTTGTGGACATGGCCGGAAAAATCAGGCGGCCTTGTTGTCCTTCTTTTCGTCTTCCATCAGCTTGTCGACCATGCTCGCCGGCACTTCGGAGTAGTGGTCGAACTCCATCGTGAAGTTGCCGCGGCCGCGTGTGGCGGAGCGCAGGTAGTTGATGTAGCCGAACATTTCGACCAGCGGCACGAAGCCCTGGACGAACGCCTGCGGACCCTTTTGGCCCTGGTCGCTGACCTGGCCGCGGCGACGGTTGATGTCGCCGATCACGTCGCCGAGGAACTCGGCTTCGGTCACGACTTCGATCTTCATCATCGGCTCGAGCAGCTTCGGCTTCGACATCTTGTGCGCTTCGCGGAAACAGGCCTTGCCGGCGATTTCGAACGCGAGCGCCGAGGAGTCGACGTCGTGATACTTGCCGTCGAGCAGGGTGAACTTGAAGTCGACGACTTCATAGCCTGCGATCTGACCCTTCTTCGACTCGGTCTTGACCGCGAAGTCGACCGACGGAATGTACTCGCGCGGGATGCGGCCGCCGACGATCTCGTCGACGAACTCGACGCCGGTGCCCGGCTCGGTCGGCTCGAAGCGGACCTTCACCTCGGCGAACTGGCCCGAACCGCCGGACTGCTTCTTGTGCGTGTAGATGTGCTCGACCGTCTGGCCGAACTTCTCCTTGAAGCTGACCTTCGGCTTGCCCATCACCGCTTCGACGCCGAGTTCGGTGCGCATGCGGTCGATGGTGACTTCGAGATGCAGCTCGCCCATACCCTTGAGCACGGTCTGGCCGGTGGCCGGATCGACCTGCAGACGCAGGCTGGGGTCGGCCTTGGCCATCTTGTACAGCGCGGTCGACATCTTGTCGATGTCGTTGCGCGACTTCGGTTCGACCGAAACCGAGATCACCGGATCCGGGAAGCGCATGCGCTCGAGCAGGGCCGGCTTGGACGGATCGCTGAGCGAATCGCCGGTCTCGGTATCCTTCATCGAGACGAACGCGCAGATGTCGCCGGCGCGCACTTCGTCGATGTCCTTGGTCGCGTTCGCCTGCACTTCGACGATGCGGCCGATGCGCTCCTTCTTGTCGCGGGTGACGTTGAGCAGGGTGTCGCCCTTCTTGATCACGCCCGAATAGACGCGCACGAAAGTGAGCGTGCCGAACTGGTCATTGATGACCTTGAACGCGAGCGCGCGCGCCGGCGCGTCGTCGGTCACTTCTTGCATGCCGATCGCCTTGCCGTCCTCGTCGACCATCGCGATGCCACCGTTCTCGCCCGGCGCCGGCATGTAGTCAATGACGCCGTCGAGCAGTTGCTGCACGCCTTTGTTGCGATAGGACGAGCCGCAGAAGATCGGTACGAGCTTGCCTTCGATGCAACCCTTGCGGATGCACTTCTTGAGCACGGCCGGGTCGAATTCGCCGGTTTCGAGCAGCTTCTCGAACGCTTCGTCGTCCATCGCGAGCGCGGATTCGAGCAGATCCTGGCGCAGCTTCGGCAGGTTCGCGACCCACTCGTTGTCGGCCGTGGCGGCGAACGTGACCTTGTCCTTGATCTGGTCGAGCGGGATCGTTTCCCAGGTCGAATCCTTGTCGTGCGAATCCCACTTGTAGCCGACGCCGGCGACGAGGTCGACCATGCCGCAGAACTCGTCATGGCTGCCGAGCGGAACCTGGCAGAGCAGGGCGTTGGCGCCGAGGCGTTCGCGGATGCCCTTGACGCAATGGGCGAAGTTGGCGCCGATGCGGTCCATCTTGTTGACGTAGCACATGCGCGGCACGCGGTACTGGTCGGCGAGGCGCCAGTTGGTCTCGGTCTGCGGCTCCACGCCGGCGACGCCGTCGAACACGACGACCGCGCCGTCGAGCACACGCAGCGAGCGGTTCACTTCGATCGTGAAGTCGACGTGTCCCGGGGTGTCGATGACGTTGATCTGGTAGCCCTTCCACTCGGTCGACACCGCGGCGGACTGGATCGTGATGCCGCGCTTGCGTTCCTGCTCGAGGTAGTCGGTCGTGGTCGAGCCCTTGCCATCCTTGGTGTCGTGCACGTCGACGATCTGGTGCTTCTTGCCGGTGTAATAGAGCACGCGCTCGGTCGTCGTCGTCTTGCCGGCGTCGATGTGCGCGATGATGCCGATGTTGCGGTAGAACTTGAGGTCTTTGGTACGGGCCATGGTCGTAACTCGTAAGGTTAAGTAATTGGAGTGCAAAACTGGGCATCCTGCCGCCCGATCTTGATTAGAATCGGGCTCACAAACGGTCGCGGCAAAGCCGCGCCACGTTTGTCGCAATGAGCAAAAAGCGCTCATTGCGTCGGCACATCCATGTGCCGATTTGGTTCTTTCAACGTTTGCGAAAATGCAATCGCCCGCGGCAACCGATCAAGGATGCCGGAGGCGGATGAAAGTCGTTTGACGCGACACGAAATCTGCGGCGATGAGGCCGCTGCGGTGCGTAAATCGCGGCCACACGGCCGCACAACCCGCTGATTATACCGGATTTGATGGGGTTTTGCTTGCGGGGCGGCTTTCCGTGGCAGGCGTTCAGCCAAAATCAGTCGTCGGCGAAGCGATAACCGACGCCAACCTCGGTCAGCAGGTGTTTCGGCTGGGCCGGGTCGGCCTCGATCTTGTGCCGCAGCGCGCGCAGATAGATACGCAGGTAGTGCGGCGATTCGACGTGGGCGGCACCCCAGACTTCGGTCAGCAATTGGCGGTGGGTGAGCACCTTGCCGCGGTGGCGCGCCAGCGCGGCGAGCAAGCGGTATTCGATCGGGGTGAGGTGCACGTCGGCACCGTCGCGCTGCACGCGGCGCGCGGCGAGGTCGATGACGAGGTCGCCCGCTTCGATGCGCGCTTCGGGGTCGGCATTGTCGTTCTTCGCGCGATGGCGTTCGGCCACGCGCAGGCGCGCGAGCAGTTCGCCGATGCCGAACGGCTTGGTCAGGTAATCGTCCGCGCCGAGGTCGAGCGCGCCGACCTTGTCGGTCTCCCGGTTGCGCGCCGAGAGCACGATGATCGATCGTGTGAACCACTCGCGCAGGCGCGTGATCACTTCGAGGCCGGAGATGTCGGGTAGGCCGAGATCGACGATGACGATGTCGGGCTGGCGCAGCGCCGCCTCGCGCAGGCCATCGTGGCCGTTTGCGGCAACGTGCAGCGCATAGCCGTGCGCGTCGAGCGCGGTGGCGAGAAAGCGCGCGATCTGCGGATCGTCCTCGATCACGAGCACGGTCGCGCGTGGTCCGTTGGCGTTCATGCCGGCGGCTGCGCGGCGAGCGGCAAACTGAAGCGGAATTCGGCGCCGCCGCCGTGGTCGGTGGAATAGTTGCGTGCGCGGATCTCGCCGCCGTGCGCCTCGACGATCGCCTTGGCGATGCTGAGGCCGAGGCCGAATCCGCTCTGCGCGCCTTCCGCATGACCGCGTTGGAATTTGTCGAACACGCGCTCTTCCTCGCCGGCCGGCACGCCGGGGCCGTGGTCGCGCACGCTGACGACGATCTCGCCGCGCTGCACCGATGCGGCGATTTCGATCGCGCTGCCGGCCGGAGTGTACTTTTGCGCGTTGTCGACGAGGTTGAACAGCAGTTGCCCGAGCATCACTTCGTCGACGTGCAGCAGCGGCAGATCGGCGGGTATGTCGACGCTGATCTTGCGGCCGGCCAGCGCGGCGTGCAGGCGGTGCAGCACGGCGCCGACGATTTCCTCGAGCGGCACCCACTGGCGCTTGAGTGCGAGCTTGCCCGCGGTGAGCCGAGTCAGGTCGAGCAGGTTGTCGACGAGGCGGTGCAGGCGATTGGCCTCGTCGAACACCGCGCCGAGCAGGGTCTTGCGTTGGGCCGCGTCGATGCCTCCAGGCGATTCGTCGAGCAGCGTGGAGGTCGCGCCGATGATGCTCGCGAGCGGGGTGCGGAAGTCGTGCGAGATCGAGGACAGCAGCGCGTTGCGCATTTTTTCCGATTCGATCTCGACGCCGGCGGCCTGCGCCGTTTCGGCAAGCTGCACGCGCTCCATCGCGACTGCAGCCTGGTTGACGAACGATTCGATCAACTGCATCTGCTCCGGCGCATCGAGTCGGGATGGGTCCGCAGGCCGCAGCCCGATCACGCCGATACAGCGCTTGAGCGCGTTGAGCGGCAGGTAGATCGCGTCGGCGCTCGCCAGCGTGTCGGTGTTGCGCCCGGCCTTCTGGCGGTGGTCGTAGGCCCACTGCGCGATGCCGAGATCGTTGCCGGGAACGGGGTAGCGCGTTGCATTCGCCGTCGCGGCGCCGCGTGTGCAGAAGTGCGCCGGATCGAGCAGATGGCCATGCGCATCGGGCAGCAACACCGCCGCCTCGCCGTCGATGTCGGCGAGGATGTGACGGATCACGATGCGGCCGAGTTCGTCAACTTTGCGCGACTGCGCCAGCTCGCGGCTCAACGCGTAGAGCTCGTTCGTGCGCCGCTCGCGCGCGCGCGCGACCGCGGCCTGGCGCTTGCCGCGCGCCGCGAAGTGGCTGATGACGAGGCCGGTCGCCAGCATCACCCCGAACGTGATCAGGTACTGCGCGTCGGACACGGCGAACGAGTAGATCGGCGGCACGAACAGGAAATCGAACAAACAGACGCTGAGCACAGCGACGAGCGCCGACGGCCCGCGACCGATGCGCGCGGCGACATAGACGGTGCCGAGCAGGTAGAGCATGACCAGGTTGGTCAGTTCGACGTAGGCATACAGCAGTTCGCAGAGCAGTGTGATCGCGACAACGACGGCGGCGCTGCGCGCATACGCCTGCCACGGGCTCGTGCGTCGCGGCATGCGCCGCGGCTGCGTGGTCTGCTCGCCCGCCTCGCCGGAGATCACGTAGACGTCGATCGCGCCGCTTTGCCGCGCGATCTCGTCGACGAGCGAGGGCCGCAGCCGGTCGTGCCAGCGCGGGCGGCTCGGCTTGCCGAGGATGATCTTGCTGACATTGCGCCGGCGCGCGTAGGCGATCAGTTCGCCCGCGACCGATTCGCCGGACAGGTTTGCCGTTTCCGCGCCGAGCGTCTCGGCCAGTTTCAGATTCGCAAGAACGCGATCGCGTGCCGCACGCGGCAATCGCGTCAGCGCGGGTGTCTCGACGTAGACGGCGATCCAGCCGGCATGCAGCGCGGTCGCGAGCCGACGCGCGGCGCGCACCACGCGTTCGGACAGCGGATCGGGACCGATGCAGACGAGCACGCGCTCGCCTGCGGCCCAGGTCTCGACGATCGCATGGTCCTCGCGGTAGGCGCGCAGTGCGGCGTCGACGCGGTCGGCCGTGGTGCGTAGCGCGAGTTCGCGCAGCGCGATCAGGTTGCCCTTGCGGAAGAACGAGGTCAACGCCTGGCCGGTCTTTTCGCTCGCATAGACCTTGCCTTCGCGTAGGCGCTGCAGCAGTTCGTCGGGCGGCAGGTCGACGAGTTCGACCTCGTCGGCGGCGTCGAACACGCGGTCGGGCACGGTTTCGCGTACGTGAACGCCGGTGATCTGCGCGACCACGTCGTTGAGGCTCTCGATGTGCTGCACGTTGACCGTCGTGTAGACGTCGATGCCGGCAACGAGCAGTTCCTCGACGTCCATCCAACGCTTCGGATGGCGCGCGCCCGCATGGTTGCTGTGCGCGAGCTCATCGACGCAGACGACGCGCGGATGGCGCTTGAGCGCGGCGTCGACATCGAACTCGGTGAGCGTCACTCCACGATGGTCGAGACGTTGCGGCGGCAGAACTTCCAGCCCTTCGAGCAGTTTTTCGGTTTCGGCGCGGCCATGCAGTTCGACATAGCCGACGACGATATCGACGTGCTCGGCCGCGAGCTTGCGCGCGGCCTCGAGCATCGCGTAACTCTTGCCGACTCCGGGCGCTGCACCGAAAAAGATCTTCAGTCGTCCGCGCCGCGCGCGCGCCTCCTCGCGGCGCATGCGCGCGAGAAGTTCGTCAGGATCGACGCGTTGATCAGGCGAGCGACGCTCGGGCAGGTTTGCGGACATGCTTCATTCTCGCACGCGTGGGCGCGCGGGATGCAAAGCGATCAGGCCTTGCCGAGCGCGAAATCGAGGTTTTTGGCTATGCGCTCGCGCTGTGTTGCCGGCAGACGTTCGTTGGCGAGCAGTTGGCGGCAAAGGCGTGCGCTTTCCTCACGCTCGCCGCACCAGTACAGCGCGACCGCGAGTTCGTCTTTCGCGCGCCAGTCGTAGACCGGACGGTCGATGAACAGCACATCGTTCGGCAACTTCGTGTTCATGGCGATGCGGGCGAAATCGCGTGCCACCGCAAAGCGGCGATTGAGCCGGTTCCAGCGCGCGAATTCGCACGGCGCTTCGGCGCGCGTCGAACGGTAGTCATAGGCATCGAGATAGGCGAGAGCGATCTCGGCGGGCGCGGCGCCAAGACGTTCCTTGAGCACCGCGATCTGCAGCTTGGAAAAGTATACCTCTTCGACCCAACCGCCCATCGCAACGCGCGCTTCATAGGCGGTAATCGACTCGGCGGTGTCGCCGGCGTCGCGCAGGCTCTGGGCCAGGTAGAACGCGTAACGCGCGTTGTCGGGTTCGTCCTTGAGCGCGCGGCGCAGCACCTCGGCGTCGCGAGTGAATTTTTCGCGTTGCGTCAGCTGGCTGCGCGCCCCGTCGGTATGCACGCGGATGCGCAGCCCGGGCAGATACTGCGCCTGCATCGCATGCGCCGAGTTGAGCGCTTCGTGCAGCACGCCGCGCCAGACCCAGTCGAGACCGAGCCGCGGCATCGCGACGCGGCGATAGCGCGTATCGCCGTAGATGAGTTCGAGCATGTAGCCGGGCGCGCCGAGTTTCGGGTAGGCAAAACCTTTGTCGGCTTCGAGCACCTCATCCGCATCGATGATCAGCGCGTAATCGCCGTGTTTTTGCGCCAGCGCCAGCGCCTCGTTGCGGTTGGTCGCGAAATCCACCCAAGGCCGTTCGATCAGCTCGCCGGGCAGACCGGCCATCGCGCGGCGGATCAGGTCCTGGGTGCCGTCGCTTGATCCGGTGTCGGCGATCGCCCAGGCGTGCACATACGGGCGCACCGAGGCCAGGCAGCGCTCGATCACGGGCGCTTCGTTTTTGACGATCATCGATAGGCAAATACGCATGCCGAGAGATTAGCGCGAACTGTCCGGAAGACTAGCTGTTGAATCGATACCGGCGAGAGTGCCAAACGACGGCGAGCAGGGCAAACGCGAACAGCAGCAAGCCGATCGGTGAAAGCGCAACGGCAGGGACTGCGGTCTGTGCGACGATCGCGGCGAACCAGCCGGTCGCATTGCCGCTGCCGCCTTCGTTGCTCAGGCTTGGGGCGAGATGCTGACCCGTGGCGTGCACATCGGACACGCCGACGTGGACGATGCTTTGCGAGCCGCCGGCAAGCAGGTTGATATTGGCGGCTTGACCTGCAGCCGAGCTGCGGAACTGGATCGGCTGCGCTGCCGTGCCGGCTATCGTCAGCAGGCCGGCGATCGTCTGCGTGCTGCCGGCACCGAAGATGTAGTTCTTGCCGGTCGCGCTGACCAAGCTCAGGTTGGCGAAAGTCGTGTTGCCGAGGACTTGCGAGGAAGAAGTCGAGCCGTCGATGAAATCGACGCTGCTGGTACCGGCGAGGAAACTGCCGGCGTCCGACCAATTGCCGGACAACATCAGCTGGCCACTGCCGGCGTCGAATGTGCCGCTTGCGAGAATGTCGATGCTGCCCGCGTTGTCTAGTTGGCCGCCACCGAGGGAGAGGAATCCGCCGATCTGCGCATCCGTGCCGGCGAGATTAAGGCTGCCGCCGTTGAGTGTCAGCGAGCCGCCAGAAGGTATTGCGAGTTGGGCGAACGCTGGCGGCGCAACACACACGAAAACGAGCGTAAGCAATGCGCTTCGTAATGTTTTCACAGTCGGCCCCCGAGGATAGTGTGATCATAAACGGCTATTGTGAATTTGCAATGTTCACTGCTTCGCATTCTTAAGACAAGGATCGGCCTCTCTGGCGGCCCAGAAAGGCATGGGTCTTGGCGCTCGATTTCGTTCGGCACGATGGAGCTTGGCCCGAGGCTTCAGTTTTCGGGCGTCGCCGCGACGTCGTGCGCGCCGAATGCCTCCTGCAATGTGTAGAGCGGACTCGTCGCGATGTCACCGAAGACGACGCCGAGCGTGGCGAGGGCGAGGCCGGGAAGTGCGACGCGAAGAGTCATGCGCGCGGATGCGGATCCCGCGACGGATACTTGTCGGCCGGCGCTTGCTTGTTGGCGCGCTGCGGGTTCATTCGTTGCCATCCGCGACGGCCGGCGACGATGCTGAGGGCACAGGCCGCGAGGCCGAGCGGCCATGCGCCCAGCGCGAATTCGATGAGCGTACCGAGGACGCAGGCGACGAGAGAAACAACTGCCCAGCGCCGCGAGCCGTCGTCGAACGCGCAACTGGCGAATGCGGCAACGACCGCGAGCGCACCGAGAACTTGCAGTGCGTGCATGGCCGTGACTCCGTCAGAGTTTGCCGTCGAGCAACAGGTTCAAACGCAGGACGTTGACGCGCGGCTCGCCGAGGATGCCGAACTGACGGCCTTCGGTGGCTTCGGCGACGAGTTTGGCGACGTCCGCTTGCGTACGCCCGCGCACGCGGGCCACGCGTGCGAGTTGGTATTGTGCTGCCGCCGGCGAGATTTCCGGATCGAGGCCCGAGCCCGATGCGGTGACCAGATCGACCGGTGTCGGCGCGTCGTTGCCAGGATCGGCGGCGTGCAGGGCATCGATGCGCTGCTTGACCGCATCGGTCAGCGCCGAATTGGTGGGGCCGAGGTTCGAGCCCGTCGACGAGGTCGAGTTGTTCGCGAACGGTGTCGTTGCCGAAGGCCGGCTCCAAAAATATTTCGGGTCGGCGAAGGGCTGGCCAATCAGGCTCGATCCGAGCGCCTTGCCGTCGTGCTCGATCAGGCTGCCGTTGGCCTGGCTCGGGAAGAGGATCTGCGCGAGTCCCGTGACCGCGAGCGGATAGGCAACGCCGGTGAGGACGGTCAGGAACAACAAGATCAGCAGAGCTTGGCGAATGATTTTCAACATGGCTTTGTTTCCTCGGTTTTCATCGTCCTCTCGGCCCTCTTGGTCGTGGGACCTCGGAGGAAGCCCGGCCCTTGTCGTCGTTTTGGACAAGGGCCGGAGCGGCCGGGCAATGACGATAAGACGTCAAAAAGTTCCTTGCAGTTGTGCGAAGCCGCGGGTGCCACCGACGTCGCGCGTGTCGGTAGCGTCGCGGAAGCTTGACGTGGTGCCGTAGAACGCCTTGTTGCTGGCGTAGGTGGCTCCGAGGCTCGCGTTCCAGTGCGTCGAGAACTGGTACTTCACAGACGCGCCGTAGTCGCTGTAGTCGGGATCGTCGGCGCCGTTCGCGTACGGAACCGCGAGGCGCGTGCCGATGCGCGTATGGCCGGCATGCAGAGCGAGGCTCCACTCCGTGTTGAGCGGGATGGCGGCATCGAGCTGCACGTAGCTGGCACCTTTGGAGTCGCCGCGATAGCCCTGCTCGGTATCGATGCCGAAGTAGTCGGTCAGCGCATGCGAGTATTTCAGCGTCAGCCACTTGTAGGCCAGTGCGGCATTGGCTTCGAGCGTATTGAACGAGCGCGAGCGCAAACCGGCGTCGTCAAGGTTGCCGTGCGGATAGACATAGCCGTACAGACCGACGCGCCACGACCAGTCGTCGTTGATCTGCGTGCCATAGCTTGCATACAGATCAAGCTCGAGCGCGGCGCCGGGATAAGTCTTGTCGCTGACGCTCGACGCCCAGGTGCCCGCGGCGAAGCCATTGGCGAGAGCAAGGTCGAAGCCGCCCTGAACGGCAGGTCCGCCCCAAGTTTGAGTCAGCCCGCGGAACATGTAGTCGCTGGTTACGGCAACGTTGCCTGTGACGGTATATGGCGGCGTTTCCTGACTTGCGTCCGATTGGGCGTGCGCAGCGGTTGCGGCAAAAGCAAGAATTGCAAAGGTATATTTTTTGTTCATGAACTTTCTTGAGCGAGGAGGGTTTGATGCAACAAAAGATTTCAGGCCAGGCCCAGAGCGACCAGCAGCATGTCGATGAGCTTGATGCCGACGAACGGCACGATCAGGCCGGTCACACCGTAGACGAGCAGATTGCGGCGCAGCAGCTCACCCGCGCCGACCGCGCGGTAGCGCACGCCTTTCAGTGCGAGCGGGATCAGGAAGATGATAATCAGCGCGTTGAAGATCACCGCCGAGAGGATCGCGCTCTGCGGCGTCGCCAGATGCATGATGTTGAGCGTGTTGAGCGCCGGATAGGTCGAGGCGAACGCGGCCGGAATGATCGCGAAATACTTGGCCACGTCGTTCGCGATCGAGAACGTGGTCAGCGCACCGCGCGTGATCAACAACTGCTTGCCGATCTCGACGACCTCGATCAGCTTGGTCGGGTTCGAGTCGAGGTCGACCATGTTGCCGGCTTCTTTCGCGGCCTGCGTGCCGCTGTTCATCGCTACGGCCACGTCGGCCTGCGCGAGTGCGGGCGCATCGTTGGTGCCGTCGCCGCACATGGCGACGAGGCGGCCTTCGGCCTGGATATTGCGGATCAGCTGGAGCTTGGCTTCGGGTGTCGCTTCGGCCAGATAGTCGTCGACGCCGGCTTCGGCGGCGATCGACGCGGCGGTCAGCGGGTTGTCGCCGGTGATCATGATCGTCTTGATGCCCATGCGGCGCAGTTCGGCGAAGCGCTCGCGGATGCCGCCCTTGACGATGTCCTTGAGTTCGATCACGCCGAGCGCCTGTTCGTTTTCGGCGACGACGAGCGGCGTGCCGCCCTTGCGTGCGATGTCCTCAGCCACGCGCACGACCGCGACAGGCAATTGGCCGCCTTGCGATTCGATGTACTTCTTCACCGCGTCGAGCGCGCCCTTGCGAATGTGCTGGCCGCCAATGTCCACGCCGCTCATGCGCGTCTGCGCGGTGAACGGCACGAAGACGACGCCGCTGCCTCCAACCTCGCGTTCGCGCAGGCCGAATTTTTCCTTGGCGAGCACGACGATGCTGCGGCCTTCCGGTGTTTCGTCGGCGAGCGAGGCGAGTTGCGCGGCGTTGGCCAACGCGTTGTCGTCTACGTCGGGCGCCGCATGGAATGCAACCGCCTGACGGTTGCCGAGCGTGATCGTGCCGGTCTTGTCGAGCAGGAGCACGTCGACGTCGCCGGCGGCTTCGACCGCGCGGCCGGACATGGCGATGACATTGGCCTGGATCATGCGATCCATGCCGGCGATACCGATCGCCGAGAGCAGGCCGCCGATCGTCGTCGGAATCAAACAAACAAGCAAAGCGACGAGCACGGTGATGGTCACCGGCTCGCCGTGCCCGGCGCTCTTCACGGCATAGAGCGAGTAGGGCAAGAGGGTCGCGCAGGCGAGCAGGAAGATCAGCGAAAACTTGGCGAGCAGAATGGTCAGTGCGATCTCGTTCGGCGTCTTGCGCCGGCTCGCGCCTTCGACCATCGCGATCATGCGGTCGAGGAAGCTCTCGCCGGGATTGCTCGTGATGCGCACGATGATCCAATCCGACAGCACACGTGTGCCGCCGGTGACTGAACTGCGGTCGCCGCCCGATTCGCGGATCACGGGCGCCGATTCGCCAGTGACGGCGCTTTCGTCCACGGTCGCCGCGCCTTCGACAATCTCGCCGTCGCCGGGGATGAACTCACCGGCCTTGATGATGACGAGGTCGTCCTTGCGCAGATCATGCGCGGCGCCGACGGTGATCGCATCGCGCCGGTCGAGCGAAGGAATCTTGTTCGCGACGACATCCTTGCGCGCGCCGCGCAGCGACGCGGCCTGCGCCTTGCCGCGACCTTCGGCGATCGCTTCGGCGAAATTCGCGAAAAGCAAGGTGAACCACAGCCACAGCGCGACGCCGAGGATGAAGCCGGCCGGCGCTTCGCCGTCGCCGTGCAGGGCCTGCAGCCACAGCAGTGTGGTCAGGATGCTGCAGACGAAGACAACGAACATCACCGGATTGCGGAATTGCGCGCGCGGCGAGAGCTTGCGAAACGCATCGCCGATGGCGGGAAGCAGAAGGCGCGTGTCTAGCGCGCTGGTTTGAATGGTGCTCATAGATGCCTGCAATTGGGTTTGCGAAATTGTTCGCCGGCAACGAATCAGTGGCCGATTGCGACGAGCTGCTCTGCGATCGGTCCGAGCGCAAGCGCGGGCAGGAAGGTCAGCGCGCCGATCACGATTACCGTGCTCGCCAGCAGCACGACGAACAGAGGTGTGTGTGTCGGCAGCGTGCCGGCGGATTGCGGTACGTGCTTTTTCGCCGCAAGCGAGCCCGCGATCGCGAGCATGCCGATCGCAAGCGGAAAACGTGCGAGGAACATGCAGATGCCGAGCAATACGTTCCAGAATGGTGTGTTAGCCGACAATCCGCCGAACGCGCTGCCGTTGTTGTTCGACGCAGAAGACAGTGCGTAGAGAACTTCACTGAAACCGTGGATGCCCGGGTTGGCGATGCCGGCGACACCCGCTGGCGCGAGCACGGCGATCGCCGTGCCGACGACGACGAGTGCACACGGAATCAGCACGACGAGACTCGCCATCTTCATCTCGTAGGCTTCGATTTTCTTGCCCAGATATTCCGGCGTGCGTCCGACCATCAGACCGGCGATGAACACCGCGACCACGGCGAACGCAAGCATGCCGTACAGGCCCGAACCGACACCGCCGAAGATCACTTCGCCGAGCTGGATCAGCCACATCGGCACAAGACCGCCAAGTGGGGTGAACGAATCGTGCGTTGCATTGACCGAGCCATTCGACGCGGCCGTGGTCGCCGTCGCCCAGATCGCCGAATTGACGATGCCGAAGCGCGTTTCCTTGCCTTCCATGTTGCCGCCGGCTTGCAGCACCGTGGCGTTCTGGTCGAGGTTCAAGCCAGTGAGTGCGGGATTGCCGGCCTGTTCGGCCAGCGCGCAGCCGATCAGCAGGGGCACGAAGATCACGAACATCGTCGCGAGCAGCGCCCAACCCTGGCGGCGGTCACCGACCATCGCGCCGAAGGTGTAGCAGAGCGCGGCCGGCAGCAGCAGGATCGAGAGCACTTCGAGAAAGTTCGACAGCGGCGTCGGGTTCTCGTACGGGTGCGCCGAGTTCGCGTTGTAGTAGCCGCCGCCGTTCGTACCGAGCTGCTTGATCGCAATCTGCGATGCGGCTGGGCCGAGTGGCAGCGATTGTTCGGTGACTTGCGATTCTTTGGTCACGTCCTTGCCAGCGGCATCTTTCTGCGCATTGCCGTCGGCGTCCTTGACCGTTTCGGTCGCCGTCGTCGCCTGCACGAGCGGCACGGTTTCGTAGGGTTTGAAGTTCTGCGGCACGCCTTGCGCGACGAGTACCAAAGCGAGTACGAGCGACAGCGGCAGCAACACGTAGAGCGTGCTGCGCGTCATATCGACCCAGAAATTGCCGATGCCCTGCGTCGTCTTGCGCACGAAGCCGCGGATCAGCGCGATCAGCACGGCGATGCCGGTCGCCGCAGAGAGGAAGTTCTGCACGGCGAGACCGAGCATCTGGGTCAGATAGCTCATCGTCGACTCGCCGCCGTAACCCTGCCAGTTGGTGTTCGTGGCGAAGCTGATCGCGGTGTTCATCGCGGAGTCGGCGCTGACCGCGTCGAAATGCTGCGGGTTGAGCGGCAGCCACTGCTGCACACGTTGCAAGAGATAGACGGCGAGTAGACCGAGCACGTTGAACACGAGCATGGCGACGGCGTAGCGTTTCCAGCTCATGTCCTCGTCGGCGCGCACGCCGCAGAGCCGATAGAGGAGACGCTCGATCGGCGCGCCGAGGCGTGTCACCCGATTGGGGGCGTCGGAAAACACTGCGGCCATGTAGGTGCCGAGCGGCTTGACGGTAAGGAGCAGGACGGCCAGATAGAGGCCGATCTGCAGCCAGGCATTTGCGGTCATTCGAACCACTCCGGTTTGAGCAGGGCAATGGTCAGATAGAGGCTCAGTCCGAACGCAATCGCGGCGGCAAACCAATACAGGGCGCTCATCACTTCGCTCCCGTCTTGCACAGGGCGACGTAGAGGCCGGCCAGGGTGAGCGCCATGGTGGCGACGACAAAGAAGACGATCACGGCTTGTCCTCCAGCCGCGTGCAGAGGCGCAGGAAGGCGGCTGTCGAGCCGATCAGCGCGATCAACAGCAGCAGATACCAAACATCCATAGCGGCAACCCTCGTGGACCTATCGATCTAGGGGTCGCCACTCTAGGTTTGCGCGCATAAGGAAGGCGTAGGAAATCGTCCAGATCGCGTAAAGACCGGGTAAAAATCGGCGGCCGGCCCGTCGCGGCATCGCCGTCAGGCAAAACGGCGGCGCATCGAATCCGCAACCGGGTTGAAACATGGCGTGCGCACGTTGCGGACGGTTATCGGACTGTGAGGAATCGCGCGTTTGTGATTGAAATAAAAGAGAAGTCCGTCACGAACGGAAATTTCCCTTTTCCTTAACATTCGGTGGCCGTTCGTTTTCAGATCATCGCCGGGCTTTGGGGGGCAAGGCGGGGATCCCTAGGGGAAGTACCGCCATGGCGTCGCCAGTCCCTCCATACAACACCCCTCCCGCGAAACCGCACGGGAAGTTCGACGACGACTCCAAGCACAGCGGCGACGCCGTCCAGAGGCAGGATTGGTGGAGTCGCCTGAGCAATGCTCAGATCGACTTGCTTCGCCCCCTTGCCGCCCAGCTCTTCGAAAAGCTCGACGACACGCTGTTCGACCGCTCCGAATCCTCGTCCCAGCAGTTTTTCGAGGGCATGCGGATCCTGCGCAAGAATCGCGATGTCCTCACCCAGACCTGGTTCGATAATCTCGCCGACGGCTGGAATAGCCTGCGTCCGCAGGCGCCGGGCGCGTTTCGACCGCGCCTGGTCGCCGCCGGTGGCATGACGGTGGGTGGAGGATTCGCGGGATTGAGCCTCGTGGACGAAGTGACGCTCGAGCGCAATCTCGCCGTGGAAAGCGCCGTCGCCAGGGGTGCATCCCTATGTCGGATGGAACTGCCGCCGCTGCTCCACCGCTTGTCGGTCCTGCGCAGTGGTGTTGAGGCGCAGGCCGAGGAGGTTCCCGCAGCGCCTGCCGTGCTGGTGCGGACCTTCGCCAAGTCCTTGGATGAATCGCCGGATCTTCCGGTCGAAGTAGCACTGGTCGTGTTGAAGCTGTTCGACCGCATTGTTGTGAGCATGGCGGGCGTCGCTTGTCAGGAGCTCAACCGCTTGCTCGTGCAGGGCGGCGTCGCACCAAACTGGAACTGGTCTTCGCCGGTGCAGCGCCGATCCGCACCCATGCATCCGACACCGCCTCCCGGCGCAAACGCACATCAACATATCACCAGCGAAGAGCGCGCGTGGCTCGAGACCGTGCCGGGGCTCGATGCAGGTGCGCATGCCGCGGCCGCGCAATTTGCCGGCTTGAACCGTGGCGGCGTCCACGCCGGCTCGGTATACACGTCGTTGCAGGATTTGCCGCCGGAGACGGTCGAGCAGGCTCGCCTGACCGCCTCGGTGCGCGCATTGCTCGAACACCGGCGCCTCGCGCGCTATGCCGCTTCACGCGCCTATGCGGGCGGCCATCACGCCGCTCCCAGCGACGGTGCGCTGGATGGCGCAGCCTGGGGTGCCGACGTCGCGCAATCTGCGACACAGGCATTGGGGCTGGAAACCCTGATGGAAGTGCTCGCCTCCTTGCCGCCGCCTACGTTGCCGACCTCCTGGGTGGGCGATGCCGATGAAGAACACTGGGATCCCGAAAGGCTCAAGCTCGAGCTGCGCCGGAACCTGGGCAGTCGATTGCATCCGGGCAGATCTTCTGCTCCGACAGGGCAGGCGGAGGAGCGCAACATCCCGCTTGGCGAGCATGAGGACGTCATCGACATGGTTGCGATGATGTTCGGCTTCATCCAGAAGGACGATGCCTTGCCTGCCGCGGTCCAAGCGTTGTTGTCGCGCCTGCAATTGCCCTATCTGCGTCTGGCCCTGATCGACGCGGAAATGTTTTCGGATGCCGACCACCCGGCGCGTGCGCTGATGGATCGGCTGGCCGAGGTCGGAAAAGGGTGCACGCCGGACAGCCCGATGCTGGCCGAGAAGATGCTGAGGATGCATTCCCTGGTAGGACGCATCGTCAAGAACCATGATGTCACCCGTGCCTTCTTCGAGCGCGAGCGGACCCAGTTTCGCGCCTGGTCGGACATGCTCGACGCACGCGCGGCTGAACGTGAGCGCGATCAAGTTGCTGCCCTGGCGAGCGCCGAGCCGCCTGCTCCGGCCGAAGAACTGTCGGAGGAACTGTCGGAGGAAACGGCGCAGCCGGAGCGCACGCAGGCTGCGTCCGCGGCGGACTCCGCCGAACTGCACTCGCATCTGCATCAGATCCGTCTCGCAACCACCGCGCGTATGCGCGAGCGGCTCGAAGGGAAGTCGGTTCCCGAAGGTTTGCGCCACGCCTTGTCGATTCTCTGGGTAAACCACCAGGTCCGGATTTGCGAAGCACACGGCAAACGCTCCTATGAAGCCATGTGGCTGGACCGCCAACTCGACGCGGTCGTCGGCTTGCTCTCCGCGGTGCCTGATGCAAAGGCACGGGCGAGCCTGGAGCAGGATTGGGCGGATATCGAACGCGCTTGGAAAGGCGTGCTCGGGGAAGGGCCGGCGCCGGCCGAAGCACGCGAGCGCTGGATCGCCACGTTCCGGCACTGGGCGGAAGTCCGCATCGGCCGCATCAAGGTTGATCCCGCGTTCCGCTGGAACTGGCTCGAGGGGCTGATTGCTGCGCCCCGTATGCAACCGCGTTCGGACGAAGTGGCCGCTCAGGTAAACGAGACGGCCTCGGAGGTGGACAAGGTATCCGCGTCGGAAACGTCTGTCGCGGACGCGCGCGTATCCACATTCAGGATCAAGCCGATCTTGACCAAGTCGACGCCCCCACGTTGGAAGGTGGGTGACTGGATCGGATTCAGGGATGAGGTCGACGCGGCGGGCGCGCAGGATTCCGCAGATGCGAAACCCAGCCGGGCGGGTCGTGGCAAGGTTTCATGGATCGGCGCGTTTACCGGGCGCACGATCCTGGTCAAGACCGACGGTACGCTGTGGCGCGAAGAAAGCCGGACCGATCTGGACGATCTTCTCGATCGCGAGCTTGCCGTGATCGTTCCGCGCGAGTCGCTGTTCGACCGGTCCCTGCAGTCCATGTTCCAGAAATTGCGCAGCAGCGTAGCTTCCGCGCTTTCCTGAAATCCAATTCAGCACGACGAGCGGCGCCGATGTCGGCGCCGCGATGGTTGCTGTCGCTTAACCGTCTTGCTGTGCAGGACGCGTCTGCGGGCGCGGCGGGCGGCCGCTGTTCGAGTCGCCGGGGCGCCCGGGCCGGTTGCCCGAACCAGGTTGCGGTCGGCCACCCGGGCCCGGCCGCGGTGGCGGATTGGTGACCGGCGGCCTGCCGCCCGGTCCCGAACCAATCGGCGGTCGTGGCCGCGGCGGCGGGCGGCTGATCGGCGGCCGCTGCGGTGGTCGTGTCCATGGCGGGCGCGACGGCAACGGACGATAGATCGGCGCCGGGCGGCTAGCCCAGTAGCTGCGCTGGCGATACCAGGGCCGCGTCCGGTAGTAGCTGTCCCAGTACGTGCCCAGCGTGAACGTGATGACGGGAATGCCTAGCTGTGGACCGTTGTCGTTGATATAGACCGGTTCGCCGCCGGCGCGCGCGAACTCCAGATACTGGGCGTAAATCCAGCCGCGGTCGGAGCCGACTTGCACGTCACACCACGAATAGCCATCGACACAGCCCTGCACCTGCAGGCCGCTCCATTTCGGTACCACGGTAATGGCCGGATAGTCCGTGCCCGGTCCGGCGCGCAGATTGACGTCCGCGCTGACGTAGCCGTCTGCGGCGAAGACGGTCGGGGAGAGGCAGAGCAGCAACGCAGACAACAGCAGACTGGTCACGAATCGCATGCGAATCTCCCGCAGGTCTCCAGCGGCCATGGTAACGGTTTTTCCGCGGGGAATCGTGTCCAGGTTCGCGAAGCGCAACTTGCCGAAGCTACTGCCTAGCTCAAACGCAGCACGCTGTCCTGTTCGTACCAGTCGCCGAGCACCACGCGTTCGGCGGCATGGCCGTCCAGCTGGAACCGGTGCGTGGCCGGCCGGTGCGTATGGCCGTGGATCAGCCTGCGCACGCCGTGCGCGCGCATCGCTGCGACGACCGCTTCCTGGTTGACATCCATGATCTCAGGCCTCGCCGCCGATGTGTGCTTTTGGCTTTCACCGCGCGCCTGCGCAGCAAAGGCGCGGCGCTCGGCCAGCGGTTTGGCGAGAAACTGCGCTTGCCAGCGCGGGTCACGTACGAGCGCGCGGAATTTAAGGTATTCGGTGTCGTCGGTACACAAGGTGTCGCCATGCATCAGCAGCACGCGCTCGCCGCCGAGTTCGACCACGCTCGGATCGGCGAGCAGGCTCATGCCGGCGCGCGCAGCGTAATCCGCACCGAGCAGGAAGTCGCGGTTGCCGTGCATGAACCAGATCGGCACGCCGGAATCGCGCAGCGCACGCGTGGCTTGGGCGACCTGCGTGGCCAGCGCGGCATCGTCGTCGTCGCCGATCCAACTATCGAACAGGTCGCCAAGAATGTAGAGCGCATCGGCGCGGCGCGCTTCGCCGGCGAGCAGGTCGGCGAACAAATCCATGATCCGCGGACGTTGCGGATCGAGGTGCAGATCGGAAATGAGCAGGGTTGCCATGGATCGCATCAGCTGACGTCGCCGCGCGCGGCGCGGCGATCACGCCCCTCCCACGCGAGGGAGAGAGGCATGGTTCGTCAAGGCAGCAGGTCAACCTTGTCGATCGTGACGGCCGTCGTCGGTACGTCGCTGGAAAACGGGCCGGCGGCGCCGGTCGGGATCGCGGCGATCTTGTCCACGATCTCGCTGCCCTTGACGACCTTGCCGAACACGGCATAACCCCAAGTGGCCGGGCTCGCGTCGCTCGTATAGTCGAGGCGTTTGTTGTCGACGAGGTTGATGAAGAACTGCGCGCGCGCCGAGTGCGGATCAGGCGTGCGTGCCATCGACACGCTGTACTTGAGGTTGGACAGGCCGTTGTTCGCCTCGTTGCGAATCGGCGCGCGCGTCTTCTTCTCCTGCAGGTCCTTGGCGTAGCCGCCGCCCTGGACCATGAAGCCGGGGATCACGCGATGGAACACGGTGCCGTTGTAGAAACCTTCCTTCGCGTACTGGACGAAATTCTCGACCGACTTCGGCGCCTTCTCGGCGTTGAGCTCGATCGTGATGTCGCCCAGACTCGTGTGCAGCACGGCCTTGCTGGCTGATGACACTGCCACTGCGGGCCCAGGTGCAGCGGGCTTGTTCGCCGGAGCGGTGGTGGCCGGTTTTGTCGTGACGGCTTTCGCGGCGGGCTGGGCGGCCGGTTTGGACGGCGCCTGGGCAAGCGCCAGCGGAGCGGCGGCGAACAAGGCAAGGCTGAGGAGGAGATGGCGGGTCATGCAGGAACTCCGAGTGCGAAAGTGCGACATGATAGCGGCACGGCGGAGGTGCGCACAGTCGCAAACGTGTGGACTCATGCCGCGAGTTTTTCGCCGGTCTTCACTTGCAGCTTGATGTCGAGGTGCTTGAGATAGTCGCGCTCCTGGTCGAGGTCGGTGCGCGTCAGCGGATGCGCGTCGAGCCATGCTTCGGGCAGGCGCAACTGCAGGGTCTTGTCGTCGAGCTTGAGCGTGAGCTGGGGTAGCGGCTCGGGTTTACGCGCCCGTTGCAGCAGCACCGCAAGGCGCAGCAGGGCAGTAATGCGCGCAGTCGAGCGGCGCAGGCGTTCGGGGGCGATGTCGATGATGCTCTGGTCGGGCTTGCGCCGGTGGCAGCGCAGGATGATCGCGAGCACGATCTGTTCGTGGCGGGCGAAACCGGCGAGGTCGGAGTTCTCGACGATGTACGCACCGTGCACGTGGTGCTGGCTGTGAGCGATCGCCAGGCCGATCTCATGGATGTGTGCGGCCCAAGCCAGCCAGTCGCGTTCGTCGCGACCGAGCTGCCAGTCCTGCGCGATCGAATCGAACAGGGCATGGGCGGTCGCTTCGACGCGCGCTGCGTGGGCACGGTCGACGCCGTAACGATGGGCCAGCGCAGCGATGCTCGCGGTGCGCGGATCGCGATGCTCGGCACGGCCGACCATGTCGTAGAGCAGGCCTTCGCGCATGGCGGTTTCGCAGACGCGCATCTGGCGGATGTCGAGCGCAGCGAACGCGGCCTCGAGGATGGCGACACCGCCGGCGAACACGCCGACGCGGTCTTCGGCGAGACCGGGCAGGCGGATCTTGTCGATGCTGCCGGCATCGAGCAGGGCGTCGCGGATCTTCTCCAGCGCGGTACGCGAGATGCCGGTGTCGCTCCAACCGCAGGCTTGGGCGACGTTGCCGATCGCCTTCGCGGTGCCGCTCGATCCTATCGTCTCGCTCCAGCCGTGCGCGCGGTAGTCGGCGGCGAACTGCTGCAGTTCGACTGCGATTTCGTCCTGCGCGCGCTGCCAGCGCTTGGTGCTGAGCTTGCCGTCGTCAAAAAAGCGCATCGTGCTCGCGACGCAGCCCATCTGCAGGCTTTCCTTCTCCAGCGCTTCGAAGCGCTGGCCGATGATGAACTCGGTGCTGCCGCCGCCGATGTCGATGACCAGGCGGCGTTCGGACGATTCGGGGATGCCGTGGGCGACGCCAAGATAGATCAGGCGCGCTTCCTCACGGCCGGAGACGACTTCGATCGCATGGCCGAGCGCGTCTTCGGCGGGAACCAGGAAGGTACCCGGCACGGCGAGGCGGCGCACCGTGTTCGTCGCCACCGCGCGCACGCGCTCGGGCGGCAGGCCCGACAGGCGCTGGCCGAAGCGCGCGAGGCAGGCAAGGGCGCGATCGCGACGCGTGTCGTCGAGGCTGCCGTCGGCGCGCAGGCCGGCGGCCATGCGCACGCTGTCGCGCAGGCGATCGATCACGCGCAACTCGCCGTGCTCGTAGCGCGCGACGACGAGATGGAAGCTGTTCGAGCCCATGTCGACGGCGGCGAGCAGCTCGCCGTTGCTGATCTTCTGGTTGCGAACGTTGCTCACGACGTGGACTTCCCGATGCTTCGATACAGACGATCGCAAATCCTAACCATGCAACGCAAGCGAAATATGACAGTCCTTACTTTTTGCCGAAGCGACGAGCACCGCGCGGGGGCGCAGGGCAAGGCAAACGAGGGATGGAAGCCGTGCCGAACGGTCTTCAGAGATGAGCGGAATCTCCAGCCGAAGTCAGCATCGTGTAGCCGATGCCGCGCACGGTGCGCAACGGCAGGGAAAGAAGGAGCGTATTGCTGACTTTGCGGCGCAGGCGATGGACGAGCATTTCCAGGCGATGGGGATCGAAGTCGTAGGCGCTGTCGGTGAGCACGGTGATCAGCTCGTCGCGTGCGACCACCTCGCCGGGCGCGACCAGCAGCCGCTGCATGACCAACCGTTCGGACAGACTAAGCGTGATGTTGCGTCCGTCCGGCGCATACAGTTTCCAGTCGGTCGGATCGACTCGCCATCTCTTCGCCGTAGTCCGCGCGAGACCGCCTGACAGCTTGCGCTTGTGCAGATCGGAGAGGACGGCGCCGAGCACGTCGATGTCGATCGGTTTGGTCAGCCAGGCGTCCGCTTGCACCTTCATTTTGTCCGCTTCGCTGAGACGTGACTTGCCCACAGCGACGATGGCGAGTCGGGAATGGGCGCGCAGATAGTGCGCAACCTCAAATCCATTCTCGTCAGGTACGGCGATATCGACAACGATCGCGTCGAACGATTTGGCGAGCATCCTCCGGTACAGCTCGTTTGCCGTGCCGAAACCTTCGGCATCGAATCCAAGCGAAGTCAGTCCGGGGGTAACTGTGTCGGTGAGCGAAGAGGAATCATTTTCTAGCACAGCAACTTTAAAAGACACGACAATCGATCACATTGGAACGAATCACGGCAACCGCGAATTGTGCAGGCTCCGAAATTTTTTTCGGAGTGATAGCGGTCACATTTGTATCAATCGTTATAAGTCGGAAGGATGATGGTTGTCGACGTTTTTTTTTGCGATGCGCGCCGCGCGTGCACGCAGATCGCCTTTGCAATACGTCGAATTCCTTTGTGCACCAAGGAAATCTGATCGATATATTCATTTTTTCATATCGCTCATCGAATCAGTATCAGTGCTCGTTTCTCCGCGCACGGCGTCATCGCATCGAACAACATGAACTTTTCTTCATGCTGCGAATTTCGATCTTCGATGCCGTTGATTTGACGATGTGAGAATCGGTGAGAATTGGTGAATGAATCTGCCTTGCTGATTCGTTACCTTCCGGCCAACGCACTAACGCGTTCGCACAATTCCTCACGCAATTTCAAGGGTGGGCGATCTTCGTCGCAGGTAGTGTCTTGCGGCCGATCTCCAATATTGCGTGATGAGCGCCGATCGCGATCAGACGGATTCTGATCTTGTTTCGCGACAAAACTCAGGCACCGGGGTGAGGCATGCTGCTAGGTATGGCGAGTGAGTTTGCGTGGCCGCTGCGATCGATCGACGGCGAAGCGGAAAGCAGAGCAGACCAATGGATGACTTCGTCGCGCCGCTCGGGTGCGCGATCGATTTTTTCGCTTTTCATTTCAAACGAACCTGCTAACCGAGCCGCGTTTGCAGAACGCGCTATCGCTTGCCGATTTCGCTCAGCGGACGCGCGCATCCGCTCTAGTTGGTCGACGTCTCATGAAGCACAAGGGTCTTTCCGGCGAATCGGTATCGCCGGGACCGAATCGTCGTGCGCCGAGATCGATACGCGTGCTTACGCGCTTTCGCGCCTCGCGAGTTCACCCGTCAAGTAACAACAGGGAGCTATGTCGATGTCTGTGTCCGGAGTCCCTCACACAAACTACCGCTTTGCCCTTGTTCCGAAGCCCGTAGGCGCAAAGAGTCGATTAGCTCGTCTGTTTCTGCATCTGACCACTGCAGTCGGAATCTTGGGGGCATTCGCAATTGCGCCAGCGGCGTCGGCGGCGACATCCGCCACTCATGAGATCACGACGAATTGGCTGGGATCACCGGCAACGGCGCCCTACGGCGGCACGGTGACGGCCGAGTGGCATGTCAGCACAAATGACGCGAACAATCCGCAGGCGAACGACCCTGTGAATAACGTACGTGTCACGTTGATCGCCGCCAACGGGGCATTTTCAAGTATCCCCTCGATGTGCAAGACGACCGGTGTGACTCCGGTGTCGGCGATCAGCGCCAACGGCACCCAGCTGGTGTGCAACCTCGGCACGATCAATGAAGGCACGGCGACCGTCATCCAGGCACCGCTTAAGGCCAACGGCACGGTGGGATCGACGTTGTCGGTATCGGGAAGCGCCACTTCGGACTCCGCCGCGGCTCCAACGCCATCGGTAACCACGCCGGGTCTCACGATCACCGGCAGCCACGGCATGGATCTGATACTCGGCGCGCCAAATCAGAATTACCAGCAAAACACCATCACCAGTCGCAGCGGCGGCAATCGCCCGTACGTGGTGGTCGACTACGGTGTTTCGATGACTGCGGGCAGCGTTCCGGGTCCGGCGACGTACACATTCACGGTGGATATCGCAGTATCCGTCGCCGGCCAGTTGCCGGGCCTTCAGTGGGAAGGCTGCGCGGCGGTCGACGACTCTGCGCAATTCCCGGGGATTCCACACTCCGCCTCGAGCTTCCCCAATAGGACGAACTTCCCGACCTGTTCGATCAGTGGCAGCGGCACGCACTATACGGTCACATTGAGCGGCCTGGACTACTCCCTGCAGCACGTCCCTACAGTTGACAGTCTCTACCAGGCGATCCCGTCGACGACGAACTTCGTCGCCGCAGGGCAGCTTATCTTTAGCTACACCAGCCAGATCACGGCCAGCACCGGCGTGAGCTTCACAGCGACGCCGAGCACGTTCACCTTCATTGACAGCGTTACTCAGCCCGAGACCAATACTTCCAACGACTCCTCGACCACGACCCTCATTCTTCCGGGCGTGTTCGCGATCAGTTGGGCGGGCGGCCCGACTGTCGGCCGCTCGCCGTGGGACGCCAATCTGTGGGCCGCGCCGGGCGCGGCGCAGAACCTGACCCTTCCCTGGCCGGCAGCGGGGACGTCGACCAATCCCGGCCCTTACACGATCTATAACCAGCCGTTAGCCAGCAATGCCGACAGTGTGACCTGGTCCGCCTACACCGGCGCGGGCGGCGCCGACATCGCTGGCTCCTGCAGCATGGTGCAGAACCCGGCCGCGTTCGTCCCGAGATGGGCGGACTTCGTCGGCGTCGACGGCGCGTCCTATACCAATATGACGACCGGGCATCTGTGGTACCGCACCGATGCGATCAATACGAAGACTGAGACCTGCGGCGAGCCGGTCGGCGTCGCCGGAAGCCCATGGATCGCCGCACCGCTTCCCGCAGCCTGCGCCAGCCAGACCGTGTCGATTTCGCCGGCTTACTCGGACGACCTGTGCATCGTGAGCCTGCCCGCCGGTGTCACCGCCGTGAAGATGACCTGGAACCCGGCGGTGGACAAACAATTCCATCACACGCTGCGGGTATGGGGTTACGTCCCGACAACGGCGCCCGTGGGAGCCGAGTCGTGGACCGTGGGCGCCTTCAACGCCCCTTACAACGTTTCGACCGTGTTCCCGGGCTGGCCGACACTGAACAACTACGTCAACATCAGTGCCAACAACACCGTCTATGCGACCATTCCCGGCAGCACCTACGGTCCGAATACCAACGGTCAGCGCGATGCGATGCGCATCCAGGGCCCGAATGGCGTCATCACCAAGACAGCGTCGACCCAGTCGGCTCAGCCGGGCGTGCCGGTGACCTTCACGCTCAGTGCGGAGGCGGATCTCGCTACGGCCAGCCCGCCGGCGCAGACTTTCACCGTCACCGACACCCTGCCGGTCGGTATGACCTACGTCGCCGGATCGGGAACGCCGGTGCCGGCGCTTTCAACCAACGGCTCGGGGCAGCAGATCCTCACCTACACGTTCACGAACGTGCCGGCGAACACGCCGCAGCCGATCACCTACAAGGCGCAGACCGCGGCGAACAGCGCGATCGCGCCCGGCACGGTTCTCACCAACACGGCGGAGGTTGATGTTACCGGAGACAACCGCCCAGCCTCCGCAAAACAAGCAACCGCCAGCGTGACGGTGCCGAACAACGGCGCGACCACGTTCGACAAATCGGTAGAGTCGAGTCTGCTGTCTTTCTACGGCGATTCGTCGGCGTGGGATCTGACGATCAATTCGCAAGACCCGGTATCGAATCCGTATACCGATACGATCGATATCCTGCCGTACGCCAGTGACGGGCGCGGCACGAACATCAGTGGGACGTACACGATCGGCACGGTGACCGCGACCGGAGCGACGGTGTATTACACCACCGCCAATCCGTCGACGCTGAGCAACGATCCGCGCGCCGCGTCCAACGGCGGCACGCCGGGCAGCATCGCCGGTAACACAGTCGGTTGGACGACGACCAAGCCGGCTGCGCCGACCGCGATCCGCGTGATCGGGCCTGCGCTCGCACCCGGTGCCTCGCAAACCATTCGCATCGCGTTTACCACGCCGGCGGGAACGAGCTGCACCGCGCCGGCGCCGACGGACAACAAGCCCGGACAACTGCTGGTCAATTCGGCCAACTCCATTACCGGTCACACCGCATTGCCGATGCTTTCGTCGGCAACGACGACGATCGGCAATTGTTACGCGCTCGGCATCGTCAAGTACGTGTTGGTTAAAGGTGGCAATCCGGCGAATCCTGCGGATTATCACGACGCGAATACTTCGGCCGACTATCAGCAGTACAACCTAGGCGACACGATTCCGTACAAGATCGTGATCACCAATTTGGGCACGGGCGCGTTGTCCGGTATTTCGGTGACCGATGCCATTGCGCCTTCGTGCAATTTCACGGTTGGCTCGCTCGCGCCAAGTGTGTCGCAGACGCAAACGTGTACGACGACGGCATCGGCCGCGGGAACGCTGATCAATACCGCGGTCGCATCGGTGACGCCGCCGACCGGGCCGGCACTGAGTCCAAGCGATGTCGCGGGAATCGTGGTGACTGCGCCGACGATTTCGTTGAAGAAAGCGTTGGCGGGCAATCGATTCGCGGCGAGCGATCAATTCACCGTCGCAATCCACACCGGTAGCGCGAGCGGCACCGTGGTGAATTCGACCGCCAATTCCACCACGACGGGCACCGGCTCGACGGTCACCGCAGGAACGGGCACGACAGGCACTTACACCGCCATCGCGGGCACCACTTATTATTTGACCGAATCGATCTCCGGTTCGACGCCGTTGTCGAAGTACAGCTCGAATATTTCTTGTACCGATTTGAACAACGTGCAGACCGGCTTGCCGAGCGGTGCGTTCAGCGGATCGGCGACGATCACCCCGGTAAACGGTGCGGCGATTTCCTGCACGTTGACGAACGCTTCGATCGGCGTGTCGACGCTGTTCAAGAACGCAAAGAATCTCGTCAACAGCTCGACCTCAGATTCGCGCACGAGCACGACTGGCACCGCGGTGCCGGGCGATACGATCCAGTGGGTGGTGAATTACTCTAACAACACGGGCTCGAACGCGACGGTCAATATCACTGACCTGATCACCAACGGACAGATCTACGTCCCCGGTTCGCTCAAGGTACCGCCATCCCTGTCGATGCAGTACACGACCAACAGCGGCGGCACCTGGACGACGGGCACGCCACCGGCCGGAGTGAACGGCGTGGGCGCGCTGACGACGGGCAGCAATCGCGTCGCTGGCGTGAACAGCGGCACTTCGGCGCTGGCGCCGCCGTTCCTGGCGAGCACGCTGACGTTCAATACGCCGGGTGGCGACGGTTATTCGGTAGAGGGTTTTGGCAACAACATCTACACCGTGTTCCATCACAACAACAGCGCAACGGTGGTCTTCTGCGCGACCCTGGGCAACACGGTCTGCCCTGGCTGGCCGGCGTATTCGACCTACGTAAGCCCGGTTGCGGGGACCCCGCTCGGTACGGGTGGCGCAGGGCAAAGCACCACATCTGGAGTCAACGGCTCGTTCATCTACAACGGCAAACTGTATTGGCCGGTGCATATGTCGGCCGCCGTCGGCGGTGTCTATCCGGTTGGCCTGCAGTGCCTCAACCTGACCAGCCTCGTGAGCTGCGGCTTTATCCAGCTTGACACCGTCGCGCTGGGGAGTGGTGCCCTCGGCATCGCCGGTGATGGCATTCAAGCTGCCAACGGCAGGTATTACTACGCCGATATCAACGGCAGTCTGGTTTGTTTCGATCCGACCGTCGGCGCAAACGGGGCATCTTGCGGCGTAGTCAATGCTGGAACGGGCGCCGAGACGGCCACGTCCTATTCAGGTTACTTCGCCGAGTTCGGCACGTATGGCAACTATGTGTATTTCACCTATTCGTGGAACAACAACAACTATCTGTTCGGTTACAACATCTCGGGTGCGACGCCGACCATTGCCACGGCGCAGTACACGGGGCCCGTGCAGAGTGGGCCGAACCCCAGCGAAGTGTTTCCGGTCGTTTCGTCGACCGGCACCGTGCTGGGCGCTTGCGCGGTCTACAACTCGGTCTGCTTCAGCACCTCGAACACGCCGATCGCAAATCCTTGGAGCGCGACGCAATACGGCTTTGGCCCCGGGAGCTTCGGTTTCGGCACAGGCGTGCTGATCGGCACCAAGTACTACACAACTTATGGCAGCGTGACGACTCTGTGTTACGACTTTGCCCTGCGCGTCGGCACGGGCTTGGTGCCGGAATGCGGTACCAGCGGTCCGGGCATCGCCTCGCCGACCCGCGGCCCGGCAGACCTGAGGAGCTATACCGTGCGCCCGCTGGCCAATCTGCCCGGATGCATGGCGGACAACGGCGACGGCGCGCAGATCGTCGTGTTCAACGCAAGCACCGGGGGCCCGTGCGTCAGCGCTTCGACCACGGTCACGAAGACGACGCCGACGTCGTTCTACTGCGACGGCGGGACGCACGTGTCGAATTGGGACAAGCTGACCTTGGTCGGGTTGACCGGTTCCGAGTACGCATCGACCACCGTCACTCTGTACGACATCAACGGCAATCCGGTGCCGGGCTTCGTCAACGTCGTAATGAGCGGTACCACGCTAGATATTTCCTCGCTGGCCGTTTCGGGTAACTACACATCATTGGGCGCGTCAGTCACTTTGACCGGCGTGACCAATACGGCGGCAGTCAATGCGGCCTCCGCCGCCCTGTCGTGGACAGGCGATCCGATGCAGATGTGCTACCAGACGGTAGTGCCGCCGGTGTCCTGTCTGACCACCGCGCCGGTAAATGATGTGGCCAGCGTCGTGACCACGGCGGGCAGTTTGACGGATGGTCCGGGCGGCACCTCAAGCGGCTCCACGTCGTTTACTGCGGCGCCGACGGCGGCGCAGTGCACGCTGAAATTCGCTAAGACTTCTTCGGCGCCGGTCATCCAACCGGGCGGAGGGCTGACGTATACGATTACGGTGACGAACAACGGCACGATGCCGTACTCGGCGGCAGCGCCGGCTTCGTTCACCGACGATCTCACCAATGTGCTCGCCGGCGCGGCCTACAGCGACAACCTGAGCGCTTCGGCCGGCACGGCCTCCTACGCAGCGCCGGTGTTGTCGTGGAGCGGTCCGCTGGCGGCGGGCGCGACGGCGACGATCAAATACACGGTGACGGCGAATCCCAATCCGCCGGCTTCGATGACAAATACCGTGGTCACTCCGGATCCGTCGAATTGCCCGTCTGGCGCCTGTACGGCCATTGTCACGCCGACGCCGCAGGTAAGCATCCAGAAGAGCACGCCGGCGACGACGCTGACGCCGGGCGGCACGATTGTCTACACGATCGTCGCCAGCAATACCGGCTCGGTGGATGCGCCGGGCACGGTGGTGTCTGATCCGATCCCGACCGGCATTGCGAGTCAGGCGTGGACGTGCAGTGCGGCGGGCGGCGCAGCGTGTCCGAACGCGAGCGGCAGCGGCGCGCTGAGCGAAACGCTGGCGACGTTCCCGGCCGGCAGCTCGGTGACCTACACAGTGACGGCGACGGTAAGCGCGACGCCGCCGGCGCAGGTGACCAACACCGCCACGGCGACGCCGCCGGGCGGCAGCCTGTGCACGCCGAACAACACGCCGCCGCCGTGCAACAGCATCGTGACGGTGCCGCCGGTGCCGCAGGTGAGCATCCAGAAGAGTACGCCGGCGACGACGCTGACGCCCGGTGGCACGATTGTCTACACGATTGTAGCGAGCAACACCGGTTCGGTGAGTGCGGCGGGCACGGTCGTGTCCGATCCGATTCCGACCGGCATCGCGAGCCAGACGTGGACGTGCGCGGCGAGCGGCGGCGCGGCGTGTCCGAACGCGTCGGGCAGCGGCGGACTGAGCGAAACGCTGGCGGCGTTCCCGGGCGGCAGCACGGTGACGTACACGGTTACGGCGACGGTGAGCGGAGCACCGCCCGCGCAGGTGACGAACACGGCGACCTTGGTGCCGCCTGCAGGAAGCCTGTGCACTCCGGGGAACAAGCCGCCGCCGTGCGACAGTATCGTGACGGTGCCTCCGGTGCCGCAAATCGGCATCGCAAAAACGGCGAACGTCAGCACGCTGACGCCGGGCGGCACGGTGGTCTACACCATCGTCGTTAGCAACACCGGCACGGTGAGTGCGCCGGGTACGGTCGTCGCCGATCCGATCCCGACCGGCATCGCAAGCCAAGGCTGGAGTTGTGCGGCAAGCGGCGGTGCGGCGTGTCCGAACGCGAGCGGCACGGGTGCGTTGAACGAAACGCTGGCGACGTTCCCTGCCGGAGCTACGGTGACCTACACCGTCACGGCAACGGTGAGCGCGAACCCACCAGCCACGGTGACGAATACGGCGACGGCGACGCCCCCGACGGGCGGCGTATGCACACCGAGCAACACGGCGCCGCCGTGCGGCAGCACGGTGATCTTGTCGCCGGCGCCGCAGGTGAGCATCGTCAAGACCACGCCGGCGACGACGCTGACGCCGGGAGGCACGATTGTCTACACGATCGTGGCGAGCAATACCGGCAGCGTGAGTGCGGCAGGCACGGTGGTGTCCGATCCGATTCCGGCCGGAATCGCCAGCCAAGCCTGGACCTGTAGTGCGGCCGGTGGCGCCGTGTGTCCGAACGCGAGCGGCACAGGTGCGTTGAACGAAACGCTGGCGACCTTCCCGGCGAGCAGCGCGACGACGTACACGGTCACGGCGACGGTGAGTGCGAATCCGCCGGCGCGCGTGACGAATACGGCCACGGCGACACCGCCGACGGGGGGCCTGTGCACGCCGAACAACACGCCGCCGCCATGCAACAGCATCGTGACGGTACCGCCGGTGCCGCAGGTCAGCATCCAGAAGAGCACCCCGACGACGACGCTGACGCCGGGCGGCACGATCGTCTACACGATCGTTGCGAGCAACACCGGTACGGTCGACGCGGTGGGCACGGTGGTGTCCGATCCGATTCCGGCCGGCATTGCCAGCCAGACATGGACGTGTGCGGCAAGCGGCGGCGCGGTGTGCCCGAATGCGATCGGTGCCGGCAGTCTGAACGAAACGCTGACGACGTTCCCGGCGGGTAGCTCGGTGACGTACTCGGTGACGGCGACGGTGACTGCGAACCCGCCGGCGCACGTGACGAATACGGCCACAGCGACGCCGCCGACGGGAGGCGTGTGCATGCCGAACAACACGCCGCCGCCCTGCGACAGCATCGTGACGGTGCCGCCGGTGCCGCAGGTGAATATCCAGAAGAGCACGCCGGCAACGACGCTGACGCCGGGCGGCCAGATTGTCTACACGATCGCAGCGAGCAACACCGGCACGGTCGATGCTGCGGGTACGCTCGTCGCCGATCCGATTCCGACCGGCATTGCCAGTCAGAGCTGGACATGCAGCGCCAGCGGCGGTGCCTCATGCCCGAACGCGAGCGGCAGCGGTGCGTTGAACGAAACGTTGGCCACATTCCCGGCGGGCAGCTCGGTGACCTACACCTTGACCGCGACGGTGAGTGCGAACCCGCCGGCGCATGTGACAAATACGGCCACGGCGTCGCCGCCGTCGGGAGGCGTATGCACGCCCACCAACACGCCGCCACCTTGCAACAGCATCGTGACGGTGCCGCCGGTGCCGCAGGTGAGCATCCAGAAGAGCACACCGGCGACAACGCTGACGCCGGGTGATCAGATCGTCTACACGATCGTGGCGAGCAACACCGGCACGGTCGATGCCGCGGGCACGGTGGTGTCCGATCCGATTCCGGCCGGCATTGCAAGCCAGGCCTGGACGTGCAACGCCACCGGCGGTGCGGCGTGCCCGAACGCGAGTGGCACCGGCAGCTTGAACGAGACGCTGGCGACGTTCCCGGCGGGCAGTTCCGTGACCTATACGGTGACGGCAACGGTGAGTGCGAATCCGCCGGCGCACGTGACGAACACGGCGACGGCAACGCCGCCGTCGGGAGGCGTGTGCACGCCGAACAACACGCCGCCGCCCTGCAACAGCATCGTGACGGTGCCGCCGGTGCCGCAGGTCAGCATCCAGAAGAGCACGCCGGCGACGACGCTGACGCCGGGTGGGCAGATCGTCTACACGATCGTGGCGAGCAACACAGGCACGGTCGACGCGGCAGGAGCCGTGGTGTCCGATCCGATCCCAACCGGCATCGCGAGCCAGAGCTGGACGTGCGCGGCGAGCGGTGGTGCGACGTGCCAGAACGCCTCGGGCAGCGGCAACTTGAACGAGACGCTGGCAACGTTCCCTGCCGGAAGCACGGTGACCTACACGGTGACCGCAACGGTGAGCGCGAATCCGCCGGCACACGTGACGAACACAGCGAGCGTAAATCCGCCGCCGGGAGGCGTGTGCACTCCGGGCAATACCACGCCGCCGTGCAACAGCATCGTGGTCGTGCCGCCGGTGCCGCAGGTGAGCATCCAGAAGAGCACACCGGCAACGACGCTGACACCGGGCGGCACGATCGTCTACACGATCGTGGCGAGCAACACCGGTGTGGTGAACGCCGCGGGCACGGTTGTCGCCGACCCGATCCCGACCGGCATTGCCAGCCAGACATGGACGTGTGCAGCCAGCAGCGGTGCAGCATGTCCGAACGCGTCGGGTAGCGGCAATTTGAACGAAACGCTGGCGACGTTTCCGGCCGGCAGCACGGTGACCTACACGGTGACGGCAACCGTGAGCGCGAATCCGCCGGCACAGGTGACGAACACAGCGACGGCGACACCGCCGCCCGGAGGCGTATGCACGCCGGGCAACACGGCGCCGCCGTGCGGCAGCATCGTGATCGTGCCGCCGGTACCGCAAGTGAGCATTCAGAAGAGCACACCGGCAACGACGCTGACGCCGGGCGGCACGATTGTGTACACGATCGTAGCGAGCAACACCGGCACGGTGAGCGCCGCGGGCACCATAGTGTCCGATCCGATCCCCGCCGGCATCGCGAGCCAGACCTGGGCCTGCGCGGCGAGCGGTGGCGCCGTCTGTCCAAACGCTTCGGGCAGCGGCAATTTGAACGAAACCTTGGCGACATTCCCGGCGAGCAGTTCGGTGACTTACACGGTGACCGCGACAGTGAGCGCGAATCCGCCGGCACACGTGACGAACACGGCGACGGCAATGCCGCCGAGCGGAGGTGTATGCACGCCGAGCAACACCGCGCCTCCATGCGAGAGCATCGTGACTGTGCCGCCGGTGCCGCAGGTAAGCGTCGCCAAGACGGCGAACACTACAACGCTGACGCCGGGCGGCACGATTGTGTACACCATCGTGGCGAGCAACACCGGGTCGGTGGATGCCGCGGGCACAGTCGTGTCCGATCCGCCCCCGACCGGCATTGCCAGCCAGACATGGATCTGCAGCGTGGCGACCGGCGGGGCGGCATGTCCGAACCCAAGCGGCAGCGGTGCGCTCAACGAAACGCTGGCGATCTTCCCGGCAGGCAGTTCGGTGACCTACACGGTGACCGCGACGGTGAGCGCCAACCCGCCGGCGCATGTGACGAACACGGCAACGGTGATACCGCCGAGCGGAGGGTTGTGCACGCCGGGCAACACGACACCGCCTTGCAACAGCATCGTGGTCGTGCCGCCGTTCCCGCAAGTGAGTATCCAGAAGAGCACGCCGACGACGACGCTGACGCCGGGCGGCCAGATCGTCTACACGATCGTCGTCAACAACACGGGCGCCGTCGATGCGGCGGGTACGGTCATAGCCGATCCGATCGCGACCGGCCTCGCCGGCCAGACGTGGACGTGCGGCGCTACGGGCGGTGCCGCGTGTCCGAATGCGAGCGGCAACGGTGCGTTGAACGAAACGCTGGCGACATTCCCTGCAGGTAGCACGGTGACCTACACGGTGACGGCGACGGTGGCTGCTAACCCGCCGGCACACGTGACGAACACGGCGACGGCGACGCCGCCGAATGGAGGGGTGTGCACGCCGGGGAACACGGCACCGCCGTGCGGCAGTACCGTCATCGTGCCGCCCGTGCCGCAGGTGAGTATCGCCAAGAGCACGCTGGCGACGACACTGACGCCGAGCGGTCAAATCGTGTACACGATCGTGGCCAGCAACACCGGTGCAGTCGACGCGGCAGGTACGGTCTTGTCCGATCCGATCCCAACCGGTATCGACAGCCAGACTTGGACCTGCAGCGCCGCGGGCGGCGCCGCGTGTCCGAACGCGAGCGGCAGTGGCACGTTGAACGAAACGCTGGCGACCTTCCCGGCGGGCAGTACGCTGACCTATACAGTGACCGCCACTGTGAGTGAGGCCCCACCCGCGCACGTGACGAACACCGCAACGGCAACACCGCCGACCGGCGGCGTATGCGAACCGAACAACACGCCGCCGCCGTGCAACAGCACGGTGATCGTGCCGCCGGTACCACAGGTCGGCATCACCAAGACGGCCAACACGTCGGTGCTGATCCCGGGCGGCACGGTGATCTATACGATCGTGGTGACCAACACCGGTTCGATCGATGCGGATACCACGGTCGTGTCTGATCCGATTCCGGCCGGCATCGCGAGCCAGACCTGGACCTGCAGCGCGAGCGGCGGCGGAGTATGTCCGAACGCCAGTGGCAGCGGCGCGTTGAACGAAACCCTGATCACCTTCGATCCGGGCAATGTGGTGACGTACACGGTGACGGCGACGGTGAGTGCGAACCCACCGGCGCAGGTGATCAACACGGCCACGACCACGCCGCCGAGCGGAGGCGTGTGCACGCCGGGGAACACGGCGCCGCCGTGCAGCGCGACGGTGATCGGTGCGCCGGTGCCGCAGGTGAGCATCGCCAAGAGCACGCCGGCGACGACACTGACGCCGAACGCCACGATCGTGTACACGATCGTGGCGAGCAACACCGGCAGCGTGAGTGCGTCTGGCTCAGTCGTGTCGGATCCTATCCCGACCGGTATCGCGAGCCAGGCCTGGACATGCAGCGCCTCCGGTGGCGCGGTGTGTCCGAACGCCAGCGGCAACGGTGCGCTGAACGAAACGCTGGCGACATTCCCGGCGGGTGGCGGAGTGACGTATACGGTGACGGCGACGGTGAGCGCGACGCCGCCGGCGCACGTGACGAATACCGCGATGGCGACGCCGCCGACCGGAGGGGTGTGCACCCCGGGCAACATGCAACCGCCGTGCAACAGCACAGTGACCGTGCCGCCGGTGCCGCAGGTGAGCATCCAGAAGAGCACGACCGCGACGACGCTGACGCCGAATGCCACGATCGTCTATACGATCGTGGTGGGCAACACCGGCACGGTCGATGCGTCGGGCACGGCAGTGACCGATCCGATCCCGGCAGGCATCGCGAGCCAGATCTGGACATGCAATGCGACGGGCGGTGCGGTGTGTCCGAGCGCGTCGGGTAGCGGTAGCTTGAACGAAACCCTAGCGACGTTTCCGGCGGGTGGCATGGTGACGTACACGGTGACAGCGACAGTAAGCGCGAATCCACCGGCTCACGTGACGAACACGGCGACGGCGACGCCGCCGCCCGGAGGGGTGTGTACGCCGGGGAACACCGCGCCACCGTGCGACAGCATCGTGACGGTACCGCCGGTGCCGCAGGTGAGCGTGCAGAAGAGCACGCCGGCAACGACGCTGACACCGAATGGCCAGATCGTCTACACGATCGTGGCGAGCAACACGGGCAGTGTGAGTGCGGCCGGGACGACAGTGTCCGATCCGGCCCCAACCGGCATTGCCAGCCAAACGTGGACGTGTGCGGCGAGTGGCGGTGCGGTCTGTCCGAACGCGAGCGGCACGGGTGACTTGAACGAAATGCTCGCCACGTTCCCCGCGGGTAGCACGGTGACGTACACGGTGACGGCAACCGTGATTGCGACCCCGCCATCGACCGTGACGAATACGGCGACCGCAACGCCGCCGAACGGTGGCCTGTGCACGCCGAACAACACGCCGCCACCCTGCGCGAGCTCGGTGACTGTGCCGCCGGTGCCGCAAGTCAGCGTGACGAAGACGGCGAACACACCGAGCCTGATCCCGGGCGGCACGATCGTCTACACGGTGACAGTGGCCAATACTGGCAGCATCGCGGCGGACAACACGCAGGTGTCCGATCCGATCGCGAGCGGCCTGACGGCGTATTCGACGACTTGCGCAGCGACGGGCGGGGCGGTGTGTCCGAACGGCGCCGGTCCGAACAGCGGTGCGTTGAACGAAACGATCGCAACCTTGCCGGCCGGCGGCCGCGTGGTCTACACGATCACGGCCACGGTCAGTGCGACGCCGGCGGGCACGGTGACCAACACGGTGAGTGTCACCCCGCCGTCAGGTGGCCTGTGCAGTCCGGGCAACACCGCGCCGCCATGCACGGGCACGACGACGAGTTCACCGCCGAATGCGTTCGATCCGCCGTTCATCACCAAGGCGGCGACGGTGGTGAATGCGCAGACGCTGTTGTGGTCGATCGTGGTCGACAACAATCAGAACCTGGCGGCACAGAACCTGGAGATCCGCGATCCGATGCCGGCGAACATGACCTTCGTCAGCGGCACGCTGACCTGCACGACGTTCGGTGGCTCGACGATCAGCAACTGTACGTTCGATGCGGCGAACAACCGCATCGTGGTGGACGCACTGATGCAGTCTGACTACGGTGTTGCCAATGCCGCGTCGGGGCCGAATCGATTGTCGATTGCATTCCAGGCGCGCTTCGTCAACGGTCCGTTGGCGGTGACGAACACGGCCTCGGCGTGTTGGGATACGCAGAACAACACGACGAACGTGACGGCCTGTGCGCAGTCGGTGCAGGGCAGTGCGCAATACACGCCGACGATACCGCCGGTGGCGGCGCCGATCGATGCGCGCTGGATGTTGTGGCTAATGACGGTGATGCTTGCCTATCAAGCCATACGCGGACTGCGGCAACGGAAATAGCGACCCGAAATCAATGGCGCGCCGAACGTTCCCGACGGACCGGAACGTTCGGCGCAATCGCTTCGAACGTCGAAGACGATCGCTGGTGTTTACGCGTATGATGCCGGGCTTGTTGAGCCCATCGTGCGCCGTGCACGTCTTTTCTTGATGAGTTCTTCTCCCCCGGTTCCGCATCGCGCGTTGCTCGCGGGCCTGCTTGCGGCGTTGGCGATGCTCGGTCCGTTCTGCATCGATGCGATCTTTCCGGCGTTCCCGGAGATCGAGCGGCGTTTCGGCGCGGGCCCGGTCGTAATGCAGCAAACGATCAGCGTCTACCTGTTCGCCTACGCGGCGCTGTCGTTGTTCGTCGGCGCGATGTCGGATGCGTGGGGCAGGCGCACGGTCATCCTCGGCGGCCTCGTCGTGTTCCTCGCCGGCACGATCGGCTGCGCGCTTGCGCCGTCGATGCACGCGCTGCTCGTGTTTCGCTCGCTGCAGGGTGCGAGCGCGGGCATCGGCATGATCGTCGGCCGCGCGATCGTACGCGACTGCTTTGCCGGACCTTCTGCGCAGAAGCTCATGGCGCAGATCAGCCTGATCTTCGGCCTCGCGCCCGCGCTGGCGCCTGTGGTTGGCGCCTGGCTTGTCGCCTGGGACGGCAGTCCGCTGGCTACGCCGCCGGATTGGCTCGTCGGCTGGCACGCGCTGTTCTGGGCGCTGGCGTTGTTCACCCTCGCCTTGATCGGCCTGTGCCTTGCGGTGCTGCCGGAAACGCATGCGCGTGAACGCCGCGTCGCGTTCCTGCCGCGCACGCTGTTCTCGAATTATCGCGGCATCGTCAGCGACCGCCAGTTCGCCGCGCTGGCGCTGGTGTTGACCTTCAATTCGGCCGGATTCTTCGTCTACATCGCCAACGCGCCCGCGCTCGTGCTCGGCATTCTCCGCCTCGACCAGAACCAGTTCCCTTGGCTGTTCGTGCCGGCGATCAGCGGCCTGATGCTTGGCGCGCTGCTGACTGGCCGCCTGGCCGGACGCGTGCCGGTGCGCACGCTCGTCGGCGCCGGCTACGCCGTCATGCTCGGCGCTTCGTTGCTCAACCTCGTCATCGCGTTCGCCGTGCAGCCAGCGCGCGTGCCGTGGACGGTGCTGCCGGTTGCAATCGGTGCGATCGGCGTCAACCTCGTCGCGCCCGCGCTCAACCTGCTCGTGCTCGACCGCTTCCCGCAATACCGCGGTGGTGCTTCTTCGGTGCAGGCTTTCCTCATGCTCACTTTCAGCGCGCTGCTTGCCGGCGTGCTCGGTCCGCTGGTCGCGCATTCCGCGCTCAGCCTCGCGATCACATCGAGCGCGTTCTATCTGATCGGCCTGATCGGCTGGCGCTGGTATCGCCGCGTCGCCAAGCGCATTCCCGAGAAGATCGACGGCGACGCCGCAGTGATCGCGGCGGCGGGGACGAGCGCGGATTGAAAGCCGCGTCCTACACCAGGCGCGGATTGAGCGTGTAGCTGGCGCTGATGCTGGACTCGGCGAGCACGCGTCCTTGCAGCGCCGCACGCAGATTCGCCCCGGTCGGTTCGCCGACGATGTCCAGCTTCGCCACATCGACTGCGTAGACGGTAAACACGTAGCGATGGACGAGCGCATCGTTCCATGGCGGGCAGGGGCCGTCGTAGCCGTAGTACGTGCCGCCCATGTCGGCATCGCCTGCAAACCACCCGGTGTAGTCGTTGATGCCGTGGTGCCACCCCTGCGGCGCTGCGGGGCCACTCTTGCCGCGCGCGCTGACGCCGTCGCTGTGACTGCCCGCGGCGATCTCGTGCACGGAAGCAGGAATGTCCCATAGCAGCCAGTGGAAGAAGTCCACGCGCGGCAGCGACGCCGGCACTTCGCGGCCTTCCTGGTTGACGTCGTCGCCACGGCTCGGCACGTCGGGGTCGTGGCAGATCACAGCGAACGATTTCGTGCCGGCCGGCGCGTCGGTCCATGCCAGATGCGGATTGCGGTTCGCGCTCAGCGCGACGTGGGTGTTCGGATCGATCGCGCAAAAAGCGAATTCAGCAGGGATATTCGCGCCATCGACAAAGCTGTAGCTGGTCAGTTTCATGGGGCTTCGGTTTGAGAGAATCAGTTGACGGACATGATAACGCGGCAAGCAAGTGCGGCCTGCATCGCCGCGCCGGTTGCTCGGCGGGGTGCTCAGCGCGACTTGCGGAATTCGCGCGGCGGCGCGCCGAAGCGGCATTTGAAAGCGCGACTGAAATGCGCCGGATCGGCAAAGCCGCAACGCCAGGCGAGTTCGGCCAGACTGCATGGCTCGCCGGAGAGCAGTCGGTCCATGCTTTTCTGAAGACGGCGTTCCCAGACATGGCGCATCAGCGAGGTCCCTTCGGCGGCGAACAGTTCGTTGATGTAGCGAGTCGAAAGGCCGGCACCGGTTGCGATTGCTCCTGCATCCAGCAACGGATCGCAGAGGCGCCGCTCGACGATGGCCTTTGTCGCTGCAAGCGAGGACTGTCGCGCGCGACTCAGGCTGCAGGTTCCCGGACGTGTCGTTGCGATCGCGCGTGCGAGGAGATCGAGCGCATGCCCGGACAAAGCGATGGCATCGTTCGATGCCAGAGTCTCCACCTCAGCAGTGCAGTGGCGGATGAAATTCGCAGCGATGGCGCCGATGCCTGCATCGCCCGCGATGCGCCGGGCCGTGCAATGTTCGACGCCGGCAAGGCGTTCACTGAGCAGCGCGCGAGGGATCGACACGATCAGCTTGCGGAACGGTCGCGGACAATCGATGCGGTGCGGGCGTGCGGCATCGTACAGGCTCAGGTCGCCGGGACGCAGGAATGCTTCGCGCCCATCCTGACGCAGGCGATATTCGCCATCGAGCAGAATCACGGCGAAGTAGGCGTCCTGAGCGATGCGGCGGGGTTCGCGCGACAGCCGTTCGAGGGCGAGCGCATTCGAGCGGATTGCGGAAAGCTGCAAGTCCCGCCATGGCGTAATGCACATCTCGTTGAACAACTCGCTATCGGCGGGAGGTTCGATCTCGACGTCAGCGTATTCGCGGCCGATCACTTCGCGCAGCCAATCGTGGCGGCGAGATGGTGAGATGTCCACCGTCGACAGATACGTGGCTGGTGCACGAACAGGCATAGGGGAAGGCAGAGTCACCGCCGGTGCAGTCAAGTTCCACCTCCGTTGAGAGCATTCACAGCGCTCGTACAGGCGCGATCATAGAACGACACATAGGGTCCGGCGCGCTGCCGGCGGAATGACTCGAAACGGAGACAGTTCATGCAGTCCAGCTCCACTCACGCCGGCAATGTCGTTCTGCTGCGCGGCGCGACCTTGTGGATTACCGCCGCCTTGATCCTCGCCTGGTGCATGGTCGGTTTGTTCAATCACGTGCCGTTGCTTGGCGATATTTTTTCCGGCAACTTCCATCGACTATTGCAGGCGCATATCGATTTTCTGCTGATGAGCGCGCTGATCCTCGGCTTCTATGCGGCGAAGGTGCCGCTTCCATGGCATGTGCGCTGGGCGATGGTGGTCGGTGCGTTTACCAACTCGAGCCTGTTTCTGCTCATGGCCGTTTTCCCCTCACTCGACCCGGCCACCCAGGGGCCGCACGCATCGGGATTTGTGGCGACCCTCAACCAGACCTATCTCTTCGCCAGCTTGCTGACGACGAGCTATGGGTTTGGTCGTGGCGCCATGCTCGTGCTGCGGTCGACTTTCGATCGTGTGCCGGCGAATTGATCCGCTGTGACGTCCGCCCACTGTCGACAACAGCGTTGCGGACTGGTTTGAGCGGGTTCTCGTGATGGTGTCGAATGAGCTCGACTGCGCGTGGATGCGTTCCGGTGAAAAGGAACATCACGCCGAAAGCACGGGTACGTCCAATGGCAGAGTTACGACGAAGCAGTTGCCTGCCGCCGTAGCCCTATAGTGCGCTTCGCCGCCATGGCGCCGCGCAATCTGGCGGACGAGGCTGAGTCCCAGGCCGGCGCCGGAGACTTGCCCGCTCGCATTGCGACGGTAAAACGGTTCGAACAGGTGTGCCGCCTGGTTGTCGGGGATGACCGGGCCGTGGTCGGCAACGACGATTTCGGCGGTGTCGCCGCAGCGCATCAGGCGCACTTCGATCGGCGCCGCGCCGTGACGTTGCGCATTGTCGAGCAGGTTGCGCAGCAGCCGCCGCAGCAGTCGCGGGTCACCGCGCCGCACGGCCCTCACGCCGTCGAGGCGCACGTCGCGGTAGCGTGCGCATTCTTCCGCGGCCAGCGCGAGCAGATCGACTTCTTCGTCGGTATCGGGGCTGGCGACTGCATCGAGGCGGCTGGCGAGCAGGATCTCGTCGATGAGCTGGTCGAGCTCGGCGATGTCACCGTCCAGCCCAGCCTTGCGCTTCGGGTCGGCGGACTCGCCCATCAGCTCGACCGCGAGGCGCACGCGCGCGAGCGGCGTGCGCAGTTCGTGCGAGGCATTGGCCAGCAGGCGCTTGTGCGCGACGACGAGGTCCTCGATGCGGCCAGCAGCGCGATTGAAACTCTGCGCGAGCCGCGCGACTTCGTCCTTGCCTTCGACCGCGACACGCGCGGACAAATCGCCTGCACCCAACGCATCGACTGCCTGTTCGAGACGTTCCAGGCGGCGCAGAAGGCGACGCGTCAGCGGGTAGGTGGCGATGCCGATGCACAGCGCGAGCGCGGGAAAGATGATGAAACTGTGGACCACGTGGACGACGCGGCTGCCGTCGTCGATGTGCATGAAGGCAATCCCGCCGAGCGCGAATGCGGCGAGGCTGCCGAGCAGGGTGAGGAAGAAACGCGTATGCAGATGCGACATCATCATTCCTGGGCCTTGGCGAACACATAACCCGCGCCGCGCACGGTGATGATGCGGCGCGGATGCTTGGCATCGTCCTCGATCGCGGCGCGAATGCGCGAAACGTGCACGTCGATCGAGCGGTCGAACGCTTCGAGTGCCTCGCCCTTGACGAGGTCCATCAGGGTGTCGCGCGAGAGCACGCGCCCGGCGTTTTCGGCAAGCGCGACGAGCAGGGCGAACTGGTAGGAAGTGATCATGCGTTCGGCGCCATCGATGCGCAGCGTGCGCGCCGCACGATCGATCTCGAGGCGGCCGAAGCACAGCGGCGCCTCGCTCGACGTGCCGTTGCCGCGCCGGCGCAGGATCGCGCGCAGGCGCGCGAGCAGTTCGCGCGGCGCGAACGGCTTCGGCAGGTAGTCGTCGGCGCCGAGTTCGAGGCCGACGATGCGGTCGGTCGCGTCGCCGCGCGCGGTGAGCATGAGTACGGGTGCGTCGGATTTCGTGCGCAATTGCCGGCAGACGTCGAGGCCGTCCATGTCCGGCAGCATCAGATCGAGCACCACGGCGTCGCAGGGCTCGGCAGCCAGCCGTTCGAGTGCCGCTGCGCCGAAGCCCACGTGCACTACGCGAAAGCCGGCCCCGCCGAGATACTCCGACAGCATCTCGGCGAGGCGGGCGTCGTCTTCGACCAACAGGATGCGTTCGGCCATGCGCGTCACTGTGGATATTGCCGGGCCGAAGCGCAAGCGGCGGTTTTCAGCCCGCGTGCGCCGCGTGTTGCGCGGCATGGTCAGCCAGTGTCTTGCGCTGTGCCGGCGTCAGTGCTTCGGCCACGTCGAGCAGGAACTGCAGAGTGCGCTTGGACACCTGTTCGTGAACCTTCATGTGCGCCGCATACTCGGCCTCGACCGCGCTGCGATCGATGGTCGGCTGGGTGAGCAGACCGAAGATGCGCGCGTGCCCGTCTCCGCCCTGGTTCTGTATCTGGGCAAGGTCGGTTTGCGCCTGCTGCGTGATCGCGGCGAGCTGGGTCTTCTGCGCGTCGGTTGCGCCGGCTTCAGTGTAGACGTACTCCAGCATGCCGTTGACGTGGGCGACGATGCCTTGCGCGCCATCGGCGCCTGCCGGCATTGCGTGCGCGCCGCCGGGCGAATGAGCGAGTGCGCCCGCGCCGACGGCGATGCTGCCAATCAGTGCAAGTGCGAGCAGGGCTTTGCGTGAAACAGAGGTGAAAATGGTCATGGCGTATCTCCGATGCATGGTGGGACGATTCCCACGGTGCAGTCTGCGGAGCATGCGTCAGCGGAATTTGTAGCTTGTGTAAAGTAGTGTGAAGTGATCAGGCAACCTCGCCGGACTGCGACCCACGCGCGACTTGGAGCAGGCCGCGCGCGGCCAGCCACGCGCGCGCGTCTTCGGCATCGCGCTCGAACCAGGCACGCGTGGAGCCGAGGCGAAACGTGTAGCCCCAGGCATCCATGTCGTCCATGCAACGCGCGCTGCCGACGCCGGGCAATTCGTCCGCGAGCACGATCTGCAGGTAGCAAGTTGCGTCCTCCTCGGCCTGCGAATCGGAGGCATCGGTGTGGATGGCTGCGCGGCGCTCGGCCGGAGCGACGATGAGGTGGCTGGCTTCGTGCAGCAGCGAATGCACCGGCGTGTCGCCGCGCGCGTAGACGGCGGTGCCGATCACGCCGGCTTCGGGTTCGCCCCAGTAGCTGCCGGGAATCGCTACGCCGTCGACAATGCGTTTGAGCGCGAGGCCGTGGCGTTCGAGCAGCGCGGCAGCGTCGTTCCAGTCAATGTCGGCCAGTGTCAGCAAGCGAGCCGCACCAAGACCTTGCTGTTTCAGGCACTGCCCGCCGCGGTTGCCTTGTCAGGCAGCGCGATCGACAGTTCGAGCACGTCGTGGTCGCCGTCCTTGTGCGTCTTCACGTCGACCGCGTTGGCGTCGACGTTGACGAACTTGCGGATCACTTCAAGCAGCTCGCGCCGCAGCATCGGCAGATAGTCGGGTGCGCCGCGGCCGCTGCGGTCGCGTTCTTCCTGGATCAGGATCGTCAGGCGATTCTTGGCCACCGAGGCGGTGTTCTGCGGGCCCTTGCGCAGGAAATCGAAGATGCCCATGTTCAGCCTCCGAACACGCGCGAGAAGAAGCCCTTCTTCGGTGCTTCGGTGAAGCGCAACGCACGCTCGTCGCCGAGCAAGCGGGCGACGGCGTCGTCGTAGGCCTGGCCGGCGCTGGAGGCTTCGTCGAGGATCACCGGCACGCCCGAGTTCGATGCGGCGAGCACGCCTTCCGATTCCGGGATGACGCCGACGACCTTGATGCCGAGGATTTCCTCGACATCGCTGATGCTCATCATGTCGCCGGTGGCGACGCGCGAGGGGTTGTAGCGCGTGAGCAGCAGATGTTCCTGCACCTTGCTGTTGCCGGCTTCGGCACGGCGCGTCTTCGACGAGAGCAGGCCGAGGATGCGGTCCGAGTCGCGCACCGAAGAGACTTCCGGGTTGACCACGACGATCGCGCGATCGGCGAAGTACATGGCGAGGAATGCGCCTTTCTCGATGCCGGCCGGCGAATCACAGACGACGAAATCGAAGCCGTCCGCGGCGAGTTCCTCGAGCACGCGCTGCACGCCGTCCTGGGTCAGCGCGTCCTTGTCGCGCGTTTGCGAGGCCGCGAGCACGTACAGGGTTTCGTAGCGCTTGTCCTTGATCAGCGCCTGTTTGAGCGTGCACTCGTTGTGGATGACGTTGACGAAGTCGTAGACCACGCGACGCTCGCAGCCCATGATCAGATCGAGGTTGCGCAGGCCGACGTCGAAATCGATCACCGCGACCTTCTTGCCGCGCTTGGCCAGGCCCACCGCGATGGAGGCGCTTGTCGTCGTCTTGCCGACGCCGCCCTTGCCGGATGTCACCACGATATTTTCGGTCAACTTAGAATCTCCATTTTTATATAAAGCTAGAACTGCAAATTTACACTTTTTCCGATTTGCCGTGGCTAAGGCACCAATGCCTCGATCAGCAATTTCTCTCCGTCGAGCCAGGCCTGCACGGGCTTGCCGCGCAGTTCCTTCGGCAGGTCTTCGAACACGCGGTAGCGGCCGGCGATCGAGATCAGCTCGGCCTGGAAATCCATGCAATAGATGCGCGCCGAGGCATCGCCCTGCGCGCCGGCGAGCGCGCGACCGGACAGGCGGCCGTAGATGTGGATCGAGCCGTCCGCGATCACCTCGGCGCCGTTGCCGACCATCGCGTTGACGATCAGGTCGCGTCCGCGCGCGTAGACCTGCTGGCCCGAGCGCACGGCCTTGTCGTGACGCTGGCCCGACACCGTCGCGGCCGGCGCGCGCGCGGGTTCCGCCTCGGCTTTGGGCACGGCTTTCGGCCGGCTCGGCGCCGGGGCGGGCGCGATGCTGGCGACGGCCTCGTCCGCATTCTGTTTCTCGTACACCGCGCGGAATTTCGCCAGCAGCGGCACGCCGAGTTCCTTCGCGAGCAACTCGTTTTCGGTCGTGCTGTAGGACAGGCCGACCGGCAGCATGCCGCCCGCGCGGATCGCATCGAGCAGCGCCTGTGCCTCGGCGGCGTCGGGCAACTGCGGTAGGCGGCTCAAGTCGAGGATGACCGGCGCGCGTGCGAACAACTGCGGCGCGGCGGCAACTTTCTGCTCGATCTCATCGCGCAGCGCGGCGGGGTCGTTGAGGTTGAGGCGCAGGTTGGCGATGCCGACCTGGCCGAATTTCAGTTCGAGGATGGGCTCCGCGGCCGCTATCGTCGCTCGCATTGAATTGGGGGCTTCCGTGATGTCAGGCGATGCGCGCTTGCGGCGCGAGGATGCCGTGCGTGCGTTCGGCAAGCCAGGGTTGATTCGGCAGGCCGCCGGCGTCGAGATATTTCTGCCGCACGAACTCGAAGCTGCACAATTCCTTCGCGAGCAGCGACACATGGCGCGACACGCTGGCCATGTTCTGCTGGCCGACTTCGCGGAAACCATAGGTGCCATGGAACAGCACGGCGACGTCGTCGCGTGGTTCGAGGAACACCTCGCAGGCGAGCAGCGGCACGCGCACTTCGGCGAAGCTGGTCACGTCGGCGTAGAAGATGCGGCCAAGGCCGAGGCCGCGGTACGGGCGCGCGATGACGATGCGGTCGATATAGAGAAACTGCGGATAATGTTCGCGGAACCAGAGGAAGTTGTCGCTGGCGTAGTCGGCGTTCTCGCGCAGGCCGATGAGGAAACCGGCGAGATGATCCTCGGCTTCGGCGACGCGAAAATAGGCAGCTTCGTCGTAAAACTTGCGCACGCCGATCGCGTCCAGCGGCAGGATCGTGGAACCGGCGGCGTTATTGAGCGCGAGGATCGAATCCAGCTCGTGCTCGCGAACGTCGCGTATGGTGATGCTCATGCGGAGGTGCTCCGTGGGCGTGGCGCGCGTCTAGGGCGCGCTCGACGGGGCGCATTATTGCATGTGTCGCTGGCTTGGGCCATGACGCGGTGCGGGCTTTTTCGTTAAGGGTGTCTAACAAAATCCGCCGCCGTCGGCTGGACCGGGTGACGGCGCCGCGGTTGCCGCTTTTGTGCAAATATGACTTGTTGCATGTTGCCAGCGCACGATGGCGTCTTATGATGCAGGCATGAAGGTCTCCTTCTTCAATCACGTCCGCCTGCTCCGCTACGCCGGTCTCGTCACCTACGTCAGTGTGGGTATTCCGATCCTGCTCGTCGGCAACGGTCCGATCGTGGTCGGCAACCGCATCGGCTGGATCACCGCCTACGCCGTATTCGGTGTCGCCTACTGGCTGGCGACCGGGAACATGGGCGCACGGCGTTCATGGCTGTCGCGCCTGCCGATGTTGCTGCTGCTGTACGCAATGGCGATGGCCGTCGGCTATTTCGCCTCGCCCTCGCTCGCGTCGATGCTGCTCATGGTGATCGCCGTCATTCTGCCTTGGCTGCTGCCCGTTGAGCTTGGCGTAATCTGGCTCGTGCTGCAGAATTTCTCGATGGCGCCGCTGTACGTTCACCTGATCGATCCGGAGTACAAGTTTTCCTGGTTCGAAGCCTTTCTGCAGTGCGCCATGTACGTGGGTTTTTCCTGCGTCGCCTTCGTCAGCTCGCTCGTCGCCAAGCAGCAGGCCGATTCGCGCGAGGAATTGCGCCGCCTCAACTCCGAACTGCGCGCGACGCGCACGCTGCTGACCGAATCGAGCCGCATGAGCGAGCGCATGCGCATCTCGCGCGAGCTGCACGACCTCGTCGGCCATCACCTGACCGCACTGAGCCTCAACCTCGAAGTCGCCAGCCATCTCGTCCACGGCGCGGCGCAAGAGCACGTGCGCCAGGCGCAGACCGTGGCCAAGCTGCTTCTGTCCGACGTACGCGAAGTGGTCAGCCAGCTGCGCGAGGGCGACACGATCGACCTCTCGGCCGCGCTGCGCACGCTGGTTGACGGCGTGCCGGGCCTGACCATCCATCTCGACCTGCCGGCGCGCTTCGCCGTGGACGATCCGCAGCGCGCGCAGGTGCTATTGCGCTGCGCGCAGGAAATCATCACCAACACGGTCAAGCACGCCGGCGCGAGCAACCTGTGGCTACGCTGCGAGCGTACGGAAAACAACGAATTGGCGATCCATGCGCGTGACGACGGCCGCGGCGCCGCCGGATTCAAGCAGGGCAACGGCCTGACCGGCATGCGCGAGCGCCTGGCCCAGGTAGGCGGACGCCTGAATATCGATACCCATCTCGACCGCGGCTTCGCGCTGGACGCGTGGCTGCCACTGGAGGCCGCGCGATGACCACGAACAAGACGATGCCGGGCAAGATCGGGGTATGCCTGGTCGACGACCAGACCCTGGTACGCCAGGGCATCCGCTCGCTGCTCGAGCTTTCCGACGATATCGCTGTCGTTGCCGAGGCCGGCGACGGCGCGCAGGCGGTGACCATCATCCCGCAGGCCAAGCCGGACGTCGTCCTGCTCGACATGCGCATGCCGGGCATGTCCGGGCTCGACGTGCTCAATGCGCTCGCGGCGAAGAACGAACTGCCGCCGACGATCATCCTGACCACGTTCGACGACGACCAGCTCGTGCTCGCGGGACTCAAGGCTGGCGCGCGCGGTTATCTGCTCAAGGATGTCTCGCTCGAACAGCTCGTCGACGCGGTCAAGACCGTCGCCGACGGCGGCTCGCTGGTCGCCCCGGTCGTCACCCAGCGCCTGCTCTCGGGCCTGGAGCGCATGCACAACGAGTTCGTCAGCCTCGAACGCCCCGATCCGCTGACCGATCGTGAAACCGAAATCCTGCGCCTGATGGCCGGCGGCTACAGCAACAAGGAAATCGCCAACTCGCTGACCGTGGCCGAAGGCACGGTGAAGAACCACGTCTCCAACATCCTCTCCAAACTCGGCGTGCGCGACCGTACCCGCGCCGTGCTCAAGGCGTTCGAAATCGGTATCGTCTAGGCATTCAAAATTTTTTTGAAGCCGCTTTTCGCGCTGATCCAGCGTCTTTCCCGGTCCTTGCAGGGATTTGTTGCAGTCGCCGTAGCCATTGCTGGAATTTGCAAGTAACATTCGGGCGGTGCCCGGGCTGGACGCAGGCGGTTGGGAAAGCTCCTGATCTCGAGAACTGTGTGTGTCCGGGCTCTTGTCGTGCGGCCGCGGCGGGGACTTGACGTGGCCTGCCGGTTCCAATTCTGGAGAGAGATAGGATGATTCGTCTGCTTGAGATTTTCGTTGCCCTCATCATCGTCGCTATCCTCGCGGTAGTCTTCGCGATTGCGTTGCCGAACCATCGGCATATCGACAAGGCGAAGGTGTATTCCGCACCGGTGCGTCAGATTTACGATGTGCTGAACGGCTACCGTACCTATCCCTCGTGGCCGTCGCCGCTGCGTGCGTTCGATTCAAAGGTACGCTTCGATTTCCAGGGGCCGGAGAGCGGCTCGGGCGCCAAACTCAACTGGACCGGTTCCGCCGATGCCAAGCTCGGCAATGGTGCGTTCACCGTCATTCCCGACCCGGTGCAGGACAAGCAGGTGCGCTGGGCGGTCGACAACAACTGGAAGGGCGAAGGCAAGACGCTCACCTGGGACCTCGATCAGGCCGAGAACGGCAAGACGGTCAAGGTCACGCTCGGCTACGACGTCGAATACGGCTGGGACTTGCTCGCGCGCTACAGCGGCCTGTATGTCGGCGGCGAGCCGGCGACGCTGGTGCAACTGCATCTGGATGATCTCGAAAAGTATCTGGCGACCGTGCCGAACGTCGACTACAAGGACACGACGTTCGAGCTCAAGGACGTGACCGCGCGCCCGATCCTCTATGTTTCCACCCAGGCCAAGCGTTCGCTCGACGAAGTCGCCGATGCGACCGACAAGGCGCTGACCGCGATCAACGCCGAAATCAAGAAGGACAAGCTCGCCCAGACTGGTCCGCGCATCACGGTCACCTCGAATTGGGGCGACGAGAACTACGAGTTCGACATCGCCGTGCCGGTCGAGAAGACCGATGGCATCACCCCGGCTGATCCGGTCAAGGTCGGCACGACCTATGCCGGCAAGGTGCTGACCGCCTCGTTCACCGGCTCGCCTGCGCAATTGCCGCTGACGCGCCTGCTGCTCAAGGCCTACGCATCGACCCACGGTTACGGATTCGACGACAGCGGCACCGGTCCGGGACGTTTCTACGACGAATTGACCACGACCGACGCGAACGCGGCCGAAGACAACCAGTCGTTCACGGTCTCGCTGCCGGTTACGGTGCAGCAGTAAGCGGCACGACAACGCGGCGCGGACAAGGCGAACCCTTGTCCGCGCCGTTTCGTTTCCGCGATCGCAGCTTCATCGCACGCGGAACTTTTTCGCGACGGCGCGGTATTTGACTCGCGGCCGTGTACGCTCCGGCTGCGTAGCCGAACCCGAATTCACGCCGGGCTCGGTGCGGGCTGCCAACCCCAGGGATTGTGCAGCCCTAGTTTTGGGAAAACTTACCACCAGGGACTCGCGCATGATCGAAACCCGGCAATTGAGCAAACGTTACGGCGACCTCAACGCGGTCGACGGCATCACCTTCAAGGTCGAGCCCGGCCAAGTGCTCGGCTTTCTCGGCCCCAACGGCGCCGGCAAGTCGACGACGATGAAGATGATCGCCGGCTTCCTCAGTCCGACTTCGGGCAGTGCCAGCGTCTGCGGCCACGATGTCGTCGACGACGCACTCGCGGCCAAGCGCGTGACGGGCTACCTGCCCGAAGGCGCGCCGAGCTACGGCGAGATGACCCCGCGCCAGTTCCTGCATTTCGTCGCCGAGGCGCGCGGCCTGCGCGGCGACAAGCGCGCACAGCGCGTCGAAGAGGTGATCGAGCGCCTGCACCTGCACAACGTGCTCGAACAGTCGATCGAGACCCTGTCGAAGGGTTTCAAGCGCCGCGTCGGCCTGGCCCAGGCGATCGTCCACGATCCGGCCGTGCTGATCCTCGACGAGCCGACCGACGGCCTCGATCCGAACCAGAAGTTCGAAGTGCGCAACCTGATCAATGCGATGGCCAAGGACAAGACCATCGTCGTCTCCACCCACATCCTCGAGGAAGTGCAGGCGGTGTGCACGCGCGCCGTGATCATCGCGCGCGGAAAAATTCTTGCCGATGCGACGCCGGCGGAACTCGAGGCGCGTTCGCGCTACCACCAGGCCGTGTCGCTGACGACGACGAACCTCGCGGGCGCGAAGGACGTGCTCTCGCGCGTTGCCGACGTCGCCGCGGTCGAGTACGACACGATCACGCGCCGCCTGACCGCGATCCCCAAGCCAGGCCGGCAGATCTTTGCTCCGATCAGCGAGCTGCTGAAGGAGCAGGGCATCCCGGTCAGCGAATTGCAGCTCGAATCCGGACGCATGGACGAGGTGTTCCGCACGATCACGCATGGCGATCTCGGCGAAGACCTGGCCGAGGAGGCACGCGCATGAGCAACATCGTCACCGTGTTCAAGCGCGAACTCGCGAGCTATTTCGCGACGCCCGTGGCCTACGTGTTCATCGTGATCTTTCTGCTGCTGGCCGGCGCGTTCACGTTCTACATCGGCAACTTCTACGAGCGCGGCCAGGCCGATCTGCTGCCGTTCTTCAACTTCCATCCATGGCTGTACCTGTTCCTCGTGCCGGCGGTCGGCATGCGCCTGTGGTCGGAAGAGCGCAAGAGCGGCACGATCGAGCTGCTGCTGACCTTGCCGATCACGATGTGGCAAGCGGTGGTCGGGAAATTTCTTGCGGCGTGGGCATTCATCGGCATCGCGCTCGCGCTGACGTTCCCGATCTGGATCACGGTCAACTATCTCGGCTCGCCCGACAACGGCGTGATCTTCGCGAGCTATCTCGGCAGCTTCCTCATGGCCGGTGCATTCCTCGCGATCGGCTCGTGCATTTCGGCGTGCACGCGCAACCAGGTCGTCGCGTTCATTCTGACTGTGGTCGTCTGCTTCCTATTCCTGCTCGCGGGCTTCCCGTTGGTGCTGAACTTTTTCAGCGCGTGGGCGCCGCAAGGGCTGGTCGATGCGATTTCCGGCCTGAGCTTCCTCACTCATTTCGCCGCGATCGCCAAGGGCGTGATCGACCTGCGCGACCTTGTTTACTTCGGTCTGACAATCGCGTTCTGGCTGTATGCGAGCGCGGTCGTGATCGATCTGAAGAAAGCCGACTGAGCCGGGGCCGACGATGAAATCGAACAAGAAACTTCTCACGATCGGTGCCTTGGCCGTGCTCGCCGTGCTGTTCGTCGCCGTGATCCTGGTCAGCAACACATTGTTCCGCGGCGCGCGCCTCGACCTGACCCAGAATCATTTGTATACCTTGTCGCAAGGTACCAAAAACATCCTTTCCTCGATCGAGGAGCCGGTCAATCTGACCTTGTACTTCTCGGACAAGGCCGCGGCGGAAAGTGCGAATCCCGATGCCGCCGCGCTGCGCAACTATGCGCCGCGCGTGCGCGAGATGCTCGCCGAGATGGCTGCGCGCGCCGGCGGCAAGCTGCGCGTGACGACGGTCGATCCGCTGCCGTTTTCCGAGGACGAGGACCGCGCGACCACGCTCGGCCTGCAGGCGCTGCCATGGGGACAGGGCAGCAGCAACCTCTTTCTCGGCATCGTCGGGACGAACTCGACCAACGGCAAGTCGGTCATGCCGATCGCGAATCCGAACAAGGAGACTTTCCTCGAGTACGACGTCGCCAAGATGATCCACGAGCTGTCGATGGCGAAGAAGCCGGCGGTGGGGCTGATTTCGGGCTTGCCGATGGGCGCCGGTTTCGACGCGCAGACACGGCAGATGCGCCAGCCCTGGGCGATCCAGTCCCAGCTCGAGCAGATGTTCGAGGTGCGCACGCTCACCGCAGCGTCGGTCAAATCGATCGACAAGGACATCAACGTGCTCGTCGTCGTGCAGCCGAAGAACCTGAGCGACGATGCGCAATACGCGATCGACCAGTTCGTGCTGCGCGGCGGCCATCTGCTCGTCTTCGTCGATCCGCTCGCCGAGAGTGATGATTCGGGCGCGGATCCGAACAATCCGCAGGCGGCGATGATGGCCGACCGTTCCTCGGACCTGCCGAAGCTGTTCAAGGCCTGGGGCGTCGACTACGACGCGAAGAAGATCGTGCTCGACCGCGAACACGCGCTGCAGGTGTCCTCGGCGCAGGGCCAGCCGATCCGCCATCCGGCGATCCTCGGTTTCAATCAGCGCGATCTCAATCCGACCGACATCACCACGGCGCAGTTGCAGAGCATCAACGTATCGACCGCCGGCTTCTTCCAACTCGCCAAGGACTCGAAGAACAAGCTGACGCCGCTGATCCAGACCAGCGCCGATGCGATGACCGTGGCGGCGGATCGCGTGAAGTTCATGACCGACCCGAGCCAGTTGCTCGTCGACTACAAGCCCGACGGTGCGCAGCCGTTTGTCGTTGCCGGTCGCCTCGAGGGCAAGTTCGCCACGGCGTTTCCCGAGCGCAAAGCGGCGGACCATCTGGCCGAATCCAAGGATGGCGGCGAGATCATCCTGGTTGCCGATACCGACATTCTCAGCAACCGCTTGTGGGTGCAGGTGCAGCAGTTCTTCGGCCAGCAGGTCATGAATGCGTTCGCCAACAACGGTGACTTCATCGTCAACGCGGTCGACAATCTCGGCGGCTCCTCCGACCTGATCTCGATCCGCGGCCGCGCGACCTCGCAGCGTCCTTTCACCACGGTCGACAACATGCGCCGCGCCGCCGAAGAAAGCTTCCGCGGCAAGGAGCGCGAATTGCAGCAGCGCCTGTCTGATACCGAGCGCAAGCTCACCGAGCTGCAGAGCGGCAAGAGCAAGGAGAACGAGATGATCCTCTCGCCCGAGCAGAAGGCCGAACTGACGAATTTCCAGGACCAGAAGATCGCGATCCGCAAGGAATTGCGCCAAGTGCGGCGCAGCCTCGACGACCGCATCGAGGCACTGGGCACGCGCCTGAAGCTCGTCAACATCGGGCTGATGCCGCTGCTGATCACTTTGTTTGCTCTGGGATTCGCCTGGGCGAGGCGCCGCGCACGCGCGATGCGTTGAGGCGCAGGAGCGTGGCCGAACGGCGCGGACCCCGCGTAGGGCGTGGTAAAGCGCATCGCGCGACGTCGAGTGTCCGTAGCAGGAGCGTAGGGACGGGTTGCTTGGCGAGCGTCGGATGCGCGAGCTAGCAACAACCGGCGAGGCGAAGCCGAGCCGAAGACATTGAAGGACCCGTTGGAAATGAACACAAAAACCTTGTCCGCACTTGCCGCCGCCGCCACGATCGCGCTTGGCGCCGCGATCTGGATCAACTCGGCCAACGCACCGATCAGCGAGGACTCGACGAAGGACAAGCCGTTGCTGCCTGGCCTGCGCGAGGAGCTCAACAAGGTCGATACGTTCGCGCTGAGCGGCGCGGGCGGCAAGGCGCTGGTTACGCTCAAGCGCAGCGGCGAAGGTTGGCAGGTCGTCGAGCGTTCCGGTTATCCAGCCGACATCGGCAAGCTGCGCGAGTATCTGTACCGGCTTGCAGATGCGAAGGTGCTCGACACGAAGACCGCCAGCCCGAAGCGCTACGCCGAGCTTGGCGTCGAGGATCCGATCGACCCGAAGGCGCAGAGCGTGCTTGTCGCGCTCGGCGGTTTGCAGGGCTTGCCGAAGCTGATCGTCGGCCTCTACAACGGCCAGGGCGGCGGCGGTACGTTCGTGCGTCGCGAGGGCGAAGCACAGAGCCTGCTCGCGAGCGGCACGCTGCTCGCGGAAAAGGATCCGGCCGCGTGGATCCGCAAGGACTTGATCGACGTCGATGCGGCGAAGGTCAAGGAGGTCACGCTGACCGGTGCCGACGGCAAAACGTTGCGCGTCTACAAGGAACAGCCGGCCGACGGCAACTTCAGGATCGCCGACCTGCCCAAGGGCAGGGAGCCGGTTTCGGATTTCGTCGCCAACGGCATGGGCTCGGGCCTGTCGAACTTGCGTGCCGACGACGTGGCCGTGGCCAAGGATGCGCCTGCGCCAGAGAAACCTTTCAAAGCACGCTATCTCGGTTTCGATGGTCGCGTCGTCGAAGTGACCGCGTGGGAAACGGACGGCAAGGCGCGTGTGCAATTCGCCGCATCCACTGACGCGAAGCAACTCGATGCCGGCATCGCCAGCGCGCAGGCCGGCGACAAGGCTGCCTACGAAACCGCCGTTGCCGCGGCCAAGCTCAAGGTCGTCGAGGCCAAGGGCGATGACGCGGCGATTGCGAAGGCGGAAGCCGACGTGGCGAAACCGGCTTCGCTCGTCGATCCGGCGAAGGACCGCGCCGAGCGCATCGCGGCAGCCAACAAGGCCGCTCAGGATCTGAACAGGAAACTGCAGGGCTGGACCTACACTGTCCCGCAGTACGCGTTTCAGAACTTCCACAAGAACATCGACGAACTGCTCAAGCCGCTGCAGACCAAGCAAGCGGGCGTGAAAGGCAGCAAGCCTGCGCCGCCCATCCTGCCGACGCCGGGTTCGACTCCGGCGATCAAGCCCTAGCTCTCGGCATGCGCGCTTTCGCCGCTGGCGGCGCGGTCCTCGGTGCCCTCGCTGTCATGCTCGGCGCGTTCGGTGCGCACGCCTTGCGCGGCACGCTCGACGAAGCGGCGCTGCGCCTCTGGCATACCGCGGTGGAGTACCAGTTCTGGCACGCGCTCGCGCTGTTCGCGCTGGCGCTCGCGTCGCTGCCCGCAACGCGTTGGCGCCGCGCCAGCGCGTATGCCTTCGCTCTCGGCACCGTCTTGTTCAGTGGCAGCCTCTATGCACTTGCCCTCGGCGCGTCGAAATTCGTCGGCGTGGTTACGCCGCTCGGCGGCATTGCGCTGATCGCAGGCTGGCTCGCTGCGGCGATGGCCTGCCTGCGCGCGCGTTCCGACTGAGTCGGCCTGCGTCGGCGATTTGTTGCGGCGCAAAATCGAAATTCACCCGCGCCGCTTTTCGCTGCAATCGGCGAAGCGCATACTCCGGTTCAAACGCTCGTTTCGATATCCGCAAGCGTTCTCAACAGGAGGGAATCATGTCGACCTCACGTGTCCGGCGCGCCCTCTGCGCGCGCCCTATACTTCTTGCTTTTTCCACATTGGGATTTTGCAGCACGGCCGCGCTGGCCGACACGATCAGCGCGCCCGGCATGTCCGCGCCGGGCACCCTTGTCTACGATGCGCTCGGCATGCCGACGATCACCGCGGCGACCGACAACGACGCCGCCTTCCTGCAGGGTTACGCACAGGCGAAGGCACGTTTCTTCGAAATGGACTTCAACCGCCGCGCGGTCAGCGGCACGCTGGCCGAACTCGTCGGCCAGCCCGCACTCGCCAACGACATCCAGTCGCGCACGCTCGGCCTGCGTCGCGCCGCGCTGGCGACCTGGCAGGCGATGGACGACGACACGCGCGGCTGGCTGCAGGCCTATGCGAACGGCGTCAATTACTGGCTGAAGACGACGCCGTCGCTCCCGCCCGAATACCACGCGTTGAGCCTGAGCCAGGCGGAGCCGTGGCTGCCGATCGACACGATCAGCGTCGGCAAGGGGCTCGCTTATCAGCTCTCATTCGACTCGTCCAAGGTATCGAACACGATCAATTTCGCCGCGTACCAGAAGGCCGCGGCCGCGGCCAAGGTCGATCCGGTCGCGTTGTACTTCGGCGACACGCATCGCTTCGCACCGCCCGATTCGACCGTGACGATTCCCGGTTTCACGCCGGGCGCCGCGAGCGTGGGCAGCGGCGCACCCGCCGCCGCGCTACAGGCAACGGTGCAAACGCCGGCGAGCCAGCCACAGCTGATTTCCGCGCAGACCGTGAAACTCGCGCAGAGCTGGCTCGACAAGGTCGCAAATCATCCGCTGATCGCGCCGACCCTGCGTTCGCGTGCCGATCGCGAGGGCAGCAACGAGTTCGCCGTGTCGGGTAGCGTCACCGAGTCGGGCAAGCCGATCCTTGCCAACGACCCGCATCTCACGCTCGCATTGCCGCCGATCTTCATGGAGATGCACATCACCTCGAACGATCCGGCCTATACGCAGCCGCTCAACGCGAGCGGCGTCAGCGTGCCGGGCGCGCCGGGCATCATCCAAGGCTGTACGACGAACGTCTGCTGGGGCACGACCGTCAACCCGATGGACGTGACCGACTTCTTCCAGGAAACGCTGCAGCTCAACGCCGTCGGTCTGCCGACCGCGATCGTGCACAACGGCCAGGCCGAGCCGGTGATCTGGCAGTTCCAGAGTTACTACGTGAACAAGATGCAGGCGGGCGTGACCGACAACCTCGTGCGCGACGATTCGATCGGCCCGACCAACGGCGGCGTGACGGTCATCGTGCCGCGCCGGAACAACGGACCGATCGTGCAGATCGACGGCAGCAGCGGCCTGTCGATCGCCTACACCGGCTTCGGTCCGACGATGGAGCTGAAGGCGTTCAAGAAGATCAATCGCGCGAACAACCTCGCCGATTTCCAGAACGCGCTGACCTACTTCGACTTCGGCTCGCAGAACTTCGCCTATGCCGATACCGCAGGCAACATCGCCTACTTCACCAGTGCGGAGAATCCGATCCGCCAGGATCTGCAGGAAGGCGCGCCCGGCGGCGGCATCCCGCCGTGGCTGATCCGCGACGGCTCCGGCAAGCTGCATCACGACTGGTTGCCGGTGCAGCATCCGCAACCGAACCAGGCGACGCCGTTCGAGATCATGCCGGCGGCGGAAATGCCGCATGTGATCAACCCGGCCTCGGGCTTCTTCGCCAACGGCAACAACGACCCGATCGGCATCCTTGCGGGCAACAACCCGCTAGCGATGCAGCGCCCCGGCGGCGGCATCTACTATCTCAACTACAACTACAGCGTGTACCGCGTCACGCGCATCAGCAAGCTGCTGTCGGCGATGATCGCCCAGGGCAGAAAGATCACGCCGGACAACATCAAAACCGTGCAGCTCAATCGGCAGCCCGCCGATGCAGAACTGGTGTTGCCGTATCTGCTGGCCGCGTACACGAACGCGCAGGGGAGTGCATGGAGCCAACTCAGCGCACTCGCGAACGACAGCGGGGTCGTCCAGGCGATGAGCTATCTGCAGGGATGGAATCTCGCTACGCCGACCGGATTGGCGCAAGGTTACGACAGCCCCAGCTCCATCGACACCATTGCGCTTCCGCCTGGTGTGTTTCTCCCCGCGACCTACGGCAAGAACGCAGATGTTGCGGCGACGCTGTACTACTTGTGGCGCAGCAACGCGATCAAGAATATCGAGGACAAGACCTTGACTGGCCTCGGTCTCGGCAGCTACCTGCCTGCCGACGACGATGCTTGGACCAGCGTGAAATTCCTGCTCGATGCGTTCCCGGTGCTCGGCGGCAAGGGAGCTTCAGGCGTGAATTTCTTCGCTGTCAGCGGCGCGCCCGATGCGGCGTCGGCGCGCGACTACGTGCTCCTCAAGAGCCTCAAGGACGCGCTGACGCAGGCATCAAGCAACGCGTTCGCGGCCGCGTTCAACAACTCGACGAATCCCGCCGACTATCATTGGGGCCTGCTGCACCGTTTCGTGCTCGCGCATCCGCTCGGCGGACCGTTCAATGTGCCGGGTGCCGGCAGCCCGTATCCGTTCACCGATCTCTCGGCGAACCTGCCCGGCCTGGCTCGCGACAGCGGTTGGGAAACGGTCAATCCGGGCGGCCATGCGCTGCGCGTCAGCGGCGTCAACGATTTCATGTTCAGCGGTGATACCGCGCCGGGCCGCCGCTTCGTCGGCGAGATGTCGCTGCCGATCAATGCGTTCGAAGTGATCCCCGGCGGCAACAGTGCCGTGCTCGGCAGTCCGAACTACGTGGACCAGCTGCCGCTCTGGTTGACCGGGCAATATCATCCGTTGACCGTGGGCAATCCGTGATCAAGCCGTAAACGCCGACGTTGTGCATGGGCGCGATTCATCGCGCCCATGCATTCATCGCGGTCTCGGGGATTTCTCGTGCCAGCACCAATGCCACGGCTCGTAAGCGATGCCGTGGCGATTGCCGCGTGGATAGCTCAGCGAGAATTTGTATAACTTTGCATTTTTGCGCAGCCAGGCGAATGCAGGCGAGCGCTCGAATTCCTCTTCAAGCGCCGTGTACCCCGGCGTCGTGATGTCGAGCGCGCGTCCCGTGTGATGCTCGCTGTAGCCCGGCGCGGCGCTGACGCGCAGGATCTCGTCCATCGATTGCCCGCGTTCGAGCTTGCGCCGAACGATGCCGAGCTGGTACTCGATGCCGCGGAACGCCGAGACGATTTCGAGTTCCACACTGTCGTGCATCGCCGCCTCGCGCATGCGTGCCCACGCGCGCGCAGCGCGCGGGGCGAGGTATTGCTCGCGCCCCTGCGTATCCCGACCGATGGTTGCCAGCTGCGCCGGTTCGCGTACGCGGCGCAGGCCACGCACGCGGCCGTAATCGCGCGGCACGCCGAGGGAATGGGCGAGAGCCACGGGATCAATTTGCGGAGTCGGGCGCGGGCGGTTCATGCGCGGATTGTGCCTTGATCCGCCCCGCCTTGCGCAGTGCGTCGCGCAACACGTATTCGATCTGCGCGTTGACGCTGCGCAGTTCGTCGTCGGCCCAACGCTGCACGGCGTCGAGTACGTCGGCGTTGATGCGCAGCGGATAGGCTTTCTTGTCAGCGGCCGGCATGGAGGCTATGCCGGCGAAGCCGGCATTCGAATATTTTTTCAGGTATGGAGCGCATCAGCCTTTGTCGCCCCAACGCCAGCGCGGCTTCTCGCCCTTGAGCCAGCAGACCAGGACCAGCAACACAGTGACGACCGCGGCGTGCGCTATGAACAGGGCGCGCCGTTCCGGCAACAACAGCATGGCGCCGGCAGCGAGCAGGGCGGCGTACGCGGTTAGGACTGCCCATCCTTGCCAAGCGACCGGCAGGCCCCAACCCCAGCCGTAGCGCTTGGCGGGGAACCAGAATTCGCGTTGCCGTGCGTCCATCGCTCTTCTCCGCGGGATCAGTTGTACAGCGTGCCGGTATTGACGATCGGCTGCGTGCCGCGTTCGCCGCAGAGCACGACGAGCAGGTTCGACACCATCGCCGCCTTGCGCTCCTCGTCGAGCTGGACGATGTCGCGCTTGGACAATTGATCGAGCGCCATCTCGACCATCGTCACCGCGCCTTCGACGATGCGCGTGCGCGCAGCAATGATCGCGCTCGCCTGCTGGCGCTGCAGCATCGCCTGCGCGATCTCAGGCGCGAAGGCGAGATGGGTGATGCGCGCTTCGACCACTTTCATGCCGGCACTGGCGAGACGATCCTGGATTTCCTTCTGCAGGTGATCGGAGATTTCAACGCCGTGGCTGCGCAGCGACAGCGCGCCTGTGTCGTGCGAATCGTAGGGGTAGCTCGTCGCCATCGTGCGCAACGCGGATTCGCTCTGGATGTGCACGAAGTCTTCGTAGTCGTTGACCTGGAACAGCGCCTCGGCGGTGTCGACAACTTGCCAGACCACGACCGCAGCGATCTCGATCGGATTGCCGTCGAGATCATTGACCTTGAGCTTGGATGATTCGAAATTGCGCACGCGCAACGACACACCGGTCTTGCTGTAAAACGGGTTCGCCCAGCGCGGCCCGGCGTCGCGCACCGTGCCGACGTACTTGCCGAAGAACTGCAGCACCTTGCCCTCGTTCGGCGCGACGGTGAAGAAGCCGCCAAGACTGACCAGCAGGACGATCCCGGCCAGGATCGCGACGACGATGCCCCAAGGAGCCCTATTCTGGATGCCGTAAATCAGCCAGGCGATATCGGCGATCAACAGCACGACCAGGCCGATCAGGGCGGGTATACCGGACGGCGCGGAAACGGAACGTTCGTTCATGGTGGCTTCTCCAGTGATTGAAAATACGATATCAAAAAGATATCAAATTTTCAAGACATGGATTGAAAGCCGCCAGAGAAATGGCGGTAATTTTCTTTAGAAACAGAGAGTAGCGGTGCTTTTAGGAATTTCGTTGGAGGGCGTCGGCTGTCAGGGCAGCGGCTCGACCGCCTCCACGCGCACGCGTCCGAGCGTGCTGAAACCCGCATAGAACCGCCACGGATCGCCGCTGCCGGTAGACAGTGCGACGTGTCCGGCGTCGAAGCCCTGCAGCGCGGCGTCGTAGCTGCGCCAGCGTCCGTCGACCCAGGCTTGCGCCCAGGCGTGCGGCACGAAGACGTTGTTCTTGCCCGCGTAGTGGTCGATGTAGACGAGTCCGTCGACGACGCGCGTCGGAATGCCGAGCGCGCGGCCAAGCGCGGCAAGCAGCACGGCGTGTTCGGTACAGTCGCCCTCCGGATTTTTCGCCACTTCGAGCGCGGAGGCGTAGCCGACGCTGAGGTCCTTGGTACGGATGAAGCGGCGCACGAAGTCCTCGAGGTTCTGCATCTGCGCGGCCGGCGTCTTCGCTGCGCCCGCGCCGTCATGCGCGAGCTTGACGATTTCGGGTGCGGCGCTTTGCAACCAGTCGTTCGGCTGCGTGTCGACAGCGGTCGGCTTGCCTTCGCGCGATGTCCCCGTGGAGGACGCCGGCGCGACGCGCAGCTCGACCTTGCCGCCGGCCGCGGCGGAGAACTGCTGCTCGTCGGTCGTCGCGAACTTGAGCGCGTCGCCACTCGTGTCGGTCGCGCTGACGATGATGCGCATGCCCTTGGCCCGCTCGTCGGCGGTCAACGCGCGCGGCGCGGCAAGCATCGTGCCGACGAGGATGTCGGATGCCTGGTTCGGCGCGGTCGCGCAGGCTTTCGAGCAGGCGAGCATGGTCAACTCGTAGCCCATCATCGGCACGAGCAGTTTGCGCACGCTGGAATCGGCCTCGACCCACGACACCGTTTTCGTCGGTGCGTCGCCGAGCGCGATCGTCTGTTCGATGCGCACGAGTTCGCGCTTGCCGTCGGGCAGGTCTATCGTCTCGCGCGCGCCGACGCGCGAGTCGACCTCGACCGCCTCGAGATTCTCGGCCTGGAATGCAAGTGTCTTGTAGCGCGTGCCGGGCGTAAGTCCGTGCCTTTCCTCGATCAGGCGCAGGCCTTCGGCGAGCAGCGCGCCCTGCGGCCAAACCTGCGTGCGCACCTGCTTGGCGCCGCCGACTTCGGTCGTCACCTCGAGCTTGCCGTCTGCGCCGATCACGCCGGTCTGCACGTTTTCGATGCCGGAGATTTTCGTGCGCGATTCGAAGCGCAGCGGCTTGCCTTCGCGCGTCTCCTCGTCGCTCTCGCTCGTGCTCAGTGCCACCTTGAGGCCGGAGCGCTCGAGCTCGATCTGCATTGCCTGCGTCGTGCGCACGCGCTCGCCGTCAATACTGCGCGTGGTGTGCATGCTGCCGATCTTGCGGCCGTCGAGCAGCACGCTCATCCAGGTGTCGTCGACCGCGGCGGAATGCGTGGCGGTGGCAAGCGGGAGTAAGGCGAGGAAACAGAGAAAGCGCAGCATGAAGGCGTCGCGAAGGAAGAAGTGTCGAGAATACTAGAGGGGAAATCCCGCGTCGCGCTTTCGCTATACTCGACCGAATTGAACGAATGGTAACCGCATGAACGATGCAACCAGTTTCGCTGTATTCCTGTTTCCGCAGGCGATCGACACGCTTGGCGCAGTGATCAAGCCTTACCTTACCGACGTACCCGCGGTCGGACCGCACATCGTCTGCTCGGAAATCGATCCGGCAGGGCCATTCTTTACCTTGACCGTGCAGGGCCGCGACGGCGAAGGCAGGGCGGTCGAAGCGGAGCTCATGCTGCCGCACGCGTTCATCCGTCTTGTCGTCTCGCTGCACAGCGATCACGATTTCGGATTCGGGCTGCGCAAGAAGATGGTGGTGCCAGCAGTACCCGCAGCGCAGGATTGATCTAAGCGGAAGTTTTCCAGCCTTCGGACGTCAGCAATTCCAGCGGCTGGAAGCGCGTCTTGTAGTCCATCTTCGGGTGGCCCTCGATCCAGTAGCCGAGGTAGAGGTGCGGCAGGCCGCGTTCGCGCGCGAGTTCGATCTGGCGCAGGATAGCGTGGGTGCCGAGTCCGCGCGCCTCGAAGGCTGGGTCGTAAAAAGTATACACGGCCGACATTCCGGTCGCGGTGATGTCGGTGACCGCCACGGCGCATAGCTCGCCGCCGGCGTCGCGCAGCTCGATGAACGAGGTCGGGCTCCAGGCGGTGTAGAGGAAGCGGCTGAAGTCCTGCGGATCGGGGTTGTCCATGCCGCCGCCCGCGTGGCGCGCATCGAGATAGCGCCGGTATAGGCTGAAGTATTCGTGGCTGTAGCGCGCAGGCTCGATGCTCAGCGCAAGGTCGGCGTTGCGCTTGAGATTGCGCCGCTGGCTGCGGTCGGGTTCGAACTGCGCGACCGCGATGCGCGCCGGCACGCAAGCGCGGCACTGTGGGCATTGCGGATGGTAGACATGGCCGCCAGCGCGGCGATAGCCGCGCGTCAGCGCGTGCGCGTACATACGCGGCAGGTGCGGTGCGGAAGGATCGATGACGAGGTTCTGCGCCGTCCGCTCGGCGAAGTAGCCGCACGGGTGCGGCAAGGTCTGAAACAGGCGGACGGTTTCCGACTTCATGGGGATAGTTTACATCCCCCCATCCGCGGCGTTGTAGGGGTGCGATCACGCGCCCCAGCAAGCAAGGAATGACCGGGAGCCGGGCTGAAGGCGAATCCCTATCGATCCGCGTCGGGTGAGCCAAACACGATGCGTTAAGCCCGTGCCGCAACCTCGTCGATGTGCAGCAGCAGGTCAGCCGGGTCGGCATAGACGCGGAACGCACCGGCCTTGCTCAGTTCGTCCTCGCCGTAGCCGCCCGAGAGCAGGCCGACGCCAAGGCCGCGCGCGCGCTTGGCCGCGATCATGTCCCAGATGCTGTCGCCGAGCACGAGCGAATCGCGGATGTCGACGCCGAGGCGCTCGGCTGCAGTCAGGAACAAGTCCGGGTCGGGCTTGGCGTACTTGACCTGGTCGCGCGTGACCACGGTCACCTTGGCCGGGTCGATGCCGAGCGCAGCGAGATTGGACCCGGCGGTTTCCATGCGTCCGCTGGTCGCGATCGCCCAGGGATTGCCCTGTTCGGTGAGGTAGTCGAGCAGCTCGCGCGCGCCGGGCAGCGGACGCACGCTGCCGGAGAGTTCCTTGTACGCGGCGGCATGATTACGGCGCAGGCGTTCGAGGCGCTCGGGCGTGGCGTCGAGTCCGGTTTCGCGCAGCAGGATATTGGTGAACAGGCCGCCGGACATGCCGATCTTGCGATGGATGCTCCAGACCGGAATATTGATGTCTTCCGCATCGAGCGAGGTCTTCCAGGCGAGCACGTGCTGGTAGACGCTGTCGATCAGGGTGCCGTCGAGGTCGAACAGGAAGGGGGTCTTGGGTCGGTTCACGGGAACAAATCCTGAGGAAAGATTTTATTGAGAAGTGCGGCCATGGATAACCGCTTTTTTGATTCTCGCGATCAAGGGCGATCGCAAAAATAACCGGTTCCTAAAAAATCTTGATGATGCCGAGCCAGTTGACTATCAGCAGCAGCACGATCGCTGCCAGCAGCAGAGTGCGCATGTTCCAGACGAAGCGCGATCGACGCTGTTCGGGCGTGCGCTCCTTGCCGCGCGACGCTTCCAGTTCCTCGGCATAGCGTGTCGGTGGTTCAATGCCGACTTCACGCAGCAGCGCGCGTGCGCGCGTCTGGTCATCCGAGTGCACGACCCACACCTGCGCCCAGTCGTCGCGGCCGGATTTCGACGAGTAGCTCGGCCCCTTGTAGTCGTGGCCCTTGTAGTTGCTGCGGTTCGTCACTGAGGTCTCGATGCCGGCTTCGCGCAGCAGCGCGACGACGCGATCGACGTTCTCGTTGCGCCCGGATGTGTAAATCTGCCTCATGATGGTCTGATGTTCGTTGAGAAGCCCGGTCAGGATGACCGTTTGTTGATCTTGCGATCAAGGATGATCGTTTGTCGATCTCGTCATTTACTTGCCCTCCGCCAATCGCATCATGCCTTCCTGTGCCGTGGAGGCGACGAGGCGGCCGTCGGCGGAGAAGATCTGCCCGCGCGCGAGCCCGCGTGCGCCCTGCGCGGTCGGGCTGTCGAGCGAGTAGAGCAGCCACTCGTCGGCGCGGAACGGGCGATGAAACCACATCGCATGGTCGAGGCTGGCGAGCTGGACCTTGCCGGTCAGCCAGGAAATGCCGTGCGGCAGCATCGCAGAGCCGATCAGGTTGAAATCAGAGGCGTAGGCGACCATCGCGCGATGCAGCGTGGGCGAGTCGCCGATGCGGTCGACGAGGCGGAACCAGATGTGCTGCACCGGATCGAGCTTGCCCGGATTGAATTCGTCGCGCGGCTCGACGTAGCGTAGTTCGAACGGTCCCTTGCTGCCGAGCCAGCGTTGCAGCTTCGGCGGCAGCTTCTCGAGTTCGTCGGGCGAGAGGACCTTGCGCGATGGCAGCGCGTCTGCCTGCGGCACGTTCGGCATCGCCATCTGATGCTCGAAGCCGGGCTCTTCGATCTGGAACGAGACCGTGCAGTTGAAGATCTGCTCGCCATGCTGGATCGCGATCACGCGGCGCGTGGAAAAACTGCGCCCGTCGCGTGTACGCTCTACGTTGTAGACGATCGGCGCGCCGATGTCACCGGCGCGCAGGAAGTAGGCATGCAGCGAATGCGCACCGCGATGATCCTCGACCGTCTGCTGCGCTGCCGACAGGGCCTGCCCGAGCACCTGGCCGCCGAACACGTAGCGCGTGCCGATGTCGCGGCTCTGGCCGCGGAACAGGTTGTCTTCCAGGCGTTCCAGGCCGAGCAGTTCGACCAGCTCGGCGACGACGGGGTTGGTCATGCGCGTTCCGTGTTGTTGCGAACCCGCATTCTACCGTAGCCGCGCGACGCGCAGCTGTGTCTAGAACCTATCTCAAACGTAGCGAGCGAAGACAGTTCGCGTGTCGCCGGAGCGCAGAGCATAAACAGAAGTGTGTGAGGATGACTCGCCGCATCCGCGGCTCACCCTGCGGGCCATTCGCTGCGCGAATGTTCGCTTCGGCATCCTGCCTCCGCAGTCCGAGCAGCGCCGGCGCGCCCGATCTTAGATGGGATCGAGTCGAGCGCAGTAGTTTGAGATAGGTTCTACGCGTACTTGCGGATGAACGCGCGTACCTCGGGATAGACGCTCTCGCGCCAACGCCGGCCGGAGAAGATGCCGTAGTGGCCGGCGCCTTTCACGGTGAGGTGCTTGCGGTCAGCGGCGCGGATGCCCTTGCAGAGATCGTGCGCTGCCTCGGTCTGGCCGAGGCCGGAGATGTCGTCGAGTTCGCCTTCGATCGAGAACAGCGCGGTGCGTTTGATGTCGGCGGGCTTTACCAGCTTGCCCTTGACCTTCCACGTACCGCACGGCAGCGCGTGCTGCTGGAACACCGTACGCACCGTGTCGAGGTAATACTCGGCCGGCATGTCGAGCACGGCGTTGTATTCGTTGTAGAACTCGCGATGCGCATCGGCGTCGTCGAGGTCGCCGCGCAGCAGGTCCTGGTAGAAATCCCAGTGCGAGGAGAAATGTCGGCTCGGATTCATCGCAACGAAGCCCGCATGCTGCAGGAAGCCCGGATAGACCTTGCGGCCCTTGCCCGGATAGTTCGGCGGCACCGGGTTGATCACGTTTGACTCGAACCATTCGATCGGCTGCGTGGTGGCGAGGTCGTTGACCTTGGTCGGGCTGCGGCGCGTGTCGATCGGGCCGCCCATCATCGTCATCGTGCGCGGCGTGACCTCACCGGCGGATGCCATCAGCGAAATCGCCGCAAGCACCGGTACGGTCGGCTGGCACACCGAGATCACGTGCAGGTCTTTCGCGCCAATGTGGCGAATGAATTCCTGGATGTAGGCGACGTAGTCATCGAGATGGAACGGGCCGGCCTCGGTCGGCACCATGCGCGCGTCGACCCAGTCGGTGATGTAGACCTTATGGTCCTGCAGCAGCGTGCGCACGGTGTCGCGCAGCAGGGTGGAGTGATGGCCGGACAGCGGTGCGACGACGAGCACCGGAGGGTCCTTCTTCAGCTCCTGCAGCGTGGCGATTTCGTCGCTGTAGCGCTTGAACCGGACGAGATTGCAGAACGGCTTGGCCAGCGCGACCTGCTCGACGATGGGCACGGCATTGCCATGCGCCTGCACCGAGTGGATGTTGAACGCGGGCTTTTCGTAGTCCTTGCCGAGGCGGTAGAGCAGTTCGTAGTTCGCCGCCGCGCGAGTCGCGCCGGGCAACTTCGACAGCCAGCTTTCCTTCGAGGAAAACATGCGCGCACTGCTCTCGGAAAAAGTCACGAGCGGATTGAGCAGGGCGCGATTGAATTCGTGCAGTTGATACAAAAACATCGTCATGGGTTGGAGATCCCGATGCGCAGAAAATTATCCAGAGAAACTCTGCACGAGGCAGGGTTTCCCTATGCTAGTCGGCATTACGTTGCGCCGCAACAAATTGTGAGCTCCGTCGCGTGAAGATGTATTAATGGGGCACCGTGTTTTGCCTAGTTTCATCGCGCGAGAGTAGACTGCAGATCAAGCGGCATGCCGGACCCCGACCGGATCAAGACCGCATCGCGGAGGGTGTTGGTGAAAGCGACTGATATTCGCGTACCCGACTATTTCCACAAAGTCGTCGATTGCCAGTGGGCCTGTCCGGCCCATACCCCGGTCCCCGAGTACATCCGACTGATCGCCGCGGGCCGGCACGACGATGCCTATCTGGTCAATTGGAAATCGAACGTCTTCCCTGGAATCCTCGGCCGCACTTGCGATCGGCCCTGCGAGCCGGCATGCCGGCGCGGACGCGTCGAAGAGAACAATGAAGGCAAGCCCGAGCCGGTCGCGATCTGTCGCCTGAAGCGCGTCGCCGCGGACAACAAGGATCACGACGCGGTGCGCGCGCGCATGCCGAAGCCGGCGGCGAAAAAGAACGGCAGGCGCATTGCCTGCGTTGGCGCGGGGCCGTCGGCGCTGACGGTCGCGCGCGATCTCGCGCCGCTCGGCTATCACGTCACCGTGTTCGAGGCCGAGCACAAGGGCGGCGGCTTCATGCGCACGCAGGTGCCGCGCTTTCGTCTTCCCGAGGAAGTGATCGACGAAGAAGTGGGCTTCGTGCTCGACCTCGGCGTTGAATTCCGCGGCGGGACGCGCATCGATTCGATGCGCGAGCTGCTCGCGCAGAGCTACGATGCGATCTTCGTCGGCAGCGGTGCGCCGCGTGGGCGTGATCTCGACTTGCCGGGGCGCAAGGAAGCCGCGGCGAACATCCACATCGGCCTCGACTGGCTTGCGTCCGTCTACTTCGAACACATCAAGAGCATCGGCAAGCGCGTGATCGTGCTCGGCGGCGGCAATACGGCGATGGACTGCTGCCGCTCCTCGCGCCGGCTCGGCGGCGAGGACGTGAAGGTGATCGTGCGCTCGGGCTTCGAGGAAATGAAAGCCTCGCCGTGGGAGAAAGAGGATGCGATGCACGAAGGCATCCCGATCCTCAATTATCTCGTGCCGAAGAGCTTCGAGCATCGCGACGGCAAGCTGATCGGCATGACCTTCGAGAAGGTGCGTGCCGAGCGCGATGCAAAAGGCCGCCGCCAGCTCGTGCCGACCGGCGAGCCTGACGCATTCTTCGAGTGCGACGAGGTGTTGATCGCAGTCGGCCAGGAAAACGCGTTTCCGTGGATCGAACGCGATCTCGGCATCGCCTTCGACGAATGGGGCCTGCCCAACGTCGACAAGGCGACGATGCAGTCGACCTTGCCGAACGTTTTCTTCGGCGGCGATGCGGCATTTGGACCGAAGAACATCATCTGGGCCGTGGCCCACGGACACGAAGCGGCCGTGTCGATCGACAAGATGCTCGGCGGCGAAAATATCCATGAGCGCCCCGAACCCGGGGTCAGCCTGATCTCGCAGAAGATGGGCATCCACGAGTGGAGCTACGACAACGACATTTCCAACGACCAGCGCTATGCCGTGCCGTGGCGTGACAAGGAAGCGACGCTCAAAAGTATAAAAGTGGAAGTCGAGCTCGGCTTCGATGCGAGCATGGCGTTTCATGAGGCGCAGCGTTGCCTCAACTGCGACGTGCAGACCGTGTTCACCAAGGATGCATGCATTGAATGTGACGCCTGCGTCGACATCTGCCCGATGGATTGCATCAGCTTCACCCAGAACGACGACGAGGCCGAGTTGCGCACGCACCTGACCGCGCCGGCCTTGAACCTCGTGCAGTCGCTGTACGTGTCCGATGCGCTGAAGACGGGCCGGGTGATGGTCAAGGACGAAGACGTGTGCCTGCACTGCGGCCTCTGCGCCGAACGCTGCCCGACCGGCGCCTGGGACATGCGCAAGTTCCTGCTCGAAACGACGCAGGCCGGTCCCGGTTGCCACAAGCGCACGGCGCAAAGGACGGCGGCATGAACGCGCAAGTCGAAACCAAGCCGCACCCGCGCATCGAAGCCACCAACGACTTCGTCGTCAAATTTGCCAACGTCAACGGCTCCGGCTCGGCCTCGGCGAACGAGCTGTTCGCGCGTGCGATCCTGCGCATGGGCGTGCCGGTCAGTCCGCGCAACATCTTCCCGTCGAACATCCAGGGCCTGCCAACCTGGTACGAGGTGCGCATCAGCGAGCGCGGCTGGCTCGGCCGGCGCGGCGGCGTGGACTTGATGGTTGCGATGAATCCGCAGACCTGGGATGCGGACCTGAAGGAGATCGAGCCGGGGGGCTATCTGTTCTACGACTCGACGCGGCCGCTGCCGGCATCGAAGTTCCGCGACGATATCCACGTCATCGGCATGCCGCTCACGGCGATCTGCAATCGCACCTACGCCGATGCGCGCCAGCGCCAGTTGTTCAAGAACATCATGTATCTCGGGGCGTTGTCGATTCTGCTTGACATCGACGCGCGCGAGATCAAGCGCCTGTTCGCCGAGCAGTACAAGGGCAAGGAGAAACTGCTCGACTCGAACGTGCAGGCGTTGGAGCTGGGCCGCGAATACGCCGCACAGCACCTCGATCCGATCGGCCTGCACGTGCAGCGCGCGGACAATGTCGGCGACAAGATCTTCGTCGACGGCAACGTCGCCGCCGCGCTCGGCTGTGTCTACGGCGGCGCGACGGTCTGCGCGTGGTATCCGATCACGCCGTCATCTTCGCTCGCCGAGGCGTTCCAGAAGTACTGCATGAAGTACCGCGTCGATCCTGAAACGGGGCGCAATCGCTTCGCCATCGTGCAAGCCGAGGACGAGATCGCCTCGATCGGCATGTGCGTCGGCGCGGGCTGGAACGGCGCGCGCGCGTTCACGACGACCGCGGGGCCGGGCATCTCGCTGATGAACGAATTCATCGGCCTCGCGTATTTCGCCGAAATCCCGGTGACGATCATCGACGTGCAGCGCGGCGGTCCTTCGACCGGCATGCCGACGCGCACGCAGCAGTCCGATGTGCTCGCCTGTGCCTACGCCTCGCATGGCGACACCAAACATGTGCTGCTGCTGCCCGAGGATCCGCACGAGTGCTTCGAATTCTCGGCGCAGGCGTTCGATCTCGCCGATCGCCTGCAGACGCCGATCTTCGTGCTCACTGATCTCGACATCGGCATGAACCAGCGCCTGACCGCGCCGTTCGCATGGAACGATGCGCGCGACTACGACCGCGGCAAGGTGATGACTGCGGCCGAGCTCGAGGCCGGCAAGGATTTCGGCCGCTACAAAGACGTCGACGGCGACGGCATTCCGTATCGCACTTATCCCGGCACGCACGCCGAACGCGGCGCCTACTTCACGCGCGGCACCTCGCGCGATCCGTACGCGCGCTATTCCGAGCGCGGGCCGGATTACGTCTACAACATGGAGCGCTTGCTGCGGAAATGGGACACGGCGAAATCGCTCGTGCCACAGCCGATTCTGCGCGGCACCGGTGGCGAGGCGCATGATGGTGTCATCTACTACGGCTCGACCAGCCCATCGATGAGCGAGGCGATCGAGTTGCTCGGCAAGCAGAGTCTCGTCCTCGACACGTTGCGCGTACGCGCATTCCCATTTCCCGACAGTGTCGGCGAATTCATCCGCCAGCATGAGCGCGTCTTCGTCGTCGAGCAGAACCGCGACGGTCAGTTGCGCACGCTGCTGATCAACGAATTCGGCATCGACCCGGCGCGGCTTGTCGCGATCCTGCACTACGACGGCACGCCGATCACGGCGCGATTCATCGCCGGCGCGATTGCGGCGCAGATGCAGCCCGCCAAGGCGAAGGAGAATGCGGCGTGACCTACATCGCCAAACCCAAACTGCACCATCCGACGCTGGCCTGCAACGCGATCGGCTTCAGGCGCCGCGACTACGAGGGCAAGATTTCGACCTTGTGCGCCGGCTGCGGCCACGACTCGATCTCGGCGGCTATCATCCAGGCCTGCTGGGAACTCGACATCGAGCCGCATCGCGTCGCCAAGCTCAGCGGCATCGGCTGCAGTTCGAAGACGCCGGACTATTTCCTCGGCCAGTCGCACGGCTTCAACACCGTGCATGGGCGCATGCCCTCGGTGCTGACCGGCGCGAACCTCGCCAACCGCGATTTACTTTATCTCGGCGTGTCGGGCGACGGCGACTCGGCCTCGATCGGCATCGGCCAGTTCGTGCACGCGATCCGGCGCGGCGTCAACATGGTCTACATCGTTGAGAACAACGGCGTCTACGGTCTGACCAAGGGTCAGTTCTCGGCGACCGCGGACCAGGGCTCGAAGTCGAAGAAGGGCGTGGTCAACAGCGACAGCCCGCTCGATCTGGTCGGCCTCGCGATGCAGCTCGGCGCTACCTACGTCGCGCGCGGGTTCTCCGGCGACAAGAAGCAACTCGTACCGCTGATCAAGGGCGCGATCACGCACAAGGGTGCGGCCTTCATCGACGTGATCAGTCCATGCGTCGCGTTCAACAATCACGCGGGCAGCACTAAGAGCTACGAGTACGTGCGCGAGCACAACGAGGCGGTGAACCGGCTCGATTTCATCGACGTGCGCGCCGAAATCACCGTCGACTATGCCGAAGGCGAGATCGTCGACGTCACCCAGCACGACGGCAGCATCGTGCGCCTGCGCAAGCTCAGCGCCGACTTCAACGCGCACGATCGGGTCAAGGCGATGAACTACGTACATGCCGCCCAGGCCAAGGGCGAAGTCGTCACCGGCTTGCTCTACGTCGATCCCGATGCGCACGACCTGCACGAGCACTTCAATACGACCGAGGTGCCGATCAATCGGCTCGGCGCGCAGGAGCTGAACCCGGGTGCGGAGACGCTGGCGAAGATCAACAACTCGCTACGCTAACGCTTGCTGGTTTTGAGTTTAGATGGCCGCGTGCCTTTCTTGCGCGCCGATCTGCTGACCTTGCGACCCGAACCGGAAAGCTTGCCGCCGCCGGAAAGCTTGTTTACCGTCGCCCATGCGCGCGATGCGGCAACATCTTCGGACAGGCCCTTCGACTCGTAGCCTTCTTCGATTGCCCGCGCCTGGCGCTTTTGCTTCGCCGTGTAGGCGGACTTGTCTCCGCGTGGCATGACACTGTTCCCGTGCGAAAGTTCGACACGGCTACCATGCACCTACTTGCCGAACTTCCACCTGAACGAGAGCCATGAAGAAAATTTACGATCGCGCCTATTTCGACCGTTGGTATCGTCATTCGCAGCACGCGGTGAACTCGCCCGCGCTGCTCGAGCGCAAGGCGGCACTGGCGATTTCCGTCGCCGAGTACTACCTCGGTCGGCGCGTGCGCAACGTGCTCGATGTCGGTTGCGGCGAGGGCACGTGGCGCGCGCCGCTGAAGAAGCTGCGTCCGCGCATCGACTATATCGGCATCGATTCGAGCGAGTACGCGATCGCGCGCTACGGCCGCGCACGCAACCTGCGCCTCGTCGGTTTTGGACAGCTCGCCGAACTGCGCTTCGGCGACGACTACGACCTGATCGTCTGCTCGGACGTCATCCATTACCTGCCGTCGGCCGAATTGCGCCGCGGCCTCGCTGGCATCGCCGACATGCTTGCCGGCGTCGCCTTCCTCGAACTGTTCACCTCGAAAGACGCGCTCGATGGCGACAAACACGGCTTCATCGCGCGCTCGCCGAAATGGTACTTGTCCACGTTTACGCAGGCCGGACTGACGGCTTGTGGGTCGCATTGCTATCTCGGGCCGAAGCTCATGGCGTCCGTTGCCGCGTTGGAAGCGCCGACACGCAATACCTAAGTCCGGTTCGGCATGCCGGGGCGCGGGCGCTATCTTTTCGCCCGCACCTCGCGCTCTGCTTTCTTTCTGTCGCACTCGGCGAGAGCGTCGTCCATTCTTTTCTTTGACTCGGCGGCGAGGACTTCGTTGCGCGCTTGCTCGGAAGAAATGACTTGCCTTAGCGAATAGATTTCATCCGCAGTTTGCTGGTCGGCTGCGTATCCGTTCGCATAGACGCGAGAACTAAGGTCGGCTATCTGCCGATTCGCTTGTTCGATCTGCTCCGTAGGCGGTGCCACGTTGAGACGCTGCGCGCCCCGTCGGCAGTTCGAATCATCGACGGAATCGCTGATGGCCTGGATATTGGGGTCTGGCTTGTGAGTTGGCGACGGGGATTCACTGTCATCGTCATTCGACGATTTTGCGCTCGCAGGATGGGCCTGCATCACTATTCGCGCATCCTTGCCGCATGGGCTTTGCGCGTAAATGACCGAGCCGTTGCTGCCAGCGCATTTGTAGATCGTTTGAGCCTGAACGAATGCCGAGGCAAGACCGAGTATCAAAGACAGAGCGATTTTGCTCATTTCTCTACCCCGCGAGGCCTTTGCAAGCATCGTACTGCGGCCAACGGACGGGTTCAATGCGCGTTCGGCTCGGCAAGCTTGGCTTGGTGAACTAGTCGACGATGACGATGACTGGCGCGCCATTGCACTGCTCATGAATGAAAAAGGCCGGGCTTTTCGGCCCAGCCTTCTCAGCTGCGGGAATGTCGTGCCCGCGGTGACGAATCAGGCCTTGCGTGCGTCGCGTCCACCGCGCCAGTTGCGCTGCTTGTTCGCCGCAGCGTGCGGCTTCGCGTGCTGGCCGTTCGGCGCCTGCGCGTGCGGGCGGCGGGCGTGGTTCGGCTTGCGTGCCGGCGCGTTCTGCTTTGGCTGGCCACCGCCGTTGCCGTCGAGGCGCAGCGGCGAACTCGGCTCGAAACCTTCCACGTTTTCGATCGCGATGTCCTGCTTGAGCAGGCGGCGGATGTCGCGCAACAGGCGCGCTTCGTCATGCGAGACGAGCGAGACGGCGAGGCCTTCCGCGCCGGCGCGGCCAGTGCGGCCGATGCGGTGCACGTAGTCCTCGGCGACCATCGGCAGGTCGAAGTTGATCACGAGAGGCAGCTGGTCGATGTCGATACCGCGCGCGGCGATGTCGGTGGCGACGAGCACGGTGATCTTGCCGTTCTTGAAATCGGCGAGCGCGCGCGTGCGCGCGCCCTGGCTCTTGTTACCGTGGATCGCCGCGGTGCGCAGGCCGCGCTCGTCGAGGAACTTGGCCAGCTTGTCGGCGCCGTGCTTGGTGCGGCCGAAGACGAGCGTCTGCCGGCGGCTATCTTTGCTCAGCAGCTCCAGCAGCAGGTCGCGCTTGCGCGACGCGTCGACCGGATGCACGCGATGCGTCACCGTCGCGACGACGCTGTTGCGCGCGGCGATCTGCACTTCGGCCGGATCGCGCATGAACTCGCGCGCAAGCGACTTGATCTGGTCGGCGAACGTGGCCGAGAACAGCAGGGTCTGGCGGTTCTGCTTCGGCAGCGCATTCAACACGCGCTTCATCTGCGGCAGGAAGCCCATGTCGAGCATGCGGTCGGCCTCGTCGAGGACGAGGATCTCGATGCCCGAGACGTCGACCGTGCGGCGTTCGAGATGGTCGATCAGGCGGCCCGGCGTGGCGATGACGATGTCGACGCCACGGCGCAGCGCGTCGATCTGCGGCTGCATGCCGACGCCGCCGAAGATGGTCGTTGCGAACACGCGCAGGTGCTTGGCGTAGGCGCGCACGTTCTCGTGGATCTGCGCGGCGAGTTCGCGTGTCGGCGTGAGGATGAGCACGCGCGGACGGCGCTTGCCGCTGACCGGTGCGGCATCGGCGAACAGACGCTGCAGCAGCGGCAGCGTGAACGCGGCGGTCTTGCCGGTGCCGGTCTGCGCGCCGGCGAGCAGGTCGCGGCCTTCGAGCACGAGCGGAATGGCGGCCTCTTGGATCGGCGTGGGCGTGTCGTAGCCTTGCTCGACAAGCGCGCGCAGGATGTTGGGCGAAAGGCCCAGGGTTTCGAATGACATGGTTCAGTTCCAATAAAATCGCGCACAAGCGCGAACGGCCCGCAATGCGGACCGATAAAAATTCCTCAGCGTTTCCGATAAGCCGCGCCGTGGGCAGGGCGGTCGGCCGGAGTCCCATCAGGAAATCCAAGCGTGTACCGCGGGGCGTCGTAGCCGGAGGATGCGGACTCGAGTGAGTCCGAAACGGAAAGAGAAGCGACGCAACGCGCGAAGTATACCTGAGCGGCCAATTTGCCGCAACGACTACTTGAGCCGGGTATCGATGGCGATCCAGTTCGATTCCCAAGTCTTGCCGCCATCCGCGGAGAAAGACTGTTCGAAGCGCGCCGAGTCGGCGCTGATGTCCGACATGACGAAGCGCACCAGGATCGCGCGGCCGTTGAGCGTGTCCGAGTTGTAGAACTCGCCGCGGCCGTTCTTGAATTCGCCGATCGTCGGCGCAACCAGCGCACCCATCGCGCGATTGGCGAAATTCAGGCTCCACTGGCGCGATTCGGGGTTGTACAGGCGCAGCGACAGGCCTTCGATGCGGCCGGCCGGGCCCTTGACGTCGAGTTCGACCAGGTTCGCGTTTCCGTCCCAGACCTTGCGCACCGTCGTCGTGCCGGAATACTCGACCCATTCGTTCGAGCCGGTCAGCGGACGCAGCCGGCGTTTGAGCTGGGTTTTCCAGCTGCCGATTTCCCAGTCGAAGTCGCGCTGGCCGTCATGCGCAACATCGGCGGTCGCGTTTGCCGGCGCGGTGCCGGCGGCGGCCTGACAGGGCGCGTTTGTGGAACTTAGCAGAACCAACAGCGGAAGCCACCAACGTGAAGGATGCATGATCGATCTCCGGTCGCTGCGCCATCATCGAAACCGCGCTTCGCCGTCGCAATGGCCACTTCCCGCGGATACGGGGTGGCCAATTGCGTCCCGGCGGCGCGCAGTCGTGGAATAATCCGCAGCGCCATGCGCATCACCATCGAAATCGAACCGAAGGACCTCGCTCGCTTTCAGCAGGCGCTGCAGCGCTCGCGCCACGTCGCCCAGGAAGCCGACGAGGCGGACATCCTCGAGGCGGCGAAGCAGGCGCTCGATTCGGCGCCGCTGGCCACGGCGCCGACCTACGTGCGCAAGCGCATCGCCGGCGTCCAGCGCCTGATCACGATGCTCGAGGACGAGGCCTGGGCGCTGCCCGCGCAGAGCCGCGTCGACGTGCTCGAGGCGCTGGTCTATTTCAGCGACCCCGAAGACCTGATCCCCGATGACATCGAAGTGATCGGCCTGCTCGACGATGCGATCATGCTCGAACTGCTGTTGCGCAAACTCGCGTCCGTGTTGCGTGCCTACGCCGATTTCTGCAAATTCCGCGAGGAACTCGCCGCCGCGCCGCCTACGACACGACAAGAGTATGCGGTGAGCCTCGCGCGTAAGCGTGATGCGCTGCGCGCAAGGCTCGGCAAAAGCAGGCGCGCCGCGTAAGTTTGAAGACGGGTTCTAGAGGCGCACGCGTCGCGCGCCGCTGTAGTGCTGGTTCCAGTAGACGTTGCTCAGATAATCCAGGCGCACTGTGCCACCTTCGTTCGGCGCGTGGACGAAGCGGTCCTGGCCGACGTAGATGCCGACATGGCTGATATCGCGCCCGGAGGTGTTGAAGAAGACCAGGTCGCCGCCCTGCAGACGGTCGCGGCGCACGTCGGCGAGGTCGAGCGCGTACATGTCCTGGGTCGTGCGCGGAAGGCTGACCCCGGCGATTTCGCGAAACACGTAAACGACGAGTCCCGAGCAATCGAAGCCGCTCTGCGGCGTGTTGCCGCCCCAGTGGTATGGCGTACCGACGAGACCGATCGCGCGGAACAGGATGTCGTTCGGCTGGGCGATCCCGCGCGGCGCCGATGGCGGCAGGGGCTCGCGCTGCGGTCGCGTGCGCGGGCCCGAACAGGCCGCGAGCAGCGTGATCGCGAATACCAGCGAGAGAGAGCGAAGGCAGCGCATCGCAGCGCACGTTCGGGCAAAACACGAGGGGTTGTCAATCGTTTGCACCGACGGGCCGAACAGGCGTTCAGCCGGGCTGTATAATCGCGCACTTTGCAACCGACGATTCCATTCGAGGAACCCTGATGAAGGCGGAAAAAAACAAGGTCGTGACCTTCCACTACCACCTCACCGACGAGACGGGCGCGAAGGTCGATTCCTCGCATGACCGCGCCGAGCCGTTGACGATTCTGTTCGGCCACGGCCAGATCATCCCGGGCCTCGAGCAGGCGATGGACGGCCACGAGCCGGGCGACAAGTTCGACGTGAGCGTGCCGCCCGAGCAGGGCTACGGCGAGCGCCGCGAAGACTTCACCCAGCGTGTGCCGAAGAAGTATTTCCGCGATGCCGATCATCTTAAGCCGGGCGATGCGACCGTGCTCAGCGTGCAGGGCGGCGGCTACCGCCAGGTCGTCGTCCTCAAGGTCGGTTCAAGCGTGGTCGACGTGGATCTGAATCACCCGATGGCTGGCAAGACGCTGAAGTTCGACGTCGAGATCACCGACGTGCGCGACGCGACGCCCGAGGAGATCGAACACGGGCATGTGCACGGTGAAGGCGGACATCATCACTAGCTTTGGTTCGTCATTCCCGCGCCGGCGGGGCTTTCAACAGCCGCAGGGCTGCTAATCCAGTTCTTGATCTTCGCCTCGGCGACGCAAGAACTGGATTCGGGGCTCCGCCTTCGGCGGCCCGGAATGACGATTTCCCGATTCGCCGTCTTGCGGAGAAAACCATGTCGCGCGCCATCGGCTTGATTGCTGTTTTCGCCTTTCTTCTCAGCGCCTGCCAGACGCAAACGCCTGCGCCCAAACCGCAGACCGCCGACTACGATCTGATCATCCGCCATGGCACCGTCTATGACGGCAGCGGTGCCGCGCCGATATCTGCCGATGTCGGCGTGCGTGGCCAGCGCGTCGCGACCGTCGGCGATTTGTCGCAAGCTCATGCGAAACAGGAAGTCGATGCGAAGGGGCTCGCGGTCGCGCCGGGCTTCATCAACATGCTCTCCTGGGCAGGCGATGCGCTGTTCCACGATGGTCGCTCGATGTCGGACATCAAGCAAGGTGTGACCCTCGAAGTGTTCGGCGAAGGCGAGTCGCTCGGCCCGTTGACGCCAAAGATGCGCGAGGAAACGGAGAAGCTGCAGGGCGATCTCAAGCATCCGGTCACCTGGAGCGGCTTCGGCGAAGGCATGGAAGCGCTCGTCGCGAAAGGCATCACGCCGAACATCGCCTCGTTCGTCGGCGCGACCACGCTGCGCATCCACGAGGTCGCCTATGCCGATCGCGCGCCGAACGCGCAGGAGCTGGCCAACATGCAGGAGCTGACGCGCGCGGCGATGCGCGAAGGCGCGCTCGGCGTTGGCTCGTCGCTGATCTACGCGCCAGCGTTCTATGCGAAGACCGATGAGTTGATCGCGATCACGAAAGCCGCCGGTGAATTCGGCGGCGGCTACATCTCGCACATGCGCAGCGAGGGTCCGCGCTTGCTCGAAAGTCTTGATGAATTGATCCGCATTGCGAGCGCGGCGCACGTGCACGGCGAGGTCTATCACTTCAAGGCCGCGGGCCGCGACAACTGGGCCAAGCAAGTGCAGGCAATCGCGATGATCGAGCACGCGCGCGGGCACGGCCTCGATATTTCCGCGAACATGTACACCTACACCGCGGGCGCGACCGGCCTCGACGCATCGATGCCGCCGTGGGTTCAGGAAGGTGGCCTCGACGAGTGGATCAAGCGGCTCAAGGACGCGAAGACACGCCAGCGCGTGATCCGCGAAATGAATACGCCAACCGACAAATGGGAAAACCTGCTGCTCGCCGCAGGCAAGCCCGAGAATGTCCTGCTCGTCGCGTTCAAGAATCCGAAGCTCAAGCCGCTGACCGGCAAAACGCTGGCCGAAGTCGCCAAGCTGCGCGGCAAGACGCCGGCCGAAACCGCGATCGACCTGGTCATCGAGGACGGCAGCCGCGTCGGCACGGTGTATTTCCTTATGTCCGAGGATAACGTGAAGCAGGCCGTCGCGCTGCCGTGGATGGCGTTCGGATCTGACGAAGGCTCGGAGGCACCCGAGGGCGATTTCCTCAAGTCGCAGCCGCATCCGCGCGCCTACGGCAACTTCGCGCGGGTGCTCGGCAAATATGTGCGCGAGGAACAGGTCGCCACGCTGCCCGATGCGATCCGGCGGCTGACCTCGCTGCCGGCGAAGAACCTGAAGCTGCGCGACCGCGGCGAACTGAAAGCCGGCGACTACGCCGACATCGTCATCTTCGATCCAATGATGATTTCCGACCATGCCACGTTCGATAAGCCGCAGCAGTACGCGACCGGCATGCGCGACGTGTTCGTCAACGGCGTGCAGGTGCTCCAGGACGGCGAACATACGGGGGCCAAGCCCGGCGTGTTCGTGCGCGGACCGGGCTGGACCGGCTGGACCACGTCGGCTCGCTGAAATTGGACACTTGCTCGAACGCCCCTTTCCAATGACTGCACCGAAAAAGGACGTGTTGATTCTGGGCGGCGGCATCATCGGCCTTGCCTGCGCCTATTACCTGCTCAAGGCGGGACGCGGCGTAACGATTCTCGAGCAGAACACGCTCGCGAGCGGTTCCTCGCACGGCAATTGCGGCACGATCACGCCGAGCCATGCGCCGCCGTTGTCGCAGCCGGGCATGGTCGGCAAGGCGCTGAAATGGATGCTGACGCCCGACGCCCCGTTTCGTATCGCGCCGCGGCTCGACTTCGAGCTGTTCGAGTGGATGCTGCAGTTCGCTCGGCGCTGCAACTGGGCCGACTATCATCGGCTCGCGCGCGCGAAAGGCCCGCTGCTGTTGCGCTCGCGCGCGCTGCTCGGTGAACTGGTCCGCGCCGAGAGCCTCGCATGCGAATACGAGGAAAGCGGCACGCTCTACGTCCATCGCGACGAAGCCACGTTCGACGAGGCCGCTCGCCTGCCGGATACGCTGGCCGCATGCGGCATCGTCATGCAAAGAGTCGATGCCGCGCGCTGCCATGAACTGGAGCCGATGTTGAACGACAGCATCATCGGCGGCTACTGGAATCCTGGCGATACGCGGCTGCGTCCGGATCGCTACGCGGCGGAACTGGCGCGCGTGGTGCGCGCACTCGGCGCAGAAATACACGAATCGACGACGATCACCGGCTTCCGCCGCGATCGCGACCGCATCGACGCCGTCATTACGGACCGAGGCGAATACCAGGCCGACGATGTCGTTTTTGCGCTCGGAGCATGGTCGCCGAAACTCGGCAGGCAGCTTGATCTGCGCATCCCGATCCAGCCGGGCAAGGGCTATTCGATCACCTACACGCGGCCGATGCGCGCGCCGCGCATTCCGTTGACGCTGAAGGAACGCAGCATCTGCGTGTCGATTTGGGGATCGGGCTATCGCCTCGGTAGCACGATGGAATTCGCCGGCTACGATACCTCGCTCAATCGCACCCGGCTCGAGGCGATCCGACGCGGCGCCGCGGAGTATCTCGTGGAAGCGGAGGGCCCCGACGTCGTCGAGGAGTGGTACGGCTGGCGACCGATGACCTGGGACGACTTGCCGATCATCGGCCGCGCGGCGAAGTGGAAAAACCTGATGCTCGCGACCGGCCATAGCATGCTCGGCGTTACCATGTCGGCGGCGACGGGGGAACTGGTCGCGCAGTTGTTTGCCGGCGGAGAGACGGCGCTCGACCCGGCGACATTCTCACCGGCGAGGTTCGGTCTCTAGTTCGCGGCGGTGTTCGCAGACATGACAGTTACCAGTTCCAACGTTGCTGTGCGAAGCCTGCTCAAGCAGGGGCTGGCCGCACATCGTCGCGGCGATTTCGTCGCCGCCGAGGAGGCTTACGTCCGCGTATTGCAGATCGATGCTGCGCAGGTCGATGCGCTGCACATGCTCGGCACGCTGCACCACCAGCGTGGCGATGCGGCGAGGGCTCGCGACCTGCTCGATCGCGCCGTCGCCGCGGCCGACGCGGCGCAGGCAGCCGCAGTGCTCGCCAACCGCGCCTCGGTGCATCTTGCCTGCGGGGACCTCGCCGCGGCGGAGAGCGACGCACGCGACGCGGCTAAAGCGGACCCGAATGCGTTCGGCGCCTGGTTCAATCTTGGCCTAGCCTTGCAGGCGCAGGGCGCCGCCGCTGGCGCCGCATCCGCGTTCGCGCATGCGAGTGCCCTGCGTCCTCAACATACGCGTGCCTTGCTCGAGTGGCTATCCGCGGCGACTGCTTCGCAGCAGTTTGCCGGCATCGCCCAGCGCTTGCGCTCGCCGCTGCCCGCACTTGCCGGAATGCGTCAGTCTACGCTCGACGTGGCGATGCGCATGGTTCGGTACGGACAGGCCGGACCCGCGTTCGTCGTGTTGTCGCAACTGCGCCGAGAGTTGCCGCACGACGAGGAAGTGCGCCGGCGTCACGAGATCGAACGCGCTTACGGCGCAGCGGGACTGCTCGAACAGCAGGGTGGCACCGACGCCGCACTCGCCGCTGTCGATACCGTGCTGCAAGGCGCGCCATGGCATCGTGCCGCACGCATGCTGCGCGCCGGTGTCTTCGCCGAACGCGGCGAAGCCGCCGACGCCGTCGCGGAATACCGGCGCATCGCCGAAATTGTGCCCGACGACGCCATCGCCGGCAGCGCCTTGCTGATCGCGATGCAGTACGACCCCGCCCAGTCCGCCGATGGCATCGCCGACGCGCACCGCGCCTGGGCAAAGCGGCACATGTTACGGACTGCGCCGCGCCTTTCGGCGCACGAACTGCATGCGGATCCCGATCGTCCGCTGCGCATCGGCTGGCTGTCACCGCGATTCTTCTCGGGTCTCGTCGCCGATTTCTTCCTGCCCGCGCTGGAAAAATTCGATCGCGCCGAGGCCGTCCACATCCTGTACGACTCCGGGGCCGTCGTCGACGCGACCACGGCGGGTCTTCGCGTCGCCGCCGATGAATGGCGACGCATCGACGAACTCGACGATGAAGCGCTGTGCGAGCTGATTCGACGCGATCGCATCGACGTGCTCGTTGAGCTGAGCGGGCACAGTCCCGGCAACCGCCTGCGCGCGCTGGCGTCGAGGCCCGCGCCAGTGCAGGCGACCTGGCTCGACTATTTCCACAGCACTGGAACCGATGCGATCGATGTGCTGATCAGCGACGCGTCGTTGAGTCCGCCGTCGCTCGCGCATCGCTACAGCGAGCGCGTGCTGACGCTGCCGTCCGGGCGACTGTGCTGGTCGCCACCACTGGATGCACCTCCCGCCGTGCCGCGCGGCGCGATCCCGTTGCGCTTCGCCAGCTTCAACCGTGTCAATAAACTCAACGACGCCGTGCTCGCGGCCTGGTCGCGCATCCTCGAAAGCGTGCCGGGCAGCGTGTTGCGCCTCAAGGCACGCGCGTTCGACATCGCCGACCAGCACGCACACTTTCTCGCGCGCTGCGCCAAGCACGGCATCGCCGCGCAGCAACTCGAGCTGCACGGCTACGGCTCGCACGCGCAGGCGCTTCTCGACTATGCAGACGCCGACATCGCCCTCGATCCGTTTCCGTTCTCGGGTTGCGCGACGAGTCTTGATGCGCTGTGGATGGGCGTGCCGGTCGTCACTCAAATCGGCGAGACGATGGTCAGCCGCCAGACTGCCAGTCTGCTGGCGTCGCTTAGACTCGACGACCTGATCGCCGAAAATGCCGACGACTACGTGCGGCGCGTGCTCGATCTGGCGAACGACGCCGTGCGCAGGAGTGAGTTGCGCGCGACGCTGCGCGAGCGCGTACGCGAGAAGCTTTGCGACGCGCATCGTCACGCGTGCGAGTTGAGCGTCGCATTGCGCGAAGCGTGGCAGCTATGGTGCCGCGGTGATTTGGAACCGGGAAAATCGGAATGACCGAGACCTACACCCTGCATCGCGGTACGGCCCCGCTGCTCATTTCGCTCCCGCATGACGGCATAGTATTGCCCGACGATATTGCTGCGCGTCTCGCGCCCGAGGCGCAGCGGGTGCCCGATACCGACTGGCACGTCTCGCGCCTGTACGCGTTCGCGCGCGAACTCGGCGCGTCGATGCTCGTGCCGAAGTATTCGCGTTATGTCGTCGATCTCAACCGGCCGCCCGACGATGTTTCGCTGTATCCGGGGCAGAATACGACGGGGCTGTGCCCGATCGTGCGGTTTTCCGGCGAGCCGGTCTATCTACCGGGGCAGGAGCCATCGCCCAAGGAAGTCGCGCAGCGCGTCGAACGCTACTGGCGCCCGTATCACGCCGCGCTTGCTGCGGAGATCGCGCGAATCCGTTCTGCGCGTGGCCGCGTCGTGCTCTGGGAAGGGCATTCGATCCGCGCGGTCGTGCCGTTCCTATTCGACGGGCAACTGCCGGATTTCAATCTCGGCACCGCAGGTGGCGCGAGCTGTTCGCCGGATTTGCAGCGTCGCCTTGAAGGCGTGCTGGCGAGCCAGAAAAAATATACTTTCGTCGTCAACGGCCGCTTCAAGGGTGGCTACATCACGCGCCGCTATGCTGATCTCGCAGGCGGTGTGCAGGCCGTGCAGCTCGAACTCGCGCAGCTCAACTACATGGACGAGGACTCGTTCGAGTACCGCGCCGACCTCGCCGCGCCGACGCAGGCGCTGATTTGCAAGCTGCTCGAAGCGGCATTGGCAAACAAGCATTTTTAGACTGGGCTGCGAAGCCGAACGAGGGGGCGCGGGAGTGCTGGGCCTATCAGCTCAGCCTACGCGTTGTACTCGTTGGCGTCTTGTCACATAGCTGTGATGAAGCTTTCAATTGTGCCGTACGCAAACCAATCTGGATACCTATCAGGGAAGGGTTCTGGTTCACTTCCCCAGACGAGATGGACATTGACGAATGCTCCATTACTAAGAACGGCTACAACATCATCGTTATCTCTTCGAAGACCAATGGCTGTGGCGCCTTTGTCAAAGAGCCGGTGAGCTGGTGTTATTTCATGTTCTAGCCGACGTTGAATTGCCAGAGCTTGTTGGCCAGCTGTAATAGCTTGCCAAGGGGCCATCCAGTCGATGGTGAAGTTCTGCATTTTGTAGGTTAACGCCATTTAGACTTCTAACGATGCCAAATCGCCCTTCGTCTCTAACCACTCCTTCCTATCCGCTGCGCGCTTCTTCGCCAGCAGCATGTCCATGATCTTGCTTGTGCCGTCGTCACCCTCGATCGCGCTGCCGTCGGCGGCGAGGCCGACGGTGAGCTGCACGAGGCGGCGCGTGTCGGGATCGATCGTCGATTCGCGCAACTGGCTCGGGTTCATTTCGCCGAGGCCCTTGAAGCGGGTGACGTTGACCGCGCCCTTGATCTTCTCGCGCTGGATCTTCTCGAGCATCGCGTCGCGCTCGGCCTCGTCGAGGCAGTAGAACACCTGCTTGCCGACGTCGACGCGGAACAGCGGCGGCATCGCGACGAAGACGTGGCCTTCGCGCACGAGTTTGGGGAAGTGACGCACGAATAACGCAGACAACAACGTCGCGATGTGCAGTCCGTCGGAATCCGCATCGGCGAGGATGACGACCTTGCCATAGCGCAGGCCGGAGATGTCGTCCTTGCCCGGATCGCAGCCGATCGCGACGGCGAGGTCGTGCACTTCCTGCGAGGACAGCACTTGTCCCGATTCGACTTCCCAAGTGTTCAGGATTTTTCCGCGCAGCGGCAGGATCGCCTGGAAATCCTTGTCGCGCGCCTGCTTGGCGCTGCCGCCGGCGGAGTCGCCTTCGACAAGGAACAGCTCGGTGCGCGACAGGTCGCTCGACGCGCAATCAGCGAGCTTGCCGGGCAGGGCGGGACCTTGCGTGATCTTCTTGCGCACGATCTGCTTTTCGGCCTTGAGCCGCAGTGCTGCGCGCTCGATCGCGAGCTGGGCGATCTTCTCGCCGATGTCGGTGTGCTGGTTGAGATACAGCGAGAAGCCGTCGTGTGCGGCGTTCTCGACATAGCCGGCGGCGTCGCGCGAGGACAGGCGCTCCTTGGTCTGGCCGGAGAACTGCGGCTCCTCCATTTTCAGCGAGAGCACGAAGCAGAGACGGTCCCAGACGTCCTCGGGCGCGAGCTTGACGCCGCGCGGCAGCAAATTCCGAATGTCGCAGAACTCGCGCAGCGCGTCGGTCAGGCCGGTGCGTAGGCCGTTAACGTGGGTGCCGCCTTGCGCGGTCGGAATCAGGTTGACGTAGCTCTCTTGCGTCAGCTCGCCTTCGGGCAGCCACGCGAGGGCGAAATCGACCTCGTGCTTGTCGCGCTTGAGCGAGACCTGATAAAGATCGGATGGCAGATAGTCGTTCGCGCCGAGCATCGACTTGAGATAGTCGGAGAGGCCATCCTCGTAGTGCCACTCCTCCTTCTCGCCGCTGGCTTCGTCCGTGAAGCGCACGCTGAGCCCGGCGCAGAGCACCGCTTTCGCGCGCAGCACGTGCTTGAGTTTCGGCAGGCTGATCTTCGGCGAGTCGAAGTATTTCGGGTCGGGCCAGAAGCGCAGCGTCGTGCCGGTCTGCTTCTTCGGCACGCTGCCGACGACGGACAGATTGCTCGCGCGATCGCCGTCCTTGAAATTCATGCGGTAGACCTGGCCGTCGCGGCGGATCGCGACTTCGACGCGTTGCGACAGCGCGTTGACCACCGACACGCCGACGCCGTGCAGGCCGCCGGAAAACTTGTAGTTCTTGCCGGAGAACTTGCCGCCCGCGTGCAGCTTGGTCAGGATCACCTCGACGCCGGGTCGACCTTCGTCGGGATGGATATCGACCGGCATGCCGCGGCCGTCGTCGCCGACTTCGACCGAGCCGTCCGCGTGCACGGTCACTTCGATCGTGGTTGCGTGGCCGTTGACCGCCTCGTCGACCGAATTGTCGATGACCTCCTGGGCGAGATGGTTCGGCCGCGAGGTATCGGTGTACATACCCGGTCGGCGCTTGACCGGGTCGAGGCCGGAAAGGACTTCAATGTCCGCTGCGTTGTATCTGCTGCTCATTGGGAGACTGTTGTGTCCATGCTTTTGTTGGGAAGTCCGGCATGGATGCCGGTGCGCTCAGGGAGGAGCGCAGAAATTAGCCGCGAAGTGTGGCGGTTGTCCCATTCTCGATCAAGCGCGGTGCAGGGATTGAGATGCCGCCTCTTCGCGATCGGGCGCTAACAAAGCTTTACGCCAATTTCACCAAATTTTCGCGATTCCTTGTCAACGTAACAATACTATTCCCGTTGAACACGTTGCAGCGCGATTCAAAGGGGGAATCCAGCCATCGTTCGCGATAGCTCTGGATTGAGGAGGCGCGGTGATCGCCGATCCTTTCATTACCCCGAGCGCAGAATGACGGACCTTCTACCAGCACGCGAACCCTCGTTGTCAGAGCCGAAGGTCATTTTCGTCATCGGTATGCATCGCTCTGGAACTTCGGTATTGGCACATGCGATCAATCGGATGGGTGCGTTCGTCGGCGACGACCAGGAACTGGTGCCTCCCCATCCGAGCATTAACCCAACCGGGTTCTGGGAACGTGCCGACATCGTCGCTGAGCACAATCGCTTCCTTCAGGCCAACGGATTCGCCTGGGCGACGGTAGCGAATTTCGCGATCAAGCACATTGATGAGGAAAGGCGGCGTGCTCTTGCCGCTGGTTTGCGCGAAATTGTCGGCAGGATGGCACATGCGGGATCGACGCTCGTGATCAAGGACCCGCGGCTTTGCCTGTTGCTGCCGGTATGGAGCGAGTTCGTCGAGGCGCCCGCGCATGTCGTCGTTGTCCGCGACCCGCGCAAAGTCGCGGCCTCGTTGATGGCGGCTTTCCCGAATTCGTTCACGACGGATTTTCTCCTGGCGCTCTGGCAGAAGTATATGCAGAGCGCGCTGTCCGCCCTTGCCGGCAAGCGGGTCTTGTTCGTCTCGTATGCGCGAATGCTTCGCGACGGTGAATCGGAATATCGGCGCCTACGTGGTGGATTGAGCGAACTCGGCGTCGCAGGGTTATCCGCATTCAATGCAAAGAGGCTGCGTGGCGTGCTCGATGGCCGGCTCGATCGCAGCAAGCCCAGCCCGCACGCGCGGCTCGACGAGAATCAACAACGACTGTTCGATTGGTTACTGCAACGTTGCGAGAGTCAAGGCCTTGTCGACGTAACGGACCTGCCCGCGATGCCGTCGCCGGATTCGATCTTGTGCGAACTCGAGAAAGTGCGTGCCGCCTGCATGCGCAGCGGCTGGAACATGGCAACGCACAGGACCGAAGCTGCCGTTCAACCGCCGATGGCGCATACGGCCTGACACTTACGCATCTCGCAACAGGCGAGATCGCTGTGCCTATATTTGTGACGCGCGCGCCAGGCATGACGATGTGAAGAAGTTCAGAGAAGAGACAGGCAGCGAAGCGTAGGGTCGTTCCTGCGTCAGGGAGTCCGCATTGCCCAATTCTGCTAGGGAGTACTCTCATGCGTAAATCTCTTCTTTCTCTTGTTTTTGGTGCTGTGTTCGCTTTGCCGGCGTTTGCCGCAGGTGGCCACGGCGGTGGCGGCTTCGGTGGCGGCCACAGTATGGGTAGTCTCGGGCACTCGGCGATGAGCATGGGACACGCGACCAATTCGAACACGCACGGCGCAGCAATTTCGGCGGCAGCGCACGACGCCAAACTCAGTGGCGAGAAGGTCGGCCCCCAAGTCCGCGACGTCGCGCGTTCGAAATCCCAGGGTCCCGCCCATGCAAACGTCCATGTCCTCAACGCGGTAAACGGCTCGCACGGCAACGCTGCATCAAACTCCGTGCTTGGGACCGGCGGCGTCAGTTCCACTGCTACCTCCACCGCCGCGACGACGAGCACGAAGACTCATCACGGTCACTAGCAGACGTTGCCTGCGCTCCCGAGCGCGTGGTTTTCGTGGAAATGCGCAGCTACGCAGGTTTTCTCGCCAGCAGCGTGGCGAAGCGGGAAAGTGTATCTGCGGTCGTGTTGTAGTCGTGAGTGACGGATTCGACGACGAGATTTGCTGATTGGGCGAGTCGGCAGAGATCGTTGGCGGAGTAGGGGCGTATCGTCTCGTCGGTCTCGAATTCCGATATCACGCGGTCGTTTGCATCGAGCAGCGTGTAGCGGCGCTCGATGCGATTGGTGCCGTCGGTGTTCGCGGTGATGCGCTTGTGGCGTTCGAGGAAACCGCCTTCGTGCACGCGCCGGTAATCGCGGCGGAAGTCGGCGAAGCTCGTTACCTGCTGCGGCACGAACGCGTCGAGTACGAGGCAGCCATCCGGTTCGAGTAGCGCGGCGAGCGCGCCGACGCAATGCTGCGCCACTGCCGGATCGCGCAGATAGGTGATCAGCGAATACGGCAGCAGCACGGCGCGGAATCGCGCGGACAACCCCGGTGCGGCGATGTCCATCTGCAGGACGTTGGGCGACAAAGCATGCTCCGTCGCGTCATGGCGCAGACGCATCAGCATCGGCAGCGAGCGATCCGCACCGATGACGTCGACGCCGGCGCGCAGCAGTTCGATCAGGATGCGCCCGGTGCCGCAGCCGAGTTCGAGTGCGCGGCCGCCTTCGCGCAGGCACAGTGCGCGGTACCAGCCGACGTCGTCGAACGGCATGCTCTGGCCCATGTCGGTCGCATAGACGTCAGCGATTGCGTCGTAGGACCAGGGCCGAGTCGAACCGTGGTTCGCGCTCATGCCTGCCGATTGCCTTGCAGTTGCTGGTACAGCGTGAACTGTTGTTGCGCGACCGCATCCCAGGTATGCGTATCGAGCTTCGCATCGTCGGCGTTCTCGATGTAGTGCCGATGCCCGGCATCGGCGAGCAGCGCAGAAATCGGCGCAGCCATTCCGGCGACGTCGTCGGCGGTGACGAGGCCTTGCAGCCCTTCGCGCGCGAAGCCGCGTGCACCTGCCGCCGTGCTTACGCACACGCGCCGCGCGAGCAGCGACTCGATCAGCTTGATCGACGAACCGCGGATGTCGTACTGCGGATTGATGCTCACGGTGCATTCGGCGAGATAAGGTGTCGGATCGACGAAGGCCGAGACGAGATCGACGCCATCCTGGGTCAGACGCGCATCGCCCTCGGCGATGGCTTTGGATTCGGCGCCGCCGAGGATGGTCAGGCGCAGATTGGGGAATTGCCGTTTCAGCGCCGGCCACGCCTGGTCGAGGAAGGCGAGGATGCCTTCGCGATTCTGCGTGTAGCGAAACGGGCCCATGAACAACAGTCGCGGCGGCGTCTGTGGCGACGCTACGGCACCCGGGCGGCGATCGATAGCGCCGTTGCCGATCAGATGGGCGTTCGCATTCGGCAGCAAGGCGATGTCTTCGTTCGAACAGGCGCTGATCGCGTCGAACCGTTGCAGCGCGGTGATCTGCGCCGCGTCGCCTGAACTGCGATCGCCCGCGAGATAGACATCGTGCAATGCCAGCAGCCAGCGCGCACGGCCTTTGCGCCGGTCGGCGAGCAGTGCGAGTTCCATGAATTCCACCTGCACGACGTTGGGGTCGTACAGCGCGATCATCTGCTCGAGCTTGCGCCGCATTTCCGGCCAGGCATGGCGCTGCATGCGCTCGGCAAGCGTCAGCGGCACATCGGTCGGGCGGTCGCCGCGGCCTTCGATCAGGTGCGTTGCGCGCACGAGCTTGAGCCACGGTTCGGAGGCGAGCGAATACAGCGAGCGTTCGTCGCTCAGCAGGATGAAGTCGACCTTGCCGGCCAGTCGCGTGACGAGTTCGGCGATGCGTCGCGCGCCGCCGTGCGCCGGTGGGAACAAGGCGAACGGGGTCACCAGCAGCACACGCGGCCGTGTAGCGGAATTCGGTTGTGCGCCGTAGTAGTTGTCCAGCGTGATCCTGTCGTAACGCAGGCCCATCGCGCGGGTGCGGCCGGCACGCAGCCGCACCCGGAACGTACGCCAGGCGCGCGCGCCGCCGGCGAATTCGCGCCAGTGTTCCGGCGTACGCGCGGCGATGCGACGGATGTGTTCGATCGGCGACACCTGCGTCCACGCATGGCGCATATCGAACCACTGCGCATTGCGCGCGATCACGCGTTCGATTTCGTCCTGCTCGTAGAAGCGGTTCACCGTGCCGCGATGTCCGTGCCAGCAATGCGAGGTCGGGCAGAACAGCACTTCCCAGCCTTCGTTCCAGGCGCGCAGGCCGAAGTCGGCGTCTTCCCAGTAGAACGGGTGGTACTCGTGCGCGTCGGCGACGTAGCGGCGCAGTTGCGCAGTGCGGCACAACGAGGAGCCGCCGCCCGGATAGAGGTTGCCGCGCGCGAGCGTGCCTGATTCCGGCGTGCGTTCGTAGACGATGGGCTTGTCGTGATGCGGATGGAAATCGGACCAGCCGGTTTCCTCGCGTCGCCGGCTCGCGTCCTCGAAGAAGATCTGCGAGGTGACGGCGAACACCTGCGGCTGGCGATACGGCAACAGCTCGGCGAGCGCATCCGCAGCGAGGCGCATGTCGCTGTTGAGCAGGTAGGTCCACGGATGCCGTGCCTTGGCGAGGCCAGCGGCGATCGCGCCGTCGTAGCCGAGCGGTTTTTCGTGGAACTCCCATTCGAAATCCACATGGCGCTGGCGCAGGTCGGTGTACGCCACCGGATTCGCGCCATTGACGACGATGAGGATCTGTACCGGCTCGTCGATTTTCGCGCAGGCGGCGGCGAGCGCATCGAGCGTGATCGCGAGCGTGCCCGGCGTGCCGCGCTCGGGGACGATCACGCTGATGCCTTGCGCGGTCTTTCGTTCACGACGCGGTTGTGGCCAGCGCCGCGGCAGTTTCGGCGCAAGCCAGTCGGCCAACGCCATTGCGGCGTACAGCGGCAGGAAGCGCAGCAGGAACAGCGCACGCGCGAGCGGCGAAATGCGGCGGGGGGCATCGCTCACGGTGGCGTTCAAACGAGTGCCGCCGCGCTAGGCCGCGCGCTGCCAGCGCGGTTTGCGTACCAGCGCAGCGCCTGCTCGGCGAACATCGTGCCCCATACGTTGGCCTGTGCCGCGGCGTCGGCGTTGAACGGCAGCGAGTCGCGGGCCGCCACGCGCGATATCAGGGTGGCAGCGAGACTGTCCAGCTCGGCCTCGGCTGGTGCCAGCGCGGCATCGAATTCGCGCAGCAGCAGGCCGACGCGCAAGGCTTGCGCGAGGATGTCGTTGCGCACCTTGCCGTCCGCTTCGCTGGCCGTCTCGGGCAGCGCGCCGTCGGCGCGGACGGTGGCGAGACAACGGCGCAGCAGTTGCGCGACCGCGTCGGCGCGATCGGGGCGCGAGAGCAGCAGGCCTTCGGCGAAATACAGCGTCGGATGCAGCATGCCGAGATCGATGTCGGCCGCCTGCATGGCCCAGCGTTCGCTTTCGCTCGTGCAGGCGAACGCGAGTGCTTCGGGCAGTGCGGCGTGGCGTTCGCTCCAGGCGACGCGTGAGGAGGCCTTGACCAGGAATGGACCGCCGAGCGTCGACCAGCGTTGCGGCAGCGGCTGCGTGCCGCGCAGCTGGATCGCGGGCAGCAATGCCCCTTCGTGCACGAACTGCAGCAGGTGTTCGTGCAAGGCGCGGCGCAGCGGGTCCGCGGACTCGATGATGCTAGCCTCGGCAGCGGCATCGATGCCGCGCAACAGCATGGCGAGATCAAAGAAGAACGCGGCGTCGTTGCGCCAGTCGGGCTCGCTCGCGGCGAGATGGATGCGTGTCGATGGCATCTGGCCCGGCGTGGAGAAATGGCGCGTCGTCCAGTCGAGTGCCCGCTGCGCGCATACGCGCACCTGTGCATCGTCGTCACCGCCGGCAATGTCGGCGAGCCAGCTCAAGTAGTAACCGGTGATTTCGGCGTAGACGTAGAGCGGCTTGCCGTCGGCGCCGATTGTGCCGGCGACGCCGCCGGCCTGGTCGCCGGCGCGCAATTGCGCCGGACCATGCAGCAGCCAGGCGCGCAGGCGCGCGGCGATGTCGTTTGCGGATTCGGGATGCATCAGAGCTTCGCCCACGGCGGGCGAGGCAACAGTGGTGTGCGGGTTCATCGGCTATGCGGTAAGGGGAAGCAGTGCGGGAGTGCCGTCCATGACGATTCCCTGGTGAAAGGCGACGAGGTGTTCGGCGATGCGCGTGCCGGCACGGCCGTCGCCGTACGGCGACGACGGATCGAACGGCAGCGCGCTCGGCCTTGCTGCGTCAAGCAGCTGGCACGCCGCGGCGACGATGCTGGACGCATCGACCGCAACGAGACTGGCGCTGCCGAGCGCGAGGCTTTCCGGCCGCTCGGTGTTCTCGCGCGCGATCAGGATCGGCGTGCCGAGATACGGCGCCTCCTCCTGGATGCCGCCCGAGTCGGTGATCGCGAGCGTGGCGCGCGCGAGCAGGGTGATGAATGGGCGGAAGTCGAGCGGTTCGGTCAGCACGATGCGCGGATGGGCGGACAGGTGCTGGCGGATGCGCGCACCGACGGCGGGATTCGGGTGTACTGGGCAGACCACGCCGACATCGGGCCGTGCGGCGAGCAGGTCGAGCACCGCGGCGCAGACCACGTCGAGGCCGCGGCCGTAATTCTCGCGCCGGTGCAGGGTCAGCACGATCAGATGTGGCGTGGCCGGCAGGGCCGGCAGCTTGGACTCTGCGCAGGGGTTCTCCACGGTATCGCGCAGCAGATCGATCGAAGTCTGACCGGCGCGATGGATGCGCGACGGAGCGATGCCCTCGACGCGCAGGTTGCGCTCGGCGCTTGCGCTCGGTGCGAAGTGCAGGTCGGCAAGGCGCGCGATGCGGCGGCGGAAATGTTCTTCGGGAAACGGGCGCAGCGGGTGATTGGTGCGCAGTCCCGCTTCGACGTGGGCGAGCGGCAGGCCGAGGTCGCGCGCGGCAAGTGCGGTCGCGTAGGCTGTCGTGGTGTCGCCCTGGGCTACGGCCATCGTTGCCGTGGCGTCGCGCAGGCAAGTGCGAATCACGATGCGCAGACGCCGCAGCGTGGCAGAGAGCGATCCGCTTTCGCATTGCGCTGCGCTTATCTCGGTAGCGAGGTCGTGCTGGGCGAGGGTGCGCTCGACCATCGCTCGATGCTGGCCGCTGTTGATCAGCAGGGATGCGGTACCGTCGTGCAAGCGCAAGGCCTTCGTGACGCTGGCGAGTTTCAGGCACTCCGGACGAGTGCCCACCACCAGTGCGATTCGCGGTCCGCGAATCCGGTCAAGAATTCCCACTGAGCCCCCTGAGGCGCGCTGCACATTTTGATTACATATTATTACACCGAAATGGGACGAAAAACTTAAGGCTGCTAGCGGTTTAGGCGATTTTTTTTCGTACGGATCGACGTCTGTACCGAACACCAGCCTCGCCCGACCCAGCGAAGCGGAGTAAACTATCGCTTTACCAGCACCGGAAACTGCTGCGTCATGACTCCCCTGATTTTCGTTACCGGTGGCGTGGTGTCCTCGCTAGGCAAGGGCATTGCGTCGGCCTCGCTCGCGGCCATCCTCGAAGCGCGCGGCTTGCGCGTGACGATGATGAAGCTCGATCCCTACATCAACGTCGATCCGGGCACGATGAGCCCGTTTCAGCACGGCGAGGTCTACGTCACCGACGACGGTGCCGAAACCGACCTCGACCTCGGTCACTACGAGCGTTTCGTACGCACGCGCCTGACCGGCAAGAACTCGATCACCACCGGCAAGATCTACGAGAGCGTGATCCGCAAGGAACGCCGTGGCGACTATCTCGGCGCGACCGTGCAGGTGATCCCGCACATCACCGACGAAATCAAGCATTCGATCTTCGAGGCGACGCGCGGTTTCGACGTCGCCCTCGTAGAAATCGGCGGCACGGTCGGCGACATCGAATCGCAGCCTTTCCTCGAGGCGATCCGCCAGATCCGCATCGAGCATGGCGCGGACAAGGTCATGTTCATGCACCTGACCCTGGTGCCGTACATCAAGGCCGCCGGCGAGATCAAGACCAAGCCCACGCAACACTCGGTCAAGGAACTGCGCGCGCTCGGCATCCAGCCCGACGTACTGCTGTGCCGCTGCGAGGAACCGCTGCCCGACAGCGAGCGGCGCAAGATCGCGCTGTTCACCAACGTGCCGGAAAAGGCCGTCATCAGCGCGATCGATCTCGACACGATCTACGCGATCCCGGCCTGGCTACACAAGCAAGGCCTCGACGATCTCGCCGTCGCCCATCTCAAGCTCGATGCGAAGCCGGTGAATCTGGCCGAGTGGGACAAGGTGGTCGAGGAGGTCAAGCATCCCAAGCATCAGGTCGACATCGCGATCATCGGCAAGTACGTCGAGCACAAGGACGCGTACAAGTCGCTCGGCGAAGCGCTGCGCCACGGCGGCCTCAAGCAGGCCACCCAGGTCAACCTGCGCTGGGTCGAATCCGAGGAGATCGAAGCGCACGGCGCCGAGATGCTGCGCAACGTCGACGGCATCCTCGTGCCCGGCGGTTTCGGCAAGCGCGGCTTCGAAGGCAAGATCGCCGCAGCGCAGTTCGCGCGCGAGAACAAGATTCCGTACTTCGGCATCTGCTACGGCATGCACGCGGCCGTGGTCGACTTTGCGCGCCATATCGCGGATCTGCCCGCGGCGAATTCGAGCGAGAACGATCGCCTCGCCGCCGATCCGGTCATCGCGCTGATCACCGAATGGACCAAGTCCAGCGGCGAAATCGAGCATCGCAGCGAGGAGTCCGACCTCGGCGGCACGATGCGCCTCGGCGCGCAGGAATCGCGGCTCAAGCCCGGCACGCTCGCGCGCGAGATGTACGGCCACGAGGTAATCCGCGAGCGCCATCGCCACCGCTACGAATTCAACAACAACTACCGGCAGAAGTTCGCCGACCTCGGCCTCGTCATCTCCGGCGTGTCGATGGACGAGGAACTCGTCGAGATGATCGAACTGTCGCCGCAGAAACATCCGTGGTTCGTCGCCGGCCAGTTCCATCCCGAATTCACCTCGACGCCGCGCGATGGCCATCCGCTGTTCTATGGCTTCATCCGTGCCGCGCGCGAGCAGAAGGCGGTGCGTGAGGCGCCGAAGCTGGCGCAGGTGGCCACGGCCTGATGCCATTTTCGCCTGCCGCCTGCGCATCGTCGGCGGCCCGATATCGCAGAACACCGAACATGCATCACTCGCGTCTTTGCTCCATCCAGATCGATTGCAGGACCTCCGATGTCGACGAGGCCGCGACGTTCTGGGCCGGCGCGCTGGGCTTCCCGGTCGACCTCGATCATGCCGGCAGTCGCGGCAACTACCGCCAGCTAGCCACTCCGGCGGCCGAGCCGATGGTGCAGATCCAGCGCGTGGACCACGATAGCCGCGCGCACCTCGACATTGAGACCGACGACATTGCCGCGGAAGTCGCGCGCCTGGAGAAGCTCGGCGCCACGGTATACAAACGCCTGGAGCGTTGGACTGTAATGCAGGCCCCGACCGGGCAGCGCTTCTGCGTCGTGCGCGTGCAGCGTCCGTTTTTCTCGCAACATGCCAACCGTTGGGACTGATCTGATCCTATGAAACTCTGTGGTTTCGAAGTCGGCGCCGACAAGCCGCTGTTCCTGATAGCCGGCCCTTGCGTGGTCGAGTCGATGCAGCTGCAGATCGATACGGCCGGAACGCTCAAGGACATCACCGGCCGGCTCGGCATTCCCTTCATCTTCAAGTCGAGTTTCGACAAAGCCAACCGCACCTCGAGCACGAGCTTCCGCGGTCCCGGCATGGAAGAGGGGCTGCGCATCCTAGCCGAGGTCAAGCGCCAGATCGGCGTGCCTGTGCTGACCGACGTGCACGAATACACGCCGATGCACGAAGTGGCCGCCGTCGTCGATGTACTGCAAACACCCGCGTTCCTCTGCCGCCAGACCGATTTCATCCAGAACGTCGCGCGTTCGGGCCGGCCGGTCAACATCAAGAAAGGCCAGTTCCTTGCGCCGTGGGATATGCAGAACGTCGTCGACAAGGCCAAGGCGGTCGGCAACGACGACATCATGGTCTGCGAGCGCGGCGTGAGTTTCGGCTACAACAACCTCGTCTCCGATCCGCGCAGCCTCGCGGTGATGCGCGAGACTGGCTGCCCGGTCGTGTTCGACGCGACGCATTCAGTGCAGTTGCCCGGTGGCCTCGGCGGCAAGTCAGGTGGCCAGCGCGAGTTCGTGCCCGTGCTTGCGCGTGCAGCCGTTGCGGTCGGCGTCGCCGGCGTATTCATGGAAACGCATCCCGATCCCGACAAAGCGCTCAGCGATGGGCCAAATGCGTGGCCGCTCGGAAAGATGGAAGCTCTGCTCGAAATCCTGCTCGAACTCGATCGCGTCGCGAAGAAGCAGGCAACGATGGCGCTGGGGTAGGGCGATGTTCGGAACGCACGACTTGGCCCTGTTCATCGTCTCCGGCCTTCTGCTGAACATCGCGCCGGGGCCGGACACGTTCCTAATCCTTGGCCGCAGCACGAGCCAGGGCTGGCGAGCTGGAGTCGCCGCCGCACTCGGCATCGGCGTGGGTACGTTCGTGCATATCTTCGCTGCGGCGTTCGGCTTGTCAGCGATTCTCGCCACGTCAGCTGCCGCGTTCACCGCGGTCAAACTTGTGGGTGCGGCGTATCTGCTGTATCTGGGTTTCGTCACGTTACGTGTTCCGAAAGCCGCGCCAGTGTCGAGCGATGCTAAGCCGATGTCGGCGCTGCCGCTGCGCAAAATATTCGTGCAGGGCTTTCTGACCAACGCACTGAATCCGAAAGTCGCGCTGTTCTTTCTCGCTTTCGTGCCGCAGTTCATCGCGCAGGACGCGGCGAGCAAGCCGCTTGCTTTCCTCTTTCTTGGCACCGTGTTCAACTTCAACGGTATGCTGTGGGCGAACTTTCTTGCCTTGTCGGGGGCCGTGATCAGCACGAAGATCAAGGCCAATTCAACAATGACGACGTGGTTCAACCGCGCCGTCGGCTCGATATTCATCGGCATGGGCATCAAGCTCGCCTTCGCCAAACAGCATTGACCGCCATCGACCAGAGATAGAAAAATGACGCAAATTGCCCAAATTCTCGCCCGCGAAATTCTCGACTCGCGCGGCAATCCCACGCTTGAAGCGGAAGTGACCCTGGCCGATGGTTCGGTCGGTCGCGCGGCGGTGCCCAGTGGCGCCTCTACCGGTTCGCGCGAAGCGGTCGAACTACGCGATGGCGACAAAGCGCGTTATCTCGGCAAGGGCGTGAAGAACGCAGTCGCCAACGTCAACACGACGATCGCTTCCGCGCTGAAAGGCTTCGACGCGAACGACCAGAAAGGGCTCGATGCGAAGTTGATCGCGCTCGACGGCACGAACAACAAGGGCAAGCTCGGCGCGAACGCGCTGCTCGGCGTGTCGCTCGCGAACGCGCATGCGGCCGCGGCATCGAAGAAGCAGCCGTTGTGGCAGTACATCAATACTTCGCTTGCGGCCGGTGCGCCGCTGCATCTGCCGGTGCCGATGATGAACATCGTCAACGGCGGCGCGCATGCCGACAACAACGTCGACATGCAGGAGTTCATGGTGTTGCCGGTCGGCCTGCCGAACTTCTCCGAGGCGCTGCGCGCCGGCACGGAAATCTTCCATGCGCTCAAAAGCGTGTTGAACGGCAAGGGCCTCAACACTGCGGTTGGCGACGAAGGCGGTTTCGCGCCGGATCTCAAGTCGAACGAACAGGCGATTGAGACGATCCTCGAGGCGATCGGCAAGACCGGCTACAAAGCGGGCAAGGATGTCTATCTCGGCCTCGACGTCGCCTCGTCCGAGTTCTTCAAGGACGGCGCCTATCACCTCGAAGGCGAGGGCAAGAAATTCTCCTCGGCGGAACTGGTCGAGTTCTATGCTGGGTGGGTAGCGAAGTATCCGATCATAACGATCGAGGACGGCATGGCCGAAGGCGACTGGGACGGCTGGAAGGCGCTGACCGACAAGCTCGGCAAGAAGGTGCAGCTGGTCGGCGACGATCTGTTCGTGACCAATCCGGCGATCTTCCGCGAAGGCATCGAGAAGGGCATCGCCAACGCGATCCTGATCAAGGTCAATCAGATCGGCACGCTTAGCGAAACGCTTGAGGCGATCGCGATGGCGCACAAGGCGAATTACGCCGCGATCGTTTCGCATCGTTCGGGCGAGACGGAAGATGTGACGATCGCCGACATCGCGGTGGCGACGACGGCGACGCAGATCAAGACCGGCTCGTTGTGCCGCTCCGATCGCGTGGCCAAGTACAATCAGTTGCTGCGCATCGAAGGAGCGCTCGGCGCGGCGGCGAAGTACGCCGGACGCAACGCGTTCCCGAACCTGCCCGGCCTCGTCTGACGGGCACTCGGCGTGCTGCGTTGGGTTGCCCTGATCCTGCTGGCGCTGTTGCTGGCCCTCGGCGTGAAGCTGTGGGCCGGCGAATGGGGCTTTCGCGAGATCGCACGCCTGCAGGCGCAGATCGCCGAGCAGAAGGCCGAGAACGCGAAACTGCAGCAGCGCAATGATCAGCTGAAAGCCGACGTCGAGGATCTGCGCAACGGCAAGGACGCGATCGAGGAACGCGCGCGCACCGAACTCGGCCTGATCAAGCCCGACGAAATCTTCTACCAGGTGGTCGAACCGGCGCCCGGCGAAGCCAAGGTCGGGACGGACAAGGCCGGCGCCGATAAGAGCCGCGATGCCCAGCATTGACGCCGCGCTCTGGTGCGTGGTGCCGGCGGCCGGCCGCGGCTCGCGTTTCGGCGGCGGGGTGCCGAAGCAATACCTGCCGCTCGCGGGCAAGCCGCTGTTGTTGCATACGCTGGAGCGGCTTGCCGCGCATCCGCGCATCGCCGGCCTCATGGTCGCGTTGGCCGTGGATGATCCGCATTGGCCAGACCTCTCTTCGCTGCGCGGCAAACCGGTGTTGAGCTGCCTCGGTGGCGGCGAACGCGCCGATTCCGTGCTGGCCGGCCTGCGCGCGCTGGTCGATAAAGTGGAAAAGGATAATTTTATACTCGTGCACGATGCGGCACGGCCCTGCGTGCGCGAGGATGACATCACGCGCCTGATCGAACTCGGTATCGCCGCGGGTGGCGCGCTGCTTGCCGCGCCGTTGCGCGATACTCTCAAACGCGCAGATGCGGACAGCCGCGCGGTCGCGACCGAGCCGCGCGAGGCGCGCTGGCGCGCGCTGACGCCGCAGCTGTTCCGCCACGGCGAACTCGTCGCGGCACTCGAGTCGGCAGGCGCGGCCGGCATCGCCGTTACCGACGAGGCAATGGCAATGGAACGGAAAGGATTCAAACCGCTGCTGGTCGAGGGCGCCGAAAGCAATATCAAGGTGACGACGCCGGCAGATATGATGCTGGCGGAATTCCTGCTCGGGAGGGAACGCTGATGCGCATCGGTCAAGGTCTCGACGTCCATGCATTCGGTCCGGGCGACCATATCGTCCTCGGCGGCGTGCGTATCGCGCATACACAGGGCGTGGTCGCGCACTCGGACGGCGACGTGGCGATCCACGCACTCTGCGATGCCATCCTCGGCGCTCTCGCGCTCGGCGACATCGGCATGCATTTTCCGCCGTCCGAGGAACGCTGGCGCGGCGCCGACAGCCGCGTGTTCCTGCGCCGTTGCGCCGAACTGATGCACGAGCACGGCTACACCTTGGGCAACGCCGATATCACGATTGTCTGCGAGCGGCCGAAGGTTGCAGCGCACGCGCAGGCTATGCGCGAGCACCTCGCCGTCGATCTCGGCGCGGGTGCAGGCCAGATCGGGATCAAGGCGACGACGAGCGAGAAGCTCGGCTTCACCGGGCGCGGCGAGGGCATTGCGGCGTTCGCCGTGGTCCTGCTCGTGCCGCGCTAAAGGACACAGCATGGCCGAACTCCCCTACGCCCACGGCGGTCCGCCGCTGACCGGCACGCTGCGCACGGTCCCCGAGGATTTTTTCGTCGACGAAGACCTGGGTTTCGCTGCCGACGGTGCCGGCGAGCACGTGTTCCTGCGTGTGGAGAAGCGCGGTGCGAACACCGATTTCGTCGCGCGCGAGCTGGCGAAGTATGCGGGCATCGCTCCCGATGCCGTGAGCTACGCGGGATTGAAAGACCGCCATGCGGTCACGCGACAGACCTTTTCGCTGCACCTGGCGGGCAAACCCGACCCCGACTGGAGAGCGCTGCAGCACGAGGAGTTTCGCGTCCTCGACGCCCGGCGCCACAGCCGCAAGCTCAAACGCGGCGCGCTCAAGGGCAACCATTTCCGGATCGTCCTGCGCGGTGTTGCCGGCGATCGCGGCGCGGTCGAAGTCCGAATCGCAGCCATTGTGGAACAGGGTGTGCCGAACTATTTCGGCGAACAACGCTTCGGTCGCGGCGGCGCCAACGTCGAACGCGCATTGCGAATGTTCGAGGGTCGGAGAGTACAGCGGCATGAGCGCAGCCTGCTGTTGTCCGCGGCGCGTTCGCACCTGTTCAACGCGGTGCTTGCCGCGCGCGTCGAAGCCGGCAACTGGCGCACGCCGCTGGCCGGCGAGGTGTGGATGCTCGCAGGCACGCACAGCGTCTTCGGGCCGGAGCCACTCGGCGACGAGCTGCTTCGCCGTTTCGGCGATGGCGATATCGGCCTGACCGGGCCGCTCTGGGGCAAGGGTGCGCTGCGCAGCGTCGAGGAGGTTGCGCAGATCGAAAGCGTCGTCGTCGCCCAGTATGCACCGCTGGCGGCCGGGCTTGAGGCGAACGGCCTCAACCAGGAACGCCGCGCGCTGGCCTTGCGGCCGGGGGATTTTTCGGTGAACTGGTCGACCGATCGTGACCTGGAACTGGCGTTTTCGCTGCCGGCCGGCGCCTATGCCACCACGGTATTGCGCGAAATCTGCGCTTGGACGGCGGCCTCGGTCGGCGCGCCGACTTCGGAACGCGAAGGTCCAGAAACGGCTGTCTAGGTCGCACTTCTGGGTAAGCAAGCACTTTCGGCACATGCAAATCTTGCGCGTTCGCCTATAGTGAACTCAGCGGCAAGCGGTCGCTGGCCGCATTGGCAGGTTCCTTTGGAGGTTGCCATGAAGCGTTCGATAGTGCTTTTTGTTGCGGGCATGTCCTTGGCTCTGGGCGGATGCGCATCGATGGGTGGCACCCAGCAGGCGAATTACGAAGTCAGAACCGATGTCGACATGGGCAAAGTGATCGCCGTCAATCAGTGGGCGGAAACCAAGGGTGCGCGGATAATGTGGATCAATCTTCCACAGAAGCCGAAGAACCTGGATTCCGCAAGCTCGGTCAACTAGCCAACAATACGATCACGGCACCCGTGCCGCCCTGATTCGCTTTCGCCGAGGCGAAAGCGAGCACTTCGGAGCGGCGACGCAGCAGGCCGTCGACCAGGCGCTTGAGCACGGGCCCTTCGTTGCGCGAGCGCAATCCCTTGCCGTGGATGATCTTCACGCAGAGGCGGCGTTCGCGCCGGCTCTCGGTGAGGAACTGCGCGATCGCCTCGCGCGCCACGGCCTGGGTCATCTGGTGCAGGTCGATCTCGTCGGCGACACTGAACTGGCCACGCTTGAGCTTGCGCAGCAGCAGCGGCGAGTGGCCGTCCTTGAGGTAGCTCAATTCCTCGCCGACTTCCATCAGTGCGGGATCGATGTCCGAATCGATCAATTCGCCCGGCACGCGCGCCTCATCGAGGCGCGACTGCATCGGCTCGGGTGGCGGTCGCGGCCTGTGGTTCTCGACAACGAGCTGGCGGATCGGGCGCACGCTGCCGATCGACTGCACGAACAGATCGTGGTCGTCGCTGCTGACCGTGGGCGCGCGCCGCTTCGTCATCGCCGGCGGATAAGTTGCAGATACCCGGCATCGAACAGAGCCTTGAGCGTCGCCAGAGCCTGCGGGGTGGTCGTCAATCCGGCCAACGCATTCCCGTCGATCTCGCGCTCGGCGACGAGCAGTCGAGCCAGTCCCGTCGGGCAGCGCAGCGCCGCGCCGGCGGCGAACAACTCGGCCTCGCGTCCGTCGCGGCGCCAGGCGAAACGGCTGAACGGATTGCGCAGGACGTTGGACTTCGACAGCCGCCGCTGCAGCTCGGCCAGGCCGATCTCGCGACCCGGCGTGGCCACGATCTGCGCACTGCGATAACGGGTGATGAAGGAGCCGAACCAGCGCGCCAATGTCGTTTTTTCCACGTTGGCAAAATGCGGCAACGCCTGGCGCACCCGCGCCAGCGCCGCCTCGTCGATTTCGCCGCTGTCTTGCGCAGGAACGAGGTCGGGATCGACGTAGCGATCGTTTTCGGTCAATGGCTCGGCGAGAAACTCGGCGAAGTCGAACAGCAGTTCCGCACGCGACGGCGCGCGCATGCCGATCGAATAGGTTGTGCATTCGCCGAGTGCGACGCCGTCATGGGCGACGCCAGGCGGCAAATACAAGGCATCGCCAGGATCGAGCAGCCAATCGTGCGTGGGCGAGAATTCGCGCAGCAGTTTCAGTTCGCTGTCGTCGCGGAACTCCGCAGGCGAGAACGCACGCGGCTGCGCATCGATGCTCCAGCGGCGGTAGCCTATGCCTTGCACGAGAAAGACGTCGTACTGGTCGACATGCGGACCGACGCCGCCGCCATCGGTAGCGTAGCTCACCATCACATCATCGATGCGCCACGACGGCAGGAAGGCGAAGCGGTCGAGCAGGGCGGCTACGTCCATGTCCCACTTGTCGACGTCCTGCACGAGCAGGGTCCAGCGCGTCTTCGGCAGACGGGCGAAGTCGCGTTCACGGAACGGGCCGTTGCGCAACGTCCAGCGATTGTGCTTTTCGTCGCGCAAGACGATGCGCGAAAGTGCGGCCTCCGCGCAGGCGAGGCCGGCGAGATCATCCGGCGCCACGGCGTTGACGCCTTCGTGAAACATGCCGCGAATCAGCAGCGGCTGCTTTTGCCAGTAGTCACGCAGGAACTGGCGCGGCGACATGCCGAGCGGCTGGCCTGGCCTTGCACGGACTTCGATCGCCGGTGCCCCGGGGTGCTTTCCCGTGCTTGGCTTCATGCCGCGATTCGCGCTGGGGGCGAGGCCGTAGTGACCGCTTTGCGTACGTTGTTGCGCGCGCGTCCATCGACATCGGGCAGCTTGTGGCCAACCGCGATCAACGCCTTGATCGCGGGCATGACTTCGCGGCCCAGTTCCGTCAGCGTGTACTCGGCCGACGGTGGCGAAGTGTCGAGCAGGTGGCGCGAGACCAGGCCGCGCGTCTCGAGTTCGCGCAGGCGCGCGGAGAGCACGCGCGCGGAAATCATCGGAATGTCATGGCGCAATTCGCCGAAGCGGCGCGGCTCGCCCGAGAGCGCCCAGATCACGTTCGGCGCCCAGGCGCCGCGCAGCAGCAGCAGGCTTCTTGTCAGCGGACAACTCGGCGGCGGATCGACTTTGCTTTTGCGCAGCGGCAGGCCCATGGATGGTTACTCGTTGGTTTGCAAGTTACTCGCGGGATACCACATTTTATCAGTTACACCGGGTTAGATGGTATCCAACAGTAACTTGGTATAGGTACGATACTGCCTCCCCGCCGCGACGGCCGCGCGGCTTGGGTGCGAGTCGTTTCCCATGAAGGAGAAAGTCATCATGAAACTGTATTATTCCCCCGGCGTTTGCTCGCTTTCCCCGCACATCGTCGCGCATGAAATCGGCCTGCCGCTGAAGATCGAAAAAGTCGACACCAAGACGAAGCAGACCGAAACCGGCCGCGACTACCTCGCGATCAACCCGAAGGGCTATGTGCCGGCGCTCGAGCTCGACAGCGGCGAAGTGCTCACCGAAGGACCGGCGATCGTGCAGTACCTGGCCGATCAAAAGCCGGAGAGCGGCATCGCACCTCCGAACGGCACGCTGGCGCGTTCACGGCTGCAGGAAATGCTCGGTTATATCAATTCCGAGATCCACAAGACCTATAGTCCGTTCTTCAAGCCGGACACGCCGAAGGAAACGCTTGCCGAACGCGAAGCTTACCTGCGCAAGCGCTACCAATTCGTCGAGAACATTCTCGCCAAACAGAATTGGTTGCTCGGCGACAAGTTCAGTGCGGCCGACGCGTATCTTTTCGTAGTCACGAGATGGGCCGCGGCGATCAAATTCGATCTGTCCGAGTTCCCTGCGCTGCAGGCGTTCCAGAAACGCGTCCACGAACGTCCGGCCGTGCAGGCGGCGATGGCCGAGGAAGGTCTGATCAAGCACCAGGCAGCAGCCTGATGTCCGCTGGCCGGACGATCACCATCGTCCGGCCACGTTTCCTTACTGATCAAATATTTTTGGCGAGTGACTCGGCCGCACCGATGTAGCCCGCCGGTGTCAGCGCCAGCAGGCGCTGTTTGTCCGCATCGGGCAGGGCGAGACCGGCGATGAATGCGCGCATCGATTCGCGCGTGATGCCCTGGCCGCGCGTGAGTGCCTTGAGTTGCTCATACGGCTCAGGCAGGCCGTGGCGGCGCATCACGGTCTGCACGGCTTCGGCGAGCACTTCCCAGTTCGCGTCGAGATCGGCGGCGAGGCGCGCAGGATCGACATTGAGTTTGCCCAAGCCGCGCATCAGCGAGTCGAGTGCGATCTGGGTGTGGCCGAAGGCGGTGCCGAGCGTGCGCAGCACGGTCGAATCGGTCAGGTCGCGCTGCCAGCGCGAGATCGGCAACTTCTCGGCGAAATGGCCGAACAGCGCGTTGGCGACGCCGAAGTTGCCTTCCGCGTTCTCGAAGTCGATCGGATTGACCTTGTGCGGCATTGTCGACGAGCCGACTTCGCCGGCCTTGAGCGCCTGCTTGAAATAGCCGAGTGAGATGTAGGCCCAGACGTCCCGGCACAGGTCGATGAGGATCACGTTCGCACGGCGCACTGCGTCGCTCAACTCGGCGACGAAATCGTGCGGCTCGATCTGCGTCGTGTAGGGATTGAACACGAGGCCGAGCGATTCGACGAAGCGTTGCGCCAGCGCCGGCCAGTCGACCTCGGGATAACTGATCGCATGCGCGTTGTAATTGCCGACCGCGCCGTTGATCTTGCCGAGGATTTCCACGTTCGCGATCTGCTTGCGCTGGCGTTCGAGGCGCGCGATAACATTGGCGAGTTCCTTGCCGAGCGTGGTCGGCGTAGCGGTCTGGCCGTGCGTACGCGACAGCATCGGCAGCGCGGCATTCGTGTGTGCGAGTTCGCGCAGCCTGGCGATTGCGCCGTCGAGCGCGGGCAGCAGTACGCCATCGCGTGCGTCGCGCAGCATCAGCGCGTAGGCGAGGTTGTTGATGTCCTCGCTGGTGCAGGCGAAATGGACGAACTCCTTGGCTTTCGCCAGTTCCGCATCGTCACCGATGCGCTGCTTGATGAAGTACTCGATCGCCTTGACGTCGTGGTTGGTCGTGCGTTCGATTTCCTTGACCTTGTCGCCGTCGATCGTGGCAAACGCGTCGGCAATCGCGCGCAATTTCGCCCGCGCCGCCGCGGAGAACGGCGCGACTTCGACGATCGCTTCCGCGTCGGCCAATGCCTCGAGCCAGCGCACCTCGACGAGGACGCGGCGCTGCATCAAGCCGTACTCACTGAAAATCGGGCGCAAGGCCTCGACCTTGGCGGCATAGCGGCCGTCGAGCGGCGACAGGGCGGTGAGGGTCGAATGGGTCATGGGCGGGTGGTGCTTTTGGGGGCGCAAATGATACCAACAGCCAACCCGTCATTTCGGCAAAAAGCCGAAATGACTGCATTTATCTTGATTTCGTTCCACGCGGGCGCAAACTCCCAGGTCTATCGCAGTCAGTGAAGAACGATATGGCCGACTTCCGCATCGAACACGACAGCATGGGCGAGCTCAAGGTGCCTGCCGAGGCTTTGTACGGCGCGCAAACGCAGCGCGCGGTCGACAATTTTCCGATCTCCGGCCTGCGCATGCCGCGCGAGTTCATCCGTGCGCTCGGCCTGATCAAGGCGGCGGCGGCGCGGGTCAACGGCGGTCTCGGCCATCTGTCGAAAGCCAAGGCGAAGGCGATCGCCAAGGCGGCCGAACGAGTCGCCATGGGCGAGTTCGACGCGCAGTTCCCAATCGACGTGTTCCAGACCGGCTCGGCGACCTCGTCGAACATGAATGCGAACGAGGTCATCGCGCATCTGGCTTCGTCCGCGAGCCTGAAGGTCCATCCGAATGACGACGTCAACATGGGCCAGTCATCGAACGACGTGATTCCGACCGCGATTCACGTCAGCGCGGCATTGTCGGTGAGCGATAAGCTGCTGCCAGCGCTCAAGCATCTACGCAAGACGATAGATCGTCGCGCGAAGGAGTTGAACAAGGTCGTCAAGACCGGCCGCACGCATCTGATGGACGCCATGCCGGTGACTTTCGGCCAGGAGTTGTCCGGTTGGTCGGCGCAGATTGTCTCGAACATCGCGCGCATAGAAAGCGCGCTCGAGCGCGTGCGCGCGCTGGCGCAGGGCGGCACGGCGGTCGGCACCGGCGTCAATGCCGACGCCAGGCTCGGCCCGGGCATCTGCAAGGAACTCAGCCGCGCGACTGGCGTACGTTTCGTTTCGACGAAGAATTTCTTCGAGGGCATGTCTTCGCAGGATGCCGCGGTCGAACTGTCCGGCCAGCTCAAGACGCTGGCCGTATCGCTGACCAAAATCGCGAACGACCTGCGCTGGATGAACTCGGGGCCGCTCGCGGGCATCGGCGAGATCGAGTTGCCGGCGCTGCAGCCGGGTTCCTCGATCATGCCGGGCAAGGTCAACCCGGTGATCCCCGAAGCTACGGCGATGGTCGCGGCGCAGGTGATCGGCAACGACGCGACGATCGCTGTCGCCGGCGCGAGCGGCAACTTCCAGCTCAACGTGATGCTGCCGGTGATCGCGTACAATTTGTTGCAAAGTATAGAAATTCTCGCCAACGCATCACGCCTGCTCGCCGATCGTGCGATTGCGGGGTTCAAGGTGCGCCGCGATCGCGTCGGCGAGGCACTCGCACGCAATCCCATCCTTGTCACCGCATTGAATCCGGTGATCGGCTACGAGGCAGGCGCTGCCGCGGCTAAGCGTGCCTACAAGGAGGGCCGACCGATTCTCGATGTCGCGCTCGAAACCACCGGCTTGTCGAAGGCGGAACTGGAAAAACTGCTCGATCCGGCCGCTTTGACGCGTGGCGGCGTGCACGGCGGCTCGTCCGGCGGCTAAAATGTGACGTAGTTTGTTCGCTGCGTCACAGATTTCGCGTCGGGCCCTTGCGCTGGCGGGGACACGAACGTATCAAGCGGCCAGCGACGCGGCAGCTTTTCGCTGCCGTATTTCTTTTACACAGGGGCAGAGAAGATGTTGTGGTCCAAGCAGTTTTTCGTTTTCGGAGTGATGTGCGTGCTCGCGTCGGTGTCACTGCATGCGCAGGACTTGGCTATCGACGGCAAGGATTTCGAGTCGGGTGCAGCTGACGCCAAACTGGCGGAGATCGCGCGCCAGGCCGCGGCAAGCGGCAAGACCATCGTCGTGACGACGCCGCCATACTGGCAGGCGAAGGCGGCCGGCAAGATTCGAGCGGCAGCCCCGGGCGTACAGGTGAAGACCAGCGACGCGTTTTTCGAGAACGTGCTGGTGCGCATCGTCGACGTCGACAAGGCGGCAAAGCCCGAAGCGGCGGTGGCCGCGAAGCCGGCCCCTGCGGTCGAACCGGCTGCGCCAGCAGCGCCCGCAAAGACGGCACCGCGTGCCGAGACCCGTCCTGCTGCTGTTGCCGCGGAACCCGCCGCAGCCGAATCGCCGCCGGCGGGGGAGTCGACACCCGTGAAGAGCGCGGAGCCGCCCCAGGTGGCACTTGCAAAGCCTGCGCCCGCGCCGGCCGCCGCCGCGCCGTTGCCCAGCCCTCCCGCCGCCGAGAAGCCTGTGTCGTCGGCGCCTGCAGCGCCCGCGCCTGCTCCCACGACCGCAGTCGCCACGATTTCGCCCGCGCCGTCGGCGAAGGCAGCGCAGGTCGGACACACGGCGCCCGTCGCCGATACGGCGGCGATCAAGCACGCGTTCGAAAACCAGTTCAATCTTGGCCGCCCGGCGGTTGGGGCGATCGGTCCGGTGCAGTTGCGTAAAGGTGATGAAATCTTCATCCGCGGTCCCGTGCGCGCGGTCGTGCGGCGCGACCGCAATCGCGTCGAGTTGTTCTGGGTCGAGGGCGAGCTCAACCTCGATCGCGCCGAACTATCGAAGACTTCCGCCGACCGCTATCGCGTCGACGAGGCAATACGCGAGGTGTCCAATCCCAGTCTGCGCGCGATGCACAGCGAGCCGAAGATGTTCACCGCGCATGTGCCGGCAGCGAAGGTACGCAGCGACATGGAGCGGCATTTCAACGATGCGAAGGTCATCGCGGCGAGCATTGGGCCGGGCGATCTGCGCTACGGCGATCTGTTCTACATCTACCGCAGTCATGCGGTCGTGTTCCGCCGCACCGACCTCGGTTTTGATCGCTATTGGCTCGAGGGCGAGATCGACTTGAACCAGTCGGGCTTGATCAAGAGCGGCGACGCTTACCGGATCGTCAGCGAGAAACTCTGAGTTCGGCGATTTGAATCGAACGACGCGGCGCGCGATGCGCCGCGTTTCGCGACTGCTCGCGTCAGACCGAGGTCTCGACGCGGTGGCGGCGGAACGCTATCGCCGCGACGATCAGGGCGACGCCGGCCGCGACACCGATCCACAATTCGGGCGAGGCCAGTGCGCCCAGGATGCGGTTCCAGCTCAACAGCGAGTTCACCAAATCGAAGCGGTCGAGGGCGATGTTGACATTGTCGCCTGTGGACAGCGCCCTGATCCCACCGTTGCCGCCGATATCGAACCAGCCGCCGGGAACGACGCCGAACAGGATACGGCCGACGATGTTCTTCCAGTACCACGCACTCGGAATCGAGAGTTGCTGGAGCAGGTGGGTGAAACCCATGACCGCGCCGAACGCGACCGGTACGGCCACCGCCCACAGGAACGGCTTGGACCGCGCGAATGCCGAGCAGAGCAGCAGCCAGCCGACCGTCGGCAGAGCCCACAGTGCGTTGAGCGGAATCAGCAGAATCAGCTTGGTCCACATCGCCAGCAGCGGCGCCGGGTTCCACAACAGTGGCAGCGGATTGACGCTGTGCAGGCCGGCATAGGCGCTGACCAGAATCAGAAAAGCGAGATGCAGAACTATCGTCGCAGCGATCGCGAGCGCCGGTGCAACAAGCACGGCGGCGACGACCTTGGACAGTACCGTGTCGAGATCTGAAACTGGCAGCGACTTCCAGAACAGCACGCTGCGGTCGCGGCGGTCATCGTAGAGCGCGCCGAGCAGGTAGAAAAATACGACGAAGGACAGCGTGATCATGATCGGGATCGACAGGGCCATCAGGCCCACGGTCAGGCCTGCGTTGAACTGCGCGATCTGGTCGGCGGTCATGTTGTGCGCGATCGTGTCGAGGTTCATGCCGCCCAGGTTGATGCCGTGCCGCGCGGCCGTGGCTTCGGCGACGACCAGGCTGAGCAGGGCGATGGCGATCACCACGCCGCCGGCGATCAGCGGCGCCCAGAAGAATCCGCCGCGGTGTTCCCAGTATTCGCGCTTGAGCAGCCAGAGGAAGGTTTGCATCGGATTCGATTTGGTCATTGCGGCTTGCCTGATTTCAGACGGCGCGTTCATGCGTAGGTCCCCTTCATCGTCGCCACGAACAGGTCGGCGACGCTCGGCTTGTGCAGTTCGCCGAGCTGGGCGAGTTGCGCCTGCGGTACGCCGTCGAACAGGAACACGGTCTTGCCGAAGATGCCGCGTTCGTTGAGCGGCTTGAGCGCGCGTGCCGCTTCAACCTTGTCCGGCCCGACCATGACCTCGGCATAGCGCTCGCCGATCTGGTCCATGCTCGCGTTGACGATGAGCCGGCCATCCTTGATGAAGATCAAGTCGGTGAGGATATGCTCGATTTCTTCGACTTGGTGGGTCGTCACCAGGATCGTTTTCTGCTCGTCGAAGTAATCGTTGAGCAGGTTCTGGTAAAACTCCTTGCGGTAGAGGATGTCGAGGCCCAGGGTGGGCTCGTCGAGCACAAGCAGCTTGGCGTCGATCGCCATGACCAGAGCCAGATGCAACTGCACAATCATGCCCTTGGACAACTCACGCACGCGCTGCGTCGGTTGCAGTTTGGTGCGGGCGAGGAAGGCCAGGCATTTCTCGCGTGAGAAGCGCGGGTGCACGCCGGCGACGAAGTCGACCGCTTCGGACACGCGCAGCCAGCGCGGCAGCACGGCGACATCGGCGATGAAGCAGACCTGTTGCATCAGTTGCGTGCGCTGGGTGCGCGGGTCGAGGCCGAGCACCGAGAGCTCGCCCTCGAATTCGGCGAGGCCGAGGATCGCCTTCAGTGCGGTCGTCTTGCCCGCGCCGTTCGGGCCGATCAGGCCTACTATTCGCCCTGCGGCGATGTCGAAATCGACGCGGTCGAGTGCGACGGTGCTGCCGTAGCGCTTGGCCAAGCCGCGCGCGCGGACGATATTGGTCGTGGTGGCGCTGACGTCATTCATGCGAGGTGCCGTTCGTGTTCTTCGCGGTGTCGAGCAGGGTGGAAAGATCCAGGCCGAGGCGGTTCAGGCGATCACGCAGTATTGGCCATTCCTCGCGCAGGAAGCGTTCGCGTTCGCTGCGCAACAGGGCTTCGCGCGCGCCTTCGGCGACGTACATGCCGAGGCCGCGGCGCTTTTCGACGAGATTGTCGTCGACCAGCTCCTGATATGCCTTGGACACGGTGATCGGGTTGAGCTGAAAATCCGCCGCGACCTGACGCACCGACGGCAACGCGTCGCCGTGCTTGAGTACGCCGTCTAGGATCATTGCCACGACTCGATCGCGCAGTTGGCGATAGATCGGGGCATTGTCGTTCCAGGTTACGCTCATGGCGATGGCCGTGCTCTCACTTGCCGTTGCGGGTCAAAACCTTGCCGAAGGAATAGTAGGGCATGTCCAGTCGCAGGCGGTGGGGCTCGGCGACCGCGCGCACGAGGAAACTGCGTTCTTCGTCGTCGCCGACTTGGGCCACGGCAGTGGCGCGCATCGCTGCGGCAACTTCTTCGGCTCCGGGCTGCACGACGATCGTCGACAGGATCTGGATGCGATCGCTGGGGTCGATGCGCGCGGCAAGAATTTCCTCTTCGCTGGCGGTCACATGGACGGTGGGCAGCACGGGAAGCACTGCGGCGGCGGAAGCAACGGCCAGGTCGGCGGCATCGGGACGCACCGTCACCGTGCCGAGGCTGACGACGGGCAACATGGAAGTGGCGTGGGCAGCGACCGGAGCAGGACTCGAATGCAGGGTTGCCGCACCGAGGATGACCGCGCCCGTAAGCGCGAGCAAGCCGAGCCGGATAATTGGGGTGGACGTGTTCATGATCATCTCCGTGGTGACTCTGTGAGTCGATGAAGTGGTGTTGTATGTAACTATAACACTAAACCACGAGATGTCAATAAACATTGATAAAAAACTTCGTCGCGAAACGAGAAGGCGAATTACTTATTGATTTTATTGGAGAAAAATAATTCGCCGGCGCGAAAGAGCGCTACCGCAGGGCCGGCTGGCAGCAACTTCAGGGCGAATTTGCGCGCGGCTCAGGCCGTTTCGGCTTGCTCAAGCTCGTGCTGAGCAGCCAACCAAGCTTCTTCCGTCGCGCCGATCTCGCTCGCCAGGGCATTCGATTGCTGGCTCAGTTCGAGCATCTGCGTAGTCGACGCTTTAGCATAGAACGCGGGATCGGCCAGCTTGGCGTCGAGCGCGCGTTTGTCCGCTTCGAGTGCGGCCATGCGCTTTTCGAGGTCGGCGAGCTTCTTGCGCAGCGATCGCTGCAGCGCGACGCGCTCACGGCCCTCGACGGCGGAATCCACCGCGGGCGCGGCTTTCGTCCGCGCGTCGGCGCGTTCGCGGCGTTGCTCTTTCTTGCTCTTGCCCGACGCGGCGGGAGCCTCGGTACCGACGGCATCTTCCGCGTTCGCTCGCATCACGATGCGCGCATAGTCGTCGAGATCGCCGTCGTAGTCGGCGACACGGCCGCCGCCGACGTGCAGCAAGGTGGTGCAGCAGGTACGGATCAGCGCGCGGTCGTGGGAGACGAGGACGAGCGCACCTTCGTAGTCATTGAGCGCCTCGGTCAGCGCTTCACGCATGTCGAGGTCGAGATGGTTGGTCGGCTCGTCGAGCAGCAGCAGGTTCGGTTTCTGGTAGACGGTCAGCGCTAGGCATAGCCGTGCCTTCTCGCCACCCGAGAACGGCGCGACCGGTTCGAGCGCGCGGTCGCCCTGGAAGCCGAAGCCGCCGAGGAAATCGCGCGCGCCGCGTTCGCCGAGCGCGGGGTCGAGTTCGAGCAGATGCTCGACCGCGGTCGACGTCGCATGAAGCTGTTCGAGCTGGTGCTGGGCGAAGTAGCCGATCTTGAGATCGCGCGCGGCGATCATTTCACCGCCCATTGGGGCGAGTTGCCCGGCGAGCAGCTTGATCAAGGTCGATTTGCCTGCGCCGTTTGCGCCGAGCAGGGCGACGCGATCGCCGGGCACGAGGTTGAATTTGATCCGCTCGAGCACGCGGCGCTCGCCGTAGCCTGCCGCGGCCTCGTCGAGACGCAGCAGCGGGTCGGGCATCGCTGCGGGCTGGCGAAACTCGAAGCGTATCGTCGACGCCGCGCGGATCGGCGCGATGTCGACCATGCGTTCGAGCGCCTTGATGCGCGATTGCGCCTGGCGCGCCTTGGTCGCCTGCGCGCGGAAACGGTCGACGAACTTCTGCAGGTGAGCGCGCTCGCGCTGCTGCTTCTCGTACATCGACTGCTGCTGGGCCAAACGCTCGCTGCGCTTGCGCTCGTAGCCGGTCAGATTGCCGGCGAACAGTTCCACGCGCTGCTCGGCGATGCTGAGCATGTGTGTGGCGACGGCATCGAGGAATTCGCGGTCGTGCGAGATCACGAGCAGAGTGCCGGTATACTTTTTCAACCAGCCTTCGAGCCAGATCACCGCGTCGAGATCGAGGTGGTTGGTCGGCTCGTCGAGCAGGAGCAGGTCCGAACGGCACATCAGTGCCTGGGCGAGGTTGAGGCGCATGCGCCAGCCGCCGGAGAAATCGCGCACATTGCGCGTCTCCGCACCGGCGGCAAAGCCGAGGCCGTGCAGCAGTGCGCCCGCGCGCGCATGTGCAGAATAGCCGTCGATCGCAAGTAGGCGTTCGTGCAGGTGTGCCAGGCGCATGCCGTCGTGCTCGGCCTCCGCGACGACGAGATCGCGTTCGATCTGACGGAACTCGGTGTCGCCGTCGAGTACGTAGTCGAGCGCGCTGACGTCCAGTGCTTCGACTTCCTGCTTGACCCAAGCCAGGGTCCAGTTCTTCGGCCGCTCGAAATGACCGGCGTCGGGTTGCAGGTCGCCGGCGACCAGCGCCAGCAGGCTCGATTTGCCCGCACCGTTGCGCCCGCTGATACCCACACGCCAGCCGGCGTGCAGTTGCAGGGTCATGGATTGGAACAAAAGCAGGGGGCCGCGCCGCAGCGCGAGGTCGTCGAAACGCAGCATGCGCGCATTTTACCCGAAGGAAACTCTGCGCGGATGCAGAGTTTTCGCGGGCCATGGATGGCCCAGCGTGCATCGAGCATGCAAGTGTTTGATTCATCGTGGCCGAGTCGACCTTACGTTGAACTCGGCGCGGTCTGCCAAGCTTGGGGGTGGGCTTGTGCAGGCCTTGCGAAGAGCGCAGGCGACTCGAACCTGAACGGAACTTCGCCACTGCGGAACCACTGCCGGACACCCGAGTCGAACAGTGCGGTTGATTTGCCTTCGCGGGATGGGAGCCGCACAATACGCAGCCTTTTCGCGCCGGCGCGATGAGCGCATGGCATTTCGGATCCGCGTGCGGATCGCCTACCGAACGTTCTTTCGAGTTACCAGGAGCATACATGACCCAGTTTTTGCGCAAGACCCTGACCGCCACGGCCGTGGCTGCCGCGATGTCCGTCGCCAGCGCTTCGTTTGCGCAGGCCCCGGCCGCAGCACCGGCGGCTCCGGTCGCCAACAAGGCGATCGACGCCAAGTTCAAGAGCGAGAAGGAAAAATTCGGCTATCTCGTAGGCACCAAAGTCGGTGAGAATCTTTCGCAGATCAAGGACGAAGTCGACCAGGCCGCGCTCGTCGCAGCGCTGCAGGAAAGCCTCAAGGGCGTCAAGCCGAAGCTGACTCCGGAGGAGCTCAACCAGGTCAACCAGGAGTTCATGCAGAAGCATCAGGCCGCGGCCATGGCCAAGCGTGCCGAGGAAGCGAAGAAAAACCAGGCCGATGGCGATGCGTTCCTTGCCAAGAACAAAGCCAAGGCGGGCGTGAAGACCACCGCCTCGGGCCTGCAGTACGAGGTGATCAAGGAAGGCACCGGTGCGAAGCCGAAGGCCACCGATACGGTCAAGGTCGAGTACCTCGGCACCAAGATCGACGGCACCAAGTTCGACGCGTCGGCCGACCACGGTGGTCCGGCGACGTTCCCGCTCAACGGCGTGATCCCGGGCTGGACTGAAGGCGTGCAGCTGATGTCGACCGGGTCGAAGTACAAGTTCTACGTGCCGTCCAAGCTTGCTTACGGCGAGAACGGCCCGGGTCCGATCGGTCCGAATGCGACGCTGGTGTTCGAAGTCACGCTGCTCAGCATCGAACCGCCGGCAGCCGCGGGTGACAAGACGCCGCAGCCGGTGGATAAACCCGCCGCTGCGAAGCAGTAACCTCGCGCTGCAACTTGCATTCGAAAAAAGCGCGGAGCGATCCGCGCTTTTTTTGTGTCCGACATTCATGTGCCACACTTCGAGCCGTTGCCGGCGTGGCGTCAAAGCACCTCTCGCTGAAGTTTTTGTGGCTACATGGTCACACCTCACATAGCGACCCGTTACAATTCCACAGATGAAAATCAGCATATTCGGCACCGGCTATGTCGGTCTGGTTACCGGCGCATGCATGGCCGAGGTGGGCAACGAAGTCGTCTGCGTGGATATCGACGCGGCCAAAGTGGCGCGCCTCGATGCCGGCGAGATTCCGATCTTCGAGCCGGGCCTCGAGGATCTTGTCGCTGCGAACCGGGCGAAGAAGCGTCTGCGCTTCACCACCGACGCCGCGGCGTCGATCGCGCACGGTTCGGTCATCTTCATTGCCGTCGGCACGCCGCCCGACGAGGACGGCAGTGCCGATCTTTCGCACGTGCTCACGGTCGCGCGCACGATCGGCAAGCACCTGGAACGGCCGGCGGTGATCGTCAACAAGTCCACCGTGCCGGTCGGCACGGCCGACCGCGTGCGCGAGGCGATTGCGGGTGAACTTGCCGCACGCAAAGTCGATGTCGCCTTCGACGTCGTCTCCAACCCCGAATTCCTCAAAGAAGGTGATGCGGTCAAGGACTGCATGCGCCCCGATCGCATCGTGATTGGCTCGAACAGCGCGCGCGCGATCGAGCAGATGAAGGTGCTGTACGCGCCGTTCAACCGCAACCACGAGCGCATCGTGCTAATGGACGTGCGCTCGGCCGAGCTGACCAAGTACGCGGCGAACGCGATGCTCGCGACCAAGATCAGCTTCATGAACGAAATGGCGAACATCGCCGAACGCGTCGGTGCCGACATCGAGCTGGTGCGCCACGGCATCGGTTCGGATCCGCGCATCGGCTACTCGTTCATCTATCCGGGCGCAGGCTACGGCGGCTCGTGTTTTCCCAAGGACGTGCGCGCGCTCGAGCGCACGGCGCGCAGCCACGGCTACGAGGCACGCCTGCTCGGCATGGTCGAGGCGGTCAACGATGCGCAGAAGGAAAAGCTCTACGAGCTGATCGAGCGCCACTTCGGTGGCGCGCCGAAGGGCCGGACGATCGCCGTCTGGGGTCTCGCGTTCAAGCCGAACACCGACGACATGCGCGAGGCATCGAGCCGGCGCCTGCTCGAGCAATTGTGGAATGCGGGCGCGAAGGTGCGTGCCTACGATCCGGAGGCGCGCGAGGAAGCACGACGCATCTATGGCGAACGCGAGGATCTGGTTCTGTGTGAGGATGCCGATGCGGCGCTCGACGGTGCGGACGCACTCGTCATTGTCACCGAGTGGAAGGCGTTCTGGAGTCCGGATTTCGGGCAGATCAAGGCGAAGCTCGCGACGCCGGCGATCTTCGATGGGCGCAACATCTACGAGCCGGCGGCGGTGGAGGCGGCCGGCATTGCGTACTATGGCATCGGGCGCGGACGCAGCCTGCAGGGCGGAAGGCCCAAGGCGACGAATTGAACATGAGCGCAAGCGACACAAATCCGGGGTCGATCGAACAACGCCTGACCGAGCTGGAAGTGCGTCTGTCCTTTCTCGACAGTACCGTGCAAAGTCTGGACACGACGGTGGCGTCGCAAGATCGTACGATTGCGGAAATGGCGCGTGCGCTCGAACGCCTGCGCAGCGAACTGGCGGGCATGCAGACCGCGGGACATGACGCGCGCGACGAGCCTCCGCCTCCACACTATTAGCTGGTGGTCGTTCTTGAACGCAAGTCGAAAAGCGGCCATCCTTGGCCGCATTTTTCAAATAAAATCCGGGCCTCGGTAAGATCTGTTCGAATTTGTTTATGTCCGAATCGCTCCGCGATCAACTGCTGAAATCCGGTCTGGTCAAGAAGATCAAGGCTGAGGCACCGCCGCCCGTGCGCGAAAAACCGCGGCAGGCCGAAAAACGCCAGAATCGTCCGATGTCTGGCGGACCGCCCCGACGCGACCCGCCGGCGCAGGTGCAAAACGCTGCGCGTGAACCGAATCTCGCTCACTTGTACGGCTTGCGTGCCAAGCAGGAAAAGGAAGAGCGCGAGGCTGCGCAGCGCAAAGCCGAGCAGGATGCGAAAGAGAAGCGCGAACGCAAGCAAAAGCTCGCGCAGTTGCTCGCCGACAAGGCGCTCAATTCGGCCGATGCCGAAATGCCGCGCCATTTCCCGCATGGCAACAAGATCCGCCGCGTTTACTGCACGTCGGCGCAGCTCGCCGAACTCAACCGCGGCGAACTCGGCGTCGCTCAGCTCGCGGGTCGCTATCTGCTCGTAGCGCGCGAAATCGCGCTGCAGGCCCAGGCGATCGATGAACACGCGCTGGTCCTGCTCTGCGATCCGAACGCTCCGTCCGAGGATGACGTGCCGGCTGACCTGGTCTGGTAGGCCCGGCAGGTCAATCCATCGGTCACACGACGCGTCGCCCAGCGCCGCGAATCAGTCGCAGGCCTGCGCCAGCAAGCACGAACGCAAGCAAGATCAAGGCGTATCGGCCCAGCAATGGCGCGGGAACGGCAGGTGCTGGCGCGGCGACATTGGCAGTGCTGGTCGTGGTGGCCGTGGCTGTACCCGGTGCGTCATCGGCCAGAGTCACGATGACGGTGAAGGTCTGATGGCTGGCATAGGTATGCGTGCCGCTGACCAGGAATGCGCCGGATCCGCCGCTTACGACTCCTGCCGACGTCGTCCCGTCGCCCCAATCGATCGTCGCGACGAAATCGGCGGCGGTACTGACTGTGTCGGTGTCGGTGAAGCGAGCGACCGTACCGCTGAACGGGCTCCACTGTGTTGCCGAAAAAACGACTGACGTTCCTGTCAGCACGTCTGCTTCATTGACGGTTGCGGTTGCGCTCGCTGTGGACGTCGCCGTGCCGGGCGCGTTCTCGGTGACGGTGACGCTCAGTGGGAAGCTGCCTTCATCCGCATACGTATGCTGGCCGGCGACCGTGAATGAGCCGGCGCTGCCGGCAATCGTGCCCGACGTGGTCGTGCCATCTCCCCAGTTGATCGAGGCGGTGAAGGACGCCGTCGTTTTGGTGATGTCGCTGTCCGTGAAGCTCGCTACCGTGCCGCTGAAGGCGGTGTGTTCCGTTGCCGATAGATTGCTTGCTGTCGCAACCAACGTGCTATTGACGTTTGCGGAGCTGGTTACAGTCGCCGTAGCCGTGCCGGGTGCATCGTCGCTCAGCGTGACGCCGACGGAAAAATTGCCCGAACTCACGTAGGTATGCGTGCCGCTGACCAGGAACGCGCCGGCACCGCCGCTCACGGTTCCGGGAGTCGTCGTGCCATCGCCCCAATTGATCGTCGCGACGAAGTCGCCAGCCACGTTGACCGTATCGGTATCGGCGAAATGCGCGACCGTGCCGCTGAATGAACTGCCTGCGGTCGCAGAAAATGTGACCGGCGTTCCCGACAGCACGTCCGCTTCCTTCACGGTGGCCGTGGCAGTTGCCGTAGATGTCGCGATGCCCGGGGCAGTTTCGGCAACCGTGACGCTCAGCGCAAAGCTACCTTCGTCCGCGTAGGTGTGTTGTCCGCTGACGGTGAACGCGCCGTTGCTCCCGGCAACCGTGCCTGAAGAAGTCGTACCGTCGCCCCAGGTCACCGAAGCGATGAAGGATGCCGCCGTTCTTGACGTGTCGCTGTCCGTAAATGTGGCGACGTTGCCGTTGAACGCGGCGTGCTCCGTCGGCGAGATGTCGAGCGCAGCCGCGGTCAGAGTATTGCTGACGATGGCCGTGCTCGTGACCTGGGCGGTCGCTGTGCCGGGCGCATCGTCGTTCAGAGTCACGACGACCGAAAAAATTCCGGGAGCCGCATAGGTGTGCGTGCCGATGACCCGAAACGAGCCGGCGCTGCCGCTCACCGCTCCCGCACTGATCGTCGCGTCGCCCCAATTGATCGTGGCGGTGAAATCGCTGGCCGTGTTGGTCGTCAAAGTATCGGTGAACATCGCCACGGTAGCGGAGAATGAAGTGCCGGGTGCGCCGGAAAACGTCCGCGGTGTTCCGGAAAGGACGTCGGCTTCGGTGACCGTCATCGTGGTCGAGACCGTTGCTGTTCCCGTGCCCGGCGAGACATCGTTGATCGTCACGGTGACCGTGAACGTGCCTTCGTCCGCGTAGGTATGCGTGCCGAGCACCGAGAACTGTGGCTCGTTGACGGCGATCGCGCCGGTCGTGGTCGGGGAGCCATCTCCCCAATCGATCGTCGCGGTGAAATCGGCCGCTGTCGCCGCGGGATTGTCGTCCTCGAAGATCGCGACCGGGCCATCGTCGATGCTGTTGAACGTCGTCCCCTCCGCGACGGTGACGCTTTGTGGAAATGCCGTGATCACCGTGGCTGCGGACACCACTGGCATCGCCAGCAGCATCAGGCAGACACACAACGACATCAGCGATCGCGTCGACTTTCCTGCGCTCTTGAACGAGTTCGGCACCACGTCCCCTTTGCGCATTCCGCGCGTTGACGTCAGGTATTGCCTTGATTGCAACTGTTCGCCGATTCTAATTCGGATGCAGGCTGAAAGTCACCGCGCCGACAGCATCAGAAGTCGATGAAATAGCCGCCGTTCACCGGGATGTTCGCGCCGGTGATGAAACCCGATTCGTCGGCCGCGAGAAATGCGACGACGCGCGCAATTTCGGAAGGTTCGCCGAGACGGCCGACCGGGATGCTCGCGACGATCTGGCTGCGCACGTTTTCGGGGATCGCGCGCACCATCGAGGTGTTGCAGTAGCCCGGCGAGACGCTGTTGACGGTCACGCCCTTGCGCGCAACTTCGCGTGCGAGGGCCATGGTGAAGCCGTGCATGCCGGCCTTGGCCGCGGAATAGTTGGTCTGGCCGAATTGGCCGGTCTGCCCATTGACCGAGGAGATATTGACGATGCGGCCGAAGCCGCGATCGCTCATGCTATCGACGACGTTGCGGCACATGTTGAACACGCCGTCGAGGTTGATCTTGAGCACATCGACCCATTGCTGCGGCGACATCTTGCGCAGCGTCGTGTCGCGGGTGATGCCAGCGGCATTGACGAGGATATCGATCGGACCATGCGTCGCCTCGACTTGCTTGATCAGCGCGGCGCAAGAATCGAAATCGGCCACGTTGAATGGTTCGAAGAAGATCTTGCCGGCGTAGTCCTTGATCTCGTCCTGGAACTCGGCAAGGCGTTCGGGCCGGCTACCCAGGTCGGCGGCAACCGCAATGCAACCGGCATCGGCGAGATGCTTGCAGATTTCGGTGCCGAGGCCGCCGATGCCGCCGGTAACCAGTGCGATGCGTTTCTTCATTCTTGCCTCATCAAAAAAAATCCCATCGCGAGGATGGGCTGGTCTTCGTGCTGCGCAGCACATGCTGCGCAGCGGGAACGGATGCGGCAGTGCGCCGTATCAGGGCTTGCCGTCCTTTTTGGGCGCACCTGCCTGCTGCGCCTGTGCGGCGGATGCGGCGGACTTGAGGAAGTTGTCCTGCACCGACTTCCACAGGTCGAGGTTGCGCTCGGTCATGTCGTTGAGCATGGACCAGGGCGTCTGCCCGAGGATGTTGTTGAGCTGGCTGCGAAACTTGCCCTGCTGATCGAGGAAGATCTGCAGACTCTTTTCCAGATAACTGCCCATGAAGCCCTGCATCGAATCGCCGTAGAAGCGGATCACCTGCGACAGCAGCTGGGTGGTGAACATCGGCTGCCCGTGGCCCTCGTGCTCGGCGATGATCTGCAGCAATACGGTGCGGGTCAGGTCTTCGCCGGTCTTGGCGTCGCGGACTTCGAAAGCATCGCCGTCGAGCACGAGCTGGCGGACTTCTTCGAGCGTGATGTAGCTCGAGATCTCCGTATCGTAGAGGCGGCGATTCGGATATTTTTTGATAATGCGGGTTTGTGCCATGCCGCAAAAGTAGCAGATTGTGCCGCGGTGCACCAGTGTAATGCTGCGCAGCATGGCGGGCTGGAGCGGGCAACCGTCGGGGCCGATGGGCCGGTACGGTCCCCCCCGCTGGGCAGCCTCGATCGGCGCCCATGCTTCGCCGGGTGACACGTCCGGCGAAGCCATCATTAGGATCTCTACAGCCGCCCCTCAGCGGTCGGCTTGCGCCGTTCGCGCACGCAACCAGCACGCGCGGATCAGCCGAAAAACAAATCTGCTACCAACCCATGTATTGCCCGCCGTTGATGGCGAGATTGGCGCCGGTGATCCATTTGGCCTCATCCTTGACGAAGAACTCGATCGCGTAGGCGATTTCCTCCGGCTCGCCGAGGCGGCCGACCGGGATCTGCGCGGCGATCTTGTTGCGCACGTCCTCGGGCACGGCCATGACCATCTCGGTGGCGACATAGCCCGGCGAGACCGTATTGACCGTGATGCCGAACTTGGCGTTCTCCTGCGCGAGCGAGATCGTGAAGCCGTGCATGCCGGCCTTGGCCGCAGCGTAGTTGGCCTGGCCGTACTGGCCTTTCTGGCCGTTGATCGAACTGATCTGGATGATGCGTCCCCACTTGCGGTTGCGCATGCCTTCGATCACGGGACGGGTGACGTTGAACACCGAGTTGAGGTTGGTGTTGATCACCTCCTGCCACTGCATCGCGCTCATCTTGTGGAAGGTGGTGTCGCGGGTGATGCCGGCGTTGTTGATCAGGATGTCGATCGGCCCGAGCTTGGACTCGATTTCCTTGATCATCGCCTCGGAAGAAGCAGTGTCGGACACGTCGCCCTTGACCAGCAGCACATCGACGCCTTCGGACTTGAGCTTGTCTGCCCAGGCCTTGGCCTTGGCTTCGTCGCGGTAGTTGGTGGCGACCTTGTGTCCCATCGCCGCGAGGCGCTTGACGATGGCCGTGCCGATGCCGCCGGTGCCGCCTGTAACGAGTGCTACGCGAGACGTCATGACTTGCTCCCTCCGGTTGTGCGACGGCTGGGCTCAGCCGACGGAATATTTTTCTCGATTGTACACGCTCGGTATGTCAGTCCAAGGCAGGAAACCTATCGGACTTTGTGCGTATTGCCGTGAGGTCGAAATGCTGCACGGCGGCGGCGAGCAGCGCCGCCGGATTGGGCGCGGACGCTCGCGCTGCGTGGCGCAGGCCGAGGAAATCGAGTGCCGTACGCAGGGCGGGTATCGGATCGTCGCGATCGATCGGCAGCGCAGCCTCGGACTTCGACAGTTTCGCGCCGGTGCAGTCGAGCACGAGCGGCAAGTGCAGATAGCCCGGCGTCGGTACGCCGAGCAGTTGTTGCAGGTAGATCTGTCGCGGCGTCGAGTCGAGCAAGTCGGCGCCACGCACGACCTCGGTGATGCCGGCCTCGGCATCGTCGACAACCACGGCAAGCTGGTAGGCGTAGCCACCTTCGACGCGGCGCACGACGAAGTCGCTGACGTCGCGCAATAGATTCTGCACATGCTCGCCCTGCAGTAAATCGACAAAGCCGACGCTGCGATCGTTCACGCGCAGGCGCCAGGCCGGCGCACGCGTGGAATCCACTGTGGCGATGCAGGCGCCGCGATGCATGCCTTCGGCAGCTGCGAGATCATTGCGACTGCACCAACAGGGAAACACGTGTTCGCGCAAGTGCGCGAACGCCGCGTCATAGGCTTCTTCGCGCCGACTTTGCCAAACCACCGGCTCGTCGGATTCCATGCCGAACGCCGCCAGCGTGGCCAGGATATCTTCGGCCGCTCCGGGAACCTCCCGCTGCGGATCGAGGTCTTCCATGCGGACGAGCCATGCGCCGTGTTGCGATCGTGCCCGCAACCAGCTGCCGACGGCCGCCACGAGCGAGCCGAAATGTAGCGGGCCGGTAGGCGAAGGGGCGAAGCGACCGCGATAGCTCATGCTGAATGGTAGGCTGGCCGCATCAGGCGCATGCTTGAAAACGCAGTCAGTTTACCCAAAAACTCCATTACGCCTGCGCCACGCGTGCGGGAATTTCTATCCGGGTAGGGATCTTATGCTGCGCATCGTTCTGTTCCTGTTGACCAACCTCGCCATCATGCTCGTGTTGAGCGTGGTCGCCTCGATCTTCGGCCTCGATCGCTGGGCCTACGCGCATAGCGGCATCAACCTCGCCGGCATGCTCGTGTTCTGCGCATTGTTCGGCATCGGCGGTTCGCTGATCTCGCTGTTGCTGTCGAAGACGATGGCGAAGATGTCGGTCGGTGCGCAGGTGATCGATCAGCCGCGCAACGCGAGCGAACAATGGCTGTTCAACACGGTCGCGCAGCATGCGAAGAACGCGGGCATCGGCATGCCCGAGATCGCCGTGTACGAGGCGCCCGAGATGAACGCCTTCGCCACCGGTGCAAGCAAAAATCACGCGCTTGTTGCCGTATCGACCGGTCTGTTGCAGAGCATGAACCGTGACGAGGTCTCGGCCGTGCTCGGCCACGAGATCAGCCACGTCGCCAACGGCGACATGGTGACGCTGGCATTGATCCAGGGCGTGGTCAACACCTTCGTCATGTTCCTCGCGCGCGTGCTCGGCAGCGTCATCGACAACGCGATCTCGGGCAACCGCGACCGTGAAGGCGGCTACGGCATCGGCTACTTCGTCATCACGATGGTGCTACAGCTGGTGCTCGGCGTGCTCGCGACGATGATCGTCATGTGGTTCTCGCGCTGGCGTGAATTCCGCGCCGATGCGGGCGGCGCGCAGCTTGGCGGCCGCGCAAACATGATTTCGGCCCTGCGCACGCTGTCTGGCGATCACGGCGATACGGGCTTGCCGAAGGCACTCGTGGCCTTCGGCATCGCCGGCGACAGCGGCATCGCGCGTCTGTTCATGAGCCATCCGCCGATCGCAGAACGCATCGCGGCGCTGCAGAAAGGCTGAACCTAGCCCAGTGGCGGAAAGGCTGTTTAGCGCGTCAAGCGCAGGGTGCCGGCGCAGGACTCGAATCGGCAACGACCGTGCCTTGATGGAAGACGATCTTCCATCCAGCAGCTGTCCTGCGCCAGATTGATGCGCGGCGCGTCAGGCGCTCTTCCTGCCGCAGCGTGTAGGTGACGAGATAGTTGCCGGCGGCGATTTCGGCGCAATGGAAGTCGCGCACTTCCCATTTCTCATCGGTCGGACTGCGCCCGCGCTCCTCGAGCACGGCTAGAACGTACTCGCGCGAATAGCGCCGGCCCGAGGCGCCGACCTCCCAGAACGCCTCGTCTGTCATGCGTTCGAAGTCGGCGCGCGTCGTACCGAATTCGGGATGGTGGAACACCGGCTCGCGCCGACGCAGTTCTTCCCGTGCGGCCAAATGCTCCGCGGCCGTGGTGAGATCGGGTTCCATTGCCGAGGTGGCGGTTGGGGAAGTCATGCGCCGGATCGTATCGCAAGATCCGCGACCATGCGCGACGACACCGTAACGACATGCATGCAAACGCAACGAAAAAGCGCCGCAGCCGATCGCGATTGCCAGCACTGCGCTGCGTTACTCGTCAGTGGAATCAGCGACATCGCGTCCATCAAGACGTGAAGAATTCCGCGAATATCCGAAATTATGTATTAATGCATTATTACATTGATTTGAGAGTTTCGATCTGCTAGTATTCAGGCATGAAACGCAAACAGATCGATCCGGAAACCACGAAGGAATCGGCTGAGGACAACCTCTGTCATGCGCTGCTTGCCATGCGCGGCGTCGCCGAAATGCGCTCGTTCCTGCGCGACCTCTGCACTCCGTCGGAACTGGAGGCGCTGATCGATCGCTGGCGCGTGGTGCCGTACCTGCTTGAAGGCGTGGCCTATCGCGAGATCCACGATCGCACCGGCGTCAGCGTGACGACGATCGGCCGCGTCGCGCGCTTCCTCGCCGAAGGCAGCGGCGGCTATCGCGCCGCGATCGAGCATCGCGCGGTGCCCTCGCTGCGCAAGCGCGGCAGGCCTGCGGCGGCCGCGAAGAAATCCGTTTGAGTGGGACGGGCGGGCAGGAGGCCCGCCCATCTTTTCCTTCTCGCCAAAAGAATGCAGAAACGATGACCACGACGAAAACCCGCGATCGCCTGCGCATCGCGATCCAGAAGTCCGGACGCATGGCCGATGTGTCCCAGGACTTGCTCGCGCGCTGCGGCCTCAAGTTCCGCCAAAGCAGAGACAAGCTGTTCTGCTTCGGCGAGAGCATGCCGATCGACCTCTTGCTCGTTCGCGACGACGACATTCCCGGCCTGATCGCACAGGGCGTGGCCGACCTCGGCATCGTCGGGCGCAACGTGCTCGCCGAGCAGGCGCTGGTGGCGCGCGCGAACGGCGAAGCCGCGCCTGGCGTCGAATTGCGCCCGCTCAACACGAGCCGCTGCCGTCTGTCGATCGCGCTACCGCAGGAAATGGAGTACGAAAATCCGCAGCAGCTGCAGGGTCTGCGCATCGCCACTTCGTATCCGGCGCTGCTGGCTGACTGGCTCGCGCGCAACGGCGTCGCAGCAAAGGTCGTGTTCCTCGCCGGCTCGGTCGAGATCGCGCCGCGCCTCGGCACGGCCGACCTGATCTGCGATCTTGTCTCCAGTGGCGCGACGCTCACGGCGAATCAGCTCAAGGAAGCGGTCGTCCTGCTCGACAGCGAAGCCGTCATCGCCGGTCCTGAAGAAGTGCCGCTTGATGAGCGCGGCGATCTGCGCGAACTGCTGCTGCGTCGCATCGACGGCGTGATCCAGGTGCGCGAGTCCAAGCTCGTGATGCTGCACGCGGCGCGCAGCGCTATCGAGACGATCCGCGCCATTTTGCCGAATGCGCAAACGCCGACGCTGCTGCCGATCGAAGGCAGTCCCGATCGGGTCGCGCTGCAGGCCGTGTGCTACGGCGCGGTGACCTGGACGCATCTCGAAGACATGAAGCGTGCCGGTGCAAGCCAACTGCTCGTGCTTCCCGTCGAGAAGATCCTGGCATGAACGCGCAGCGGGAAAATATGGAACTGCCGATTCTCGAATGGGCGACGCTCGATGCAGGCACACGCCGCGCATCGTTGCGCCGCCCCGTGCAGGAGCGCGGTGAGGAACTGGACGCCGCAGTGGCGCGCATCCTCGATCAGGTGCGCGCCGACGGCGATGCGAGCCTGCGCGCGCTGACGCGCCGCTACGACGGCTGCGAGCTCGCGACGTTCGCGGTTAGCGACGCCGAATTTGCCGAAGCCGAAGCCGGCCTCGACCCGGTGCTGAAGCAGGCGATCGCCGAGGCGAAGGAACGCATCGAAATATTCCATCGTGCCGCCGCACCGCAGACCGTGGCGATCGAGACCGCACCGGGTGTGGTCTGCGAACGCGTGACGCGGCCGATCGCGCGCGTGGGCCTGTACGTGCCCGCGGGCAGCGCGCCGCTGCCGTCGACTGCGCTGATGCTCGGCGTGCCGGCGCAGATCGCGAAGAATCCGCAGGTGGTTCTGTGTACGCCGGCCGGCAAGGACGGGCGCGCCGACGCGGCGGTGCTGTACGTCGCCGCGCTGTGCGGCATCCGCCAGGTGTTCAAACTCGGCGGCGCGCAGGCGATCGCGGCGATGGCCTTCGGCACCGAGTCGGTGCCCGCCTGCGACAAGCTGTTCGGGCCGGGAAATTCTTACGTCACTGAAGCGAAGCGCCAGGTAGCGGCACTCGCCGACGGTCCGGCGATCGATATGCCGGCAGGGCCGTCCGAAGTGCTGGTCATCGCCGATGCTTCGGCGAATCCCGAATTCGTCGCCGCCGATCTGCTGTCGCAGGCCGAACATGGGCCCGATTCGCAGGTACTGTTGCTGGCCGACGATCACACAGTACTCGAATCGGTGCGGACGGCGTTGACACGCCAGCTCGCCCAATTGCCGCGCGCCGACATCGCCCGCGTCGCGCTGGCGAAAAGCCGCCTGATTCGCGTCACTTCGCTCGCCGAGGCCGTTGCGATCAGCAACGACTATGCGCCTGAGCACCTGATTCTCAACGTTCGCGAGCCACGTACACTTTTGTCAAAAGTGGAAAATGCCGGCTCGGTCTTTCTCGGTCCGTGGTCGCCAGAGGCAGTGGGCGACTACTGCAGCGGCACCAATCATGTGCTGCCGACCTACGGCTACGCGCGCGCGTGGAGCGGCGTGTCGGTCGCGAGCTTCGTCAAGCAGATCACCGTGCAGGAATTGTCTGCCGACGGCCTGCGCGCGATCGGACCCTCCGCGGCGACGCTGGCGCGCGCGGAGCGCCTGAACGCGCACGAGCGTGCCGTCACGTTGCGCCTGGCCGATCTGGAGGCGAAGCGATGAGTGCCTCGATCTCGAAATTGCTCGAGCGCGCGCGGCCGGAAATTCTGGCCATGCAGGCGTACTCGTCGGCGCGCATGGAAGCGGGGCAGGCGACGATCATGCTCAACGCGAACGAATCGCCCTGGGCTCCGGCAGGCAGCGGCGATTCGGAGCTGAATCGCTATCCCGATCCGCAGCCGAAGGCACTGCGCACCCGGCTGGCCGAACTTTACGACGTTGCCGTCGAGCAGATTCTCGTCGGGCGCGGCAGCGACGAGGCGATCGACCTGCTCGTGCGCGCGTTCTGTCACGAGGGTCGCGACACGATCGCGATCTCGCCGCCGACGTTCGGCATGTACGCCGTCGCCGCGCGCACGCAGGGCGCCGCCGTGATCGAGACACCGCTGGCCGCGGATTTCAGCGTCGATGTCGACGCCATGCTCGCGCGAATCACCGACTCGACCAAGCTCGTCTTCGTCTGCACGCCGAACAATCCGACCGGCGCGCTCGTGCCACTCGCCACGATCGAACGCCTGGCAACCGCGCTGCGCGATCGTGCGCTGGTCGTGGTCGACGAGGCCTATCTCGAATTCGCCGACGGTGCAATGAGTGCAACGAGCCTGCTCGGCACGCACGCGAACGTCGCCGTGCTGCGCACACTGTCAAAAGCCCATGCGCTTGCCGGTGCGCGTGTCGGCACGCTGATCGCGCATGCCGAAATCGTCGCGCTGCTGCGGCGGATCCAGGCGCCGTATCCGATTCCTGCGTTGTGCGTGGATGCCGCGCTTGCCGCGCTGTCGCCGCAGGGCGTCGCGCAGGCGCAGGAACGCATCGCCGTCCTGCTGAGCGAACGCGGGCGGCTGTCGCGTTCGCTGCCGGCCGCGGCTGGCGTGCTCGCGGTCCACCCCTCGTCGGCGAATTTCCTCTGCGTGCGCTTCGCGGATGCGCAGAAAACCTATAAGGCCCTGCTCGCGCTCGGCATCATCGTGCGCGACGTCGGCCGCTATCCCGGGCTGGCCGGCTGCCTGCGCATCACGATCGGCTCGCCGCAGGAAAACACGGCCGTCCTCGGCGCGCTCGGTCTGCAGGAGGTGGCGGCATGAGCGGACGTAAGCTGCTTTTCGTCGACCGCGACGGCACCTTGATCGTCGAGCCGGCCGATTATCAGATCGATTCGTTCGAGAAACTCGCGCTCGCCGACAACGTCATTCCGGCACTGTCGCGCATCGTCGCGGCCGGCTACGAACTGGTGATGATCACCAATCAGGACGGTCTCGGCACCGACAGCTTTCCGCAGCACACGTTTGATGGTCCGCACGAACTGATGATGCGTATCTTCGCATCGCAAGGCATTCGCTTCCACGAAGTCCTGATCGATCCGAGCTTCGCTCACGAAGGTCGCGACACGCGCAAGCCCGGCACGGGGCTCGTGCGTCACTGGCTGGCCGATGACGGCTGGAGCCGCGCGCAATCCGCAATGGTTGGCGACCGCGAGACCGACGCACAGTTCGCCGCGAACCTGGGCATCCGCAGCTTCCGCCTCGACACGGGCGAATGGGACTGGAATGCGATCGCACACGAGCTGTGCGACGCGCCGCGGCGCGCATCGGTTCAACGCAACACGAAGGAAACGCGCATCGCGGTGCAGGTTGATCTTGATCGCCCGGCCGAGCCGAAGGTGCATACCGGACTCGGCTTCTTCGATCACATGCTCGAACAGATCGGCAAGCATGGCGGCTTTGCGTTGGAACTCTCCTGTGACGGCGACACGCATATCGATGAGCATCACACGATCGAGGACTGCGCTCTGGCGCTTGGTTCTGCGCTGCGCCAGGCACTCGGCGACAAGCGCGGCGTCGGCCGCTACGGCGCTGCGGCGGAGACGCCCCAGGGCGTCGCGATCGTCGATATCACGTTGCCGATGGACGAGACGATTGCGCGCGCCGCGATCGACCTCTCGGGGCGTGCATATTTCGTTTTCGATGGCAGCTTTCCGCGCGACCGTGTCGGCGACATACCGACCGAGCTCGTGCCGCATTTCTTCCGTTCGCTCTGCGACACGCTCGGTGCGAATCTGCATCTCGCCGTGCGCGGCGACAACGCGCATCACATGGTCGAAGCCTGTTTCAAGTCGGTCGCGCGTGCGCTGCGCATCGCACTGCGTCGCGAGGGCTCCGAGCTGCCGAGCACGAAGGGAGCCTTGTGATGGCAAACGTCGTGTTGATCGACGCCGGCGGCACCAATATCGGCTCGGTCCGCTATGCGCTGCAGCGTCTCGGCGTCGATGCCCCGCTGTCGAGCAACGCGGATGAAATCCGTGCGGCGACGCACGTGATTCTTCCTGGCGTCGGTGCGGCCGCACCCGGCATGCAGCGTCTGCGCGAGACCGGCCTGGTCGATGTCGTGCGCGGCCTGACCCAGCCCGTGCTCGGCGTGTGTCTCGGCATGCAGCTTCTGTTCGAGCATTCCGAGGAAAGCGATACGCCTTGCCTCGGGTTGATTCCTGCCAGCCTGCAGCTCTTTGCCAAGAGCGATGCGCTGCGCGTGCCGCACATGGGCTGGAATTCGCTGCAGATACAAAGGGCGAGCCCGCTGCTGGCTGGCATCGATGCTGGCGCTTTCGCATACTTCGTGCACAGCTACGCCGCGTCCGTCGGCGACTACACTTTGGCGAGCTACGATTACGGCGGCGCGTTTTCGGCCGTCGTGCAGCGGGGCAACTTCTACGGAGCGCAATTTCATCCCGAACGCTCGGCAGCGGTCGGCGCCAGGCTGCTCGAAAATTTCATCAAGTTGTGACCATGCAAATCATTCCAGCCATCGATCTGCGCGCCGGCCGCGTCGTGCGCCTCAAGCAGGGCGACTATGCGCAGGAAACGCGCTACGAGTTCGACGCCTGCGCGCTTGCTGCCGATTACGCCGACGCCGGTGCGACGTGGCTGCATCTTGTTGACCTTGACGGGGCCAAGTCCGGCGCGTTCGAGAACCTGCGCGTGATCGAGAAGATCGCTGCGGCCGAGCGTCTCGCGGTGCAAGCGGGCGGCGGCGTGCGCAGCGAGGACGACGTGCAGCGCCTGCTCGATGCCGGCGTGGCGCGTGTCGTCGTCGGCAGTGTTGCGGTACGCGAGCCGGAAAAAGTGGAAAAGTGGATTTCCCGCTACGGTGAGGATCGGCTCTGCATCGCGCTGGATACGCGTAACGAGAATGGCGTCTGGCGCCTGCCGAGTGCGGGCTGGACGCAGAGCGAAGGCGCCACGCTCGACGAGCTTGCGCCACGCTACGCGAACGCGGGCGCCAAGCATTTGCTGTGTACCGACATCAGCCGCGACGGCATGCTGTCCGGACCGAACCTCGACCTTTACAAGCACGTACAGCGTATCGCGCCGCAGCTCTCGCTGATCGCCTCGGGCGGCGTACGCGATCTTGCCGACGTGCAGGCGTTGCGTACGCAGGACGTCGGCGGCGTCGTGCTCGGGCGCAGTCTGCTCGAAGGCAAGCTCACCCTCGCGGAGGCATTCTCATGCTGACCCGCAGAATCATTCCCTGTCTTGACGTGAAGGACGGCAAGGTCGTCAAGGGCGTGCGCTTTCGCGACCACGTCGAGATGGGCGACATCGTCGACTTGGCACAGCGCTATCGCGACGAGGGCGCGGACGAGCTTGTGTTTTACGACATCACCGCGAGCCCGCAGGGCCGCTCGGTCGATCGCGATTGGGTCGCGCGCGTGGCGCGCGTGATCGACATTCCGTTCTGCGTCGCCGGCGGTATCCGCAGCGTTGACGATGCGCGCGCGGTGCTGCATGCGGGTGCGGACAAGGTCTCGGTCAATTCGCCCGCGCTCGAGCGCCCCGAGTTGGTCGACGAGCTGGCCGATGCGTTTGGTGTGCAGTGTGTGGTCGTCGGCGTCGATTCGCTGCGCGATGACGACGGCGAATGGCGCGTGCGCCAGTACACGGGCGATCCGACGAAAACCCGTGCGCTTGCGCGCGGGACCTTATCTTGGGTTGAAGAGGTCCAGGTACGTGGCGCCGGTGAAATCGTGCTCAACTGCATGGGCTCGGATGGTGTGCGCCATGGCTACGACATCGAACAACTGCGTGCCGTTCGCACGCTGTGCAAGGTGCCGCTGATCGCCTCGGGCGGCGCCGGTATGGTCGAGCATTTTCGTGATGTGTTCCGCGATGCCGACGTCGATGGCGCACTCGCCGCGAGCGTGTTCCACTCGGGCGCGATCGCGATTCCTCGGCTGAAGACTTTCCTGCGTGAAGAAGACATACCGGTACGGCCATGAGTGATTTGGATACAAAGCAACTCGATTGGGCGAAAGGCGACGGGTTGCTGCCTGCGGTCGTACAGCACTGGCGCAGCGGCGCCGTGCTCATGCTTGGATACATGAATGCCGACGCGCTCGCGCAGACGCAGCAAACCGGAAAGGTGACGTTCTTCAGCCGCAGCAAGCAACGCCTGTGGACCAAGGGCGAAACTTCAGGCCATTTTCTGTTGCTGAAGTCGCTGCGCGGCGACTGCGATAACGACACGATCCTGATCCAGGCCGAGCCGATCGGGCCGACCTGCCACAAGGGTACGCAAAGCTGCTTCGGCGACGGCGCGGAACCGCCGCTCGCGTTCCTCGCCGAACTCGACGCGCTCGTCGCGCAACGCGAACGCGAACGGCCCGCTGGCAGCTATACGACCAAGCTGTTCGAAGGCGGTATTCGCCACATTGCGCAGAAGGTCGGCGAGGAGGGCGTGGAGACCGCGCTGGCTGCGGTCGCACAGGACGAGGCCGCGTTGCGCAGCGAATCGGCCGATCTGATTTTTCACCTGCTCGTGCTGCTGCGCGCGCGCGGCGTCGAATTCGCCGACGTGGTCGAGGAACTGCGGGCGCGGCACAAGTAGTGCTGCCTGTCGCGTGCGCGGCTATGGCATGATTCGGACTTTCCACGTCGTGAAAGCCGCCATGCTCAAGATCCTGCTCGCCCTGTCCGTTGCGTTCGCGATCAATGCTGCCCACGCCGCGACTCCGCCCGACCCGCTCGCGCGCGAAATTTTCAAGCAACTGATCGAGATCAATACGACCGACTCGGTCGGCAGCACGACCGACGCGGCCAAAGCGATGCAGAAGCGCTTTCTCGACGCGGGTTTCGCGGCCAAGGATGCGCAAGTCCTGGTAGGCACGAATCCGAAGCGCGGCAACCTCGTCGCGCGCCTGCACGGCAGCGGCAAGCACAAGCCGATGCTGATCATCGGTCATCTCGACGTGGTCGAAGCGGTTCGCTCCGACTGGACGATGGACCCGTTCAAGTTTAACGAGAAAGACGGCTATTTCTACGGTCGCGGCACGCAGGACATGAAGAATTCCGACGCGGTCGCTGTCGCCGCGCTGCTGCGCATGAAGAAGGAAGGCTTCGTACCGAACCGCGATATCATCCTCGCGCTGACTGCGGACGAGGAGGGCGGCACTGACAACGGCGTCGAATGGTTGCTGAAGAACCATCGCGATCTCGTCGATGCGGAGTTTGCGCTCAATCCCGACTCGGGCGGCCTCGATTCGGATGCCGGCAAGCCGGTCGTGCTCAACGTCGATGCGACCGAGAAACTCTATTCCGACTACGAACTCGAAGCGACCGACAAGGGTGGGCATTCGTCGTTGCCGACGCCGGACAATCCGGTCTATGTCCTGTCGAGTGCCTTGTCGCGGCTCGGCAAAGCCTCGTTTCCGTTCGAGTTGAACGCGGTTACGCGCGCCTGGCTCGAACATATGCAGAAGATCGAGGACGGCCAGCGCGCGAACGACATCAAGGCGGTGCTGGCAACGCCACCGGATGCCGAGGCGATCGCGCGCCTGAGCCGCGATGCGCGCTACAACTCGGTGCTGCACACGACCTGCGTGGCGACGCGCCTTGACGGCGGGCATGCGAACAATGCGCTGCCGCAGCGAGCGACCGCCATCGTCAACTGCCGCATCCTGCCGGGTCATTCCCCGGAAGAAGTACGTCGCGATCTGGTCAAAATTTTCGACGAGCCGAAGTTGCGCGTGCGCGCAATCGATCCGGTCACCGACCAGCGCCTCGATGTCGGTTCGGATCGCAAGGCGCTGCCGCCACCACCACCGCGCAAAGACGTATTCGACGCGCTGACTGCGGTGGTGGGCAAGATGTGGCCGGGAGTGCCGATCGTCGTCGACATGGCCACGGGCGCATCGGACAGCGTGTATACGATGGCAGCCGGCATTCCAACCTATGGCTTCAACGCTGCGGCGATCGACCGCGACGACGTGCGCATGCACGGGCGTGACGAGCGGCTTGGTATCAAGGCCTTCGACAATTCCGCCGAGTTCTACCACCGCTATCTGAAGGCGCTGACCAGTCAGTAGCGCGCTGCACAAATGCGGCACACGATCGGCGATTGCAGCGCGCTGAGCGGATCACGGAGTGTCGTGCGCAGGCCTGTCCGTACGCGGCTTGAACGGTATTACGTGTTCGCGCACGGGGGCGCGGAACGGCACCGCCGCGCCCGGCTTGAACCCGTCGCGCCACTTCTTCAGCGCGGCTTCGATCGCGGGCGTGGTCGCGATCTGCGGCAGCGAATGCGTCTGCTCGTCGCGCGTTTCCCAGGCGTCGATTTCCTTCTTCGCATCGGCGAACGCATCGGTGAACGATGCGGTGCGATTGAGCGCGTCGACGAGGAAGGCACGGCCGAAATCGGTGATGTCGGAGCTCGTGCCGCAGCCGAACGAAGCGCGGTCGCCGCGCGCTGCAGTGATGACCATCGTGCTGTCGCCCTTGAGCGCATCGACGAAGCCGCCCGAGTAGCAAGCCGAAATGACGAACACGCGGTGCTTGATCGGCGATTCGGAAAACACGTCGGCCAGGTCCTCGGGCACGATCTGGTCGAGCGGCAGCGGATCGAGGCTGACGTACAACTCGTGCGCGCGCGAACCGTGCGTGGTGATGAACACCATCAGCACGTCATCCATCGGGTCGAGTTTCTTGCCGAGCGCATCGATGGCGAGTTCGAGATTGGACAAGCTCGCGATCGGGCGGCGATCGAGCGTGCCCGGATTGTTGATCAGGGTCAGCACGTGGCCCTTGGCGTCGAAGCGCTCGGAAAAAAGCTTCTCGGCGTATTCGACTTCGTTGCGAAATACGTTTTCCTCGCCGTCGCCGGCAAAGGAAATCAGATAGAGATTGGCCTTGCCGGGCGCGCGCGGAGCGAGCTTGTCGATCGCGTCCTGCATGCGCTGCGACTGCGCATACAGAACCTGTTCGGGCGAGCCGACGTTGGCCGGCCAGACGATGGGTTGGTCGGCGCTGTCATCGTTTTCGGCCGCTGCCTTCGCCGCCGCGGATGCGTCGGGCTGGTGCGTGCCCAGGCCGGCCACGCCAACGCTTGCGCCCACGGTGAAGGCGAGGACGAAGGCAAGGAGCAGGCGGGCGGTCGTGCGGATCAAGGCCGGATTGACGCTGCAAAATGGTGCAATAGCGATATTTTAACAAATTTCACGCTGCACTGCAGCGCATGAATTTTCGTTCATCCGGCGCCGCGACGATTTCGGTCTGATGCGATTGGCGTGCCTCGAGAAACAGGCTAACCGACTGAAATTTCGTTGAAATCACCGACTTGTTCATGCTGGTTTGCAGTCGCGTCCGTGGTCGGGCGCAGCAGTTGGACGGTCTGCAGTCCGGCCGCAGCGGCGGCATCGAGTTCCTGGACGATGTCGGATAGGAACAGGATCTGGCCGGCCGGAATCCCGATCGCCGCAGCGATGCGCCGGTAGGAATCGACCTCGCGCTTGCCACCGACCTCGGTATCGAAGTAGCCGGAAAACAGCGGCGTCAGGTCGCCGGCCTCGCTGTGGCCGAACAGCAGCTTCTGCGCCGCAACCGAGCCCGACGAATAAACGTACAAGTGGATTCCTTGCTTTTTCCACTTTTGCAGATTTTCCGCGACCTCGGGATAGACGTGTCCTTTGAATTCGCCGCTGGCGTAGCCGTCCGCCCAGATCAGGCCCTGCAACGCCTTGAGCGGCGTCGCCTTGCGGTCCTCGTCGATCCAGCGCGTCAGCAGGTCGATGATTTCCTGGCGGCTTGCGGAGACGAGTCCCGCTTCGCGCGCGGCCTCGTGCAGCCAGTGCTGCACCTCGGGCTGGTCGGCGTGTGTTTCAACGAACGCGGGCAGCTTCTCGCGCGCATACGGGAACAGCACGTCCTTGACGAAGTCGATCGAACTCGTGGTGCCTTCGATATCGGTGACGATGGCGCGGATCATCGGTTCGATGGGTCCTTTGCGTGCTCGACATGTGCCGAGTAGGCAGTCTCGATCGCGCGCTTGACCCCGACCGGATCGGCGACCCGATCGAACAGCACACTGCTTTCGCCGCGGCCGGTGACGCGCACGTTGCCGAAACCGAGCAGGCGTCCCCAGGTGCTCTGTTCGAGATCGACCGTTTCGATCGCGCTGAGGCGCACTTCCTCGGTCTCGCGGCCAACGATACCGGTCTTGTGCACGACGCGCGCCGTGGTGACCCCGAGTTCGATGCCGCGCAGGCGCAGCCACTCGTAGATCGTTATGAAGATGCCGATGACGAGCGGGATCAGTACGATGCCGAGGATCAGCCGCCCCTTCGCCGTCCAGTGCAGATGGAAGCGTGCGACGACGGTTTCGCCCGGTGCGAGCGATTCCAGGATGTAGCTCATGCGGCGAGCGGCTGCGCGGCGAGGCGCGGGAATTTTTCCGCGATGTCGCTGCCGGTAAAATTGGCAACCCAGCCTTCCTTGTTCGTGAACAGGCGAATGGCGATGAAGTAGGGCGCCTCGCTCATGTCGAACCAGTGGCGTGTGCCGTCGGGCACGCCGATCAGGTCACCCTGCATGCACAGCACTTCGTAGACCTTGGCGTCGATGTGCAAGGTGAACTGGCCGCGGCCGGCGACGAAGAAGCGCACTTCGTCCTCCGAATGCGTGTGCTCGTTGAGGAACTTCGCGCGCAGCGCGGCGCGGTCGGGATGATCGGGATTGAGGCTGATCACGTCGACGGCCTGGTAGCCTTCCTCGCGCTGCAGGCGTTCGATGTCGGCGCGATAGGCGGCAATGACTTCGTCCTGGCTCGCTCCCGGCGCGACCGGCTTGGACGCTTCCCACTGCTCGAAGCGCACGCCGACCTTGCCGAGCTCGCGCGCGATGTCGGCGTGCTTGGCGTATGTACCCAGCGGCTTGCTGCCGTCGGTTTCGGAATAGATGCGCAGTTCGCTCATTGTCTCAATCTCCTCAAATCCAGCTCGCAATTGAGCAGGAACTCGAATGCCTCGATATGGCGTTCGGTTTCGGCCATGTCGCGGCCCCAGGTGTAGATGCCGTGGCCGTCGATCAGGTAACCATATAGCGGCTTGCCCGCGTCAATCCAAGTGTCCACCTTGGCGACGAGCTCGGGCATCTGCTGCGTATTCGGAAATACCGGCAGGTCCAGCTGCGACTCGTGCGTGGTGTGGCCGGCGATCGCCTTCTGCAATTCGTAACCCTCGAAGCGGATCACCCCTTCCTTCGAATACAGGCGCGAAGCGACGGTCTGCGTGCGCGAATGCGTGTGCAGCACGGCATTCGCCTCGGGGAAGCGCGCATAAATCTGCGTATGCAACAGCGTTTCTGCGGACGGCCGTGCCGCAGTGCCGACCGCCTTGCCATCGCGATCGACGACCATGATGTCGTCCGCGGTCAGCGCGCCCTTGTCGCGACCCGAGATCGTGATCGCGAGATGGTCGGCGTCGAGGCGCATCGAGAAATTGCTGCTCGTCGCCGGGGTCAGGCCGAGCGCGCCGAGCTTGCGTCCGGCTTTGGCGATGGCCTCGGCGCGTTCGGCGAATTGTTGCGCGGTGTAGCTCAAACTGACGCTCCGTGGATTTTCTGTGCTTGTATTGGACAGAAACTATAGCGGATGACTGCGGCAAACACATGTCCGGGCGGTGCAGGAAGCGTTACGCTTGCGAGCGGAATCGCAGTCTTGAAGTGGAGGCAACGTGAATATCGATATTTCCAATCTGTCCGCAGCCGAGCTCGACGAGTTGATCGCGCATGCGGCAGTGCGACGCGCGACGCTGGAGCCGGCGCCGCCGTCGCAACCTCCGCCGCAGGCCGAAGCGATCGTGAATCCTTCATGGCATACCTCGCCGCTGCCGAACGGCGTGCTGTTCATGCTGCGCCATCCCGGAATGGGCTGGCTCGCCTTCGCGCTGCCGCACGAGCATCGCGTGCATCTGACCTCGCTGTGGTTGCATCAGTCGCTGCTATACAAGCCCGTCGAGGCGACGACGGTTGCGCCCCTGCCAACCGAGATCACGCCGAACTTCGGCACAGGCGGCAGCGGCACCATGCACTGAGGCACATTGCGCGCGGCTGCATCGAAGCTCGTGCTGCGGTTGCGTATTGATCGCCGCGGCGCCAGCGACTAGATTCGGACCACGTCTTAGCCTGGGAGGAGGCCGGATGAATGCAGCCGCAGTTGAGGTTCCCGCGGGATCGGCGCCAGCGTTGTCGGCGTTGCAGCGGCTCAAGTCGATAGTCGGCGGTTCGATCGGCAACCTCGTCGAATACTACGACTGGTACGTCTACACCTCGTTCTCGCTCTATTTCGCCAAGTCGTTCTTCCCGCAGGGCGATGCGGTGGCGCAGGCGCTTAGTGCGGCGGCGGTGTTCGCAGTCGGCTTCCTGATGCGTCCGATCGGCGGCTGGTACTTCGGCCGCTATGCCGACCGTCACGGCCGGCGCGCCTCGCTGATGCGCTCGATCGTGCTCATGTGTGCGGGTTCGCTGTTGATCGCCGTGTGCCCGACTTACGCGAGCATTGGCGTGGCCGCGCCGATCGTGCTCGTGCTCGCGCGCCTGCTGCAGGGCCTGAGCCTCGGCGGCGAGTACGGCAGCTCGGCGACCTACCTGTCGGAGATGGCAACGAGCAAGCGCCGCGGTTTTTGGTCGAGCTTCCTCTACGTCACCCTGATCGCCGGACAATTGACTGCGCTGGCCGTGCTGATCGTGCTGCAGCAGTGGGTGCTCACCGAGGACCAGCTCAAGGCCTGGGGCTGGCGTATTCCGTTCGCGATCGGCGCGGGAATCGCACTCGTTGCCTTGTATCTGCGCCGCAACATGGCCGAGACCGCAGCCTTCACCAGCAGCCAAGGCAAACCCGAGGTGAAACGCAACGAGGGTTCGCTTGGCCTGCTGATCAAACACTGGCGCGCTGCGCTGATCGTGATCGGCCTGACCATGGGCGGCACGCTCGCGTTCTACACCTACACGACCTACATGTCGAAGTTCCTCGTGCTCAGCGTCGGTTTGTCCAAGGAAACCGCGACACTGGTCAACGCGGCGACGCTGTTCGGCTACATGCTGTTGCAGCCGGTCATCGGCGGCCTCTCCGACTACATCGGCCGGCGCCCGATCCTGATCGCGTTCGGCGTGCTCGGCGTGCTGCTGACTGTGCCCGTGTTGACCACGCTGCAGGCGACGAAAGACCCGTACGCTGCGTTCGCGCTGATCATGTTGATGCTGCTCGTGGTCAGCGGCTACACCGCGATCAACGCGGTGGTGAAGGCGGAACTGTTTCCGGTCGAGATTCGCGCTCTCGGCGTGGGCCTGCCGTATGCGCTGGCCGTCGCGATGTTCGGTGGCAGCGCCGAAACCGTGGCGCTGTGGTTCAAGCAAAGCGGCCACGAGAGTGGCTTCTACTGGTATGTCACTGCCTGCATCGCCTGCTCGTTGCTGGTCTACGCCTTTCTGCCCGATACGAAGAAGACGTCGCTCATCGAAGAATCGTGATCTGCGAGGGCAGAACCCCGCAATGCACGACTGCCTCACTTGGCCCCAGGAGGAAATCGCATGAACAGCAAGAAACAGCTCATATGCGCTGCCACTGCACTGGCCGTTGCGAGTTTTTCCCTGCCTGCTTTTGCTGCGGACGACGAATTGACCTGGCACGGCATCACGCTGTACGGCACCTACGACATCGGCCTCGTCCATCAAACCCATGGCGTGCCGCGCACGCCCGATTGGGGCGTTGGCATGGCCTACCTGATCGCGAAAAACAGCAACAAATCGATCACCACCCTCGGGCCTAACGGCCTGTCGCAATCGAAGATCGCCGTGCGCGGCAAGGAGGCGCTCAACGATTCGTTGGCTTTCGTGTTCAACGCGGAGATCGGCTTCAATCCGCAGAATGGCAAGTTGTCCGACGGCCCGGCGTCGTTGGCCTACAACAACGGCCGTGCGCTGACCAATCAGCGCTCGGCAGGCGACTCCTCGCGTGCGGGGCAGTTGTTCAACGGTCCCGCATTTCTCGGTCTGAGTTCCAACGACCTGGGAACCCTGACCGCGGGCCGGCACAACAGCGTGCTGATCGACAACATCGGGCGTTACGATCCGATGAACCAATCGTACGCGTTCTCGGTCATCGGCCTGTCCGGGACGACCGCCGGCGGCGGTTACACCCAGGATTCGCGCTACGACAATTCGCTCAAGTACAACTGGAAGCACGACATGTTTCGCGTGGCCGCCCTGTACCATTTCGATGGCGGCCACGGCAGCCAGGGCGAGGCGTGGCAGGCGAACCTTGGCCTGGACTGGAAGGAGTTCTCGGTCGACGTGGTTTATGCGTCCAAGGATCAGGGCGTTTCCGCGGCGGCGTTGAGCACGGCGCAGGCAAAAACATTGCCGGTGGGCTCGCTTGCCGCCACGGTGTCCGACAACACTTCGTGGACGCTGGATGGCAGCTGCACACACGGTCCGTTCAAGGTGGTGGCGGGGTATGAACACATCGAGTTCGACAATCCGTCCGAACCGCTCAAGGTGGGTTTCGTCGGACTCGGCGGTTACCTCTTTGCCGTGGTCAACAACACCGCTTTCCCACACACCAAGAAGCTCGATGTGAGTTGGGCGGGAGTGAAGTACCTGATCACCAAGGACCTGGACATCACCGGCGCCTATTATCACTACGACCAGAATGCATATGGTGCCAAGCCCTGCCACGATCGCAGCGAAGCGACTTGCAGCGGCGAGCTCGATGCCTATTCCGTGCGTCTGGATTGGCGCTTTGCCAAACGCTTCGACGCCTACGCCGGCGCGATGTTCTCCCGCGTCGCGGATGGCCTCGCCTCGGGTTATCTGCACAGTTCGACGATCGATCCGATGATCGGCTTGCGCTTCCAGTTCTGACGGCTCGGACAAGGCATCCGCTTCGCTCGGTCTCGCCAACTGAGACGCGGCGCTGTCACAATCGCATCCCACCGGATTGTGATGGACGACGATGTCGCCGATGCCGAACGACTATGCCCTGTGGGGCCTGATCGCGCTGAGTGCGTTCGCGCTCGGCGCACTGATCGCGTGGGCACGCGTGCGCACGCGTGCGCATGGCTCCGGGCGCGCAAGTCGCGATGCGGAAGTCGCCCAGCTTGCCTCCGAGCGCGACGCGGCACTCGACGACGTGCAGCGATTGCGGGGCGAGCACGCCGTCGTTTCGAACGAACTGGCCGAACAGCGCAAGACGCTGTTCGTGCTCGGCAACGAGCGCGCGAATCTTGCCGGGCGCCTGGAACGTTTGAGCCAGCTCGACACCGAGCTTTCCGCCGCGCGCGCCGAAGCGCAGAAATGGCGCGAGGCGACGCAGCGCGCCGAACAGCGCATCACCGAAACCGCCACGCGCGCGCAGGAACAGCATCAGGCCGCAGCTGAGAAGATCGCGCTGCTGGAACGCGTGCGCGAAAACCTCAGCGACCAGTTCAAGGCGCTCGCTGGCGATCTGCTCGAAGAAAAAAGCAGGAAATTCGCCGAACAGAACCAGAGCCAGCTTGGCAGTCTGCTCACGCCGCTGCGCGAGCAACTGGACGGATTCAAGAAGCAGGTCGGCGAGGTCTACGACAAGGAAAGCCGCGAGCGCCAGTTGCTCAAGGCCGAAATCGATGCGCTGAAGAGCCTCAACCAGCGTATCGACGAGGACGCGCGCAACCTCACGCGTGCGCTCACGCGCGAGAGCAAGACCCAGGGTGCCTGGGGCGAACTCGTGCTCGAACGCCTGCTCGAAGCGTCCGGCCTGCAGCGGGGCAGACAGTACGAAACGCAGGCGACGTTCCAGAACGAAGCCGGTGGCCGCGCGCGGCCGGACGTGATCGTGCGCCTGCCCGAAGGGCGCGACATCGTCGTCGATGCGAAGGTGTCGCTGACCGCGTACGAGCGCTACTGCGCCGCGGCCGACGATGCCGAGCGCGACACCCAGCTCGGCGCGCATCTTGCGTCCTTGCGCAGCCACGTCAAGGAACTCGCCGACAAGCGCTACAGCGACCTTCCCGGCGTCAACTCGCTCGAATTCGTGCTCATGTTCGTTCCGGTCGAGGCCGCCTACATCGAAGCCGTGCACCGCGACGAAGGCCTGCACGCGTTCGCGCTCGAGAAGCAAGTCGTCATCGTCACCACTTCGACCTTGCTCGCCACCCTGCAGACCGTGGCGAGTCTGTGGCGCAATGATGACCGCAACCGCAACGTCGTCGAGATCGCCGACCGCGCCGGCAAGCTCTACGACAAGTTCGTCGGCTTCATCGAAGATCTGAACGAAGCGAAGAGCAAGCTCGATGCTGCGCGCAACGCGTTATCATCTGCGTCCGGCAAGCTTGAAACGGGCCGCGGCAACTTGATCGGCCAGGTTGAGAAACTGCGCGAACTGGGCGCGCGTACGAGCAAGGCGCTGCCGGAAGTGCAGGTCGAGCGTGCCCAGCTCGACGAGGTGCAGGGCAGGCTGGACAGTTAGGATCGAGCGACGCATCGGCTCGCCCGCGCAGGAACGTCAACGTTGCGCGACTGCTATTTTGCGCAAATGATTCGCCGCACAGATCGCCAGCACCACGCCGGCAAGCACTTCAAGCCAGATGCTGAAATTCATCGCCAGCGTGTGCTGGGAGCACAGTGCCAGTGCGTAGTGCCCCAATCCGTCCAGGCCGAAGCTCGCATAGACGATGAGCAGAAGCGCCGCGATTGCGCGCCATCCAAACGACGCTGCGGCCAACGCCGCAATTCCAGGAACAGTGATCGTGAGCCACGCCCAGTAGACGTTCTCGCGCGTGATCCAACGCGGCATGTTGGGATAGAACGCAATGTATTCCGCGTTGTGCGCGAAGTGCATGAAGCTTGCGCAGCAATACAGAGCGAGCAACCACCAGATATGCTTCGGCAGCTGCGGAAGCCGAACGCTGAATGGCATTGCGATCCCGGTATAGCTAGGTCGATGCAGTGGCCGCCGTTGCAACGCTTTCGCGATGCAGTTTGCTCTTGCGATAGCCGTAGGCGAAATACAGTCCGAATCCCGCGAACGTCCAGATGAAGGTCAGCCACCAGTTGTAGCCGCTGAACGTGGAAAGCAGGGCGAAGCAGGAAGCGATGCCGAGGAAGCAGATCAGCGGTGCGTAGCGGATGCGGAACGGGCGTGGAATTTCCGGATGCGCGATGCGCAGGATCCAAACGCCGGCACAGACCGCGGCGAAGCTGATCAGCGTGCCGATCGAGGTGAGGTCGCCGAGGATGTCGAGCGGGAACACACCGGCGAGCAGCGCGATACCAGCGCCCGTGATCAGCGTGTTGATGTGCGGCGTGCGGTATTTCGGGTGGATGCGCGTGAATACCGGCGGCAGCAGGCCGTCGTTGGCCATGATCATGAAGATGCGCGGCTGGCCGATGCACATGCACAGGATCACGCTCGACAGGCCGATCAGTGCGCCGATCTCGACGATCCAGCGCAGCCAGGCGAGCTGCGGGTGACTGGCGACCGCGGTAACGACGGGTTCGCTCGTGCCGAGCTGCGTGTACGGCATCAGGCCGGTGAGCACGGCTGCCATCGCGATGTAAAGCACGGTGCAGATCGCGAGCGAGGCGAGCATGCCGATCGGCAGGTCGCGCTTGGGATTGAGCGATTCCTGTGCGGCGACACTGGTCGCCTCGAAGCCGATGTAGGCGAAGAACACCATCGACGCGCCGCGCAGCACACCCGACCAGCCGTACTGGTGCGGGCCGGTGTTCTCGGGGATGAATGGCGTCCACAGACTCGTGTCGACATAGCTCCAGCCGGCGAAGATGACGAGCACGATGAGGATGATCTTGAGCGCGACCATCGCGGAGTTGACGCCGGCGGATTCCTTGATACCGACGTAGCAGATGCCGGTCAACACGGCGACGATGCCGATCGCAGGCAAGTTGACGACCGCGCCGGTCGGCTTCAGATGCGCGTCGAGCGGCGCGTTGATCAGCGCGTCGGGCAGATGGATGCCGACGTGGCTGAGCAGGCTGACGAAATAGCCGGTCCAGCTCGACGCGACCGCGGAGGCGGAGACGCCGTACTCGAGAATCAGCATCCAGCCGATGAACCAGGCAGCGCCTTCGCCGAGCGTGGCGTAGGTATACGAATATGCCGAGCCCGATACCGGCACCATCGCCGCGAACTCGGCGTAGCACAGCGCGCAGAACGTGCAGCAGATTGCCGCGAGCACGAACGAAAGCATGATCGCCGGACCCGCGTGTTCCGCCGCGGCGTTGCCGGTGATGACGAAGATACCGCCGCCGATTACCGCGCCGATGCCGATCGCGGTCAGGCCCCAGGGGCCGAGCGTGCGGCGCAGTTCGATTTCGCCGGCCTCGTTGTTGACTGCGAGCGGGTGCTTGGTGCGCAGGAGTTGCTTGAGCATTTGCGTATTCTCAAAAAACAAAGGCCGACGCGATAACGTCGGCCTTCGGTCGGCGGGTTCCGGCTAAGTTGCGTGCGCTGCGAACGTTTTCAATGCGGCACGCCGTCAGTTGCCGTTGGCGAGCTGGCTGCGCTTGTAGCCATAGGTCGAATACAGGATCAGACCGACTATCGCCCAGACGGCGAAGACCAGCTTCGCGGTCATGCTCAGGTTGACGAACAGCAGCAGGCAGCCGACCACGGCGAGCGGGCAGACGAACCAGGCGATCGGCGTGCGGAACGGCCGCGGGCGATCGGGCTGTTGTTTGCGCAAGATCAACACGCCGAGCGAGACCATCGCGAACGCGAGCAGGGTGCCGGAATTCGAGGTGTCGGCGAGCTTGCCGACCGGGAACAGCGCGCCGCTGAGCGAAACGACGATGCCGGTCAGGATCGTGATCACGTGCGGCGTGAAAAATTTCGGATGCACTCTGGACAGCACTTCAGGCAGCAGGCCGTCGCGCGACATGGTGAAGAAGATGCGGGTCTGGCCGAACATCATCATCAGAATGACCGACGGCAGAGCGAGGATGGCGGCGATGCCGATCAGGTCGCCGATGCGCACGTAGCCAAGCAGACGCAGCACGTGTGCGAGCGGCTCGCGGCTGCAGACCAGGGCCTGCGAGTTCGCACAGGCGGCCATCATTTCCGGTGTGCCCGGGTCGAGCGGCATGCCATTCGCTCCGAGTATCGGCTGCGCGCCGACTGAGCCTGCGGCACCGTAGCCGACCAGCAGGTAGAAAATCGTGCAGACGGTCAGCGAACCGATCAGGCCGATCGGGATGTTGCGATTCGGATTTTTCGTTTCCTCGGCCGCGGTGGAGACCGCATCGAAGCCGACGTAAGCGAAGAAGATCGACGCCGCCGCGCCGAGCACGCCGACGCCGCCGAGTGGGCTGCCCCAGCCACCGGGCAGGAACGGTTCGAAGTTGCTGCTCTTCACCGCCGGCACGGCGAGGAAGATGAATACGGTCAGCGCGACGATCTTGATCGCGACGAGCACCGCGTTGACGCGTGCGCTCTTCGAGGTGCCGATGACGAGCAGTACGGTGACCGCCAGGCCGATGAGGAAGGCGAGCAGGTTGAATGACCCGCCCGCATAGAGCCCCGTGCGCAGCGCTTCGGGCAGGCCGTAACCGTTCGCCGCGAGCAGGCCGTTCATGTAGCCCGACCAGCCGACGCAGACCACGGCAGCGCCGATGCCGTACTCCAGCCCCAGCGCCCAGCCGACGACCCAGGCGACCAATTCGCCGAATACGCCGTAGCTGTAGGTGTAGGCCGAGCCCGAAACCGGCAACATCGAGGCCAGTTCGGCGTAGGCCAGCGCGGCGAGGCCGCAGACGATCGCCGCGATGACGAAGGCGAGCATCATGCCCGGGCCGGCTTTCTGTCCGGCCTCGGCGGTCAGCACGAAGATACCGGTGCCGATCACGGCGCCGATGCCGAGCAGGGTCAATTGGATGGGGCCGAGCTGGCGCTTGAGCGATTTCTTTTCTGCTGTTTCGAGGATCTTGTCGAGCGGCTTGACGCGCCAGAAAACCATTATGTATCCCCAGATCTGGTGGTGTGGTGGCGGCTCGCGGCAACGACTGCGGCCGTCTTTGAGTTTACCCGGGTCCCGCAGGCCCGAACTTGTCCCGGTAAAATACGCGACCCCTCCGCATCGGGCAAGCTGTGACGCACAAGGCCATCGACGAATCCGCGCATTCCCTGCAATCCTGGCAGCATGACTGGCTGGCCGCGTTCGCGCGCTATGCCTCGCGCTATCAGGCGGAACACGAAGTCATTTCCTTGTTCAGCGATTTCGTCGCGACTCGGGCTGACGCGGCCGAGCGCAGTCTTCGCTTCGGTCACTTGACCGGCTCGGCCTGGCTTGTCGATGGCGGTGGCACGCGCGTGCTGCTGACCCACCATCGCAAGCTTGATCGCTGGCTGCAGCTCGGCGGCCATGCCGACGGCGACGTCGATCTCGCGCGCGTCGCGCTGCGCGAGGCGGAGGAGGAATCGGGCCTGTCCGGGCTCGTCGCCGAAGCGGAGATCTTCGACCTGGATCGACACGAAATTCCCGCGCGCGGCAGCGAAGCTGCGCACTGGCATTACGATGTGCGCTACGTCGTGCGCGCGACCGCAGGCGAAGCGTTCGTCGTCAGCGACGAATCGCATGCACTGGCCTGGTGCGACATCGCGGCACTCGCGGCGGACGAAACCGCCGATGAATCGCTGCGCCGCATGGCGCGCAAATGGCTAGCGCGCTAGCTCGCGCTGCATGATCAGATCGGTCTGCGCATCGTCGCCGAGACGGAACACGTGCGCGCCGACCTCGACGAAGCCGCATTTGCGGTAGAACGCAATCGCGCGCGGGTTGTGCTCCCAGACGCCGAGCCAGAGCGCGCGGCCGTTCCATTCGGCGGCTTCGGCAACGACGGCTTGCATCAGACGCTGCGCCAGGCCGCGTCCGATCCCGCTGCGATCGATGTAGAAACGCCAGAGTTCAATGGCGTTTTCCGCACTCACGCAGTCGGGGTGGTGGCCGTTGCGCAGCTGCGCGTAGCCTGCGACGACGCCGTCGAGTTCCACGAGCAGCGTGCGGATTCGATCGGATTCGATTTCCTCGCGCTGTTTGTCGATGCCGTAGGACGCCGCAGCATGCGCCGCCATGTTCTCCGGCGTGTTGACCTCGGTGAACGTGTCGCGAAAAGTGCGTTCGGCCAGTGCCGCCAGCGTGGCGGCATCGGCGGCGCTCGCGCGGCGGACCTGCGTCGCGGTCACGCGCGGCCCGAGAATTCCCCGGTCGTCGTGTTAACCAGCACCGCTTCGCCGTTGGTGATGTATTCGGGTACCTGGATCTCGATGCCAGTGTTCAACTTGGCCGGCTTCGAGCGCTTGGTTGCCGAGGCGCCCTTCAGTTCCGGAGCGGTGTCGACCACCTGCAGCGTCACCGTTGCCGGCACCTGCAGGCCGATCGGTGCGTCGTCGATCAACTGGATGTAGTAGCCCTCCACGCCTTCGACGATGTAGCCGGCCGCGTCGCCGACCGTCACCGCATCGAGCGTGTACTGGGTGTAGTCCTCGTTGTCCATGAACACGAACGCATCGCCATCCTTGTACGAGAAATTCGCCGCGCGACGCACGAGTTCGGTTTCCTTGAGGTCATCGTCGGCGCGCAGCGAGATGTCGAGCTTCTGCGCACCCGGCACCGAGTACATGACGAAGCGGAAGGTGACGTTGCCACCGCGTCCTTGCGGCGCGCTGCGCTCGATTTCGCGTATCTGCCAGACCTTGCCGTTGTACTCGACGACGTTGCCGCGTTTGACTTCGAAGGCTTTCATTTAAATTCCAGCGGGGAAATAGAGCTTCTCCCGATCGGAGAAGGGAAGAACAGTCACTTCGGGGCGAGGCGAATTGCGCCATCGAGGCGGATCACGCTGCCGTTCATGTAGCGGTTCTGCAGGATGAACGCGACCGCGTCGGCGAATTCTTCCGCCGTGCCGAGGCGCGACGGATAGGGCACCTGCGCACAAAGCGAATTGTATACATTTTCCGGCATGCCCTCGACCATCGGCGTATGGAACACGCCCGGCGCGACGGTCATCACGCGCACGCCGATGCGCGCGAACTCGCGCGCGAGCGGCAAGGTCATGCCGACCACGCCGCCTTTCGACGCCGAATACGCGGCCTGGCCGATCTGGCCTTCGAACGCGGCAATCGATGCGGTGTTGACGATCACGCCGCGCTCGCCATCCTCGCCGGGCGCGTTGTGCTGGATCAGGTCGGCGGCGGCCTTGGCCACGTTGAAGCTGCCGATCAGGTTGACCGTCACCGTCGTCGCGAATGTCTTCAGCGGCATCGGGCCTTCCTTGCCGAGTGCGCGGCCGGCGCCGAGGATGCCGGCGCAGTTGATCGCGGTGTTGAGGCCGCCGAGCCATTCCTGTGCAGCCTTGGCGTTCGCCGCGACCTGCTCCTCGTTGCTCACGTCGGTGTTGAAGTAGCGCGTGTTCGTGCCGAGTGCGGCGACGGCCTGCGCGCCTTTCTCCGAGCTGACGTCGAACAGCGCGACCTTCGCGCCATGCGCGACGAGATGTTTGGCAACACCGAAACCAAGCCCGGATGCGCCGCCGGTGACGATGGCCTTGACCTGATCGAGTTGCATGAGCGCGCGTCCTGAGGCGGATAGGGGCGCGGATTGTAGCAAGGCTTCAAGAACCTATCTCAAAACTACTGTGCTCGACATTTCGCGCGCCGGCGGTGCTCGGAATCCTCATTTACTACCAGTAAACTCCGGTTCCTGTGCTCCGGCGACGCGCGAACTGCCTTCGCTCGCTACGTTTGAGATAGGTTCTAGTCCGATCAATTAGGCAGCTTCTGCAGACCGGCACCGGTCAGCAGGTAGGCCGGCGCGAAATCGGCGGCATCCAGTGTCGCCAGTTGCAGCAAGGCGGCGCCGGCGATTTGTGGGCTGAGCAGCGGGCCGGAGGATTGCACGAACGACTGCAGGAATGCCTCGACCGACTGGCCGGCACGCGCCGCGTAGGCCTGCACTGCCACCTTGCCGACACCGGTCTGCGGCGAGAACCGCGGCAGCACCGCGGTGAAAGTGATGTCCAGTCCGCCGCGCACAGCCTCGTTCTGTGCGTAGGCCGCGAGGAAACGCTGCATCGCCTTGGCGCCGGCGTAGCCGCCGCTGAGCGGCGAGCCGCCGAGCGCGGCACCGCTGCTGAAGACGACCACGCGGCTGCCGGGGCGCAACGGTTTCAGCAGGATCTCGCGCAGCCAGTGGAAGGCGATGCGCACGTCTGCCTGCCAGTTGGCCGAGAATGCCTCCCAACTCTGTTGCTGCAGCGGAAGCATGGGCGGGATCGCGCCGGCGACGAGGACGACGACGTCCGGGTCGTGGCGATCGAGCAGCAACGCGGGCAGCCCGGCGTCGCCGGCGTCCGCGATTTCCTGCCTGATCTCGCCAGTGTTTGCGCCGGCTTCGGCAAACTCCGTGCTCGAACGCGACACGGCGATGACGCGCGCGCCGGCTCCGGCAAAGGCCAGGGCGATGCCGCGGCCGATACCGCGACTGGCGCCGACGATCATCGCTGTCTTGCCGGAAAGCTCGTGCAATGGTTCGATCGGGTTGGTGTCGGGATTGGCAATGGGTTTTTCAGCAGGCGAAGGCATGTTGCGTTCCTCGTATCCGGTGGGAGTTGGTGGTACGCATTCGGGGACGAATGCGCGGGCGAGAACGATCCGGCCGGTTGCGAAAAATTTCGGCAATGGCGAATCCTTTGCCCACTCGGCAACGTCTCCTGGAGAGAACGCGCACAATGCATTTGCGAAAATGATGAGGAATCCCGTGCAACGCCACTCCCTTCACACTCGCGACACCTGGCACGCATGACATCGACGCGATCGGACGCGGTGCCCGCCGTGCAGCCTCTGGATGCTGCGGCGTTCGATCGCCTGATCGCCGCGCTCCGGCCGAGGCTGCATCGCTACTGCGCACGCATGACCGGATCGGTCGTCGACGGCGAGGATGTGCTGCAGGAGGCGCTGGCCAAGGCGCTCGAAGCATTGCCCGGCGCCGGCGCGATCGACGATGCCGACGCCTGGATGTTCCGCATCGCCCACAACGCCGCGCTCGATCATCTGCGCCAGCGCGCGCGGCGCGAAGCCGTTCATTCCGACGAAGACGTTGCGATGCTGGCCACCTCCGTTGCGATCGAGGACGAACATATGGCCGTCGAAACGAGCCTGCGCACCTTCATGCGATTGCCGGCATCGCAGCGCAGCTGCGTGATCCTCAAAGACGTGCTCGGTCACTCGATCGAGGAGATCGCCGGTGTGCTCGACGACGCAACGATCGCCTCGGTGAAGGCGGCGCTGCATCGTGGACGCGCGCGCCTGCGCGAGCTTTCCCTCGAAGCGGAGCCGACTCGCGTCGTGGCCCCGTCGAAGCGCGAACAGGCGCTGATCGCGGCCTACATCGACCGCTTCAATGCGCGCGACTTCGATGCGTTGCGCGCGATGCTCGCCGACGAGGTGCGCCTCGATCTCGTCGCGAGGACGCGCCTGAGCGGACGCACGCAAGTCGGCACCTACTACGGCCAGTACGAACGGCTCGCGGATTGGCGTTTCGTGCTTGGCAGCGTCGACGGCCGGCCCGCGGCGCTCGCCTTCGATCCGCACGATACCGCGGGAGCGCCTATCTATTTCGTGTTGTTGAGCTGGGATGGCGATCGTCTCGTCGGTATTCGCGATTTCCGCTACGCACGCTACGCGGTCGAAGGTGCCGAGTTCGCGACGCTGGCCTGAAGCGCATTCCTTCTCCCCGGAGGCTTGCCGCCGTCATGGGCTCGCTGCGATGCGGCGCACGTTCCACGCGCCCTGCCGGGGGCGCGGCGCTTCGATGAGCCGAATTTCCTCCTGTTCCGCTAACTATGCCGAGTCGAACGATCGGTTCGACCGTTTTTCGGTAATCGAGACAAGAGGAAATCCCGATGAAGTTCAAGACATCCCTGCTCGCGGCCGTGGTGCTGGCCGCTGCGAGCTTCGCGGCGACCGCCGCGGAAACCACTGCCATGTCGCCGCAGGCGCAGCGCGGCCGCTACCTCGTCCGCACCAGCGGCTGCAACGATTGCCACACGCCCGGCTACGCCCCGCAAGCCGGCCAGGTCGACGAGAAGCTGTGGCTCACGGGCGACGCGCTCGGCTGGAAGGGCCCGTGGGGCACGACCTATGCGACCAACCTGCGCCTGCTGTTGAACGGCTTGAGCGAGCAGCAGTGGCTCACGCACGCGCGCACGATGCAGCCGCGTCCGCCGATGCCGTGGTTCAACGTGCGCGCGATGAACGACGAGGACCTGAAGGCGATCTACGCGTTCGTAAAAACGCTCGGCCCGGCTGGCACCGCCGCGCCGGCCTATGTTCCGCCGGGTCAGCCCACGTCAGGGTCTGTCGTGCAGTTCCTTCCGTAGGGCGGTCAGGACAGGAAGCCGAGATTCGCCGTGGAAAATTCCTGGTAACGGAAAGTGCGTGTGAGGTCTGGCCTAGGGACAGGCCAGTCCGCCGACGCCGCTCAATCGCGTGATCGGCATCGAGCCGCTCGTATAGCCCGGGACGAGCGGCACCCACGAGGCGGTGCCGGTGTTGCAGTCGCTGAAACTCAGCGTGAACGTGCCCCATTTGTATTTGTTGCGTGCGACCGTCGCCGGATCGAAGGCTGGCGGAAACAGGCCGCCGGTCGAAGTGTAGACGTCCAGCGTCGCCATGCCGCCGCTGTAGCTGCCCTGGCCGAACAGCCACAGAGTATTGCCGGCGTTGTCGAACACGTACCAGATCGCAACGATGCTGCCGTTGCCGAGCACTTGCACGTCGAAGCCTTGGCCGGATTGGTTCTTGTTGTACCAGAGGCCGGTGATACCCGGCGTGATGGCGAAGGCGACCGCGTTGACGCGGACCGTGCCATGCATGCCCACGCCGGGGGCGCCGTGCGCCTCGCAGTAGTAGCCGAACGTGCCCGCGGTCGGAAAGCTGATCGTCACGCTCCAGTTGTTGTCGGCGACATTGCCGTTGCCGCCCTTGCCGTCGCCGTCGCAGCCGTTTGCGCAGCGGAATAGCCCCGTCGTGTCGGAGACGACGTTGTGCGACCCCGACACTTCGGAGAACGTGACCGTGTCGCCCGCGTTGATCGTCAGGGTCGACGGCGAAAACGCATCGTTGCTGCCGCCGACGCTGACCTGGTGATCGCTGGCGACGACGGGCGCGCTGAAAATTCCGGCGAACACGAAGAGGAGGGCAGCGAGTGGGGAACGATGCGTCGTCATGACAGGAAACCCAGGTTCTTCGTCGCGAAGTTGCCGACGTAGGGAAAGATCGTCGCGATGTCGCAATCCTGCACGCCGAGCCAGCTCGCGAGCGTCGCCGAGTACTGATCACTCGAGACCGCGGGAATCATCTGGCCGCGGCTGAGGCAATCGGGCCCGTTGAGCGTCTGGTCGGGGAACAGGTGCCCGCTCGCCGCGTTCGCGCCGTAGAGCTTCTGTCCTTTCACCGCGCCGCCCATCACGAACTGATTGCCGGCCCAGGCGTGATCGGTGCCGTCGCCGTTCGAATTGAGCGTGCGCGCGAATTCCGACAGCGTGAACGTCGTGATCGACTGCGGAATCTTCAGGTCGTTGACCGTGCAATCGTAGAACGCACCGAGCGCCTGCGAGACGGTGGTCAGCAGTTTGGGCTGGTCGTTGAGCTGGTTCGCATGCGTGTCGAAGCTGCCGTAGCCGATGAAGAAAATCTGCCGCTTCGCGTTGAGCATGCCGCGCATCGAGATGACCTTGGCCACTTCGGCGAGCGCCGCGGCGATCGGGTTGTTCGCCGGAAACACCGTCGTCAGCGCGGGCGCCTGCGCGAGCGCGGCGGTCATCGTGTTGTAGTAGTCGAGCGCATTGCCGACCTTGCCCGTGTACGCGCGCGACAAGGGGTCGGCATAGGTTTCGGCAAGCATCTCCGCAAGCGCAGTGATCCGCGCCGGACCCGTGCTGCCGGTGTAGCCGGCGAGGCTGGTCGGGCCGTTCGACGAGATCGAGTACGGCTGCACCGATGCGCCGGCTTGGAATCGGTTCTGGCCGCTCAGCGAGATCGACATCGGAATCGTCGCGCCGGCGTTGAGCACGTGCAGGCGGTCGGCGACGAGGCCGCCCCAGCCGGTCGTGCCGTTCTGTTTGGGCTGGCCGTACTGCCACTGTGCCTGCTGGTCGGCGTGCGAGAACAACTGCGGTGGCAGCGGGTAGCCCGGTTTCAGGTACTGCGTCTTGACGATCGGTTGCACGGCGGTGCCGACGTTGACGACGAACGCGCCGTTGCTGTTGTTGAACACGCGTTGCAGCTCCGGCAGATTCGGATGCAGGCCGTAGCTCTCGCCGGCGCCCGCGTTGAGCACGTTGATCGGCAGCAGCGTGTTCTGCGCGATCGCCATGCCGGTCGGTGCGGCGCCGCTGCGCGAGACGCTGTAGGTCGCGTAGCGCGTCGCATCGCTCGGGATCAGCATGTTCCATGAGTCGTTGCCGCCGAGCAGGAACAGGCAGATCAGCGCCTTGTAGTCGTTGACGTCGCCGTAGCTGCCGCAGAACGGTGCCGCGAGCGCGGAATTGACCAGGCCGAACTGGGTCATCAATGCGCCGCTCGTGGCCGCGGCGAGGCTCGAGCAGACGGCATCGCGCAGGAACAGGCGGCGCGAGGGATTGAATGAATAGCTCATGGCGCGCTCACTTCTGGATCGCGAATTCGGGGGAGATCAGGGTCAGCTGCAGCGCCGCCTGTGCGCGCGTGACCGCGCTCGTTGCGGGAATCGCGTTGATCATCTTGACCAGGCTGGCCTTCATCGCCGCGCTCATGCGGCCGTACAGCAGGTCGTGATTGATCTGCTCGGCCATCGCGTTCGCGTCGTTGGCGATCGCGGTCAGTGAGGACAGGTCGATCGCGATCGTCTCCGGCTTGTTGCCGCTGTTGCCGACGTAGGCATTGCTGCGCGCGGTGAGGTCATTGGCGCTCGATGCGACCGTCGACTCGTTGATGATCTGGAACTCCGGAGCGACCAGGCCGCTGTCGGCGATCTCGCCCGGTGGCGCGTAGAACGGCGAATAAAAATTGAATACCGACGAAGCCCCGAGCGGTCGCTCGGCGTAGCCGCTCTGCGGATTGTTGAAGGTGTACAGGCCGACCGACGCTGCGGCGTGATAGTAGCGCCACAACGCGGTCAGCTTGAGCAAAGGCTCGCGCGCCTTGCCGAAGGTGTAGCTCGCCGCGTACTGCGCGGGCAACGTTCCGCTGAGCGCCTCGCTGTCGGTGAGGATCGCCGTGACGACCTTGCTCAGGTCGCCGCCGCTGCTGCCGAACACCGCGCTGACGCGGCTGACGTAGGCGGGTGTCGGATTGCTCGTGACCAGGCGCTGGATCAGCTGTTTCGAGATGAACGGCGCGGTGTTCGGATGATTGACCAGAATCGCCAGACCCTGCTGCAGGTCGGCAGCACAGGAATTGTTCGCGGGGACGCCGAGCGCGTCGGAATTCGTGCCGTAGTTGCCGCTATAACTGATCAGCGTCTTCGCGCCGAAGTCGTGATAGGCGTCGTAGCAGACCAGTGGCTGATACTCGGCCACCGACCAGTTCTGGTAGTTCAGCGGGTTGGAGTTGAAACCGGTCGAGTAGCTCCAGCCGGTGAAGATGCGCGCGTAGGCCGAGACCGCTGCCTGCGGGTAGGTCGGGATCGGCTGACCGTTGGCGTCGAGCTTCTGCGAGCCGTCCGGGTTGAGCAGGATCAGGCCGATCGTGAACAACTGCATCACCTCGCGCGCGTAGTTCTCGTCAGGCGAGGTGCCCTTGCTGCTGTCGCCTTTCTGGTTGCGCAGGTAGGTGAGCATCTTCGACATCGCCGGGCTCAGCGTCACGTCGTAAATCAGGTTGGAGAACGTCGCTGCGTGCGAGATGCCGTTGGCATCGGTCCAGCCGCCGACGTCGCGCGCGAGCATGTCGTCGTACTCGGCCAGCGCGATCGGGTCCTGGTTCAACCCGGCGAACTGGTCGGAGACGACCATGATCTGCGACAGCGCCCAGGCGACGCGCTGGCGCAACTGGTCCGGCGCGGTGATCGCATTGTTGAACCATGCTTCCATGCGGTCGTTCTGGCCCGGATTCTGCACCGCCTTGTCCAGCGATTCGACGTAGGGCCGCATCGGCGTGGCCGGCATGGCGAACTGTTTGACGATCCAGGCGTGGTAGCCGAGCTGGCGCAGTTCGGCAATCGCGGCGGGCGTCGGGCCGAACGTGGCCATGGTCAGGAAGCGGGCGGCCTGTGCGTCGTCTGCCGGCACGTCTTGAACCAGCGGCGGAGCGAGGCGGATCGGATCGCGCGTCTGCCGGGGCAGCGGAAATCGCGGCGGCGTGTTCGCGGCTTGCGCAATGCCGGCGCAGAGCAGCGCGGCGGCGGCAACAATAGGTTTGCCCAGGCCGGAGGCGCCGATTATTCCGCACCGGAACGAAAATCTGCGAGGCGAAGACGGCTGCATGGACAACTCCCCAAAGAAGTTTGCACCGGATCCCCCGAGCCGAGCTTAACCCAAGCAACGCTGCCGCACGATGATGGTTGACACGGTTCGCGCAGCGATCAACTCAGCCTGCGATCAGCGCCTGTGCGATGGTCTCGCCGTCGAGTTGGGCGAAGGCGATCGGTTCGGCCGGAACGGACGCTGGCTCGCCGATCTGCGACTGCCACCAAACGACATCGTGCCAGGCCCCGAACTTGTAGCCGGCGTGGCGGAACAGCGCGCAACGGTGAAAGCCGCAGGCTTCGTGCAGCGCGATGCTGGCCGCGTTCGGCAGCGTGATGATGCCGTATGCGTTGACATAGTTCTGCGCTTGCAGCACGGCACGTAGCGCGGCGTAGAGACGCTTGCCGATGCCGCGCCCGTGAAACTGCGCATGCACGTAGGCGGTGACTTCAACCGACCAGCGATACGCGGCGCGCTCGCGATGCGGGCCGGCGTACGCGTAGCCTGCCACGCGATCGTCGACCACGGCGACGAGCCACGGATGCGTCGGCAACAGTTTCGCGATGCGCGCGGCCATCGCCGCGACACTCGGCACTTCGGTCTCGAACGAAACGGCCGCGTGTTCGACGTGCGGCGCGTAGATGTCGCGGATCGCAGCGGCATCGGCCGCGCTGGCCACGCGCAGCGTCACTCCGGTGTTCATGGCGCGCGGTAAACCTTGCCGTCCTTCATCACGAAGGTCACGTGCCTGACTGCTTCGATTGCTTGCGTCGGATCGCCCGCCACGGCGACGAGATCGGCACGCAGTCCGGGCGTGATGCGGCCGAATTCGTTCTGCTTGCGCAGGATCGCCGCATCGACGCTCGTTGCGGCGAGCAGGGCCTGCGTTGGGGTCATGCCGAGCTTGACCATCCATTCGAGCTCGCGCCAGTTCGTGCCGTGGGCGAACACGCCGACATCGCTGCCGCAGCCGATCTTCACGCCGACCTTCAATGCGGTGCGGAATGCGTTGGCCGATTCCTGCATGCGCTTCGACGGCGGCGTCTTGCCCGCCTCATACTTTTCAATCCGTGCTTGATTGTATGCGTCCGAGGCGGACGCATACTGCGCGATCGCCTCGACCGCGGTCAGCGTCGGTAGATAAGCGACGCCGCGCTGCTGCATCAACTTGAACGTGTCGGCGCTCGCCTCGTCGCCGTGCTCGATCGTGTCGACGCCGGCGAGCACGGCCATGCGCACGCCCGCATCGCTGGTCGCATGTACCGCGACCGGCCGGCCGGACAGGTGCGCGGCATCGATCATTGCCTTGAGTTCCGCCTCGGTGAACGCAGGCCGCGCCTCGCCGCCGGGGCCGATGCGGTAGTCGGCGTAGATCTTGATCCAGTCGGCGCCGTGACCGGCCTGTTCGCGCACCGCGGCAATGCCGGCGTCGATGCCGCTGATTTCCTGCGCGCCGGTCGGCAGGTCGATGTCGGGGCGGAAGCCGCGCGGTCCCGGGCCATACGATGCGGTCGCGACGATCGCGCGCGTGGCGACGAAGTAACGCGGGCCGGGAATCAATCCCTCGTCGATCGCGCGTTGCAGCGAGACGTCGGCGTAGCCCGCACCCTCGGTACCGAGATCGCGCAGCGTGGTGAAGCCCGCGAGCAGCGTGTCGCGCGCGTGCTGCGCGGCGAGCAGGGTGCGATACGCGGGCGGCTCCTTGAGCACCTGATCGTTCCAGTTCACCTCGTTGTACGGATGCAGGAACAGGTGCGCATGCAGATCGATCAGGCCCGGCAGCAGCGTCGTGTCGGGTAGGTCGACGATCTTCGCCTCGGCCGGCGCCTTGATCGACTCGGCCGGTCCGGCGGCGACGATGCGCTCGCCGTCGACGAGCACGACCCAACCGGAATGCGCGGCCTCGCTGGCGTTGCCGGTCCAGACGCGGGCGGGGCGCAGCAGTGTGGTCGCAGCTTGCGCCGACGCGCAGGCACAGAGCAGAGCACAAACGGCAAGCAGGGTACGCATCGCGTTCAACTGATCGAGCGGCGGAAGTCCAGATCGTAGCGCGAGCCGTGCACGAGCACATGCACGCGCAGGTTGGTGATGCTGATCGGCCCGGCAGGTCCCGCCTCGGCGACGTTGGAATGGCCGACATCGGACGGATCGACGACGGTGATGCCGCCGTGGCCGACGATGTCGACCACGTTGTCGGGGCCGATGAACGCGGCCGTGTCCGGATCGATGCCGATGCCGAGCGCGAACGGATTGAGCGCGAGTGCGGCGAGCAGGCGGCCAAGCCGGTCCGCGCCAGCGCCGCCCTGGTCGATGACGAGGCGGTTCGACAGGCCGAGCCCCGGCGCCAGCGTGACGCTGCCCATGCGCGGCGTCGGTCCGTGCGCGCCGCCGGCGAGCATGTGCTCGGCGAGGATCGCCGCGCCCGGGCCGATGCCGGCGACGGCGACGCCGTCCGCATTGCGCCGGCGCAGCATGCGCGCGAGCTGGGTGCCGCCGAGCAGGGTCGACAGGCGCAATGGATTATCGGCGCTGAGCACGACAAGGTCGGCGCGTTCGAGCAGCACCAAGGCGGCCGGATGGTCACTGTCGCTGCGGTTGGTCAGCGCGAGCCGGTGCACCTGCCCCGCGCCGAGCGTGAGCAGCGCGGCCTCGATGTCGTCCGCAGCCGCGTCGCCCGCAGTCTGCGCACTGATGACGACGATCTGCGGCCGCTGGCTGAACATGGCGAGCATGCGCCGGAAGATTTCGGTATAGCCGTCAGGCCGCGCCTGCGTGCCGATCGGAATCAGATAACCGCGGGACTGGTCTGGAGCGAGGCGAGCGGGCAAGGCGTTTCCTTCGCGCTGGTAAGGATTCGATTATAGCCGCGAAGAAAAGACAAGTTGGTCGCAGGCGCTCTTTCGTGTCGCTAGTGCCGGGCATCTTCATCTGCCGCGGCGAGTCGGCTGTGGCGCAGGCCATAACCGAAGTACACGACGCATCCGAGTACGAGCCAGGCGAGAAAACGCAGGTAGGTCGTGTACGGCAGGCCCCAGATCAGCCAGCACGAGAAGCCGATGCCGATGATCGGCACGAGCGGCACGAATGGCGTACGGAATGGACGCTGCAGGTTGGGCTGGCGCCAGCGCAGTACGGCGACCGCGCTGCAGATCACGATGAACGCGCCGAGCACGCCGATATTGACGAGCTTGGCCAGCTCGTCGAGCGGGAACAGGCCGGCCGCGACTGCCGTGACCAGGCCGAGCAATATTGTCGTGCGATGCGGCGTGCGCCAGCGCGGATGCACGGCGGCGAACCAGCCGGGCAGGAGTCCGTCGCGCGACAACGCGAACCAGATGCGCGCGCCGGCGAGCAGGTTGGCGAAGATCACGCTGGTGATGCCGCAGATCGAGGCGAGCGAGATCGCGATCATCACCTGCGGCAGCCCGATCGCAGTGAACGCATGCGCGACCGGCGCGTCGTTGTTCAAGCTCGTGTAAGGCACGATGCCGGTGAGCACGAGGCAGATCGCGAAATACAGCGTCATCGCGATCGCCAGAGACAACACTACCGCGCGTGGCAGGTCGCGCTGCGGGTTCTTCGCTTCCTCGGCTGCGGTCGTAAGCATGTCGTAGCCGAACACGGCGAAGAACACGATCGCCGCGCCGGTGACGACGCCATGCATGCCGAACGGCATGAACGGATGCCAGCGCGCCGGATCAACAAAGGCGGCGCCGGCGATCACGATCAGCGCGGCCGCGCCGATCTTGATCGCGACGATCAGCGTGTTGAAGCGCGCGCCCCATTCCATGCGCGCGGCGAGCAGGGCGGTGATCGCGAGCGAGATCAGCACGGCGGGCAGGTTGAACAGTCGCCCCGGCGCGCTGCCCCAGGCGCCCTGCGCCCACACCGGCAACGGCACATGGAATGTCTCGAGCAGCGCTTGCACGTAGCCCGACCAGCCGACGGCGACGACCGCGGCGATCAATGCGTATTCGAGCAGCAGATCCCAGCCGATGATCCAGCCGGCGAATTCGCCAAGCACGGCGTAGCCGTAAGTGTAGGCGCTGCCGGAAACAGGAATCAGCCCGGCGAACTCCGCGTAGCACAGCGCCGCAGCGGCGCTGGCGATGCCGGCGATCAGGAACGACAGCACCACGGCCGGCCCGGCCTGCGTCGCCGCGACCGTGCCGGTCAGCACGAAGATGCCGACGCCGATGATGCCGCCGAGGCCGATCGCGGTGAGCTGCCACAGGCCGAGCACGCGACGCAGTTCGCCACGCTGTGCGGCTTCGGCCTGGAGCATGGCGACCGATTTGCGGCGGAACAGTGCGGCGAGAATCGTCATGCGGCTGCGCTCCTCAGTCTATGGATTGGCGCGCCTCGAAAAACCGTAGCGAGCGAAGAGAATTTGCGCGTCGCCGGAGCGCAGGAACCGGAGTGTACAGTCGAGTACATGAGGATTCCGAGCACCGCCGGCGCGCAAATTATCGAGCGTAGTAGGTTTTTCGAGGTGCGCCGAATCAGTCGGCGAACGGTTGGTCTATAGCGGGCGACGGTGGAGTGAACCACGCGGCGCCGTCTTCGGTCACGTGGAAGTGGTCCTCGAGGCGCACGCCGAATTTGCCTGGTACGACGATCATCGGCTCATTGCTGCAGCAGTTGCCCTGTGCCAGCGGCGTGGTGTTGCCGCGCACGACGTAGGGCGCTTCGTGCACCGACAGCCCGCAGCCGTGGCCGGTGCGGTGCGGCATGCCGGGCAGGCGATAGTCGGGTCCGAGTCCGCTGCCGGCGAGCACGCTGCGTGCGGTGGCGTCAACCGCCTCGCCCGAAACGCCGGGGCGCACGGCGGCGAATGCCGCGGCTTGCGCGGCGCGTTCGAGTTCCCAGATGCGCGCGTGTTCCGCTGAAGGCCTGCCATAGATGTAGGTACGCGTGATGTCGGAGTTGTAGCCCTGCACGCTGCAACCGGTGTCGATCAACACGAGTTCGTTCTCGCCCAGGCGCTGCTCGCCGGGGATGCCGTGCGGATGCGCGGTTGCTTCGCCGAATTGCACGATGCAGAAGGTCGAGCCGTTGTCCGCGCCGAGGCGGCGATGGGCGCGGTCGATGAAGTATTTCAGCTGTGTGGTGGTGATGCCCTCGTACACGATGCCGGCGGCGAGTCGGTGCACCTGCAGGGTCATGTCGCAGGCCTGCTGCATCAACGCGAGCTCGGCCGGCGACTTGCGCGCGCGGCAGCCGTCGACGATCGCCTGCGCATCGACGATCGCGCCGGTGCCGAGCACGCCGCGCAGGCCGGCATAGGCGAAGAATGGCGCTGCCGGATCGAGCGCGAGCGAGCGCGCACCGCGCTCGGTCATTGCTGCTGCGACGAGAGTGTAGGGATTCTCGTGCTCCTCCCAGAGCCGCAGCTGCGCCGGAATCGCAAGCACGTGCTGCAGCGTCGCCACCTCGAAGCCGGGGCAGATCGCGATCGGCTCGCCGGCCGGCGTGATCAACAGCGCGACAAGGCGCTCGCTTGCTCCCCAGGCCACACCGCAGAAGTAGCGCAGCGACGCGCCGGCGGTGATCAGCAGCGCATCGCTGCCATGCTCGCGCAGCAGCGCACGCGCTTGCTCGATGCGTGCCTCGTACTCGGTGCGCGCGATCGGCGTGGCCAGCCGCGCCCATGGCGCGAGCCGGGTTTCGGCATCGGCGTCGGTCAGATGTCCGATCTGTGCGCTCACGAGGTTTCCCCCGCGGCGACGTTGGCAGTCGTCCAGACGCCGTCGACCAGGCGCTGAAAGCCGCGCGGATTCGCATCGCGCAGATCTTCCGGCAGCAACCGGGGCGGTACCTGATCGTAACTGTGCAACGCCGCGAAGCGGCGGATCGCGGTCGGCATGCCGACTGCGGTGAAACCGGAATGGCTCGTCGCCGGATAGGGGCCACCGTGGTTCATCGCCGCGCTAACCGCGACGCCGGTCGGCATCTTGTTGCCGATCAGGCGGCCGATGCGCGGGCGCAGCGCACGGGCGATTTCCGTCGCCGCGTCGTCGTCGATGCGATCTTGTTTACTTGTATACAATGTGCCGGTGAGGTTGCCGTCGAGGGCACGCGCGATCGCGACCATCTCCGCAATGCCGCTTGCGCGCACGATCAGGCTGGCTGGGCCGAACACCTCGGTCATCAACGCCTGTGTGGCGGCGAGAAATTGGCGCGCATCGACGCCGAGCAGGGCCGGAGCCTGGCGATACCCCGCTTCGGCGCTGTCCCTGCCGTGCGCGAGCACTTGAGCGCCCGCATCCACGAGTGCCGCCAGTCCGCGGCGGAACTGGTTGCGCACGTGCTGCGAGAACAGCACGCTCGCGGGCGCATCGGTGAACAGCCGGCTCGCTGCGGCGACGAAGGCGTCGCCGTGCGCACCCTGCGGAACGACCATGACGCCCGGGTTGGTGCAGAACTGGCCGCTGCCGAGCGTGCACGAGGCGAAGAATTCCTGGGCCAGCTCGGCGCCACGCTCGGCTAGCGCGCCGGGCAGCAGGAACACCGGGTTGACGCTCGACATCTCCGCATAGATCGGTACGCCGGCTGCATCGGCTGCGGCCTTGAGCGCGAGTCCACCCGCGCGGCTGCCGGTGAACCCGATCGCGCCGACGCGTGCGTCGCCGGCGATCCCGGCGCCGAGCGTGTAATCGAAGTCGTACAGCATCTGCACGCTCGCCGCGGGCAATCCGGCGTCAAGTACGGCGAGATGAGCCAGGTAGGCCAGGCGTCTGCTCGTCGCCGGATGCGCGGGATGGGCTTTCGCGATCACCGGATTTTGCGCGGCGATCGCGCTGGCGAAATCGCTGCCGGCAACGGCGTTGAACGCGAACGGAAAGTTGTTCGGCCCGAACACGACCACGGGTTTCGTCAGCGGCGCAAAATGCGAGCGCAGACCGGCGTGCGTGTCGATCGTCGGCTGCGTCCACGAGCTCGTGCGCACGGCCTGTGCGGCCTGACGCAACTGGTTCGTCGTGCGCGGCAGCTCGACCTTGGCCAGGCGCGGCTCACGCGGCAGCGCGGTTTCCGCGTGGGCGAGGTTGACCAGCGTTTCCGCGTCGGCTTCGATCGCCGCGGCGTAGGCGTCGAGAAACCCGGCGATACGCTCCGGCGCGCAAGCCGCGAGCGCGATGGCGGCTTCGCTCGCCGCAGCGAGCGCGGCCTCGATGTCGGCGGCGCCGCTGAGCGGGAACTGGGGGCCGATCTCCTCGCCCGAGGTCGGGTCGAAGGCGCGAAAGCTCGCGCGCGCGTCCTGCGAAGCGCGCCAGGTTCCGCCGATCAGCACGGATTCGAAGGCGTTCATGTCACAACTGTGGTCGAGTCGCGATGGCGTGGTCGATCACCGCGAGTGCTGCGCTGCGCTCGGCGCCTTCGAGCACGAGTCGCGGAGCGCGTACGCGCTCATTGCCCCTGCCGACCTTCTCCTGCACGAGCTTGATCAGTTGCACGAACTTCGGCACGGTGTCGAGGCGCAGCAGCGGCAAGAACCACGCGTAGAGCTCGGCTGCAGCTTTCGATCCACCGTCGCGCGCGAGCTCGAACAGTTTCACCGATTCGCGCGGATAGGCATTGACCAGGCCGGCGATCCAGCCGGTGGCGCCCATCGCGATGCCTTCGACGATCGCATCGTCCATGCCGACCAGAAGTTCGAGTCGATCGCCGAGCAGACTCTTGATCGCGGCGAAGCGGCGCACGTCGCCCGAGGATTCCTTCACCGCCTGCACGTTCGGATATTGCTGCGCGAGCTCGGCGATCTGCGCGGGCGAGAAATCGGTTTTGTAGGCGATCGGGTTGTTGTAGATCATGCACGGCAAGTCGGTCGCTTCGATCACCGCGCGCAGATGCGCGCCCATCTCGCACCAGTCGGTCGAATAGACATAGGGCGGCAGCACCATGAGACCGCGACAGCCGATCGCTTTCGCCTCGCGCGCGAGGCGCACGGCTTCGGCGGTGGACAGCGCGGCGATGCCCGGAATCACCGGCGCGCGCTCGCCGAGCGCCGCGACCAGCGTGCGCAGGATCGCGAGCTTCTCATCGAACCCCAGCGTCGCCGCTTCGCCGAGCGAGCCGAGAGGAACGATGCCGGTGCAGCCGGAATCGATCAGCCAACGCGCGTGTTCGGCGATGAAGGCGTGGTCGACTTGGCCGTCGGCGGTGAATGGCGTGGTGATTGCGGTGATCACACCGCGCCAGATCGAAGGGTTGCTCATGCGAAGGTCTCCTAGTCGAATCGTAAAAGAATTAGTTCGGGGTTGAAGCGAAATCGGCCTCGGCCAGCGTTGCCAGCCGTGCGGGAAAGATCGGCGGGCGCGGACCGCCGCGTGGGAAGCGGCCGAGCTCGGCCAGCGCCGTGCCGCAGATGCGGCCCTGGCAGGCGCCCATGCCGCAGCGGGTCTGCAGCTTGGCCGCACGTGCGTCGCCGAAATCGCGCAGCGCGGACCAGGTGACATCTTCGCAGCGGCAGACAATCGTGTCGTCCGTCGCCAGCTCGCGGATGCGCGCGTCGAGTGTGAAACGGGTTTCGAGCAATGCGGAAAAGCGGCGCGCGTGGCGCTGCGCGGACCGTAATGCCTGCGCGGCCTGCGTCGCGCCGACCGCGGCATGTCCCGCGATCGCGCCTTCGATGCGCGCGCTGTCGCGCCCACCGATGCCGCAGACTTCGCCGGCGGCGTAGACGTTGGCGATGCTCGTGCGCTGATCGTCGTCGACTTCGACGTGCGGATGCGAGCCGTTGCGGGTCAGCGCGCACCCGAGCAGTTGCGCGAGTTCGACGTTCGGCACGAGGCCGTAGCCGACGGCGAGATGGTCGCATTCGATGCGTACTAAATTTTCCCCGATCTGCACTTCCACGCTGCGCAACCGCGCATCACCGTGCGCCGCGCGCACGAACGCAGCCGCGTGGTAGGGCACGCCGGTAAGCGTGGCACGCAAGACGAGCGCTTGCGCGGCTTTCTGCGGCCAGCGCCAGAGCGCGCCGGCGAACGCGGCCAGTTGTTTCGCGGACGCCTGTTCGCAGATCGCGGCGATGCTGGCGCCGTGCTTGCGCAGCGTCGCCGCGACCGCGAGCAGTAGAGGCCCGGAACCGGCGATGACGACGCGCTTGCCGGCAATCGGCCAGCCTTGCTTGATCAGCGCCTGCGCGCCGCCGGCGCCGAACACGCCGGGCAGAGTCCAGCCCGGAAACGGCAGCAGCAGTTCGCGTGCGCCGCAGGCAAGCACGAGCTTGTCGTAACGCAGGGTGCGCGCCTGTGCCGCTTGTTCGACCAGAAGTTCTTTGTCCGTCGCGGCAACGATCTGCGTCTGCGTGAAGCGCGCAATATTCGTGCGGCGCTCGACGGCATGGAATGCGTGTCGGGCCATGCGCGGTGCCTCGGCGCGCACATCGCGGCGCCAGACCTGGCCGCCCAGCGTCGCCTGCGCATCGAGCAGACCGACGCGTGCGCCGTGGCCTGCAGCCGCGTCTGCAGCGGCGAGTCCGGCCGGACCTGCGCCGACGACGAGCACATCGTAGTGCTCAGCCATGCGCCGGCTCCATCGCGGTTTCCACGCGCATGCCTTCGCGTACGATCGTCATGCAGGCGCGCTGATGATCGATGCCGTCGATGCGCACGCGACATTCAAAGCACACACCCATGCCGCACAGCGGCGCACGCGCACCGCCGCCGGGTCGGCGACCGAAGCGCAGCGTGACCTGGGCGATCGCCGCAGCGACGCTGGCGCCGACCGGTGCTTCGACCGCCACGCCGTCGACGTGCAGACACACGGGCTTCGCCGTTGTATTCATGCGCGCACTCGCGACGGCAGGTAGGGAGCCGGATCGATCGCACTGCGACGCCCGAGCAGCTGATCGATGACAAGGTGTGCGCTGGCAAGCGCCGTCGTTATGCCGAGTCCTTCGTGGCCCGCGGCAACCCAGACATCGCGCAGCCCGGGCACCGCGCCGAGGTAGGGGCGGCCGTCCGGCGTGGTCGGGCGCAAGCCGGTCCAGATGCGCAAGGCCTGCAGATCGCACAGGCGCGGTAGGAAGGCGAACGCGCGCTCGAGCATGCGCCGCACGATGGTCATCGAGACCTCGCTCGAAGAGTCGAATTCGCGCGACGAGCCGATCAGCACTTGCCCGGTCGGACGCGGCTGCACATTGAACGCGACCGAGGTGGGCGCGTTGCCGTGCGCACTGTCGGCGTAACCGAGTTCGAGCAGTTGATGGCGCACGAATGCCGGATAGCGATCGGTGATGACGAGATGGCCTTTGCGCGCGCGCAGCGGCAGCATCGGCAGCAACTCGGGCAGGGCGCAGCCCGTGGCGACGAGCACGGGGCCGCTCAGGCGCGTGCCGCCATCCAGCACGACGCCGTCGCCGCTCAGCGCGTGTACGCGGCGACCGAGATGCAGCTGAGTGTTGCGCGTGGTCGCGCGCTTGACGAGAAACTCGGCGACGCGCGGCGGATAGACCACGGCTTCCGCGGCGACGAGCATGCCGCCGGCGAGGCCGCGGGCGAGTTCGGGTTCGAGTTCATACAGTGCCTTCGCATCGACCGCTTCGGCAACGACGCCAGCCTGCGCGAGGCGTGCGATCTTCGCCGCGATGCCCGCGTACTCTCGTTCGTCGCGCGCGACCCACAGCGTGCCGCAGCGGCTGAATTCGGCTTCGGGCAGTTGCGCATAGGCTTCCCACATCTGCTGCGAATGGCGCGACAGTGCGAGTTCGGCCGGGTCGTCGTCCATTACGACGAGATGGCCCATCGACGCCGCGGTGGCGCCGCCGCCGACGGGGCCGGGTTCGACGATTGCGACGCGCAGGCCCTCCGCCGCGGCGAGGTCCGCGCAGGCCGCGCCGACGATGCCGGCGCCGACGACGATCAGGTCGAACGTGTTCACGCGCGCCCGGCTTCGGCGCCGATGCCCCAGGCGAACGGGTCGGCGGGATCGATGAACAGCGCGCCCTGCGACGTCACGTGCGCGCTGCCGGTGATGCGCGGCAGCACACCTCGCGCGCCGAGGGCATACGTTGCATCGAACACGCTGCCGAGGATGCTTTCCTGTCGCCACGTCGCACCGGGGGCGAGCTTGCCGTCGGCGGCGAGGCAGGCGATCTTCGCGCTCGTGCCGGTGCCGCAGGGACTGCGGTCGTAGGCGAGGCCCGGGCAGAGCACGAAGTTGCGCGCATCGACGCCGGGTGTGAGCGAGACGGCGTTGATCTCGATGTGGTCGATCTCGGCGCCGTCCGCGCCGGTGATGTGGTTTGCTTGCAGCGCGAGGCGCACGTTCTCGGTATACGCAGTCAGTTCGCGCACACGCGCGAAGTCCAAAGGCACCGGCGAATCCTTGGTGATGAAGAACCAGTTGCCGCCCCAGGCGATGTCGCCGGTCACCGCGCCGAAACCGGGGACATCGACGCGCACGTTCGTCGCGAGGCGATAGCTTTCGACGTTGGCTATCGATACGCGGCCGTCGGCGTGCAGCTCCGCGCCGACCATGCCGACCGGCGTTTCCAGCCTATGCAGGCCCGGCGCAATGCGACCGAGGTGGGCGAGGGTGCGGATCACGCCGATGCTGCCGTGCCCGCACATGCCGAGAGTGCCGACGTTGTTGAAGAAGATCACGCCGGTGCAGGCCTTCGGGTCGACGGCCGGCAACAACAGCGCACCGACCATCGTGTCGGAGCCGCGCGGCTCGCAGGCGATCGCGCTGCGCCAGCGGTCGAATTCGCGGCGGAAGCGCTCGCGGCGTTCGGCCAACGGACCGCTGCCAAGATCGGGAAAGCCGGCAACGACAACTCGCGTAGGTTCGCCGCCGGTGTGCGAATCGATGATCTCTATCTTATGCATGTCGGCATCTTCGCTGCGCCTCGTTGCGCAGTCTAGAAAGACTTGCTGCGTTTCGATGCGGAATTCGGCACAATTTTCACGTGACGATTGCCATTCCCGCCACCGAGTTGGAAAGCCTGTTCGACGCACTCCCCGACGTCGTGTTCTTCGTCAAGGACGCGGCCGGGCGCTACACGCACGCGAACCTGACCCTCGTGCGCCGGCTCGGCCTGAAGAATCGCGCGCAGGTGATCGGGCGCGGCGTGGCAGACTTGTTTCCCACGCACATGGGGGGCTCCTACGCGGCGCAGGATCGGCGCGTGCTCGCCGGCGAGACGATCGAGGATCAGCTCGAAGTGCACATCTTCCCGAATCGTGCGCCGGGCTGGTGCCTGACGCGCAAGCATCCGTTGCGTGTGCGAGGCAAGGTGCGCGGCCTGGTCGGCATCTCGCGCGACCTCGGCCAGCCGGACGGCCGTCATCCGACCTACGACCGCCTGCGCCGCGTGATCGATCATCTGCAGTGCCACTATGCGGACAATGTGCGCATGGCGAAGTTGGCCGAATTGGCCGGCGTGTCGCTGGCCCAGCTCGAACGGCATTTCCGCAATGTGTTCCAGATCACGCCGCAGCAGGCGCTGACGCGCATGCGCATCGAGGCGGCGATGCGCCTGCTCTCCGGCGCGGACGGCATCGCCGAAATCGGTCACGCCTGCGGCTTTGCCGACCAGAGCGCGTTCGCGCGTCAGTTCAAGGCGACGGTCGGCATGACACCGCGTGCGTATCGCAAGCTGGCGCGCGCGTAGCGATCATTGGAATCGCGAACCCGATGCATGCGTGCGGCAGGGAACGAACCCGCGCCGGTATTGTCTTTTGAATCGGCCCCGTTCGAGGAGAGATCGACGTGCTTCATTCTGCTTCCCGCCTCGCTGGCGCAGCGCTACTCGCATCTGCTCTTCTTGCCGCACCTGTGCGCGCCGCCGAATCCGCCGAGAATTCGTTCGCCAGCGATCCCTCGATCACGATCAAATATCTGCCGGGCAAGTACTACGAACAACGCGCGCAGGATGCGGTGAAGCGAAAGAATTTCCGCCAAGCGCTCGAGATGTACGAGAAGGCGAGCTACTGGGGTAACAAGATCGCCCAGTTCGATGTCGGCATGCTTTATCTGCACGGCGCCGAAGGCGTGCCGGCCGACAAGATTCGGGGCACCGCGTGGCTCGGTATCGCCGCGCAAACGCATACGCCCGACGTCGACAAGGCGGTCGGCGAAGCCTATGCCAGCCTGAACGCCGAGCAGCGTGCCGCCGCCGGAGAGATTTGGAAGCAACTCAAGGTCGACTATGACGACAAAGTCACGCTCGACCGCGCGGGCAAGAAATTCAATGATCAGCTCATCCGCGACAAGGGCTCGCTTAACGGGCCGCCCGAGTACACGACGATCACCTACGGCAGTTTCGGCGGGGGCGGCGGCGATCAGATGGCGAACCCGGTTTTCGACGCGAACACCGGCGCGCTGCAAGGCGGGCGCACCGAGGGCGTCACGCGCACGGTCAACGCGGCGAAATTCATCAGTGCGGTGAAGGATCAGTTCAGCGATTTCGTCCACACACAATTCGGCGCGGTGGACGTTGGCCAGCCGGTAGGCGTCTCCAACGGCAGCCAGCCCGCACCGACGGCGGAAAAGAAACCGTAGAGGCAGCCGTCTCTCAGGCGGCTTTGCCGACCTTGCTGCCGTTGTCGCGCGCGAGCTGCGCGCTGAGCCATCGTCCGGTCTCGATGAGCTTGTCGAGATCGATGCCCGTGGCGATGCCCATGCCGTGCAGCATGTAGACCACGTCTTCGCTGGCGACATTGCCGCTCGCACCGCGCGCGTAGGGACAGCCGCCGACGCCGGAGACGGCCGAGTCGATCACGCCGACGCCGAGTTCGAGGCAGGCGAGGATGTTGGCGAGCGCCTGTCCGCGCGTGTCGTGGAAATGGATTGCGAGCGCGGACATCGGCACTTCGGCAGAGACCGCGGCGAGCATCGCGCGCGCCTTCGCCGGCGTGCCGATGCCGATCGTGTCGCCGAGCGAGATCTCGTAGCAGCCCATCGCATGCAGCGCCTTGGCCACGCGCACGACGTCGGCCAACGGCACTTCGCCCTGGTAAGGGCAGCCGAGCACGGTCGAGACGTAGCCGCGCACAGCGACGGCGTCGGCTTTCGCACGCTCGATCACGGGCGCGAAGCGCTCGAGCGATTCGGCGATCGAGGCGTTGATGTTTTTGCGATTGAACGCTTCGCTCGCCGCGGTGAACACGGCGATTTCGTCGACCCCGACTTCGCGGGCGCGTGCATAGCCCTGCAGGTTCGGCACGAGTACCGGGTAGCGCAGGCCGGGCTTCTTCTGAATGCCGGTGTAGACCTCGGCCGCGTCGGCCAGCTGCGGCACCCATTTCGGGCTGACGAAACTCGTCGCTTCGATCGTTTGCAGGCCGGTCGCCGAAAGCCGGTCGATCAGTTCGATCTTCGTCGGCGTCGGCACAATGGCTTTCTCGTTCTGCAAGCCGTCGCGCGGGCCGACTTCGACGATGCGGACTTGGCTGGGCGTGGTCATTTCGATGTTGGCAGGGGTTTGGCTGATGCCGATATTTCGGCATCGCTGGCGGGTTTCAAGGTGAAGTAGGGGGTAGCGGCGAACACACCGCGAAGCTCGACGGCTTTGGCCATGGCTTCGGAATCGCCGGCAACGTAACTGTGCAGCATCATGCCATCGCCGGAGCGTCGCCCGCCCGGCATCTTCGAAATCTTCTCCGTGCGGCCCTGAAGTTTGCCATCGATGATGAAATGCGCGACTGCAGCGTCGTCAGTCGGACGCAGACGGATCTCGCCGTTGCGCATGTCGTAGAGAAAATAGTGATAGCCATTCGACCAGTCCACGCCGTCGGTATGCGATTGTTCGTCGTCAAACTTGACCGTGAGGATGGATTTCGCGCCGACCGATGCAAACGCCAGATGAGTCTTGGCGTCGGTGTCAGTATCGTCCTTGCCGTTCTCGAACAAATGCAAGGTCTTGCAGCCGGGGTCGACCACGAGAAACAAATTCTCATCAGCCTTGCGGTCTTTTTCCTGGTTCAGCAGTCGCCATGTGCCGACAAAGCGCGGATCGCACGGGCTGATGTGCTTGCCGGGCAGTGATTCGAACACGGTATCGACGCAACCACTCACGGCAGCAAGGCATAACATTGCCGCCGCGAGCCTCATTCTTCCGCCTCGAAGTGCGCGAGCACCGCGTCGGCCTCGACGAACTCACCGACTTTCGCACTCACGATCGCGATCTTCACCGCGCGTGGCGCCTTGAGCGTGATTTCCATCTTCATCGCTTCCATCACGATCAATTCCTGGCCTTCAGTAACACGGTCACCTTTCTTGGTCTTGACCAACACGATGCGGCCGGGCATCGGCGCGACGATGCGGTCGCCGCTGGTCTGCGCCGATTTCGCATAGGCGAATGCGGCGACGCGGGTGAGCCAGGCGCGGCGTTCGCCGTCATGCAGCAGCACGCCGTCGGCGTCGACCTCGCTGCGCCAGCGGCGCGCTTCGCCGTCGAGCTCGGCGTTGAGGAAGCCGTCGGCGAAACGCGCATTGGCGACCTTGCAGCGTGTCTCGCCGATGTTCAATTCGTAGCTGCCGTTTGCGCCGTGCGCGTCGACTTCGATGCGCTCGCCGTCGTGCGCGAAGCAGACGATGCGCTTGCCCGAGTGGCCGATGCGCCAGGCGTCGGCGCGTGCCCAGGGCGAGTACGGATCGCCGCTGGCGCGTGCAAGTTGCGGTGTGGACGCTTCCTCGGCCAGCAACACCGCGGTCGCCGCGGCAAACAGCATCGCCTGATCGGGCGCGGCGTCGGCCGGCAGGAATTCGGCGAGGTGGCGGTCGAGGTAGCCCGTGTCGATGCGGCCTTCGATCACCGCGGGATGGCGCACGAGGCGCTCGAGGAAATCGATGTTCGACTTCGGTCCGGTCACCGCGCATTGGGCGATCGCCTCGCGCATGCGCTGCAACGCCGACGGGCGATCGCGGTCCCAGACGATCAGCTTGGCGATCATCGGGTCGTAGAAGATCGTCACCGTGTCACCTTCGATCACGCCCGAGTCGATGCGCACATGCGCATTCGGAGCGGGCAGTTGCAGCCGCTGCAGCCTGCCCGAGCCGGGCAAAAATCCCCGCGCAGGATCTTCGGCGTAGAGGCGCAGCTCGATCGCGTGGCCATCCTGCGGCACCGATTTGTTGCGCAGAAGCGAAGCCGGCAATGCCTCGCCCGCGGCGACGCGCAATTGCAGTTCGACAAGGTCGAGATGCAGCACCATCTCGGTGACCGGATGCTCGACCTGCAGGCGCGTGTTGATCTCCATGAAATAGAAATCGCCCTGCGGACCGACGATGAATTCGACCGTGCCGGCGTTGACGTAGTCGAGCGCGCGCGCGGCTTTGATCGCGGCGTCGCCCATCTTCGCGCGCAGCTCGGGGGTGAGGAACGGAGAGGGCGTTTCCTCGAGCACTTTCTGGTAGCGGCGCTGCGCCGAGCATTCGCGCTCGTTCAAATGGATCGCGTTGCCGTGCGTATCGCCGAAGATCTGGAATTCGATATGGCGCGGCGTTTCGACGTAGCGTTCGAGCAACACGCGGTCGCGGCCGAACGCGCTCTTCGCTTCGCGCTGGCAGGATTCGAGATTCGCGGCGAATTCGTCGGCCGCGCGCACGATGCGCATGCCTTTGCCGCCGCCGCCGTAGGCGGCTTTGATCATCAACGGAAAACCGATGCGCTGCGCTTCGCGCGCGAGCAGCACAGCATCCTGGTCTTCGCCGGTGTAGCCCGGCACCACGGGCACGCCGTGTCCCGACATCAACTCTTTGGCGCCGGCCTTCGAGCCCATCTTGCGCATCGAACCGGCGGAAGGACCGATGAACACGATGCCGGCTTGTTCACAGGCCTCGGCGAAGTCGGCATTCTCGGACAGGAAGCCGTAGCCGGGATGGATTGCCTGCGCGCCCGATTTCTTCGCGACCTCGATGATCGCATCGCCGCGCAGATACGAATCCGCCGGCCGCGGGCCGCCGATAGGGTAGGCGAAGTCGGCCTGGCGAACATGCTGCGCGGTCGCGTCGGCTTCCGAGTACACCGCGACGGTCTGAATGCCGAGGCGCCGCGCGGTGCGGATGATGCGGCATGCGATCTCGCCGCGGTTGGCTATGAGGATTTTGTTGAACATAATTTACTTAACGCGGATAAGAGCGGATTTACTCGGATAAGAGCGGATTTTTTGAGTCGAAGATTCGGCGCCTTACTTGAGCTGTGGGGCCAAAGTTCAACAACAGGCCCACATGAAGCCCCGTCGTCTTGAGATAGTTCAACAGTTGCGCTTCATGCGCATCGTTGATCTTCGAGGCCACTTTCAGTTCGATCAGCAAACGTTTTTCCACGACAAGATCCGCTCGAAACTCGCCGACGATGCGACCGCGAAACGAAACGGACAGGGGCGCCTGCTGCTCCACATATAGCCCTTCTTCGCGCAACGCAAACGCCAATGCGTTTTCATAGACGCCTTCGACGAACCCGTGCTGGAGCTCGTTGTAGACGGAGTAAAACACTCCAATAACCTGTTCGGTCAAGTCTGCCTCGATCAATCCGCTCTTATCCGCGTTAAGAATCGTCACTCCGACAGATGGCAACACGCTTCGATGTTGTGGCCGTCGGGGTCGAGCACGAACGCGCCGTAGTAGTTGGCGTGATAGTGCGGGCGCAGGCCTGGCGCGCCGTTGTCGATGCCGCCGGCGGCGATGGCCGCCGCGTAGAACGCGTCGACCGTCGCGCGGTTCGCTGCGGCGAAGGCGACATGCAGCTTGCCGCGCAACGCGCCGTCGCCGTTGCCGATCCAGAAGTACGGGTTGCCGTCGTGGCCGTAGCCTACGTGCGCGTGGCCGCCGGTCATTTCCGGCGTGACCTCCATGACCAGGCCGATGCCGAGTGGCGCGAGCGCGCCGGCGTAGAACGCCTTGCTGCGTGCGATATCGGAAACGGTGAAGCCGATATGGTCGAAACGGTTGCGAAGGGACACGAGGCTACTCCTGCTTGAGCCACGGAGGCGTTTGCTTGTCGAGAAATGCACCGAGGCCGGCTTGACCTTCCGCGCCTATGCGCAGGCGCGCGATCAGCGCGGCATTGTCCTTATCGATCTGCGTCGCGTGTTCGGGCGTCGCGCCAGCCATGCGCAATGCGAGCTGCTTCGCTTCGCGTTGTGCGTTTGGTGCGCCCTTGGCAAGCAGGTCGAGTTCGCGTGCGATCGCTTCGTCGAGCTTGTCCGCCGCGACGACGCGATGCACGAGATCGATGCGCAATGCTTCATGCGCGTCGATCACTTCCGCACTGACGAACAGGCGTCGCGCCTGGCGCGCGCCGATCGCGGCGATGACATACGGCGAGATCACCGCCGGCACGAGGCCGAGCTTGACCTCGCTCAGTGCGAACTTCGCCATGTCGGCGGCGATCGCGATGTCGCAACAGGCGACCAGGCCGACGCCGCCACCCATCGCTGCGCCGTTGACGCGGGCGACGGTCGGCTTCGGGAAGAAATTCAATGTACGCATCAGCGCGGCGAGACGCTCGGAGTCGGCGCGATTTTCCGCTTCGCTCGCCGTCGCCATGCGCTTCATCCAGTTCGCATTGGCGCCGGCCGAGAACGAGGCGCCGGCACCGGTAAGCACGAGCGCGCGCAGTGAGTTATCGCTTGCGAGCTTTTCGAGTTCGGCGGTGAGTTCGCCGATCAGCTCGTCGTCGAAGGCGTTGTGCGTCTGTGGGCGATCGAGCGTGATGCGCGCGGTGCGCCCCTCGATCGAAATCTGTAACGATCCGGACATGCGCGCGACACACCGTCAGCGAAAGCGGGATGCGCATGATAGCGGGTCGCCCGGAGGGCTGTCGCGGTCGTCCGCTCCGCGTCGGCCGGCTATGGCGAATGGGCAAAAAAAAAGCGCCGACCGCGTTTCCGCGATCGGCGCAGCTTTTTTCAGCTCAAGCGTGAATCAGTTCGATTCGGTGAACTGGATGTACGGCGAAGTTCCACCTGCCGCGACGCAGGCGCCGAGGTTCAGGTTGTTGGTCTCGCCGGTCGTGCCGCCGTTGGTCGGGCCGGTGCACGTCGGCGCGTTCGTGGTGCCGTCGTTGGTCGCCACTTTCACCGTGAGCGAGGATCCCGAATTGAACGTGGCAGCCGAGCCGCCGCCGTTGCCGACGACGTTGAACTCGGAGTTGTTCCAGGTCGCGCCGATGTCGAGCGTGCTGCCGCTCTGGCTGACGGCGTAGGCCGTGCCGCCGTAGGTGAAGGTCACCGTGTCGAGACCGCTCGTCGAGGCCGAGCCAGACAGAGAACCACCCGACAAGCCGGACAGTCCGACTGCAGGCGCAGCGATGCCCTTGCTGTTCTTGTAGCAGCCGTTATAGGAACTGGTCTTGTAGCCGTTCCAACCCGACGGGCAACGCTTGTGGGCAGGAATGAACATCCAGTTCTGGATAAACGCCTGCGGACCGCTGACGCCGGTGCCGGCATTGCCCGGATAGTTCGACGAGTAGATGAACTGCTCCCAGGTCTGGCAGCTCGAATATCCCAAGGCCGAACAGAACGCCGTCGGTCCATTGCCGAAATTGGTGTTGAGCTGCAGCGTGTAGCCGCCCGAGCCGCCGCCGGCTTCGCTCGGGAAGCTGCCGGTGGCCGACTGGGTGAGATGAGAGGTCGTTGCGGAGTAGTCATAGCCGTTGCCGACCGTGTCCGCACCGCGATACTTCGGATTGGAGCGATAAGTCGGCGTTTCGCCGCACGCCACTTGCTGCCAGGCCAGGCTCGGATAATCCGCCTGGAAACAACCTTCGGAGACCGGTGGGAAATTCTTCAGAGAATCGTGCCAAGCATGCAATTGTTCGGCAGTCGCACTCGGGGCAGCAACGGTCGATATCACCGGGGACATCAAAAGGCTGATCATGGACGCAGCGAGAACCGCGGGACGCACGCCCAGTTTCTTCTTTGCTTGCATACATACTCCAAAAGTAGTGGAAAGAGTCAGCACAACCCCGTCAGGGTTGTTCGTGCCGCCGTTAGTTCAGGGCCAGTTTTTACCGATTCCGCTTCATCGAACGCCGATCGGCGCCGCTGCAGGCGAGCTACTCCCAGCTCGCGGATAAACCTCGCTATGCGAAGATTTTCCCGAAATTCGTCGAATGCCGAATAAAGCGCGCGAGGTCCCCACCTCGGCCCGATACACCGCGCATGCGCCTGACCAAAATCTCCCTCGAACTTCGTGCGGTAGTGAATTCGTAACGGTTACCGGGTTAAGTCTTTCAAAAATGTTGCATTGGTTCACCGACGTCCCCGGACTGGCCGGGGACTTGAGGTTGGCAGAGCCGGGAAGATTACTGCTTGCAGCCTTTCTGGCCGAAGTAATTGGCATATCCCGTGCCGGCGGCATACAACGCGTTGGACCATTCGCGCTGCAGGCTGAAGTTGGCGCCGTTGGCAAGAGTCATCGGTGCGTAGACCCATTCGCACTTGTCGCCGTTTTCGTAACCGCCGTTGTCGGTCCAGCCCGTGCCGCGCGGATCGGTCGTGGCTTCGGAGACTTCGTGCGAGACCACCGATGCGATATCCGCCAGTCCTTGCGCGTTGCCGGAGCTGGCTCCCGGACCGCAGCCCGTGGTGCCGGTGAAATTGCCGATCCAGGCGACCTGGACTTGCGCACCGTTGCTGCACGTGCCCCAGGTGTGGAAGCCGCAGGCCTGGCCGCCCGGCCAGTTGGAGGTGATGTAGGTGTAGATCGCGTTCGAGTTCGGATTGTTGCCGGTCAGGCTGCAGGCTTTCGAAACCATCGTCGAGCTGCTCGGCGTCGAGTTGCCGGTCGAGGACGTATCGAAGGTGTGGCCGACGTAGGTGGAATTGCCGGTCACGTAGCCGTTGGTGGCGCCGTTGTACTCGTTTGACGCATTGGCGATGCCGCTTCCGCTCCAGCCGTTGAAGAACGAGTCCATGCCGGTGATGATCGGATCGGTTTGCGACCAATTGCCCCAGAACACCGCCTGGATGGTCGGGGTGACCATCACATTGCCGCCCTTGAGGGTCAGCGGGCCGCCGTAGCCGTAGCAAGCGCGCACCGTTGGGCGGCTAGGATTGCATTGGTTGAAATGGGGGCTCGACGGATCGATGGGCTCTTGCGAATCCGTGCCGACGGAATGATCGTTGCCGGCGCCGGCGAGCGGAACCCGCGGCTTGTCGCTGCGATAGAAGGGCACGATCGGAGCGCTGTGGCTCAGATAGAGAGCACCCTCGAAGTCGCGCAGATCACCGCGGACAATTGCGCCGTCCTGGTCGGTCACGTATAGCGGACGTGAAGGCGAGGACGCCTCGGCGATGATGTCGTTCGGATCCTGGATGGTGGCAATCTTTTCACCGCCGCGATATAGCTCCGCCTGACCTTGGCCGTTGGCGACCAACGCATCGCCCAATTGCAGCAGACTGCCTTCGGTCTGGTGTACAACGAAATGAGTTTGATTGGCCTGCGCCGCGAACGCCTGCGCGGTCAGTCCCATCATCGCAACGCCCACAATGCACGCCGTAACTAGTGTTGCCTTCTTCATGCCTCGCTCCAAAAGGATGTGAAAGTCATATGGACATCTCCCCATGTCCGCGTTTGCTTCATCTGCTGCTTGATTCCCCGCGCCCGCGGTCATGATTCGGTTCGACCCGGACCCCTCAAGGCGGAGCCCCTGCCGTCAAGTGGTACGGTCGAAATACACGTACATATGTTAAATATTCCAAAAAATCTGAATCACATCACGTATTTACGGGATGTTGTTGCTACGAAGTGGAACGTAGAGGCCGGAGCTGCCTTCGGATTCAATTCGCGGCTGCAACCACTGCTCTCGATAGGTAAGCTAGCCCGACGCGGCTGCGGCACCCCAGGGTAGGCCGGAGCGTTACCGTTCGTTTTATTCAGCTGGAGCAAGATGTCCATCCTTCGAATTTACCTGCGCGTGCTCGCGCTGCTCGCGCCGGAAAAATGGCTGGCGATCACGCTGGCCGTCGCCAACCTTGCCCTCGCGGGCGTGTTCTTCCTCGAGCCCTGGCTATTCGGCCGTGTGGTCGATGCGCTGACCGCGAAGGATCATCGCGACGCGTGGCAATTCATCGGCGCCTGGGCCGGCGTCGGTTTCGCCGGCGTCGTCGCCAGCGTGCTCGTTTCGCTCCATTCAGACCGCCTCGCACACCGTCGGCGCCTGGCCGTCATCACCCAGTTTTTCGAGCATTCGATCGCGCTGCCGTTGTCGTTCCATGGCCAGCACCACACCGGGCGTCTGTTGCGCATCATGCATTCGGGCTCGAGCAACCTGTTCCAGATCTGGCTCAATTTCTTCCGCGATCATCTGACCACGCTGCTGTCGATCTTCGTCATGATCCCGCTCGCGATCAAAATGAACTGGAAGCTTGCGTTGCTCATGATCGGCCTGATGACGAGCTTCGCCGTGTTCAACGCGATCGCGGTACGGCGCACGCACAAGGCGCAGGGCGAGGTCGAGGAACTGCACCACGAGATCTCCGAGCGCGTCGGCGACGTGTTCGGCAACGTCATGGTCGTGCAGAGCTTCTCGCGCATCTCGGCCGAGGTCGCCGAGATCAAGAGCATGGTGAAGAAGGTGCTGACCGCGCAGTATCCCGTGTTGCGCGGCTGGGCCTGGCTGTCGGTTGCCAATCGCGCGATGAGCACGATCACGATCGTCGCCATGTTCGCGCTCGGCGCGCAGCTCAACGGCAAGGGTGAGGTCACGGTCGGCGCGATCGTCACCTTCGTCGGTTTCTCGATGCAGTTGATCGGCCGTCTCGAGCAGTTCGCCGGCTTCATTTCCAGCCTGTTCTTCCAGACCCACTCGCTGCGCGATTTCTTCGCCGTGCTCGATACGCAGGAGGTGCTGCACGAAAAGCCGGGCGCGCCCGACCTGCCGCAGGACGTGCGCGGCGAAGTCGAGTTCCACGACGTCTCGTTCGGCTACGAGGTGTCGCATCCGGCGCTCAAGCATCTGAATTTCAGGGTGCCCGCGGGCGCAACTGCGGCCATCGTCGGTCCCACCGGTGCGGGCAAGACCACGGCGCTGAGCCTGCTCTACCGCGCCTACGATCCGAGCGCGGGCCGCATCACGATCGACGGCATCGACATCCGCGAGGTCAGCCTGCACAGCTTGCGCGAGCACATCGCCGTCGTGTTCCAGGACCCGGGCCTGTTCTACCGTTCGATCGCCGACAACCTGCGCATCGGTAAGCCCGATGCGACCGAGGCGGAAATCGAGGCGGCCGCGATCGCGGCCGAAGCGCATCATTTCGTCATCGTCAAGCCGGAGGGCTATTCGACCCTCGTCGCCGAGCGCGGTCGCTCGCTATCCGGCGGCGAGCGCCAGCGCCTGTCGATCGCGCGCGCGATGCTCAAGGATTCGCCGATCCTGATCCTCGACGAGGCGACGAGCGCGCTCGACAACGCCACCGAGGCGCGCATCCAGCGTGCGCTCGGCGCGCTGACCCAGGGCCGCACGACCTTCGTCATCGCCCATCGCCTGACCACCGTACGCAACGCCGACGTCATTCTCGTACTCAAGAACGGCGAGCTGGTCGAGAGGGGCAAGTACGACGAACTCGTGCGCCTCGGCGGCCTGTTCGCCGAACTCGACCGCGGCGGCGAGTTCGTGCCTGACGCGGTGTTGGAGGAGGCGGATATCGAGCTGACCGGCTGAGGAATTCCTCGGAGCGATCAGCCGGCATCGGGGTGTGAAGCGGATGACACACGTCTAGCCTCGGACCAAAGGAGTACAACGAAACGGCAGCGCGCGTGGTAGGTTATTGCCCAGTTCCCATGCCGGTATCCGTATGCCTTCCCGTCTCGCCTTGATCGCATCGCTTGCCCTGATGGTTGCCCCCAGTTTCGCCCTGGCCGACAAGGCCAGCGAGGCGGCGCTCGATGCACGTGTCAAAGCGCTCGAGCAGCATGTCGCCGAGCTCGAGGCGAAACTCAATGCGCTCGCCGCAAAGCCGCCCGCGGCGCCGGCAGTATCCGTCGTGCCGCACGTGGCCCAGCCGGGTGCACCCACGCCGCCGCCGATCTGGGGCGATCCGACCAAGTGGGCGCAGATCAAGCAGGGCATGAGCTGGAGCGAAGTGCGCCGCCTGCTCGGCGCGCCAGGACGCACGACCACCGGCGTGTTCGGCGAGGTCTGGTACTACCCGGACGAATCCGGCGGTCGCGTCGTGTTCGACCGCGACAGCCGCGTTGCGGAAATCGACAAGCCGCCCGCGCACTGACTATTCAGGCAGTTCGCGCTGCCTCTGGACGCCGGCGCATTGCACGCCGGCACCGCGAAACATGTCGACACCAGCGCCGCGCGCCGGAGGCTCAGGACTTCAGCGCGCCTGACTTCAGCACCATGTAGATCATCAGCACGGCTGCCGCCAGGACGCCGATCGAAGACGCGCCGAGAATCGGGCCGATCGTGGTCTCCGCGACGACCCTGCCGTAAAGCAGCAGCAGTCCCGTGAACATGACGACGGCCGCGACCTGATGCAGCACGAACTGCGTCTGCGCGATCGCTTTGCCGGGCCGTTCGAGCCACAGCTTGTGAATGATCGCGTAGATGAATGACACGACGAAACCGACCAGCAGGATATGCGCGTGAGCGATGAGTTGCCCATGATTCCCCGACGCGCCCATGTAAACGCCGACACCCATTCCCAGCACGACGTAACCGAGCGCGCAGATCAGATATTTGCGATCGAAACTCATATGTCCCCTCGTTTGGACGTTGCGATGCACGATACAGCTGGCGAACGATACGCTACATCCGGAACACACCGAAGCGCTGTTTCTCGATCGGCGCGTTGAAGCTTGCGGAAATCGCCAGGCCGAGTACGCGGCGCGTGTCGGCCGGGTCGATCACGCCGTCGTCCCAGAGACGCGCCGAGGCGTAGTAGGGATGACCTTGGCGTTCGTACTGCTCGCGGATCGGTGCCTTGAATGCGTCTTCGTCTTCTTTCGCCCAGGTCTTGCCGTTTGCTTCGATGCCGTCGCGGCGCACGGTCGCGAGCACGCTGGCTGCCTGCTCGCCGCCCATCACGCTGATGCGTGCGTTCGGCCACATCCACAGGAATCGCGGCTGGTAGCCGCGACCGCACATCGCGTAGTTGCCAGCGCCGAAACTGCCGCCGATGATGACGGTGAACTTCGGCACGTGCGAGCAGGCGACCGCGGTGACCATCTTTGCGCCGTCCTTGGCGATGCCGGCCTGCTCGTATTTCTTGCCGACCATGAAGCCGGTGATGTTCTGCAGGAACACGAGCGGAATATCGCGCTGGTTGCACAGCTCGATGAAGTGCGCGCCCTTGAGCGCGGACTCCGGAAACAGGATGCCGTTGTTGGCGACGATGCCGACCGGATAGCCGTATAGGTGGCCAAATCCGCAAACCAGGGTCTTGCCGTAACGCGCCTTGAATTCGTGGAATTCCGAGCCGTCGACGATGCGCGCGATGATCTCGCGGATGTCGAACGGCTTGCGCGTATCGGTCGGCACGCAACCGTAGATTTCCTCGGTCGCGTATTTCGGTTCGGCCGGCGCCTGGATCGCGACCGGCAGTTTCTTCGTCCGATTCAGGTTGGCGACGATGTCGCGCGCGATCGCGAGCGCGTGCTGGTCGTTCTCGGCAAAATGATCGGCGACGCCGGAAATCGAGGTGTGCACATCGGCGCCGCCGAGCGATTCGGCGTCGACGACTTCGCCGGTCGCGGCTTTCACGAGTGGCGGACCGCCGAGGAAGATCGTGCCTTGTTCCTTGACGATGATGGTCTCGTCGCTCATCGCCGGCACGTAGGCGCCGCCGGCGGTGCACGAGCCCATGACGACCGCGATCTGCGGAATATTGAGTGCGCTCAGCCGGGCCTGGTTGTAGAAGATGCGGCCGAAGTGCTCCTTGTCGGGAAACACCTCGTCCTGCATCGGCAGGAACGCGCCGCCCGAATCGACGAGGTAGATGCAGGGCAGGCGATTCTCGAGCGCAATTTCCTGCGCACGCAGATGTTTTTTCACCGTCATCGGGAAATACGTGCCGCCCTTGACCGTCGCGTCGTTGGCGACGACGACGACCTCGTTGCCGTGCACGCGGCCGATGCCGGCAATCACGCCCGCGCACGGCGCCGCGCCGTCGTACATGCCGTGCGCGGCGAGCGGCGAGAATTCGAGGAACGGCGAACCCGGGTCGAGCAGCGCGCGGATGCGTTCGCGCGCAAGCAGCTTGCCGCGCTCGGTGTGCTTGGTGCGCGCCTTCTCGCCGCCGCCGAGTGCGGCCTGCGCGAGCTGCGTTTTCAGATCGTCGACGAGACCGCGCAGCTGCTTGGCGTTGGTCTGGAATTCTTCGCTGCGCGGGTCGATCTGCGATTCGATGACGGGCATGGAGGTGCTCTGCGGACAATTAGGTCTAGAACCTATCTCAAAACGTAGCGAGCGAAGGCAGTTCGTTCGTCGCCGGAGCGCAGGAACCGGAGTTTACAAATAGTAAATGAGGATTCCGAGCACCGCCGGCGCGCCCGATTTTGGTTTGAATCGGGTCGAGCGCAGTAGTTTTGAGATAGGTTGTAGCTTAAACAAAACCGGCCGCACTGAGGCGGCCGGTTTTGCGTCGATGGGACCGGAACTCAGTGTCCGTTGGTCTTCTTCTCGGCGGCTTCCTTGGCCTTGGCGGCAGCGTCCTTGGCAGCGTCGGCGGCCTGGCCTGCGGCCTGGCTCGTCGCAGCCGCAGCGCTGGACACCTGAGCCGCGGTGGCGTCGGCGGCGGCCTTGGCATCGGCGGCGACCTTGTCGGCGGCAGCCTTGGCTTCCGCAGCTGCCTTGTCGGCGGCGGCCTTGGCATCCGCAGCCGCCTTGTCGGCAGCAGCCTTGGCCTGCGCGGCGGCCTGCTCGGCTTTCTGCTTGGAGTCATCGCAAGCGGTCAACGTAACGGCAAGCGCCAGAACTGCAATGATGGCTTTGATCTTCATGCTCCCTCTCCCATGTGGTTGGTTGGACGTGCAACGAAGTGCCCGGCTGCCGTGCGAGCGACAGCCGGGCGGTATTTCCCCTAGCTTAAACCAGTTCGACCGCGATTGCGGTCGCTTCGCCGCCGCCGATGCACAGCGCGGCGACGCCCTTCTTGCCGCCGCGTGCCTTGAGTGCATGCAGCAGGGTGACGACAAGGCGCGCGCCCGAGGCGCCGATCGGGTGGCCGAGCGCGCAGGCACCGCCGTTGACGTTGAGCTTCTCGTGCGCCACGCCGAGGTCCTTCATCGGTGCCATCGCGACGACCGCGAACGCCTCGTTGACCTCGAACAGGTCGACATCACCGACCTTCCAGCCGGCCTTGTCGAGCACCTTCTGGATCGCACCGACCGGCGCGGTGGTGAACCATTCCGGCTCGTGCGCATTGGTCGCGTGGGCGGCGATGCGCGCGATCGGCTTGACCCCGCGCTTTTTCGCCTCGTCCGCGCTCATCAGCACGGTCGCGGCGGCGCCGTCGGAAATGCTCGACGAGCTCGCCGCGGTTACCGTGCCGTCCTTCGCGAACGCGCCCTTGAGGGTCGGGATCTTGCTGACGTCGGACTTGCCCGGCTGCTCGTCGACGGCGAACTCGACCTCGCCCTTCTTCGTCGCGACCTTGACCGGCACGATTTCGTCCTTGAACGCGCCCGAAGCGATCGCGGCCTGCGCGCGCTTGACCGATTCGATCGTGTACGCGTCCTGCGCTTCGCGCGTGAAGCCGTACTTGGCCGCGGTGGCCTCGGCGAACACGCCCATCGACTTGCCGTCGTAGGGATTGGTCAATCCGTCCCAGGCCATGTGGTCGACGAGCTTGGCATCGCCGTAGCGCAGACCGGTGCGCGCGGCGACCATGTGCGGCGCGTTGGTCATCGATTCCATGCCACCGGCGACGACGACCGTCGCCGAGCCGGCCTTGATCAGGTCGTTGGCGAGCATGATCGCCTTCATGCCCGAGCCGCAGACCTTGTTGATCGTCGTGCAGCCGGCCGATTTCGGCAGGCCCGCGGCGAGCGAAGCCTGGCGCGCGGGCGCCTGGCCGAGGTTGGCCGGCAGCACGCAGCCCATGATGACTTCGGAGATGTCGGCCGCCGGCACGCCGGACTCGTCGAGCGCGGCCTTGATCGCCGTCGCGCCGAGCGTGGGTGTCGGCACGCCCGTGAACTGGCCGAGCATGGAGCCGATGGCGGTGCGCTTGGCACCGACGATGACGATGTCTGACATGGCGATTTCCTTGTTTGCAGAAAGGGTGGATGGCGCAATTATCGGCTCATTGCCGCAGTGCGGCAATTGGAACTAAAGTCGGAAGTCATTGCCCGACGCCAGAGTGCGGGTTTGGGCAGGAAGACCACAGATTTCCGCCATGAGCATTATTTCATTGAGCTGCGCGGCCCTTTGCGCAGCAGACATGGCGCGAACTCGCCCAAGATCATGACGTGCCGCCGCATCCAGTGTGGTGGTGTCGCGAACTGGCGCTTTGCGCAGGCAGCGCAGCGCCAGTTCAGTCAGTGGATTTGAGGATGTCATCGAGTATGGACTCGCTGTCGAAAAGCCGGAAGTAGTCGCGAACCTCATCGAGATCCAGTGTCGCACGATTGACCTTCACCAATTCCATCATGTCGGTCAGATCGCGAATGCGGCGTGGATCGTCGGAGAACGCCTGAATCTTGAGGCCGAGCAGGCCTCAGCCGAGATGGTGGGTACGCTCAGTCCATTCAAGTCCGCATATGCCGCCTGCGTGAGCAGGCGCTGGCTGACCGGGCGGCGCGCATACAAGATGTCGAGCCTGTCGTTGCCGCGGAAGTAGCAGGCAAGGTCCGCGCGTCGGTCGATGGCGGAATATCCGAGCCTGCACAACGTGTCGTGCAAAAGATCGGAGTCCCCAGCGAGCACCATGATGTCCAGATCGTGCGTTGCCCGGACATAGCCGTGGATATTGACGGCGAATCCGCCAATCAACATGTATGACACTTTGGCCAGGTCCATCGCGGCATGCAGTTCGCGTAGCTGCGCGAACAGTCTCGATTCGCCGCGGCCTGCGTCAGTCATGACTTGCCGTGGAACAGCTCGCGCCCGATCAGCATGCGCCGGATCTCGTTCGTGCCCGCGCCGATCTCGTAGAGCTTGGCGTCGCGCAGGATGCGGCCGGTCGGGTATTCGTTGATGTAACCGTTGCCGCCGAGCGCCTGGATCGCTTCGAGCGCGACCTTGACCGCGTTCTGCGAGGCGTTGAGCAGGCACGAGGCCGGATCGATGCGCGACTTGCGGTTGGCGTCGAACTCCTGCGCGACCAGGTAGGCATACGCGCGCGACGACTGCAGCAAGGTATACATGTCGGCGATCTTCGCCTGCATGATGCCGAACGTGCCGATCGGCGCGTTGAACTGCTTGCGCTCGCGCACGTAGGGCAGGGCGATGTCGAGCGCGGCCTGCATCAATCCGATCGGGCCGCCCGAGAGCACGAGGCGCTCAGTATCGAGGCCGCTCATGAGCACGCGCACGCCTTCGTTGATCTCGCCGACGCGGTTCGCATCGGGAATCTCGCAGTTGTCGAACACGAGTTCGCAGGTGTTCGAGCCGCGCATGCCGAGCTTGTCGAGCTTCTGCGCGGTGGAGAACCCCTTCATGCCTTTCTCGACGAGGAAGGCGGTCATGCAGCGCGAGCCGGCCGGGCGGTGCGCGGTGCGCATATAGACCAGCAGCACATCGGCGTCGGGGCCGTTGGTGATCCACATCTTGGAACCATTCGCGATCCACACGTCGCCCTTCTGCTCGGCACGGCAGGTCATCGAGCCGACCACGTCCGAGCCCGCGCCCGGTTCGCTCATCGCCAGTGCGCCGACGAACTCGCCGCTGCACAGCTTGGGCAGGTATTTCTGCTTCTGCGCTTCGCTCGCGTTGTGCAGGATGTTGTTGACGCAGAGGTTCGAATGCGCGCCGTAGGACAGGCCGATCGAACCCGAGGCGCGCGAGATTTCCTCCATCGCGACGAGGTGGGCGAGATAGCCCATGCCCGAGCCGCCGTACTCGGTCGGCACGGTGATGCCGAGCAGGCCCATCTCGCCGAGCTTCTTCCACAGGTCGGGCGGGAACACGTTGTCGTGATCGATCGCGTTGGCGCGCGGCGCGATTTCCTTGTCCGCGAACGCTGCGACGGTGTCGCGCAGCAGGTCGAGCTCTTCTCCGAGCGGGAACGGGCGCATGGACGTGATCCTTCAGCGATCGGGCCTGCAATGATAACGCAGCGGCTCGGGCCGGGGCACGGCGCGTTGCTGGGTAGTGGTCCAAGTTGAAATCAGAATCCGTTCGCCCTGAGGTATCGAAGGGTGAACGGCCCGCGCAGATTACCGTTCGATACCTCACCACGAACGGAAAAGAAAATTCAAACTTGATCACTCTCCGCTTTCAGTGCGCTGTTGTGGCGTTCCAGTCGGCGACTTTTTTGCGCGTCTCGTCGAGGATGCCGTCGAGCGCCTTGCGATCATAGACGCGGCCGCCGAGGATCACCGTATCGATGCTGCGCGTCGCGTCGATGTCCTGCAGCGGGTTGCGTTCGAGCAGCACGAGATCGGCCGCCTCGCCCTTGGCTACGCCGCCGAAACGATCGAGTTTGCCGAACCAGGCGGGGCCGGCGCGCGTGGCCGAGGCCAGTGCCTGCGCGGGGGTCATGCCGTTCTTGACGTAAAGCGACAATTCGTCGTGCAGGCCGATGCCCGGATAGTTGAACGAGTTGAGGAAGCCGGCGTCGGTGCCGGCCATGATCGTCACGCCGGCCTTCTGCAGCATCGGCAGCACCGCCGCTTCGCGCTCGTAATGTGCGTGGCGCGCGGCGATGCCCGCGGCATCCGCCTTGGCTGCGCGTTCGATGCGCCAGTCGTAAGTCTTGCGCAGCTTCGGACCGATGTAGGCGAGGTAAGGATCGTTGGCGTGCGTGTCCTCATCGAGGAAGGCGAGGATGCGGCCGCCGTTGAGGGTCGGCGTGACGTACACGTTTTTCGCCGCGAACGTGCGATAGGCAGCCATCGCGGTCGCTTCATCGAAGCCGGCGTCGAGGCGGCGGTTCGCTTCGGCGCGATCGATACGGCCCGCGCCGAAATCGGCCGCGATCGCGGCCTCGTTCTTGACGCCGGCCTTGTAGGCGTAGTCGATATGCTCGATCGAGCTCAAGCCTGCATCGACCGCCTGCGCGACCGTGTCCGCCATCGGGATGTGGCCCGAGGTGCGTAGGCCCAGGCGCTTGGCTTTTGCCACGGCGTAGAGGAACAGCTTCGGGTCGAGCGTGCTGTCGGTGATCTTGACGAAGTCGACATGGTCCTTGTCGCGCAGGCGCGCAAGCGCCGCATCGACCTCTTTCTCGCTGCCGACTTCGATCGTGCCCTTCCAAACCGGCTTGATGCCTTCGATTTTCGCGCCCGAGGTGAACAGGTGCGGGCCGAACAGACTGCCCTTGGCGATCTCGTCGCGCCAGGCGAGCACTTGCTCGGGCAGGTCGCCCGAGCAGTCGCGGATCGTGGTGATGCCGTGGGCGATGTACAGCGGCAGCAGTGCCTTGTTTTCTTCGATGAGCTCGGGGCCGCCGCCGAAATGTACGTGCATGTCCCATAGTCCCGGGATCAGATAGCGGTTCTTCGCATCGATCGTGTTCGCAGCTTGCCAGTTGCGCGCGATCTCGGCGTCGCCACCGACCGCGGCGATGTCGCCGCCGCGCAGGACCACGGCCTGGTCGGCGACGGTGCGCGCATGCTCGACGTCGACGACAGTCGCATGGCGAACGATCACGTCGGCCTGCGGGTTCGCGGCGAACGCGGGCGAAGCCAGCGCGAACAACGCGGCGGCGGCGATGCGGAAGGGCTTGCTCATCGATCGGTTCTCGTCAGGTCTTTGCGCGGGCACTGTCGCGCGGCAGGCGTGTGCATTTCAAGCGAAGCGGATCGCCATGGTCCTTGAAAAGAACGAACGATCGTGCTATTTTCTGGTCATGGTAGTAGCCGCCACCACCGACAAGGGCAACGCGACGCGCGAGATGATCCTCGATCGCGCCTATGCCATCGCTTCGCGCAAAGGCCTCGAAGGCCTGTCGATCGGTGAACTCGCCACGGCGGCGAAGATGTCCAAGAGCGGCGTGTTCGCGCACTTCGGTTCACGCGAGGAGTTGCAACTCGCCGTGCTCGATTTCGGCGCGCAGCGCTTCGGCGAGCGCGTGTTCATGCCGGCACTGCGCAAGAAGCGCGGTCTGCCGCGGCTACGCGCGATCGCGCACGGCTGGTTCGACTGGGTACGCGAAAACCGCTACGGCTGCCCGCTGCTGGCTTCGGTCAACGAATACGACGCACGCCCCGGACCGCAGCGCGACCGCGTCGTCGCGTTCATGGATCAATGGCGCAGCGTGACCGCACGGGCGATCTCACTCGCCGTCGACATGCGCGAACTGCGTGCGGACACGGACACGCGCCAGTTCGCGTTCGAAATACTCGGCATCACGCTCGCCCTGCATCAGGACACGCGCCTGTTCGATCCGAAACAGGCGCGCGCGCAAGCCGATCGCGCGCTCGAGCGCCTGATTACCGCCTATTCCCGCTGAGATCCTTGGAGGTCAACCATGGCAACCGCAGCTTCGTCAAAAAATAGCACGATCGTTCGTAATATTCTGACTTTGGGCGCGTTGCGCGCCGGCTTTGCGATCGGCGGCGTGATCGCACCGCGGCGTACCGCTAGACGTGCGGCACGCCTGTTCGCCACGCCGTTCGCGAGCAGCCGCAGTCGCGCGCGCGCCGCGCAATTCGATGCGGAGATGCAACGCATGTCGTTGCGCAGCGGCGGCCGCACGATCGCGACCTACGTCTGGGGCGATCCGGCGACGCAGCCGTATGCGCTGCTCGTGCACGGCTGGTCGAGCTTCGGCCTGCGCTTCCAGCCCTGGGTTTCGCACTTGCGCGCGCTCGGCTACGCGGTCATCACGTTCGACCAACCCGGCCACGGCAACAGCAGTGGCGACCTGAGCACGCTGCCCGAATTCGCCGACACGGTGCAGGCCGTCGGCCGCCATTTCGGCAACGCGGCGCTCGCGGTCGCGCATTCGTTCGGCGGCGCGGCCGTGTGCATGGCGCTCGACGAAACCTGGCATGCCGATCGCCTCGTGCTGATCGCGCCGCCGGCCGACATGATCGCCGCGGCCGATCGCTTCTTCCGCTTCATGCACCTTGGTTCCGGCCTGCGCGAGCCGTTCTACGAATGGTGCGAGCAGCGCACCGGTGTACATCCGCGCGACATGCAGGCGTTCCGCCATCTCGCCGCGCTCGGCCAGCCCGCTTTGATCGTGCACGATCTCGGCGATCGCGAAGTGCCGTGGGAAGAAGGCGAGTGCTACGCGCGCCACTGGCCCGGCGCGCGCATGCTGACCACGAACGGACTCGGCCATAACCGTATCGTCGACGACGCCGAAGTGATCGAGGCGGCGCTGCGTTTCGCGCGCGGCGAAACGGTCGGCGAACGCGTGGTGTCGTCGCCGAATCTGCCGTACGGCGTCGTCTGACCGCATTGCTGAAGGTGTTGCCGGCGCACGGCGGAGCGGAACTCGCCGCGCGCCGCTCCGCGGGTGTAAGCTGGTCGCCACATCGCATCGCCTCGGGGGAGTCGCATGACGTTGTCACGCCGGGAATTCATCGCCGCAAACGGTGCCCTGCTGGGCGCTGCCGTTTTGCCTCGCAGCCTGCTCGCCGAAGTCGAGGCGCGTTCCGCGCCGATGCCGGCGCTCAAAGACTGGAACCAGATTCGCCGCCAGTTTCGCCTGACGCCGGAGTATCTGCATTTCTCCGGCTTCTACATCGCCTCGCATCCGCAGGTGGTGCGCGAGGCGATCGAAAGCTTCCGCAATGCGCTCGACGCGAATCCGTTTCTGACCGTCGAGCACGGCATGTTCGAATCCGAAGCGCAGAATCTGCAGGAAAAAGTGCGCGTCGACATCGCCGCCTACCTCGGCGGCAAGCCCGACGAGATTGCGCTGACGCCGAATACGACCACCGGTCTTGCTCTGGTCTACCACGGTCTGCCGTTGAAATCCGGCGACGAAGTGCTCGTGACTACCCACGATCACGTGGTGCACCATGAAGCGATTCGCTTGTCGACCGAGCGCAACGGCGCTTCGGTGCGCAAGATCACGCTGTTCGACGACGCGGCGAGAGCCAGCGCGGAGGCGATCGTTTCGCGCGTACGCGAGGGCATCGGCCCGAAAACGCGCGTGCTCGGTATCACCTGGGTGCATTCGGCGACCGGCATTCGCCTGCCCGTACGCCAGATTGCCGACGCGGTCGGCGAAATCAACAGCAAGCGCGATGAGAAGGAGCGCATGGTTTTGGTGGTAGACGGTGTGCATGGCATCGGCGCTGTCGATGCGACGATCGCCGATCTCGGTGCCGATTTTTTCTGCGCCGGCACGCACAAGTGGATGTTCGCGCCACGCGGTACCGGCATCGTCTGGGCGCGCGCGCAGAACTGGGCGCGGCTGCGTCCGCTGATCCCTTCGTTTTCGGACCTGGAGGTCTATGAAGCCTGGACCGAGCAGCGGCCGGTGCGCGGTCCGACCGTTGCCGCGCGCGTGTCGCCGGGAGGGTTCCTTGCCTACGAGCACCAATGGGCGATGGGCACGGCATTCCGCATGCATCAGCAGATCGGCCGCGCGCGCATCGCACAACGTGTCGCCGAGCTCAATGGCCGTTGCAAGGACGGGCTGTCGAGCATCAAGAAGGTGCGCTTGATCACGCCGCGCGATGCATCGCTGTCCGCCGGAATCAACTGCTTCGAGGTCGCCGGACAAAAGCCGGGCGAGACCGTCAAACGCCTGCTCGAGCGCAAGATCATTGCCAGCGAAAGTCCGTATGCCAAGAGTTATGCACGTCTCTCGGCCGGGCTCATGAACACTCCGGAACAAGTCGACCAAGCCGTCGCCGCGGTGCGTGCCATCGCCGGTTAGCCGCTATCTGCCGCTGCGGCTCGGCGTACAATTGGCGTCCCGTTTATCCAGCGTGACGCCATGAGCACTACTGCCCAGTCCATTCCCGCTCGCGTTGCCTCGACGGATGCGGCGCCGCTGCGCTTCGTCACCGCCGCGAGCCTGTTCGACGGCCACGATGCCGCGATCAACATCATGCGCCGCCTGATCCAGGCGCAGGGCGCGGAAGTCATCCACCTTGGCCACAACCGCAGCGTCGAAGACGTCGTGCGTGCGGCACTGCAGGAAGACGCCGACGCGATCGCGCTGTCGAGTTACCAAGGCGGCCACGTCGAATACTTCAAGTACATGGTCGACATGCTGCGCGAGAAGGGCGCCGCGCATATCCGCGTGTTCGGCGGCGGCGGCGGCACGATCACGCCCGAGGAAATCGCCGAGCTGCAGGCCTACGGCGTCGAGCGCATCTACCATCCGAACGACGGCATGCATTTGGGCCTCGTGCAGATGATCGAGGATGTCGTCGCGCGCGCGCGCAAGGCCGCGGACGCGCGCCTCGGCGCCGAGGAGCAGAAGCATGCGGCCGTGCAGGCCAAGGTTGCGATCGACGACGAGATCGCCGTCGGCCACGCGATGACCGCGATCGAGGAAGGCCGCCACGACGAAGCCGAACTCGCGCGCCTGCGCAAGGAATGGCAGCTCGCCGGCGGCAAGACGCCGGTCATCGGCATCACCGGCACCGGTGGCGCCGGCAAGTCGAGCGCGGTCGACGAACTCGTGCTGCGTTTCCTGCACGCGTTCCCCGAAATGCGCATCGCCGTGCTCGCGGTCGATCCGACGCGGCGCCGCTCGGGCGGCGCGTTGCTCGGCGATCGCATCCGCATGAACTCGCTGCGCTCCAAGCGCGTGTTCATGCGCTCGATGGCCACGCGCCGCCAGCACGCGGCGACGAGCGCCGTGCTCAAGGACAGCGTCGCGTTTCTGAAAGGGCAGGGCTACGACCTTGTCATCGTCGAGACCGCGGGCATCGGCCAGTCCGATTCGGAGATCGTCGATCTCGTCGATTTTCCGATCTACGTGATGACCAGCGACTACGGCGCTGCGAGCCAGCTCGAGAAGATCGACATGCTCGACTTCGCCGAACTCGTCGTGCTCAACAAATACGACAAGCGCGGCGCCGAAGACGCGCTGCGCGACGTGCGCAAGCAGTGGAAGCGCAACCGTACCGCGTTCACGCTCAAGGACGAACAGGTGCCGGTCTATCCGACCATCGCCAGCCAGTTCAACGACCCGGGCGTGACCTGGATGTTCGTCAACCTGTGCCGCCTGCTGCGCGAGAAGCTGCCGGGCATCGCCTCCAAGCACAGCGACTTCGATCCGCAACTCGACACGACGATCAAGGAACCGCGCGCCACCGTGCTGATTCCCGGCGCACGCGTGCGTTACCTCGCCGAAATCGCCGAAGGCGGCCGCGGCATCAATGCACAGATCGGCCGCCAGGCGGAAATCGTCGACCGCGCGCAGGCGCTGTGGATCGCGCTGCGCGAACTCGGCGACCAGCGCCTGCCGAAGGCGCTGGAGCTGTACGACGACTCGCTGCTGCGCGTCGCGTCAGCAGGATTCGACGACGACGGCCTCAGCTTTCCGCTGGCCAAGAACATGGCGACAGCGCATGCGCCGGAGCCGCTCTCACCGGCGCCGATTGCGCACGGCGAGAAGGGCACGCGCGCCGATGAGGTGCTGCTGCCGCTGCGCCAGCACTACAACGACGCGGTCAAGCAACTCAGCAACGACGCGCTCAACCTGCTGCGCGAATGGCCGGCGCGGCTGAAGTCGATCACCGACGAGCACTACACCTACCTCGTGCGCGGCAAGCCGGTCGACGGCAACAACTACATCGAGTCGCTCTCGCACCAGAAGGTGCCGAAGATCGCCGCGCCCACCTACAAGAGCTGGGGCGAACTCGTCACCTTCCTGATGAAGGAAAACCTGCCGGGCGCGTATCCGTACACGGGCGGCATCTATCCGTACCGGCGCACCGGCGAAGACCCGCTGCGCATGTTTGCGGGCGAGGGCACGCCCGAACGCACCAATCGCCGCTTCCACTATCTCTCGCAGGGGCAGAAGGCGACGCGCCTCTCCACCGCGTTCGACTCGGTCACGCTCTACGGCGAAGACCCGCATCCGCGCCCCGACATCTACGGCAAGATCGGCAACTCGGGCGTCAACATCCCCACGCTCGACGACATGAAGAAGCTGTACTCCGGCTTCGACCTGTCCGCGCCGAGCACGTCGGTGTCGATGACGATCAACGGCCCGGCGCCGATCATCCTCGCGATGTTCATGAACACCGCGATCGATCAGGCCGTGGAGAAATACCTCAAGGCCGACGAGCTGCGCTGGAAGGAAGCGCAGGCAAAAATCGACAAACTCTACGCAGGCAGGAAACGTCCGGTCTATTCGGGTGATCTGCCTGCCGGAAACAACGGCCTGGGTTTGGGTTTGCTAGGCGTCACCGGCGACCAACTCGTCGACGCCGAGACCTACGCGCGCCTCAAGGCGGAAACCGTGGCCGCCGTGCGCGGCACCGTGCAGGCCGACATCTTGAAAGAAGACCAGGCGCAGAACACCTGCATCTTCTCGACCGAATTCGCCCTGCGCATGATGGGCGACATCCAGCAGTACTTCGTCGACCACAAGGTGCGCAACTTCTACTCGGTGTCGATCTCGGGCTACCACATCGCCGAGGCCGGCGCGAACCCGATCTCGCAGCTCGCTTTCACGCTGTCGAACGGTTTCACCATCGTCGAGTATTACCTCGCGCGCGGTATGCGCATCGACGACTTCGCGCCGAACCTGTCGTTCTTCTTCTCCAACGGCATGGACCCGGAATACAGCGTCATCGGCCGCGTGGCGCGGCGCATCTGGGCGCGCGCCATGCGCGAGCGCTACGGCGCCAACGAGCGCAGCCAGATGATGAAGTACCACATCCAGACCTCCGGCCGCTCGCTGCACGCGCAGGAAATCCAGTTCAACGACATCCGCACCACGCTGCAAGCGCTGTACGCGCTGTTCGACAACTGCAACAGCCTGCACACCAACGCCTACGACGAAGCGATCACCACGCCGACCGAGGAATCCGTGCGCCGCGCCGTCGCCATCCAGCTCATCATCAACCGCGAGCTGGGCCTGAACTTCTGCGAGAACCCGTGGCAGGGCAGCTTCATCATCGACAAGCTCACCGACATCGTCGAAGAAGCCGTCTACAAGGAGTTCGAAGCGATCAGCGAACGCGGCGGCGTGCTCGGCGCGATGGACACCATGTATCAGCGCGGCAAGATCCAGGAAGAGTCGATGTACTACGAGCACAAGAAGCACGACGGCAGCCTGCCGCTGATCGGCGTGAACACCTTCCTGCCGAAGGAGCACGGCGGCGACATCACCACGACGATCGAGCTGATCCGCTCGACCGAAGAAGAGAAGGGGCAGCAGATTGCCAACGTCGAAGCTTATCGCGCGAACCGCAATGCGCTCGCGCCGGAAAGCTTGAAACGCCTACAGCAGGCCGCGCGGGATCGCGAGAATGTGTTTGCGCAGTTGATGGAGGCGGTGAAGTACAACTCAGAGGGGCAGATCAGTCATGCCCTGTACGATGTGGGTGGGGAGTATCGGCGGAATATGTAACGGAGCTAATCTACTCTCTGCTCGAGGTATCTATAATGCATTTGCAGCGGATCTCAATAAAAAATTATAAATCTTTGCGAGATATCGATCTTGCGCCGAGCTCGTTTTCGATTTTTGTTGGTCGGAATGGGTCGGGAAAATCAAACTTTGCAGATGCATTGGATTTTATTGCAATTGCCTATTCTCATGGGTTAGAGCACGCGGTAACGCGGAAAGGCGGCTATGAAAATATCGCACACATAAAGCAACGACGATCTAAGTCTGCAATTTCGATGAGAATCGAGCTATCTGCGGAATTCGATGAGTCAGATTTAATCTATGCCTCAGTTAATGTGCGACGTAATCGGCCGGAGAGAAAGTTTGTCGTTCTTTTTAGACACGAATTTAGCATAAAAACAGCTGGAGAAGGAATTCGCAGCGATTTCAAAATTGTCAACGAAAAGCTGGAGCTCATAAAGCAGCCGTTGCAGCAGGAGCTTTTGGAGTCGGCGAGCTATGAGTGGTTGAACATCGAGAGGGATGTGGAGGGGCGGGTAGCGTTAAGGGGTGATCTAAATTCAATCCTGGCTAGTTCGGTTTTTTACAACGCCCAAGCCTGGAGCAAAGAGCAATCAGCAGATTTCGTTTTATCGCAAACAGAATTGCTGTTCACATTTCCCCTCATACGGCCTAAAGTCATTCGAAGATTCACGGCGTGGTTAAATAGACTTTCTATTTTTCAAGTTTCACCGGATGCTTCACGTCACGCAGGTGTTCCAACACCCAATCCGACGCTTTCGACGCGAGGTGAGAATTTACCAGCTGTCGTGGATTGGCTTCAGTCGAAATGCCCGAAAGAATGGCGATCGATTCTCCGGGCAATGAAAGAGATAGTCCCTGAACTTAGTGATGTGACGGTCAGTTACCTTCATACCCGAACGCTGGGCTTATTTTTCAAAGAATCTGGGGTAGGGCGTCCTTGGAGTGCGGAGGAAGTGTCGGACGGAACCATCCGCGCACTTGCTATGCTTGTGGCGTGCTTCGATCCTCGAATATCAGCTTTGGTGTTAGAAGAGCCTGAGAATTCATTGCACCCTTGGATTATTCGCGAGGTTGTTAAGCAGCTCCGCAAGCTTTCTTTCGACAAGCTCGTAATTGTCACTACACATTCTCCGATAGTGGTGAATATCGCCAACCCAAACGAAGTTTGGGTTGTGTACAAAAAATCTGGAGAAACGGCGATTCTTCCATTGGTCAGTTTTGACCCCATGTTGGAGGCGGACTGGGAAGCTGGAAAGTTCCGCCTCTTTGACTACCTGGAGTCGGGTGTCGTTCCTGAGGCTGTTCCCACAGGCGCAGGTTGAGCATGAAGATCGGAATCATCGCCGACGGCCAGGCTGAGGTCGTCGCTTTAAGAGAGCTGTTAAGTAGGATTGATATTGCGGGTATACAGTTCTCTAGTATTCTGTACGCTGATATGCAGCCCTACGCACCACCCGGACAAATATTTCAAGCAGCGAAGAGTCGGTTGTCAATTTGTGAGCAGCGCGGTTGTGAAAGGCGAATAGTTTTACTTGATTACGAAGATCGAAACGGCTGCCCAGGCGTCTGGGCTAAAACTATTGAAGAGACGTTCTCAACGAACGGCTACTCAAACGTCACAGTTGTTGTAAAGAATCGTGCTTTTGAGAATTGGCTAGTGGCAGATCTTGGCTCTCTCAGAGAGAAGCATGGGAAGCGCTATAAGATTGCTGATCGACTGATCGAACGAGTTAAAGCGAGTGGGGCAGATAATGTTAATGCTAGGAATTTGCTCAATAACTGCGTGAAAGATGAGTACAGTAAGCGGAAAGATGCGATTGAAATATGCAAAGTTGTAAATCCCTCTGTTGTTGCAGCTAACTCGCGTTCCTTCAGACGACTATTGAAAGTTATTGAAATGAAGCCACAAAACCTGAAACCGGGGCCGGGGCGGAAAACCGGGGTCTAGTAGGCCTCTGGCCCTTCGAGGAAAGAGGGCAAGTTTACTTAACCGAGTTAGTCAACGAAAACACATGGAGAAACGGGGTCAGAATGCTTTGGATTTCGGCGGAAGGGCACAGAGGGATAACCTGTCTAGTCCAGCACATTCTCGATTCAGGTATTGATTTCGGCTCATCCGTATGTTAATATTGCGTTAACTTCTTCCTATGGGAAGGCGCGGGTGTAGTTGCTCGTTTCGGCGTATTTTTAGCCTGCGCGAAATTCGGACTGAACGACTTAGAGTCCTTTTTCGCTGCAGAAATCGCTAGTAAATACATGAAAGGAGACATCTTTATGAAGCAGTGCAATTACATTTTCAATGTCGCGGCAGAACGTGTAACTAGATTGAAGTCGAAAATTGGCAAGATCGTAATCAAACACGCCAGCGAGACAATGCGCCCAGCATGAAGAAAAGCCGACCAACTGGTCGGCTTTTTTTTGGGCCAGATTTTTCGAAAAAGTGATCAGGTTCATTTTCCCGCCAATTTGGAAACCGGGGTCAGAGTAGACTTTTCCGAAACCGGGGTCTGCCGGCGGCAAAACTGGGGTCGGAGTAATTCAAACCAAAAACGAGACCGGATCGAGGAAACCAGGGCAGAGTGGACTTTTTCGATCTGCGACGGTTTGCGCCGAAAAGCGGATAGTCCTCGGGCAGTCTGACTCCTTTCTTGGATGGTCTTTCGATCGAAAGCTTCGCTTCCCTGGCGCCAGATCAGACTCTCCCTTAACGATGACCAAAAAAGAGGCATGGGATTGAATCATCTGGTTGGATAGTCTAGTAGACGTTTCTTTTGGTGGAGCACCGTGGAAGAGAAGATTCAAGATACAAGAACTGGCGCGTCCGCTGTTATGGCGCCGACTTACGTGTACATTACAGGTAAGGATGGGCAAAACGCCGGCCTGTGGGGTCAGTTTTGGACAACCGCGATTACGTCGTTGCCTGGCGTGGTGATCGCCCTATTGGTAGTAGTGGTGACGGACTATTTTTCTAGGAAGCGCGAACGCGTTGCTGCCCAGAGAACTTTGGAGTTGGCTAGGCAAAGGAATTCGTTTGAACGGACCGAATCGATCCGAAAAGAGGTAACGCAAAGGAAACTAGATGCGCTCGAAAGAGCAGCCGCTTCAATACCTGCTGCGATGAATGAGCTTCGTATTTTGAGGGTGCAGGCAGATGAAGGGAAATTCCCTGGTCAAGTGCTAGGAGCGCTTTCGCAGGGCTGTGCTTCTCTGCAAATTCATTTTCAAAACGAATTTTCTGCATCCATTGAAAAGCTGGAAAAAGAATACGGCGATTGCATCAAGAGTATCGGAAAGATCGCGCTGGCAGCGTCGTGGCTCATTATGCGACGGGACGGAACTGCAACAGGCGAAGGGGTTGAAGGCGAGCGTCGGAACCAAGTGGATGCGCTTAACGCTTATAGCGCCGCGCTGCGAGCGTTAGATGCGTCCGCATACGGATTTTTGGAGAAGCTGAAGGTGGCCGCTATGCCTCTCGCCAAAGAGCCGGACAATTAACAGAACTACGCGTTCATTTGGCAAAATTTGACAGGGGCAATTTCAATGGAAGCACGAAACCGATCGCTGCCTGACTGGTTCACTCGCGTTAGATCGAGGCAGGTGGTGTTACCAAGATTCCAGCGATTCGAAGCTTGGGGATGGTCTCAGGTGGAGTCCTTGCTGAACAGCGTATTGAGAGGGCTTCCAGCTGGCGCTGTTCTAGTTCTTGAAGTCGGCAAGGATCAGCCTTTTGAGTGGCGTCCAGTCGCGTCGGCTCCAGAAGACGGAGAAAATATCAATGAGCATCTGCTTGATGGTCAGCAGCGACTAACTGCTTTGTGGCGTGCTTTACACGATAACTACCCTGATCGTTCATATTTTGTCAGTTTCGATGATAGTGATGTGGGAAATAGCATCGTAAGTTGGGGAAGATGGGAAAAGGAAGGAAAGCGCCATCCTTTGTGGCCCGACAGTGCTAACAAGGTTTGGGAAAAGCGGTTAATTCCGTTGCGATTGATGCGGCCAGATGCTGAACACCAAGCGCAGAATTGGATTTTGGAAGTCTGCGATCAGGATTTCCAAGCAGCCATGAAACTTCAAAGTGCAATCAACGCGCTGCGGTTGAAGTTTCAGACATACAACATTCCCTATCTCCACCTTCCAATTGATACTGATCCAGATACCGCGTTGGATGTATTTGTGCGGATGAATACGTCTGCGACTCCGCTCACGGTCTTCGATATAGCAGTCGCGCAGATTGAATCTGCCAGTAAGCTATCGCTGCACGACTTGGTATCCGAGTTGGAGGCGGAAGCACCTACCGTCAGGAACTACATAGCGCCTGAAAGACTAGTGCTTTCGGTGAGTGCCCTGTTGTCTGGCTGGACCCCAACAGAAAGCAGCTTTCGAAAGCGAGAATTCATTTCGGGATTCATTGAAAAATGGCCATCGGTGAAGCGAGGAATAGCGCGAGCGCTCCAATTTCTTGAGGATGAAAAAGTCTTCGACGGTACGCGTCTGCCGACTGAAGTTGTACTGTACCCGCTAGCGGCTCTATGGGCGAACGCGCCCAGTGGCCTCGATGAGGAAGGTGAAGCGAGGACGATTCTTCGAAAATATTTGTGGCGGGCTTTCTTTACCGAGCGTTATGAGCGCACGTCGGCTACCAGGGCATTGGTGGACTATCGGGAGATCAGCGAATTGCTTGCTGGTAAGGATGTGGAGCCCAGAATTTTTGATGATTCTGAATTTCGATTGCCAACCGCTGAACAGCTGGTTGAAGCTGGCTGGCCGAAGACGAAGGAGCGTTTAGCAAGGGCTGTTCTCGCGGTGTCATTGAGGACGGGAGGTATTGATTTTGCTGATGGCCACCCCGTTGATAGGCTGAGGCTAGCGAATCGCGAGTACCACCATCTTTATCCGGATGCATGGTTAAGCAATATTGGTGTGCAAAGTTCAAAAATCTACCGTGCGTTGAATTGTGCCTTGGTTACTTGGCGCACAAATCGGACGATGGCTGCAAAAGCTCCTTCAAAATATATTCAGGAGAGATCGGCAGCTAGCTCGCTTGGAGAGGCAGAAATCGTGCGCAGAATTGAGAGTCATCTAATTCCTTACAACTCGCTGGTCTCGGATGACTATGACAAGTTCCTCAAAGCCAGAGCAGAAGCTACATTAGGGGTTGTCTTAAAGCTTTGTGATGGACAGTCACTTATCGGATAGCTTCTTGTATCCTTTTGATTGCGAAAAAAAGGGCCGGCTTCATTCTCCGCGATCGTCGGCGAGGGGGACTCTCCGCTGTCGTATTCGCGGTCTTTAAGGCCAGTTCAAAACAGAGGTCAGAGTGCCCTTTCCAATCACGGCGGAACTCATGGGCGTAGATGGCCACCGGCTCCGTGTTTCTGCCGGCCCTTTCTCGGTGCGTTAAACTCGCAACATTCCCTGACCGCATGTTGGATCGATGATCAACAACGACGTCCTGCGCAGCATCCGTTACATGCTCGACCTGAGCGAGCCCAAAGTGGTCGAGATCGCGCGTCTGGCCGATTCGTCGTTCGTCGTCGAACGCGACGATGTGCGTGGTTTCCTGCGCAAGGAAGATGAGCCCGGTTACCTCGCCTGTAGCGACGCGGTGCTGGCGCATTTTCTCGACGGACTGATCGTCCACCTTCGCGGACGCGATGACAGCCTGCCGCCGCGACCGGTGGAAAAGCGCATCAGCAACAATGTGGTGCTGAAGAAGCTGCGGGTGGCGTTCGAGCTCAAGGACGTGGACATGCACCAGGTGTTCGTGGATGCGGGATTTCCTGTGTCCAAGCCGGAGCTGTCGGCGCTGTTTCGACAAGTCGGCCAAAAGAACTTCCGCCAATGCGGCGACCAGATGCTGCGCAATTTCCTCAAGGGACTGACGCTGCGCGTGCGTGGCGGGTAGATCCGGCCGATGTCAGTCGCGCGCTTAGCTGACGCGCGCCTCAGAAGCGTTCGCCGACGGGCAGGCAGCGCCAGCTGCCGACGGGCATCTTGGCCAGCGCGATCCTGCCGATGCGGATGCGCCGGATCGCCACCACGTCGAGGCCAACCTGCGCGCACATGTCGCGCAGTTGGCCGCCTTGCGCACCCTTGATCGCGAAGCGCAGGCGGACCTCGTTCTGCCAGCTGACCTTGCACGGCGCCAGTGCACGGCCGCCGTAATGCAGCCCGTGGTTGAGTTTGCGCAGACCATAAGGCGCAATCTCGCCGCTCACCTCGACCACGTATTCGTGCTCGATCTCATCGCCGTCTTCGGTAAGCCGGCGCCACACGCGGCCATCCTGGGTCAGCACCATCAGGCCGCTGGCTTCGGTGTCGAGCGGCACCAGCGGTGTCAGATTATGGAAATGGCGCTGGAGCAGGCGCACGCCGGAAGGATCGTCAGGCCAGCGCGTGGCGGCCTGGATCAGTTCTGCCGCGGGCCTGGGGCCGTGGAACGCGTCGAAGCCGGCAGGCTTGTGCAGCAGGAACGTGGCCGGCTCGACGGCCTCGAGCCGTGCGGCGGCATCGAGCGTGACCGTTTCGCCCGACACCGGATGCGCCGGGTCCTCGACCACGCGCCCGTCGACCGAAACCCAGCCGCCTTTGATGTACTGCTCGGCCTCGCTGCGTGAGCAATGGACCAGGTCGGCGAGGTGTTTGGACAGTCGAATCGGTTTGGTCATCGGTCGGCGCTACGTGGGTCCTGGGCAGCCAGTGTACCGGTCCGGGAGACGGGGGTCGGAAACCGGGGTCAGAGTAGACTTTCCTGAGGGTCGAGCGGATATAGCGATTCTTGGAGCTTTTCGTATGCCCTGTGCATTGGGGCATGGCTGGACCAGCGGTAGTCGGAAAGCAGTGCGGCCATCGACGCGCGCGCTGGATTGAGTTCGATGTAACGGTAGCAGGCCGACGCGTAACGTACGTCGCCGACCAGCGAAGCCTTGTATAGGCCTTCGCACGAGGCGCCGGTGCTGCGATGGCGCGCATTGGAGCGTCCGACATAACGGCGACTGATCGCCTGCGTCATGCGCGACAGTGCGCCTCGCTCGGCAGGCGTAGCCAGCAGATGCGCGTGATGGATCATCTGCACGTCGGCGTGTATTTCGCAACTGTGCTTGAGTGCGGCTTCGCCGAGTTCCAGTAGATAAGCGCCATAGTCATTGTCCTGCGCGAAACAAGCTTGGCTGTCGTTGCCGCGCTGAACGATATGCCGTGCGATGTCCGGTAAGTCGATGCGGGGAGGCGGCCATCTGTGCGCGCTTGTGGAAGGCTGCGCATAGCATGCGTTGCCTATTTCGGCGCTGATGTCGGACCGTGGCGCTTGCCTACGTAGGACATTGCCGAAAATCGAATCTGGTTTTTTTGGCGGACCACAATTTTGGCGCTTATCACAATACGCACTGCCTAAACCTGATACGGTCATCCGTACTGCCCGCATACAAATAGTTACAAATAATTAGATTGCAAGACTAAGGATAGCTTTAGTTGGTGGCGGTGCAACGGCTAACGGCATCACATCGAATTACTTCAGCATGGTTAGTGCTGCGCTCCCAAAGTTGAATTCTCCTCTCTTGCCTAATGAAAGGATCTTGATATGAGAGTCATCATTCGCAATTTTTCTTATTTGATTGCTATTTTCAGTAGCTCAGCCTTTGCTCAAATTTCCGACCCTGCCTGGTCCGGCTACATTGTAAACAGTGCAGCGCAGTTCGTTCAGGCAGGATGGACGGTGCCATCGGTTAGGACCCCAACGCCTGGATATTCAACCACGGGATACGCATCTTCCACATGGGTTGGCCTCGGCGGCACTGGTACGGGTACACTCATTCAAGCCGGTACGGCGCAGAAGGTTTCATCTACTGGAATCGCGTCGTACTACTTTTGGTATGAAATTTTCTCAAGCGTTTCTGGTTACTCAGGTGTCGCCGAAACCCAAATTCCGATCTCCGTTCATCCTGGGGACTTTGTTGCTGCAGTGGTGACATTTTCCAACGGCCAGGTCCAATTTGGCGCATTCAACTACACTACAGGAGAATTCCCACCCGCAATTGTTCTTAACGGTGTACCAGCGCCAAGTGCATCCGCAGAATGGATAGTCGAATCTCAATCAAGCGGCGCTCTGCCTAACTTCGGGTCTGTGACCTTTGAGAACATGTGCTGGGCGTCGTCCTTAAACACTCCCATAAATTGTGGTTCGACGACAGGCGCGACTTTAGTTTACGACTGGGTATACGTTCTTGGGGGATACCAAACGATTGCGTCCCCGGGGCCGATCAGTGGCGATAGTTTTACGGACTATTATTATCAGCCCCACATTCAGCGGTGACCAAAAAAGGGTCGACCAAAAAAAACAGAAAAAAGGGTCAGGTTCATTTCGCATAGTCCTTAAATGAGCTTGACCCCTTTTCTTTCGGTTGAGTTTGCGCAGACCGTAAGGCGCAATGTCGCCGCTCCACGAATTCCTGCTCGATCTCATCGCCGTCTTGTAAGCCGGCGCCACACGCGGTCATCCTGGGTCAGCACTATCAGGCCGCTGGCTTCGGTGTCGAGCGGCGCAGCGGTGTCAGATTATGGAAATGGGGCGGAAACCGGGGTCAGAGTAAACTTTCCCAGTTGGAGAAGATCCCTGACTCTGCAAACCGGAGTCAGAGTCGACTTTACCCATATTGGACGGCGAGGCATCCTCCATCGGCGTACACCGCTGTGACCAGGGGGCGTGATGCAGCAAGGACCTATTCGCACCGACTGGCCAGGCCTGTTGTTGTCGTTGGCCTTGCAGGTTCCATTTGTCGCTTGGCTGGTGTGGATACCTTGGGCCAAGATCGACGAATGGGCTTGGTGTTTCGTCATGCTCGGGCCGCTCGAGTTGGTGCGTTTGCTGGTGCTGAGCAGCTTGGCCCGTGTGTTCGGGGAAAATGACGATCCCACGCAGGCGGTGAAGTTGTTCGCTGCGCGAGCATGGCTTCTCATAGCGATTTTTGCCGCCATCATGATCGTATTGGCAATCGCTGGGCTTGGCCTGGAGAAAACGATCGCCGTGGTGTCCGGATCGTCGTTCCGCGCGGTGGTGCTAATCCCCGTCGCAGCCCTCGTCATTCAGAACGCGGCCGACTTGCACTTCTTCCGCGGCGACGTACGCATCCAGGCGGCGCGGCTGAACGCGATGGCGAGCGACGCCGGAACGTGGTTCTTTCTTGCGTTCCTGACCATCCCTTGCGCAATCGCCGTGCTCTTCGGCCTCGCGCTCTATTTCGTGCCTGGCTCGAACGTGCCTGAGTGGTTGGTGCGTCGAGTGGGTTCTGCTTTCGCAATCGGCGTGCTGCTGTACCCGGCGGCCTACTACGCCGGCAAGGCGCTCATACTTTCCCAAGTGTTTACCGCGCGCTTTGCGCTCACCGGCCAGCGCGTTCTCGGCGCATCTTGGATCGCGTTTCTCAAGTCCAATCGGGAAGAGACCGTCAGTGCAGAGCAACGTGATATCGCGTGGCGCCGAGCGGCGATGAAACAGGGGGCAGAGTAGGGAAGCCGCGGGAAAGGTGGCCTCGAATCTGGGTCAGAGTAGCCTTTCCAATAGTTGGTCAGAACAGCCTCGACCATCGCAACGAATCGGGAATTCCGAAAAACCGTCCGGTTCTTCGGCGGCCGTGTTCACGGCTTCAAGGTCAGTTGGCCAGCTCTGAAGTGACCCGGCTACCTTTGGCGCTGGTTAACTCTCGATCCGGTAGAGTCGGCCAAGCAACGTGTGCGGTTAACGTATTCCGGAGGCGACATGCCACGCAAAAGCAACTTCATCCTTCTCGTCGCCAGCGTCTTGGCGACGTCGGCGTGGGCGCAATCGGCACCGCAACCGCTGAACCTGACTCTGCCGCGCGACAGCGTATCGTCGCAAACGGACGCAACCACCGCGCCCGCGCGCAGCGCCAAGGCGACTTCGACGGCCGCTGTCCCGGCACCGGCAGCAGCGACGGTCCAGCCGTCGTCTGCAAACTCGGCACCGCCGGACACGCACTACGATGCAACCGCCAACCAGATTGTCGACGCCGCAGATTCCGCCAACCGGCCCGTGGATGTCGCGGACTCAGGCAAGCCGGCATGCGACGACGCGACCTACGCGCAGCCGCAGGTCCATGGCAGCGTCGGCATGGGCGTCGTTGCCGGCAACCACGTTAGCGGCAACTACCAGACCGGCAGTGTCCGGCTCTCGAAAAATCTCGGCAGTTGCGATCACCCCACCGGCGGCCTGGGCCTGTCCATCAATGTGGGTCAGGGGAATTTCAACGGCCGCCGAGGGTGGCACTGAGATCATCCCAAAAAATGCAAACGGCAGATCAATTCTCGCGAAGAAAGATGGCCGAGTAATTGTTTGTTTGTACTTGCCTCCGCCGGTCAGAGTCGATTTTTCCAGAACGCGTTTCGCGGCCCCTGGTTTCCTGGCTACTGCTGTTATGGTCAGCGGATACACGATGCTTGGAAACGCCACCCGATCGTATAACGGGTTGCGTTATATAACGAGTTCCGTTATAGTCGGCTCGTGATTCGAGACTTCGCCGACAAGGAAGCCGAAAAGATTTGGGAGGGCACACCCTCCCGGCGCCTTCCAGGCGACATTCAGAAGGTTGCGCGTCGCAAGCTGCGTATGCTCAACAACGCATCCAGTCTCGACGATCTCAGGATTCCGCCGGCGAATCGTCTGGAGGCGCTCAAAGGCGACCGCAAAGGTCAGCACAGCATACGCATCAATGACCAGTGGCGCATTTGCTTTCGTTGGCAAGACGGCGACGCGCATGGTGTCGAAATTCTGGACTATCACTGACATGAAAACACTGCCCAATATTCATCCCGGCGAGGTGCTGCTGGAGGAATTCCTTCTTCCGATGGAAATCAGCCAGAACGCACTTGCCCGCGCGGCCGGCGTGCCGCCGCGCCGCATCAACGAAATCGTGCTCGGCAAGCGTGGCATCAGCGCGGATACCGCCGTACGCATTGCCCGCGTTTTCGGTACCAGCGAGCGGTTTTGGCTGGGGCTGCAAACGGACTATGATTTGGAAGAGGCGAGACGCGCGATTGGGCGAAAAATCGAGAATATCGATCGCTTAGCGGCCTAACGAAAACCGGGGTCAGCGTCGACTTTTCTGATCGAACAAAATCGATAACGCCGACCCTGACAATCCATCACTCCCTTGCATCACTACCGGTTGTCGGCTATTTTCCGCCGTTCATCGGTAGTGCCTCGCGGTTCCACCGTGGGCAAAAAGGGAACCCAGGATGCGCACGGAAAAATTCGTGGCCGTGCTGGCCGCATTCAGCGTTGCAGCGGCGTCGGCTCATGCGAACAACGGTGAGGGCTACGGCGTCTGCAAGTCGGGCTTCGCGGACAACACCGTGGTCTCCACCGAATCTCGCGGCAACGTCACCATCGGTCAGCTGCAGGTCGACGATCGCGTTTGGTCATACAACGAGGTCGTGGGCAAGAAGGGCTGGAGCCGCGTGTTGAGCCGCGTCGGTGGCGGCGCTTCGTACCGGATCATGGCGGACTTCAGCGAGCCGGGATCGTCCGAAGTCACCAAGGCTTGCTGGATCATCAAGCCGGCGGGTTGATGTGCGCAAGGTAGAGTAGAGAGCGCCGTCCTTGACCCGGGTTTCCGTGCGATAGCAATCCTCGGAACCGCCAACCAGGTTGTCGACACCGCAGATTCAGCCAACCGGCCCGTGGATGCCGCCGACTCCGGCAGGCCGGCATGCGAACCTGACCGCGTTTCGCCGTTTCGTGTGACCTGACCTCATTTCGTGTTCGTGTCGGTTCGCCGACACCGTTTGTTTGCCGTGTCGAACCACCTCGTGTTCGTTCGTCGGGAGATGATGGCGGCCATGGGGCTGCGCAGACGAGGCAATGGCATGAGCGAGTACCTGATCTACTTCAACCAGCAATGGGTCGGCGATCATTCCGAAGCGTGGTTCCGCTCGCGTGGACCGTTGGCGATGGCGGTCGTGCGCGAGATGAAAGCGACGGGCGTTTACGTGTTTGCCGGCGGGCTGGAGGAGGACGTCGATGCCGCCTTCAGCGCCGATGCCACCAGCGGCACGCTGACGTTCACCGAGGGGCGGTATGTCGACACGCCGCAGTACCTGGGCGGATTCACGGTGATCGACGTGGTCGACGAGCAGGCGGCCCGGATGTGGGCCGGCAAGCTCGCCGTGGCCTGCGGTTGGCCGCAGGAAGTGCGCCGGTTCAAACCACAGCCGGCAGAATAAGGCTGCCTGCCTTTCTTCGGATTATTTCAGATCGAAAGTTTCGGATCGCCTTCGACGACGTGCTGCTCCAGTTGCGGTGCTTCATACGCATCAACGTCGCGATCCGCTGTCAGGGCATTTCCAGCCGGCAATACGGCAGGTTGTGGTAGTGCTCGGTCCAGCGATGCAGCCACTTATTGAGCGTGTCACCGGTGTAACCCATCTCGCAGATGTTCCGACACCAAGTCAGCTGGTTGCCGCTGTAACCGTCGTTGACGCACGTCGTAGTCACCGTGTAGCTCAGCGGCAGGGTCTTGCTGTTGCCGGCGTTGTCGCTTGCGCTGCACGTGGTGCTCTTGGTGCCGAGGGTGCTGGTGTCCAACGGGTCGCAGCTCGCGTTGGCGATGCCGGAGGTGGCATCGCTGGCGTTCGGGCTGGCGTGGTAGCTGTGGCCACGCAACAGCGGCGCGTGCACGCTCGGGGTAAAGGTCGGCGCGGTCGCATCGCGCTTGAGAGTCGTCGTGGTCATGCTGCTGGTGCCGCCGGCGCTGGCGGCGGTGCAGGTAAAGGTCGCGCCTGCGGTATCGCTGTTCAACGTGATGGGGCTGCAGCCGGTGCGGCTGGTGATCGCGCTGTCGACGTCGACGACGCTCCACTCGATGGTCACGTCGCCTCGATACCAACCATTGTTGCCCGGAGGAACGCTGGTGAGGGTGTAGTTGATCACCGGGCCGGTATCGTCGGCGACGGTGATGCTGTACTCGCGGCTGGCGGTGAAGCCGTTGCCGTCTTTGGCTTCCACGCTGAAGGTGTGGGTGCCGGCGGCGGTCGGCGTGCCGCTGAGGACACCGGCCGCGCTCAGGCTCAGGCCCGAAGGCAGTGCGCCTGCGACCAGCGCGTAACCCGTTGGGGCCACGGGTACATACGGGCCAGTGCCATCGGCCACACTGAACTGCGCGCCGGCATACGCGCTGCCGGTCACCCCCGAAGGCAGCGTGCCGGGGCTCAGTACCAGGCGTGGGGCTTGGCCCTGCGCATCGCTGCCCCAGCACGTGCGGGTGCCGTTGTCGCGGATCGCGCAGGTGAAGGTATTGCCGGCGCTGACCTGGACGAAGGCGCCGCTGGGCGATTCGGTCTGGCCGTCCACGTTGCTGCCCCAACAGGCCAGCGTGCCGTTGCCGCGGATCGCGCAGGCGTGGTTCCAGCCCACGCTGAAGGCGCGGAAGGTGCCGCTGGCCGCGTTGATCTGGCCGAAGGCGTTGTCGCCCCAGCATTCGATGGTGCCGTTGTCGCGCAAGCCGCACTGGTGGTTCAGACCGGATTCCAGGCGCTGCCAATGGCCGACAATAAATCCACTGTTGCAATACCCATAACCGAAATGGCTAAGCGAGACTCCGCAGAGCTCCGGGGAGCCAGCGATGTCCTTTGTATGTGTGATGTTCTGGAATTGAAGGTTGGTGTGGACGTAGCCGACCGTTCTCCTGGCACAGAAGTCAAGGGAGGTACTGATAGACAGGGCGCAGATCGCCCCGTCCGGGCCGGGCGCCAGTTGCCGGAACCGTTCGTTTGCGATCATCGGAAGCGCCGTGTTCTCCATGCCGTTGCGGCCCCAGCAGGTGACCTTGCTGTTCGTATCCAGTGCGCAACTGTGGCTGTCGCCCGCCACCACTGAAGTGAAGGTGCCGCCGCCGGGCGGCGTGGCGGCGCCAAACAAGGCACCGTCACCGTAGTTGTTCTGCCCCCAGCAGCCCAGCGTGCCGTCCGGTCTGACCTGGCAGGCATGCGCATTGCCGGCAGCGATTTGGCCGAAACCCAGCACGCCCACTGTTCCATTTAGCTCCTCCGGCGGTCTGGATTGGCGGACGTCATAAAAATAGAGGTCATCATGCGCGCCTGCTCCCCAGCAGGCGACGCTGCCATTCGCCCTCGCCAGGCAGGTGTGGTAGAAGCCTATCGCGATCGAGACAAAGGGGCCGGCAGATGCCGTAGTTGGGGGAAACCGGTAAGCGTGGGCGATCATGTGGCCGCGGCCAAAACACCACGCACTGCCGTCCGCCTTCAGACCGCAGGTGGCATCCGCGCCCGTCGCGATCGAGACATAGGGGCCAGCAAGAAGTTCGTAGTTCTTTTCTCCCGGATACTGCGGAGCCTCGTCGAACCAATTGGAGTAGGCGCCCCAGCACACCATGCGGCCATCCGCCTTCAGCGCGCAGGTGTGGTGCAAGCCCGCCGAGACCGATACAAAGGGGCCCGCGATCGGCGGTCCCGCGTCAGCACCTCGCCCCCAGCACATCAGGTCGCCGTCCGCCTTCAGCGCGCAGGTGTGGAGCGAGCCCGCCGAGACCGAGACATAGGGGCCAGCAAGCACCGCTTGGGGGGGTGAATCCCCCCAGACTGCCACGCTGCCGTCCGCCCTCAGCGCGGCAATATGGTATCCGCTCGCCGAGACCGATACGAAGGGGCCCGCGATCGTCTGTCCCGCGTGCGGGGCACCCTTCCCCCAGCACACCAGGTCGCCGTCCGTCCTCAGCGCGCAAGTATGAGCATCGCCCGCCGCGATTGAGATATAGGGGCCCGCCAGTAATCCGTAATTCGCATCGTCCTGGGTTTGCGGAGCCTGACCCTCAATGGTCCGGCCCCAGCACGCCACGCTGCCGTTCGCCTTCACGGCGCAGCTGTGGCGCAAGCCCGCCGCCACCGCCATCACCCGGCTGCCGCCTTCCGCTGAGGGGATTGCGCTGCCCACGCTCTGCGCGAATGCCGCCAGCGGCAACAACACCAGCAGTGCAAGCAAACAGCCGAGCCAGGCCGCGCGGGCAAGCCGCGTTGCGCGAATATTCATCGTGATCCCCTGTGCCGCCGTCTGGACGGGCTTGCGCTGCACCATAACAGGTCACTGCATCCGGGCACAGGAAATTCAACCGCCTCTTTCCCGCTCTATCCGCGATGCGTGGCAATCGCTCGAAACCTTGGTCAGAGTACGAAATCCTTGATCGACCGGCCTGAGGCAATCTCCACAATGAATGCAAAACGCATTTGCGCTTATTGTGAGAAGGTTCCGAAATGATGACCGCCGCAATCCATAGTTTTCCTCGCCTCGCGCGATGCGCGGTCGTATTCCTTGCTGCATCGCTGCTGATGGCTTCGATCGATGGCCATGCACAGATGTCGAACGAGGACGCGGTTCTCGCCGGCGCTAGGCACACCATCCTGTCGGTCAATGCAGATTGGGTTGTCGCAATGCGCGCCGGCGATGCGCATCGAGCGACCATGGCCTATGCACGCGATGCCATCTTTGTCGCCCGCGACGGACGCGTGCTCACGGGCCGCGAGGAAATCGAAAAATTCGCTGCCGAGAAAATGGCCCGCGGGACGACGTTGGTGGACGGCTCACTCGACGACGACGGCTTGCAGCTGGCCGGTGCCCTGATCTACGAGTGGGGCCACAGCGCGCTGAAGTGGAAGACCGCCGACGGAAAACTTCAATCAACCTCGGGACATTTCCTGACCGTGTGGAGACAGACCTCGGATGCGCATTGGGAAATCATTCGCAACCTGACCTTGTGATCGACCAGTCTCACTTGAGATCGAGCACGACGACCGATTTTGCGGGCAGGGTCGCGCGCACAGTTCCCTGACTTTGCAGGGAGGCACCCGAGTACGTCGAAGGGCGCACCGTGCCGCCTTTGTCGAAGGTATTCACCGAGGTGATCTCGGCCGCGGTCAGCAGCCGGCCGCTGACCTGCTTCGGCGCGAATCCCTTCAGTTGCAGCTTGAGCTCCGCGGCCTGATTGGGATTGAGATTGACGAGGGCGATCTGCACGCCGCCGCTCGCGTCGCGTGCCGCGGAGGCATGCAACCCCGGCACTTTCACCGCGCCGAGCGCGTAGTCGGGCGCCTGCAGCTCGAACGGCAACGAGGCGGCATCCTGGAAAACCTTGTACAAGTCGAACACGTGATAGGTGGGAGTCAGCATCATCTTCTCGCGCTCGGTCAGTATCATCGACTGCAGAACGTTGACCATTTGCGCGATGTTGGCCAGGCGCACGCGATCGGCATGGGCGTGGAAGATGTTCAGGGTGACGGCCGCGGTCAATGCGTCGCGCAGGCTGTTCTGCTGATACAGCGGCGACTGGCCCGGTTCGCTGTCGTACCAGGTGCCCCATTCGTCGACGGCGAGCACGATGCGCTTGGCCGGATCGTATTTGTCCAGTATCGCGGCGTGCATGTTGATGATCGCGTCCATGCGCAGGGCGTTGCGCAGCGTCGCGATCCAGTCGGCTTCGCCGAATGCCGTGGCCGAACCCTTGTGCTTCCATTCGCCGCTCGGCAGCGTGTAGTAGTGCACGCTGTACACGTCGATGAGCTCCGCAGCCACCGACAACACGCCTTCCGTCCAGGCGACATCGTCCGCGTTGGCGCCGCTGGCGACCCGGGAGAGGGCAGTGCCCGAGGACGATCGAACGAAAGTCGCGAACTGGCGATAGAGATCGGCGTAGTAGGTGGGACGCATGTGCCCGCCGCATCCCCAGGCCTCGTTGCCGACGCCGACATAGTCGAGCTTCCACGGCTTGTCGCGACCGTTCGCTTTGCGTTCGAGCGCCAGACTCGATTTTCCGTTCGCGGTCACGTATTCGAGCCAGTCGGCCATTTCGCGCGCTGACCCGCTGCCGACGTTCATGCCGATGTAGGTTTCTGCGCCGATCAGCTCGGCGAAATCCATGAACTCGTGCGTGCCGAACACGTTGCGGTCTTCGCCGCCCCAGGACTGATTCGGTCGTACCGGCCGCTGAGCGCGCGGTCCGATACCGTCGCGCCAGTGATATTCGTCGGCATAGCATCCGCCGGGCCAGCGAACGACCGGCACGTGGATCGCTTTGAGCGCCTCGACGACATCTTTGCGGTAGCCGCGAATATTCGGGATCGGCGAGTCGACGCCGACCCAGATGCCTTCGTCGATGCCGCGGCCGAGCTGTTCGGCAAACTGGCCATAGACTTCGCGGTGGATCACCGGCCCCGGCTGATCGACATGCACCACCATTTGCGCTTCGGTGGCACCGGCCGCGAATGCGGTTTTCGCGGCGCCAACCGCCAGTGCCCAAAACAGAACCGCGGCAAACCGAACAAAGTTTTTCATGGCGCCAGTAGAGTCCCGGAATCGGAGGTCTGTGGAGCGTTTTTATATCATAGGATTAATCATATTAAATGGAATCAGAGTGCCATAGCCTCTGTCCGCGATTGCAGGAAACGGCACGAAGTATCTCGAATCGCAGATGTGTCCGATATTTGCCAAGCGCAGCCGTGCGCAGGAATTTTCGGTAGAGTCGACTCTGACCTCGCGGTTTACGTCTGCTTGAGCTGGTCGCGGATGCGATCGAATTGAGATCGACGAGCCAGAGCGTCGTCGAGGCGGTCCAAGGCGGAGATGACATCCTGCGCTTCGTTGTTCAGCTCGACGGCGGCTCGATCAAGCGCTTGCCACAGCGGCTTGAGTTGGCGAACGAGCTTGGCTCCGCTGACTGTCAGCTTCAATTGGCGTCGCCGGGCGTCGGACGAATCGACTTCGGCGGTGATGATGCCCGCGCGCTCCAGGGACTGGCGCGTCTGGCTGACCGAGACATGAGTGATCCCCAATCGCGCCGCTAGCTCGCCGACGCTCAAAGGGCCGTCTTGCACCAGTTCGTACAACACTCCTACCCAGCGCTGCTCGAAAGACACACCGAACTCGGCGTAAATCCGACGGGCATCTTCATCGATGCTTTCAGACAATCGGCGCAAGCGCCCGCCAATCGCGGCCGGTCCATATTTTCGCACGTGGTCTTTCATGGAAAACGACTTCCCTCCGCGTGCCTGCATGCAAGGCCGTGACTGAGTGGATCTTGGATCTTGCGCATTGTAGGTCTCGGCCGATTCTCAGGAGAATTTTCCCCGACGTGGCTTTCAGGGCAAGGGTGACTTCTGTCCTATTGCATATATGTAGGTGCCTACATATTATTCTAACAGACTCAAGCTTTCTTCTATCCGGGCATGACAAAAATAATGCGCACCAGCGAGTGGGATGTGAATCCGCAACGACGCAAGTTTCTGATTGCTGGCCTCGCCGCCACGGCAGCGGGCGCGTGCTTTGGCCGCGCACCCCAGATAGAAAGCATGGACAGCTTCATTCTGCGAGAAATGAAAAAAGCCAACATCCCAGGGTTGGCCGCAGGTTTCGCCGAAAACGGCGTTGCACGCTGGGTACGAGGCTACGGGTTCGCGGATGTGCAGACACGCCGCCCGGTCTCGACCGATACGATGTTCCATATCGCTTCACTGACGAAGATCGTGACGGCGACGATGGTGATGCGATTGGTCGAACAGCAACGGATTCGGTTGGATGATCCGGTCGCGCCGCACTTGGATTTCACACTGGCGAATCCCAGCCATGCGGACGTTCCAATCACATTCCGCCACCTGTTGATGCACGTTTCGAGCATTTCGGACGAGGAGTACTACAAGCACGATTCTCGCCAGAGCGGAACCGATGCGACGCAACCTATCGGTGATTTCCTGAAGAGTTTTCTGCTTCCCGGCCAGCAATACTGTACCTCCCGGGCGTGCTTTTCGAGCGAATCGCCAGGCACGACCTGGAGCTACAGCAATCTGAGCTACGCGCTGCTCGGCTATCTGGCGAGCCGGATCGGCGGCGAGGATATGCGCGAGCAGACGCGCAAGCAGATATTTGCGCCGTTGCGCATGAGGCACACGAGTTGGACGATCCGCGATACTCCCGAAGCGCTGCGCGCCACGCCTTACGACATGGTGGACGGCAAGCTCCAACCGGTTCCGCCGGTCGGTTTTCCGGATTGGTCGGTAGGCATGCTGCGATCCTCCGTAGCGGACTTCACCCAGTTCGTTGCGGCCTGCGCCAATGGCGGTTCGGCCGCTGGCCACCGCATCCTCGATGAAACCACGCAACGTCAGATGCTGGAAATGCACACGCCGAAAGGATTGCCTGATTGGTTGACCGGACAAGGTCTCGGCTGGATGGCCGCGAAATTGGATGGCATCACGCGACCGGAGCATTGGGGCGGAGACCCTGGCGTGTTCACGGCGGTCTATATGAACCCCGAGAAACGCAGCGCCGCTGTGGTCTTTACCAACGCATCGGTAACCCCGGAAAGCAAGGCCGTGATAAAGAACATCGCCAGTCGATTGCTGGGGAGTACGAAACCGGGGTCAGGGTAGACTTTCAAATACTTGGTCAGTGCAGTCCACTCAACGCAACGAACGACAGGAATCCCATGATCCAACGCATCGACGCCGGTCCGCGCATGTCCGAGGCCAGCATCCACAACGGTATCGTCTATCTGGCCGGGCAGGTGCCGGAGGATACGAGTCTCGACATCGAAGGGCAGACGCGCGAAGTGCTGGCCGCGATCGATGCCTTGCTCGCGCAGGCAGGCAGCGATAAGACGCGCATTCTGCGTGCGCAGATTTTTCTCGCCGACATCGCGGATTTCGCCGGCATGAACCGCGCTTGGGATGCGTGGGTCGTGCCCGGCAACGCGCCCGCGCGCGCGACAGTCGAAGCAAGACTTGCGAGGCCGGAATGGAAGGTCGAGATCGTCGTCACTGCGGCGATCTAAACCTGCGGTGACGGGATCGTCAGCTCCGCGATTTCCGGATCACGAGGCGGCTCCGTAACAGCAGCGATCCCCACGCACCGAGCGCGATGGTCAGGGCGAGCAGTTCGAACCCGCGAAGCATCGGAGCCTCGCGCAGTGGCGCGCTCGCAACCGTCGCGGTGCTCATCACCGTGGCCGTCGCCGTGCCGGGCGCATCATCGCTCAGGGTTACCGTTACCGGGAAAGTACCGGCGCTGACATACGTGTGGCTGCCGCTGACGACGAACGCACCGCCGCTGCCGCTGACCGTTCCCGCCGTCGTGTTGCCATCCCCCCAATTGATCGTCGCGACGAAGTCGCTCGCCGGGTTGCCCGTGTTCGTATCGGAAAAGTTCGCGACCGCGCCCGAGAAAGGAGCGAACTGGGTCGTGTTGATCGTGAGCGGCGTGCCGCTGAGCGCGTCGGTTTCGCCGACAGTCGCGCTGCCGGTCGCGCTGCCGGTCGCGCTTCCGGTCTGGTTTGCGGAGTCCGTCACCGTGATGGTGACGGTGAAGTTGCCCTCGTCGGCATAAGTATGCGTTCCGGTCACGCCGAAGGTCGCGCCCGATGTGATCGTGCCCGCGCTCGTCGTGCCATCGCCCCATGCGATCGTCGCGGAAAAATTCGCAACGCTACTTTGGGATGAGTCGCTGTCGGTGAAGCTCGCGACCGGACCGTTGAAGCTGACGCCTTCCTGCGCCGTGATGTTCGCAGGCGTCACGGCGATCAACGTGACCGACGTGCCGCTGAGCGAAAAGGCGGCGTTGAATGTCGGTGGCGTCGTGCCGCCGACGATGTCGGTGCCGACGCGAAGCCAGTCGGGGGCAAGATTGGCGTCGCGCGTCCAGCTTTGCAGATCGTTGCTGAACGGTGTGGCTGATACGGGGATCGGCTTGGGCGAGGAGAGCCACAGGAAGCTGCCGCTGCTCAACGCAACCTGCGGCACGAAGAAGTAGTGCCCGGCTGGCAGCACAATCGGCGTCGTGAAGGTGACGTCGAAGCGGTATTCGTTGCCGGATGCGCCGCCGCTGCCGCCGGTGGTCTGGTTCGGCACCTTGTGGATGCCGCCGGCCACGACGGTGTTCGCGACCGTAAACGCCCCCAGCGCTGAGGTGGAGAACGTGAGATTCCCGGTCGTGCTGTCACGGCTATCGAACGCGACGTCCGAAGGCGAGTTGGCACGGGTCGGCACGTTCCCCGACGGCGGGTTCGTCGAGTCCTGCGGAAAGACGCGATAGATTTCGACGCCAACGTACGACACCGTGGGTGTCGTCGGCAGCAGGCCGTAAAAGCTCGCCTGGGTGATCGTCGTTTGCGATGTGAGGACAAAGTCGTCGGCCGACTCGCTCTCCACAACGCTTACCCCGCTCGGTTGCGAGCCGGTCGCCATGCGCCCGTCCGGAAGCCCCGTACTGAAGGTGAAGGCGGCGCCCCAGCCCGAGGTCGCGAAGGCGAGGCTGAGGAGGGTAAGCACAATCAGGACGAACAACTTGCGCATGGCGTGTGTCCCCTCATTGCTGGTTCGGATGACGGCAACCGACAGCGACGAACGCCACAATGGTATAGGAAATTCAACCGCCTTTTCGCGGGTGCGAAACCAGTGCAACCCGGGTCAGAGTCTGAGGTTTGCCCACGTTCTCACAAACAAGAACAAAGATTGCAGGAGACCTGATGCGTTGTCAGGCGTGCAAGCATTGCGTTCGCGGGTGTTGTTGCGAGCCACGCAAGCCGTGCTGACCGCCCGACACCAGGCCCCCCGCGCAGGAGGGGCCAAATGTCCAACTACTAGTTGCCGCTTACCGAGCGATAGGCATGCTTGTAGTTCTTGAAGGCGGTCTGATACTGGTGCGCGGCCAGGGCTGCGTCTCCTGCCGCCAATTGTGACTGCGCATTGCCTATCTTGCCGCCGGACGCCTGGACGCTCGCGATGACCTGTGTGGTGATGGTCCGAACGAGTTCCAGATGCCCGCCGAACGCCTGCGGTACCTGGAGCGAGACCACGTCGTAGCCCTGGTTGGCCGCGAGCGCGAGTTCGATCCACGTCCGCAACGTGAGGTCGCGCAGGTTGCTCATGTCGGCGTCGACCTTGGCCGCGATCGTCGCGGTGTTGGCGTTGTCGTTGTTGATGATCTGCGTGGTGTTTGCGTTGGCATTGTTCACCACTGTCGTCGTGCCCGCTCCGATGCTCGCGATGATCGAAGTCGTATTGGTGTTGTCGTTTGTGACGATCGCCGTCTTGTTGTTGTTATCGTTGGTCGTGATCGTCGCGGTGTTGGCGTTGTCGTTTGTGACGATCGCCGTCTTGTTGTTGTTGTCGTTGGTCGTGATCTTCGTGGTGTTGGCGTTGTCGTTTGCGACGATCGCCGTCTTGTTGTTGTTGTTGTTGGTCGTGATCGTCGTGGTGTTGGCGTTGTCGTTCTTGATGATCTGCGTGGTGTTTGCGTTGGCATTGTTCACCACTGTCGTCGAGCCAGCTCCGATGCTCGCGATGATCGAAGTCGTATTGGTGTTGTCGTTTGTGACGATCGCCGTCTTGTTGCTGTTGTCGTTGGTCGTGATCGTCGTGGTTGCCGTGGTGATATTGCCTTGGAGAGTCGTCAGGTCGTTGCTGAGGTCGGTATGGATATGGTCCAGACGGCTGGAGTTGCCGGCGACCATTGCGGATTGGTCAAGACCGGAGCAGAAATTGCGCGCCGCGAACAACGATTGCGCGATGTCGTTAGCGATAGCAAACGGGATGCACACGGCCGACCCGTTCTCACCCAGGATATCTTCGTTGCACACCCACGCCGCCGCCGCCAGGATGCTGGAGGTCTCCTGCGCGGAGATTAGTGCGTCGTAGGTAAGCTGAGCGCCGTGCGGCGTATTGGATTCGCTGCAGTCGTCGATGACCGATGTCGAAGGGTCCGGGAACGGCACCGAAGAAACGCTCTTTGTGCCGGGTTGCGCCCCCGGCGCAAGTGAAAGCGTCGTCGAACTGGTGTGGGCTGTGTTATTCGCCGCGAGTTGTGCTGCAGCAACCCGCTGCATGGCGGATACCGCCGGCGCGAGGTCGGGCAGAGAGCCTCGGGAGAACACGTAGGCAAGATCTGCCGGGGACACCTTCTGCATGGCTGCCTGGGCTTGCGCGACCTGTTCCTGGCGCAGTGTATTGCCCTGTAGCTTGAACACAGCGTTATAGTTGTCGAGCAGGGCGGAAAAATTGTCGCGGAACGACTGTGCAGCCTGCAGCGACTGAGGGTTATTCGCCGTCGCCTGCTGCACGACAACTCGCTGCGCGACGGCAGGTTGCGCGAGGAGCAGGGCCCAGGCCGCAAGGCCAAGGAACCCAAAGGCGTTGCCGATTTTTCTAAGTATATCGATACCCGGTGCAGCCCCGAGTGGGAACGGACTATTGGAGCTATCTTCGACATTCGAGGACGGATGGTAGCTGTTATCCCTCGATGGCATTTTCGGGTTCATGTAGTTTCCCCTGATGGATTTGCGATCGCGGGACAGCAAATGGTGCGTCCGCCATGCACAACCCGACGCTCGCGGCACGTCACCGTGTCGCGAGTGAAGTTATTGGCTTTGCGCGAATGCTGCCCCCCGTGTTGCGTGCGCCGCAACTCTGGGCAAAGCTACTGCGACCTGCTCACTTAAACTGTGACGTACTGCGCACAATGCGCGGGACCGAAACCGGGGTCAGCGTAGTGCCCCCTTCCTTGGTTTCAGATCGAAAGTTTCGGATCGCCTTCGATGATGTGCTGCTCCAGTTGCGGCGCTTTGCCTTTTTTCCACAGCGGTGCGTGGTGTTTGACGCGATAGACGAGCGCACCGCCATCTGCTGCAGTGCTGCTTTCGACAGGTCGCTGGATGCAGACGAATTCGGTCTCGAATGCGTCTGCGCTCGCGCGCACGACGGTGTAGCCATGCCCGCCCATGTCGATGAAGCGCAGATGCGGAGCATTGTCCGGATTCGATAGCGCGCGCGCTTTGCCGATATCGCCGCTTTTCGAATATTCAAGGCAACTGCGCACGCCGTGCCGCAGCAGCATGTTGACCGCGGGCTCCGGTTTGGGGCCGCCGCGATCGGCAACGAATAGCGGGCGCAGCGGGTGGTCTTTCGGAAACTTGTGCTCCAGAGATTCGACGAGTCCGGGCGCCGAGATCGATCCCGTGACGAACGCGATGCCCACCGGTTCGAATTTCTGCGGCGGCAACGCCTTGGCGGCAAGTCCGGCCCAGAAACTGTGGCGATCGCCCGCGACCGTGGCGAATCCGGTGATGCCCTCACGCGCGACGAAGTCGTAGATCTGCGCTCGCTCGACATACGCACTGCCGTGATCGCCGCCGCCGAAACCGGCGTAGCCTGCGCCGGGCCAGGGCTTGGTGAGGCCTGCCGGGAGGTTCTGCGGATCGGCGCGCCAGTCGAGCGTGCCGGTCGTGTTGCCCCAGATTTTCCACGTCGCGTTCGATGTCTTGAGTCGATCGAGGAACCATTTTTTCTGCGTGGCGCCGAGGATCGTTTGTGCGGGTTTGTCTTTGCGATAGTTCGCGACATCCTTGTCGCCGAAGCGAATTGTCGCGGGCGGCTTGCCGCCGTTAGCCGTGCGGCCGGCATCGAGAATTTCCTGCATTTCCTGCGGCAGCAGATTCGGAAAATCCTTGCTCGAGAAAACATCCGCGCGATCGTCGCCGGTCGGATCCTCCGAACGATAGCTGCGCTGGTCGGTGACGATGAGGTCGACATGACGGCCCCAGCGCAGCGCGCGATAGCCGGTGAGGCTGGCGAGCGCTGCGAGATTGTTCGGCTCCTGGCCCATGCCGTTTTCGTCGAAGCGATTGATCGGCGCATCGACGACGTGCGGCGCGGCGAAACGTTCGAGCGACGGGTTCGGCTTCTTCACGCGTGCGGGCTGGTATTCGAACCACGCCTGCATCGCGGCGACTTTGCGCGTTTGCCGTGGCAGCGTCTTGCCGTCGAATATTTGCAGGCTCTGCCAGCCGAGCCAGCTGAACTCGTGGTTGTCCCACATGGCCACGAACGGAAAGTAGGCGCGTGCATCCTGCAGATCGGGATCGGCGAGGTACGCGCGATAGACCGCGCGATAGTCGTCGACCGTCGTCGGAATATGGAAGTCGGCATGTTTTTCGCCGTGCTCGTAGCGTACGAGCTCACGAATGCGGCGATCGTAATAGCCTTGCGGCCGGTCTTCCGGATACCAGACGAGTTCGTAAATGAAGTCGCCGAGATGCAGGACGAAACCCAGGCGCTCGTCGGGTGCCGCATGCTGGTCGTCGTAGATCATGCGCCGGTAGGCCGTCTGCGGGCCGAGATTCGCGTTCTGGCACGAAACGAACGCGAAGCGCACGGGGCGCGCATCATCCAGCGCGGGCGCGGTCAGCGTGCGGCCGATGCGGCTGCCGTTACCGCTGGCATCGGTGAAGCGATACCAGTACTCGCGCGCGGGTTTGAGGCCGCCGACGAGCACGCGGCAGGTCCAGTCCGCGTCGGCTGCGACGGTGGTTTTTTTGACCGCGACGACGTGGGTGAAATCGGCGTCTTCGGCCACTTCGAGATCGAGCGAAGCGGGCTGGGCGGCGTTCGTCGTGTAGCGCGTCCACAGCATCACGCTGTCGAAGGTCGGATCGCCCGAGGCGACTCCTTCGCGAAACGACTCGCGATGCTCGCGCCATTTCGTTCGCGAAGGCGCGGCGATCGCGCGGCTCCAGACGGCGATGGTGCCGAGCGCCGCGGCGCTGGCGAGAAAGCGACGACGAGAGAGTTGCGTCATGTTCGCACTCCGGCTTGAACGATGGGATAAGCCCAAACCATAGCGTGAGGAAAATTTTGTCGAGTTGCCCGTGGCAAGAGTCATGGATGACTGCCTGCGCGGGGCGGTCATGAAAGATGGTTATGGAAGACTGCCGAGGGAAAGCTTCAATCAACGCCGGGACGTTTCCTGACCGTGTGGAGACAGACGGCGGATGCGCATTGGGAAATCGTTCGCAACCCGACGTTGTGATGTGGTCGCCTGTGCCCGGACCATCGCCAGATCACGAAGTAACTCGTTTTCGTGATGGTTTCGTTCGAATTTTTCCGTTCGTGGCGCTGCTTCGGCAGGCCCAGCACAGGTACGCTTCGCGCATCGAACCACGAGCGGCAATCCACTCTGGCCGTTCACCTTTCGATACCGCAGTGCGAACGATTTCACACAAGACTACTACCGGTGAGGCATCTCGTTTTTCGACGAGTTCGGGGTAGTATTCAACGCTCGTCGCTTTGACAAAGTCGGGATACCGCAGAGGAGAACATGACCGCCATCCGTTTTACCACCCTCGTGAATCCGAGTCGTGACTTTGCCGGCGCTCGCGGCGCTGCGTGGAGCGCAGTTTTCCTCGTTGCCGGCTTGGCGAATTCGCCGTTGGTAGTTGCCACTCCGGGCGATGCAGCCAATTTCAGCGCAACCTCGGTGACGGTGAACGAGTCTGCCGGGACGGTGAATCTGACCGTACTGAGGCAGGGAGTCGGTGGCGGCATCGCATCGGTCGACTATTCGACCTCCAACTTCACCGCGATGGCGCCGGGCGACTACACCACAACTGCCGGCACCTTGTCCTGGGGCGACGGAGACCTCACGCCGCGAACGATCACGGTTCCCATTATTGACGACGCGATTCACGAGGGCGATGAGTCTTTCTATGTTGCGCTGAGCAATCCGCAAGGACTGGCCTTGGGGATCCTGCCGAGCGAAGCGGTCGTCATTACCGACAACGACGCCGCGCCGCCGGCCGCAGCCGTGACTGCGCCCACGCTGGGTGGCATCGCGAGCGTGTTGCTTGCAGCTTTGCTTGCACTGACGGCGAGGGCTTCAAACCGAGGCCCGAGTAGACGTTCCTAAATCGGCTCCAACCCGGTTTGGACCCTGACCTCAGTTTGGTGTCATGGATCACAAAATCCCGCCACTAGGCGGGATTTCTGTTATCTTCATCACACAATATGCACTTGGATGGTTACCGTAGCCGCTAGCGGTCGGTCCATGACAGTGCACACGTGCGTTCGCGTTCCGTCCAACGAGGAGGGAGTATGAGCCACTACAAGGCACGCTCGGACACGCCGGTCGGTCCTGTCGACTGGAGCGATCCGCACCTGAGGTCGTTGCTCGAGAAAACCGCCGACTGGCGGTTGGACAATCGCAGCAGCCTGCCGCCGCAGGAAGTGCAGGTTCACATCAGCTCGGGCTGGGCGACGAACAACACCGTCTCCAAGCCCGCACTGGTAGTTGTGAAGGATGACGGCACCATGGTGCTTGTCACCGACTTTGCCATCCCGCAAGGGGAACATGTCGGAGTGGACAGCGCGCGCGGCGACGGCAGGCGTATCGCATGGGGCAAGGTGATCGATGGGCGCGAGGGTCATCGGACCGAAGACCGCGAGCAACACCTGTTCCTGAGCTGGTTGCGCCTCGACTGAAGCGCGGGTGTCGGCGCGTAGTCGTTGCGCACAGCAATCACAGAACCCCATGATCCATTGCATGGAAGCCCGCGCATGTCCGAGGCCAGCGTCCACAACGGCATCGTCTATCTGGCCGGGCAGGTGCCGGAGGACACGAGTCTCGACATCGAAGGGCAGACACGCGAAGTGCTGGCTGCAATCGATGCCTTGCTCGCGCAGGCGGGCAGCGACAAGATGCGGATCACGCGTTCGCGCGTGAGGCGTCAGCACGCTTGAAAAGACAGAGTAGACTCACGAGCCGCTTCATCTCACAGGACTCGCATGTCGCCGATGTTGTCCGAGCTTCTATATGCCACCCTCGAGCTTGGCTTGCCCGTGGCGGCGTTGAGCTGGTTGCTGTTTTATCGGCTGTACAGCCGCGGCGAGCTCGCGCGAAACGCGGACCAAAAATCGATAGACGCAAGTCTCAAGACGATCCGAAAAGCGGAGAAGGAATCCAAAGAACATTCGGACAGCGTGATGCACGCGAAATGGATGAAGTTCGGCGGTGGTTTCTATGGTGTCGCCGCGGCGTGGACACTGATCTACATCGAAGTGAGCGGCTTCGTCACTACCCTTATGCACCCTTCGGTGGTGCTGGACATGTTGCACAAGGGCATCGGCGAGCTCATCAAGCAAAAGATCGCCGGCCAAGTAACCACGCTGGTCGATGCGGCGACCTGGTTCGCCTGGTGGCCGGACAAGGGACGTAGCCCGGTTGTCTGGTTTGTCGTTGCCTACCTTGCATACCTGGCCGGACTCAATCTTGCACGCTACGAAACCGGTTTCGGTGGCCGCATCGTTGAGCTCGACTCACGCGAACGGTGGCGTTCGTTGGCTCCGTTTTCAAAGAGCCGTGCCGAAACGGCCAAACACGAAGACGTTGCGGTCACGAAGTCGGAATGACTTCGGGTAAAGCGGGCTGGTGACGGTGACATCGAGGACGACGGCGCCGACGCCGCTGGCGGGTGTGCCGCCCCGATCGTATTTCGACCCGTGACCGATCAGATCGCCATCTCTCGACGCGCCACTGGTTGCTGCCGCACTTCGTGCAAGCGATGATGCTTTGCGCGCCGTGTGCGGCAGGCTGCGCGCGCGATGAAAATTTGATTAGCTGGGAGTTCGCGCCAATCAGGCGAGGAAATCGGTTGCAATGGTAAAAGTATACTACATCGGCAATATCAGTAATGCCTCGACATTCTATAGAGGTCTGTTGCCTCTGCGCCTTCTGCCAGAGGTCAAGGTTTCCTACAACAGTGGCGCAGCAAGCGGTACATCGCGATTTTCAACGATAAGTGCCCTGGCCCCCGGGGACGTTCTGGATACCGATGTAATTTTTTCTGCACGGGCGGCCGATCCGCAAACGACCAATTTTCTGGCGCAAGCGAAGGCCAACGGCAAAAAAATCTGGGTCGACTACGACGATGATTTTTTCTTCGTGGAGAAGGATGATCCGTACTACGCCGTCCTGACTTCAGTACGGCAGAGCCTGATCGATCAGCTCGTTGGCGCCGATCTGATAACGGTAAGCACGGATCATTTGCGCGCGACTTTCCTGAGGGCGATCCAGAATGCCTTGGGTGGCAACTACGACGCGCGATTCGAAAGCAAAATCCACGTCGTGCACAACACCATGGTTCCCGGATTTCAAAGCTTTCCTGCCTTGACGGCGGACTATTTTGAGAAAAAGATCAAGGAAGAGAAGCCCCATTTTCTTTGGCGCGGGGATGCCACCCACAAACGCAGCTTCGACATGATGCGGAATTTCGCCAAGGTCAATTTCACCTGCCTCGGCGTGGATAGCGGGCTGACTGGAAACAACATCAGAAATGTGCGCGGGCTCGAGTTGACTCAGTACATGAAGTTCATACGGACCGCGGGTGCGCTGTGTTTCTTGAAGCCGATGCATGACATCAATGGCAACGAGTGCAAATCCGACATTTCCGCCTTGGAAGGGCTGACGGCCGGAGCCTTGACTTTGGCGTCGCCAAAAAAGGAATTCATTGGCAAGCCGTGGATCATCAATGTTTCCGACGATGACTGGGACATGAGTGCGCTAGCGGACAAAGTCAGGGCGCTTGCGCCGAGAGAAATGCTGGACGCCTACGACAGGGGCGTGGGTTTCTACCGTGACGAGCGCTCGTTCGACAAAATGCAACGGTTGAGGCTTAGCCACATCGAGAGATTGATGGATTCCTGATCGGTTGCGGTTCGACGCTTTTGCGAACCCGTTGGCGCAACCGTCATCGCTCTCTTGCTTTCCAGTATCCTAGCGCCGGGGAATCATTGCGTGATGGGGAGTAGCGCCATGTCGCGGTGTCATTGGCTGGTCTTGCTGATTTGCGTTGGTTGGCTCCTGCCGCAATCGCCGGCGGCCGCGGACGCGCCCGCGCCGGGCGACTTGCGCTCCGCCGGTGCCGTCACGTTCCCGATATCCTGCAACGCATCAGTGCAAGCGGACTTCAATCGCGCCGTCGCGCTGCTGCATTCGTTTTTCTACGAGGAAGCGCGGCGCATTTTCACCGCGATCGCCGAGCGCGATCCGACCTGCGCGATGGCGCAATGGGGCATCGCGCAGACCTGGTGGCATCCGATCTGGACGCCGCCGTTGCCCGACGAATTCGCCGCCGGCAAGGCGGCCGCCGAGCAGGCGTCCAGCCTGAAAGCGACGCCGCGCGAGCGGGGTTTCATCGAGGCCATCCGTACCTACTATGCGACGCCGGACACGACGTCTGCCGTGCCGGTTGGGCAGTCGTGCCATGGGCCCGTCGGCACGGCTGCGCGCGTGGTCGCATACGAAGCATCGATGCGCGCGCTGCGCGAGCATTATCCGACCGATGTCGAGGTGCAGGTGTTCCACGCCCTCGCGATGCTGGCAGTGGGCTACGCGACGCCGACGGATGCGACGCTCGCGCACCAGAAGGAAGCCGGCGAATTGTTGGAGCGGCTGTGGAAGCACTACCCGAAACATCCCGGCATCGCGCACTACATCATCCACAGTTACGATTATCCGTCGCAGGCGCAACGCGCGCTTGCCGCAGCCAAGGCGTATGCCGCCATTGCGCCGTGGGTGCCGCATGCGTTGCATATGCCTTCGCACATTTTCACCCGGCTGGGCATGTGGGACGAAGCGGCCGCGAGCAACTCAGCCTCCGCCGAGGCGTCGCGCGCCTATGCCAAGCTGCGCGGCCGCACAGCGACCGAGAGCGAAGAGCTGCACGCGCTCGACTATCTGATCTACTCCTACCTGCAGGAAGGCCGCGACGCCGAGGCGCGTGCGGTGTTCGATCGCGCGACAAGCGTGAAGGAGACCTTTCCGCCGCTCGAATTTGCCGCTGCGTACTCGCTCGCTGCCGTGCCTGCGCGCTATGCGTTGGAGCGCGAAGCATGGCAGGAAGCGGCGAATGCACCCGTTCCAGCGCGAGTGCAGTGGGCGAAGTATCCGTTCGCCGAGGCGATGTTCGAGTACGGCCATGCGCTCGGGCGCCTGCACACCGGCGACCTCGCGGGCGCGCGCATCGCGATCGCGCGCATGCATGCATTGCGCGATGCGACCACGGACATCAAGTTCGACTACTTCCGCCGCCATCTCGACGTGCAGACGCAAGCGGCCGACGCGTGGCTGGCGCATGCGGAAGGCCACGACGCGCAAGCAGTTGCGTTGCTCACTTCGGGCGCGGACGCCGAGGACGCGCTCGGCAAGCATCCGGTCTCGCCCGGCGCGTTGATGCCGCTGCGCGAACAGCTCGGCGCGTTGCTACTCGAGTTGAAACGCCCGCGCGATGCGTTGGCGGCCTACGAGGCTGTACTGAAGATTTATCCTGCGCGCTTCCGCAGCCTTTACGGCGCCGGACTGTCGGCAGAACGCGCCGGCGACGACGCGCGTGCGAGCGGCTACTTCACGCAGCTCGTCAAGCAGACCGCCGCGGCCGATGGATCGCGGGCCGAAGTGACGCATGCCCGGGACTATCTGCGCGCGCATTCGTCGGCTGGCGTCGCGCGCCTCGACCGCGCTCGCGGCGATTCTTCGACGACGTTCGCCACGCATTGAGTTACGAAGTTTGGGCTGCCGATTCAGTTTGTCCGCTAGAAAAAAGCGCGCACTTCGATCGGAGTCGTCGTCGCCAGCGCGAGTTTGCGACCCCATTCAAGCGCGGCATCGAGATCGGGGGCCTGAACGATCGTGATCCCGCCGATCAGCTCCTTGGTTTCGATGAAGGGTCCGTCGGTCATCGCGAGTTTGTCGCCCTTGTAGCGCAATACCTTGGCCGTGCTAGGGACGTCGAGTCCGCCACCGAACACCCAGGCGCTAGCCGCCTGCATCTCCTGCTGCACGGCGCCGACGTCGCGCATGATTTTCTGCAGCGCCGCGGGTGCGGGCTGCTTGCTGCCGGCGGGATAGCAAACGCTGAGCAGATATTTTTTCATCGCAGGATCCTTGGGCGAGGTAGGCATTCGTTTCTTCCGACGAGCGAGCGGGTCTGGGTTCGACAGTTACCGAGAACCGGTGAAGCTGCCATTGTCGGTCGAAAGCATGCTGATCCGAAGTCCCGCTCGAATTCCCGCCTGCAGTCTGGGCATGCGTCAGTTGGGGTAAGAGTGTCATGCGCGCTAGGCGAGAAGCGCGTAGCAGTCGGCATAGTCGAGTGACCTCGGTTGGGTATGCGAGCGCGCAGGGGATGCAACTTTTGCGCCGCAAGCCGCAGCTACCATGCGGCTCGCGGCACCAATCCGGGCCGTATGCTCACAGGCCTGCGCCTCCCGAGCGTCGCGTTTAGAGGAGCAACGGATGAGCATTCGAGTCGAGTCGAAAAATCTGATCGCGGAAAACACGACAGCCGCTTTCGGCTGGCGCGTCTATGGCTTGGGGATGATCGCGTTGGGCGCGGTGTGCCTGGCGTTCGGAGACTTCCATCCGGGCCAGCCGGTGCCGAAGGATTTCCCGGAACGCACCGCTCTGGCTTATGCCGCTGCGGCCTTCATGTTGATCGCGGGAGTGGCCGTCGAGTGGCGACGGACCACGGCTCGGGCCGCCGCGGCGCTCACCGCGTACTTCGCGCTCGTTGTCGTCCTGGTGATGAACGGCCGCGTCCTGCTCGCCCATTACGCGCAGTTCGGACCTTATGAGAGCCTCGCCATACAGCTTGCCATCGCGGCGGGCGGACTGATCGTCTACGCGGACTGCGCCGACATCGATGCCGGCCTTGCGTCGCGCCTGACGCGATGGGGCCAGGTCGCGTTCGGAGTTTGCTGTCTGGTGTTCGGCGTTGCGCATTTCGTCTACATGGATCTGACCGCTCCGCTGGTGCCGAAATGGCTGCCGCCGACGCAGGAGTTTTGGGGCTATGCGACCGGGCTGTGCCACATCGCCGCAGGTGTCGCGATCCTCGTGGGAGTGCAGGCTCGCCTGGCCGCGATCCTGCTTACCGTGATGTTCGCCGCGTTCACGCCGCTGGTGCACCTGCCGATGTTGATCGGCGATCCTTCGAACCACTGGTTCTGGAATGAGAATGCGGTCAACGTCGCCCTGACCGGCGCCGCCTGGGTGGTTGCGGACTCGCTGGCAAAAAGAAAAAAGGGGCGGAGCTAATCAACCGCGGTCGACTATCTCCGTCCCCCGAACACTGCAATCAAACGGCATCAACCCCACTGCCAGAAAAACCGCTCCTGACCCCATTTGCTTGCTCCGAGGTTACGGCTGGTGAGAGCAGGCAGCGTCGTACTGGGAGACGCTCGCCGTATTGCCTGAGTTTTGCGCCTGCTGGCCCGCATAGTGGGTGCCGGCATTGCCGTTCGGATTGAAGGCCGAGCCCGGCGCCGATGCAGCGTTGCCTGGCGTGTTCGGTGCCGTCGCGCTTCCGCACGACTGCTTGGGCTGACCGGTCATGGCCGGTCCACGTACCGTGGACGACGTGGTGGTGGTCGGCGTCTGATGCGTTCGCGTTCCGTTCGTCGGCATGCTGTGCACGCCTCCACCCGCAGTGGCGAGCGAAAACGCGCCTGTAGCCGCCAGCAGGCAGGCCGAAACGATGGCTGTGGTTGAGCTTTTCATAGTCTGATCCTCTCAAAACGATGTGTGTGATCGGCGTTGCTGCGTGCACGGAGGCGCGCTGCCTACACACTTGTAGATCGCCTTGAGTCGGAGCGCGGTTCAATCCGATTTGATGCGACGCGATTCGCGTTCAGCGACGAGGCGTTTATCTGAACGCGCGGGCGAAGTTCGCGGCTCGTGTTGACTGTAACGACTGTTCCATGTAACGATCGTTACATGAGTGATCGCAAAGACCAACTGATTGACCGCGCCATTGACTATCTGCTGAAGAACGGGCTTGCCGGCCTGTCGTTGCGCCCGCTGGCCGCCGGAATCGGGACCAGCGCGCGCTTGCTGGTCTTCCACTTCGGCTCGAAGGAAGGATTGATCGAGGAGGTGCTCGGCGAAGTTCAGGAGCGCCTGCGGATATCACTCGCCACGGTTGCTTCGGCCAAGGCGCTTGTCGCGGGCGAGGCGCCGATGAAGCGTTGTTGGCGTTGGGCGAGCGATAAACGCAACTTGCCCTACCTTCGTCTTCTGTACGAGGCGCATTTCATTGCGGTTCGGGTACCCGGCACCTACGAGCGCTATCTGAATCGATCGTCGCTGAATTGGATCGAGTTCATCGCGTCGCGTTTGCCCGAATCGATCAGCAGCGCAGCGATGGCGACGCTATGCGGGGCGGTTTTCGACGGTCTGATCATGGAGTTGCTGAGCACGGGAGATTTGCGTCGTACGACGCGCGCACTCGACGATTTCATCACGCTGCTGCGGCGCGAGCACGAGGCGAGGACGCGCGTTGCGCGCATCGAGGAACGCACATACAAGAAGAGAAAAGCATGAACGCTCAATCTGTGGCGCAAGGAAACGAAGTCATTCCGAAGCCGATGTTGTCCAGCATCCTCGGACTTGTGCTCACGCTCGGCGTCGGCAGCCTGCCTTTTCCGGCCTGGGACAACGAGCCCAAGGACGTGGCGCATATGCTTGGCAACGAAGCGATCTATTGGGCGTTGGTTGGCGCGACACTAGGCTACGTCGTGTTCGTCGAGAAACGCGCTCTGTCCTCGATCGGTTTTCGCCTGCCTCCCTTTCGTGACTTGCTCCTCGGCTCGGCTTTCGCCGCCGCGATCATTGCCGGACTGGCCGTGCTTTATCTGCTCGTCTTGCCCGCGTTGCATCTCGGCGAAGATCAGGCGGTCGGCGCTCTGACCGCGGCGCCCGTGTGGTGGCTGGCGATTTCCGTCGTCCGCGCGGGAGTCTCGGAGGAGGTGTTGTTCCGCGGCTATCCGATCGAGCGCCTGCTGTCGCTGACCGGCAGCCGGGGCGTTGCGGCGTTGTTGCCGCTTGCGCTGTTCGCGCTGGCGCACGTCGGCTCTTGGGGCTGGGCGCACCTCATCGTCGCCGGGTTCGGCGGAGCCATGCTCACCTGGCTCTATTTCTGCAAGCGCAATCTCTGGGTGAACATCGTGGCGCACATAGTTGTGGATGGTGTTGCGTTGTTCTCGGCGTGATCGCTCGTTTCGGATCGCGGATGGCAGAGCGATTTCCTCCGGAAGGGCAGTTGCACGTCTAGGGTCTCGGGCGGCGAAACGCCGGCCCTTTCCTGGCCGCAATGCAGCTGACGTCGCCATGCGTCACCGAGCTCGTTTGCGGCATGACCGACATCCGACCATGAGGTGCTGCATGCTGCGTACTCTGCTGATGTTTTTGTCCGCTTTCGTCCTGTCCTCGCCCGCGCTGGCAGGCAAGGCGCCGTCCTACACCTACACGCGCGTCGGCAATGCCGCCGACGTTGCACCCGCGACGACCTCCGGCACGGTGCTGATGGGTGGCGGTACGGATGTCGACCAGGCCTTTCAATGGCTGTGCAGCATGGGCGGCAACGGCGATTTCCTGATCATCCGCGCCACCGGTACCGATGCCTACAACCCGTATGTGCAGGCGCTGTGCCCAAACACGAATTCCGTCGCTACGCTGATCATCCCCAATGCCGCGTCGGCCAACCTTGCAGCGGTCGCGGCGATCATCAATCAGGCGGAAGTCATCTGGATTGCCGGCGGCGACCAGTCCGACTACATCAATTTCTGGAAGGGCACGCCGGTGCAAGCCGCGCTCAACGCGCGCATTGCCCACGGCGTGCCGGTGGGTGGCACCAGCGCCGGGCTCAACGTGCTCACCCAGTTCGTTTACACCGCGCAGGCCAGCCAAGGCGTGACCAGCAGCCAGGCCCTGGCCGATCCGTTCAATCGCTACATGAGCTTCGATCGCGATTTCGCCCTGCTGCCCGCGCTGCAAGGCATCATCGGCGACGCCCACTTTGGCGTGCGCGACCGCATGGGCCGCGACATCGCCTTCCTCTGCCGCGTGGCCGCCAACGGTTGGAGCACCACGCCGCGTGGCATCGCCATCGACGAAATGACCGCGCTGCTCGTGCCTGCTACCGGCAACGCGAGCGTGGTAGGCACGGGCCATGTCTATTTCCTGCAGGCGCCGGGACTGCCGCAGGTATGCGCCGCAAAACAGCCGCTGACCTACCGCGGCATCAACGTCGCGCGCCTTGCTGCCGGCGACGGCTTCAATCTCGCTACCTGGGCTGCCGTGGGCGGAACGGCTTACTCGGTGACCGCCGAGGCCGGAGTGCTGAGTTCCACGCAGCCGGGTGGGTCGGCGTACTAAACGGGGCTTGCGGAAATGGGCAAAGGGGGAAGGGGTGGATTTCATCCCTTTTCCTCTGCATGGTTTGGCTCGCGCGCGAGGCGTGCTGGCGAATGAGCAGGTTGACGATCGGAGTTGCTGCCTCCTGCTGCATCGACCAACCCAAAATTGGCAATGCGCGCGGATCGAAAAATATACCAAGCGGCATCGTTTCCCAAGAAACGTGGAGTTGTGTGACGACATTCATGCCGGCGTTGCTTGCTTCGATTTGTGATCGAAGGCGCATGGAAATTCAGGGCGCGAATGAACCTCCATCCGCGACGACGGCATTCATAGACATCCAAGAACAAACGTGTCTTTCGAAAGAGGATGCCGCACTGACGTCTTGAGCATCAGAATTCGTCACGGCATGAGCCGGGATTATCCCGCGGCCATTGCGGAGAACGCTTCAGTACGCAAGGCAATCGCGCTCGAGTCACGACGCGACAAGACCTCCTTCGACAAGAAAGCAACAATCCTCCTCAGTTAGGAGACTGGTATGGCTACCGCGCGTACCACGGGCATTCTATTGCCCCTCAATTGTAGTCGCAGTGCTGCAAACCTCGCCCTGTATTGCCTGGCTTTGGTCTGGCTGACTTTGTATTGTTCCGCCGCGCATGCCGTTCCGGCATTTGCCCGACAGACACATCAGCCGTGCGTGGCCTGCCATATCGGCGCGTTTGGTCCTCAGCTGACTCCTTTCGGGCGGCAGTTCAAACTCCAGGGCTATACGCTCGAAGCAGGTGACGATCGCAAGATCCCGCTGTCGATGATGTTGGTCGAGACGTTTACTCATACGCAGAAGGCGCAAGCCGAATCGCCCGGCAGTGGCTTCAACAGGAATGACAATGTCGAGCTGGAGCAGGCTTCCGCATTTCTGGCCGGACGCATCAGCGACCACCTTGGGAGGCCACCTATTCCGAGAACGGTGGAAAGGTGGGATGGGACAACGTCGAACTCCGTTATGCGCGTTCGAACCAGATCGGCTCGCATGCAGTGGTTTGGGGAATATCACTCAACAACAATCCCGGAGTGAGTGACGTATACAACACCATCCCTGCGTGGCAGTACCCGTATATGTCCCCCGATCTTGCACCTTCGGCGCCGGCCACGCCGGTTCTTTTCGGTGCCATGGCAGGTCAGGTCATCGGGGCCAGCGCTTATGCGCAACTGGATGACGCTTGGTACGCGGAAGCCGGAGGATACCGTTCGCTCTCTCCGGCCTTCCTCAGAACGATCAATACGGATTTCTCAGGGCGCGTTACCGGCGTCGCCCCTTATGCGCGAATTGCGTACACGAGGAATGTGTCAAACGGCAACTTCGAGATTGGAGGGGTCGTCCTCAAGATGCGCCGAGGACTTGTCGGCACCAACACGGCAGGCGATTCGGAGTCGCTGCCCGGACCCGCCGATCGCTTCGAGCACATCGGAGTGGATGCAAGTTATCAATATATCGGCAGCGGCGATCATATCGTGACGGTCAAGGCCCTCTACGTGCACGAGCAAGAACGCCTCGATGCATCCTTCGCAGCAGGTTCCGCCGAGCGGCTCCACAGCACGCTGCGATCCCTCAATCTCGACGCGAGCTATTGGTACAAGAACACGTGGGGTGTGACGCTCGGCGGCTTCGCAAACAACGGCAGTCGCGATGCGTTGCTTTATCCGGTCACCGGTCGGCCGACCACCAATGGGGGTATCGCAGAGTTCAATTGGAATCCATTCGGCAAGACCGATTCGTGGGCGAAACCGTTTGCCAATTTGAGGCTCGGGGTTCAGTACACTTTTTATACGCGCTTTGCCGGTGCGGTCCGCAGCATCGATGGCAACGACCGGAGAGCATCCGACAACAACACCCTTTTCGTCTACGCGTGGACTGCACTATAAAAGAGGCGCGTTGCGCCGCTTCGATGCCGGTGCAATGCACGCCGGGCGGCCGGCAGAAGACGGAAGCGGGTTCGCTCGTTCTGTCTCCCGTCAGCGGACGCGGGTGAAGTAGAAGGTTCGCATTACCGGAACGTTGTCGAAGCTCACGGCGGTCTCGATCATGCTTCTGCCGTCCGCGGCGACGGTGTAGACGCGCGTCGAGGCTGGCATGCCGCCTTTGCCAAGCCCCATGACCAGCACGTTGGGCGCGGGCATCTTGATCGCGCCGGTGTCGGCCTCGATCGTGCTGCCTTGGCCCGGAGCGGCGGTGCCGTCGAGGGCATAGGTCCCGTAGGCGTTGATCTTCGTTCCACCGGCATCGACGATGTCGACGTTGACCTTCCATTTCGCGCCGCCCGCATCCGCGAACGTGATCGTGACGCTCTGCGGTCGTGCTTCCTGCGGCATCGGCAGGCGCGAGATATCGACGGCCCAACTGCCGAGCAGGGGAGAAGGCGCCGGCGCCTTTGCCCTGGAAGATTCCGCGAGAGCAGGCGCACTCTGCATCGCGCCGGCGGCAAGAAGGATGGCGAACAGTGTTTTCAAATCGGCCTCCGGTGACTGAGCGAGCGGTGCAACACGATTCCGTCGCGGTGCGCAGCAAAACGCAGGTAAGAGTACACTTTCTTCATGCCCACCTCTAAGGACGTCGCCAAGGTGCGGGTCGATGCGGTTGCGAAGCCGCAGATCGACCTTGCGACGATTCCCGAAGACGCGCTGCTCGCGTTGCGCATGTGCGAGTTGCCGTTGCGCATCGAGGGCACATGGCTCGAGGCGCGCATTGCGCAGCTCTATCGCGAGCTTGAGGCAAGAAACATCCCGTTCAAGCCACGCTGCTATCTCGCCGACGAATGGCTGACGCCGGAAGGCGAGCCGGTCATCGGCATTCCGTTCTATCTCGCGCATCCGCGCCTGATCGAGCTGCAGCGCAAGATGATGCTCGAAGCCGAGGGCGACACCGACGCGGCGTGCATGAAGCTGCTGCGCCACGAATGCGGCCATGCGCTGAGCTATGCCTATGACCTCAACCGCAAGCGTAGCTGGCAGCGCGTGTTCGGACACTCGTCCGAAGAGTACGGTGATACCTATCGCTTCCGCCCGTACAGCAAGAGCTACGTGCGCCATCTCGACTACTACTACGCGCAGTACCACCCGGACGAGGATTTCGTCGAGACGTTCGCGGTCTGGCTGACGCCCGATCTGGACTGGCGCAGGAAATATGCGGGATGGAAGGCGCTCGACAAGCTGCTGTTCGTCGACAAGCTGATGGCCGATATCGCCGGCAAGCCGCCGCTGCGCGCGAGCGGCAAACTGTTATGGAAGGTATCGGCGATCCGCAGCACGCTCGATCGCTATTACAAGAAACGCCGGCAAGCCGAAGCCGAGGATTTTCCGGAGTTCCACGACGACAACCTGCGCCGCCTGTTCGCCGAGGGCAAGGCGCAGGGCGAAACGCGGCGACCGGTCGCCAAACTGCTGCAGGCGCAACGCAAGCCGCTGTTGGTCGAGGTGTCGAACTGGACCGGCGAGCGGCGTCACATGGTCAACAAGGTTTACAAGGCGGTGCTGCAGCGCAGCCGCGCGTTGCGCCTGGTCACTGACGAGGCGGATACGGTGGCGGTACTGAAGCTCGCCACCTATCTGACGACGCTGATGATGAATTATCGCTACACGACGCGGTTGCGGGGGAAGCTCTAGATGGCGACGCGTGTTTTGATGGTCTTCGATCTGCCGTATTCGGTGCCGCCGGACTACGACTTTGCCGCGGAATTCGCCGATCCCGACGGCAGTTACACCGAGAACGACGTGTATCAGGCGCTGCTCGAGTCCGGCTATGAAGTCCGCCGTCTCAGCCTGTTCGACGACATACGTCCCCTGCTCGACGCGGTGCGCGACTTCAAGCCCGACGTGATTTTCAATCTCTGCGAGACGTACAACCACGCCACGCACTGGGACAAGAACGTCATCGCCACGATGGAACTGCTCGACGTGCCGGTTACCGGCGCGAGTTCGAGCGCCGTGTTCCTGTGCAACGACAAGGGACTGTGCAAGAAGATCCTGCGTTTCCATCGCGTACGCACGCCGCGGTTCCACACTTTTTACCGCGGCCACAAGGTGTGGCTGCCGAAACGGCTGAAGCTGCCGTGCATCATCAAGCCGCTGACCGAGGAGGCCTCACGCGGCATTTCGCAGGCGTCGATCGTCGACGACGAGGCCGGCTTTCTCGCGCGCATCAAGATGATCCAGGGGCGCATGGAGCTCGACGCGATCGCGGAGGAATATATCGACGGGCGCGAACTCTACGTCAGCGTCATCGGCGATCGCGCCTTGCGCACGCTGCCCGCGCGCGAGATGACCTTCGGCGACATGGCCGAGGACGAGCCGCGCATCGCGACCTACAAGGCCAAATGGGACGACAAGTACCGCAAGCGCTGGGGCATCAGCAATCACGATGCAAAGCCGATCGAAGTGGACCTGCAGAAGCGCATCGATGAGGTGTGCAAGCTTGCCTATCGCGCGCTCAATCTGCGCAGCTATGCGCGCTTCGACCTGCGCGTGACCGCCGGCGGCAACGTCTACGTGATCGAACCGAACGCCAATCCCTGCATCGCAAAGGACGACGAGCTCGCGCAGTCGGCGCTGAAAGCCGGCATTGCCTACCCAAGCCTGATCCGCAAAGTGGTCAATCAGGCGCTGCGTCGCGCGGGCAAGCAGTAGGCTGCCACCCGTCGACCAGGGTCAGCGCACGAACGAGCCGGGTACCAGTTCCTTCTTCGTGCCGGCAATGTTTTCCAGGCCCCAATCGGCCAGCGCGCGCAGTACGCGGCCAAGTTGGCGTCCCGATTCGGTCAACGCATAGGCGTAGCGGACAGGGCGCTCCTGATAAGCCGAGCGCGCGATGATGCCGAATTGTTCCAGGCGCTTGAGGCGATCGGCGAGGATGTTGGTCGGGATCCCCTCCGGTGATTCCAGGAATTGTCCGTAGGTCGTCTTGCCGGCAAGCATGTCGCGTACCAGCAGCAGCGACCATTTGTCACCGATGCGGTCGAGCGTGTTTGCCACCGCGCAGGGGGATCGGCGGGGCAGTTCCGGTTTTGTTGCGCGATTTGCTTTTTTCATGATCGACACTTGCAAAGTGCAAGTTACAGATGATAGCGTGTCGACGAGACACTTGCAAAACGCAAGTAACTAGGAGAGGCGTCATGTCTGTACCCGTTTCACAAACCACAACATTGCCCGGAACCAGCCCGGGGCCGATGGTCGGAAACGCAATAAAGGCCGCATTGGCCGTATGGTTCGCTGCCGTGCTGATCCTTGGCGCGAGCGGGGTCTACCAGGGCTCGCCCGGTCAGCCGCCGCTGCCGGTGTTTGCCAGTGCCGTCGCTCCGCTGCTCGTGTTCGCCGCCGCGCAGCGCTTGCTGCCGGGATTCCGCGAGTTCCTGCTCGCATTGGACCTGCGTCTTATTGTCGGAATACAGGCCTGGCGCTGGGCCGGCTTCGGCTTCGTCGCGCTGTATGCAAATCACGTGCTGCCCGGGCTGTTCGCCTGGCCGGCGGGTCTCGGCGACATGGCGATCGGCTTCGTTGCGCCATGGTGGATCGTCGCGTTGAGCAAGGACCCCGACGCGGCGACGAGTTCGAGGTTCAAGCTCTGGAACGCGCTCGGCATCCTCGACTTCGTCGTTGCCTTCACGACGGCGACGATATGCGCGATGACGATCGCGAACGACACGCCGCCGACGATCGCGCCGATGGGGCAGTTGCCGCTCGTGTTGATTCCGGCGTTCATGGTTCCGCTGTTCGTGATGCTGCACGTCGTCGCGCTGATGCAGTCGAAGCGGGCGAAGGCATGACCGCGTCTACGCCGTTGCAGCCGCCTCTTCCGGCGGCGGCTGCAACGTCACCGCGAGTTTTTCGAGCGCGTCGATTTCGTTTTCCAGCGCGTCGTGCAACTCGCTCTGGCGCGTCATCAGCGTCTCGATCGGCGCGGCTTGCTTGAGCTTCTTCAATTCGCCGTCGAACAGCAACCACTGCGCCGTCAGGGTCTCGACATTGTTCTTGGCGTAGTGGCGCATCTCCTTGAGCTGCGCCAGGACGTCGTTGACGTGCTCGAACGGAGTCTTCGTATCCGCAGACATGGCAACCTCCTTATGTTCGCTCGCGGTTTAGCATAGGCGCGCGAAGCTGGCTGGCAGCGAAACGGCGGGAAGCCGGGATGCGATTCATCTCTCAAAAACGCTGCAATGGTTGTTTTCCGCTGGTCCGCTGCGCTTGAGCGCTCCCGCCTGAAATGGGACGATCGCCGCATGGCCAACATACCTGCCGAATTGGTGCATCTGCGCGATCTTGCGCGCCTGCGCCGTGTGCGCGACCGTATCGACCGCGAGTACGCGCAACCGCTGAACGTCGAGGAGCTCGCGTGTGGGGTGCACATGTCGGGTGGGCATCTCAGCCGCCAGTTCAAACTCGCGTTCGGCGAATCGCCGTACAGCTATCTGATGACGCGGCGCGTCGAGCGCGCGATGGCGCTGCTGCGGCGCGGCGATCTCAGCGTCACCGAAGTCTGTTTCACAGTCGGCTGCGCGTCGCTCGGCACGTTCAGCACGCGCTTCACCGAACTGGTTGGCGTGTCGCCCAGCGTTTACCGGCAGGAGGCAGCGCAGGCGACCGCGGGGATGCCGTCCTGCGTCGCAAGACAGGTCACCCGGCCGGTCCGGACGCAATCGATCAGGAATGAAGAAGCGCCGACAACCGAGCCCGACATAGCATGACGGCTCGTTTCCAACCGCGAGCAAAACCACCATGAGTATCAGCATCTATTCGAGCTTCCTCCCGCACAGCGATCCGGACGCCTCGCTGGCGTTCTATCGCGACACGCTCGGTTTCGAGGTGCGCAACGACGTCGGCTACAACGGCATGCGCTGGATCACGGTCGGTCCTGCCGATCAGCCCGGGACCTCGATCGTCCTGTTTCCGCCGGCCGCGAGTCCCGGCGTGACCGACGAAGAAAAGCGCACGATTGCCGAGATGATGGCCAAGGGCACCTACGCGATCATGCTGCTGGCAACGCCGAACCTCGATGCCACCTTCGAGCGCATCCAGGCCAGCGGTGCAGAAATCGTCGAGGAACCGACGATGCAGCCGTATGGCGTGCGCGATTGCGCCGTGCGCGATCCCGCCGGCAACCTGCTGCGCGTACAGGAACGCAGCTGAGCTTCCCATCCGAATCGACACGAGGAATTTTCATGAGCCAGACTGCAAAGAAAAGCGCGGGCAAGTCGGTCAAAAGCACCGCTGCGACGAGCAAGAAATCCGAAGGATTCACTGCCGAGGAACGCGCGGCGATGAAGGAACGCGCGCAGGAGTTGAAGGCCGAAGCGCGCATGAACAAGAGTCGCGAGGAAGGCGAGCGCGCCATCCTTGCGGCGATCGCCAAGATGAAGGAGCCCGATCGCGCGATGGCGAAGCGCCTGCACGCCCTCGTCAGCGCCTCCGCACCGGAGCTTATGCCGAAGACCTGGTACGGCATGCCCGCCTACACCAAGGATGAAAAGGTCGTCTGCTTCTTCAAGGACGCGGGCAAGTTCGGCGATCGATATGCCACGTTCGGCTTCAACGACAAGGCGGCTCTCGACGACGGTGCGATGTGGCCGACCTCCTACGCATTGAAGGAGTTGACCGCTGCCGGAGAGGCGAAGATCAGTGCGCTGGTGAAGAAAGCCGCCGGCTGAAGGCGGCGTCGTCAACGATGCGGCTGCGCGCCGGCATTGCAGGGAATCGGTGGCTACTCGCTGCAAAAAACGCTAGCTTTACCGGCCTGAATCCGTTCTCCGACTCGCCACCCGGTACGAGCCCGCATGCCCAGCGCACCCACCGCAACGGTTTTCAACTATTCGATCGCGCCGGCGCGGCCGAATCCGGACGCCCATCTGCCGGCGACGATTCGCAGGATCGCCATCGTCGGCGGCGGCTCGGCTGGCTGGATGTGCGCGATGACGCTGGCGGCCTCGGTTGGGCGCGACGTCGAGATCGAGGTGCTCGAATCGCCGGCCGTTGGCATCATCGGTGTCGGCGAAGGCTCCACGCCGTGGCTGCGCGGCTTCTTCGACAATCTCGGCATCGAGGAAGCCGAATGGATGCCGGCCTGTCATGCCACCTACAAATGCGGCATCTCCTTCGACAACTGGTCGACCAAGCCGGGCTTCGAAAGTTATTTCCATCCGTTCGCGTCGATGCTCGACAACATGACAATGACGCAGTTCGTGCACAATGTGAAGGCGCGTTTGAACGGCCTCGATGTGCACGCGCATCCGAACCGGTTCTTCATCGCCTCAAGGTTGACCGATCTTGGCTTTGCGCCGAAACAGCAGAGAAGTTTCCCGTTTGACGTCTGGTACGGCTATCACTTCGACGCCGTGCTGCTCGGCCAGTTTCTGCAGAAGAAGGCGATCGAACGCGGGGTGAAGCATCGATCCTGCCATGTCAAAGACGTGCAACTCGACGAGCGCGGCGACATCGCCTCGCTGCTGATCGACGGCGGCGAGACTCTCGCGGCAGATTTCTTCGTTGATTGCAGCGGTTTCGCTGCGCTGCTGATCGAGAAAGCATTGAAGACGCCTTACGTCTGCTACAAGGAAAACCTGTTCAACGACGCAGCCGTCGCGATGCCGTCGCCGATCGGCGCGGAGATTCCGCCGCAGACCCGGTCGATTGCGATGCGGCATGGCTGGGCGTGGAAGATCCCGCTCGTTGGGCGCTATGGCAACGGTTACGTCTACAGTTCCGATTATTGTTCGGCGGATGAGGCGGAGCGCGAGTTGCGCGAGCGCCTGGGCTTGCTCGACGCCGACGTGGAGGCGCGTCACCTGAAGATGCGCTGCGGCCGCGTAACCCGACACTGGAACCGCAATTGCCTGGCCGTGGGGCTGTCACAGGGATTCATCGAGCCGCTCGAAGCGACGGCGCTGATGTTCGTGCAACGCACGATTTCGACGTTCGTCGCCTATTTCGAAGCGGGCGACATCGGCGAACGTGCGCAGAATGCATTCAACGAATGGGTGAACGGGATGTTCGAGGGCACGCGCGACTACATTGTCACGCACTACAAGACCAACTCGCGCAGCGATACCGAGTATTGGCGCGCCAATGCGAATAACCCACATCTTTCCGATCCACTCCAGCATTTGCTGGCGACATGGATGTCCCGCAAGAGCATCGTCGAGGACGTATCTCAGGGGAGATTCGGCAAGGGCTATCCGGTGTTCTCCTGGCTATGCCTGCTCAGCGGGATGGGGATATTCCCGGACGCCGAGACCTTGCGCGAACCCACGACGCGCGAGGCGCCGTACAAGATGGAGCAGATCGACAATCTGCTGGAACGCGCGGCACTGAATTTTCGCAAGCACCGCGAAGTGCTCGGCGACATACCGCCGAAGGCGAAGGAAGAGGGGTTGCAACTTTATTTCTGGGGGTAGGCGTTTCGACTAAGCCGGTAAGGATGATGAGGTTGCCTGCGTCCTACGGCACGAAGCTGAGGAACAGGTAGGCGGCGAACAGGACCAGATGCACCACGCCCGGCAGCATCGTCGTGCGTCCCGTGCGCAGCGAGATCGAGACGACGAACAGCGACAGCACGAGCAATACCGTCGATTTCGCGTCGAGGCCGAGCGCGAGCGGCCAGCCCATCATCAGCGACAGCACGGCGACGGTCGGTACGGTCAGGCCGATGCTCGCGATCGCCGAGCCGATCGCGAGGTTGAGGCTGGTTTGCAGGCGATTGGCATGCGCGGCGCGGATCGCGGCGACGCTCTCCGGCAACAGCACGATCGCGGCGATGAGGATGCCGACCGTGGCCGCAGGCGCACCGGCCGCGTGCAGCGCGGCTTCGATCGACGGCGAGATGCCTTTCGCGCTCAGCACGACAGCGACGAGGGCGACGAGCAGCAGGCCGAGGCTGGTCAGAGTCTCCGAGTTCGTCGGTTGGCTTGCGTGCACATCCGCATCGTCGCCTTCACCTTCCTTCGGCAGAAAGTAGTCGCGATGGCGGATGGTCTGGAATACCGTGAACGCGGCGAACAGAACCAGGGTCGCCGCGGCGACGAACAACAGCTGACTGCTGGTGTATGCGGGGCCGGGTGCGCTCGTGGAGTAGTTCGGCAGGATCAGCGTGAACACCACGATCACGGTCAGCGTGCCGAGCGCGGCATTGATGCCCTCGAGCTGGAAGCCCTGCACGTGATGGCGGCCACCGCCGACGAGCAGGCTGGCGCCAATCAGGCCGTTGAGGATGATCATGACCGCGGCGAATACGGTGTCGCGCGCGAGGCCGGAGGTCGCTTCGCCGCCGGACAGCATCATCGATACGATCAGCGCGACCTCGATCACCGTGACCGCGAGCGCGAGCACCAGCGTGCCGAACGGTTCGCCGACGCGATGAGCGATCACTTCCGCATGGTGCACCGAGGCGATCACGCTGCCGACGAGTCCAAGCACGAGCAGCGCGAGCAGGCCGGGCATGCCCGGCAGCGCCCAGGACAGCAGGAGAATGACGATGCTCAGGGGGGGCACCACCAGAGTCCATAGCGGATTGTGTCGAATCGGTTGGCTCATGTGCGTGGTTGCTCCATTCGGCAATGGTGTCGGGGTTGAAAGGCCGTGCCCGAGGATGCGCGAATACTAGATCAGTCTTACATGCGGCAGCGAAATCGCCAATCACCGATAATGGCGACCCTGCCGTGACAGTTTCGATTCGATGAAGATTCCCAAAGGGTTGCAACCGCTGATCGACGATGGCGTGATCGACGCGGTGCTGCGTTCGCTCAAAAGCGGCAAGGAAGCGTCGGTGTACGTGGTCCGTTCCGGCGCCGACGAACTGTGCGCGAAGGTCTATAAGGACATGGCGCAGCGCAGCTTCCAGGCACGCGTGCAGTATCAGGAAGGACGCAAGTTTCGCGGCAGCCGACAGGCGCGCGCGATCGCCAAGGCGAGCAAGTTCGGCCGCCGCGAGCAGGAAGCCGAGTGGAAGAGTGCCGAGGTGGACGCGCTCTACCTGCTGGCCGAGGCCGGCGTGAACGTGCCCCGCCCGCGCGGGTTCTTCCATGGTGTGTTGCTGATGGACCTGCTCGTCGACGCGGACGGACACAATGCGCCGCGCCTGAGCGAAGTGGAACTCAGTACGGAACAGGCGCTCGCGTTTCACACCGTGTTGATGCGTGATGTGGTGCGCATGCTTTGCCTCGGTCTCGTACATGGTGACCTGTCCGAATACAACGTCCTGGTCACGCACACAGGGCCGGTGATCATCGATTTCCCGCAAGTGGTCAGCGCCGCCGGCAACAACGCGGCGCGCTCGATGCTGCTGCGCGACGTGCACAACCTGCGCGACACGCTGGGGCGCTTCGCGCCCGCGCTTGCGACTACGCACTACGGCGAAGAAATGTGGGCGCTGTTCGAGAAAGGCGAGTTGCTGCCGAATTCGCCGCTGACCGGCAGGTTCGTTTTCGACGACAGCAACGCCGATGTGGACGCCGTGATGGCGTCCATCGAGGAAGCGCGCAAGGAGGCGCTCATCCGGCAACAAGGGCGCGTGGAAGCAGCGCTGCGGGATTGAGTCAAGAGCTAACTGATTCCGCGGCCTGGCGCGCCCGTCCTGCTCACTTCGCGTGATGATCAGGAGCGGATGTACCGTCCGACCACTTGCGCACCGGAACGAGAAACACGGTGACCGGGTCGACATCGCTGCCTTCGAACGCAATGATCGGTGAACCGGGCAGATTGGCGCCCCAGGACGAAGCCGCAACGCGCGGCAGGAAAAACATCAAATGCGGCATCCAGTGGCTGTCCTTGTCGGAAAGATAGGCGTGCGGCGACTGCATGTAGCACATCGAGCCCGGATCGGGAGCGACGAAGGATTTGTTCGCGTACGCGGCTTTGCTGCGCTCGATCATTTCCTGCCTGGAGACGCCGGCCAGTGCCCACTCAGTACGCTTGAGAAATGGGGGCACGACGGAATGCGCGGCGGCCGCGTTGAAACAAATCGGCGAGCGCAGTTTGGGATTCCAAAACTCCGCATCGTCGAAACCCGCGCCCCAGGAGCGTTCCACGATGCAGACAAAGCCGTTCTTGCCCTCGACCGCGGTTTCGAAGCCGCGGCTGCCGAGAACGAGCACCTCGGCGTCGGCCGAAATCGACGGCGGAGCAGCGCTGCGCGCGAGCGCGATTTCGTCGTCGCGGTTGGCGATGCGGTATTGCTCGATCGGCGCCATCGTAGGGTAGGGCGCGGATTTACTGTCCTGTGCGTGGACGGAGCCGGCGCTGGCCAGCAAGAGGGCGACGAGGAACAATTTTGTCATGAGGTTCTCCGGTGGTTTTGAAGGGCTACGGTTTGCTCCTCGATGACGTTTGCAGGTAGGCGGAATCGACAAATCCGCAAAAAAGAAAATCTGCTGTGCGCCTTGGGAAACGCGGATTTCCTTAAGTTTCTTTCACGTTCACTCAAAGTGTGCTGCGATGCAGCATAATGCGGCCATGGAAACGATTTCGGCTCTCGAAACCACGGTACTGGCGGCGACCGTAGCGCCGCGCCACCGCGCGCTGATCCTTACCGCATTGACCCTCGGCGGCTTCGCCATCGGCACGAGCGAGTTCTCGGCGATGGGCTTGATGCCCGAGATGGTGAAGAGCTTCGGCGTGAGCGAACCGCAGGTCGGCCACATCATCAGCATGTACGCGCTCGGCGTCGTGGTCGGCGCGCCGTTGCTGGCGATCCTCGGCGGCCGTTTGCCGCGTCGCGCGCTGCTGCTGTTGCTGATGGGCTTCTATGCGCTCGGCAATCTGGCCAGCGCGTCGGCGCCGGACTACCTGAGCATGATGCTGGCGCGTTTCGTCGCTGGCCTGCCGCACGGCGCGTATTTCGGCGTTGCCGCGCTCGCGGCGGTGGCGATCAGCAAGCCGGAGGAGCGCGGCAAGGCGGTGAGCCTGGTCATGTTCGGCTTGACCATCGCGACCCTGATCGGCAATCCGATCGCAACGTGGATGGGACAGACGATAGGCTGGCGCTGGGCGTTCGTCATGGTATCGAGCGTGGCCGTGGCGACGGTAGCGTTGATCGCGGCGTTCATGCCACGCGACAAGGTCGAGGCGCCGAAACATCCGCTTGAGGAATTGCGCGCGTTCAATCGCCTGCCGGTGTGGCAGGCGCTGGCGATCGGCGCGGTGGGCTTTTCCGGCTTGTTCTGCGTGTTCAGTTATCTCGCGCCGACAATGATGCAAGTGACCCAGGTGTCGGCGAAATGGATCCCGCTCGGCCTGGCCGGTTTCGGCCTCGGCGGCGTGATCGGCAATTTCCTCGGCGGCTGGCTGTTCGACCGCCTGCGTTTCCGCGCGGTGCCGGCGATCCTGCTCGGCGCGGCGGCGATGCTGCTGTTGTTCCCGCTCGCCGCAGGTTCGCTGTGGACGCTGCTGCCGATCACCATTGCGGTCGGCATGATGGGGGCGCTCGGTCCGGTACTGCAAACGCACCTGATGGACGTGGCCGGAGAAGCGCAGACGCTCGCCGCCGCCTCGCATCATGCCGCATTCAATGCGGCGAACGCGCTCGGACCTTGGCTCGGCGGCATGGCGATCAGCGCGGGCTGGGGCTGGACTTCGACCGGCTATGTCGGCGCGATCACGGCGCTGCTCGGCATGCTGATCTACGCCTGGGCCGCCACCACGCTGCGCCGACCGAAGCTGGAAATCTGCGAGGCCTGCTGAGTCCGCACTCGGTGCTGTTTACGCAACGTCGTCGACATCCGGCGCGCGACGACGAGCGCGAGCGCTTGGTGCTAAAGTTCGCGGTTCATTGCATCCGCGAGCGAACGTTGTGAATCCTTCGACAATCCATTCCATAGGCACGCCCGGTCAGCCCTGGGGCCAGGCCGAAAAAACCCTCTGGCTGTCGCGCCAGGCGCGCAAGCGCAGTTACGAAACCGATGTGCTCAGCGTCGTCGACCACCTGCGCGATCGCTTCGACGTGGTCGAGTACGGTCGCCTCGACTATGCGCCCGAATCGTTCCCGCTGTTTGCGATCCGCAGCCGCGGCTGGCGCGAGGACCTTCCCTACGCGCTGGTCACCGGTGGCGTGCACGGTTACGAGACCAGCGGTGTGCATGGCGCGTTGCAATTCGTCGACATGCATGCGGCGGACTATGCCGGCCGCGTCAACCTGCTTATTGCGCCGTGCATCAGCCCTTGGGCATATGAGCGTATCCATCGCTGGAATCCGCTCGCGATCGATCCGAACCGTTCGTTCCGCGAAAACAGCCCGGCGCCCGAATCCGCAGCGCTGCTGAAGCTCATCGCGCCGCTGCGCGATCGCTTCCTCGTGCATGTCGATCTGCACGAGACCACCGACAGTGACGAATCCGAATTCCGCCCGGCACTGGCCGCGCGCGACGGCAAGCCATTCGAGCCCGAGGGCATTCCGGACGGGTTCTATCTGGTCGACGACAGCGAGCGCCCGCAGCCCGCATTTCAGAAGGCGATCATCGAAGCGGTAGCGAAGGTCACGCATATCGCACCGGCGGATGCGAAGGGCGAGATCATCGGCTCGCGCGTGACCTCGCCGGGCGTGATCGAATACGCGTTGAAGAAACTCGGCCTTTGTGCGGGCGTCACCAATGCGGCGTACAAGACCACCACCGAGGTCTATCCCGACAGCCCACGCGCAACGCCCGAGCAATGCAACGCCGCGCAGGTGGCGGCCGTGCGCGCGGCGCTCGACTACGCGCTCGCACACGGCGGGTAAAATAGAAAAGAATCAGGTTCATTCGATTCGCCAAGCCGACACGAAGGCAGGCTCTCTATGACAACTCTTCCACGCAAGACGGTCGACGATTTCGATCCCGAAGTGTTGCGCCTGTTCGACCAGTATGTGCACGGCGTGATCGATCGACGCGCTTTTCTCGGCTCCGCGGCGCGCTTTGCCGTCGGCGCGACGACGGCCGTCGGGCTGCTCGAAGCGCTGAGCCCGCAATTCGCCGCCGCGCAGCAGGTCAAGCCGGACGACTCGCGGCTGTCGGCGAAGTACATCGAGTTTCCCTCGCCCAAAGGCTACGGCCACGCGCGCGGCTATCTGGCGAAGCCGGCCAAGGCGCGCGGACCACTGCCCGTGGTTTTGGTCGTGCACGAGAACCGCGGCCTCAATCCGCACATCGAGGACGTGGTGCGTCGGCTTGCACTGGAGAATTTCATCGCCTTCGCGCCGGACGCACTGTTTCCGCTCGGCGGCTATCCGGGCGACGAGGACAAGGCGCGCGCCGAGTTCGCCAAGCTCGACCAGACGAAGACGCGCCAGGATTTTCTCGCCGCGGCGCAGATGCTGCGCGGCGGCGACGGCAGCAACGGACGCATGGGCGCGGTCGGATTCTGCTACGGGGGCGGCATCGTCAATTTCCTCGCGACGCAGTTGCCGGATCTTGCCGCGGCCGCACCGTTCTACGGCACCGCTCCGCCGACGGAAGACGTGGCCAGGATCAAGGCTGAAATGCTGATCGTGCTGGCTGCCAACGACGAACGCGTCAATGCGGGCTGGCCGGCTTACGAGGGCGCACTGAAACAGGCCGGCGTTCGCTACGCATTGTACCAACCCGCGGGAACGCAGCACGGATTCAACAACGACACCACACCGCGTTACGACGAGAACGCGGCGCACGAAGCCTGGAAGCGCACCTTGGCGCTGTTTGAACGCAACTTGCGCAAGACCGCGGTCAAGGCGAGCTAGCGCAAGCACCGGGGCCCGCGGATGCGAACCCCGGCGTCAATGCGGTTGTGCGTACTCAATCGCCGAGGCGGTAGCTCACCGGCACCTCGACGCTCGCGACCACGGGCTGGCCGTTGTGCAGCGCAGGTTCGAATTTCCAGTGGCGTACTTCGTTCATCGCTGCGCGGTCGAGCGTGAACGACCCGCTGCGGCGCACGACCTGCGCGTCGCTGACGTGGCCCGCGACATCGACCTTGGCCAGCACGACGACCGTGCCCTGCTGACGCTCGCGCAACGCCGGCGCCGGGTAGGCTGGCTTGGGATGAGTAAGCAGCGCGACGCTGCGCTCGGACGGCGTCATCGCGGAACGCGTGGCCTGCGGAGTCACTTTGGCCAGCATCGTGCGATTCGTGGGCTTGGCTCGCGTCGTGCGTTTCACGGCAGCCTTGTCGGCGGTCGCAGCATCGTTTGAAGCCGGCTTGGCCGCGTCGTTTGCGGCGCTGGCGGGTTGCTGCGCGGTATCGCTTTCCCCCTGGGCGGCAGTTGCCGACGATGGTTCCTCCGGCCGAGTCCAGGCGATGGTGGCGCTGGGCAACGCTTCGGATCCGTCGCTCAATGCTTCCTTCTGGCCTTGATGGTAGAAAAACCAGGCGTTCGCGGCGAACGCCACGGCGACCAGTGCCACGATGGTCAAGGGAGACAAACCTGTGCGCGGGGCGTTGCCTTCGCGCGTGGCGTTCACTCGCACTGCGGATTGTTCGGATTGAGCCATGATTGCAACTCCTCTCGTCGCGGGCCCCCTGCGAGCGAGCTTGGCACGTTCGTGGCGACCCGGCGTTTGGATTTCGTTATCGTTGCAGATATGTTCAGCTGCAGTTCGCAAAGCGCGTTTGACAGCGTGAGAAGCGCAGAGTAAATCACTCGCATCGGTTTTCTCGACAAGGAGCCGCGTCGTGAAGAAGTCCACGCCCACCACGCAGCGCAAGCAGGCGCGCTACGGCTGGATTCCCGATCTGCCCGACCAGCGCGATCAGTTTTACGGCGCTGTGTACAAGGTGGCGAAGAAGCTGCCGGCCAAAATCGATCTGCGCGTGCAATGTCCGCCGGTAGAAGATCAGGGCCAACTCGGAAGTTGCACTGCCAATGCGCTCGTGGGCGCGCTCGAATTCCTCGAACTCAAGGAACAGCAGCCCTTCGCCGCGACGGCATCAAGACGCTGGCCAAACAAGGCGTATGCCCCGAAGCGACATGGCCGTACGTGATCAGGCAGTTCAAGAAAAAGCCGACACCGACGTGCTACACGCTGGCGCTCAAGCACACGATTACGAGCTATCAGCGCCTGTCGACGACCGACGAAATGCGCTCCTGCCTCGCCGATGGTTATCCGTTCGTGTTCGGTTTTACCGTCTACGAAAGCTTCGAATCGCAGACGGTTGCAAATACCGGTGTCGTCAACCTGCCGAAGAGGAGCGAACGCGTCGTCGGCGGCCACGCGGTCTGCGCGGTCGGTTATGACGATGCGAAGCAGCGCTTCATCGCGCGCAATTCGTGGGGCACGGATTGGGGCATGAAAGGCTACTTCACGATGCCGTATGCGTATCTCGCCGACCGCAATCTCTCCGACGATTTCTGGACGGTGAGAAAGTAGCGCAAGGAATACTGCGGCGCGGTTCGATCAAGTTCGGGCGTCGGCGCGGAGTCGCGCGGCCAGCGCTTTGGGCGCCTGGGTCAGCCAAGCCTGCTGCAGCAGTTCGCGCAGTTCCGTCTTGCCGATTTTTTCGAGTCGCACGAGCACGGCGGGGAAACCGTCATAGTGCGGCTCGGTGAAGAATTTGTCCGTGTCGGCCATCAGCAGGATTTCCTTGGCGTCGAGGCCGGCGACGCGCACGGCAAGCACGCTCGGATTCGGCACGCGTGGCTTCTTCGGCTCGATGCGCTCCAGCCAGACCCAGCAGAAGCCCTTGTATTTCGCGCCGTGGCGCACTTCGAAGGCGAAATGGCCTTGCTTCTCGGTCGTTTCGGGAAACGAGAGCGCGATCCTGCGGACGTCGGCTTGCGTGGCCATGCGTGCATGCTCGCACGCACGCGCAACTCGCTCAATGTCGCGTGCGCTTGCCCGCGGTGGGCGTCATCTCGACGCTCAGCGTGAACGCGCGCAATTCGTCGGGCTGGATCGCGCCGACGCCGACGAGACGCCGCGCGATTTCCTCGCCGCGCTCGTTGCGAATCGTCAGCACCATCGAGTATTCCCAGGCACTGCCCTCGCTGTTGCGGAAACTGCCCTCGACGCGCAGCGGCGTGAGCGTGGCGGCTTGCGCCTCGCCCGCGGCCGGACCCACGCCGAAGCGCAGGTGATGCTTGCACGATGGGCAGACCGTCGCGCTTTCGAGGATGGTCTCCCGGCAGTGCGGACAACTGCGCGTCGCGCCGGGCAGGCCCGCGCGCGCGCTGCTCACGAGGCCGAACCGTTCGTCGGCTTATGCGTGGAGGATTTTTCGTCGCCCCAACCAAACTCGGCGTGACCGCGCATGCGCGAGCCAGCGGCCACGGTGAGCGTGCCGGCCTTGAGATCGCCAGTCAATGCACCGCTCTGAGTCAACTCGACGTGCGCGGCCGCGTCGATGTTGCCGACGAGTTCACCCGCGATGATGACTTTTTCCGCGCGCACGCTGCCGGTGACGTTGGCGCGCGGGTCGATGGTCAAGTCGCCGTGCACGTTGATGTCGCCCTTGAAGCGGCCGGCGACGCGCACGTGGCCGGCGCCTTCGATCTTGCCCTCGATCGCGATGTCAGGTGCGATGAGCGACTCGGATTTCTCCGCCGCGCGCGTCTGCGTACGCACAGGTGCCGCTGCGGCTACGGGCGTTGCGGCCTCGGGCTTAGTCTCGGGTCCTGGCGGGACTTCGAAACGCGCCGGGGTGACGGGGTCCGGCGGAAATCCGGGGGTGGGGGATTGCTTGGTCGGTTCTTTCCACAGTGCCATGGGGCGCTCCTGGTCGATGTGCGATGTCGTCCCGCAGCGGTACGCAACGATCCCCTGCGCTGCCGGAACGGCAAGAGTACGCGATCGCAACCAAGAAAAACGGAACTTTTCGTTAAAAATCCCCTTTTTGATCGGGTACTTGCGCATTGTTCCGAACCCTTGGCTCATCAATTGGCGAGATTCGATTCGGCATAATGCTTGCCTTCAATTTCGGGAATTCGGTGCATGTCGGATCAGCTGTCGTTGGGTGGTTTCGCCGCTGCGGTGCCGACCGACCGCTTGTTCTTTGCCGTCTTTCCCGACGCGGCTGCAGGCGAGGCGATTGCGCGTCTGGCGCAAGACATAGGCCGACAGCATGGCTTGCGCGGTACACCGCTGAAGCGCGAGCGCCTGCACATTACGTTGCATCATCTCGGCGACTATGTCGGCCTGCCCGCGGCCGTGATCGAGCAGGCGCAGCGCGCGGCCGCGCAGGTCGTTGCGACGGCGTTCGAGGTCGCGTTCGATCGCGTGAAGAGTTTCGCCGGCCGTGCAGAAAAGAAACCCTGCGTGCTGCTCGGCGCGGAAGGCGATACACCTTTGCAGCGCTTGCGCGGGCAGCTCGGCGAACGTCTGATCCAGGCCGGTCTGGGCAAGCAGGTGACGCGCGAGTTCACACCGCACGTGACGCTGCGTTACGAACGCATTCTCGTGCCGGAACAATCGGTCGCGCCGATCGCGTGGACGGTTCGCGAATTCGCGCTCGTGCACAGTCTGCTCGGCAAGACCGAGCATCGCATCCTGCAGCACTGGGCGCTGTCCGCTTGAGATCGCCGGCGCAACTCACGCGCCGGTTTCTCGGCGCCGCAGCTGCGAGGCGGGCGCGGTAGCGACGCTTCGCTGGCCTGGTCTGCCATCGCAGACGGCGCAAGTATGCGCGGGGATCATCTTGCCCCCGCGTTTTATCTACTGAGCTGCGCGGCGCAGCGTCTCGATGTCGATCTTCTTCATCTGCATCATCGCCTGCATCGCCTTAGGGTGCGCGATCAACTCGGCCATGTTTGCCGGCACGACTTGCCAGGACAATCCGAACTTGTCCTTGAGCCAGCCGCATTGCTGCGCGGAGGCGTCGCCGCCGGCACTGAGAGCGTCCCAGTAGCGGTCGATTTCGGCCTGCGTTTCGCAACTGATGACGAACGACACCGCGGGCGTGAAACTGAATATGGGGCCGCCGTTGAGGGCGACGAAATCGTGACCGTCGAGATTGAACGCGATCGTCATGACCGCGCCTTCGCTTTGCCCGCAGGCCTGGGCCGAGGCCTTGTCGTAGCGCGCGGTCTTGCCGATCGCGGAATTCGGAAAGATGGCGACGTAGTAGTTCGCCGCTTCCTCGGCCTGGCTTGCGAACCATAGAAACGGAGTGATGCGCTGGAAACGGGTGCTCATGTCGTTCTCTCCTTGCGTTGCGGTGGCAGCGAAGAGCGCCGCGCTGGTGCGACGACGCTCCCTTTGACCAAGCGACGAGCGAGCAAGTGCGAAATCGACATCGCCCAGCGAATCAGTCCATACGCACCGTCTGGCCGTGCTTGACCACGAGCAGCGGTTTTTCCGTGGCGCGGATGTTCTTCAGAACGTCGCCGGGCACGGCGACGACGTCAGCGTACTTGCCTGCTTCGAGCGTGCCGGTGTCGGCGTCGATGCCGAGCAATTTGGCCGAACCTATGCTGCTCGTCATCAGCGCCGCGGCGGGCGCCATGCCGAGGGCGACGAGGTCGCCGAATTCCTCGGCATTCTTGCCGTGTGGATAGACCGCGGCATCGGTGCCGAATGCCATCAGCACGCCGATCTTGAGTGCGTTCTTCATCATTTCCGAATGCGCGGTCGCCGCGGCGCGCGCCTTGGCGGCGATCTTCGGCGGATACGTGTCGGCCTTGGCCAGCACCCATTCCTGGGTCATGCGCGTCGGCGTGAGGTAAACACCTTTCTGCTTCATCAGTTGCAGCGTGTCGGGCTTGAGAAAGCTGCCGTGTTCGATCGAATCGACGCCCGCTTCGATCGCGAGCTTGGCGGCGAGATCGCCATGGCAGTGTGCGGCGACCTTGCGCCGCCAGGCATGCGCTTCGGACATGATCGCCTTCAGTTCGTCGGGCGTGAGCTGTGGCACGTCGACCGGATCGGCCTCAGAAAGTACGCCACCCGAGGCACAGATCTTGATCACGTCGGCGCCGAACTTCATCTGTTCGCGCACCGCCTGGCGGCACGATTCGGGGCCGTTGCACACGCCTTCGAGCGGACCGGGTTCTTTCATACGATCGGGCGGGATCGGCGAGCCGTCGCAGTGGCCACCCGTGGAGCCGATCGCATGCGCGGCGACGAGCATGGTCGGGCCTTCGGCCAGATGCTGGTTGATCGCGTTGCGCAGCGCGACGTCGACGAAATCGGCGGCGCCGACCTCGCGCACCGTGGTCACGCCCGCGCGCAGTGTCGCGCGCGCGTTGCGCTCGGCGTGGAACGACTGCTCGACCGGAAAACGCAGCATGTCCTCGTAGAAACCCTGCGCCCAATTGTCGTTGTGGTCGGAAGCGATGTGCGTGTGCGCGTCGATGAAACCGGGCAGCAAGGTCGCATCACCGAGATCGATCACCTTGGCATCGGCCGGGATCGCCGCATTGGCGCCGATCGCGGTGATGCGCTCACCCTGGATGACGACGGTGCCCGGCGAGACCAGTGTGCCGCTGCGTCCGTCGAACAGGTGTGCGGCCTTGAGCACGAGCGGCTTCGGTGCAGGCGCGGCAGCGGGTGCCTGCGCGTGCGCGGACAGGGCGAGCAGCAAGCCTGCGGCAAGCGACGCGATACGGTGCTTCATTTCTTTTGTCTCCCCATTGATAGTGGCGGGCAAGTATAGGTGTATCGCAGCGCGTGGCGGGGGTGCCATTCGCCATGGAGGCGACGGGACCGGGTCGTGTCCGTGCGGTGTGTGCGAGCATTTCGCGTGCCTGTTTTTTGCACGGAAATCAATCGTCGGTGCGCCGGGTTTTTCAGCGACCGTACACGTCTGCGCACTACCATCGACCATGCAGGGGTTAGGAGAGTGCCATGATCGTGTCCCCATTCGTTCCGTCGAAGCAGTTCGCCGGTGTGTTGTCCTGTGCGCTGGCCACGATGCTGACGGCATGCAGCGGCTCGTCGCCGAACAATGCGGCGCAGAGCGCGCCCGCGCCTGCGCAAAATCCGCCGCCCGCGCAGCAGCCGCCGCCGGCGCCACAGCAGTCAATGTCGGTGGCAGACTTGACCGCGCCGAACGCAGCGCCGCCACCCGCCAATGCCGGCACCAATCCATCGCCGCCCGCGCAGCAGTCGATGCCGCCACAGGGCGCGTTGCCTTCCGCAGGTTATGCACCGCATCCGGGCAACGGCGGCGCGCCGCCGCCTCCAGTGCAGGAAGGTGCCGAATACGCGCAGGTGATCAGCGTGACGCCGTTGAACGGGCCGCAGCAGGTATGCAGCGACCAGACCGTGACCGAGCGGCGCCGTCCATCAGACGATCATCAGGTTGCCGGCACCGTCATCGGTGCGATCGCCGGTGGCGTCATCGGCAACCAGTTCGGCCGTGGCAACGGACGCAAGCTGACCACGGTGGCCGGCGCGGTCGGCGGCGGCATCGCCGGCAAGAAGATCCAGGAAGCGCATCAGGAAGGCGATACCGTCACGCGCGTGGTCAAGCGCTGCCGCACCGTCACGCCAGGCAAGGACTCGCCGCAGCTGTTCGATGTGGTTTACGCCTACCAGGGGCAGAATCTGCACGCGAAGCTCGACTACGATCCGGGCAGCCGCATCGCGTTGCCGGTGCGCAGCCTGCAATGAGCCTGCCCTTCAAGCTGCTGCTGCGCTCGCCCGGCTTGGGTAGGATCGGGTCTTCGCTCGCTGTGCTGTGAGAACAGGCTCTGGGGCATGTCATGTGGACGCTCCCGCGACGTGCGGACTATCATCGCCGTCCGCTTGACTAATCGGAGCGTCATGAAAACCCTGCTTGCATCGGCCATCGCCGTGGCCATTTTCTCCGTGGCCGGTTGCACCACGAATTCCGCGACCAAACCGGCCGCCGTATCGGAGGCGAAATCGGCCTACGTACCCAAATTCGATCCGAAGTTGCTTTCGGCCGAAGTGAAGACGCTTGCCTCCGACGAGTTCGAAGGCCGTGGTCCGGCGACGCCGGGCGAGACGAAGACGGTCGCCTACGTGATCGAGCAGATGAAAGGCGCCGGGCTTGCACCCGGCGGCGAGCTCAAGGACGGCAAGCGCGAATGGACGCAGCCGGTGCCGCTGCTGCGCGCCGAGATCAAGGGCGCGCCGAAGCTGACGTTCAACGTCGGCGGCAAAGCAAAGAAGCTGACCCAAGGCAGCGAGATCTCGGTGCGTGCGCCGCTCGACGGCGCCAAATCGGTGGTGATCGCGAAGGCGCCCGTCGTGTTCTGCGGTTATGGCGTGAGCGCGCCTGAGCGCAACTGGGACGACTTCAAGGGTATCGACCTCAAGGGCAAGATTGCCGTGGTGCTGATCAACGATCCGGATTTCGAAACCGGCGTCGGCGATTTTGGCGGCAAGGCGATGACCTACTACGGCCGCTGGACCTACAAGTACGAGGAGGCCGCACGCCGCGGCGCGACGGGCCTCTTGATCGTGCACGAGACCGATCCCGCCTCGTACGGCTGGGCGACCGTGAAGAACTCGAACACCAACGTGCAGTTCGACGTCGTCCGGCAGGATCCGTCGGAGACGCATCCAAAGCTCGAAGGCTGGATCCAGCGCGATCTCGCCGTGTCGCTGCTGAAGGGCTCGGGCTTCGACTTCGACAAGCTGAAGAAGCAGGCGCAGACGCGCGAGTTCAAGCCGGTGACGCTCAAGAACACGACGTTCTCGGCGAGCTACCAGGTCGACTCGAGCGTGATCACTTCGCAGAATGTGGTCGGTCGCATCGAAGGCGCGAAGCATCCAGACGAGACGATCATCTACAGCGCGCACTGGGATCATCTCGGCGTAGGCGCACCCGATGCGAAGGGCGACAAGATCTACAACGGTGCGGTCGACAATGCGACCGGCACCGCGGCGCTGATCGAACTCGGCCGCGCGTTTGCGCAAGGCCCCAAGCCCGAGCGCTCGGTGCTGTTTCTCAATGTCACCGCGGAGGAGAAGGGCCTGCTCGGTTCGGAGTACTACGCGTCCAAGCCGCTGTATCCGCTGGCGACGACGGTAGCCGACATCAACATGGATGCGCTCGATCCGATGGGTCCGGCGAAGAACTGGTCGCAATCGGGCAATGCAAGCTCGGAACTGCTCGACGAAGCCAAGGCGCAGGCGAAGGCGGCAGGTCTCTCCTTCACGGCAGATCCGCATCCCGAGGCCGGACATTTCTTCCGCTCCGACCATTTCGGCTTCGCCAAGCGTGGCGTGCCGGCATTTTCGTGGGAGTCGGGCAACGATCTCGTCGACGGCGGCCTCGAAGCGGGCGAGAAGTATCGCAAGGAATACACTGCGAATCGCTACCATCAGCCGGCCGACCAGTGGGAGCCGACCTGGACCTTTGTCGGCATGAGCCACGATCTCGGCGTGCTTTATCAGCTCGGCAGCAAACTCGCGAACTCGCGCCTGTGGCCGAACTGGGCTTCCGATTCGGAATTCCGCGCCACGCGCGATGCGACGGCAGGCGACAGAAAGTAACGCGGCAGGTCAGTTTCGGTCACCACCAACGGCGCGCACCGGATGTCGGTGCGCGCCGTTTTTTTTGCCCTCTTCGCGCAAAGCGCCGACTTGCCGGATCGGGCCCAAGCGCTGCGCACCGCAGCGGGCAGCGGCTTGTGCCAATGCCGCATCTTTTGCCACGGCACGGGACTTGCTTGAGCTGGTACAGATGCCCATTCCCGTCACCCCGGCCGTTCGCTTTTCGACACATGATCCTTCGATGACTGCACCCCTACCCGAAGCTGCCAGGTTCATCAGCCACGAGCGGCAGTTGGTCAGGCGAATGTATCCGCTGCGCATCCTCGGGCTGGCGGCGGGATTTCTCTGCGTCGCCGGCGTCCTCTACGTCAATGGTGCGAGCCGGGTCACTTGGGCCTTGTTGATCGCAAACGGTTTTCTCTGGCCGCACCTCGCGCGCTGGATCGCGATGCACGCGCGCTCGCCGCGCAAGGCCGAGTTGCGCAATCTCGTGATCGATTCGGTGCTGGGCGGCATCTGGATCGCGCTGATGCAGTTCAACCTGCTGCCGAGCGCGTTGTCGTCGGTGATGCTTGCGTTCGATCGGCTCAGCCTCGGCGGGCCAAGACTGCTCGCGCGCGCGTTCGCCGGACAGGTGCTGGGCTGCCTCGCCGCAGTGCTCGTGTTCGGCTTCAGCCTCAAGCCGACGACGACCATGTTCGAGATCGCGATGACCTTGCCGTTGTTGATCGTCTATCCGCTCGTCATCGGCTGCGTGAACTACCGGCTCGTGCGCACGGTCAGCCGGCAGAACCGGCGCCTGGCGCAGTTGAATCGCGTCGACGGTCTGACCGGCCTGCTCAATCGCGGCAGCTGGGAGGACCGGGCGGTGGAAATCCTGCGCCGGCACCAGCGTCTCGGCTTGCCAGCGGCGCTGCTGATGATCGATATCGATCATTTCAAGCGGATCAACGACGAGCACGGGCACCTGACCGGCGACGAGGTGATCCGCGCCGTCGCCGGCATCATCCGCCGTTGCACCCGCGACGTCGACATTCCCGGTCGCTACGGTGGCGACGAGTTCGCGATCGTCCTTGTCCAGACCAATGCCGAAATGGCGAGACTGGTCGCCGAGCGCATCCGCCTCAACGTGCTCGCCGGCGAGCCCGACGGCATTCCGGTGTCGATGTCCACCGTCAGCATCGGCGTCGCCACGAACGAGGCGGGCATGAACGATGCTCGCGCCTGGGTCAAGCGCGCCGATGTCGCGCTGCTCGAGGCCAAGGCTGCCGGCCGCGACCGCGTCGCCATCGCGCACTGAGAACCTGTGCAAAGCGTAGCGCGGTAGTTGCACACAGATTCTGATCGGCGCCGCCGATAGGCTGCATTCATCGACATATGCAGATACTCTGCGCGGGATTTTTCGCGGAGCGCAGATGAAATTTTTCCTTGCGGGATGGCTCGGCCTCGCCGTTGCAATGCAGGCGCACGCCGACGCGCGCAGCGAAGTGCAGCGCGCTTTCGAGCAGGTCGTCGATAGCGGTGGCTTTCGCGGCTATGCGCAAGGCCACGTGTTCGGCCCAGCGCTGCCGGCGATGGCGGGCGAGATCGAAGTCGTGTTCCCGGACCGCATCCATGCGAGCACCGATCAGATGGAATTCGTCACGATCGGTGAGCGCGCCTGGCTGAACACGCTCGGCGTATGGACCGCGGTCGACCGCTCACTCGTGCCGGTGACGGCGTTCGACATGGCGGCGATGCGCCGGGCGATCGCTTCGATCCGTGACGCGCGCGTCGCGTCAGCGTCGAAGACGAACCAGTGTGCGGCGCAGGTCTACCGTTTCCGTGCCAGCGGCAAGCTGCCCGGCGCCAGCGCCGACGGTGACCTGCGTGCGTGGATATGCGACGGCAGCGGCCGTCTCGCGCGCCTCGAGGCAACCGATGCACGCAGCGGCGAGCGCGTGATCCTCGATCTCGACTGGTCGCGCCGACCTAGCGTGCGCGCGCCGTAGGATTAGGGCCTGTTAACGCTATCGAGATAGGCCACGCCGCGCTTGAGCGCGTGCGGGGCAAGGAAGAACGAGGGAGTTTATGTCGATAAATGACCGAGTGATGACGCCGCAGCGCGCGCGCTCAAGCGCGGCCCTTCGGGTTGCCATGTCCGGCCGCCATGCGGCTGCGCGCGGCTTGAACAGGCGGCCAGCCTGTCGCTGCGCCGCGCACAACCACCTGACAGCCGGACACGACAACGTGACCTGTCTCGATAGCGTTAACAGGTCCTAGCGGCTGCGCATGACCGAGACCCTGCCACCGCTGCTGGCAGCCGACGAGCCGCCATCGTATTCGATCGAAAACGCTCATGGCGCGTCGCCGTTCTTCTTCACCTGCGACCATGCCGGGCGGCGCATTCCGTCCGCGCTCGGCGACCTTGGGCTCGGCGAGCGCGAGTTGCAACGACATATCGCCTGGGACATTGGCGCGGCCGGAGTGATGTCGCGGCTCGCCGCGCGCCTCGATGCGTTCGCGATCGCGCAGACGTATTCGCGCCTCGTCGTCGACTGCAACCGCCCGCTCGAGTCGCCGACCCTGATCACGCCGCACAGCGAACGCACCGATGTCCCCGGCAACGAAAGCCTGTCTGCAGCGCAGCGGCAGCAGCGCATCGATGCCGTGTTCCGCCCGTACCATGCGCGTATCGAGGCCGAACTCGACGCGCGCCGCAGCGCCGGCCGGCCGACGATTCTCGTCACGGTGCACAGCTTCACCCCGGTCTACCTCGATGTGGCGCGGCCGTGGCAGGTCGGCATCCTCTATCACCGCGACGCGCGCCTCGCGCATGCGCTGCTGCGTCTGATCCGCGCCGAAGGCGAGTGGGTGGTCGGCGACAACGAGCCGTACTCGGTCAGCGACACGAGCGACTACGCGATCCCGGTTTATGGCACGCAACGCGGCCTCGCCAACGTCGAACTAGAAATCCGCCAGGACCTGATCGCGGAAGCCGACGGCCAGGCTGCATGGGCCGAGCGCGTCGCCGCGTGGCTGCCGAAGGCAGGTTCCGCTGCCGGATTGCTTTGAGCGAACAGGGTATGATTGAAAAGCGTCTCGAAGAGGACATCGCATGCCGGTGAAACCCATTCCCGACGGCTATCACAGCGTCAGCGCCTACCTCATCGTCGACGATGCCGCGAAGGCGATCGATTTCTACGCTCGCGCTTTCGGCGCGCGCGAACTCTATCGCCTGACCATGCCGGACGGCGGCATCGGCCACGCCGAAATCGAAATCGGCGACACGCGCGTGATGCTCGCGGACGAAGCGCCGCAGCGCAATGTGAAGAGCCCGCGCACGCTCGGCGGGTCCAGCGTGCATCTGGTGATGTATCTGGCCGATGCCGGCGCGGCGGTGAAGCAGGCGCTCGCCTCAGGCGCGACCGAGACACGACCGCTGCAGACGCAGTTCTACGGCGATCGTTCCGGCACGGTCACCGATCCGTTCGGCCATGTGTGGACACTGGCGACGCACGTCGAGGACGTGTCCAGTGAGGAAATGCAGCGTCGCCTCGACGAGATGATGAAAAGCGCTTAGCGATCAGCAAGAAATTTGTCTGTACTTTGAAGCGGAGTGCGCTATGGACAATGGCATAAGCGATTCCACAGTTCGGTTTCTCTTGCGCGCGCTTGTGCTCGTTTTGCTGCCTGTGGCATTCGCGATGGCGCAGCCAGCGGCCAGCATCGCGTTCTCGCCGGTTCCTGATACGAACAACGTGTTCAAGGCGCAACTTTCCTATTACTGTCCGGCGGATGCGACGACGAATTTTCAGCGATCCGGGTCCAGCATCGCGATCGTGACCTTCGGCAACTGCCTGGCGATCCCTCCCCCGGGTCCGGCTTACACGCAGCCAATCATCAGGCTCGACCCGCTCCCGCCGGCGACGTATCAGGTCACCTGGGCGGAGAACCTGGTCGATACCATTCCAATTTTGGCGACGGCATCACTCACGGTAAACGGGCCGCTGCTCGGTGCCCCGCTGCTAGGGCTGCTGGGAGGCTTGACGAGTGTGATATTGCTGATCCTGTTCGGCACCATTGCACTGAAAGAGAGGAGAGGCTAGCTATGGCAGAAGACATCATCGACAACCGCGCACGCAATCGCTACGAACTCAGCGTCGACGGCGTCATCGCGCATGTCGACTACGCGCGCAAGCCCGGCGTGATCACCTTCATCCACACGATCGTGCCCGAGCAGCTTGCAGGCCGGGGCATCGGCTCGAAGCTTGCGCAATACGTGCTCGAGGACGCGCGCCGCAACGGCGAAAAAATCATTCCACAGTGTCCGTTCATCGCGGCCTACCTCAAGCGGCACAAGGAATATCAGGACCTGGTGTTGGCATGAGCAGCGTGCATTTCGATCCGCCCGACGTCGTTTCGGGCACGGTCGTCGTCGCCGAGACGGGGGAGGGCAAGTTCACCCAGATCCTGCTCGACGGCCGGCATGCGCTCGCCGCGGACGAGCCGGTCGATGTCGGTGGTAACGACACCGGGCCGGGGCCGTACGAGCTGCTGCTCATGTCGCTCGGCGCCTGCACCTCGATGACGCTGCGCTTGTATGCGGCGCGCAAGCAGATGCCGCTCGATCGCGTGATCGTGCGGCTCACCCATGCCAAGCGTTACTTCGACGACTGCAAGGACTGCGGTGACAAGCCGGTCATGCTCGACCACATCGAGCGCGAGATCGAACTCGTCGGCGGCTTGAGCGAAGAACAGCGCGCGCGCCTGCTCGAGATGGCCGACAAGTGCCCGGTGCATCGCACGTTGACCTCGAAGATCGTCATCGACACACGGATTAAATAAAAGTAACGCGCCCAAGGGTTGATCTTGGCGAATCCTCGTTGCAACCTTGGGAGTTCACGCCCAAGTCGAGGAATCTGCATGCGCGCCATCGTCCGATCGCTGTCTCTTTCCGTCGCTGTTGCCAGCGCATTGTTCGCAGGGCAGGGCCGCGCGCAGGCGCCTGCCGCGGATGAAGCCGCGTTCCGCGATCTTTACAAGCAACTCGTCGAGATCAACACGACGCGTTCGGTCGGCAGTTGCACGCAGGCGGCGGAAGCGATGCAGGCGCGGCTCGTCGCAGGCGGCTTCGCCAAGGGCGATACGCAGGTTCTCGTGCCACCCGATCGGCCGAAAGACGGCAATCTGACCGCGATTCTGCATGGCAGCGACAAGCTTGCCAAGCCGATTCTTCTGCTTGCGCATATCGACGTCGTCGAAGCCAAGCGCGAGGACTGGGAGCGCGACCCGTTCAAGCTGGTCGAGGAGAACGGCTGGTTCTACGCGCGCGGCTCGAGCGACGACAAGGCGATGGCGGCGTCGTTCACCGACAACCTGATCCGCTACAAGAAGTCGGGATTCGTGCCGAAGCGCAGCATCAAGCTAGCCCTGACCTGCGGCGAGGAAACGCCGGACACGTTCAATGGCGTCAAGTGGCTGATCCAAGCGCATCCCGAAGCGCTCGATGCCGCGTTCGCGCTCAACGAGGGCGCGGGCGGCGAGCTGGACAAGGACGGCAAGCACGTGGCGCTGCAGATTCAGGCCGGCGAGAAGGTGTATCAGGACTTCCAGCTCGACGCGACCGACGTCGGCGGCCACAGCTCGCGGCCGACGCACAACAACCCAATCGCGCGGCTGGCGAAGGGGCTGGAGAAATTGTCGACGTACAACTTTCCGGTCGCGTTCAACCAGGCGACCAAAGGCTACTACGAGGCGGAGTCGAAACTGTTGTCGCCGGACATCGGCACGCAGATGCGCGCGGTGCTGGCCAATCCGAACGACGATGCGGCGATCGAAAAGCTCTGGGCGATCAATCCGGGCTGGAACAGCATGCTGCGCACGACCTGCGTGGTCACCGAAATCAACGGCGGTCATGCGCCGAATGCGTTGCCGCAGCACGTCAGCGCCAATGTGAACTGCCGCATCCTGCCCGGCGTGCCGGTCGAGGACGTGCGCAAGCAGATCGCGAGCGTCATGGGCGACGACAAGATCTCGGTCAAGATGGTCGGCGATCCGGGATTGCAGAGCCCGCCGCCGCCGCTTTCCGAGAAGATTATGGAGCCGGTGCGCAAGATTTCCGAATCGATGTGGCCGGGCACCGCGATCGTGCCGACGATGTCGACCGGCGCTACTGATGGTCGTTTCCTCAACGCGGCCGGCGTGCCGACCTATGGTCTGTCCGGCATGTTCCATGACGCCGAGGGCAGCCGCGCGCACGGCCTCAACGAGCGCATCCGGGTCAAATCGCTGATGGACGGGCGCAAGTTCCTCTACGAGGTCGTGAAGATCTACGCAAACAGCGCGAATTGAAGCCGCCGTCGGCAGGCGCCGCGTTTGATCCGAGGCCGGCCGCGTAACGGGCCGGCTTCGTTGTTGCAGCAGAACTTTTTCTATGCCGCGTGCGAGAATGCGCGCTGTCTTGTTTTTCGCGACCCAAGGATGCCCATGTCCATTTCCGTCCACGATATTCTCGTTCCCACCGTGAACCGCGTGTTCGCCAACACGCTCGTGCTGCTGAAGAAGGCGGAGGCCTTTGCCGCGGCGAAGAAAATCGACGTGGGCGTGTTGCTCAATTCGCGCCTCGCTGCGGACATGTTTCCGCTGATCAAGCAGGTGCAGATCGCCTCGGATACGGTCAAGGCCGCGGCGGGACGCCTCAGCGGTACCGAGACTCCCTCGTTCGCCGACACCGAGGCGACGTTGCCCGAGCTCGAGGCGCGCATCAACAAGACGCTCGAATTCATCAACAGCATCCCCGCGGCGAAATACGCCGGTGCCGAGTCGCGCGACATCGTCGTGCCGCGCCGTTCCGGCGACCTGCATACCAAGGGCCTGCCGTACCTGCTGCACTTCGTGCTGCCGAACTTCTACTTCCACGTGACCGCGCTGTACGCGATCCTGCGCCACAACGGCGTCGAGATCGGCAAGAACGACTTCCTTGGCAAGTTCGACAACGCCTGAGGCGGGGCGAGCCGGGATCGAGGCGGTGGCCTGAGTTCAGGTCGGCCTGTAGCGGACGCACCTGCTTCAGCCTGGCTTGATGGCCGCCGTGGCACAATCGGCCCTGTCTCAACGCCGCAAGCGCCACGCGCAACATGTTCGAAGCCATCGCACAATTCTGGTCGGGTCTGGTCGCGTGGACCAGCGCCTACGTCGTCGTGCCGGTGCTGTCGTTCCTGCACGTCGACCGTCTCATGGGCGATCCGAACGATATCGCTGCGGCGGTGCTGATCGCCTTCCTCCAGCTCGCGATCATCTCGTGCATCTTCCGCCCACTGGAGACGTTCGCGCCGGCCGAAGCGTGGACGGACCGCAAGCTGACGCGGATCGATCGCAGCTTCACCCTGCTGATGGTGCTCGGCCTCAACCCGCTGTTCGCCTTTCTCGTGCTGACGCCGTTCGCCAATTTCTTCGGTGGCGGCGCGGATGTCGGTGCCAGCGCGGAGCCGAGCGGCGGTCTGCTGAGCTTCGTGCCCGGCATCGATGCGCATCCGTACCTTGCGTTCTTCCTCTACTACATCGTCTACGATCTGACCTACTACTGGATGCACCGCGCCCAGCACGCGATTCCGTGGTGGTGGGCGCTGCACAGCATGCACCACAGCCAGCGCCAGATGAATTGCTGGACCAACGACCGCGGCAGCTATCTGGACGGCGTGATGCAGTCCCTCGTGCTCGCCTCGGCGGGCCTGCTCATGGGGGTCGATGCCGCCCAGTTCGCCTTGCTCGAGCTGGTCAGCGAGCTCGTGCAGAATTTCTCGCACACGAACACGCGCATCGGGTTCGGTCGCATCTTCGAGCGCGTCTTCGTCGGCCCGATCTTTCATCGCTTGCACCACATGCGCGTGGATCCCTCGCGACCGAATCTGCACAACTGCAACTTCGGCCAGGTGCTGTCGGTCTGGGATAATCTGTTCGGCACGGCGCTCTACGGCGAACCCCCGCGCCCGACCGGCGTCGGCGATCCGACCGTCGATGCCGACAACGGCCGCGGCGTGATCGCGATGCAATGGGGTGCGCTCAGGCGTTTCTGGGGTGCCGTGCGCAGCGTCGAGGGCTGGAAGCTGCAGGAAGTCGCGTTCGAGGACAAGACGTTCAAGCCGATTCCGGTCAGTCATGTCGACCTGCATGCGTTCGACCCGCATCCGCTGGAAGCCGCGACCGAGCGTACGTCCGCGGCCTGACTTGGCCATGCGCGCTCTGCGATAATCCGCGACACTACTCCTCGCTCCTGGTCGCGCATGACCCTGCTCGTCTTCATCTTCTGGATGCTCAACATCTCGCTCGACACGAGCGGCCATCTCGCATTCAAGGCCGCAGCGACGCAGCCCGATACCGATGGCGAGCTCGCGCGCTGGAAGGCGATGGCGAGCCGGCCGTGGATCTGGATTGGCGTGGTCTGTTTCGTCGCCGAGTTCGTCGTCTGGCAAGGTTTTCTATCGCTGGTCCCCCTGTCGCAGGGTGTACTGCTCGGTTCGATCAACATCGTTGCGATGCTAATCGCCGGACGCGTGCTGTTCGCCGAGAAGTTCACCCCGCCGCGCGTCATCGGCTGCGCGCTGATCGCTGTCGGCGTCGCCATCGTCGGAGTCGGCTGATGCGCCGCTTCTATCTGATCGGCTTCCTCGTGCTGATGGCGTTCGACACGATGACCCAGATCTGCTTCAAGCTCAACGCCAATCACGCCGGTCCGTTCGTACCGGAGTTCGCCTGGTTCCTGCGCATGGTCAGCGCGCCGTGGATGTATGTCGCGATCTGCGGCTACCTCGGGTCGTTCTTCACCTGGATGACCCTGCTCAAGCATGCGCCGGTTGGCCCTGCATTTGCCGCCTCGCATCTCGAGGTCGTCTTCGTCCTCGCCGCATCGTATTTCCTGTTCGGCGAACGCCTGTCGACGATGCAACTGGTCGGCTGCGGCATCATTCTGGCTGGCATCGTTTGTCTCGCCTTCGATCCGCCCGATGAAGGGCACGATGCCGCGTAGCTTCTTCTACGAAGTGCCCCCGACCGCAGGCTTGCCGCCGCGGTTTGGCGATCTGTTGCCGTTCAGTACGCCGAGTTTGGCCGACCAGGCCATGCGGTTCCTCGGCGTCGAAGACGTGCAGGTCGAATGCTCGGGCACGGCGGCGCTCGTCGTCGCGTTGACCGCGTTGCAGCGGCAAAGCAAACGCACGAGTGTGATCGTGCCGGCCTATACCTGTCCGCTCGTCGCGATCGCGGTCGCGCATTGCGGACTCAAATTGCGCCTCTGCGACCTCGCGCCCGACAGCATCGACATGGACGCCTCGATGCTGGCCGCGCTGTGCGACGAGGACACGCTCGCGATCGTGCCGACGCATCTCGGCGGACGCGTCGCCGACGTCGATGCCGCAGTCGCCTGCGCGCGCCGCGTCGGCGCGTGGGTGATCGAAGACGCCGCGCAGGCGCTCGGCGCACAATTCGCGGACGGTACCGCCGTAGGCACGCGCGGGGACATCGGTTTCTTCTCGCTTGCGGTCGGCAAGGGCCTGACCACGTTCGAAGGCGGCCTGCTGATTGCGCGCGCCGCATCGCTGCGCGCGGAGCTGCGCGCCTGCAGCGACGAAATCGTTCCCGCCGATGCGTCCTGGGAATTCAAGCGCACGCTGCAACTGCTCGGCTACTACGCGTTCTATCGCCCTTCGGCTTTGCCGTTCGTCTATGGCTGGCCACGCCGGCGCGCGCTGCGCGCGGGCGATGCGACCGCGGCGGTTGGCGACGATTTTCCGCTGTCGATTCCGCTGCATCGTCTCGGGGCGTGGCGACAATCGGTCGGTGCGCGCGCGTTTGCGCGACTGGGCGAATTTCAGCGCGGGCTCGCCGAGACTGCGCAACGCCGTTGCGTACGGCTCGCGCAGATCGCAGGCATCGACGTGTTGCGCGACGGCGCCGGTGCGTCGGGCACCTGGCCATTCCTGCTGCTGCTCATGCCCTCGCGCGAGGCGCGCGATGCGGCACTTGCCGAGCTGTGGACGACGAATCTCGGCGTCAGCCGCCTGTTCATCCACGCGCTGCCGGACTACGCCTATCTCGGCGCGATCGTGGCGCAGGCCGAGGTGCCGAATGCACGCGATTTCGCCGCGCGCATGTTGACGATTTCCAACAGCCCATGGCTCGATGAGGCCGGGTTCGAGCGCATCTGCGGCGTGCTCGAAAACAGCATCGCCTGAACCCGCCGCCGACGCATTCGCGGCGGCAGCGAGCGCTTGTGCGGCTTACAACTTGTCGTAATTCAGGATCGCGTTGAACACGAGGCCGTAGGTGCCGATCGTCTGCCCACGCCAGATCGGGTTTGTCGCGAACAGCACGACGTGGCCGCGGCCGTAACGCGCATCGACCACAGCGGCGCGTTCGGCGAGCGCGCCGCCGCCTTGTAGCAGGCCCGCGACCAGCAGGTCGTCGGCATCGCCGAAGCGCACGACGGCGCGCGCCCGTTGATCTTCGGGGATGACGGTTGAAGGGAAGAACGGCCCCGGCCGTGCCTGATCGATGTTGAGCGGCGTCGCTTCCCACGGCTTCGGTGCGGGCAGTTCGGCGGCCTCGGTGATGACGCGGCCTTCGGGCGCGTCAGTGTCGTGCGGGCCGCCGCGGCCGGTCGGGCGCTTGAAGTCCTTCGCAGTCGGCAGCCCGTCGTCGCCGGTGAGCAAGTTGCTGAGCTTGAACGAGAGGCCATCGGGGCTGTACATCGCGAACTCCTTCGCGTAGCCGTAGGTGACCGGATGCGTCTCGTCGACGGTCACGCCTTGCAGGATGCTGCCGACGACCTTGAGATCCTTCGCCGGCGTGACCGACACGCCCGGTGCAAGCCCGACGTCGATCGCGAACTTCGCCGCGTCGCCCGCGGCGAGCAGCAGTCCACCTTGTTCGACGAAGCGCTGCAGGTGCGCGAGGCCGGAGGCGCCGAGACCGGGGCGGATGTCGTCGGTTTCGTCGATGCCCATGTTCGGCGTCAGCGCGGTCTTCTTCCACGGCTGCGCGTTGCCCCAGAGCGGCAGTCCGTTGAGCACGAGCTGCGAGTTGTCGGCACCGATCGGCGCGAACAGGATCACGTCGTACTTGCCGCGCAGGTTGTCGTTGCGCGCGACTGTCTGGGTCGAGATGTAGTCGTAGGGAATGCCGAGCTTGTCGAGTGCCTGGCGCCACCAGCCTTCGGTCTGGGTCGACAGCCATGTGTGCATGAGTGCGATACGCGGCGCGCCGAGCTTGTGCGCGGCCACGTTCGGCTCGGATGCGACTGCCCAGGCGTCGAGATCGAGTTCGCCGAGTTTCTTCGACAGCGCGGCGCCGTCGGCCTTGCGTACGATCCAGGTGCCGGCGGCAAATTTGCGACCAGCCGCTTCGAACGGCTTTTCCGCGATCGAGATGTCGGCGCCCTTGAATGCGTAGCGCAATGTCATCAGCGATGTGTCGGCGTGATTCTCGATCAGATAGACGTTGCCATTGCCCTGCACGCCACCGCGCGCGGGTATCGCCTCGCGCAGCGTTTCCATCGGCGCCTTGAGGATCGATGAGTCGGTGACGCGCACGACTTCGGTACCGAACATGTCGCCGAGCGCCCAGGCGGTGTCATCGTACGGATGTTTCTGCGGATCGTCGGGCGACCAGTACTGGCGATCGAGCAAGGTGTCGGCAATGCGCGAGTAGGGCTGGTCCATGCGCACGATGTAGCTGCCGGCGCTGAACGTTTGTTCCGCATGCTTTGGCTTTTCGGCCTGCGGAGAGGCATCTGTTTTCTTCGCCTCGTCTTTTTTTACGTCCTTCGCCGGCACGGGAATCATCACCGTAGTCCTGTTCTTGAGGACGCTAATTTCAACGTGTTGCAATTGCAGCACGCGCAGTAGCTGTCGTTGCGCGTCACGATGCACATCGCCGGCATCCAGCACATAGGCGACGGGACCGGCAGCGGCGGGCTTCTCGATCGAACGCTTGCCCTTGAGATAGAAATTGCGCAGGAACGTCTTTTCGTTGTCGGCGAAATAATTGAGCGTGGAGAGCAGCGCGCTCTGCTGGTAGTTGTTGTTGTTGCGCTGCGACCAGAGCACCTTCGGCAGCGGCGGATTCGGCCGGTACCAGGTCCGCGCGTAGTCGGACGGATCGAGAACGCGCTCGACCGTGTCTGCGCCGGAATTGCCGAAGGTTTCGTAGAGCCGGCTGATGCCGTTGTGCATCGCCGCCATGAACATCAGATAGCCGGGGCTCCAGGTGTCGAAGTCGCCGTGGGTGAACGCGCCCGGCATGCCGAACTTGGTCAGTTCCTGCACGTTGCTCCAGCCGAGCTGCTGCCACTCGCCGACGAGAATCGGATCGACCCAGGCGTTGTACGGGCCGTCGCCGACCGTGTTGTCGTAGAGGAACGGCACCGACTCGTGCAGATCGTGCAGCACCTGCGCGTGCCAGCCGAGATAGGTGTCGAGCACATTGCGCGACAGGGCGAGGGTGAGGCCCATCGCATCGCGGTTGTTGTCGTGGGCGACGTAGTGGCCCCAGTAGAGCAGCGGCGGCGGCGTCTTGCCCGGATTGGCACGATGCCAGTTGTACAGGTCGACCATGCGATCGCGGCCGTCGGTTTCGACGACCGGCGTGATCAGCGTGATGACCTTGGAACGGATTTTCTTGATGTAGGGCGCGTCGTCGACGGCGAGGCGATAGGCAAGTTCCATCAGCGCGGTCGGCGAGCCGGTTTCCGGCGAATGGATCGTGCCGGTGATGTAGTAGACCGGCGCCGTCTGCGCGATCAGCGCGTCGGCCCTTGCATCGTCGAGACCGATCGTGCGCGGATCGGAGAGTTGCGCCAGGCGCGCGTCGTTGTCCTTGAGATTGGCGAGCAGCGCTTCGTCGGCGACCGCCACCGCGATCATCTCGCGGCCTTCCTCGCTCTTGCCGATACGGAATACTTTGACGCGTGGCGTCGAGGCTGCGAGCAGGTCGAAGTAGCGCACCACGTCCTTGGTGTACGGCAGCATGTTCGGCGCGCCGGACACATCGCCGAGCACCTTGGCCGGCGTCGGCACCGTGCTCGATGCGGGGAGATAATTCGTCAGCGGCGAGTTGAACTGCGCGCTGGTCGTGTACTGTGCGATCTTGTCGGTGTAGGCCTTGTCGACGGCCTGCTGCGGATCGCGATCGTAGATGCCGGCGTGGACGCACGTCGTCGCGGCAATTCCGGCAACGACGGCGACAATAAAAGTGGAACGGATGGACATGCTGGACTCCCCGACGAACGAGTTGGGAGGATAACCGGGTTCGCCCACTCCAACCGCATGACGTTTGGCACACGACGCGGGGCGCTGGCTTTGACACCTTCCCACGGTTCGCTTTCGGCCTCGCGCCGCGCATTCACCTGGGAGGAACCATGGACAGACGAGATTTCCTGAAGATCACCGGCGCCGGTCTCGGCGGCCTGGCATTGCCCGCGTTCTACGGACGCGCGATCGCGGCCGAGGAATTGCTCAGCACGATCGACGTGGCAACGAAGAAGAAGCTCGCCGACGTCGCACTCAATGCGGCCAAGTCCAGCGGCGCGACGTACTGCGACGTGCGCATCGGCCGCTACCTGCGCCAGTTCGTCGTCACGCGCGAGGACAAGGTGCAGAACGTGGTCAATACCGAGTCCACCGGCATCGGCATCCGCGTCATCGCCAAGGGCTCGTGGGGCTTCGCCGCGACCAGCGATCTGTCCAATGACGCCGTGGCCAAGGCCACCGCGCAGGCTGTTGCGATCGCGAAGGCGAACGCGCGCCTGCGCAGCGAGCCGGTGCAGCTCGCTCCGACCAAAGGCGTCGGCGAGGTGTCGTGGAAGACGCCGATCGTCAGGAATTCGATGGAAGTGCCGATCAAGGACAAGGTCGACCTGCTGCTCGGCGTCAACGCCGAGGCGATCAAGGCTGGCGCGAGCTACATCAACTCGACCCTGTTCCTGGTCAACGAGCAGAAGTACTTCGCTTCGACCGACGGCTCCTACATCGACCAGGACGTGCACCGCATCTGGGCGCCGATGAACGTGACCGCGGTAGACAAGACGACTGGGAAGTTTCGCTCACGGCAGGGTTTGTCCGCCCCGCGAGGTATGGGCTTCGAATATCTCGACGCCAAGGCCGCCGATCGAGTCGAACTGCCCGGCGGCGCCGTGGTCTACCGCAACTCCTACGACATGAAGGCCGACGCGATCGCCGCGGCGAAGCAGGCCAAGGAAAAACTCACCGCGACTTCGGTCAAACCGGGCAAATACGATCTCATGCTCGATCCGTCGCACACTTGGCTGACGATCCACGAATCGGTCGGCCACCCGACCGAACTCGATCGCGTGCTCGGCTACGAGGCGAACTATGCCGGTACCAGTTTCGCCACGATCGACAAGCTCAAGGACAAGTTCAAGTACGGCAGCGACAAGGTCACAATCGTCGCCGACAAGACTCAGCCCGGCTCGCTCGGCGCGGTCGCCTACGACGACGAGGGCGTGAAGACGCAGAAATGGGATCTGATCAGGGACGGCGTGCTCGTCAACTACCAGGTCATCCGCGACCAGGCACATATTCTCGGTCTCAAGGAATCGCAGGGCTGCTGCTACGCCGATTCGTGGTCGAGCGTGCAGTTCCAGCGCATGGCCAACGTCTCGCTGCAGCCGGGCAAGGACAAGCTCGCGCCCGCGGAAATGATCAAGGGCATCGAGAACGGCATCTACATCGTCGGTGAGGGTTCGTTCTCTATCGACCAGCAGCGCTACAACGCGCAGTTCGGCGGCCAGCTGTTCTACGAGATCAAGAACGGCAAGGTGACCCAGCCACTCGAGGATGTCGCCTATCAGATCCGCACACCGGAGTTCTGGAACTCCTGCGTCGCCGTCTGCGACGAGAGTGATTACCGCCTCGGCGGCTCGTTCTTCGACGGCAAGGGCCAGCCTGGCCAGGTCTCGGCCGTCTCGCACGGCTCGAGCACGGCGCGTTTCAACGGCGTCAACGTCATCAACACCGCGCGCAGCCTCGGCTGAGAACAGGAGCAACCCATGACCATTTACAGCGAAGAACAGGCCAAGGCGATCCTCGACAAGGCGATCAAATTCTCCAAGGCCGATGAATGCACGGCGCAGCTGACCGGCTCGAACGGCGGCAATGTGCGCTACGCGCTCAACAATGTTTCGACCAGCGGTTACGTCAGCGATGCCGACCTCGTCGTCCAGGTCGCGTTCGGCAAGCGCACCGGCACGGCGACGATCAACGCGTTCGACGACAAGTCGATCGAAGCAGTCGTGCGCCGCGCCGAGGAACTGGCCAAGCTCGCGCCGGAGAATCCGGAGTTCATGCCGGCGATCGACAAACAGGCCTACAAACCAACGGCGACGTTTGCCCAGAAGACCGCCGCGATCACGCCCGAATACCGCGCCCAGGTCGCGGCGGACTGCATCGAGCCGTGCCGCAAGGACAATCTCGTCGCCGCGGGCTTCTTCAGCGACGAGGAGGATTTTGCCGCGATCGCCAACAGCAAGGGCAACTTCGGCTACCAGAAATCGAGCGGCATGGACTTCACCTGCACCGTGCGCACGGCGGACGGCCACGGCTCGGGCTGGGTCGCGCGCAACCTCGAGGACGTGGCCAGATTCGATGCGAAGGCCGAGATCAAGACGGCGATGCAGAAGGCCAAGGGTTCGGTCGACGCAAAGGCGCTCGAGCCGGGCAAGTACACCGTGATCATGGAGCCGGCCGCGACCGCGGGCCTGATCAGTTTCATGATGTTCGGCTTCGACGCGCGTCAGGCCGACGAGGGCCGCAGCTTTTTGTCGAAGAAAGGCGGCGGCAACAAGCTTGGCGAGAAGCTGTTCGACGAGCGCGTGACGATCTACGCCGATCCGTGGGATGCGAACTCCGCCGTGCTGCCGTGGGACAACGATGGCCTCGTTCGCGAGAAGACGCCGATCATCACCAAGGGCAAGGTCGACTACCTGCAGTATTCGCGTTATTGGGCGCAGAAGCAGGGCAAGAAGGCGGTCGGCCAGCCCGGCAACCTGATCATGGTCGGCGGCGACAAGTCGACGATGGACCTGGTCAAGTCGACCAAGAAGGGCGTGCTCGTCACGCGCACCTGGTACATCCGCATGGTCGATCCGCAGACCGTGTTGCTGACCGGCCTCACGCGCGACGGCACGTTCTACATCGAGAACGGCGAGATCAAGTATCCGATCAAAAACTTCCGTTTCAACGAATCGCCGGCGATCATGCTCAACAATATCGAGGAGATCGGCAAGCCGGTGCGTGTCGGCGACAACGAATCGCCGTTCGTGATGATGATTCCGCCGATGAAGATCCGCGATTTCACGTTCACGTCGTTGTCGGACGCGGTTTGACCAAGGGCGGGCCGCTGGCCTGGCAAAGCGAGGCGTTCCGGCGCATGGGCATGTTCGGCGAAAGCGGAGCGAAGGAGATTCTCGACAAGGCGATCGGCCTGTCCAAGGCCGATCAGTGCGTGGCCAGGCTGAGCGGGGCGGAGACCGGCAATCTCCGCTACGCGGCCAACACCGCCTCGACCAGCGGTTCGGTGCGCGACGCCGAGCTCGCGGTCGAGGTCGCCTTCGGCAAGCGCGTCGGCACGGTCACGACCAACCGGTTCGACGAGGCCTCGCTCGCGGCGGCGGTGCGCCGCGCCGAGGAGCTCGCGCACCTCGCGCCGGAAAATCCGGAGTTCGTCCCGGCGATCGAGAGGCAGACCTACGCGCCAAGCAAGACCTTTGTCGCCAAGAGCGCGACGGTCACGCCGGAATACCGCGCCCAGGTTGCCGCCGATTGCATCGAGCCCTGCCGCAAACAAGGGCTGGTCGCGGCGGGTTTCTTTACCGATACCCACTCGTTCTCGGCGATCGCGAACAGCAAAGGCAACTTCGGTTACCAGGAAAACACGACGATCGATTTCACCTGCACCGTGCGCACCGCAGACGGCCGCGGTTCGGGCTATGTCGCGCGCAACACCGCCGACGTCTCGACCTTCGACGCGAAGGAAGCTGTGGCGATCGCCGCGCGCAAGGCCAAGGAATCGGTCGCGGCGAAGGCGCTCGAACCGGGCAAGTACACGGTGATCCTCGAACCGCAGGCGCTGATGCCGATGATGTACTGGCTGATGAGCGGTGGCTTCGACGCGCGCGAAGCCGACGAAGGACGCAGCTTCCTGAGCAAAAAGGGCGGTGGCACTCGGCTCGGCGAGAAATTGTTCGACGAACGCGTGACCATCTACACCGATCCGTGGGATGCGCAGGCGCCCGTGCTGCCGTGGAACGAGGAAGACACGCCGCGCCGGCGCATGCCACTGGTGACGCGCGGCCGCATCGACGCTCTCCACTATTCGCGCTATTGGGCCGCGGCGAAGGGCAAAGCGGCGAGCGGAGGAACCGGCAACGTCATTATGGCTGGCGGCGAAAAATCCACGGCCGATCTGGTCAAGTCGACGGCGAAAGGCCTTCTGATCACGCGCACCCATTACGTGAACATGGTTGATCCGCAGACCATGCAGTTGACCGGGCTCACCCGCGACGGCACTTTCTACGTCGAGAACGGCGAAATCAAATACCCGGTCAGGAATTTTCGTTTCAACGAGTCCGTGGTCATCGCGCTCAACAACGTCGAGGACATCGGCCGGCCCGAACGCACGGTATTCTTCTTCGATCTGGCATTTCCGATGATGCTGCCTGCGATCAAGCTGCGCGACTTCACCTTCACCTCACTGTCGGATGCGATCTAAGCGAGGAGCAGGGTTGAAGGTCGAAAAACAAATCGGTTTGCCGAGTGCTCGCTTTCACCTTCGCCACACATGACCCGAGCCGAATTCCTTCACCTGATGCTTGTTGGCGGCGCCGGAGCCTTGCTCGGGTCGCAGGCGCGCGCGCAGTCGGGTGTCGCCGAGCGGCAGCCGACGCTCGGCTCTCGGCCTGCCTACGACTTCTGGTTCACGCGCCTGATGTACGAATCGGGCGATTGGGACGTCGATGCGCGCATGCCGTCGAACCTGATCGACGCGCTGATCCAATACACGACCTTGCGCGTGGACACCAAGGAGCGCGTGCTGCCGCTGGCCGATTCGCGCATGCTGACGCAACCGTTCTGCTACCTGGCCGGGCACAAGCTGGTCGAGTTCAATGCGGACGAGAGGCGTAACTTCGAACGTTATGTGCGCAACGGTGGCTTCGTTCTCGTCGACGACTGCAACCACGACATCGACGGCCTGTTCGCCAAGTCGTTCGAGCGCGAGATGGCTTCGATCTTCGGCGAGGGCGCACTGGCGAAACTGCCGAAGAAGCATCCCGTTTTCGATGCGTTCTTCAAGTTCGACGGGCCGCCGAACACCGCATTCGAACTCAACGGCTGGGGTGACGACATCGTCCACGACTATCTGAAGGGCATCGAAGTCGGCGGCCGCCTCGGCGTGCTCTACAGCAACAAGGACTATGGTTGCGAGTGGGACTACGACTGGCGCAACAAGCGTTTCCTCGCCGAAGACAATACGAAATTCGCGGTTAACGTGGTGATCTACGCGCTGACCGCCTAGCTTAATAAAAGAAACCTCATGAACGACGCGATCACCGAGCAATCCATCCAGAATCAACTCGCCAAACTCACCGCGTTACGCGAGGCAATCGCGCAGGTCATCGTCGGCCAGCGCGACGTCGTCGAGCAGCTTCTGATCGGCCTGCTTGCGGGAGGCCACTGCCTGCTCGAGGGCGTACCGGGCCTCGGCAAGACCCTACTCGTGCGCTCGCTCGGCCAGGCGCTCGCACTCGATTTCCGCCGCATCCAGTTCACGCCCGATTTGATGCCGAGCGACATCGTCGGCACCGAAATCCTCGAGGAAGACCACGGCACCGGCAAGCGCTACTTCAAGTTCCAGCAGGGCCCGGTGTTCACCAACCTGCTGCTTGCCGACGAACTCAACCGCACCCCGCCGAAAACGCAGTCCGCGCTGCTCGAGGCGATGCAGGAGCGCACGATCAGCTACGCCGGCACCACGCACGTGCTGCCGAAGCCGTTCTTCGTTCTCGCCACACAGAATCCGCTCGAACAGGCCGGCACCTATCCGCTGCCCGAGGCCCAGCTCGACCGCTTCCTGCTGCATATCCGTGTCGACTACCCGGACGAGGTCGAGGAACGCGCGATCCTCGCGCAGACCACGGGCGGCGCCGCTGCCGACATCACTGCGGTCATGGGTGGCGAGGAAGTGATCGCGCTGCAGAAGCTCACGCGCGAGGTGCACATCGGTGACGACGTGCTGAGCTGGATCACGCGCCTCGTGCGCGCCTCGCGTCCACAGGGAACTGCGGTGCAGGCCGTGCGCGACTGGGTGCGCTGGGGCGCGGGTCCGCGCGCGGGCCAGTCGCTGGTGCTGGCGGCGAAGGCGCGTGCGCTGATCCACGGCCGCCTCGCCGCCACGCGTGAAGACGTTGCCGCACTCGCCGCGCCGGTGCTGCGCCATCGCCTGTTGCTCTCGTTCGCGGCCGAGGCCGAGCAGCGCAGCAGTGACGATGTCGTCGCTGCGCTGCTGAAGTCGGTGTCGTTCGCGGCCTAGGCCGACGCCGATGGCGCAACTGATTTCTCCCGAATTGCGCGCGCGCCTGCGCGAGTTGCGCCTGCTCGCGCGTCGCGGCGCCGGCGGCGACGGGCTTGGGCAGCACGCCAGCCGCAGTCGCGGCGCCGGCCTCGAATTCGCCCAGTACCGCGCCTACGAGCCCGGCGACGAGCTGCGCCGCATCGATTGGAAACTCTATGCGCGCTCCGACCGCTACTTCGTGCGCGAAGCCGAGCGCGACAGCCCGCTGACCGCGTGGGCGATCGTCGACGCGAGCGCATCGATGCGCCAGGCCGACGCCGCGCGGCCGGATTGGCGCAAGCTCGACGCGGCGAAGACGCTGGCCGCGTGCCTGTTCGAGCTCGCTTTGCGCCAGGGCGATCGTTTCGGCCTGCTCGCGCTCGCCGGCGCCGCGCCCGCGTTCGTTCACGCCGGCTTGGGCCCGCGCCAGCGCGACCGCTGCACGCTCGAACTCGCGCGCCTCGAAGCCGCCGGCGATTGGCCCGATGCGGCGACGTTGGCGCCGTTGTGGGAGCGCGTCCGGCCACCGGCGGTGGTCCTCATGCTCTCAGATTTCTTCGACGACGCGGCTGTCGAGCTCGCGCTGCGCCTCGCCGCCGCGCGTCGCGAAGTGCTGGCCGTGCAATTGCTCAGCGCGGAAGAGCGTGACTTTCCGTTCGCCGGTGGACATCGTTTCCGCGATCCTGAAACCGGCGCCGAACGCCGCGTCGAGGCGGCCGCAGTACGCCGCGACTATCTGGAACGCTTCGGCGCGGCGCGTGCCGAACTGGCGCGACGCTTTGGCGCGGCCGGAGTCGATTACGTTGAATACGTGCTCGACCGTCCGCTCGACGAACCGCTGCGCGCGCTGTTCGCGTCGGGCCCGACACATGTCCGCGATGCGAGCAGCGTTGCATGAGTATCGCTTTGCTCGCTCCGTTCGGCCTCGCTGCGCTGGCTGCGCTCGCCCTGCCGCTGTTGATCCATCTCGTGCGTCGGCTCGAACTGACGACGACCGATTTTGCCGCGCTGCGCTGGATCGGCGAGCGCATGCGGCCGCAGCGTCGGCTGCGCTTCGAGCGGCCATGGCTGCTGCTGTTGCGCCTCGCCTTGCTCGCCGTTCTCGCACTGTTGCTGGCGCGTCCGGTTTGGCAAGGCGATGCGCCTTTGGTGCGACCGTGGATCGTCGTCACGCCCGGCATCGCGCTGGCCGACGCGCGTGCAGCCGCCGGTGCGGTCGACGCGGAATGGCATTGGCTCGCTCCGCGATTTCCGCATCTGGATGAGGCCGTCGCGGCGGCGGACATTCCGGTTGCGAGCCTGCTGCGCGAACTCGATGCGCAATTGCCGGCAAGTGTGCAACTAACCGTGGTTGCGCCGGAGCAACTCGGTGGCCTCGACGGCGAACGCCCGCGGCTGTCGCGTGCCGTCGACTGGCGCATCGCGCCGGGGCGCACGGCCGAGGCGGCGCTGGCGTCGGTCGATCGCATTCGCATCGCGGTGCGCTATGCAAGCGACGCCGAAGCGTCGCTGCGCTATCTGCGTGCCGCGGTCGCTGCCTGGAACCAGGGTGAACCGGGGCGTTACGAGCTCGACGTGCAGCCTGTCGATGCGCCGATCGCCGCGGCGACCAACTGGCTGGCCTGGCTCGCCCCGTCGGCGCCGGCGTTGACGCGCTGGCTCGATCATGGCGGCGTCGCGCTTGTGAGCAATGCCGCAGATGCGAATGGCGAACCGCTTTGGCGCGATGCGGCCGGGCGCGTGCTGGCGAAAGTCGCGGTCAGCGGCAACGGCCGCACGATCGCGTTGCCGGGCGCGCTGACGCCGGCGGAGCTGCCGTTGCTGCTCGATGCGGAATTTCCGGATCGCCTGCGTGTCGCATTCGGCGGCGGATCGCCTGCGCCGACGAATGCGCCGGCCAGCGCGATGCATCCGCGCATCGAGGCCGAAGTGAGCGCAACGTCCATGCGCTCGTCGGCATCGGCGCATTCGCTCGATGCGTGGCTCGCGCTGCTGATCGCTGCGCTGTTCCTGTGCGAGCGCTTCGTCGCGACGCGACGAAGCGTGGAGGCGCAGATATGAGCCTCGACCCGCAGCTGCACCGGCTGCGTGTCGCATCGGCACGGCGTGGCCTAGCCATCGTCTCGATCGCGGCGGCACCGATGGTCATTGCGACGGGTGTGCTGGCTGCGCGCATCGGCGGTCCGCACGCGGCGATCGTTGCCGTGTCGCTGGCGCTGGTTGGCACCGGCGTCGTCGCGTGGCGCGCGTGGCGCGGCATCGACGCGGTCTGGCTTGCGCGTCGGCTCGATGCGACGGCGCTGCAGATGGACGACAGTGCCGCGCTGTTGTTCCAAGACACGGCCGCGTTGTCGTCGTTGCAGAACCTGCAGCGGACGCGCGTGCAGGCGCGGCTTGCCGGCATCGATGCCGATTTGCGCCCGGCTTGGCCACGGTTGCACTTCTTCGTCGCGTTCGCTATTGCCGCGGCGATGCTGGTCGTCGCCGCGCTTTGGCGCCAGGGTACGCGCGGCATCGACGAGGCTGCGCAAGCAAATGCAAAAAACATGTCGGCCTCGACAGCGCTGACGCGCACACAGGTCGGCGTCGCCGCGCCCGCTTACACGCAGATGGCGCCGCACACGGAGGCGGCGCTCGATGCGAAGGCGCCGGAAGGCTCGCATCTGCGCTGGAGTCTGCGCTTCGATCCGCAGCCCGCCGCTGCGGCACTGCTGTTCCACGACGGCAGCCGCGTTGCCTTGAGCCGTGACGGCGAGGATTGGGTCGGTGAACGCGCGCTTGTCGCATCGACGCTGTATCGCATTGCCGTCGAAGGTGCGCCACCGCTGGCGGACGATCGCCTGCATCGGCTCGACGCGATCGCCGATCACGCGCCCGAGATACGCGTGCTCGAACCCGCGAAAACGCTGAGTTTGCTCGACGCACAACAGAAAACCTGGAGCCTTGCCTTCGAGGCCAATGACGACTACGGCATCGCGAACGCCGAATTGCAGATCACGCTCGCGCAAGGCAATGGCGAGAACGTCAAGTTCAAGGAGCAGATGCTGGCGCTGCAAGGCGAGCCGGCCGGTGCGAAGCAGCAGCGCTTTCGCCATACGCTCGACCTCGCTGCGCTCGGCATCGCCCAGGGCGACGACGTGATCGTGCGCCTCGCCGTCAGCGACAACCGCGAGCCGGTGGCGAACACGACGCGCAGCGCGAGCTTTATTCTGCGCTGGCCGGCCGAAGCGTCGAACGATTCCAGCGGCCTCGACGGCCTCGTGCAGAAGACGCTGCCCGCCTACTTCCGTAGCCAGCGCCAGATCATCATCGACAGCGAGGCGCTGCTGGCCGAGAAGCCTAAACTCGATGGCGACAAGTTCCTCGCCCGTTCGGACGCGATCGGCGCCGACCAGAAAATCCTGCGCTTGCGCTACGGGCAGTTCCTTGGCGAAGAATCGGAAACGCATGCGCAGAAAGAAGCAGGCGCTGCGCATGACGATCACGACGCACCGGCGCGGGCTGCAGGGCAGGCGGGATTCGGCAGCGAAGGCGATCTCGTCGCCGAATACGGCCACGTGCACGACATCGCCGAGGCGGCGACCCTGCTCGACCCCAAGACCAAGGCGACGCTGAAATCCGCTCTGGCCGAAATGTGGCAGGCCGAACTGCATCTGCGCCAGGGCGATCCGGCGCAGGCGCTGCCGTACGAACGGCGCGCCCTCGATTTCATCAAGCGCGTGCAGCAGTCGACGCGCATTTACCTCGCGCGCGTCGGTCTCGAATTGCCGGTGCCGGACGAGGCGCGGCGCCTCAGCGGCGAACGCAAGGGCGTCGACGATCGCAGGGGCACTCTGGTTACGGTGGATGCCGATGCGACAGCGATATCGCAGCTGTGGGCGGCGCTGGCCACGAACAACGCGCCGGATTGGGACGCAGCCGAAGCGTGGCTGCGTGCGCATGCCGCGGCCACGCCGGATGCGCTCGCCGTCTTTGCCGCGATCGACCGCGCGCGCCGTGATCCGGCTTGTGCGCAGTGTCGTGCCTCGCTACGCGATCTGCTCTGGCCGATGCTGCAGACGCCAGCTGCGGCGGCGGCAACGCGAGCGACGCCGAATGCGGCGGGTCGCATCTATCTCGACGCATTGCGAACCGTCGAGGCGGGGACGAGGCGATGAATGCCGCACTGGTCGTCGCGCTGCTGCTCGCCGGCGCCGTGGTGCTCGGTGTACTGCGCACACTGCAGGCAACTCGTTATCGCCTGGCGCGCATCGGCCTGCAGATCGCTGCGGCGCTGCTGTCGTACTGCTGCCTGTTTCCGCCTGCGACCAATGAAGATTTCAGCGCCGATGAACTCGTCGTCGTCACGCCTGGCGCGGCGCGCGCACAGCTCGCCACGCTGCCGGCGGCCGCGACCATCGTTGCGTTGCCCGGTGTCGATGCGGACAAGGTGATCGAACGCGTACCCGATCTCGGCACTGCACTGCGCGTGCACGCCGGTGCGCGCCGCCTGCGCGTTGTCGGCAGCGGTCTGCCGATGCGCGATCGCGACGTGGCGCGCGGTCACGTCGCGACGTTCGCTGCCGCGCCGCTGCCGCGTGGTCTGGTCGAGCTCGACGCGCCCGCCTCGGTGCGCGCCGGCAACATCTGGCGCGTCGACGGTCGCGTTGAGGCGGTCACCGACGGTCGCGTCGAGTTGCACGATCCATCCGGTGCGGTCGTCGCCGCGCAGGCGCTCGATACGCAGGGCCGGTTTGCCCTGCATGCGAATGCGAAGGGCGAGGGCACCGCGCTGTTCACGCTCAAGGCGTTCGACCGCGACGGCGCAGTGGTCGACAGCGTGACGGTGCCGCTGGCGGTGCGCAACGGTTCGCCGTTGAAGATCGTATTGCTGGCCGGTGCACCCGATGCGGAGCTGAAATACCTGCGTCGCTGGGCTGCCGATGCGGGCCTTGAGCTGACCAGCCAGATTGCGCTGAGCGACGGCGTCGCGTTGAGCGAGGGCACGCCGGCAACCGATGAGGCAGCGTGGCGTGAGGCCGATATCGCGATCGTCGACGAGCGTACGTGGGCTGCGCTTGCGGCCCCGCGCAAACAGGTGCTGATTGCCGCCGTGCACGATGGCCTCGGCTTGCTGTTGCGCGTGACCGGGCCGCTGCCGGCAGCGGTCGCGTCGGACTGGGCGGATCTCGGCTTTCGCGTACGCGCGGCCGATGCGCCGACATCGGTCGCGCTCGACAAGACGCTGGGCCTCGGCGACTCTGGCCTCGCTTTCGCGCGGCATGAGTTCGCTGTCGAAGCCGGCGACGCCGCGCCGCTGCTGCGCGCCGACGACGGTTCGGCGCTGGCCTGGTCGCGTAATCTCGATCGAGGTCGCGTTGCGCTTTGGTTGCTCGCCGACAGCTATCGTCTTGCGCTCGCCGGTTCGGTTCCCGCCTACGGGACATTGTGGGGCGGCACGCTGGCAACGGTAGCGCGCGCGCGCGGCGAGGAGGATCCCTCGCGCTCAGGTTCGGCGCGTGTCGACGAGCGCGTGGTGTTCTGCGGCATCGGCGCCGATGCCGCGGTTGTCGATGAAAGGAATACGCGCTCGCCGTTGGGCATCGACGAACGAGGCTGCGCCGCGCATTGGCCCGAGCTGGCGGGCTGGCATGCGCTGCTCGACGGCAATCGACGCTGGCCGTTTTATGTGCGCGCACACGACGAAGCGACCGGTCTCGCTGCGGGCGAGAGCCAGCGCGCGACGCGCGCGCTGCTCGGCGTGCCGCTGTCGACGTCTGTGACCGCGACGCGCAGCCAGCCGCTCGCGCGCTGGCCGTTCTTCCTGGCCCTGCTCGCCGCGCTGACGGCCTTGTGGTGGCTCGAGCGCAGCAGCGCTGCAACTGGCGTCGCTATCGACGCCTAGTAGGTCGGCATCAGAACCGGTAGTTCGCCTCCACCCCCCACATGCGCGGCGCGGTGATGCCGGCGCTGGTCACGCCGAGCACGTTGGTCACGATGTTGTTCAAGCCGGTGACATATTGCGTGTCGAACACGTTGTTGACGAACAGGCCGACGCTCCACGGCACGTTGGGCGAAGACCAGCCGACGTGGAAGTCGGTGCGCGCGTGGCTGCCGCCGAGATTGAATGGCAGCGTCGAGAGGCACGAGCCCTGCAGTGCGGAAGCCGAATTGCAGCGCGTCTTGCCGGTGTAGGCGCCCTGCAGGGTGAAGTCGAGGCTGCCGCCGGCGATGTTGTGCACGACATAGTCGGCACCGACGGTGGCCGACCATTGCGGCAGGCCGGTGGGCTGGCCGGAGAGGTCGACGCCTTCCGCCGTCTTGTAGCTGCTGTAGGTCTGGTCGATGTAGGCCGCGGCGGCATTGAGGCGCAGGCTGTCGGTCGCCTGCCAGCGCGCTTCGAACTCGAGGCCCTTGGCTTCCTGGTCACTCGGTAGGATCTGGTATTGCGGCAGGTCGCCGTTGCCGCCGCCGTTCGACACCAGGGTCAGGTTCGGCAAGTTTGAATATTTATAATAGTATACCGAAGCGTTGAACAGCAGCTTGTAGTCGGCGAACCAGCTCTTGATGCCGGCCTCGTAGCTGCGCACTGTTTGCGGGCGGTAGACCGTGCCGACTTCGAGCGCGTTGAACCCGCCGGCCTGGTAGCCCTTGGCCGCCGAGGCATAGAGCATCACGTCGGGCGTCAGCTTGTAGTCGAGCACGACGCGTGGACTCGTGTCGTTCCAGCTGCGGTTGAGACCGACCGCATGCTCGAGCGTCTGCGGCGTGGTGAAGTAGATGTTCTGCTGGAACGTCTGGATCGGCACGCCGAGCGCGTCGAGCAGGCCGAGCGATTGCAGGCTCGCCAGCGTCGCGTCGAGCTCGTTGGCGACGCGCAGTGGCGTGTACCAGCTGAAGTCGCGCTCGTCGCGGGTGAAACGCACGCCGGTCGTCAGGTTGAGGCGGTCGTTGAGATGCCAGATCACGTCGCCATAGACCGCGGTGGCCTTGGCGACGTTGCGGTTGTTCATGTTCTCCTGCCAGGGATCGCCGAGCAGCGAGTACTGGAATCCCGCGGCTTGCAGCCCCTGCGTGAGCGGGCCGTAGAGCCCGCCCGGCGCGATGCCGAGGTTGTTGAGCAGGGTGTCGATGCTGTCGGTGAAGAAGTTGATCTGGCTGGTCTGGCGGCCGTCGTCTCGGTACCAGCTTGCGCCGGCGACCCAGTCGGCGAGGTCGGTCTTGCCGGCAAGCTTGAATTCCTGCGACCAGGTCTTGTGCCGCTCGATGTTGACGTCGTCGAAGTAGAGGTCGATGCGATCGGTGCCCTCCTGCGCCTCGCGGTTGTAGGTGTGATAGCGCTGGAACGAGGTCAGCGAGGTGAAGTCGCCGAACGGCAGCGGGTGTTCGACGCGCAACACGAATGAGTCGTAGCTGCGCGATTCGCGTGCGCCGACCGCTTCGTTGTAGAGCGGCGCATTGCGCGGGTCGATGAAGGTCGAATAGTCGGGAGTGGTCGACGGCAGCTCGGGGTACGGCGGCACCGGCGAGACCCCGATCGTCGCGCGCGGCGGCTGTTTGAGCCGCTCGTGTTCCCAGGCCAGGTTGACTGCCGTGTCGCCGGGCGCATTCCAGTGGAACTGCATGCGCGTGCCCCAGTCATCGTTCTTGTAGAAATGCTGGCCGGTGGCGGCATCACGCAACCAGCCGTCGCTTTGGTTGTCGACGAAGCTCAGGCGGAAAGCAACGTTCTCGCCGAGCGGCGCATTGAGCACGCCATCGCCGTAGCGCATGCCATAGTTGCCGAGACGCAGGCGCGCATTGGCTTCGAACTGGTCGCTCGGCGCCGCCGTGGTCACCGAGATCGCGCCTGCCGCGCTGTTGCGCCCGAACAGCGTGCCTTGCGGCCCCTTGAGCACTTCGACGCGGTCGATGTCGTTGAACATCAGCAGCGCGCCACCGGTCTTGCCCTGGTAGACGCCGTTTTCGTAGACGCCGACCGGCGCGTCGGTGCCGATGCCGAAGTCGCCCGTGCCGATGCCGCGCAGGCTGAAGTTCGGCTGCGTCGGCTGGTCGCCGTCGACCGAGAGGCCGGGCACGTACATGTCCATCTTCGACAGATCGGTCGCTGCGAGTTTGTCGATCGTCTGTGCGGTGATCACCTGCATCGCGATCGGCACTTCCTGTACCTGCTGGCTGCGGCTCTGCGCGGTCACGGTGACGTTGCCGAGCTGCATTGCAGCGCTGTCGGTTTTCGCGGATGTCTGGCTCTGATCCGTCGTGGACGTTTGCGCTTGGGCATCGCCGCTCGCGTCGGTCACTTCGGCGGCCAACGCCGCGCCGCTTGCCATCAGTGTCGTCGCGCCGGCGAACAGCGCCAACCGCACCTGTCGGGTCAATCGGGTCGTTTGAATTGATTTCATCGCAGCCTCCCTCGTTGATTTGTGCGATCGTCCGGTGATCGCGAGAATCAAAAAGCGGCCATCCTTGGCCGCACTTTTCAATTATTTTTCTCAGGCGTCGCAGTTTCCGGACGTCGCGGCGATCCAGTCGCGGATCAGTTCGACACCCTCTTTGTGCGTGGTGTTGCGGCCCATCTCGGGCATCATCACGCCGGCTTCATTCGACGTGACGCGGTAGAGCAGGATCGAATCGTCGGGTTTGCCCGGCACGATGTCGAACAGGCGATCGCCAGTACCGCGACCGGCAGCCACGGGTGGCTTGCACAGGCCGAGGCGACGCAGGTCGGTGTTGGCGCTACGCAGGTCGAGGGCGGTCGTGTTGGCCGGGCCGGTCGGGCTGTGGCACATGCTGCAGTTGACGTCGAGATAGGCGCGCGCGCGCTCGGCGACGGGCGCCTTCGCATCGTGCCAATTGGCGTCGCGCGGCGCCTGCGCGGCATCGGGAGCGCCCGCGAGCATGCCGAGCTTGGTCCAGTGCGCGAGCTGGTTTTCCGCGCCGGCGGCATAGGCGTAGTCGCGATTGATGTGGCGCGCGCGCGGACCGAGCGGCTCGATCGCCTTGGCCTTGACGTTGGTGACGTGGCAGCCGGCGCATTGGTTCTCGTTGGGCACGACGTAGGTAAACGCTTCGCGGGCATTCGCGGGCCGCGATTCATCGCGCCCGGCTTTTGAAGCTTCCGTGTCGACGAGTTCGAGCGCGATCGCGTCGCCCGTGCGCGCGAGTTCGGCATCGGTCTGCGCAGCGTTCCAGACATAGGGAATCGCTTCCCAGCCTTTTTCGCGACGCACGAGGATGCGCGTCTCGATGAGGCGCACCGTAGCCAGGTCGAGCGCCTCGTTTGCGCTGCCGGCGGCGAAATCGCGCGAGGTGTCGTAGGTGCGTGCGACGGCTTTCGCATCGCCGCCGGTTTTCGGATAGAAGAAGGTTTTCGTCAGCACCGTGCCGACCGGGAAATCGAACGGGCCTTCGGCGTCGTACTTCGCCGTTGTGCCCTTCGGCATCCACAGCGTGCGGAACTTGTGCGCGTAATCGCTGAACAACGGTGTGTTGAGGTCGTAGGGCACGACGTCGGTATTGGGCACAAGCCTGCCGTCGCGCGCCTCGACGAGGTGCCAGTCGCTGAGCTTGTCGGGCTTGCCTTCGGCGAACGAGTGCACCGGCTGCGGTGTGCGCGCGCAGCCGGCGAGGGCTGCGAGCGCAAGTATTGCGGAAGAAATTCGGGCGAACGACGACATCAAGCCTTGCCCTTCATTTCGACCGCGGCAAGCGGCGGCAGCTCGCAATGGAACTCGTCCTTGAACACTTTCGGATTGGAGAACTTGTTTGGCCCGTCGACGTTGAGCACCTCGACCTCGCCGTTCTTCACGCAGATGCGCTGCTCGGCCGGGTACTGGCCATTGACCTGCGCCTTGGCGTCGACGAAACCGTCCCAGAGCACGTCGGGGAAATGGCCGTTGATGCCGAACATCGACACCTTGAGCGCCTTCCAGTCGAGGCCGTCCGGTGAATCGCCGCCGCCCGAGAAGCGGTTGTCGTGGACGTAGATCGACTTCGGATACGGATCGTAGCCCTCGGTCGGTTTCTTGTCGGCAAAGTTGGTGATGTAGTAGCTGGCGATGATGAGGTTCGCGGTGCGGTTGTCGGCGATGTCGTTGTCGAAGATTTCGACTTTCGGATTGGAGGTGACGATCACGCCCGAGCCCGCCGGCACGCTCGCGACCGCGGTGCCCTTGGCGCCGAAGTTGCCGAGGTTGTTGGCAACGACCTTGTTCTTGTACACACGCGCGTGCTCGCCGTGCTGGGTCAGGTCGGGCATGTTGAAGACGAGGATGCCGCCGGTGTTGCCGGTCGCGGTGTTCTCATAGACATCGGCGCGGATCGAGTTCTCGATCTCGATGCCGGCGACATTCTTCTCGGCGCGGTTGCGGCGCACGACGATGTCCTGCGACTGGCCGACGTAGATGCCGGCGTCACGCGAACCGATCGCGACCGAATCCTCGATCAGCACGTTCTTGCACTTGACCGGATAGATCGCATAGGCGCCGTTGTCCTTGGACGGGCCGGCGGTCCACTCGACGCGTACGTCGCGGATCGTGATGTTCTCGCCGTCGTTGATCTTGAGTCCGTCGCCCTTCGAGTCCTCGATCGCTAGGTGTTCGATTGTGAAATCGTTCGCGTAGACCAACATGCCTTCGGGGCCGGAGATCTGGTTCTGGAACGAGAGAATGCTCTTGTCCGCACCCGCGCCCCGTACGGTGACCCCGTTCGCGCGCAGGGTCAGCACACGCTGCAGCGAATGCTTGCCCGGCGGAATCTCGATGACCGTGCCCGGCTTGGCGTCGAGGAACTGCTCCTGCAGTTTCTTTTCGAACGCCGCCTCCGCATCGCTCGGCGCGGGCGGCGGGCCTTTCCCACAACCGGCGGCAATGGCACAGAGGGCGACAATGGCGAGTTTGCGCACGGCGTTTCTCCCTTCTTCGGACTCAATGCGTCAATGTGCTCTCAAACGAACGTTTGAGGGTAGGGGGGCGCGGGCTACATCTGGGGGGCAAATCGGCCATTACTTGATGGCCGATTTTGCCACGCCGCTTGCGCCTTTCAGCCGGCGCCCGGACGCATCGCGGTCGGCGCGGCTCCGGTCCAGCGTTTGAACGCGCGTCGGAATTCGCGTGCGTCGGAATAGCCGACCTCGCTGCCGATGTCGGCGATGCTCAAGGCGCCCGCGCTGAGCAGTTCGAGCGCGCGCTCGGTACGCAGCTGGTCATGGATGTCACGATAGACACGACCGGCGGCGGCGAGCTGGCGGCGCAGCGTGCGTTCGGACAGGTTGAGATTCGAGGCCACTTCGCCCAACGTCGGATGCTCGGCGAGACGGCGGCGCAGGATGCGTTCGACCGAGGCGACGATCTCGCTCTGGCGTTTGATCTGCGCCGCCTGCTCGCGGCAGATCGCGAGCGCCTGTTGTGCGCTGACCGGATGATGCGTCGGCAGGCGCATGTCGAGCCAGCGCGAGCCGATGACGACGCGGTTGCGGCTGGCGCCGAAACGCACCTCGCAGTCGAACAGCCTGCGGTAGTCGGCCGCGTGCGGCGGCGGCGGGTAGGTGAGTTCGAGCCGCTCGGGCTTGAAGGCGGCGCCGACGATGCTGCGTGCGAGGTTGAAGGTGCTGGCGAACAGTTCCTCGCAGAGGAAGACGAGGATCTCCTCGTCGGCAAAGCGCGGCCGCGCGACGAGCGCGACCTCGCGCACATTGAGTACCTCGAGCTCCACGTCCATCAATGCGCCAGTGATGTCGGCGTGCTCGATGCCGATGTTCACCGCTTCGCCGAACGTACGCGCAGTCATCATCGCCAGCCCCATAATGCCGAACGTGCCGCTGGACTGGTGCGCGCCGACCTCGAGGCCGAAGCTGCTGCGCGGGATCGCGCGCAGAGCGCGCTTGATGATGAGGCTGGCCTGGCGATAGGACACGCGCACCGCGGCGTCGTCGATCTGCGCACGCGTGATGCCAAGCCCGGCCAGCCACGGCTCGACCGCGACGCGCTCCGCATCGGCGATCTGCGCGAGCACGGCGAGAATCGTCGTCGGGATCACTGCGGCGGTGTAGCGCGGGTCTGCGGGAACCTGGCGCGAGGCGGTTTTCATCGCACCGGGTTTGCGTTTGCTGGTGGTCGATCGGACAGGCGTCATCGCGCGATGGTAGCGGCTCGCTCGAGGCAAGTCGCGACGCGCTGCGCCATCAAGGTTTCGCCGCAGTACCGGTACGATTGACGTAGATCGGATTGCCGATCAGGACGAGCTTGCCGTCGGCATTGCGCACGTTCGCACGCAGCGTGTGGCGGCCGCCGTCACTGGCCCAGGCGAACGCGAAGACTTGCGACGTGCCGGCAATCTTCGGCTGATCGATCATCGGAGCGACCTTGCCGTCGACGATGATTTCCACGCTGCCGTCGGCGACATTGGTGACCTTGAGCAAGAAATCCGCCTTGCCGTCTTTCGCGATCTTCACCTCGTCGCCCATTTCCGCGTCGAAACCTTGGCCCTTCGCGGTGAGTTCGAGGTGGCGGTCCTTGCTGCCGAAGACGTCGACGTAGACGTGACCCGCGCGCAGCGCGTCGAGCACGCCGCGCTGGGAAAGGTTCTTCGCATGCACGACCGTGGTCGGCGTGCCGATGCCGACCACGCCTTGGCTTTCGTGCCACTGCTTCGCGTTATGGTCGTCGCTGCCACCGATCGCAGTAAGGCGATAGCCCTTGTCGAGTTGCGCCTGCCAGAACGGAATGCCAGAGATCGCCGTGTCCGCGTCGTTGGTGTTGACGACTTCGATGGCCTGGACGAGGCGAAGGTCGACTTCGGGTTTCGCGGTCCAGCCGCAGCCCATGCAGATCTCGCCGGAAAGCCGGATCGGGTGGTTGATCGAGACGAAGCCGCCGAATTTTTCCGCGTTGCGCAGCAACGTGTTCCAGTCCGGCACGTCCGCGCTACCCACACGGAAGTCGAGTGGCACCCAATTGCCGAGCAGGTTGGCGTGGCCGGTGAACGTGGTCAGTTCGCGCCCGGGCAGCAGCAGCAGGCGGTCGAAATACGGCTGCAGTTCGCGCACCGCGTTCGCCTGCGAGACCGTGTTGTGGTCGGAAAGCGCGATGAAGTCGAGTCCACGCTCGGCCGCGGTCTGCGCGGTGAGGAACAGCGGGCAGGGCACCTTCTTGCCCTTGCCGCTCTGCGGCGTGCACGCGCCGTCGCTGTGCGCGCCGTGCATGTGCAGGTCACCGCGGTACCAGCCCGCTTCCGCGCGCAGCGGCTCGTCGAGCAGGTCGGGAATTTTTCCATTTCTGGAGAAGTACACTTTTGCCGTGTAGTCGGCGTGCGCCTTCTCGCGGATGTTCGGGATGCCAAGCAGCAGGTTCCAGCGGCCCGGCGCGATCGGCCCGGGCAGGTAGGACGGCGTCGCGTCGGTCGCGGACACGGTAAAGCGGCTCTTGTTGCCGCCGCTCCAGCCGCGGAACGCATTGTTCTTGAAGCCGCCCGGGCCGAGCAGGCCGAGGTCGATCGTGGTCTTTTCGTCGCGGCCGGTGTAGGCGAAGTCGACGGTGATGCGATCGACGCCAGCCGGCACGTCGAACGGCACGAGCCTGTAGGTCTGATTATCCTTGCCGTCGAGTTTGCCGGTCAGGGTCAGATCGGGCTTGTCGCTGGTCTGCGCAAACGCCGCGACGGAAAACAGCAACGACAACAGAAGTATTTGCACTTTCACAGAATCACTCGATGGGGACTCCGGCGCACTTCGCCGCCGCGCGCACCGGATTGCAGCGTGCGATCGCGCCGCCGTCGAAGCGTACGCGATAGGGACCGAAGCGTGGGTCGGGTTCGAAGTAGTCGGTCGAGACGAATTGCGCGCCGCTCGCGAACGCGGCCTCGCGGCGCGCGGTGTCGTTGCGCCGCGCCTCGAACGTATCAGCGTCTGCCCGCGTGCGCACGAGCAGCCCGGCACTTACCGCGGTGCGGATGCGTCCCTGGTCCGCAATCGGGTCGTTCAGGGTAATGTAGCCTGCGGCGGGCGAGTCTTCCTTGACCGTGGCGAACATCGCCCGACCTTCGAGTGATTTGCGCGCACCGCGATAGAGTGCGATCTTGTCGTCGCTCTCGTCGAGCGCGAACAGGATGCGCCCTCGCGCTTGGCCAAGCGTGGGCCAATGGCCGGCGCGCGCGGCGTCGCGCAGCGTCGGGAATTTGCCCTGGATGTCGCCCGGCGTGATCAATTGCGCGGGCTGGAACACGCTGCGGATCTCGGCATCGAGCCGGTCGAACGCGGCCTCGTCGAACTTGAGCGCGGCAACCGAGCCGGGACCGAGTTTCCCGTCCTTGGCGTTGATCAGAATCGTGATCGGTGCGTGGCGCGGGTGCGCGGTGGACCAGTCGCGGATGATCGAAAGGCAGGCGGCGAAGGTCATGCAAGTCGAGCGGAAGTCGATATCGGCCAGATGCATGACCTTGAAACCCGGCTTGGTCATCTGCTCGGCCTGTGCGGGCGGCCAAGGCGGCGAGGAAAAGCCTTGGCGCAGCGCGCCCGGCGGATGCAGCCAGCGGCCACCCTGCGGATCGTCCCAGACATCGAGTTCGAGCTCGCGCATGCCCGCGTCGAGCTGTTCGTCGAGCGGGCGGTGGCCGTAGTCGAGGGTGTCAGCGCCGTGCGCGTCCAGCGCGTGGTGAGCGGTGAATTCCTCGGGCGGCATGCGCTGCTTGTAGCTGTTGTGCGTGCCGATCACCTGGATGTCGTCGAGGCGCAGGTTGGCATCGATCCAGGCGCGCGAGCAGGCGCTGTCGCCGGCCTGGGCAGCGCTGGTGGCGGAGAGATTGCAGTCGGTTTTCGCCGCAGCCAAGCAAGGAGAAGACAGCGTACCGATGGCAAGCAAGGCGCCGGAAAATCCGGCAACGGAGCGACGTGAATGGCGCGCGCTGCGGAAGAATGTCGCGAAAATCTCTCCCCCGATGTCGGCTGGGGGAGAGAGTGTTTGCGCGCGCATGTTATTGGTATGAGGCATTCACCGCAGGGTGCGATCAGAACTTGTACATGAGCGACAGGCGATAGGCACGGCCGAGCAGCGGACGCGCGAGGAACACGGTCTTGCCCGCGTCGGTCGAGATCACGTCGCCGGAGCGCGGATTGCCTTCGGTCAGGCCGACGGAGTTGGTGAGGTTGTCGACGTAGCCGAAAACGCTCACGCGCTCGTTGATGTCGTATTCCGCACTCGCGTTGATGACGTGGTACTCGGGTAGTACCGACAAATTGGCCGTGTCCGAATAGCGCTTGCCTTCGTACTCGTACGACAATTGCAACTGCAACTTGTTGTCGAGCAGCATGAGGCGCGGCGCCAGGCGATAGCTCACTTTCGGCACGCGGATCAGCTGATTGCCGCTGAAGTCGGAAATCGTCGGCACGAGATTGCCGCTGGAGTCCCTGCTGTAGATCGTCGCGCGCAGATTCTGGTACTTCGGATCTTCGATCGTTGCGGAAAAATGCAGGTCGAACCAGGCGGTCGGGGTGATATCGCCTTCGAGCTCGAAGCCAGTGGTCTTGGTCTGGGCGACCGCGGTCTGCGCGAGCAGTGTCACGTTGTCCGGGGCCAGAACCTGCGTGCTGAAGGTGACGTTGTCGTATTTGGTATAGAACCAGGTAGCGTACAACGTCGCCCATTCGCTGCCCCACTTCGCGCCGACCTCACCGAGGTCCATGGTCTGCGTGATCGGCAGCGCGAGCGAGTTGGCGACGAACGTACTGAAGTTCGGCAGGCGATAAGTCGAGGTATAGCGCGCGAACAGGCCTGCGCGATCGGTCAACTGGTAGTTCGCGCCGATCGTCCAGCCGGACTTGCTGAAGGAGTGGTCGGTCGTGGTGAACGGATTGTTCGGGTTCGCGCAGGCGACCTGGGTGTCGGCGAACAGCCCGTCGTTCAGATTGCAGAGATAGTTGCCGCCCTGGTTATAGTAGGTCACCCCGTTATAGACGAAGCTGCTCGTTGCCGGCAGGCGCGTCGTGTTGGTGTTGTGCATCTCGTTCTTGTCCCAGCGCCAGCCGAAGTCCAGGCGGAAGTCGTGGGTGATCTGCCATTCGTCGCCGAGATAGAACGCGTAGCTGTCCTGCTTGCCGGTATCGCGTTCGTATTCCGAACCGTTACGCAGAATGCCACCAGCAGTAAGGCTGCCGAGCGGTTTGCCATTCGCATCGACCGCGACCACGTCGAGCAGGCGCGCGTTGCCGCGCACATCGGTCAGTACGATCGACGATACGCGGTTGAAGTCCATGTTCTGATGCGAGTAGTAGAAGCCAGCCGTGAAGTCGTGCGCGCCGAGGAAATCGAACTTGGTCGACACGTGCGCGTCATTGCTGTACTCGCGCTCCGGCATCCACAGCGGGCGCAGTTGGTTGATGAGGACGAGACCGTTGCCGTTCTGGCCGTTGAGCGCTCCCGATCCGGATGAGGCGAGCGAACCGAGATCGAAAACCTGGTTCGGATTGTCCGTGTAACGCAGCTGGAAACCCGCCGCTCCGGGGAACAGGGCGCGGTTTGCCGCCGTGTTTAGCGAGGCAAGTTCGGAAATGCCGGAAAGCACCGAGTTCGGAAACGTGCCGTTGCGCTTGGTATTGGTCGTGCTGTAACGGAAGCTGTCGGAGAACTTCCAGTCGTCGCCAAACTTCTGCTCGAATTTTGCGGTCGCCTGGGTGCGATTGACGTAGGTGCCATTGGCGCCGTTGAAGTTGTACGGACCCTCGCTGGTGTGGAACGTCATATGCGCGGTTTCGGGGCCGGCAACGGTATCGTAGTTGCCGTCGAAGCCGGGCACCGCGACGATGTCGCCCGAAGAATTGCGATGCAGCGGAATCGGCAGGTAGAAATCGACGCGGTCGTTCATATGCTTCAAGTCGAAGCTGAACTTGCCGTCCTCCCATTCCTTGGAGATCGTACCGCGCAACTGGCCGCCTTTGTCGCCGGTATAGCCCGGATCGCGGACCCCATCGGCCTGGCGATAAAAGCCGCCGAATGAATACTTCCAGCCGGTGTTGCCGATCGGTGCGCCGTACCAGAAGTCGGCGCGGTTGTAGCCGTAGTCGCCCCACGTGTACTTGAACAATCCCGAAGCCTCGTCGCCGACCTTGCGCGGGATGTAGTTGACTGCCGCCGCGGGTGCGTTCGGATAGAACAGGAACGACGGACCGCCGCGCACGACTTCGATTCCGTCGATCGTTTCGTCGAGGCGGAACACCTGGTCGACGTTGTACCAAGTCAGGCCCGGATCGTGCTGGATCGGTACGCCGTCCTCGAGCAAAGTGATCGAGCCGAAGCCGTCGACCGGAATGCCTCGCGCGCGCACATTGCCACTCGCTTCGCCTCCCGATGCCTCGACCCAGAAGCCGGGCACGGACTTCAGCGATTCGGTAACGCTCGTCGGCGCCTGCAGACGCAGCGCTTCCTCGCCGATCTGGGTGATCGAATAGCTGGTCTGCTCCTTGGTCCGCGCATCGACGCCGGCGCGACCGGTGACGACGACCGACTCCATGTTCTGAGTCGTTTTCGCCGACGCATCGGATGGTGCGGTCTGCGGATCCGGCGCGGCGGCAGCCGCGTCCGCCGGCGTGGGCGTGGCGTCGGTTGCGCGTGCGGCTGTTGCGAGAACGCAGGACAGGGCGAGTGTGCTGCACAAGGTCAGAATGCGGTAGTGGCACATGAACGGAATCTCCGGAGTGAAAGACATTGGCAACGGGGAGGGAGACAGCGTGTGGTGCGCGCCGGTCAGGCCGAGCGAGCATAGGTACCGGCAAACTCTATTGCAATTTGCATTGCAACATTGTGTCAGTTGGAAAAAAAATTCTATTTACGTACAAGCGTCTGCCTTGGTGGAGCGTTTCGGCAGGCGCAGACGAGATACGAATCTAGCGATGTTTTATGTTGCCAAGATGTCAGCGCGGCAACTCGCGCGCGGCGTCCTCGAGTCGCTCGGCTACGAGATTTCCAGATCGAAACGGAAGCGCAGCGTGCCCGCGCACCACATCGGAAAGTTCGTGCCCCACTTGTTGTTGTGCAGGTTGAAACGGACGCCCGCGGAGAAATCCGGCGGCGCGCTCGTGAACGCCATGAATGGAGCATCGAGGGGAGCGATCAGCGGCGAATCGAACGGCGTGATCTGCAGCGTCGCGCCGGAAGACAGTTTCGCCCGCAGTGCGGACACGGCCTGCAGCGCACCGCCGCCGTTGCGCACGACTTCGGCGGCCGGCAGCCAGATGCCGAGCTTGTGCAGTTGCCATTCTTGCGCACTGGCTGGCGCGAATGCGAGAAAACTCGCCTCCGGCATGCGGTTTGCCGGCTTGTCGCGCATCACGAGTTCAAGCCGGAGCTGCGTCGCGCTCAGCGGCCGGATGTCGAGCGACAGCTGCTCGGGCGCGCCGAGTAGCTCATGCGCGATAGCGGATGTGCGCCAATGCAGCACGACGCGATCGGGCCCGCGTTCGACGCCGGCCAACTCGGTGGTGTAGCGCGCCGACCGTGCCGTGCGTGCCTGCTCGAGCCCGGGCTTGCCATGGTCGAGCAGCGCCCAGCGCACGCGATCGGTCAGATAGGTGCGCATATGCGTGGCGACATCGTTGGCGTCGTAGCTTTCGTAGACGTAGGCGATCAGGTTGTCGCCCGCCATGCTTGCGCCGCCCGGTGACGACAGACTCTGCAACGCGCCCGAGATTGGGTCGATGACGAGGCCCCAGCCGCCGATATCGATCTCAGACACCGTTGTCGCAGACCCGCCGGCAACCGCTGCACCGATGGTCGGACTGGTTGCGTCGGTGACGACATTCGCCAGCGCGCGATCCTCGTCGTCGAGCGCGTCGACAGCCGTGTCGAGATACGCGCGCTGTTCGTCCCACGACGATTCGCAGAACGCGAAGCGTGGATCGTCGCGGCGCGCACGCTCGAAGTCGTCGCGATCCCAATGGGTCTCGTCGCGCAGATAGGTCTTGATGTCGACGCCCCAGGTATGTTCCGGCACGAGGCAGAGGCGGCGACCGAATGCGGCGCGTTGCGGTGTGAGACCTTCTTCATCGAAGCGGTCATAGAGCCGCTGCAGGTCGAGGAAGCGCGAGACTTTCACCGGGTCGGTGCCGATGCCGTGGATCCAGGAATCGCCGATCTCGCGGTCGATCAACGGGAAGCGTTCGCGCAGCGGCCAGATAGCCTCGGCAAAGGCATCAAGCGTCGAGGCGCGGATCTCGGCGTCGGGATATTCGTCGTGCAGGTCGCGGTGGCAGTCCACCGCCTGGCCGACGCTTTGCGGGCCGATGTTGTCGTTGGTATGCGCAAAACTCAGGGCGAGATCGGTGCCATCGACGAAATGGGTCGAGCCGTAGCTCTTCTGGTAGGCGACGAGGATTTCCTCTCCGCCGGGCGCGCGCCAGCGGAACAGGTCGGGCACGTCGGGTGGGGTCGATGCGGTGTTCACGCCGATATGCAGGAATTTCACCCCTGCGCGCGCGAGCAGCGGCACGATGCCGAGCGTGTGGCCCGGCACGTCGGTCATCTTCGCCGCGATCGTCTTCACGCCGAAGCGGCGGTCGAGCTCCTGCGCATACGTCAATCCCGCGCGAAACAGTGCTGGTGACATCAGTTCGGTGTGCGTGGTGAACGGCAGCGCATGCCAGCGGATCAGACCGTGGTCGATCGCACGTTCGAGCCGGCGCACGCGTTCGGGCGGCTGCGTTTCCAGATGATCCCAGATCAGCCAGGCGCCGGTGGTCCAGACGAACAGGCGCTGGTTCGGGTCTTCGCGCAGGAAGTGCTCGCCGGTGTCTATCGCGCCGGGAATGAAGACGTCGTGGTATTGCCGGCGCACACGCTCCGCGAGCTGGGTAAAGCCGATATCGAGGTGCGTCTTGAAAACGAGGTGGATGGTCGACGCAGTCATGGCAGTCCAATATTTGGAATTTGCATTCCAAATATTTAAATTTTGCAATGCAAATTGCAATAGCGTTGCGGCATGCTTAAGCTCGACGTCCCTGAATTCTGCCTTGCGCAGGAGTACAGAATAGCAATGCCGGCGATGCTGCACATCCGCTTGACGCGTCGCGCCTCGTTCGTGCGTGGTTGCGCGCGTGCCATGGCGTTGCTGTTTGGCGTGGCCGCGTGGGCGATGGTGCGGGCGGCGCCGACAGAAGTGTCTATCGCCTGTCGCTGCGTCGAGGGCGGCGTGAACGGATCCGAGGCGCGCTGGCTCAAGCAGGTCGTGATCCCCGGCTATGTCGCCGTGGCGAAGGCACAGGGTCGCGATGTGGCGGTCAAGTTGCGCGAATTCGCCGGCAGCGCCGAGCAGATGTCGCAGCAGCTCGCGCTGGACTTCGCTACTGGCCAAGGCGCCGATCTCGCCGAGTTCGACGGATTCCAGATTCCCGGGTTCGTCGACGCGGGCCTGCTCAAGCCTCTAGACGAAGTCGCCGGTCCCGAGGCGGATGCATGGGATGGCTGGACGCATATCCCCGACAGCGCGCAGGCGCTCGTGCGTTTTCGCGACAAGCGTTACGGCGTGCCAGAGCAGACCGATGTACGCATGATTTTCTATCGTCGCGATTTGTTTCGCGCCGCAGGACTCGATGCGGATCAGTGGCGGCCGCGTTCGTGGAACGACATCCTGGAAGCTGCGCGCAAGCTGAAGCAGAAAGAACCGGCAAGTTTTCCGTTGCAGATCAATGCCGGCGTCGCGATGGGCGAGGCGACGACGATGCAGGGCTGGCTGATGCTGCTCGCCGGTACCGGCGAGGAACTGCGCGATGCGCAGGGCCGCTGGATCGTGCAGAGTCCGGGCATGCTCGCCGCGCTCGATTTCTACAAGGTCGTGTACATCGGTGAGAAGCTCGGCGAGGCGCGCACGCAACGCCTGGTCAGCGGGCGCAACCGCAGTTTCACCGATTTCCAGCACGGCAAAAGTGCGATCCTGGTCGAGAGCAACTGGTTCTACTACGCCGCGATCGATCCGCAGGGCGATTTCCCGATCGCCGATCGCGACGCGCTCGTCGGTTGGACGAAGATGCCGGCGCGCACGCCGGGCAGCGCGGTGCGCGGGCAGGATTTCGTCAGCGTCTCGGGTGGCAACAGCTTTGTGCTCAACCCGCATTCAAGGCAGCCGCGCGAGGCCTGGTCGCTGCTCGCGTTCATGAATTCGGCGCCGACGCTGCGTCGCTATCAGGAGTTCAATGAACATCTCTGCGTGCGCGACGACGTGCTGCCGCCGCATTCGCAGTTCCTGCGCGAGAGCGGGCGCGAGCTTTTGCCGCTGACGACGATCCGGCCGATCGACGCCGACTACGAGAAAGTCTCGGCCGAGATTCAGCGCATGACCGAGAGCGTCATCGCCGGAAAGCTCTCGCCGCGCGCGGCGATGGCCGAATATGCGGCCGCGATGAAGCAGATCGTCGGCGCGGACCGCGTCGTCGCGCTCGATCTGCCACAGGGGAGCGGCTCGTGAGTTCGCGCGGCGCCAAGGTGTCTTCACGCACCGGCGTGGCGTTCATGACGCCCGCCGCACTGCTGATCGGTCTGTTCGTCGTGTTTCCGTTCTTTTGGATCATCGCGGTCAGCTTCAGCAACCGCAGCCTGCTCGGTGCGAACGCGCTGCATCCGCAGTTCGTCGGCCTGAAAAACTATCTCGATCTGTTCGATCCGGCCACTTTCTGGGGCCAAGGCGGTTTCGGCCCGTCGCTATGGCTGACGATCCAGTTCGTCGTGTTTTCAGCTCTATGCGGGCAGGTCCTGCTCGGACTCGTGCTCGCCTGGATCTCGCGCGAGCTGTCGCCGCGCGCCAAGTCGCTGCTGCATGGCATCGTCATGCTCGCCTGGATCCTGCCGGATGTCGTCGTCGGCTTCGCCTGGTTCGCTTATCTCGATCGCGACGCGGGCACGCTCAACCAGCTGCTGCGCGGATTGAACTTTCCTGCAGCCGATTTCCTGATCGAACATCCGTTCCTGACCATCTGCATGTTCAACGCCTGGCGCGGCGCGGCGTTCTCGATGATGCTGTTCGACGCGGCGCTGCAGTCGATTCCGCCGAGCTATCTTGAAACTGCCGATGTGGTCGGTGCCTCGAGCTGGCAGAAGCTGCGCGACATCGTTCTGCCGTTGATCCGCGGGCACATCGTCACTGACCTGATCCTGATCACGATGTGGACGTTCAACGTGTTCACGCCGTTCCTCCTGACCGCGGGTGGGCCATCGTTCGAGAGCGATATCCTGCCGATCTACACCTACCGCATCGCGTTCAAGAGCTTCGAGTTCGGCAAGGGCGCGGCGATCGGTGTGATCGTGATGCTGATCAACCTGGCGTTTTCGCTTGCGTATCTGCGCCTGGCGCAACGCGGCCTGCGCAAGAAGGGGAAGGCCGCATGAACCGTCGTAAGTTGGTTTCGCGCATCGTCTTCAGCGTCTGCGCGGCGCTGCTCGGTGTTGCCTTCGCGCTGCCGCTGATCTGGTTCGTGTTCGCGCCGTTCAATGCGCAGGCCGATCTCGATCTGGCCTTGCCGAAGCCGCCGACCCTGGCGAACTTCGCACGCGTATTCGCCAATGGCGCTGCTGTCGGTGCGTTGCTCAACTCGCTGCTGCAGGCCTTCGGCACGGTGTTGCTCGTGGCGACGACCGCGACGCTGGCCGCTTATGCGCTCGCGCGCACGACGCTGCGCGGCAAGCGCGTCATCGAATATGTATTGCTGTTGTTCTCCTCGGTCGTGTCGGGTTCGGCGGCGATGGTGCCGATCTTCCTGATCGTCAACGCGCTCGGCCTGATCGATACCCAGCTCGCTGTGATCCTCGTCTTCGCCGGCGGCTTGTTGCCCACGGCCATGTTTATCCTGCGCGACTTCATCGCGAGCATTCCACGCGGCTACGAGGAGTCGGCGCTCGTCGCCGGTGCTTCGCAATGGCGTGCGTTCGTCGACGTCGTCGTGCCCGTGTTGCGGCCCGGCGTGACGATCGCCGCAGTCTGGGCTTTCGTTCAGGTCTGGGGCGGGTTTCTGATTCCGTTCGTGCTCCTGCGCAGTGAGCAGCGCATGCCCGCGTCGGTCGAGATCTATTCGTTCTATTCGCAGGCCGGTACGCCGATCGTGCCGCTGCTCGCCGCGTACTCGGTGCTGTACTCGCTGCCGGTGATCGCGCTGTACTGGTACGTCAACCGCAAATACGGGTTCCGCTTCTTCGGCGGAATCAAATCCTGAGGCTTTTCATGGCATCGATCCAACTCGACAAGATCGGCAAGAGCTTCGGCGCGGTCGACACGATCCGCGAGATCGACCTCGCGATCGACGACGGCGAATTCGTCTGCCTGCTCGGGCCTTCCGGCTGTGGCAAGACGACGACGCTGCGCATGATCGCCGGCCTCGAGCAGCCGAGCCGCGGCAGCATTCGCATCGGTGGCCGCGATGTCACTTGTGCGCAGCCGAAAGACCGCAACATCGGCATGGTGTTCCAGGACTACGCGCTCTACCCGCACATGACGATCGCCGACAACATCGCCTATCCGCTCAAGGTGCGCGGTGTCGCCGAGGCGACGCGACACGAGAAGGCGCGCGAGATCGCCGAAGTGTTGCATATCGGCCAACTGCTCGACCGTCTGCCCGCACAAATCTCGGGTGGCCAGCAGCAGCGCACGTCGCTCGCGCGCGCTCTCGTGCATCCGGCCGCCGCGTTCCTGTTCGACGAGCCACTGTCGAATCTCGACGCGCGCATGCGCGTGGAGGCGAGGGCGTTCCTGCATCACCTGCAACGCAGCCGCGGCATGACCGCGGTCTACGTGACTCATGACCAGGCCGAGGCCATGGCGCTGTCGACGCGCATCGCAGTGATGTGCGCGGGTGACATCGTGCAGTACGCGCCGCCGCTCGAAATCTACCGGCGGCCGGCGACGACGTTCGTTGCCGGTTTCGTCGGCGATCCGCCGATGAACCTGGTGGCGGCGCAGGCGACGCGCAACGGACATGATGTCGCGCTGCGCGGTGCAGGACTGCAAATGGCGCCGATCGTGAGTTGGCCGGCACTCGACCTAGCACTCGAACGCAGCGATCGCGTCACCGTCGGCGTACGTCCCGAGCACCTGCGCATCACCGCAGGCGATGTCGCCACGAACCGCCTGCATGGCAAGCTGTTCGCCAACGAAGCGATGGGGCCGGAAAGTCTCGTCACGCTCGATCTCGACGGCGGCGTTCGTGTCACCGCGCGCATATTCGGCGATGCCTCGTTGCGCATCGAGAGTGATGCCGCGTTCGCGTTCGATGCAGACCGGTTCACGTTATTCGACGCACAAGGCGTACGCATCCCGGGTGCTGCGGAAGACCCGTCGAACTAGAACCTCATTTTCATCAGCAGAGGTACGACCATGCTATCGATCGGCAACGCCCCTTGTTCCTGGGGCATCTACTATCCGAAAGACAACCGCTACACGCCCGACCAATATCTCGACCAGGTGCGCGAAGCAGGCTATGCGACAACCGAGCTCGGTCCGCTCGGCTTTCTGCCGACCGACGCCGCGCAGCTCAAGCATGCGTTGGACTCGCGCGGGCTCCAGCTCACGGGGGCGACGCACGTGCACACACTCGCCGATCCGTCGACGCGCGATGCGCTGCTTGCGACGATCGACCAGCTCGGCAAGCTCGTCAGCGATGCGGGCTCGAAGCATGTCGTCATCATGGACGAGGGCAACTGGTATCCGCCGGGCAGGCGCGGCGTCGTCGATGAGGCCGGTTGGAAGACCGTGGTCGGCATGGTGCGCGACGCGCAGCAACGTCTGGCTGAGGACTACGGTATTGCCATGACATTCCATCCGCACCTCGGCACCTGCGTCGAGCGTGAGGCGCAGATCGATCGTCTGCTGCAGGATACCGAGGTCAATCTCTGCTTCGACACCGGTCACCATGCGGCCTGGGGACAAGACCCGGCGGCGTACATGCGCAAGGTCTGGTCGCGCATCGGCTATGTACATTTCAAGAGCGTCGATGCGAACGTGCGCGAGCGCCTCGTGCGCGGCGAGATCGACACGGCGCAGGCGTCCGAAGCAGGCATCTTCGCGCCGCTCACGGACGGTGCAGTGGATGTTCGCGCGGTGATGAAGTTGCTGGCCGAAAAGAACTACGCAGGACCGTGCATCATCGAGCAGGACTGGAGCTCGACGCAGATCGAGGAGCCGGTTTTTCTCGCGCGCAAGAACCTGCAGTTCCTCCAGTCGCTGAGCGGGAGCGTGCAATGACGATCCGCGTTGGACTGATCGGCTTGGGAGAAGTTGCCCAGCTCATGCACCTACCGCTACTCGCGGACGACGCGCGCTATAAGATCGCCGCAGTCAGCGACGTATCGCCCAGTCTGACCGCGCATATCGCGCAGCGTTACGGCGCACGCACGCATGCCAATGCCGAAACGCTGATCGACGACAAAAACGTCGACGCGGTGTTCATCCTCACGCCCGATCATTTGCACGCCGATCTGCTAGCGCGCGCCATGGATGCAGGCAAGCACGTCTTCATCGAGAAGCCAGTCTGCCTCAACGTCGAGCAGTTGCTGCCGCTGATCGAGCGTGGGCGCGGCTACGCGAAGACGATCTTCGTCGGTTATATGCGCCGCTTCGCGCGGCCGTTCCTAGAACTGAAGAAGCGCCTGCCGGCGCTGAGCGAAGTACAGCACGTGCGCGTGCGCGATCTGATCTGCGAGGCGCCGTTCTTCGTTGCGCAGACGCGGCCCGTATTCAAACCGACCGACGTGCCGCCGGCCGTGATCGACGAGGGCAGGGCGCGCACGCAGGCGATGCTGCGCGCCGTAGTCGGTGCCGATGCACCGGCCGCGGTCGTGCGCGGCTACCAGGTGCTGACCGGCCTATCCTCGCACAGCTTCTCGGCGATGCGCGAGCTGCTCGGTACGCCCAAGATCTTCGCCGCGCGCCAGTGCAACGGCGGCGAGGCGATCGCCGTGCTGTTCGACTACGGCCATTTCACCGCGGTGTATGAGGCGGTGACCAATAACATTGCGCGCTTCGATTCCGGCATCGACGTGCTCTGCGATCGCGCGATGTTCCGCATCAACTACGATACGCCGTATGTCCGCCATCTGCCGACACGATTGGAGATCACGCGCTCGAGCGAGCGCGAAACGGTGACCGAGATTGTCGGACCGTTCCACGAGGACCCGTTCCGTGGCGAGCTCGATGCTTTCTACGAGGCCGTGGTCAACGGCGCTCCAGTCAAGACCACACTCGAGGACTCGCTCGATGACCTCAAGCTGTTCGCGCAGATCGGCAGATTGTTCGCCGACGAAGCACGCTCTCGCTAGCGTGCGGTTGGACGCCTACTTCAACATCCACTCGTGCGTCGGATCGTTGCGCATGCGCCACTCGCGGCGTGGGCCGGCCATGACGTTGAGGTAGTAGCCGTTGTAGCCGTGCGGCATCACCACGGGGTGGTAGCCGCGCGGGACGAGGACGACGTCGTGGTCGTGCGCCGCCATCGTTTCGTCGAGGTCGCGTGCGTCGGTATAGACGCGCTGCAGGGCGAAGCCTTGCGATGGGTCGATGCGGTGATAGTAAACCTCTTCGAGCTGGGTTTCGTGCGGCGGATCGTCGACGTCGTGCTTGTGTGGCGGATAGCTCGACGAATGCGCGGCGGGGGTACGCACCTCGACGACGAGCAGCGATTCGGCGGCCTCGGTCTGCGGCAGCACGTCGCAGATATAGCGTTCGTTCGTGCCGGTGCCGCGCGTCGACTGCTGCATCGACGCGGGTTCGATCACGCGCGCCGGATAGCGACCCGTTGCCGGCGCACTGGCGAGAGCGAGTTCGACGCTGTCGCACGCGCGTACACGCACGCTTGTCCGCGGGGGCGCATACAAGGCGTGCGGCGGTTGCGCGGTGAACACGCTGTCGCGTCCGCCGAAGTTTTCCCGGTGCAATGGGCCGGCTTCGAAATCGATGGATCCGCGCAGCACGACCAGGCAGGCTTCGCGATCGTCGGGAATGTCGATGCGCAGCTCGTCGCCTGCGTCGAGGCGCCAGGCGTCGAAGCCGACATGGCGCCAACCGGCAGATTCCGGCGTGATGCGGATCATATGCTGCGCGTCGCGGCGCGCCTTGACGAGCAGGCTCATGCTCATGCTCCGGATTCTTGGTCGCGTTTGCGCAGCGCCGCTTCGTAGTCCGTACGCGCCTCGCGCACGGATTCGCGCGTGGAGACCGCGGGCACGGCCACCTCCCACCAGCTGCCGCCTTCGCGCGTGCAGCGATGCGGGTCGGTGCGGATCGAAATGACGTAGCTGCTCTTTGCGGCGCGTGCGCGTTTCATCGCTTGTTCCAGCTCGCCGATGCTGTCGACATGTTCGGCAGCCGCGCCGAGCGCGCGCGCGTGCGCGGCGAAGTCGACCGCGGGTGCGCCGGTAGCGGTCGCGCAGTCCTCATCGAGCAGGTTGTTGAAAGGCGCGTCACCGCAGGCGCGCTGCAGGCGGCCGATGCAGCCGAAGCCGCGGTTGTCGAGCACGACGACGATAAGCTTGTGGCCGAGCATCACCGAAGTGGCGATTTCGGAATTGAGCATGAGGTAGCTGCCGTCGCCGACCATGACGATCACTTCGCGCTCTGGTTTGGCCATTTTCACGCCCAGGCCGCCGGCGATCTCGTAGCCCATGCACGAGTAACCGTATTCGACGTGGTATCCGCCCGGCATGCGCGTGCGCCACAGCTTGATCAGCTCGCCCGGCAGGCCGCCGGCGGCGCAGACGACGATGTCGTTGTCGGCCGAATCGACAGCCGAGCGCTGCACGGCGCCGATCACGTCGGCTTCGTAGGGCAGCTCGCCCGCACGAAAATTGCGTGTTGCGGTGAGGCGCTCGACAACGGCGCGCCACTCATTTCCAAGCTGTTCGGCGCGATCTCGCCATTCCCTCGGCGCGCACCAGTCGAGCAACGTCTGAGTGAGCGCATCGAGGCTTTCGTTCGCATCCGCAGCGATGGCGAGCGCCGAATTCTTTTCTGCGTCATAGGCATTGACGTTGAGCGTCACAAGCCGAGCTTTGGGATACAACGCATTCGAGCCCGTGGTGAAGTCGGCGAGACGCGTGCCGACCGCGAGGACAAGGTCGGCTTGCGCAGCGACTGCATTCGCGGCGCTGCTGCCGCAGACGCCGACCGGGCCGAGTTGTAACGGATGGTCCCAGGGCAGGCTGCCCTTGCCGGCCTGCGTCTCGGCGACCGGAATCGCGTGGCGCTCGGCGAAGGCGCGCAGCGTTTTCGTGGCGTCGCCGTAGAGCACGCCGCCGCCGGCAATGATGACCGGGCGCCGCGCGGCGCGCAGCGTGGCGGCGGCGGCGGCGATTTGTACGGGGGACGGTATCGTTGCGGGCGCGGACACGATGCGCGGTTCGAAGAACGCGGCGGGATAGTCGAAGGCCTGCGCCTGCACGTCCTGCGGCAGCGCCAGCGTGACTGGGCCGCACAACGCCGGATCGGTCAGCACGCGAATCGCGCGCGGCAGCGCGCTCAGCAATTGCGACGGCGCGACGATGCGGTCGAAGTAGCGCGAGACCGGCTTGAAGCAGTCGTTGACGCTGACCGTGCCGTCGGCGAAATCCTCCATCTGTTGCAATACCGGGTCGGGCGCACGCGAGACGAAGACGTCGCCGGGCAGCAGCAGCACGGGCAGGCGGTTGACGTGGGCGAGTGCGGCGGCGGTGACGAGGTTGGTTGCGCCGGGGCCGATCGACGTGGTCACGGCCATCATGCGCCGGCGCGCCTGCGCCTTGGCGTAGGCGATCGCGGTATGTGCCATCGCTTGTTCGTTGTGTGCGCGCCAGGTCGGCAGGGCGTCGCGGTGTTCGTACAGCGCTTCACCCAGTGCGGCGACGTTGCCGTGACCGAAGATCGCGAACATGCCGGCGAACAGCGGCACGGTTTCACCGTCGATGCGCACCTGTTGTGCCGCCAGATAGCGCACCAGTGCCTGCGCCATCGTGAGTCGTACGGTCGGGTTGCTCATGCGTTTGCGGAAAGTCTTTTCGTATCGTCTTGGGCGATATTGTCGCGCGCCGCGCGCCAGAGTGCAGCGAGTTCGCGCTGGTTGGCATGCACGCGTGCGACCAGCGCATCATCGTCGATCTCGCCGGTGAACCAGGCGCGCGCCGGTTCGGCGAATACGCTGCGGCCGACGGCGAAGCCGCGGCAGGTCGCGCTGGCCGCGGCGGCGGCAAAACCGGCGGCGAGATCGGCAAAGGGTGCGTCGGCGCCGAGTAGGAGCACTCCGCGGCACCAGGGATCGTTGCGCATGATCAGCGCATCGAGGGCAGGCCAGTCGGCCGCATCCAGCGGCGCGAGCTTCCACCACTCTGGTCTGATGCCGTAGGCATAGATGCGCTCGATCGCGCGGCGCACGAGATCTCCGCGCTGCGTCGGTGCCGCGCGCGGCGGCGCGATGACCTCGATCAGCAATTCGTGGCCGCTCGCGCAGGCGGCGTCGTATAGCGTGCGCAACTGCCGCCCCTGTTCGGCGCGCTGTATGGCGTCGTCGGGGTCGAAGACGACGAGGCATTTGATCGTGTGTTCGTGGGGCCAGGTGGCCAGATGCGTGCCGATCGAGCGGCCGTGTTCGAACGCGAGCGGCGTCGTGTCGGGGAGTTCGACCGGACGGCCGATCCACCAGCCGCGCCCGCTCGCGGCGTTGAGTGCATCCTGGCCGTAGCGGTCATCGATGAGCACGCCGATGCGGTCGGACAGAGCGGATGCCCGTTCGGTCTGGTCGGTCGCGCGCAACAGCAGGCTCTTGAACAGCGAAAGACGCGCCGCTGCACTCGCGCCGTGGTGGCGGGCTAATTCCTCGAGTGCGCTGCGATGGTCGAAGGCGAATACGTGCAGGTCATCCCAGTGCGGCCGCGCTACGCTGACGCGATGCAGGTGGGCCAGATCGGCGTCGAGGTCGGGGCGCTGCGCGCGTGCCGGATCGCGATCGACTTGGGCCAAGAAATGGTCGAGCTCGGCGCGGCTCGGCATCGCCGGCGCGCAGCCGTGGCGCGACACGACGATCGCGCCGCAGGCGTTCGCTGAGGCGCAGCAGCGTTCGATAGTTTCATCGCGCAGCCAGCCGGAAAGGAATCCGGCCATGAATGCATCGCCGGCGCCGAGCACGTTGAGCACCTCGACGCGCGGCGCGCGGTACAGCGGCGCATCGTCGATGCGCGCGGGAATGTCGCCATCGATCACGTTGCAGCCGAGCGCGCCGCGCTTGATCACGAGCAGGGCCGGGCTCGCCGCACGCACATTGCGTAATGCGGAGATCAAGTCGTCGTCGCCGCCGGCGACGCGAAATTCCTCCTCGGTGCCGACGATCAGATCGAATGACGACAACACTTCGCGCAGATGCGCGGTCACCTGCGCATTCGCGATGAAACGCGTGGCGCCGTCGCTGCGCGGCGCGAGGCCCCAGAGCACCGGGCGGTAATCGATGTCGAGCACGCGGCGCAGGCCGTGCCTGCGCGCGAGATCGAGTGCCTTATGGCAGGCAGCGAGCGTGGCCGGGGTGGACAGGTGCGTGCCGGTGATTGCGAGCGCACGCGCCGAGGCGACATAAGCCTCGTCGATATCGTCCGCAGCTATAGCCATGTCCGCGCAGTTCTCACGGTGGAACAACAGCGGGAAGGTGTCGCGATCCTTGATGCCGAGCAGCACGAACGCGGTCAGGCGATCCGGGTCGACGCGCAGGTGCGAGACATCGCAGCCTTCGCGGGCGAGGGTTTCGCTGAGGAAGCGACCCATCTGGTCGTCGCCGACGCGGCTGAGCATCGACGACTTGAGGCCGAGGCGCGCGCAGCCGAATGCTGCGTTGCCGGAGGATCCGCCGAGGTATTTGGCGAAGCTGGTCGCGTCTTCGAGGCGCGCGCCAATCTGCTGCGCGTAGAGATCGACGGCGACGCGGCCGAGGAAGATGGCATCGAGCGGGCGCGCGGTGGCGGGGTGAACAGGTTCTGTCATGCGCGGTGCGTGGGCTTGCGAGAATGCGCGGCGTATGCGAGAGAATAGGACCTGCCTTCAATCTTTGCAATTCGCATTGCATCAATTGGAAATATGGAATTTTTATTCCATTTATCGCAAACTCACCGATAGCCGCATTAGCGCAGGAGCAAGCCCTTGGCAGTCAGCAATGCAGTGGACCAGCTCATGCAGCGCGTCGCCGACGAATTCGAGTCGTTGCCGCGCCAGCTCCAGGGCATCGCGCGCTATCTCGAGCAGCATCGCTCAAGCATCATGCTGCAGAAGGTCAACGACGTGGCGAGCGGATCGAACGTGCATCCCTCGGCCGTCGTGCGCTTCGCGCAGCGCTTCGGCTATACCGGGTTCAGCGAGATGCAGGCCATGTTCCGCGACGCCTATCGCGAGCGTGCCGAACCTTCAGGCAGCTACCAGCATCGCATTCGCCGCGTCATCGCAGAGCGTCCGGAAAAGCTCGACGAGACGCAGATCGCGCGCAGCTTCATCGATGCCTGCCGGGTCGGGCTCGATGAGCTCGTGGAACGTTTCGACTCGGCGCGTTTTCGCGCCGCGGTAGATCTGCTCGAACCGGCCGAGCACATCTACATCGTCGCCGTGCGGCGTTCGTTCGCGATCGCGAGCTACATCGCCTACGCGCTCGGCCATACGACCAAGCGCGTGCATCTGGTCGACGGCCTCGGCGGCATGCATCGCGAGCAGATCCACAGCATCGGCAAGGGCGATGCCCTGATCGCGATCAGCTTTCCGCCTTACGGCAAGGAGACGCTGTTCTGCACGCGGCTTGCGCGCCAGCGCAAGGCCAAGGTGATCGCGATCAGCGAATCCGACCTCGGTCCGCTTGCCGCGCATGCGAACGTGCTGCTCAAGGTCGACGAGGCGAGCGCGTTCGCGTTCCGCGCGTTGACCAGCACGATCTGCCTGTGCCAGGCGCTGTTCGTCGCACTTGCCTACCGGCTTGAAGTGAAACCGAACGAAGGTGCGCACACCGGGGACTATGATGCCTGAGAGCAGGTTCGCGATAGCGCTGTTCGGCGCAGGGCGCATCGGCCGCATCCATGCGGGCAATATCGCCGCGCAACCGGGTTTGCGCCTGCGCTATGTCGTCGACGTGAACGCGGAGGCGGCGGATAAACTGGCCGCCACGTTCGGCGCAACCGTGGTCGATGCAGAGCATGCTCTCGCGGATCCGACCGTCGCGGCCGTCGTCATCGCTGCGAGCACCACGATGCACGCGGAACTGATCGCGCGCGCAGCGCGCGCGGGCAAGGCTATCTTCTGCGAGAAGCCTGTCGCGACCGATCTCGACGGTGCGCGCGCATGCGCTGCGGTGGTGGCCGAAGCCGGCGTGCCGTGCATGATCGGTTTCCAGCGCCGTTTCGATCCCACTTTCGCCGCGCTCAAGCGCCGCCTCGACGCGGGCGAGATCGGTGCGCCCGAAGTCGTCGTGCTGACCAGCCGCGATCCGGCACCGCCGCCGCTGGAATACCTCAAGCAATCCGGCGGCGTGTTCAAGGACATGTTGATTCACGATTTCGACGTCTGCCGCTGGCTGCTCGCCGACGAGATCGTCGAAATCTATGCGACCGGTGCCTGCCTGAGCGCCAATGCGGGGCAGGCCAACGATCTCGATACGGCGGCGGTGACGTTGCGTTCGCGCAGTGGGCGCCTATGCACGATCAATACTTCGCGTCATGCGGCCTACGGTTACGACCAGCGTATCGAAGTGCTCGGCGCAGGCGGCATGCTGCAGGCAGGTAACCATCGGCCCACCGAGGTCGTCGCCTCGCTCGCGAGCGCAGTCAGCAGCGACGTGCCCGAGCCGTTCTTTCTCGAGCGCTATCGTCGCGCCTATGCGATCGAGATGGCACATTTTGCCGAGGTGCTGGCCGGCAATGCCCAGCCCGTTCCGGGCCTTGTTGACGGAATCAAGGCCTTGCAATTGGCCGAACTCGCGACTTCTTCCTGGCGCGAGCGGCGAACGTTGAATTGTTCGGTATGACGCTGAGTGGCCAGGAATTTGCTTGTACGATTCAGTTCGCGTTTTTTTGAAGCAAATACTGGAAAATGTGATAGTTTTCACACACTGGAAACTTCTTTTTCAATGTAATATCGACTAGCTACAGGGGCGCATCCATCGGATGCGAAAGGAAAATTCGAAACGGTAGTTCGCATCTCTTGCAATGTGCAAGAAGTGCAATGACGGCGTACAAGCGCCGTCGTCGCACGGAGCGTCTATGGCGCTCCGGGTAGAAACCAACCGCCGGCAACTTTCATTCCCGCTCGACAAACTTTGCTTACGTGCAATAAGGCGTCGCCGCGCCTCTGCGCACGAAGCGGGCGCGCCGAACAGGTCCGGGAAAGCCGGCATATCACACAGCCAACAGGGGGCATCCATGCAACTCGTAAATCGTAAGACCGTAGCGATCAGTGCTTTAGCTTTTGCCATCACGCAGGCACTGACCGCATCCGCCGCCAGCTTCAGCGACGTGCACAGCGTGCTGAACAACCGTGCGGCTCCCACTGCACTGAATCCGGCCGCTCTGGCCAGAGCGCAGCAACGTTTCGCTCAGGCGCAATCGATCGCGAATCACTTCACCGCGCAGTCGCCGACCAGCGCGACGAGTGCCAGCCGCGTCGAACTGATCAACAATCTGATGCGCGGAGATGCACAGGGTTTCGCCGAGGCGGGCAATGCCCCCTCGCTCAAAGAGGCGTTGGTGGCTGCCAACAATGCGATGGTGCGCAGCACGAACGCAACCGCATCCAGCGTAGTTTCTGCAGACGTCAGCACGACCGAGGATTTGGTTTATACGCCGATCGTGCCCTGCCGCATCGTTGATACACGAGCGATCGGCGCTCCTCCGGGGACCCCGCTGGCCGACGTTTACTCGCTGACGACGTTCCTGGCTGCAGGCGGTGCGTCGCAAGGCGGTGATGCCAGCTGCTCGGGCTTCACCGGCGCGACGCCTGCCGCGATGACGTTCAACATCACGATTGATTCGCGCAACATGCCGGACTATCCCTCGGCCTTTCTTTCCGTATTCCCGGAGGGAAGCTCGCCGTTGAGCAGCTGGATCAACTACGTCAGCGGTGAGGTCATCGCGAACGAAGGCATTGCCACGATCAATCAGTCCAACGGTCAGTTCACCGTCGAAGCGCAGCGCACGACCAATCTGATCGTGGATGCGTACGGCTATTTCCGTGCGCCGACTGCTCCTTCGGCTGGTCCGACGGGTGCTACCGGAGCTACGGGTGCCACGGGGGCGACAGGTGCAACGGGTGACGTCGGAGCGACAGGTGCCACGGGCGCGACGGGTACGGGCGCAACGGGTTCCACGGGCCCGGTAGGCGCTACTGGTGCGACGGGTCCGGGCGTGGGCGCGACCGGCCCGACCGGCGCAACAGGTGCGACCGGCGCCACGGGTGTGACTGGCGTGACCGGCGCTACGGGTGCGACAGGTGCCGGTGCTACAGGTGCGACTGGCGTCACCGGTCCGACCGGCGCCACGGGTTCATCAGGCGTCACCCTGAGCGGCAGCACGGGTGCCACCGGCGCTTGCGGCAACGGCTGCACAATTACCACTCTGGCATGCAGCAGCGGCACTGCTATCAGCGGCTCGCTTCACTTGTCAGGTTACAACGTATCAAAGGCACCTTTCATCGTTTCGAGCTATCAGGCTTCTAGCACCACGTGGGCCTTTGTCATCTCCAATCAAAATAACAATGGCAGCGGATTCAACTACACCACATATGCCATCTGTGCGCAGTAGTAATGAGGGCAAGTTCGAACCGTTAAGCCCAAGTTTCATCACCTCACTCATCCCCCGGATCTCCGGGGGATTTTTTTGTCGCGGCGCGCTCTTGTCCGCTGTCGGGCTCTACGGTACGCTTTGATTCCAGAACCTCGAACGGTGGCGCGCGGGCAACTGCAGCCGAGTGTGCGACATGAGCACTAGTACTTTCCGCAGCTGAAATCGCAACCGTCAAGCTACCTTACAAACTAGGCGCTTGGCGCCTTTTTTGTTGGGTAATTTTTGCCGTCGTAAGTGACGGTGAGAATCAAAAGACGGCCACCTGCGGCCGCATTTCACGAAGAACAATTATGATCAACATCACTCTCCCCGACGGTAGCCAGCGCCAGTTCGAACATCCCGTGTCAGTGGCCGAAGTCGCCGCATCGATCGGCGCCGGTCTGGCCAAGGCCGCGCTGGCCGGCAAGATCGACGGCCGTCTCGTCGATACGAGCTACAAGATCGAATATGACGCGAATCTAGCGATCGTCACCGAGAAGAGTCCCGAGGCGCTCGATATCCTGCGCCATTCGACTGCGCACCTGCTTGCGCAGGCGACGCAACGGCTGTTCCCGGACACCCAGGTCACGATCGGTCCGGTGATCGACAACGGGTTCTACTACGACTTCGCGCGCAAGACGCCGTTCACGCCGGAAGACCTCGACAAGATCGAGGCCGAGATGAAGAAGATCGTCGGCGAAAACCTCGAGGTGTCGCGCTCGGTCATGTCGCGCGATGAGGCGGTGAAGTTCTTCCGCGGCAAGAACGAGGAATACAAGGCGCAGATCATCGAATCGATTCCGGCCAACGAGGAACTGTCGCTGTACTCGCAGGGCGAGTTCATCGATCTCTGCCGCGGTCCGCACGTGCCGAACACAAACAAGCTGCGCGCGTTCAAGCTGATGAAGGTGGCCGGCGCGTACTGGCGCGGCGATTCGAACAACGAGATGCTCCAGCGCGTCTACGGCACGGCCTGGCTCAACGACAAGGACCTGAAGGGCTATCTGACCCAGCTCGAAGAAGCCGAGAAGCGCGACCATCGCAAGCTCGGCAAGCAACTCGATCTGTTCCACGTGCAGGAGGAGGGGCCTGGCCTGGTCTTCTGGCATCCAAAGGGCTGGTCGATTTGGCAGGTGGTCGAGCAGTACATGCGCCGCGTCTACCGCGAATCGGGTTACCAGGAAGTGCGCTGCCCGCAGGTGCTCGACGTTTCGCTGTGGCAGAAGTCCGGTCACTGGGACAACTACAAGGAGAACATGTTCTTCACCGAATCGGAGAAGCGCACGTATGCCTTGAAGCCGATGAATTGTCCGGGCCACGTGCAGATCTTCAACCACGGCCTGCACAGCTACCGCGACCTGCCGATCCGCTACGGCGAGTTCGGCGCCTGTCATCGCAACGAGCCGTCCGGGGCCTTGCACGGCATCCTGCGCGTGCGCGGCTTCACTCAGGACGACGGCCATATCTTCTGTACGGAAGATCAGATCGAAACTGAGGTGACGGCGTTTCACCGCCAGGCACTGAAGGTGTACGCGGATTTCGGTTTCACCGACATCCAGATCAAAATCGCGCTGCGTCCCGAGCCGCGCCTCGGCGACGACGCGACCTGGGACAAGGCCGAGAATGCGCTGCGCTCGGCGCTGCGCGCCTGCGGCGTCGAATGGCAGGAGTTGCCGGGCGAGGGCGCATTCTACGGACCGAAGATCGAATATCACCTGCGCGACGCGATCGGCCGTACCTGGCAGCTCGGCACGATGCAGGTCGACTTCATGATGCCGGGACGTCTCGGTGCGGAATATGTGGACGAACACAGCCAGCGCCGCCAGCCGGTGATGCTGCATCGGGCCATCGTCGGTTCGATGGAGCGCTTCATCGGCATCCTGATCGAGCACCATGCCGGCCAATTCCCGGCGTGGCTGGCACCGGTGCAGGCCATGATCATGAATATTACCGACGCACAGGCCGAATTTGCCTCGGAAATGACGCAAACCCTTGTCCGGCAAGGTTTCCGTGTCGAGGCCGATTTGCGCAATGAGAAAATCGGCTATAAAATACGCGAACACACGTTGCAGAAGATTCCGTACCTTCTCGTGGTCGGCGATCGCGAAAAGGAACTCGGGCTCGTCGCCGTGCGTGCGCGGTCGGGTGAAGACCTGGGCTCGATGAAGGCTTCCGAGTTCGCCGACAAGCTGCGAAACGAATTCAAGAATGCATAGCAATCTCTTGAATTTACTGGAATAAATTACTGGAGAGTTACTTATAGCCACTGAAAAAGCTAACCGCAAGAACACGGAGATTCGTGTTCCGCGGGTGCGCGTCATCGGCGCCGAAGGAGAACAGGTGGGCATACTGTCGCGCGACGAAGCGCTGACGATGGCCTCCGATCTGGGCCTGGATCTGGTCGAAATTCAACCGACCGCCGATCCGCCCGTTTGCCGCATCATGGACTACGGCAAGTTCAAGTTCGAGCAGCAGAAGAAGGCGCACGCGGCCAAGCGCAAGACCAAGCAGGTCGAGATCAAGGAGCTCAAGTTCCGCCCCTCGACCGAAGACGGCGACTACAACGTGAAGCTGCGCAACATGAAGCGCTTCCTCGAAGAAGGCGACAAGGTCAAGATCGTCGTCCGCTTCAAGGGCCGCGAAATGGCGCACACGGAGTTGGGCGAGCAGATGGTCAGGCGCATCCAGGCGGACGTTGCCGAGGAAGCAGTAGTCGAAAGCTTCCCGCGCTTCGAAGGTCGGCAGATGGTGATGATGGTGGCTCCGAAAAAGAAGCAGTGATCGAGGCGATTTCGCTTGGATCATGCGGGCGGCGGAAAGGACAACAGTCTTTTCGCCGCTGACGGTTTGCTTCTCCTCCGTTTGTGCGGAAGAGAGGTGGAACCAGGAACCCGTCCGCTTCGTGCGGACTTAAACAAGCTAAGCCAGAGCAGGACGGAAAGCGCAGTGAAGCTGCCGCTCGGGCGAGTATACAAATCAACATAAGGAGTTGGGCCATGCCCAAGATCAAAACCAATCGGGCCGCCGCGAAGCGGTTCCGCAAGACGGCATCCGGCAAATACAAAGCCGGTCATGCCTTCAAGAGCCACATCCTGACCAAGAAGTCGACCAAGCGTAAGCGCGGCCTGCGTGGTCCCAACATCGTGCGCAAAGAAGACTCCGGTCGCATCGCGCGCATGCTTCCCTACGTGTAAGGAGACGAAACCATGGCACGAGTAAAACGTGGTGTCGTCGCCCGCCGTCGACACAAGAAGATCATTTCCCGTGCGAAGGGCTATTACAACGCCCGCCGCAAGGTTTTCCGCGCTGCCAAGCAGGCGGTCATCAAGGCCGGCCAGTACGCTTATATCGGCCGCAAGCAGAAGAAGCGCCAGTTCCGCGGGCTGTGGATCGTGCGCATCAACGCGGCCTCGCGCCAGTTCGGCCTGTCTTACAGCCGCCTGATGAACGGCCTGAAGAAGGCCAACATCACGGTCGACCGCAAGGTGCTCGCCGACATCGCCGTGCACGACATCGCCGCGTTTGGCGCCCTCGCCGAAAAGGCCAAGGGCGCGCTCGCAGCGTAAGAGAATCACATCGCGTCCATGCCCGCATTGAAACGTGCGGTCATGGCAGAGCGCTTTTTGATTCTCGCCATCATGGATGATGGCTGAAATAGACGCGAGGGAGCCGGGCCTTGGCCTAGCTCCCTCTTTTTTTGCTCGTCATTTCTACAAGCCATGGCGGAGTGACGGCATGAGAAACTATGGACTGATATGAGCGATCGCCTGGAAAAGAAAATCGATGCCCTGATGGACTCGCTGCGCGAGCGCTTTCGCGACAACGATGGCTTCCAGCAGAAGCTCGACGGCATCGTCGCGAAAGTCGCCGAGATCAAGGGCAAGCTCGATCCGAAGAGGCTGCAGGCGAAGCTCGAAGACTTGCGTGTCGAGTTGATCGGCAAGGCCGGTCTGATCACGGGCGAGCTGAAGACGCTCGGCAAGCTTCCACCCGAGCAGCGCAAGAGTTTCGGTGATCGCGTCAACCGCGCAAAGGAAGAAGTCGAGGCGACGATCGCCGAAAGTCGTGCCGAGGTCGAGGCCGCGCTGCTCGAGCAGCGCCTGTCCTCGGAGACGATCGACGTCACCTTGCCTGGGCGCAACGGCGCGCGCGGCAGCCTGCATCCGATCACGCGTGCGCTCGAGCGCATGATCGACGTCTTCGCGCGGCTCGGCTACGAGGTCGCCGACGGCCCCGAGATCGAGGACGACTGGCACAACTTCGAGGCGCTGAACTTCCCGCCGCACCATCCGGCGCGCGCGATGCACGACACGTTCTATTTCCCCGACGGCCGTCTGCTGCGCACGCATACTTCGCCGGTGCAGATCCGTGCAATGAGCGGACGCACGCCGCCGCTGCGCGTAATTGCGCCGGGCAAGGTTTACCGCTCCGACTCCGACCAGACGCACAGCCCCATGTTCCACCAGCTCGAGGGTCTGCTCGTCGACGAGACCTCGACCTTCGCCGACCTCAAGGGCACGCTTGCCGAATTCGTGCGCGCGTTCTTCGAGCGCGATTTCGAGATGCGTTTCCGCCCGAGCTACTTCCCGTTCGTCGAACCGGGCGCGGAAGTCGACATCCGCTGGGACCGCGAGGATGGATCGACCGCTTGGCTCGAGGTGCTTGGCTGCGGCATGGTTCATCCGAACGTGCTGCGTGCCTGCAACATCGATCCCGAGCGCTACACGGGCTTCGCTTTCGGCATGGGCGTCGAACGCTTCGCGATGCTGCGTTACGGCGTCGGCGACCTGCGCGCATTCTTCGAGAACGATGTGCGTTTCCTCAAGCAGTTTGCATAACACACTGCCGTCACCCGGCTTCCGTCGGAATGACGGCCAAGAGAACACGGCGACCCTGCAATGAAATTTTCAGAAAACTGGCTGCGCGAACTCGTTCCGCTCAACGCGACTCGCGATGAGCTGTGCCACAAGTTGACGATGGCCGGCCTCGAGGTCGAGGGCGTCGAGGCGATCGGAGGTCCGCTCGACGGCATCGTCGTCGCGGAAATCGTCGAATGCTCTGCGCATCCGAACGCGGACAAGCTGCGCGTGTGTCAGGTAGCGACGGGTACGGGCGAGACCGTGCAGATCGTCTGCGGTGCGCCGAACGCGCGTGCGGGCCTGAAGGCGCCGCTGGCGACGGTCGGTGCGACGATGCCGAACGGCATGCAGATCAAGAAAGCCGCGCTGCGTGGCGTCGATTCGTTCGGCATGCTCTGTTCGGCCAAGGAACTTGGCATCGATGCGGACGCGTCCGGCCTGCTTGAACTGCCGGGCGATGCGCCGGTCGGCACTCCGCTCGCAAACTATTTGCATTTGCCCGATGCGGCGATCGAAATCAAACTCACCCCGAACCGCCCCGACTGCCTGTCCGTACAGGGCGTCGCGCGCGACGTGGCCGCGATCTTCGGCGTGCCCGCGGCAGTTCCCGCGATCGCGACTATCGCCGCGACGACGATGCACGAGCGCAAGGTCGAATTGCATGCCGGCGCCGATTGTCCGCGCTACTGCGGCCGCCTGATCGAAGGCATCGATGCAAGCGCACAGACACCATTCTGGATGGCCGAACGCCTGCGCCGTTCGGGGCTGCGCCCGATCAGCCTGCTCGTCGACGTGACCAATTACGTGCTGCTCGAAATGGGCCAACCGCTGCACGCGTTCGACAATACGACACTGACCGGCACGATCGGCGTACGCCGCGCGCGCGCAGGCGAGAGCCTCAAGCTGCTCGACGAATCGGAGGTCAAACTCGATTCCGAGTTCCTGGTCATCACCGATGTCGACAAACCGGTGGCGCTCGCCGGCATCATGGGCGGTTACGAGACGCGCGTGACCGACGCGACGCGCGATGTGTTCCTCGAGGCAGCGCATTTCGCGCCGACCGCGATCAGCGGCCGCGCGCGCAAGCTCGGCATGCACACGGATGCTTCGCATCGTTTCGAGCGCGGCGTCGATCCCGAACTGCCGCGGCTCGCACTCGAACGTGCGACACAGCTGATCGTCGAGTTCGGCGGTGGCAAAGCCGGCCCGATTACGGAGGCGATGTTGCCGGAATTCCTCGCGCAACCGGCGGCCGTGTCGCTGCGCCGCGCGCGCCTCAAACGCGTGCTCGGCATCGACGTTGCCGATGCCGACGTCGCACGCATCCTCACTGCGCTCGACATGCAGGTCGAGACGACGGCAGATGGCTGGCGTGCGATACCGCCGACACGGCGCTTCGACATCGCGATCGAAGAGGACCTGATCGAAGAGGTTGCGCGCATCCACGGCTACGAAAAAATTCCGACGACGATGCCGGCCGGCGAGATTCGCGTGGCCGAGCCGTCGGAGATGCGCGTCGACGAAGCCGCGCTGCGCCGCCAGCTTGCCGCACGCGATTATCGCGAGGCTGTCACCTATGCATTCCTTGACGCCGATCTGCTCAAACGCTGGCAGCTTGACGCCGGCGCGATCGCGCTGGCCAATCCGCTCGCTGCCGATCTCGGCACGATGCGCACCTCACTTCTGCCGGGCCTGGTCTCAGCCTTGATCGCCAATCGCCGTCGCCAGCAGGAGCGCGTGCGATTGTTCGAGATCGGGCGCGTGTTCAAGCAAGGTGCGGACGGTCCGCTCGAGACCGTGCGCGTTGCCGGCGTCGCTTGCGGTCAGGCCAACGAATTGCAATGGGCGGCGGACAAGCGTGCGGTCGATTTCTACGACGTGAAGGGCGATGCGGAGTCGCTGTTCGCGCTGACCGGCGATGTGCGTGCCTTCCGTACCGCGGCTTCGGCGGCGAACTGGCTGCATCCGGGTCGTTCCGCGGATTTCCTGCGCGGCGATGCCGTCGTTGGCAGCCTCGGCGCGCTGCACCCACGTTTGCTGAAGGCGCTGGATTTCGACGCCGACGTGTATGCCTTCGAATTCGATCTCGAACCTATCGTCGCACGCACGGTGCCGCGAGGCGCGGCGGTGGCACGATTCCCTTCGGTGCGGCGCGACCTTTCGTTCGAATTGCCAGAAAATGTGAGCTATGCCGCAGTCGAAATGGCCGTGCGTCACGCTGTCGGAGCGGTTTTGCATGAGATTTTCGTGTTTGATCGCTACGCCGGGCCGAATCTCGCACAAGGACTAAAAAGTGTCGCCATCGGCTTGATTTTGCAGGATGATTCACGCACTCTTACTGATGCCGATGCGGATGAAAGCGTCGATTTGGCAGTGGCCGTATTGCAACGCGACTGCCAAGCGAGATTGAGGGGGTAGGATGACGGCACTCACCAAAGCGGAAATGGCCGAACGTCTGTTCACGGATGTCGGTCTGAACAAGCGCGAGGCGAAGGAATTCGTCGACGCGTTCTTCGATGTCGTGCGCGAAGCGCTCGAACGTGGGGAGCAGGTCAAGCTCTCCGGTTTCGGCAACTTCGACTTGCGCAAGAAGAACCAGCGGCCCGGACGCAACCCGAAGACCGGCGAGGAGATTCCGATTTCCGCGCGGCGCGTGGTAACGTTCAGGCCCGGACAGAAGCTCAAGCTCAAGGTAGAGTCTTATGCTGGATCAAGGCAGTAACAACGAGCTGCCGGTCATCCCGGCCAAGCGCTACTTCACGATTGGTGAAGTGAGCGAGCTGTGCGCGGTCAAGCCGCATGTGCTGCGTTATTGGGAACAGGAATTCTCGAACCTCAAGCCGGTCAAGCGCCGCGGCAATCGCCGCTACTACCAGCGCCACGATGTGCTGATGATCCGTCAGATCCGCGCGCTGCTCTACGACCAGGGCTTCACCATCACCGGCGCGCGGCAGCGCCTCGAAGGCCAGCAGGCGCGAGTGGAAACCAGCATTTCCAACCAGATCGTGCGCCAGGTGCGCATGGAACTGGAAGAAGTGCTGTATATCCTCAAGCACTGAATTCTCGCGATCCTGCGTGCTCGCGAAGATCAAGAAGCGGCCATCCGCGGCCGCACTTTTCAGTTTCCTTTGCTACAATTCGCTTTCATCACGGTCGGGGCGTAGCGCAGCCTGGTAGCGCATCTGCCTGGGGGGCAGGGGGTCGTGGGTTCGAATCCCGCCGCCCCGACCAATATGGATTGAACGACAATTGCCGACGTGAACGCATTGCGTTCACGCATGCAGCGCGGGGGCGCCTCCATGTCGGAACAAGCGACGGTTGCCGTAGCGCGGCAGACGAGCCGCAGCTTCGCGGTATCTCGGAATTCGCTTTGCAAACTCCTTGGCTACCTGACCGGTTTCTGGGTCGCCGTTCTTCTCCTGCAACCGCAATGGCTGCTCGGAACGTTCTTCTGGGGCGGCAGTTCGGCACACGGCATCGACTACTGGTGCATTCCGCGCGGGTTCCTGAATTTGCTCGCCGGGCAGAGCATGTTCGACACCTTTGCCGGTGTCCAGTTCGGTGGACCGCCCGTGACCTGGTACCTCGGTCACCCGGTTTTCGTGCTGCTCGTCGCACCGTGGTTCGCGTTTTTCCGGCTGGAGTTGAGCCTTTGGCTCTGGTCTGTTGCCACGGTTGTGATCCTGGGCTGCGTTGGTTGGATGTTTTCGCGCCGTGCGAGCTCTGAACTGGGCAAGTCCGCCTGCATTTTCTTCTCGGTGTTCGGATTTCCCGCACTCGATCTTCTTTCGAGCGGCAACATGCATGGCTGGCTGGTGCTGGCGCTGGCGCTCACGGTGGTCGGTCTGTTCGACTTGTCGAGGGGAGTGCGGGGCGGGCGGCGCGAGCTCGCAGCCGGCTTGTTGATCAGCCTGTTTTCCAAGCCGATTCTGCTGTTTGCACTGCCGATGCTTTTGCTGGTCAGGCAAACACGCAAGACAACCGCGCTCGTCATCGCCGTCTACGTTCTCGTTTCGCTCTTATGCGTGCTGGTGCCGTGGTTGAATCCCGCATCGGTCGGGCTGCAGCGTGAGATCGCGCTGTTCTTCGATCCCGCTTACGTGCGCGGACACATGAACGTGTACAACAATCATTTCGTGCTGACCGCGGAGATGAAAGACAACGCGATTCATTGGCTCAATCTCGTTGCCCAATCGGATTTCTACTGGGACCACATCCAGATTTTCTCGCTCTCGGCTTTCCTCAACGGTCTCGCCGGCGTCCAGCTGCCCGCAATGCTGTACAAGCTTCCGTTGCTCGCCGCATTGCTGGCCTCGTTCTGCGTGCCGTTGGTACGCGACGAGACGGCTCGGATGAGAGCGGCCATGTGGGCCACCGTGCTGCTGCTTCTGACGTTCTTCCTCAGCTACAACACGGTGTGGGAATACCAATACACGGCGGTCATTCCCGTGCTACTGCTCGGCATCGTTTTGCTCGATCATGGAATGGACGAGGGGAACGCGCGCTGGCTCGTCGTCTGCGGTGCCGTCATCTCGCTTCCATCGTTGTATTTTCTCTTCGGCGAAAAGATCACGATCGGCGAGTTCGCATGGATGCGTTCGACGCGCGTGTTGCCGATATGCGCGCTCTATATCGTCGTTGCCTGCACGCTTTGGCGCCGGTATCTGTGGCCCTCGTTGAAAAGGAGCAGGCAAGTTTCCTGATCGCAACAAGGCGAGGAAATCTTGAGTCCCGCTTCCTCCGGCGATGTCGAGCAGAAGGATTTCAGCGCCTGGCGGCCTGTTTCCTTAACCCTCAGACAAAGCCGAGGTTGCCGACATTGAAATTAGCGAGGTTGGGAAATAGCAGGGCAAGATCGCTCGCACCCAGGCCAAACCAGCTGGCGAGCGTTGCGGAATATTGATCGACCGATGTCGTCGGGATGATCTGACCGTAGCCGGCGTCGTTGGGATTGCCGGCGGACAGTGCCAGGCTTGGCATTGCCGCGGTGCCGCTGCCAGCGAGGTTGTCGCCGTAGAACTTGCCGCCCTTGACAGCGCCGCCGACGACGAGATGGTGCGAGGCCCAGCCGTGGTCGGTGCCGTCTTCATTGCACGACAGCGTGCGCCCGAAATCCGAGGCGGTAAACGCGGTCGCGGTCGATGCAAGCCCTGCACTGTTAAGCGCCTTGTAGAAACCCGCGAGCGACTTCGACAGCAACGCGAACAATCCCGATTGCACCGACAACTCGTTGTCGTGCGTGTCGAAGCCACCGGTCGAAACGAAGAACACCTGCCGTTTCTGCCCGGTATAGCCGGCGATGTTGTTGTTCGCGGCCCAGATCAGCTTGGCCACGGTGCACAACTGGCGGTCGAGATCGCCGCCGCTGATGTTCGGGAAGAAGGATTCGAATGCCGGCATGCCGGTGGCGTTGATTGCCGAGTTGATCTGTGCGGCCGTGTTGATCGAGTGGTTCATCTGCGCGGCGTAGGTGCGCTCGAGCGTATTGGCCTGTGTGCCAGACGCGCGCAGTGCGTCGAATGCGGCCTGCAGGTTGTTTGCGTTATCGTCCCACGAGTCGGGCGCGTCGATCGTCGCCGCGCTGTCGGGATTCATGATGTAGTTATTGCCGGTATTGCCGCGAATGAATGCATCTTCCCCCGCGAGTGAATTGAGCATCGGCAGCGATGAGGTATTGGCGCTCGCAAGCAGGTCGCAGATGCGCCCACCCCAGCCCGTGCTCGGCGCGTTCGAAGGCGGCGAGGATTGCCAGTAGGCCTGCTGATCGGCGTGCGAGAACAATTGCGGCGGCAGGGCGACGCTGCCTCCCTGGTATTGGGCCTTGGTCACCGGTCGCACCAGTGTGCCGACGTTGGCGACAACCCCGACCGGGCTGTTCGCTTGGTTGAACAGCGCCTGCAGTTCGGGCATGGCGGAATGGAATCCGTAATTGCCGCCGTCGCCCGGCGAGCCTGCGCCCGAACCAGGCGCGTTGAGCGCGAGTAGAGCGTTCTGAGCCAGCGCGATCGTCGGCCGCACCGCCTTGTATTGTGCGTAGCGCGTGGCGTCGGTCGGCACGATCATGTTGAAGGCGTCGTTGCCGCCGTAAAGGAAGACGCAGACCAGCGCCTTGTAGTCGCTGAAACTGTAGTTTGCCTGCGCCGCGGCGCGCACGAGTTGCAGGCTGCCGAACGCGGAGTAGATGCTGGCACCGAGCGCCGCACGCGCGGTATGGCCGAGGAATTTGCGGCGGTCGAAATTCATGCGCGCACTCTCACTTTTGAATCGCATATTCGGGTGAGGTGAAGATCAGGTACAGCGCGCGCTGGATGCGCGCGATGCGCCAGTCCTGGGTGCCGTTGTTGTCCCAGTAGTGATCGATGCGGTTGAGATAGTTGATCAGCGTCGTGCGCATGTACGCGGACATCTGCCCGCCCATGAAGCGGATGTTGTAGGCGTCGACGAGGCGGTCAGCGGGATCGGCGGGGCCGCCCTGGCCGCTGCCGGCCAGCGCGAGGTCACGCTGGTGGTCGATCGCGACGTCGCCGTAGTCGTCGGTGCTGTCGCAGGTGTCGTGGATGTCGAGCCACATCGCGCGCGGCAGCACATCGTTGGTAACTTCGGCGATCTGCGAATCGGTCGTGATCTGGAATTCCGGCCCATACAACTGCTTCGTCGTCATTTCGCCGGGCGGGATGAATCCCGGCCGGAAAAAGTTGAACACCGAGCTGGCGTAGAGCGGCTGCTGGTTGAACAGATAGTTGGTTCCCCAGACCGAATACCAGCCCGCGTAGCGATACGGACGGTTGGCGTAGTGCTGGGTGTACGAACTGCTGCCGGACTGCCTGACCGTGTCGTTGCCGCAACGATGCTGCGCGCCCATCGCGCGCCAGATGTGAGAGAGGCGCAGCAGCGGCTCGCGCAGCTTGCCGAAGGTGTCCGGGTATTTCCCCGCACCGTTGCGCGCCTCGTCGTCGAGCAGGATCGCGGCGACCACTGACTTGAGGTCGCCGCGCACGCCCAAGCCGTTGTTGTTGAACACCGCGGCGATGCGCCGCACGTAGGCAGGCGAAGGATTGCTCGTGACCAGGCGCTGGATCAGCTGTCGACCGATGAACGGTCCGACATTCGGATGGTTGAAGATGTTGTCGAGGGCGAACTTGAGGTCGTTCTGTGGCGTGCCGCCGTCGACGAGGAGGCCACCGTTGGCCGCGCCGGCATAGCTGAGCAACTGCTTGTTCGACAGATCGTCCGGTGCGCGCGTGCCGTTGTCGTGGTACGCGGCGAATGCGGCCATCGGCTGCTGCATGTTCGCGCCGGTGCTCCAATCGACGGCGCAGTCGCTGAAGTCGTTGTGGTTGGCCGGCACGCAGTCGGACCAGTTCCAGCCCGTGAAGACGTGGGCGAAAGCCTTGACCGTATCCTGCGTGTAGGTTGGCACCGGTTGGCCGTTGACGAGCTGCGCCGTGCCATCTTGATTGAGCAGGACGAGGCCGACGCTGAACAACTGGTTGACCTCGCGCGCGTAGTTCTCGTCCGGATGGATGTTCTTGGTCGAGTCGGCGCGCTGGTTGCTCAGCATGTTGAGGTAAACACCCATCGCCGGGCTCAGGGTCACGTCTTCGAGCAGTTGGCGATAATTGGCGAACGCGTCGTTGACGAGCACGTCGTAGTAGTACGCCTGGCCGTTCGGGAACTGGTCGATCAGGGTGGTCCGGGTCGAGACGACGAAGATTTCCGACAGCGCGAAGGCGACGCGCTGGCGCAACTGGTCGCGGCGGATCACGCTCGGGTCGGCTGGGTCCGGTCCGCCAAGCGCACCGAGCCACCACGCTTCGAGCATGTCGTCGGTAGTGAACTCTTCGTGCAACGTGTTTTCGACCCAGTTGCGGTAGTCCATTCGGCGCGTGGGCGCGGCGTTGAACTGCTCGCCGAGCCAGACCTGATAGCCAACAGCTTGCAGATGGCTTATGTCGGCATCGGTCGGTCCGAACGTTGCCTGTGCAAGAAAACGAGACGCTTCGGGCGCGCTCGGCGCAACCGGGAGCGGCGGCGATGATGGCCGCGGACGCGGCGAAATAGGCAGACGAGGAGGCGATGCGTTTCCGGCGACTGTCGCGCCGCCGAAGGCCAATCCCGGCAGTAGCGCGCAGCAGACAACCTTGCACAAGACCCTTCGCGCTCGACGCATGATCCATCCTCGATCTATAGCCGAATTTATCCCAAATCCCGCGCCGCCACCGAGACGAACAGCGCAGTTTTCCAATCCCGATGGACAGAATCAGTACAGCACGCGCGTACGCAGCGTTCCGGGGATGGCCGCGAGTGCGTCGCGCAGCTTGTTCGCGCTTTCGGCCGTGGTCGACACGTCGATGACGACGTAGCCGACCTTGGGATCGGTCTGTAGGTACTGTGCATCGATATTGATGTTCTCGCGCGAGAACACCTCGTTGATGCGCGAGAGGATGCCCGGCGTGTTGCGATGGATGTGCAGCAGGCGCTGGCTGTTCGGATGCCCGGGCAGCGAAACCTCGGGGAAATTCACCGCGGAGAGGGTGGAGCCGTTGTCGCTGTAGCGCACGAGTTTGGCTGCGACCTCGATGCCGATGTTGTCCTGCGCCTCGAGCGTCGAACCGCCGACGTGCGGGGTCAGGATGACATTATCCCTGCCACGCAACGGAGATGTGAACTCGTCATCGTTGCCCTTGGGCTCGACCGGGAAAACATCGATCGCCGCGCCGGCGATGTGGCCGGAATCGAGTGCCGCAGCGAGCGCATCGATGTCGACGACGGTGCCGCGCGCGGCGTTGATCAGCAGCGCGCCTGGCTTCATTTTCGCGAGCTCTTTCGCGCCGATCATCCATTTGGTCGCCGGCGTCTCCGGCACGTGCAGGGTGACGATGTCGGCGCGTGCGAACAGGTCGTCGAGGCCCTGCGCCGCGCGCGCGTTGCCGAGCGCGAGCTTGGCCTCGATGTCGTGATAGATCACGTGCATGCCGAGCGACTCGGCAAGCACGCCGATCTGCGTACCGATGTGGCCGTAGCCGATCACGCCCAGCGTCTTGCCGCGCACCTCGACGCTGCCGAGCGCCGATTTCGACCAACCGCCGCGATGGCATTCGGCGTTTTTCTGCGGGATCCCGCGTGCGAGCATGATCGCCTCGGCGATGACCAGTTCGGCCACGCTGCGCGTATTCGAGTACGGCGCGTTGAACACCGGGATGCCGAGCGTTTCGGCCATGTCGGTATCCACCTGGTTGGTGCCGATGCAGAAGCAGCCCACCGTGATGAGCTTCTTCGCCTCGGCGAACACGTCGGCGGTGAGATTGGTGCGCGAGCGGATGCCGACGATGTGCGCGTCGGCGATCGATTTCTTCAACTCGTCCGTCGATAGCGATTTCTTGTGGAATTCGATGTTCGTATAACCTGCTGCCTTGAACGCGTCGAGCGCGGTCTGGCTGACGCCTTCGAGCAGGAGCACCTTGATGTCTTGCTTGGGGAACGAGGTCTTGGTCATGGATCGCGGCAACGGGAGAAAGGGAGAGCGGAGCATCCAACTATGCCAGAAATTTCCCCACTGTGTTGCGCTGCGACACAACGTCCCGGCCTTGCTAGAATGCGGCAAAGTCACAGGAAACGTCATGACGGGCAACGCGAGCAGCGCCGAGGCGTCGGCAACGGTGGGGGCATTGGACGAACTGCGCCGAGCGCAGCCGAATCTGCGGCTGCTCACCGCCGCTGCCGATCTCGAACACTATGGCCGCGACTGGACCCGGCGCTGGACGCCGGCTCCGCTCGCGATCGCGTTGCCGGCGACCATCGCCGAAGTCCAAGCGATCGCGCGCTGGGCGAATGTGCAAGGCATCGCAATCGTGCCGTCGGGCGGGCGCACGGGCCTATCGGGTGGCGCGGTTGCGGCGAGCGGCGAACTTGTCGTCAGTTTCGAGCGCATGAACCGCGTGCTCGACTTCAATCCCGTCGACCGCACCCTGACCGTGCAGCCCGGCATTGCGCTCGAAGCCGTGCACAAGGCCGCGGCGGAGTACGGCCTGATCTATCCGGTCGACTTCGCCGCGCGCGGCTCGTGTTCGATCGGCGGCAACATTTCCACCAATGCGGGCGGTATCCGCGTGATCCGCTACGGCAACACACGCGAGTGGATCGCCGGCCTGAAGCTCGTCACCGCGAACGGCGACCTGCTCGAATTGAATCGTGGCTTGATCAAGAACTCGTCGGGCTACGACTTGCGCCAGCTCGTCATCGGCGCCGAGGGTACGCTTGGCCTCGTCGTCGAGGCGACCTTGCGCTTGACCGATCCGCCGCCTGCATCGCAGGTGATGCTGTTCGCCGTGCCCGAAATGAGCGCGCTGATGCGCGTGTTCGCGGCGTGCCGCAAACGCCTGAACCTGTCGGCGTTCGAGTTTTTCACCGACCGCGCCCTGCACCACGTGCTCGCGCACGGCGCACAGAAGCCTTTCGACGAGATCTCGCCTTACTACGTCGTCACCGAATTCGACGCCGCGGACGAGGCGCAGCAGCAGGCGGCACTCGAAGTGTTCGAGCAGTGCCTCAACGACGGTTTCGTCAACGACGGTGTGCTCAGCCAGAGCGATGCCCAGGCCGCAGCGCTGTGGCGGCTGCGCGAAGGCATCACCGAGAGCCTCGCGCCGTACAAGCCGTACAAGAACGACATCTCGGTGCGCATTTCCGCAGTGCCGGACTTCCTCGACGAAATGTCGTCACTGCTGACGCGCGAGTACCCGCAATTCGATGTGGTCTGGTTCGGCCACATCGGCGACGGCAACCTGCACATCAACGTGCTCAAGCCGGCCGAACTTGCCGACGCCGATTTCGTCGCCCAGTGCGAGCGCGTGACCAAGCTGTTGAGCGAGGTGCTCGCGCGCCATGGCGGCAGCATCTCCGCCGAGCACGGCATCGGCTTGGTCAAGAAGCCGTATCTGGCCGGCACACGCAGCCCCGCGGAAATCGAACTGATGCGCGGCGTGCGCCGCGTGTTCGATCCGCACGGCCTGATGAATCCTGGGAAACTGTTTGACTGAAGGAATACCGATGCAGGATCGGCGTACTCTATTTTGCGAAATCGAGCCCTACGAAAGCGGCATGCTGGCGGTGTCACCGCTGCACACGATCTACTACGAGCAATGCGGCAATCCGCAAGGCAAGCCGGTGGTGTTCCTGCACGGCGGGCCGGGTGCAGGTTGCAACGCGAAGTCGCGGCGTTTCTTCGACCCGCAACACTATCGCATCGTGCTGTTCGACCAGCGCGGCTGCGGGCGCTCGACGCCGCATGCGGAATTGACCGACAACACGACCTGGCATCTCGTGCAGGACATCGAGGCGCTGCGTGCGCATCTCGGCATCGAGCGTTGGCAGGTATTCGGCGGTTCTTGGGGCTCGACGCTCGCGCTCGCCTATGCGCAGACGCATCCGCAGCGCGTCAGTGAGTTGGTGTTGCGCGGCATTTTCATGCTGCGGCGCTGGGAGCTGGAATGGTTCTACCAGCACGGCTGCGATGCGATCTATCCGGATGCGTGGGAGGGTTATCTCAAACCGATTCCGCCGGTCGAGCGCCACGATTTGATGAGCGCCTACTATCGCCGCCTGACTTCAGGCGACGAGACGATCCGCCTCGAAGCGGCCAAGGCCTGGTCGATCTGGGAAGGCTCGACGAGCTTTCTCGCCCAGAGCGCCGACTACGTCAATTCAACCGGTGCCGACCAGTTCGCGCTCGCCTTCGCGCGCATCGAATGCCACTACTTCGTTCACGGCGGCTTTTTCGAGCGCGACGACCAGCTTTTATACAATGCGCACAAGTTGAAAAAGATACCGGCGGTGATCGTGCAGGGCCGTTATGACGTGGTCTGCCCGATGCGCAGCGCGTGGGACCTGCATCGCGCCTGGCCGGAAGCGGATCTGCGCATCGTCGGCGACGCCGGCCATTCGGCCTTCGAGCCGGGCATCACCCACGAACTGATAAGCGCGACGGACCGTTTCCGCTGACGGCTAAAGGCTGAAGACTACTTCGTCTCCGCGGCGTGCGCCGCTTTCGCTTTTGCGATCGCGTCGGCGACTTCCTTCGGCATGTAGCTTTCGTCGTGCTTGGCCAGCACCTCGCGTGCGATGAAACGATCGCCCTGCATCTTGCCGGTAGCGATCACGCTCTGGCCCTCGCGGAACAGATCCGGCAGGATGCCGGTGTATTCGACTGGAATCTGCTTGAAGCGGTCGGTGACGACGAAGTCGACTTTCAACGAATTCGGATCGCGCTTGATCGAGCTTTCGAGCACGACACCGCCGAGCTTGAAACTCGCCCCCGGCGGTGCCTTGCCGGCCAGGGTTTCGGTCGGTGAGAACAGATAGGTCATGTTCTGGCTCAGCGCGGTGACGGTCAGCGCGGCGGCGACGCCGACAGCGAGCAGAATCAGGGCGACCGCGATCAGGCGGCGTTTGCGAGTCGGGGTCATGGCGTCGATTTTCGGTTCGATTCGCGACGCAGGCGCGCGTCGATTTCGCGCAGCGTATTGCGGCGCTGCCAGAGCGGCATCAGCGCATCGGCGAACAGCACGACGACGAACACCGTGTACGCAGCCCAGACGTAGGCGCCGTAGCCGCCCATGTGGAGGAACTCAGCCATGGGCATGCGCCTCCTGTGTCTGCGCGATGCCGCGCACCCACTCCTTGCCTGATTCAAGCGCGAGTAGCGCGGCGCGCGAGCGCGCGAGCAGGCTGGCGAAAAAGTATACGTGGGTGGCGAAGGCCATCGTCAACAGCGGCCAGAGCATGCTCGAGGACATCTTCGACTGGCCCATAAGGCTGACGGTCTGGCCCTGATGCAGTGTGTTCCACCACACCACCGAGTAATGCACGATCGGCAGGTTGACCACGCCGATCAAGGCGAGGAACGCAGCGGCGCGCGCGGCCTGGCGCGCATCTTCGATCGCATGGTAAAGGCCGATAACGCCGAGGTAGAGGAACAGCAGCACGAGCTCGCTGGTCAGGCGCGCATCCCAGGTCCACCACGTGCCCCACATCGGCTTGCCCCACAGCGAGCCGCTGACGAGCGTGATGAAGGTGAAGGCCGCGCCGACCGGCGCGCTCGCCATCGCCAACGTTTCCGACAGCTTGATCCGCCACACCAGCGCGACGAACGAGTTCGCCGCCATGAAGGCATAGACGAACAGGCTCATCCACGCGCAGGGCACGTGTACGTAGATCATGCGGAACGAATCGCCCTGCTGGTAGTCCGCCGGCGCTACGACGAGACCGCCATAAAGCCCGACCGCGCCCGTGACCAGTGCGATCGCATACAGCCACGGCAGGAAGCGCCCGGCAAGGCGGTAGAAATAGGGTGGCGAGCCGAGCTTGTGGAACCAGAGTACGAGCGGGGACATTTTCATCGTGCCGGTGCAAGCCGGCATTCCATTTGTTTGTCTTGTTTCTTTCTTGGCGCAGGAGAAAATTCTACGTCAACGATATTCTCAGCGCCGCCGCCGTCGCCAGCGGCGCCAGCACGAGCGCAAGCACAAGCCATGCAGCCAGCCACAGCAACGGTGCGGCGTAGGGCAGTCCCGCCTGTGCCGCATTGCACGCACCGGCGCCGAAGATCAGCACGGGCACGATCAGCGGCAGCACGAGCAGGGTCAAAAGCATACCAGAGCGGCGCAAGGCCACGGTCAGCGCGACGCAGATCGCACCGATCAGGCTAAGCAGCGGCGTCGCCAGCGCGAGCGCCGCCAGCAGTACTGGCAACACGCTGTCGGGCAGGTGCAGCAGCATCGCGAGCAGCGGCGCGGCCGCGATCAGCGGCACGGCGGTGGTCAGCCAGTGGATCGCGATCTTGCAGGCGAGCAGCAGCGAGAGCGGGTGCGGCGAGAGCACGAGTTGTTCCAGCGAGCCGTCATCGAGATCGCTGCGGAACAGGCTGTCGAGCGAGAGCAGCGAAGCGAGCAGCACGGCGACGAAGATCGTGCCCGCAGCGATGCGCTCGAGTATCTGCGCTTCGGGACCGAGCGCGAACGGAAACAACGCGACGACGATGATCGCGAACAACAACGGGTTGAGTGCGTCGCCGCGCCGGCGCCAGGTCAACGCGAGGTCGCGCTTGAGCAGCGCGGTACAGGCGGCAGAAGTCGTTCCGGGCTTCATGCGCGCGCCTCGGCGGTGATTTGTGCCGTCGCCTGCGGTCGCAGCGCAATCCTGCGTGGTGTGCCCGAAGTGTAGGCATACGCGCCGTGCGAAGTTATCAACGCCGCGCCGCCGCGCTGCGCGTGCATCAGGAGCAGGCGATTGACCAGCTCGATGCCTTCGCGATCGAGGTTCGCATAGGGCTCGTCGAGCAGCCATAGTGCCGCTGGCACGAGCAGCAGGCGCGCGAGCGCGACGCGTTTCTTCTGTCCGGCGGAAAGCAGGCGCAGCGGCTGATCCTCGTAACCGGCGAGGCCGACGCTCGCGAGCGCGATCGTCGGAGTGATTCCGGGGCGGATACCGCCGAGGCCGACAGCGAAACGCAGGTTCTGCAGCGTGGTCAACTCGAATTTCATGCCGGGCAGATGGCCGAGCAACGCCACTTGATGTGAGAGCTTCGCCAGGGTCAGGTGTACGCCGTTGAGCAGTACTTCGCCCGCGGTCGGTTCGAGCAGGCCGGACAGCACCTTGAGCAGCGTCGTCTTGCCGCTGCCGTTGTCGCCCTCGATCAGCACGACCTCGCCCGCGCCGAGGGAAAAATCCAGCGGCCCGAAAATCGGCTCCTCGTTGCGCGCATACGCGAGCCCGCGTGCGGCAAGCAGGGGAGACGGATCGGCGGGATCGATGGCGGACATGGTCTGGGCGGACGGCAAGGCCGGCCATGCTAGCGGCCCGGCGCGCACGATGCCAGCGCAGGGCATTCCCCGAGCAGATGGCGCGCATTAGACTCCGCGCAGAACGCAGCTTGGAGAGGCACGCATGCTTGACCGCATTTGGCGCGAACGGAGATTCGCCACGGCGATCCTTGTGACGCTGCTGTTCACGCAAGTCGTTGCCGCTTCCGATCCGGGTCAGGGCCGCGCGGTCTATTTGATCGCCCTGCGCGATGCGCCGTTGGTCGAGAACGCGACGAAGCGTGTGTCGGTCGGTACCAAAGTGCCGGCGGGCGGCAGACAGGCGATGCGCGATGCGCTTACGGCGCCGCAGAGCGCCGCTTATCTCGCGCAACTCGATGCGGGGCGCAATCGCGTAATCGATCTGGCGAGTCGCGCGATTGCGCGTCCGCTCGTGCCGACCCAGGTCTACACGCACGCAGCGAACGGCATGGCGCTCGAGTTGACCCACGCCGAGGCGGACAAGATCGCAGCATTGGCTGGCGTCGCCTCGGTGCGCCGCGAACGCATCCTGCACGTGCACACCGACGCGGGCCCACAATGGATCGGTGCCGATGGGCTGTGGTCGGGACAGGCGGGGCCGACGACCAAGGGCGAGGGCGTGGTGATCGGCGTGATCGATACGGGCATCAACCCGACCCATCCCTCGTTCGCGGCAACCGGCGCTGACGGCTTCACCCACACCAATCCGCGTGCAGGCTATCTCGGCCTCTGCGCGAGCGGACAGGTCGCGTGCAACGGCAAGCTGATCGGCATCTACGACTACAGCAACGAAGGCAGCAATGGCATCGATGTCGCGGGTCATGGCAGCCATGTCTCCGCGATCGCGGCGGGCAATGCGATCTCGGCCAGCCTGCACGGCATGACTGCGAACTTGACGCGTAACGTCTCCGGCGTCGCCCCGCACGCGAACCTGATCATGTATAAGGCCTGCAACGCCAAGCCGATCGATGCTTCGCAGGGCGACGGCACCTGCGCCGAATCGTGGCTGGTGAAGGCGATCGACCAGGCGATCGTGGACAAGGTCGACGTGATCAACTACTCGATCGGCGGCGATACCATCGATCCGTACACGCTGCTGGCCGATCGCAGCAGCGATGCGTATGCATTTTTCCAGGCGCGTGCGGCCGGCATCGTGATCGCCGTCGCTGCAGGCAACGAAGGGCCCGGCGCGAACACGCTGAGCGAGCCTTCGAATGCGCCGTGGGTGATCGGCGTGGCCAACGCTTCGCACAATCGCCGCCTGACCAACACGCTTACAGGGACGACGGGAACAGGGGCCGGTTCGTCATTCAACGATCTGGTCGGCCAGGGCTTCACCGCCGGCTACGGCCCGGCCGCAGTCGTCTACGCCGGCGACCACGGCAATGCGCTGTGCGGGAAAGGAACGTCGGTGCCGTCACCGCCGGACGGATCGAGCAACCCCTGGCCGGCGGGCACCTTTCACGGCGAAATCGTGATCTGCGATCGCGGCACTTACGGACGCGTCGAGAAAGGCTTCAACCTCATGGCCGCAGGCGCGGGCGGCATGATTCTCGCGAATGCCGCCAGCGACGGCGAAAGCACGGTTTCGGACGACCACTACTTGCCGGCAGTGCACTTGGGCTACCAGGAGGGTCAGGTCATCAAGGACTGGGCGCACTCGTACGCACCGCTGCGCAGCTCGATCTCCGGCGTTTCCGCGCAACTGGACGCGGCGTTCGGCGATGTACTCGAGGCCTCAAGTTCGCGCGGTCCTTACGGATTCAGCGGCGGCGTGCTCAAGCCCGATCTCACCGCGCCCGGCACGAACATCCTCTCGGCGTCGAACACCGGCAACGGTCTCGCGCTGATGACCGGCACCTCGATGGCCAGCCCGCACGTGGCCGGCAGTGCGGCACTCGTGCTTGCCGCGCACCACGACTGGACGCCGGCGCAAGTCGAGTCCGCGTTGATCGGCTCGGCACTCGCAGGCAGCGTGCGCAAAGAGGATGGCGCGACACTGGCTTCGCCGTCCGACGCCGGCAGCGGCCGCGTGCAACCGGCGCTGGCGGCAAATGCCGGCTTGTATCTGCCATTGAATACCGCAGACTTTGCGGTGCCGGATGGCGATCTGCGCAAACTCAATCGCCCGGGGATCGAGGACGAACACTGTTTTCAGCAATGCAGTTTCACGCGCACCGTCACCGACATGTCGGGTGGAGGCACGTGGAAGGTCACGACGACGGCGACAACGGGTGTGAGGATCACCGTTACGCCGAGTGAGTTCAGCTTGGCAGCAGGTGCGTCGCAGGCTCTCGGCATCGCGGTGAACGTCAGCGATCCCACTTTGCCGGGAACGTGGGGCAGTGGACGCGTCGTGCTGCACAAGACTGCCGGCGGCCGAAACGCCAGCGACTTCGCGTTGACCGCGGCCGTATATGCCGATCCTGGTGCTGCACCGGCGTTCGCCGACATCCACGCGCCAGCTTCTTCCGGTTCGACGACGCTGAACCTGTCGGGCATGGTTCCGCTGCCGCAAGCTACGTACCAGCCGATGGGGTTGATCGTCCCGGACACGATGACGATGCAACTCGGCGTCGATCCCGATCCATCTGGGATTTACACGACGCCTGATGCTACCGGAAGACAGTTCGCACTTTTCAACAACCCGAATTTCAGCGGCATCGACGCCGGTGTAAACGCGCCGGTGTTCATCGTCGAAGTCGCAGCTTCAGACGCGCCATCGGTGTCGTTGTATGCGGGCATCGACAGCAATGCCGATGGCCAGCCGCAACAGAGCGAACAGGTTTGCCATGCCAGCATGACCGCTGGCTCGAACGTCGTGGCGCGTTGCGTCGTCGATCTGCGCGCGGCGAACCAGGCGAGCGTGGGCAGCAGCGTTGCCAGGAACAATGTCTGGGTCTTGGTCGACGTGCCGCAAGGTAGCGCGGCAACGACCTATTCCATTTCACTCGCCAGCGGCTTTCCGTCGAGAAGCTACGTCATACCGTCACCGAGCGCGACACGCAGCATTACCGCCACGGGTCCGGGTCAGGTGCCGGCGCTCGCAAGTTTCCCGCTGCGGATTGCGTGGGCACCGGTCCAGGAGGGGAGCAACTGGACGATGCTGCCCGGACAACGCTACTTCGGCACCGTGGTTATCGGCGCCGTGCCAAGCACGGTCAATGCAGCGACTGCCGTGCTTCCGTTCGCGCTGACCTACGCCGGCGGCAACGACGACCAGCCGACGCCATTGCCGCTGCAGAATGCGCTGATCGCTGCGACCAATGCGCAGACCTTCCACGCGCTGTACATCGACGTGCCGCCGGGTGCGGAGACGCTGGAGATCGACGGCAGCAGTTCGCCTCCGGATCCGACAGGGGCGATCGCGTTCGGGCTCGTCCGCGCCGACTTCCCGGACTTTTCGTCGTCGGCGCAGATCGCTGCTGCTCCGAGCGGCAGCCCGGCGGCGTCGTGGAGCCTGGCGCCGCCGGCGGCATCGAGTACCGTGACGATTCCGGTGACGCCTGGACGCTGGTACGTCACCGCGCAGACCGCGTCGGCGGCGGGGTTCCATCTGAATCCGCAACTGACGTATTCCGGAGCGGCGACTGTGGGGATTGCACCCGGCGCCTACTACAACCCGAAGCGCTCAGGACACGGTCTGTTTCTGAGCCAGGGCGGCGATCAGCAGTTGCTGAATTGGTACACCTACCTCGAGGACGGCACGCCGACCTGGTACTCCGCGCAGGCGCTGCTGCCGAGTCCGGCGGGAGCGATCTGGAACGCGCCATTGATGCGCGTCACCTGGAGCGGGGCCAAAGTCAATTCCGCGACGCCGGTTGGCGGCGTGAGCCTGACCCGGATCAGCGATAGCGACATGATGTTTTCCTGGCGCCTCGACGGCCAGGCCGGGAGCGAACGTTTTACCCGGCTCGGCACTGGCGCCTGCCCGAACTTCAATGGCGTCCCGACGAATTTCAACGGCGCTTGGTATGTGCCGACACAGTCGGGCTACGGCCTCGATGCGCTGGCACTCCCGGATCAGTTGTTCACCGCGTTCTATTTCTACGACGCGCTAGGCATTGCACGTTGGGGAGTCGGCACCGCGCAGCCGTTCGCGCCGTCGAATGCAATGACGTTGACCCAGAGCAACGGGTTCTGTCCCGTCTGCGACTACCTCAAGGTCACGGCGCAGCCATTGGGCACGATGTCGATCAATTACACCGACGCAAGCAGCGGCAAACTGTCCACGAACCTCATACTGCAATCGCCTCTCAGTGGCACGTGGACGGCGGATCAGCAAACTCTGGTTCGGCTGACGGGTTCGCCGTCGGCCTGCACGCCTTAGCTCAACCGCGCAGAGCCGGGCTGTCCCAGCCTGGCTTCGGCACGAAGCGTGCTCCGTACTTCTCGGCCAGCGCGTCGAGTTGCGCCTTGATCTTGTCCGCGCCTTCGCTCTTGATGTGCTGGATCGGGCCGCCGCGGAACGGGGCGAAGCCGGTGCCGAAGATCACGCCGGCGTCGAGCAGATCGGCGTCGTCGGTGACGCCGTCGTGCAAGCAGGCGACCGATTCGTTGAGCAGCGGCAGGATCATGCGCTCGGTGATGTCGTCCGGCGCCTTGTAGTTCGGGTCGACCTCGGGCTTGACCGGTTTGCCGTTCTCCCACTTATACAGGCCTTCGCCGGTTTTCTTGCCCTTCTTGCCGTCATCGAGGTAGCTGCCGAGACCGTCGGGAATGTCGAGGTGGAGGAAGTCGCCGACTTCCTTGCCGACCGAGACACAGACATCGAGCCCGACCGTGTCGGCCAGTTCGATCGGCCCCATCGGCATGCCGAACTTCTTCGCCGCCTTGTCGAGCACCGGGCCGGGAATGCCTTCCTTGAACATACGCAGCGCTTCGAGCAGGTACGGAAACAGAATCCGGTTGACGAGGAAGCCTGGCGTGCCCTTGACCGGCACGGGCAGCTTGTCGATCTTCTTGCAGAACGCGAAGGCGCGCGCTTCGTTAGCCGCGTCGAGCTGGTCCTGGCGTACGATCTCGACCAGCGGCATCTGCGCGACCGGGTTGAAATAGTGCAGGCCGAGGAAGCGGCCTTGCGCATTGACTGCCCGGCGCAACTCGTCGAGCGGGATGCTCGAAGTATTGGTCGCGAGCAGGGCATCGGCCTTCATCGCCGGTTCGGTCTTGCGATACAGGTCTTCTTTGACCTGCAGATTCTCGAAAATCGCCTCGATGACCAGATCGGCGCCCGCGATTCCGTTGCCGTCGACGTCGGCCTTGAGTCGCGCCGCGGCCGGCGCGATCGCCTCGGGTGTTTTCAGGCGTTTGGCGAACAGGTCCTGTGCGCGATCGAGCGCGGGCTGGATGTATTTCATCTCGCGATCCTGCAGCGTCACATCGAAGCCGCGCAGCGCGCACCACGCGGCGATGTCGCCGCCCATCACGCCGGCGCCGACGACATGAACCTTGCTGATGCCCGAATCGCCGCTGCCGAGCTTCTTCAGCCGCTCCTGCAGGAAATAGACGCGGACGAGGTTGCGGCAGGTCGGCGTCACCGCGAGCTTGGCGACCGCGCGCGCTTCGAGCTTGAGGCGCTGGGAGATGCTCGATCCGCCACGCCGCCATACCTCGATCAGCGCGAACGGCGCGGGATAGTGCGAAGGATTCGCCTTGGCCGCGGTCTGTTTGGCGACGATCGGTGCGAGCACCTGACGCACCGGCCACAGGTTCGTCGCCCACGCGGTCACACGTTGCACGAATGGCCGCGGATGCGGATGCGCGATCAATTCCTTGGCTTCGGCGACGAGCAGTTCCGGCGAGGTCAGCTTGTCGACCACGCCGAGCGCGCGCGCCGCTTCGGCCGACAACGACTTGCCGGTCAGCATCAACGGCAGCGCTTCGGGCGCGCCGATCAGCCGCGGCAGGCGCGCCGTCCCGCCCCAGCCGGGAATGATGCCGAGCATGACTTCGGGAAACGCCAGCCGGGTTTTCGGATCGCGCGTGGCTACGCGGTAGCGGCAGGCCAGCGACAGTTCGAAGCCACCGCCCATGCAGGCGCCGTGGATCGCCGCCACGGTCGGGCAGCGCAGCCGCGCAATGCTCTGGAATACGCGCTGGCCATTCTCGATGCTGGCGAGGACACGGCCTTCCTTCTCGTACTTTTCGAACTCGGTGATGTCGGCGCCCGCGATGAAGGTGTCGGGCTTGCCCGAGCGGATTACCAGACCCTTCGGCGGCTCGATGGCCAGGCGTTCGGCGATCTGCGCCAGTTCGTCCATCGCCGCGCGGTTGAAGGCGTTCACTGGCGCGTCGGCGCGGTCGAAGGTGAGTACGAGGATGCCGTCGGCGCCGAGGTCGGGTTTCCAGTGGGCAAAGCGCAGACCTTCGAACATGGCGATTCCGGTTGCAGCGGGGTGGGGCGGCTATAATCGGCGCTGGGGATGGCCCGGGTCAACGGAGCGGAGGGTTGCCGCTGCCGTTACCCGGCGGAAGGAACGGCGGGTTCGTCGATCCTGTCCGCGAACGATGGAACTTTAATTGCCTGTCCCGGTCTAGCTTCGTCATGCTCAACCGGGTCGAATTCAAACGGAGTATGGCCCGGATGGGTGAGGCGGACACCGACCGCGAGTTGGTCGAACGTGTACAGAAAGGAGACAAGCGCGCTTTCGATCTGCTGATCCGCAAGTATCAGCACAAGATCGTCAGCGTGATCTCGCGTTACGTCTCTGACTGGAGCGAATGCCAGGACGTGGCCCAGGAAGCCTTCATCCGCGCCTATCGCGCGATCGGAAACTTTCGCGGCGACGCCCAGTTCTACACGTGGATCTACAAGATCGCGATCAACACGGCGAAGAACCATCTGGTTTCGCAGGGACGGCGCCCGCCGAAAGACGATATCGCGGTCGACGATGCCATGCTGCTCGACGGCGGTGCCTGGCTCAAGGACCGTGCCACGCCCGAACACGAACTTTTGCGCCAGGAAATTGAACAAACGGTCTTCGATACGGTCGAACAGCTACCGGAAGAACTGAAAACTGCAATTACGCTGCGCGAGGTGGATGGTTTGAGCTATGAGGAAATCGCGGAAAGGATGAATTGCCCGATCGGCACAGTCCGTTCGCGCATCTTCCGCGCCCGCGATGCGATCGATGCAAAGTTGCGACCGTTGCTGGGGCAGGGCACAGGTACCGAACATGAGTGAACATCTTCTTTCCCATCCAATGAAACCCAATCAAGCCATGGCCGATTCGCTCGGCGAACAATTGTCCGCACTGATGGACGGCGAGTTGGCGCGTGATCAGGTGCGCTTTCTGCTGCGCGGCGTCGAGGCGCAGTCCGATCTAGCCAGGCGTTGGTCGAACTATCACATCGTCAGCGCGAGCCTGAAGCGCGAATACGTGGCAGTCGCGCTGCCGGCGGATTTCGCCGATAGCGTGATCGGACGGCTCGACGCGGATGTCGCGTTGACGGCTGTCGGCCCGTCGCGGCGCATCGGTCTGGGCGCGCTACGCTGGGTCGGGGGCGGCACGATCGCTGCCGTTGTTGCCGTAGTCGCGCTCACCGTGTCGCGACCGGTCGAACAGGCCGGCACACCCGCGGTTGCGGTCGCCGAGCAGATGTCGTCGCGTTCATCGCTGCAGCCTTATCTGCCGCTGGCGCAGACGCTGCCGAACTCAAGCTCGCCGCTGTTCAACTACGCTGCGGTGCAGCCGGCGAGTTTCGAGAAGGTGTTGCCAAACTACTATCTGCCGAGTGGCAGCGAATTGGTTCCTGAGCAGCGCATAGAGATCGGCAAGATGTCCTACTTGTTGCGTGCCCAGCGTCTGCCGCCGCAGGACCCCGCACAGGCAGCCGCCCGCACACAGCAGTAAGCGCAAAGGAATGGCTCGTCTTAACATCGGCTGACCAGCACCCGCGCAACGCCCGTTCGGCTGGAACCCGGACGGGCGTTTGCCGTTCCAAGCCCTCGCTCGTGGAAATGATTGCGGTTTTCATTCGTCCGAATTTGTATAAAGGTATAAATATGAGCAAAGTATATGGAATCGGCGCTTTCGCCGCGCTGTTTGTCCTCACTTCATCGGCGCACGCCGATTTGCCGGACTTCACCCAACTCGTCGAAAAGAACGGCCCTTCGGTCGTCAATATCACCGCGACCCAGGGCGACGGCGCCGCGCAGAAGGGCGACGATGCCGACGACCAGGACGACGACGGCGGCCCGCAGCAGAACATGCCGCCGGGCATGCAGGATTTCCTGCGTCGTTTCTTCGGCCCGAACGGTCCGAACGGCGGCCAGCCGCACGGTTTTGCAAGGTCGGCGGGTTCGGGTTTCATCATCTCGGCCGACGGCTACATCCTGACCAACAACCATGTGGTCGACGGCGCCGAGAAGGTGACGGTGCGTCTGTCCGATCGCCGCGAACTCGAGGCCAAGGTGATCGGCAAGGACAAGACCTCCGATGTCGCCCTGCTCAAGGTCAACGCCACCGGCCTGCCGGTAGTCAACATCGGCGACTCGTCCAAGCTCAAGGCCGGGCAGTGGGTGGTCGCGATCGGCTCACCGTTCAATTTCGATCACACGGTGACGCACGGCGTGGTCAGCTACGTCGGCCGCGGCGGCCGCGCCCCGGGCGAGCAGTACGTGCCGTTCATCCAGACCGACGTGCCGATCAATCCGGGCAATTCGGGCGGACCGCTGTTCAACCTCGATGGGCAAGTCGTCGGCATCAATTCGCAGATCTACTCGAACTCGGGCGGCTACATGGGCGTGTCGTTCGCCGTGCCGATCAACATGGCGATGAACACGGTCGAGCAGCTCAAGACCACGGGTAAGGTGTCGCGCGGCATGCTCGGCGTGGGCATCCAAGACGTCACGAGCGACAACGTGAAGAGCCTGGGCCTGACGCAGGTGGGCGGTGCCCTGGTGGGTCAGGTGACGCCGGGCAGCGGCGCGGACAAGGCTGGCGTCCAGCCCGGTGACGTGATCGTCGCCTACAACGGACATGACATCGGCTCGTCATCCGACCTGCCACTGCTGGTCGGCAACACCAAGCCCGGCGCGACGGCCAGCCTGAAGGTGTTCCGCGACGGCAAAACGATCGATGTGCCGGTGGTCGTCGGCGAACTGCCCGGCGAGAAGGGTGCCAAGCTGGCGACGCTCGACAGCAGCGCCAAGCCGCACAGCAATGCGCTCGGCATCGCGGTCGAGGACATTTCCACGGACGACCGCAAGACGCTCGGTCTCAAGGACCAGAACGGCGTGGTGATCGCGCAGGCCGGCCCGGTCGCCCAGCGCGGCGGCCTGCAGCGCGGCGACGTCGTGCTCAAGGTCGGGCGTGCCTACGTCAAGAGCGCCGCAGAATTCCAGGGCGCGGTCAAGGACGTCAAGCCGGGCGATTCCGTCATGCTGCTGGTCAAGCGTGGTGAGGCGGCGCAGTTTGTGACGTTGACCGTGCCGAAGAAAGGTTAATCCGGCGCGCCGGATTAACTGCCGCGCCGTTCGAGCTGCCTGTGGCAGCTCAATATCGGCGCGACGATAGCAATACTTCGGCGCGAGGCACGCGAAAAAGGGCCGCTCGCGGCCCTTTTTCTGTTTGGCAGCCGGGCAATTGGCCGACCTTCGTGCGATAATGATGAATTAACCGGCGCGCCTTCGCGCCGGTTCGTTTATTGATATCGCATGGAACTAATCCGCAACTTCTCCATCATCGCCCACGTTGACCACGGCAAGTCGACGCTTGCCGACCGCATCATCCAGCTTTGCGGCGGCCTCGAAGCTCGCGAGATGGAAGCGCAGGTGCTCGATTCGAACCCGATCGAGCGCGAACGCGGCATCACGATCAAGGCGCAGTCCGTCTCGTTGCCGTACACCGCGCGCGACGGTAAGACCTATCAGTTCAACTTCATCGACACGCCGGGCCACGTCGATTTCAGCTACGAAGTCAGCCGCTCGCTTTCGGCTTGCGAGGGCGCTCTGCTCGTCGTCGATGCGGCGCAGGGCGTCGAGGCGCAGTCGGTCGCGAACTGCTACACCGCGGTCGAGCTCGGTCTCGAAGTCGTACCGGTGCTCAACAAGATCGATCTGCCGACCGCCGATATCGACAAGGTCAAAGAAGAGATCGAAGCCGTAATCGGCATCGACGCTACCGACGCGGTCGCGATCAGCGCCAAGACAGGCCTCAACGTCGTCGAGGTGCTCGAGGCCATCGTAGCGCGCATTCCGCCGCCGAAGCCGCGCGACACCGATCGCCTGCAGGCGCTGATCATCGATTCCTGGTTCGATAACTACCTCGGCGTCGTCTCGCTCGTGCGCGTAATGCAGGGCGAGATCAAGCCGCGCGACAAACTGCTCGTGATGTCGACCGGACGTGCCCATGAGGTCGATTCGGTCGGCGTGTTCACGCCGAAGCGCTTGGCGAAGGATGCGCTGCGAGCGGGCGAGGTCGGTTGGGTCACTGCGTCGATCAAGGATGTGCATGGCGCGCCGGTCGGCGACACGCTCACCCTCGCGAACAAGCCCGCGGAAAAGCCGCTGCCGGGATTCCAGCAGATGCAGCCGCGCGTGTTCGCCGGCCTGTTCCCGGTCTCCGCCGACGACTACCCGGCGCTGCGCGAGGCGTTGGAGAAATTGAAGCTCAACGATGCCGCGCTCGTGTTCGAGCCGGAGTCGTCCGAGGCGATGGGCTTCGGCTTCCGCTGCGGCTTCCTCGGGCTGCTGCACATGGAGATCATCCAGGAACGGCTCGAACGCGAATACGATCTCAACCTGATTACCACCGCGCCGACCGTGGTCTACGAGATCCTGCGCACCGACGGCACGGTTGCGCCGCTCGACAATCCGGCCAAGATGCCGGCGGTGAACTACATCGAGGAGATCCGCGAGCCGATCATCGTCGCCAACATCCTTACGCCGCCGGAACACATCGGCAGTGTCATCAAGCTGTGCGAGGAAAAGCGCGGCGTGCAGCGCTCGATCAATTACATGGCCAGCCAGGTGCAGATCAGCTACGAACTGCCGCTGGCCGAGGTCGTGCTCGATTTCTTCGACAAGCTCAAGTCGGTCTCGCGCGGCTATGCGTCGATGGAATACCATCTCGAGCGTTTCCAGGCGGCGCCGCTCGTGCGCGTCGACGTGCTCGTCAATGGCGACCGTGTCGATGCGCTGAGCCTGATTCTGCATCGCTCGAACGCTGATCGCCGTGGCCGCGAACTGGTCGAGAAGATGAAGGAACTGATCCCGCGTCAGCAGTTCGACGTCGCCATCCAGGCGGCGATTGGTGCGCAGATCATCGCGCGCTCGAGCGTGAAAGCGCTGCGCAAGAACGTGCTCGCCAAATGCTACGGCGGTGACGCCACGCGCAAGCGCAAGCTGCTCGAGAAGCAGAAGGAAGGCAAGAAGCGCATGAAGCAGGTCGGCAACGTGGACATTCCGCAGGAAGCGTTTTTGGCCGTATTGCAGATGGACAAGTAGTTTTTGCTCGTCATTCCGGCTTGATCAACCCTTGGGTTGTTAGAGAGGCATCGAAATGACGAAATCTGAAAGTTGAAGGACTTCCGATGGACTTTGATTTCGCCTTGCTCTTGGTCATCCTCACCGCCGCTACTGGCGTGGTCTGGCTGTTCGACGTGCTGTTCCTGAAGAAGGGACGCGTCGCGCGCGCGCAGGCGCTGGGCGCGGTCGGCGGCAGCAAAGAGGAGCGTGAACAACGCATGGCCGAGGCGATGCGCGAACCGGCGATCGTGGAGTACGCGCGCTCCTTCTTCCCGGTGATCCTGATCGTGCTCGGATTCCGCTCATTCATCGCCGAGCCGTTCAAGATTCCGTCGGGCTCGATGATGCCGACGTTGCTGGTGGGCGACTTCATCCTCGTCAACAAGTTCACCTACGGCCTGCGCGTGCCGGTGCTCAACACGAAGTTTCTCGCCACAGGCGAACCGAAGCGCGGCGACGTGTTCGTGTTCATCTATCCGGGGTACAGCTGTACGCGCGACGGCAAGGAAATGCGCAGCGGGCGGCCCTGCGACCATGGCGAATCGCTCGTGCCGGTACCGAAAATGAACTACATCAAGCGTGTGATCGGGCTGCCGGGCGACACGATCACGTATCGCAACAAGACGCTTTACGTCAACGGCAAGGAAATTCCGAACACCTACACGGGCCCGTACGTCGGATCCGGCGGCGAAGGCCAGCGTATGGCGGGCGCCTCGGTGCGCGAGGAGATGCTGCCGGGAGTGGAGCACCAGATCCTGAACGCGCCCGCCGACCGCGGTTTCTCGCAGGGTCGCGAAGGCGAATGGGTGGTGCCCGACGGCCAGTATTTCGCGATGGGCGACAACCGCGACAACAGTGAGGACAGCCGCTACTGGGGTTTCGTGCCGGAGCAGAATCTGGTTGGTCGCGCCTTCGTGATCTGGATGAACTGGGACGGCGGCATTGATTTCAAGCGGCTCGGTACGCTGATAAAGTAACCGCTTCGGCGAGAATTCGGTTTTCCTCAACGTGGGGGCGGGTCATGCGAGTGCGCAATCGACAACAAGGTCTCAGCATCATCGGATTCCTGATCTTGCTCGCCGTCGTCGGCTTCTTTGCCTATGCGGCGATGCTGCTGATTCCGACGTACAGCGAGTATTTTGGCGTGGTCAAGGCGATGAAGGGAATCACAGAGGAGGCGGGCATTGAGAACATGCCAATCGAGCAGATCCGCGCCAAGCTCGACTTTGCCATGCACATGCAATATGTCGGCGACAAGACCGTGCCGCCCAATGCGATCAAGCTCAATACGCAGGGCGGTGCGCGTATCCTTCAAGTCGTTTACGACAAGCAAATCCCGTTCTTGTACAACGTCTCTCTACTCGTGCATTTCGAGCATTCGGAAAACCTGGGTGGGATCAACACGAGATATTGATTGCTCCATATCGCCTACAACTTTTCCGACACTGCCTTGCGCGAACGCGCGCTGACTCACCGCAGCGCTGGTGCGGGCAACAACGAGCGGCTGGAGTTCTTCGGCGACGCACTGGTCAACGTGATCGTTGCCGAACTTCTTTTCGAGGAATTCCCCAAGGCGGACGAAGGCGAGTTGACGCGCCTGCGTGCGCGCCTCGTCAGCGAGCCGGCCCTCGCCGCGATCGCGCGCGATCTCGACCTCGGTGATGCGTTGCACCTGGGCCCCGGCGAGCTGAAGAGCGGAGGATTCCGTCGCGATTCGATCTTGGCCGACGCGTTCGAAGCGCTCGTCGCTGCCGTTCATCTCGACGGCGGCTGGACTGCCTGCCGTGAATTTGTGCGCGCCCTCGTCGCGCCGCGACTTGCTGCCGCGGCGACAACGGACGACAAAGATGCGAAGACGCGCCTGCAGGAATGGCTGCAATCGCGCGGTGAGCCACTGCCTGCGTACGATCTGATAGCGACGAGCGGTGCCGATCATGCGCGCGTGTTCGACGTCGAGTGCCGCATCGACTCGCGCAGCCTGCGCGCCGAAGGTCGTGGCAGCAGTCGCCGCGCGGCCGAGCAGGCCGCGGCGGCGACTGCGTTGGCCCAACTCCAGGCTCCCGGGACGCGAGAGCCAAAGATTTTGAGTAACCCATGACTTCCAGTTCGTCTCATCCGGAAGAATTCCGTTGCGGTACTGCCGCGATCGTCGGCCGGCCCAATGTCGGCAAGTCCACGCTGGTCAACGCGTTGGTCGGGGTGCGCCTGGCCATTGTCGGCCCCAAGCCGCAGACGACGCGCCACCGCATTCTCGGTATCGTCACCAAGCCGCAGGGCCAGATCCTGCTACTCGATACGCCGGGCCTGCACGCGGGCGGCGCGCGCGCGATCAACCGCCAGCTCAATCGTGCCGCGCGCAACGCCGCCGCCGAGGCTGATGTCTGCATGCATTTGATCGAAGCGGGGCGCTGGACTGAAGGAGATCAGCTCGTGCGCAACGTGTTGTCGGATTCACCGCACCCGCGCCTGCTCGTGCTCAACAAGGTCGATGCACAGAAAGACAAGAAGCAACTGCTGCCGTTTCTGCAGAAGGTCGGCAGCGACGGTTTCTATGCGGGCGTGTTCTTGATCTCGGCGCGACGGCGCGATGGTGTCGACACACTCGAGCGCGCGATCATCGAGCGTTTGCCGGTGGGGCCGGCGCAGTTCGGCGAAGACGAGTTCACCGATCGCAGCGAGCGTTTTCTCGCCGCCGAGTTGATCCGCGAGCAGCTGATGTTGCGCCTGGGTCAGGAATTGCCGTATTCGGCGACGGTGGAGATCGAAAGCTTCGCCGACAACGAGGGCGGCATGAGCGAAATCCACGCCGCGATCTGGGTCGAACGCGAGGGCCAAAAGGCGATCGTCATCGGCAAGGGCGGCGAGCAACTCAAGGCGATCGGCAGTGCCGCGCGCCTGGCGATGAACCGATTGTTCGGCCGCCGCGTGCATCTCAAGCTCTGGGTCAAGGTGCGCGAAAACTGGTCCGACGACGAGGCGGCGTTGCAGCGCTTCGGCTACGGCGAATAACGCTGCAGCATGCTTTTGATTTCCTTGTCGCGCCGGGGGAAGCAAACACGTTGACTGCATCATGCGCATAGAACAACAACCAGCATTTGTCCTGCATGCGCGCGCCTACCGCGAGACCTCGCTGCTGCTCGAATGCCTGACTCGAGATCATGGCCGCGTCGGTCTAATCGCGCGCGGCGTGCGGCGTGAGCGCACGCGCACGCCGCGGGCGCTGCTGCAGCCGCTGATTCCAGTCCGGGTCGGCTGGAACGGACGTGGCGAACTGGCCACGTTGACCCAGGTCGAGGCAGCGGCGTCCGGCTTCGATCTCGACGGTGACGCGTTGCTTTGTGCGCTCTATCTCAACGAGCTCGTGCTGCGCATCACTCCGCGCCAGGATCCGCACCCGCAGTTATTCGCCGATTACGCCGAAACCCTCGCGCGGCTCGCGTACGGCGAAGCGCAGGCATGGACGCTGCGTCGTTTCGAGCGCGACCTGCTCGCCCATCTCGGTTACGCGCTCGTGCTCGATGTCGATGGCGATGCCGGCGCGCCGCTCGACCCCGAACGCGACTATGCCTATCGCCATGAACACGGCCCGGCGCCGTGGCGCGACGCGCGCGACGGCGTGCGCCTGCGCGGCGCGGCGCTGCTTGCACTCGCGCGCGACGAAATGCCTGCCGCGGAACATCTGTCCTCGCTGCGACGCTTGATGCGCGCCGTGATCGCGACGCATATCGATGGCGAGCTCCGTTCCTGGAGCATGCTCGCGTAGATTTGCTCGCGGAAAATCAGCCGTCCTGCAGGGCCGCAACTGTGGCGGATACCGCTGTCAGCAATTCGTCGCGTGCCGCACCGCGTGATCGTTTCAGTTCGCACTCCAGTCGTTCCGCCGCTTCGAGCAGGCGCGTGGTGCCGCAGTAGCGGCACGAAGCGCGCAGGCGGTGCAGCCATTCGCCGAGTTCGTCCGCGGGCAACGTAGCGATGCGCGGCGACATGGTTTCGAGTTCCTGCGAAAAAAGACCGCGTAATGCCTGCAAAGTCTGGCGGTCGCCGCCGACGCTGGCGAGCGCTGCATCGTCTTCGAGCAATGCGGATTGGGCTGCGCTAGTGAAGGTGCCCGTCGGCGCGTCCGCTGTGGAGTTGCGTTGCGGCTTGAACCATTGCGGCAGATGCGAGCCCAGCAGTGCGGCGAGTTGCTCCACGCCGATCGGCTTGGTCGCTGCATCGACATATCCGGCGGCGGCCAGTTGCGCACGGGTGGGTGCATCGAGTTCGGCGCTCGTGGCGATCGCCGGTGCGCTGCAGCCGCTGCGGCGTAGTTCGCGCAGCAGCGTCGCGCCGCCGAGGTCCGGCATGCGCCGATCGAGCAACAGCAAATCGAGGGTCGTTTGCGCGCAGGCCGCGAGTGCCGCCTTGCCGCTGGCCACTCCAGTGGCGGCGCAGCCGAGTTCGCCCAGCGCGGTCACGAGAAACTGCATGCTGACCGGGTCGTCGTCGGCGACCAGAATGCGCGGCGGACGGTGCTTGGTCATGCCATGACTATAGCAGCGCGCAAGGGCGGCGATCCTGGCCGGGCTGGTATCATAGGCGGCCAATTTTCGCGTGTTCATATGACTTTGATCGAAGCCGACATCACCGATCTCACCCACGACGGGCGCGGCGTGGCGCATATCTCCGGCAAGGCGGTGTTCGTCGCCGGCGCACTCGCCGGTGAGCGCGTGCGTCTGCGCGATGTGCGCAAACACCGGCACTACGACGAGGCGGCAGTCGAGGAAGTGCTGCGCGTATCGCCCGATCGCGTCGCACCGCGGTGCAAGCACTTCGGCGTCTGCGGCGGCTGCGCGTTGCAGCATCTCGATCCGGCGGCGCAGATCGCCGCCAAGCAACGTTTGCTGCTGGAGAATTTCGAGCGCATCGGCAAGGTCCAGCCGTCGGCGATCCTTCCTGCGCTGACCGATTCCCCCTGGGGTTACCGGCGCAAGGCACGCCTGAGCGCGAAATTCGTCGAGAAGAAGGGGCGCATGCTCGTCGGTTTTCGCGAAACCAACGGCCGTTACGTCGCCGATATCGAGCGTTGTGAGGTGCTGCTTCCCGCGGTCGGCGAGCGCATCGCCGCGATCACGGCGATGCTCGAATCGCTCGAAGGCAAGCGCGAGATTCCACAGATCGAAATCGCTGCGGGCGACAATCTAGTCGCGCTCGTATTCCGTCATCTGCAGCCCTTGTCGGATGCAGACACGCAGGCTTTGACCAGGTTTGGGCAAGCCAATGACCTCGCGATCTTCCTCCAGCCCGGCGGCATCGACAGCGTCGCGCCGCTGTGGCCGGCGGGCGCGCAATTGAATTTCGAGTTGCCGGCGTATGACGTGACGCTCGATTTCCGCCCGCTCGACTTTATCCAGGTCAACGGCGGCATGAATCGGCGCATGATCGACCACGCGTTAGCGCTGCTCGATCCGCAGCCGTCCGACCGCGTGCTCGACCTGTTCTGCGGCCTCGGCAATTTCACCTTGCCGCTGGCGCGGCGCGCGGCGCAGGTGGTCGGCGTGGAAGGCGAGGCCGGCCTCGTCCAGCGCGCGCGCGACAACGCGACGAAGAACGGCATTGCCAATGCGACTTTCCACAGTGCCGATCTCGCCGCCGATCAGCGTGCCACGGCCTGGGCCAAGGCCGACTACGAGCTGGTGCTGCTCGATCCGCCGCGCTCGGGTGCCGACGCGGTGCTCGATTATCTGCCGCGCAAGTCGACGCGACGTGTGGTTTACGTGTCTTGTCATCCCGCCTCGCTTGCGCGCGATGCGGGTATTCTCGTCGACAAACACGGGTTCAAGCTGACGAGCGCAGGCGTGATGGACATGTTTCCGCACACCGCGCACGTTGAATCCATCGCGCTCTTCGAAAGATAAACGATCATGGGCATCGAAATCGAACGCAAATTTCTGGTGACGAGCGACGCTTGGCGAGCGCAGGCCGAGCGTTCACAACGCATGGTGCAGGGCTATCTGATCGACGCGAGCCTGGTGCAGTCGCAGACCGGCACGCGCTGTTCGATGCGTGTGCGTGTGGGCGGCGACCAGGCTTGGCTGAATATCAAGTCGGCGACGCTCGGCGTGGCGCGGCAGGAATACGATTACCCGATTCCGGTCGACGATGCCGAACGCATGCTGCGCGACTTCTGTAACGGCGTCGTCGAAAAAGTCCGCCACTATGTGCCGCACGTGGGCCTGATCTTCGAGGTCGATGAGTTTCTTGGCGACAACGCCGGGCTGATCGTCGCCGAGGTCGAGCTGCAGTCTGCCGATCAGACGATCGACCGACCCGCGTGGCTCGGGCACGAAGTTACCCAGCATCTGCGTTATTACAATCTGAATCTGCTGCAGCATCCGTATTCGCGCTGGAATGAGCGCGAACGCGCCGGAGAATAGACGTGCTGATCATCGGCCTGGCCGGACTCGAACTCACCGCAGCCGAGCGCGAGCAGCTCGGCGCGCCGCAGGTCAGCGGGGTGATCCTGTTCAAGCGCAATTTCGTTTCGCGCGAGCAGGTGATGACGCTGATCGACGGCATTCGCACCGTGCGCGGCGACGAGTTCCTCGTCTGTGTCGATCAGGAAGGTGGCCGCGTGCAGCGTTTCCGCGAAGGCTTCACCGAGCTACCAGCACTTGCGCAGATCGGCACCTTGTACGCCACCGATCCGCGGCATGCGCTCGCACGCGCCGAGGAACACGCCTGGCTGATGGCAACCGAGATGCGCGCGACCGGTGTCGATTTGAGCTTCGCGCCCGTGCTCGATCTCGGCCGCGGCAACCGCGCGATCGGCACACGCGCGTTCGATGCACGGCCGGAGGTCGTGTCCGAACTCGGGCTGGCTTATCAGCGCGGCATGCGCCTGGGCGGCATGGCGGCGACGCTGAAGCATTTCCCGGGGCACGGTTCGGTGCTCGAAGACACGCATGTCGACCGCGCCGTCGATGAGCGCGCGCTTGAGACGATCCGTGCCGAAGATCTCGTACCGTTCGCCGACGCCATCGTCGCCGGCGCCGAGGCGGTGATGATGGCGCACGTCGTCTATCCGCAGATCGACGCCAAGCCCGCGGGCTATTCGCGCGTCTGGATCACCGATATCCTGCGCGGCGAGCTCGGTTTCCGCGGCACAGTGTTCAGCGACGACATCAGCATGGCGGGCGGCGAGGGCGAGGGCGGCATCGCCGCGCGCATCGAGGCGCATTACGACGCCGGCTGTGATCTGATCCTGGCCTGCCAGCCCGAGATTGTCGACGAAGCCTTGGCCGCAACCGGCGGCGTGGCACCGTTCGATCCTGAAAAGCTCGCGCGGCTGGTCGGCGGCGTCGCCCAAACTTGGGCCGAGATGGCCGACAATCCGCAGCGCCACCGTTTCATCGAGCACCTCACCGTTTTGAATTCTGCCAGGAGCTGATCCCGTGACCGACAAACCCGCACTCGCCGAAGCGATGAAGACCGCCGAGTTGCTGTTCTCCGGTGAAGAGCTTGCCGCGCGCATCCGCACGATGGGCAAGGAGATCGAGGACGCCCTCGAAGGCGACGTACCGATCTTCATGACCGTGATGAACGGCGGCCTGATCTTCGGCGGCGTGCTTGCACTCGCTATACCGACTGACCTCGAATTCGACTACGTGCATGCGACGCGCTACCGCGGCGGCACGCGCGGCCACGACCTGCTCTGGGTCAAGCAGCCGCGCGCGACGCTGACCGGCAAGACGGTGTTGCTCGTCGACGACATCCTCGACGAAGGCCACACGCTCAAGGCGATCCGCGATTTCTGCATCGACGAGGGTGCCAAGCGCGTGCTGATCGCGGTGCTGTGCGAAAAGCGCCACGACCGCGCCACGCCGGGCCTGCGTGCCGATTTCGTCGGCGTGCGCGTGCCCGACCGCTACGTGTTCGGCTACGGCATGGATTTCCATGAGCAAGGCCGCAACCTGCCGGGAATCTACGCGCTATGAGTTTGGACCTCGCCATCATCGGCGGCACGGGTCTGTACAACTTCCCGGGCCTGGAGAAGATGGAGAAACGTACGGTCGAGACCCCGTACGGGCCGGCTTCGGATGCGATCACGCTCGGCGAGCTTGGAGGCAAGCGCGTCGCTTTCCTGGCACGCCATGCCAGCGGGCACTCGATCCCGCCGCATCGGATCAACTACCGCGCCAATGTCTGGGCGCTGCACAGCCTGGGGGCCACCCGGGTGCTCGGGGTCAACGCGGTGGGCGGCATCCGCGCCGACATGGGGCCGCGGGCGATCGCGGTGCCGGACCAGATCATCGACTATACCCATGGCCGCCTCACGAGCTTCTGCGATGCCGACGGTGTCAAGGTCGAGCATATCGACTTCACCGAGCCCTACAGCGCGGGCTTGCGCTCGGCAGTGCTTGCTGCAGCGCAGCGTGCAGGCATCGCCGTCGTCGACGGCGGCTGCTACGGCGCGACCCAGGGGCCGCGACTGGAAACGCGCGCCGAAATCGCGCGCATGCGCCGCGACGGCTGCGACCTCGTCGGCATGACCGGCATGCCCGAGGCGGCGTTGGCACGGGAACTGAAGCTCGGCTATGCCTGCCTCGCCGTGGTCGCGAACTGGGCCGCAGGCTGTCCACAGGGCAATGCCGCGCCTGAAATCAGCTTGCCTGAGATATTTGCCCATCTCGAAGCCGCCACCGCCAAGATTCCGCCGATTGTTTCCGCGCTGCTGAGCTGAGCTACCCGGGGCCGGGGCTGGGCGGGGAGCCCGATGGCGTCCCCGACGGCCATAAAACTGCCAAGCTTGAAATTTTTTGTAAAATCGGCGTTATACTTTCGTTGTGCCGGCGCCGCAAAGGGGATTGGGGAGCGGTTCCGGCCCATCCGTCCATTCGTGTATCGAGGTCGTATGCGTACTGGTACTGTGAAATGGTTCAACGATGCCAAGGGGTTTGGGTTCATTGCACCCGAAGATGGTGGCGAAGACGTGTTTGTGCACTATTCGGCGATCAATACCCAAGGTTTTCGTAGTCTGCAGCAGGGTCAGAAGGTCAGTTTCGAAGTCATAGAGGGTCCGAAGGGCTCGCAGGCGGCGGCAGTACAGCCGGTCAAGTGAGCATTCTGGAGACGTTGCGATCAAGCCCGCCATATGGCGGGCTTTTTCGTTGGGGCGGAGCCACGTGGCTGCGGCTGCGGTGACCTGGTCTCATTTGGACATCCATCCGTCTAGACGTAAAGAAATCCGCACGGAATTCGTCCATTCGCCGGCGTATTCCCGTGCGTGGTGAAAATTCTTTGCCTACAGGTGTTGACAGGCATGCGGGCATCGTTTACGTTTGGCCCATGACGCAACGCAGCAGCCAGCGCAACTTCGCTTCCAGCCTCTTCGCTCGGGCTGTTCGCGTGCGCGGCGCGCTGCTTCTTCTTGCCCTCGTACTTATTAGCACCGGAGGTGCGGGTTAGGGCGCGTCTGAGCAACACAACCAGGCGAAGAATCCAGAACCCCGCACCCGGCGACGAGTGCGGGGTTTGTCGTTTCTGGCGGTAAAAAGTTTCGATTGCAACAAACCGCGCGCAGCGCGGCCGTCTCCGACGAATAGCTTTGAGGTGCAGCAATGAACAAGACCAGCGATCCAGCCGTAGTACCCGCGCGCGAACGCGTGCGCATCTTTGACACGACGCTGCGCGACGGCGAGCAGTCACCGGGCTTTTCCATGAGCCGGCCGCAGAAGCTGCACATGGCGCACGCGCTGGCCGAACTCGGCGTCGACGTGCTCGAGGCGGGATTCCCCCAGGCATCCGTGGGCGACTTCGAAGCCGTGCATGCGATCGCGAAAGAAGTCCGTGGGCCCATCATCGCCGGCCTTGCCCGCGCGCAGCTCGGCGACATCGATGCCTGCGTGCGTGCGCTGGAACCCGCCAAGAAGAAACGCGTCCACATCTTCCTGGCGACCAGTCCGCTGCATCGCCGGCACAAGCTCAACATGAGCCGCGAGCAGGTGATCGAGACCGGCATCAAGGCGATCCATCACGCGCGCCAGCACAGTGACGACATCGAGTTCTCGGCCGAGGACGCGATCCGCACCGAGCCGGAGTTCCTGATCGAAGTGCTATCCGCCATGATCGAAGCAGGCGCGACAACGGTGAATGTGCCCGACACGGTCGGCTACACGACGCCCGAGGAAATCTACGCGCTGTTCTCGCGCCTGAAACGCGAAGTGCGCGGCATCGACAAGGTGATCCTGTCCTCGCACTGCCACAACGATCTCGGCCTCGGCGTGGCCAACAGCATCGCCGCAGTGGCTGCCGGCGCGCGCCAGGTCGAGTGCACGATCAACGGCATCGGCGAGCGCGCGGGCAATGCTGCGCTCGAAGAAATCGTCATGGCGCTGCGCACGCGCGCGGACCGGTTCAATGTCGAGACCGGTATCCGCACGCAGCTCTTGTACCCGACCGCGCGCCTGCTCGCCAACGTCACCGGCTCGACGATTCCGCGCAACAAGGCGATCGTCGGCGAGAACGCGTTCGCGCACGAATCGGGGATCCACCAGCACGGCATGCTGAAGAATCGCGAGACCTACGAGATCATGCGGCCGGAGGACGTGGGCGTCGAGAAGACCCAACTCGTGCTCGGCAAGCACTCGGGCAAGCACGCGTTGCGCGATCGGTTGAAATCGCTCGGCTACGAGGTCGACGACGCGCAGGTCGAGGAAATCTTCCCGCGTTTCAAGGCGCTGGCCGACAAGAAGAAGGAAGTGTTCGACAGCGATCTCGATGCGCTCGTGCTCGGCCAGGATCCGGCCGCACTCGGTCCTTGGACGCTGGAACAGATGCACGCGACTTCGCATCTCGGTGGCGGTGCCTCGGCTTCGGTGCGCTTGCGCCATGAAGACGGACGCAGCGTCGGCGAGACCGAAGGCTCGCTCGGCGACGGCCCGGTGCATGCAATGCTGCGCGCGATTGAGCGCGCGACCGGCACGCCGCTGGACATCGCCGACTTCCAGATACGTTCGCTTTCCTACGGCGCCGACGCGCAGGGCCGTGCGACGCTGACGATCAACCATGGCGGGCGCGAGCTGATCGGCCGCGGTGTGTCGACCGATATCGTCGAGGCCACCGCGTTCGCAGCGCTCGAGGTGGTCAATCGCATCGAACGCATCAAGCTCGGCCAGGCATTGCCGCTGGTGGCAAAATCGGCATGAAAGACAAGTTATCGGCGCGACGCGGCGGGGATAGGACGTAGAATTCGCCTACGGCGAGGCGTTTCGCTCGACCCCAATCAAACCGTGTCTAAACCGCTTCAGGAATTGCAAAGGAACCAATATGGCAAACACCGAATTCATCTGGCATAACGGCAAGCTCAAGCCCTGGAACGAGGCGACCGTGCACGTCACCGCGCACGCGCTGCACTACGGTTCGTCCGTGTTCGAGGGGCAGCGCGTGTATTCGACGCCGCAAGGCCCGCAGCATTTCCGCCTTGCCGACCACACGCGCCGTCTATTCGAGTCGGCCAAGATCTACGAGATCGACGTTCCCTACACGTTCGAACAGATCGTTGCTGCAAACAGTGAAGTTGTCGCCGCGAACAAGATGAAGTCGGCCTATCTGCGTCCGCTCGTGTTCCGCGGCGCCGGGCCGCTCGGCGTAATGCCGAAGGAAGGCTCGAGCGTCGACGTCTGCATTATCGCGATGGAGTGGGGCGCCTACCTCGGCGACGCGATCGAGAAGGGCGCCGACGTCTGCGTGTCGTCGTGGCACCGCGCGGCGCCGAACACGTTCCCGTCGTGGGCCAAGGCCGGCGGCAATTATCTGTCGAGCCAGCTGATCGGCTTCGAAGCGAAGCGCCACGGCTATCACGAAGGCATCGCGCTCGGCTACAACGGCCTGCTCAGCGAAGGCGCGGGCGAGAACCTGTTCATCATCCGCAACGGCAAGATCACTACGCCGACGACGAGCGCGAGCATCCTCGCCGGGATCACGCGCGATACGGTGATCACGCTCGCCGGCAAGCTCGGCTACGAGGTGGTCGAGCGCGATCTGCCGCGCGAGGCGCTGTACACGGCCGACGAAGTCTTCATGGTCGGTACTGCAGCCGAGATCACGCCGGTACGCTCGGTCGACCGCAAGCCGGTCGGCGAAGGCAAGCCGGGTCCGATCACGAAGTCGCTGCAGAAGGCGTTCTTCGGCTTGTTCAACGGTGAGACCCGCGACGAATGGGGCTGGCTGACGCCGGTGTCCGCGGATCAGAAGAAGGCGGCTGCTTAACATGTCCACGGCTCCGCAAACCCTGCTCGACAAGATTTGGAATGCGCATCAGGTTGCCGCGGAAACCGCGGCGACGCCGGCGATCCTCTACATCGACCTGCACTTGGTGCACGAAGTCACTTCGCCACAGGCGTTTGCGGAGCTGCGCATCCGCGGGCTCAAGGTGCGCCGCCCCGATCGCATCGTCGCGACGATGGACCATTCGACGCCGACCCTGCCGCCCGACGCGAACGGCAAGCGGCCGTATCTGGATAAGGCGACCGAAGCCCAGGTCGCCAAGCTTGAAGCGAATACGAAGGAATTCGGGGTCGAACTGTACGGCTGGAACAGTTCCAACCGCGGCATCGTGCACGTGATGGGGCCGGAGCTCGGCGCGACCCAGCCCGGCATGACGATCGTTTGCGGCGACAGCCACACTTCCACGCATGGCGCATTCGGCGCGCTTGCGTTCGGCATCGGCACGACCGAAGTCGGTCATGTGCTCGCGACGCAGTGCCTGCTGCAGCGCAAGCCGAAGTCGCTCTCGATCACGGTCAACGGCAAGCTCACGAAAAGCGTCACCGCGAAGGATCTGATCCTGCATATCATCGGCAGGATCGGCATGAACGGCGGCACCGGCCACGTCATCGAATATCGCGGCAGCGCGATAGAGGCGCTGACGATGGAAGAGCGCATGACCGTGTGCAACATGTCGATCGAGGCTGGCGCCAAGGCCGGTCTGATCGCGGCCGACGCGACCACGTTCGAATTCTTGCGCGGACGCGAGCGTGTGCCGAAGGGCTTGGACTGGGATAACGCGGTCAAGCTTTGGAGCGGTTTCAAATCGGATCCCGGCGCGGTGTTCGACCGCGAAGTCGTGATCGACGCGGCTACGATCAAACCCAGCGTCACCTACGGTACCAACCCGGGCATGGTAATCGCGCTCGACGCGGCAGTGCCGGCGGCGAAAGACGCGCTCGAACAACGCGCGCTCGATTACATGCAGCTCGAGGCGGGCCATCAACTTGCCGGCACCAAGGTCGATATCGTCTTCGTCGGCAGTTGCACGAACGGACGCCTGTCCGACCTGCGTGCGACGGCGAGCGTGCTGCGCGGACGCAAGGTCGCTGACGGCGTGCGCATGCTCGTTGTGCCGGGCTCGGAGCAGGTCAAGCGCGAAGCCGAGAAAGAAGGCCTGCACGAGATTTTTCGTGCCGCCGGCGCCGAATGGCGCGAGCCGGGCTGCTCAATGTGCCTGGGTATGAACGGCGACATCGGCAAGCCGGGCCAGCTCGTCGTCTCGACCAGTAACCGCAATTTCGAAGGTCGCCAGGGACCGGGCGTGCGCACCGTGCTCGCGAGCCCGCTCGTCGCGGCCGCATCCGCGCTCGCTGGCGTCGTGGCCGATCCTTCCCAATACATTTCGGAAGCCGCATGAATCCGTTGACTCATATCCAATCACGCACGGCTGTTTTGCCGTTCGAGAATATCGACACCGACCGCATCATCCCGGCGCGCTTTCTCACGACGACCGAACGCACCGGCCTCGGCAAATCATTGTTCAACGACTGGCGCTATCGCGCCGACGGCAGCGAAGACCCCGAGTTTGCGTTGAACAAACCCGAAGCGCGCGGCTGCGAGATTCTTGTCGCCGGCCGCAACTTCGGCTGCGGTTCCTCGCGCGAGCACGCGCCGTGGGCGCTGACCGACTACGGCATCCATGCCGTTTTTTCGAGCGAGATCGCCGACATCTTTCGCGGCAACGCGCTGAAGAACGGCTTGCTCGCCGTCGTGCTCGACGAGGCCGATCACAGGTATCTGCTCGATCATCCGGGTATTGAGCTCAAGATCGATATCGCCGCGCAGACGATCGAGTTGCCTGACGGCAGGAAGATCGAGTTTCCGCTCGAGCCGTTCGCCAAGCATTGCCTGCTGATGGGCGTCGATCAGCTTGGTTTCCTGCTGCAGCATGAAGCGCAGATCGCCGCGTTCGAGCAGGCGAGAGCGGCGTAATTTTCAGAAGAGAAAGGCAAAGAATGAAAGCAAAAATCACCCTGTTGCCAGGCGATGGCATCGGTCCTGAAGTCGTCGCCTCCGCGGTCGAAGTGTTGCGTGCCGTCGCCGCGAAACACGGCCACGAATTTACGTTCGACGAGCAGTTGATCGGCGGCGCGGCGATCGACGCTCACGGCGATCCGCTGCCGCCGGCGACGGTGGCGTCGTGCAAGTCCGCGGATGCGGTGCTGCTCGGTGCGGTCGGCGGCCCGAAATGGTCGGATCCGAATGCGAAGGTGCGCCCGGAGCAAGGCCTGCTCGCGCTGCGCGCGACGCTCGGCGTCTATGCCAACCTGCGTCCGGTGCGCGTGCATCCGAAGCTGGCGAATCTCTCACCGTTGAAGAACGAGAAGCTGCAGAACGTCGATATGCTGTTCGTGCGCGAACTGACCGGCGGTGCGTACTTCGGTGCGAAGACACGCACGGCCGACACGGCGACCGACGAGTGCAAATACACCGTTGCCGAGATCGAGCGTGCAACGCGTCGCGCCTTCGAGTTCGCGCGCGGACGCAAGAAGCACGTCACCCACGTCGACAAGGCCAACGTGCTAGAAACCTCGCGCCTGTGGCGTTCGACGGTCGAGCGCGTGGCGAAAGACTATCACGACGTGAAGCTCGAACATCAGCTCGTCGATTCGATGGCGATGCTGTTGCTGACGCGTCCGTCGGCGTACGACGTGATCGTTACCGAGAATCTGTTCGGCGACATCCTTACCGACGAAGCCGCGGCGCTCGCCGGTTCGCTCGGCCTGCTGCCTTCCGCGTCGCTCGGCGACGGCAAGGTGGGTTTGTACGAGCCGATCCACGGCTCCGCGCCCGATATCGCCGGCAAGGGGCTCGCCAATCCGCTCGGCACAATTTTGTCCGTCGCGCTGTTGCTGCGCTATTCGCTCGGTCTCGAAGCCGAAGCGAAGGAAGTCGAAGCGGCGGTCGATGCCGTGATCGAACAGGGCACGCTGACGCGTGATCTCGGCGGTAGCGCGAATACGAGTGAAGTCGGCGCGGCGGTGCTCGCGCGTCTCGGCACGGCGCAGAAGGAAGCCGCCTGATGTCGAACAATGGAACTAAGCTGCGCAGCGACGTCATGAAGTCCGGCCCGGATCGCGCGCCGGCACGCGCGATGCTTTATGCGACCGGTCTCGACGAAGCCGCGATCAAGAAGCCGCTCGTCGCCGTCGTGCATACGTGGTCGAACGTCTCGCCGTGCAATCTCAACCTGCGCGAGCTCGCCGAACACGTCGCCGAAGGCGTGCGCGCAGCCGGCGGCACGCCGATCGAATTCAACACGATCGCGGTCACCGACGGCATCGCGATGGGCACGCCCGGCATGCGCGCTTCGCTGATCAGCCGTGAGGTGATCACCGACTCGATCGAACTCGCGGTGGACGGTCATTCGCTCGACGCGATGGTCGTGCTCTGCGGTTGCGACAAGACGATTCCGGCTGCAGCGATGGCGCTAGCGCGCCTCAACATCCCGGGCGTCGCGCTGTACGGCGGCAGCATCGACCACGGCACGCTCGACGGCAAATCGATCACGATCCAACAGGTGTTCGAAGCGGTCGGCGCGCATGGTGCGGGCAAGATCGACGACGCACGCCTGCACGACGTCGAAAGCAAGGCGTGCCCGGGCGCGGGTGCTTGCGGCGGCCAATTCACCGCGAACACGATGTCGATGATGTTGATGACGCTGGGTTTGTCGCCGCTCGGTTTCAACGACGTCGCCGCGACCGATCCGCACAAGCGTGATGTCGCCAAACGCTGTGGCGAGATCGCGGTTGAGAATCTGAAACGCAACCTACGTCCGCGCGACGTGCTCAGCACGACGGCGTTCCGCAATGCCGCGCGCGTCGCTAACGCGACGGCGGGTTCGACCAACGCCGTGCTGCATCTGCTCGCGATTGCGGGCGAAGCCGATGTGCCGCTGAGCCTGGAAGATTTCGAAGTCGCGTCGAAGACGACGCCGGTGATCGCCGACCTGATGCCCGGCGGCAAATACACGGCGATCGAGATGACCGCGGCGGGCGGTTTGACCCAGGTGCTGCGCGAATTGCGCGCAGCCAAGCTGATCGAAGACGCGCCGACGATGACCGGCAAGACTCTCTTCGAGGAAGTCGACGCAGCGCCGGCGGCGCCGGCCGATCAGCAGGTCGTTGTGCCGGTGTCGAAGGCGTTCAAGCCGCGCGGTGGCTACTCGATCCTCTACGGCAATCTCGCATCCGAAGGCTGCGTGCTCAAACTCGCCGGCAAGGGCAGGCTCAAATTCACTGGCCCTGCGCGCGTGTTCGAAAGCGAAGAGGAGACGTTCAAGGCCGTGCAGGCCGGCGCGATCAAGGCCGGCGACGTGATCGTGATCCGCAACGAGGGCCCAGCCGGCGGGCCGGGCATGCGCGAGATGCTCGCGGTCACCGCGGCGCTGGTCGGGCGCGGGCTCGGCGATGACGTCGCGCTGATCACCGACGGCCGCTTCAGCGGCGCGACGCACGGCTTCATGGTCGGCCATATCGCTCCGGAAGCGGTGAAGGGCGGCGGCATCGGCTTGCTGCGCGAGGGCGACACGATCGTGATCGATGGCGAACGCCGCGTGATCGAGACCGACGCCGATCTCGAGACGCGGCGCAAGGCCTGGGTCGCGCCGGAACCGAAGGTCAAGCGCGGCATCCTCGCGAAATATGCCAAGAGCGTCGGCTCGGCATCGCGCGGTGCCGTGATGGAGATTTAGCTCGTCGTCGCGGCAGACGCTGCCGTAATGACGACAAGCTTGCAGCTTTTTATCGATTTGTACTTTTAACTTTGTGGAGAAATAGAAAATGTCTACTGCATCCCCCACCGTCACCACCGCGGCGCTCGAGAAGTCGAAGATCGCCATTCTCGGCTACGGCAGCCAGGGCCGCTCGCATGCGCTGAACCTGCGTGATTCCGGCCTCGACGTGATCGTCGGCCTGCGCGCCGGCGGCGCCACCGCCGCGACGGCCAAGGCCGACGGCTTCACCGTGGTCGAGCCCGCCGAGGCCGTCAAGCAGGCCGATCTCGTCGCCGTGCTGACGCCGGACATGGTCCAGCCCGACCTCTACGTCAACGCGATCGAGAAGAACCTCAAGCCGAACGCGGCGCTGCTGTTCGCACACGGCTTCAACGTCCACTTCAAGACGATCACGCCGCGCAAGGACATCGACGTGATCCTCGTCGCGCCGAAGGGCCCGGGCCATCTCGTGCGCACCGAATACGAAATCGGCCGCGGCGTACCGTGCCTCTACGCCGTCTACCAGGACGTCACCGGAAAGGCCAAGGAAAAGGCGATGGCCTACGCGGCCGGCCTCGGCGGCGCGCGTGCGCTGCTGATCGAAACCGACTTCAAGGAAGAGACCGAAACCGACCTGTTCGGCGAACAGGCCGTGCTTTGTGGCGGCGCGAGCGAGCTCGTGCAAAAGGGTTTCGAGACGCTGGTCGAAGCCGGCTACCGTCCGGAGATCGCGTACTACGAGGTACTGCACGAGCTGAAGCTGATCGTCGATCTGCTTTACCAGGGCGGCATCACCAAGATGCTGACCTTCATTTCCGAGACGGCGCAGTACGGCGATTACGTCAGCGGCCCGCGCATCGTCGATGCGGCGACGAAGGAACGCATGAAAGCGGTATTGAAGGACATCCAGGACGGCACCTTCGCCAAGAACTGGACCGCGGAATACAAGGCCGGCCTGCCGAATTACAAGAAGTTCAAGCAGGCCGATCTCGACCATCCGATCGAGAAGATCGGCGCGCAGTTGCGCGAGAAGATGGTGTGGTTGAACCAGCAAAAATAAGGTTATTGCCGACAGCTTCGCTGCAGCAATAACTACCGCCGTTGCAGTCGGCAGCTTGCGCTGCCGCTGAACGCCGGTGTTAACGCATCCGGGATTGGCTATGAACGCACAACTGAAACCGTCACAGATATCGAATACGCCAACATCCGGCAAGCATCCGCTTGCCGGCAAGAACCTATCCGGCGCGGACATCGTCGTACAGGTGCTCGCCGACGAGGGCGTCGATGTCGTATTCGGCTATTCCGGCGGTGCGATCCTGCCGGTCTACGATGCGGTGTTCCGCTACAACCACGAGCACAAACGCGCCGACGGAAGCGAGCCGCTGCCGTTGATCGTGCCGGCGAACGAACAGGGCGCCGGCTTCATGGCCCAAGGTTACGCGCGCGCGTCGGGCAAAGTCGGCGTCGCGATCGTGACATCGGGTCCCGGTGCGACGAACACGGTTACGCCGGTGCGCGATGCGATGGCCGATTCGATTCCGATCGTTGTGATCTGCGGCCAGGTGCCGACCGCGGCAATCGGCAGCGACGGCTTCCAGGAAGCGCCGATCAGCAACATCATGGCAGCCTGCGCGAAGCACGTGTTCCTCGTCACCGATGCCTCGAAGCTCGAAGCGACGCTGCGCTCGGCATTCGAGATCGCGCGCACGGGGCGGCCGGGACCGGTCGTCGTCGATATTCCGAAGGACGTGCAGAACACGAACCTCGTCTTCGACGGTGCGAGCCGACTACCGCTGCCGGGATATCGCGCACGTCTCGACGACATTGCCAAGTCGGTGCTCGATGACGCGGCGAGCAAGACGTTCTTCGATGCACTGGCCAAGGCGAAGCGGCCGCTGATCTACGCGGGCGGCGGCGTGATCGCAGCCGAAGCGGCGAGCGCACTGCGCGAGTTCGCCGCTGCGTTCGGTATTCCGTCCGTGACGACGCTGATGGGCATTGGCGCGACCGACACGACCCAGCCGCTGTCGCTGCACATGCTCGGCATGCACGGCACCGCGTTCGCGAACTATGCGACCGAGGACTGCGATTTCCTGATCGCGGTCGGCAGCCGCTTCGACGATCGTGTCGCCGGCGTCCCGCACAAGTTTGCCGCGGGTGCGAAGTTCATCGCCCATCTCGACATCGACCCGGCCGAGATCGACAAGGTCAAGCGCGTCGACTGGCATCACCTGGGCGATCTGGTTAGCGCCCTCGCGGCCCTGCGCGCTTTCGGCGAGAAGGCCGGTTTCGATCCGAAAGGGAAGGGTGCTTACGCCGACTGGCACGCGCACATCGCCGAGTTGAAGAAAACCTATGCAATGAATTTTGACCGCAACGCGGCCGTCATCCAGCCGTACGCAGTGATCGAGGAAATCAACAGGCACACGAAAGGCAACGCGGTCATCGCCACCGGCGTCGGTCAGCACCAGATGTGGGCCGCGCAGTACTTCGATTTTTGCGAGCCGCGCCTGTGGCTCACGTCCGGCTCCATGGGCACGATGGGCTTCGGCCTGCCGGCGGCGATCGGCGCGGCGTTCGCGCGGCGCGATGCGATCGTGATCGACATCGATGGCGACGCTTCGATCCGCATGAACCTTGGCGAGCTGGAAACGGTGACGACGTACAATCTGCCGATCAAGGTCGTCGTGCTCAACAACTTCGGCGACGGCATGGTGCGGCAGTGGCAGAAGCTGTTCTTCAAGGGACGCTTCTCGGCGAGCGACAAGAGCCTGCACAAGAAGGACTTCGTCAAGGCCGCGCAGGCCGATGGTTTTCCGTGGGCGCAGCGTCTGGAGAAACCGGAAGATCTGCCGCGCGTCATCGCCGAGTTCGTCGCGTTCGACGGACCGGCGTTCCTCGAGGTCATCATCGATCCCGATGCCGGCGTCTACCCGATGGTCGGCCCCGGCATGGCCTATGCCGAAATGATCACCGGCGATTTCATCCCGTCGCGGCAGAAGCCGACCGGGCAGGAAGTCGGTCCGGCGGAGATGTTCTGATGCGTCGCATTATCTCTATCCTCCTGCAAAACGAAGCCGGCGCGCTCGCCCGCGTCGCCGGCATGTTTTCCGCGCGCGGCTACAACATCGAGTCGCTCACCGTCGCGCCGACGCACGACGAAGCCATCTCCCGGCTGACCCTCGTCACTGCGGGCAGCGACGCGGTGATCGACCAGATCATCAAGCAATCGCGCAAGCTCATCGAGGTGCTCGAAATCGCCGACCTGACCAGCCTCGACCATATCGAAACCGAACTGCTGATCCTCAAACTCGAAGTGCGCGCCGAAGCGCTCGGCGCCTTCGTCGGCGCGTTGCGCAAGTATCCGCGCGCGCAGGTGATCGACATCACCGGCAGCGTGCGCACGATCGAGTTCACCGGCAGCGGCGCCGAGGTCGGCGAATTTCTCGCCGCGTTCGCAAAAATCGGCGAAATCGTCGAACTCGCGCGCAGCGGAACGGCGGCGGTCGAACGTGGCTTGTCGGTGTTGTCGCATGCGTCGCCGCGTCTGCGATTGCAGTCTGCATAAGGATTCCCCGGCTACCAAGCCACAGCTCGCGGACCTGTGGAAACGGAGGTTCGTTCTTTTCTTGCTGCAGCGCGGCGTGAAAGAATTTTCGCGATTGTGCAAGTTCTCGTCTTGGCATGTCATCGGTACCACGTTGTCGAAGCAGGCCAACCCGATCACCATCAGAGAAGCCTGCGGGTAGGCTTGAATCGTTCGATAACGGAGGCAGGCATGCCGTTGGATACGAAAGGCAGCAATCGGCGCACCGCGCTGAGCAGTATGGTTGCGCTTGCGGGCGCGGGAATCGCGTCGACGCTGGCCGCGAGCGAGCCCGCGAAGACGATGCCGGCGAAGGCGCCGGGCCGACTCAAGCAGTCCCTGTGTCGCTGGACGTCGAAGGAATCGCTGCCCGAGCTGTGCCGTAGTCTAAGAGGCATGGGGTTTGCCGGCATCGACCTGATCTATCCGGACGAATGGTCGATCGTGAACGACAGCGGCCTGGCCGTGTCGATGGGTTATGCGAGCAAGCGCGAGAAATTCATCCAGACCGGATTCAACGATCCGGCCAACCACGCGATGCTGCTCAAGGAACTCGAGACGGCGATTCCGCTGGCGAAAAAGGCCGGAGTGAAGAACCTCATCGCGATGTTCGGCAACCGCAATCCGTCGATCGACGAGGGCAAGGCGGCGGAAAATTGCGTCACGGGCTTGTCGAAGATTGCGCCGCTGGCGGCGGAGAACGGCATCACCATCTGCGTCGAGCTGCTCAACAGCAAGGTCGACCATCACGGCTACCAGGGCGATCGCACCGCGTTCGGCGCGGCGGTGATGAAAGGCATCGGCTCGCCGAACGTGAAGCTGCTCTACGACATCTACCACATGCAGATCATGGAAGGTGACGTGATCCGCACGATTCGCGAGAACATCGCGTGGATCGGCCATTTCCACACGGGCGGCGTTCCCGGACGGCACGAGATCAACGACACGCAGGAGCTCAACTATCGCGCCATCGCGACCGCGATCGCCGATTTGAACTATACCGGCTATGTCGCACACGAATTCTCGCCGACGCGCCCCGATGTGTCCGTGTCGCAGGCCGAAGCGTTCGCGATTTGTTCGGTGTAATCATTGGGGGACCTCTTGAAACCTACTGCGCTCGATGTTGCGTTCCGGCGGTGCTCGGAATCCTCATGTACTTCTACGTACATTCCGGTTCCTGCGCTCCGGCGACACGCCCGATCCTAGATAAGATCGGCTCTTCGCTCGCTACGGTTTCAACAGGTTCCCATTGGATCGATGGAAATGAGAGTTCAAGACATGAAAATCCTTGCTTCTGCGGTCGCGGCAACGTTCGTTCTCCTGCTTGCATGCGAATCGTCAGCGCGCGCGCAGGTCCGCGTCGCCGAGAATGCGCCGGAACCGACCGACCCGAAAGCTACCGAGCAGTGGGAGCCGGTGCCGCCGGTGATCACGCCCGGCAACGCGGCCGGCGCGGCGCCGTCGGATGCGATCGTGCTGTTCGACGGGCGCAATCTCGATCAGTGGGAAACGGTCAAGGACGGCTCGCCCGCGCGCTGGAAGGTGCACGACGGCGTGGTCACCGTCGACAAGCCCAGCGGCAACATCCAAACGAAGCAGCATTTCAAGAATTATCAATTGCATCTGGAATGGCTTGAACCCGAAGGGCTTACCGGTGAAGGTCAACTGCGCGGCAACAGCGGCGTATTCCTGGCTTCGACCGGGAAGGGTGACGAAGGCTACGAAGTCCAGATCCTCGATTCGTACAACAACAAGACTTACGTCAACGGTCAGGCCGCGAGCGTGTACAAGCAGGCGCCGCCGCTGGTCAACGCGATGCGTCCGCAGGGTCAGTGGCAGGTCTACGACATCGTCTGGACGGCGCCCGTGTTCGCCGCTGACGGCGCGTTGAAAACCCCGGCCTATGTGACCGTGTTTCACAACGGCGTGCTCGTGCAGAACCATCGCGAACTGGCCGGTGAGACGACCTACATCGGCAAGCCGAAATACAAGCCCTACACCGACGCCGCGGTGAAGCTGCAGGCGCACGGCGATCCGTCGCCACCGATCAGTTTCCGCAACATCTGGATACGCAAGCTGGACTAACCTGGGGGACTGCATCGATGTCGATACCGGTCGAAAATTCCATAGCGGGAACGTATATGGCGGCGAAGCCCGTCAACGCTTCGCGCCTGTTCGTCGCTTCCTGCCTCGCGCTGCTCGTCACCTCGCTGACGTTCGCGTTGCGCGCGAAGATCGAAGGCGTGTTCCACGACGGCTACGGATTGAGCCGCGAGGAAATCGGATGGGCGTTCGGCCCGGCATTCTGGGGCTTCGCCGTCGCCACCTTCGTCGGCGGTGCGATTCTTGACCAGGTGAAGACGCGCAACGTCCTGCGCATCGCCTTTGTCTGCCATCTGGTCGGCCTCGTCGTGCTGTTGTTCGCCAAGGACAAGACGCTGCTGTTCGCGGCCAACGTATTCATCGGTTTCGCCAACGGCAGTGTCGAGGCGGCGTGCAATCCGCTCGTGACCACGCTGTTTCCGAACGACAAGACCAAGATGCTCAACCGCTTCCATGTCTGGTTTCCGGGCGGCATCGTGATCGGTGGCGTGCTGTCGTGGCTGCTCATGTCGCAGCTCAACTTGCCCTGGCAGGCTCTGGCCGCGGTGCTGTTCGTTCCGCTCGCGCTGTACGGCTGGCTGTTCTTCGGCGAAACGATTCCGGAAACCGAGCGCGTCACCAGCGGCGTTTCGTATCGCGACATGTTCCGCCACGTCGGTGCGCCGGTGACCATCATTGCGCTGGTCGGCTTCATGATCCTCGCCACATCGCTGTCGATCGCGATCGACTTCAATGCTGCGTCGACCTGGATCGTCGTCGCCCTCGTGCTCGCCGCGATCGTGGTCGAGTCGCTGGTCATCAACAAAACCAGCCTGCTGTTCCCGTTCACGATGTTCTGCATGTTCCTGACCGCGTCGACCGAGCTCGGCACGAACCAGTTCACCGGCGCGCTGCTCGACAAGACCGGAATCGATCCGATCATCATCCTGGTCGCGGTCACCGGCATCATGGCGCTCGGACGTTACTTCGCCGGTCCATTGGTGCACCGGCTCAGCCCGATCGGTGTGCTGTTCGCTTCCGCCGTCGTGTCGGCGATCGGGCTCTATCTGTACAGCACCGTGTCCGGCCCGGGCAGCACGCTGTTCGCGGCGATCGTTTTCGCCGTCGGCATCTGCTACTTCTGGCCGACCATGCTCGGCTTCGTCTCCGAATACGCACCGCAGACCGGAGCGCTCGGGCTGTCCATCCTGGGTGGTGCCGGCATGGTGGCGACGTCGTGCGTGCTGCCGGTCATGGGTCGATCGATCGATACCGCAGGGCCGCAGCAGACGCTGCGCTTCATGGTCGTGCTGCCGCTGATCCTGATCGTCGCGTTCGGCCTGCTCGCGGCGTATCTGAGGAATCGTCGCGTGGAAAACCATTGATCCCACCGATCGCCGTGCGCCGGTAAACGTTTCGCCGGCTTCGTGGTACATTTGTCAGACAATTGACTTACACAACTCAGTTCGATGAATAAGCAATCGCGTAGGCAATTCCTCATCCATGCTGCGGGTGCCGGCGCGGCTCTCGCCACTGCCGGGCTGTCGCGCCACGTTTGGGCCAATCCGATGAGCAAGCCGATCGGCATCCAGCTGTGGACGGTCAACGACACGCTCAAGCACGATCCTGCGGGCACCTTGAACAAACTCGGCAAGATCGGCTTCAAGGAAGTCGAGGCCGCAGGTCTCGTCGGCCTCGAGCCGAAGCAGTTCCGCCGCCTGCTCGACGACGCCGGCTTGCGTTGCCCAAGCGCGCACTTGCAGTTCGACATGGACAATCTCGGCAAGGCGTTCGACGAGGCGCATGCGCTTGGCGCGACCTACGCGGCGGCTTCGTCGCTGATCGAGCCGGTCGGCAAGGCGATGTCGACCAAGCTTGAATGGAAATCCGCGATGAGCCGCGAGGAAGCCAAACGCACGGTCGACGTTGCCAATCGAATCGGCGAAGCGGCCAAGCGCGCCGGGTTGCAGTTCGTCCTGCACAACCACGATCGCGAGTTCGTCGACCTCGGCAACGGCGAGGTTGGTTACGACATCGTCTGGCACGACACCGATCCCAAGCTGGTGCAGTTCGAGATCGACTGCGGCTGGATGGTGTTCGCCGGACGCAATCCGGTCGACTACTTCAAGAAATACCCGGGCCGCATCCCCCTGATCCACGTCAAGGATTTCCAGCCGAAGAAAAACAAGAACGGCGCGCCGATGAGCGAAGAGATGCTGGGCTCGGAACTCGGCCGCGGCACGGTCGACTACAAACCGATTTTTGCTGCGGCGAAAGCGGCCGGGCTCAAGCATTATTTCGCCGAACAGGAAGGCCCGTTTTCCCGGATGAGCCAGCTCGAGGCGGCACAGGTCGCCTACGACTACCTGCATTCGATCACCTGATTCGACGCACAGAGACCCGAGATGGAAAAGAACACCTACGATGCGATCGTGGTTGGTACCGGTATCAGCGGCGGCTGGGCCGCCAAGGAATTGACCGAGAAAGGCCTGAAGACTCTCGTGCTCGACCGCGGGCGCATGGTGCGTCATGGTGAGTACCCGACCACGACCGAGGACCCCTGGCAGCTCGAGCATGGCAACAAGCCCACGACGCACGATTTAGAGCGCCAGGCCAAACAGGCGCGCACGGGTTACGTGGTCACGCCGGCTTCCAAGCACTGGTTCGTCGACGACATCGACAATCCTTACGAAGAAAAGTATCGCTTCGACTGGATCCGCGGCTACCACGTCGGCGGCCGTTCGATCATGTGGGGCCGGCAGAGCTATCGCTGGAGTGAGATGGATTTCGAGGGCAACGCGAAGGACGGCGTCGCCGTGGACTGGCCGATCCGCTACGCCGACATCGCGCCGTGGTACGACTATGTCGAGACCTTCATCGGCGTCAGCGGCCAAAACGAGGGACTGGCGCAATTGCCCGATGGCAAGTTTCTGCCGCCGATGGAGCTCAACTGTGTCGAGCGTGAGTTCCAAGGCAAGCTCAAGGACAAGTTCGGTCGCGCGATGACGATCGGCCGCGCTGCACATCTGACCGGCCCGCTCACGCACAACGAAAGCCCGCAGCGCAGCAGTTGCCGCAATCGCAACATGTGCATCCGCGGTTGCCCGTTCGGTGGTTATTTCAGCAGCAACGCAAGCACGCTGCCATCGGCGCAGAAGACCGGCAACATGACCCTCGTGCCGAATGCGATCGTTTACGAACTGATCTACGATGCGAAAAAGGGCAGGGCTACCGGTGTGCGCGTACTCGACGCGGAAACCGGCGCGCAGACCGATTACTTCGCGAAAGTGATTTTCCTGTGTGCGTCTACGTTCGGCTCGAGCCACATCATGCTCAACTCGACCTCCGATCGTTTCCCGAACGGCTTCGGTAACGACAGCGGCGAGCTCGGCTGCAACATCATGGACCATCACCTCGGTGCCGGCGCGAGTGCCACGGTCGAAGGTTTCGACGATCGTTACTATTCCGGACGCCGCCCGAACGGTTTCTATATTCCGCGCTACCGCAACCTCGGCAAAGAGAAGCGCGAGTACCTGCGCGGCTTCGGCTACCAGGGAGGAGCGGGGCGCGCGGGCTGGGGCAGCCTGCAAATGGCGACCGAACTCGGCGAGGATCTGAAGAAGAAGGCACAAGCGCCGGGGCCGTGGAGCATTGGCATGGGCGGCTTCGGCGAAATCCTGCCGCATCATGACAACCGCGTGAGCCTCGACCGCGGCAAGAAGGACAAATTCGGCCTGCCGATCCTCACGTTCGATGCGCGCCTGCGCGACAACGAACTGCGCATGCGCAAGGACATGATCAACGACGCGGCTGAGATGCTCGAAGCGGCGGGATACCGCGACGTACGCATCGTCGATGAGGAGTACGGCATCGGCCTTGGCATCCACGAAATGGGCACCGCGCGCATGGGGCGCGATCCGAAGACCTCGGTACTCAACGGCTGGAACCAGGTGCACGCGTGCAAGAACGTGTATGTCACCGATGGTTCCTGCATGACCTCGTCGGCCTGTCAGAACCCGTCGCTTACCTACATGGCACTGACCGCGCGCGCAGCCGGTCACGCCGTGGAAGAACTCAAGCGCGGCAACATCTGAGGAACAGAGCATGAATCGTCGCGAAGTGTTGCAGCGAGTCGCCCTGTTGATGGGCGGAGCAGTATCCGCGCCGGCGGTTTTCGGCGTGCTCAACGGATACGCCAAACCACCCGCGGCGGACTGGAAGCCCGCGGTGCTCGGCGAAAACGAATTGGCCATCGTTTCGCGGATCGTCGACATCATGATTCCGCGTACCGATACGCCGGGTGCGCTCGACGTCGGCATTCCCGCTTTCATCGACGGCATGTTGAAGGACGTCTATTCGCAAACTGCCCGCGAGCGCTTCGTGCAGGGCGCACACGACTTCGACGCGGCCGCGCGCGCGGCGCATCACAAGCCGTTCGTGAAACTCGAGCCACGGCAGCAGAAGGCACTCGTGCAGAAATCCCAGGATGCCGCGATTGCCGACGAGCGCGCCGAAGCGGAGCGAAGGCAGAAAGCGCTCGTGCAGGAAGTGCGTACCGCCTCGATGCTGCCGCAACGCACGGAATCTCCAGCCGCGACGCATCAGCGTTCCTTCATTTTGACGATCAAGGAATTGGCCTTGCTCGGATTCTTCACCTCGCAGCCCGGTGCGACGCAGGTGTTGCAATACGTGGCGATACCCGGCGCTTACCACGGCTGCCTGCCGGTGAACCAGGCCGGCAACGGCAAGCGCTGGGCGACATAGCTGCGAGCGGATACGGCCGACATGATGAGGGTATTCTTCCCCCATCGATCGGTTTTCACCCATGAGCCGCAACTATCGCTTTCGCGTCGTCAATGTCTTCGCCGCTGCCGCGGCGACTTCGGCGTCGCGGCTCAGCGGCAATCCGCTGGCAGTGATCGAAAATGCGCAGGGTTTGAGCGAGATGGAGATGCAGCAGATCGCACTGCAGTTCAATCTCTCGGAAACGACGTTTGTGTTGCCGTCGACCGACGCCGACGCGCGCGTGCGCATCTTCACCACGACCTTCGAGATGCCGTTCGCCGGCCATCCGACACTCGGCACGGCGCATGTGCTGCGTGCGCTGGGACGGGCAGGTGATGCGCTGCGCCTTCACCTCAATGCCGGTGTCATCCCGGTCGTCGCGCAGGGCGACGCGTGGACGCTGACCGCAAATATTCCGACCCACCGCGCCTACGAATATTCGCGCGGGCAGCTCGCGCGGGCGCTCAGGTTGAACGAGGATGACATCGCCGGCGCGCCGTTGTGGATGAATGCAGGTGTCGAGCAATTGATCGTGCCATTGGCGAGCGTCGATGCGGTGGCGCGTGCGCAGCCGCGGCTCGATGCCTTTGCAGAATATTGCAGCAACGCGCGCGAGGCGCAGGCCTATGTCTACGCGCTGGATGACGCGACGCGTATGGTTAGCCGCTACTTCTGGGGCCACGCCAGCGCGATCTTCGAAGATCCCGGTACCGGCTCGGCCTGCGCGAACCTAGGCGGTTACCTGCTTGCCGACGGCGCAGCGGTGCCGTTGGCCTTCGACGTACATCAGGGGGCGGCAACCGGGCGGCCGTGTCTGCTGCGTTTGAGCGTGGATGAACACAAGCGCATCCATGTTGGTGGTCGCGTGGTCGAATTGATGCATGGCGAACTGCAGCTCGACTGAACGGAGCGGCCAAAATTCCGCGTCGGCATTGCGACGAGATTGCAAACCCTTTCGCCGATGCAGCGACGGGTGGCCGAACACGAAGATATGCGGGCGCAAAAAAACCCGCCAATCGACGGGTTTTTGAATTTCCGGCTGGCGCGTGCCGATCCGGACTATGTATTGGTGCCCAAGGGGGGACTCGAACCCCCACACCTTACGGCGCTACCACCTCAAGGTAGTGCGTCTACCAATTCCGCCACCTGGGCAATTTGTTTCGACTGGATGCGCCGGCCGAACCGGCGCATTGCGAGCCGCATATGATACCCGTCCCGGCTCGCGCCGGTAAAGGCATCAATGCTTTTTCGGCGCTTCTTTCTTAGCTTCGGTCTTGGCTTCCGCGGACTTCGCCGGGGCGTCGCCTTGCTTGGCCGGCGGCGTGGTCGCCGCGGGTGCGGGCGCGGCGGGCACGTCGGATTGGGCTGCCGGGGCGGCGGAGCCGGCCACGGGCGCGGCAGGCACGTCGCCACTGGCGGCGGGGGCCGCCGGCTGCGCAGGAGCCTTCGGGGTTTCGAGCGCGCCCATGACGCCGAGGTCGCTGGCGGCGGGCGTCAGCGTGCCGGCGTTCTTCAGGTACCAGGCCATCGTGAGGCTGAGCAGGAAGAAGATCGTGGCGAGGATCGCCGTGCTGCGCGAGAGGAAATTGCTCGCGCCGCGCGAGCCGAACACGGTGCCCGAGGCGCCGCCCCCGAAGCCCGAACCGGCCTGTGCACCGGCTCCGCGCTGGAGCAGGATCAGGATGGCCATCGCGATCGCGATGAGCACGTAGACAATGTTGAACAGAGTGAGAACCATTTTTGGATCCAGTGAATCAGGATTGCGCCGCGGCGCAGATCGCGAGGAAATCCGCAGCAACGAGCGAAGCGCCGCCGATCAGTCCGCCGTCGATGTCCGCCTGCGCGAACAGCTCGGCCGCATTGCCCGGCTTGACACTACCGCCATAAAGTATGCGGAGCGAGCCGGCTATTCTAGCATCCAGTTCTGCGACTTTGCTACGGATGAACGCGTGCATTTCCTGCGCCTGCGCGGGCGTGGCGGTGCGGCCCGTGCCGATCGCCCAGACCGGCTCGTAGGCGACGACGGCGTTTTCGAGCGCGCCGACGCCGGATGCGGCCATAGTCGCGCCGAGCTGCTCGGCGACCACCACGAAGGCTTGGCCGCGATCGCGCTGTTCCAGCGTTTCACCGATGCACAGGATAGGGACCAGCCCGGCCGCTTGCGCGCGCGCGAACTTTTCGGCGACGCAGAACGCGTTCTCGTGGTGCAGCGTGCGGCGTTCGGAATGGCCGACGAGCGTATGCGTGGCGCCAACGTCCTTGACCATGATCGCGGCGGTTTCGCCTGTGTACGCGCCTTGCTGATGCTCGCTCACGTCCTGGGCGCCGAAGATCAGGCGCGTGTCGGCGTGGCGTGCGACCAGTTCGGCCAAATAGACGTGCGGCGGCAGGATGGCGATGTCGACGGCGTCGAGCGCATTCGACGCGCCTGCCCGGGCGATCGCATCGACCAGCTCGTGCGCGGAGGCGCGCGAGCCGTGCATCTTCCAGTTTCCGGCGACGAGCTTGCGACGTGACATAGGCTGATCTCGGATGGGTAATGACAAAAGAATACATGCAAGCCACGGCTGGCGGCCCCGCGGCGCCTTGTCGCGCGCCGCGATCATCACAAGTTGTTGCGTCGCGCAAGCGTTGGCAAGACTGAACGCGCGGACTATCATATTCAAGTTGAGCCGCTGCCGTTTGCGCGGCTCCCGGTGCAGATTCGTCGTCTTTCCCTCGCGATGCGGCTTGCGCCGTGTAGTCGGGTTCGACCGTTTTTCTGGATTGACCGCGCTGTGCGGTCGCTGATGTGTCGGGAAACTCCGCAAGCTTGTGGAATTTCCTGACCAGGGATGGTCTGATGCGGGTGCAACGCGCTCGCGCAGCTGAGTCCGGGCGTGTACCGGATTCGGCGCGTCCGAAAAAATCCGGGATGGATTTTTTCGGACAATTGAAGGATGGGCGGAGGCTTTGCGTGCTGGCTGAATATTTTCCGATTCTACTGTTCCTTATCGTTGCCGGCGGTATCGGTATCGCTTTGTTGCTGGTCGGCGCCGTGCTCGGTCCGCGCAGCAAGAACAAGGAAAAGTCTGAAGCGTACGAATGCGGTTTCGAAGCCTTCGAAGACGCGCGCATGCAGTTCGACGTGCGCTACTACCTGATCGCGATCCTGTTCATCCTGTTCGATCTGGAAATCGCGTTCCTGTTCCCGTGGGCGGTCGTATTCAAGCAGATCGGTCTCGTCGCGCTGGTCGAGATGGCGATGTTTCTGGCGCTGCTGCTGCTCGGTTTCGTCTATTGCTGGAAGAAGGGCGCGTTGGAGTGGGAATGAGTAATACCGAAACCACAATCGAGAAACACCTGTTCACCAATCCGGTCGCGACCGGGCCGGTGGAAGATATTTTGCGTCCGGACGGAGAAAATCCGCTCCTGCAGCGCGGATTTTTGACGACATCAGCGGACACGCTCATCAACTGGGCGCGCACCGGTTCGATGTGGCCGATGACGTTTGGCTTGGCCTGTTGTGCAGTCGAGATGATGCACGCCGGCGCTGCGCGTCTCGACCTGGACCGCTACGGCGTCGTGTTCCGCCCGAGTCCGCGCCAGTCCGACGTGATGATCGTTGCCGGCACGCTGGTCAACAAGATGGCGCCGGCGCTGCGTCGCGTCTACGACCAGATGCCCGATCCGAAGTGGGTCATCTCGATGGGTTCGTGCGCGAACGGCGGCGGCTACTACCATTATTCCTACGCCGTCGTGCGTGGCTGCGACCGCATCGTGCCGGTTGACGTCTACGTGCCGGGCTGTCCGCCGACCGCAGAGGCGCTGATCTACGGCATCCTGCAATTGCAGAAGAAAATCCGCCGTTCGAGTCCGATCGGCGAGAGACAGATCATGACGAGCGAGTCACCGCAGAAGCAGGTCATCAACAGCAACATCATCGCGCGCACATGACCGATACGCCCGCCACCTCTGCCGAGGCGCCCGCGGCGCCGAGCACGCTTGCGCAACGCATCGCCGCGCGACTCGGCGACAAGATCATTTCGGCCAGCGAATCATTCGGCGAAACCAGCGTCGAGGTGTTGCCGGAAAACTGGCTCGCGGTCGCGCAGGCACTGCGTGACGAGGCCGATTTCCATTTCGAGCAGTGCATCGACGTCTGCGGTGTCGATTATCTTAGCTACGGCGACGACGAGTGGGACACCCGCGACGTCACCTCGACCGGGTTCAGCCGTGGCGTCGAAGGCCGCGGGGCCGGGCGCTTCAAGTGGGGCGAGACGCTGACTTCGGAACATGGCAGTGCCGCGGGCATCAAGGTCGCAGCGATTCCATCGCGACGTTTCGCCGCCGTCGCGCATCTGCTCTCGATCAAGAACAACCAGCGTGTACGCATTCGCTGCCATGCGCAGGACGATGCGCTGCCGGTGGTGCCGTCGTTGACTGGAATCTGGCCCGGCGTGAACTGGTTCGAGCGCGAGGCGTTCGATCTGTTCGGCATTATCTTCGACGGCCATCCGGACCTGCGTCGCATCCTCACCGATTACGGCTTCGTCGGCCATCCGTTCCGCAAAGATTTCCCGCTGATCGGCAATGTCGAGGTGCGCTACGACGAGGCGCTCGGCCGCGTGATCTACGAGCCGGTGACCAGCGTCGAGCCGCGCGTCGGCGTGCCACGCGTCGTGCGCGACGATTCGCGTTACGACCAGGCCCAGGCGGAAGGTGCGGCGAACGCCGCGGCGAAGTAGACAGGCGTACCTCCACCATGCAAGAAATCAAGAACTACACGATCAACTTCGGCCCGCAGCATCCCGCGGCGCACGGTGTGCTGCGCCTCGTGCTCGAGCTCGACGGCGAGGTGATCCAGCGTGCCGATCCGCATGTCGGCTTGCTCCATCGCGGCACCGAGAAGCTGGCCGAGTCGAAGCCGTTCAACCAGTCGATCGGCTACATGGACCGCCTCGACTACGTGTCGATGATGTGCAACGAGCACGCCTACGTGCGTGCGATCGAAAAACTGCTCGACATCGAAGCGCCGGTGCGCGCGCAATACATTCGCACGATGTTCGACGAGATCACGCGCATCCTCAATCACTTGATGTGGATCGGCTCGAACGCGCTCGACCTCGGCGCAATGGCGGTGTTCCTGTATGCGTTCCGCGAGCGCGAGGAGCTGATGGACTGCTACGAGGCGGTGTCGGGCGCGCGCATGCACGCGACCTACTATCGTCCCGGCGGTGTCTATCGCGATCTGCCCGATCGCATGCCGCAGTACAAGGAATCGCGTTGGCACAAGGGCAGCGACCTCAAGCGCCGCAACGAATGGCGCGAAGGTTCGATGCTCGATTTCCTTGACGCCTTCACCAAGGATTTCCCGAGCAAGGTTGACGAGTACGAAACGCTGCTGACCGACAACCGCATCTGGAAGCAGCGTACGGTCGGCATCGGCGTGGTGCCGCCCGAACAGGCGCTGGCCTGGGGCATGACCGGCGCGATGCTGCGCGGCTCCGGCATCGAGTGGGACCTGCGCAAGAAGCAGCCTTACGCGATGTACGACAAGATGGATTTCGACATCCCGGTCGGTGTGCAAGGCGACTGCTACGACCGTTACCTCGTGCGCGTCGAGGAGATGCGCCAGTCCAACCGCATCATCGCGCAGTGCGTGGACTGGCTGAAGAAGAATCCGGGCGAGGTGATCGTGCGCAACTTCAAGGTTGCGCCGCCGAGCCGCGAGGAAATGAAGGATGACATGGAAGCCTTGATCCACCACTTCAAGCTGTTCAGCGAAGGCTACAGCGTACCGGCGGGGGAGACCTACGCCGCGGTCGAGGCACCGAAAGGAGAATTCGGCTGCTATCTGATTTCCGACGGCGCGAACAAGCCGTTCCGCGTCAAGCTGCGCGCACCGGGCTTCGCCCATCTGTCGTCGATGGACGCGATCGTGCGCGGCCACATGCTGCCCGACGTCGTCGCGATGATCGGCACCTACGACCTCGTCTTCGGAGAAGTCGATCGATGAAAGCAACCAATCACTACGCCGAAGTCAAGGACGTCGATCCGCTCGTCGCGCTCAACGCGCACACGCGCGAGCACATCGACCACTGGCTGACCAAGTTTCCGCCCGACCGCAAACGCTCGGCGCTGATCCAGGCATTGTTCGCGGCCCAGGAACAAAACGGCGGCTTTCTGACCGACGAGTTGATCACGGCGGTGACCAAGTATCTCGGCCTGCCCGCGGTATGGGGTTACGAGGTGGCGAGCTTCTATTCGATGTTCGAGACCACGCCGGTCGGGCGCAACAACGTTGCCGTGTGCACGAACATCTCGTGCTGGCTCAATGGCGGCGAGGATGTCCTCAAGCACTGCGAGAAGAAGCTCGGCATCAAGGTCGGCGAGTCGACCCCCGACGGTCGCGTCTACCTGAAGCAGGAAGAGGAATGCCTCGCGGCCTGTTGCGGCGCGCCGATGATGGTGGTCAACGGCCATTATCACGAGAAGCTGACGCCGGAGTCGGTGGACAAGATTTTGGACGGTCTGAAGTAACCGCACGAGCAAGCAAGAACAATTCCGTCATTCCAGATTTGCGTTGGAATGAGGAGCAAGAGCTAAAAGGTAAAAAGCATGTCTGTTGGCCCCGCACCGCAGGAACACCAAGTCGTCTACACGACGCTGCATTTCGATCAGCCCTGGTCGATGGACAGCTATCTGAAAGTCGACGGCTACAAGGCGTGGAAGAAGATTCTCGCCGACAAGCCCGATCCGGCCTCGATCGTCGACGAGCTGAAGAAGAGTTCGCTGCGCGGCCGCGGCGGCGCGGGCTTCCCGACCGGCTTGAAGTGGTCCTTCATGCCGAAGGGCACGATGCAGAAGTACATCCTGTGCAATTCGGACGAGTCCGAGCCGGGTACTTGCAAGGACCGAGACATTCTGCGCTTCAATCCGCACTCGGTTGTCGAAGGCTTGGCGATCGCTTGTTACGCAACCGGTTCGACCGTCGCCTACAACTACCTGCGCGGCGAGTTCCACCATGAACCGTTCGAGCACTTCGAGGCGGCGCTGAAAGAGGCATACGCGGCGGGCCTGCTCGGCAAGAACATCGGCGGTAGCGGCATCGACTGCGACATCTACACCGCACTCGGTGCCGGCGCCTACATCTGCGGCGAAGAGACCGCGCTGATGGAATCGCTGGAAGGCAAGAAGGGCCAGCCGCGGTTCAAGCCGCCGTTCCCGGCCGGCTTCGGCCTCTACGGCAAGCCGACCACGATCAACAATACCGAGACTTACGCGTCGGTGCCGACGATCCTCAACAAGGGCGCCGAGTGGTTTCTTGCGCAAGGCAAGCCGAACAACGGCGGCCCGAAGATCTTTTCCGTATCGGGTCATGTCAACAAGCCGGGCAACTACGAGATCAAGCTCGGCACGCCGTTCTCCGAACTGCTCGAAATGGCCGGCGGCGTGCGCAACGGCAACAAGCTCAAGGCCGTGATTCCGGGCGGCTCGTCGATGCCCGTGCTCAAAGCCGAGACGATGATGGGCTTGACGATGGACTACGACGCGATCCAGAAGGCCGGATCGGGCCTCGGTTCCGGCGCGGTCATCGTGATGGACGAAACGACGTGCATGGTGCGCGCCTGCCATCGCATCAGTCGTTTCTACTATGCCGAGTCCTGCGGTCAGTGCACGCCGTGTCGCGAAGGCACGGGCTGGATGTACCGCATGCTCACGCGCATCGTCGATGGCAAGGCGGAGCTTGGCGACCTCGACATGCTCAAGCAGGCCGCCGGCCAGATCGAAGGCCATACGATTTGCGCGTTCGGCGAAGCCGCCGCGTGGCCGGTGCAAGGCTTCCTTCGCCAGTTCTGGAGCGAATTCGAGTACTACATCAAGAACGGCCGCAGCATTGTCGATGCGCCGATGGGAGTGGCGGCATGAGCGCTCAACCCACTTCCCCCGCCGCGCCGCCCGATTTCGTCAATATCGAGATCGACGGCAAGGCACTGCAGGTGCCGAAGAATTCGATGATCATCGCCGGTGCCGACAAGGCCGGCATTCCGATCCCGCGTTTCTGCTATCACGAGAAGCTGCCGATCGCCGCGAACTGCCGCATGTGCATGGTCGAGGTCGAGATGGGCGGCAAGCCGATGCCGAAGCCGCAGCCCGCGTGCGCGACTCCGGTCGCCGAGGGCATGAAGATCAAGACCGCTTCGCAGAAGGCGTTGTCGGCGCAGCGCAACGTCATGGAATTCCTGCTGATCAACCATCCGCTCGACTGCCCGATCTGCGACCAGGGCGGCGAATGCGAGCTGCAAGACCTGTCGATGGGCTACGGCCGCTCGGTCTCGCGCTTCGTCGAACGCAAGCGCGTCGTGCCTGACGAAGATCTCGGCCCGCTGATCGAAACAGAGATGACGCGCTGCATCCAGTGCACGCGCTGCGTGCGCTTCATGACCGAAGTGGCCGGCTCGCCGGAACTCGGCGGCATGGGTCGCGGCGAAAATCTGGAGATCGGCACCTACATCGGCAAGACGATCGACAGCGAGCTCGGCGGCAACATCATCGACGTCTGTCCGGTCGGCGCGCTTACGAACAAGGTATTCCGCTTCAAGGCGCGCGCGTGGGAACTGATCGCGCGCGAATCGATCGGCTACCACGACGCGCTGGCCTCGAACCTCTGGCTGCACACGCGCCGCGGCGAAGTGCTGCGCACGGTGCCGCGCGACAACGAAGCGATCAACGAATGCTGGCTGTCGGATCGCGACCGCTACTCGCATCAGGGCCTGTACGCGCAAGACCGGGCGACCAAGCCGATGGTGCGCAAGAACGGAGAGCTCGTCGAAACGTCGTGGCAGGAGGCAATTGCCTTCGCCGCCGATGGTTTGAAGAAGCACGGCGCCGATGTCGGTGCGCTCGTCGCTCCATACGTGTCGAGTGAAGAAGGCCATCTGCTCGCGCAGATCGTGCGCGGCCTCGGCAGCGACAATATCGACCATCGCCTGCGCGTCGCCGACTTCGCCGACGGCGGCCCCACGGGCGCGACGTTCGAAACGCCGCTCGCGCAGATCGAAAAAGCCGGCGCCGTGCTGCTGGTCGGCAGCAACCCGCGCCACGATGCGCCGCTGCTCGGCCATCGCATTCGCAAGGCGTGGAAGCATGGCGCGAAAGTGTTCGCGGTCAACGTGCTCGACTACGATTTCAATTTCGATTTCCACCTCGGCGGCAAAGCCATCGTGCTGCCGTCGCAGTTGGTGGGTGAGCTCGCGGCGCTGGTCGCGGCGGCACGTGAAAACGGCGCGAATGTGCCGGCAAATCTTGCGTCCGCAGTCGATGCGGCGAAGCCAGCCGATGCGCATCGCGCCACGGTCAAGGCGCTGCACGAGGCGAGCGGTTCGGTGCTGATGTTCGGCAACGACGCCGTGCATCATGCCCAGGCTTCGCTGCTGCGCGCGCTCGCGAAGTGTCTCGCCCAGGCGACGGACAGCGCGTTCAACGAACTTGCCGACGGCGCGAATGCGCTCGGCCTCGCTCGCGTCGGCGTGCAGCCGCGCACGAACGGCCGCAATGCCGCGGCGCTGCTCGCACAGCCGACCAAGGCGCTGATCAGCTATCACCTCGGTGCCGAAGACACGAGCTCACCGGCGGCCTACGATGTCGCGCGCGACAACGCGCCGTTTGCCGTCTATATCGGCGCGTTTGCCTGCAACGGCGTGAAACGTACGGCGCAAGTCGTGCTACCGGTCGGCCTGCCGCCGGAAATCGACGGCAGCTACGTGAACGTCGACGGTGTCGTACAGACCGTCACTGCCGGCGCAAAGCTACCGGGCGAAGCGCGGCCTGGCTGGAAGGTACTGCGTGCGCTCGGTGCCGCGCTGGGCTTACCCGGATTCGGCTTCACCGAGTTCAGCGAAGTCTGTGCGTCGATCGCCGATGCGGTTGCGACGAAATCTTCAGCGGCGCCGACGGGCGCCCTGGCTGCTTCGACGACGGCCTCGGTCGGAGTAGGTGTGTTCGAACGCATCTCGACCGTGCCGATCTATCGCAGCGATGCGATCGTGCGTCGTTCGCCGGCGCTGCAGGCGCATCCGCTTACCGGCGAATGCTCGCTCGGTCTGCACCCGGAAGACGCGTTGGCGCTCGGCCTGGGCAATGGCGGCAGAGCGAAGGTCAGCGCCGGCGCCGCGACGGTGGAGCTGCCGGTCGTGGTGACACGCGCGGTGCCGCGCGGCGGGGCGTGGATCGAAAAGACCTGGAAGCAGACGCGCGCGCTGCCGGGCAATGGCGGCGCACTGACGATAACGAGGGCCTGACGGCGTGCTTTCCAATTTCTTCCATTCCTGGATTCACGATCCGCTGATCGCTCACGCTGGCACGTTCGGCCTTGTCGTCTGGCTCGTGCTCTGCATCCTCGCGATCGCGGTGCCGGTGATCCTCACGGTCGCGCTTTACGTCTGGTGGGAGCGCAAGGTGCTCGGCTGGATGCACGTGCGCATGGGGCCGAACAGCGTCGGTCCCGCGGGTCTCGCGCAGACCTTTGCCGACGTGTTCAAGCTGCTGCTGAAGGAATACTTCATGCCGCAGGCGGCGAGCAAATTCCTGTTCGTGGTCGCGCCGCTGATCGCGCTCGTGCCGGCGTTCGCCGCTTGGGCGGTCGTGCCGTTCGATGACAAGGTCGTGCTCGCCGACGTCAATGCGGGCCTGCTCTATCTGCTCGCGATGACCTCGCTCGGCGTCTACGGCATCATCCTCGCCGGCTGGTCGTCGAACTCGAAATACGCGATGCTCGGTGCGATGCGCTCGGCCGCGCAGGTGGTTTCTTACGAAATCGCGATGGGCATGGCGCTCGTCGGCGTTCTGATCTGCGCGGGCAGCTTGAATCTGTCCGACATCGTGCGTGCGCAAGGCGGCAACTGGGGAATCTTCAACGGATTCTGGTTGCCGCTGTTTCCGCTGTTCCTCGTTTACTTCATTTCCGGCGTCGCCGAAACCAACCGCGCGCCGTTCGACGTGGCCGAGGGCGAATCTGAAATCGTCGCCGGCTTCCACGTCGAGTATTCGGGCGCGCCGTTCGCGGTGTTCTTCCTCACCGAATACGCGAACATGATCCTGATTTCGTTCCTCGCCTCGGTGCTGTTCCTGGGCGGCTGGAATTCGATCTTTCCGGTGTCGTGGGGATTCCTCGGCGCGCCGGGCTGGTGGTGGCTGTTCGTCAAGGCGTTCTTCTTCGCGTTCTTCTATCTCTGGTTCCGCGCCGCGTTCCCGCGCTACCGCTACGACCAGATCATGCGTCTGGGTTGGAAAGTCTTCGTGCCGATCACGATCGTCTGGGTGCTCGTTGCGGGCTGCCTGGTGTACTTCGATATCGTCGGCCCAGGCAAGGTGTAATGAAATGACCGCTGTCGTTCGCTATTTCAAAAGCCTGTTCCTGCTCGAGTTGCTCAAGGGCCTCGCGCTGACCGGCAAGTACATGTTCAAGCCGAAGTACACGATGCGCTATCCGATGGAAAAGATTCCGCAGTCGAATCGTTTCCGCGGACTGCATGCGTTGCGCCGCTATCCGAACGGCGAGGAGCGCTGCATCGCCTGCAAGTTGTGCGAGGCGGTGTGCCCGGCCCTGGCGATCACGATCGACTCCGAGCAGCGCGCTGACGGTACGCGCCGCACGACGCGCTACGACATCGACTTGTTCAAGTGCATCTACTGCGGCTTCTGCGAGGAAAGCTGCCCGGTCGACTCGATCGTCGAGACCAACATCCACGAGTACCACTTCGAGAAGCGCGGCGAGAACATCGTGACCAAGCCCCAACTGCTTGCGATCGGCGATCGTTTCGAGAAGGAAATCGCAGCGGCGCGCGCGCAAGACGCCGCGTATCGGTGAGGCATACATGAGTTTTGAACTGATCCTGTTCTACCTGTTCGCCACGGTGCTGACCGTCGCCGCGCTCGGCGTCATCACGGTGAAGAATTCCGTGCACGCGGCGCTGCTGCTCGTGCTGACGTTCTTCACCGCCGCCGCGCTGTGGCTGCTGCTGCAGGCCGAGTTCCTCGCGATCGCGCTCGTGCTCGTCTACGTCGGCGCGGTCATGGTGCTGTTCCTGTTCGTCGTCATGATGCTCGATATCAAGGTCGAGCCGCTGCGCGAAGGTTTCGTGCGTTATCTGCCGATCGGCGCGATCGTCGCGGTCGTGATGCTGGTCGAGATGCTCGGCCTGATCGGCCTCAAGACGATGTCGGCGCAGGCGCTGCCGGCCGATCCCGCGGGTGCGTCGAACACCGCGTGGCTCGGCAAGGCATTGTTCACCCAGTTCCTGCTGCCGTTCGAAGTCGCCGCCGTGATCCTGACCGTGGCCCTCATTGCAGCGGTCATGCTGACCCTGCGTCGCCGCGTCGGCGTCAAGTCGCAAGATCCGGCGAAGCAGGTCGCGGTCAAGGCGAGCGAGCGCGTGCGCATCGTCAAGATGGAAAGCGCGAGCAAGGGAGGCACGCCATGATCACCCTATCGCACTACATCGTGCTCGGCACAATCCTGTTCTGCATTTCCGTGGCAGGCATCTTCATCAACCGCAAGAACGTCATTGTGCTGTTGATGTCGATCGAGCTGATGCTGCTCGCGGTCAACACGAACTTCGTCGCCTTCTCGCGCTTCCTCGGTAACGTCGACGGACAGGTGTTCGTGTTCTTCATCTTGACCGTGGCGGCGGCGGAGTCGGCGATCGGCCTGGCGATCCTTGTCACCCTGTTCCGCAACCGCGCGACGATCAACGTCGGCGAACTCGATTCGATGAAAGGCTGATCGGCATGCAACTGAATCCCACCATTCTGCTGATCATTGCCCTCGCACCGCTCGTCGGCGCGGTCGTCGCCGGCATTTTCCGCAGCCAGGTCGGCCGCATCGGTGCACACACGGTGACGATTGCCGGCGTCGCGTTGTCCTGCGTACTGTCGTTCTACGTGCTCTACCAACTCGTTTGGGGCGGAGCGGAGTCGTACAACGCGAATCTCTACACCTGGTTTCAGGTCGGTGGCATCGATGCGCATGTCGGTTTTCTTGTCGACCGGCTCACCGCGATGATGATGGTTGTCGTCACCTTCGTCTCGTTGATGGTGCACGTCTACACGATCGGCTACATGGCCGAGGACGACGGCTACCAACGCTTCTTCAGCTACATCGCGCTGTTCACCTTCTCGATGCTGATGCTCGTCATGAGCAACAACTTCCTGCAGCTGTTCTTCGGCTGGGAAGCGGTCGGCCTCGTTTCGTACCTGCTGATCGGTTTCTGGTTCAAGCGCCCGACCGCGGTGTTCGCGAACATGAAGGCGTTCATCGTCAACCGCGTCGGCGACTTCGGCTTTCTGCTCGGCATCGCCGGCGTGCTGTATTTCTTCCACACGCTCGACTATGCGACCGTGTTTGCGCACAGCGAAGCGCTGAGCGGCAAGACGCTCGAGATTTTCAGCGGCAACCCGTGGTCGGCGGCGACGGTGATCTGCATCTGCCTGTTCATCGGCGCGATGGGCAAGTCCGCGCAGGTACCGCTGCACGTGTGGCTGCCGGACTCGATGGAAGGCCCGACACCGATCTCCGCCTTGATCCATGCCGCCACCATGGTGACTGCGGGCATCTTTATGGTTGCGCGCATGTCGCCGCTGTTCGAACTTTCGGAAACGGCGCTGTCCTTCGTGCTCGTGATCGGCGCGACCACGGCGTTCTTCACCGGCCTGATCGGCATCGTGCAGAACGACATCAAGCGCGTCGTCGCCTATTCGACCTTGTCGCAGCTCGGCTACATGACCGCGGCGCTCGGCGTGTCGGCGTACTCGGCCGCGGTGTTCCACCTGATGACGCACGCGTTCTTCAAAGCGTTGCTGTTCCTCGGCGCGGGCTCGGTCATTATCGCGATGCATCACGAACAGGACATGCGCTACATGGGCGGCCTGCGCAAGTACATGCCGATCACCTTCGTCACTGCGTGGATCGGCACGCTGGCGCTGACCGGCATGCCGGGTTTTGCCGGGTTCTATTCGAAGGACGCGATCATCGAGGCGGTGGGCGAGTCGCATCGCTGGGGCGCCGGTTACGCCTATCTGTGCGTTCTGCTCGGCGTCTTCGTCACTGCGTTCTACAGCTTCCGCCTGTTGTATCTGACGTTTCACGGCAAGGAACGTTTCGTTGTCGATCATGGCCATGGTCACGGTCATGACGACCACGGCCACCATGAGCCGGGGCATCTCGCCCACGATCCGCACGAATCACCGGCCGTCGTGACCTGGCCGCTGATGGCGCTCGCCGTGCCGTCGATCGTCATCGGCGCGCTGACGGTCGGTTCGATGCTGCATGGCGACTACTTCGGCAGCGCGGTCCGTGTTGCGCACGAGGCAGGCGAGGGCGCGCATGGTGAATTCGTGGGCTGGTTCCAGACGATGCTGGAAGGCTTCGTCGGCGCGCCGTTCATTCTTGCCTTTCTCGGCTTCGCGTTGGCTACCTACATCTATCTGTTCAACCCGGCTATCGCCGATAAGACGAAGAATGCGCTCTATCCGCTGTGGAACATGCTCGACAAGAAATACTGGTTCGACCCGATCTATCAGGCCGTGTTCGCGCGCGGCAGCGTCGTGCTCGGCCGCGGCTTGTGGAAGGGCGGTGATGTCGGCGTGATCGATAACGTGCTGATCGACGGCTCGGCCGCCGCGGTTGCGCGCACGGCGGGCGTGGTGCGCTGGCTGCAGACAGGTTACCTGTATACCTATGCGTTCGCGATGATCCTCGGGCTGGTGTTCCTGCTCGGCGGGTTGTGGTGGGTGGTCGGGAAATAATTTTTGCTCGTCATTTCGCCTTTGCGGACTGCATAGGCAGGATGCCGAAGCGAACATTCGCTTAGCGAGTGACGCAAAGCGGGGGCCGCAGGACGCGACCAATCAATGACGAACGAAAAGAACAAATGGGAAATGATGGAATGATGCAATCGCTGTTGAGCATCCTGATCTGGTTGCCGATCGCCGGCGGCTTCGCCGTGCTCGCGCTCGGCACGCATCGCGCGAAAGAGGCGCGCTGGCTCGCGCTGGCCGTGGCCGTGGCGACGTTCATCGTCAGCATTCCGCTGCTGACCGGCTACGATGCGGCCGCAGGCACGATGCAGTTCATCGAACAGCATCGCTGGATCGCCGCGATCAACGCCAACTACCACCTCGGCGTCGACGGCATCTCGGTCGCATTGATCGTGCTGACGACCTTCGTCACCGTGCTCGTCGTTCTCGGCGCCTGGGACTCGGTGCACGACAAGGTCAACCAGTACCTGGCCGCGTTCCTCGTGCTCGAAGGTCTCATGGTCGGCGTGTTCTGCGCGCTCGACGCGTTGCTGTTCTACGTGTTCTTCGAAGGCATGCTGATTCCGATGTTCATCATCATCGGCATCTGGGGCGGTCCGCGCCGTGTCTACGCGACCTTGAAGTTCTTCCTCTACACATTCTTCGGCTCGATCTTCATGCTGGTCGGCTTGATCTGGCTGTACATGCAGTCGAACAGCTGGGAGTTGTCGCAGCTCGCCGCGCTCAAGCTCACCCTGACCCAGCAATCGTGGCTGTTCTTCGCCTTCCTGGTCGCGTTCGCGGTCAAGGTGCCGATGTGGCCGGTGCATACCTGGCTGCCCGACGCGCACGTCGAAGCGCCGACCGGCGGTTCGGTCATTCTGGCCGCAATCATGCTGAAGATCGGCGGCTACGGTTTTCTGCGCTTCTCGCTGCCGATCACGCCGGATGCGAGCCAGCATTTCGCCTGGCTGCTGATCGCGCTGTCGCTGATCGCGGTCATCTACATCGGTTTCGTCGCTCTCGTGCAGGAGGACATGAAGAAACTGATCGCGTACTCGTCCGTGTCGCACATGGGCTTCGTCACGCTCGGCATCTTCATCGCGCTCGCCCTCGTGCGCGTCAGCGGCAATAAGGACGCAGCCTACCTCGGCGTGTCCGGTGCGATGGTGCAGATGATCTCGCACGGCTTCGTCTCCGGCGCGATGTTCTCGTGCATCGGCGTGATCTACGACCGCATGCACACGCGCATGATCAAGGATTACGGCGGAGTCGTGAACACGATGCCGTGGTACGCCGCTTTCGTCGTGTTCTTCGCCATGGCCAATTGCGGCCTGCCTGGCACCAGCGGTTTCGTCGGCGAGTTCATGGTCATCCTTGCCAGCTTCCAATCGAATTTCTGGATCGCCGCGCTCGCTGCGTTCACCCTGATTATCGGTGCGGCATACACGCTGTGGCTGGTCAAGCGCGTGATCTGGGGCGAGGTGACCAACGATCACGTTGCCAAGCTCAAGGACATCGATGCACGCGAGGCGCTCGTACTCGGCGCATTCGCCGCGATGACGCTGCTGTTCGGCATCTGGCCGGAGCCGCTGACGCATTTGATGGACGCTTCGGTCAAGCACATCGTTGATCAGTTGCTCGTGGTCAAGGCCGGCTAGACGACCGTTTTTTGCTGTCGCGCGCAGGGAAGCGCGCATAAATGAGATGAACCATGTCTTTCAGTATCCAAGACCTCCAGCTGATCCTGCCTGAAGCATTCCTGCTGTTCGCCATCTGTGCGGTGATCGCGGTGGATCTCGTCATCAAGCCTGCGCAGCGTGATGCGACGCATTGGTTGTCGATCGGGGTCGTCGTTGCGACGTTGCTGCTGGTCATCATCGATCGCAGCGCGGATGCGCGCGGCTTTTCCGGCATGTTCGTGCACGATGCGGTAGCGCGCCTGCTCAAGGTGTTCATCCTTCTCGTCACCATCGCCGTGTTCGTCTATGCGCGTACCTACCTGAAGGATCGCAAGCTGTTCGTCGGCGAATTCCACATGCTGGTGTTGTTCGCGGTGCTCGGCATGATGCTGCTCGTTTCTGCCGGCAGTCTGGTGATGATCTACGTCGGCCTCGAACTGCTGACGCTGTCCTCGTATGCCCTGGTCGCGCTGAACCGCGATTCGCCGCTGTCGTCCGAAGCGGCGATGAAGTACTTCGTGCTCGGCGCGCTCGCCTCGGGCATCCTGCTCTATGGCATGTCGATGATCTACGGCGCGACCGGCACGCTCGATCTGCAGAAGATCCACGCCGTCGCATCGCTTGCCGCGGGCAGCTCGCACCAGACGCTGCTCGCCTTCGGCCTGGTTTTCCTCGTCGCCGGCATTGGTTTCAAGTTCGGCGCGGCGCCGTTCCATATGTGGTTGCCCGACGTCTACCAGGGTTCGCCGACTGCGGTCACCACGTTCATCGGCTCGGCGCCGAAGATCGCCGCGTTCGGTATGGCCTGGCGCCTGCTCGATGGCGCGCTCGGCGGGCTGCATCCGCACTGGGGCGAAATGCTCGCCGTGCTCGCCGTGCTGTCGCTCGCGATCGGCAATGTCGTCGCCATTGCGCAGACCAACCTCAAGCGCATGCTCGCGTACTCGACGATCTCGCACGTCGGCTTCCTCCTGCTCGGCCTCGCCAACGGCACGCCGTCGGGCTATGCCGCGGCGATGTTCTACGCGATCGCCTACGCGATCATGTCGGCTGCGGCTTTCGGCTCGATCCAGTTGCTCGCGCGCGCCGGTTTCGAAGCCGAGGAGATCGACGACTTCAAGGGTCTCAACCAGCGCAACCCGTGGTACGCGTTCGTCGTCCTGCTCGTGATGGCCTCGCTCGCCGGCATCCCGCCACTGTTTGGCTTTTTCGCCAAGCTGCTCGTGCTCAAGGCGGCGCTCGATGCGGGCATGCTCTGGCTCGCGATCGTCGCGATCGTCTTCGCCATCGTCGGTGCGTTCTATTATCTGCGCGTGATCAAGGTCATGTACTTCGATCCGCCGGAGACGAAAGACACGCTCGCCCTGCCGCAAGACATTCCGCTGCGCTGGGTGCTGTCGATCAACGGCGCCGCGCTGCTGTTTCTCGGCCTGTTCTTTGGTCCGCTGCTGAGCTGGTGCTATCGGGCGATGGGTGCGGGTTGAAGTCGATTCAAGCCGACAAGGCTCGGCGTTCTTGCAAAATACCGCCATCTGCGACTAGAATAGCGGCTCTGGTGCGGGGTGGAGCAGTCTGGCAGCTCGTCGGGCTCATAACCCGAAGGTCGTAGGTTCAAATCCTGCCCCCGCTACCAATTTTCTCGCAGGATGCGACTCGCCGGTTTCTGGATCAAAACGGCGGACTAAGGAATGGGCCTCTGGCCCATTTTTTGTTTCTGCGGATTCGCAAAAAGACGCCGCAAAGACCTCGGCTTTTAATTGAATAGTGCGGGCAGGAAGCCCGCTTCGTGATCGTCGCGTTCAAGGACGAACGCACAGGTAAACCCATGAGAAATGAGGAATTGACCAATCTGGTAGCGCCCGCGATCGCCGACATGGGGCTGGAATGCCTCGGCGTCGAGTACAGCCCGTCGCACGGCAATTCGCTGGTGCGCGTGTACATCGATCGCATGGATGCACCGGTGACCGTGGATGATTGCGAGGCGGTCAGTCGCCAGGTGTCGGCGCTGTTCGACGTGAACGATCCGATCGTTGGACGCTACACGCTCGAAGTGTCCTCGCCGGGACTCGACCGGCCGCTGTACACGCCGGGGCAGTTCGCGCGTTTCGTCGGCGAGGACGCAAAGATCGAGTTGAGTTTGCCGCTCAACGGGCGGCGCCGTTTTCAGGGGCCGATTCTCGCGGTGGAAGGCGAGACGATCACGGTCGAACAAGACGGTGCCGCAGTTGATATCCCGCACGGCAACGTGCACAGAGCCAAGCTCGTGCCGCGGTTCGACGAGCCGAAGAAGCCGGGAAAAGGTCGCAAAACGGAAAAAGGTAAAAAGGGATAAACGTTTTTATACGGGAGATGTCGCTCCGCGATGTCTTTCCCTCATCCGGCCCTTCGGGCCACCTCTCCCGAGTGGAGAAGGGAAGCTTAAGAGACAAGAAGATGAGCAAAGAAATGCTGTTGGTAGCCGACGCAGTGGCCAACGAGAAAGGCGTCGATCGCGACGTGATTTTTCACGCACTTGAGGCCGCGCTCGCCTCGGCGGCGAAGAAGCGCTATCCGAACGAGGATGTCGCCGCGCGCGTATCCATCGATCGCCACAGCGGCGAGTATGAAACGTTCCGCCGCTGGGAAGTGGTCGCCGACGACGTGGTCATGGAATCGCCGGACCGCCAGTTGCGCCTCATGGACGCGGTCGACGTCAAGCCTGACGCGCAGATCGGCGACTTCATCGAGGAGAAGATCGAGAACCCCGATTTCGGCCGCATCTCGGCGCAGGCTGCCAAGCAGGTCATCGTGCAGCACGTGCGCGAGGCCGAGCGTGCACTCGTCGTTTCCGCGTTCAAGGATCGCGTTGGCGAACTCGTTACGGGCGTGGTCAAGCGTGTCGAGCGCGGTTCGATCTATCTTGACCTCGGCGGCAATGCCGAGGCCTACATCGCGCGCGACAAGGCGATCCCGCGCGAAGCGGTGCGCGCAGGCGACCGCGTGCGCGGCTATCTGTACGAAGTGCGTGCCGAACAGCGCGGCCCGCAGTTGTTCGTCTCGCGCACCGCGCCGGAATTCATGATCGAACTGTTCAAGCTCGAAGTGCCGGAAGTCGGCCAGGGTCTGGTCGAGATCAGGGCGGCCGCACGCGACGCGGGCGACCGCGCCAAGATCGCCGTGATCGCGCACGACCATCGCACCGATCCGATCGGCGCCTGCATCGGCATGCGCGGCTCGCGCGTGCAGGCGGTGTCGAACGAACTCAACGGCGAGCGCATCGACATCGTGTTGTGGAACGAGAATGCTGCGCAGTTCGTGATCAACGCGATGGCGCCGGCCGAAGTGCAGTCGATCATCGTCGACGAGGACAAGCATTCGATGGACATCGCCGTCGCCGAGGACAAGCTCTCGCAGGCGATCGGCCGCGGCGGCCAGAACGTACGCCTAGCGTCCAAGCTGTCCGGCTGGCAGCTCAACGTGATGACCCAGGATCAGGTCGCGGCGAAGTCCGAGGCCGAGCAGGTCGCGGCGCGTGAATTGTTCCAGGCCAAGCTCGAGGTCGATGCGGAAATCGCCGCGATCCTCGTGCAGGAAGGTTTTTCGACGGTCGAGGAAATCGCCTACGTGCCGACCGCGGAATTGCTCGGCATCGAAGGCTTCGACGAGGACATCGTCGAGGAACTGCGCGCGCGTGCACGCGACGCGTTGCTCACCGACGCGCTCGCGGTCGAAGAAGACATCGATGAGCACAAGCCGGCAGACGATCTGCTTGCCGTGCCGGGCATGGACGAGGCGACCGCATTCACGCTCGCGCAGCACAAGATCGTCACGCGTCAGGATCTGGCCGACCTCGCCACCGACGAACTGGTCGAGCTGGCGATCGACGGTATCGACGAAAAGCATGCGTCGGCGCTGATCATGGCGGCGAGACAGGCCGAGGCCGCGTAGCCGGCAAATTTTTCAGGGCGAATCAGGTGTGTGTATGAACGCTTGAACTGACAATCCCGTCATCCCGGCTTTGCTTTGATGACGGCAAAAAGTAACTGAGGCAATGTGCGGGCGAAATTCGCACGGCGCCGCGAGGAGAAGCAAGAATCATGTCGGACGTAACGATCAAACAACTAGCCGGTGTACTCGGCATGAGCGCGGACAAGCTGATTTCGCAGCTGAACAGCGCCGGCATGAAATTCTCCAGCCCTGACCAGGTCGTCTCAAGCACGGATAAGGTCAAGCTGCACGGCTTCCTGCGCCGCACCCACGGCAAGGGCGAGGGTTCTAGCGGCGGCGAAGACAACGCACCGCGCCAGGTGACGCTCAAGCGCCGCACGGTCAGCGAACTGACGGTCAATCAGGGCGCGACGCGCGGCAAGACGGTCAACGTCGAAGTGCGCCAAAAGCGCACCTACGTCAAACGCAGCGAAATTTCGCCGGAGCAGCAACCGGATGCCGAGCGCGAGGATGCGCTGAAGAAGCTTGCCGAGTCGCAACTCAAGCGCGAGACCGAAGAAATCACGCGCCAAGACCGCGAACGTCGCCGCCTTGAAGAAGAGGCGAAGCTGCGCGCGGCTGAGGAAGCGCGTGTGCGCGCCGAAACCGAAGCTCGCGAGGTCGCGGCCAAGGCCGCCGCCGAGCAGGCGGCGAAGCAGCCGGCTGCCGATGCGGAAAAACCGGCCGAACGCGTGGCCAAAACCGACGCCGCGACACCGGCGCGGAAGCCGGCCGAAGCGCCGCGGCCGCGGCCTGCTCGTGTCAATGGCAACGGCGAAGCCGAAAGTGCGCATGCCGCCGCCGCTCGGCATAAAAAGCATGGCTCGCATCGCATGCCCGCGGAAAGCGATGGCACGCCACGATATTTCGGCGCCGAGCTGCACCTCTCCGACGAAGGCCACGCGCGTCGTGGCGCGATCAAGCGCAAGCCGCGCCGTCAGGTCGAGCAGGTGCGTTCGCCGTCGGGTGGTCCGCACGGCTTCTCGCGTCCGACTGCGCCGGTCACGCGCGACATTGCGATCGGCGAATCGATCCTCGTTTCCGACCTGGCCCAGAAGATGGCGGTCAAGGGCGCGGATGTGGTCAAAGCGCTGTTCAAGATGGGTGTGATGGCGACGATCAATCAGCCGATCGACCACGACACGGCCGTGCTGGTGGTCGAAGAACTTGGCCACAACGCGACGCGTCTCGAAGAGGACAATGCGGAGACCACGCTGGCCAAGGTCGAGATCGTCGGCAATAGAGAGTCGCGCCCGCCCGTGGTCACGATCATGGGCCACGTCGATCACGGCAAGACGTCGCTGCTCGACTACATCCGTCGCACCAAGGTTGCCTCGGGCGAAGCCGGCGGCATCACCCAGCACATCGGCGCGTATCACGTGAAGACCGATCGCGGCGTGATCTCGTTCCTCGACACGCCTGGCCACGCCGCGTTCAGCGCGATGCGCGCGCGCGGTGCGAAGCTGACCGACATCGTCGTACTCGTCGTCGCCGCAGACGACGGTGTGATGCCGCAGACGATCGAAGCGATCAACCACGCGCGCGCCGCGAAGGTGCCGCTGATCGTGGCGATGAACAAGATGGACAAGCCCGAAGCGAACCCCGACCAGGTCAAGCAGGGTCTCGTCCAGCACGAAGTGGTGCCGGAAGAGTGGGGCGGCGACGTGCAGATCGTGCCGGTGTCGGCGAAGACCGGCGATGGCGTCGACAACCTGCTCGAATCGATCCTGCTGCAGGCCGAAGTCATGGAACTGACCGCGGTCAAGGACGGTCGCGCCGCCGGCGTCGTCGTCGAGTCGAGTCTCGACAAGGGCCGCGGTCCGGTCGCGACCGTGCTCGTCCAGCAAGGCACACTGAAGAAGGGCGACTTCATCGTCTGCGGCGTCGAGTACGGCCGCGTGCGTGCGCTGTTCAACGAGAGCGGCCAGCAGGTTGATGCGGCCGGCCCGTCGATTCCGGTGCAGTTGCTCGGTCTCTCAGGCGTGCCTGAAGCCGGCGACGACTTCATCGTCGTGCAGGACGAACGCCTGGCCAAGGACGTCGCCCTCGAGCGCCAGCACAAGCGCCGCGACGCGCGCCTGCTCAAACAGGCTGGCAACCGCATGGAAGACATCATGGCGCAGATGGGCCAGGGCGAGGGCGCGCAAACGCTCAATCTCGTGGTCAAGGCCGACGTGCAAGGTTCGGCTGAAGCGCTGCGCGATGCCCTGACCAAGATCGGCAACGACAAGATCAAGGTCAACGTGATCGGGTCCGGCGTCGGCGGCATCACCGAGTCCGACGCGACGCTCGCCGCGGCGTCGAAGGCCGTGATCATCGGCTTCAACGTGCGCGCCGATGCGTCCGCGCGCAAGATCATCGAGACCAACGGCCTCGACCTGCGCTATTTCTCGATTATCTACGATGTGATCGACCAGGTGAAGCAGGTCGCTTCGGGTCTGCTCGGCAACGAGATCCGCGAAGAAATCATCGGTGTGGCCCAGGTGCGCGACGTGTTCCGCTCATCCAAGTTCGGCGCGATCGCGGGTTGCATGATCATCGAGGGCACGGTCAAGCGCAACAAGCCGATCCGCGTGTTGCGTGACAACACCGTCATCTTCCAGGGCGAACTCGAATCGCTGCGGCGTTTCAAGGAAAACGTCGAAGAGGTGCGCAACGGCATGGAGTGCGGCATTGGCGTCAAGCAATACAACGACGTCAAGCCGGGCGACCAGATCGAGTGCTTCGAGCGCATCGAGGTGGCGAGGACTCTGTAAGGTCGATTCCCGCGACAGGAGAAAAAGGGGCGGCATCGTCCCTTTTTCTTTTTCTTGCCGTTTCTAGTTTCGTCGGAGTGACGGCGTAAGATTGCATCCTGTTCCATCCCACTACGCGAGTACGCGCGCTGATCATGAATTCTCGCCGGTTCACATCGTCCGTGCTGTTCATACTGTTCTTTGCCATGGCGGCGCAGGCCCAGGACAATACGTCGAAGACGGATGCAGCCGGCACGGTTTCCTCGCCCGCCGCGCGTTTTCCATTCTCGGTCTTCGCCTCAAAGGAAGCGCTTGCGCGTTTCGGCGGGATATTCAACGAAGGCAAGGCGGCACCGCCGCTGGGCCAAGATATCCAGGCCAGTCGCACGTTCTACGACAAGATCAACAGCGACCGCGCCGAACGGATGAAGAAGCTTTATCCGGTCGAGATTGCGGCGCAGAAGTTCGCTGGCGTCGCCGCCGATGTGGTGACTCCGAAGGGTGGTGTCGACGCGCGCAACACGCAGCGCGTGCTGATCAACCTGCATGGCGGCGCGTTCCTCTGGGGCGCGGGATCGGGCGGCTTGGTTGAGGCGATTCCAGTTGCGAGCGTCGGCAAGATCAAGGTGATCACGGTCGACTATCGCCAAGGCCCCGAACACACATTCCCTGCCGCGAGCGAGGATGTGGAGAAGGTATACCGCGAGCTTCTTAAAACCTACAAACCGCAGAACATCGGCATTTACGGCTGCTCGGCCGGCGGCGCGCTGACTGCGGAAGCAATCACGTGGCTGCAGACGAAAAACCTTTCTGCTCCGGGTGCGATCGGCATTTTCTGCGCCGGTGTCGTCGATTTCGCCGGCGATTCCGCCTACATCGGTCATCTGTTGATGGGTGAATCAGTGCCCGAGCACGCGTTTCCGCTGACCGAGCTGCCGTACTTCAGTGGCGCCGATCCCGCGAGCCCGCTTGTCGTTCCGGGTGTCTCGCGCGAGGTGCTGACGAAGTTTCCGCCGACGTTGCTGGTTTCCGGTTCACGCGACTTCGCGATGAGTGCGGCCTTGCGCAGCAACGAACTGCTGACCGAGGCCGGCGTAAAAACCGAACTGCACGTCTGGGAAGGCATGTGGCATTCGTTCTTCTCCGACCCGGAGTTGCCCGAGTCGAAGGCGATGTACGCCGTCGTCGCGCGCTTCTTCGACCGCGAACTCGGTCGCGCTGGCGCATCAAACAAGAGGCACTGATTATGGCTACACGTTCGTTCAACCGTGCTGACCGTCTCTCCGCCGAACTGCGCCGCCTAGTCGGTACGATGGTGCATGAGAGCGTGCGCGACAACGCGCTGCCGTCGATGAGCGTATCCGATGTCGAGGTCACCAAGGATTTCGATGTCGCGACGATCTTCGTCACCGCGTTGCTGCCCGACACGGCGAAGGATGGCGTTAAGGCACTCAACGAGCTCGCCAAGGAGTTCCGTCGCGAACTGTCGCGCACGATGAAAATTCGCCGCGTGCCCGAGCTGCGTTTCCGCTACGACGATTCGCTCGATCGCGGCGAGCGCATCGAAGCCCTGTTGCGCGAAAAGCCATAGTCTGCTTTCCGCGCGACGGAGAAGAAGCGACCGAGCGGTCTTACGCGTGAGTTCAAGAAGCAAGTTTCGCGACATCAGCGGCATCCTGTTGCTCGACAAGCCACCGGGCTTGAGTTCGAATCAGGCGCTGCAAAAGGCGCGGCATCTGTTCGGTGCGAAAAAGGCCGGCCATACCGGCAGCCTCGATCCGCTCGCAACCGGGCTGCTGCCGATCTGCTTCGGCGAAGCGACCAAAATTGCGGGCTATCTACTCGGTGCGCGCAAGGCGTATGCGGCGCAATGCCGGCTCGGGGTGACAACGACGACCGACGATGCGGAAGGCGAGGTCGTGCGCACGCGCGCGGTTCCCGAGCTGGATGACGCACGGATCGAGTCGGCGCTTGCCGGGCTGCGCGGTCACATCGTGCAGATCCCGCCGGCCTATTCGGCGATCAAGCAGGGTGGCGTGCCACTGTACAAGCGCGCGCGACGTGGCGAGGAAGTCGAAGCACCGTCGCGCGAGGTCGAAGTGCACGCGTTCGATTTGGTAGAGCGCAGCGGTGATCTGCTGACGCTGCACGTCGAATGCGCCTCGGGCACTTATGTGCGCAGCCTCGTGCGTGATCTTGGCGAGAAGCTAGGTTGCGGAGCGCACCTGACTGCGCTGCGTCGCGAATGGGTCGAGCCATTCAGGCAACCGGCCATGCATACGCTGGGCGAACTCGAGCAGGCTCTTGTCGACGGCGTAGAATTGGATTCCTTGCTGTTGCCGCTGCAGTCGGGACTGCAAGCAATGCCCCGAATCGAATTGGACGAAATCCACGAGGCGCGCCTGCGCCACGGGCAAACTGTGCACATCGATGGTGCGGTTGCTGCCGATCAGGCATGTGCGTTCGGCCGCGGCGGCCGGCCGGTCGCGCTCGTTGCGATCGACACTGCCGGCGCAGTGCGTATCCTGCGCGGTTTTGCACCTCAGTCGGATTGATGTTTTGCGTGTTTTGTGATATAGATCACTAATCGCTGTAATCTGTTCGTTGTCGGGCTGCAAGGGCTTGACGAATGGGTTGAAAGTGGGGCTTGCTGCTGTGGAACAGGGCGCAGCGAATACGCCGGCAGTTCACGGATAAGGCGGAATTGCGGGTACGACTTGGAAAGGGGTTACGCCGACTAGGTTCGTGGCGTTTCTTGGTCAGTCGCACCGCAATCGTTTCGCCTCCTTCGAGAAGCCTGCGGGGACTCGCAAATAGCACACCCGACGCGAGCCGGGGTCGCAAAGCTACGGGTCCGAGGCGGAGCTTCGGACAGCCGGGTTGCCGAGAACAGCCACTTGGCCTACGGCATTTTTGCATTCTGATCTTGCGGCCGCAGACCTGAGCAGGGGTCTGGTCATGCCTGCCTTCTTCCATCGCACGGGCGTGCCTCCATGAGGTACGGCGGCGCTGCGCGTCGCGTTTTCCGCACGCCGTAATCGCCGCCTGTTTTTTCTGCATCGAGCTTTTGAGACGAGCACTCAAGCCTACGCGTCCGCGCAAGCGAGACGCGGCGGGCGGTGCTCGCTCTGTTGAAAACGGGAGTTGGGAAACAGGAAGTTCACGGTCTCGAAAAGAGCAAACCCGGCGCAAGCCGGGGACGCAAAGCCACGGATCCAGACGTGAGCCTGGATGGCCGGACTGCCGAGCGATACCAATCGATCCGCCGACGTGCAACCAAAGAAGCCACGGCCGCGGACCTTTCGGGAGCTCAAGTCATGGGAACTTTTCGCACGAGAATCGGCCGCCTATGCGCGGCACTGGTATTGTTGTTCAGCGGAACGGCACTTGCCGCCGATCCACCCAGCGCGGGCGGGGTCAGTCCGATCGTCGTCGACGGCGTCAACGTCACGAGTTGCTCGGACATCAACGCGGACATTGCGCCGTACGGCATCAGCATCGATGCCACCGTCGTGGTTGACGAGCCCAGCGCTGGTGATTTCACTGCGCCGGACGGCACGACATTTCACATCACGTTCGATCCGTCGACGGGTCAGGTCGGCTGGTCGGCGAGCACCGGCATGGATGCGGTGGCGGTCAAGGGCGGCAACGGTGCCAACATCTACGTCTACGATCCGACCATCAATGGCCAGGACGACGAGTCGAGGGACGCAACGTCGGACAGTGGCCTATTCACACCGCTGCTCTGCGGTAGCAACAATGATGTGCGCTGCGGTTTCAGTCACATGGTGTTCTGCTACGACTATCACTTGCAGGTCAGCAAGACCGCCGATCCGACCTTCACGCGCACTTATCCGTGGACGTTGACCAAATCGGTGTCGCCGACGCCGCTCAATCTGTTCAACGGCGATTCGGGCGATGTGCTCTACACGGTCACTGCAACCAAAGGCGCGCCGGTCGACTCGAACTTCACGATGAGCGGCACGGTAACGATCACCAATCCGGCGCCGTTTGCGGCCACGATCACCGCGATCGCGGATCAACTCAATGACGGCACGCCGATCAGCCTGAGTTGTGCGACCGGAACGCTAGCCGCGCACGCGACGGAGACCTGCAGCTATGGTCCCATCGTGGTCAGCGGGGTCAGCGCCGGCGGTTCGAAAGTCAATACGGTCAGCGTGACGACCAGTGGCGATGTCGGTGGCGGCTCCGCATCGGCGACCGCGACGTTCACGACGCCCGGCACGGTCGTCAACGACTCGATCACGGTAACCGACTCCGATCCCGGGGCCAGCGGTGCGCCGTGGACATTCAACGGCACCGGCAGCGTGACCTACGGCAAGACATTCGACTGCACGGGGCAGGGCAACCAACCGACCTATAACTACGTGTTCGACAATACCGTGTCGACGACCGCGAACGGCGTGAACCCGGCCAGTGCCGAAGTCGTGGTCAATTGCTACAGCCTCGCGGTCAGCAAGACGGCCAACACGAGCTTCAACCGTGCCTGGGCCTGGAACATAACCAAATCCTACGTCTCGCCCCCGCTGACGGTCGACACCAACAATGACGGCACTCCGGATGCGCTGCTGCTGTCGGCGAACCAGACGGTTAACCTGGGCTATATCGTCACTGTCAGCGCTACGTCGAGCGACAACACCGCGGCGGTCAGCGGCATCATCACGATCGGCAACAACGATCCAGGCCGCAGTGCGACGCTGCTCGGCGTGATCGACGTGGTCTCCACGGCGCTGAACATGAGCGTCAGCTGTCCGTCCTCGACCGTGCCAGCCGGCGGTTGGCTGCAATGCACCTACTCGGGCAGCCTGCCTGACAAGGCTGCGCGGACCAACGTGGCCACGGCGACGCAGCAGAACTATCACTACGACGCGAGCGGCGTCGGCACACCGGCCGGATCGACGCAGTACTCGGGCATGGCGGCGGTCACGTTCGGCACGCCTGCCAATCTGGTCGACCAGTGCATCACTCTTTCCGACGCGTTCAACAATGGCACGCCTGCGCCTCTCGGCGGTTTGATCTGTGCGCCTGCGGGTGGAGGCACTTGGTCGCAAACCGTCACCTATACGGCGAGCTTCACCTGGGATCCGGCATTGGGCACGTGCAAGACGATCGCAGTGCCAAACGCCGCGAGCTTCCTGACCAACACGACGGGCGCAACCGGCAGCAGCACGGCGACGATCAACATCACCAACCGCGATTGCGCGCAGGGCTGCACCCTGACTCAGGGCTACTGGAAGACACACAGCAAGTACGGCCCGGCGAAGTCCGACCCGACCTGGAATCTCCTGCAGCCGAACGGGCCCGATACGACGTTCTTCTACAGCGGGGAATCCTGGTACCAGGCGTTCTGGACCACTCCGGCCGGTGGCAACGCGTATTGGGTACTGGCGCATCAGTACGAGGCGGCGGTCCTGAACCAGCTCAACGGTGCTTCGCAGCCGCCTCAGGTGCAATCCGCGATAAGCCAGGCCTTTGGCCTGTTCAACAACCCGACGAATACACCCGCGTACGTCGGTGCGCTCAAGTCGAACAACGCATTGCGCCAGCAATTCATCAGCGACGCGGCGATTCTCGACATGTACAACAACGGCAACTACCCGGGCGGTCCCACGCATTGCAGCGAGGATTCGACTTCGAGTTCGTCGCCGTAGTACGGCTGGACCCGGGCGGGCTTGACCGCCCCCGACGGCGCGCCCAAGTGGCGCGCCGTCTCTTTGGACGCAAAACCCCTCAGGCTGCACCTTTGCCGAAAAACCGGTTATAATGGGGAGCTTTTTCAAAGCCGATTAGGCACTTGCGCCTCGTTTCGAGCATGTGGCCATGTCGTCCATTAACGCGGTTCGCGCTTGCGAACATGCAGCTTTCGAAGGCTGAACCGCGCCGTACGCAACATAACACAGGTAAACATCATGTCTCTCTCCGTCGAACAGACCAGCAAGGTCATTGCCGACTATCGCCGCGCGCCGAACGACACCGGCTCTCCCGAAGTACAGGTCGCGCTGCTTTCCGCGCGCATCGAGCACCTCTCCAAGCATTTCGCCGATCACGACAAGGATCATCACTCGCGTCGCGGTCTGCTCAAGATGGTCAACCAGCGCCGCAGCCTGCTGGCCTATCTCAAGAAAGCCGACGCCGAGCGCTACAAGACGCTGATCGAGCGTTTGGGCCTGCGTCGCTAAGCAACACCACTCGTCATCCCGGCGCATGCCGGGATGATCCATTTTTAAGGCCTGAAAACGGACTCCCGCTTGCGCGGGAACCGCGGGCCCGAGGGATCCAACCGATCCCGCTGATCGATTCAAGGAATTCAACGTGGCAAAAATTACCAAGTCTTTCCAGTACGGGAATCAGACGGTCACGCTCGAGACGGGCGAAATCGCCCGCCAGGCGTCCGGCGCGGTCATGGTGTCGATGGGCGGCACGGTCGTGCTGGTCACCGCGGTCGCCGCGGCGAAAGCGAAGGAAGGACAGGACTTCTTCCCGCTCACCGTCGACTACGTCGAGAAGTTCTACTCCGCCGGCCGTATCCCGGGCGGCTTCTTCAAGCGCGAAGGCCGTCCGACCGAGAAGGAGACGCTGACCTCGCGCCTGATCGATCGTCCGGTGCGCCCGCTGTTCCCGGAAGAGTTCAAGAACGAAGTGCAGGTCATCGCCCAGGTCGTGTCGCTCAATCCGGAAATCGACGGTGACATCCCGGCGATGATCGGCGCTTCCGCCGCGCTCAGCCTTGCCGGCATCCCGTTCAAGGGTCCGATCGGCGCCGCGCGCGTCGGCTACGCGAACGGCCAGTATCTGCTCAATCCGACTGCGACGGAGCTGAAGACTTCCGACCTCGACCTCGTCGTCGCCGGCACCTCGAACGCCGTGCTCATGGTCGAATCCGAAGCCAAGCTGCTCAGCGAAGACGTCATGCTCGGCGCGGTCGTGTTCGGCCACAAGGCCCTGCAGGTCGTGATCAACACGATCAACGAGTTGACCGTCGAAGCCAACACCAGGCCGTCCGCGTGGACTGCGCCGGTGAAGAACGACACCGCGATCGCCGCGCTCAAGGAAGCCGTCGGCACGCAGCTCGAGCAGGCGTTCCAGATCCGCGACAAGCTGCAGCGGCGCGACGCGATCGCCGCGATCAAGTCGGACGTGCTGCAAAGCCTCGCCGGTCGCATCGAAGCGGAGAAGTGGGACAAGGCTGAACTCGCCAAGGAGTTCGGCGAACTCGAATACCGCACGCTGCGCGACTCCGTGCTCGCGAGCAAGGTGCGCATCGACGGGCGCAAGCTCGACGACATCCGTCCGATCACGGTGCGCGTTGGCGTGCTGCCGCGTACCCACGGCTCGGCGCTGTTCACGCGCGGCGAGACGCAGGCGCTGGTCATCGTCACGCTCGGCACCGCGCGCGACGCGCAGATCATCGATGCGCCGGAAGGCGAGTCGAAGGATCCGTTCCTTTTCCACTACAACTTCCCGCCGTTCTCGGTTGGTGAAGCCGGTCGCTTCGGCGCGCCGAAGCGCCGCGAAATCGGCCACGGCCGCCTCGCCAAGCGCGGCGTGCAGGCGGTCAAGCCGACGATGGAAGCCTTCCCGTACGTGGTGCGCGTGGTCTCGGAAATCACCGAGTCGAACGGCTCCTCGTCGATGGCCTCGGTCTGCGGCTCGTCGCTGGCGATGATGGATGCGGGCGTGCCGCTCAAGGCGCCGGTCGCGGGCATCGCGATGGGCCTGGTCAAGGAAGGCGACCAGTTCGTCGTGTTGTCCGACATCCTCGGCGACGAGGATCACCTCGGCGACATGGATTTCAAGGTGGCCGGTAGCGCCGACGGCATCAGCGCGCTGCAGATGGACATCAAGATCGACGGCATCACCGAAGAGATCATGAAGGTCGCACTCGCGCAGGCCAAGCAGGGCCGCCTGCACATCCTCGGCGAAATGGGCAAGGTCATCACGACCTCGCGCACCGAGATGAGCGAGTTCGCCCCGCGCCTGATGACGATGAAGATCCACCCGGACAAGATCCGCGAAGTCATCGGCAAGGGCGGCAGCGTGATCCGCGGCATCACCGAAGAAACCGGTGCGACGATCGACATCAGCGACGACGGCACGATCGTCATCGCCTCGGTCAATCGCGAAGCGGCTGATGCGGCCAAGGCACGCATCGAACAGATCGTCTCCGACGTCGAGCCGGGCCGCATCTACGAGGGCAAGGTCGCCAAGCTCATGGACTTCGGCGCGTTCGTCACGATCCTGCCGGGCAAGGACGGTCTCGTTCACGTTTCGCAGATCTCCAACGAGCGCGTGGAGAAGGTCTCCGACAAGCTCAAGGAAGGCGACGTGGTCAAGGTCAAGGTGCTCGAAGTCGACAAGCAGGGCCGCATCCGCCTGTCGATGAAGGCGGTGACCGAGGAAGCTCCAGCCGCTTGATTGCTGCTTTTCGGATAATCAACAAAAAAACGCGCTTCGGCGCGTTTTTTTGTTGGGCGATTTGGACGAAAGGACGGCCTCATCGCTCAGGCGGGCGTAATGCGATGCGCGCACACGCGTGCTAGCATCAAAACCCCTCCGGAGATGCGCGCATGAGCGAAAACAAGAGCATGAACGACTGGTTGAAGGATTGGGACGCGCTGCAGCGCCAGTATTTCAACGCCTGGTCCGATCTCGCGCAGAAAGCGCCTGTCGGGCCGCCGGGCGCAGCTTCGTTTGCCGCAGGCAATCCGTTCGCCGCGGTCGGTGCGAATCCGTTTGCCATGCCTTTCGCCGCTACGCCAGCCGGGTTTGCGGGCTTCGCTCCGTTCAACCCGTTCGCGGGCGCTGCTTCGGCCCCGTCTGCTCAGACGCCGTGGCACGAAGGCCTCGAGCAATGGTCGCGCCTGTTCGCCGACGCCGGCAAGCAGAGCGAGACGGCCGAGCGCCTGACCGACAGCGCGAAGGCCTACGTCGCGATGATGCAATCGCTGTTCGGCGCATCGGCGCTCGGCGAAGGCGCGGCGAATCCGGCGCAGCCCTGGCTCGATGCGGTACGCAACGCGGTCGGTTCGGGCGTTCCCGGCTTCGATCCTACGACGAATCCGTTTGCCAAGGCGCTGCGCGAAGTGGCCGGCAAGGGCGCGCAGGGTTTTGCCGAACTGCCCGCCGCATTTGCGCCCTACATCGAGCAGATGCGCAAGGAAGGCCTGTCGTGGCTGCAGATGCCGGCGTTCGGCCTCGCGCGCGAACATCAGGAACACTATCAGCGCACCGCGCTTGCCTTGATCGAATACCAGCAGGCGTCGAGTGCGTACAACCGGCTCATGCTCGAGGCGAGCCGGCGCGGCAACGAATTGTTCGAGCGCAAGCTCGCCGAGCGCAGCGAACCGGGACGGACGATCGAATCGCTCAAGGCGTTGTACGATCTCTGGGTCGATGCGATGGAGGAAGCTTACGCCGAGATCGCGTTGTCGGAAGAGTTCAGCCGAGTCTACGGCGCACTGGCGAATGCGCAGATGCGCGTGCGCAAGCAAATACAAATCGAAGTCGAGCGCATCAGCCGCGAACTCGGCATGCCGACGCGCAGCGAACTCGACAGCCTGAGCAAGCGCGTGCACGACCTGCGTCGCGAATTGCGCGATGGCGGCAACGCACACGACGGCAGCGCGGTCGAGGCGGAAATCGCGACTCTGCGCGGCGAAGTCGCGGCGCTGAAAAAATCATTGGCGCAGGCGAGCGCGAAGAACCCTGCTTCGGCCACAAAACCGACCGAACCTGCCGTCGCGACGGCGAAGCCAGCTGCACCACCCATGACGAAATCGAGGTCGGCGGCAAAGCCGGCTAGGCGTCGTGCCACGGCAGCGAAGTCGCGTGCACCTGCCGCTGTGGTGCGTCCGCGCCCGGCGGACGAAGCGGCGGCCAAGGCGAAGACGAGCTCGTTCGCCGATGCAGTCGCGGCGATGCAACGACGCGTCAAGAGCAAGCCGAAGCTGCGTGCGGCTGCGGCGCAGATGGCGAAGCCGAGCAAGGGTGACAAGAAGGGCGGCAAGAAGAAATGATTTCCGACTCGGCATTTCGGCGTTCGCTGCAATGACGAAATTTTTCAGAGGTTAAGTCGAACATGAACCCGATCCGCATCGCGCCGCAGAAGGCGTACGAGGAAGCGCAGAAGTTCCAGCAGAAAATCGCCGCCGGAATGCAGGTGCTGCGCACGCTGGACGAAGTGCATTACGGCGCCACCGACAAGGAAGAAGTCTATCGCGAGGACAAGCTCGTCCTGTATCGTTTCAAAGGGCCGCACAAGCCAACGGCTAAGGTGCCGATCCTGATCAGCTACGCGCTGGTCAATCGACCCTACATGGTCGACCTGCAGGATGACCGCTCGCTGGTCAAGAATCTGCTCGCGCTCGGCGAAGACGTGTATTTGATCGACTGGGGCTATCCCGACGCGTCAGACAAGCATCTTTCGCTTGACGACTACATCAACGGTTACATCAAGCGCTGTGTCGATGTCGTCGCCAAGCGCCACAAGCTCGACAAGATCAACCTGCTCGGCATTTGCCAGGGCGGCGCATTCAGCCTGTGCTTCGCCTCGATTTACCCGGAAAAGATCCGGAACCTGATCACGATGGTGACGCCGGTCGATTTCCAGACGCGCGACAACATGCTTTCGAACTGGGTGCAGCATCTCGACGTCGACCTGTTCATCGACACGCTCGGCAACGTGCCGGCCGACCTGATGAACTACTGCTACCTGATGTTGAAGCCGGTGCGCCTGAACCAGCAGAAGTACATCGGCTTGGTCGACATCCTTGACGACAAGGCCGAGCTCGAGAACTTCCTGCGCATGGAGAAGTGGATCTTCGACAGCCCCGACCAGGCCGGCGCCGCGTTCCGCCAGTTCATCAAGGATTTCTACCAGGGCAACAAGCTGATCAACGGCGGCCTGAAGATCGGCAACAAATCGGTCGACCTTGCGCAGCTCGATGCGCCCGTGCTCAACATTTTCGCCGAGCAGGATCACCTCGTGCCGCCCGACGCCTCGCGCGCGCTGCGCGGACGCATCGGCTCGGACGACTACACCGAGCTTGCATTCAAGGGCGGCCACATCGGCATCTACGTCTCCGGCCGCGCGCAGCGCGAGGTGCCGGCGGCGATCCACGAGTGGCTCGCGGCGCGTTGAAGGAGGGAGCTTCTCCCCATCTAGGGGGCGTCGCCTTGATTTCACGTAAGGTTTGCGCCCGGAGCCCGTCTACTGGGTAACCGGGCAGCCGCACTCGCTGCGCCGGCCCGATATTCCAAAGCCAAATGAGGGAGGGTATATGAGACGGTATCGCACGCTGCGCGCAAATGCATGGCTGTTCGCTTTCTGTCTTTTCGGTTCGGTGCGCTTGTTCGCCGTCGAAAATGCGCAGGACGCGTTCCTGACCGACGATTATCACAAGCAGATGGCCACGCTCGAAATGATGGGCAAGATCGATGCGAACGGCGATCATAAGGTCAGCAAACAGGAGTTCGACGACTACTACAGCAGAATGTTCGATGTGCTCGATCGCAACCACGACGGTGTGCTCGACGCAGGCGAATGGGTTGGTGCGGCAAATCGGCCCGAAATGATCAGCCTTTCAACGGGCGGCTATGCGCGTGCTTTCGCCAGCATGGACGTGATGCACAAGATCGATGCGAAGGGCGACGGCAGGGTGAGCAAAGCCGAGTTTCTCGCCGCGCACGACAAGCTGTTCGACATGATGAATGCAAGGCACGGCGAAGCAGTCGATGCAAAGCAGTGGCTGACGAACCATTTTCCGCACTGAGAAACGTCTCCCTCCCTCCTGCGCGTGGCGGCGGGAGGGAGGGCTTGGTGCGGTAGACGTTTGAATCTTGTCGGTGTGTCAGCGTTTTTTTGCGGTCTTCGGCTTCGGTTCGACAACCGGTTTCTTGGTCTGCCCCGCGGCTTGATCGAACAGATTCGAGTAGAACAACTCGGTCGCCTTGAGCGCCATCTCGACGGTCTGCTTCTGCGAGGCGTTGCTGGTGGCCACGGACTCGCGCATGAGGTCGAACAATTCCGACCAGAGCTGGCGCAGGCTCGCGACGTCCTTGACGTGGCTGGTTTGCGTCATCAGCCGCGTCATCGCGTCGACATGGAATTGCACGGTCCTGATCGTCAGGTCGAAGGCCTGGTCACTGCCTTCGAGGCCGAGTTTTGCGGCCTGTTGCAGCCGGTCGCTGGCTTCGCGGCCGAGGAAATACAGTTGGCCCGGATTGAATTGCAGCATTGCGTTTCTCCTGGTTGCCCCGGATCTAGTCTCGATTACGCCACGCCTGCATGGCAAGCCGCATCGCAGCGAACTGGCCGGCCACGCGCGTGCAGGCATCGCAGGCAAGCAAATGCAGGCGCAGGCGTACACGCTGAGTCCAAGGCAGCGGGCGCTCCATGCGCTGCGAAAGAAGGCGCGACGCATGCTGGCAGGTGATTCGAAACATCGAGTGTTTGGCCAGGCTACGCACGGCCGAAACCGGTGCCTTCGAGACAAGTGCGCAACATCATGCGTGCCCGGTAGAGTTGAACCCAGACGTTGGACGGGGTGATCTGCAGATCCTTACACAACTCGTCGGTGTCGCTGCCGAACACTTCGCGCAGCACGAACAATTGACCGATGCGTTTGGGCAGACGCTCGATGCAGCGCTGCACGGCGACGAGGAAGGCGTCTTGCTGCGCTAGTTCGGCCGGATTGCCGGCATTGCTCGGCGCATTCATGTAGTGGCCGCTGGCATCGAACAGGCGGTCGAATTCGTGCTCGCCGTTGTCGCCGGTTTCGGGCAGCGGCTCTTCGCGCCATTGCCGGCGCACGAGGTCGATAATGTGGTTCTTCAGGATCGAGGTCAGCCAAGTGCGCAACGAACTCCTGCCAGCGAAGCTCGCACGCTTTTCATAGGCCTGGGTCAACACGTCGGAGACCGCGTCCTCGGCCAGATGCTCGTCGCGCAATTCCAGCCGCGCGATCTTGAGCAGGTAGGCGCGATGCGTGGCCAACGCCTCGAAGTCGATCGCAGAGGAAGCAGGGGAATCGCCGGTTGCCATGCGCTGCTTTGGCCGGGAAGGTCGCCGGCATTATGCCACCGCGAGCGCCGCGCTAGCGCGATCGCGTGAACAAGTTCGTTGGCGCCGGTGAGTCGTTGCTTGCGGCCAGTTCGGTCAGCGGCAGCGTGCTTTCCGCATCATCGCCGCGCCAGTACCAGTGCCAGGGCTCATAGGCCAGCGCATGCGGGTTGCCGCGCGGATAACTCAGGTCGAAACCATAGGCTGCGGCATTCCGCTTCAACCATGCGAACGCAGGCGAACGCTCGAATTCTTCTTCGGTCGGAGCATAGCCCGATGTGCCGATGTCGATCGCGCGCCCGCTGTGGTGCTCGCTGTAGCCTGGCGCAGCGTTGACACGCAGGATCGCATCGATCGTCTGCCCGCGCGCAAGCTTCGCGCGCACGATCGCCAGCTGCGCTTCGACGCTGCGGAACGTCGACACCGCACGCAGTTCGACGCCCTCGCGCGCCGCCGCCTCGCGCATGCGTGCCCAGGCGCGTGCAGCCTGCGGAATCAGGCGCTGCGCGTAGCCGAGTGCGTCGCGGCCGCCGATAAGGGCCAATTGTTGCGGCTCGCGCACGTGATGCAAGCCGCTCGCGCTGGCGTAGTCGCGCGGTACGCCGAGGCGAAAGGCGGTTTCGACAAAGATGTCGGCTGCTGCCGGCTGCACAGGCGACGCGGCCACAGCGGACAGCGAGCCCAACTGCAGCAAGCTGGCTAGGGCGAAGGGAAATCGCGGCATGTGTAAGTCTCCCGCGCCGCATGTTGGCGCGGTGTTTGCGTTTGCGTCTGAGGGCGCTGCGGATGGCATCAACATCCAGCCGCAGCGGCGGCGTGTCGGTCAGCGTCTTGCGATCGCCCTGCGCGCATGCACGGCGAGCGTGGCGATCAACCCCAGCAACGCCCACCACGACAGCGCTGGCGCCGCCACGGTGGCAGCCGGTGGCACTGCCATGTTGACCACAAGGTTTGCGCTCGCACTCGACGGCGCGTACCGCGTGTCACCCGAATAGCTCGCGGTGACCGTGTAGCTGCCCGGCGTTGCGTAGCTCAGCGTGCAACTGCCGGCGCCCGTGCCGTCCAGCGTCGCCGTGCATTGCTGTCCGCCGCCGCTGACGACGACCGTGCCGGACAACGCCGCAGGTGAGGCATTCGCGCTCGCGCGAAGGCTGGTGCCGGTCGGCGCGGATCCGCCGGACACGCCGAGCGTCGCGGTGACGACCTGGCTCGTCGTGACCGGATTCGGCGCAAGGCTCAGCGTGGTCAGGGTCGGGTTCTGCGTCGGCGGTGGATCATTCACGAGCAGGAATCCTCCGGCAGCCGTGCTCGCGGAGAAGTTGGCGTCACCGGAATACGTCGCGCTGATCGGCCGCGCACCCGTGGCGGTCGGCGTGATGGCGCAATTGTTGTTCGCCGGCGTCGAGAAGCTGCAGCTGACCGTGCCGTCGCTGACCGTGATCGTTCCGGTCGGCGTACCCGCGCCCGGCGCGGTTGCCGAAAGCGCGACCGTTACCAGGGCCGACTGGCCGAGGGTGATGCTGCCCGGCGCGATGGCGGTCACCGCGAGCGTGCTCGCCGCTTTGTTGATCGTGTGATGCAACGGCGCACTGGTGCTTGTGGCATAGGTCGCATCGCCGCTGTATTTGGCGATGAAATCGTGACCGCCCACGGTCAGGGCCGAAGCGGGCAGCGGGCAGGTCGCCGAATGATTGCTCATGGCGACTGCGGCGCAGAGAACCGTTGCACCTTCGCTGAAGGTAATGGTGCCGGTAGCGGCCGCAGCGTCCAGCGTAGCGGTCAGCGTCACGCTTTGGCCATAGACGCTGGGATTCGTCGGGGAAATTGTTGTACTTGTGCCGACTAAGCCCAGCGGCACGTCCAGCATGACTTGTGCTGCAGCGAGGTAGTTGGCATCGCCGTCCTGGTTGGCCGAAAGCGAACAGGTGCCAGCGGCAAGCATGGTCACTTGGCTGCCGCTGACTGAGCACACGGCCGGCGTGGCGGATGCGAACACGACAGGGTTCGTGGAGGCACCACCGCTGGCCGAAACGCTGAACGTGCCATTGGGCGTGTATGCCGGACTGGCCGGCGTCGAGGCGAAGCCGGCAATGACCTGGCTGGCCTTGGTGATGGTTACGGGGGAGACCAGATTGAAGCTGCGCAAATTGAATGTATCGCCCGAATAAAGTGCAGCAATGCTGTGGTCGCCGGCGGGCAAGGTTGAAGTCGTGCAGGTGGCGACGTATTCGCCACTGGTCGCGCTTGGTGAAAGCGGCAGGTCAGTGCATGGAAATACGAAGTTCGGCCAACAGAAGGTATCCGGGTCGGGATCGCCGTCCAGACAAACGTCCACCTTGCCCGTTGGCACGTAGGCGGCGCCCACCGTGACGGTGATGGTGAGGCTTTCGCCATAGATGTGGGACCCAAGGGTTTCTATCCGCAAGCTTGTGCCGCTCTGTGCGTAGGACGAGGCGACTTTGCGGATGCGGCGGTTCGCGCCATCGGCGATGTACAGGTTGCCTGCCGCATCAAAAGCGATGTCGTAAGGACTGCTCAACAGCGCGTCGATGGCCGGGCCGTTGTCGCCGCCGAAGCCGCGGTTGCCGCCGCCGCTGCCGGCGATGCGATCGATCACGCCATTCGCGGCGATCTTGCGCACCGAATTGGCGTACCAGTCGGCGATGTTCAGTTCGCCAAGCGGATTGAATGCCAGTCCACTCGGCAGCAACAGTTGCGCATCCGTCGCCGCGCCGCCGTCGCCGCTATAGCCCTGCGCGCCGGTGCCGGCGATCGTGGCGATGTTGCCGTCCGCGGTGACCTTGCGCACGCGGTGGTTGCTGGTGTCGGCGATGTACAGGTTGCCGGTGCGATCGAGCTTGATGGCGGAAGGGCCGCTCAACTGCGCGTTGATCGCCGCGCCATTGTCGCCGGCATAACCCTGTGTGCCGTTGCCCACGATGGTGTTGATCTTGCCGTCGCTGCCGACCTTGCGGATGCGACTGTTGGAAGTATCCGCGATGTACACGTTGCCGGCGGAGTCGGCGGCGACGCCCATCGGAAACGAGAGGCGTGCTGCCGCGGCGGGGCCGCCGTCGCCGCTGAAGTCAGAGACGCCGTTGCCGGCAAATGTGCTGATCGTGCCATCGGTGGCAACCTTGCGCACGCGCTGGCCGAGCTGTTCGGCGATGTACAGGTTGCCCGCGCCGTCGAATGCGATGCCGCCGGGGGAATTCAGTTGCGCGCTCGTGGCTGCACCGCCGTCGCCACTGAAGCCCTGCGTGCCGTTGCCGGCGAACGTGCTGATCGTTCCGTTGGTCGCGACCTTGCGGATGCGATGGTTCTCGTTGTCCGCAATATAGAGGTTGCCGGTCGCATCGACGGCAATGTGCAGATAGGTGCCCAGCTGCGCTGACGTTGCCGCGCCGCCGTCGCCACTCCAGCCCGGAGTACCGTTGCCGGCCACGCTGGTGATGCTGGCATCGGCCGCGGCGATTTTGCGTACGCGGAAATTGTTGTAGTCGGAGACGAACAGGTTGCCCGCGGCATCGAGCGACAGCGCAGTCGGATAGTTGAGCTGCGCTGCGGCCGCGGGCCCATTTTCGCCGCTGTAGTTCGCGCTGCCGTTGCCGGCGATCGTGGTGATCTTGCCGTCCGCGGTCGTGATCTTGCGCAGGCGATGGTTCTGCCAGTCGGCGATGTAGATGTTGTTGCCGGCCGCATCGACCGCGACCGCGTGCGGCACGAAGAGCTGTGCGGCCGTGGCCGGTCCGCCGTCGCCCGAGTAGCCCTGCACGCCGTTTCCGGCGATCGTCGCAATCTTGCCGTCCACGGCCGTGATCTTGCGGATGCGATGGTTTAAGCGATCGGCGACATAGACATTGCCGGCACCGTCGAGCGCGATGCCGTACGGACTGTTGAGCTGCGCCGACGCGGCTGCCGCGCCGTCGCCCGAATAGCCTGCGGTGCCGGTGCCCGCGATGGTGTTGATCTTGCCGTCCGCTGCAGTGACTTTGCGAATGCGATGACTGGTCGTGTCGGCGATGTACAGGTTGCCGCTGCCGTCGAACGCGAGTCCCGAGGGAAAGTTCAGGGATGCCGCCGTCGCCGCGCTGCCGTCGCCGCCGAAGCCGCCGCCTGCAAACGTGCTGATGGTTCCCGCGGGTGTCACCTTGCGGATGCGCTGGTTGCTGCTGTCGGCGATGTACAGGTTGCCGTTACCGTCGAGGACGATGTGGTTCGGGTAGTTCAATTGTGCGGACGTGGCCGCACCGCCATCGCCGCTGAAGCCCGCCGTGCCGGTGCCGGCGACATGGCTGATCACGCCGCCGGGGGTGATCTTGCACACCGCGTGCGAGGTGAGCGCGGCCACGTAGATATTGCCGGCGGCGTCGACCGCGGTGCCGCCTGGCGCCACCGATATCGCCAGCGCGCTGGCGTTGTCGCAGATCGCGCCGCCGGCCACGGTCGTGATCGTCTGCGCCGGCACGGGGGCGATGCCGATAAAGAGCATCAGCGCGGCGAATGCGGCGCGAACGCCCGCGATGCCGAGCGGCAGGTGGTGAAGCATTGGGCGCGGTTGCATGAAGCGTTCTCCGTGGAAGATCCTGAATTCACGGGACGCGCAACGGTCGGATAGGAACGATCCCGCTGCGATGCTGCGGCCCTCAACAGGGAAAAGCGCAGTTCCGGCGAAAACGGCTCATGTGCGATATGGCAACCTGAGCCGCGCTACGCCCGAGGTAGTGCCGGGGAAGGGTGGGCAGATGGGGCGCACAGGGATGCACCACGGGGACGCGAAGGGGCGACGCACAAGATCTTCAGGCGGTTCGAACCCGCGCTTGCTAAAATCCGCGCCCCTTCCTTGCCGTCCGGCCAGCCTCATGGACCAAGTCCTGTTCCACCTGCATGTCTTCCACCTGTTCAAGGTCGCCGTCACCGGCTGGAAGCTCGTCGGCTTTATCGGCACGGTGCTGTTCACCGCGCGCTGGTTCGTGCAGTTCTATGTGACGAAGAAACTGAAACGCGTCACCGTACCGATGATGTTCTGGTATCTGTCGGTGACCGGCAGCGTGCTGACGCTTGCCTATTTCATCTGGGGCAAGAACGACTCGGTTGGCATCATCCAGACCGCGTTCCCGATGTTCGTGTCGATCTACAACGTCTACGCGCACATACGCCACCGTGACCTGAGTACGGGCGAGCACGAGGAACCACGCAGTTAATACGCCGATGCGGCCAGGACGACGTCGGCATCTTTCCACGCCTGCCTGAAACGTTGCTCCACCGCCGCAGCTTCCTTCACCTTGCGCTGCGCCTTGAGCGACTGTGCGAGACCATACAGCGCCCAGCCGTTTTCCGGATGGCGCAGCAGATCGTCGCGATAGACCTGTTCGGCTTCCTTCGCCTTGTGCTCGCGCAGCAGTTCCGCGCCGAGCAGGTGGCGCACCGGGACGAACCAGTCGGCCGGTTCGTCGTAGTCGAGCCTGTCCTCTTTGGCGACCGCGTCGCGCAGCGCGGCAATGGCCTCGCTGCGCCTGCCCTGCGCGGTGGCGATGCGTGCCGTGGCGATTGCTGATGCCACGGCGATGAGATCGCTGGCCTTGTTTAGGCCGGCCGGCGCGTCGCCCGGTGTGGCTTTGGCGATGGCATCGAGTTCGCTTTTCTCCGCCATCGCGGCATCGACCCGGCTCGTCGCGGCGAAGGCAGCACTGCGCGCGTAGCGGTACGCGGCTGATAGACCGAGCAGCTTCGGGTCCGGCGCCGGCACGGCGAGGATGTCCTGCCAGCGGCCGAAGCGCTCCATCACGAACAAGGGCTCGGCCGCATACCAGTCGAGACCAGTGCCCATGTGCAGCGATTCGTCGGTGAGCTGCGACGTCATCTCGCGCATCGCCTGCAGTGCCGCGGCCGAGCGACCGCGCATCGCTTCCGAGTAGCCGAGGAACTGGTAGTTGTGGGTGAAATACATGCCGCTGTAATACATCCAGCCGGGCGGCTTGGCTTTGTCGACGTAGGCGGCATCGGCTTTCGCGCCGTCGAGGTTCGCCGTGCTGGCATCGGCGTAGCGACCGATGCGCTGGTAGATGTGCGACGGCATGTGCACGATGTGGCCCGCGCCGGGCATGAGCGCAGCGAGGCGATCGGCGGCAGCCAGTGCTTTTTCCGGATGTCTCGAAGCTTCGACCGCATGGATGTAGTAGTGATTGGCGCCCGGATGCGTCGGGCTGCGCGCGAGCACACCTTCAAGCGTCGCGACTATCTCCTCGGTGCCCGGCGCGGCGTTGCCGTCGTTGCTCCACAACTTCCACGGATTGGCCGTCATCAGCGCTTCGGCGAAGAACACCTGCACGTCGTCATCGGCCGGATACTGCTTCGCGACCTCGCGCATCGCGCTCGCGTAGGCGTCGTTGAACGGCTGCATCTTCTCGGGCGGCATTGGAGTCGGGCCGGCGTAGCGCTTGCCGAGTGCGCCGATCAACGCCTGCTCGGCTGGCATCGCGTGCGCAGCATGCTTGTGCGCGGCTTGGACGGCATCCCATAGCGCCTGCCAGCGCTGCTCCATCGCTGGCATGTTGTAGTTCGGACCGAGCGCTTCGGCCGCGCCCCAGTAGCAGATCGCGCAGGCCGGATCGAGTTCGACGGCTTTGGCGAAGGCGCGCACGGCTTCGTCGTGGTTGAAGCCGTAGATCAGATTCAGACCTTGATTGAAATAGGCCTGCGCTTCGGGCGAGTCGGTCGTGATCTTGCGCGCGTAAGCGCCCAGGCCATCCAGGCGCTGCGCGCCCTGCGCCCATTGTGCGAGCGTCGAAGCGGGCGCGACCATGCCGGCGTGCTCGGCATGGTCGGTGTGTGGCTCGGATTTCTGTGACGGCGCGGACGCGCACGCGGACAGCGCGCATGCGCCGAATGTCGCGGCGAGGCGACGGCGGATCGGGTTCATGACTTCTCCCCAAGTCGTGATCGATATGCCGAGCTTACACTTTTACGCTCGCGTGAAAAATCGCTCGTCGCAAAAGGATGGCGATGGCTATTCGGGGTCGTAGTCGAGGTTCGGCGCGAGCCAGCGCTCGGCTTCGGCCAGTGTCCAGCCCTTGCGTTTCGCGTAGTCTTCGACCTGTTCCTTGGTGACTCGACCGAGCACGAAGTACTGGCTATCCGGATGGCTGAAGTACCAGCCGGACACGGCCGCGGTCGGGTACATCGCGAAGCTCTCGGTGAGCTCGATGCCCGTATTCCTGGTTGCGTCGAGCAGGGCGAACAGCGTGCCTTTCTCGGTGTGATCGGGGCAGGCGGGGTAGCCGGGAGCAGGGCGGACGCCGCGATATTTTTCCGCGATCAATTCATCATTGGCCAAGGTCTCGTCGGCCGCGTAGCCCCAGAATTCCTTGCGCACGCGCTCGTGCAGGCGCTCGGCGAACGCTTCAGCGAGACGGTCGGCCAAGGCCTTGAGCAGGATCGAGGAATAGTCGTCATACGACTTGCCGAACTCTTCGAGCTTGTCCTCGATGCCGATGCCGGAGGTGACGGCAAAGCCGCCGACCCAATCCTGCTTGCCCGAGTCTTTCGGCGTGACGAAGTCAGCGAGGCAGAAGTCGGGGCGGCCGGGCGGTTTGTCGGCCTGCTGGCGCAGGAAGTGCAGCGTCGTCTTTTTGCCAGACTCCAGCGTGAGTTCGACATCGTCGCCGACGCGCGCCGCTGGCCAGAAACCGATCACCGCGCTGGCCTTGAGCCATTTCTCGGCGACGATCTTTCTCAGCATCTTCTGCGCGTCGTCGAACAACTCACGCGCCTGTTTGCCGACGATCGCGTCGTCGAGAATCTGCGGGTAGTGACCGGCCAGTTCCCAGGTGTTGAAGAACGGCGACCAGTCGATGCGTTCGACCAGTTCGGCGAGCGGGTAGTCGTCGAGCACGGTGATCCCGGGCCGGTTCGGCATGGATGGAGTATACGTTTCCCATTTTCCGTCGAACGCCTGCCCGCGCGCGTGCTCGAGCGAGACGAGTCGCTTGGCCGGACCGCGGTCCTTATGGCGCTCGCGGATGTCGGCGTACTCCGCACGGATCTTCGCCATGAACTCGTTGACGAGATCCTTCGAGATCAGCGATTGGGCAACGCCGACCGCACGCGAGGCATCCTTGACCCAGACCGTCGGCGATTTGTAGTGCGGCTCGATCTTCAGCGCGGTGTGCGCGCGCGAGGTCGTCGCGCCGCCGATCAGCAGTGGCACGTGGAAGTTCTGACGCTGCATTTCCTTGGCGACGTGGCTCATTTCCTCGAGCGAGGGTGTGATCAGGCCGGACAAGCCGATCATGTCGGCGTTCTCGGCCTTGGCCGCATCGAGGATCTTCTGCGCCGGCACCATCACGCCGAGATCGACCACATCGAAGTTGTTGCAGCGGAGCACGACGCCGACGATGTTCTTGCCGATGTCGTGCACGTCACCTTTGACCGTGGCCATGATGATCTTGCCGTTCGACTTGCCCACGTCGCCGGTACGCGCCTTCTCCGCTTCGATGAATGGCAGCAGGTAGGCCACCGCCTTCTTCATCACGCGCGCCGACTTCACCACCTGCGGTAGGAACATCTTGCCCGCGCCGAACAGATCGCCGACGACGTTCATGCCGTCCATCAGCGGGCCTTCGATCACGTCGAGCGGGCGCGTGCTGAGCAGGCGCGCTTCCTCGGTGTCGACTTCGGCGTAGGCGTCGATGCCGTGCACGAGCGCGTGGCTCAGGCGTTCGCGCACGGGCAGATCGCGCCAGGCCTGCGTCTCGACTTCGGCTGCGCCCTTCTTGCCCTTGTATTTCTCGGACAGCTCAAGCAGGCGTTCGGTGGCGTCCGCGCGGCGGTTGAGCACGACGTCTTCGACGCGCTCGCGCAGTTCGGCATCGAGGTCGTCGTAGATCGGCAGTGCGCCGGCGTTGACGATGCCCATGTCCATGCCGGCCTTGATCGCGTGGTAGAGGAACACGCTGTGGATCGCCCCGCGCACGGTCTCGTTGCCGCGGAACGAGAACGACACGTTCGACACGCCGCCGGAGACATGGCAATGCGGCAATGTCGCCTTGATCTCGCGCGTCGCTTCGATGAAGTCGACCGCGTAGTTGTTGTGCTCCTCGATGCCGGTTGCGATCGCGAAGATGTTCGGATCGAAGATGATGTCTTCCGGCGGAAAGCCGACCTGCTCGGTGAGAATCTTGTAGGCGCGTGCGCAGATCTCGACCTTGCGCGCCTTCGTGTCGGCCTGGCCGGTTTCGTCGAACGCCATGACGACGACGGCCGCGCCGTAGGCGAGCACCTTGCGCGCATGTTCGAGGAAGATTTCCTCGCCTTCCTTGAGCGAGATCGAATTGACCACGCCTTTGCCCTGCAGGCAGCGCAGGCCGGACTCGATCACTGTCCATTTCGACGAGTCGACCATGACCGGCACGCGCGCGATATCTGGCTCGGCGGCGATCAGGTTGAGGAACTTCGCCATCGCCATTTCGGAGTCGATCAGGCCCTCGTCCATGTTGACGTCGATGATCTGCGCACCGTTCTCGACCTGCTGGCGCGCGACTTCGACGGCTTCGTCGTAGCGGTCTTCTTTGATCAGTTTCTTGAACGCGGCCGAGCCGGTGACATTGGTGCGTTCGCCGACGTTGACGAAGAGCAGGTCCGGCGTGATGACAAACGGCTCGAGGCCGGAAAGGCGGGTGTGGCGGGGGAGTTCGGTCATGTTTTCGTGCTTTCTTCTTTTGACGTCATTCCCGTTTTCGCGGGAATGACGAGCAGGGGGTTTCATGCGGCCTGCGATTCAACCTTCGGCAGCGCCCGCGGCGCGACGCCGCGCACCGCCTGCGCGATCGCGCGGATATGCGCCGGACTCGTGCCGCAGCAGCCGCCGACGAGATTGACAAGGCCGCTGGTCGCGAACTCGCCGACCGTCGCCGCCATCTGTTCGGGTGTTTCGTCGTATTCGGCGAACGCGTTCGGCAGGCCCGCGTTTGGATGCGTCGAGACGTAGCACTCGGAGACCTGCGCCAGCGCGTCGACATAGGCGCGTAGTTCGCTCGCACCGAGTGCACAGTTGAGGCCGATCGACAGCGGTTGCGAGTGGCGCAGCGAGTAATAGAACGCCTCGGCGGTCTGGCCCGACAGCGTGCGGCCGGACATGTCGGTGATCGTGCCCGAGATCATGATCGGTACGCGCGCGCCGCGGCGCGCGAATTCCTGGCCGATCGCGTACAGCGCGGCCTTGGCGTTGAGCGTATCGAAGATCGTCTCGACCATGACTACGTCGGCGCCGCCGTCGAGCAGCCCGCGCGTGGCGTCACGATAGGCCGTGTCGAGTTCTTCGAACGTCACGTTGCGGAAGCCCGGATTGTTCACGTCGGGCGAGATCGAAGCAGTGCGGCTGGTCGGCCCGAGCACGCCGATGACGAAGCGCGGCTGATCGGGAGTCTTCGCCTCGGCTGCGTCGCAGCACTCGCGTGCGAGGCGCGCGCCTTCACGGTTGAGCTCGTAGGCGAGGTGTTCGAGGTGATAGTCGGCCTGGCTGATCGTGGTCGAGTTGAACGTGTTCGTCTCGATCAGGTCCGCGCCCGCATCGAGATAGGCCATGTGCACGGCCTTGATGATCTCGGGCTGGGTCAATGAGAGCAGGTCGTTGTTGCCCTTGAGATCGCAGCCAGGGCCGTGATGCTCGTGCTGGCCGTGCGCGTCCTTGCCTTCGGCGAAGCGCTGGCCGCGATAGCCGTCCTCTTCGAGCTTGTACGACTGCAGCATCGTGCCCATCGCACCGTCGATGACGAGGATGCGCTTGGCCAGTGCGTCGAGTAGTAGCTGCGTGCGCTCCGGATTGAGCCAGGGCAGGTTGTTGTTCATATGGGCGTCCTCAGGGAAAAGCGTCTAACGCGGATAAAATCTGATCAGAACGGATAAGAGCGGATTCAATCCATCTGAAATAAACAACTCTGCTCTATCAGATTTTCATCCGTATCTAATCCGCCTTGATCCGCGTTAAAAAAATTCTCGTCAAACCTTCCGCGCCAACAGCGAGAGCACTTCGAAATGCGGCGGCCTGCGCTCGCGCGTCAGGCGCGTGCAGCTGAGCACCTTGAGGCCGGCCTTGTGCGCGAAGTCGCGCAGATCGGCATCCTTGAAGCCGAGGTTGCGGTGGTCGAACGGCGCGACCGCGGTGCGGTGCGCGTGTTTGGCCAGCGTGGTCACGAGCAGGCGCCCGCCCGGCTTGAGCACGCGCGCGGCCTCCGCGATTGCTCGCACCGGGGCTTCGCTGTAGGTGAGGGCGTGCATCGACAAGACAAGGTCGAAGCGCCGCACACCGAGGTCAAGGGCGTGCATGTCGCCCAGCGTGACTTCGACGTTGGCAAATGCCTTGAGTCGCGCGCGCGCCGCGTTGACCACGCGTTCGCTCGAATCGACGCAGACGATGCTGTGCGCGTGCGGTGCGAGCAGCTCGGCCAGCGCGCCATCGCCCGAGGCGACGTCGAGCACGTCGCCCGGGTCGATCAGTCCGGCCAGCGCGCGCGCGAGCGCTTCCCAGGTGCGCCCCGGCGAATAGTGGCGTTCCATGTCGCCGGCGACGGTATCGGCCCAGCCTTCGGCGCGCGCGCGTTCGGCGAGCACGGTCGGCAGGCGTTGCGCATCGTTCCGGAGCACAGCGTCGTCGATCGTTTCGCGCAACGCGTGCAGGAAAGCCGACGATTTCGCGTCGAGCTCGGAGTTGTAGCGATAATAGGCCGACACGCCTGCGCGGCGGTCGCGCACGAGGTCGGCCTCCTTCAGCTTGGCCAGGTGCGTCGAAACGCGCGGCTGGGCGAGGCGCAGCACGTCGGAGAGTTCGGCCACGGTCAGCTCCTCGCGTTCGAGCAGCGCGAGCAGCCGCACCCGGGTCGGGTCCGAAAGCAGGCGCAACAGGGCCGAGGTCGAGGAGAGATCCATTTATCCTTTCATCTTGATTGAAAGATATATGCGGAGATTATACTTGTGTGACTGCAGCGTCAATGTTTGCGGACGCGGCGGTTGCTCATGCGAAAAGCAATGAACGAAATGGATGCAATGAAATTCCTCGCCAAGCTGTTTTTGATCGCGCTGATTTTGTTGCTGAGCGCGCCGTGCTTTGCCGTGGAAGCAAGCGCGCTCGGCAAGTACTGGACCGAAGACGCGCTGCACGTGCCGTACCGCGCCATCGTCACCCCCGGACGCCAAAACAACGAGCTGCTGCCGCTGGTAATTTTCCTGCACGGCGACTGGCAGGACGGCACCGACAACGAATCGCAGCTCGGCGGATATGGCAACGGCTCGATGCAGTTGATCGACCAGGCGATCTCGGCGGATGTTCCGTTCGTCTACATCGCGCCGGAAACGACCGATGCCTATTGGCCGGCGGCGCGCATCGCATCGGTCGTGCGCGATGCGTTCGCGCGCTTTCCGATCGACAGGCGTCGCGTGATCCTTACCGGCATCTCCGACGGCGGAACGGGAGTGTGGGACGCGCTCAAGGCCTGGCCCGCCTGTTTCGCCGCTGGCGTGCCGATGTCGGGCATGACCGAAACCTCGGGCCTCGCACCGATCGCGTCTGTGCCGCAATGGATTTTCCACGGCGGCAAGGACAACGACACCGACGTCGAGACTGGCTACGGCGGTGCGATGGTCGGCTCGCGCGCGGTCGTACGCGCGCTGCGCGCGCTGGGCGCGCGGCCGATCTACACCGAGTATCCGCAAGAGGAACACGTGATCTGGCATCGCGCCTATGCGACGCCCGGCCTGCTCGGCTGGATGCTCAATCAACGCCTGCGCGGCAAACCCTGCGATTTCGCGGATTACACGAAGCGGTAGGGCGAAGCAGTAAAATGACCGTTCTGCTTATGCCCGCCAGAAAAACATCAATTGGGAGCCGTTATGGATTTCAACTTCAGCGAAGACCAGCTTTCCATCCAGGCCATCGCGCGTGACTTCGCGCAGAAGCGCATTGCCCCGGTCGCGGCCGAGTTCGATGCGAAGGGCGAGTTCCCGCTCGACAACATCCGCGAGATGGGCGCGCTCGGTCTGATGGGCATCGAGGTGCCGGTCGAATACGGCGGCGCGGGCATGGATTCGATTTCCTACGTGCTCGCGATGATCGAAATTGCCGCGGCCGATTGCGCCACGTCGACGATCATGTCGGTCAACAACACGCTCTACTGCAACGGCCTGCTCAAGTTCGGCACGCACGAACAGAAGCTCAAATACGTCGAGCCGATTGCCTCGGGCAAGGCGATCGGCGCGTTCGCGCTGACTGAGCCGCAGTCCGGTTCCGATGCGACGGCGATGAAGCTGCGCGCGGTCAAGCAGGCCGACGGCAGTTTCATCGTCAACGGCAAGAAGAGCTGGATTACCTCGGGCCCGTTCGCCAAGTACATCCTGCTGTTCGCGATGACCGATCCGGCGAAGGGCGCGAAGGGCATCAGCGCGCTGATGATCGACACCGAGCGCGCCGGCTTCCATCGCGGCAAGACCGAGCCCAAGCTCGGCATCCGCGCTTCGGCGACTTGCGAAATCGAATTCACTGACTACCGCGTGCCGGCCGAAGACTTGATCGGCGTCGAGGGTGAAGGCTTCAAGGTCGCGATGAGCGTGCTCGATGCGGGCCGTATCGGCATCGCCTCACAGGCCGTCGGGTTGTCGCGCGCGGCCTACGAGGCGACCTTGGTCTACGCGCGCGACCGCAAGGCGTTCGGCCAGTCGATCGGCAGCTTCCAGATGATTCAGCAGAAGATCGCCGACATGAAGTGCAAGCTCGATGCGAGTTATTGGCTCGTGCTGCGCGCGGCCTGGGCCAAGCAGCAGGCGGAAAAGAGCGGCGGCAAATTCTCGACCGAGGCCGCGGTCGCCAAGCTCACTGCATCGGAATCGGCGATGTGGATCACGCATCAGGCGATCCAGGTACACGGCGGCATGGGCTATTCCAAGGAAATGCCGCTGGAGCGTTATTTCCGTGATGCCAAGATCACCGAGATCTACGAAGGCACGAGCGAAATCCAGCGCATGGTGATCGCGCGCAACGAAACCGGGCTGCGTTGAGCTTAATGTACTCTGAACTTTTCGATGGCCTCACCAGTCTTTAGCGCCGAGCCTTAAAACGATATCCGGTGCAATGCCGGGTATCTGAAAGAACAAGGCCAAAATCACTTACGGAGGAGGGACGCCATGCTGCGCTTTATCCTGTTGCTGACCCTTGCTTTTGGCTTTTACGAAACCGCCGCGGCCGAAGTTGTGCGGATTGCCGACGGTGACTGCGGTGGACTCGGCAAAGCCGTGACGGCGGCATCTAACTCTGGCACGAATGTCACAATCCTGCTTGCCCGCGGTGGTCGCTATCCCGTATGCGAGATCGATGCGACGAGTGGGAGCATCGACATTGATGCACAAGGATCGACTTTTCAGTTTTTGTGCGCAGGCATCGGCGCGCACGCTACGGTGATGCTGCGCAACGCAATAATCACCACCGCCGGTGATAACCCCGTTCCTGCTCATTGCGGCGCAGTTGTCGACGGCTTTGGTGGCTCGTTCATAGCAATGCCTGCGATACAGAACGCTGGCAGTTTGACGTTGGAACGTGTTGCGATTCGCGGCGTGGAACGACCGGTCAACCTCGATGTGGGAGCCTATGGCGGCTATGCGGGATTCATCATGTCCTACGGCGCTCTGGTGATACGCAACGCTACCATCGCCGACAACAACGACGCGAGTCTGATAACAAGCGCCGGAAAGGCCGAGATATACAACTCGACGTTTTCGAACAACGTCAGAGGCGGGCTGAACTTTGTGGCATATTCTAGTTCGATCGACCCGGGAGTACTTATTTCCAATTCGGTCCTTGCAAGAAGTGACGGTGCGGCTTGCGGAAACGGCAATGTGGCAGTGACATCTCTGGGTGGGAATGTCGCTACCGATACCAGTTGCGGATTGTCGGCCGATGCAGGCGACAAGATTGTTGGTGGCCTTGTTCTACCCGCGGCATCTGATCATGGTGGCCTCGTGCCTACCGTGCAGATCGGCTACGGAAATCCCGCCTATCGCACGGCTATCGCGAAGTATTGCGAAGCAACCGATGCGCGCGGCGTGACGCGCAACGCGATGAGCTGCGATGCAGGCGCATACGAGTCGGGTGGTGGTTTGGGATTGGTGACGGCTAACGGCATGAACGGGCTGTACTACGTGCCCGGCATCAGCAACGGCCATTACGTTTCCGTGCAACGCATCCACGACAACAAGGACGTGATGGTGTTCTGGAACACATTCGACCAAAACGGCAATCAGGCATGGCTGTTCGGCGTCGGCACGCTGACATCCGATCGGCATGTCCATGCGCTCATGTATAGCAATCTCGGCGGCGTGCTGCAGCCCGGCGGGGCGCCGACCGGAGCCAAGCCGAGCGAGTGGGGCACGGTAGACATTGATGTGACGAGTTGTTCAGCGGCGCAGTTCGCCTATCAGTCGAGCCTGCCTGAGTTCGGCAGCGGTCAATTTCCGCTGACTCGTCTGGCCTTTGAATCCGCGATCAATTGCGGCGACTGAAATCAAAGCCGGCGCTCTTCCGAACGAATGTGGACGCAGCGCCATTGCGGCGCTGCGTTTCGCTCTGCACGTACCGGACTCGGCTGACCTCACTCGCTGCAACCTGCAACGCATCCCTCGACATCTAAGGAGCAGATCGTGAGTGTGAAACAAGTTTTTGCGACGCTGGCCGGCGTGATGCTTGCCTTGGTCGTGGCCGCCCCCGCGTTCGCCGACAGTGCGTTGCCGAAGGGCGTAGCGAAGGTGACCGAAGTGGAAGGCGTGAGTGAGTACCGGCTCGCCAACGGTTTGCAGTTGCTGCTGTTTGCGGACAACTCCAAACCGACGGTGACGGTCAATGTCACCTACCACGTCGGCAGCCGCATGGAGGACTACGGCGAAACCGGCATGGCGCACCTGCTTGAGCATCTGATGTTCAAGAGCAGCACCTCGTACACGAACATCGGCCAGGAACTGTCCAAGCGCGGCATGCAGTTCAACGGCTCGACCAACGTCGACCGCACGAATTATTTCGAGACCTTTCCGACCGACCCGGCGTCGATCGACTGGGCACTCGGCATGGAAGCCGAACGCATGATCGGCGCGAATATTTCCAAGGCCGATCTCGATCCCGAGATGACCGTCGTGCGCAACGAGATGGAAAACGGGGAGAACAATCCGGGCCGCATCCTCAATCAGCGCATGCTCTCGGCCGCTTACAACTGGCACAACTACGGCAAGTCGACGATCGGTGCGCGCGCCGATGTGGAGAACGTCAACATCGCGCATCTGCAGGCGTTCTATCGCAAGTACTACCAACCCGACAATGCGACCCTGATCGTCGCCGGCCATTTCGATGCGCAGCATGTGCTCGAGGTGATCGCGCAAAAATTTTCTTCGCTGGCCAAGCCGACGCGCGTGCTCGAAAAATCGTGGACGCTCGATCCGGTGCAGGATGGCGAGCGCGAAGTGACGCTGCGCCGCGTCGGCGCCGAACAACTCGTCGGAGCGCTCTACCATACCGTACCCGCTGCGGCGCCCGATGCTGCCGCACTCGACGTGGTTGCGAACGCACTTGGCGACGTACCGAACGGGCGTTTGCACAAGCGCCTCGTCGAAACCGGCAAGGCCAAGGCCGCATACGCCTACAGCGCGAGCCTCGCCGAGCCTGGTTATTTTTATGCGGGAGCGAATCTGAGGCCGAGCGACGACCTCGCCGCGGCGAAGAAGATTCTCATCGACACGGTCGAAGGCCTCGCCAAGGAGCCGGTCACGGCCGAAGAGTTGAAGCGTGCGCAGCAGCAGGAAGCGAACCAGTTCGAGAAAATAATGGAAAACCCGCAGTTCTTCGCGATCGCGATCTCGGGAGCGATTTCGCAAGGCGACTGGCGCATCCTCTTCTTCGAGCGCGATCGTATGAAGAACTTGAAGCTCGATGAGGTCAATCGTGCCGCTCTCGCATGGCTGAAGCCTTCCAATCGAACGCTCGGCAAATTCATCCCGACCGACAAGCCCGACCGCGCGCCCGCGCCGGCCAAGGCCGATGTCGCCGCGCTGCTGAAGGACTTCAAGGGTGGCGCTGCTGTCGCCGCAGGCGAAGACTTCAAGGCCACACCCGAGAACATCGACGCGCGTACGCAGCGTTTCGCGCTGGCTAACGGGCTCAAAGTCGCACTGCTGCCGAAGAAGACACGCGGCGAAACCGTCAACGTCAACCTGCAGACGCACTTTGGCAGCGAGGCGAATCTGAAGGGCAAGCGCGTCGTCGGCAACGTCACCGGCGAAATGCTCGCGCGCGGCACGAGCAAACATACGCGCGCGCAGATTTCCGATTTGACCGACGCGTTGAAGACGCATCTGAACGTCGGCGGTGGGGCGACGAGCGGCTATGCGATGTTCGAGACCAAGCGCGAGCACCTCGCCGATGCGCTCGAGCTCGCCACGGAGATTCTGCGCGAGCCTTCGTTTCCGGCCGACGAATTCGAGCAACTCAAGCACCAGCAGATCGGTGCACTCGAATCCGCGTCGAAGGAACCGCAGCCGATCGCGAATCGCGCGCTCAATCGCTACCTGTACCCGTATCCGGTTGACGATGTGCGCTACACGCCGGCAATCGAGGAGCAGATCAAAGATATCAACGCGCTCAAGCTCGACGACGTGAAGAAGTTCTACAAGGACTATTACGGCGCGAACAATGCCGAGCTCGCGGTCGTAGGCGATTTCGATCCGGTCAAGGTGAAAGAGGAAATCACCAAGCTGTTCGGCGACTGGAAGTCGACCGCCGGCTACGCACGCGTGCCGTCACCGATGAGCCAGGCGAGAGCAAGCCGCCTCTCCGCTGAAACGCCGGACAAAGCCAACGCGTTTGCGGTCGGTAATTTGCCGCTGCCGCTGCAGGACAACGATCCGGACTATCCGGCCCTGATCGCAGCGGTCGAAGTGCTCGGCAGCAATGGCTTCGACAATCGCCTGATCGCGCGCCTGCGCGTCAAGGATGGATTGTCTTACGGCGCCGGTGCACGTCTGTCCGTCAGCGAATTCGAGAAGACCGGCAGCATCGTGTTCTCCGCGATCTACGCGCCACAGAATCGCGCCAAGGTTGAAACCGACTTCAAGGAAGAGCTTGAACGCTTCGTGCGCGATGGCATCAGCGCTGACGAGCTTGCGAGCGCGAAGAAGTCCTATGCATCGAGTGTGACCAGCTCATGGGCCAGCGACGGATTCGAGGCCTGGCTGCTCAACAGTTCGCAGCACATTGATCGCAAGTTCGACTATTACTCCACGCTGCACAAGGCCGTCGCCGACCTGGGCATCGAGCAGGTCAACGCGGTGATCAGGAAGTGGATCAAGCCTGCGGACGTGGTCTGGTCGCAGGCTGGCGATTTCGCCAAGGCAGCCAGCAAGACCGCGGTCGCTGCCCCGGCATCGAAATAGTTTCGTCCATTGTTTGCGTTGCAGAGGAGGGCGCCGCTTGGCGCCCTTCTTTTTCCACAAGAAGCGCGGATTCACCGTGATGCTGCGATGCGGCGAAAAATTCCGAATGATCGTGAATGCTTGCTGAGGCTCGCCGACCGCCAGAGACGGCGAAGTGGCTCCATCGCCTGCAATCAAAGCGGCTTATAATTCATGTTCGATCCGGCATCGGGCCGGAGCCATTCATATCCAGGGACTTCCGATCCGCCATGAACGCGAAACTCGCACCGGCCGACGCCACGATCGACGCCATTTTCATTGAGCTGCAGCCGCACCTGTCCTCAGCGGCGCAAGTCCAGCAGGCGCGCACTTTCGTCAATCAGTTCTTCAGCCGCGTTGCCGAAGACGATGTCGCCGTGCGCGACGCAAAGACCTGGGCCGCGTTGCTGCGTGGATTGATGGATTTCATTCGCGTGCGCGGCGCCAATGCACCGAGCGTGCGCGTGTTCAACCCGAGCCTCGAGAACGACGGCTGGGAATCGAACTACACGGTCGTGGAGATCGCGACGAACGACATGCCGTTCCTGGTCGATTCGATCGGCATCGCCGCGCACGAGCAAGGCCTGTCGCTGCACGGCTTGATCCATCCGGTCTACTTCATCGCGCGCGATCCGGGCGGCAACCTGCTCAGTCTCGCAACCGACGATTCGAACAAGGGCAAGCCCGAGTCGGTGATGTATCTCGAAGTTGATCGCCTGAGCGAGCCGGCCGAGATGGAGCGCCTGCAGAAGGCGATGGTGCTCGCGTTGCACGATGTCGCCGCCGCCGTGGCCGACTGGCCCGCGATGAAGGCGAAGATGCTCGAAATGGCCGACAACGTCGGCAAGTGGAAGCTGCCGCTAGACGCGACCGGTGTGGCCGATGCGCAGGAGTTCTTGCGCTGGGCGGCGACGGATCATTTCACCTTCCTCGGCTACCGCGAATACCAGGTCGTCAAGAAGGGCGATGACGAAGTGCTCGAGGCCTCGCCGAAGACCGGCCTCGGCATCCTGCGTGGCGGTGAGAAGCAGGTCGCGCCGCGTTCGCTGAAGACCCTGGTTTCGCACGAACTGCGCAAGTCGGGCACGGGCGACGCGGTGATCCTGACCAAGACCAACGCGCGCTCGACCGTGCATCGAGGCGGCTACATGGATTATATCGGCGTGCTCGAGTTCGACGGCAAGGGCATGCCTACCGCGGAGCACCGTTTCCTCGGCCTGTACGCCTCGGGCGCGTACGCGCGCCGGCCGTGGGAGATCCCCATGGTGCGGCGGAAATACGATGCGGTGATGGAGCGTTCGGGTTACAAGCGCGATTCGCATTCGGGCAAGACCCTGCGCAATGTCCTCGAAACGCTGCCGCGCGAAGAGTTGTTCCAGTCGAGCGAAAACGAGCTGTTCGACACCGCGAGCGGCATCATGCACCTGCAAGGCCGCGCGCGCTCGCGCTTGTTCGTGCGCCGCGACAAGTACGGGCGCTTCTTTTCCTGTCTCGTGTTCGTGCCGCGCGAACGCTTCAACACCGACGTGCGCGAGCGCATCGAAGCGCTGCTCAAGCGCGCCTTCCACGGCGAGCGCGTCGATTCCTCGGTGCAGATGGGTGAATCGCCGCTGGCGCGCGTGCATCTGGTTATCCGGCCGAAGCCTGGCGACAGGCCGACTTACGACGTCGCCGAACTCGAAGCCAAGATCGGCCAGATCGTGCGCAACTGGCATGACGAGTTGCGCGACACGCTGGTCAAAAAGCACGGCGAAGACAAGGGTTCGCGCCTGGCCAACCGCTACGGGCGCGCGCTGCCGGCGGGCTACATCGAGGAAGTCTCTTCCGCGGTCGCCGCGGCCGACGTCGAAGCTGCGGCGAGTCTGAAGAACGCCGACGACATCCGCTTGAATCTTTACCGCTCGCGCGGCGAGAGCAACCTGCGCTTCAAACTGTTCCGCTACGGCACGCCGATCACGCTGACCGAAGTGCTGCCGATGCTCGAGAACATGGGCATGAAGGTGCTGTCCGAGCATCCGTACGAGATGCACGTCGGCGACACCGCGATCGTGATCCAGGACTTCGAAGTGCAGCCCGCGGGCCGCTTCGACTTCGATCTCGATACCGTACGCGACACGTTCCAGCAGAGCTTCGAGCGCATCTGGCGCGGCCAGACCGAGAGCGACGGTTTCAACAAGCTGATCCTCGGCGCGAATCTCGACTGGCGCCAGGTCGCCATGCTGCGCGGCCTGTGCAAGTATTTGCTGCAGACCGGCGTGCCGTTCTCGCAGAGCTACATGGAGGAGACGCTCAACCGCTACCCGCTGATCGCGGCGCTGCTGTACCTGCTGTTCGAGACCAAGTTCGATCCGGCGCGCGACAAGTGGACCAAGGCCGACGTCGAGCAGCAGAAGAAGCGCCTGCTCAAGGAAATCGACACGCTGCTGCCGGAGTCGATGAAGGAACAGCGCGCCGTCATCGTCGATGCGCCGCTCGCCGCCTGCGCGGGTTCGCGCGACGAGCAGTACAAGGCGATCGTCGATGCGATCAAGTCGCTGCTCGACCAGGTCGCCAGCCTCGACGAGGACCGCATCCTGCGCGCCTACCTCGGCGTGATCGGCGCGATGCTGCGCACGAGCTTCTTCCAGACGCCCGAAGGCAAGCATCGCGAGTACATTTCGTTCAAATTCGATCCGTCCAAGGTGCCGGATCTGCCGAAGCCGCGGCCGTACCGCGAAATCTTCGTCTACGCACCGCGCGTTGAAGCCGTGCATCTGCGCTTCGGTCCGGTGGCACGCGGCGGCCTGCGTTGGTCGGATCGCCGTGAGGATTTCCGCACCGAAGTGCTGGGCCTGGTCAAGGCGCAGATGGTGAAGAACACAGTCATCGTACCGGTCGGTTCGAAGGGCGGCTTCTTCGTCAAGCGTCCGCCGCTCGGTGGCGATCGCGATGCGCAACTCGCCGAAGGCATCGCCTGCTATCGCCTGTTCATGAACGCGATGCTCGACATCACCGACAACCTCGTCGATGGCAAGGTGGTCAATCCGCAAAACTGCGTGCGCCACGATCAGGACGATCCTTATCTCGTCGTCGCCGCGGACAAGGGCACGGCGACGTTCTCCGACATCGCCAACGCGATTTCGATCGAGCACGATTTCTGGCTCGGCGACGCATTCGCTTCGGGCGGCTCGGTCGGCTACGACCACAAGGCCATGGGCATCACCGCGAAAGGTGCATGGGAATCGGTCAAGCGCCACTTCCGCGCGCTCGGCCGCGATAGCCAGACCCAGGACTTTACCTGCGTCGGCATCGGCGACATGTCCGGCGACGTGTTCGGCAACGGCATGCTGCTGTCGAAGCACATCCGCCTCGTCGCCGCGTTCGACCACCGCCACGTGTTCCTCGATCCGAATCCGGATGCGGCGAAGACCTTCCCCGAACGCGAGCGCATGTTCAAGCTGCCGCGCTCGTCGTGGGCCGACTACGACGCGAAGTTGATTTCGAAGGGCGGCGGCATTTATCCGCTCACGGCGAAGTCGATTCCGGTCTCGCCCGAAGTGCGCGCCGCGCTCGGCATCGACGACGGCGTCGAAGCTCTGTCGCCGAACGACTTGAAGCGCGCGATCCTCAAGGCGCCGGTCGACCTGCTCTGGAACGGCGGCATCGGCACCTACGTCAAGGCCGAAGTCGAAACCAACGCCGACGTCGGCGACCGCGCCAACAACGCGATCCGCATCAATGGCAAGGAGTTGCGCAGCAAGCTCATCGGCGAGGGCGGTAATCTCGGCTTCACTCAGCGCGGGCGCATCGAAGCGGCACTCAATGGTGTGTTGTTGAATACCGACTTTATCGACAACTCGGCCGGCGTCGACACCTCCGACCACGAGGTAAACATCAAGATCCTGCTCGGCGACGCGGTGCAGCGTAACGAGTTGACGATGGAAGGGCGCAATACGTTGCTCGCGGCGATGACCGACGAGGTCGAACGCCTCGTGTTGGCCGACAACTACCGCCAGAATCAGGCGATCAGCCTGATGGAACGCATGTCGGTGTCGCGCCTCGGCTCCAAGCTGCATTTCATCCGCACGCTCGAGTCGCAGGGCCTGCTCGACCGCGCGATCGAATACCTGCCGACCGACCAGGAATTCGCCGAGCGCAAGGCGCGCGGCCTCGGCCTGACTCGCCCCGAGCTTTCCGTGCTGCTGTCGTACTCGAAGATCGTGCTGTTCCAGCAGTTGCTCGACTCCGACGTGCCGGAAGACCCGTATCTGTCGAAGGAACTGCGCCGCTACTTCCCGGTGCCGCTGCAGGAGAAGTACGCCGAGCACATGGAACGCCATCGCCTCAAGCGCGAGATCATCGCCACGGCGGTGACCAATTCGATGGTCAACCGCATGGGCGCGACCTTCGTGTTGCGCATGGGCGAGGACACCGGCAAGACGCCGGCGCAGGTCGCGCGCGCGTTCAACATCGCGCGCGAAGTATTCGATGCGCGCGATATGTGGGCACAGATCGAAGCGCTTGACGGCAAGGTCAATGGCAATGCGCAGATCGACGCGCTGCTCGTGGTCTGGCAATGCCTGCGCGGCACCACGCGTTGGCTGCTCAATCACGCCGACGAGGGACTCGACATCGCCGCTGCGGTGGCGAAATACCACAAGGGCATGCAGGAACTGCGCAAGCAGCTCTACGACGTGGTCACGCCGAGCGAGCGCGCGATCTACGAAAGCGAGCGGCGGCGCTGGAAAGAGGCGGGGTTCCCCGATGCCCTCGGCAACGAGCTGGCCGGCCTGCGCACGCCGGGCTCGGGCCTCGACATCATCCATGTCGCCAGCGACCACAAGCTCAAGATCGGCGAGGCGGCCGAGGTGTATTTCGGCCTCGGCGAGGCGCTCAATCTCAACTGGCTGATGCAGAAGATCGAGGCTTTGCCGGTCGAATCGCAATGGCATGCGCAGGCGCGCGGCGGCCTGCGCGACGAGCTCTACGCGCAGCACCGTGCACTCACCGCGCAGGTGCTCGAGGGTGGCAAGAAGGGAGGGAAGGGCAGCGAGCTCGTCGCGGCGTGGCTCAACCGCGAGGATCCCTCGCTGAAGTTCACCCTGGCGATGTTCGCCGACATGCGCTCGCAGGTGGTGACCGACTACCCGATCGTCTCGGTCGCGGTGCGCCGACTCGCTCAACTCGTGCAGGCGGGCACGCAGGCGCATTGAGAAAGGCAGCGGGAGCAAGGGCGCGATCCATCGCGCCCAGCTCCGCTTGCGTCAGCGGGATGCGGCTTACTTGCCCGGAGGCAGAAAACGTACCTGCACGCGCTGGCCGACCTTGAGGTCGTTGTTGGGCAGTTCGAGGATGCACTCGACATCGCGCGTGTCGGTGGTTTCCTGCGCGCTTTCGTTGAGCTTGCTCGGGCCGAAGACCTCGCCGATGCGGGTCACCCGCGCGGTCTGCGGCTTGCCCGGATCGGTTTCGCTGGAGATCTCGGCGCTCATGCCGACGCCGACCTTGTTGACGAATCCTTCGTTGAGTTCGGCGCGCACGATGCGTGGCGCGTCCGGCAGCAGTTCGACGAGTTCGCCGGACGACGGCGAGACAACGTCGCCGATATGCGTCGCGCGCGCGACGATGCGTCCGGCGACCGGCGCGCGCAGCGTGCGTGCCTCGATCTCGTATTCCGCCTGGCGCACCTTCTGCTTCGCCGTCTCGATGGTGGCGTCGGAAACCGCGATCTCGGCGTTCAATTCTGCCATGGCCTGCTTGGCGTCGTCGGCCGACTGGCCAGTTGCGGCGCCGGCGACGGCCGCTTCGAGCACACGCGCGGCGCGCAGTTTCAACGCCGGCTGTTTGGCGCGGAGCAGCGAACCTTGTGCGCTCGCGGCATTGAGCTCGGCGCGTGCTGCATCAAGTGCAATCCGCGCCTGCTTCGTATCGAGCACGACGAGCGCATCACCGATCTTGACGTCGTCGCCGGCTACCTTCGGCAATTCGGCAACGATGCCATCGCGCGAGGCGGCGACATGGACGAGGCCGCCCTGCACGTCGACACGGCCGCGCGCGATCGCGACAAACTTCGACGTCGGCGCTGCCGCGGGTGGCGTGGTCGATGTGGTCTTGCCGCAGCCGCCGAGCATCAGCGCGACAGCGCCGGCGGTTGCGAGGACGAGCGGAGTGAGGACGGTCTTGCTCATGGGTTCGCTTCCGCGGAAATGGATCTGGAAGGGGCCGACGCGCTGATTTGCTTCACGTCGGAAAGGATACGCCCGTCGGTCATGTGGATGATGCGGTCGGCATCGGCGGCGAGGCGCGTGTCGTGGCTGACGCAGACGACGGTGGCGCCGTAGACGCGCGCGACGCGATGCAGCGCGTCGATGACGTTTTTGCCATTGACCGAGTCGAGCGCGCTGGTCGGTTCGTCGGCGAACAGGAACTGCGGTTTCTTCGCCAGCGCGCGCGCGATCGCGATGCGCTGCTTTTCACCACCGGAAAGTTCGATCGGCCGCAGGTGCGCGCGCGAAGCGAGGCCAACTTCCTCGAGCGAGGCCAGCGCCATGTTGCGCACGGCGTGCTTGGGCAGGCCGAGGTAGTCGAGCGGCAGCATCACCTGTTCGAGCGCGGTCAGCGCGGGGAACAGGTTGAAGCCTTGGAACACGAAGCCGGTATGCTCGAGGCGGAATTTTTCCAGATCCGCGCGCGACTTCTTCCACAGGTCCTCGCCCAGCGCGGAGACGTTGCCGGTATCCGGTTTTAGCAATCCACTGAGGATTGCCAGCAGCGTGCTCTTGCCTGAGCCCGACGGCCCGAGCACCAAGGCCAGCTCGCGCTCGTCGAGGGCGATCGACATGCCCTGCAACACGGGCGTCTCGACACGGCCGCTTGTGTAGCTTTTCGTTATTTGGTCGGCGACGAGTGCAGTCATGGTCAGCGCAGCAGGTTCGCGGGTTCCAGGTGGTTGATCGCGCCCACCGCGAGGAAGCCGGAGATCAGCGCGATCGCCATGACCAGTGCACCGCAGGCGATCGTGGCGATGTAGTTGAACGAGATCGGCACGTCCTGTCCGTGCGCGAGCAGGGCCAGGGAAATGCTGACCACACTGCCGACGATGACGCCGACCGTGCCGACCCAGAACGCCTGCTCGAGGATCACGCGGCGCAGCGCGCCGATGCCCGCGCCGAGCGCGTTGAGCATCGCGTATTCGCGCACCGAACTCGCCACCGCGGCGAACAGGGTCTGGCTGGTGATGACGACGCCGACGAGGAAAACGACAAAGGAGAGGAAGATGAAGCCGAGCCCGGCGCCGGTCTCGAACATCCAATAGGTCGCCGCGTTGTAGGCGAATTCGTCGTGCGTCCACACGGCGAAGCGATGCCCTGCGGCAATCGGTGCGAGGCGATCGCGCACTGCGTCAGGATTCGCGCCCGGAGCGAGGCGCGCGATGTAATAGGCAACCTTGTCGCGTTCGGCCGCATCAGAGACGAGCGTGCGCGCGGTGGCGATCGAAGTGACGATGTTGACGCCGCCGAGCGTGCGCAGGCCGTTCGCCGCGGCGACGATCTTGACGCGATGGCCGTTGAGGAACGCGGTGTCGCCGATGTCGAGGCCGAGTTTCGGAAGATCGGCCTCGTCGACGATCACCGCATCCGGTTCGTCAAGTCGAGCGCGATCGGCGGGGCCGAGCACGTGCGAGAACATCAGTCCGTTCGGGTTCGGATCGATGCCGGAGACGAACACCGACACGCTGCCGCGTTCGGCCGGGCCGCGCCAGTCGCCGTCAAGCCACTGGAACGGCTCGACCTGGACGACGGCCGGGTCCATGCGCAGCCACATCTCGGTATCGCGCGGAACCGGGCGGCCGAGTTCCACCGTCTGCGTGCCGGGATAGCCGGCCCAGATGTCGCCGCCCGAGCGGCTGACGTAGACACCGGCACTGGAGAAGATGCCGAACATCAGCGCGGTCATCATCAGCAGCAGCAGGCCCGAGAACGCGACGGCGAGCGCGGCCGGCAAAAACTTGCGCCACTCGTAGATCAGGGTTTTGCGCGCGAGAGCGACCACTAGTGGGGGCCTTCCGGATTGGCGTCCTTGGCCAGCGGCGGAATCGTGCCGCCGAAGGCCTTGTACAGCGCGATGTAGGCCAGTGCGCGGTCGCGTGCGGCGAGGTTGCGCTGCAGTCGGGACTGCGCGACGGCAAGGTTCGCGCCGACGGTTTCCAATCCGTCGCCGAGACCGATGCGCTGCATCGTTTGTGCGGACTGCGCGCCGCGCTCGTTCAGCGCCAGCGTCTTTTGCGCACTTTCCACCAGCGCGCTTTTCGTGTCGAACTGGACAAGCGCGGTCTGTGCTTCGGCGACGCCTTCGATCACCGCTTCGCGATAGGCGAGCACGGCGGCGTGCAGCGCCGCTTCGCGCGCGTTGACGATTTGCCGGCGCGCGCCCCAGTCGACGATGGGTAACGAAATCGTCGGGCCGGCGATGAACACGAAATCGTCGTTAAGGCGACTGGAGGTCAATGCAGTCGAGGAAATGAAGGTGCTGTAGAGGCCGAATTTGGGCCACAGGTCGGCGCGCGCGATGCCGAGTTCGCCGGCGGCACGCACGACGTTCTGTTCGGCGCGGCGGATGTCGGCGCGCGTGCGCACGAGATCGGCCGGTGCCTGGCGGAAATCGATCGCCGGCAATTGCGGTTGCTTGGCTGCGGCGCGCAGCACCGGGTCGGGCGTGGTCGTGCCGAGCAGCACGGCCAGCGCCTGTGCGGTCTGCGTCACGGTCAATGCGGGCTCGCTCGCCTCGCCCTGTGCCTGCAGCAGTTCGGCTTGCGCGTGATCGGCTTCGAGTTGCGAGCCCATGCGTGTGGTCAGGCGCTTCTGTGCGAGTTCGACCTGCCTGCGGCGTGCGGCGACGACGTCGTCGAGCACCTGCGCCCGTGCCTGCGCCGCGCGCAGCTCGATGTAGTTGCGCGTCACTTCGGCGACGACCGAAACGCGTATCGCGGCCTCGTCGATGATCGCGAGGTTTTCGTCGGAGAGGTTGATGCGCTTGCTGGCGGTGGCACGGCCGAAAAAGCCGAATTCCCAGGTCGAATCGAGGCCAACTTCGAGGAAGCCCGTGCTCGCGTTGGGCGTCGTCTCGACGAAGGTGCGGAAGTTGAGATTCGGCCAGAACTCACCGCGTTTGGTGTGGCGCACCGCACGCGCGGCCAGAAGGCGTTCGCCGGCGATCTGGATGTTGAGGTTGTCGTGCTGCGCACGCTCGATCAGGTCGTCCAGCACCGGATCGCCGAACGCGCGCCACCAATGATCGAGATCGGGGGCGAGGCCGGCGGCGGCGTTGCGCGCCTGCCAATCGGCTGGCGTGTCTTTAGGCAGATCGGGGACGGTCGTATGCCACGACGCGCACGCTGCGAACAGGCCGGCGCAGGCGACGGCAGTCGCGCGCAGCCAGGCGCGCGCAAGTTTGCGCATTTGCCTTGCATCGAGCATCAGCATGGAAAGGCGGCCGCGGCCGCGTAGATCGCCCTGTTGTACATGGCCTATTGTCGCTTGGATTGTGCAGAATGTGCAGAGGTCGTTGCATTCGATCGTCAAAGTCGTTTAGCCGCGTGTCGGCTTCGCGGTTAGAATCCGCCACAACCCTTGCGCGGAGCCACCGTGACCCGACCAGCCATCGCCTTCGTCGCCAGCCGTACCGAAGAGGCCCAGGCCGCGCTTGCACAAATCAGCGCGCAATACGCCCAGGTGCCGCTGGCCGAGGCCGACGTCATCGTCGCGCTCGGCGGCGACGGCTTCATGCTGCGCACGCTGCATCGGCATCTCGCGCTGAAAAAGCCCGTCTACGGCATGAAGCTCGGCACGGTCGGGTTCCTGATGAACCAGTTCCGCATGGACGGACTGAGCGAGCGCCTCGCGCGCGCGCAGTCGACCGTGCTCAAGCCGCTCGTGATGGAGGCAGTCGGCGAATCGGGTGGCACGGCGACCTCGCTCGCGTTCAACGAAGTCTCGCTGCTGCGCCAGACCAAGCAGGCCGCGCATATCCGTGTTTCGCTCAACGGCACGGTCAAGATCGACGAGTTGATGTGCGACGGCATCCTCGTTTCGACCACGGCCGGCTCGACCGCCTACAACCTTTCCGCGCACGGGCCGATCCTGCCGCTCGGCGCCGATGTGCTCGCGCTGACCCCGATCAGTCCGTTCCGCCCGCGGCGCTGGCGCGGCGCGATCCTGCGCGCGGGCACCGAGGTCAAGCTCGAGGTGCTCGATCCGTACAAACGCCCGGTCAGCGCGACCGCCGATTCGAACGAGGTGCGCGACGTGGTCGAGGTGACGGTGCGCGAATCGCGCGACACGACCGTCTCGCTCATGTTCGATCCCGAGCACAATCTCGAGGATCGCATTCTCAACGAGCAGTTTGCGTATTGAATGGCTTCCATGTGAGCTCTGCAATTGACGAAAGCAAGGGGGATCAGCGTCTGATCGTCGCGATCACCTCGCGCGCGCTGTTCGACATGGCCGAAAGCCATACGCTGTTCGAACAGGCCGGGCTCGACGCGTTCCACGCATTCCAGCGCGAACGCGAGAACGATCCGCTTGCGCCGGGCATCGCATTTCCGCTCGTGCAGAAGCTGCTCAGGCTCAATGCGGCCCCGAATTCGTCAAATCGGGCCGAGCCGCGGGTCGAGGTAATCCTGGTCTCGCGCAATTCGACCGACACCGGCCTGCGCATTTTCAACTCGATCGAGCACTATGGCCTCGATATCGCGCGCGCCGTGTTCACCTCGGGCGCGCCGGTCTGGCCCTACGTGCGCTCGTTCGGCGCACAGTTGTTCCTGTCGGCCAATCCGGAAAGCGTGAAAAGTTCGCTCGATGCCGGCATCGCCGCGGCGACGATCCTGCCGTCGAAGGCGGCAACCGCCTCGTCGAGCCAGTTGCGCATCGCCTTCGACGGCGACGCGGTCATCTTCGGCGACGAAGGCGAGCGCGTGTCGCAGGAGCAGGGCATCGAGGCGTTCCACCGGCACGAGGTCGAGCGCGTCGACCAGCCGCTTTCGGGCGGTCCGTTCCGCGGCTTCCTCGCCGCACTGCACCGGCTGCAGGAGGCGTTTCCCGAAGAAAATTCGCCGATCCGCACCGCGCTAGTCACCGCGCGTTCCGCGCCTGCGCACAAGCGCGTAATCCTGACCCTGCGCCACTGGGGTGTGCGTCTCGACGAGGCGCTGTTCCTCGGTGGCCGCGACAAGGGCCCGTTCCTGGAAACCTTCGGCGCCGACATCTTCTTCGACGACTCTGCGCACAACGTCGAATCCGCGCGCCGCCATGTCGCCACCGGGCACGTGCCGCACGGTGTGTCGAACGAAAAGCGCTGACTAACGGTATTGTTCGCGGTATGACGACGGGCCGTTGTGCCTGCCGAATCCGCGTCTTCGGACGATCCAGAGCCGCCCTGCAAGGGCCGCGCAAGACCCTGTCGGGTCTGCGTGCATCTATTTGTATTTTACTGAATCTTTAGAAAAGGCTCCCCAAAATCTGCGATTTGGCGAATCTCAAAATTTACACATTTTGTGGCATGATCCGCACTTTATGTTCTGTGGCATGATTCACACTTTGTCTTGCTTTAGAGGCAGATTTGTATGGCGGTGGATATCAGCAAGCTTACCCAGCAGCAACTCGACGATTTGATTCAGCGCGCGGAGTCGCGCAAGCACGAACTGGCGAGGGAAAAGCTCGCCAAGATGCGTGACCAGATATTGGCCCTGGCCCAGACCGAGGGCTTTACTCTAGAAGAAGTCTTCAGCGGAAAAGTGGGCCGCAAGTCGCGCCGTCCGGCGACTCCCAAGTATCGCAATCCTGCCGATCATTCGCAGAAGTGGTCCGGACGCGGCAAGCGCCCGCACTGGTTCAGCGCGGCGCTGAAAGCCGGCAAGAAGGAGCAGGAGTTGCTGATCTAGGCTTCCCTGCCTCCCGCTCCAGGCCTCGATGACGCTGCGCGGCGGATTTGTCGGGAAAAAGTCCCGCTGATTCGGCGAGTCGCAAACGGTGCGACGAAACGTGGTAGTCTTGATTTCTGTTCGGAAATCGAGATTGCGATGAAGCTCCCTCCATCCCATGGTGGAATTCGCCCTGGCGCCGGGCGCAAACCCGGCTCGAACCGCTACGGCGAGCCAACGGTTCCGCTACGCGTTCCGCAAAGCCGCGTCGCTGCGATTCGCACCTATCTCGATGAATGCGCGACCGGAAAGCGGGCGCGTCTTTTCCCCGCAGCCAATGACGATGCCGCTGCGTCGTTCCTGACCTTGCCGCTGATCGGCCGAGTTGCTGCCGGCCAGCCGATCGGGGCCGATGCCCACGTCGAACGAGAGATCGCGATTGACCGCCATCTATTCCGGCCGCGACCGGATTTCCTCCTGCGCGTCGAGGGCATGAGCATGCGCGATGCTGGCATCCTCGATCGCGATCTGATCGCGGTGCATCGGACCGGCGAGGCGCATGACGGCCAGATCGTCGTCGCGCGCATCGATGGCGAAATCACGGTCAAGGAATTTCGCCGCACGCGCTCGAGCATCACGCTGCTGCCGGCCAATCCCGATTTCGCTCCGATTGAAATTGATCCGCACGCGGACGACTTCGCGATCGAAGGCCTCTACGTCGGCGTGATCCGCCTGCCCTGAGTGCCGAGCATGGCTGTCCTCGCCGTCATCACGAATCCCTCGATCGACGCGGTGTTGCGCGATCCGCGCATCTGGCGCGGGTCGGCGAACGACCACGAAGTCGCGTTCGTGCCTTCGGGGCATGCCGGGCTCGACGCGGCCCTGCCGCATCGCGGCTGGACGCAGGGTGCGATGACCGAGATCCTGTTCGGCGTGGACGGCATTGGCGAGCTCGATCTCGTCCTGCCGGCGCTGGCGCGGTTGACCCAGGCGCAGCGGCACGTCGTCCTCGTCGCGCCGCCCTACCTGCCTTATGCGCCGGCTCTGGCCGCACGCGATATCGACCTTGGCTATCTGCATTGCGTCGAGACTTCTTCCGACATTGAGGCGCTGTGGGCCGCCGAGCAATGCCTGCGTTCGGGCGTGTGCTCGGCGGTACTGTGTTGGCCACGTCAGGCGAGCGAGCGGGCGCTGCGCCGGTTGCAGGTCGCTGCCGAGTTCGGCAATGCCTTGGGCTTCGCGTTTCGCGCAGCGCGAGCGGCGGCGAATCCATCCCCCGCAGCGACGCGGGTCGAGGTTCGCGCGGAGGAGGGCACACGCCTGCGCATCCTCAAATGCCGTGGCGCCAATCCGCCGGCACGCTCGATTCCGTTGCGACCGGTCGTCGCGTACATCAGGTAACCATGACTATGCTTTGGGCCGCCTTGCTGCTGCCGCAACTCGGGCTCGATGCGCTCATGCGCAACTCGCCCGACGCGGGCGCGAATCTGCAAAACCTCGCTTTGATCTCATGCGATCAGGCGCGCCCGACCATCGTCGACGCGATGCCGGCCGTACGCGCCACCGGCGTGCGCCGCGGACACACGTTGGCCGCAGCGCACGCCTTGTGTCCGCAATTGAAAACGCTGCCGCACGATCCCGCGCAGGAGCAGAAACTGCGCGAACTGCTTGCCGGCTGGGCTTACGGCTACAGCTCGCACGTGAGTCTGCGCGAGGAGGAGGCGATCCTGGTCGAGATCGGCGGCAGCCTCAAGCTGTTCGGTCCGTGGCCGCGCATGGAACAGCGTTGGCGCGCGGAGTTGAACGCGCTCGGCATCAGCCATCGTCTCGCCGTCGCGCCGACCGCACTCGGTGCGCTCGCGCTCGCGCGCGCGCAGGACGGCGTGTTCGTCGGCAATCCCGCGACGTTGCGCCAGGCGCTCGATGCCTTGCCGATCGCGCATGCACGCATCGATGCGCTCGCCGCCGAAGCGCTGCGCGGCATGGGCCTCTCGCGCCTGCGTGAAGTCTGCGCGCTGCCTCGCGCAGGCCTGGTCAGACGTTTCGGCGCCGCGCTCGCCGATCATCTCGATCGCCTCTGCGGCGCCGCGCCCGATCCGTTGCCGCTGCATCGCCCGCCCGATCGTTTCCATGCGCGCATGGAATTCGACCATGAGATCGAATCGAGTGAAGCGCTGCGTTTCCCGCTGCGCCGCCTGATTGACGACTTATGCGCGTTCCTCACCAGTCGCGACGGCGGCGTGCAGCAACTCGAGCTCGTGTTCGAGCACGATCCGTTGCAGTTCAAACAGCTTGCGCCGACGCGGATTGCGATCGGCCTGCAGTCGCCGCAACGCGACGCGCGCACGCTGCTCGATCTCTGTGCGCTGCGTTTGCAGGCCGGCACGATCCCCGCGCCCGTGCGTGCGCTTGCCGTCGTGGCGGCACAGTTGCCGCCGTTCGTGCCGCTTGCGCGCGACCTGTTCGACGAGCCACGCGGTGCGCAATTGGATTGGCCGCAGTTGGCCGACCGTCTGCGCAGCCGGCTCGGCAGCGAAACCGTATATGCGCTCGAGACCGCCGACGATCCGCGTCCCGAGCGTGCCTGGCGCAAGCGCGTGGCGGCGTCAAATCCTGCATCCGCGCGCAAGCTCGGGCCGAGGCCCAGTTGGCTGTTGCGCCGACCGCAGCCGCTACGTGGCGAGCCTCGGCGCATCCTTGCCGGCCCCGAGCGCATCGAAGCGGGCTGGTGGGATGGCGGCGACCTGCGCCGCGACTACTACGTGATCGAAACGCGCGAGGGCCAGCGCGCCTGGGCGTTCCGCGGCATCGGCGGCGAAGAGCCGTGGCTGTTGCACGGGTGGTTCGCGTGAGGGTCTGCGCGCATGACTGTCGTACCCGACTACGCCGAGCTGCATTGCCTGTCGAACTTCTCGTTCCAGCGCGGTGCCTCGACCGCGCTTGAGCTGTTCGAACGCGCGAAGAAACTCGGCTATCGTGCGCTCGCGATCACCGACGAGTGCAGTCTCGCCGGCATCGTGCGCGCGTGGGAGGCGTCGAAGGAAACCGGGGTCGCGTTGATCGTCGGTGGCGAGATTCGCCTCGACGACGGCCTCAAACTCGTGCTGCTCGCGCCGGACCTTACGGCTTATCAGTCGCTGTGCGCGCTGATCACGAAAGGGCGGCGCGATGCGAAGAAGGGCGAATACTTGTTGCACCGTCCGGACGTGGCCGCACGCGCGCAAGGCCTGCTCGCCCTGTGGATTCCCGATGCCGATCCGTCACCCGATGACGCAAAGTGGATAAAGCAATATTTTCCACACCGCGCCTGGCTTGCGGTCGAACTGCATCGCGGGCCGGACGATGCCGAACGCTTGTGTGCGCTGCTTGCCTTCGCCGCGGAGCAGGGATTGCCGGCCGTCGCCGCCGGCGATGTGCACATGCATGTGCGCCGCCGCCGCGCGCTGCAGGACACACTGACCGCGATCCGCCATCGCACGACGCTGCGTGCGGGCAGCGGTTATCTGTTTCCGAACGGCGAGCGTCACTTGCGCAAGCGTGAAATGCTCGCCGAAATCTATCCGCGTGAATTGCTGGAAGAAACCCTGTACATAGCCAAATGCTGCACATTCGACCTGAAGCGCGATCTGAAATACGAGTATCCGCACGAAATCGTGCCACGAGAGCACACGCCGACGACTTGGTTGCGCCATTTGGTCGAGGTCGGTGTTCGTCGGCGTTGGCCAGACGGTGAGAAGTCCGAAGTACGCGCGCAGATCGAAATGGAACTCGCGCTGATCGCCAAGCTGAAGTGCGAAGCGTTTTTCCTCACGGTTTACGACATCGTGCACTTCGCGCGCAGTCGGGACATCCTCTGTCAGGGCCGTGGCTCGGCGGCAAACTCTGCCGTGTGTTTCTGTCTTGGTATCACCGAAGTCGATCCGGCGCGCTCGAAGCTCGTCTTCGGCCGCTTTCTGTCGGAGGAGCGCGGCGAACCCCCCGATATCGACGTCGATTTCGAGCACGAGCGGCGCGAGGAGGTGATCCAATACGTCTACAACAAGTATGGTCGCGAGCGGGCGGCGCTGGCGGCAACCGTGATCAGTTATCGCACCAAGAGCGCGTTGCGCGACGTCGCCAGGACACTGGGATTCTCCGTCGATCAGGTCGATCAGCTTAGCCGATCGATCTCGGTGCACGACGGCGAGGAGACGCTTGCCGCGCGCCTGGCCGAAGCCGGCTTCGATCCCGGCGCGCCGACAGTGCGGCGCGTAGTCACGCTTGCGCGCGAGTTGCACGGATTTCCGCGCCATCTCTCGCAGCACGTCGGCGGTTTCGTCATTTGCGATGCGCCTCTCTCCACGTTGGTGCCGGTCGAGAATGCGGCAATGCCGGAGCGCACGATCATCCAATGGGACAAGGACGATCTCGATGCGATTGGCCTGCTCAAGGTCGACTGCCTCGCGCTCGGCATGCTGACCTGTCTGCGCAAATGTTTCGATCTAATTCGACCTCTGCGCGGCAAGCGCTGGACCTTGGCGACATTGCCGAAAGAGGACGAAGCCACCTATACGATGATCCAAAAGGCCGACACGATCGGCGTGTTCCAGATCGAATCGCGCGCGCAGATGACGATGCTGCCGCGATTGAAGCCAAAGGAGTTCTACGATCTCGTCATCGAAGTCGCAATCGTGCGGCCGGGCCCGATCCAGGGCGATATGGTGCATCCGTATCTGCGCCGGCGGCAAAAGAAAGAGCCTGTCAGCTATCCCTCGCCCGAAATCAAGGAAGTACTCGAACGCACGCTCGGTGTGCCGTTGTTCCAGGAACAGGTGATGCGGATCGCCGAGGTCGCGGCCGGCTTCACTCAGGGCGAGGCGGATGAGTTACGCCGTTCGATGGCCGCTTGGAAACGGCGTGGAGGTCTCGAACACCTGCGCGAGCGCCTGATCGGTGGCATGCTCGAGCGCAATTATCCGCGCGATTTCGCCGAACGCATCTTCGAGCAGATGAAAGGCTTCGGTGACTACGGCTTCCCCGAATCGCACGCGACGAGTTTCGCCCTGCTCGCCTACGCATCGAGCTGGCTCAAGCGCCACGAGCCCGCTGCGTTCGCCTGCGCGCTGCTCAATTCGCAGCCGATGGGGTTCTACTCGGCGAGCCAGATCGTGCAGGATCTGCGTCGGCATGGCGCAGAGGTGCTGCCGGTCGACGTGCGCTACAGCAACTGGGATTGCTCGCTCGAAGAATACGGCACGTGTCGGCTGAAGGAGACGGAAATCCCGCAACCGGGACTGCGTCTGGGGCTGCGCCAGATTCGCGGTTGCGACGAAGGCACGGCGCGGCGCATCGAAGCGGCGCGTGCACAAAAGGAATTCGCTTCGGTCGTCGACCTGTGCACGCGTGCGCAACTCGACCGACGCGCGCAAGGCCTGTTGGCTGAGGCTGGCGCGCTGCGCGGTCTCGCCGGCCATCGTCACCGCGCGCACTGGGCGATCGCCGGCGTCGAGGCGGGCCTGCCGCTGTTCGGCCGGGAGAGTCCCGAAGAAGCACGAGTCGAACTGTTGCCGCCCAGTGCCGGCGAAAATGTGCTCGCCGACTACGCGAGCACGAGGCTGACTCTCGGCCCACATCCGGTCGCTCTCGTGCGCTCGCAGCTCGACGCGCATCGCTGTTACCGATCGAGCCGTCTGCGCAGGTTCAAGGGAAACCGGCCGGTGCGCGCCGCCGGCCTCGTGATCGGTCGTCAGCGTCCGCAGACTGCGAGCGGTCTTACCTTCGTCACGCTCGAGGACGAGGACGGTGCGGTCAACGTCATCGTCCGCCCCGCGCTGGCCGAGCGTCAGCGCCACGCGTTCCTCGAGTCGCGCCTGCTCGCCGTCGATGGCTTGCTCGAGTCAGTCGACAACGTGCAGCATCTGATTGCCGAAAACCTGCTGGACCTGAGCTCGCTGCTTGCCCGGCTCGATGTGCGCTCGAGGGATTTCAGATAACGCGCCCGCGCCCGCAAGGAGCAAAGCCGCCGAGACTCACTATGCGGTACTCTGCCGCTGCCAGTTCAAAATCGGTGAGAAGATATGAGCGGATTACTCGGACTTGGGGCCACGACCTGGCTGGTCATATTCTCGTTTTTGTTCGTGCTCGCGGTCCTGTGGTTCCTTTTGCCCTTTGCTGTTTTTGGTAGCAAGTCGCGCCTCGACAAGATCGTCAACGAGTTGCGGGAGCTCAACCGGACCATGAAGGAAGCATCAGAACAGAATCGTGTTCTGATCGAGCAGCAAAAACTTCTCCTTCTGCATGTGTCGAGGGCGTTGCCGAAATCTCGTAGTGAGATTGGCATTCCTTAGATGGGGTTGCGGACTCGTGCCTTCGGCGCTCGCTGATAGTTGGCCAATACGCCATGGCTTTGCCCAGCGAAGCTATCTCCGTCGTCGGACCCCTTGGACGGTCGCGCACAAAAAAACCGCGGCTGAGCGCGGCTTTTGAAGTCTTCCGGATTCCGCTGGGCGGCTCCGGACTATGTAATGGTGCCCAGGAAAGGACTCGAACCTTCACGGTTTTACCCGCTAGTACCTGAAACTAGTGCGTCTACCAATTCCGCCACCTGGGCAAGGTGCCGCTCGCCGGATTGCCCTGCGAGGGCCGCGCAAGATACATCTGAGCGGTGCGGGTGTCAATGTCGGCCTATAATACGTGTCGTCTGGCGGCGCTGCCGCGGCGGTCCGTGGGTGCGACAGCGCACCGGATTCGAAGAACAAATGGAAAAGAGAAACCCTTGAAGAAAAAACCTCCGGTCGCGGCCAAACGCGGCAAAACGAGTAGCAAATTGCCGGGCTGGCTGCCCGAGGTGGCGAATGCCGGTCCATCCGGCGGTCGCGGCGCGAAATCCGCGGCGAAACGCCCTGGCTTTCTGCCGGAACTTCCGGCAGCTCCGGTGTCCGCCCCCACCAAGGCACAAAGACATGGCGGCTCGGCGCCAAACCTGCCAAAGCCCAAGCCACACAAGCCTGCACCGGCGAGGTTCGCCGGCCCGAAGCCCGCGGGAAAGACGGTGTCGAGTGGCGATCCGCAGGCCGAGCGCGAGGCGCAGCGCTACGAATTTCCGATACCGAGCCGTGAGGCGATCGTCACCTTTCTCAACGACAGCGGGCAGTTGCTGACCGCGGAGAATCTCGCCCGCGGCCTCGGCCTGTCGCATGCGCGCGATGTCGATGCGCTGACTAAGCGTCTTGCCGCGATGTTGCGCGACGGCCAGTTGCTGCAGAACCGCCGCGGCGCCTATGGCGTTGCGAGCAAGCTCGACCTGATTCCGGGTGCGATCATCGCCAACGCCGAGGGCTTCGGCTTCCTGCGTCCCGACGCGGGTGGCGACGACGTCTACCTTTCCCCGGCCGAGATGCGCAAGGTGCTGCACGGCGATCGCGCGCTGATCAGCATCGTCGGCGTCGACCGGCGCGGGCGCAAGCAGGGCGCGATCTGCGAGGTGCTGGAGCGCCGCGTGTCGCGCCTGGTCGGCCGCATCGTCGTCGAGAATGGCATCGTCGTGGTCGCGCCGGACGACCGGCGCATGCACCAGGATATTTTGATCCCGCCGGGCAAGGATCGCGGCGCGCGTTCGGGCCAGATCGTCGTCGCCGAGATCACCCAGCCGCCGACCGCGCAACGCGGGCCGATCGGCGAAGTGATCAGCGTGCTCGGCGAGCGCCTCACGCCGTCGATCATTGTCGAGATGGCGATCGCCGGCCATGGCCTGCCGCAGGAATTCCCCGAGCAGACGCTGCGCGAAGCGGCGCAGGTCGAGCCGGAAGTCACACGCGAGGAAATCAAGGGACGCGTCGACTTGCGCAAGCTGCCGCTCGTGACGATCGACGGCGAGGACGCGCGCGATTTCGACGATGCGGTGTTCGCCGAGACAGCGGCTGGCGGATTCCGTCTGATCGTCGCGATCGCCGACGTGTCGCATTACGTGCGCCCCGGCGCGGCGCTCGACGATGAGGCGGTAAAGCGTTCCACCTCGGTGTACTTTCCCGGCTTCGTCGTGCCGATGCTGCCGGAGACACTGTCGAACGGCATCTGTTCGCTCAATCCGAAAGTCGAACGCCTGTGCATGGTCTGCGACATGCACGTGGCGTATTCAGGCGAGGTGTCGAAGACGAAGTTCTATCCGGCGGTGATGCGTTCGCACGCGCGTCTGACCTACACGCGCGTGTGGCAAGCACTCGGCGAGAAAAACGCCGATGCGCGCCAGGAACTCGCCGATGTGCTGCCGCAACTTGAAACGCTGCATCAGCTCTACGAAATTCTTGCCAAGGCGCGGCAGCGCCGCGGTGCGATCGATTTCGAGAGCACGGAGGTGAAGTTTCGCCTGGCCGCCTCGGGCGAAGTCGTGCAGATGGGCGCCGAGCCGCGCAACGACGCGCACAAACTGATCGAAGAGTGCATGATCGCGGCGAACGTCGAAGCGGCGAAGTTCCTTGACCAGGCGAAGATTCCCGCGTTGTTCCGCGTGCACGCTACGCCGCCCGAGTCGAAATACGAGGATCTGCAGGAGTTCCTGCTCGAATTCGGCCTGCGCATGCCGCCGCACGCCGAGGTGAAGCCAAAGGATTTCTCGAATCTGCTCAAGGAAATCAGGAAGCGTCCCGATGCGAGCCTGATCCAGTCGGTGCTGTTGAGGTCGCAGTCGCTCGCGGTGTACAGCCCGCAGGATTCGGGACATTTCGGCCTCGCTCTCGAGCACTACGCGCATTTCACCTCGCCGATCCGTCGCTATCCCGACCTGCTCGTGCATCGCGCGATCCGCTTTGCGCTGTCGCGCGGCAAGCCGTCGGACTACACCTACAGCGCCAGCGACATGGCGCAACTCGCCACGCATTGCTCGCACAACGAGCGCCGCGCTGACGAGGCCGAGCGCGACGTCGACGAGCGCTACAAGTGTGCGTGGATGGAAAAGCACGTCGGCAGCGAGTTCGAAGGCATCGTCTCCGGCGTCACCTCGTTCGGTCTGTTCGTCGAGCTGATCGAGTCGCAGGTGTCGGGCCTGGTTCACATCACCCAGTTGCCGAACGACTACTACCATTTCGATCCGGTGCGCCATCTGCTCAGCGGCGAGCGGCGCGGCTTGCAGTTCCGCCTCGGCGACGCGGTGCGCGTGCAGGTGCTGCGCGCGAGCATGGAAGATCGCAAGATTGACTTCCGGCTTGTCGTGGCAGGCGCCGCGCCAACTGATGCCATTGGCGCCGACGCTGCACGCGGCTCAAAGTCTTCGGCAGCAAACGTCAGGGAGAAGTCGAAAACAGCGAAAGGAAAGGGGCGCAGATGAGCGGCGAACTGCTGTTCGGCATCCATTCCATCGATGCCGCGTTGAGCAACGATCCGAAAAACATCCTCGAACTCTATTTCGAGTCCGACAGCCAGAATGCGCGTATCAAGGAACTGTCCGAAAAGGCGCGCGAACTCGGGCTGAAGCCGCACGCGCGCCCGCGCGAAGCACTCGACCGCATGACCGGTGGCGCCCGCCATCAGGGTGCCGTCGCGCGCTATCGCGCACCGCCGCCGCGCACCGAGAAGGAGTTGTACGAACTCGTCGAGCAGGCGGGGAAGGACGCATTGATCCTCGTGCTCGATAGTGTGACCGATCCGCACAACCTCGGCGCCTGCCTGCGCAGCGCGGAGGCGGCCGGCGTCACCGCGGTCGTCGTGCCGAAGGACAAGGCCGCGGGCATCACGCCGACCGTGCGCCGTGCATCGAGCGGTGCGGCCGATCGTGTCGCTTTTTTCGCGGTGACCAATCTGGCACGCACGTTGAAAGCGCTGAAGGAGAGCGGCGTGTGGCTGGTCGGCCTCGCCGGCGAGTCGGCGCAGGATTTCTACAAGCTCGACTTGAAAGGTCCACTCGGCATCGTCATGGGCAGCGAAGGCGAGGGCATGCGCCGGTTGACCGGAGAGGCTTGCGATTTCCTCGCGAAGATTCCGATGCGTGGCGGCGTGGAAAGCCTCAACGTTTCGGTCGCTACCGGTGTGGCCTTGTTCGAAGCGCTGCGTCAGCGCGCGCCATAGGAACGCGACGATATGGCATGGCACGACTGGGTAGGCATGGTAGGCGTGGTCGTCACCCTGACCGCATTCCTGCTACTGCAGGCCGGCAAGCTGCACGGCACCCGCTTCATCTATCAGGCGATGAATGCGATCGGCGCCGCGGCCGTGGTCCTGTCGCTGTTCTACAACTTCAACCTGTCGGCCTTCATCGTCGAGACCGCGTGGGTGGCGATCAGCATCTACGGCATGCTGCGCGGCTGGCGCATGCGCCAGATGGAGTGACTGGCGATGCCTCGATATGTAGCCTTCCTGCGCGGCGTCAGCCCGATGAACGCAAAGATGCCGGAGTTGAAGCGCTGCTTCGAGCAAGCGGGCTTCGGCAACGTCAAGACCGTCCTTGCCAGCGGCAACGTGGTGTTCGACTCGCGCGCAGGATCCGAGCTTGCGCTTGCGCGCCGGATCGAGGCGGCAATGGACAAACATCTTGACCGCAATTTCTATACGATCGTGCGTTCAGTAGATGCGCTGCGCGAGTTGATCGAGTCCGATCCGTACAAAGCGTACCGTCTGTCGGCGGATGCGAAACGCATCGTGACCTTCCTGCGCGAGCCGCGCAAACCGGTGCCGACGCTGCCGGCGGAAGTCGAGGGCGCGCGCATTCTCGCCGTCGACGGCAGCGAGATCTTCACGGCCTATGTTCCGCAGCCAGGCAATCCGGCGTTCATGCGCCTGATCGAGAAGACGTTCGGCGCCGAAATCACGACGCGCACCTGGGATACGGTGAAGAAATGCGCGGCTACTTGAACCGCGCATTCCGCAAACTATCAGGCTTCGTCCGTACCCTCGTTGACGCCTTCAAACAGGAACGTCGACAAGTAGCGCTCGCCCGTGTCGGGCAGCATGGCGAGAATCACGTCGCCCGGTTTCGCCTGCTTGGCGACCTCGAGCGCGGCGGCGAAGGTGCCGCCCGACGAGATGCCGCAGAAGATGCCTTCCTTCTTCGCGAGTTCACGCGCTGTGTCGCGCGCGACGACTTCGTCGACCGGCAGGATCTGGTGGGCGACGTTCTTGTTGAGCACGGCCGGAACGAAATCCGGCGTCCAGCCCTGGATCTTGTGCGGCTTCCACTCCTTACCCGAGACGAGCGCGGCGCCGGCCGGTTCGGTCAGCACGATCTTGGTGTCCGGACGGGCGAGACGGATGACTTCGCCCGCGCCGGTCGCGGTGCCGCCGGTACCCCAGCCAGTGACGAACCAGTCGAGGCGCTTGCCGGCGAAATCCTGGATGATTTCGGCGCCGGTCGTATTGCGATGGAACGAAGGGTTCGCCTCGTTCTCGAACTGGCGGGCGAGGAAGGCGCCGGTCTTCTCCGCGTACTCGCGCGCGGCCTGCACCATGCCCGAGCCGCGTGCCGCGGCGGGAGTAAGGATGACCTTCGCGCCGAACGCGCGCATCAGCTTGCGCCGCTCCACGGAGAACGTCTCGGTCATGAAGGCGACGAACGGATAGCCCTTCGCTGCGCACACCATAGCGAGCGCGACACCGGTATTGCCGCTCGTTGCCTCGACCACGGTCTGGCCGGGCTTGAGCGTGCCCTTGGCCTCGGCATCGACGATGATCGCGAGCGCGAGGCGGTCCTTGACCGAACCTCCCGGGTTGAACGCCTCGACCTTGACGTACATTTCCACGCCCGGCGGCGCCAGGCGGTTGATGCGTACGATGGGCGTGCGGCCGATGGTGTCGAGAATGCTGTTGTAGATCATGGCGTGACCCCGTTTCCTGGACAGGCGGCGAGTATAAAACGATATAAACCGAAGGAATGGCGCTCGGCCGACGGAAAAGAAATAACCTTATTCCACGCGGCACCGGCCGAGCCCGGGCGAAGCGAACGAGCGGCTCGCCGACGTTGCGGTTCGCTACAATGCGCGTTCCGCCCCGCACCGGCAAGTCCAGACGCAGCATGCGATCCACGTCCCAGCAGACACCGAGCGCCCCGGCATTTCCTGTAAACGCCCGCCGCGGCGGCGTCTGATGGACGGCGCCCGACGCTTCGGTCTGGATGCTTGGCGCTCGCTCGCCATTCTGCTGGTCCTCGCCGGGCATGCGAGCTTCTGGTTCCTCCCCCTGACGCGCGAACTGGATGTCTGGTACAGCTTGGCGTTCCTTGGAGTCGAGCTGTTCTTCGTGCTCAGCGGGTTCCTGATCGGCGGCATCCTGATCGGCGAATTCCGCAGTGGTTCCTTCCGTCTGCGTCAGTTTTGGACGCGGCGCTGGCTGCGCACGCTGCCGAACTACTTTCTGTTTCTCGGCGTGAACATCATCCTTTACCGCGCGATGTTCGGCGCATGGCCGCAGTTCGGGCTCTTTCTCGTATTCCTGCAAAACTTCGCCTGGCCGCATCCGCCGCTGTTCTCGGAAGCTTGGAGCTTGTCGGTCGAGGAACTGTTCTACCTGATCGCGCCGCTGGCGACGTTGGCCTTGGTCCGTTTGGTGGGGGGACGCGGCAGCATGGTGGGCTGGCTGCTCGCGGCAATCGCGCTCGTGACTGCGATCCGCATCGGCTACGTGCTTTGGCGCGATCCGCTGTGGGACTCGGGCGTACGCAAGATCGCACTGCTTCGCCTCGACGCATTTATTTACGGCGTCATTGCCGCGTGGTTTTGTAATCTGCGCGGTATGGCGACGCAAAGCCGCCGCCGCTGGGCGCTTTCCGGGGTTTGCGGCATGGCGGTTGTGGCCGCGGCGTTTTTTCTGCTGCCGCGAGACCACGATTTCTTCGCGCGCACTTTTTTGTTCAACCTGATACCGGCAAGTTTGGCCGCGATGCTGCCGCTTGCCGCCGAGTGGCGTGCGGCGGCTGTGCCGCAACTCGTGCAAGCAGCGACGCGCCGCATAGCGCTATGGTCGTATTCGCTTTATCTGTGCCAGCTTGCGCTGATGCGCAGCATGTCGCTGCTGCCGTGGAAGGCAACGACGCCGGCGGAGTGCCTGTTCGGCGCCGTCGTGTTCGTTGTCCTCTCGATCGCCTGCGCGGCGCTGCTCTACCGTTTCTTCGAATCACCGATCCTGCGCTGGCGCGACAGGATCACGAGCAGGTGAGAAATGGGGGAGGGAACGGTTTCTTGTCGATTCGCGTCGGCTGCGTCGGCTCATTTTGCCTGTGCGGGTTCCGGCGCACGCCAGACTCCGCCGCTTTGCAGGCTCAGATCGTAGCGATATACCGCGGACGGCGCGGCGGTGGTTGAAAAAGTATAAAAAACCGCTTGGTCGCGTGGGCGTCCCTCGAGGTCCGACACCGTGCCGGGGCCTGGCAGCGCGATGTCGCCGAGCGTCTTGCCCTTGAGATCGAATGTGCGCACGACACTGTGCGCATCCTGCATGTAAACCGTGACCAGGCTGCGGTTGACGATGCACGCGCTTTGCAGCGTACCTTTCGCCTGCGGCACGACTTCCTTCCAGTTCGTTTTGGCTGGATTGTCGACGTCGATCGCGACGATGCGGCGGCGCGGTGCATCTGCATCGGTCAGAAAATACAGCGTATTTTTCGTGTCGCCGAGAAATTCCCAGCCAGCACTCCAATCGCCGATCAGGGTTTCGACCGGTGTGATCACCGATTCGGTCTTGATCTTCTTGCCCTGCATATTGCGCACGTTAGGGCCAGGTGCTTTTGCCTTCGAGGCCTGTTTCTTTTCGCCTTTTTGCCGATACGGTTTGGCCAGGTCGCGATACAACACGAGGTTGTTCGGCGCATTGTTGCGGGTGACGCGAATGATGAGCCAGCGGCCGCCGTCGCTGACTTCGGCGGCAAAGGTCCAGTCGGGCTGATCCTTGTTCTCGTAGATCAGCAGGTCGTCATCCTGGCTTTCGCCGAGGCGATGGAAGTACAGCTTCTGGAATTTGTCGGCGCCGCCCTTGTCGTGCTCGTCGTAGCGGCTGTAGAAGAACCCCGTGCCGTCGCGCCGCCAGCTCGTGGTCGAAAGTTTCACCCATTTGAGCACGTCGTCGGTGGGCTTGCCGGTGTCAACGTCGAGCACATGCCATTCTTCCCAATCGGAGCCGCCGGAAGCCAATCCGTAAGCAACGTACTTGCCGTCATCGCTCACCGCCCACTGCTTGAGCGCGAAGGTGTCGCGCTTCGACAATGTCTTGGTGTCGAGCAACGTGCGCGGCGCGCCATCGAGCGAGTCGGCAACGTAAAGCACGGTCTCGTTTTGCACGCCCCCACTGCGCGTGTAAAACCAGCGCTCGGCGTAGTGTCGCGGCGCGCTGTCGTGGTTGGCATCGATTTGCGTGTCCCTCTTTGCCAAGGGACTGTCCGGTGCCACTGCGGCGGCGGTTGCGGACAGAGTCAATGCTGCGACAAACAGCAATGTTGAAAACGGGCGCATCGTGCGACTTCCAGAAAACGATGCGGCAATGATACGGACTTCGCGTTAATCCCCGCTGATGTACTTCGGCCCGTTGCCGGTGGTCTTCTCGTACACGCCTTTGCCGGCACGGCGGTACTGGGTAAATCCCTTCGCCGCGACGTTGCTTTCCTTGAGCACGTGCGCATTGCCGATCGCCACGTTCGGCGCGCTGATCACGCGTTTGACCGGTGCACCGCATTGCGGGCAGGCGGTCAATTCGGCATCGGCAAGCTTCTGGCGCAGGTCGAAATGCGCATCGCAATGAGCACAACCCTTGTCGACGGCGGCGTATTCGTAGATCGGCATGAACGGTTGGTGAAAATCCGAAATGGGTCCAAGTTGATGATGGGCCCGCTTGCTGCCGAACTCAAGCTCGGTGGTGCAGCCCGCACGCAAAGAGGTCGCGGGGACGGCCTCTTTGTGCCGACGCGGGGCGGTTGGCTTAACGATGTTCCGATCGACCTTCGCGCTCATGCGTCGCGGGCGCGTGCGGTGCAGGATGTGCGGTGTTCATTCGCGGCGCCGCGTTGACGTGCGACGGCGGTGCGGAGTGCAGGCTCATAGCCTGTGCAGGCGCGACCGAACTCCTCGCTACGTGGTTCGGTTGCGGCATCCCCGAGACATGCGATGGTGCACTGCGCGCGGCGAAGTTCGCCTGCGCTGAAGGACCACCCTGGTGTGGAACATAGTTTGCCGAGCGCATGGCCGGGCGAGTGTTGGCCATTGCCGTCGGAGTGGCCGCGCGTGCCGCAAACGCGCCGGGACGTGCCGTTGCCGCCAGCGCCGGAGCGCCGTGGTTGACCGTTGCGCGCATCGCTTCGTTGCGGCTGGCCAACGTTTGGTGCTGCACCTGTGCGGCGATGGCCGGCGTGTGGCGCTCGCCGGCGAAGCGCATTTCCTCTGCGTTCGGTCGCGCACTGGCGCCGCCGGGTCCGTTGTAGCTCACGCGCGTCATGTTGTTGTTGACGATCACGGTCCTGTTGTAGACGTTGGTGATGTTGACATTGGTGATGTGGTTGACCTCGCGGTTGTAGTAGAACCCGCGCGGTCCCCAGTAGCCGCCGACATAGCCGACGCCGACGTAGCCGAAGCCGTAGTTGATGCCGCCGTAGTAGCCGACGTGCATGCCCCAGTAGCCGGGGTGGAAGAGATAGGCGCCGTCGGCCCAGCCCCAGTAGCCTGGCGTCCACAGTGCGCCTGTATACGGCGGCAGCACCCAGGTGCCCGGCACCCAGTAATAGCCGCTGACCGGATCGTAAGCCCAGTAACCCGGCGTCCAGATATAGCCCGGTCCCGGAATCGCCGGCTGCACGTAGACCGGCAGCGCCGGCGGCGCAAAATTCACCGAGACGAACACGCCCGCATGCGCGGTTGGCGCGACCGCGGTCAGCGAGGCGGCTGCTGCGACAGCGAAGAGTGCGCGCGCGAGCCAGATGCGCGAAGAGCGGCGGGCGGAGGCTGCAGCGTTCATGGAATTCTCCCATCGGTTGGAAACTGCAGGTTCATCAACGCGCCAAACCGCAGCCCGCGGACACGGCCGACGCGCAGGGCATGGAATTTGTTCAGCTTGGGCCGTGTGTCTACTTCGCGTCGGCAGCTATTGAGCCGGGAAGGCGTCGCTCATGGCCTTCCAGCGGTTGACGATCGCGCAGAACAGCAGTGCCGTGCGCTCGGCATCGTAGACGGCGGAGTGCGCCTCGGCTTCGTTCCATTCGAAGCCGGCCGCCTGTACTGCGCGGCTGAGTACGGTCTGGCCATAGGCGAGGCCGCCGAGCGTTGCCGTGTCGAAGCAGCTGAACAGGTGGAACGGACTGCGCTTGTAGCCGACGCGGCGGATCGCGGCGTTGAGGAAGCCGAGATCGAACGAGGCGTTATGGCCGACGAGCACGGCGCGCGAGCATTCGTACTCGCGCAGTGCGCGCCGGATTGGGCGGAAGATCAGGTCGAGCGCCTCGCGCTCCTCGACCGCGGCGCGAAACGGATGGGTCGGGTCGATGCCGGTGATTTCGAGCGCGCGCGGATCGATGTTCGCGCCCGGAAACGGCACCACGTGCGTCGACACGACGGTGTCGGGATGGACGTTGCCGTTTTCGTCCATGCGCACGACGCTGGCCGCGATCTCTAGCAGTGCATCGCGCTCGTTGTCGAAACCGCCGGTTTCGACGTCGACGACGACCGGCAGGAAACCGCGGAAACGTTCGGCGTATTTCGTCGATTGCGCGTTGTTGGCGGCGGGGGTGGACATGCAACGAGGATAGCCGTGCTACCAGGTTCCCACAATCTTGACGGGAACCTGGATCAAAACTACTGAGTCGAGCAGCTCGCGGCGTTTGATTGGCCCCGCCGCTACGGTCAATGCAGCGTGATCAACTCGCTGCGCACCTCGCCGGTCAGCGCATCGATCGCGGCCTCGATGCGTTGCGCCGAGTCGCCCTGGCCACTCTCGAGCTCGCTGGCGTTTTCCTTCCAGGAATCGAACAACGCATCGGCGCGCGCCTGCACGTCCTTCGACACCAGCGGTGCCATGTCGCGGATCAGCGTCGCACGGCCCCAGCCGGCGATCCAGTTCATCTGCGAATGGTCGCCACCGTAATAGCGATGCTGTGCGAGCTGCTGCAGCTCGCCGCATTCCTCGAGCAGCTTGAACGAAGCTTCGCGCACGTTGCGGTGCGCTTCGGTGGTCTGGTTGCGCCAGGTGTTGTAGCTCGTCGAGAACAGCGCCACGGACAGGCTGATCAGCGCGACCGCGTTGCGGCGCACCGCGGAAAGCACGCGCGAAGGCGCGACCGGATCGGGCGGCGGCGCTTGCGCGTTCATGCGCGGGCGAAGCGTGCGAACGCAAACAGCGCCAGTGCGAGCAAGATCAGCACGGCGCCGACCGCCGGAATCAGCATCGCGAACGGAATGCCGAGGGCGAGCGCGGCCCAGCCCCAAGCCCAGGCATCGGCGATCGGGGCGGGCATTGGATCGGCCTTGAGCGTGCGGCAGAGCAGATAATCCAGGCTGATCTTGCCCGGCCCCTGGAAGATGATCGGCAACAGCATGACGACGAACAGCAGCGGCAGCTTGAAGTTGCCGTGGCCCATGTCGGTGATCGCGTAACCCTTGGCGAGATCGCTCCACATCGTGATCATGTCCGGCCAGTGCACGGCTGCGGTGGCGACGAAGGTCAGCACGAACAAAGAGTACGCGGCGAAGCGCGTGAACAGGCCGACGAGCAGCAATAGCGCGCCGCCGATTTCGAGCCAAGTGGCGAGAAACCAACTCAGGTTCGCCGGAATCGCCGAGAACGGAAACGGGAACTTGTCCTGGATGTCGGCGAACCAGTTGTCGCCGGAGTATTTCTCCAGTCCAGACTGCCAGAACTCGAACGCCATGATCAGGCGCAGGACCAGCGGCGGCACGATCTGGCCGATGCCGCGCAGGCGTGCGGCGAGCGATTCCCAGAGCGGGATCAGGTTTTGCACGGCATTCCCCGTTTGTTGTGTTGCCGATTGGACGCGGGCGCCGGCAAATCCTTACAAAGTCGTGCCGAGGATGGCCTCGCGTTGTTTCAATTCCTGCAGCATGGCTTCGCCGGCGGCGCGCAGATTGGCCGCAGTGGCGGCATCGTAGTCGGCGAGCAGGGCTTCGAGGCAGTCGCTGCCGCTGGCCTCGGTGTTCTGCTGCAGGCGTTCGACGAGAAGCGCGCTGAGCGCGTTGATTTCGTGGAAGCGCACCGTGTCGTCGCGCCCGCGCACGAGCAAGAGCAGCGTCGGCTCGTCCGGCGCTTCGGCGGGGCGGAAATCCGCTGAAATGCGATGCACCGGGAAACGGTAGGCGAGGACGCAGGCGAGCGGCGAGATGACCGGGACGGCGTGCTGCGGATCGCCGTCCGGATCGTGCGCCAGCGCATCGATGTCCGCTTCGTCCAGAGACAATGCCAGCTCCGCCCATTCGTAGTGGGCCAGTTCGAGCAGCCACGGCGGGTCGCCGCCACCTTGTTCCTGCCGCGTTTCCAGCCAGCGCAGGAACTCTCGGCCGAACTCGGGGAAAAGCGGGGTATGGCAGCGGTGCTCGCGCAGGAATTCGCGTGCGAGGTTTTCCCATTGCGCATCGTCGTACAGGCTGCGGATCACCGGGAAGTTCGAGGAGATGAAGCTCTCCATGTTCGCGTACACGAGTTCGCGGTAGACGCGCATGCGGCGATCGTCGACGCCCGCCGGCACGGGCGCACCCGCGGGGTCGCGCAGGTGTGCGGTGAAACGGTATTGCAAGTCCTGCGTGGAGCGCAGGTCAGGCGATTCGGCGGCTGTGTTCATGGATTCGCCCGAGGCGCGGTTGCTGGATCGCACGGATATGGTCGAGTTCTGCGAGCAGTTCCGCGAGCGGAGGAATGTGGAAGTCGCGTTCGAGCAGGGTGGGTTTCACGCCGCAATGCGCGTAGGTGTGGTCGAGCAGGTCCCAGACCGGGTCGATCACGGGTGCGGCGTGACTGTCGACGATCAGCCCCGGGGCTTCGTCGTAGTGGCCGGCGATATGCAAATAGGCGACGCGCTGCGGCGGCATCGCATCGATGAATGCCTTGGCGTCATAGCGGTGGTTGACGCTGTTGACGTAGACATTGTTGACGTCGAGCAACAGCTCGCAGTCGGCGGCTTCGAGCACGGCGCGGGTGAAATCGGCCTCGCTCATCTCGCGGCCAGGCGTGGCGTAGCACGACACATTTTCGATCGCAATGCGCCGGCCGAGGATGTCCTGCGCGCGACGGATGCGCTCCGCGACGTAGTCGACCGCGGCCTCGGTGTACGGAATCGGCAAGAGGTCGTAGAGATGACCATCGTCCGAGCAATAGGAAAGGTGTTCGCTGTAGATCGCGACTGCGTGCTCGTCGAGCAAGCGGCGGATCTTGTGCAGCAGGGTTTCGTCGAGCGGCGCAGGGCCGCCGAGTGAGAGCGACAGGCCATGGCAGACAAACGGATGGCGTTCGCTGAACGAGCGCAATGCCTTGCCCAGCCGGCCGCCGACATTGATCCAGTTCTCCGGCGCGACTTCGAAGAAATCGATCGCACGCGCGTCGTCCGCGTTGCGTTCGTGTGCTGCGCGCCAGTCCTGCAGCGGCCCCAATAGGGACCGCCGCAGGCCGAGTCCGGCGCCGTGAAGTGCGGCTGGACGAAGCATGCTGCTCAATGACCGCTGCAGGAGCCTTCCTTGCCCTTCTTGTCGGACGAGCAAGAACCTTCCTTGCCCTTCTTGTCGGCGCTGCACGAGCCTTCCTTGCCCTTCGCCTTGTCGCCGGCGTGCGCTTCGGTCATGCATTTGTCCTGGGCGGCCTTGTCGGGCATTTCCGTGCACTTCTTGCCCTTGGTCGCGCCGCACTTGCCTTCGCCGCACTTGCCTTCGTTGCCGACCGCAGACTGGGTGTAGCCCGCGACGAGGCTGTTGAGGTGGAACGTCGGGTTGGCCTGCGCGATCTGGGCGAGCGAGAAGGCGCCGACGATGCCAGTGCCGATGGCCAGAGTGAGGGGTTTGATCATTTTGTTCGACATGACAATGTGCTCCGTGATGTGGGTGAAAAAAATTTCTACTGACCCGGCGGCGCCGGGAATGGCGTTTCCATCGAGACATATCGATGTGAAGAAAAGGTTATATCGCGGACATGCCACTCCCTGACTCGCGATGCACTCCACCTCTTCGTCCCACTACGTTAGGTCCCAACGCCGGCACAGGCAAGACCCGTGAATGCTGCGCCGCGTCGAAGTATTAGACCGTAGAAGGGAAAAATCCTTACAGGTCCTGCGTTCGGTTCGCCGCGCATGAACAACGTTTCGTCGCAACGCTGGCCAAGTGTCCCGTCGCGATGAGGAAATAGCGATATGTCTGCTTGACTATATCGATGAGATATCGTCAACTGGCTGCGGGGAGAACTGGAACGAACGTAGCGATGCCGAAACGCCCTAAACGATTCGGGACGTCCTCGCGCGCCCGTCCGTCGTCCCGAAGATCACGACGCTGGAGTCTGCCCCGATGAGCCTTTGCCTGCGAAACGTCCCATTTCAGTCGGCGCTCTGCGCAGCGCCCTTTCGACCGGGAACCCGGCGAAATCTGCTGCCGATCGGGATCGGCGCATTGCTGACGTGCGCGCCGATCGCAACGATCAGCGCCGCGGACAGCGCGCTGACCTGGAACGGGATCACGCTTTACGGAGCGTTCGACATCGGCGTGAGCTATCAATCGCACGGCGCGCCGCTCAGTCAGGACTGGATGGTCGGCGTGCAGTATCTGATCGACAAGAAGGGCGACAAGTCGGTTACCTCGGTCGCACCGAACGGACTGAGCCAATCCAAGATCGGCCTGCGCGGCAAAGAAGCACTGACCGACGATCTCTCGTTCGTGTTCGACGTGGAAGCGGGCTTTGATCCGCAATCGGGAAATCTCGCCGATGCGCTGGCATCGCTGACGCACAACAACGGCAAGCCGCTTGCGAATCAGACGTCAGCCGGCGACAGTTCGCGCGCCGGCCAGTTGTTCAACGGCGTGGCCGTCGCCGGGTTGAGTTCGCCGATGTGGGGAACGGCCACGCTCGGCCGCAACAACACCCTGCTGCTCGACAACATCCTCAAGTACGACCCGATGGGCGGCTCCTACGCGTTCTCGGTGATCGGATTGTCGGGCGTCGTCGCCGGCATGGGCGATACCGAAGACGCGCGCCTGGACGGCTCACTCAAATATCTCTACTCAGCCGAAGGATTCCACGCTGGCGTCCTATATCAGCCGGGAAAGACCGATAGCAGCCCCGGCAAGGCTTGGCAGGGCAACGTCGGCTTTGAATATGAAGGTTTTTCGGTCGACGGCATTTATGGCCACAAGGACGACGCGATCGCTGCGGCGTCGCTGAGCGCGGCGCAGGCGGCGACCGCGCCACACGATTCGCTTGTCGGGACAATTTCGGACAATACCTCCTACACGCTGGCCGGAAGTTACAAGGCCGGTCCATGGAAGGTTTGCCTCGGTTACGAGCACATCAAATACGAGAATCCCTCGAACCCGCTCGAAGCCGGGTTCTCTGGCCTCGGTGGCTACCTCGTCAGCTTCACCAACAACGCGGCGTTTCCCAAGCCGAAAGTGCTGCAGGCCTCGTGGGGCGGGCTGAAATACCTGATCACGCCGGACTTCGACATCACCGCTGCGATCTATCACTACGACCAGAACAGCTACGGCCTGAAGCATTGCTCCGACACGAGCGCGGCGACGTGCAGCGGCAACTACAACGCTTATTCCGCGATGGCGGACTATCGGTTGAGCAAGCGTTTCGATGTCTACGGCGGTGTGATGTATTCCAAGGTAGCCGGCGGACAAGCGTCCGGCTACCTGCATGATTCCAACGTCAGCCCGATGGTCGGCATGCGCTTGCGCTTCTGAACCGCGAGGTCGGCGGTCAATCCTTCTTGATTCCGGTTTCACTCACCGCGAGTTTGGCGTCGTCTGCGCCGGGCATGTCCTTCGTCGACCAGCCTCCGCCGACCGCGCGGATCAGCCCGACACTGGCGCGCAACTGGCGGTCGCGCAGGACCAGCAGCGTGCGCTGCGCCTGCAGCGCCGCCGTCTGCGAGGCGACGACGTCGAGGTAATTCACTGCGCCGTTCTCATATCGATCCAGCGCAAGGTGCAGCGTGTTCTGCGCGGAGGCGACCGCGGCATCCTCTTGCCTGGCTTCCTCGTCGAGCAGCTGAAGCTGGGAAAGATTGTCTTCGACCTGGCGGAACGCGGCGAGCGTCGTGCTGCGGTAACGGTCGGCGGCTTCGTTGAATGCGGCCTGCGCCTGTTCGCTGACGGCACGCCGTTTGCCTGCGTCGAACAGCGCGAACGAGAAGCGTGGGCCGATCGACCAGAACCCGTTCGGCGCGGTGAGCCATCCGGCGCCGCCTGTATTTTCGTAACCGCCAGTCGCGGTCAGGCTGATGCTCGGGAAGAACGCGGCGCGGGCGACGCCGATCAGTGCGTTCGCGGCTGCGGCGCGGCGCTCCGCTGCGGCGATGTCGGGACGGCGTTCGAGCAACGTCGACGGCAGCGCGACCGGGGTCGATGGCAGCGGGAGTTCGACTACATTTGGCGGCAATGAAAACTTCGATGCGGACTCGCCAGCGAGACTCGCGATCGCGTGCTCGTACAGCGCGCGTTGCGCGCGGATATCCGTCGTCTGTGCGCGCGCGTTGTCGAGCTGATTCTGTGCGCGGGCGACGTCGAGGCCCGAGGCGGCGCCGCCTTCGAAGCGATTTTGCGTCAGTTTTAGCGCCTGCGCGTAGGCGCTCGCCGTGTCGACGAGCAGTTTTTCCTGGGCGTCGAGGCCGCGCAGGATGATGTAGTCGTCGGCGAGTTCGGCATGCAGCGACAGGCGCACGGAGGCGAGATCGGCGGAGGCGGCCTGGGTCGCCGCCTCGCCCGCGGCGATCGTATTGCGTACGCGGCCCCACAAGTCGAGTTCATAGCCGAGCGAGGCGCCGACGATGTTGTCGCCGTAGTACGTCGGCTGCGAAGCGGAGCGCAATGCACGATGATCGGATTGGCGGTTGCGTGTGGCGAGGCCGCCGGAATTGACTTCGGGAAACTGGGCGCTGCCGGTCTGCGCGAGATAGGCGCGCGCCTGGTCGTAGCGGTCGACGGCTACGGCAAGGTCCGGATTGGCGGCATCGACTTTCGCTTCGAGATCATCGAGCGTCGCGTCGTGATAGTCGCGCCACCAGTCGCCGCGTTCGAGTTGATCGGATGGCGCGGCATTGCGCCAAGGGCCGAGTTCCTTGTACGTATCGGCGACGTCGGTTTTCGGCGTTTCGTAGGTCGGCGCGAACGAACAGCCGGCGAAAACGCTGGTCGCGATCGCGAGCGTTAGCACGCGTAACCCGAGCCCGGTGCGATTCACTGCTTGCTTCCTTCGCTCGCATGCGTGGCGGCGATGGTCGGGCCGGCTTTCTCCAGCTGCGCTGCACGGACCGTGTCGCCTTGGGCGAGCCAGTCGGGCGGACCGTCGATGACCCGGTCGCTCGGGTCGAGGCCGGCGACGATCTCGACCTTGGTGCCGTAGTCGCGGCCGATCTCGACACTCTTCATCGCCACCTTGTCGTCCTTGCCGACAGTCGCGACGCGCAAACCGTTCTGGCGGAAGATCAGCGAGGTCACCGGCAACTGCAGCGCACCGGCGGACGCGGGCAGATCGAAATGCACATCGGCGTACGAGCCGGCGATCAGCTTGCCGTCGGCATTGTCGGCTTCGAGCTGGACGAGCAGGGTGCGCGAAGATTCGGCGATCGCATTCGCCGTACTCACCACGGTGGCAGGATAGCTGCGGCCGGGCCGCTCCGGTAATTGCAGTTTCGCCTGCATGCCGATCGCGATGCGTTCGGCATACGCCTGTGGCACGTCGACATAGATGCGCAGTTTGTGCGTGTCGGCGACGCGGAACAGCTCCGGGCCGCTGCCGCTGCCGGCGTTGATCAGCGCGCCGATGTCGGTCTTGCGCGCGGTGACGGCGCCGTCGAACGGGGCGACGACACGCTTGAATCCGGCCATCGCCTGCAGGCGGTCGACATTGGCGCGCTGCGCGGTGACTTCGGCCTTGCGCGCATCGAAATCGCTGCTTTTCTCTTCGGCCTCCTGTTTCGACACCGAGGTGGCAGACAGCATTTTCTGCCAGCGCTGGTTCGTCGTCTCGGCGAACTTCTCCTTCGCCACAGCTGTGGCGAGATCCGCGCGTGCCTGCTGCAACTGTTGATCGAGCTCGGGGGTTTCGATGTCGGCCAACACTTCGCCGGCCTTCACCTGGGTGCCGATGTCGACATACCACTTCTTTAGATAGCCGGGCACGCGCGCATAGATCGGCGCGTCGTAATAGGGCTGGACATTGCTCGGCAGCACGAGCTCCTGTTTCGAGTCAACCTGCGCGGGGACGATCACGCTCACGGTCGGCACGGAATCGGTGTCGATTTTCCGCTTGAGCGCATGCTCGCGCAGCGTGCGTGCGGTGATGCCGGTCAGCGCCAGCGCCAGCGCGATTGCAAGCGCGAGGATGCCGAGCAGGCGCAGGCGGCGCGGTGAAGGTCGTTGCAGATGAGTGGAATCGGACATGGTGTGCAGATCGCAGGCTGGAATCGTCAATGTGTCGGAGCGGCGAGTGGCGTGGAGTCAGGCATTTCGGGGCCGGACTGCATCGCCTTGTCGCGCGCATGCAGGATCGCGAACACTGCGGGCACGAAGAACAAGGTGGCGCAGGTGGCGAAGATCAGGCCGCCGATCACCGCGCGGCCGAGCGGCGCGTTCTGTTCGCCACCTTCGCCCATCGCGAAGGCCATCGGCAGCATGCCGATCAGCATCGCCAGCGCGGTCATCAGCACCGGGCGGAAACGGATGTAACCGGCATCGATCGCCGCGGTCAGCGCGTCAGCGCCCTGCGCCATGCGATCGCGCGCGAAGCTGACGACGAGCACGCTGTTCGCCGTGGCCACGCCCATGCACATGATCGCGCCGGTCAGCGCAGGAACCGACAGCGTGGTGCCGGTGAGGAACAGCATCCAGACGATGCCGGCAACCGCTGCGGGCAAGGCGGTGACGATGATGAACGGATCGAGCCAGGACTGGAAGTTGACGACGATCAGCAGATAGATCAGCACGATTGCGCCGGCGAGGCCGAACAGCAGGCTCGAATACGATTCCTCCATGGTCTGCACTTGCCCGCGCAGCGCGACCGTCGAGCCGGGCGGCACGTCTTTCGCCGTGTCGCGCAAGATCGCCTCGATCTCGCGTGAGATCGCGCCGAGGTCGCGCCCTTGCGCGGAACCATAGAGATCCAGTGTCGGCTGCACGTCATAGTGCGAGACGACGCCGTCGCCCTGGCCGCGGGTGATGCTGGCGACGCCAGCCAAGATCTGGCGCTGCTTGCTACCCGGGCCGGTGATCGGGATGTTGTCGAGATTGCTCAGCGTGTCGAGCTTGTATTGCGGCGTCTGTACCACGATCGGATAAGAAACGTGATTCCTCGGATTGACCCAGAACGTCGGCGCGACCTGGCCGCTGCCGGACAGCGAGACGAGCAGATCGTTGGCCACGTCGCGCTGGCTGAAACCCATTTCCTGCGCGCGCACGCGATCGACGTTGACGCGCAATTCGGGCTGGTCGAAAGCCTGTTGCATGTGCAAGTCGACAATGCCGGGAATGCGCTTGAGCCGGTGCAGCAACTCTTCGGCATAGGCGCGATTCTCCTCGCGCTTGAAGCCGACGATCTGCAGATCGATCGGCGCGGGCAGGCCGAAGTTGAGGATCTGGCTGACGATGTCGGCCGGCAGGAACGAGAACGTCGCGCTCGGGAATTCGCGCGGCAATGCTTCGCGCAGCGCGGCGATGTATTCCTCGCTCGGCCCGTGGTCCTCGTTGAGCGAGATCAGGATGTCCGCATCGGCCGGCCCGATCGGCGCCGAATTGGAGTAGGTGATATTGATGCCGCTGACCGGCAGGCCGATGTTGTCGACCACGCTTTTCAGTTCGTCAGCCGGAATCACGCGGCGTATGGTCTTCTCGACTTCGCTGGCGAGGCGTGCGGTTTCTTCGATGCGCGTACCGGTCTGCGCGCGCATGTGCAGCTTGATCTGGCCGGCATCGACCGACGGGAAGAAGTTTTCGCCGAGCCAGGGAATCAGCAGCAATGAAGCAAGCACGACGCCGAGGAATCCGAGCGCGAATCCGCGCGGGCGTTCGAGGGCGAGTTCCAGCAATGCACGGTAGCTCTCGCGCACGTTCTCGAAGCCGCGCTCGAAGCGGCGCTGGAAACGGGACAGCACGTTGCCGTAGCCGCCGGCCATATGTTCGGTCGCGTCTTCGCGCATCGCATCCTTGATCGGGTTTGCGGTCGGCGGATGCGGATCGACATGCGGCTTGAGCAGATACTTCGACAACGTCAGCGCGAGCGTGAACGACAGAATGTACGAGGCGATCATCGCGAACACGACGGCCTCGGCCATCGGCACGAACAGATAACGCGCGACGCCGGAGAGGAAGAGCATCGGCACGAAGACGATGCAGATCGCCAACGTCGAAACCAGTGTCGGCACCGCGATCTGGCCCGCACCGGCGACGATTGCGGCCGGCACTTCCTTGCCCTGTTCGAGATGCCAGTTGATGCTCTCGATCGTCACCGTGGCGTTGTCGACGAGGATGCCGACGGCGAGCGCAAGGCCGCCGAGTGTCATTACGTTGATCGTCTCGCCGATCGCCGACAGCGCGGCGATCGAGCAGAGGATCGACAGCGGAATCGACACTGCGATGATCAGCGAGGAACGCCAGCTGCCGAGGAACAGCAGGATCATCAGGCTCGCCAGCGCTGCGGCCATGACGCCTTCGCGGATCACGCCGGACACGGCGGCTTTGACGAAGATGGATTGGTCGAGCAGGGTGCCGACTTCGAGGCCTTTCGGCGCACCGGCCTGGATCGTCGGCAGCAACGACTTCACGTGCGCGACGATGTCGAGCGTGGAGGCCTTGCCGTTCTTCTGGATCGTCGTCAGCACCGAACGCTGGCCGTTGACGAGCACGAGATTCTGCTGCGGCGAATAACCGTCGCGCACATGGGCCACGTCGCTGAGCTTGATCACGCTGCCGCCGACCGCTTTGATCGGCAACTCGTTGAGTTCGTCGAGTTCCTTCGGGCTGCTGTTGAGCGTGACGTTGTATTCGAACGTGCCGATCTTCTGCGTCCCCGACGGCAGGATCAGGTTCTGCGCGAGGATGGCCGTGGTCACATCGGACGGCGAGAGTCCCTTGGAGCGCAGCGCGTTCGGATCGAGGTCGACGACGACCTGGCGGTTCTTGCCGCCGTACGGCGAGGGAATCGCCGCGCCTTCGACTTGCGCGAGCTGTGGACGGATGAAGTTGTTGGAGAGGTCGAACAATTGCTGATCGGTCAGCGTCTTGCTGGTCAGCGCAAGCTGCAGCACTGGCACGCTCGAGGCGCTGTAGGAAAGAATCTGCGGCGGCGTGATGCCGGGCGGCAGACGTTTCAGTACGACTTGCGCGATCGCGGTCACCTGCGCCATCGCCGCATTGACGTCGACGTTAGGCTGGAAGAACACCTTGACCACGCCGACGCCGGGTAGCGACTGCGACTCGACGTGTTCGATGTCGTTCACTGTCGTCGTCATCTGCCGTTCGAAGTAGGTGACGATGCGGTCGGATACGTCGTCGGGTGCGAGGCCGTTATAGGTCCACACCACGCTGATCACGGGCAGGTTGATGTTCGGAAAGATGTCGACCGGCGTGCGCAGGACCGACAGGGGGCCGATGATGAGGATCAGGATGCCCAGCACGATGAACGTGTAGGGTCGGCTGAGCGCGATTTGGACTAACCGGTTCATGCGTGCAGGGCGAAAGGACTCGACGCGTTGTGACCGGCGATGCTATGACTTGTTGCGCGCGTAGCTAGTTAAAGGATTTTAATATTGGTTTTTCCGGCTGCATTTCGTGGCTTACTCGGCATCCCGCAATCCGCATGATCCGCAAACCCGCCCGGCCATCCATGAACGCGACGACCAGCGCCTATTCCGGTCGCATTCTCGTCATCGAGGATGACGACAGTACCGCGGAGGAAATCGTAGCCGAGCTGACTTCCCATGCATTCCAGGTCGATCGGGCCGGCACGGGAAACGAAGGGCTTGCGCTCGCCTTGAGCAGCGGCTACGACGTGATCACGCTCGACCGCATGCTGCCGGACATCGACGGCCTCAACGTGGTCGGCGCTTTGCGCGCGCGCAATATTCAGACTCCGGTACTCATGATCAGCGCGCTTTCCGATGTCGACGAGCGCGTGCGCGGCCTGCGCGCCGGCGGCGACGACTACCTGACCAAGCCGTTCGCCTCGGACGAAATGGCCGCGCGCGTCGAGGTGCTGCTGCGCCGCCACGCCCAAGCCGCGGAGCCCACGCAGCTGCGCGCGCGCGGTCTGCTGCTCGATCGTGTGGCGCACAATGCGTTCTACGGCGACCTCGACCTCGATCTGAAGCCGACCGAATACCAGCTGCTCGAATTCCTCATGCGCAATTCGGGTCAGACCTTGACCCGCACGATGATTTTCGAGGCCGTGTGGGGCTATCACTTCGATCCCGGAACGAACCTGATCGAGGTGCATATCGCCGGGCTGCGCAAGAAGCTGGAGCAGGCGGGGTGCCCGCCCTTGATCCAGACCGTGCGCGGTTCCGGTTACCAGTTCGGTCCGGCATGACAAGCCGTCCGGCACGCCCTTCCGAGGGTTCCGCGGCGCTGTTCTCCGAGCTCTGGCGCATCACCAGCTTTCGCCTGACCGCGCTCTATGGCGGCTTGTTCGCCCTGGCCGTCGTGTGCCTGTTCGCATTGATCTATTGGCAGACCGCGCGCTATCAGAACCAGCAGGTAGATCAGATTCTGCGCAACCAAGCTCACGTCTTTTCGAGCGCGACATCGGATCAGCTCGACGATGACATTGCATACGAGATCGCCCGAGACATCCGGCACATCAGTTTCTTCGGCGTCTTCGCAGCGGACGGGCGGCCGCTCGCGGGCAATCTCGCACGTGTGCCTCACGAACTCGTGCTGAACGGCAAACCGCAGGCGTTGCCGGTCGAGCGCAATGCCGACCTGTTTGCGCAGGCGCTCGAAATTCGCGCGCTCGGGCAGACGCTGGACAACGGCAATGTCCTCGTCGTGGCGCGCGATGTCGCCGTGCTCGAACAGATCCGCCAATCGCTGCTGCGTGGCTGCTTTCTGATCGCCGCCGTGATCCTGCTGCTCGGCGTGCTCGGCGGCGTGTTCTACAGCCTGCCGGCCGTGCGCCATATCCGCGGAATCGATCGCGCGGCGCAGCGCATCGCCGATGGCGACTACAGCCAACGCTTGCCGCTTGGTTTGCGCAATCGCGAGCTCGACGTGCTTGCGCAGATCGTCAATGCCATGCTCGACGAAACCGAGCGTCTCATGGGCGAGGTCAAGACTGCGAGCGACAACATCGCCCACGATCTGCGCACGCCGCTGACCCGATTGCGCGCGTCGATTTATCGCACCCAGCAGTCGCTGGAGGATTCATCGCCGCATCATGCCGCGCTCAACCACGCGTTGACCCAGACCGATCTGCTGCTGGCCCGTTTCCGCGCGCTGTCGCGCATCTCGGAGATCGAGAGCAAGCGCCGCCGCGCAGGATTTTCGCCGACGCCGCTGCAACCGATCCTGCGCAAGCTCGTCGGCTTGTACGAGCCGCTCGCGAATCAGGGCGAGGTGCGATTGACGCTTGGTGCCGGCGCGGATGCGATTGTCGACTGCGACGGCGAGCTGCTGTTCGAGGCGATCGGCAACCTGCTCGACAACGCAATCAAGTTCACACCTGCGGGCGGAGTGATCCGCGTCGAGCTCGATATCGACGAAACCGGACCGGTGATTTCGGTCGCCGATTCGGGGCCGGGAATTCCATCGGACCTGCGCAAATCCGTCCTGCAACGCTTTTATCGCGCCGACGAGGCACGCAACGTGCCGGGCAGCGGTCTCGGCCTAAGCCTGGTCGACGCCATCGTGCGCCTGCACGGTTTCGATTTCGTGCTGGACGAGGCTAGCGAGGGCGGGGTACGCGCTCGCATCCTTTGCCGGCAACAACGGCCGACGCAGTAAGCAGCCGGTCCTCTTGCGTTCATCTGCAAGAATTTCCTTGCCGATCAATCGGCTGGGTCTTTGTACCTAAGTCCAATTGGTTGCCGGCGTGGCGACTGGAACCATTGTGTCAAATAATTGTAACAATGAATTTCTAACATGCGCGCAGACGAGCGGGGCCCGTGTGGCAGAGACGCGCACGCGGTCGACACAGACTCCAGTCTTTTCAACTCTACTACCCGAGGTGTCCCAATGCAGCACTACAACAAGCTTGCGGCCATGGCCGCGAAGAAATCCCTGCTTTGCACCGCCGTCCTGGCCGGCCTGGCCATGTCCGCCACCGCGCTCGCCGCCGATGACGGCACCCTGACCTGGAACGGAGTCACCTTGTACGGTATCGTCGACATCGGCGTGGCTTACCAGAGCCATGGCGCCCCGCTGAGCCAGGATCAATATGTCGGTCTCGACTACTTGGTGAGCAAGAACGGCAACAAATCCACCACGTCGGTAGCACCGAACGGCCTGAGCCAGTCCAAGGTCGGCCTGAAGGGTACGGAGAAGATTACCGACGGATTGGACTTCGTATTCAACCTCGAGATGGGTTTCAACCCGACCTCGGGCAGACTTTCCGATGCGACGGCTTCGTTGGTCCACAACAACGGCCTAGCGCTTACCGATCAAAAGACCGGTGCCGACGGCAGCCGTGCGGGACAGGTGTTCAACGGCCCGGCGTTTGCTGGTGTCAGTTCGAAGGAATTTGGCACGCTGACCCTCGGCCGCCACAATACGGTGCTGACGGACGTGATCGGCAAGGACGATCCGCAGGGAGGCTCGTACGCGTTTTCGGTGATCGGCTACTCGGGCGCCACCGCCGGCGGCGGCAACACCGAGAACGTGCGTGCCGACAATTCCGTCAAGTACAACTACAAGTACGAGAACTTCCGCGTTGCCGCGATGTGGCAGTTCGGCAAGAACGACGGCAGCCCAGGTGATGGCGGCCAGATTTCGGTCGGCGCGGATTTCGGCGGCCTTTCGGTCGACGGCGTGTACGCGTTCAAGAACACCTCGATCGCGGCCGGTTCGCTCAGCGCCGCGCAGATCGCCCCGTGCACGGGCACCAAGGTGCCGCCGGCATGCGGACTGGCGCACGATTCTCTCGCCGCAACGATTTCGGACAACGAGTCGTGGACGCTGGCGGCGAACTACAAGGTCAACGACCAGTGGAAGCTGTTCGGCGGCTACGAGCAGATCACCTATTCGAACCCGTCCAACCCGCTCGCGGCCGGCTTCGACGGCCTCGGCGGATACACGATCAGCGTAACGAACAACAATGCCTACGCGTTCGACAAGAAGTTGAAGGTTTCCTGGGTCGGTGCCAAGGCGCAGCTGACCAAGGAATGGAGCCTCACCGGCGGCTACTACCACTACGACCAGAACGACTTCCATTCGGTGGTGCAGAACGGCGTCGCCGTGCGCGCTCCGTGCTCCAATGTCAGCGCCGCGCAATGCAGCGGCAATCTCGATGCGTTCTCGTTCGTCGTTGACTACCGTTTCACCAAGCGCTTCGACACCTATGCCGGCTTCATGTACTCGAAGGTGGCCGACGGTCTGGCCAACGGCTACCTGCACGACAACAACACCAACGTGATGGCGGGTTTCCGCTTCCAGTTCTGAACGATCCGGAAAGCGCGCAAAACGAAAAAGGCCGGGAGATCTCCCGGCCTTTTTTTGCTCCGACGAACCGCGATCAGTGAATGCCGGTCAGATAGTACACGGCGATCACGACGAACACCGCGAGCGTCTTCAGGCAAGTGATCGCGAACACGTCCTTGTACGATTGCTTGTGGGTCAGCCCGCAGACGGCAAGTAGGGTGATCACGGCGCCGTTGTGCGGCAGCGTGTCCATGCCGCCGGAGGCCATCGCCGCGACGCGATGCAGCACTTCGGGAGGAATGCCGGCGGCGTTCGCTGCAGCGAGGAAATCGTTGGCCATCGCCGCGAGCGCGATCGACATGCCGCCGGAAGCCGAGCCGGTGATGCCCGCGAGCGTGGTTACCGAGATCGCCTCGTTGACCAGCGGATTCGGAATCGCCTTCAATGCGTCGCGGATGACGATGAAGCCGGGCAGCGCCGCGATTACCGCGCCGAAGCCGTATTCCGAGGCGGTGTTCATCGAAGCGAGCAGGGCGCCCGCGATTGCCGACTTGCTGCCCTCGGCGAACTTCGCCTTCAGCTGCTGGAAGCCGAATGCGAACACGAGCAGGATGCCGACCAGCAGCGCACCCTCGACCGCCCAGATCGCGACTACCGGCGTCACGTCGACGCTGAGCGGCTTGGCACCCGCGACGAGTGCGACGTCGTAGGTCTTGCCATAATTCGCCTTGATCAAAGTCGTCAACAGATAGTTGACCACGCCGACTGCGACCAAAGGCAGGATCGCGATCCACGGATTGACCAGCGAGCCTGCGACCGGTTCCGGCTCGTTGATATGTCCCGTGCCGTAACCTTCGCCCGCGGCGAGCGCGACGCGGCGACGCCATTCCAGATAGGCGATGCCGCAGACGAAGATGAATATGCCGCCGATGATGCCGAGCCAGGGCGCGGCGTAGACATCGGTCTTGAAGAACGTGGTCGGGATGATGTTCTGGATCTGCGGCGTGCCGGGCAGCGAGTCCATCGTGAAAGTGAACGCGCCGAGCGCGATCGTGCCCGGGATCAGGCGCTTCGGGATGTCGCTCTGCTTGAACATTTCGACCGCGAACGGATAGACGGCGAAGACGACCACGAACAGCGACACGCCTCCGTAAGTGAGGAGCGCGCAAACCAGCACGATCGCAATGATCGCGCGCTGGCTGCCGATCAGGCCGATCACGGCGGAGACGATCGACTTCGAAAAGCCCGAGAGTTCGATCACCTTGCCGAACACCGCGCCGAGCAGGAACACCGGGAAGTAGTTCTTGACGAAGCCGACCATCTTGTCCATGAACAGGCCGGAAAAGATCGGTGCGACCGCGGACGGATCGGTCAGCAGCACCGCACCGAGTGCGGCGATCGGCGCAAACAGGATCACGCTGTAGCCGCGATAGGCCACGAACATGAGGAAAGCGAGTGCGGCAAGGCAAATCAAAAAGCTCATGAATCACCTTCTCGGAAGTGAGTGGACAGACAGTGGCGGACGGGCAACGCGATCGAAACCCCGTGGGTGCGATGCCCGCGCCGCGAGCTTAAACGTTTTGCTCCGGCCGGGCTGTCACAGGAGCTAATACCAAAGTCGCATACCTGTCGATGCCATGCACTGCCGACTTACTGCCGCGCGGCATAAGCGCATGCGAAGCAGTCAGTTGGCGCGTTGTGCACTGCACACTATGGTGCTGCCATCTCAGTTGCGGAGGAGTCGAATGGGGAATAAGGCAGGCGGCGTATCGACGAGAATGCTGATCTTGGCAGCGCTCGCATCGCAGGTGGGCACGGCGAGTGCGCTGGACTATCCGCCCGACGGGCTGGTTGTCGACTTGCGCTATCGCTCGGCGCACATCGATCAGGCGGGCTATACCAAGCCTGCCAATGCGAATACGCTGCGGTTCACGCTGGGCTATCTGTGGAAATTTGCGCCTGAATGGAGCGCCTACGTCGAAGGCACGCGCGTCTTCGCGGTGTTTGGCGAGCACTACAACTCGGGTGCGAACGGCAACACGCACCGGCCCTCGGAAGGCGATCCGCCGTCAAGCGAGGTGTCGAGCGCCTGGGTGGCGTACGACAACGGCACGGCGTCGGCGCGGCTCGGACGCCAATACGTCAGCCTCGACAACGACCGCTTCTTCACTCCGGGGCTTTGGCGCCAGAATCCGCAGTCGTTCGATGCCGTCGCCGCGGCGCTCAAATTCGACACCGGCACGACGATCAAGTACTACTACCTCGACGAAGCACAACGGTCGGTCGGCCACGACTACCCCGACCCGACCCAGCGCGAGTGGCAACTCGATGCGAACCTGATCCATATCGATCAGAAACTGCCGCTCGGCAATCTGGCCGGCTACGGCTATTTCGTCGAGAATGACACGAATACCAAGTATTCCTGGCGTACCGCGGGACTGCGCTGGACCGGCAAGTACGCATTCGGCGACACGGGCACGAGTTTAGGCTGGACGGTCGAAGGTGCGCGCCAAGAAAGCTGGCGCAACAACCCGCTGCACTATCAGGCCGACTATCACATGCTCGAGTTGAGCTACGGCTTCAGCTGGGCCAGCATCAAGCTCGGCGACGAACTTCTGGGCGGCGATGGCAAGAATGCGTTCTCCTCGCCCTATGGATCCAATCACGGCTTCGATGGCTGGACCAGCCAATTCAAGAACACTCCGGCGAACGGGCTGGAGGATCGCTTCGTCAGTTTGTTCGGCAAGTCCGGCAGTTGGAACTGGAGCATCACCCAGCACAACTTTTTCGCCGATCGCACGAGCCAGCGCTACGGTTCGGAACTCAATGTGCTTCTCGGCTACGCCCTGCGCAAGGATCTCAGCATCGAACTCGACTACGCCAACTACCATCGCAACACGTTTGGTTCAGCCGAACGCGCGCTCTGGGCGACGCTCGAATACAAGATCGGCAAGCAAGGAGGATATTGAACGTTCGCGGGTTCGACAAACTTGCTCGGCGAAAAGGTTGAGCCTAAAGTCGTGGCATCAATGGCTCAAGGAGATGCGTATGTCGCCCCGCGACGCGGTATTGGCTGCGATGTTGATGGCGGCAGGCATGACGGTTGCGAAAGCGGATCAGTCCGCGGCGATATATTCGATGGACGCCGTCGGCGAGGTGCAAATCGCCAAGGATGGACATGTCAGCGATTACCGGCTCAAGAGCAAGCTGCCGGACGAGGTGGCCAAACTGGTCGACAAGGACGTGCGCAATTGGACGTTCGTGCCGATTCTGATCGATGGCCAGGCAGTCGTCGCGAAAACGTCGATGCACTTGCACCTCAAGGCCGAGCCAGCGCCGGGCGACAAAGGAAACTACCTGATGCGCATTGGCGACGTGCGCTTCGGTGAACCGCAGCGCAGCGGTGCGATGAAGCCTCCGCGTTATCCGCAAGAAGCCGTAAGCGCGCATCTCGGAGCAAGAGTACTGCTGTATCTGCACCTGGACGACAACGGCAATGTCGTCGATGTGCAACCGTATCAGACCAGTCTTGGCGCACGCACGCGCTCCGAACACGAAGCCGAGCAATGGCGTCGGGCGTTCGAAAAGTCCAGCGTCGCCGCGGCAAAACAATGGCATTTCGATCTGGCCGAGATGGTCGACGGCAAACCGATCGGTACGACGGTGATCGTTCCGATCGAGTACTCGGTGCACGAAATGGGCTCGCGCAATGCGGATGACGGCGTCTGGAAGGGCTACGTGCCGGGTCCCATGCATCCCGCTACCTGGGTCCACAACGGGCAGCTCGCGGAGAACAGTGATCTGTCGGGTTTGCGCGAAGGTGACAGCTTGTCCCTCGATTCGCGTTTCAAGCTCAAGGACGACGTGATCGGCAAGACCTTGTAGTCCGCGCCACGCCGCCAGGCTGCCCCGACGCTTGGTCGCGGCATGGTAAAATGCGCCCTGCGCGGCGTTCCGCCGCTGTTTCGCGCAAGGACATCCATGCCGTTGACCCAAGCCCGCACCATGCCCGGTGTGATGGAGCTGCTGCCGCTCGATCAGATCGCGTTCGCCGAGATGCTCGACACCGTGCGTCGGAATTACGAACGCTTCGGCTTCCTGCCGATCGAGACGCCGGTGATCGAATACTCCGACGTGCTGCTGACCAAGTCGGGCGGCGAGACCGAGCGCCAGGTCTATTTCGTGCAATCGACCGGCGCGCTGGAGAAGGGCGAGGACAAGCGGCCCGAACTTGCGCTGCGCTTTGATCTGACCGTGCCGCTCGCGCGCTACGTCGCCGAGCACGAGCACGACCTGAGCTTTCCGTTCCGTCGCTACCAGATGCAGCGCGTCTATCGCGGCGAGCGCGCGCAGCGCGGTCGTTTCCGCGAGTTCTACCAATGCGACATCGACGTGATCGGCAAGGACGCGCTATCGATCCGTTACGACGCGGAAATCCCCGCGGTCATCTACAGCGTGTTCCGCGACCTCAAGATCGGGCCGTTCACGATCTGGCTCAACAACCGCAAGATCATGCGCGGATTCTTCGAAGGCCTCGGCATCACCGACACCGAGCAGCAGGCACTCGCGCTGCGCGAGGTCGACAAGCTCGACAAGCGCGGCGCTGATTATGTGCGCGACACGCTGACGGGTGAGGGCTTTGACCTCCCGACGGAAGTCGTTGCAAAGATTTTGGAGTTTGTGCAGATTCGCGCCCACGACCATGCGGAACGCGAGAATGCATTTGTCCGCATTCTAACGATGGTTCGCGAATACTCGGGCGCGGAGAAACCGCCGATTGCTCTAGATGAAGGAATCAAAGAACTTCGGGAAGTTACTGGCTTACTTCTTGGTTTGGGTGTGCCTCAAACGCACTATGCGATAAATTTCTCGATCGCGCGCGGCCTCGACTACTACACAGGCACGGTCTACGAGACCACGCTCAATGAGCATCCGCAGATCGGCTCGATCTGCTCGGGCGGGCGCTACGAGAATCTTGCGTCCAACTACACCAAGTCGAAGCTGCCCGGTGTCGGCATTTCGATCGGTGCGACGCGCCTGTTCTGGCAGCTGCGCGAGGCGAAGCTGATCGACACTGCGCAATCGACGGTCAAGGTGCTCGTCACCCAGATGGACGAGGCGCAATTGCCTGTCTATCTCGAACTTGCCACGCAATTGCGCAACGGCGGCATCCCGACCGAGGTCGTGCTCGACGGCGGCAAGCTCGCCAAGCAGTTCAAGTACGCCGACCGCGCCGGCATCCGCTTCGTCGTTGTGCTCGGCGAGGACGAAATCGCCAAGGGCACGGTGACGGTCAAGGACCTGCGCAAGGAAGACCAATTTGAAGTCGCTCGCGCCGAGCTCGTGCGCACCTTGCGCGTGGAACTCGAGCAAGCCGAGGCGATGAAGATATGAGCACAGTGATTCGCCTTGATGGCTCGAGCTTGACCCGCGCAGAGCTCGTTGCGATCGCGAAGCAGGGTGCAAAGATCGAGCTCGATGCAACGCAGCTCGCCAAAGTTCAGCGCACCGCCGATTTCCTCGCCGAGCAGGTGCAGCGCGGCGAGCCGATCTACGGTGTGACGACCGGCTTCGGCAGCAACGCCGACAAGCTGCTCGGCGCGCATCGCGCGCGCGACGAACTGCCGGGTGGCAATCCCGAAAAACGGGACGGCACGCTGCTGCAAGAGTTGCAGCACAATCTCGTCGTCACCCACGCGGTCTGCGTCGGCAAGCCGCTCGCGGTCGAAGTCGTGCGCGCGATGCTGGCGATCCGCGTCAACACGCTGATGCGCGGCCATTCCGGTATTCGCGCGGCGACGCTGCAGTCGCTCGCCGAACTGCTTAACCGTGATGTGATTCCGGTCATTCCGGAGAAGGGCTCGGTCGGCGCGAGCGGCGACCTCGCGCCGCTGTCGCATCTGGCGATCGTGCTGCTCGGCGAGGGCGAGGCGTTTTATCGAGGCGAGCGCCTGACCGGCGGCGAAGCGCTCCGATGCGCGGGACTAGAGCCCGTGCGCCTGTCGTTCAAGGAAGGCCTGGCACTCAACAACGGCACCGCGCAGATGCTCGCGAGCGGCACGCTCGCGCTCGACGCGCTCGAAAAGCTGCTTGCGACGGCCGATCTCGCCGCGGCGATGACGCTTGATGCGTTCGCTGGGCGCAGTTCTGCATTCAAGCAGGAAGTGCATGCCCTGCGCCCGCATCCAGGCCAGCTGCAGACGGCAGCGAATCTGCGCCGGCTGCTTGGCGACTCGACGCTCGTCGACATTCCGTATCACCTCGTGCCGCGCTTCAAGACCTGGCTTGCGGATTCGTGGAGCGATCCGGCTGATCAGGCGCATCGTTTCGATCTCGGCTGGGACTACGTGCCGCCGTCGCAGCGCCACGGCAAAGAGGCGTTCTACGCGCGCTTCATGCCGTTCAAGGGTGGCAAGAAGCACCAGCCGCAGGATGCCTACAGCTTGCGCTGCATCCCGCAGGTGCATGGCGCCGTGCGTGACGCGCTCGCGCAGGCGCAGCGCGTGTTCGATATCGAATTGAATTCGGTTACCGACAATCCGCTGATCTTCCCCGATGCCGAAAACGCGACGGTGATCGAGGATCAGGTGATCTCGGCAGGCCATTTCCACGGCATGCCGCTCGCGCTTGCGATGAGCTACGTCAAGGCGGCGATTCCGGTGCTCGCCTCAATCAGCGAGCGCCGTCTCAACAAGCTCGTCGATCCGGCGACGAACGACGGCCTGCCGGCGTTCCTGATCGGCAACGAGGACGCAACCGATTCGGGCTTCATGATCGTGCAGTACACCGCGGCCGCGTTGGTCAACGACCTCGCCACGCGCGCACATCCGGCCAGCGTCTACTCGGTGCCGACCAGCGCGAATGCTGAAGACCACGTGTCTATGGGCACGAACGAGGCGCGCCACGTGCTCGAGATGGTCGAAGATCTCGGCCACGTGCTCGCGCTCGAGCTGTACACCGCCGCGCAGGCACTCGAATACCGGCAGGACATGCTCAACGCGGCGCGCATGCTCGCCGCGCGCGGCGATTGGCAAAGCCTTGCGGCGAAAGTTTCAGGCGCGCCGAAACCCGATCACGAAAGTCACGCGCAGTTCGTCGACGAGGTGAAGAAGTTGATGACCGTATTGGCGGGCAGCGAGGAATTCCACGCGGGCTCGGCCGTGCGCGCGGCGTTTGCCAAAATCCGCGAAAGCATCGGCTTCATGCAGCGTGACCGCGCGATGGATCAGGACGTCAAGCGCATCTGCGAGTTGATCGCAAACTACGAGCTGCTTGCGGGATAACGCATTGATGGTCATCCCCCGGTAACTCAACTTGCGGTTGCAGGTCAAAGCACTCCGCTTAGGTGCGTGCCTGCGAACTCGCCAAGTCGCCCAACTGCTTGCCGCGTCGACGCAGGTCGTTGCAACCAATGTCTGTCGACGTGACTCGTGCTCAGATCAGCGCTGGTGATGCCGATGTGGCAGAACAACGACGCTTGACGCTTCCCTCCGGATTCTGGTAGTAGCCAGTCTGGGGAAACCGGGTTGTCCTGGTTACAAATTTCTGGGGAAGGCAGTCATGGCGGAACGGGGCTGGTTGCGCGCGTGTCGGGGTGTGCTCTTGTTGAGTGCATTGATGTGGGGAACGGCGATAGCGGATCAACCGGGACAGCGTCTGTCCACGCCCGCTGGCGTGCGCGAGAGCATGTCGTCGATCCAGGAACGCCAGGCGAACAGCACGCGCGTCCCGCATCCCGATCACGAACTCGAATACCCGGACAAATCCGCCGCAGGGGAGAATCCTGACGCGCTGGCCGTGGCGCAGTACCCGAGCCCCAGCGTCGACGCGACGCACTTGAAGCAGCCGACGAATATCCGTAGCCCGGTGATGAATATCCACACCACGGCTAACTCATTCGACGGTGCCACGCTGACCGATACCGGCGCGTTTCCGCCGGACAGCATGGGCACGATCGGCCCGACGCAGTTCGTGGTCTTCGTCAACGGGCGGATCCGCTCGTTCACCAAGGCCGGTGCGGCCGATGGCGTGGTGAATGCGGATCCCGACGTGTTCTTCGCCTCGGTGAGGACGCCAGTCGCCGGCTCCGTCGTGCTCGACTTCACCTCCGATCCGCAGGTGCGCTACGACCGCTTCTCGGCGCGCTGGTTCCTGACCATCATCGACGTGCCGTGCACGAACGCGACCTGCACGACCACGGCTGCCAACCGCGTGCTGATGGCGGTCAGCGACGCTGCCAGCAACGGCACGCTGAGCGCTTCGACGGTGTGGACGTTCTTCCAGTTCCAGGCCGATCCGGGCACGAACTTCTGCGACTATCCGTCCCTCGGTGTCGACGTCAACGCGCTCTACATCGGCTGCAACATGTTCAGTAGTGCCGGCGCTTTCATCGGTACGAACGGTTACGTGGTACAGAAGACCTCGATCCTCGGCGCCGGTCCGCCGCTGGTGACGATGTTCGCGAATCTTGCCGCCGGCGCCGGCGCGGGTCCGGAATCGCCGCGCGGCGTGGACAACTACGACGCGACCGCGACCGAAGGTTATTTCGTCGGTCCCGACAACGCGACGTTCAGCACGATCATGTTCCGCCGCGTGAGCAATCCGGGTTCGGCGACGCCGACGATTTCCGCGAATATTTCCGTCACGGTGCCGACAACAACGCTGTCCGGCACGCAGGCGGTCCGCTTGGTGCAGCACGCCGGCAACACCGGCGGCAACAACGGGCTGTTGGATAGCCTCGATGATCGCTTCTACTCGGCGATGATCCGCAATGGACGGCTGTGGACCGCGCACAATTTCACCGTCAGCGCGGCCGGTGTCGCCAGCACCGCGGCTGCTTCACGCAACGCGGTGCGCTGGTACGAGTTCCAGAATCTCACCACGACTCCGAGCGTCGTGCAGTCGGGCACCGTGTTCGACAATGCCGCCACGCGTGCAGCGGCACGCCAGTATTGGATACCCAGCGCGATCGTCACTGGCCAGGGGCATTCGATCGTCGGCATGTCGATGGCCGGCACGCCGGTCGGTGCGACGCCGGTATACGTCGGGCGCCTCGCCGGCGACACGCTCGGCACGATGGCCGGTCCGCCGACGGTCGCTGCCGTCGCCTATGGGACCACCACGGCGAACTACAACCCGCCTTCGGATCCGGGCGGCGCCGGAGGGCGGCGCTGGGGCGACTTCTCGTTCACCAGTCTCGATCCGCTCGACGACATGACGGTGTGGACGATCCAGGAATACAACCAAGCCCTGAACAGCTACGCCGTGCGCGCTGGGCGACTCGCTGCTCCCCCGCCGGCCACACCGACGTGCTCGGGTTCACCGATCACATTCGCCGGGCCGAGCGGCAATGTGGTGATCAATGCGACGTCCAGCGGCGGTTCGGGCTTCTATGATCCGGGCGCGAACCTACCGGCGCCGGCGCTTCCGTTCACGCACATGGGCGCGACCGTTACCAATGCTATCGTCAACAGCGTCACCTACAACTCGCCGACTCAGGTCACGCTCAACATCACCGCACTCACTACGGGACTGCAGAACGTCACGCTGACCAATCCCGACGGGCAGAACGTCACCGCGAACGGCTGCATCAATGTGCAGAGTGCGTTGGCCGCGGACCTTGCGATCATCAAGACCGACGGCGTGACCACGGCCGTGCCGGGGGGCAGCGTCACTTACACGATCACCGCGTCGAACCCAAGCGCGACGCCCGCCACCGGCGCCACGGTGGCCGACACGTTCCCGGCTGCGGAGACCTGCACCTGGACTTGCGTGGGCGCGGGTGGCGGCACCTGCACGGCGTCCGGTGCCGGCAACATCAACGACACCGTGAACCTGCCCCCCGGCGCCAGTGTCACCTACACGCCGACGTGCACGATTTCGGCTGCCGCGACCGGTACCTTGAGCAACACGGCAACGGTGACGATCGCCGGAGACCCGAATGCGGCGAACAATTCCGCGACCGATACGGACACGCTGACGCCACAGGCCAACCTTGGGATCACCAAGATCGACGGCGTCACCACGGCTATACCGGGTGGCAGCGTGACGTACACGATCACGGCATCGAATGCGGGCCCGAGCAATGCGCCGGGTGCCACGGTTGCGGACACGTTCCCGGCCGCACTGACCTGCACCTGGACCTGTGTGGGTGCGAGTGGCGGCACGTGCACCGCTTCGGGCAGCGGCAACATCAGCGACACGATCAATCTGCCCGCCGGCGGCAATATCACATACACCGCGAGCTGCACCATCTCGGCGGCGGCGACGGGTTCTTTGAGCAACACCGCGACCGTGGCGGCGCCGGCGGGCGTCACCGACCCGACGCCAGGCAACAATTCGGCGACCGATACCGACACGCTCGCGCCACAGGCGGATCTTGCGATTACCAAGACTGACAGCGTGACCACGGCCGTGCCCGGGGGCAGCGTGACCTACACGATCACGGCATCGAACGCGGGCCCGAGCAATGCGCCAGGCTCCAAGGTGGTGGACACGTTCCCGGCAGCCGAGACGTGCACATGGAATTGCGTCGGCGCGGGTGGCGGCACGTGCACGGCGAGCGGCAGTGGCAACATCAGCGACACGATCAACCTGCCCGCCGGCGGCAGCACCACGTACACCGCGAGCTGCACCATCTCGGCAGCGGCGACGGGTTCTTTGACCAACACCGCGACCGTGGCGGCGCCGGCGGGCGTCACCGATCCGACGCCAGGCAACAATTCGGCGACCGATACCGACACGCTTGCGCCACAGGCCGATCTTGCGATCACCAATACCGACGGCGTGACCACGGCGACGCCGGGCGGCAGCGTGACCTACACAATCACGGCATCGAATGCGGGCCCGAGCAATGCGCCAGGCTCCAAGGTGGTGGACACGTTCCCGGCAGCCGAGACGTGCACCTGGACCTGCGTGGGCGCGGGCGGCGGCACTTGCACTGCTTCGGGCAGCGGCAACATCAGCGACACGATCAACCTGCCTGCGGGTGGCAGCACGATCTACACCGCGAGCTGCACCATCTCGGCGGCGGCGACGGGTTCTTTGACCAACACCGCGACCGTGGCGGCACCGGCGGGCGTCACCGATCCAACGCCGGGCAACAATTCGGCGACCGATACCGACACGCTCACGCCACAGGCCGATCTTGCGATCAGCAACACCGATGGCGTGACCACGGCGACGCCGGGCGGCAGCGTGACTTACACGATCACGGCATCGAATGCGGGTCCGAGCAACGCGTCGGGTGCCACAGTAGTGGACACGTTCCCACCTGCACTGACCTGCACCTGGACCTGCGTGGGAGCCGGCGGTGGCACGTGCACGGCAAGCGGCAGCGGCAACATCAGCGATACGATCAACCTGCCGGCAGGTGGCAGCACCATCTACACCGCGAGTTGCAATATCTCGGCAGCGGCGAGTGGTTCGTTGACTAACATCGCGACCGTCGCGGCGCCAGCGGGTGTCACCGATCCGACGCCAGGCAACAATTCAGCGACCGACATCGATGCGCTCGGCGCATCAGCCGACTTGTCGATCACCAACAACGACGGCGTGACCACGGCGACGCCGGGCGGCAGCGTGACGTACACGATCACGGCATCGAACGCGGGCCCGAGCGATGCACTGGGTGCCACGGTTGCGGACACGTTCCCAGCCGCACTGACCTGTACCTGGACCTGCGTGGGCGCCGGTGGCGGCACGTGCGCAGCGAGTGGCAGCGGTAACATCAACAACACGGTCAGCCTGCCCGCCGGCGGCAGCGTCACCTACACCGCAAGCTGCAGCATCTCGCCCTCGGCAAGCGGGTCGTTGACCAACATCGCGACCGTCGCGGCGCCGGCGGGCGTCACCGATCCGACGCCGGGCAACAATTCGGCCACCGACGTCGATACGCTTACCGCGCTGCCTGACCTGTCGATTACCAAGACGCATGCCGGAAACTTCACCCAGGGCCAGACCGGCGCGGCCTATACACTCACGGCCAGCAACGTGGGCGGCACGCCGACCAGCGGTACGGTCACGGTGATGGATACGTTGCCCGCGGGATTGACCGCTACCGCGATCAGCGGCACGGGCTGGAGTTGCGTCCTCGCTACGCTGACCTGCACGCGTTCGGATGCGCTGGCCGCGGGCAGCAGTTATCCGGCCATCACGCTGACGGTGAACGTTGCCAACAATGCTCCTGCCTTGGTGACCAACACCGCAGCTGTCTCCGGTGGTGGCGAGACCAACACCGGCAATGACAGCGCGAGCGACGCGACCACCATTACGCAGTTGCCCGATCTGACGATCGCCAAGACACATGTCGGAACCTTCGCCCAAGGGCAGACCGGCGCCAGCTACACCCTCACGGTCAGCAACACGGGTTCTGCGCCGACCAGCGGCACGGTCACGGTAACGGACACCTTGCCTGCCGGACTGACCGCGACAGCAATCAGCGGTACGGGTTGGACCTGCACCCTGGGCGCGCCGACCTGCACGCGTTCGGATGCACTGGCCGCGGGCGGCAGCTATCCGGCGATCACGCTGACGGTGAATGTCGCGAACAACGCGGCGGCCTCGGTGACCAACAGCGCGGCCGTGTCCGGCGGCGGCGAGACCAACACGAGCAATGACAACGCGAGCGATGTAACCACGATCACGACGACGACCTACACGGTCGGCGGCAATGTCAGCGGGGCGACATCGCCTGCGGCACTCACTCTGAGTGACAGCACGCATGGCACCTCGCAATCGCTGTCGTCGAGTGGTGCGTTCACGTTCCCGACACCGCTTCCCATCGGCTCGAACTGGAATGTCACGGTGACGACGCCACCGTCCGGTCAGACTTGCGTTGTCGCCAACGGCACCGGCACCAATCTTTCGGCGAACGTGACCAACGTACAGGTGACCTGCACAACCGTGCTGGTGACCATTGCGCCCGCAGCCCTGGCGGCGGGTACGTTCAGCCTCTCATACAGCCAGCAGTTGAGCGCGAGCAGCAGCGACAGCGTGAACCATGCGCCATACACGTTTACCCTGACGTCGGGCAGTTTGCCGCCCGGGTTGACCTTGAGCGCGAGCGGCCTGCTGTCGGGCACGCCGACGGTCGTCGGCAGCTTCTCGTTCACCGTGCAAGCTGCGGGATCCGGCGGTGCGTCCGGCACACAGGCTTACACGCTCGTCGTGGACAGGAAGGCGACGACGGTCACCCTCGCCGCAACACCGAATCCGGCGAACCCTGGTGTCCCGGTGAGTCTCGTCGCAACGGTAGTGGGCGATCCGCCAACGGGCACGGTAAGCTTCAGCGACAACGGTACAACGCTGCCTTGCTCTCCTGTGGCATTGGTCGCTGGTACAACGAGTTCGACAGCCACCTGCACGACGACATTCACGGCGACAGGTGCGCATCCGATCACTGCGAGCTACAGCGGCGACGCAGGTTTCGCGCCGGCGGTGTCATCCGTCCTCGCGGTGATGGTGAATGTGCCCGGCGTACCTGCCGTGCCCGCACCAATTTTGGATCGTTGGGCGCTGCTGATGCTCTGCGGACTGTTCGGCACGGTCGTGTTCGTGCGACTGCGCAGGACTTCATAGTCAGCTCAAAAGCTGCCGCTAAGAGCGGCAGCTTCAGTGCCGTGGCGGACGCGGAGCATTTTTGGCTGCCCACATGGGGAGCATTCTCGGCGTCTGCCAAGAGGTAGCGCGGCTCCGCTCGAGTGAATCGAAGATCTGCGTTTTGATTGACGTTCGTTGACACATTCTTGCCCGAGCGAAGCCGGCGAGGCGGGCATGACTTTTGGCGCATGCACTAGTATCAACTGAACACTATAGTCCACCTGTGACTATGACGACGTTGCGCACATGAGCGATATCGACAGCCATCTGTGGAAATTCCAGAAGGAACTTTCCTCCGGCACCGTGTCATTGGTGCTGCTCGGAGTGCTGGCCCGTGCACGCACGCCGATGTATGGCTACCAGATCGCGAAGAGGTTGGAGCAGACGGGCGGCGGCGTTCTGAGCGGCAAGCAGAGTGCACTCTATCCCGTGTTGCGCAACCTCGCCGCGGCGGAACTGCTCGAAAGCATCGTCGAGCCGTCGGTGACCGGGCCGCCGCGGCGCTACTACCGCATCACGCCGCTGGGGCGGCGGGTGTTGCGCGAGTGGAGCCTGGCCTGGGTCGACACGCGTGATTTTGTCGATTCCGTTTTAGTCGAATAGTGCGGGCAGGACGCCTGCTCCGTGACCTACGCCGTCGGGGACGACGGCATGAGCTTACCGAGGATTGAACATGACCGGCACGACTCCGCGCACCATCGCCGAATATCTCGAGCAGTTGCGCAGCACATTGCAGGGCGCGGGCGCCGATCCCGCGCTGATCCAGGACGCGCTCTACGATGCCGAGGAACATCTGCGCGCAGAGCTGCACGAGAATCCGGGCAAGTCCGAAGCCGAATTGATCGCCAAGATCGTCGGCAGCTACGGCGCGCCGGAGGAAGTCGCGAGCATCTACGTCGACAAGGAAGTTCAGGTGCAGCAGGCCCTGCGCGCGCCGCCGCAGCGGCCGCGCAAGACAGCGTGGGGAAAGTTCTTCGCCGTCGGCAGCGATGCACGCACGTACGCAGGGCTGTTCTACATGCTGCTCTCGCTGGCGACTGGCATCTTCTATTTCACCTGGACCGTGGTCGGCCTGAGCCTGTCGCTGGGACTATCGTTGCTGATCTTTGGCGTGGTGTTCGCGGTGTTCTTCTTCGCCACGACGCGCGTACTTGCGCTGGTCGAATCGCGCATCATCGAGACCATGCTCGGCGAGCGCATGCCGCGCCGGCCCGTTTACGCGCGCGCCGGTCTGACGATCTGGCAGCGCATGGGCGAAATGTTCACCGATCCGCGTACCTGGTCGACGCTGTTGTATTTCGTGCTGATGTTGCCGCTCGGCATCGTCTACTTCACCGTCGCCGTGACCGGCATCGTGACTTCGCTTGCCTGCATCTTCGCCCCGATTGCGCACATCGGCTGGATGCTCGGCCTCGTGCGCATCGACATTGCCGACCACATCCGCTTCAACGACACGCTGCTGGTGCCGTGGCAGATCGCCGATCCGCTGACCTTCGTCATCGGCATCGCGCTGTTGTTCGGCCTGCTGCATTTCGCGCGCGGCTTGGCGAAATTCCAGGGCGCGCTCGCCAAGAGCCTTCTGGTCAAGCCGGCGGGCTGATATCGCCGCAGCACGCAGCACGCGTGTGCGGCGTCGAGTTCAATCGCAAGTTGCGGGTGCAGGGTCGCGTTTCGCAGGATTTGAGAATCGACCATGGAATCTTTCACCGGTCGTGTCGATTTCGTTTCCGCTCGTTCGTCTAGGGGTGAAATGACTTCCGGCCGTTGCCGTGAATGTTGCGTTCTGGCAAAAAATTTCGAGGCAGATGCGGAAAGTGAGAAGCGCCAGCGATAGGTATCGATTGAACTTGCAATCGTTCCTCGTCTATTATTGAACGATACAGTACAAAATATTTGGATTTTGTTATGACTGCGAAAGACGCAATAGCGCGCCGCGGCGTGCTGAGCGGAGCATTGTTGGTCGCGCTGGGCGGTTGCGCGGCAGGCCCGGATTTCCGCACGCCTGCAGCTCCCGCGGTCGATGCCTACCGCAAGGATCCGCTGCCGGCCGCGACCGTCGAAACGAAGGCGCCGACCGGCGATGCACAGCGCTTCGTCAGCGGCGTCGACGTTCCGGCGCAGTGGTGGACGACGTTCGCGAACGACGAGTTGAGTCGCCGCATCACGCAGGCGCTGGCTCACAGCCCGAGCGTCGCTTCGGCCCAGGCTGCGTTGCGGCAAGCGCAGGAAAACGCGAATGCGACACGCGGCGCGTTGTTTCCCAGTGTCGATGCGAATGCAGGAGTGCAGCGCGCGAATGCCAACAGTCTGGGTGTCGGCGCGAGCGAACCGGGAGCGCCATCGGTATTCAGCCTCTACAACGCCGGCGTGAAGGTGAACTACACCCTCGATCTCTTTGGCGCGACCAGACGAGGCGTCGAGGCGGATACCGCTGTGGCCGACTACCAGCGTTTCCAGCTCGAAGGCACTTACCAGACGCTCGCGGCGAATGTCGCGACCACGAGTTTTCGCGAAGCCTCGCTGCGCGGCCAGATTCGCGCGACCGAGGAGATCATCGATGTCTACAACAAAGAGTTGAAGCTCACCGAGGCGCAGAATCAGATCGGCGCGAAATCACTGGCCGACGTGCTCGTCATTCGCACCCAGGTGGCAACGGCCGCAGCAACGCTGCCGCCGCTGCGCCAGCAACTCGCACAGACACAGACGCAGCTCGCGGTCTATCTCGGCGAATTCCCCTCACAATCGCAACTTGCCGCACTCGATCTCGATGCGCTCGGCCTGCCGCACGACGTGCCGGTGTCGCTGCCGTCGACGTTGACGCGTCAGCGCCCCGACGTGCGCGCGGCGGAAGCGACACTGCATCAGGCGACCGCGAAGGTCGGTGTCGCCACGGCCAACCTATTCCCGCAGATCACGCTGAGCGGCAGCCTCGGTTCATCCGCGCTGCATTCCGGCGACTTGTTTTCCAGCGGCACCAAGGCGTGGAGCATCGGCGCCAATCTGCTGCAGCCGATTTTCCACGGTGGCTCGCTGCGCGCGCAGAAACGTGCGGCCGAAGCCGGCCTCGACAAGGCCGCGGCGGACTACGAGCAGACCGTGCTCGGTGCGTTCCAGAACGTCGCCGACGCGTTGCGTGCGCTCGAGCTCGACGCGGAAAATCTCAGAGCACAGGCGCAGGCGGAGCAATCCGCCGCGCAGAGCCTCGAGCTTGTGCGCATCCAATACCGCAACGGCTCGGCCAGCTATCTGCAGGAACTCGACGCGACGCGCCAGTACCAGCAGACGCGGCTCGGCCTGGTCCAGGCGCGCGCGGCGCGACTCGCGGATACGGCAGCGCTTTACACCGCGCTCGGCGGCGGCTGGAAGGAAGATTCCGAGCCCGTCGCGGCCGCAGCACCCAACGCGAGTCCCCAAGCGAAGTAATTTTTTAATTGAAGAGTGCGGGCAGGAAGCCCGCTTCGTGATTCTCGCGCTCATGGATGAGCGCAAAAAACAAAGGTCAAAACGACATGGCTACTTTGGAAAAGAAGAAGTGGAGCACCACGAAGAAGATGATCATCATGATCATCGCGGTGCTGCTGCTGATCGCGTTGATCGCAGGCATCAAGGTGATGCTGGTGATGAAGATGATCGCCGGCATGAAGCCGCCGCCGCCGGCCGTGGTGTCGACGGCCAAGACTGCGTACCAGGAATGGCAGCCGCAATTGCGCGCGGTCGGCAGCGTGCGCGCCGCGCGTGGTGCCGATCTTGCACTCGATCTCGCCGGTTTGGTGACCAAGGTCAACCTGCAGTCCGGCGACGAGGTCAAGGAAGGGCAGGCGCTCCTGCAACTGCGCGATAGCGAGGACGTGGCCCAGTTGCATCAACTCGAGGCCGCCGCCGCGCTGGCCGAGGTCACCTTCGGGCGTGCCAAGCAGCAGCTCGCCGTGCAGGCGATCAGCAAGGCCGACTACGACCAGGCCGCGGCCGACCTCAAGGCCAAGCAGGCAGCCGTCGCCCAGCAACAGGTCAACGTGCAGCGCAAGCAGTTGCGTGCGCCGTTCGCCGGCCGCGCGGGTATCGTCACGATCACGCCGGGTACATATCTCGAGGCCGGCAAGATCATCGTCACGCTGCAGCAGGTCGATCCGGTGTTCGTCGATTTCCACCTGCCGCAGAAGAATCTCGCCGACATCAAAGTCGGGCAGAAGGTGGTAATCAAACTCGATGCATTCCCGGGCAAGACCTTCGAGGGTGAGTTGTCGGCGATCAATCCGAAGGTCGACGGCGATACGCGCAACGTGCAGATCGAAGCGAAAGTCGGCAATCCCGACAAGCTGTTGTCTCCGGGCATGTTCGCCGATGTCGCGCTCGATGTCGGCACCAAGGCGCGCTATCTGACCCTGCCGCAGACCGCAGTCGTCTACAACCCGTACGGCGAGACCGTATATGTGGTGAAGAAGAAGGCCGAGCTCGACAAGGCGCAAGCGGAAGAGGCGAAGAAGAATGGTGCCAAGCCGGCCGCTGCGGCGCCTGCCGGTCCACCGATTCCGCCCGATGCGCTGGTGGTCGCGCAGACTTTCGTGACGACGGACGGCACGCGCGGCGATCAGGTGTCGATCACCAAGGGGCTGGACGAGGGTGCCGAAGTCGTGACCAGCGGTCAGATCAAGCTGAAGAACGGCGCACCGGTGACGATCGACAACAAGGTGCTGCCGGCGGATGCGGCAAATCCGACGCCGCAGGAGAAGTGATGCGAGCTGTCATCCCGGCAATCCTGCTGGAATGACGGCGTAAGAAACGACCAGCGCGGTGCAAACAAAGACGCGCATAGGATTTTGCAAATGAATTTCACCGACACCTTCATCAAGAAACCGGTCCTCGCGATCGTGGTCAGCGCACTGATCCTCGTGCTCGGTATCAAGGCCGTGTTCGATCTGGGCGTGCGCCAATTCCCGAAGACCGAGAACGCCACGGTGACCGTGACGACGGCCTACTACGGTGCCGACGCGCAGACCGTGGCCGGCTTCATCACCCAACCGCTCGAGCAGGCGATCGCCCAAGCGCAAGGGATCGACTACTTGACCTCGACCTCGGTCAGCGGCGTTTCGACGATCACTGCGACGCTGCGCCTCAACTACGATGCGAACAGCGCGCTGACCCAGATCCAGACTCAGGTCACCTCGGTGCGCAACCAGTTGCCGCCGCAGGCGCAGCAGCCCGTGCTCAACGTCCAGACCGGTGCATCGCTGGACGCGATGTATCTTGGCTTCCGCAGCGACGTGCTCCCGTCCAATAGCGTCACCGACTACCTCGCGCGCGAGGTCAAGCCCAAGCTCGACGCTATCGAGGGTGTGCAGACCGCGGAAATCCTCGGCGGCCGTCAGTTCGCGTTGCGTGCGTGGCTCGATCCGACACGCCTGGCCGCACACGGCGTCACCGCGAGCGACGTCTTCCAGGCGCTGAGCGCGAACAATTATCTCGCCGCGGTCGGCACGACCAAGGGCCAGATGGTCAGCGTCGATCTCACTGCGGCCACCGACCTGCATTCGGTCGAAGAATTCAAGCAGCTCGCGATCAAGCAGAAGGATGGCGCGATCGTGCGTTTGTCGGATGTCGCCAACGTCGTGCTCGGCGCCGAGGAATACGACTCCAACGTGTCGTTCAGCGGCAAGCTCGCGGTGTTCATCGGCATCAAGGCGGCGCCCGAGGCGAACGTGCTCGACGTCGCGCGACGCGTGCACGAGGCCTTTCCCGAAATCCACTCGCAGCTGCCGGCCGGCCTTTCCGGCGAGATCGTGTGGGACTCGACGATGTTCATCACCTCCTCGATCAACGAGGTCGTGCACACGCTGATCGAGGCGCTGATCATCGTCACGATTGTGATCTTCCTGTTCCTGGGTTCGTTCCGCGCGGTGATCATTCCGGTGATCGCGATGCCGCTGTCCCTGATCGGCACGTTCTTCATCATGCTCGTGCTCGGCTACTCGATGAACCTGCTGACGTTGCTCGCATTGGTGCTTGCGATCGGCCTGGTCGTCGACGACGCGATCATCGTCGTCGAGAACGTCGACCGACACATGAAAGAAGAAGGCAAGTCGCCATTCGAGGCCGCACTGTTGGCCGCGCGCGAACTGGGCGGACCGATTCTCGCGATGACCGTCGTGCTGGTCGCGGTCTATGTGCCGATCGGGTTCCAGAAAGGATTGACCGGTGCACTGTTCACCGAATTCGCATTCACGCTCGCCGGCGCGGTGACCGTCTCCGCGATCGTCGCGCTGACCCTGTCGCCGATGATGTGCGCGAAGTTTTTCAGGGCCGATCAGGAAAGCGGCAAGTTCGTGCAGACGATCGACCGTGTGTTCGAGCGCGTGCGCGCGGGCTACGAGCGCGTGCTGCACGGCGCGCTGGTGTCGTGGAGCGTGGTCGTGGTGATGGGCGTGATGCTGTTCGGCGCAACCATGTTGCTCGGCATGACCGCGCAATCGGAACTCGCGCCGGAAGAAGACCAGGGCTTCCTTTTCTACGCGCTCAACGGGCCGCCGAATGCGACGTCGGAGCAGATGCTCAAGTACACGCAGCAGATGTTCGACAGCGGCAGCAAGGTTCCCGAATACGAGATGATGTTCCAGATCACGTTGCCGGGCGGCGGCGCCCAGGGAAGCCTCGGCGGCATGGTGTTCAAGCCGTGGGAGGAGCGCAGCAAGACCGCGAAGACGCTGCAGCAGGAACTGCAGGGTTTGTGGGCGCAGATCGCCGGCGGCCAGGTCTTCGTCTTCTCGTTCCCGCCGCTGCCCGGGCCGCAGGGTGCGCCGATCCAGGTCGTGTTCAAGACTACCGAACCGTTCCAGAACCTCAATGAAGTCGTGCAGAAGGTGCTGAGGAAAGCGCAGGACTCGGGCAAGTTCTATTTCGTCGACGCCGACCTCAAGATCGACAAGCCGCAGTCCACGGTGACGATGGATCGCGACATGATCACCTCGCTCGGGCTGACCCAGCAGGACGTCGGCAGCTCGCTCGGCGCCGCGCTCGGCGGCGGCTACGTCAATTACTTCTCGATTGCCGGGCGCTCGTACAAAGTGATCCCGCAGGTGCTGCAGGTCGACCGTTTGAATCCCGAACAGGTGCTCGACTACTACGTGCGCGCGCCGGATGGTTCGGTTATTCCCGCGTCGACCGTGGCCAGCGTGAAGCACGAGATCGTGCCGCGATCGGTCAACCACTTCCAGCAGCTCAACTCGACCACGATCCAGGGCGCCAGCGGCATGTCGCAGGGCGAGGCCCTGCAGTTCTTCCGCGATGCGCTCGCCGAGGTGGCGCCGAGCGGGTATTCGGTCGACTACGCCGGCCCCTCGCGTCAGTTCGTGCAGGAGTCGGGCAGCTTCGCGACCACGTTGTTGTTCGCCGTGATCATCGTCTTCCTCGCGCTCGCTGCGCAGTTCAACTCGCTGCGCGATCCGATCGTGATTCTCGTTTCGGTACCGATGGCATTGTTCGGCGCATTGATCTTCGTCAATCTGATTTCGTCGCTGAACATCTACACCCAGGTCGGCCTCGTCACGTTGATGGGCCTAGTGTCGAAACACGGCATCCTGATCGTCGAGTTTGCGAACGAATCGCAGCGCGCCGGCATGACCAAGCTCGAAGCGATCCAGCATGCCGCCGGCGTGCGCCTGCGTCCGATCCTGATGACCACCGCGGCGATGGTGCTCGGCGTGATCCCGCTCGTCATCGCCTCGGGTGCGGGGGCGGCAGGCCGCTTTGCGATGGGCCTTGTCATCTCGACCGGCCTCTCGATCGGCACGCTGTTCACCTTGTTCGTGGTACCCGCGTTCTACATGATGATCGCGGCTGATCATCACGCCGAGTCGGCGAAGCCGGTGGCGCAAGGGTTGAGCGGGGAGCCTGCCGCGGTCTGATTCGCTCGACAGCATCCCGGCGCAGGCCGGGATGTTTTTATCCGGCATGGCCTGTCTTTAGTTGTTCGTCTAGTAAAGCAGGAGCTTCCACTCGCCCTGCGGGCGAGCGTCTTACTTTCTCTGCTCGTGCAGAGAAAGTAAGCAAAGAGACACGCCCCAAAGCATTGCGCCCTTTGGGCATCCTGCCCAAAGGGTCCGCGTCAGCGGCCGGGTTCCGTTGACTGCACATCCCTGTCCAGACAACGGAATCGGCGCGGGCGTTTCCGGCCGCTGCCGCCGCAATGCAATGGGGCCCGGAAAAGCCGAAGCAGCGCGCTCCTGCGCGCCGAAGCAGAAAAGCCTCGCATGCCGCTGCTCTTGATCTGGCTCGTGATCTTCGGGTCCCCGTTTGCCGCGGCGAGGTCAGGCCGGAAACGTCCGCAGGATCGCGCGCAGGAAGCGCGCGAGTTCGTTGCTTGGACAGGGAAGTTCAATCAACGAACCCCGGCATGCCCTCGTGCACCCGTAGCGCGCAGCGCGGAGGGCGCGGCATCCGGGGTGTGTTCTCTTTGGTTACTTTCTCTTGCACAAGCAAGAGAAAGTGACCCGCGCGACGGACGCGCGCGGAAAAGCGAAGGGACGCGGTCAGGGCAGGGTCAAGAGCGAGAACTGAAGTACAAACTGCCTGCGCAGTCCCGCACGCGGGAATGACGAGTAAACCTCAGAGATTGATATACACGCGCCGCCGATCCATCGCATAGACAATCAACCACCACAACGCAACGAACGCAATCGCATACGCGAGCGATGCGACATAAGGCCCCGCTAGCGGCGTGATCCAGCCCGAGAACAGGCGATCGTAGATCGGCTGCTGCCAGTCAAACGCAGGCAGCAGGATCTGCATGAGTTCGGATCCGGCGTAGGCGGCGATCGCATTGACGCCGAAGCGACGCCCCAGCGCGGGCCAGCGACAGAGATCGATCGCAATATGGAACGCGAGCAATGCGAGCATGGCCCAACCCGCACACCAAAGTGCGAACGAGGGCGTCCATAGGTTCTTGTTGAACGGCAGCCAGTGCGACCACAGCGCGGCGAGCAGTACGGCGACGATGCCGGCGATCAGCAGGTTGCCTTGCTGTCCGCGGCGCAGCCAGATCGAGGCGCACAGGCCGAACAGGCCCGTCGCGAGCGAGGGTAGGGTGGCGAGCAGGCCCTCGGGGTCGTGGCCGCGGCCGCTTGTTGCATCGATTGAGTACACGGTCGAGCCAAAGATGGCGCTGTCCCCGCGGCTGACGATGTTGTTCCACGGCTCGAGCGTGCCGCCGACGAGCAACAACACCGAATAGCCGCCGAGCAGAATTGCGATCGCGAGCCACCACGTGCGCGGCCGCAGCCAGATCGCGCATGCCGCAGTTGCGGCGAAGCACAGCCCGATGCGTTGCAGCACGCCCGGAATGCGCCAATGCGCGCCGGGCAGCAACCAGGCGGCGAGCAGATTGATCGCGAGGCCGAGCGCGACGATGCGCAACGCGCGCAGCAGTGCGGTGCGGAACAGCGCGGCCTTGTCGGCGCCTTGGTCGACGCGTGGCACGATGCCGAGGCCCGCGGAAACGCCCATCACGAACAGGAAAAACGGGAAGATCAAATCGGTCGGCGTGCAACCGTGCCAGGGTGCGTGCTCTAGCGGGCCATAGACGTGATCCCAGTCGCCCGGATCATTCACGAGCAGCATCGCAGCGACCGTGCAGCCGCGCAACGCATCCAGCGACAACAGCCGGCGCGGAGCCGTTGTCATCGGCGTGATACCAGCGATACCGAGTCGATCACGTGCAGCGGATCGTGCGTACCTGTCGCAAAGCGCAGGCAGAGATCGTGCTTGCCCGAACGTGGCGCGAATTCGAGATCGATCCTGGCCGCCTGTGGCTGGACGATCGGTGCGACGGCGAGCAGCTCGCCCGTGCAGCCGTCGAGGCGGACTTGCAATTCACCGGACGGGAATTTTTCCGGGCGGTGTTCGACAACCTGCGCGCTGTCGTGCCACAACTGGAAGTTATACGGCAAGCTCGCCACATCGACTTCGATGCGGGCGATGCCGTCGAGATCGGCCTGCTTCCACAACCAGCAGGGTTCGAAGATGTCGACCAGGTAGGCCTTCGTCGGTGCCTGCGCCGTGGCCATGCCCGGCAGCTTCAACTGCAACCCCTTGCCGGGACGGCACGGGGAGAGCTCGGAGGAGGTCCGGCGCAGCAGGGCTCCGGGATCGAGTTTGCTCGCGCGTGCATCCGCCAGCGCAATGTCGCGCGCAAACGCGGTCGCGCGAATGTCGCCGCGTGCGGGTGCCGCGAATGGCGACTTGTACAGCGTCGATTGCGCAGTCGGCACACTGCCGTCGAGGGTATAGCGGATCTCGCCGAACGCGACCTGGTTGGAGAGATCGATGGCGACGTTTCTCGCCTTCGCATCGTAGTTGCGGCGGATATCGACGGCGAACGGCGTCTGTCCATAATCGAGGCCGAGCAGGCGATAGCGCTCGAGTTGGACGGCAAGGCGATCAAGAAAACCGTGCCAGTCGTGTGCGGATGCCGGCGACCACAGCACTTCGGCCAACGCGGCCGCGCGCGGCCAGGCTGCTCGTGTGACGTCGGTCGGCGTAGCGAGATATTCGCTCCACAGGTTGGCTTGCGCGCCGAGCACGTGCTTGGTCTCGCCGGCGTCGAGTTCTTTCGGCACCGGGTCGAAGTCGTAGACGCTGCGCAGCGTGACTGCGCCGGGGCGCCCGGCCGGTTCCTCGGCCAAGTCGGTGGCGAGGTGGTTGAGGTAAAGATCCGGGTCGGGCGAGAGCACGACATCGTGACCCTGCTTTGCGGCGTCAATGGCACCTTTGGTGCCGCGCCAGGACATCACCGTCGCCTGCGGAGGCAGGCCGCCTTCGAGGATCTCGTCCCAGCCGATCAGCTTGCGCCCGTGTTTGGCGAGAAAAGTTTCGGTACGTTTGATGAGCCAACTCTGCATCTGCGCTTCGTTGTTCACGCCGAGTGCGCGCATGCGCTGCTGCACCCGCTTCGACGCCTGCCACTGGTCCTTGGCCGCTTCGTCGCCGCCGATGTGGATGTACTTCGACGGAAACAGAGCCATCGTCTCGGTCAGTACGTTCTGCAAAAAGATAAAAGTAGAATTTTCTACATTGTAGAGATAGGTATGCACACCCCAGTCGTGCGAAACGCCGGGGTTCGCACCAGTGACGCCGAGTTTTGGATATGCGGCGATCGCAGCCTGGGCATGGCCTGGCATCTCGATCTCGGGCACGATCGTGACGTAACGCTGCTGTGCGTAGGCGACGATGTCGCGGATCTGTTCCTGGGTGTAGTAGCCGCCGACGCGTATGGGCTTGCCGTCGGCATCCTTGGGATTGCCGGCAGGCGTGCGCCATGCGCCGACTTCGGTCAGCTTCGGATACTTCTTGATCTCGATGCGCCAGCCCTGATCGTCGGTCAGGTGCCAGTGCAGCACGTTGTACTTGTGCAGCGCCATCCAGTCGATGAATTGCTTGACGTATTCGGGCGGCTGGAAATGCCGCGCGGAGTCGAGCATCAGGCCGCGCCAGGCGAAGCGCGGATGATCTTCGATGTGCAGGTTGGGAATGCGTGCGGAGCCGGAGGTCTTGCCGTCGAGCGTCAGCAGCTGCCACAGCGTCGTCATGGCATTGAAGGCACCGTGATCCGACGATGTGCCGATATCGATGCCTTTGTCGGAAACGTCGAGATAGTACTCTTCGTCGGCAAAATTATCGTCGGGGAGTGGTTTCAGCGACCAGATATCGATGCCCGCGCCCTCACTGAAATCTGCGTGCGGCTTGTGCGGATCGAGCGACTCGACTTTCAGGCGCAGCCCGCGTGTGCGCAACGCAATGTCGCGCAGCCATTCGGCGGCAGCGACATTGGTCGGATACGACTGTACCCGGAGCACGGTGCCGTCGCGCAACTCGAAATATCCGGGCTTACGTTGCAGCGAATACGGCGCGGGAAGCAGCGAGACGGGAGCGGAATCTGCCGCGACAGTAGGCTCCGTCGTGACAGCGGAGTCCGGTTTCGGCGCGACAGGACTCGGACTGCGGCAGCTGATCAACGCCAGCGTCAGTACGAGTGCGCCCAGAGCCCTGCAGGCAAGGCGCGATACATTTGGCATGAAGCTGCGTGCAATCAAAGGATGCTCGATCATACCGGTCGCCGAAGAGAAGAATAAAAAAAGCGGGCCTTCAATAATGCAAGGCCCGCAACGGCTGGAGAACGCCTTGAAAGGGTGGTGCCGAATCCGCCTGCTCCCGGGCGCCGGGAGCAGGGCGGTTTGTCGCAACCTCAGAACTTCAAACGCAGCGTCGCGTAGTACTGGCGGCCGTTCACGTAGAACGCATACGGCTGGTTTCCGTAGGCCGCGCTCTGGGTGTAGTACTTGAGCTTCGGATCGTTGAGGTTCATCGCATCGAGCGTGACCGTCGCCCATGAATTGACCGCATAGCCGAACGAGGCGTTCAGCGTCCCCGCACCCTGCTGGAAGAACGAGTCCGTACGGCTCACGCCGGCGTAGAACGTGGAACGGTAGGTATACGACAGGCGCGCGTTGAACTGCGCGTTCTCGAAGTAGCCCGACACGTTGAATGTGTTGCGCGAGTTGCCCTGCAACGGCTGGCCGTTGTCGGTGCCGCCATCCGCGTAGGTATAGTTCGCGGCAACGCCGAAATTGTCGCCGATCGGCTGGATGTAGTTGAGCTCGATGCCCTTGACGTGGCCGTCGACGTTGTGCGGTACGCTGACGAGGTAGCTGTTGAATACGTCGTGACCCGAGGTTTCGCTGGCCTGCATGTCCTTGTAGGTGCGCGTCTCATTGCCGAAGTTGATGTAGTTCGACAGGTCCATGTTGTAGGCGCCGACCGAAAGCAGGCCGCGCGGCGCGAAGTACCATTCCCAGGCCACGTCGACGTTGGTCGACACGATCGGCTTGAGCCCCGGGTTGCCGCCGCTGCCGGTGTGGGTGAGGTCGTCGAGCGAGACGAAGCCGGCGAGCGCGGAGTAGTCCGGACGCGTCAGCGTCTGCGAGGCGGCCACGCGCAGCACCATGTCGTCGCGCATGTCGAACTTGATGTTGCCGCTCGGCAGGAAATTGTCCTTGCTGGTCTTGGCCGTATTCCAGTAGTAGTCGCCGAACGCCGAGCCGGTGATCGGGCCGGTGACGATCTTTTCCTGCGGGCTCGTGGAGCTGTAGCTGATGTCGGAATCGGTGCCGACGTAGCGCACGCCGAGATTGCCGCTCCAGCCATTGCCGGCAAAGTTGAACTGGACGTAGGCGGCCGAATCCTTTTCCTTCACCGAGTAGATGTCGTTGAAGTAGAAACGCGTGACCGGATTGCGGTTGGCAAACTTCGCATCGATCGCCGCGAGCTGGGCCGGAGTCCAGTACCAGATGTTGCTGGGGAAGCTGCCGCCGACATTGCTGCCGAAGTCGCCGGGATAGTGGGAGGACGAGGTCGGATAGCCGGCCGGGTCGGTCCAGTTGGTGGCGAAATTTGGGCCTTGGGCGACGTCAAACAGGTTCTCGCGCGTGTGCTTGGCGTAGCGCGCACCGAAGTCGATCGTGGAGAGCGGGCCATTGTCAACCGCGAACTCGCCGTCGGCCTGCGCCCACCGTTCCTTGTCCTTCACGTCGATGCCTTGCTCGCCGAAGATCCAGCCGGCCGAGGGCATGATGCCCGACGTCGAGGAGTTGTCGCCGCCCATCGTCCAGTCGATCGGCGATTTGATGCCGTGCATATTCCAGCTCGCGCCGGCGCCGGCTTGGCCGCCGAGTTCCATCACGTCCTGAGTCGGGCTCTTGCCGCTGCCGTTGGTGATGCCGGCCTGGCCTTTGAAAGTGAGCCTGTCGGTCGCACGCCAATCGGCATCGAAGGTCACGTAGTCCGACTTCGAGGCCGCGCCGGGGCGCGAAATCTGGTCGTAGACGACGTAGGGTGCGGTGCTGCCGGCAACCGGTGCGAACGTGGCCGAGGTCAGCACGTTGTTCTTGACCGTGTAGTTGGAGCCGAAGCCCGCACCGCTGTTGACGAACTGGCTGCCCCACATCATGTAGTTGCGGTTGTAGTTGTCGGCCTTGAGCTTGGAGTAAAAGGCGTCGAGGTCGAGCGTGAGGTTGTCGGTCGGCTTGAATTCGAGATCGATCGTGCCGCCTTCGCGCTTGCGCTTTTGCGTGAACAGCACAGCGCCGATTTCATTCGGGTAGTACACGCCGGCGAGATCGGGGTGGGCCTGGGCGATCGCATCGGTCGCGGAGATCTGGTTGTAGCCGCCGACGACTTCCTGGCCTTGGCGTTCGAGCGAGCGTTCTTCGTAGAACAATTGGGCAAGCACGCCGAAGCTGTCGTTCACCTTCCAATTAACCAGGCCGTTGAACTGCGGATCGGTCTTTCCGGGCAGATCGGCGTAGACCCCGCCGATCGACGCCGAGGCGGTCAGATCCTTGCTGTACTGCAACGGCTTGCGCGTGATGATGTCGACCGAGCCCGCGGCGCCGCCTTCGAGGATCTTCGCTTCGGAAGTCTTATGCACGACCACTTCGCTGACGATTTCCGACGGCAGCAAGGTGTAGCTGACACTGCGGCCGACCGTCTGCACCTGGCTCAGCACGAACCAGTCGCCGGTGCCGACCGTATGGCCGTTGATCAGCGTCTGGGTCAGGCTCGGGTTGGTGCCGCGCAAGCTGACTCGGTCGTTTTCGTCAAAACCGCCCTCGCTCGCGCTCGAGGAGGAGATGTTGACGCCGGGCAGGCGCTCAAGCGTATCGGCGACGTTCTTCGCCGGCAGCTTGCCGATATCCTCGGCGGTGACGATCTCGACGTGCGAGTCGTAGGCCTGCTTGAGCTGCAGCGACCTGGCTTCGGTATCGCGGATGCCGGTGACGACGACGGTGCCGAGTTCTTCGGCATTCTGTTTTTTCTTGTTTGCATCCGCATCTGCCGACGCCGGCGTCTGCTGCGGGTCGCTGACGACCGGATCCGCGGCGTAGGCGAGTGCACTGGCGTAGAGACTGGCGGCGATGCTGGCCGCAAGCATTGTCTTGGAGTATTTCATCGGTGGCCCTCTCAATGGTTTGTGTATTGTCAGGAAGACTTGGCGTTCGCCGTATCTCCAGCATTTTTCCACTTATATACTTTTTTATTTATATGACGTGCATCCCGCACCGATACCTGATTCCAAGTACTTCACCTTCTTCTTGAATCTGCTTCAGCCCTTTCTTCCCTCGGATTCGTGGTCGAGAAACCAGTGCGCCGCGCCGGTCACGCCGAGCTGGCCGTGGTCGATCAGGTGCACCGGAGTGCGTTCGAGTACCGTGCGCAGCGTGCCCTTGTCGGCCAGGCGCGTGGCAAAGCCGCTTGCGCGCAGCAGTGGCGCGATCTGCGGCAGCACGCCGCCGGCAAGGTAGACACCGCCGTAGGCGCCGAGCAGCATGACAAGGTCGCCGATCAGGCTGCCGAACCACGCACAGAACACTTCGACGGTTTCCATCGCAAGCGCGTCGCTTCGCGCGAGCGCCGCCGCGGTGACCTGCGCGGGCGACTCGAATTGCGCGTGCACCGCGCGCAGCTCGCACAGCGTGCGATAGAGCGCGAACAGGCCGGGACCGGAAAAGACTTGCTCGTTTGGCACGTGCGCCGAAGCGTTGCCGAGGCGGCGCAGAACTTCCTGTTCGAGTTCCGTGCGCGCTGCGAGCGCGGCGTGGCCGCCTTCGGTGGCGAGAATGCCGGGGCGATCGCTGCCCGGGATCAACACCGCGGCGCCGAGGCCCGTACCGGGACCGACGACGAGCCGCGGCAGCGTGGGGTCGACTCCCCCCTGGCCGGCGATCAGGGTCGACTCGGCGATGCCTTGGAAGTGCGCGGCATAGGCGAGGGCGGTGAAATCGTTGACGAGGACGACGCGGTCCAGGCCCAGTTCGCTGCGCAGGCGGGAAATCGAAACGCGCCAGGGCAGATTGGCGTTGATCAGATCATCGCCACTGACCAGGCCCGCACAGGCGATACAAGCGTAGCTGGCGACGGCGTGGCCCGTCGCATCGGTGAATTCGCGCAGGATGTCGTGCAGATTCTTGTAGTCGGCGCAGACGAACTTGCGGTAGTGCAGAAGGCTCAGTCGTTCGCCGTCATTGCTGCCGGGTTGAACGAGCCCGACGCGGGCATGCGTTCCACCGACGTCGGCGGCGAGAAACGGCGCACGCGCCGCGGATCCCGCATGCGCGTATTGCGACGGCTGACCGGCGATGTGCGGACTTGCGCCTTGCATTGACTTGCGTTTCCCCGCTTCGTTGTCGAAACGTTCCCGGACGTCGCCAGGAATCCCTATTGATGCCGACGGTGATCCAATTCCCCCGGTCGCGGCGCAGTTTCCGGTATGATGACAACGTTGTCAACATATGATGACAAAAATTTTTCTTCTTGGCCTAATTCAAAGAAAACCCTTGTACAGAGCGGTGCATCGCAGCAAATTTGAATAACAACGTTGAGAAAAATTCTGCTCTAATGGGTTAAGTTGCAGTAATCAAAATGGAAACGTGCTGGGCGCCGCGCCGCAGCATCCATGGAGCTTGGCGGCGCAGTGTGAGATTGACGGACCAGCGCAATTGGCCGCCCGGCGGCTTTTCGCGCGACAATAGATTCGGGCTGCATACCAGATGAGACAAATGAAACCGGATACCACGACACCCAAGCGCAGCGCCACGATCAAGGACGTTGCCAAGCGCGCGAAGGTGTCGCTGAAGACGGTGTCCCGCGTTGTCAACAACGAGCCTTCCGTGCTTGAAGCGACGCGCAAGCGCGTCGAGCACGCGATCGCCGAACTCAGCTATCAGCCGGATCAGTCCGCGCGCAGCCTGCGCAGCGCGAAGTCGTACACGATCGGCATGGTCTACGACAACCCGAACGCGTACTACGTGATCAGCATGCAGAACGGCGTGCTCTCGGTGTGCCGCGAAACCGGGTTTGATCTAAACATCCATCCCTGCGATTCCAATTCGCCGGGCCTGGCCGAGGAGTTGCGCCTGCTCGTGCAGCGCTCGCGCCTGGCCGGCCTCGTACTCGCGCCGCCGATGTCGGAGCGCATGGAACTGATCCAGTTCCTCGCGGCCAACAAGATCAAATTCGTGCGCATTCTTTCCGCCGCGGAAGACCCGCGCGATGGTTTTCCCTGCGTCTTCGTCGACGACCGCGATGCGGCTTACGCGGTTACCGAACACCTGATCCAGCTCGGCCATCAGCGCATCGGCTTTCTCTGGGGTGGCAAGGCGCACCGCTCGAGTCCGGAGCGTTTCAAGGGCTACGAGGATGCACTCAAGCACTACGGCATCGCGATCGACAAGGCGCTTATCGTCGAGGGCGACTATTCGTTCGACGACGGCTTCCGCGGCGCGCGAAAATTGCTGGCGCTGAAGAATCCGCCGACAGCGATCTTCGGTTCGAACGACGAAATCGCCGCGGGCGTGCTCGCCGCGGCGAAGGCAGCGAATTTGAGCGTGCCCTACGATCTTTCGATCGCCGGGTTCGAAGACAGCCCGTTCTCGCGCCAGTGCTGGCCAGCGTTGACCACGGCGGCGCAGGCCACCGGCGACATCGCGCGCCGCGCCACCGAACGTCTCATCGGCGAACTCAAGCACGGCCGGCATGCCGAGCACAGCATAGCCAACGTCGGCTTCAGTCCTACCTTGGTGATCCGCGGTTCGACCGGACCGGTGCGGCCGAGCATGGCGCAAACCAAGCCGTAGAGGCTACGCGCCGAGAAAGGCGCAAGCTGCGAGTATCAGCCTGCCGCCTTCAATGCCGCGGCGACGCGCGCGAGCGCTTCGATCTTCTTCCAATCGCCGGCCTTGAGCAGATCGTTGGGCGATAGCCAGGTGCCGCCGACGCAGGCGACATTCGGGCTGGCGAGGAAATCGGGCGCGGTGTTTTCGCGGATGCCGCCGGTCGGGCAGAAGGTGATGCCGGGCAGAGGCGAGGCCCAGGCTTTGAGCAGGTTAACGCCACCCGTGGGTACCGCCGGAAAGAATTTCTGGAAACGATAGCCGCGCTCGAAAAGCGCCATCGCTTCGCTCGCGGTCGCCGCGGCCGGCAGCCACGGCAGCAGGCTGGAGTCGGCCGCGTCGAGCAGATTTCTGGTCGCGCCTGGCGAGACCGCGAAACGCGCACCGGCGCGTTCGGAGGCTTTCAGATCGTTCGGTGTCAGCACGGTGCCCGAGCCGACCACGGCGCCTTCGACTTCGCTTGCGATCGCGCGGATCGCATCGAGCGCCACGGGTGTGCGCAAGGTGATTTCGATCGCCGGAATGCCGCCGGCGACGAGTGCCTTCGCCAGCGGCACGGCTGCGGCGAGGTCCTCGATCACGACGACGGCAACGACAGGTGCGAGGCGCAGGGTCTTTTCGACTTCAGCTTGTTTCTTTTCGATGGGGGTGGTCACGAATCAAACTCCAGAAAACGGTCGATCAATTTCCGAACACGCTGGCGCCGGCATCGGAGGCGCCGACGGTATCACGGAACAAAGAAAACAATTCGCGGCCGAGGCCGACGTGGTGCGAGGCGAGATTGGTTGCGCTTGCCAGTGCGCGCGAGTTGAATTCGTGCGCGTCCAATTTCACTTCGAGTGTGCCCGCGTTCGCATCGAGACGCACGATGTCGCCGTTGCGGATCTTCGCGATCGCGCCGCCGGAGGCAGCCTCGGGCGTCAGATGGATCGCCGCCGGCACTTTGCCCGACGCACCGGACATGCGCCCGTCAGTGACGAGCGCGACCTTGAAGCCGCGGTCCTGCAGCACGCCCAGCGTCGGTGTCAGCTTGTGCAGTTCGGGCATGCCGTTCGCACGCGGGCCCTGGAAGCGCACCACGGCAATGAAATCGCGATCGAGTTCGCCACGTTCGAATGCGGCCTTCACGTCATCTTGTTCGTCGAACACGATCGCCGGTGCCTCGATTACCGCACGCTCAGGTGCGACTGCGGAAATCTTGATCACTGCCCGGCCGAGATTGCCGTCGAGTGCCTTCAAGCCGCCGTCGGGGCGGAATGGGCAGGAGGCGGGGCGCAATACCGTTTCGTCATGGCTTGCCGCAGCGACCGGCACGTAGCTCAGCTTCTTCTCCGCATCGAGCAGCGCATGCTTGCGATAACCATCGAGGCCCGTGCCATTTACCGTGTTGACGTCGGCGTGGGCGAGTCCCGCATCGAGCAACTGAGCGATGAGGAAATTCAGTCCGCCCGCGGCATGGAACTGGTTCACGTCGGCCTTGCCATTCGGATAGACGCGGGCGAGCAGCGGCACCGCGCTCGCGATCGCGTCGAAATCCTCGAGCGTGACGATGATTCCGGCAGCACGTGCGATCGCGACGATGTGCAGCAACAAGTTGGTCGAGCCGCCGGTCGCGTGCAGACCGGCGATGCCGTTGACGATCGCACGTTCGTCGACGATGCGGCCGATCGGCGTGTACTCGTGGCCGAGTGCGGTGATCGCGGCGACGCGCTCGACCGCGGCGACGGTGAGCGCCTCGCGCAGCGACGAGTTCGGTGCGACAAAGCTCGCGCCGGGCAGGTGCAGGCCCATCAGCTCCATCAGCATCTGGTTCGAATTGGCCGTGCCGTAGAACGTGCAGGTGCCCGGTGCGTGGTACGAAGCGGCCTCGGCTTCGAGCAACTCCTCGCGGCTGGCCTTGCCTTCGGCATAGAGCTGGCGCACCTTCGACTTTGCATCGTTCGGGATACCGCTCGGCATCGGTCCCGCCGGCACGAAGATCGCGGGCAGGTGGCCGAACGTCAGCGCGCCGATCATCAGGCCCGGCACGATCTTGTCGCAGATGCCGAGGTACAACGCCGCATCGAACATGTCGTGCGAGAGCGATACGGCCGTGGCGAGCGCGATCACATCGCGCGAGAACAGGCTCATCTCCATGCCAGGTTGACCCTGGGTCACGCCGTCGCACATTGCCGGTACACCGCCAGCGACTTGCGCGGTTGCGCCGATCGCGCGCGCAGTGCGGCGGATCAGTTCGGGATAGGTTTCGTACGGCTGGTGCGCGGACAGCATGTCGTTGTACGCGCTGACGATGCCGATGTTCGCGCGCGCGTTGGCGCGGATCGTCGCCTTGTCGTCCGCGCCGCAGGCGGCGAAGCCATGCGCAAGGTTGCCGCAGGACAGACGCTTGCGATGCGGACCGTGCCCCTTCGCGCGATCGATCTTGTCGAGATAGGCCTCGCGCGTCGCGCGGCTGCGCTCGGCGATGCGTGCGGTGACTTTGGCGATGACTGGATTCACGGGCATGGGATTTCTCGGGACTCAAGGGCACCAATACACCCGAACCGGCGCGTGCGCGTTGCCGAGCACGGCGCTGATCGGATAGGCGCGGTTCGTGGCGGCGACGTAGCGCGCGCTTTCGAGCACTTCACGCTTGCGTTCGCCTTCGATGTGCAGATAGATCGCGCGGCTGTCGAGGATCGCCGGCAGGGTCAGCGTGATGCGCGGTTCGCCCGCGCCGGGAGCGCGCATCGGCAGAACCAGCGCATCGCCGTGCGGATCGGTCGCCTCGGCGAGCTTGTCGCCGCCGGGGAAGAACGACGCGGTGTGTCCATCCTCGCCCATGCCGAGCACGAGTGCATCGAACGGCAGGTCGAGCATGGCGATGCGTGCGGCGACCGCGTGTACACCTTCCTCGGGCGTCGCGATGCCGGCTTGGTAAAGCGGCGCGAATCCCGCGGCGGCGGCGGCACCTTGCAGCAGGTTGGCGCGCACGAAAGCTTCATTGGAGCGCGCATCGTCGGCCGGCACCCAGCGTTCATCGACCAGGGTGACAACAACCTTGTTCCAGTCGAGCGATCGTTGCGAAAGGGCGTGGAAGAAGCGCAGCGGCGTCTTGCCGCCCGACACCGCGAGCAGGGCGCGACCGCGGGTGGCGATACCTTGCGCAAGATTGTCGGCGACCGCGACGGCAAGCGCCTCGGCGAGTTGCGCGCCATCGGCGAAACGCTGGTAGTCGAGCGTACTCATGCGTCGTTCGTGTCCGCGTCGTGCCAGGTGCGGCCGTCGCGTTCGATCAGCGCGACCGACGCGCTCGGTCCCCAGGTGCCCGCGGTGTAGGGCTTGGGCGCTTCGGGACTCGCCTTCCATGCAGCAAGAATCGGATCGACCCAGCTCCATGCCGCCTCGACTTCATCGCGACGCATGAACAAGGTGAGGTTGCCACGCACGACGTCGAGCAACAGGCGCTCGTAGGCGTCGGGCTGCGACACGCCGAATGCTTCGGCGAAACTCATGTCGAGCGGCACTTCCTGCAGGCGCAGCCCGCCGGGGCCTGGCGACTTGATCATCAGCCACAGCTTCACACCTTCATCAGGCTGCAGGCGCAACACGAGTTTGTTCGGCGCGATCGGGCCGGCCGAGGGCAGGAAGATCGAATGCGGAATCTCCTTGAACTCGATGACGATCTCCGACACGCGCGCCGGCAGGCGCTTGCCCGTGCGCAGGTAGAACGGCACGCCGGCCCAGCGCCAGTTGTCGACCTCGGCCTTGATCGCGACGAAGGTGTCGGTGTTCGAACTCGGCTTGCCGAGGTCTTCGAGATAGCCCGGCACCGCGCCGCCGTTGCTCGCGCCGGCGCGGTACTGGCCGCGCACGGTGTGCAGGATCGCATTGTTCTGGTCGATGGCTTTGAGCGAGCGCAGCACCTTGAGCTTCTCGTCGCGCACCGCGTCGGCGTCGAGCGAGGCGGGCGCTTCCATCGCGACCATGCAGAGCAGCTGCAGAATGTGGTTCTGCACCATGTCGCGCAGCGCGCCGGCGTTGTCGTAGTAGGCGCCGCGTTTCTCCAGGCCGACCGTCTCGGCGACCGTGATCTGCACGTGGTCGATGCGCCGCGCGTTCCACAGCGGCTCGAACAGCACGTTGCCGAAGCGCAGCGCGAGCAGGTTCTGCACCGTCTCCTTGCCGAGATAGTGATCGATGCGGAACACGTGCTTTTCGTCGAACGCGCTGGCGACATCGTTGTTGATTACCGTTGCGCTGGCGAGGTCGCTGCCGATCGGCTTCTCGATCACCACGCGCGCGTCGTCGCCGTTGAGGCCGTGCGCGCGCAGGCGGTCGCAGATCGCGACGAACAGGCTCGGGCTTGTCGACAGGTAGAACACGCGTACGCGACCCTTGCGCGACTTGAGGTCGGTTTCGAATTCGTTCCAGCCGTCGTCCTGGGTCGCGTCGAGGCCGAAGTAGTGCACCATCGCGAGAAAGTGGTCGACGGTTTCCGCATCGGCGTTCTTCACGTGCTGCGCGATCGCCGCGCGCACGCTGGTGCGATACGACTCGTCGGTGTCCTTGGTACGGGCGACGCCGATGATGCGGCTGTCGGGCGGAATCTGGCCATCGGCATAGCGCCGGTACATCGCCGGCAGGAGCTTGCGCATGGCGAGATCGCCGGTGCCACCGAAGATCACGAGATCAAACAGATCGACCACTTTCATTTCTGCCACTGGGGTGCTCCGGGACCTTAGTTTTGTGCTGAAATTCTATTGGATTTTTAGATGATACCACTTTCATACCACTGATTGCCAATAGCGCTGACGCCCGCTTTGCTGCAGCCTGTCATTCCGGCAGGGAATGACGGAATCCAGACTGCATTGATGCTACGGCTACGCGCTGTCGAAGTCGCGTCCGTCCGCTTTTCCGCGCGCGTCCGTCGCGCGGGTTACTTTTCTTTGCTTGCCCAAAGAAAAGTAACCAAAAGAAATGCACCCCGGATGCCGCGCTGCCTACGGCAGTTCGCGAGGACAGGCCGGGGTTCGTTGATTGAACATCCCTGTTCAAGCAACGAACTCGCGCGCGTCGTGCGCGCGCTCCTGCGGACATTTCCGTCCCGCCCTCGCCGCGGCAAACGGGGACCCGAAAATCAATAGCAGGATCAAGAGCAACGGCGCGCGGCGCCTTGCTCTGGCCTCTGCTCTGCGCGCAGGACGCGCGCTGCTCTTGGCTTCTCCGGGTCCCCATTGCATTGCGGCGGCAGCGGACGAAAAGGCCCGAAGGGGGCGCGCGAGGACCGCGCGCATTCCGCTATTGCACATGGACGTGCAATTAGCGGAACCCGGCCGCTGATGCGGACCCGGAGCGCGGGACGCGCGCCGGGCGCAATGCTCTGGGGTGCATTTCTTTGCTTACTTTCTTTGTGCAAGCAAAGAAAGTGAAACGCTCGCCCGAAGGGCGAGTGGAAGCACTTGCTCCATAGACGCAAGATCAAAGAAAGAGCTGGATTCCCACCTCGTGGGAATGACGACAGGCGCCATACGCTGCGGGATTCTTCGCACATGGCTGAGTGCGCATACGGAAGTGCAGCGAACGAGAGCAAAGCGCCATTGGCCAAAGTGGTATTTTATTGGTATGATTGTGGCATGCAAGCAACCTTGTACGGCGAATACCGGAAACTCGACCGCGGCGGCAGCGACGCGCAACGTTCGCTCGCGTACTTGCGCCTGCGTCGCGCGATCCAGAACACGATCGAGTCCGGTGCGTTTCCGCCGGGGCAGGCGTTGCCGAGCGAGCGCGATCTGGCGAAGAAACTCGCGTTGTCGCGCGTGACCGTGCGCAAGGCGATCGGCGGGCTCGTCGAAGACGGCCTGCTGACGCAGCGCCACGGCGCCGGTACCTTCGTTGCCGAGCGCATCGTCAAATCGTTTTCGCGGCTGACCGGGTTCACCGACGATCTGCGCGCGCGTGGGCTCAAGCCGCGCGTGAAATTCCTCGAACGCGGCGTCGGCGAAGTCACGCCGGAAGAGGCGATGGCACTCAATCTTTCGCCGGGTGCCGACGTGATCCGTCTGCGCCGCCTGCGTTTTGCCGACGACAAACCGCTTGCGGTCGAATCAACGGTGGTGCCGGCCACGGTCATCGCCGATCCGAATGCGATCAAGCTGTCGCTCTACGATGCGCTTGCGCAGATTGGTTGCCGGCCGACACGCGCGCTGCAGCGCCTGCGCGCGGTCGCGCTCGGCGCCGACGAAGCGAAGTTGCTCGATTGCGATGCCGGCAGTCCGGCGCTGGCGATCGAACGCCGTGCGTTTCTCGACGACGGGCGCGTGGTCGAGTTCACCACCTCGCTGTATCGCGGCGACGCCTACGATTTCGTCGCCGAACTGCACGGCGAGTAGAGGCTTTGCGTACCCATCGAGCCGAATTCCCGCTACCATGCCGAACTCAAATGACAACGATGTCACGCCAATGCTGAAGCCGAACGAGACTAAGATGTTCCACGAGGCTGGCGAGAGCGCCGATGCGATCGCGCGCCAGCTTGTTGCCAACGACGGCATCGTTACCGGGCTGGTCGACAAGCTCAAGGCCGCACCGCCGCGCTTCATCGTCACCTGCGCGCGCGGCAGCTCGGATCACGCGGCCACGTTCGGCAAGTACGTGTTCGAGACGCAGGTCGGTCTGATGACCGCCTCGGCATCGCCTTCGATCAGTTCGATCTATCACTCAAAGCAGCAGTTGGACGGCGCGCTCTACATCGCGATTTCGCAGTCGGGCGGCAGCCCCGATCTCGTACGCGCGGCGAGCGGTGCGCGTGAGGCCGGCGCGCACGTCGTCGCGCTCGTCAATGTCGAGGACTCGCCGCTGGCCAAGGTCGCCGACACCGTGGTCCCGTTGCGTGCAGGACCGGAACTCAGTGTCGCAGCGACGAAGAGCTATCTCTGCGCCTTGTCCGCGCTGGTGCATATAGCCTCGCGTTGGAAGGGCGACGAGGCGCTGTACTCGGCGTTGCAGGCGACACCCGCAGCGATGCGTGCGACCTGGGCAATGGATTGGTCGGCGCTCGTGAACGGGCTGGTCGGCGCAAACGATCTTTTCGTCGTCGGCCGTGGCCTCGGCCTCGGCGCGGCCCAGGAAGCCGCGCTCAAGCTCAAGGAAACCTGCGGCCTGCATGCCGAGGCGTTCAGTTCTGCCGAGGTGAAACACGGGCCGATGGCTTTGGTCGGTCGCGATTTCCCGGTCCTGTTCCTGACCCAGCAGGACGAGTCCATCGCCGGCATACGCGAAGTCGCCGACGAATTCGCCACGCGCGGCGCGAAGGTGTGGGTCACCTCGTCCGATCCGGCGCAGGCACACCGGTTGCCGGTCGCCGCCGCGCCGCATCCGGTCTGCGCGCCGTTGATCGCGGTGCAGGGTTTCTACAAGGCGGCGAATGCATTGTCGATCGCGCGCGGGCACAATCCCGACGTGCCGCCGCATCTGAATAAAGTCACGAGAACCGTGTGATGGGCAACTCGAAAAAGCGTAGCGAGCGAAGAGAATTTGTGAGTCGCCGGCGCGCAGGAACCGGAGCATACGTAGAGTATGTGAGGATTCCGAGCACCGCCGGCGCGCAAATTATCGAGCACAGTAGATTTTTCGAGGTGCCCAGATGACAACGACCGCGCTGGTAAACGCCAAGGTGCTTGTCGAAGAGGGTTTTCGCGACGGGCTTGCGGTGCTGATCGAAAACGGGCGCATCACCGACATCGCCGACGAATCCCTCGCACGCGCACGTGCGCAACACGCGCACGACCTGCGCGGGGCCAAGCTCGTTCCCGGCTTCATCGATACGCAAGTCAACGGCGGCGGCGGCGTGCTGTTCAACGACGAGCCGAGCGTCGATGCGGTGCGCCGCATCGCGCAGGCGCATCGACGCTTCGGCACGACCGGCATGTTGCCGACATTAATCAGCGACGATGCCGAAGTCATGTGGCGCGCGATCGCCGCGGTCGACGCCGCGATCGAACAACACGTACCGGGCGTGCTCGGCATTCATCTCGAAGGCCCTTATCTCGCGCCGGCGCGCAAGGGCGTGCATGACGCGAGCAAGTTCCGTGTTCCCGGCGCGGACGAGATCGCGATGGCCGCGTCGCTGCGCAACGGCAAGACCTTGCTGACCCTGGCGCCCGACCGCGTGCCGGCCGAGGTGATCCGCGAGTTCGTCGCGCGCGGCGTGATCGTCGCAGCCGGTCATACCGCGGCCAGTTACGATGAAACACGCGCCGCACTCGATCTCGGCGTGCGTGGTTTCACCCATCTCTACAATGCGATGACGCCGCTCAACGGGCGCGAGCCGGGCGTCGTCGGCGCCGCGCTCGACGATCGCATGAGCTGGTGCGGCGTGATCGTCGACGGGCATCATGTGCATGCGGCTTCGCTGCGCGTCGCGCTCGACGCCAAGCCACGCGGCAAGATCATCCTCGTCACCGACGCGATGCCGCCGGTCGGCTCGAACAATCCCTCCTTCCGCATCAACGGCGAGGTCGCGACCGCGCGCGACGGCCTGCTCACCGTGCCCGATGGCACGCTCGCCGGTTCGGTGCTCGATATGGCGCAGGCGGTGCGTAACACGTTCGTTTGGCTCGATGTGCCGTTGGACGAGGCGGTGCGCATGGCCTCGACTTATCCGGCGGAATTCATTGGCCTGGGCGCAACGCACGGCCGCATTGCGCCCGGTTACGCGGCAGATTTGGTCGCACTCGACGATCAATTGAAAGTCGCTGCGACCTGGATCGGCGGTTCCGTTGAGGAATACGCATAGCGCATTTCGGGCAGCGAGGTTTAGTCGACCGGAAACGGGCCTTCTTCGAACACTTCCTCGTGATATCCCTTTGACCCGATCGCTTGTGCGAGCGGGCTGCGGAAATCCTCGCTTGCGTGCAGGCGCTCGAGCACATAGCCGAAGTCGTAGCGTGGTTGCCAGCCGAGTTCGCGGCGTGCGAGGTCGTTGACGTAGACGCGATCGATGGTGTCGAACATGCGCCAGCCGCGGCGTGCGTATTCTTCCGCGTAGGAAGGGAACAGGCGACGCAACACAGATGGCGCATCGCTACGCAAGGCAGGCAGGTCGTCGCGCGAAAACGGTGTCGTCGCGCTGATGATGTAGCGGCCGAAACCGATCGTCGGCGCCTTGTCGATCGCACGCAGATGCGCGTCGACGATGTCGGCGACGTCGACGCGGCGATAGAGGAACTCGTTCGCTTTGATATTGGCGTCGATAAAATTCTCGCGCATCTCGCGGCTATCGTCCGCCTCGGGAAAGAAGCGCGAAGTGCGCAGTACGAGACAGGGCAGGCTGAACTTGCGCCGGAACAACTGGCACAGGTTCTCGGCGGCGAGCTTGGTGACGCCGTAGATGTTCTTCGCGATCGGCGTCACATCCTCGGTGATCCACGCGGCCGGCGCGCCTGCGGGCGGAGTCAGTGCGTCGCCGAATGCGCTCGTCGTGCTGGTGAAGATGAAAGATTTCGTTTTCGCGGCAACGGCTTCTTCGAGCAGGTTGAGCGTGCCGCTGACGTTCGTGTCGACGAAATCCTGGCGTGCGTGCGTGGCGACGTGCGGCTTGTGCAACGTCGCCGCGTGCAGCACCGCGTCGACACCGCGCATGCAGTCATGCACGAAGTCGCGATCGGCGATAGAGCCCACTTTGTCCGTGTACGCGGAAGGCAGGATGTCGATGCCGACGACGTCATGTTGCGTGTCGCGCAGGCTGCGCATCAGCGCTTCGCCGAGATGGCCGCTGCTGCCAGTGACGAGAATTTTCATGTGGCTGTTTCTTTGGCGCGGCGCGGCCGCGTTCACGCATCCGCGCGATGATCCTGATACCACGCTGCCGCGCCGATCAAGCCGAGCTGGCCGTGCTCGATCAGCCAGATCGGCACGTGCTTGATCACGTCGCCGAGCGCACCCTTGTTGTGATAGCGCGCGACGAAGTTGCTGGTCGGCAGGAACGAGCGGATGCGCGAGGGAATGCCGCCGGCGAGGAACACGGCGCGCGCATTGTAGGCAAGTACGAGATCGCCGATCAGGCTGCCGAGCAGGCCGCAGAATACGCTCAGCGCGGTCACTGCCTGCGGGTTGGCGTGGGCGAGCGCGGCCGCGGTGACTTCGGCGGGCGTCTTCAGCAGCGCCGGCACGCCATGCAGCGTACAGATGCATTCGTAGAGATTGAGCAGGCCCGGACCCGATACGGCACGTTCGCGATCGACGTGCGGCCAGCGCTTGAACAGCTCGCGCAGGATATTCAGTTCGAGCTCGTTTCCCGGCGCAAGTGCGGCGTGACCGGCTTCGCTCGTGATCACGACCGGGCGCGGCTTGTGCGGGATGCGCACGGCCTGGCCGAGTCCCGTGCCCGGGCCGACCACGAGCGTGGTCACGGTCGCCGGATCGACCAGCTGGCCGCTCAGCAACTCCGCAGAAGCAAGATCGATGTGCGGCGCGGCATGGGCCAGCGCCTCATAATCGTTGATCAGCGCCAACTCTTTTAAATGTGCGGCTTGGCGCGTCTGCGACAGCGACACGTGCCAGGGCAGGTTCGGATTGATCAGGCTGTCGCCGACCTGCAGGCCGGCAATCGCGATCGCGGCGCTGACCGTGGATGCGTCGCCGTGCGTCTCGATGAAGGTGCGCAGGATAGTCGCAAGGTCGGGGTATTCGGCGCAGATGTATTCGGAATAGTGCAGGATGGACACGCTGCCGGCTGCGGTGAAGCGGACGAGGGCGAGGCGCGCGTGGGTGCCGCCGACGTCGGCGGCGATGAAGGGGACGTCGGAGGCGGCGGGCGTGGCAGTCAAGGCAGATTCCTGGAGCGAAATGCAATACGGAGCGCCCGGCGCGCGGGACGTGCGAGTGTGTTCACGCCCCGCAGCCTTGTCAATGCGTGTTTGAAACGCGGGATAAGGCTTGACGCGGCAGGCGGAAAACTCCGGAATTCGGCCTTTGTTCTGGCCACGTCGCTGAAAACCTTTATTTTTTCCCAGATTTAGCTAAAATACGCAGTTCCCGAACTGCCGTTGCCCGCTCTGCGGGCGCGCCGCGTGTGTCGCGGCCGGCGCAAGGGAACACAAACGTACCCGATAAATTCTCGAGAAATAAACATGGTCAAGATTCGTCTTTCCCGCGGCGGCGCCAAAGGCCGTCCGTTCTACCACGTCATCGTTGCCGACGAGCGCAAGGCGCGCGACGGTCGCAACATCGAGCGCGTGGGCTTCTTCAACCCGGTCGCGGCCGGCAAGGAAGTCCGCCTGCAGCTCGATCTCGATCGCGTCAGCAACTGGATCGCCAAAGGCGCCCAGCCGAGCGAGAAAGTGCGCGCGCTCATCAAGGAAGCTGGCAAGCAGGCGAAGGCCGCGGCCTGATCGCCGCGCAGGCCGCTGCGATGGCCGCGCGAGACGAAAAGAAGCTTGTCCTCGGCAAGATCGTCGGCCTGTACGGCGTCGAAGGCTGGGTCAAGCTCGAGTCGTACAGCGACCCCCGTGCGCGGATCTTCAAATACTCGCCCTGGTTCGTCGGTTCCGCCGATGCGATGGTCGAGTACGCGAACGTGAAGGGCAGGACGCAGGGCAAGGGCATCGTCGCCCATCTGCCCGGCGTCGCCAGCCGCGATGCCGCGGCGGCCTTGATCGGCGCGGAGATCCGCATATCGCGTTCTGCGCTGTCGAAGCCGAAACCGGGCGAGTACTACTGGGTCGATCTCGAAGGACTCGATGTCTTCAACCTCGAAGGCATCGCGTTTGGCAAGGTCAGCCACCTGTTCTCGACCGGCGCCAACGATGTTCTCGTCGTCAGGGACGGCGAACGCGAGAGGCTGGTACCGTTTGTCACCGAGCAGTTCGTCAAGGAAGTCGACATCGACGGCAGCAGGATCGTCGTCGACTGGGATGCGGAGTTCTAGCCGTGCGGGTGGATGTCATCACGCTGTTCCCGGAGTTCGTCGACGCGGCGGCCAGGGTCGGCGTGGTCGGGCGGGCGCAGGATCGTGGTTTGCTCGACGTGCATGGCTGGAATCCGCGCGATTATGCGACCGATGCTTATCGGCGCGTGGACGAGCGACCGTTCGGAGGCGGCCCTGGCATGGTGATGCTGATCGAGCCGTTGCGCGACGCATTGCGCGCGGCGCGGGCGGCGGATCCGAGGCCGGTTCGGACGATTTTCCTGAGTCCGCAGGGAACGCGGCTTACCCAGGACAAGGTGCGTGAACTCGCGAAGGAAGATCGGTTGATCCTCCTCTGCGGGCGCTACGAGGCGGTGGACGAGCGCCTGATCGAGCACGAAGTCGACGAAGAGATTTCGATCGGCGACTACGTGCTCTCGGGTGGCGAGCTGGCCGCGGCGGTGCTGATCGATGCGATCGGACGGCTGCAGGACGGCGCGCTCAACGACGCCGCCTCGGCGCAGCAGGATTCGTTCTCGGACGGCCTGCTCGACTGCCCGCACTACACGCGGCCGGTCACGCACGAGCTCGGCGAGGTGCCTGCGGTGCTGTTGTCCGGCGACCATGCGGCGATCGCGAAATGGCGGCGGAAACAGGCACTTGGACGTACCTGGCAGCGTCGCCCCGAGCTTCTGGCCAGGGCGATGCTCAAACCGGAAGAAAATTTATTTTTGCTTGAATTTCAGAAAGATACGAAAAAGTAGTGAAGTGGGTCGTCAGAGCGGCCCAAATCTAGGCATATAATCCCATCCAACTTGAGTGACCCGTGTCATGAACCTCCTCCAACAATTCGAAGCTTCTCAGATCAACCGCAAACTGCCCGAGTTCAGCCCGGGTGATACGGTCGTCGTCAACGTCAAGGTCAAGGAAGGCAACCGCGAGCGCGTACAGGCCTACGAAGGCGTAGTCATCGCGAAGAAGAACGCGGGCCTCAACTCGGCCTTCACGGTGCGCAAGATTTCCCACGGTTTCGGCGTCGAGCGCGTGTTCCAGTCGCACAGCCCGACGATCGACTCGGTCAACGTCAAGCGTCGCGGCAAGGTTCGCGGTGCCAAGCTGTATTACCTGCGCGGTCTCGAAGGCAAGGCGGCGCGCATCCAGGAAGACCTGTCCAAGCACGGTGCGGCCGGCGCAGAGTAATTTCCGAACATTCCGGCGGGGTCGCCGGATAACCTCTTGGAGCATTGAGTCGCGTCTGTGCTCCTCGTCCAAAGCGGCCGCCAGAAATGGCGGCCGCTTTGTCTTTTCTGGGGTTGGCGCTGCGCTGGCTTTCTGGTTTGCTCGTCGTTTCCGCGTACCTGTGCTTAAGAGCAAGGGCTTCCACTCGTCCTGCGGACGAGCGGCTTACTTTCTCTGCTCGTGCAGAGAAAGTAAGCAAAGAGACACGCCCCAGAGCATTGCGCCTGTCGGGCATCCGGCCCGACAGGTCCGCGTCAGCGGCCGGGTTCCGCTAATTGCACGTCCATGTGCAATAGCGGAATGCGCGCGATCCTCGCGCGCCCCCTTCGGGCCTTTTCGTCCGCTGCCGCCGCAATGCAATGGGGACCCGGAAAAGCCGAAGCAGCGCGCACCTGCGCGCAGAAGCAAAAAGCCCCGCACGCCGTTGCTCTTGACCTTGGGTCCCCGTTTGCCGCGGCGAGGGCAGGACGGAAATGCCTGAAAGGTCGCGCGCAGGATGCGCGCGAGTTCGTTGCTTGGACAGGGATGTTCAATCAACGAACCCCGGCCTGTCCTCGCGGACTGCCGTATGCAGCGCGGCATCCGGGGTGTGTTCTCTTTGGTTACTTTCTCTTGCACAAGCAAGAGAAAGTGACCCGCGCGTGGGACGCGCGCGGCAAACGGAAGGGACGCGGCCTCGGAAAATCTAAAGCCCGAATGAAACCGGACTTCCATTTCTCCTGGAAATGACGAACGAAGGCGAGTGGTCAGAAAATCCGCGTAAACAACCAATACAGCGTCCCCGACAGCAGGATCGCCGCCGGCAACGTGAGCACCCAGGCCATGGCGAGGTTGCGCAGCGTGCCGAGTTGCAGGCCAGATTTGTTTGCCGCCATCGCGCCGGCGACGCCCGACGACAATACGTGCGTAGTCGACACGGGCAAGCCGTACATGTCGGCCGCGGCGATCGTGCTCATCGCGACGAGCTCGGCGCTGGCGCCCTGCGCGTAGGTCAGATGCGTCTTGCCGATCTTCTCGCCGATCGTCACGACGATGCGCTTCCAGCCGATCATCGTGCCGAGGCCGAGGGCAATGGCCACGGCGACTTTCACCCAGAGCGGGATGAACTTGGTCGCATCATCGATCTGCTTTTTGAATGCGACGAGGTTCTTTTTCGTGTCCGGGTCGAAGATCGCCGAATGCGTGTCCTTGTCGAGGAAGCGCATCGCTTCCGAGGTGAGGTACATGTCGTTGCGCACGTTGGCCACTGCTTCGGCCGGCAGCCGGGCGAAGGTGCCGCTCGCCTTGACCTGACTGGCGATATCGCCGGTGATCGCGCCGAGTGCCGGCACGACTTGGTCGTTCCAGGCGCGCGTGCGCACGTATTCGGACAGAGTCTTGCGCGAATCGGCCGGTGCCGGACCCACCGCATACTTCGCGAGCGAGGTTTGCGTCGTCGTCGCCATTGCCACGAACGGCGTCATCTGATCTGCCGGCATGGCGCGATTGAGCGCGTAGGCCATCGGCACGGTACCGATCAGGATCAGCATGATCAGGCCCATGCCTTTCTGGCCGTCGTTCGAGCCGTGCGCGAACGAGACGCCCGTGCAGGTGAGCACGAGCAGGCCGCGGATCCACCACGGCGGCGGCGTGTTGCCCTTCGGTTCCTGATACAGCTCGCGGTTCTTCATGAAAGCTTTGAGCACGAGCAGCAGCAGCGCCGCGCAGATGAAGCCGACGAGGGGGGAGACGAGCAGCGACCAGCCGATCTTCGTCGCCTGCGCCCAATCGACGCCACTGGTGCCGTCGCGTCCGTGCATCAGCGCGTTGGCGATGCCGACGCCGATGATCGAGCCGATCAGCGTGTGCGACGACGAGGCGGGCAGTCCGAGGTACCACGTGCCGAGATTCCACAGTATCGCCGCGATCAGCAGCGCAAACACCATCGCGAAGCCCGCGCCAGAGCCGACCTGCAGAATCAACTCGACCGGCAGCAGCGAAATCACCCCGAATGCGACCGCGCCCGAGGAGAACAGCACGCCGAGGAAATTGAACATTCCCGACCAGACCACCGCGACGTTGGCCGGCAGCGAATGCGTGTAGATCACCGTCGCCACGGCGTTCGCGGTGTCGTGAAAGCCGTTGACGAATTCGAAGCCGAGCGCGATCAGCAGCGCGATGCCGAGCAGAATGAACGGCAGCCAGGTCGTGGTGCGTACGCCCGTGCCGCCGATGTCGTTGACTAGGCTCCAGGCGGTGTAGCTCAGGCCGAGGACCAGCAGGGCGAGAAACAGGGCGATGGTCGCGAAGCCCGGTTTGTGGTCCAGGGCCGGGCGTGGCGAAGCAGGAGCGATAAAATCGGCGGCAACGGTGCTCACGGTGGCATGTCCTCAGGCCGGGACGCCCATCTTGTTTTGCTATTGTTCCCGATTGATGACAGGCTGCTTGAAAAGCGCGGTCGCCGACCCTATTCGTCCCGCAACTCATTGATAAGGAAGTTCAATCCGTGACCGCAACCGCTGAAACGCACAAATTCGAAGCCGAAGTCGCCCAGGTCCTGCACCTGGTCACGCATTCGCTGTACTCGCACAAGGAAATCTTTCTGCGCGAGCTGATTTCGAATGCCTCAGACGCCTGCGACAAGCTGCGTTTCGAGGCGCTGGGCAACCCCGAACTGCTGAGCGGCGCCAGCGAACTGCGCATCGATATCAGCGTCGACAAGGACGCGCGCACGCTGACGATTCGCGACAACGGCATCGGCATGACGCGCGACGAAGTCGTCGCCAACATCGGCACGATCGCCAGTTCGGGCACGCGCAAGTATCTCGAAGCATTGTCGGCCGAGAAGAAGGCCGATGCGAAGCTGATCGGTCAGTTCGGCGTGGGTTTCTATTCCGCCTTCGTCGTTGCCGACAAGGTGACGCTGACTACGCGCAAGGCCGGCGAGGATGCCGCCACCGGCGTGCGCTGGGAATCGGCCGGCACGGGCGAATACACGCTGGAGACACTTGACATCGCCGAGCGTGGCACTTTGGTCACGCTGCACCTCAAGGCCGACGAGGACGAGTTCCTGCACGCCTGGCAATTGCGCAGCCTCGTTGCGCGCTATTCGGACCACATCGGCTTCCCGATCCGCATGCCGGTCGACCGAGCTGATGAAAATCGGGACGGCAAACCGACCGATGAGTGGGAAGTCATCAACCAGGCTTCCGCGCTGTGGACGCGGCCAAAGTCGGAGCTCAGCGACGAGGAATACCAGAATTTCTACAAGCATATTTCGCACGACTTCAACGACGCGCTCGCGTGGACGCACAACCGCGTCGAGGGCAACCAGAATTTCACCTCGCTGCTCTACATTCCGGCGAAATCGCCGTTCGATTTCATGGGCGGCGGTCGGGACGAGCGCAAGGGGCTGAAGCTTTACGTCAAGCGCGTCTTCATCATGGACGCGGCCGAGCAGTTGCTGCCGGCCTATCTGCGCTTCGTGCGCGGAGTGGTCGATTCCGACGACCTGCCGCTCAACGTCAGCCGCGAGATCCTGCAGCAGAATCGCAATCTCGAGAAGCTGAAGGCCGCTTGCACCAAACGCGTGCTCGACCTGCTCGACAAGCTGGCGAAGGACGAGCCGGAAAAGTTCGCGACTTTCTGGAAGGAGTTCGGTCAGGTAGTCAAGGAGGGCGTGGCCGAAGACTTCGCCAACAAGGAGCGCATCGCCAAGCTGCTGCGCTTCGCTTCGACCCATACTGGCAGCGCTGCGCAGACCGTCTCGCTCGACGACTACATCGGTCGCATGAAGGCCGGCCAGGACGACATCTACTTCCTCACCGCCGACGGTTATGCCGCGGCCAAAGGCAGCCCGCAACTCGAAGCGTTGAAGGCACACGGCATCGAAGTACTGCTGCTGGTCGATCGCATCGACGAGTGGCTGTCGAACTACCTGACCGAATACGCCGGCAAGAAACTGCGCAACGTCGCCAAGGGCGATCTCGACCTGTCTAAGTTCGGCGGTGCGAACGAAGAGAAGCGCAAGGAGGCCGAAAAGGCCGCCGAAGGCGTGGTCAAAAAATTGAAGGCGCTGCTCGGCGAACGCGTGCGCGACGTGCGCGTATCGGCACGCCTGACCGATTCACCGTCGGTACTCGTGCTCGACGAACACGACATGAGTCCGGCGATGCAGCGCCTGCTCAAGCAGGCCGGCCACGACATACCCGAGGCCAAGCCCGTGCTCGAGATCAATCCGATGCATGCGTTGGTCAAGCGTCTTGAAAGCGAGAGCGACGATGCGCGTGCGGCCGACCTCGGCCTGCTCCTGCTCGAACAGGCGCAGATCCTCGAAGGCGCGCAGCTCGATGATCCCGCCGCTTACGTGCGTCGCGTCAATGCCTTGTTGGTGAATGGCGGCTGAGCAATCATCCGGCCGAAGGAGTTTCGTCAGGCCGCCGCAAGAAAACCTATGACAGTATCGTGACGGCCGTATCGACGGCCGTCCGATACCGCAGTCGCGGGGGGACATTCCACAGCGAGGTGAAGATGTCGCGTTATTCCGTGCGTGCTGCCGTCGCCATGCTTCTTCTTTCATCCGCCGTTGGCGTGACGTCGGCGGCGACTCCGACGGTCGAGACGCTTGTTTTTGTCCGCCACGGCGAGAAGCCCGCGAATGTAGATAACGGTCAGCTGACTTGCCAAGGCCAGAATCGCGCTGCCGCCTTGCCGAATATCCTTATTTCGAAATACGGAATACCGGGTTACGTGTTCGCCGTCGCGCCGAAGGAAAAACAGGACGACAGCGGCGTTGACTATTGGTACCTGCGCGCGTTGGCGACGATCGAACCGACGGCTGTCGCGGCTGGGGTAACTGTCGATCTCAAGTACGGCAAGAGCGATATCGACGAGGTCGAATCCGAACTGGCCAAGTCGAAGTATCAGAATGTCACCGTCTTCCTTGCCTGGGAGCACAACGAGCTCGTCACGCTCACCTCCAATATCGTCAAGCACTACGGCGGTGACTCGAGCGTCGTGCCGGTGTGGCCCGGTGATGACTACGACAGCATCTATGTCGTGGTCGTGACGCGCAACGGCGATCAGACCTCGGTGACGTTCGCGCATGACAACGAAGGGCTCGGTAATAATATGCCGTCAACCTGCGGACCGGCGCAGCGCACCATCTTGCCGCGTCCGCCCGTCGGCTAGCCGATTCGAGGGACGCGGGTTCAGCCTGCGTCGTGAAAGATCACGCCCAGCGTGTGCCGTCTGCCGCGGCGCACGCGACTGACGCCGTGGCGTAAGTTGACCCGATAGACGCCGCGCGCGCCCTGTACGGGGCGATGATGCACGGCGAAGATCACGCCGTCGCCCTGGCGAAGCGGCACGACTTCCGGACGCGACTGCATGCGCGGCCGCTGTTCGGTCAGCACGAATTCGCCACCATCGAAATCGCGCTGTGGTTCGGAGAGCAGGATCGCGACTTGCAGCGGAAAGACGTGCTCGCCGTACAGGTCTTGATGCAGGCAGTTGTAGTCGTCGACGCCGTACTGCAGCAGCAGCGGTGTCGGACGAATCTGTCCGGCGGCATGGCAGCGGGCGAGATAATCTTCGTGCGCCAGCGGATACTGCGTGGAGATTTCCATCGCCGCATTCCAACGGTTCGCGATCGGCGCGAGGTGCGGATAGAACGCACTGCGCAGCGTCGCCACTGTTTTCGGGAGCGGGTAACAGAAATAGCGGTATTCGCCGCGCCCATAGCCATGGCGTGCCATCACGACGCGGCTGCGGAAACGCGAGTCGTCGGCGTACAGTGCGGCGAGTTCGGCGCAGCGTTCCGGCTCGATCAGCCCTTCCACCAGCGCATTCCCGCGCGCATCGAGATCGCTCTCGATGCGCGGCCAGTCCAGGTGGTCGATACGGGTGTCCAGCGAGACGTCGACGCCTCCGAAAGCCGGAGCCGTCATGCGTGCGCCTCGCGCTCAAGCAGCGCGCGCTTGCGTTCGACGCCCCAGCGATAACCCGACAGCGCACCGTCGTTGCGCACGACGCGATGGCAGGGAATCGCCACGGCGATCTTGTTCGACGCGCAGGCCTGCGCGACGGCGCGCACGGACTTCGGCGCGCCGATGCGCTCGGCGATCTCGCTGTAGCTCGCAGTCGAGCCGGCGGGAATCTTGCGCAGCGCTTCCCAGACGCGCTGCTGGAACGCCGTGCCGCGCACGTCGAGCGGCAGATCGAGTCCTTGTTGCGGCGCCTCGACAAAGCCGACGACGCGGGCGACGAGCTTGGCGAATTGCGCGTCATCACCGATCAGTTGCGCGTTCGGGAATTGATCCTGCAGGTCGCGTGCGAGCCGATCCGGATCGTCGCCGAGCAGGATCGCGCACACGCCCTTCGCGCTGCTCGCAACCAAGATGTCGCCGAGCGAGCATTCGCCGATCGCGAAGCGGATTTCGGCGTTGGTGCCGCCGCGGCGCCAGTCGCTCGGCGTCATCCCAAGCAAGGCGTTCGACTGCTCGTAGAAGCGCGCATTCGAGTTGTAGCCTGCATCGAAGATCGCATCGGTAACACGTGTGCCGCGGCTGAGCTGGTCGCGCACGCGCTGCGCGCGATGCGCCGTAGCGTAGGCCTTCGGTGTCACCCCGGTGATGGCTTTGAACACGCGATGGAAATGATACGGGCTCATGCCCGCTTGGTCGGCGAGGGTGCCCAGGCTCGGCGCCTCGTCGGCATCCTCGATCCAGCGGCAGATTGCGGTGATCGTCGCCGCGTGCTGCTCGGCCAGCGAGGGCTGCTCCGGCTTGCAGCGCTTGCATGGGCGATAGCCGGCTTTCTCCGCGTCCGCACGCGAGGCGTGGAAAGCGATGTTCTCCGGCCGCGCCAGGCGCGCGCCGCAGGACGGGCGGCAGTAAACACCGGTGGTCTTGACCGAGTAGTAGAAGGTGCCGTCGGCGGTCGCGTCTTTGGATACGACGGCCGCCCAGCGCGGATCGGCTTCGACCTTGGCGAAGGCGGTGGTTTTCAGCATAGCGTTCATCTGCGTTCCTTGGGGTTTCCGTGGGGATGGACGCAGCTTAGAGACGCGCATAATCGCAAGCACTCCGGGTCTTGCTATTGAATTTGGTGGTGGAAACGCCCCTAGTCAACCGCCCCGGCGACATTGGTTTCGACCCGATGCGGCCGCCGCCGCTCGAGCACGGGATGGATGAGCACGGCGCCGATGATGATCGCAACACCAAGGTAGAACGAAACATCGAGATCGCGCTGTTCGCCGAACAATGGAATCGCGAGCAGAATCGCATAGACCGGCTCGAGGTTTACCGCCAGCTCGACCGCGAACGCGGACAGGTGCCGCAGTGCGACGAGCGACAAGGTGAACGGCACCAGCGTGCAGGCAATCGACAGCACGGCCAGGAAGAACGCGTCGTGTAGATTCGGCAAGTCGAAGACGCTGCCTTCGTGCGGAATGATCGAGGCGATCAGCCACAGAATGACTGCACCAGTGCCGAGTTCGATCGCAGTGACCGTGAACGGATCGGCATGATCGACCAGACGCTTGTTCAACGCGCCGAACAGCGCGCAGAAGAACGCCGAGACTACGCCGACAAGCACGCCCAGGCGCATCTCGTCAGGTATGCCGCCGACCACGAGCGCGACGCCGGGGACGACGCCGACGCCTATCCACAGTTCATGCCAGCGGAATTTCCGCCGCGTCACCCACGGTTCGATCACGGCGAGGAATATCGGCGCGATCGCGATGCAGGTCGCGGCGACCGAGGCGTTCGCGAGTTTCACCGAGGCGTAGAATCCGAGCCAGTGCAGCGCGACGAAGAAGCCGACTAGGGCATAGCCCAGCAGCAGGCGTGGCGAGATCGCGCATAACCCGCGCCACACCTTCGGCACGAACAGCAGCGCGAGCGCAACGATTAGCATGCGCCAGCGCACGAGCGCGAGCGCCGGCAGCGAGATCAGCTTGCCGAGGATAGCGGTGAAGCCCCACAGCAGCACGCAGAAGTGGATCTGGAATTGCGCAATGCGCAATGCGTGCTTCGAATCGGCGTGGACGGCGGGCGACATGGGAACTTAACGATCAAAGCGCTACTATCGCCGCGTATGCGGATTCTGTCCATGGTGAAATTTTGCGGCCTGATCGTTGCCGCGGCCTCGTTGCTGTCGCTAGGCGGTTGCGCAGTGCTGCGCAGGACACCCGAGAGGCAGGAGCCCGGCGTGCCGCCTTCGGCGGCTGTCGCCGAGCCGGGCCATTACATAGTCATGCCCGGCCACGGCGCCGAACTCGTTGCCGAATTGCGTGCGGCGCCGGCACCGCAGACGCCGGAGATCGTCGACGGCGTCGGCATTCGTGCCGACGAACGCAAGCTCGTCGCGAAGAGTTTCGTACGCATCGGCACGGGCTGTTATCCGGACGCCGACGCGGCGGCACGCGACTGGGCGCAGCGCATGGGCATTCGCGTGGCTGCGGATAAGACCCTCATTTATGTTCTGCCTGCGGACGACAAGGCGGGCGCGAAGCTCGCTGAGGAAATGACGGCGGCCTGCACTGACGAATCGGGGACTGCGCGCGCCGCGCTCGTCGCCACCTACTACGTGCGCTACAGGCTGCCTTTCGGTGCACAGTTCCGCAACCTGACCGCGGACGAGACGAAGAAACTCGGAGTCGGCGGCGGCGTCCAGATCGGTTCGGTGATCGGCGGCACGCCGGCGGCGGAGGCAAATCTGCGCACCGGGGACTTCGTGCTCAAGCTCAACGGCAAGGACGTACATGACCGCGCCGATTTCCAGAATCAATTGCGCGCGAACATGGGTAAGCGCGTGACGTTGACGATCAGCCGCGATGGCGTGCAGGTCGAGCGCATGGTGCGCCTCGGCATGCTTGCGACCGAGTCGCGCGACGCGAAGAAATAACTTTTCGAAGAAGGGGAGCGCAATGAAAACGAAATTCCGCCGGCTTGGCGTTGCCGCCGCCGTCGTATTGGCCTGTCTGAGCGCCGGCGCAGTGCTCGCCGCAGACGCTGCGGCGAAGAAGCCACCGACGATGGCCGATGTCATCAAGGAATCCAAACCCTCCGACTGGCATGCACTCGATCCGGCGAACACGTTGTATCTGGATCTCAAATCCGGCCGCGTCGTCATCGAACTGGCGCCCGAGTTCGCACCGAACCATGTCGCCAACATCAAGGCGCTGGTCAAGGAAGGATATTTCGACGGCCTCGCGATCCTGCGCGTGCAGGACAACTACGTCGCGCAATGGGGCGATCCCTACGCCGACGCGCGCAGCGGCGAGCCGAATCAGCCGCGCCAGATCAAGACCGCCAAGCGCAAGCTGAAAGCGGAGTTCTCGGTGCCGCTGAGCGACAAGCTGCCGTTCGTGCGTCTGCCGGATCCCGACGGCTGGGCGGCACAGACCGGGTTCAGCGGTGACTTCCCAAGCGCGCGCGATCCGAAGCTCAGCCAAGCCTGGCTGACGCATTGTTATGGCACGGTCGGCGTCGGCCGCGATCTCGATGCCGATTCGGGCGGCGGCACCGAACTCTATGCCGTGATCGGTCCGGCGCGCTGGCTCGAACGCAACATCACCGCGGTCGGACGCGTCGTGCAGGGCATGGAACTGCTTTCGAGCCTGCCGCGTGGCAGCGCGGCCATGGGCTTTTACGACAAGCCCGAGCAGCGCATGAAGATCGAGCGCGTGCGCGTGGCCGCCGATGTCCCGGCCGCCGAACGGACGAATCTCGAAATCTTGCGCACCGACACGCCGGCCTTCAGCACACTGATCGAATCGCGGCGCAACCGCATCGACGATTTCTACAAAGTGCCGCTGGGTCACATCGACGTGTGCAGCGTGCCGATTCCGGTGCGGCCCGCGAATGGGCCGTGAGGGTCAAGAGCAATTGACCCAGGTGGAAGGCAGAGAACGCGGGCGGGAAAAATTCCGTCCGCGTTGATCCGCGTTTAGAACTCGGTTTGCTGACGGTACTTCGCCGGAACGTCGGCGACGTGGCCGCAAGTCTTGCACGTGCGCGCATCGAGCGAGCGGTAGTAACGCTCGAACACGGGCGGAAAATCCCGCTCGATGCTGTGCAGGTGGAAATATTCCTCGTACAGCTTGTGGTTGCAGTTCGCGCAGAACCACAGCAGCCCGTCCTTTTCCTGCGGTAACCGCTTGCGCTCGATGACGAGGCCGACGCCGCCGGCCATGCGCTGCGGCGAATGCGGCACGCGCGGCGGCAGATAAAACATCTCGCCTGCGCGGATCGGGATATCGCGCGCATGACCGTCGTCCTGCACCTTCAACACCATCTCGCCTTCGATCTGGTAGAAAAACTCGGGGCCTTCGTCCCAGTGGTAGTCGCTGCGCGCGTTCGGGCCGCCGACGATCATCACGATGAAATCGCCGTCGACGATACATTTGTTGCCGACTGGCGGCTTGAGCTCGTCACGATGGGCGACGATCCATTTCTGCAGGTCGATGGGCGGAGTGAGCATGGCGTGGGTGATCGTTTGCGGTCGTAAATTAGGCGCAGAGGAAATTTGGCCTGGATTGTCCCATACTGGTCTCGAAACCGGCTCGAAAGCGGCGAGCGAAGAATCCAAGATGGCGGCACCTCGAAACCACCAGGAGTCTAGCATGAGCAAAATCGACACCGCCGTACTGAGCATCGACGTGCAGCAATCATTCCCGGCGCGCGACTATTGGCGCGACGAAGACGTGCCGGCGTTCCGCGCGAACATCGTCAAGCTGATCGAAGGCGCCGCGGCGAAGGGTTGGCCGGTCGTGCGCATTCTGCACGAAGACGGCGAAGGTCCGTTCTCGCGCGAAAGTGGTTTGGTGAAGCCGATGGAGTGGATGCCGAAAACGCACGCGGTCGAATTCGTCAAACACGTGCACAACGCGTTCACCGACACCGGACTCGATCATTGGCTGCGCACGCGTGGAATCCGTCGCGTCGTCGTGGCCGGAATCCGCACCGAGCAGTGCTGTGAAACGACGACGCGCGTCGCGTCCGATCTCGGTTACGAAGTCGATTTCGTCGGCGCGGCGACGCTGACTTTTCCGATGACCGACCCGCGCAGCGGCAAGATCTTCAGCGCTCAGGACATCCGCGAGCGTACCGAGCTCGTGCTGCGCGGCCGCTTCGCGCGCATCGCGAGCGTGGAGGATGCGCTTGCGCACGAGTGATGCATGCAGGGTGAAACCGATCGACGTCTGGTTCGTCCTGCCGCCCGATCTGGTCCTGCTCGATTTCGCCGGGCCCGCCGAGGCGTTCCGCATCGCCGCGCTGCGCGGCGGCGCGTTCCGCGTGCGCGTCGCCGCTGCCGAAGTCGCGGCGACTACGTCGCTCGGCGTGACGCTCGGCCGCGTCGAGACATTGCCCGCGGCGCTGCAAGCCGACGACTTGCTGATCGTCTGCGGTTCCACGAACGACGAGGCGGCGCTCGCCTCGAAGCCCGGGCGCGCGCTGGTGCGCTGGCTGCGTGATGTCGGCGGTACGCCGCGACGCTTCGCCTGCGTCTGCGCGGGTGCGCTGTTCGCCGCGCGTGCCGGCTTGCTCGATGGCCGGCGCTGCACCTCGCATCACCTCGAGATCGAAGCGCTGCGCCGCGAGGCGCCAAGCGCGCAGGTACTCGACAGCCGCGTCTTCGTCGAGGACCGCGGCTGCTACACGAGTGCCGGCATCACCGCCGGTATCGATCTCGCCCTGCACTTGATCGCCGAACTCGCCAGCCCGCAGCTTTCGGTCGAAGTCGCGCGGCACATGGTCGTCTATCTGCGCCGCGCGCCGGATGACGTCGCGTTGTCGCCGTGGCTGGACGGACGCAATCACATGGATGCCGGCATCCATCGCGCGCAGGATGCACTCACGCGAGCTGCGCACGAGAATTGGCCGTTGCCGCGCCTCGCCGCACGCGCGCACGTCAGCGTGCGCACGCTGACGCGGCATTTCCGTGACGCCACGGGCTTGTCGGTGCGCGACTACCACGCGCGTCTGCGCTATGCGTTGGCCAGACAGGCGCTTGCGACCGGAGTCAGCGTCGAGGCAGCGGCAACGATGGCGGGACTCGGCTCCGCGCGTCAGTTGCGCCGGCTGTGGCTGGAGCAGACCGGTGCGACGCCGCGCGGCTAGGTATTTCGTCCCGTGCAACTTTCAGGCGGGAATCTCGAAGATGACCCGCAAGCCGCCATCGGGCACGATGTTTTCCGCGCGGATGCGACCGCCGTGCAAATCGAGGATGCTGCGGCAGATGCTCAGGCCCAAGCCGCTGCCCTTGCCGTCGTCGTAGCCGGTGCCGGGCACGCGCACGAAGCGCTCGAAGATGCGCTCGAGCTCGGTCGGCGGCAGACCGCGACCGTGGTCTTCCACGGCGACGCGCCAACCATCGTCGTCGACTCGCGACTCCAGGCGGATCAGGCCCCGAGCCGGCGAGGCCTTGATCGCGTTGCTGAGCAGGTTGAGCAGCACCTGGCGGATCCATTTGGCATCGAAGCGAATCTCGTTCGCGCCGGTATGCGAGAACTCGAAACGCAATCCGCGGTGCTCGGCGAGCACGCTTGCATCGGGTATGAAGCTGCGCAGAAACGGCTCGGGGTCCTGTGTTGCGAGATCGAGCCGCGTCACCTTGGCGTCGACACGCGACAGGAACAGTAGCTGGTCGATGATGCCGTCGAGGTGGCCGATTTCCTCGAGCAGGATGTGCAGAGCCTCTTCTTGGCTCGGCAGGAGCTTGTCTTCGACGAGCAATTTCTCCGCGTGCAGGCGCACGAGCGATAGCGGCGTCTTCAGTTCGTGCGAGGCTTCGGCGGTGAAGCGACGGATTTGATTGAACGACACTTCGAGGCGATCGAACATTTCGTTGAGCAGGCGTGCGAGATCGGAAATCTCGTCGCGCACATCGGCCACGGGCATGCGTTCGCTCAGGTTGTCCGAACCGATCCGGCGCGCGGTTTCGGCGATCGATCGAACCGGCCCCAACGCCACCCGGCTCAGGCCATAGCCGACGGCGGTGCTCACGATCAGCATCGCAACGAGCAGCGCTACGCAGATTTCGATGTAGTCGCTCAGTGCGGCATTGACCTGGGTCGACGGCGTGGCGACGACGATGTCGATGCCATCGCGCACATACTCGTCCACGCGCACCGGTCCGACGCCGGGTATCTCCGCGTTGAAGCGATGTTCTCCCTTCACGTCGGGAATCGCCACGCCATTGAGATTGTGCGAATAGAACATGATGTCATTCGCGGGGTTGTGCACGTTGATGTAGAACAGTGCCGAGGCGAATTCCGTGGTTTCGCGGATTCGCTGGTCGATTTCTTCGAGACCGAGCTGAGCGAAGTCGGGGCCGAGATGGGCGCGGATCTGCTGTGCTTCGGAATGGTTGAGCAAGTCCAGGCCACGCATCATGCGCGTGTATAGCAGCTGATAGCCGACCACGAACAGGCAGGCGAGCGTGACCGTAGCGGCGATGGCGTACCAGCCGGCGAGCCGCATGCCAATGGAGTGGAACATGGTGGTTGGCCGGAGTCGCGGTCAGACCAGCTGATAACCGACGCCGCGCACCGTCTTGAACAACGGTTTGTCGAAGCCCGGCTCGAGCTTGGCGCGCAGACGGCTCATATAGACGTCGAGCAGGTTCGTGTCGATGTCGTAGTGCGAGGCCCAGATCTTCTCCGAGATCAGCGTACGCGTGAGCGTGCGGCCGGGGTTGTGCATGAAGATCTCGAGCAGAGCGAATTCGCGGCTGGTCAGCTCAACCGCATCGGCATTGATGCGAACGGTATGGCTGAGCAGGTCGAGTTGAATGCCGCGATGTTCGAGCATGGTCTGCTTGACCGCACCCTGACGACGGATCAGGGCGCGTACGCGCGCTAGCAGTTCCTCGAAGCTGAAAGGCTTCTGCAGATAATCGTCGGCGCCGTGGTCGAGGCCGGCGATGCGGTCGTCGACCGTGTCGCGCGCGCTGAGAATCAGCACGGGCTCTACGAAGCCGCTCTTGCGCCATTCACGCAGCAGGCTGAGGCCGTCGCCGTCGGGCAGGCCGAGATCGAGCACGATCACGTCGTAGTTGGTTTCGCACAGCGCGTCGCGCGCGTCCTTGCAGGTGCGGACCCAGTTCACCGTGTAGGCGCGTTCGGCCAGTCCCTGCTTGAGGAACTCGCCGAGACGTTGTTGATCTTCGACGATCAGGATTTTCATGTGCCCAGCGCATCGTGATGGTGCAGGTGCCCAATAAATCAGACTGCATTCACGATTGCGATCTGCGCTGCAACACCAGTCTGAATTCCCTTTAAGAATCGCTTCAGGGCGGCGAAAGGTTGCCCGGCTAAGGTCCAGCCCCAGAATACGCCGCGGGATGAGCTTTCGACGATCGAGAGCGGGACGGATCGGCGTACGACCACTAGACAAGCCGGCTCAAGCCGGCGCCGGGAGGAAAGATGTTCCGCACGCAGCATTGCTCGCCAAGCGCAACTCGGCGCCGGGTATGACATCCATGCAGCCCCACGCGCTGCGTGCCTTCACCGACAACAACGCTGTCGCGGTCCACATTCCGCTGACCGGCCGGCTGACCTGCGCCTCGGTCGAGACACGGTTCTGATCGAAATGTATTCAATCAACGAGCAAAATCAGGAGCACATGACGATGATTCTTCTTCCCGCCGCCCGCGTCCTCCGCCACCTGGGCCTCGCTGCGCTGTCGGCACCGCTCGCGCTGTTCGCCGCGGCTGCGCCAGCGCAGCCGTTCTACCATCTCGAATCGGCGACGGCGTTGCAAGGCAAGTCGCCGGACTGGGACTATGTGGCGCTCGACGCGACGCGTGCATACCTGTTCATCGGTCGACGCGGCGCCGGCGCGGCGGTGTTCGATCTGAACAAGAAGCAGATCATCAAGACGCTCGAGCAATCCGAGGGAGCCGGTGCGATCCGCATCGTGCCCGAGTTTGACCTCGGCTACACCGCGAATGAAGACGGCAGTTCGACGATGTTCAAGCTGTCGACGCTGAAGACGCTCAAGCGCGTGCCGTTCGGCAAGGACTCCGATTCGGTGTTCTACGATCCGAAATCCAAGCAGCTCGTATTCACGATGGGCGACAGCCATGCGCTCGCGTTCATGGACGCGAAAACCGGAGCCGTCACCGGCACGTTGCCGGTAGACAGCGGCAAGCTCGACGGCTCGGCTGCGGACGGGCAGGGCAATATGTTCGTCGCCCTGCGCGACAAGAACAAGATCATCAAGATCGACGTCGCGCAACGCAAGCTGCTCGCCGAGTACCCCACAGACGGCTGCGTGCAGCCGACCGGCCTCGACTACGATCCGGCGAGCAAGCGCATCTTCGTCGGCTGCCGCAGCGAAAAACCCGTGCTTGCGGTCCTCGACGCGGACAGCGGCAAGGTCGTGACCACGCTGCCGATCGGTCACGGCGTCGATGGCGTCGTCTTCGACGCGGCGGCACATCAGATCTACACCTCGAACGGCGTCGATGCCAACATCGTGATCTATTCGCAGCAAACGCCCGACAGCTACAAGCTCGTCGAGGCCGCGACGACACGCCCGTATGCGCGCACGATGGCGCTGGATCCGAAGACCAAGAAAGTGTACACGGTAACGGCGGAAGGCGTGGCCGATCCGTCGAAGAAGATCAACACAGCGGTGACTGCGTTCTATCCGAACACCTACTACGACAATACGTTCACTGTGCTGACCTATACCCGCTGATCATTCCTTGCCGGACATCACCACAAGCGTGGCTGCTTGCCTGCCCTCCATGGCAGTCTTTGAGGGAAACTGCCGCCGCGCCGTCTCATCGCCAAGTCTCAATAAAGAGTCTAAAGACATGTCCAACGTATCGCCGATCAACAAACCGCAGGCCGGCTCCGCGGAGCCGTTCTGGCCGAACACCTGGTGGAGGCTCATGGAACTTCGCATCGGCGTCGTTCCGGTGCCTGTCTTCGTCGTGCTTATTGCCCTGATCGCTGGATTCGTCTATCTCGGTGGCCTGCCGGCCGAGATCAACGTCAGCATCGCCATCCTCGCGGTCGGCGGTTTCGCCTGCGCCGAGATCGGCAAGCGCATACCGGTGATCAAGAACATCGGCGCTGCCGCGATCTTCGCCACGTTCATCCCGTCGGCACTCGTGTTCTACAAACTCATTCCCGACGTCGTGGTCAAGAACGTCACCGATTTCACCAAGTCGACGAACTTCCTCTACCTGTTCATTGCGGCGATCATTGTCGGCAGCATCATGAGCATGGACCGCGGCGTGCTGGTCAAGGGCTTCCTCAAGATCTTCGTGCCGCTCGCGGCCGGATCGGTCGTCGCTGCGATGGTCGGCACGCTGGTCGGCACGCTGCTCGGCCTCGGTGCGCAGCACACGTTCTTTTTCATCGTTGTGCCGATCATGGCCGGCGGCGTCGGCGAGGGCGCGATCCCGCTGTCTATGGGGTACGCCGACATCCTGCAGCAGAAGCAGGGCGATCTGTTCGCCGAAGTGCTGCCGATCGTCATGCTCGGTAGTCTGACCGCGATCCTGGCCTCGGGCGCGCTCAACGCGCTTGGCAAGAAGTACCCGCATCTCACCGGCGAAGGTCGCCTGCAACCGGGCGAACACGACGAGATGGAGGCCAGCGAAGAGGAAGTCGGCCAGCATGTCGACGTGACCCACATCGCCGCCGCCGCGCTGACCGCGATCTCGCTCTATATGATCGGCCTCATGGCCTACAAGCTGTTCGGTTTTCCGGCGCCGGTAACGATGCTGTTCGTGGCGGTCGCGGCCAAGCTCGCACACATGATTTCGCCGCCGTTGCGCCAGGGCGCGTATGCGGTCTACAAGTTTTTCTCGGTCGGCGTGACCTATCCGCTGCTGTTTGCGGTCGGCGTTGCAATGACGCCGTGGGACAAGCTCATGGCGGCCTTCCACATCGCCAATCTGATCACCATCGTCGCCACGGTGCTCTCGCTGATGGCCACCGGCTACTACGTCGGGCGCTGGATCAAGATGTATCCGATCGAAACCGCGATCGTGAATGCCTGCCACAGCGGTCAGGGCGGCACCGGCGACATCGCCATCCTCACCGCCTCAAACCGCATGGTGCTGATGCCGTTCGCGCAAATCGCCACGCGCATCGGCGGCGCGATCACGGTGACGCTGGCGCTGATCGCACTCAAGCAGTTCGGTTGAACGCGATGCCGGCACGCACGACACGGCGTGGAGGCGCAGGGCATGAGTGAATCACCTGCGCCCGGTGCGCCTTCGCTCCCGGCGCTGTTCTCCGAACGCGGCGGCGTGGGCGGCGCCTTTTCGAGCAAGGCAGCGGACTACGCCGCCGCGCGGCCGCGCTACCCGGTTGCGCTGTTCGAGCGCCTGCGTGCGAACCGCGCGCTGTATCCGGCGGCGCAGATCGCCGACATCGCCGCGGGCACGGGCCTGTTCACCGGGCAACTGCTCTATCGCGGCTACAACGTCACCGCGATCGAGCCGAACGCGGCGATGCGCGCCGTTGCCGATGCGACACTGGCCAAGTACCGAAAATATCGCAGCATTGCGGCCACTGCCGAAGCAACCACACTCGCCGACGCCTCGGTCGACCTGATCACCGCTGCGCAGGCCTTCCACTGGTTCGACGCCGAGGCCGTGCGCCGCGAATGGCTGCGCGTGCTCAAACCGGATGGCCGCGTCGTGCTCGTCTGGAACACACGGCCAGCCACCGATCCGCTGCAGAAGGCACTCGACGACCTGCTGGTCGAGTTCGGCGGCGCCAAGCAGGCCGCGCTGGATCGTCGCCAGGACCTGTCGTACGTGCCGCCGTTCTTCTCCGCGGATTCGTTCGCGCGCTTCGAATTCGCCAACATGCAACAGCTCGACCGCGACGGCCTGATCAGTTTGGCGCTGTCGCGCTCGGCGATGCCCGATCGCGACACGCCGCAGGGCGAACGCGCCGTGCACAAGCTGTCGCAGCTGTACGCCCGCCATGCGCGCGACGGCCAAGTCAGTGTGTCGTATCGCACGCTGGCATTCGTCGGTCGACCAAAATCTGAGTGATGCAGTCCGCTTCGACGCGCCCCTGGCTGAAAAATTTTTCAGGCGGAACGTCAGTCCGATGTCAGCCGCATTCCGTCAAAGTGAACCCACTGCCGCGGCGGACCGCGGCGCAGATTCGGAAGCTTCATCGATGCGAAATCAAGCCATGACCTCGTTTGCTCATGCCCGTCTGCCGCGGCTCCTCGTGGCGCTCGTCTTGTTGCTCGTGTCTGCATGGGCTGCGGCTCAGGGCGGCCCGCCGCTCGTCACCGACGATCCCGGCACGCCGGGCGACGGTAAATGGGAGATCAACCTCGCATCGCTCGGCGGCAAGGCCTCGCATGGTTGGGACATCGATGCGCTCGATGCCGACATCAACTACGGTGTCGGTGATCATATCCAGCTCAAGCTCGACGTGCCCTGGACCTACGCGCATGAAGACGGTGGTCCGTGGAATTCCGGCCTCGGCAGCGTGAATGTCGGCGTTAAGTGGCGTTTTGTTGACCGCGATGAGAACAGCGAAGGCGGTTTCGCCGTCTCGACCTATCCGCAGTTTCTTTCGGCGTGGTCCGAGTCTTCAAAGCGCAAGGGCATCGCGACGGCGAACAAGCAATTCTACCTGCCGATCGAATTCGCCACCGCCGCCGGTGGCTTCGAATTCGCCGGCGAGGCGGGGCGCAACTTCGTGCAGAACGAGGATGACGAATGGGAGGCCGGCGTCGTTGCTTCGCATGAATGCGGATCGGAGAAGCTCGACTGCCTGGTCGAGGTGCACCAGACCTGGGTGCCGCATAATTCGCAGACGCTGCTGAATTTCGGTATTCACTACAAGATCAGCGACAGCCTTATCTTCCTCGCCGCGGCGGGACGCGAATTTGGCAACAAGACTGACGACCAGCAGAAGTTCATCTATTACGCGGGTTTCCAGCTGTTGCGCTGAGAGCAACTCCAGCGGCGGCAGCCGCCGCCGCGTTGGATGTCATTGCGTCGGCGGCATCGATTGCGCGCGCAAGCGTTTGTCGACGTACATCGCGGCATCGGCTCGCGCGAGCAATTCGTCGGCTTCCATGCCGGGCTCGGCGAAGACGATGCCGATACTGGGGCCGGCATAATCGATCGTGACCCCGTCGAGGCGGAAGTGGCCTGTCATGGCGGCCTGAAGGCGCGTGCGCAGCATGGCGGCAAGATCCTGACGCCAGATCGCAGAGGGCTCGACAGCGCAACGAATTCATCGCCGCCGATGCGGGCGACGAAATCTTCATCGCGCAACACGCCGCGCATGCGTTCGCCGATTGCGGCGAGGAAGTGGTCGCCGATGTCGTGGCCGTATCGATCGTTGATCGCCTTGAACCGATCGAGGTCGATGAAAGCGGTGAGCAATACACGTTCGTCGCCGTCCAAGCTGTCAGCGTCTATGCGGTCGCAGGTTGAAGCCGAGGGCCTTGTCGTCCAATTCGGCGATGGCCATGCAAGGGTCCGAGCGTCCTCGGGTGCATTCCGCTGGTAGTCAATGCAATTTGGCGCGTTCGCGCGCGGCTTCCTCGGCGGAAAGAGGCTGGTAGCGCTGCGACGTGCCGGCGACGATCTTCTGGCCCTCGCGCGAGAGCACAAGCGTTAGAAACTCGCGTGCGAATGCGGTTAGTGGGGGTCGTGCGTAGATAAGCAGATAGCGATCGAGCGGGTAGAGTCCGGCGCGGATGGCGGCCTCGTCAGGCGCCACCGGCGCCGCTGCTGAAATTGCAGCGAGCGCGAGCGCGCGCACCCCAGCAGTGGCACGCATCGCTGCAGCGAAGCCGATGCCGAGCGGGTCGGCGCCAACATGGGCAATTACTTCAGTCGATTGATGAAACTGTGCGCGAGGCTGTGCTGGTGGCGTCTTGCCGAGCACGCGCCCGTAGAACGACAACGCCAGCGGCGTGTCGGGTTCGAGCGCGTAGAGATGGATCGGGCGATCGGCCCAGATACCCTGCACGCCAAGGTCGCGCCAATGCGTGGCCTTGCCCGCGTAAGCTCGCGCGAGTTGCGCGAGCGTGAGCGAGCGCAGCGGGTTGTCGGCATGCACAAAAACGCCCAGTGGACCGCTCAGCGCATGCGGATCGAGCGAGGCGTGGGCGATGCGGAATTCGATCGGATCCTGTCCGTGGGTGGCGCGGCGATATTCGGCGAGCTGTTGCTGCGTGAATTCGGCGCCCATCGGCGCCAGCGCGCTAATGTTGGCCGCAAGCGCGGGCGGCGCGGCGCGCGTGCCGGTCAGTTCAAGCCGGAACATGCTGCCTGGGTGCGCGGCGGCGTAGCGTGCGACGAAGCCGTCGAACATCTCGCGCATGTCGTTGTAGCCGATGATGCGGATCGCCCCGTCCGGCGCCAGCCACGCTTCGTCACGGATCGCCTCGACCATAGCGGGTTCATACCGCGGCAGCGCGGGATCGACGTCGGCGCAGCGCGCGCCCGCACTCATGACGAGCGCAGCTGCCAGCGCGAGGCTGCGGCGCCGGAGTCGGATCGCGCGCGTCGTCATTCGCCGATGTCGACGAGCGTACGGCGCGACGCTTGCGCCTGCTCCGCAGTCAACGGGAAGAAGCGCAGGCGGTCGTTGGCGACGACAAGTTGCCCCTGTCGGCTCAAGGCGAAAAGCAGGAATTCACGCAGCGCAGGCGGCAGCGCCTGGCCTGGCGCGCGGTTGAAACCGAGATAGATCTGACGCGACAACGGATAGTCGCGGTGCGCGACCTCCGCGGGTGTGCCGGCGTAGTACGGCGCGTGTTCCGTTTCGGCGATTGCCAGGGTCTTCGTGCCCGGGGCGGAGTAGGCGAAGCCGCTGTAGCCGATTCCGTGCGGGTCGTCGGCGACGCGGTGCACGATCGCGTCGAGCGCGGTTTCGCCGGGGCGATCGACCTGTTCCTCGATGCCGTCGCGAAACTCTCCACCGCGCAGCACGCGTTGCTGGAAGAAGTTGACGATGCCGGGCGGATTGCCGCTGTCGCGCCGATGCAGCATGCCGTAGGCATGGATAGTGCGCGGCTCCCAGTCATTGCCGACGCCGAGCTGGCCCCAGGTCGCGATTGCCTTGCCGCCGCGACGATGGTCTCTTGAATAGATCGCGTCGAGCTCGTCGAGGCTGATGTGCGTGATCGGATTGGTCGCGTTGACGAAAATCGCGAGCGCATGCGTGCCGCCCTTGGTCGCGTAGCTGCCGCCGGCGACGTTGATCAGTGTGGGCGCGTAGCCGAAGCGGCGCGTGAATGCGTCGATCTCCGCGGGAAACGGCTCGCGCACGAAGGTGACGACGTCTGCGCGTCCATCGAGCAACGCTTCGAAACCATCGGCGGAAAGTTTCGTGGCGGCGTTGTCGATCTCGATGTGCGGTTGCAAGCCGCTCACGGCGCGCGCCCACGCGGCGACGAGATCGTGCATCGTGTCGGCGCCGCTGAAGCGCAGCCGGCCTGTCACCTTCACTTGCGGCAGATAGGCGGGCAGGGCGGACGCGGTCGAGCCTGCGTTTAAGTACGGCGCGACGAGCGCGCTCGCGCAGGCAAACAGAAAGGCGCGGCGCGGGACACGGACTGTGTCTTGCATTGCTGTATGTCCCGCGCCGCGTGAGGCAAGCTTAGTCGAGCTTGGCGAGCTCTTCTTTGACTACGGCAGGCTGCAGCGGGATGTACACGCCTTCCTTCGCGACCACATCCTGGCCTTGCTTGCTGAGCACCATCTTGAGGAACTCCTTGACCTTCGGCTCCAGCGGCGTACCCGGCTTGCGGTTGACGTAGATGTAGACGTAGCGGCTCAGCGGATACTTGTGCGAGTAGACGTTCTCCAGCGTCGGCGCGAGATAGGGGCCGCCGTCCTTGTCCGACAATGGCACGACCTTGACGTTCGGCGTCACGTTGGCGAGCAGGGCATAGGTGATGCCGCCCGGATTCTTCGCCATGTCCTCGGCGGCGACGTTGAAGGCGTGGGTGAAGCCCTTGCCTTTGACGAACTGGATGTCGTCCTTGTATTCGCCCATGTCCATCACGTTGATCTTGAAGAACCACTCGATGCCGTTCGGCGCCTTGAGGCCGTATTTGTGCACCGGGCGCGTGGCCCACTCGCCGCCAAGGCCGAGGTCGCCCCAGGTCTTCACGTCGGCATGGCCGCGCTTGCGCGTGGTCGAATAGATCGCATCGAGCTGAGCCAGCGAAAGACCCTTGATCGGGTTGTCCTTGTCGACCATGACGATCGAGGTGGCGGTCTTGCCGAGCGAGCCGACGCTGCCGGTGGCGACTTTGACGCGGAACGGCTCATAGCCGAACTTCTCGACGAAGGCCTTCTCCTCGGCCGGCAACATTTCGCGGCCGACCGGCGCGATCACCGAGTTGGGGGCCTTCGCGCCGGCGATCAGGCCCGGGGCGCCGGCGCCCGAGGCGCGCAGGTCGAGCACCACGGACAGGTGCGGATAGGCCTCGCGGAAGATCTTCGCCCAGCCCAGGCAGATCTCGTCCATCACGTCGGCGCCGACCAGGGCGATTTCTTCCTCGGGCTCGCTCTTCACCTCCGCTGGCTTCCACGCGGGGATAGCCGGATCGACCTTGAGATGATGCTCGACCGCGGCGTACTTGAGCGCAAACGCTGACGGCGCGAAAGTGGTGGCAAGCGCGGCGGCACAGGCAGCGGCAAGAGTGAGTGCCTTGGCGCGGCGCGAGGCGATTTTCGTTTTCATGGGATCTCGGCTAGTAAAAAGTGGCGGGGATTTCGGAGGCGTTACGGTTCCAGCAGCGCGCGCGCTTTCTCGACCTGGTTGGCACGCAGCGGCAGATAGAGGGCTTGCTCGCGCACGATCTGCTGGCCTTCGCGGCTGAGCACGAAACGCAGGAATTCGGTCAGCGCGGGATCGAGCGTCTTGCCCGGCGCCTTGTTGACGTTGAAGAAGATCAGGCGCGACAGCGGGTAGGTGGCGCGTGCGACGTTCTCGTAGCTCGGCGCAACGAACGGACCGGACTCGTTCTCGCCGAGCGCGAGCATCTTCACCGGCGCGTCGACGTAGGCGATGCCGGTGTAGCCGATCGCGTAACGATCCTCGACCGCATGCTTGGCCATCGGGAACACGAGCTTGTCGTAATGGACGTTGTCGCTCCATTCGCCGCGTTTGCCGTCGACACTGAGCACGCGCTGGCGCACGAATTCCTCGAAGCCATTCCACGGTTTGATGCCGTAAGCGTGGATCGGCTTGTCGGCCCAGTCGCCGGTCAGGCCGAGCTGGCCCCAGGTCGTGATCGGCTTGGCGCCGCGATGGTGCGTGCTCGAGAAGATCGCATCGAGCTGGGCGTAGCTGATCCGGTCGAGCGGATTGTCGCGGCTGACGAAGAAGCCGACCGCGTCGAGGAAGCCGAAGTGGCGGTAGCTGCCGCCACTGATCGGCACGCTGGTCGGCGCGTAGCCGAACTTCGCCTTGAAATCGGTGATGTCGTCGGGCTTGAGTTCGCGCGAAACGAAGACGAAGTCGATGTTCTGCTTGACCAGTTCCTTCGCGCCGAGGCTGCCCGCGTAGGGCGGCGCGACGCTGAGGTTTACTTTCGGATAGATTTTCTTGAATGCGGCGAACCAGGCATTGGCGAGGCCGGGCAGTACGTCGGAGGCGGCGCCCTTGAACGTGCCCGCGAGCTTTATGTCACGGCGCGGCTTGTACGCGGGCAGCGCCGCATCGAGCGTCGGCTGCAGCAGTTCGAGTTCGGGCAGCGCGCGGCCGTTCTTCTTGCCGGCCTCGGCCTCCTCCTCGGTCTGTGGCTTGGTCGTGGCGCGCGGCTGATCGACCCATTCGACGAATTGCGTCGGCGTCGTTGCCACCGTCGCCACAGCGGCGGGAGCGTCGGCGGCCGAGGCCATGCCGATGCCGCAGGCAATCAGCGCCGCGGCGAGGCTGCAGCGGACGAGGCGGCTCGAAAGCGGACAAGAGAAGTTGCTCACAGGAAGGGCACCTTCACCGAGAGCTGAACGTAGCGTGGTGACCCCGGCACGACGCCGAGTTCGTTCGTGGTCGAATTGACGCCTTCGTAATAGGTCTTGTCGAACAGGTTGCCGAATTTCAGCGTGACCGGGAACTTGTCCATCGCCAGGTAGTAGAAGGCCAGATCGGTGACGACGTGGCCCGGCAGGACCAGCACGCGCTGGTCGGCGGGAGTCGGCTGACTGCCGCGGATTTCGGAGGCGTAGGTGACGCCGAGGCCGACGCCGAAGTTCTTCAGCGGACCTTCGGCGAAATCGTAGCGTGACCAGATGTGCGCACTGTTGAGCGGCGCATTGGTCAGGCGCGTATCGGCGATTGGCGTGGTCGAGTTGCCGTTCGACTTGGCCACCTTGGCGTTGGCATGAGCTAGACCGAACAGGACATGCCAGTTCTCCAGCGGCTGCGCGTCGATCTCCCATTCGTAACCTTTCGAGCGCTCGCCGCCGACCTGCACCGAACAGGTACCAGGCACGCCGGCGTTGCACGCGGCCACGGCAAGGGTATTGGTCTTCTGGATGTCGAACAGGGCGACGGTCGAGGTGACGCGGCCGTCGAACAGGCTGGCCTTGACGCCGGCTTCGTTCTGATGGGACGTGGTCGGCTGGAACGGGTTGCTGCCGTCAGCGGCCTGCGCGGTCGGCGAGGGCGCGATGAACGATGTCGAATAACTGTAGTAGTAGGTCCAGTTGTCGTTCGGCTGGTACAGGATGCCGGCGGTCGGCAGCACATCGTCCGAGGATTTGGCGCTGCTCGTGAACGGTGGATAGACGTGTTCGGTCTGATACGTATGATCCTTGGTGTAGCGCAGGCCGACGCTTGCTTTCCAATGTTCCGACAGCGTCATCACGTCGGAGACGTAGGCGCCGGCATTGCTCTCGGTCGTCACGCGGTCGTTGAGTGGGCCGGGCGGGAACGACGACAGCGGCGGCGACACCCCGAAGATCGGATCGTAGACACTGATGTTGATCGACTTCGGCCCCGGGATCGAGGTCGGGCCCGACGTGGGCCCGTTGAAGAACTGCAGGCGCAGGAAGTCGGTGCGGTTGGTGCCGCCGCCGAGACCGACGAGGACCTTGTGCTCGATCGCTCCGGTCTTGAACGCCTGCGTGTAATTTGTATCGAAATAGTCGTAGGCGCGGTGATTGCTCTGACCGCGCGCGCGACGTTGCACGGTGACGAGGTTGTTCAGCACGGAGTTTTGGTCATATCCCACAGCCGTATCCCAGCCGCGCACGTGGCGCACGGAGAAGTTGAATACCCCGCCGTTCTCGAAATCATGTTCGAGCGCGGCCGTCGCCGAACGTCCGCCTTCCTGCTGCAGGTCGCCGGGCTCCTGGTATTTCGTCGTGATCGGCGCGATCAGATTGACATTCTTGTTCGGCGCGACCAGGTAGTTGTCGTAGGCGTTGTTGCGCCGGCGGTATTCGCCCGCGAGACGCAGCGTGGTGCTCTCGTTGAGGTGCCAGAGGACGCTCGGCGCAAAGTAGCGCGCATGCTCCCAGTCGTCGCGGAAGGTGTTGTTGTCGGAGAGTTCGGCGACGACGCGATAGAGCAGGTTGTGATCCTTGTCGATCGGCCCGGTGACGTCGAGGTCGCCGACGTAGCTCATGTGATCGCCGAGTCCGATGCCGTAGCCGTCGTAGGTCTTGGTCGTGAGGTCCAGGCTGCCCTGGGTCTTTTCGTCCGGCTTCTTGGTGACGATGTTGACGAAGCCGCCCGGCTGCGCTTCACCGTAAAGCACTGAGGCCGGGCCCTTGACCACTTCGATGCTCTCGGCCATCACGGTTGGCGGCGAGCCGAAGCGGCCGGCGAGGCCGGGCAGGCCGTCGACGAGGATCGCGCCCTGGTCGGCCTGTGTGGTCTTGAAGCCACGGATCGAGATGTCGTAACCGGTGACGCCGCCGCGCGAGATGCCGGTCATGTATTGATAGAGGTCGGTGAGGTTGGTCGTCTGGATCGCCTTCATGAACGCCTGCGAGTAGTCGGCGGTCGAGTACGGCGTGTCGCGCACGTCGAGATCCTGCTTCATCGCGCTGTGCGCGCCTTTGGAAATGAACTTGCTCGAGACCTGCACGGCTTCCAGCTCACGTGCCTCTTTATCGTCCGGCTTCGCGTTGTTGTCCTTCTTTTCGTTCTGATCTGCCGCCGCGGTATCGCCGGTGGCGGCGACGCTGGTCGATGCGGAATCCACGTTCGCTTCGTTGGCGAACACGGCCTGGGACAAGAACAGCGATAAGCCGGCCGCGATGGCCGACGCCAAACTCGTTCTGACGAACATTTACCCTCCCAATGTAGGTCCGAGAACGGGACCTTGTCGTTTTGCTTTTGTCTGCGCGTTCTGCGTCGGATCGTAGCGTCCGTTCGCGAAGAAATGTAGGCGCGCAAACTGACACCAGCCTGAAGCGTTTCTGAAAAAACGTTAAGGAAGCAAATCGACCTGCATCGCGTTGCGTCAGGGCAGTGTCAGCGCTGCGTTGGCATTTTTGTCCCGCAGGATTCGGCGTCAGCGTTGCACGGCCGTTTCTTCGCTTGCCGCTCGCAATTCAACACGAAGGGAGAGAATGCAATGTACAGATTCGCTACGTCGCAACGGGCACGAGGTGCGGGCTTCCGGCGCACAAGCCATGTTGCGCCACAGTCGCTCGCTGCGGGCCTGGCGTCGGTTCTCGCGCTCGTCGCCAGCACGAACGTTCTCGCGCAGGCACCGCAGCAGCTCGACGCTGCCGAAGTGCGCAGACAGATCGAAACGCTGCGCGCGGAGCAGGCGCGCATCGCCGAATTGCAGATGCGAACGGAGACCAGCATTCGCACCCTCGAGGCATCCCTCGGCATTGCCAGTCCGCCTGCGAACGGCCCCGGTCCCGACCCGGTACAGGAGGCGAATCCGATCGCACGTTCGGCAAACGCGGCGCCGGTGCCGGGCACCGTTGCGGCGTCGCAGAGCGCACTTGCCTCGCGGCTCAATGTCGCCGGCGATATGCGCGTGCGCGCTCAGGCCGATCGTTCCAACAGCCATGCCCCGGACCGCTACAGCGCGCAGGTGCGCGGTCGCCTCGGTGCGACCTACGCGGTCTCCGATCTCGTCAGCGTCGGCGGCCGCCTCGTCACCGGCGATTTCAACGATCCGAACAGCACCGACGTGCAGCTTTCGGGTTTCGACAACAAGTTCGCGGTGAGTCTCGATCTCGCCTATGCCAAGCTCGATTTCGGCAACGTCCAGTTCTATGGTGGCAAGCTGCCGCAACCGTTCGTGCGCACGGAGCTGGTCTGGGATGGCGACGTGACGCCGCAGGGCATCAGTGCAAACTACAAGCTGCCGCTGGCCGGCGGCGGCGCGATCAAGGCCAACGGCCTCTACTTCGTCATCGACGAACAAGCCGGCGGTCCCGACAGCACGATGGCCGGCGGCCAGCTCGTCTACGAATCGCCGCTGCTCGGCGACTGGAAGTTCGACACGGCTGCAGGTTATTACCACTACTCGCTCGGCAGCATCGCGGGTGCCGATGCAGGCGACTATCGCACCAACCTGCGCAAGCCGGACGGCACCTACCTGTCGCAGTTCCAGCTTGGCGACCTGATCGTCGGCGCGACCTACAACGGTTTTGGCGAGCGTTGGCCGCTGCGTTTCGTCGGCGACTACGTGCACAACTTCGGTGCCGCCACCTCTGCGGATACCGGCTATGGTGTCGACCTGTTGCTCGGCCGCGCAAGCAAGGCCGGCGACTGGCGCGTCGGCTATGGCTATGCGGTCACCCAGACCGACGCGGTGTTCGCCGCGTTCTCGCAAGACAACACGAGCATCGCGACCAACTATCGTCAGCACCTGCTCAGCGCCGACTACGTGATTGCTCCGGGCACGTCGATCAATGCGACCTGGGCGCACTACAAGCCGTACAGTGCACTCGACGCGGGATCGATCGATCCGAGCGACTGGCTGGACCGCTTCCGCCTCGCGTTGCTGGTCACGTTCTGAGTGGGGCTGGTTCGTCATTCCCGCACGGGCGGGAATCCAGCTCTTTCCTTTGATCTCGTGTCTATAGAGCAAGGGCTTCCACTCATTCTGCGGACGAGTGGGTGACTTTCCCTTGCTCGCCCAAGAGAAAGTAACCCGAAAGTCACCCGCGCGCTGGACGCGCGCGGAAAATCGAACGGACGCGGTCAGGGCGGAATCAAGAGCAAAGGCGCTGAATCCCCACTTGCGCGGGAATGGCCACCGAGAGCAGAGAAGCGCCGATCAACGAACAACTGCGGCCGCTGGCACCACCACCTCAGCGCGCCGTTGCGATGAGATCGCGTCGAACCACAGATACAGTACCGGCGTGATGAATAACGTGATGAATTGCGAGAACAGCAAGCCGCCGACGATCACGACGCCAAGCGGCTGGCGCAACTCCGCGCCGGCACCAAGACCGAGCGCGATCGGCAATGCGCCGGCGAGAGCGCACAGCGTGGTCATCGTGATCGGGCGAAAGCGCAGCAGGCAGGCCTGGCGGATTGCCTGCTCTGGAGGTAGTCCCTGCGTGCGCTGCGCGTCGAGGGCGAAGTCGATCATCATGATCGCGTTCTTCTTGACCACGCCGATCAGCAACAACATGCCGATCATCGCGATGAAGCTCAGTTCCATGCCGAGCAGGCGCAGCGCGAGCAGGCCGCCGACCGCGGCCGAGGGCAGGCCGAGCAGGATCGTCAGTGGATGGATCCAGCTCTCGTAGAGCACGCCGAGCACGAGATAGATCGTCGCGATGGCGATCGCGATCAGCCAGAGCTGGCTCGTGCGCGACTTCTCGAACAAGCCGGCCTGGCCGCCGAAGCTGCCAAAAATGGTCTGCGGCAGGCCGATCGCGGTGCGCGCGGCGGCGATCGCATCGGCCGCATCCGACAGTGATTTGCCGCGCGCGAGTTCGAACGAATACGTGATCGCGGGCAACTGCGCCTTGTGTCCGACCATCGTCGTGCCGTTGCCGCGCTTGACCCGGGCGAAGGCATCGAGCGGGATCAACGTGCCGTTGCTGCCGCGCACGCGAAGGCGGGAAAGGTCGGTTTCGTCGCTGCGGCTTTCGTCGGCCAGTTCCATGATGACCTGGTAGCTCGCCTGCGGCGCGTAGATCGTCGATACCTGGCGCGTGCCGAACGCGGCGTGCAGCGTCGTGCGCAAGCTGGCCATGTCGACGCCAAGCTGCGCGGCCTTGTCGCGGTCGATATCGAGTTTCGCTTCGAGGCCGTTGGTTTCGTAGTCGGTATCGATCTGCGCGAACACCGGCGACTTGGACAGCTCGGCAAGCAGCTTCTTCGACCACTGGTCGAGCTCTTCGTTGCCCACCGACTGCAGGATGTACTGGAACGCGCTGTCCGACGTGCTTGCACCGACTTTCAGGTTCTGCACCGGACTGTAGTTCACGCTTATGCCGGGCAGGCGCGCGGTCTGTGCGCGCAGATGTTCGAGCACCTGGGGCATCGGCGGACGCTGGCCGCGCGGTTTCAGATCGATGTTCATCGCGGTCGTGTCGTGGTCGACCTTGGAAGCGACGGTGGCGATCGCCGGGTCTGCGAGCAGTCCCGCCTGCACCTTGCGCAGTACGTCGAGGCGGCCTTCGTAAGACATGTCTTCCGCGGTGCGGACCTTGACCGCGATCTGCCCGGTGTCCTCCTGCGGAAACAGACCTTTGGGTGCGGCAACATAGAGCACAGCCGTCAGCACGATCGTCGCCGCGCCGACGATCAAGACGATGGCGCGATGGCCGAGCGCGTGTTCGAGCGTGCGCCGATAAAGTTCGAGCAGGCGCGCGAAGCCGGCCTCGAAGGCGCGATTCCAGCCGCGCGCGTCCTCGTGCACCGGCACTTCCTTGATCAACCTCGGCACGAGCACCGGAATCAGGGTCAGCGACACCGCGGCGGAAACGAGGATGGCGAGCGAGACGACGATGGCGAACTCGCGGAACAACGCGCCGCTCAGCTCCCGGGTGAGGAACAACGGGATGAACACGGCGACCAGCGAGATCGAGATCGACAGCACCGTGAAGCCGACTTCGCGCGAGCCACGCAGCGCGGCTTCGCGCGGCGACATGCCCTGCTCGATGTAGCGCATGATGTTCTCCAATACGACGATCGCGTCGTCGACGACGAGGCCGACGGCCACGGTCAGACCCATGAGCGAGATGTTGTCGAGACTCAGTCCGGCCCAGTACATCAGGCCGAACGTGGCGAACAGCGACAGCGGCAGACTGATCGACGGAATCAGCGCGGCACTGGCGCGGCGCAGGAACAGCAGGATTACCAGGATGACGAGGGCGATCGTCAGCAGCAGCGTCGTGTTGACGTCGTGGATCGCGTCGCGGATCGACTGCGAGCGGTCGCCGAGCAGTCGGATGCGCACCGAGTCGGGTAGCTGCGCTCGCAGGCGCGGCAGCAGTGCCCGGATCGCGTCGATGGTCTTCACCGTGTTCGCGCCGGGCTGGCGCTGAATTTGGAGCAACACGGAATTGTGGCCGTTGATCTCCCTCGTGTTTTGCGAGTTCTCGATGCTGTCGTAGACGCGGCCCAGGTCGGACAGGCGGATCGTCTGACCGTTGCGCACGGCGACGGCGACGTCGGCGAAGTCGGCCGCCTTCATCAGGCCCTTCGGCATCTGCACGGTAAGCATCTGGCGCGGATTGTCGAGCTGGCCGAGCGGCGTGATCGAGTTCGCCGTCTTCAGCGCATTGTTGACGTCGATCAAGGTGAGGTCGAGCGCGGCCAGGCGCTCGGGGTCGAGTTCGGCGCGCACCGCGAAACGCTTCCCGCCGCCGACGACGATCTGGGCGACGCCGTCGATCGTCGACAGGGTCGGGGCGACGAGCACGTCGACGTAGGCGGCAAGCTCGGTCAGCGGCATCGTCGGCGAATCCAGGCCGATCAGGATGATCGGTGCATCGCCCGGATTGATCTTGCTGTAACTCGGCGGCGTCGGCATTTCGGCGGGCAGCGAACGGCCGACGCGGAACAGCGCCGCCTGCACGTCGACTGCGGCCGCATCGATGTCGCGGCCGAGTTCGAATTCGAGTTGGATATTGGTCTGGCCCTGGATGCTCTGCGACATCGTGCCGACGAGGCCGGGGATCGAGGAGAATTCCTTTTCGAGTGGGGTGGCGACCGAGATCGCCATGTTCTCCGGGCTGCCGCCGGGCAGCTTGGCCGAGACTTCGATCACCGGCGACTCGACCTGGGGCAGGGCCGAAATCGGCAGGTTGGTCCAGCAGATCAGGCCCGCCACGAGCACGGCGAGCCATAGCATGGTCGTCGCAGTGGGACGTTGCAGCGCCAGCGCGGCGAGGTTCACCGGGCCGCTCCGTTGGCGGCTGTGCTGGCAGCGGCGGCGTTATCGATCGCCACGGTCATGCCGCTGCGCAGACTGCGTGCGCCTTCGACGACGACGGTCTCGCCGCTGCGCAGGCCGTCGACGACGGCGTTGTGGTCCTGGATACGCAGCAGGGTGACGGGCCGCGAGACGACTTGCTTGTCGCTGTCGACCTGGAAGATGAAATTGCCGTCAGGCCCCTCGAGCACGGCCTGTGGCGGCAGCACGACCGCGTTCTTCGTCGTGCCGGCGCTGAGCGTGACGCGCACGTAAGCGCCGGGCCAGAGATGGCGATCGGCATTGGCAAAGCTCGCCTTGAGGCTGATCGTGCCGTTGCCGGTGTTGACGCGGTTGTCGATGAAGCTCAGCTCGCCGCTGCGCGTCGTCCCGTCGAGGTCGATGCCGACCTGGGTGTCGCCGGCAGCCTGCGCATCGCGCACCGCGGCGAGATCGCGCTCGGGCAGGGTGAATTCGACCGCGATCGGGTCGAACTGGACGATGCTCACGAGCGGCGCCGCATCGCCGACCTGGGCGAGGCTGCCCGGATGCACGACGACCGCGCCGGTCTTGCCCGCGATCGGCGCGAAAATGCGAGTGTAGCCGACGCGCACGCGCGAGCTGTCGACGTCGGCCTGCGCGGCCTTGAACTGCGCCTGCAGCGACTCGGCCTTGCTGCGCGCGGTGTCGACAACTGCCGCGGACATGAAGCCGGACTTGACCAGTTGCAGCGTACGGTTGAGATCGCGTGTCGCATCGTCGAGCTGGGCGTGGATCTGATTTGCCTGCGCCTCGGCGCGGCGCAGCTGGGCGACGACGTCGCTGGCGTCGAGTTCGAACAGGAGTTGCCCCGGCTTCACCTCGTCGCCTTCGCGGAAGTTCACGCTACGGATCACGCCGGTTACCTGTGGCCGGATGTCCACCTGGTTGAGCGGTACGATGTGGCCTTGCGCGGCGAAGCGCACCGGCAGGTCGAGTGTGCGCGAGGTGGTCACGCCGACCAGCGGCGGCGGCTTGGCTGCAGACTTCGGCTTTGCCGTCGCCGCCCACGTCCTCCAGCCGAGGCCGCCCGCGATGACCGTGCCGAGCAGGGCGAGGCCGAGAATCAAGCGGAGCGGTTTGTTCATGGCGACTGGTAGTGTTGGTGGATGGAACGGACGCAATGCCATCGCAGTGGCACTAGCGCGCGACGAAGACGACTCGAGGGCTTGCCCAATCGCCGCGATGGCCGGAATTTCCGTTCATGGCTAAACTCCCGATGCCTGATCGCGGCGACGCCACCTTATAAGGGCGAAGCTGACGCAAATCCGACGAGCCACGTCAGGCAAATGTCAGCGCGCTGCTGGCAGGGTGCGCCGATGACCAATCGCAGAACGTTTTTCACATTGCTTCCCATGTCCGTCGCGACGCTCGTCTTCGCCGCGAACGTGCACGCGCAGGACAAGGAGGCCGAGAAGGCGCGCCGCAAGCAGGCGCAGCAGGAGGCGTTCTCGGCGATGCGGCGCGGCGAGATCCTGCCGCTGACCAAGATCCTCGCGATCGCGCTGGCCAAGGTCCCCGGCGACGTCGTCGAAGTCGAGTTCAAGGGCGGTCCGATCTACGAGGTCAAGGTGCTCACCGCTAGCGGCCGCCTGCGCGAGGTCGTGCTCGACGCGCGCACCGGCAACTTGATCAAGATCGAGGACGAGTAGTGAGGGCCCTGCTGGTCGAGGACGATCCCGATGTCGGCGCCGACGTAGCCGATGCGCTGCGTGCGGCCGGCTTCGTCGTCGATCTGTGCCCGAACGGTGAGGAGGCCTGGTTCAAGGGCGATGTCGAGGACTACGAGATCGCCGTGCTCGATCTCGGCCTGCCGCGTCTCGATGGCCTCTCCGTGCTGCGCCGCTGGCGCAGCAGCGGTCGCGAATTTCCCGTACTGATCCTGTCCGCGCGCGGCGATTGGACCGAGAAAGTGCAGGGCATCGAAACCGGCGCCGACGATTATCTGGCCAAGCCGTTCGAGATGGGCGAGCTGATCGTGCGCGTGCGCGCGCTGGTGCGACGCGCGGCCGGCCGCACCTCGTCCGTGCTCGACTGCGGGCGGCTCAAGCTCGACACGCGGCGCATGTCGGCCACGCTCGACGGCAAGCCCGTGCCGTTGTCGCCGCTGGAGTTCCGTTTCTTCGACTATCTCGCCCACAACGCCGACCGCGCCGTGTCCGCGGGCGAATTGGCCGAGCATCTCTACGGCGCCGCCGAGTCGGGTGACACGAATGCGATCGAGGCGCTCGTGATGCGCTTGCGGCGCAAGTTCGGCGCCGACGTCGTGCAGACTCGGCGCGGTTTCGGCTACCTGCTGGCGGATCCCGGCTGATGGCGCGTTCGCTGCGCCTGCGACTACTGATCGGCGCGGCGGCGGCGGTGTTCGTCGCCATGTTGCTCGCGTGGGTCATCATGATGGTGCTGTTCGCCCATCACATCGAGCGGCGTGCGGCGAAGGAGCTCACCTACGATGCGGTGGAGCTTGTCTCCCGCCTGCGGCTCGGCGACGACGGCGTGCCCGTCATCGACGACTCGCCGCACGACGCGCGCTACGAGAAGCCGGACAGCGGTTACTACTGGCAATTGACCACGAAGCGAGGCGCGCTGCGCTCGCACTCGCTCTGGGACGAATCGCTGCCGGTGGTCGACCTCGACGCGGCGCGCGCGACCGAGTCGGCTGGCTGGACGACTCGATTCGCGCCGGGGCCGTTCGGTCGCCACGTATTCCTGCTCGAACGCAGCGTGCGCCCGGATCGCAGCGACAACAACGTGCTCGTCCAAGTTGCCGTAGATGAAGCGCAGCTGGAACATGTTCGGCGCGAATTCGGTCGCGAGCTGGCCCTGTTCCTTGCTCTGCTCTGGGCGGTGCTGTTCGGCGCAGCCTGGCTGCAGGTGCAGCTTGGCCTGCGTCCGCTGCGGCGTGTGCGCGAAGAGCTCACCGCGCTGCGCCGCGATCCGTCTGCGCGCCTGAGCCAAGTGCATCCGGTGGAAATCGCGCCGCTGACCGCGGAGATCAACGATCTCGCCGAAGCGCGCGAACGCGATCTCACGCGCGCGCGCCGCCGCGCTTCCGATCTGGCTCATTCGCTGAAGACGCCGCTCGCCGCGCTGAGTGCGCAGAGCCGGCGCGCGCGTGCGGCCGGTGCGACCGAAGCGGCCGACGGCCTCGACCGCGCAATCGCAGCCGCCTCCGCCGTGGTCGAAACCGAACTCGCGCGTTCGCGCGCGGCCGCGATCCGCGACGCGACGAACACGCAGCAATCTTCACCTCAGCTCATCGCCGAGCGCGTGATCGGCGTGATCGAGCGCACCGATGTCGGTGCGCACATCGTGTTCGAGGTCGACATCGACGCAGCCCTGCGTGCGCCGATCGCCGAAGACGATCTCACCGAAATCCTCGGCGCGCTGGTCGAAAACGCCGCGCGCTTCGCACGCCGCCGCGTGCGCGTCACGGGTGCGCGCGATGCTGGCCTCTTGCTCGTCGTAGAGGATGACGGCCAGGGCCTCGACATCAGCGCCGAGACCGCGCTCATGCGCGGCGGTCGCCTCGACGAATCCGGTACCGCGCACCACGGCCTCGGCCTGTCGATCGTGCGCGACCTCGTCGAGGCGACGGCCGGCGAGATTGAGCTCGGCCGCGCCGAGGACTTGGGTGGGTTGCGCGTCGTGCTGACCTGGCCGCAGACGCGGTTCGTCGACCGATGAAAAAACGCCCGACCCGCCGTGAGGTGCGGATCGGGCGGCCGAACTGCGCTCCGCTCAGGGCGGAGTGCAGAATGCTTCGGTTGCTTCGTCCTTGTCCAGGCTCAGCTTAGAAATCGACTCGACCGGTGAACTTCAGCGTGCGCGGCTTGCCATAGCCGAGATAGCCCGAGCCGACCGCACTCCAGTAGCTCTTGTCGGTGAGGTTGTCGACGTTGAGCTGCAGTGTGGTTTTCGCGCCGAACCATTGCGTCGTCGTGTAGCGCACACCCGCATTGAGCAGTGCGTAGCTCGGAATATTCGCCTGGTTGAGATTGTTCACCGCACGGTCGGCCATGTAGTACGCGCCGGCGTTGAAGCTCCAGCCGGGCAGGGCCTCAGGATGGTAGTCGGCGAACAGGCTCGCGGTGACGTCAGGCGTGTTTTCGGGCGTCTTGCCGATCAGAGCCGTGTTCTGCGCTTTGCGCAGTTCGGCGTCGAGGAACAGCGCCGAGGCGTACACCGACCATTCCTGCGTCAGCTCGCCGTTGACCGAGAGATCGACGCCCTGATAGTGGGTGCGACCGTCGAGGACGAAGACATTCGCCGAGTTGAGGTAGGCCGAGCCGCGCTCGATCTCGAACAGCGAGGCCGACATCGTGATGCCGGAGATCACCTCGCTGCGCACGCCGAGTTCCTTCTGCTTGCTCACCGCGGGCGGCAGCACGACGCCGCTGTTGGCCGCGGTCAGCGGCGCCGTGCCGGTTTCCTCGAGGCCCTCGATGTAGTTCGCATAGATGCTCGTGTCCTCGCGGAACTTGTAGACCGCGCCGACCGAGGGCGAGGTCTTCTCGACCTCGTACACCGGCGAACCGGTCGAGTCGTTGCGATACTTCGTGCGGCGCGCACCAGCGAGGATCTGCCAGTCTTCGCCGAGACGGATGCGGTCGAACACGTAGACGCCGCGGTCGGTGATGTCCTGCGGGCGATAGGTCGGCTTGATCGTGTAGTACGCCGGCGGCAGCACGACCGGGTCGTACAGGTTCTGCGCGATGCTGTAGGTCTGCTGCGTCGGATTGTTCTGGTTGCGCAGGTTCTGCATCGCGCCGAACGACAGCTCATGGTCGAGGAAGCCGGTCTGCACGCGCCCGTCGACCTCCGCGCGCGCATTGTTGTTGACGTATGTCTGTCCGCGCGCGATCGATTCGGTCAGCGTGCCGGCACCGGTGGCGATGTTGTACTTGGTCATCGCGGTGAACGCGCGCGCGTCGCGGTCGGTTTCCGCGCGGCCCCATTCGAACACGGCGGCCCAGGTGTCGGACAGCGTCCAGTCCAGGCGACCGAGCGCGTTCTCCGAGCCGGCCTTGCTCTTGGCCCAAGGGCCAGAGATCAGCTTGCTCGAATCGGGAATGCGCGGCAGCGCGATCTTGTTGTTGACCGCGGCGAGCAACGCGACTGCCGAGTTCTCGACCAGACGCTTGTGGAAATTTTCGTAGTCGAGCTTGAGGCTCAGGCGATCGGTCAGGCGCACGTCGAACGCGGCGCTGACCAGGCTGCGGCTGCCATCCTGATTGTCGGCGGCGGCGTGCAGCTTGCCACTGACGAGGTTGACGCGAAGGCCGTAGCGGTTGTCGTCGCCGAAGCGGCGGCCGAAGTCGGCGTGGCCGACGACCTGGTCGTTCGAGTCGTAGGAGAGGTCGAACTCGTCGACCGGTTTGTCGCGCGCGCGCTTGGTCACCATGTTGATGATGCCGGCAGGACTGGTGAAGCCGTAGTACAGCGCCGAGGAACCCTTGAGCGCTTCGACGCGCTCCTTGTCCTCCATCGGCATTTCGACGAGATTGTTGACCGGCAGCGAGCCGTTGAGGCGGTAGCTCGTGCGGTTGTCGATCGAGATACCGCGGATCGCAAGGTTCTGCGAGACGGTGTCGTTGACCTGCGCCTGGCTCACGCCGGCCGTGTTCCTGAGCACGTCGAACAGGTTGCTGACCGCCTGCGTGTCCATCACGGCGCGCGGCACTACGTTGATCGACAGCGGCACGTCGAGCATGTTCTGGTCGCGGAACGCGCCGACCTGCGAGGTCTTCGTCTGGAAGCCCTTGCCGACATCGGCGGTGACGCTGATCGTTTCGAGCTTGTGTTCATTCGTCGCTGCGGACTTGTCCGCCTCGGCGGTCTGCGCTTGCGCATCCGCCGCCGCGTCGTCCGCGCGTACCTGCGTGCAAGCAAGGGCGAGGGCGATGCAGAGCGGCAGTGCGGTCAGTCTGAAGCTGGTCGAATTCATATGTAGTTCCCCGATCATGGAAATGAAAGTAGGCGGTCCCCTCGCCAAGATCTGGCCGGCTCGCTACCCAGTGGTGCGGCCTCCTGTCATCTGTACGTCATGCTCTGGATCGGATACTATTGTATTTTGAAGTGAAAAAAAACAATTATTTTCACCTCGACGTTTCATCTAAGCAGTTCTATGCGTCATCTGGCTTGGAAAATATTGTACTACCCGTGTCATCAATACAAAATTAAACCCTGAGGATCCGCATGAACGCCGAATCGTTTCCACTGATCGACCTCGCCGGCGCGCCGCATGCGCGCGGCCGTGCCTACGGCGCCGCCGTGCCTGAACGCGTTGCACGCAGCGTCGCCCTGTACCGGGGCCAGATGCAGCGTCGCGGCCTCGACCAAGCCGAGCAGTACCGGCTGGCACGCGGTTTCTTGCCGACGATCGAGGCCTACGATCCGGCTTACCTCGAGGAGATGCACGGTATCGCCGAAGGCGCGCGCGTCGCGCTCGAGGACATCGTCATCATCAATTGTCGCACCGAGATGATGTTCGGCTACGAGACGCTCGACAAGGCCGAGCCGAAGGCCAAGCGCGAGCCTGACGACGGTTGTACGGGCATCATCGTCATGCCCGAGGCCGCGCGCGATGGTCGCTTGATCCATGCGCACAACTGGGACTGGCGCGAGGAATGCGTCGACACCGGCGTCGTCCTGCGCATCCGCTACGAGCACGCGCCAGACATCCTCGTCTTCGCCGAGGCTGGGGCGCTGGCGCGCCACGGCTTCAACAGCGCCGGCGTCGCGATCACCGGCAACTTCCTCATGTGCGAGCGCGACTACCAAAAGCCCGGCGAAGCGCCGCTAGCGCTGCTCCGACGCAAACTGCTCGAGGCGCACAATCTGGCCGGGGCGATGGCCCAGGTGTTCGGCAAGTCGCGCCTGTGCTCGAACAACCTCATGCTGAGCCACGCGGACGGCGAGGCGGTCGATCTCGAATGTGCGCCCGACGAGGTGTTCTGGATCACGCCCGAGGACGGCCTGCTCGTGCACGCCAATCACTGGATCAGCCCGATCGCGCGCGTCAAGCTGCGCGATATCGGCATACGCAACAACGCCGATTCGATCTACCGCCAACGCCGCGTCGAAGCCGCGTTGCGCGCCAAGCGCGGCGATATCGGCGTCGACGACATCAAGGCCGCGCTGTTCGACGAGTTCGGCAAGCCCGACAGCGTGCTGCGCTCGCCCAAACCAGTGAGCTTCGAAAGCATCTCCGCCACCGTGGCAACGACGATCATGGACGCGGCCGCGCGCAAAATGTGGATCGCACGCCAGCCGTACCTGAGCCGCGTCTTCGCCGAGTACACGTTGTAAGCTCGACCTGCCGTGCTGACCTACGCTGCCAAGCGCATCCTGCTCGCGATCCCGACGCTGCTGATCGTCGCGATCGCAGTCTTCGCGATGCTGCACATGATCCCGGGCGATCCTGCGCAATTGATGCTGGGCGATGTCGACAGCCCAGAGGCGCTCGCACGCCTGCGCAGCGAACTCGGCCTCGACCGCCCGCTGGCCGTGCAGTTCTTCCTGTGGATAGGGCGCGTGCTGCAAGGCGACTTCGGCACGTCGATCGGGCAGCAGCGACCGGTGCTGGAAATGCTGCTCGGCAGTTTTGCGGTGACCGCCTCGATCGTCGTGCCGGCCGTCGTGATCGCAGCGCTGCTCGCGATCCCGCTCGGCATGCTCGCGGCGTGGAAGCAGAACACCAAGGTCGACGCGGGATTGATGACGCTGGCAATCGTGTTTTTGTCGATCCCCAGTTTCTGGCTTGGCCTGCTGTTCCTGATGTTCTTCGGTCTCAAGCTCGATCTGTTTCCGGTGGTCGGCTATGTCTCGCCGTTCGAGAATTTCGGTGAAGGCATCAGCTATCTCGTCATGCCGGTGATGTCGCTCGCGCTGATCGAGACCGGCGTGATCGTGCGCATGGCGCGTGCGAGCACGATCGAGGTGCTGCGCTTGGAGTACATCACGCATGCCCGTGCCAAGGGTTTGTCGGAACCGACGATCGCGTTGCGCCACGCGCTGAAGAATACGCTTGCGCCGACCTGGACCGTGATCGGTCTGACCCTGGGCTCGCTGCTCGGCGGCGCGGTCGTCACTGAAACCGTGTTCACGATTCCCGGCATCGGTCGCCTGCTCGTCGACAGCATCTTCGCGCGCGACTATCCGGTCGTGCAGGGCGCGCTGTTGTTCATTACTGCGATCTATGTCGGCGTGAACCTGCTGATCGACCTGTCTTACCCGTTGTTCGATCCGCGCGTGAGGCTGTCGTGAGGAGCCGGTTATTGCGTCGTCCCAATGCGAAGATCGGCGCCGTGCTGATCGCGGTCATGCTGGTCGCGGCCGTATTCGGCGTGATGTATACGCCGTACGACCCGATCATCAACAACCTGCATGCGCGTCTCGTCGCGCCATCGGGCCAGCACTGGCTCGGCACCGACGAATGGGGCCGCGACGTGTTCAGCCGCCTGCTCAACGGCGCCAGCGTAAGCGTGTTCGTCAGTTTTTCCACCGTGCTCGTTTCGGTTGCGATCGGCGCGCTCGTCGGTGCGCTGACGGGCTACTTCAGCGGTTGGCCGTCGCGCTTCGTGATGCTGTTCATCGATGCCTTGCTTGCTTTTCCGTCGTTGATCATGGCGCTCGGCGTGATCGCGGTCTTCGGCGCGTCGAGCACGGGCGTGATCATCGCGCTGAGCCTGACCTACATTCCCGCGGTCGCACGCGTCGTGCGCGCAAACGTGCTCAGCCTGCGCGAAAAAGAGTATGTCGAAGCCTCGCGTGTCATGGGCAATGCGGAGTTGTATACGATGCTGCGCCATGCACTGCCGAACGCGGTCGCACCAATCATCGTGCTCGCGACCGCGTTGTTCGGCTGGGCGCTGCTCGCCGAGAGCGCACTGTCGTTCCTCGGCCTCGGTGTGCCGCCGCCCGCGTCGAGCTGGGGCGGCATGCTCGCCGACAGCCGCAACTATGTAGAGCAGGCGCCGTGGCTGGCGATCGCGCCGGGCCTGGCGATTTCGCTGTCGCTGCTCGGCGTCAACCTGTTCGGCGACGCGCTGCGCGACGAGTTCGATCCGCACATGAAGAATCTGGTCTGAACGACGATGGCCGCAGTCACGCTCCCATCCGCGTCATCGTCGAAGTCGGTGAACGACGCCGTGCTCGCGATCGAGCATCTCGACATCGGCCTGCGCACAGCCGACGGCGAGACCAAGCGCATCGTCGTCGACGCCAATTTTTCGATCGCGCCCGGCGAGACGCTCGCCCTCGTTGGCGAGTCGGGCAGCGGCAAGACCATGCTCGCGCGCGCGATCCTGCGCCTGTTGCCGCCAAATATCCGCGTGCTGAACGGCGCGATCCGTTATGCCGGCGATGACCTCGCGCATCTCGACGCCGCGCGCCTGCGCGCGCTGCGCGGCAACGCGATCGGCATGGTGTTCCAGGAGCCGATGGTCTCGCTCAATCCGGCTTTGCGCATCGGTGTGCAGATGACCGAGGCGCTGCGCCTGCATCGCGGCCTGCGCTACGACGACGCGCGCAAGCGCTGCCTCGACCTGCTCGAACGCGTGCGCATCGCCGATCCCGTCGCCTGCCTGAATGCGTATCCGCACCAGTTTTCCGGCGGCATGCGCCAACGCATCATGCTCGCCTCGACGTTGGCGATGCAGCCGAAGCTGCTGATTGCCGACGAGCCGACGACCGCGCTCGATGCGATCGTGCGGAAAGAAGTCATGGACATCATGGCTCAGCTTACGCGCGAGATGGGCACGGCCGTGCTGCTCGTCAGCCACGATCTGGGCATGGTCGCGCGTTACGCACAACGCGTCGTCGTGCTCTGTCGCGGCGAGACGATGGAGACGGGCGAGACGCGGCACGTGATCGCCGATCCGCAGCACGAGTACACGCGCAAGTTGCTGGCTTCGTTGCCCGCGCGTGTCGAGCGCGCACGTCCGGCACCAGATGGCGCAGCGCTGGTCGAAATCCGCGACCTCGACGTCGACTTCGGCAAGCCCTCGTCGCTGCTCGCGTTCTGGCGCAAACGTGAAACGTTCCGCGCCGTGCGTGGGGCGAACCTCGACCTGCACGTGGGCGAAACTCTTGCTGTCGTCGGCGAATCGGGTTCGGGCAAGACCACGATCGGGCGCGCGCTCGTGCGCCTCGTGCGCGAGAGCGGCGGCAGCATCCGCTTCGAAGGCCGCGACATCACCGCCTGCAGCAAACGCGATCTCGAAGCTTACCGGCTCAAGTCGCAGATGGTGTTCCAGGATCCGTATTCCTCGCTCGATCCGCGTATGCGTCTCGTCGACATCGTCGCCGAAGGTCTGCGTCGCATGCCGGATTTGTCGAAGCAGGCGCGCCGTGCACGCGCAAGCGCGATGCTCGCCGAGGTGGGTTTGCCGGGAGATTTCGTCGAGCGCTTCCCGCATGAACTGTCGGGTGGCCAGCGTCAGCGTGTCTGCATTGCGCGTGCGATCGTTGCCGGGCCGTGCTTTCTGGTCGCCGACGAGGCGGTGTCGGCGCTCGACGTGACCGTGCAGAAGCAGGTGCTCGCACTGCTCGAAGGCCTGCAGAAGAAGTTCGGCTTTGCCTACCTTTTCATCACCCACGATCTCGGTGTGGTCGAACAGATTGCCGACCGCGTCGCCGTGATCTACCGCGGACGCATTCTCGAAATAGGACCGCGTGATGCGATCTTCGGCGATGCACGTCATCCCTACACCTTGCGCCTGCTGCAGGCGACGCCGCGAATCCGTCGCATCGAAGGCGGCGCGGGCTATCGCCTCGAGCAGCACGCGAGCCGCGCGCAACCGCCCCCGGCAGGCTACGTCTATTTCAATCACGGCAGCATTCCTGACCAGGCCTTGAGCGAAGGCGAACCTGTGATGCTTGCCGTCGGTCCAAATCATTACGCCGCCTGCGCTGCGAGCGCGGCGCCAACGAACAAGGAATCGTCATGAACGAACTTCCCGAACTCTGCAACCAACCGAAACAACTGATCGACAACGTCTGGCGCGCCGGAAAAGGTGATGCGGTCACCGAACTGGTCAATCCGGCGAGTGGCGCGGTGCTCGCGCGCTATACCGGCGCCGCGAAGGCCGATCTCGACGATGCGCTCGAGTCGGCACGCAAGGCGTTCCCGCTCTGGCGTGCCAAACCAGCTTTCGAGCGAGGTCAGGTGCTGCGTCGCGCCGCAGCCTTGATGCGCGAACGCATCGAAACGATCGCGAGCGTGCTCACGCAGGAGGAGGGCAAGCCGCTCGCCGAAGCGCGCAGCGAAGTGCAGATTACTGCCGACATGTACGACTGGTTCGCCGAGGAAGGCGTGCGCGCCTACGGCCGCATCATCCCGCCGCGCGGACCGAATCTGCAGCAGCAGGTGCTGCGCGAACCGGTCGGCGTCAGCGCCGCGTTCGCCGCGTGGAATTTCCCGGCGCGCAATCCCGGCTACAAGATTGCCGCGGCGTTGGCCGCAGGTTGTCCGCTCATCGTCAAGCCGGCCGAGGAGACGCCGCTGACCTGCCTGCTGCTCGCACAGGCTTTGATCGATGCGGGCATGCCTCCGGGTGTCGTCAATGTCGTCTACGGCGACGCACCGGCGATCTCGGAACATCTGATCGCGAGCGCAGTGATCCGCAAGATTTCGCTGACCGGCTCGACGCGCGTCGGCCGTCTGCTCGCGGAGCTCGCTGCCAGGGATACGAAGAAGCTCACGCTCGAACTCGGCGGCCAGGCGCCTGTGCTTGTGTTCGACGACGCCGACCTTGACGCAGCGATCCCGTTGCTGGTCGCCTCGAAATTCCGCAACGCCGGTCAGACCTGTATTTCGCCGACGCGCTTCTTCGTCCAGGAAGGCGTATACAAATCTTTCATCGATGCGTTTGCGCAGACGGCGTTCGCCTTGAAACTCGGTGATGGCCTCGCCGCGGACACCACGATGGGGCCGCTGGTACGCCAGCGTCGCATCGGCGACGTGCAGGCTTTCATCGACGATGCCAAGGCGCGCGGTGCGCGCATCCTCTCCGGCACTCAGGTGAGTGATGCAAAGGGTGCCTTCCTCGCGCCGACCGTCGTCGCCGACCTCGACGACGAAGCCAAGCTGATGTGTGACGAGCCATTCGGCCCGATCATCGGCGTGACCCCGTTCAAGACATTGGACGAGGCGGTGACGCGGTCCAATCGCGTGCCCTATGGCCTCGCGGCGTATGCGTTCACGCGTTCGCTGCGCAACGCGCATGCGGTGGCGGAAGGACTCGAGGCCGGCATGATCGGCGTCAACACTTGCAAGATTTCGTATCCGGAAACTCCGTTCGGCGGTGTGAAATCTTCGGGCTACGGTTCCGAGGGCGCGATCGAGGGACTCGACGCCTTTCTCGTGACAAAATCGGTGAGCCTCGGCTACTGATTCCCGCACCATGACCGATCCGGCCACGCAGTCGCCGCGCACCGCGCCGCTGCAAGGCATCAAGGTTCTCGATCTCTCGCGCGTGCTCGCCGGGCCGTGGGCGGGGCAGATGCTCGCCGACCTCGGTGCCGACGTGGTCAAGGTCGAACGGCCGGGAGCAGGAGACGAGACACGCGCCTGGGGGCCGCCGTTCGTCAGAGACGACGTGGGCTGCGACACGCCGGAGACTGCCTACTTCGCCTGCACTAACCGCAACAAGCGCTCGCTCTGTCTGGACTTCACTGAGCCGGATGATCTCGCGCTGTTGTTGCGTTTGGTCGAGCGCGCGGATGTCGTGCTGGAAAATTTCCGTTGTGGCGATCTCGCTCGCCACGGTCTGGACTATGCGAGTCTGTGCGCGCGCAATCCGCGCCTGGTGTACTGCTCGATCACCGGCTTCGGGCAAACCGGGCCCTACGCGCAGCGCGCTGGCTACGATTTCCTTATCCAGGGCATGGGCGGCCTGATGAGCATCACCGGCCGCGCCGACGGCGAGCCCGGCGCGGGACCACAGAAGGTGGGTGTGGCGCTGACCGATGTGATGACCGGCCTGTACGCGACGATCGCGATCCAAGCGGCGCTCGCGGAACGAATGCGCTCGGGTCTGGGCCAGCACATCGATCTCGCGCTGCTCGACGTGCAGGTCGCCGCGCTTGCCAACCAGGCATCGAACTACCTTGCCGGCGGTGGCGTGCCGAAGCGCATGGGCAATGCGCATCCGAGCATCGTGCCGTACCAGGACTTTCCGACTGCCGACGGCGACATGATCGTCGCCGTCGGCAACGATGCTCAGTTCGCGCGCTTCTGCGAGGCCGTCGCGTGCCCGCAGTGGAGCACGGACGCGCGCTACGCGACCAACGAGCAACGCGTCGCGCATCGCGGTGAATTGATCGTGCAGATTCGCGCGATCACCGTCACGCGCAGCACGCGCGACTGGATCGGCGTGTTCGAGGCGGTCGGTGTTCCGTGCGGACCGATCAACGCGATCGACGAGGTATTTGCGGATCCCCAGGTCGAGGCGCGCGGTATGCGCATGGTCATGAATCACGCGCTTGCGGGCGCTTTGCCGCTGGTGGCCAACCCGATCCGCTTCTCGGAAACGCCGATCGCCTATCGCCGGCCGCCGCCGCTGCTTGGCGAGCATCGTGATGAAGTCATGCGCGAGTGGCTGAATCCGGCGGAGTAGGCGCGCGAATCATCGCGTCTCGCAGCCTGGGCAAATTCAAGGCTTGGTATAAACCACCTTGCCGTCGAAGATGGTGTAGTCGACCCTGGTTTCGAGGAGCTTTTCGGGCGAGCCGGAAAGAATGTCGCCGGAGAGCACGACGAGGTCGGCGAGCTTACCGGTGGCGATGCTGCCCTTGATGTCTTCTTCGTGCGAAGACCAGGCCGGGTTGATCGTGTATGCCGCAATCGCCTGCTCTACCGTGATCGCCTGTTCCGGGTGGAAGGCCTTGGTATCCTTGCCGGGCGCGGCGCCTGCGTGCGGCACTTCACGACGCGTCACCGCCATGTAGATGTTGCGCAGCGGATCGTAGGTCGCGAGGCTGGCCTTGTTGAATGGGCCGGGCAGGTCGGAGACGATGTTGAGGCGCAGGCCGTCGGCGATCATCGTGCGCCAGGCGAACGCGGACTTGGCGCGCTCCGTGCCGAGAATGGACTCCAGTCTGTCCGGGTCGCGCATCATGTGGTCGGGCGTGATGTCGGCGACGAGATGCAGCTTGCCCGCGCGCTCGAGATCGGCCGGCGCCGGGTACCAGACGTGGATCAGGCGATGGCGCCGCTCGCGCGGGCGGCGCGGTTCGCCGTTTGCCTTCGCCGCATCGGCATACCAGCCGACCAGCTCGCGGATCGCCTTGTCGCCGATGATATGTGTGCCGACGTCGTAGCCGGCGCGATCGGCGTCGATGATCTTCTTCGCGATCGTCTTCTCGCCCATGAAGCGGTAGGCCCAGTCGCCCGGCAGCCCCATCGTATCCTTGAGCGGCTCGAACATGAGGCCGGCATCGCCGAACGCCTTGAGCGCGCCGTAGCGCACGAACGCATCGCCCGAACCGGGGCGGATGCCGGCTCCGGCAAGTTCGTTCCAGTAGTCCAGCGGCAAAAACGCATAGACGCGCAGGCTGAGCTGGCTGCGCTTCTTCAGTTCCTCGAAGATCATTCGGTCCGAATAGCTGCGCTCGACGTAGGTCGGATAGATCTGGCGCTGCGAGATGTCCTCGTCGCGGGTGATGTCGGCGATCGAGGTGATGCCGACCGCGTTGAGCTGTGCCTCGACGCCACGCGCGCCGATCAGTTTCTGCTCGCGCGTGGCCGGCGGCATGAGTTTCTCCATCGCCTCGCCGGCGCTGCCGTAGAGCATGCCGGTGAGCGCGCCGGTCTTCGCATCGCGGCCGTACTTGCCGTTGCGCGGATCGGGCGTCTTTGCCGTGATGCGTGCGAGCCGCAGTGCCTCGCTGTTGGCGAACCAGGCGCGGTCGTAGCGGCGCAGCAGCACCGGGTGATCCGGAGTCAGCGCGTCGACCGCGCCAAGATCGGGTTCGAACGAGGCGAAATCGGCAGCGCTGCCGTTCTTCGCCTTCGCGCCCGCGGCAAAGTCGCTCCAGTCGCCACCCGTGATCCAGATGCCGACCGGCACGCGTGCGACGACTTCGGCCAGGCGCTGCATCAGCAGTTCGCGCGAGTTCACGTCGATCAGGCGCACCTGGAAGAACCAGTCCGCCGCGTTCTCGAAATGCGTGTGCGCGTCGTTGAAACCAGGCAACACGAGCCGGCCGTTGAGGTCGATCGCGCGCGTGTCCGCGCCGCGCAGCGCGAGCACTTCGGCATCGCTGCCGACCTTGACGATTCGGTTGCCGGCGACCGCGACGGCTTGTGCCACCGGCTGCTTCGCCTCGACCGTCCACACTTTGCCGTTGTACAGGATGAGGTCGGCTGGCGTCGCGGCGAGTGCCCCAATATTTGCCAGTAGCAACGATACGATGGCGAGGCAACGCATCCGCGTTTGTGACTTCATGGGTGACTCCATCAGCGCGATTCGATTGAAGCGCGTCGCTGCTCCAAAAAGCAGCTTGCAGCTCAGGCATGCAGCGGTTGTAAGTGAGAATCGATCTGCAAGACAGTTTGCAATCCGTCTAGATTGTACTAATGTCTATTATAATGCAATTGTATGCAACTGCAGATCGGACGTCCCATTGCGGCGCCACGATCCATGGGAACGGATGTCCTGCCGCCCCCCTGCCTATCGATCTTGAGGAGAGCTCCTTGCGCTACGTCCGCATGCCCATCGAAGTCGAGTCGCCGGAGGAATACGGCTACGCGCGCATCCGCTACAACCTGTCGGAAAGCTCGGTTGCCGACCGCAAGCTATCCGCTCTTGGCCTGACGATCCCCGATCTGACCCTGCTCTACGGCGAGCATCGCGGACGCGAACGCCTGCGTTCGTTGATCGCGGCACAGGGCGAGGGGATAGGGCGCGACGACGTGCTGATCACGACCGGCGCGGCCGGAGCGTTGTTCATCATTGCTACCGCTTTGCTCGGTCCGCGCGATCATTTGATCGTGATCCGTCCCAACTACGCGACGAACCTGGAAACGCCGCGCGCCATCGGCTGCGCGACGACGCATATCGATCTTAACTTCGAAACCGGCTTTCGCATCGACCTCGAGCGGATCGCGGCCAGTTTCACGCCGACAACGAAGATTCTCAGCGTGACCTGCCCGCACAATCCGACCGGCGTCATGTGTAGCGAAGCGGAACTGCGCGCCTTGGCCGAGCTTGCGCGCAGCAGCGGTTGCTGTCTGCTCGTCGACGAGACTTATCGCGACCTGGCGCTCGATGGCGCGCTGCCGCCGGCGGCTTCGTTCGGCGATCATGTGATCGGCGTGGCATCGCTGTCGAAGGCCTATGGCGTGCCCGGCATTCGCCTCGGCTGGATCGCGACGACGAACGCGAAGCTGCAGGAAACATTCCTCGCCGCGAAGGAGCAGATCAGCATCTGCGGCAGCGTCATCGACGAATGGATCGGCGAGCAGATCATGGAGAATCGCAACGCCATTCTCGAGCCCGTGCTAGCCGAAATGCGCCGTCGGCGCCAACTCGTCGGCGACTGGATCGCGCAGGAAGAGCGGCTCGAATGGGTGCCGCCAAGCGGTGGCGTGGTCTGTTTTCCGCGTATGCGCGAGACGCCTGCGGGTGGAACGGAGGCGTTCTATCGGCGTCTTCTCGACGAGCACGGCACCTACGTCGGACCGGGCCACTGGTTCGAGATGCCCGATATCTATTTCCGGCTCGGCTACGGCTGGCCGACGGCGTCCGAACTGGAGGCAGGCCTCGACGGAATATCCCGCGCGTTGCGCGGCTGAAGTCGATGCGCGTATTGGCATGCAATCTAAATTGCATTGTTTAGCTAGTTAATACAATTTAGAATCCGTGAAGATGATCTCTGAGCCAGGTCGACATGTCATGACGGAATATCGCTCCGCGCGCCTTTTGTTCGGTTTGCTCGGAACCTTTCTGCTGCAATTTCCTTTTGCAGAGGCCGCGGACAAGCCCGCGAACTCGGCGAAAGCAGAAGCGCCCGCATCATCGAATGCGCAGGAGCCGCCGTTCGAGTGCGAAGCACGCGTTGGCTATGATCGCGATCTGATCTTGCCCGGTTACCTGCTGCCGACCTCGGCTGGACCGCGCACCTGCATTCCGTTCACGAGCACGGCGGCGCGGCCGCCAGCGGGCTATCGCGGTGATTTCTACGTCGACGAATTCACCGACGCCAAGCTGCGCGAGCGCTGGCAACAATGCAAGGCCGACAAGGCCTGCTACGACCGCGTCTACAAGCAGGTCATGGCGCGCCATCCGCCGAATCGGGAATACAACGACAGCGACCCGCGGCATCGCTTCCTGCTCGGCAAGGTCGAGGAGAAGGGCGCAGACACCGATCTGAAATCGGTTCGTCGCCCGGGATTCTTCGCCGCTGCGCCCTACAACGAGCCGATCGCCAGCGCCGATGAGCAAACCTGGGTCGTCGAATTCAGCGCGCCGGCGGAACCGTACGAGCGCCTGCACAAGAACCTGACCGCCGACATCAAGCTGCGCGGCTGGTATATCCGCGGCGCCGGCATCGACAACGGCAAGCGCGGCAAGGTGCGCGCGCTGGTCGTCATGAGCGGCGGCGGCGGCGACCGCATCACCGCGATCGACGACCCCTCCGACAGTTTGTATTCGATCGATCCGAAGACAGGCGAAAGCGTCCTCAACAGTTTCCCGAACCAGACCACGGGCGCGAAAGGGCAGGCTGCATGGCGCCGCGTGCAGGACAGCCTGCATCGTGCCGGCTTCGATGTGCTCGCATTCGATCGGCGCGGCATCGGCATCTCCGGCGGCTACAGTGACACGAATACGCTGCAGCAGGGCCGCGACCTGTTGAACATCGTCGCCAGCCTGCGTACCGGTGCGGGTCTGCGCGCGCTGTCGCCGCGCGGCGAAACCATCCAAGGCCGACTTGCGGCGACGGCGATCCGTGGCGTAACGCCCGATACGGGTTTGCCGGTGCTGCTGCTCGGCAATTCACGCGGCACGATGGCGACTTCGTGGGCGATGACGATGAATTTCGACAAAGATTGCAGCTATGACCTGGCGCAGATCGCATGCCGGGCGCCAGTCGACGACCGCACGATCAAGGGCGCGATCCTCGTTGCCGAATTCTCGGCCGGCGCCGGCCACGTCCCCGCGCAGACCACGGCGGTCGACGACGGCCGCGGTCCGGGACGCGATCGCGGCCTGTTCATCGGTGGCATCGAGGTCGAGCACAACATCGTGTTCTTTCCGAGCTCGGCGCCGCTCGCCGGCATCGCGAAATGGCCGAACGCGTTCTTCGCGCGTGGTCTGTGGTGCTACGCGAGTGGGCTCGAGGGCACGATCGATGCGTACAACCGGGTGAAGGGACTGAAGGATCTCGTCGTCGTGCGCGGCCCGCATCCGTACGAGACCTGGCCCGAGCAAGAACAGCAGCGCATGCAGGAGCGCATGATCGCCTACGCGCAGGCCGTGGTGCTCGGCCGCAAGACCATCGAAGGGCGCCGCACCTGGTCGAACATGAAGGAGTTGGTCGCCACGACGAGCGACGTGTGGGAAGCGTCGACGCGCCCGACCGTGACGCCCTGAGCTCACGCCAGCCGCCTGCGACCGACTCTGCGGCCGATCGCGGGCGAGTGTTGTTACGCAGCCTTGCCGATTGCGGGCGTCAGTTCGCGCAGGCCACCGGCGATGATGTCGAGGCCTTCATCGACCAGCCCGGTCGATGCGGTCAGCGGCACGAGGATGCGGATCACGTTGCCGAACATGCCGCAGGCGAGCAGGATCAGTCCATGTTGCAGCGAATACCTGACCAACTTCGCGGCCAGATCGGCGTCTGGTTTGCCGTCGGCGCTGAACAACTCGAACGCGACCATCGCGCCGAGACCGCGCACGTCGACGATCGCGGAGTATTGCTTCTGCAGCGCATGCAGTCGCGTCGTCAGATGTTCGCCGAGCGTGCGTGCCTGTTCGAGCAGGCTCTCTTCCTCGAACGCGCGGATCACGGCGAGCGCCGCCGCACAGGCGAGCGGACTGCCCGCGTAGGTGCCGCCGAGTCCGCCCGGCAGCGGCGCATCCATCACCTCGGCGCGTCCGACCACGGCGGACAGGGGGATGCCGCCGGCGAGTGACTTCGCCGTCGTGATCAGGTCAGGCGCGATACCCGAGTGTTCGATCGCGAACCATTTGCCCGTGCGTCCGGCGCCGGTCTGGATCTCGTCGGCGATCAGCAGGATGCCGTGCTTGTCGCATAGCGCGCGCAGCCAGCGCAGGAATTCGAACGGCGCGACGTAGAAGCCGCCTTCACCTTGGATCGGCTCGATCGCGATCGCGGCGACGCGCGAAGGTTCGACGTCGTTGAGGAAAATCGTTTCGAGCGAGGCTTTCGCATCCTCGATCGACACGCCGTGCAGCGCATTCGGGAAGCGCGCGTGGAACACTTCGCCCGGGAACGGGCCGAAGCCGAGCTTGAACGGGTTGACCTTGCCGGTCATCGCCAGTGTCATCAGTGTGCGGCCGTGGTAGCCGCCGGTGAACGTGATCACCGCAGAACGCCCGGTCGCGGCGCGCGCGATCTTGACCGCGTTCTCCACCGCTTCCGCACCGGTGGTCAGCAGCACCGACTTCTTGGCGAAGTCGCCTGGCGCGAGCGCGTTGAGCTTTTCGGCGACCTCGACGTAGTTGTCGTGGGCGACGATCTGGAAGCAGGTATGGGTGAAGCGTGCGAGCTGCTCCTGCACCGCGGCGACTATCTGCGGATGGCAGTGACCCGTGTTGAGCACGGCGATGCCGCCAGCGAAGTCGATGTAGCGGCGGCCTTCGATGTCCCACAGTTCGGCGTTCTCTGCCCGCGCGGCGAAGATCTCGTGGGTCTGCTTGACCCCATTGGCGACGGCGGCGCGGCGGCGCTGCATCCAGTCGCGATTGCTGGCATTGGATTGCGTCATGATTTTTTTCCCGGCGATTTCGTTTCGATCAGCGCGCGATCAGTTCGTCGGCGACGACCGGTTGCTTTTCGTTGCGCACGTTGTGCTTGTTGTCGGCAATCGCTTTCCATTCGGGATTCTGCTTCAGGCGCTCGCGCACCTTGGCTACGGTCACGTCGCGCGAGCCGAGGCCGTCCTCGTCGGCATACTCGAACACGAACATCGCGCTCCACGGCCGGCCGGCCGGATAGCGCGAGAGATAAAAGCCGTAGCCCGACAGCACCTTCTCGTCGGCCCAGCCGTCGGCCTGCGGCAGCACGTAGGCGTCAACGTATTTTATGTAGTCGCTCACCGAAACGAGATAATCGTAGGGAATCATCAGGTAGACCGGCGGCTTGCCGCCCTTCGCCGGCGTAGACTTGCTGCGCATGAGGTCGGCGACCGTGGTGTGCACCGCCGTGGTCAGCGCGACCGCCGCCTCGCCGAGGCCGGCCGGGTGGTTCGCCTCGATCCGCGCCCAGCGCGCGGTGCCGTTTTCGGCGGCAAGCGTGACATTGGCGAACATGTCCCAATTGTCCGAGTCGATGTAGCGGTTGAAATAGACGTGGTAGTCGGCGATCGCACCCTCGCGCTTCCACTGGGCGAAGTCCTTGAGGCCGATGCTCAGCATGTAGTTGCGCAGCTTTTCACGGTTCGCCGGCGTGGTGTGGTAGGCGATCAGCAGGCTGCGCGGACCGCTCGTGCGCGGATCGGAATCGGCTGCGCGGGCGGGGTTGTGCGCGAGGAGCAGGAGCAGGACGGCTGTGGTGAAAAAGTATATTTTTGCGAACGCGGAGTTCATGGGTTCTTTCCGAGATGAGAAAGGTGAGGGCAAAGACAAATCGAATCCCCGGTGACAAGCTTTGCTTGCCACCGAAGATGCTCTTTCTTTAGGGCTTCAGGTATTTGCCGAGGAAATCGAAACTGCGCTGCAGCGCGTCGCGCTGCTCGGGCGTGTCGCCGTCCATGAAGATGTGGCCGCCGGGTGCGTTGTCGTAAGTCTTGGACTCGAACACCTTGCCCTTGGATTTGAGCACGTCGAGCAGCCGGCCGGTGTGCAGGTCGTACGGCGCGATCTTGTCGCCCTTGGTCGCGAGCACGAGCAGCGGCGCCTGAATCTTGTCGACGTGGTTGATCGGCGAGACGTCCATGTAGGCGCCCAGGTTCTCGTTCGGCAGCTTGCCCTTGAAGTAGGCGCTTTCCTTGGCCACTTCGTTGCGGCGGTAGTCTGGCTTGTAGGCCATGTAGGCGACGAAGTCGGCGAGGCCGACGATGTCGATCGCAGCCTTGAACAGCGCCGGCTCCTTCTCGATCGCGAGCAGCGTGACCATGCCGCCGCGACTCTGGCCGAAGATGGCGAGGCGCGCCGGATCGACGTAGTCGAGGCCGGAGAAATAATGCGCTGCGGCGAGCACGTCAGCCGTATCGGTAATGCCGTATTCGTTGACGTAGTGGTTGGCGCCGTAGCCGCGGCTGCCGCGATATTCGGGGAAGATCACGACATAACCCTTGGTCACGGCCAGGTCGATGAGTTGGAACCAGCGCCAGTCGAAGCGCTCGTGGAAACCGCCGTGGACCATGACAATGGCGGGATATTTCTTCCCGGCTTCGGGCTTGAGCGGCGTGAACACGTAGCCAGGGATCAGCGTGCCGTCGGCACTCGCGTAGGCGACGCGTTTCAGTTTCACCCGATCGCCGAATTCCTGCATGAAGGTCAGGGTGACGATGCGTTGTTCCTGTTCGTACAGCGTCTGTGTGATCACTTCGACTTTCGTGTCGATGTCGTCGGAATCGAGGTTGATGAACTTGTCGAGGTCGCCCTCTTTGGCCGCCTTCTTCTCGACGGTTTTCTTGTCGGCTGCCTTGGCATCCGCGGCGCAGGCATGGCCGCAGGCCAACGCGGTACCTAGGACGAGTGCGCAGCATGCGGCAGCAAATCGGAATGTTTTCATCGTGTTTTCCTCCCCGAATCGGATCGTGTGGCGGAATCCGGTGCCGAGCCTGACACCGAATCCTGTCTGAAACCTGAAAATGCCGCGGCCGCGGCAGCTGCCGACGTTCGGCCGATGCGGCGCACGTTCCACAGGCGTTCGCGGCCGATGCCCCAGGGTCGGAAGCCGTCGAGTTCGCGCTTGATCGCGACGACGTCGGCGGGGCAGAACAGCACGACCAGCGGCGTGTCCTCGAGCATCAGCGCATGCATCTTGTCGAACAGCGCCTGGCGCTCGGCGCGATCGGCGCTCGCGCCGGCATCGGCGAGCAGGGCGATGGCCTGCCTATCGTCCCAGACCTTGCGTTTGCTTTTGCTCTTGTCACCGAGCATCGCGTCGTAGCCGAGGTAGGGGTCGGTGCGCGCGGAATAGCCGTACGACATCAGTTGATAGTTGCCGCTCATGTAGCGTTCGAGCTGGGTCGCCCACTCGGTGACTTCGAGCTCGAGGCGGATGCCGGCCTCACGTGCCATCGATTGGATCATGATCGACTGGTCGTACATGTCCGGATAGCGGCGGTTGGTGACGAGCTTGATCTTCTCGCCGTGATAGCTCGATTCGGCAAGCAGTTGTTTGGCGCGTGCCAAGTTGTAGTCGTAGCCCCGTTTCTGCGCGGCGGAGAAATACGGGCTCGTCACCGGTACCATCGATGCGCTGGCGACGCCCGTGCCGCCGGAGGCGATCTCGGCGATCGCGCCGGTGTCGAGCGCAGTCGCGAGCGCGCGGCGGAATTTAGGGTCTGCGAGCGCGGGGTCGCGCGTCTGCATCAGCAGCGCATTGACCGTGAGCAGCGGCGCGCTCTTCAGCGTGACATGCGGCAGCTTGCGGATCTGCGCGAATTCGGACACCTGCACGATCGGCAGCACATCGATCTGGCCTTTGATCAGGGCGACGCGGCGCGCGGCGTCGTCGCGGATGAACAGCCAGCGCACCTTCCGCGCGTAGGCGGTCTTGCCGCCCGTGTAGCCATCGGGTGGGCCGCCGCGCGAGGCGTAGCCGGTGAACGCGGCGAGTTCGATGTATTCGCCGCGCCGCCAAGTTTCCAGTTGGTAGGGGCCGGTGCCGATCGGCGTTTTCCACGATCCGTCGGCGTTGACCGAGTCGCGGTGGACGATGCCGCTTGCGCCGCAGGGCAGCGCAGCCATCTGCGTCAGCAGCAGCGGCGCGGCGCGATTGAGCTTGAACACCACGCTGTGCGCGTCTGCCGCTTGCACCGATTCGATTTTCAGTCCGCGGCTGCCGTCGAAGTCGGCCAGGCAAGTCCACAGCGTCTTCGGGTCGAGGTAGCGGCGCCAGCTCCAGACCACATCGTCGGCAGCGAGCACGGCGCCATTGTGAAAGCGGATGCCGTCGCGCAGGCGGAACGTATAGGTTCTGCCGTCGGCGGAGACGTCGATGCTCTGCGCAAGCAGCGGGGCGGGCGTCCCGTCCTCGCGGTAGCCGACGAGCCCTTCGACGATATGCATCATCACCGAATCGGTGTTCGCGTCGCGGTTGACGCCGGGGTTGGTCGTGCGGATGTCGGCGTTCATCGCCACGACGATCGTGCCTTCGGGCTTCACATCCTGTGCCGATGCGCGCATCGAGGCGAGCAAGCACAAGGCGAACAGCAGGGTTGGCAAGGGGTGCATGGCGGATTCGCTGGACGGACCTAGGGCCTGTGAAAAAGTCACTCGACTCCAGAATGGGTCGATATTGTATTAGATGCTAATAAAATGCAATACAATGCTCCACAGCGGCAGCCTGACGCGTGCGCCGGCGCGCCGCCGCGCACGTGCCGTGCGGCGCGCAAGTTATACTCGCACGCAGCCAGTCCATGACCAGCCGAAGGATGCCGCCGGATGCGGGAAGAGCCAGCTCCCCAACCCAGTTCGCTGCAGATCGAGATCGCCAACCAGATAATGGAGACGATCCGCAACGGCAGCGTCGGTCCCGGCGATCACCTTACCGAAGCGGCGTTGGCCAGGCGCTACGGCGTATCGCGTTCGCCCGTGCGCGCTGCGTTGAAGATGCTGCAGGATCGCGGCTATCTCGAAGCCCGCGCGAACGCCGGCGTATTTGTATCCAAGCGCGCGCCGCGCATGCGCATGACCGCGCTGGAGAACCCGAATCCGACCGCCGACGATCTGTACCACGCTATCATCACCGAGCGCGCCGGCGGCAAGCTGCCCAAGGCGCTGTCCGAGACCGAACTGATGGCGCGCTACGGCGCGCCGAAAAGCGTGCTGATGCACGCGCTGCTGCGGCTCACGCGCGAAGGCCTGATCCGGCGCCGACGCGGCCATGGTTGGCAGTTCCTGCCCGCGCTCGATTCCGAGGAAGCGCTGTACGAAGCTTATCGTTTCCGCATGGTCATCGAATGCGCCGCGCTGCGCGAGCCGACGTTCAAGGTCGTGCCTGAGGAACTTGCCGCGGCGCGCCGCCGCTACGAGGATTTCCTCGCGCGCAGCCCGCGCGCGCAAACTTCTTCGGCGTTCTTCGCGATGAATTCCGCGTTCCACGAGATGCTGATGCGCTTCTCCGGCAACCGCTTCATCCTGCAGGCAATGCAGCAGCAGAACCAGCTGCGCCGCTTCGAGGAGTTTTCCAGCTACTCCGGCCCGAACCGTAACGTGATCGAGTCGTGCAAGCGCCTGCTGCAGATCATCGCTGCGATCGAGGCCGGTGACAATATCTTCGCCGAAGCGTTGATGCTGCATCATCTCAAGATTGCTTGCGCACTTTCGATCGGCCGGCGCCAGGCGCCGGCCGCGATTGCGCGCGACGCCGAACTCCCGGCCTCCTGATTCCCCCTGCTGTGCTGCGGTTGCAGCGTGCCTACCTGCCGGCTGGCAGGCGCGTGGTCGCGCTTTTGGCGTCGCCGGTATGGGCTTGAGTCTGTCTCCATAAATTGTATTTTCCGTCAAAAAATGCAATCATGCGGCTCACAACCCTTCCCGGCTCGCGAACTCCACAATGAATTCCCCCGCGAACAAAGCTGTCGATCCCGCAGGCACGCGGGCTTATTGGATGCCGTTCACGTCCAACCGCCGCTTCAAGAGCGATCCGATCCTGTTCGAGCGTGCGCAGGGCATGTACTACTACACGCCGTCGGGCGAGAAAATGCTCGATGCGATGGCGGGTCTCTGGTGCGTCAATGCCGGCCACGCGCATCCCCACATCACGCAGGCGATTGCGAAGCAGGCGGCCGAGCTCGACTACGCGCCCTCGTTCCAGTATGGCCACCCGCGCGCATTCGAACTCGCTGAGCGCCTCGTCGCGCTTGCGCCGCAGGGGTTCGAACAGGTGTTTTTCACCAATTCGGGTTCGGAGGCGGTCGACACCGCGCTGAAGATCGCGCTGGCCTTTCACCATGCCAAAGGCCACGCCGGGCGAACGCGCTTGATCGGACGCGAGCGCGGTTACCATGGCGTCGGCTTCGGCGGCATCTCGGTCGGCGGCCATGCCGGCCATCGCAAGCCGTTCGGCAACCTGCTCGCGAGCGTGGATCACCTGCCGCATACGTACAACCGGGCAGAGACCGCGTTCACGCGAGGGCAGCCCTCGTGGGGCGCGCATCTGGCCGACGATCTCGTTCGCCTCGTGCAGCTCCACGACGCGTCGACGATCGCCGCGGTGATCGTCGAACCCGTGGCGGGTTCGACCGGCGTCTTGCTTCCGCCGCTCGATTATCTACGCCGGTTGCGCGAGATCTGCGACCGGTACGGCATCCTGCTGATCTTCGACGAGGTGATCACCGCGTTCGGCCGGCTTGGCCACGCGTTCGCCGCGGACAAGTTCGGCGTCGTGCCCGACATGATCACTTGCGCGAAAGGCCTGACCAACGGTTGCGTGCCGATGGGTGCCGTGCTCGTGCGCGGCAGCGTGTACGAGGCGCTGATGCAGGGGCCGGTGTCCGCGATCGAGTTGCCGCACGGTTACACCTATTCCGGACATCCGCTGGCCTGCGCTGCAGGGTTGGCCACGCTTGACGTTTACGCTCAGGAAGGCCTGTTCGAGCGTGCGGCGGCCATCGCGCCGGCGTTCGCTGAAGCGGTGCATTCGCTGCAAGGTCTGCCGCACGTCGTCGATATTCGCTGCATCGGGCTGATGGCCGCGATCGACTTCGAACCGGTTCCCGGCAAACCGGGCGCACGTTCCTACGCCTGCCATCGCGCCTGTCTCGAGCAGGGCGTCGCGATTCGCATGGCTGGCGAGGGCATCGTGCTGTCGCCGCCGCTGATCATCGAGCCGGAGCACATCGACCAGCTCGTCGCGGCGCTGCGACGTGCAATTTTGCAGCTCGACTGAAGTCGCCCGGCGTCTTGCGTCAGGTACTTGTCAGTGCGCTTTTTTTAATCTCCCTTTCAGGTTCGTGCCCCAGACTCGCGGCGCAATCCAGAGAGATGACATGAAAGGTCTGATCGCCCTCCTGTTCTGTCTATTCAACGTCGCAGCCGCTGCTCCCGCTTTGTCGGCGCCGCGCGAGCGCATCGTCCTGCTCGTCGACGAGGTCCGGCAGATCCGCTCGTTTCCGGTGCTGATAGCGGAACACCTCGGCTATTTTCGCGACGAGGGCGTCGATGTGACCGTGATGAACGTGCGCAACGAAGAGCCGTACATGGACATGCTCATGGACGGCCGTGTCGACGCGATCATGGCTTACTACCACCACAACATCGTGCAGCGCGCCGCAGGCAAGGAGATCGAGGCCGTGGTAACGCTCGGCGTGACGCCGGGCATGCGTGTGCTCGTCGCCAATTCGGCGCGCGACAAGTACAAAAAGCCTGCCGACCTTAAAGGCAGCCGCGTCATTTCCGGCGGCGCCGGTTCTGCGAAGACGACGATCGCGAATTACCTCGTGCTCGCCGGCGGCCACAAGCTCGACGAGTACACGCGCACCGGCACCGAAGGCAAGGACGCGAACGCACAGTTGCTGCGCGAGGGCAAGGCCGACCTCGTCGTCGCGCCGACACCGGACGGATTCTTCTACGAAGGGCAGGGCGCCGCCACCCAGTTCGCCGACCTGACCACGCTCGACGGCACGCGCAAGGCGCTCGGCGCGCCGTTCCCGTCGAACACGATCTTCATGACCAGCGCAAAGGTGAAGGAGAAGCCCGAGATCGCACAGCATCTTGCCAACGCCTTCGTGCGCACGCTCAAGTTCATCAACACGCACACACCCGAGGAAATCATGGAGAAGATTCCGCCCGACGTGCGCAAGCAATACGGCGACGATTACCTCAAGGTGCTCAAGGAACAGATCCCGATGTTCGCCAACGACGGCCGCATGCCCGAAGACGGCGCGGTCGGCGAGTGGCGCGTGCTCGCCGAGGCTAATCCCAAGTACAAGGCGGTCGACGTGAAGCAGACCTACACCAACGTCTTCGTCGACAAGGCGCTCAAGGCGCAGCATTGAAGGTGGCGATACGATGATCGCACTGCGCCGTGTATTGCGTCCGGTCCATCGCTGGGTCGGCCTGAGCGTCGGCTTCGTGATCATGTGGATGGCGCTCACCGGCAGCATGCTCGTGTGGCGCAAGCAATTGGAAACGCCGCTCGACCGCGATCTGCTCAGCGTGCCGACCTGCGCCGCGCGCGTTTCACTCGATGCGCTGACCGCGAACGCGGTCAAGACGTATCCGAAAGGCAAGCTCGACTACATCCGCCTGATTGCCGGCGAGCCCGGTGAGGCGCGCATGCCGGCGGCGATGATCCGCTTCACCGATCAGATGTTCGTCTATCTGAACCCGTGCACCGGCGAAGTGCTCGGCCAGCGCGGACGCTATAGCGGTCCGTTCGGCATGCTCGAGCAGCTGCATCGTTTCCGCTTCGTGCCGAACGGCAATCTCGTCGTCGGCAGCAGCGCGATCGTGTTCGGACTCGTGCTCGTCATCGGCGGCCTCGTGCTCTGGTGGCCCGGTACTTGGCGCGGTGCGCGACGCGCTCTCGCGCTGCGCACACCACGCGCGCGCGGAGCGGCGAGCCATATTGCATTGCATAAAACGGTCGGACCGTACGCGGCCGCAATCGTGCTTCTGCTCGTGCTGACCGGATTGCCGCAGTCCTTCGACTGGTATCGCAACGCGGTCTACCGGCTGACCGGCTCGCCGCTGCCGGAACATCCGCAGGCCTCGCACGAAGTCGCGCCAGGCACGCAGCGGCTGCCGATGCAAGCGATCTGGCAAAAGGTGCAGGCGCTCGATGCGCAGACGCGCGAGGTGCTGCTGCATTTTCCGCTGCGCGCCGAAGATCCGGTCGAAATCTACGCGATCGACCTCGATGCGCCACACCCGAACGCGCGCACGTTGATCGCGCTCGACGCCTACACGGGCGACACCCTGAGCTTTACGCCCTACGCCGCGAGCAGCCTCGGCCATCGTCTGTATTTCTGGACGCTGTCGATCCACACCGGTTACGTCGGCGGCTGGGTCGGACAGGCGCTGCTGTTGTTCGGCGTGCTTTGCGTGCCCGTGCTCGGTTACACCGGCATACGCAGCTGGTTGCGCCGTGCGCAGCGCGATCCGTCGCGGCTGCCGCGCCAGGTGCGCATCGTGCGCAAGTCGGTCGAGGCGGCGAACATCTGCACGTTCGAGCTGGCCGATCCGGATGGCGCCGCCTTGCCTTCGTTCTCCGCCGGCGCGCACATCGACGTGCAGGTGCGCGACGGACTCGTGCGCCAGTATTCGCTGTGCAACGACCCACGCGAAACGCATCGCTACCTGATCGGCGTATTGCGCACGAACGACTCGCGTGGCGGCTCGCGCGCGATGCACGAGGAAGTCGATGAAGGCGATCTGATCCGCATCGGCGAGCCACGCAACCATTTTCCGCTCGCGCACGGGGCGGAACGCTCGCTGCTGCTCGCCGCGGGCATCGGCATCACGCCGATCCTGTGCATGGCCGAACGCCTGGCCAATACCGGGGCCGATTTCCGCTTGCACTACTGGGCACGTTCGCGCGAGCACGCGGCTTTCCTTGGGCGAATCGAACGATCGGCGTTTGCCGATCGCGCGCAGTTCCATTTCAGCCAAGGAGTGCCGGAGCGGCGGACCAACCTGGATGACGTGCTTGCGCGGCCCGATGCAGGAACGCACTTGTACGTCTGCGGGCCGACACGCTTCATGGACGCAGCGCTGCTCGCCGCGAACCGCGCCGGATGGAAAGAGCAGAACCTTCATCGCGAATATTTTTCCGCCGACCTGCTGCGCTCGGCGAACGACACCGACTTCGTCGTCAAGCTCGCAAGCTCGGGCAAGAGCTATTCGGTCGGCAAGAACGCGAGCGTGCTCGAGGTGCTCGCCGCGAATGGCATCGTGCTGCCGCGCTCCTGCGAGCAGGGCGTCTGCGGCACTTGCCTCACCGGGGTGCTTGCCGGCGAACCGGACCACCGCGATCGCATCCTCACCGCGGAAGAGCGCGCGCGCAACGACCGCTTCACGCCGTGCTGTTCGCGCGCGCGCAGCGCCACTCTCGTTCTGGACCTGTGAACTACATGAAGAAGTCACCGTACCGTTCAAAAAAAGTATCGTGCCTGCGCGCCGGTCTGTGCGCCGCGCTCGCGCTCGTCGCCGCGAGTGCGCGTGCCGAGCTCGAGGACGAGATCCAGGTGTATACCGACGATATCAACAAACCCGGCCAGTTCGGCCTGGAGCTGCACGTCAACACCACGCCCGACGGGCGTTCGCAAGCCGATTATCCCGGCGAGGTCACGCCCGAGCATGGCACGCGCCTGACTGCGGAGTTTTCCTACGGCCTCAGTGACACGTTTGAGGCCGGGCTGTACCTGCCGACGAACTTCGAGTCGAACGGTCATGGCGATCTGGCCGGTTACAAGCTTCGTCTGAAGTGGATGCCGTTGAAGGCGCCGGAAGGCGGCGGCGCGTTCGCCGGTGTGAACTTCGAATGGGGTAACCTGCAGCAGCGCTATTCGCAGTCGCGCCAGGCGGCCGAGGTACGCACGATCTTCGGCTGGCGCAACGAGGACTGGCTCGTCTCGGTCAACCCGACCTTCGGCTTCGATCTCTCGCCCGGCTTCGATCGCGGCAATCCGAACTTCGACGTCGGCATCAAAGTCGGGCGCAAGGTCGCCGACGGCGTGATGCTCGGCGGTGAGTACTACGCTGACTTCGGCGGCGTGAAGCACTTCAGTCCATGGAACGAACAGAACCACACGTTGTACGTCACCGCCGATGTCGACAAGGGTCCGCTGCCGTTCAACATCGGCATCGGCCGCGGCCTCAGCCCAGCCGCAGACAATTGGACAGTGAAGGCAATTTTCGAAGTGCCGATCTGAGCCGGCTTATTCGAGCTTTGCGAGTTCTTCCCGCACTTCGCCCGCGTTCAGCGGGAAGTAGCCGGAATACGGAATCGGCGACTGGCCTTGCCGGCTCAGCACGTAGCGCAGGAATTCCCTGATCGGCGCGGGCAGAGGCTGGTCCGGTGTATGGCGCAAGCGGATGTACATGTAGCGCGTCAACGGATAGCGGCCGCTCGATGTGGTCTCGGCATTGATCTCGATCGCTGCGCCGTTCGCATCGCGCGCGACCGGCACGGCGCGCAGGCCGGGGCCGCCTTCCTCGAGGCCGCCGAAGCCTAGCGCGCCGGGTTCGGTCGCAATCGCCTGCGCCGTGTCGGCAATCGAAGCCTGATGCACGCCTTCGCTCCACTCACCGCCGTGCAGCACCATGAACTGCATCGACATCGCATTCGGCGCGACCAGCGGCGGCGCGTCGAGCGTGATTGGTCTGTCGGCCCATTCACCGGCGAGGCCGAGCTGGCCCCAGCGTGTGATCGTCGGATTCTTGCCGAACGCGGCCTTGAGTTGCGCCAGCGTGATCTGCTTGAGCGGATTCTTCGCGTTGACGAAGATCGCCTGCGCTGTCGTGCGCTGCAGCGTGTTGAAGCCACCACGCGCGACACGGATCTCGAGCAACTTTTCTCCTTTATGCAAGTCGGCGAACGCGGCGGCTTCGTCAGGCCAGAGCTCGCGGCCCATCGGCGCGAGATCGGTCATGCCGACCATGAGCGCGTTGAAGCCGTTGAGCGTGCCCAGATGCTCCCAAGGATCGCCCTTGCGCACGCCGGGCTGCAGCGCGTGGAAATCGTGCATCCAGCGCTCCATCAACGACTTCATGCCGTCGCTGCCGACGCTGCGGATATCGCGGTGCAGCGGCGTGCCCGCTTTGTAGACCGGCAGTGCGGGATCGAGCTTGGCGACATAGCCGGCGATCTTTGCCAGTTCCTGCTTGATGTCATCCGCTGCCAGCGATTCGAATCCGGGGGTCCGGGCGACGATTTTTTGTCCTTCGGCACTGAGCGCGAAGCGCACGAATGCGGTCACGGCCGGCACGGGAGGCGTGTCCGGGCGCTTGTTGAAAGCGAGGAACACCGGCTTGCCGTCGCGCGAGGCGACGCGCACGGTCAGCGGCGCCTTCATCATGTCGCCGGCGAACTGGTGCACGTAGGGCGCTATCTCTTCCTTCTCGAACGAACGCGTGATCGGCGCGAGGTCCGCCTGCTCGAACATCAACGCCCCGATCGCGGCGGCATCGCCGACGTGCTGCCAACGCGCGCCGCGCGCTATTTCCGGATGCTGCGCGTGCAGCGCCTGCATCCAGGCATCCATCAGCGGGCCCATCGTGGCGGCGCCGATGCTGTTTATCGCGACTGTATCGGATGCCGCCGTTGCAGATGGAGCATGAACAGCGCCGGTCCAGACCGCCAACGTCGCCAAAAAAACACGAAAACGCGATTCATGGCGAATGCTCACGGGTCGATTTCCCCAAGCGTGGAGGCATCGCTGATGCGCGCCTGGATCTCGTCGCGCAAAGCGACGGCCTTTGTTTCCAACACTTTCTTGTCATCGCCGTCGCTGTAGGCATAGCCGACATTCATCGTGCCGATTGCGCTGCCGCTGCGGTCGCGCAGCGCCAGATCCGCGCCGAAACGCTTGCCGTTGGAATACAGGCCGGTGATCGGCGCGCGTGCATCGAGCACCTTCATGTCGTCGTCGTCGGCGGCTTTGCCGTGGCGGCCGAAGGTCGAGCCGAGCAGGATCAATTCATTCTGCGGCGGACCTTTCGCGCGCAGCGCGAGCACGGTCACCTCGGGATGGCGCCGCAACGCTTCCTCGATCAGCGTCTGTGCGCGCGAGCGCGTCGTCGCCGAAGCGACATAGGGGAACGGCTCGGTCAGATTGGCGAGGTTGAGCAGGCGTCGTGCGAGCGCATCGCGGAGCGCTCCGGCATTCTTCTCAAGCGCGGCGCGATGGGTTCCGGCCGGCGTCGCGAAGACCAAGTCGAGCGCGCCTATCGTCTGCCCGCCGACATCGTGCAATGGCAGTTCGATTTCGGCACGCTGGTTCGCGGCACGTTCGATGAAGCGCGGCTTGCCCGTGGAGACGACCTCGATATCGGCGGCCTCGGCGGCCTTGCCGATACGGCCGAGCGTCGAGGCGACGACGATACTCGCGGATGCTTTCGGCGGCGTCGCATAGATCGTCAGCGCGCGCAGATCGGGATGCTCAGCGAGTGCGCGTTCGACGAGCTCCTGCGCATAGACCTTGACTGGAATAGGCGCCTGCGCCTGCGCTGGTTCTGCGGCGAATGCGACAAGCAATGCCGCGAAGAAAACCGGCCGCGGCAACGCTCGCGGTTTGCTGCAGTTCGTCATGTTCCTTCTCCGTGCGCGATGTCGCAGGCCAGTGGATGTCCGTCGTAGCTCGCTTGCGCGACAAGCCCAAGCCGGCCGCGAAACGCTAGCCGGCCAACCTGTCGACAAGGTGAAAGCTCCCTTAATGCGCTTTCAGGCCCGCGTGCCAGGGCCGGAACGGATGCATCGCGCCGGCTGAAAAATTTTTTAGGATCGCGACAGGAAGCGTACAGAGTCACCGCTTACATTGCGTCCACGCTTCCAGTGTCCGGATGCGACAAATCCATCAAAGAGAGGGAGGTTTTCGTGAACAAGCGATTCAAATCGGCTCTTGCCGCAGCCTTGGTGAGTGTGGCGGTATTCGGCAGTGCCTCCGCTCTGGCCGCCGAGAAGAACTGGACGCCGCCGGCGCACAAGATCTTGGGCCAGAAGCTGTCCGACGAAACAATGGCCGCGCATCCGGAACTGCTCAGCATCACCTTGCACGGCGTGCCGCCCGGCAAGACGGATGCCTACACGATGTTCGCCGGTTCCTATCCGGACCGCATAGGCAATCCGGACGATCCCGATGACATCGATGTTTCCAAGAAGGGCATCACCATCGTCGATCCACGCTGGAACCGAACCAAGGACAATCCGAAGAAATTCGTGATCCTCATGCCGATGCGCGACGTCAAGGGCGACAACATCGGCCTCGTCGTGTACGCATGGAAGAACCCGCCCGCGAATGCGAACAACAGCGCCGACGAACTGGCCTACCTGAAGAAGGCGAACGATCTGCGCGACGCGCTGGCGAAGAAGATCCCGAGCTACAACGCGCTGTTCGACGAAGCCAAGTAAGAAACGACGACGGCGATCCCCGTTTCCAGGGGGCCGTTCGCGGCGATGCATGGCGCCGCGGGCGGCTGCCGTGGCGCAGGCCGGACTCGCCACCGGGTGTCACGAACATGATCAGGAAGAAGAAGGGCATGAAAATCCAAATCCGTGCGCTCGTCGCCGCACTCGCATTCACGCTGCCGACGATCGCGCTCGCCGATGGCGCAGCGCCGCTCAAGCCGCTTGGCCGCACCGACCTGCCTGGCTACGAGGGCGACTTCGACCATTTCGGTGCCGACGTCAAGGGCAATCGTTTGTTCCTCGCCGGCGAGGAAGGCGGTTCACTCGAGGTCTTCGACCTGCACAACGGTGCGCATCTGAAAACCGTCAAGAATATAGGCGAGCCGCACGCGATCTATTACGACGCGAAGAAGGACCGCATCTTCGTCAGCAGCGCCGACGAAAGCCTGAGCAAGATCCTCGACGGCAAGACCTACGCCGTCGTCAGCACGGTCAAGCTGATTCCGGGCGCCGACGTCATGAGTTACGACGCGTCTGCCAACCGCCTCTGGTTCGTCGTCGGCGGCAAGAATGCGCCGAAGAAGCTGCCAAAGGTCACCGTCGCCCAGGTCGATGCCGACACCGGCAAGACGCTCAGCGAAACCCAGTTCGATACCGATTTCACCGAGGGCATCGTCGCCGAGCAGCACGGCTCGCGCGTGTTCGTCAACGTCGCCGGTCGCAGCGAGATCGCGGTGCTCGACAAGAAGACGGGTAAGGTCTTGGCTACTTGGCCGGTGAAGGAAGGACAGAACAACTCGGCGATCGATCTCGACGAGAAGAACAAGCGCCTGTTCATCATCACGCGCAAACCGTTCAAGTTCGTTGTCGTTAACACCGACGACGGACAATCGGTCGCCAGTTTCGATGCACCCGGCCGCACCAACGGCCTGGTCTTCGATGCGGTCAACCGCCGCATCTACGCCAGTGGCGACGACTATATCGGCGTGTTCGCGCAAGAAGACGCGGATCACTACAAGGAGATCGCACGCGTGCCTTCGGAGAAAGGCGCGAAGACCTCGTATCTGGTCCCGGAAGTGGGCCAGCTGTATCTGGCGGTCGGCGGTGCGAAAGATACGAAAGCCGGCCTGCTGCGCTACGCAGTGACGCCCGGCAACGCGAAATAGGCGCCACTTCAAGACGTCCGCACTGCGCGGCCATCTGCCGGTTGAAGAACATGCCACGATCGATCAACAGTCGATCGCGGCTGTATCGTTCTCAGTTCAAGGTTTCGTTGTGCCAGGCGCGATCGTGACCGGTTGTGACGATACGATCCGTCCGCGACCGTCGAGCGCGTTCACCCGGTAGTTGCCGGGATACAGGTACAGCCGGCTTTGCGCCGAGCCGTGGTTGGAAAGCACGCGCTGCGACATCGGTGCGTTCGGGTCGATCACGTTGAGCACGGCGCGATCAGCGGCGACGGCATCGTCGCCCTCATTCGTGTAGCGCGCCTCGAGCATGCACGGGAACTGGTCGCGGCAGAGGTCGCTGCCGACCGGGTAGGGCAGGCGCGTACCGCCGAGGCTGACCCAGCTCGGACGGTTTTCGTTTTGCGCCGTGTGCGGGAAGAACACGCTGACGTCGTACAGCTCGGGCTTCAGCGTCCACGGTTTGTTGCCGGCGTCGACGTAGACGAACGGCTGCGCCGGGTGCGCGGCCTGCATCACCGCGGCGTACCAGGGATGGTCCTGATCGGTGCGCGCATGCGGGATCATCATGGTCTGTTCCACGCAGAGCGGGTCGATGTTCGAAATCTTCTTGAAGAACTTCGCCATGCTCGAACCGCGCAGGTAGTCGCCGGATTTCTGGATGTGACCGAAGCCGGCGTTGACGACGAGGCGCGCATTCGGATCGCGCTTGAACACCTGGTCGTACAGCGATTGTGCTCCGGCGCGCTCGCGTGCGTCGCCGGTGCCGGCATCCTCGGCGTCGTAGGCGATGACGGTAAAACCGAGCCGCAGCGCGGTGCGCACCATCTCGCCGTAGATTGGCTCTTCGGTGTAGAAGCCGACCTTGGATGTGGGATAGCCGCGCTTGCGCAGTCCCTCCGCTTCCTTGAGGTACAGCGTTTCCGCGGCAAAATGCGTGTAGCCCTGTGCGCGCAAGCGCGCGAGCAGCTGCACCGTGAGCGTGCGCGTGAGCGGCGCGCTATGCGCTTCGTTGAAAAACACCGCTTTGCGATCCTTCGCCAGTTCGAGGATCACCTCGTCCGCGGGTCGCGTGTGCCAGGGGCCCGTGAGCGGCGAGGGCGCATCGTTGGCCTGTGCCGGTTGGGCGATCGAGAATGAACGCGCGGCGCCGTCGTAGTCGCCGATCCAGGTCTGGAACCACGACAGGTACTGGCCGAAAATCAAGCGGAACGCGCGCTCGTTGTTCTCGTCGTACGCGAGTTGCATGGTCACATATTGCGCGAGCAGACCGGGCTGTTTCTGCGCGCGGCGCATGATTTCCTCGGATTTGTCCGCGGCGGCGAGTTGCAGACGCCGCCATTCCGCCGGGGTCATCTCATGTTCCGTCGGCGACTCCTGGCCGCGGCGCAACAGGCCACGGCGGCCGGCTTCGGTGACCGGATCGCCTTGCGCGGACGCGATTACTGGCGCAGCAAGCGACAGACATAGCAGCAGGATTTGCAGCCTCATCTAGACGACCCCTCAGGCGGTGCGCAGCAGATTTTCGTGCAGCCGCGCCAGCGCGCGATGATACCGATCGAGCAGTTGCGAATGTTGCGCGATTTCAAGGCCGAGGTCGTTGACCAGGCCGTTTTCGAGGCTGTAACACCAGCCATGCACGGTCAGGTTCTGGCCGCGCTCCCAGGCGTCCATCACCACGGTCGTCTGCGCAACGTTGACGACCTGCTCGATCACATTGAGTTCGCACAGGCGCGCATGCCGCGGCGCAAGGAGATCGATCCTGTCCAGCGCCGCCGCGTGCTTCTGCGCGACGTCGCCGACGTGGCGCAGCCAATTGTCGACCAGGCCGAGGCGCGCGCCCTCGAGCGCGGCGCGGACGCCGCCGCAACCATAGTGACCGACGACGAGGATATGTTCGACCTTGAGCACGTCGACCGCGAATTGCACGGTCGAAAGACAATTCAAGTCGGTATGCACGACCACATTGGCGACGTTGCGATGCACGAACACCTCGCCCGGGGCCATGTCGATGATCTGGTTTGCCGGTACGCGCGAATCCGAGCAGCCGATCCACAGATACTTCGGCGCCTGCTGGTCGGCGAGACGGCGGAAGAAGTCCGGATCTCGCTGGCGCAGGTCGAGCGACCAGGTACGGTTGCGTTCAAGCAGATGGGCGAGGCGGGATTTCGTCGGCTGCGATGTCGTCATGCGCGAAGCTTAGCAGGACTCCGCAGCAGCTTGCCTCAATCGACGCGCAGCGTGCGCCGCTCGAACGTATTGCCCGAGGCGTCGACCGCGGACAAACGGTAGTGGCCCGGGCGCAGGAACAGCAGCGCTTGCATGCCGCTGCGCTCGACGAGGGTGCGATCGGCGGGTACGGCCTTGTCGCTCTCGGCTTTGTAGTGCGCTTCGATCACGCAGGGCAGGTGTGCGGTACCCAGATCGATGTCGATTGCGATGGGCGTGCGCGTGCCGCCGAGCGCGAGCCAGTCGGGGCGGCCGATGATGAGCGTTGCCGGTGGCGGCAGGACGACGCTAACGTCGTAGTAGCCAGGCTCCAGACTCCATGCTGCGCCGTCGCGGCTGGCGACGAGAATGCTCGGTACGTTGATCGCGAAACGGCGCAGCAGCTCGCGGTAGTCCGGATACTCACGCGCAGCGTCGACCGGGCGTAGCAGGGTCTGGTCTACCGTGAGCGGATCGAAACCGGTCTTGCGCTTCAGGCGCAGCGCCATCGGCTCGGCGTCGAGATAACCGGCGCGTTCATGTGCATGCGCATAACCGGCATGCACGAGCAGCCTCGCCTCGGGCGCGGCGCGGAACACGCGCTCGACAATGTGCTGTGCCTGGTCTTCCTCACGCGTTTCCGCGTCCGCCTCGGGGCGGGAGGACTCGTAGGGTACGACGACGTAGCCCAGGGCGAGTGCCTGGCGCACGATCTCGCCGTACAGTGGTTCGCGCACGTACGTGCCGCTGGCCTGGATCGGATAGCCGCGCGCGTCGAGTTCGCGTTCGCGCTCGTCGAGTCCTTCGACAGCGAGATGGGTGTAGCCGGACGCGCGCAGCTTCGGCAGCAATTGCAGCGTCAGCAGGCGGGTCTGCGCGACGTGGTGCGCCTCGTTGACGACGACGATGCGGCGTCCGAGCGCCCGTTCGGCGATGCCGTCGGCGGCGTCGACGGCGCGATAGCGTTCGCGCTCGGGCAGCGCGGCGGGCGTGCCGCGCAGGCCGGGAGTGCCGAACGGGAAGCGGCGCACCGCAGTTTCGTAGTCGCCGAGTTCGGAGTCGTTCGCGGCGCGCACCTGAGCGATCAGGTTGCGCAGGCCGCCTTCGCTTTCGTCGTAGCGCCTGCGGTAGAACTCGTGCACGGCGAGCGGCGAGCTGAGCGAATTCGCTTCGCGCTGCAGCGCATTGAGCCGCGCGAACGTGCCGGGACCGACATGCTCGGCTGGCACGTTGCCCGTTTCTGCGGAGACCTGCGGTTTCGCCACCTGCGTGCAGGCAGCCAAGGACGCCGCAGCGAGGACGAATCCCGTCGCTGCGATGACGGTGCGCATCACAGCGACAGCGTGCGCCCGCCGTCGACCGGGACGTTGACGCCGTTGACGTAGCCCGCGGCGGGCGAGGCGAGGAACGCGATCACGTTGGCGATTTCCGACGCCTCCGCGAAACGGCCCAGCGGCACGCTCGCGAGCATGGTCTTGGCGATTTCCTCTTCGCTCTTGCCGGTCGTCCGGGTGCGCTCGCCGAGGATCTGGTCCAGCCGCTGCGTCTTCGTGTAGCCGGGCAGCACATTGTTGACCGTGATGCCGTATTGGCCGAGCTCGGCCGCGAGCGTCTTCGCCCAGCTCGCCACCGCGCCGCGGATCGTGTTGGAGACGCCGAGGTTGCGGATCGGTTCCTTCACCGAGGTCGAGATCACGTTGACGATGCGTCCCCAGCCCGAGGCCTTCATGCCGGGCAGCACCGCCTGCAGCAAGACCTGGTTCGCGATCAGGTGTTGCTGGAACGCGGCGAGATATTCCTCGACACCCGCTCCCTGCGCCTGGCCGCCCGGCGGGCCGCCGCTGTTGTTGACTAGAATCTGTACGGGATTCGGCGCGGCGACCATCGCCTCGACCTTGCTGCGCAGCGCCGCGTGGTCGCCCATGTCGACGGCGATGCTCGCGTGGCGCTGATTTGCGTGCACGACGGGCATTGCCGCGAGCGCGGCTTCGAGCCCTTCGCGCGAACGCGCGAGCAAGGTGACGTCGGCGCCGAGGCGCGCGAGCTCGATCGCCGCGGCGCGGCCGATGCCCTGCGAGCCGCCGCAGACGAGCGCGTGTTTGCCGGAAAGATCGAGATCCATGGCTAGTCCGTTTGCTGCGGAGGTTTCATCTCCGCGTTCGCGCACCGACGCGAAATCGCGTCGATGCGACCGTCAATGCCGCATTGACAGCTTCTCGGTCATCAGCGGCAGCAGTTCCTCGTCGTTTTCGCCATTGGGCGGTTCGATCGAATCGAGCTCGAAGCCCATCGTCATCGCGTCGTCGTCGTCGAGGCCGTCGAAGGCACGGAACTCGGCGTCGAGCAACGCCATGTTCGCGGCATCCTCGTCGTCGTAGCGCAGCGTCTCGCCTTCGGCATTGAACACTTCGGCGACCCCGGATTCGAGCACGCGCATGCGTGCCCAGACCAGCGCATCGCCGAGCGAGGCGATCCACCATTGTTCTTCGTAGTTGTCTTCTTCGCTCATCGTGATGGCCGGTTGCGGGATGGGCGCGGTCAGTTTACACGCGTGGCGCGCTGCAGGCGCAATGCCGATGCACGTATCAATGCGCGGACATCGCATCGCCCGCGGGTGCGCCGGCGCGGATGAACACCGCGGCGAGTGCCGCGGCGAGCAACGCAAAGACCGCGCCGACGAAGAACGCCGCGTGGTAGCCGCTGTTGATCGCGACGATTTTGTCCACGTTCGCTGCAAGCGCGTTGCCGGTTTGCGCGGCGGCGAGACTCGCGAGCACGGCCAGGCCGAGCGCGCCGCCCATCATGAAGCTCGTGTTGACCAGACCCGAGGCGACGCCCGATTCGCTCGGGTTCACATCGCTCATCGCCGCGAGTAGCACCGGGTTGAACGCCAAGCCCGCGCCGAGGCCGAGCAGGAGCATGCCCGGCAGGATGTCGAGCGCGAATCCGCCGTTGACCGGCGCGCGCGCGAACAGCGCCAGGCCGAGCGCGGCGAGCGCGAGTCCGGCCACGATCGGCCAGCGGATGCCGAAGCGCAGCACGACCTTCGCCGACAGGCCGAGCGAGAATGCGGCCATGATCAGGTTCGCCGGCAGGAAAGCGAGGCCGACCTGCAGCGGGTCGTAGCCGAGCACTTGCTGCATGTACAGCGCGGAGAGGAAGAACCAGGCGAACATCGCTGCGGCCCAGAGCACGCCGATCGCGTTCGCGGTCGAGACGTTGCGCAGGCGGAACATGCCGAGCGGCATCAGCGGATGGGCGACGCGCGCTTCGATCGCGAGGAAGATCGCGAGCAGCACGACTGCGGCGCCGAGCAGGCCCAGCGTCTGCGCCGAAGCCCAGCCCGCGCTGTTGCCGTTGATGACCGCGTAGACAGCGAGCAGCATGCCCGCGGTGACGGTGATTGCACCGGACACATCCAGGCGCGGATCGGCCTTCTCGTTGTGCGTGTCGGGCAGCAGCTTGAGCGAGAACGCGATCACCGCGGCGCCGACCGGCAGGTTGACGAGAAAGATCCAGTGCCAGTTCAGCGCGTGCGTCAGCACACCGCCGAGCATGGTGCCGATGCTGCCGCCAGCCGAGGCGACGAAGCTGTACACACCCATCGCCTTGGCTCGTTCGACCGGCTCGGGAAACAGATCCATGATCAACGACAGCGCGACCGCGGCAATCACCGCGCCGGCGATGCCCTGCGCCGCGCGCGCGACGATCAGCATTTCCTGCGACTGCGCGAGCCCGCAGGCGAGCGAGGTCAGGGCAAAGCCGGCGATGCCGATCAGAAACCATTTGCGATGCCCGTAGAGATCGCCGAGGCGGCCGCCGAGCAGCAGGAAGCCGCCGAAGGTCAGCATATAGGCGTTGATCACCCAGGCCAGCGACGTGTCGTCGAAGTGCAGGTCGTTCTTGATCGAGGGCAGGGCGACGGTGACGATGGTCGTGTCGAGCACGTCCATCAGCACGCCGAGGCAGAGCACGGTCAGTGCGAGCCATTTGTGGTTGTCGGCGTGGTGTGTCGGAGCGGGATTCGTTTCGGTCATCGTGAGCACTCTATGTGGTTTGTTACCCGTGCGACGAATGGATCGGAAGGAAATCGACATACGCCACGCGAGATTGTCGCCGTGTCGAGGACGGGACAATATAGGAATACTGCGCATGCGAAAATTTAACCGGTGCGGAATGGCCTCGTGCGATAGTGATTGCGGCTTTGTCGATTTCACTGCAATCGGATCGTCGTAGTCGTGCAATCCGGCAACTCATCCACGAGGAATTCCATGTACAAGCGCGTTATCTTGCCATTCATGCTGCTCGGTCTCGCCTCTGCCGCAAACGCGGCACCGGTGACCTACGAAATCGATCCGGCGCACACCTATCCGAGCTTCGAAGCTGACCATATGGGCGGACTGTCCGTCTGGCGCGGAAAGTTCGACAAGACCTCGGGCAAGATCGTGCTCGACAAAGCGGCGAAGAGCGGCACGGTCGAAGTCACGGTCGATACGGCTAGCGTCGACTACGGCCTGGACAAGATGAACGAGAAGGCGAAAGGCGAGGAATTGTTCGACGTCGCCAAGTACCCGACGGCGACCTACAAGGGCAAGCTCGCCGGTTTTCGCAATGGCGCACCGACCGAAGTCATCGGCGAGTTCACCCTGCACGGCGTGACCCGCCCGCTGACTTTGAAGATCGCGTCGTTCAAGTGCATTCCCGATGCGATGCACAAAGCGCGCGAACGCTGTGGTGCCGATGCGCTTGCGAGTTTCAACCGCGCTGATTTCGGCATGGAAGCCGGCAAGAAGTACAATTTCAAGATGGAAGTGAACCTGCGCATCCAGGTCGAAGCAACGCAGGCGGAATAACGACAAGAAGCGACGATTCGGCAAGGGTTGACTCGATTGGGTCTGTATTTTACTATATGGTAAATTAACCATTCGGTATAATACATGTCCGCCGACCGTCTCAGCACCACGTTTTCCGCCCTCGCCGATCCGACGAGGCGCGCCATTCTCGCGCGCCTCGCTTCAGGCGAGACGACGGTGAATGATCTCGCCGCGCCGTTCGAGATGACGTTGCCGGCGGTGACCAAGCATTTGAAGGTGCTGGAGCGGGCGGGCCTGATCACGCGCGGACGCGAGGCGCAGTGGCGACCGTGCCGGCTCGCCGCGCAGCCGCTGCGCGACGTCGCGGAATGGGTCGAGCAATACCGCCTCTACTGGGAGCAGCGCTTCGACCGACTCGAGCGCTATCTCGATGAACTGCAACAGGAGAAAGCAAATGTCCGCAAGACTGCAAAATACACCGAGCGCAGCAAGCGAAGAACTCGCACTTGAGATCGTGCGTGTGTTCAACGCGCCGCGTCGTCTTGTCTATGCCGCCTGGACCGATCCCGTGCACGCCACCAAATGGGCGCCGCATGGCATGAAAATCATCCGTGCCGAGGCGGAACCGCGTCCCGGCGGCAAGATTCGTGTCGGCATGCGCCACGTGACTGGCGCGGAACACTGGGTGAGCGGCGCCTATCGCGAAATCGTGCCGAACGAGCGGCTCGTGTTTACCCACGCCTGGGAAGACGACGACGGCAACCGCGGTCCGGAAACGTTGGTGCGCGTCGAGTTCGAGGACGCGGGCCCGGGCAAGACGCGCATGATCTTCCGCCAGACCGGCTTTGAATCGGTTGCGAGTCGCAATGGTCATCAGCAGGGCTGGAGCGAATCCTTCGACGATCTCGCTGCCTACTTCACCACGCTTTGATGCGACAACGACGGACGATGCACATGAAACTCTACTATTTCGAATCACCGCATCCGCGCGTGGCTTGCGCGGTGGCGAAGTACACCAGGGCCGACGTGGAACATGTTCGAGTCGATCTTTCGCGCGGTGAGCACCGTAAAGCCGACTATCTCGCAATCGACCCGAACGGCAAGGTACCGGCATTGGTCGATGGCGATGTCACGTTGTGGGAGGTGCCGGCCGTGATATGCCATATCGCCGCGAAGACGGGCTCGGACCTGTGGCCGGCCGACGAGCGCATGCGCCTCGACATCCTGCGCTGGTTCAACTGGAGCACGGCGCATTTCAACCGCCATGCCGGGACGATCTGGTTCGAGCGCACGCTCAAGCGCCCGCTCGGTCTCGGCGAGCCCGATGAGCAGGCGATCGACAGCGCGACGAAATTTTTCGTGCAGTTCGCATCGGTGCTCGATACACATCTCGCGCGGCGGGACTTTCTCGCCGGGAATCGGTTGAGCGTTGCCGATTTCCACGCGGCGATGTTTCTCGGTTACGAAGCCGCGCGCCTTCCGCTCGACGGCCACGAAAACATCGCGCGCTGGTACGCGCGTCTGAATGAGCTACCTGCCTGGCGCGAGCCGTTCCCGACCCGCGCCTGATCCGCAGGCGACGATCGCCGCTCTGCGCGGTGATCGTCGCTCGGGGGCCTACTGCACAGTCACCGCTTTCGCGAACGGTTTGATGCCCAAGGCCTCGTAGACCTCGCTCGGGTAATAGGCCTTGTCGCCCTTGACCACGAGCGCGACCTGGCGGATGTCGGAGATGTTCTTCGTCGGGTCGCCGTCGACGAGGATGAGGTCGGCGCGCCAGCCGGGTTTGATCACGCCGCGGTCTTCTTCCACGCGCGAGTACTTCGCGCCGTTCAAGGTTGCGACCTGCAGCGCCTGCGCGGGCGTCATACCGGCCTGCACGTAGAGTTCCAGTTCGCGCTGCAGGGTGAAGCCGGCGAGTGCGTCGGTGCCGGCGACGATCGGCACGCCGGCCTTGTACATGCGGCCGACGAATTCGATCATCTTCGCGTAAGACTTCTCGTGCAGCTGCGCGGTTTTTTCGTCGGGAATCTTCATCTGCCCCTGCAGGAAACCGCGCTTGACGTCGGGCGGCATGTGGTCGGCAACCATCGCGTACGCCTGCGACATGTCGCCGTCCTTCTGGCGGATGAAGTCGAACGTGGTCAGGGTCGGATCGATCGCGGTGTGGTGCTTGACGAGGAAGGCGATGAAGTCCTGCACCGGCTTCGAATCAAAATCGAGTCCGGCGACCTTGTCCGCTGGCAGCTGGAAGCGGTCGAGCGTGCGCGTGTCGGTCTTGTCGGTGACGAGGAAGTTGAGCAGCACCTGATTGATGTGCTGGATCTCGTCGTAGCCCTGCTCGACCACCTCTTGGGCGCGCAGCCACACCGGCACGTGGCCGCTGACGCGCAGGCCCTTGCTGTGCGCATAGGCCGTCGTCTCGGGCAAGATCGCCTTCGGGAACGAGTTGTACACCTTGATCTGCGGATAGCCGTGCTCGGCGTACCAGTCGATCGCCTTCTTCGCTTCGTCGAGGTTCTTGATCACGAAGCCGTTGCGCGCCGACATCGGGCTTTCGCCTTCGATGAAACCGGCGGGAACGATGTGGGGCGCGAGCAGAGTCCCGTCGCGTTCGCGCGCGATCAGGTCCTGCAGCGTGGCATTGTCGTTGCCCATGTCGCGCACGCTGGTCACGCCGGCGGCGAGGTGCAGGCCGCCTTCGAACGCGCTCGTATGCGCGTGCATGTCGAATAGACCGGGCAGGAGCACGCGGCCGTTTGCATCGATAGTGCGATCGGCTTTGCGCTTTTCTTTGCCCGTGTCGGCGATATCGATGACGCGACCGTTCTCGATGAGCACGTCGCTGGCCAGCCCGAGCGTGGCGCGCTCGCTGTCGAACACGCGCGCGTTGCGGATCAGCGTCGATCCGGCGAGCGGATGGGCGAGGCGCTGCTGCATCTTGACCAGCAGGTCCTTCTCGGCGGCTTTCTGCTGCTTTTCGAGTTCGGCGCCGTTGCTTTCCCAGCCGTCTTCGACGAGCTGGATGAAGCCCGGGAAGATGAAGGCGAACATGTGCGGGGTCGCGTCGGTGGTCGCCCAGACGAAGTTCGGAGTAAAACCTATCCCGGTCAGCGCGAGCAGTTGCACCTTCTTCTTCTCGGAGCCGCGGGTCACTTCGGAATCGATGAGCTTCTGCATCGTCAGCGTGCCGCTCGGGATCAGCGGCAGCTTGCCGTCGCTGCGCTTGGCCAGCGCGGCGATCGCGACCGAGAAGGCGTCCGGTGTGCCACCGAGCGGCGTATACAGTGCGCCGCCGAAAACTTCCTGCTCGCCTTTGTCGGAGGTCGATTTCCACTGTGCCTTGTCGCCTTGGCGGGCGAAAGTCTCGTCGATGATCGCGCCGAAGGTCGAGGTGCCGGCGACGTGATAGCTCGCGTAGTTGCCGTCCTTGTCGAGCTTGTATTCCTCCTTGAGCTCCGGCCCCCGGCCGTTGTCCTTGAACAGGAACTCGACCTTGGTGGTGCCGTCGCCGTCTCGCGTGACGGTCTGGTGTCCGGCCTTGGTCGTGCCGCCGTTGACGAGGGCAGTGTATTTCGTGGTTTCGGCGGCGAGCTCATCGACGGCGAGCAGCGACAGCGCGATCGGTATGATTGCGAGCAAGCGTTTCATCGAATTTCCCGGATGGAAGCGAACGCGGATTATGCGGTGCGCCGACGCAAGCCGTACGTGGCGAAGGTCATGTTTTTCCCGCTTGCATAGAGTGGGAAAGCGATTGGCATTCGCCCGCCAGATGTTCGTACAACGCCACGGTTTTGCCCATCAGAACAGGGGCACTCCAGGCACGCGCGTCGTCACGGCCGGCGGCGGCGAGCTGGGTGCGCAGTTCGGGCGAACGCAGCAGCGCGGCGACCTGCGCGGCGAAGACGTCTGCGTCCTCGCTGCTGATGCGCGCGCCACGCGCGCCGGCGAGCACGGCCGCCGTGCCCATCACCGCGGTCGAAACGACTGGTACTCCGAGCGCCATCGCCTCGATCAGCACGAGTCCCTGCGTTTCCGTCGGTGAGGCGAACACGAAGATGTCGCCGGCCCGATAGCAGTCGAGCAGGGCACCGCGCCGGTCGAGATTGCCCGGAAAGCGCAGGTGCTTGTCGATGCCCAGTGCGCGTGCTTTCGCACGCAGAGGTTCCGCGTCGGGACCTTCGCCGGCGACGATGAAGACAAGATCGGGGAATTCGGCTAGCAAAATTGTTGTGACTTCGAGCAGAAAGCCGATGTTCTTCTCCGCCGCGAGGCGGCTGACCGTGACCAGAACCGGTTGCTCCGCGCCGATGCCGTGCGCGCGACGGAAGAGCGCGCCGTCGCCGCCGCGGAATTCGTCGAGATCGATGCCGGTCGGGATGATCGTGGCCGGCGTGGCGATGCCGTACTGCTTGAGCACGTCGTCCATCTGCTGCGTCGGCACGATCAGATGATCGACCTCGGCGCAGAGCTTGCGCGAAATGCGGCGCGCGACATAGCGCAGCGGCGCCGCGGGCAGCCACGGGAAATAGTGCTTCGCGTAGGGCTCGAAATAAGTGTGGTAGGTCTCGACGAGTGGGCGCCTCGCAAGCTTGCGCAGCATCACGCCGAGCTGGTGTGCGCGGAACGGCGTGTGTACGTGGATCACGTCCCAATGTCGGCGTGCGAGTTGCACAGCGGCTGCGCGTAATGTCGTGCGCCGGATCAGGCGATCCTCCGGATCGAAGAAGATCCTGCGCGCGGGCAGGCGCAGGACTTCGATGTCGTCGTCCATTTCTTCGGCATCGTCATAGTGCGGGGCGACGATGGCCACACCGTGGCCGAGCCGGCGAAGTTCGCGGGCGAACGTGCGGATCGAGGTCGACACGCCGTTGACGCGCGGAAAGTAAACGTCGGACAGCATCAGGATGTTCATGACGCCGACGTTACAGGCGATTTTTGACTGGACGAAGACGGGAACCCGCTACGTTTTGAGGACGAGTTCCTTTCTTGATAAGTCTGCCTTGGCCAGTCGCGCGCGCAGGAATTCGGCGAACACGCGCAGCTTGGGCGGTACCTGGTAGCGACTCGGGTAGTAGAGGAAAAAACCGTCGTACGGCGGCAGCCACTTGTCCAGCACGCTGACGAGGCGGCCGCGCTCGAGCTGTTCGCGCACCGTGTATTGCATCACGTGCGAAAGCCCGACACCGTCGAGCAGGGCCTGCATCATCAGTCCGGCGTCGTTGCAGATCAGGTTGCCGCAGACGTCGGTCTCGAACCAGCGTCCGCGCTGCGGGCCGCTCGGATGGGCGAATTCCCAGCGATAGATCGGACCGTTCGAGTCGAAGCGGAACTGGATGCAGTTGTGTCCGTCGAGCTCGTTCGGATGTTTGGGCGTGCCGTGCTTCTTCAGGTAAGCGGGCGAGCCGACGACGAGCGATCGCTGTGGCCCGCCCAACGGCAGTGCGACCATGCCCGGCTGCAGTTTCTCGGACAGGCGGATGCCGGCGTCGAGCCCTTCGGCGACGAGGTCGGCGAGCGAGGAATCGGTGCGCACGTCGACGCGGATGTCCGGGTAGGTGCGCAGGAAATCGGCCAGATTCGGCGCGATCAGCACGGGCACCGCGACCGGCGGCACGGTGATGCGCAGCAATCCGGCCGGGCGACCGCTGCGCTGCTGCATTTCCTCGATTGCGCCGTCGATCGCGCCGAGTGCTGGGGCGATGCGGGCGAGGAATTCGCTGCCGGCCTCGGTCAGGCCGACGCGGCGCGTAGTCCGCTGCAACAGGCGCACGCCGAGGCGGGTTTCGAGCGCGCGCAGGGTCTGGCTCAGGGCCGAAGCGCTCACGTCGAGTTCGCGCGCGGCCTGGGTGAAGCTGCCGTGCGTGGCGATCGCGCGGAATGCGCGCAATGCGACAGTATGGTCGTTGCGCATTGATTAGAGTGGCTAAAAAGGGCATGCGTAGAATCGGCCTTTTTCTGCGCAATGGCAAACGCGCATACTGCACCGCATCCCATTCTCCGTCCGCAAGGAAATCCCATGCCTAAAGCTCAAGGTTACGCCGCCCATGATGCCCACTCCGCACTCGTGCCGTTCACGTTCGAGCGCCGCTCGCCCGGTCCGCGCGACGTGCAGATCGAGATCCTCTACAGCGGCATCTGCCACTCCGACCTGCATCAGGCGCGCAACGACTGGCACAACTCGCTGTATCCGATGGTGCCCGGGCACGAAATCGTCGGCCGCGTCACCGCGGTCGGCGCGGATGTCACCAAGTTCAAGGTCGGCGACCTTGCCGGCGTCGGCTGCATGGTCGATTCGTGCCGCACGTGTTCCTCCTGTGCGGACGGATTGGAGCAGTACTGCGAGAACGTGGCGACCTGGACCTACAACTCCAAGTTGCGCAACAGCGAGGAACTTGCGTTCGGCGGCTACTCCGACCTGATCGTCGTCGACGAGCATTTCGTCGTCAAGGTATCGCCGAAGCTCGATTTGAAGGCGGTCGCGCCGCTGCTCTGCGCCGGCATCACGACTTGGTCGCCGCTGCGGCATTGGAATGTCGCAAAAGGCCAGAAGGTTGGCGTGATCGGATTGGGCGGCCTCGGCCACATGGGCATAAAGTTCGCCAAGGCGCTCGGTGCACACGTGGTCATGATCACGACATCGCCGAACAAGGCGAGGGACGCGATGCGTCTCGGCGCCGACGAGGTGCTGCTGTCGACCGACAAGGCACAGATGAAACAGCACGCGAGGAGTTTCGATTTCCTGCTCGACACGATTCCGAACGGCCACGATCTCAACCCGTATGCCGCGCTGCTCAAGCGTGACGGCCATCTGGTCCTCGTCGGCGCGCTGATGGAGCTGACCCCACCGCTGTTCGGCGGCAGCCTGGTCGGCGGGCGCAAGAGCATCGCCGGCTCCGCGATCGGCGGCATGGCCGAAACGCAAGAGATGCTCGACTTCTGCGCCGAGCACGGCATCGTCAGCGACATCGAGGTCATCGATATCCAGTCGGTCAACGAGGCCTACGAACGGCTGCTCAAGAACGACGTGAAGTACCGCTTCGTGATCGACATGGCCTCGCTCAAGAAGGTGGCGTAAACGAACAGAATCCGCGAGGAAGCGAAGATGGGAAAGCGTTTGCAGGACCGTATCGCCTTGGTTACCGGTGCCTCGTCGGGCATCGGTGCGGCGACGGCACTCGCCTTCGCCGAGGCCGGGGCGAAGGTGGCGATCGCCGCACGCCGGCGCGATCGCCTTGACGAGCTGGCCAAATCGCTGGCCGCGCTCGGCGCCGAGCCATTGGTGCTCGAAGCCGACCTGCTCGACGAGCATGCGGCGCAGCGCATCGTTGCCGACACCGAAAAGCATTTCGGCCGGCTCGACATCCTCGTCAACAACGCCGGCGTCATGTATCTCGAGCCGGTCGCCGAAGCCGATCTCGGCCGCTGGCGGCGCATGCTCGAACTCAACGTGCTCAGCCTGATCGCCTCCACTCAGGCGGCGCTCGCCGGCATGCGCGCGCGCAAGGACGGGCACATCGTCAACATCGCGTCGACTGCGGGCCGCGTGGCCAATCCGAATGCCGCGGCCTATTCTGCGACCAAGTTCGGCGTCGTCGCTTTTTCCGAGGCGCTGCGCCGCGAGATCTATGCCGATGGCGTGCGCGTGAGCGTGATCGAACCTGGTGCCGTCGCCACCGAATTGCGCGAACACATCGGCCATGCGCAAGTGCAGAAGGCGATCAATGCCTGGGCCGAGGGCATGCGCCAATTGCAGGCCGAGGACGTCGCCGAAACGATTCTGTTCTGCGTGACGCGTCCGCCGCACGTATCGATCAACGAAGTGTTGATGCGACCGACCGACCAGGAACGTTGAGGCGCGGCGATCCGCATCCGCATCACTATCTGGAGAAGATGATGAAATACCGTCGATTGGGCCCGAACGGCCCTCAAGTTTCCGCGCTCGGCCTTGGCTGCATGGGCATGAGCGATTTCTACGGCGCGCATGATGACGCGCAGTCGATCGCGACGATCCACCGCGCACTCGATCTCGGCCTCAACTTCCTCGACACGGCCGATGCCTATGGCCCGCACACGAACGAGGTGCTGGTCGGCAAGGCGATTGCCGGACGTCGCAACGAGGTGTTCCTCGCGACCAAGTTCGGCATCATGCGCGACCCGGCTGATCCGAGCGTGCGCGGCTTCAACGGCCGTCCCGAGTACGTGCACAAGAGTTGCGAGGCGAGCCTGATGCGCCTCGGCGTCGACCATATCGACCTCTACTACCTGCATCGCGTGGACAAGAATGTGGCGATCGAGGAAACCGTCGGCGCGATGGCCGATCTGGTCAATGCCGGCAAGGTGCGCTATCTCGGATTGTCGGAAGCGTCGGCACAGACGGTCGAGCGTGCGTGCAAAGTCCATCCGATCACCGCGCTGCAGTCCGAATATTCGTTGTGGACGCGCGATCCGGAAGAGCAGGGTACGCTCGAAGTGACCCGGCGGCTCGGCATCGGCTTCGTGCCGTACAGCCCGCTCGGCCGCGGCTTCCTCACCGGCGCGATCAAGAGCCCGGATGATTTCGATGCCGACGACTACCGGCGCACGAGTCCGCGCTTCCAGGGCGAGAACTTCGCCAAGAATCTCGCGCTCGTGGCGAAGGTAGAAGGCCTCGCGAAGGACAAGCACTGCACCGCGGCGCAACTCGCGCTGGCCTGGGTGCTGACGCGCGGCGCGCATGTCGTGCCGATCCCGGGTACGCGCCGTATGGCGGCGCTCGAGGAAAACATCGGCGCGCTCGACGTCACCCTGAGTGCGGCGGAACTCGCCGAGATCGAAGCGATCTTCCCACCGAACGCCGCAACGGGCGCGCGCTACGTGCCGGCGATGATGAGCGCGCTCAACGGCTGACGCATTCCCGCTGTGGACAATCGCATGTGGGCTGTCGCTCAAGGGGCGAAGCCGATAAAGTGTGGCTTCGCCCCATAGCGGAGCCTGCATGGTGATCGTCGTTGAAACCCCGCGCCTCGTTCTGCGTCGCCTCGAAGAGCGCGATGCCGAATTCGTTTTCACCCTGGTCAACGACCCCGCGTGGTTGCAATTCATCGGCGACAAGGGCGTGCGTACGCTCGACGATGCTCGCGCCTACCTGCACAACGGGCCGATGGCCATGTACGCGCAGCACGGCCACGGCCTGTATTGCGTCGAAGCCAAGGCGAGCGGCGAACCTATCGGCATGTGCGGTTTGATCAAGCGCGACATGCTGCCTGATGTCGATCTCGGCTATGCCTTCCTGCCGCAGGCACGCGGTGGCGGTTACGCCTTCGAGGCCGCATCGGCGGTGATGACCTACGCGCGCGAGACGCTCAACATGCAGCGCGTTTTGGCGATCGTCTCACCGGGCAACGCAAGTTCGATCGCGCTGCTCGAGAAGCTCAGCTTTCGTTTCGAGAAGTCGCTGCGCCTGCCGCCGAAGGAAGATCAGGAGACACTGCTTTACGCTGCCGGAGACTGATCGCGTTCGCGGGGAAAGCTATCGTTCAACTGCACCACTGCTGCTCGCACGGCACGCCGTCGTGATCGCCATCCATCTGGGTGTTCGGACAGTTCTTAAGGAAGAATTGAGCTTCCTCGCACGATCTCATTTGTGAGCAACGCGTACGCCCGTCGCAGGAAAATGATTCAACCGGCGTCTGGATGAGAGCACGGGCGGCCGCGGGCGGATCGACGGGTTCATTCGGTCGCTGCTGATGCTTGAGCGAAACGAATGCATAAATGCTCAGCGCTCCGAACACGACGAGTCCCATGGCCGCCACGAGAGGTGTCTTCGAACGCGAAGAGGCATGCGATGTCGGCCGCAGGGCCCGAACCGCCGGGCGCATGATCCGTACGGCACGTTTTTTCCCGTCGGCGCGGGTTTCGATCTCGAAGGAAATCAGCTCGCTGATGCGCGGGCGAACTCCGTCCCGTGGAAAAGCGGAGATGTGCACGAATATCTCGGCTCCGCCCGAGGCAATGAAGCCAAAACCCCTCTCTTCATTCCATTTGGCCAGCGTGCCATGCGCTCTCATCAGGCAAGTCTAGCGCGGGCGTCGGAGCGTTCCCACCGAGCGGAATTCCTCAGTGCGCACCTGCGCCGCCGCTCTTGGCCGAAAACGGTGGCCGCGCCAGCCAGATCACGACGATCAGCGAGAGGAACAGGAAGCCGAGCAGATGGAACAGCTCGTTGAACGAGATCTGGTACGACTGCGAGTCGAGCATGCGTTCGAGGATGCGGTACGCGACCGGATCGTTGCCGCGACCGAGCGTGGCGACGGCCTGCTGCGTGTCGCTGTCGAACGGCGTCAGGTGCTCGGCGAGCTGGGCATGGTGCACGATCGCGCGGTGCTGCCACATGAAATTGGTGATCGAGGCGGAGAAGCTTGCGCCTAGCGTGCGCACGAACGTGGCCAGGCCCGTGCCGGCGGCGATCTCGTTAGGCTTCAGGTCGGAGAGCATGATCTGGGTCAGCGGCATGAAGAAGAACGCGACGCCGAGGCCCTGGATGAACTGTGCCATCGCGACGTTGTGGAAATCGACTTCGAGATAGAAGCCGGAGCGGATGAAGCTCGTCATGCCCATGATGAGGAAGGCGAGCGAGGCGACGAAGCGCAGGTCGAAGCGATTGACGTAGCGACCGATGAACGGGGTCAGCAGGATCGGCAGGAGGCCGATCGGTGCGGCGGCGAAGCCCGCCCAGGTCGCGGTGTAGCCGAGATAGCGCTGCAGCCATTGCGGCACGAGCACGTTGATCGAAAAGAACGCGGCGTAGCCGAGCGTGACCGCAAGCGTGCCGGCGGCGAAGTTGCGGTGGCGAAACAGGCGCAGGTTGACGATGGGTTCGCGGTCGGTCAGCTCCCAGATCAGGAAGATCGCGAGCGAGATGGCCGAAACGATCGCCGTGACGATGATGAAATTCGACTGGAACCAGTCCTCGTCGTTGCCCTTGTCGAGCACGATCTGCAGCGCGCCGACACCGACGATGAGCGCGGCGAGGCCGACATAGTCCATCTTCGGCCGGAAGGTCTGCTCGCTGCGTCCGCGCATCTGCGCGTAGACGACCAGCGCAGCGAAGATGCCGACCGGCACGTTGACGAAGAAGATCCACGGCCAGGAGTAGCTGTCGGTGATCCAGCCGCCGAGGATGGGGCCGGCGATCGGCGCGACGATCGTGACCATGACCAGCAGCGCCAATGCCTGCGGGCGTTTCTCGGGCGGATAGATCGACAGCAGCAGGCTTTGGGTGACCGGATACATCGGCCCGGCGACTGCGCCTTGCAACGCGCGGAACACGATCAGCATCGTCATGCTCGGCGCGATGCCGCAGAGGAAGGAGGCGAGGCAGAACAGCAGCGTCGCGGCCATGAACAGCTTCACTTCACCGTAGCGGCGCGTGAGCCAGCCGGTCAGCGGCAGCGCGATCGCGTTGCTGACTGCGAACGAGGTGATGACCCAGGTCGCCTGGTCCGCGCTCGCGCCGAGGTTGCCGGCGATCGTCGGCAGCGAGACGTTGGCGATCGTCGTGTCGAGCACCTGCATGAACACGGCGAGCGACAGGCCGAGCGTGGTCAGGCCGGGATTCGCGGGGCGGAAAGGGATGGGATTCGGGGTGGCCATCTTGAAATGAGTTGAGTTAGACGCGGACTGCGCGGCTGGGTACGGACCCGCCGATGCTTTCGCTCAGGCGGCCCATGCCATCCGTGGCAGAAGTCCCGTGTTCTTATTTCGCCGCGACGTCGCTGCCGGTGCGCGCGGCGTTTTCGTGGATGATGCGATCGATGTCCGCCTGCGCACCCTGCATCTGGCCTTGGTAGACGTCGGTTGTGAATGCCGGTTCCTTGGGTGACTGCTGGGCAAGCGCCGGACCGCTCTGATCGTGAAGATTCACGTCCACGGCCATCGACAGGCCGATGCGCAGCGGATTCTTGTCTAGCTCCTTGGCATCGAGTTCGATGCGCACGGGCACACGCTGGACGATCTTGATCCAGTTGCCGGTGGCGTTCTGCGCAGGCAGCAATGAGAACGCGCTGCCGGTGCCGACGCCGAGGCTCTGCACCTTGCCCTTGAACTCGACCTTCGAACCGTACAAATCGGATTTGAGCGTCACTTGCTGGCCGATGCGCATGTGCGCAAGCTGGGTTTCCTTGAAATTCGCATCTACCCAGACCTGATTGAGCGGGATTACGGCCATCAGCGGCGCTCCGGGCTGCAGGCGCTGGCCGACCTGCACGGTGCGCTTGGCCACGTAGCCGTCGACCGGCGCGTAGATCTTCGAGCGCGCGTCGTTGAGATAGGCGACGCGCAGCGCAGCGGCGGCGGCGAGCACGTCGGGATGTTTGGCGATCACGGTCTCGTCGACGAGCGCTCTGGTCGTACTCAACTGCTGCTGGGTCGAGGCGAGCTGGCTTTCGGCGGCGGCGAGCGTGTCGCGCGCATGAGCGAGCTCTTCGGCCGAGATCGCGCCTGTGGCGACGAGACCCTGGCGCCGTGCGTAGTCCTGGCGCGCGCGGTCGAGCGAGACCTTCTGCGCGGCGACCACGGCCTGGCCGCTTTCGACATTACTGTACAAACCACGCACCTGGCGCACGCTGCGCGCGAGTTGGGCTTCGGTTTGCTGCAGGGCGATGCGCGCATCGGAACCGTCGATCTCGACGAGCACGTCGCCCTTGTGCACGAGGTTGCCGTCGTCGGCATTGATCCTGATTACGGTGCCGGCGACCTGCGGCGTGATCTGCACGACATTGCCGTTGACGTAGGCGTCGTCGGTGCCTTCGTACCAGCGGCCGATCGTGTAGTACCAGATGCCGAAGCCGATCGCAGCGACGACCACGATCAGGAGGACGAGGCGCAGCAGGAGTTTGCGTTTGCCGTTGGCCGGCGCTGCGGTTTCGGTGGTGGGGTTCGGGGTGCTCATGGGTGAGTCTCGGGAATAGGGATGTTTGTTCGTTGGATTACGGCGTGGCTGCGGCAACCGGCGGCACGTCACCGCCCGCATCGAAGCCGCCGCCGAGCGCCTGTACGAGGCGCACCGAGGTATCGACCTGCTGCGCAGCAAGTGCGGCCGCGCGCTGTTCGGCAGTGAGCAGTTGCTGTTGCACGCTCAGCGTGTCGAGATAGCTGCCGATGCCGGCTTTGTAGCGCTGCTGTGAAAGTTCGTAGGCGCCGCGTGCGGCATCGACGGCGCGCTGTTGCGCAGCGATCTGCGTTTGCAGCGAGCCGAGGTTGGCGAGCTTGTCGGCGACATCGTTGATCGCGCCCACGAGGGTCGAGTTGTAGTGGGCGACGGCGAGGTCGTAGCCCGCGTCGGCGTTGTTCAGGTCGGAGCGGCGGCGGCCGCCGTCGAAAATCGGCAGGCTGATCGCGGGCTGCACCAGGGCGAAGCGCGCCGGCAGCGAAAGCAGGTTGTCGAACGAAGACGAGGTCAGGCCGGCGAACGCGGACAAGCCGATGTTCGGCAAGAATTCGGTCTTCACCGCAGCGATGCTCTTCGTCGCCGCTTCGACCCGCCAGCGTGCGGCGACCAGGTCCGCGCGGCGGCCGATCAGATCGGCCGTCAAATTCGGCGGCAGTGCAAGGGCAGCTGCTTGTAACGCTTGCGGGCGCGCGATGTCGAGGCCGCGGTCCGGGCCCTTGCCGAGCAGCACGGCGAGCGCGATGCGCGCGGCATCGATCGCTTCGTCGGCAACAGCGGCTTGCTGTTCAGCACTCGCGACCTCGGTTTCGGCCTGCTTGATCTGCAAGCGGTTGTCGATGCCGGCGGCGACGCGCTGCTTGACCAGCGCATGCGAAGCATTCGCGCGTTTCAGCTGCGCGTCGGTGACGTCCTTCTCGGCGAACGCATAGCCGAGCTGCACGTAAGCGCGCGCGACATTGACCGACAGCGTCAGGCGTGCAGCGTGCGCATCGACCTCGGCGGCGCGCGCCTGGCCGAGCGCGGCTTCCCACGCGGCGCGCTTGCCGCCCCAGAGGTCGAGGCTCCAGCTGAAACTTGCGTAGACCGCCGGATACGTGCCGAACGAGCCGCCGATCGGCGCCGGCACCGCCGTCGTCGGCAGATACACGCCCGCGACACTGCCCGCGGCGTTGACCGTCGGCAAGCGTTTGGCGTTCTGCGCGGCGACCTGACTCTGCGCTTCTTTCGCGCGCGCGTCGGCGCTGGCGAGGTCGGGGTTGTTCTTGAGCGCTTCGGTGATCAGCGCGTCCAATTGCACGTCGCCGAGTTTGGTCCACCAGTCGGATGCGGGCCACGCAGCCGGCGTGGTCTGGATCTTGGCGAAGCTGCGCTCGCCGTGCAGCGCGGCGGTGTCGGTCGGCGTGCCATCGGTGTGCAGCCCGCCCGTGCTGGCGCAGCCGGCCAACGTGATCGCCGCGGCGAGCAGAAGAGGAGAAAGGGCGAGGGTACGCATAGCGCGATCCTTTTCGCTGGTGGACTTCATGGGGTTTTGTCGAGGGTGTCGCGCACGCGCTTGAGCAGGTCGAACAGCTTGGCGCGGTCGGTGGATTTAAGGTCGTGCAAGGCAAGCTCCTGGGCGTGCTCGATGAACTGGCTCATCTTGCGCCACAGCTCGTTGCCGGCCGGGGTGAGCTCGATCGTCAGCGCGCGGCGATCCTGCGCATGCGGCTTGCGCCGGACATAGCCCTTGTCTTCGAGCTGATCGAGCAGGCGCGTCATCGCGCCGGCGTTGTGGTCGAGGTAGCGAGCGAGGTCGCCCGGCATCTGCGGGCCGTTCTTGGCGATGATCTTCACGACCAGGTGTTGGCTGTAGTTGATCGCCAAGCCGCTGTCGACGAGCTGGCGTTCGATTTGATACAGCAGGCCGTCGCGAATCTGGCGGATCAGCATCGGGAAGCTGGAGTCGTCGCGTATGCCGCAGAGGGGAGGTGTCTTTTGCATGCGTCAATAATATTGCCTAGACAATGATTGTCAAGGCAATTACATACTATTAAGTATATTTAATATGACAGACGTGTTGCGGCGGGACGCGTTTTCCGCCGCGCAAAAAAAGAACCCCCGGCATGACCGGGGGTTCTTCATCAGCGCGGATGAGGCGAGGGGCTTATTTCTTCTTGGTGACCTTCTTCGCCACTTTTTTCACGGCTTTCTTCACCGCGGCCTTCGGCGCCGGCTTGGCCGCCAGGGTCACCGCATCGGCCAGACGCGCGACTTGGCGCTGCACGGTCTGCTTCGCCGCGAGTTGCGCGTCCTCGATGTCCTTGACCAGGTCGCCGAAGTCGTCGCGCGCACGCTTGACCTTGTTCGTCAACGCCTCGGCGAGACCAGCCTTTTTCGCCGCCGGATTGAGCTTGATGACCTGGCTGTTCAACTCGTCGATGCGCTTGAGCAACTCGTCGAGATCCTTGCGCCCGGGCACGCCGAGCTTGCCCAGCGCGCGCGACACACGCGATTCGAAGACCTGCTCGAGGCGGTCCCAGGTTTCCTGGGTGCGCTCGCGCACTTGGCTGACGCCTGATTCGACCGCGCCGCGCACGTCGTCGACCTTGCCGGTCGCGATCTTGCGCGTGGCGGCTTCGAGGCTCAGTCCTTCCTTGACCAGGTTTTCGAACAGCTTGGTGCCATCCTCGCGCGCCTTGGTCAGCGCGCCGAGGCCAGCGAGCCAGATCTGCTGCGCAGATTCCATGATCGACTTGTTCGCCGCGCTATCGCTCGCCGCCGCCTTGGTCTTGGATTTGAGTTTCGGTTTGCCAGCCATCGTTTTCCTCCCGTTCGATTCGAGGACGCGGATGCGTCGTCATGGGGCCAATCTAGGTACGCAGCCTAGAATATTCACACTATCGCTGCCGCGCGGAAGCCCGCGTTTCATCGCGCCAGCCCTTTGTCGAGTTGGCCCTCGATCTCTTTCTCGATCATCGGCTTCAATGCGCCGAGAAGGAAACCGAGTTCGGCGGTGACGCGCACTTCCTTTTCGGTCACATGGATCCTGCCGTGGGCGCCGGGTCGTTCGAAAAGCAGCGTATCGCCGTCCCATTCGCTCTCGATGCCGAATTTCTTGCCGATCGCCGCCGCGGTCTTCTTCACTGCCGCCTTCGCCTCCTTCAGCGAATGGTGGTGCCTGCGGCGGATGTCGATGCTCGCCATGGTGTTTCATCCTCGTTCATTCAGGGCCGATACGCGGAGCCATATGCTACATTGTGTACAAACGAGCCGGACACAATTGAGCATGCGTATTTCCTTCCCGGGCAAGGAGCAGGACGACACCTTGGTCGGCACCGGCGAGACCCGAATCGGCGCGGCAGCCGACAATAACATCGTTATCGGCGGCAGTGGCGTCGCCCCCCATCACCTGCGCTTGAAGCTCAGTGAGCGCGGCATCGAATTGGCCGTGCTCGACGCACAGGCGCGCACTCACGTGAACACGCGGCCGGTGCGCGAGAAGGCGATTTTGCGGCTCGGCGATGTCATCAGTCTCGGCAGCGTGTCGATCGTGCTCAAGCCCGACCGCGACGCCGACATTCGCAACGACATTCCGCCGCCAGCGACATCCGCTGCGGTCGACGGCCTCCCGTCGCGCGTGTTGCTGCGCGGCCTCTCGGGGATGTATTTCGGCAAGATTGTTCCGGTGCGTGGCCGCCTCGTCGCCGGCAAGGGCGCACAGGCCGATCTTGATCTCGACGAACCCGGCTTCGCCGCTCGGCACGCCGCGGTCGAATTTGCGCAAGAAACCATCGTGCTGCGCGATCTCGGCGCGGGCGGCACCAGCTGCGTCAACGGCGTCGACGTGCGCGACGCGATCCTGTGTGCGGGCGACCAGATCTGCTTCGGCCGCGCTCGTTTTCTCGTCGAGGCGCCGGGCCTGCCGCAGCGCGCCGCGTACGGCGCCGGCCCGGCGTGGCTTGCCAGCACCGACCCGACAATCACCCAGACGATGCGGGCGATTTCGTTGCCTGACGAGGCGCCGGCGGCGAACACCGATTCCGCGGCGACCGAACGCGACAATGGCGGCAAGAACGACATCTGGTGGCTGATTTCCGCGGCAGCGGTGATTGCCGGAGGCCTTGCCCTGCTATTCCTCGGGGTCATTTGATCCGGTTCACGCGCATGGTGCCCGCCGAACGATGACGCATCCAGGCCTCGTCATCTGTGAATACTGCGACTCGGTATATCGCCGCAGTGCATTGGGTGATGACGAGATCGCCCGCTGCGGACGCTGTCGCGCCGTGCTCTATCGCGCCAGCCGGCTCGATCTCGATCATCTGCTGGCGCTGACCCTTGCCGCGGCGATCGTGTTCGTCATCGCCAACGTGGCGCCGGTGATCCGCATAGCGGTGTCCGGCATGCACAACGAAGCGAACCTGCTGCAGTCGATCGCCGCGTTGTCGCACGGTTCGGGCTTGGTTGTCGGCTTGGTCGCCGCGGCGACGCTGTTCGTCGTGCCGCTGCTGCAAATCGTCCTGCTCGGCTGGGTGCTGGTGTTCGCGCGCGCGCGCCGGCGTGCGCCGGGCTTCGCCTTCGCCATGCGCTGGCTGCATCGGATCCGGCCGTGGAGCATGACCGAAGTGTTTCTGCTCGGCGTGCTCGTCGCGATCGTGAAACTGTCCGGCATGCTCAGCGTGATCGCCGGCCCAGGCACCTACGCGACACTGATCCTGACCGGGCTGATCACGCTGATCGCCAAGCGCGATGTGCGCACGCTGTGGGACCGGCTACCGGCCGACGAAACCGTGGAGTTTGGCGAATGACCAGCGCACCGCGCGCAGCCCAATTGGGCTTGGTCGGCTGCCATACCTGCGGCCTGGTCAGCGCGGTCGGGCAGGCGCAGTGCCCGCGCTGCGGCGCGCGGCTGCACCCGCGCAAGCCCGATTCGCTCGCACGCAGCTGGGCCTTCCTCGTCGCTGCGCTGATCCTCTACATCCCGTCAAACGTTTTGCCGGTCATGTACACGAGCATGCTCGGCCGCGGCGAGACGAGTACGATCGTGCACGGTGTGGTCGAATTCTGGAAGTCAGGGGCGTGGGACATCGCATTGCTGATCTTCATCGCCAGCGTGGCCGTGCCGTCGACAAAATTCCTTGTATTGGCCACGCTGCTGGTGAGTGCGCGCCGGCAAAGCTCGTGGGCGCGGCTGCAGCGCGCACGCTTGTACCGATTCATCGAGCTGATAGGCTACTGGTCGATGCTCGATGTGGTCGTGGTTGCGCTGGTTTGCGCGTTGGTCCAGTTCCACCTGCTCGGTACGGCCGAGCCGCGCGCCGGCATCGTGTTCTTCGGCCTTGTCGTCGTGCTGACCATGTTTGCTGCAATGAGTTTCGATCCGCGCCTAATCTGGGATGGCGATGAAGAGTAGATCAGGATGAGTGAAGAGGACGTTTCCGCTGCGCCGTCGCCACCGTCGTTGCCGCGCGTGAGCGTGACCCGGCGCCGACGCTGGAGCGCCGGCCTGATCTGGATCGTGCCGGCGATCGCTGCACTGATCGGCATCGGCATGGTGATTCACAACTGGGCATCCGAAGGGCCCGTGATCGAGATTTCGTTCATCACCGCCGAGGGGTTGGAAGCAGGCAAGACCCAGGTCAAATACAAGGATGTCGTCATCGGCCTGGTCGATTCGATCCGCCTCGCCCGTGACAACACGCACGTCGTCGCGCGCGTGAACCTAAGCAAGGACGCCGCCGGTTTCGCCACCGCCGATGCACGCTATTGGGTCGTACGCCCGCGTTTCGGCACGAGTGGCGTGTCGGGCATCGGCACTTTGTTGTCGGGCGCCTACATCGGTGCGGACAACGGCGAATCGCACGAGGCGAAGAAGAGTTTTGTCGGCCTAGAACGTCCGCCCGCGGTGATTCACGGTTCGCCGGGCAAGCGCTTCACCCTGGCGGCGAACGACATCGGCTCGCTCGACATCGGTTCGCCCGTGTACTACCGGCGCATCCAGGTCGGTCGCCTCGCGTCCTACGAGCTCGACAAGGACGGCCGGCAGATGCGCGTGGACATCTTCGTCGATGCACCTTACGACGGCTTCGTCACCGTTTCCTCGCGCTTCTGGAACGCGAGCGGGGTCGACCTCAACCTCGACGCGAGCGGACTCAAGCTCAACACGCAATCGCTGGCGACCGTGATTGCCGGTGGCATCGCATTCCAGACGCCGCCGGGTCCGCGCGATGCGACGTTGGCCGCCGAAGGTGCCCAGTTCACCCTGTACGACGACATGCAGACGGCGTTCGCACCGCCCGACGGAGAGCCGGATTACCTGCAGATGCGCTTTCCGCAGTCACTGCGCGGGTTGGGCGTCGGCTCGCAGGTCGATTTCCGCGGCATCATCGTCGGCCGGGTGGTCTCGATCAATCTCGACTACGACATCGACAAGCAGAGTTTCTTGCAGATCGTCGGCGTGGTGATCTATCCCAACCGTTTTGGCCGCGCTGCGGAGAAATTCGCGCAACTGGCACAAGACAACAACGACACGAACACCCGTCTGGCGAATTTCATCAAGCCGCAGATCGCCCGCGGCCTGCGCGCGCAGGCGCGCGTCGGCAACTTGCTGACCGGACAGCTGTATATCGCGCTCGACTTCGTGCCGAAAGCACCCAAGGTCGAGTTCGATGCGAGCGCGCGTTCGGTGGAATTGCCGACCGTGCCGGGCAGCTTCGACCGCCTGCAGGAAGAGATGACCGGCATCGTCGAGAAGCTCGACAGGATTCCGTTCGAATCGATCGGCAAGAATCTCGACAGCACGATCGCCCGGCTCGATAAAACCCTACGCCAGGTCAACGAATCGACGTTGCCGCAATTCAGCGCCACGCTCACGGGCGCGCAGGGCACTCTCGGCAGCGCACAGCGCGCGGTCGACGCCGATTCGCCGTTGCAGCAGAACCTGGCGCAGACGCTGGCGGAAATGCAGCGCGCGGCGCGTTCGGTGCGCGTGTTGACCGATTATCTCGGCGTGCATCCGGAGACGCTATTGCGCGGCAAGCCGGCCGATCCGGCGCTGCGCAATCCGACCGAGCAGGACGCGAAAGGAAACAAGCCATGAAGCCCCGCTTTGCGATTGCTTTGCGCGCCTCGGTCGCGCTCGGATTCCTGATGCTCGGTGGCTGCGCGAGCACGCTGCCGACGCACTACCACACGCTGCTCGGCACAGCCGCGGAAGGGGCGACCTCGTCGGCACCGGCATCGTTTCTGATCGACGTACAACCGGTCGGCATTCCCGCGCAAGTCGACCGGCCGCAACTCGTCGTGCGCGACGGCGGCGGCATGACTCCGCTCGAACAGGAACGCTGGATCGCGCCACTTGCCGACGAGGCGCGCACGGCGCTGTCGACCGAGCTCTCGCGCGAGTTGGCGACGACCGATGCCGCCGGTCAGCCGCGTCCCAGAGGTGCGAAGGTGGTGACGATCAAAGTCGACCTGCGCCGCTTCGACTCGGTAGCCGGGGCCTACGCCGCGATCGATGCTGTGTGGAGCCTGAGCACGAACGACCCGAACGCCAAGGTGCTGGTGTGCGCGAGCGAGGCGCGCGAAAGCGTGGGCCCGGGCTACGACGAACTCGTGCAAGGCCACCGCCGCGCGCTGAGCGCGATCGCTAGTCGGATTGCGTCTGCGGCGCGTGGGTACGCGGCGGCGGGGAAGGGCGCCTGTCCGGCGAACTGAGCTTCTTCCAGGGCAGCCGCCACAGCATGAGCAACGCGAACACCGCGATGTAGGCGAGCGGCTCGCGCTTGTCGGCTTTCACGAGCCAAAGGAAATGCAGAAGCGCGAGCAAGGCAATCGCGTAGACGAGCTTGTGCAATTGCCCCCAGCGTCGGCCGAGGCGACGCATTGCCTTTTGCGTCGAAGAGAACGCGAGTGGAAGCAGCAGCAGCCACGCGGTGAAGCCGACGGTGATGTACGGTTTCTTCGCAATCTGCTCGACGATGTCAGCGGAATAGCCGCCGAGATCGATGAACAGATAGACGGCGAAATGCACGTTCACGTAGAAGAACGCAAACAGGCCGAGCATGCGCCGGTAGCGCACTGCCTTGTTCCAGTCAGTGACGCGACGCAGCGGCGTGATCGCGAGCGTGGCGAGCAGCAGACGCAATGCCCACAGGCCGGTGCGGTGTTCGAGCTGGGCGACCGGGTCAGTGCCGAGTTCGTTCTGGATCGTGTCCCACACCAACGCGGCGAGTGGCACTAGGCAGAGCAGGAAAACCAGCGGTTTGCTTGCGGCGATGCGGTCTCTAAACATCGGCATGGTCAGAAATTTTTGCGCAGGTCCATGCCCGCGTAGAGGCTCGCGACCTGGTCGGCATAGCCGTTGAACGGCTTGGTCTCGATGCGGTTGCCGAACAGGTTGAAGCCATCGCCGGCGATGCGCCGCTCGGTGCGCTGGCTCCAGCGCGGATGATCGACGTCCGGATTGACGTTGGAATAGAAGCCGTATTCGCCGGGCCCGGCAAGATTCCAGGTCGTCCGCGGCCTCGAATCGGTGAATTCGATCTTCACGATCGACTTGATGCCCTTGAAGCCGTACTTCCACGGCACGATCAGGCGCAGCGGCGCACCGTTCTGGTTCGGCAGCTCGCGCCCGTACAGTCCGGTGGAGAGGAAGGCGAGCGGGTGCATGGCTTCGTCGATGCGCAGGCCCTCGCGGTATGGCCAGTCGAGCACGGCCGATCGCATGCCCGACATTTCGGACGGCCGGTTGACCGTGGTGAAGGCGACGTATTTTGCCTGTGCAGTCGGCTTGAAGCGCTTGAGCAGATCGGCGAGCGAAATGCCGTCCCAGGGAATCACCATCGACCAGCCTTCGACGCAGCGATGGCGATAGACGCGCTCCTCGAGCGCATGCGGCTTGAGGATGTCCTCGAGGGTGAACTTGCCCGTGAGTTCGGCGTGGCCGGCGATTTCCACGCTCCATGGCGTAGGTTTGAACCGGCCCGAGGTGCGCGCCGGGTCGCTCTTGTCGGTGCCGAATTCGTAGTAGTTGTTGTAGTGCGTCGCGTCCTTGAAGCTGGTCTGCGGGTCGGGCAGGGTGTATTCGCCTTTCTTCGCGATGGTCAGCGGCTTTTCGGTTGCGCTGGAATCCTCGGCGATTGCCGCGCTGGGCGCGTTTTCCGATCCGCAACCGGCGACGAGCCCAACGCTGCCGATGCCGAGCATCTTGAGCAACTCGCGCCGCTGCCGATAGACCCGTTCCGGCGTGATCTCGCTGGGGCGGACATCATTGCGTTGACGTGGATGCATGGCGGCTTTTCCTTCGCTGGAAGCGCGGAACGGAGATCCGCGCGTGCACAGTATTCGACCGATCAGCGTGATTTTCCTTACAACTCCTGCGGCAACGGCACGTGCGGGAACATACGCGCAATTTTTGCCAATCCACTTCGGCATCGCGATCCGGCTCGGCTAGAATGCCGCGTCCTCGCTCCCGTCGAATTCCATGTCCGCAGCGCAAACCGAAAAGCTCGTGCCGGTATTGACGATCGACGGTCCCTCGGGCTCGGGCAAGGGTACGATCAGCGCGCGCGTGGCCAATGCGCTCGGCTGGCGTCTGCTCGATTCGGGTGCGCTGTACCGCGCGGTCGGCTTTGCCGCGAGCTTGGCCGGGCTCGACCTGTCCGACGCCGAGGCGGTCACGCGTTGTGCGGAGACGACGAAGATTACCTTCCGCGATCCCAAGGACGGCGGCGAGACGCGCGTCATCGTCAACGGCCTCGACGCCACGGCCGAAATCCGCACGGAAACCTGTGGTGCGGCGGCTTCGGCGATTGCGGGGATTCCCTCGGTGCGTGCGGCGCTGTTCGACAAGCAGCGCTCATTCCGCAAGGCACCGGGCCTGGTCGCGGACGGGCGCGACATGGGCACGGTGATCTTCGCCGACGCCCAGCACAAGGTGTTTTTGACCGCCAGCGCCGAGGAGCGGGCGAAAAGACGCTATAAACAGTTGAAAGAAAAGGGTTTGGGGGTTACACTTACAACCCTTTTGCGCGAAATCGAAGCTCGCGACGTACGCGACGCCGAGCGCGCAGTGGCGCCGCTCAAGCCGGCGACGGATGCGATCCTGATCGATTCGACCGGAATGTCGATCGATGCGGTGGTCGCAAAAGTTCTGGCGCTCGTGCGACCTTGATTGAGAATCGACGCTGTCCTTTCAGCAGCGTTTGGAAGACCAGAAAACAAATGGATGCGGCCCGACGGGCCGCGTCTGCTTTGGGCCCTCGTCGTGTCGGCGGGGAATTGCAACGGTACGAATGCCTCGAGCCGTCGTGCCACAACAGGTGGATCGCGCTGAATAGCCAACCCCAGGCGATCTGTTTTTCAACTAGAGAATCAACATGACCGAAAGTTTTGCCGAACTGTTTGAACAGAGCCAGACCCTGGCCAAATTGAAACCCGGAACCATCGTTTCCGGCATCGTGGTAGAAATCCGCAACGACGTTGTCGTCGTCAACGCGGGACTGAAATCCGAAGGCATCGTGCCGATCGAGCAGTTCTACAACGAACAGGGTGAACTGGAAGTACACGTCGGCGACGAGGTGAAGGTAGCCCTCGACGCGATCGAAGACGGCTTCGGCGAAACCCGCCTGTCGCGCGAAAAAGCCAAGCGTTCCATGGTGTGGGACGAGTTGGAAGAAGCGCAAAAGGCGAATGCCACCGTGACCGGCCGCGTGTCGGGCAAGGTCAAGGGCGGCTTCACCGTGGATATCAAGGACGTGCGCGCGTTCCTGCCGGGTTCGCTCGTCGACGTGCGTCCGGTGCGCGATCCGGTCTTCATCGAAGGCAAGGATCTGGAATTCAAGATCATCAAGCTCGACCGCAAGCGCAACAACGTGGTCGTGTCGCGTCGCGCGGTCGTCGAGAGCGAGCATTCCGAGGAGCGCGAGCAGATGCTCGAGCGCCTGCAGGAGAACGCGGTCGTCAAGGGCGTCGTCAAGAACCTCACCGATTACGGTGCGTTCGTCGACCTCGGCGGCATCGACGGCCTGCTGCACATCACCGACATGGCGTGGAAGCGCGTGCGTCATCCGTCCGAAGTCGTCAACGTCGGCGATGAGCTCGAAGTGCGCGTGCTGCGCTTCGACCGCGAGCGCAACCGCGTCTCGCTCGGCCTCAAACAGCTCGGCGAAGATCCGTGGGTCGCGATCAGCCGTCGTTATCCGACTGGCACGCGCCTGTTCGGCAAGGTCTCCAACGTCACCGACTACGGCTGCTTCGTGGAGCTGGAGCCGGGCGTCGAAGGTCTCGTGCACGTTTCGGAAATGGACTGGACCAACAAGAACGTCAACCCGGCCAAGCTGGTCCAGGTCGGCGACGAAGTCGAAGTCATGGTGCTCGACGTCGACGAGGAGCGTCGCCGCATCTCGCTCGGCATGAAGCAGACCCAGTCGAATCCGTGGGAAGCGTTCGCCGCGATCCACAAGAAGAACGACAAGGTCTCCGGTCAGATCAAGTCGATCACCGACTTCGGCATCTTCATCGGTCTGGATGGCGGTATCGACGGTCTCGTGCACCTGTCCGACATTTCCTGGCAGGCCACCGGCGAAGACCTCGTGCGCCAGTTCAAGAAGGGCGACACGGTCGAGGCAGTCGTGCTCGCGGTCGATCCGGAGCGCGAGCGCATCTCGCTCGGCATCAAGCAGCTCGAGCAGGATCCGTTCGGCCAGTTCATGGCGGCGAATCCGCGCGGCAGCATCGTCAACGGCACCGTGACCGCCGTCGACGCCAAGGGCGCGACGATCGATCTCGGCGACGGCGTCGAGGGCTACCTGCGCGCGAACGACATCGCCAAGGAGCGCATCGACGACGCGACCCAGCACCTCAAGGTCGGCGACAAGGTCGAAGCCAAGTACACCGGCATGGATCGCAAGGGCCGCATGCTGCAGCTTTCGATCCGGGCGAAGGACGAGGCGGAACTGGCCTCGGCGCTCGAGGAGTACCAGTCGGCCGCCGGCGGCACGACCAAGCTCGGTGCGCTGCTCAAGGAACAGCTCGGCAACAAGGGCTGAGTTTGCCCAATGGTCTACCCGGCCTCGCCGCCGGGTAGACGACAAGAAATATTGGCCCCGGATTGCACGGATGGACGCGGATCAGGGAATTTCTGCTTCATCCGTGTGTATCCGTGCAATCCGTGGCTAAATTGCTTTTTCGGGGGAAAAAGAAATCATGACCAAGTCGGAGCTGATTGAGGCTTTGGCCTCGCGGCAAAATCATCTTGCCTTCAACGACGTCGAACTCGCGGTAAGAAACGTCCTCGACCAAGCGAGCCAGGCATTGGCCCACGGCGAGCGCATCGAGATCCGCGGCTTCGGCAGTTTCTCCCTGCATTTCCGCCCGCCGCGCATGGGCCGCAATCCGAAGACCGGCACACCGGTCGCGCTGCCCGGCAAGCACGTGCCGCATTTCAAACCCGGCAAGGAACTGCGCGAGCGCGTGAACGGCATTCCAGCCGATAAGCCCTGAGTCCATTCGATCTGCGATAATCTCCGCGTAGCGACTTTCGGCTCACGCATGCGTTTGATCTGGATTCTGTTGATATTCGTTTTCGCCGCGGTGGGCGCACTCTTCGGTGCGCTCAACGGCGAAGCTGTCGCCTACGATTTTTATTTCGCCACGTTGAAGGCGCCCAAGGGAGCGATGCTGATCGCGGCGATCCTGCTCGGTTGGTTGCTCGGCGGAGCCGTCGTCTACTTTGGGCTCGTGTTGCGCTTGCGCCGTCGCCTGCGCGCGCAGATGCGCAAGCCGACGATGAGTGAACAAACCGCCGTCGCGACCGATATTGCGGCCGCACAGCTGCCAATGGATCCCGGGCGCCACTGATGCAGAGCGTACAAATCCTTGCCCTCGTCTGCGCCGCGCTGCTGCCGGTCGCTGCAGTCTCCGGCTGGTATTTCGGCAAGCGCAGCAGCGAACGCCGTCGCCACGCGCGTGTATCCGAGCTTTCTTCGAGCTACTTCCGCGGCCTGAATTACCTGCTCAACGAGCAACCGGACAAGGCGATCGAAGTGTTCCTCCAGCTCGCCGAGTACAACCGCGATACGGTCGAGACGCATCTCGCCCTCGGTAACCTGTTCCGCCGTCGTGGCGAAGTCGATCGGGCAATCCGCGTGCACCAGCATCTGATCGCGCGACCGAACCTGTCGGAGGAAGAAAAGACGATCGCTCTGCTCGAGCTCGGCGAAGACTATATGCGCGCGGGTCTTCTGGATCGCGCCGAGACGCTGTTCACCGATCTCGTTGCCATGGACGCGCAGGCGCCGTCCGCGCTCAAGCATCTGATCGGCATCTACCAGCACGAGAAGGACTGGGAGAAGGCGATCGAGCACGCGCGGCGCATGGAAAAGATCACCGGCGAATCGCAGGGTGCGACGATTGCGCAGTTCTACTGCGAACTCGCCGAACAGGCGCGCGCCGCGAAGCAATTCGACGAAGCACGCAAATGGCTGGACGAAGCGCTGCGCAGCCAGCCCGAAAGCGTGCGTGCACAGATCGTGCTCGGCCACCTCGAGCTGCAAGAGGGCAACGTCAAGGCCGCGGTTGCCGCGTTCGAACGCGTTGCCACGCTCGATGTCGACTTCGTGCCGGAAATTCTTCCGCAACTGCTCGATTGCTACGCGCGCCTCGGTCAGATGCAGCGTGCGGAAAAATTCTTGCTCGACAACATCGACCGTTCGCACGGCGTCGCCCCGGTGATCGCGCTGGCCAAGCTGTTCGCGAGCACGCGCGGCGAGGCGATCGCGATCGAATTTCTCACTCGCCAATTGCGCCAGCGTCCCTCGGTCCGCGGCCTGATGACGCTGATCGTCACCGACCTGCATCGTTCCGAAGGTCCGGCACGCGACAACCTGCTCGTGCTGCAGGATCTGACCCGGCGCCTGCTCGAAGGCCAGGCCGCGTATCGCTGCACGCGCTGCGGCTTCGGCGCCAAGTCGCATCATTGGCAATGCCCGAGCTGCAAGACCTGGGGTTCGGTGCGGCCGCTGCACGGCGTGGCGGGTGAATAGGGCAGCCGACGATTCCCGCAGTCGCGGGACGAAGAAGAGCCCGCCTCGATGATTCCGTGGCCGACCGCGATTTCCTTGGTCCTGGCGACCGCAGCTCTCTCGGCTCTGCTCTCATGGCTCTCGATTCACTATGCGCGGCGGCGTGCGCTGCTCGACCTGCCCGGGCAGCGTCGCTCGCATTCGGTACCGACGCCGCGCGGCGGTGGCATCGGCATCGTGGGCGCGGCCCTCGCCAGTTGCCTGTTTGTGTATTTCCGTCTCGAAGTGGGCGAAGACCCTTTGCGACTCGTTGTCGCTTTGACGTCGGTTGCGGCGGTCGGCTGGATCGACGATCACCGTGGACTCGCCGCGCTGTGGCGATTGCTCGGGCATATCGTCGCCGTACTGATCCTGCTTCTGCCGATGTTTTCGGACTTGTTTCACCCTGGACAATCAGCGCAAGTCTCCGCGACGCCCCATTCTGTTCTTTGGCTGGCTGCGTTTTTTGCGCTGCTGTCCGCGTTCCTGGTTTGGTCGATCAACCTGCACAACTTCATGGACGGCATCAACGGCCTGCTCGCGACGCAGGCCGTCTTCGTCTGTGCTGCGCTTGGCATGCTGAGCCTGACAGCGAGCGCGCCACACGCGCTCTTGCTGTTTGCCTGGGCCGCTGCCGCGCTCGGCTTCCTGCCGTTCAATTTTCCACGCGCGCGCATTTTCATGGGCGACGTCGGTAGCGGCACGCTCGGCCTGATGATCGGCATCGGCATGTTCTGGCAAATGACGGCGACGCACACGGCGCCGGCCAGCGGACTGATCGCCGGCTCGGTTTTCGTCGCCGATGCCACCTGTACCTTGCTCTCGCGCATGCTTGCCGGACGGCGCTGGTATAGTGCGCATCGCGAGCACCTCTACCAGTGGCTTGTGCGCAGCGGCTTCAGCCACGCTGCGGTCGTCGTGCTCTATCTGTGCTGGAACTTCGCCGTGGTCGTGCCGGTCTTGTATCTGGCTAACCGCTCAGGCGCGACAGCGACGGACGGCTGGATTGGACTCGGCGCCGCGTATGCGCTCGCCGCAGTAGCATGGGTCGGCGGCAAGCGTTGGTGCCTGCGTCATGCTCGGCGCCGACATGGAGCAGGATCAGGACATTAGAGAGATATCCGCAGTCGCATGAAACCACGCAACCTGATCGCCGCGATCCATCCACGTCTTGCCGTCGTTCTGCACGACCTGGCGATGGTCTGGCTCGCATGGACGGTGACGCATGGCCTGCGCTACAGCGTGGCCCCGAACGCGCCGTTGCAGTCCATGTGGTGGGCGCCCGAAACCGCGATCGTGCTCGCCGTGCAGGGCGGCGTGCTCTGGTGGACCGGGCTGTACAAGGGGCTGTGGCGCTTTGCCAGCCTGCCCGACCTGTGGAACATCCTGCGCGCCAGCGCGCTCGGCGCGCTGGGAATCGCTATCGCCTTGTTTCTTTACAACCGCCTGGATACCGTCCCGCGTGCGGTGCTGGTCGTCTATCCGGTCGTGCTCGCGGTATTTCTCGGCTTGCCGCGGCTCGCGTATCGATACTGGAAGGACAGTCGGCTGGACTTCACCCGCGGCGTGCCGGCCAAGCGCGTGCTCGTGCTTGGCGCCGGGCGCGCCGGCGAGACCTTGATTCGCGAGTTGTCGCAGGAGCGGCGCTACCGCCCGGTGGGCATCCTCGATGACAACACGCAATTGCGCGGTGCCAAGGTGCACGGCGTGCCCGTGCTCGGCATGATCGAGCAGCTGCCCGATATCGCGAGCGAAGTCGCCGCGCAGATGCTGCTGATTGCGATGCCCTCGGCGAGCAACGTGCAGATGCAGCGCATCGTCGAGTTGTGCGAGGCGACCGGCATCGCGTTCCGCACCGTGCCGCGCCTGCAGGATGTGGTCGCCGGGCGCATGGCGTTCAACGAATTGAAGGAAGTCGCGATCGAAGATCTGCTCGGCCGCGATCCAGTGCAGCTCGACTGGACCGCGATCCGCACCGGCCTGTCCGGCGCGCGCGTGCTCGTCACCGGCGGCGGCGGCTCGATCGGCTCGGAGTTGTGCCGCCAGGTCGCGCGCCTCGGCGTCGAATCGCTGACCGTGCTCGAGCTGTCCGAATTCAACCTGTACCGCATCGAGCAGGAGCTCAAGCAGGAATTTCCCGATCTCGTCTTCAATGCCGTGCTCGGCGACTGCGGCGATACGATCGTGTGCGAGCGCGTGTTCGCACAGGTGCGGCCGCAGATCGTGTTCCATGCCGCCGCATTCAAGCATGTGCCGCTGCTGCAGACGCAGGTGCGCGAGGCGTTCCGCAACAATGTGCTCGGCACGCAGACCGTCGCGCAGGCGGCAGACAAGTACGGGGTCGGCAGCTTCGTGCTGATCTCGACCGACAAGGCAGTCAATCCGACCAGCGTCATGGGTGCGTGCAAGCGCGCCGCGGAAATCTTCTGCCAGAACCTGGCCGCGCGCTCGCGCACGCGTTTCATCACGGTACGGTTCGGCAATGTGCTCGATTCGGCCGGCAGCGTCGTGCCGTTGTTCCGCGAACAGATCCGTGGCGGTGGACCGGTCACGGTGACGCATCCGGAAATCACGCGCTACTTCATGACGATTCCCGAGGCCTGCCAGCTCATCCTGCAGGCCTCGGTGCTCGGGCAGGGCGGCGAGATCTTCGCACTCGACATGGGCGAGCCGGTCAAGATCAGCTATCTCGCCGAACAGATGATTCGCCTCGCCAACAAGATGCCCGGTCGCGACGTGCACATCGTCTACACCGGCCTGCGTCCCGGCGAGAAACTGTTCGAGGAATTGTTCCATTCGCAGGAAAACTACGTCGATACGAGCCATGCGAAGATCTTCCTCGCCCAGCCGCGCAGCATGTCCTGGGACCTGCTCAATGCGCAGCTCGCGCGTGCCGCGCAGGCCGTGCGCGACTATGACGAGGAAACCCTGCGCCGCTGCCTGACCAGCCTGCTGCCCGAGTTCGCCTGGCGCGAAGTGGGCGAGGCTGAGGTCGTACCGATCGCACGCGGGCAAGCGTGAAGAATTTCTTTACCGCGGAGGACGCGGATAAAATCTGATCGAGACGCGGATAGGTGTTTATCCGTGCGATCCGTGGCCAATGCTTTTGCTTGAGGAGTGACAATGGCGAAAACGATGCGCAAAGTGGTGTTCCCCGTGGCCGGCCTCGGCACGCGTTTCCTGCCCGCGACGAAGACGGTCGCCAAGGAAATGCTGCCCGTGCTCGACCGGCCACTGATCCAGTATGCGGTCGACGAGGCGGTCGACGCCGGCGCGGACACGCTGATCTTCGTCACCAACCGCTACAAGCATGCGATTGCCGACTACTTCGACAAGGCTTACGAGCTCGAGTCCAAGCTCAGCCAATCCGGCAAGAAGGAGCTGCTCGCGCTCGTCCAGGGCACGCTGCCGAAAAACGTACGCTGCATTTTCGTGACTCAGCCCGAAGCGCTCGGCCTCGGCCACGCGGTGCTCTGCGCCAAGCAGGTAGTCGGCGATGAACCGTTCGGCGTGATCCTCGCCGACGACCTGATCTCAACGTATTCAAATGGATCGGCCGGCAAGAGTTGCCTGCGCCAGATGTCCGAGCTGTCGATGCGCGAGAACGGCGCCGGCGTGATCGCCGTGGAGGAAGTGCCGCGCGACCAGACCGACAAGTACGGCATCGTCGATGCGACCGCGATCAACGAGCGCGCCGCCAAAATCAATCTCGTCGTCGAGAAACCAAAGCCCGACGTCGCGCCATCGAACCTCGCCATCGTCGGCCGCTACGTGCTGCCGCCGCGCATTTTCGAATTGCTTGAAAAAACCGAGCCGGGTGCTGGCGGCGAAATCCAGCTCACCGATGCGATCGATGCGCTGCTCCGCGAGCGCTCCGTGCTCGCCTACCGCTTCGAAGGCACGCGCTTCGACTGCGGCAACAAGCTTGGCCTTGTGCAGGCGACATTGCACATGGCGATGCAGGATCCCAAGCTCGCCGCGGCGACCAAGGAGTTCATCCGCGAGTCGGGCTTGGCCGGTTGAGCGAATCCGCGGAAAGGGCTTCGCGGCGGAACACCGAGTCGGCCGGAAACGCGGTCTCAAAGATCGGTTGCAGTTCCTTTTCGAGCGCAGCGGCCTCGTCGTTGCGTCCGAGCGAACGCAGGCTGCGCGCGTAGAGCAGGCCGTAGCGCGCGGACTGGGGGTTGTTCGCGCCGAGTTTGTCGCGCATGAGGTGAAAGGCGCGCTCGTATTCGCGTACCGCTGCGTCGATCTTGCCTTGCTTCGCCGCGATCTGCGCACGCAGCTCCGCGGCGTGTGCGCGAACCGAATAGTTGCTCTTGGCGCTGGGCGCTTCGACCTGATCGAGCAAGGCGGATGCCGTGCCGGTATCGCCGCGCAGAAAATGCCAGTGCGCCAGCGCCAGTCGCGGGTACGGCAAATCGACGCTGTCGGGGCTGGATTTCGTGTAAGTCGCGATCGCGGCATCGAGCAGCGAGCGGGCTTCCTCGCTCGCGTTTCCGTTCTCGACGATCAGCGCGCCCAATGTGTCGCCGGCCCGCGTCGTGCGCAGGTCGTCCGCGCCCATGCGCTCGCGGCGCAGATCGTAGACCGTGCGCATTGCATCGATCGCGGCCGCATAGCGTCCGATGCTGCTGTTGAGATTGCTCACCTGGAACAGAATGCTGGCGTATTCGGTGCTCTTCGCGCCGTGCACCTTGGCGTTCGTCGCCAATGAACTGTCGAGCGGTGCCATGGCTTCGGGGTAGCGACCCATGCCGATCAGCATGCGCGCAAGTTCGCGCTGGTCGTTGGCGACGGAACTGCTTTCGGCCGAAAAGATTTCGCTGTCGACCGCGATCGCCTGCTTAATCATTTCGATCGCTGGCTCCGGTTTGCCGCCGCGGTCGAGGGCCTGGGCATAGTTGTTGAGCAGGTTGGCATGGCCTGCGGTATGCGTGCGGCCCTGCTTCTTGTCGATGTCCAGCCTGCGTTCGAAATACTGCCACGCTTGCGCGTAGTCGCCGCGGTTCTTCGCGATCATGCCGAGATTGAAGACCGCCTCCTTCACTTTGGCGGTCGGCGCATCGAGTTTTTCGTTGATCGCCAGCGTCGCCTTGCCAACCTCCATCGCTTCGTCGAAGCGGCCCGCCTTGTCGAGTGCGAGCGACAGCACCATGAGCGAATTGGCGATTTCCTCCGACTCCGGCGCGAACGTTTTCTGGCGCAGTTGCAGCGATTCGCGCGCCGTGCGCAGCGCATCCTCGGCCGGGAAATTGCCGTTGGTCAGTGTGTTGGTCAACTCTTCGAGATTGCGCGCCGCTTCGAGCGGCTGGTTCACAGTCGGGTCGAGATTGATACCGGCGGCTTCGCGCAGCAACGGCGCGGCCTTGTCGTAGAGGTTCATGTGCCGATAGGCGTTGCCGATCGCTTCAAGCAGGCGTGCGCGCGTGGCCGGATCGTCCGCGAGTTCCTCGCGGATGCGCTCGGCACCCGTGTCCAGCACCTCGCGTGCGGTCAGGTCGTGGCGTGCGGAATCGTTGTGGCCGGTATCCGAGGCTGCAAAGACTGAAACGAGGAAGTCGGCCGTGCGCTCCGCGATCGTCGCCTGCCGGCGTGCTTCCTTTTCCGCGACGACGGTGCGCCAGGTGAAGCCTGCGGCGAGTGCGAGCACGAGTGCGCCTGCTGCGAACGCCGGCCAGTGCCGTCGCGCGAAGCGTGCGCCGACATAGGCAAAGGTCGGCTTGCGCGCCAGCACCGGACGATGTGTGGCGATGCGCTCGACGTCTTCGGCGAGCGCGAGCGCCGAGGCGTAGCGCCGCGCCGAATCGAATGCGCATGCGCGTGCGACGATCGCGTCGATGTCGCCGCCGAGACGTCGGCGCCACGGCAGGTCCTGTGCCGCTGTCGTACTTGGCGCGGGCAGCGTCGTCGCGTTCGTGCCGTCTTCACGGCGCGGCGGCGCCTGTCCGCTGGCCAGCTCGTACAGTAACGCACCGAGTGCGTACACGTCGGACTCGATCGTCGGCGCCTCGCCGCGTACTTGTTCCGGGCTGGCATAACGCGGGGTGAGAAATTGGCGCGCGCCCGCGCTCTCCTCGCTGCGATCGAGCGCTCGAGCAATACCGAAGTCGAGCAACACCGGCACGCCGTCCTCGCGCACGAGCACGTTCGACGGCTTCAAATCGCAATGCACGATCAGACGCTGGTGGGCGAATTGCAACGTTCGACAGATCGACACGAACACGCGCAGGCGCGCATCGAGGCCCGGCTTCGCCTCGGCGCACCACTGGTCAAGCGCACGGCCCTCGACATACTCCATGACCAGGTAGGGCGCGCCTCCGGGCGTGGCGCCACCGTCGAGCAGGCGCGCGATCTGCGGATGCTGCAGGCTGGCGAGCAATTGCCGCTCGCGCGCGAAACGCGCGGCCGCGTCGGCGTCGCCTAAGCCGCGGATCAGCTTGACCGCGGCCTGCTGGTTGAAATGTCCGTCGGCGCGGTCGGCGAGATAGACCGCGCCCATGCCGCCGTGGCCGATCTCGCGTACGAGGCGCCAGGCGCCGAGCACGTCGCCGGCATGCAGTTCGGTCGTGCCGAATTGCGCGATCATCGCGCTCACGCCGGTGCGCCCGCGCGTGCGCGTGGCCGCGTCGGCATCGAGCAAAGCGAGCACTTCGGCGATCGTCGCGGCATTGGCGCCCGCGGCGTGCAGCGCATCACGCCGCTGCGGAGCCGGCAGATCGCAGACGAGGTCGAACAGACGGCGCAGTTCGCTCATTACCGGGTCGGCTGGTGGCTATGCCAACGCGCGGTTGACGAAGGCGCGGGCGAAGCGCAGATCGCGGTCGATCGTCGGCACCGAGACGCCGAGGGTCTGCGCGATCTCCTCGCGTTCCATGCCGGCGAACGCGGCGAACTCCATCGCCGCGGCTGCACGCGGTTCCAGCGCTTCGAGCTTGCGCAGCGCCTCGTCGAGCACGACCACATCCATGGCGCCGAGATCGTCGGGGACCTCGACCGCGCTGCCTAGCGTGATCGTCGCGTGCGCCTCGGGCCGCCGCCCGGCGAGGATCGCGCGCGCGCGATCGACGAGTATGGAGCGCATGTACAGCGCGCTGACCGCGAGGAAATGGGCGCGGTTGGCGAACGTCTTGCCCGCGCCGAGCAGGCGCGTCATCGCCTCGTGGACGAGATCGGTGGGATCGAGCGTGACCGAACTTGCTTCGCCGCGCAGGCGTTGCACGGCGATCTGCCGCAGCAGGTCGTACAGTTCGGGCATGACGGGTTCCAGCGCGGCAAGGTCGCCCCCGCGCCAGGCGGCGAGGCGCACGGTGATGTCGGAATTCAAAGCGCCGGATCCTGATTTCTGTTGCCGAGATGATGCGGGAAGCGTACGGGCATTGCAAAAAGACCGCCCCGGCAGCTGTCGCCCGGGCTTCGGCGGGCCCATAAAAATATTTTCTCCGGCGTGATAGGTGACTCCGCAGTTTTGCGCTTGTTATAAGTGAACAGGGGAATTTCATGGCGATCCGGCGGGGAAAGCGGGCTTATATGGCCTAACGGTGGCCTGAATTTCGTCTGCTGTATGGGGCGCGGCGAATGCGGTGGCGGACGGCATTTGCGCGATAGGGGGATTTGAAGGTCCGCTTCGGGCACGGCACGGCGTGTGGAACAGGGGACGCGGTGCCGGGTCCACTCGCGGTTCTCGACGCAGGGGCTGCGTCGGGCGGTACGGTGGCGTCCAGCGACGTCATCGTGTCGCCCGGCGCAGAATCGTCGAGTGCAGGCCGGCGGCGTGGCGACGGTGATCGTCGCCACGCTCGCTCTGTGGGCGCGCGGCTGCGGGAGTTTGCCTTATGCTTCGGCAACTTTCCTTGCAGGCAAGCTTGAAGCCATGGACCTGAGCTATATCCTCAACCACCTCGGTGAGGACCGCGCGGCACATCGCGGCGCCGTGTCGCCGCCGATCTACCAGAGTTCGATCTTCGCGTTTCCGACCGTGGATGCATTCCGCGAGGGTTTCCGCGACGAGTTCCGGCGCACGACCTACACGCGCGGCAACAACCCGACGGTCGAAGTGCTGCGCAAGAAAGTCGCCGCACTCGAGGGCGCCGAGGATTGCCTGATGTTTTCCAGCGGCGCGGGTGCGATCTCGGCAGCCGCGATCGCGAGCGTGAACGCAGGCGATCATGTGATCTGCGTCGCGCGGCCGTATTCTTGGACGCGCGCCGTGCTGCGCGACCTGCTCGGCCGTTTCGACGTGACGACGAGCTTCGTCGACGGTACCGATACGGCGAATTTCGCCGCCGCGATCACGCCGCAGACGAAGCTGATCGTACTCGAAAGCCCGAACTCGATGACCTACGAGCAGCAAGACCTGGCCGCGGTCGCGAAGCTCGCGAAGGCACATGGCATCCGCACGCTGTGCGACAACAGTTATGCGACGCCGCTCAACCAGTCACCACTCGCGCTCGGCATCGACATGGTCGCGCATTCGGCGACGAAGTACTTGAACGGCCACAGCGACGTCGTCGCCGGCGCGCTGTGCGCGAGCGAGGCGATCATCCGCGAGGTGTTCAAGAAGACTTACATGGTTTGCGGCGCGGTGATGTCGCCGCACGACGCCTGGCTGATGATCCGCGGCCTGCGCACGCTGTCGGTGCGCATGGAACGCATTGCGCGGACGACGCGCGAAGTGCTCGCGTTCCTGCAGGCGCACGAAAAGGTTGAAAAAGTGTACTACCCGCACGCTGCGACGAATCCGCAGTTCGCCCTGACCACGACGCAGATGCGCGGTGCGAGCGGGTTGCTGACCGTCGTGCTGCGCGCGGCGGACGTCGCCGGGGTCGAACGTTTCTGCAACGCGTTACAGTATTTCTTGATGACCGTGTCGTGGGGCGGCTACGAGTCATTGCAATTTCCGGTCTGTGCGGTCTATCCGGCCGACGCGCCGCTGACGCCACCGGGCGGCGGCGCCGGGCTCAACTACGTGCGCCTGTCGATCGGACTCGAAGAGCCCGCCGTGCTGATCGCCGATTTGCGCCAGGCTCTGGCGACCGTGTGACTGCAATCGCATCGTCGCGGAAAGGTTCGATTGCGGCCACAAGCCGCCACCAATTTGCCATGCGCCCAGGCGATGCTATGGATGCGGTGGAGTAGCTCGTAGAATCATGTCTGGGTTGATCTGTTTTGTGATGGAATTGCGTCCATTTTGACGCTACGCATCCCGCGCGCTTGCGCACGAGACACGAAAGGACGAAGGGATCATGGGGCTGTTGAATTTCATCTGGAACTTGCCGCTGATGCTGCTGCGGCTGGTTGGCGCAGTGCTGTCGTTCTTCTTCGGCAACATCGGCTGGGATGCACCGCCATGGGCGCGCGCGATCGCGTCGGGATGGGACCGCCTCGGCGGCGTCGTGCGGACGCGGCCAGCGCGGTCGGCAGGCATTCTCGTTGCGCTGGTTGCGCTCGGTCTGGGGGGACTGTTCGGCTACCGCGCTTGGCGCGATCGGCCGCGGCCCGTGGCCGAGGTGCCGGCGACGTTCAGCGTGCAGGCGCCGGTACTGACCGGGTATGACGACGAGGCGCGCAAGCTGATCGTGCATCCGTTGCACGTTGTCTTCAACAAGTCGGTCGCGCCGCTGGCCCTGGTCGGCAAGTCGCCGACGTCCGGCATCGCGATGCAGCCGGAACTGCCCGGCGCATGGACCTGGCTGAACGACCGCGAGCTCAATTTCCTGCCGAAGGACGACTGGCCGGTCGGGCAGAAGTTCGATGTCAGCTTCGATCCCAGGACCGCATTTGCCGAGCACGTCAAGGTCGACAAGGACCGCCTGGATTTTTCCAGCGCAGCGTTCAAGGCCAGCATCGTCCAGGGCGAGTTCTATCAGGATCCGCAGGACGCAACGGCGAAGAAGGCCGTCATCCATGCGCGCTTCAGCCATCCGGTCGATCCGGCGAGCTTCGAAAAGGCGGTTGCGTTGGCCCTGTCCGGCGCGAAGCTGTCATCGACCCCGAAGAAATTCAGCGTGACCTACGACGAACGCAAGGTCAACGCCTTCATCCACTCCGAACCGCTGACGATTCCAACCGATGACGCCTCGCTGGCGTGGACGGTCGCTGCCGGCGTACGTGCCGCGCGTGGCGGGCCGGCGACGGACAAGGCGCTGAGCGGTACGGTCGCGGTCCCTGGCTTGTATAGCCTGCAGATCGACGGGGTCGAGGCGACCCTGGTCGACAACGCCAAGTTCGAGCCCGAGCAAGTACTCGTGGTCAATGCCTCGCAGGCGGTGAGCGAACGCGACGTTGCCAAGGCGGTCCACGCCTGGCTGTTGCCGAAGTACAACCCGAAAACGCCCGAGGTCGAGCGCGGCGAGGCGGCATATGCGTGGAGCCAGGACGAAGTCGGCGGAGAGGTACTCAAGGCCGCACAGAAACTGGACCTGGCGCCGATTCCGACCGAGCACGACTACGCGGAGCTCGCAAGCTTCAAGTATCGCGCCGACCCGGGGCGGTATATTTATGTAAAAGTGGACAAAGGGCTGAAGTCGTTCGGCGGCTACGTGCTTGGTAATCTGGTGACGAACATCGTGCCGGTGCCCGAATATCCGCGCATGCTGCGCTTCATGGCCGACGGCGCGCTGCTGAGCCTGTCGGGGGAAAAGCGCGTAGCCGTGGTCGCGCGCAATATGCCCGGAATGCAGTTGGAGGTGGGGCGCGTTCTGCCGGATCAGCTGCAGCATCTGGTGAGTTTCAATCAGGGCAGCTACGCCAAGCCGCAGCTCTATTCGCTCAATGCCGATCAGATCACCGAGCGCTTCGTGCAGAAGCTGCCGTTCGGCGAAGGCGATCCGGCCAAGGCGCATTTCGAAGGCGTCGATCTGGGCAAGTATTTCGGCAGCGGCGCCAACGCGAAGCACGGCGTGTTCCTGCTCAAGCTCGGCGTGCTGAAGCCGGACGAGAAGAAGGCCGAGCCGGATGCGAATGCGGACGAGCCCGAAGCGGGTGCCGATCAGGAAGGCGAGGGCGAGGCGAGCTATGCGGAAGGCGAGGCTGCCGGCACCGATCGGGTCGAGGGCGACATGCCGGAGGACTCGCGTCTGATCGTGGTCACCGACCTCGGCATGATCACGAAGAAATCGCTCGACGGCAGCTACGACGTCTACGTGCAGTCGATCGCGAACGGAGCCGCGGTGGCCGCCGCGAACGTCGACGTGGTCGGCAAGAATGGGCAGACGCTGGTCACGCATACGACCGATGCCGGCGGCCATGTGCACTTCGATCCGCTCGACGCGATGAAGCGCGAGAAGACGCCGGCGATGTTCGTCGTGCGCAAGGGCGACGATCTTTCTTTCCTGCCGCTCGGCGAGCGCGATCGCTCACTCGATTTCTCGCGCTTCGACATCGGCGGCGAACGCAATGCGAAGAATGCAGGACGGCTGAGCGCTTATCTTTTCTCCGACCGCGGCATCTATCGCCCGGGCGACACGTTCCACGTCGGTGTGATCGTGCGCGCGGCCGATTGGAGCAAGCCGCTCGACGGCATTCCGCTGATCGCCGAGATTACGGACGCGCGCGGCGCGGTGGTCGACACGCGCAAACTGCGCGTCGAGACGGCCGGTTTCCTCGGCGTCGACTACACGACCCAGGAAAGCGCGCCTACCGGCACATGGAACGTGAACGTCTACATCGCCAAGGACGGCGAGGCCGACAAGCAGATCGGCTCGGTCGGCGTGCAGATCAAGGAATTCCTGCCCGACCGCATGAAGGCCGAGGCGCATTTGTCGGCGAGCTCACCCGACGGCTGGGTGAAGCCGGACGGCCTGAAAGCGCTGTTCTCGCTGCAGAACCTGTTCGGCACGCCGGCGCAGAACCGCCGCGTCGAGGCGACACTGACGCTGACGCCGTCGATCCCGAGCTTCCGCGCCTATCCCGACCACCGCTTCTTCGATCCGCAGCGCGCCAAGGACGGCTATTCCGATCCGCTCGGCGAACGTACCACCGACGACAAGGGCGAGGCCGAGTTCCCGCTCGATCTTTCCAAGTACGCGAATGCGACCTACATGCTGCGTTTCTTCGCCAAGGGCTACGAGGCCGAGGGTGGGCGCAACGTCGCCGCGCAGGCCAGCCAGCTCGTGTCGGCGCTCGACTACCTGGTCGGCGCCAAGACCGATGGCGCGCTCGATTTCGTCACGCGCGATGCCAAGCGCAGCGTCAACCTGATTGCAATCGACCCCAGCGCGAAGAAGATCGCCGTCGGCGATCTCAAAGCCGCGATCATCGAGCGCCGCTACGTCTCGATCCTGACCAAGCAGGATTCGGGCGTCTACAAATACGAGTCCAAGGCCAAGGACACCACGGTGTCCGAAGTGCCGCTCGCGATCGCAGCGACCGGCAACGATTTCGCCCTGCCGACGGACAAGCCGGGCAGCTTCGCTCTCGTCGTGCGCAACGCGCGCGGCGAGGAACTCAACCGCGTCGACTACAGTGTCGCCGGCGAGGCGAACCTGACGCGTTCGCTCGAGCGCAACGCCGAACTGCAACTCGCGCTGAGCAAGCACGACTACGCGCCGGGCGAGGAAGTCGAGATCGCGATCCGTGCTCCGTATGCGGGCAACGGCTTGATCACGATCGAGCGCGACAAGGTCTACGCGCACCAGTGGTTCAAGGCGGCGACCTCGGGTTCGGTGCAGAAGATCACCGTGCCCAAGGATTTCGAAGGCAACGGCTACGTCAACGTGCAGTTCGTGCGCGATCCGTCTTCGGATGAGATCTTCATGTCGCCGCTGAGCTATGGCGTCGTGCCGTTTTCGGTGAATCGCGACGCGCGACGCGATGTAACGAAGATCGACGTGCCGAGCCTGGTCAAGCCGGGCGACACGTTGCGCATGAAGGCCAGCGTCGCGCAGTCGGCGCGCATCGCCGTGTTCGCCGTCGACGAAGGCATTCTCCAGGTCGCGCGCTACAAGCTCGGCGATCCGCTCGATTTCTTCTTCCGCAAGCGCATGCTCGACGTGAAGACCAGCCAGATCCTGGATTTGATATTGCCCGAGTTTTCCAAGCTCGTTGGCATGGCGGCACCGGGCGGCGACGCGGACGAATTGCTCGCGCGCCATCTGAATCCGTTCAAGAAGAAGCGCCAGGAGCCGGTCGCCTGGTGGTCGGGCATCGTCGACATCAAGGACAACCGCGAATTCACCTGGACCGTGCCCGAGGATTTCAACGGCAAGCTGCGCGTGATGGCGGTGGCCGTGCGCGCGGACAAGATCGGCATCGTGCAGAACACAACGACCGTGCGCGGCGACTTCGTCCTGTCGCCGAACCTGCCGAACATGGTCGCGCCGGGCGACGAGTTCGAGGTCAGCGTCGGTGTCGCCAACAATCTGACCGGCCTCGGCGGCAAGGAAGTTCCGGTCAAGCTCGCCTTCGCGCCATCGGCAGGCATCGAAGTCGTCGGTGCGGCGGAGCAAACGATCAACCTCGGCGAAACGAAAGAAGGCGTGGTCGTCTACAAGCTGCGCGCGAAGGATGCGCTCGGCCCGGCCAAGCTCGACTTCCGCGCGAGCTACGCCGACAAGTCGGCCAAGATCGGCAGCGAGGTTTCCGTGCGCCCGGCGGCGGCTTACCGCACCGACGTGGCTGTCGGCGACATGGATAAGGGCACGGCCGAGGTCAAGCCGCTGCGCAACATCTACGACAATTTTGCCAAAAGGGAAATTGCCGCATCGTATACACCGCTTGTGCTCGCCCAGGGCCTGTCGGCGTATCTGGACGATTTCCAGCACCGCTGCACGGAGCAACTCGTCAGCCAGGGCGTGCCGGCGCTGGTGTTCGCCGCGCATCCCGAATACGGTGCGCTCAAGGCGGACAAGGGCAGGAAACTCGACGACAAGGCGGGAGCGGACAAGCTGCAGGGCCTCTACGCCGTGCTGCACACGCGCCAGAACAGCGAAGGCGGCTTCGGCCTGTGGGCATCGACGCCGGTGTCCGAACGCTTCGTCTCGGTCTACGCGATGCAGTTCCTGATCGAGGCGAAAGAACGCGGCCAGCGCGTGCCGGGCGATCTGATCGATGCCGGCAATCGCTATCTGTCCCAGCTCGCCGCCGACGAGAGCGACGGCTCGCTCGCTGGCCTGCGCGAGCGCGCCTTCGCGATCTATCTGCTCACGCGCCAGGGCACGGTGACGACGAACTATATCGCCGCGGTGACCAAGCGCCTCGACGACAACTACGGCACGCAAGCCGCCGGCGCCGCGCGCAACACGCCGAAGGACGCGTTCTTCGAGGGCAACGACTGGCATCAGAATCTGGTCGCTGGCTATCTCGCCGCCTCGCTCAAGTTGCTCAAGCAGGACAAGGAAGCCGATCGCCTGATCGCGCCGCTGCAGACCGGGCTGACGCGCGCGACGATCGAGAACGCCTACCGCTTCGAGCGCTGGTACGACACGCTGTTCCGCGACGCGAGCACGCTGTACCTGCTGGCGAAACACTTCCCCGAGCGCGCGCGCGCGTTGCCGCAGTCGGCGCTGGCGAACCTCGTCCGGCCGATTCAGCGTGGCTGGTTCAACACGCTGTCGTCGGCGCAGACCATTCTCGCGCTCGACGCCTATGGTGCGCGCACTGGCGACGGCAAGCTCAGCCTGAGCGAGGTGCTTAAGGACGGCACGGCCAAGCCGCTCGACGCGAGCGCCGGCGTGCTCGTGCGCGGCGCGTTCGACGCCGCCGCGACCGCACTGCGCGTCGACAACGCCGTCGATCTGCATGCCTGGTACGCGGTGACCCAGGCCGGCTTCGATCGCGCCCCACCGACCAGCGAATTGAAGAACGGGCTCGAGATCGTGCGCGAATTCACCGACACCGACGGCAAGGCGATCAGCTCTGCGACGCTCGGCCAAGAAATCGACGTGCATCTCAAGATTCGCGCGACCGAAGCCGACAGCATCGGCAGTGTCGCCATCGTCGACTTGATGCCGGGCGGCTTCGAAGCCGTGCAGCAACCGCCGCCGGCGCCGGCTGACGACGCGAATGCAGACAACGCCAACAATGCGCCCAGGCCGCCGCCGCCATGGCGTTCGCCGATCGGCCTGCCCGGATCGAGCTGGAACCTCAGCTATGCCGACGTGCGCGACGATCGCGTCGTGATCTACGGTACCGCCACGCGCAGCGTCTCCGAATTCATCTACCGCATCCGCGCCACCAACGCCGGCAGCTTTGTCGTCCCGCCCGCGTATGGCGAGTCGATGTACGATCGTACGGTGCAGGCGCGGTCGCTGGGGACGAAGATCGAAGTGAAGAAAAAGTAAGCCGTCATTCCGGCAATCGTTGCCGGAATTGCGAGCAGTGAACATCGTGATCGCATTTATCAAGCGTTGGCAGAACTGGCTGATGGCCGCTCTGCTGCTCGTGCTCGTGCTGGTCGGCGTCCGCCTCTGGCCGCACGCGCCATTGTCGCAGCTCGCGCCGAGTTCCACGGCGGTGTACGACGACCACGGCCGCCTGCTGCGCCTGACCCTGGCCAGCGACGATCGCTATCGGCAGTGGGTGCCGCTCGCGCAGATGCCGCCGGCGCTCGTGCAGGGCGTGATGCTGCACGAGGACGCTTGGTTCCGCTGGCATCCCGGTTTCAATCCGGTCAGCTTGATGCGCGGCGCATGGACGACCTATGTGCGCGGCGGCAATCGCCAAGGCGGTTCGACGCTGACGATGCAGCTCGCGCGCCTAGTCTACCGGCTCAACACGCGCACGCCGGGCGGCAAGCTGCGCCAGGTGCTGCGCGCAGTCGAGCTGGAGCTGTGCTATTCGAAGGACTCGATCCTCGAGGCCTATCTCAATTACGCGCCGTACGGACGCAATATCGAAGGTGCCGGCGCGGCGAGCCTGATCTATTTCGACAAGCCGGTGGCGACGGTGTCACTGCCTGAGGCGCTGACCCTCGCGGTGATACCGCAGGATCCGAGCCGGCGCGCGACGGTGCCCGAGACGGGCGGGGGCGCGGACAACGACCTCATCAACTCCCGCCTTGCCGCCGCGCGCGCACGTCTGTTTGCGCGATGGCTGGCTGCGCATCCGCAAGACAAGGTCGCGGCGGCGTTGATGCAAATGCCGTTGCGCCTACGTTCGCCCGAAAACCTGCCGTTCGCCGCGCCGCATTTCGTCGAGGAAGCACTCGCCGATGCACGTCTCACGGGCACGACCGCGCCGGTATTGAACACGACCCTCGATCTGGATTTGCAGCACGTGCTCGAACGCCAACTGAAGAATCACGTCGAGCATCTCGGTGATCGTGGCGTGCGCAATGCGGTCGCGCTGCTGGTCGACACGCGCGATCTCGGCATCAAGGCCCTGGTCGGCTCGGCCGACTATTTCGACAAGGCGATTGCGGGACAGGTCAATGGCGCGCTGGCCAAGCGTTCGCCGGGTTCGGCACTCAAACCCTTCATCTACGGCCTCGGTTTCGACCAGGGCGTGCTGCACCCGCAGACCGTACTACGCGACGTGCCGACCGCGTTCGGTCCGTTCGCGCCGGAGAATTTCGACGGGCGCTTCCTCGGCCCCGTCACCGCGACCGAGGCGCTGGTACGCAGCCGCAATATCCCCGCAGTCTACGTGGCATCGAAGCTGAAGAATCCCGACTTCTACCAGTTCCTCAAGGATGCCGGCGTCAGTCGCATGGCCGACGAGGATTTCTACGGCCTCGCGCTGGTGCTCGGCGGCGGCGAGGTGACGATGGAGGAGCTCGCGCGGCTCTACGCGATGCTCGCCAACCGCGGCTCGCTGCAGCCGCTGCGTCGCCGCGTCGAAGAACCGCGCGCACAAGGCGTGCGCATGCTCAGCGAGGAGGCGAGCTTCATGGTGCTCGACATGCTGCGCCAGAATCCGCGCCCGGACGACACGCTGATCTCGCAGCCCGGTGGACTGCCGGTGTACTGGAAGACCGGCACCTCGTGGGGTTTCCGCGATGCGTGGACCGCGGGCATCGTCGGGCCGTACGTGCTTGTCGTCTGGGTCGGCAATTTCGACGGCAGCGGCAATCCGGCCTTCGTCGGCGTCGAGACTGCGGCGCCGTTGTTCTTCCACATCGTCGACGCCTTGCGTGCGCGCGATGCACAGATGCACGAGCCGCCGCATGCGATGCCGAAGAATCTCAAGCGCGTGGAAATTTGTCTCGCCAGCGGCGACCTGCCGAACGCTTGGTGCCCGCAGCGCGGCATGACCTGGTTCATCCCGGGCAAGTCGCCGATCCGGGTCAGCACGGTGCATCGGCCCGTGGTCATCGACGCGGCAACGGGGCAGGCGGCGTGCCCGCCCTACGATCCGGCAACGACACGCGCCGAAGTATTCGAGTTCTGGCCGACCGATCTGGCCAAGGTGTTCCGCCAGGCCGGTGTGCCGCGGCGCGTGCCGCCGACGATTCCCGACTGCACGGCCGCGGCCGACGACGGCCAGGCGCCGCAGATCACCTCGCCCGTGCGTGGCGCCACCTACACGCGACGCGCGAGCCGCGAAGGTGAGGAACGTGTCGCGTTCAACGCGACTGTCGACGCCAACGCGCGCGAGTTGTACTGGTTCGTCGACGAGGATTTCGTCGGCACGGCGAAACCGGGCGAGTCCCTATTCTGGCAGCCGATCGCGGCGGGCGAGTACACTCTGCGTGCGGTCGACGATCGCGGCCGTGCCGATTTGCGGCGACTGCGCATCGATGTGGTGCAGTGAATCGATGCAGCCCGACGCTCGCTTCATCTTCGCTTGAACCTCGCCGCCTTGCCGCCATCTCGTATAGGCAACCCCTCGACAACCACGGAGCCATGCCCATGACTACGCAACTCGAAAAAGTCGTCTACACCGCCCACGCCACCGCCACCGGCGGACGCGATGGCCGCGGCCGTTCGTCCGACGGACGCATCGATGTCGTGCTCAAGCCACCGAAGGAGATGGGCGGCACAGGCGAGGGCGTCAACCCGGAGCAGTTGTTTGCGGTCGGCTATGCCGCGTGCTTCATCGGCGCAGTCAAGTTCGTCGCCGGTCAGGAAAAGGTGCAGGTGCCGGCCGACACGACGATCGAAAGCGCGGTCAGCATCGGCCCGATCCCGAAGGGCTTCGGCATTGCGGTCGAATTGAAGATTTCCATGCCGGGCGTCGATCGCGCGGTCGCGCAGAAGCTGGTCGAACGCGCGCACAACGAGGTTTGCCCGTACTCGAATGCGACGCGTGGCAACGTCGACGTCAAGATCACGATTGCCTGATCCCAGGCGGGCTGCGTCAGGTGACGCGGCCCGTTTCCCGCCAATCAAATCGAGAGGCGTGGCATGCAATACGAATACGATTACCTGATCGTCGGCGCGGGCATGACCGCGGACGCCGCGGCCAAGGCGATACGCGAGTCCGATGCGCCGGCGCGCATCGGCATCGTCGGCATCGAGACACACGCGCCGTACGAGCGGCCGCCATTGTCCAAGGCGTTGTGGAAGGACGATAAACCGGTCGAATCGATCGACCTCGGTACCGCGAGAGCCGGCGCCGTTCTGCATCTCGGCAAACACATCGCCGCAGTCGGCCGTGTGGCGCATATCGCGACCGACGATCGTGGCGACACATATCGCTATCGAAAACTGCTGCTCGCGACAGGTGCGTCTCCACGCAAGCTATCGTTCGGCAGCGAACGCGTGATCGCGTTCCGCACGCTCGACGACTATCGCGCGCTGCGTCGCTATGCGCTGCCGAATGCGCGGATCGCCGTGGTCGGTGCGGGCTTTATCGGCAGCGAGATCGCCGCATCGCTCGCCGGCAAGGGCTGCAAGGTGACGATGCTGTTTCCGGGTGACGGCATCGGTGCGGGGCGTTATCCGCGCAGCCTGTCAAATTTTCTCGATGGTTATTATCGCGAACGTGGCGTGATCTTGCGCGCGGGCGTGCGCGTGGTCGACGGGCGCGATCTCGGCGATGGCGTCGAGCTGGCGCTGTCCGACGGTACGAGCGCGCGCTTCGATGCGGTCGTCGCCGGTCTCGGCGTCACACCCAATACCGAGCTTGCTTCGGCAGCGGGTCTCGCGGTCGATAACGGTATCATCGTCGATGCGCAACTGCGCACGAACGATGTCGACATCTTTGCCGCTGGCGATGTCGCGAATTTCCCGTGTGCGCCGCTAGGCACGCGCATGCGCGTCGAGCACGAGAACGCGGCGATCGGAATGGGCCACCACGCGGGCCGCAACATGGCCGGCGCCACAGACGCGTACACGACGCTGCCGTTCTTCTACTCCGACCTGTTCGATCTCGGTTACGAGGCGGTCGGCCTGCTCGATGATCGTCTCGATGTCGTCGAGCAGTGGGTGCAGCCATATCGCGAAGGCGTGGTCTATTACCTCGATGGCGGCCGCGTACGCGGCGTGTTGCTGTGGAACGTCTGGGGCCAGGTCGAGCCGGCGCGCGACCTGATTGCCGCGCCGGGGCCGTTCGATGTCGAGAGTGTGCGCGGAAGACTGCCGCGGTCGGTTTGAGCCGCGGCAGCCATCATCGTCGGCCTATTTCTTGTCGCCCGTCTTGTTGCGCGGATCGTCGGCCGGATTCACGTAGGTCATATCGAACGGGCCGGTGGCCGAGATTTGCAGGATCGCACCGGTCTTGGTCGTCGCGAAGTGATTGTGCTTGGCGGGCGCAACGACCAGCGAACCGGCGCTCAGCGGATGTAGCAGCTTCGCATCGAACTTGTCGCCGAGACCGAACGCTGCCGAGCCGCTCACGACGCTGACGATTTCATCGTTCGAATGCCAATGCGCCGGGACGACGTAACCGGCCGGCATTTTCAGCCGGATGACGAAGAGCCCCGGTTTGCCCGGGTCACCGTACAGCACGGCCGCCTTCGCTCCGGGCGGCAGCGCCGGCGGTGCATCGCCCCACTTGATGTCGGCTGGGTTGAACATGACATGGGCCGGCTCGTCCGCAGCAGCGGTACGCGAGATCGCCGCGATCGACAGGCCCGATGCAACTGCAATCAACAATATTCGTTTCATGCGCCACCTCCTCACGTTGGAAGGAAGATGGAGAGGGTGCCCGGATCATACTCCCGTTTGCGCACGGCGGCCGTGCGCGATGGGATGGCTTCGGTACCGCCGCGGCGCGGCAGGTCGATCAGTTCAGCGGGCTGAAGAAACGGTCCGTGCGCGGCCGGTACCATCGGTCTGCATCGAGCGAATACGCGACCCGGTAGGCGCGGCCGACGATGGTCTCGCGCGGTACGAAGCCGAAGTAGCGCGAGTCCTCGCTGTTGTCCCGGCTGTCGCCCATCATGAAGTATTGGCCCGCTGGCACGGTGACCGGAGCGAACGAGCGCATCGCGTTGCGCCGCGGTAGCACCATGATGGCATGCGCGGCGTCGCCGAGCGTCTCGGTGAAATATTCGCGCTGTTCGCCGCGCGTGGCGATCGGCAACTGCGCGTCGGCGCTGCTCTGGGTCGAGGCGTAGTCGAGCGCCGCGCCGTTGATGTAGAGCCGTTCGCCGCGCAGCGTGATTGTGTCGCCCGGCAGGCCGACGACGCGTTTGACCAGGGTCGTGCCGTCCTTCGGCGAGGGGAAAATGACGATATCGCCGCGTTGCGGGTCGCCGCCATGGGTGAGGCGCACATTTGTGAATGGGACGCGCAAGCCATAGGCCGCCTTGTCGACGAGGATGCGGTCGCCCTCGACGATGGTCGGGTTCATCGAACCGGTTGGCACCTGCATCCAGTCCGCGACTGCCGAGCGGAACATCAGCATCAACCCGAGGAACAGGAGCAGCGACTTGTTCGCGACGACTTCGTCGAGCAGGCGGCGGAGCAGTTTCATGGGCGGTTTTCCGCGGAAGGTCGACCGACAGACTCGGCGCGGGCCGGATAGTTCCGCAATGCGGACACTGGCGCGTCTTCTTGCTTGGCGCGCGTATGGGAACCGGTGCGGTTCATCGCACCGTTGCGCTATTTTTTCCAACGGCGATCGGTCCACGCCATTGGCGCAGGACGGCGCGCACGAAGCCGATGTCGCCGGATTCGAAGGTAGCCACCCGTGGCAATCCGTTCCACGGCAGATTCGGATGCAGATGGTGCGCGCGGTGCAGGTTGAAATTGAGCAGCCAAGCGCCGAGCCAACGTGGCGCGCGCATGTTCAGCGCGTAGTCGCGCAGATCGAGCGGCGTGGCGTGGTGCGGCGCATGGTCGAACTGCGAAGCGAGAAAGCCGCGTAGCGCGAGAAAGGCGAGGAGCTGCGGCCAGTGCTCCGCATACAGCGCGAAAGCGATCGCGTAGAGCCCGAGCACGAGGAATGCGTCGACTCGCATTTCGCGCAGCGCGGCGTGATCGAGCAGTTCGCGTTCTGCGAAACGCGCCATGCCGGGTGTTCCGTCGGCGAAATCCGGGCAGAGTCTGCGCAAATGCGGGCGCAGCAAGCGCGGCGGCAACCAGCAGAGAAAATTCAGCGCAAGCTCGCCGGCATAGAGCCCGATGCCGATGCGCAGATAGTGCTGCATAAATGCCGCGCCGCGCGAGCAGGTCTCGGGATCGTAGATTTCCTCGCGCCCTTGCGGCGTGCGGTTGTAGCGATGATGGCGCAGGTGGGCGAAGCGCAGCGCGCGGAATGGCGCGCCGAAGCAGTCAGCGAGTACACGCCCGAGAACATGGTTCGCTCCGCGTTGCGGCAGCAGCATGCCGTGGATCGCTTCATGGATCAGCGCCCATTGGGTCGGGCCAGCCAGCGCAAGCACCGTAAGACACGCAGCCGCTAGGATCGGCGGCATTCCCGACAAGGGCACGACGATCAACGCCGCGAAGTGCATCGCGAGCAAAGCGCCCGCAAGCACGCGATTCGTCCGCTCGGGAATTGAAGCACTGGCAACCGTCACGTGATTTTTCTATCGCCGCTCGTCAGGCAAGTTTCGCCGACGATTGCTGCAAATTCATTGCGGGCGACGCTACCGAGACGGCGTCGGCGCGGCTTCGTCGACCGGCCACCATTCGCGCTTCGGCCAGCAGACGGATTTCTTCAGTGTGTGGCTGGCCCAGTCGTTGCCTTCGAGTGCGAACGGAATCGAGAAACGGATTCCGCAGTCGTCAGTGGCCGGGGGCTCGGGCACCTTGCGCACCGGACCGAGCTGGCCTTCGAAGCTGGCGATGCCGTCGGCGTCGATCTCGAAGGTCTGCAACACGAAATATCCAGCCGGCAGTTGATAGACGTCGGATGACGGCACCTTGTCGGGCGAGGTCAATGGCCGCAGACGTTTCAGCGCGGCGCGGACGCGCGGATCGGCGTTCGCCGGCAGCACGATCGTCGATACCGGCGCCGTACGTTCGACGAACTTGAGCGACATCGCCGCGATGTCGGCGAAATCAGATTCAGTCGCGACGAACTTCTGCACCGAACGCGGTGTCGTGGCCGAGCACGCGGTGAGCAGGCAAGCAGTGAGCACTGCGACAGTCAGCCGCATTCATGCGCCCTTCTGCGGATTGAAGAACGGAATCGCTGCGCCGGCGTAGACGTTCACAGGCAACTGCCCATTCCACTTTTCTGCTTTGGTGCGTTCGACTTCGATGCGGCGCAGTTCGAGCCCTTCCTTGTCCTTCGGCAGCGCCTCGTTCTGCATGCGCAAGGCTAGGATGGCCTGATCGCGAATCAGGTTTTCGATCATCCGGTGGCCAAGCGGGTCACGATAGCGCGACATGCGAATCTCCTTCTCCTGGGCCACGTTTGATGCGAATTGTAGCCTGCGGTATTCGACTTTGTTCGCGAAGCTCTGCGCGCTTTCGACACAGGCGAACTACAGAGTCGGCTGTTCGGCCACCTTCAGTGGCATCTACTTGCCGCCGCGAGGCTTCGGTGTGTCGAGCAGTTCGACGTAAGCCTGTTCGAGGTTCGCGCTCAAATTGCTCAGGATGTTGAAACGCCCCTGCAGCTGTTTCGCAATATCGGCTTTGGTGTCGATTTTGACTTTCTCTACATCGGCGAGCTGTTCCAGGGCGAGCCATTGCATCTGCATGAAAAGCCCCTGTAGCTCATAGCACTTCGAGATTTCGATCGTCCATGCGTAATCCGCATTGCGCAGCGCCTGTGAGGACTGTGCCGTTCGCCAAGCCGCTTCGGAAAGTAGGGCGAGCGGTACATCGAAACGGGCGCTCTGTCCTTTTGCAGACGATTCGTCTTTCGCCATTTCATTCAGGATGGCGAGATTGCGCGTCGTCGCTTCCCGGTTCTTACCCAGTTCCGTGCGATTGTTGCGCAGTTCGGCGAGTATCGCCGCGCGTGCCGTTTGCGCACGCTCGATATCCTGGTTGCGTTCATGCCAGGCGCTGGCGCCCAGGGCCAGAAGCAACGCCAGAACGACCGAAGCCGCCTCGATCAGAATTTCGGGCAGCTTCTCGCGCAAGCGCCGGCGCAAAGGCAAGCCCGGTTCGAGAGAATCAACAGGCATCTGGACTCCACGCAGCTTCTTGAATTGAAAAACCTACACTCAAACTGCTTCAAATATCCCCGCAGCGCCCATGCCCGTGCCGATGCACATCGTCACCATGCCGTATTTCTGCTTGCGCCGCTTGAGGCCGTGGAGCAGGGTGGCGACGCGGACCGCGCCGGTGGCGCCGAGCGGATGGCCGAGCGCAATCGCGCCGCCGAGCGGGTTGGTCTTGTCGGGGTTGAGGCCGAGGTCCTTCGTGACCGCAAGCGCTTGAGCGGCGAACGCTTCGTTGAGTTCGATCCAGTCGAGATCGTCCTGCTTGATACCGGCCTGCTTGAGCACTTTCGGGATCGCGGCCTTCGGGCCGATCCCCATCACTTCAGGGGGTACACCGGCGACGGAGAAACCGACGAACTTGGCCAGCGGCGTGAGCCCATAGTCCTTGATCGCCTGCTCGCTGGCGAGCAGCACGGCGCCGGCACCGTCGGACATCTGCGACGAGTTGCCCGCGGTCACGCTGCCATTGGCGCGGAACACAGTCTTGAGCTTGGCGAGCACGTCGACGGTCGTGCCGGCGCGCGGGCCTTCATCGAGCTTGATCGTGCGCGCATCGTCGATCGTGCCGCGCGTGGCGAGATTCGGATAATGGTCGGCGAGCAGGTACGGCACGATCTCGTCGTTGAATTCGCCCGCGGCCTGCGCGGCGAGCGCTTTGGCGTGGCTCGCGGCGGCGAACGTGTCCTGCTCCTCGCGCGTGACCTTCCACTGCTCGGCGACTTTCTCGGCGGTGATGCCCATGCCGTAGGCGATGCCGATGTGCTCATTGGAGAAAATGCCCGGATTGAACACGGGGTGATAGCCCATCATCGGCACCATGCTCATCGACTCGGTGCCGCCGGCGAGCATGAGGTCAGCCTCGCCAAGACGGATGCGGTCGGCGGCCATCGCCACCGCTTGCAGGCCGGACGAGCAGAAGCGGTTGACGGTGACCGCGGAGACGATGTTCGGCAACCCGGCGAGCAGCACGGCGATGCGCGCGACATTCATGCCTTGCTCGGCCTCGGGCATGGCGCAGCCGATGATCGCGTCGTCGATGCGTGATTTGTCGATCTGCGGGAATTTGCTCAGCGTCGCGTTGATCGCGAAGGCGAGCATGTCGTCCGGGCGCGTGTTGCGGAACACGCCGCGCGGGGCCTTGCCGACCGGAGTGCGTTGCGCGGCGACGATGTAGGCGTCCTGGATTTGCTTGCTCATCGGGTTCTCCAAGGAAGAGCGAAAGAATTTTTTGACGCGGATAAACACGGATTTACGCGGATAAGAGCGGATCAAGCAGATCGAAAATTCGATTGGGGATTTTGCTCTATCCGCGTTTATCGCTCTTTAGATCCGCTTTGATCCGCGTTCAAATGCTTTTCAATTTCTCAAAGGTTTGCCGGTCTTGAGCGTGTGCACGATGCGCTCCTGCGTTTTCGGCGTCTGCGCGAGCGCGACGAAGTGTTTGCGCTCGAGGTCGAGCAGCCATTGTTCGTCGACCTGCGAGCCGCGCTCGATCTGGCCGCCGCACAAGGTATCCGCGATGCGGCTGGCGACATCGAAGTCGTGCTCGGAGATAAAGCGGCCTTCGAGCATGTTGACCAGCGAGGCCTTGAACGTTGCGCTGCCGACATCGCCGGCGGCGGTGATCTGACGATCGTAGAGCGGCGGGCGCCAACCCGACTCGTACAGCGCGCACGCTTCGTTCTTGGCGACATAGAGCAGTTCGTCGGCATGGAAGACGACGACGTCGCTCGGGCGCAGCAGGCCGAGTTCCTTCGCTTCGAGCGCGCTGGTCGAGACCTTGGCCATCGCCACGGTCTGGAACGCGTTCTTCAACTGCGTGAACACGTCGCCCTCGATCGCGCGCGCGGACGCACGCAGCGCGAGTTCCTTGAGGCCACCGCCGGCCGGCAGCAGGCCGACGCCGGCTTCGACGAGTCCGATGTAGCTTTCCAGCGCGGCCACGGTGCGCGCGCAGTGCATCTGGAATTCGCAGCCGCCGCCGAGCGCGAGCCCGCGGATCGCCGCGACCACGGGCACGAGCGAATGCCTGATGCGCATGCTTGTCTGCTGGAAGCGGTTGACGAACGCCTCGAACTCGGCGACCTGGCCCGACTGCAGCAGCGCGACCGCACCGGCGAGATCGGCGCCGGCGCTGAACGGCTCGGAATCCTGCCAGATCACGAGGCCCTTGAAGTTCTTCTCGGCTTCGTCGATCGCGCGGTTGACCGCGTCGACCACGCCGGCGCCGAGCGTGTGCATCTTGGTCTTGAACGAAAGGACGGCGATGCCGTCGTCGCCGAGGGTCCACAGGCGCGCATCGTCGGTTTCGAACACGGTCGTGCCGCGATCGACCTGGGTGCCGATCGTCGTCTGCGGGAACAGTTGACGCGCGTAGACCGGTTCGGTCGAACGCGGCAGGTACTTGTCCTGCACGGCGCTGTAGGAGCTGCCGTCGGGCTGATGCACGCCTTTGCGTTGGGGATCGAGCACCCAAGCCGGCAGCGGTGCGCTGCTCATCGTCTTGCCGGCGGCGATGTCCTCGGCGATCCACTGCGCGACCTGCGTCCAGCCAGCGGCCTGCCAGGTCTCGAACGGACCGAGCTGCCAGCCGTAGCCCCAGCGCATGGCGAAGTCGATGTCGCGCGCCGTGTCGGCGATCTCGGCGAGGTGATAGGCGGAGTAGTGGAACAGATCGCGATGCGTAGCCCAGAGGAACTGCGCCTGTGGGTCGCTCGATGCACGCAGCTTGGCGAATTTCTCGGCCGGATTCTTGAGTTTGAGGATCGCCGCGACTTCGTCGCTGACCTTGCCGGTCTGCGCCACGTAGTCGGCCTTGGCCGGATCGAGCACGAGAATATCCTTGCCGACTTTGCGGAAAAAACCCGCGCCGCTCTTCTGCCCGAGCGCGCCCTTGGCGACGAGGGCGGCGAGCACGGGCGGTGTCTTGAAGTAGTCGCGCCACGGATCGTTCGGCAGGGTGCCGTCCATCGTGCCGATGACGTGGCCCATCGTGTCGAGGCCGACCACGTCGGCGGTGCGGTAGGTGGCGCTCTTCGGATGGCCGATCGCGGGGCCGGTCAGCGCATCGACCACGTCGTAGCCGAGCTTGAACTGGTCGGTATGGTGGATCGTCGACAGGATCGAGAACACGCCGATGCGATTGCCGATGAAGTTCGGCGTGTCCTTGGCGTAAACGACGCCTTTGCCCAGCGTGGTGGTCAGAAACGTTTCTAATCCGCTTAGCACCTCGGGCGTGGTCTTGGCGGAAGGAATCAGTTCCGCCAGATGCATGTAGCGTGGCGGATTGAAGAAGTGCACGCCGCAGAAACGTTCATGCAGGTGTTCACTAAGAACATCCGCTAAGCTATTGATACTCAAACCGGAAGTATTGCTGGCAAGCACCGTATTCTCGCCGACGTACGGCACGATTTTCGCGTAGAGATCGCGCTTCCAGTCGAGCTTTTCGGCGATCGCCTCGATGATCAAGTCGCAGCCGCGCAGCAGTTCGAGATCACTGCCGTAGTTGGCGGGCACGATCGCGCCGGCGCGTGACTTGTCCGCGAGCGGCGAGGGCGAAAGCTTCTTCAGGTTCTCGATCGCCTTGAGCACGATGCCGTTCCGGCTCTGATCAGAGTCGTTGCCGTCCTTGGCAGGCAGATCGAATAGCACGGTGTCGACACTGGCGTTGGTCAGGTGCGCGGCGATCTGCGCGCCCATGACGCCTGCGCCGAGCACGGCCACTTTGCGGATGCGGAGGGGAGGAAAACTCATGCGTGCCTCGTGATTGGGAAGGTGGATTTTTTTGCCGTGGCTCGACGCGGACGAAGGCGGGTCAAGCTAAAGAAAATTTTTCGTGCTTTCGCTCTATCCGCGGAAGTCCGCGCCGTGGATCGCTTTCATTTCGCGCGCAGGCCGGCGGAGGCAAAGTGAATCAGATGATCGGCGGTCAGTTCGCGATGCTGCTCGGCGCTCGCACCACGACGCTTGATCGCGCCGAAGTCGGCCATGGCGAAGGTCAGCGCGCCGGTGATGATGTCCATGCGCCAGTACAGTTCCTGCTTGTCCAGATGCGGCAGCAGGGTGCCGAGCGCCGTTGTAAAGTCGCGCAGCACATGGCCGTAGTTGTCGTGCAGGAAGGAGCGCAGACGTTCGTTCTGCTCCGCGTAGGTGCGAGCGAGGATGCGCACGAAGGCGGTGCTGCCCTTTTCGTTGGCCGACGCGGCGAGTGCGGGGCGGATCCAGGCGCCGAGCACGTCTTCGAGCTGCGCGGGCGACTTCGCCAGTGCGGCCTGCAGCGCCTGGGTGCGGTCGGCGTTGAGCTTGTCCAGGCGCAGGCGCAGCACCTCGTTGATCAGGTTTTCCTTTGAACCGAAGTGATAGTTGACCGCGGCGAGGTTGACCTGCGCGCTCGAGGTGACCTGGCGCAGCGAGGCGCCGGCGAAACCATGGCTGGCGAACAGGGCCTCGGCGGCGTCGAGGATGCGTTGCTTGGTGGAGAAGAGTTCCGGATTCATCGCTCGCAACCTCCCGAATGCTGCTTTCGCCGATGCGAGGTCGTGATTGCCGACATCGCTTGTCAAACGTTTGTTTGAATTCTAGGGGCTGGCCGGACGAGGGTCAAATCAGCAGCATGGCGACGGGAAGTGCGAGCGATTTGGCACTCGCGGAAAAGTGTGCAAGATGTCGTCAAGGTACTTAAAATTCCGCGCGCAATCCTATAGAATCTGAAAGGCTTTTTCGGTAGCAGCCTCAGGCTTGCCGTATGCCCGGTTCGACGGTGGGGATGACCGTGGACCGCACCACCCGCCCCAAATCCACAACATCGGAGTCAACAGCAATGGCGCTGGAGCGCACCCTTTCCATCATCAAGCCCGACGCGGTCGCCAAGAACGTCATCGGCGAAATCTATTCCCGCTTCGAAAAGGCCGGCCTCAAGATCGTCGCTGCCAAGTACAAGCAACTCTCGCGTGCCGAGGCCGAAGGCTTCTACGCGGTGCACAAGGAGCGCCCGTTCTTCAAGGCGCTGGTCGAATTCATGATCTCGGGTCCGGTGATGATCCAGGCGTTGGAAGGCGAGGGCGCGATTCTCAAGAACCGCGACCTCATGGGCGCCACCGATCCGAAGAAGGCCGCGCGCGGCACGATCCGCGCGGACTTCGCGCAGTCGATCGATGCGAACGCGGTGCATGGTTCCGATGCGCCGGAAACAGCGGCGCAGGAAATCGCCTATTTCTTCGCCGGCACGGAGATCGCGACGAGGTAATTGCGTTCGTCCCTGAACGCAAAAGTCAAAAAGCGGCCATCCATAGCCGCACTCTTCAACAAAAGCGTTCTTCTAACCGACTAGCCGTGGAATCCAACAAAGCCAACCTGTTCGACTACGACCGCCAGGGCCTGCGCGACCTGTTCGCGCAACTTGGCGAGAAGCCGTATCGCGCCGAGCAGGTGATGAAGTGGATCTACCATCGCCACGCGACCTCGTTCGAGCAGATGACCGATGTCGGCAAGGCGCTGCGTGACAAGCTCGAGATGGCGTGCGAAATCGCGCCGCCGAAAGTGTTGTTCGAGAAGCAGGCCGCCGATGCGACTTACAAATGGCTGCTCGGCATGGACGGCGGCAACGCAATCGAAGCGGTGTTCATTCCCGAAGCGACGCGCGGCACGCTGTGCGTGTCCTCGCAGGTCGGCTGCGGTCTGAACTGCCAGTTCTGCTCGACCGCGACACAGGGTTTCAACCGCAACCTCGCCACGAGCGAAATCATCGGCCAGGTGTGGACTGCGGCGAAGCATCTCGGCAACGTGCCGCATCAGCAGCGCAAGCTCACCAACGTCGTCATGATGGGCATGGGCGAGCCGCTGCTCAATTTCGACAACGTCGTGCGCGCGATGTCGATCATGCGCGACGACCTCGGCCTTGGTCTCGCCAACAAGCGCGTGACGCTGTCGACCGCCGGCCTCGTGCCGATGATCGACAAGCTCGGCGAAGTCGCCGACGTCTCTCTCGCCGTCTCGCTGCACGCGCCGAACGACGAGCTGCGTACCGAGCTCGTGCCGCTCAACAAGAAATACCCGATCGCCGAACTGCTCGCCGCCTGCCAGCGCTACGCCGCGCGCAAGCCGCGCACGACGATCACGTTCGAATACACGATGCTCAAGGGCGTCAATGACAAACCCGAGCACGCGCGCCAGCTGGTCAAACTGATGCGCAAGGTGCCGGGCAAGGTCAACCTGATTCCGTTCAACACGTTCACCGGTACGCGTTTCGAGCGTTCCGAGGAATCCACGATCCGCGATTTCCAGAAAATCCTGCTCGACAACGACGTACTGACGATGGTGCGCCGCACGCGTGGCGACGACATCGACGCGGCCTGCGGGCAGTTGAAAGGGCAGGTGCTCGACCGTACTCGACGCAGCGCCGAATTCCAGCGCCGTATCGAAGCCGGAGTACTGCATGCAGCTTGACCGCTCGCTGGTGCGGCTTTCGCTGCCCGCGCTGGCGGTGGTTACGGTGTGCCTCCTTTCGGCATGCAGTCATGGGGACAGCATCCGTCCGGTCACGGTCGAGAGTCAGAAATCGAGCCTGAGATCGCAGGAAACGCCCGCCGACCGGGCGCGGCCTTTTCTTCAGCTCGGGCAGAAATACATGGAGCTGGGCAAGCTCGAACTGGCCAAGGACAATCTGCTCAAGGCGCTGAACTACGATCCGAAGAGCGTGGATGCGCACACCTTGCTTGCCACGCTCTACGACCGCGTCGGTGATTCCGGCCAGGCCTTGCAACACTACCGCGATGCCGCGTTGCTCGCGCCGAAGGCCGGCGCCGAGAACAACAACTACGGCATGTACCTGTGCAAGCTCGGCCAGTATGCCGAGGCGCGCAAGTATTTCGGTGCTGCTTTCGCGGACGGTTTCTATGCCGCCAAGGCTTCGGCATATACGAATGCCGGCACCTGTGAATTGCTCGGCAAGGGTTCGCTCGATCAGGCCGAGGCGGACTTCCGCAACGCGCTCGCATTCGAGCCGAACAATGCTCAGGCACTGTTTCAGCTTGCCAGCGTGCTGTACCGGAAGAACGATTTCTTCAAGGCGCGCGCCTTCGTGCAACGCTACGATGCGCTGGGTCAGCCCAACCCGGACGCGCTGCTGCTGGCGCGCAACATCGAAGTCAAATTGGGCCATGCCGATGCCGCGCGAGATTATGCGCAGCGTTTGCGCGACCAGTTCCCAGATTCGGAACAGGCACGCACCCTACAATCCCCGCCGTCGTCGTAACTGTCATGAACCAGAGCGAAAATTCATCACCAACCGCGCCCAAGGCCGATCCGCACCGCGATCCGGCCGATGCGAAGCCGGTGACCGGAAACCAGGGGACTGAGCAGATGGCTTTTTTCGAAACGGCGCACGCGCCTGGCGTGGTTCCCGTGGAAGCATCCGCGGCATTGGAAGATGCGGCGACTGAAGCCGCGACAGCGGCGCAGGCACAGGATCAAGCACTGCCCGACGAAGTCACGCTGTTTCCCGAATCCTTCGCCCAGCGCCTCGCCGCCGCGCGTGATGCGCACGGTTGGAACAGCGCCGCGGTAGCCACCAAGCTGCGCCTGCCGCTGCATATCGTCCAATGGATCGAGACCGAACAATACGACCGCATCGGTCAAGGGGTGTATTTGCGCGGCTATTTGATGAACTACGCACGCCTCGTCGGCGTGCCGGTCATCGCAGTGGAAGAATTCCTGCGCGCCAAGGCGCCTCCGCCACCCGAGCTCGTCGCGACCGGCCAGATCTCGCACTCGCGCTACCTGGTCGAGCGGTATTCCGGTTCGGCGCTCTATCTCGTTCTCACTGGTGTGATTTTCATACCGCTGGTGATGTTCGCGATGAACATGGGCGGAAATGTCGGCTCGAAGCTGACTCCGCTCGACTCGCCCGTGCCCGCAGTAGCATCGAGCGAAGGCGATGTCGCCACGCCACCGGTGCAATCCGCGGCAACGCCGTCTGCCACAGACAAGCAAGCTGCGACTGCGGCAGCCCCTTCAGCACCGAACCACGATTCGCCGCTGATGGCCTCGTTCACTATGGTCCCGAATGCGCCGCCTGCCGACTCGGCGAAACCGGCGACGACCGCCACCGGTGTTGGCCAGTTGCGTCTCAGTCTGAGCGAGGCGAGCTGGGTCGAAATCGTCGACGTCGAAGGCCGACGCCTGGAATATTCGACCCTGCCCGCAGGCACGGTGAAGGAATACGCTGCGGACAAATCGCTGACGATCCTGCTCGGCAACACCGGCGGCGCCAAGGTCGAGATCGACGGCCAAGCGCAGGACATCGCGCCGTACAATCGCGGCAACGTCGCGCGCTTCAAGCTCGCCGCCGGCAGCAAGTCGATTGCCGCAGCGACAGCGGAAGCGCACAACGGCTGATTCGGTCTGGCAAACCGCCCCCTGAACGGGGCGGCGCGCGGCGGCGCATCGACCGGTCGTTCCTGCTACCCTACGCGCTCTCGCGTGCCCCGGTCCGATGCGGCCGGTGCGGCGCATACGGCAACTTTTCGCAAAGGTAATCCGCAGCATGGCATTTGATGTCTTGGACGAACACGAGCAAGGTGAACTCGTCCGCAAATGGGTACGTGAGAATTGGCTGTCGATCGTGATCGGCATTGGCCTCGGTCTGGTTCTGTTGTTCGGCTGGCAACAATGGCGCACGCATCGCGCCAGCCGCGACATGGACGCGGCCGTGCAGTACGACACGCTCGGCGCCGACATGACGAAAAAAGATTACGACGCGGCCAAGGCGATCGCGGCCAAGCTCAAGTCCGACTACGCCGACACTCCGTATGCCGTGTTTGCGGCGATGCGCGAAGCCGAGATCGCAACGCAGAAGGGCGACGCCGATGGCGCTTGGACCTCGCTCGATTGGGCTTGGCAGCATGCGAGTATCGATGCGCTCAAGACGGCAGTCGGCGTCAATCTCGTGCGCGTGCAGCTCGCTCGCGGCAAGGCACAGGAATCGCTCGATTTCCTCGACAAGCTGCCGAAGAACGGTTTCGACGCGGCTGCAGCCGAATTGCGCGGCGATGCGCTCGTTGCGCTCGGTCGCAAGGACGACGCGCGCGGTGCCTACGCCGACGCGCTGGCCAAGCTCGAGCCCGGTGCACCGAACCGCGGTTTCATCGAAATGAAGCTGTCTGACCTCGGTGCCGCCGCCACTGCGGCCGCGCCCGCACCCGCCAAGGCCGACGCGGAGAAGAAGAACTCATGAGTGCGATCCTCACCGCATCGCGCCTGCGCGGCGCAAGTCTCGTCCTGCTCGCCACGGCCATGGCCGGTTGCGGCACGATCAAGGGCTGGTTCAACGACACGAAAAAAGAAAACATCGAGCCGCCGACGCCGTTGGCCGAGAACTTCACGCCGAGCATCTCGGTGCAGAAAGTCTGGGGCGAACGCGTAGGCAAGGGTGCGGAAAAGACCGGTGCCAGCGCGCGCCCCGCTTACGCCGACGGTAAGCTGTTTGCGGCGAGCACGACCGGCGCGGTCGAGGCCTACGATGCGGCAACCGGCAAGACGCTTTGGAGCAAACATCTCGGCGGTCGCCGCGGCTTCCTCATCCACCGCGGGCCGAATTCGGTACGCTGGGGTGGCGGTCCGAGCGTGGACGGCGATCTCGTCGTCGTCGGCACACTCGAAGGCACGGTGCAGGCATTCAATGCCGGCGACGGCGCGGAGCGCTGGAACACCCAGTTGACTTCCGAGGTGATCTCGGCGCCTGCAATCGGTGGCGGCATGGTCTACGTGCGCACCAACGACGGCCATATCGTCGGTCTCGATCGTGGCGATGGCACGCGCAAATGGGTTTATGACCGCGCCACCGTGCCGCTGCTGAGCCTGCGCGGCAACAGTGCGCCGGTGTTCGCCGACGGCGTCGTCTATGCGGGCGAAGACAACGGCAAGGTCATCGCGCTGCGTGCCAGCGACGGCGTGGTGCTCTGGGAGCAGGTGCTGTCGCCCGGCGAGGGGCGTACGGAAATCGACCGCCTGCAGGATGTCGACGGCGAGATCGCCGTCGCCGACAACGTCGTGTATGCGGTCGGCTACAAGGGCCAGACCCAGGCACTGTCCGCGCAGACCGGGCGCCCGGTATGGACGCACGAGCTTGGCGCCTATGCCGGCTTGGCCCTGTCGGCGAGCCAGGTATACCTGACCGATGCCGACGCCAACGTCTATGCGCTCGACCTGCGCAGTGGCAGCTCGCAGTGGAAGCAGGATGCGCTCAAGTACCGGTGGCTCGGCGAGCCGGCAGTGCAGGGCGATGCAGTCGTCGTCGGCGACCTCGAAGGCTGGGTGCATTGGCTGTCGATCAATGACGGCAAGCTGCTCGCGCGCGAGCGCATCTCGAAAGCGCCGATCAAATCCGCGCCGGTCGTCGTCGGTGACATGGTCTACGTCGAGACGATCTACGGCGACATCGCCGCCTACCGCGTCGGCGGTAGCAGCAAGTAGCGCGTGGCAGAACCGCCCGCTTTAGCCTCCCCTCCTAAGGAGGAGGCTGGAGGGGGGGTGTTCGATGCGCGCGGATGAGGGGAATCAAACCATCCCCAACCAACCCTCCCCTTGAGGGGGAGGGCTCATAGCGTCGCCGCAGTCGTCGGCGCCGCACAATTCAGCGATACTCTGCGTATGCTTCCCGTCGTCGCGCTCGTCGGCCGGCCCAATGTCGGCAAATCCACGCTGTTCAACGTGCTCACGCGCACGCGTGACGCCCTCGTGCACGATCTGCCCGGGCTGACCCGCGACCGCCACTACGGCATCTGCCGTCTCGGCGAGCGTGAGTTCGTCGTCGTCGATACTGGCGGCCTGTCGGGTGAGAAAGAGGGCATTGACGCGCTGACCGCGCACCAGGCCGAACTCGCGATCGACGAGGCCGACATCGTCGCCCTCGTCGTCGATGCGCGTGACGGCGTGTTGCCGCAGGACCGCAATATCCTCGGGCGTCTGCGCAAGCACGACAAGCCGCTGCTGCTGATCGTCAACAAGATTGACGGTGTCGACGAAGGCAACGCGCGCAGCGAATTCGCCTCATTCGGCTTCGCCGAACCCGTGTTGACCTCGTCCGCACACAGCCGTGGCCTCAGCGAACTGCTGGAGGCGGTAGGAGCGCACCTGCCAGCGGTCGATGCGAACGCGCTGGAGGCGGCCGACCCGACCGACGAAGGTATCCGCGTCGCCATCGTCGGCCGGCCGAATGTCGGCAAGTCCACGCTGGTCAACCGCCTGCTCGGCGAGGACCGCGTCGTCGTCTCCGACATCGCCGGCACCACGCGCGACTCGATCCGCGTACCGCTCGAGCGCGACGGAAAAAAATATACTTTGATCGACACCGCAGGCGTGCGCCGCCGCGCGCGTGTCGAAGAGGCGGTCGAGAAGTTCTCGGTCATCAAGACGCTGCAGTCGATCGCCGCCGCCAACGTCGTCGTGCTCATGCTCGATGCGAAGGAGGGCGTGTCCGAACAGGACGCGACCCTGATCGGCCACGTACTCGACGAAGGCCGTGCGCTCGTCGTTGCCGCGAACAAATGGGACGGGCTCTCGACTTACGAGCGCGAGCAGTGCCGCAACTCGCTCGAACGCCGACTCGACTTCGTACCGTTCGTCAAACCGGTCTTCATCTCCGGGTTGCACGGATCGGGGCTCGCCGAACTGATGAGGGCGATCGTGCGCGCGCACAAGTCGGCGACGCGCGAGTTCGGCTCATCTGAGTTGACCAAGGCGCTGGAGCAGGCCTACGAAGGCTACCAGCCGCCGCTCGTGCGCGGCCACGCACCGAAGCTGCGCTTCGCCCATCCGGGCGGGACCAATCCACCGACGATCGTCATCCATGGCAGCCGCACGCGCCACATCGCCGAGGGCTACCAGCGCTATCTCGAAAATTTCTTCCGCAAGCGCTTCAAGCTCGAAGGCACGCCGATTCGCATCGCGTTCAAGGAAACGGTCAACCCGTTCGCCGGCCGCAAGAATGTGCTGACCGAGGGCCAGTTGCGCAAGCGCCAGCGCATGATTCGCAACGCGAAGAAGCGTTAATCCGGACGCTTCGCGCCGGACTAACTCGCGCCGTTCGAGTCGATCCTGCGGGTCGCTCAATGCCGCGGAATGAGAGGTGATTGAGATGCCGCACGCTCGGCCGGATATTGCAGTGGCGATTCTCGCCGGTGGCGAAGGACGCCGAGTCGGCGGCAATGATAAAGGACTGCTGCCGCTCGCCGGCAAGTCGCTGATCGAACGCGTCGTTGGCGTCCTGAAAGCGCAGGTTGGTTCCATCCTGATTTGCGCCAACCGCCACGCCGACGAATACGCGCGCTTTGGCAAAGTTCTGGCCGATGCCGGGCAGGGATTCCACGGCCCGTTGGCAGGTATCGCGAATGCGCTCGCTCACAACGCCGCGGACTGGCTGCTGACCGTGCCGGTCGACGCGCCGAGCCCTCCGCGCGACCTCGCCGGGCGCCTGCATGCAGCGGCGACAGCCGAGCGCGCCGATGCGGCGGTCGCCCACGACGGGGTGCGCCGTCAACCCTTGTTCGCGCTGTATCGCAGCGGTCTGGCCCAAGCCGCTGCGCAGGCGCTCGAAGACGACTTGCCGGTGTATCGCTGGCAGGACGGAATCGGTACGCTCGAGGTGGATTTCTCCGATCAAGCGCAGTGCTTCGCGAATCTCAATACACTGGAGGAATTCCGCGAGTGGGAAACAAGGCATGCACGCTGACGCACCGGCATTTGCAACCGGCCTGAGTCTGGCCGATGCGCGCGCGCGCATCACCTCAATCGCCGCTGACCATATCGTCGGCAACGAATCGATTGCACTCGAATCGGCGCTGGGTCGCGTGCTGGCCGACGACGTTGTCGCGCCATTCGACGTGCCGGGCTTCGCCAACTCGGCGATGGATGGCTACGCACTGCGCGGCGCGGATCTTGTCGCGGATGCGGAAACCCCGCTGCGCTTGATCGGCACGATCCTCGCCGGCGGCACCGAGATTCCGCGGGTTGAGCCGAATACCTGCGTGCGCATCACCACGGGCGCGCCGTTGCCCGAAGGCGCGGATACGGTCGTAATGAAGGAAGATTCGCGCATCGATGGCGACGTGATCGTGATCGCGGCGGCAACTCGACCCGGCGCGAACATGCGCCCGGCCGGCGAGGATTATCGCAGCGGTGATCTTGCGCTGAACGCGGGTACGGAGCTGACGCCGGCGCAACTCGGCGTGCTTGCTTCGTTTGGCCACAGCCGTGTCGCGGTGGTGCGCAGGCCGCGCGCGGTACTGCTGACCACGGGCGATGAACTCGTCGCGCCGGGCCGCGTGTTGGGCTACGGACAGATCCACGACTCCAACCGCTACAGCCTGGGCGCGCTGCTCGAACAGCATGGCGTCGAACTCGCGCGCCACGAACGCCTGCGCGACGATCCGTCTGCGCTGCGCGAAGCACTGGCTCGCGCGGCCGATGACGCCGATATCGTGGTTTCGAGCGGCGGCGTTTCCGCCGGCGAGGCTGATTACCTGCCGCGGCTGCTCGCGGAGGTCGGGCGCGTGCATCTGTGGAAGGTGCGGATCAAGCCGGGCATGCCGTTCCTGTTCGGCGGCATCGGGCGGACGCTGGTGTTCTCGCTGCCGGGCAACCCGGTATCGGGAGTCGCGACGTTTCTTGCCCTCGTCCGTCCGGCGCTGGATGTAATGACGCGTCGCCGAACACATAGCATGACGCTGCGCGCGCGCCTCGCCAAACCGGTGCGCAAGGCACACACTCGCGTCGAATTCCTGCGCGCCGTGCTGATCTGCGACGAGTCCGGATCGCTGCATGCGACGCCTTTGCAGAAACAAGGCTCGGGGCAACTGCGCGGAGTTGCCGAAGCCGATGCCTTGATCATGCTGCCGGAGACCGCGCAGGAATACGCTGTCGGAACCGTGGTCGAAGTACTGGCTTTGCCCGGTTGGGCTTGAACCGCAACGAAGCCAAGCGCATATCCCGACCATGATCGACGGCATCGATGAAATCACTCCCGGCGACGCGGCGGCGCGACAGGCGCGCGGCGCGTTGCTGATCGACGTGCGCGAAGACGACGAGCGTGCGGGCGGGATGCCGGCGGGTGCGATCGGCCTGCCTTTGGGCGCGGTCGGCGAACGCATCGCCGCGATCGAGTCGCGCCGCGATCGCGAGATCCTGACGATCTGCGCAAGTGGCAAGCGCTCGCTGCGCGCCGCGCAGACATTGCGCGACCTCGGTTACACCCAGCTCGCTTCGGTGACTGGCGGCTTCCTGCGCTGGAATGCCGAAGGCTTGCCGCTCACCGAAGGTGGCCTCGGTGCCGAGGCGCTGGAGCGCTATTCGCGCCATCTCCTGTTGCCCGAAGTCGGCGTGGTCGGGCAGGGCCGTCTCGGGCAGGCGCGCATTGCACTCATCGGCGCCGGTGGACTCGGCTCGCCTGCGGCGTTCTACCTCGCCGCGGCCGGCGTCGGCCATATGACCCTGATCGACGATGACGTCGTCGACAAATCGAATCTGCAGCGCCAGATCCTGCACACCGACGCGCGCGTCGGTGTGGCCAAGACCGAGTCGGCGCGCATCGCCCTGGCCGCGCTCAATCCGTCGATCGAACTGCGCACGCGACGCGCGCGCTTGGCCGCGGCGAATGTCGAGGACCTGATCCGCGATCACGACGTCGTGATCGACGGCGCCGACAATTTCCCGACGCGCTATCTGCTCAGCGCGGCATGCCGAGAGCTGAAGATTCCGCTCGTCTACGGTGCGGTGCATCGCTTCACCGGCCAGGTCAGCGTGTTCGATGCGCGCGATGCGAAATCGCCATGCTATCGCTGCCTGTTTCCCGAGCCGCCCGCAGCCGAGGACGCACCGAACTGCGCCGAAGCCGGCGTGCTCGGCGTGCTGCCCGGCACGATCGGTCTGCTCCAGGCGACCGAAGCGATCAAGCTCGTGCTCGGCATCGGCGCGCCGCTGGTTGGCCGCCTGCTGTGCTACGACGCGCTCGCCGCAACGTTCCGCGAACTGCGCCTGCCGCGCGACGCGCAGTGCCCGGGCTGCGGCGAGGACGCCGTGTTCAGCGGCTACGAGGATGTCGCGCAGATCTGCGCATCGCCTACCTGATCGGATCAGGCGTGGCGGCGCGCCGCTGGTGCCGTGATCGAGTAGACCGCCGCATCGAGCGCTCGGCCGTGCACGCTGAGCCGCCCACTCTGCAAGCCTTCGAAACGCGCGCCGGTCTTTTCTGCGACGCGGCGGCTCGGTCGGTTCATGGCCGCACAGACGATTTCGATGCGGCTAAGCTTGAGCAACTCGAATGCGTAGCCGACTGCCAGGCGCGCCGCCTGCGTGCCGACACCGCGACTCTCGTACGATTGGCGGACCCAGTAGCCGAGGTTGGCCGAATGGTTGTCTTGGTCGATCTGGTTGACGCCGACGCCTCCGAGATAGTCGCCGCTGGTCGCATCGACCACGGCGAACGCGAACATCTCCGCCTTGTCCCAGGCCGAGATTGCATGCGCGATCCACGCGTCCGCTTCGGCGGGGCCGTAGCCGCTACCGCACCAGTCCAGCCAGGCGCCGACGGTCGCGACCGACTCCTGCACGGCTTCAACGATTGCCGAGCTGTCCCCGGGCTGGTATTTGCGGATCGAGATGCCGTTGCTCTCGCGTTCGGTCGGCAGCATGCCTGGATCAATGCTGTCCACGCTCAGTGCGCCTCGCGCTGCGCGCGCTCGAAAGCGGCGAGTTGTTCGGCGCTGGCCGGCTTTTGATGCTTCGCCTTCCATTGCTCGAACGGCTCGCCATAAACCTGCGCGCGCGCGGCTTCCTTGCTCAGCTCGATGCCGCGTTCGGCGGCGGCTTCGCGGTACCAGTCGGCAAGACAGTTGCGGCAGAAGCCGGCAAGCGTCATCAGATCGATGTTCTGCACATCGGGGCGTTTTTCATTGAGATGCCGGAGCAGGCGGCGGAAAGTGGCGGCTTCGAGTTCGATCTGTGAAGTGGACATGGCATTCTCCTGCTGCGCGTTCCATGGTAGCGCTATTTGAGCCGCGCCCGGCCAACCGCGATAATGCGCATCTTTGAACGGGTCCACAGAAAACGCATGAGCGCGAAGATACTCGACGGCAAACGCATCGCCGACCGCTTGCTCGACGACTTGCGCGCCGAGGTCGAACAACGCCGCGCACTGAGGCTGAGCGTGCCGGGCATTGCCGTCGTGCTCGTCGGCGACGATGCAGCGTCGAGCGTCTACGTGCGCAACAAGCGCCGCGCCTGCAAGCATGCGGGCTTCCATTCGCGCGATTTCGACCTGCCGACGGCGACGACGCAAGCTGAACTCGTCGCGCTGATCGACACATTGAATGCCGATCCGCAGGTGCACGGCATCCTCGTGCAGCTGCCGCTGCCGGCGCAGATCGATGCAAATGCCATCGTCAACCGCATCGACCCGCGCAAGGACGTGGATGGCTTCCACCCGGAAAACATCGGCCGCCTTACGCTGCGCCAACGCGGCCTGCGCCCGTGCACGTCGAAGGGCGTGATGACCCTGCTTGCCAACACCGACCGACCGGTGCGCGGGCAGAACGCGGTCGTGGTCGGCGTGTCGAATCACGTCGGCCGGCCGCTGGCGCTCGAATTGCTGCTGGCCGGCTGCACGACCACGACCTGCCACAAGTTCACGCGCGACCTGCCCGCGGTCATCGGCTCGGCAGACATTCTCGCTGTCGCCGTCGGGCGTCCCGGCCTGGTCAAAGGCGAATGGGTCAAGCCCGGCGCGATCGTGATCGATGTCGGCATCAACCGGCTCGAGGACGGTCGCCTGGTCGGTGACGTCGAATTCGCCGCTGCCGCCGAGCGCGCCTCATGGATCACGCCGGTGCCGGGCGGAGTCGGGCCGATGACGGTAGCAACGTTGATGCAGAACACGCTCGAAGCTGCGCGCGCCGCGGATCAGGGCAACTGAATCCCCGATAACGCCGCCGCGGTGGCCATCCCGGCCGGTCACACGCATGCGTTAAAATTCACGGTCCGGCCGCAAACGTTCCTCGTATGTCGATCGACCTCAAGCAATTTCGCTTTGCGCTGCTGCTCGCTGCCTGTCTGGCTACCGCCTGCGGCAGCGTCATGCGCCGTGCGACTACCCAGTTCAGCGACAACCTCACCTCGGCGATCCTGGGCCAGGACGATGTCGCGACGGCGCACGACGGGGTGCCAGCGTATCTGTTGCTGATCGACGGCTTGATCGAAGGGGATCCGCAGAATCCCGGCATTTTGCTTGCGGGTGCCAAACTCTATGGTGCCTATGCAGGCGGCTTCGTCGACGACAACGAGCGCGCGCAGAAAATGGCGGGGCGTGCCTACGGCTATGCCCGGCGCGCGCTGTGCCTGAACGAAAAACCACTGTGCGAAGCGCTCGACGTACCTTACGAAAAATTCGATGCGGTGCTGAAGCAGGCCGACGCGAAGGACATCGCGACGCTGTACGGTTTCGCCGCGGCCTGGGCCGGGCGGATCCAGGTCAACACGGGCGACTGGAACGCAATCGCCGACCTGCCCAAGCTGCAGGCGCTGCTCCTGCGCTGCGATGCGATCGATGCCAACTACGACGACGGCGGCTCGGCGCTCTATCTCGGCGTGGTTAATTCGATCCGACCTGCCTCGCTCGGTGGCAAGCCCGACGAGGGCAAGGCCTGGTTCGACAAGGCGTTGGAGCTGTCGGGCGGGAAAAACCAGATGGTGCGCGTGCTCTACGCGCAGTTTTACGCGCGCCTCGTGTTCGATCAGGCCCTGCACGACAAACTGCTCAACGAGGTGCTCGCAGCCGACCCCGTGGCACCGCGGTTGACCTTGATCAATACGCTGGCGAAGAAGAAGGCGAAAGCATTGCTCGCGTCCGGCAAGGATTTCTTTTAATCGACAAGCGCAGCCAGGACGGCTGCTCGTGATCATCGCGCTCATGCATGAGCGCACGTATAAAGGTACACAAATGAAAAAGACTGCATTGTTCGCATCGATCCTTTCCCTTGCCTGCACGCTGGCGAACGCCGCGCCGATCAAGATCGCGACGATCGCGCCCGACGGCACGGCGTGGATGAAGGAAATGCGCGCCGCCGCCGAGGCGGTGAAGACGAAGACGTCCGACCGGGTCGAGATCAAGTTCTATCCCGGCGGCGTGATGGGCGACAACGCAACCGTATTGCGCAAGATCAAAATCGGTCAGCTGCAGGGCGCGGCGTTCACCGGCGGCGAAGCCGCGTCGATCACGCCGGACGCGAACGTCTACAGCCAGCCGTTCCAGTTCCGCAGCGAGGATGAAGTCGACAAGGTGCGCGCCAAGATCGACGCGCAGCTCAAGGCGAGCTTCGAGAAGGCCGGCTTCGTCGTGCCGGGCATGGCCGGCGGCGGCTTCGCCTACCTGTTCAGCGTCAACGACATCCACGACAAGGACACGCTCAAGGCGGCGAAGGTGTGGGTGCCGCAGGGTGATCGCGTCGCCGAGATCGCGTTCAAGGCGGCCGGCGTGACCCCGATTCCGCTGCCGATTGCCGACGTCTACACGAGCCTGCAGACCGGCCTCATCGATGCGGCCGCGAGCACGACGGCCGGTGCGATCGCATTCCAGTGGCACACCAAGGTCAAGCACATGCTCGACCTGCCGCTGATGTACGTCATGGGCTATCTCGCGATCGACAAGAAGGCCTACGACGCGCTCAGCGCCGAAGACCGGAAGGTGCTCGACGACGAAGTCGGCGCCGCGTTCGCGCGCATCGAGAAGGGCGCGCGCACGGACAACGCTCAAGCGCGCACGGCGCTGCAGGGGCAGGGCGTGGCAATCACACCGCAGAACGCAGAGCAGCGCAAGGACTGGGATTCGATCGGCGCCGACGCGCGCAAGAATCTGACCGGCGTGGGCGGTATTTCGCCCGAGCTTGCTGCCGCGGTGAACAAGGCGCTCGACGAAGCGCGCAAGTGACGAGCTGGGTGCGCTGGCTACACCGCATCGAGAACGGTGTTCTGACCGTTCTCGTGCTGGTCCTTGTCGCCCTGGCCGGTGCGCAGATTTTCATGCGCAATGCATTCGGCGGCGGCTTCTCCTGGGCCGATCCGTTCCTGCGCACGCTGGTCGTATGGACAGCGATGCTCGGTGCGCTCGCCGCGGTGCGCGACGACAAGCATATCGCCGTAGACGTGCTGCAACGCTTTCTGCCTTCCGCTGCGCAACGCGCGGCGCGCGTGCTGACGTTATTGTCCGCCGCCGGAATTTGCGCGGCGCTGGCGTGGTACGGATGTGGTCTAGTTGGCGTCGATCTCGATGGCGGCGCAAAATCGGAATTCGGCGTGCCAAACTGGTTGCTCGAAAGCATCCTGCCGATAGGCTTCGGTTTGATGGCCGTGCGATTCGTGTTGCGCGCCTTCGCTACACCGTCACACGTACCGGGATTGTCCGCGCCCGAATTGCTGCATGACGCCGGCCGCGTTGACGCCGGCGATGAAGGGCCGGCGCGATGATCTGGTTGATCGCCGGTGTTCTGGTCATTCTCGCCGCGCTCGGCGCGCCGCTGTTCGTGCTGATCGCGGCGATCGCACTGCTCGGCTTTTCTGCGTCGGGCCAGCCGGGCACGGCGGTCGCGATCGAGTTCTATCGCCTCGCCGACATGCCGGCATTGATCGCGATTCCGCTGTTCACGCTGGCCGGCTACCTGCTCGCGGAAAGCCAGGCACCGCGCCGCCTCGTGCGACTTTCCAACGCGCTCGTAGGCTGGTTGCCGGGTGGTTTGGCGATCGTCTCGATCTGCGCCTGTGCGTTCTTCACCGCGTTTACCGGTGCGACCGGCGTCACTCTCGTCGCGCTCGGCGCCGTGCTCTATCCGGCGCTGCGCCAGGCGCAATACGGCGAGCGCTTTTCGCTTGGCCTGTTGACCGCATCGGGCAGTCTCGGCTTGCTGCTCGTGCCGTCGATGCCGCTGATCCTCTACGGCGTCGTCGCCCAGCAGTTCCACACGACGCCGCCGGTGGCGATCGATGCCTTGTTCAAGGCGGGCCTGTTGCCGACCTTGCTGATGATCACGGTGCTGGCGGTGTACAGCGCATGGCAAGCGCGTGACCTGCCGCGCCCGTCGAAAGCGCCTAAGGGCGAGCTGTGGGCGGCGGTCAAGGACGCCGGTTGGGAATTGCCGTTGCCGGTACTCGTGCTCGCCGGCGTGTTTTCGGGCAAGCTCGCGCCGTCCGAAGCCGCGGCGGCGACGGCGCTCTACGTGCTCATCGTCACCGTGCTGATCCGGCGCGAAATCAAACTCGTCGAACTGCCGCGCGTGATCCGCGAGGCGATGCTGCTCGTCGGCGCGATCCTCATCGTGCTCGGCTTCTCGCTCGCACTGACCAACTGGCTGATCGACGCGGACGTGCCAGAACAACTGTTCGCATGGCTGCAGGCCGGCATCACGAGCAAGCTCGGCTTCCTGCTCGTGCTCAACGCGTTCCTGCTCGTGTTCGGCATGCTGCTTGAAGGCTTCCCGGCGATCATCATCCTCGTGCCGCTGGTGCTGCCGATCGCGATCCACTACGGCGTCGATCCGACCCACCTCGGCATCATCTTCCTTGCCAACCTGCAGATCGGCATCTTCCTGCCGCCGGCCGGGATGAACATCTTCATCGCCGCCGCCCGTTTCCATCAGCCGGCGACGACGATCATCCACGCCTGCCTGCCGTTCTATGCGTTGCTGATGCTGTGTGTGCTGATCATCACCTACGTGCCCGAGCTTTCCCTGGCGCTGGTGCGCTAGCGCCACGAATCAGTTCGATGAAGGCGCGGGCTGCGGCGCGCGCGCGTTGATCATCAGATCGAGGAAGTTCTCGTCCGCGGTGCCGCGGCCGATGCGGTCGAGCGCGATGCTGTCCATGATCTGCTTCCAGTTGTCCGGCTTCGGCCCGATCCAGTTCGACTCATCGCCGGCCAGCACGAGGTCCGCCTGCTTGCCGTCGAAGTAGATGTCGATCTGGTTGCGACGGTCGCCGCGCGCATGGGCGACGTATTGCGCGGGCTGCGGCGGCTGGCTCAGAAACGTGCCCTGGTCGATCTTGCGGCAGGCGCGGTCGCCGAGCAACTCGGCGATCGACGGCGCGATATCGGCCTGCTGGAATTTGCCGGCGACTGCACCTCGAGTGATCGGCAGTTGCGTGGCAATGACAAAGGGCGTGCGTGCGAGCGCACTGTCGCCGAAGCGTGCAAGCTCGGTCGCGGACAATGGCGTCATGCTGCGATGATCCCCGGAAATCATCAACACGCCGTTGCGGAAGAAATCGCGCTTGGCGAGTTCGTCGTAGAGCATGCCGATCTGTTTGTCGGCGTAGCGGAACGCGCCGGTTTCATCGAGGCTTTCGTTCTCCGGATTGACGAATGGCGGATGCGTCGACACGGTGAGGATGAAGGCCAGCCACGGGGAAGAGTCGTCTTTGCGCGCATCGAGCCACTGCAGGAAACGCTGGTACAGCGCCTTGTCCTCGGCCGCGTTGAAATGACGGCGCTTCCAGCCGTTGTAGAACGGCTGCTCGGCGCCTTCCCAGGAATCGAAGCCGAGACCCTTGAGCCATTTCGTCTTGTCGAGAAAACCGAGGTCGCCCGTGGTGAAGAAATGCGTCGTGTAACCATATGCATGCACGATGTCGGGCAGGGCGCCTTGTGCACTCTCGAATCCGGCGAAGGCTTCGGCGCTCTGGTAGCGGCCGAGGGTCGGGATCGGCGGCTTGCCGGTGATCATCGCGATGAGCCCGCTGTCGGTGGTGAAACCGTTGGCGATGAAGTCGGGGAAATACGCGTTGTCGCGCGCGATAGCATCGAGATGCGGCGTGTCGTCGCCGCCGCCGAACAGCTTGCTGTGGTACATCGACAGCGATTCGACGGCGATGACAATGACGTTCGGGCGCAGGCTGCGGCCCGCCTCGCAGATCGGCGCGGGCGGCACGTATTGCTTGCGCAGCGCGTCGGCATAGGCCGCGCTGTAGTGGCGATCGACGCTGTCGGCGAGGTTCGCGGCGATGAAGTTCTGCAGCAGCGGGTAGTTGATGTACTTCATCGTCATCGGGCTCCACAGTCCGACGAGAAAGCACAGGCCGGCAGTGGCAAAGCAGGCGAGGGCGAGGCGCGGCCGTCGTGGCCGCGGCAACAGGGCGAGCGTGAGCACTGCGATGCCGGCGAGCACGCCGACAAGCATGAGCTTGCCCGTGTTCGAAGCGAGCAGCACGTTGCCGAAACGGCCGATCGCATCGAGCTCCTTGCCGAATTTGACGACGTCGAGCCAGTAGAGGTGTTGCACCAGCGTCTTGAGCAGGATCGCGTCGAGCGCGTAGGCGAGCAGCAGCAGCGCGCTGAGCAGCAGCCACGGCAGTTGCAGCCAGTAACGCGCGCTCAGCAGTGACAAGCCGGTGAAGGCAAGCAACAGGGCGAGAATGCCCGCGTCCTGCTGGATCGCGGTCGCGCCCATGCACCACGCGCAGTCGGTCAAGCCGGTGGCGATGCCGACGAGCGCGAGGCCGCGCAGGCCGGCCAGGATCAGCATGAAAACCACGAGCAGCGCCGCACCGACCAGGCCCTTGCGCCGCGATTGTTCGGCGGCGACAGAGCGAAATGCGGAATAGGGCTTGGGCATTGGAACCTGACGACAGCGGAAGGGACGAAGCGGCTGCGCTGGCGAAAATGCCATGCGATGCCGAGGGTAAATCGGTATAATAACGGGTTTACCGGCTTGGGCTTCCCCCGCACCCATGCGCATCCTTACCGAAGCTTTGACCTTCGACGACGTCTCGCTCGTTCCCGCCTACTCGAACGTGCTGCCGCGCGACGTTTCCCTGGCTACGCGCCTGACCCGCAACATCCAGCTCAACATCCCGATCCTCTCGGCCGCGATGGATACCGTGACCGAAGCGCGCCTCGCCATCACGATGGCGCAGTGCGGCGGCATCGGCATCATTCACAAGAACATGACGATCGAGCAGCAGGCGGCCGAAGTGCGCCTGGTGAAGAAGTTCGAGGCTGGCGTGATCCGCGACCCGATCACGGTTACGCCGACGACGTCGATCCGCGACGTGCTCAAGCTCGTACGCGCGCACAACATCTCCGGCGTGCCCGTGGTCGACGGCGACAAGCTCGTCGGCATCGTCACCAGCCGCGACCTGCGCTTCGAGAAGGAGCTCGACGATCCGGTCAGGAACATCATGACCAAGCAGGACAAGCTCGTCACGGTGAATGAAGGTGCGAGCGAGGACGAAGTGCTGCGCCTGCTGCACAAGCACCGCATCGAGAAGGTGCTCGTCGTCAACGGCGGCTTCGAGCTGCGCGGCCTGATCACGGTCAAAGACATCCAGAAGGCGCACGACAACCCGAACGCGGCCAAGGACCAGCACGAGCGTCTGCGCGTCGGCGCGGCGGTCGGTACGGGCGGCGATACCGAGGAGCGCGTCGGCGCGCTCCTCGATGCGGGCGTCGACGTCGTCATCGTCGACACCGCGCACGGCCACTCGCAGGGCGTGCTCGACCGCGTGCGCTGGGTGAAGAAGAACTTCCCGCAGATGCAGGTGATCGGCGGCAACATCGTCACGGGTGACGCGGCCAAGGCGCTGGTCGACGCTGGCGCGGATGCGGTCAAGGTCGGTGTCGGCCCCGGTTCGATCTGCACGACGCGTATCGTCGCCGGCGTCGGCGTGCCGCAGATCTCCGCCGTGGCCATGGTCGCCGAAGCGATCAAGGACAGCGGCGCCTGCCTGATCGCCGACGGCGGCATCCGCTATTCGGGCGATATCGCCAAAGCGCTGACCGCCGGGGCGAACTGCGTCATGATCGGCGGCATGTTCGCCGGCACCGAGGAAGCGCCAGGAGAAGTCGAGCTTTATCAAGGACGTAGCTACAAGTCTTACCGTGGAATGGGATCCCTGGGCGCGATGCAGAAGGGCTCGAAGGATCGCTATTTCCAGGACGAAGCCGACCCGGACAAACTCGTGCCCGAGGGCATCGAAGGCCGCGTGCCTTACCGCGGGCCGCTGCGCTCGATTATCCATCAGCTGTCGGGCGGTTTGCGCTCGGCGATGGGCTACGTCGGCTGCGCGACGATCGACGAGATGCGCGCGAAGCCGCAATTCGTGCGCATCACGAGCGCCGGCGTGCGCGAGTCGCATGTGCATGACGTGGCGATCACGAAGGAAGCACCGAATTACCGAATGGATTGATTCTTCCTTCTCCGGTCTGGAGAAGCCGCGTCACCAAAGCGCCGGATGAGGGCTCGTCCCGTGAGAGGCTGAGTGAACCCGGACCCTCACACCCGGCCCCTCTCCCGGGAGGAGAGGGGAGCGAAGCATGCAAAACATCCACACCGACAAAATCCTCATTCTCGATTTCGGCGCGCAGTACACGCAGCTGATCGCGCGGCGCATCCGCGAGATCGGCGTCTATTGCGAGATCTGGGCATGGGACCATGATCCGGCCGAGATCGCCAAATTCGGTGCCAAGGGCATCATCCTTTCCGGCGGCCCTGAATCGACGACACTGCAAGGCGCGCCGAAGGCACCGCAGCAGGTGTTCGACGCGAATCTGCCAATCCTCGGCATCTGTTATGGCCTGCAGACCCTCGCCGCGCAGCTCGGCGGCGCAACCGAGGCGGCCGATGCGCGCGAGTTCGGTCACGCGCAGGTCGATGTGATCGCGAAGGATTCGCTGCTCAACGGTTTGAGCGATCATGCCGGCGCGAAAAAGCTCGACGTCTGGATGAGTCATGGCGATCACGTCGCCAAGGCGCCACCGGGTTTCGTCGTCACGGCCGTGACCGATCGCATCCCCGTCGCCGCGATGGCGAATGAGGCCAAACGCTGGTATGGCGTGCAATTCCATCCGGAAGTCACGCACACGAAGCAGGGCATGGCATTGCTGCGCCGCTTCGTCGTCGACATCTGCGGCTGTGCGGCGCTGTGGACCGCAGCGAACATCATCGACGACCAGATCGCGCGCGTGCGTGCGGCGGTCGGCAGCGACGAGGTAATCCTCGGTCTGTCCGGCGGCGTCGACTCGTCGGTCGTCGCGGCACTCTTGCATCGTGCGATCGGCAAGCAGCTCACCTGCGTCTTCGTCGACACCGGCCTGCTGCGCTGGCACGAGGGCGACCAGGTCATGGCGATGTTTGCCGAGCACATGGGCGTCAAGGTGATCCGCGTGAACGCGGCGGATCGCTATTTCGCCAAGCTGAAAGGCGTCAGCGATCCCGAAGCCAAACGCAAGATTATCGGCAATCTTTTTGTCGAAATCTTCGACGAAGAATCGCACAAGCTCACTAACGCGAAGTGGTTGGCTCAGGGCACGATCTACCCGGACGTGATCGAGTCCGCTGGCAGCAAGACCGGCAAGGCGCACGTCATCAAGAGTCACCATAACGTCGGTGGCCTGCCCGAAGACATGAAGCTCGGCCTGGTCGAGCCGCTGCGCGAGTTGTTCAAGGACGAAGTGCGCCGCCTCGGCGTGGAATTGGGACTGCCGCGCGAGATGGTCTACCGCCACCCGTTCCCTGGTCCGGGCCTCGGCGTGCGTGTGCTCGGCGAGGTGAAGCGCGAGTACGTCGAACTGCTGCAACGGGCCGACGCGATCTTCATCGAAGAGCTGCGCAAAGCCGGTCTATACGACCAGGTCAGCCAGGCCTTCGCGGTGTTCCTGCCGGTCAAATCCGTGGGCGTGGTCGGCGACGCGCGTGCTTATGAGTGGGTGGTATCCCTACGCGCAGTCGAGACAATCGATTTCATGACCGCACACTGGGCGCACTTGCCTTATGATTTTCTCGGCAAGGTTTCAAACAGGATAATCAATGAATTACGTGGTATTTCTCGCGTAGTTTACGATATCAGCGGCAAGCCGCCGGCGACGATTGAGTGGGAGTGAGCCGGTGCCGCGGAGGCGCCGGCTGCTAGACGATCAGGCGCGCACCGACGGCCACCAGCGCGGTTCCGAGAATGGGCCGCAGGATCCGATCCGGTACATACCCGGTCAGTTGGCTGCCGATCACGATGCCCGGCAGCGAGCCCAGCAGCAGCGACACAAGTAAAGTCCAGTCGACGCTGCCGAGATACCAGTGGCCGAGCCCGGCAACCAGCGTCAGTGGCACGGCATGGGCAATGTCGGTGCCGACGAGGCGTGCGGACGGCGCTTTCGGGTAGAGCGACAGCAGCGCGACCATGCCGAGCGCGCCGGCACCGACCGATGTCAGCGAAACGAGCACGCCGAGCAGCAAGCCGAGTGCGATGGTCAGGCGGCGAACTTGCTCTTCGCTCAGGCGTTCCGCGGATCGCGCGAATGCATCGAGAATGCGCCCGCGGAAAAGCAGACTGGCTGCGGTCGCGATCAGCGCCACGCCGAGCATGCCTCCGATCAGGCGACCACTGCCGTGGCCGCCGAGATCCAGATAGCGCAGCAACAGGATCGTCGCGATCGTCGCGGGAATCGAACCGCTGGCCAGGCGGCCGACGATGCGCCAATCGACCGTCGCATTGCGGCCATGAACAACAGTACCGCAGGCTTTGCTGATTGCGGCATGGAGCAGGTCCGTGCCTACCGCCGTGGCCGGGTTGAAGCCGAAAAGCAGCACGAGCATGGGCGTCATCAGCGAGCCGCCACCGACGCCGGTGAACCCCACGAGCAGGCCGACGAGCAAGCCGCAGAGGGTGTACATGGCGCTTTGGGAATGCAGATCGGGCATCGTTCGGGCATCGTGGCGCAAAATCGCTTATGCGATGCTCGTAGACTATGACTGCCGCATCCAACAATCCGCGGGAATTTGCATATGCCGCCGCGTGCTTTCCAAACTCACAATCGAGTGAAGAATGTCAGGTAACAAAATGAAAATCATAGGTTATTTCCATTCCCTTCCGATCGATCAAGCAGACTCGCTGCTCGATCTGGATATCGTCGAGCCGGTGCCGGGCGATTTCGACCTGCTGGTCGAGGTCAAGGCCGTGTCAGTCAATCCGGTCGATACCAAGGTGCGCATGCGCGCGGCTTCGACCGATGGCCAGCCGCGCGTACTCGGCTGGGATGCGGCAGGTGTGGTGCGCGCGGTCGGTGCGAAGACGAGCAAATTCAAGCCGGGCGACAAGGTTTGGTACGCGGGTGACGTGACGCGTGCAGGTAGCAACAGCGAGCTGCAGCTCGTCGACGAGCGCATCGTCGGGCCGATGCCCACCAGTCTCGACTACGCCGCCGCGGCGGCGTTGCCGCTGACATCGGTCACCGCCTGGGAACTGCTGTTCGACCGGCTCAAGGTGCAAACCGCCGATCCGACACGCGACAACACGCTGCTTGTGATCGGCGCTGGCGGCGGGGTCGGCTCGATCCTCATCCAGCTCGCGACCAGGCTTACTGGCTGGACCATTATCGGCACAGCTTCGCGTCAGGCGACCCGCGACTGGGTGCGCGAACTCGGCGCGCAATATGTGATCGATCACGCCAAGCCGCTGGCCGAGGGATTGAAGGCGATCGGGATAGCGCAGGTCAGCGCGGCGATCAGCATCACTCACACAGACGACTACCTGCAGCAGATTCCCGACCTGCTCGAAGCCGAGGGCCAGTTTGCGTTGATTGACGATCCGAAATCGCTCGACGTGCTCGCGTTCAAACGCAAGTCGCTGTCGCTGCACTGGGAATCGATGTTCACGCGCTCGACGTTCCGCACGCCGCAGTTCGCGCGACAGGGCGAGATCCTGCGCCGTGTCGCGCAACTGGTCGATCGCGGCGTGATCCGATCCACGGTCGCCGAGCATTTCGGCACGATCAACGCGGCCAACCTCAAGCGCGCGCACGCGCTGCTCGAAAGCGGCACCTCGCGCGGCAAGATCGTGCTCGAGGGGTTTTGATCCTGCGCTCTCGCCGTTCTGCGGCGAAGGTCAACTCGAGCTCAGGCTCCTCGCGGCCGCAATGAACGCGTCCACGTCGGCGGCCTGGGTGGCGAATGAAGTCACGAGGCGGACCACTCCAGGGCCCCAACGGTCCCCGTAGAAGTGAAAACCCTGCGCATGCAAGCCGTCGTTGATCGATTGCGGCAGAGTGCAGAACAGAATATTCGCGTCGCAGCCGTCGTGTACGACGATTCCCGGAACGCCGCGCAAGCCGTCAGCCAGGCGCCGCGCCATCGCGTTGGCATGGCGTGCGTTGTGCAACCACAGATCGTCGGCGAGATAGGCGTCCATTTGCGCCGCGATCAGGCGCATCTTCGACAGCAGGTGGCCGCCACGCTTGCGGCGGTAAGCCAATTCCTCGGTGAGGCTGCGGTCGAACACGACGATCGCTTCGGCCGCGAGTGCGCCGTTCTTCGTCGCGCCGAAGGAAAGCACGTCGACGCCGGACTTCCAGGTCATCTCCGCCGGCGTGCAGCCGAGCGCGGCGAGCGCGTTGGCGAAACGCGCTCCGTCCATATGCAGGCGGAATTTGCGCTCGCGGCAAACCGCACCGATGGCACGCAACTCGGCCAGCGAGTAGACGGTGCCGAGTTCGGTTACCTGCGAGATGCCCACGCAGGTCGGCTGGGTGCAGTGCACATCGCCGATCTTCGCGAGCGAATGCGTTTTCAGCGCAACGGGATCGAGCTTCGCGCCAGCACCGCCCAAGACGAGCAGTCTGCCACCGCTGTAGAACTCCGGTGCGCCGCATTCGTCGTTGCTGATGTGGCTTTCCTCGTGACAAAGCACGCCGCCCCAGGGCGGCGTCATCGCCGCGAGTGACAGCGCATTGGCCGCAGAACCGGTCGCAACCAGGAGCACGTCGAGATCGGTTTCGAAGACATCGCGAAGCTTGTTTTCGACGCGCCGCGAATACTCGTCCGCACCATAGGAGGCTTGTGCGCCGCCATTGGCCGCGGCGACGGCGGCAAGGATTTCGGGCGAGGCGCCGACGACATTGTCGCTGGCGAAATTCTGGTTCGATGCAGACATGAAAACCTCCGGCGGGGTGGCAAAGTATCGCATCTGCGCGGACATGGACAACGAATCCACGCGTGCACGACTGCTAAAATCCCGGCATGTCCACCGACCTCCCGCTTTCATCGCCGCCGATGTTCGACTCGAACGACATCGCCCACATGCGTCGCGCGCTCGAACTCGCCGCGCATGCGCGCGACGCACACGAGGAGGTGCCGGTCGGCGCCGTGCTCGTGCGCGGCGGTGCGATCATCGGCGAAGGCTGGAATCGCAGCATCAGCGGCAACGATGCGAGCGCGCATGCCGAAATCGTCGCGCTGCGCGATGCGGGTGCGCGCGAGGGTAACTATCGCCTGCCGGGATCTACGCTGTACGTGACTTTGGAGCCCTGTGTCATGTGCGCGGGTGCAATCGTGCATGCGCGCGTGGGACGGGTCGTCTACGCCGCGACCGATCCGAAGACCGGCGCGGCCGGCAGCGTCTTCGATACGCTGCTGTCGCCGCTGCACAACCATCGTGTTGCCGTTTCCGGCGGCCTGCTCGGCGAGGAAGCGGGCGCGATGTTGCGAGGTTTCTTTCGCCAGCGCCGTAGTTGAACACGGTCGGATTGGGAAATTCCAACAAGACCTGCGCTAGGCTGCGCCTTGCGCAAACCGGTACGGAGGAGGGGAGTCATGCACGGCACCAGACGGCATCCGAAGCTCGACAAGGCGCTCGCGCCGGTGACCAGAAAGCACTACAAATCGCACTGGCCCGAGTGGGTGATTGGCAAGGAGATGATGGACAAAGCGATGAAGTCCATCATCGCGCGCGTCCACCTCAACCGTAGCTTCGATATTCCCTACCTCGCCGGCTACAGCCTCGACGGCCACACGATCTTCATCGACCGGCACATGCCCAGGAGTTTCGTCTACCGCGGCAAGCGCGTGAACACAGACCGATTCCTGGTCGTGCACGAGGCGGTCGAGAAATCGCTGATCCAGTTGCTCGGCATGCACTACCTGACCTCGCACCAGATCGCGCTGCACGCCGAGCAGGCCGCCGTGCGCGCCGAAGGCGTCACCTGGGACGCCTACAACGAGTTCATGGAAACGTACATCAAGGTGATCGGTGACGAAAACCTCAGCAAGGTGCCCGACACCCTCGACTTGACTCCCTATGTCGATTTCCACGACGCGGCCGAACTGAAGCAGATGCGCGCCAACATGGTGCCCGGGCCGAAGGCGCAGCCCAAGGCCAGGGTGCATATCGCCGGACTGTAGAAGTTTCTTCTTCCGTGCGTGCCGGAAAAGGCCAGCTCGTCGCTGGCCTTTTCCGCGTCTGCTAGTTCGCTGTGCTTTGCGAAGCTCCTCAGTTTGCGCGAGTGCGCGAACGCAGAGTCTCCACAAGGTCGGGGCATCCGCGTTTTTCGAACTCGTCGATCGCGTTGTGCCCTTCGGCATTCCTGAGCTCGGGATTCGCTCCATGGGCGAGGAGCAGTTCCGCGATGTCGATGGCGACGTCTTCGTCATCCGGCAAGTGAAAGAACAGCGAGCCGTGCTTGTCCACCTCTTGGGCAAGTTGCGGTTCGGCTTCGAATAATTCGCGCAGGCGATCCAGGTTGCCCATCTCCACCAGGCAGCAAGCGCAGCGGCTGAGACCGCCGAGCAAGGCGATCGTGCCCGGTTGGCCGCCGTGCAATGCCCAACCCAGCGGCACGCCGCCGAATCGCGTCTCGATCGGGTCGATTTCCGCGCCGCGCTGGAGGAGAAGCCGCGCCACGTCTTCGGCACCGGCCATCGCCGCGGCGTGCAGCGGGCGGAAATTGTCCTCGCGGCGAACGTCGGGCGACATGCCCAGATCGAGGAGCAGGGTGGCAATATCCGCCCGCTGCTGCTCCGCCGCCTGGATCAGTGCCGTGGGGTCGTCGAGGAATTCGGGATGCTTGTGCGCAAAGTGCCGCACGTTCTCCAGGTCGGCGCACGCACAGGCCGCGATAAACGCTTCGTGATCACCCAGCGGTTGTGCGCTGGCGCCATGTTGCGCGAGCAGATCGGCCATCTCTGTATAGCCACGGAGCAACGCTTCGGTGTGGTGCGGACGCTTGGAGTAGTAGTTGCTTCCCTGAGGATGGGCACCGTGCGCGAGCAACCACGCCGCGCGCGCGAGCTGGTTGCGGTTGACGGCGTTGCCGAGCAGATAGTCCAGCATTCCGCTCTGCGGCCACTGCGACGACGGTGTCGACCATCGGCCGGCTTCGCCGCGGCGTTCGCTAAGGTCGTACAGGTACTCGAGCCAGAACAGATCGTCTGCGCCGAGCGAGGTGTTATAGAGTGCTTGCGGGTTGTAGGGATCGGCGCCGCGTTCGATCAACAACGCGGCAAGCTCGTGCGCCCGGGGGTGTGGCGGTTGGGAAAATTCGCCGCCGCCGATCGCTCCGGTGAGGGCGAAGAAACCAGGGTCGACCTGGTCCATGCACACGTTCACCGCTGCGCCCGCGTCGAGCAATGCTGTCGCAATCGCAACGGCGTTCGCGCCCGCTTCGGCCACGGGCAAGCGGCCGTAGCAGACGAACAGCAGCGGCTCCCAGCCTTCGCGGCCGCCTTTCTCGGTCGCCGCGGACGGCCGTTTGGAAAGAATGCGCTGCACTTCGGCGAGATCCCCGCAAATCGCGGCGGTATGGATGCTGTGATGGGCGATCGCGGGATGACGTGCGAGCAGGCGCGCGGCATAGAGCCAGCGCGACGGATGATCCGCGAAGGTTCGATCCCAATCCGAACTGCCCGGGCGAATGCCGTAGTGGAGGCTGGCGAGCTCGAGAAAGTCCGCGGCCTGCTCGTCGAGATTTTTCGGTGCGAACGCCAGCTCGGCGAGCGCTTCCTTGAGCGCGCTCCAACTGACGAAATCGTGTTCGCGTGCGAGCGCGTGCTGCATGTCGCGCAGGCCGGGCTCGCGAGGCGCGCCGGGCCATGCGCGATGCAGGCGCTCGCGCGCCTGCACGTCACCCGCGCGCAAGGATTTCAGCCAGGACTTCGCCTGCTTGCGCAGTGTTTCGAGATTGCTGTTCGACGAGAGTTGTCGTTGCATGACCTTCCTTCCGATAACGCCTGAAGTCCGCTTGCGCACAGGCTGGAAGCAAGGATGGAACGATCGGGTCGATCGCATGGGTGGGAGTAAACTCCCTTGCCGCGGACTGGAGGCGCCCCATGGCGCGCTGCCTGTGAGTATTCCGGCGGGTACCGTGTTTTGTCAACGCTATGATTGATGAGGAAATGGGGCTGCAGGAAACCCACGCTAAATATCGCCCCGCCTCAGGATCGCGCTCACCACGACCCAACTGAGCCATGTCGATGAATCCTGCAGCTATGATGATGCATTGCTTCAGGCGGAAAGGCCGTATAGAAGGCTGGTGCAGTAGTCGGTTTCCACACTCAATGCTAGGTGACCCTTGACTCAAATTGTCCCTGTTTTTCTGTTTTGTCTCCTCGCCGGAGCTGTCGATGCAGCTCCTCCTGCCGCCTTTGACACAGCTAAGATCGAAGAGCTCACTGGCGCCAAGGGGGCGCTCAACGAAAAGGAAGCTGTCTTCAAAGTGTCGGTGCCGCGAAGCGATCTCGCGGTGACGGCCGCTGGAGTGAAGCTGACCCCAGCGATGGGCCTGACTTCCTGGGCGGCATTCAAGAAGGTAGGTAATCACACGGTCGTGATGGGGGACACCGTCGTGTTGGAAGATCAGGTCAATCCCGTGATGAGCGCGGCGCTCGACAGCGGCCTCGAAGTGACTGCGCTGCACAACCATTTCTTCTGGGACAACCCGAAAGTCATGTTCATGCATATCGGCGGCATGGGTGACGAAGCGACACTCGCCGCAGCGGTTGGCAAAGTTTTTGCGAAGATCAAAGAGACCAGCGGCGGCAAGGGCGTGGTGCCGCGAGCGGACATCGATCCTGCCAACAGCACTCTCGACGCGGCAAAGCTCGATGCTGTGCTCGGCACGAAAGGTGACTACAAGGCTGGGGTCTACAAAGCCGTGTTCGGTCGTAAGACGCAGATGCACGGCAGCGAGATGGGCAACGCAATGGGCGTCAACACATGGGCCGCATTTGCGGGCAGCAGCGACCAGGCCGTCGTCGACGGCGACTTTGCAATGTTCGAATCCGAACTGCAGTCGGTGCTGAAGGCGCTGCGTGCGGCCGACATCAATATTGTCGCGATCCATCAGCACATGGCCGGCGAGTCACCGCGGGTACTGTTTCTGCACTACTGGGGCGTGGGGCGTGCGGAAGCCCTCGCAGCCGGACTCAAGGCGGCCTTGGCGACGCAACACCCGTGAGCGAGGCTCAGGCGAGCGGTGATGTGAACAAGTCGAGCCTGGGTGAGGTCTTCAGCTATTTTCTCAAGCTCGGCTGGCTCGCTTTCGGCGGCCCAGTGGGGCAAATCGGCTTGATGCATCTAGACGTGGTCGAACGACGCCGCTGGTTGACCGAAGAGGAATTCCTGCGCGCGCTGAATTTCTGTCACATCCTGCCTGGACCGGAAGCGCTGCAGTTGGCGATTTATCTCGGCTACAAGCGAAGGGGATACTTCGCGGGATTGATCGCCGGTGTGCTGTTCATCCTGCCAGGTTATCTGACGCTCACCGCGCTCGCCTGGATCTATGTCCGCTTCGGCACGACATCGGAGGTGCTCGGCGTATTGTGGGGATTTCGACCGGTGGCGTTGGCCTTGTTGCTCGCTGCGTTGGTGCGCATTGCGCGAGCCACGTTGAAAGACGCGGTTTCGGTGGCGCTTGCGCTCGCGGCATTCGCCGCATTCTATCTGGCGCGGCTCCCTTTCATCGGCGTGCTGCTCGGATGCGGCATCGCCTACGTCTTGTGGATGCATCGCACCGCGTTGTCCGGTAGCGCCGCTGCGTTCGCTTTGTGGCTGTTGCCGACACGCAGCGAGGCCGCCGATGCGAGCGCACGCCTTGCCGAGATTTCCTGGTTCTTTCTCAAAATCGGGCTGTTCTCGTTTGGTGGTGCTTATGCGGTGCTGCCGTACATCCGCCAGGGCGCAGTAATCGATCACGCGTGGATTTCCGACGCGCAGATGATCGATGCCTTGGCGTTGGGCGAAACGACGCCGGGCCCGCTGATCTCGATCGGCACATTCGTCGGCTATCTCGCCGGTGCGGGAGTCGACGCGCCGTGGGCGGGCGCCTCGTTGGCGACGTTCTGGTTGTTTCTGCCGTCGTTTGTCTGCGTGCTCGGCGCGGCACGCTGGATGGATTGGCTGACCACTCAGCCCGGCGCGAAGCAATTCCTGAAAGGCGTCACCTGCGGCGTGGTCGGGCTGATGTTCTCGATTTCGATTCCGCTTGCACAGGCGGCCTTCATGCCGCACGGCGCTCTCGACGTGTTGACGATCGTGCTCGGCTTGTTCGCGTTCGCGTTGCTCACCTTCTGGAAATGGCGCCTCAACGTCGTCGTGGTCGTGCTGGGTGGCGGGCTGCTCGGTCTTGCCCGCGTTTTCGTGATGTGATTTTGCGGAGCGCATCCATGCCGAATCTGATGATCCGCCACTCCAAACGTCGTTTCTTTGCTGGAGCCATGCTCTACCTCACAGCGAGCGCTGGCTTCGCCGCGGAAGGCGCTGGCAAGTTGCCGCTCGTTGCGGTTGCGGATATGCCGCTGCCGGGCGACACCTCGCGTTTTGACTACGAAAGCTACGACGCAGACCGACATTTGTTGTTCATCGCGCACCTAGGTGCCAGCGAAGTGTTGGTCTTCGATACGCAGAAGCAAAGTGTCATCACTCGTATTCCGGCTGTCAGCCAGGTGCACGGCGTTCTGGCGGTTTCCGAGTTGGGCAAGGTCTACGCTTCGGCGACCGGCAGCAACGAAGTCATGGTGATCGACGAGACGACATTCCGGGTCGAGGCGCACATCCCTGGTGGCGTCTATCCCGACGGAATGGCTTATGCCTCGGAAGTTCACAAGCTCTATGTTTCGGATGAGCACGGAGACGCCGATACCGTCATCGACGTAAAGACCAATACGCGCATTGCCACGATTCCACTCGGCGGCGAAGTCGGCAATACTCAGTATGACTCCCGATCGAAACATATCTTCGCCAACGTGCAGACGCGCGGCCAACTGGCGGAAATCGATCCGACGACGGATCGCGTGGTGGCCCGCATCGATCTGCCGGGTGCCAAAGGCAACCATGGCCTGCTCATCGATTCCTCATCGCGACGTGCCTATATTGCCTGTGAGGGCAATGCCAAGCTGCTCGTGCTCGATCTCGAAACCAGACGCGTTGTCGAAACTTTCGAGGTGGGTGAAGACCCGGACGTGCTCGCTTCGGATTCCGATCGGCGCCTGCTCTATGTTGCGGGCGAGGCTGGAATCGTGACGGTGCTCTCGACCGCCGGCGACAAGACCGCGAAAGTCGGTGAAGCCCTGCTCGGACCCAACGCACATGTCGTTGCCGTCGACCCGGCGACGCATCGCGTGTATTTCCCGCTAAAAAATCTCGACGGCAAGCCGGTGCTGAGGATCATGGCGCCGAAAACCTAGACAGCTCCCGCAATCAAGTCGCCGAATCAACGGCCGTGACGGTGATGGATGTCGGGGAACGCGGCGCGAATACAGCGGCGGCTGAAGATGCGGAGGGGTCCCCTGTTGCCAAGGGGCAAGAAAAAACCGCGCCGTGGCGCGGTTTCAATGATGTTGCGGTATATCTAAGTAATTTGAATTGGCGTCCCCAGGGGGATTCGAACCCCCGTTACCGCCGTGAAAGGGCGATGTCCTGGGCCTCTAGACGATGGGGACGCCGAGAAAACCGTGGGTTTGCATGCAAACCCTAATTTCGAAGATCAAGTGGTGGAGCTAATCGGGATCGAACCGATGACCTCCACAATGCCATTGTGGCGCTCTCCCAGCTGAGCTATAGCCCCACTTGATTCGCCCGCGGAAAGGCCAGGGATTCCGCGAGACCGGGCGGATTGAAGATTCGCCCGGCTACCCCTTACGGCTATGCCGATTCAGGGAGCCGCAAATTATAGCGGTAAATTTGTTTTGCGCAAAGCCCAGGCGCTTGGTACGAGGAATCGCTTGCGGCGTGGCTTCGATCGGGTCGGCACAACGCGGCAACACTCGTTGTCCTGTCGGACGCGGCTATTTCAGCAGTCGCCGATACTGCGCCATGTGCCGCAACGCTTCGCGTTTCCTGCCGGCGTGATCGTGCAGCAAGGAAAGGTTGTAGTGCGCGTCGGCCATCTGCGGATCGCGGCGCAGCGCGGCGTTGTAGGCGCTGATCGCGTCGGCGCGGCGCCCGCGGTCTTCGAGCAATACCGCGAGGTTGAACCAGAGCAGCGCATCGCTACCCCGCTGCTTGATCGCCTCGCGATAGACGCGCTGTGCTTGTGCCAGGCGGCCGTGCTCGTGCAGCAGGCGCCCGAGATTGAGCGCTGCCTCGATGCGATCCGGCTCGGCTTCGATTGCGCGCTCGTAGGCTTCGATCGCGGCATCGACGTTTTCGCTTTCGAGTTTCAGGGCACGTTCGAACCAATCTTCGTCGTCACGCCGCAGTGGTTGTCGCTCGATCACGGCGAGCTTACCCGCCTCGGGTTGACCGTCGAAAGCGAGCAGATACTGGCCCGAATCGGCCTGCCAGCGGGCCTTGCCCTCGCGTACGACGACGCGGTCGGCTTCGGCGGCGATGCGCAGGCCGGAAAGCGGCATCGACTCCGGTAATTGCTTGCGCAGCTCGCGCAACGACTTGGCGATGCGGCGGTTGGAGATTTGGGCTACGGACAGCGCCTGCGCGGTGCGCAGCAGGATCAAGTCCTGGAACGAAAAGCGCAGTGCCCCGCGCGCGCCACGCGCTGGCGCGACAAATCCGGCGTCGATGAGTACGCGTATGGTGCTGCGCGTGATGCCCAGCAACTTTTCAACGTCGCCGACACCGTATTCGTTGGGGGTTTCCTTGATGGACATGAATTCACATTTCGCACAGGCGAAGGTCTGCGCGCGCAGCGCGACGGGAGCGAAGCGACTTGCACGTTGCTATGCACCCGCTCGGAAGCACTTGAAAGCAGGCTCTTCCCCGGAGGGAGAGATCGGCAGGGCAACTACTTCTTCGCGTTCTTGCGCGGGGCGGCTGCGGCCGGCTCGGCGCGTTCCGCGCGCTTGGCCGGCTTGCGTGCTTTGCTCTCGTCCGCGGCCTTTGGCGTACCGCCTTTCTTTTCCAGGCTTGCGCGCAGTGCTTCCATGAGATCGATTACCTGGGCGCCGCCTTCGGGGGCGTCGGCAACGGTGATTTCCTGGCCCTCGACTTTCTTCTGGATCGCCGCTTCGATGCGCACGCGTACGTCGTCGGTGTACTCGGCAGGGTTGAAGCGGTCGCTGGACTGTTGCTCGATCAGTTGCTTGGCCAGTTTCAGCTCGCCGTCGCGCACGTCGGTCGCCGGAATGTCGATGTCCTTGATCGAGCGCACCTCGTCCGAATAGAGCAACTGCTGCATGACGAGGCCGTCTTCGACCGGACGGACCATGACGATGTACTGCTTGCCGCGCGTCGCCCAGCGGCCGAGCGCACAGCGCTTGGACTCGCGCAGCGCCTTGGCGAACAGCGCATACGGCTTGGCTCCGCCCTTGTCGGGCGCGAGATAATAGGCCTTGTCGAAGTAGACCGGATCAACCGCGGCGATCGGCACGAATTCGCTGATATCGGCGGCGTGCGTGCCGACTTCCTCGAGCGCCTTCATTTCCTCCGGGGTGAACATCACGTACTGATCCTTGGCGAATTCATAGCCTTTGACCATGTCCTCGCGCGCAACAGGTACGTCTTCTTTTGCGCAGAAATACTGCTGGCGCAGGCGCGAGCCACAATCCTTGTGCAGCAGATTGAACGAGATCGTGCGCGAAGCTTCGGTCGCCGAGTACAACTTGACGGGAATGGCCACGAGACCGAAGGAGATGGTCAGACTGCCTATCGAACGAGCGCCCATGATGTGCCTCCGAGGTTCAACTCTTCGCCTGTTTTTTAGCCAGCGCCGCCTGCAGATTCTGTTTATCTTTTAAGGCGTTGCGCCAACGATCTGCGGTTTTATTGAGCTTTTCTACCACATTCGTCAGGCGAAAGTCGAGCGGATGGGCGTTGGCGAGCTCGTCCCAGGTCAGCGGCATCGACACCGGCGCGCCGGCCACGCCGCGCGGCGAATAGGCGCTGTTGAGGGTTTTGCCGCGCACGTTCATGTTGTAGTCCATGAAGATCTTGCCGGTGCGTTTGGGGATGCTCCATTCCATGGTAATGACCTTCGGATGCGCGCGCATCAGGTGTCGACCGACCATTTCCGACACCGTGCGCGCGGCGTCGAAGTCGAGCGTGCGCTTGATCGGCACGAACACGTGCAGCCCGGTCTTGCCCGAAGTCTTCACGATCGCTTCGAGCGACATGCTTGCGAGCAGCTCGCGCAGCCAGAACGCAACCTCTTTGCCTTTTTCAAACGCGATGAGGTTCAGTTCGGGTTCGTCGCCCGGTTTCTCCTTGCCCGAGTAAATGTACGGGTCGATATCGAACACGACGTAGTCGGGGTAGTTGAGGATCGACGCCTCAAGCGATTGCAGCGACGACCCATAGTCGGTGCCCGCTTTGGGTGCGTCGACGCCCGGCTTGGCGCGCGAATGCCAAACGTGGAACTCGAGCGTGCCCGACTGGGCAAGCCAGAGCAGGGTGGGCAAGTTGTTGCAGAGCAGGTAGTCGTGATTCTCGTCCTTGCTGCTTGAGAACACGGTAATCGTCTCGACGAAATCCGGTTTCTCCTGCTCCCAGTGTTTCTGGAAAAAACGCTGCTTGGCGATGCCGTCGGGCATGCGGATCATCGTCAGCGGGCGGTCGGCGAGATGCGGCAGCATGTAAGGTGCGACCTGGGCGAGATAGCGCAGCAGTTCGCGCTTGGTGATCGCCGGCTGGTGCAGCGCCGGATCGGCGGGCCAATACACCTTGTCGAGATGAGTCAGGCGAATACGGTCGCTGCCGACGGCGAGTTCGAAAGCGTTCCTTTTGTTGTCGAGCTGGACAAGCAGAGCATCGGCCGCATTGCCTTCATCGCTGGCGCGCTTGGACTTCTTCGCCGCACTGGGCTCGACGCGTCGAATCTTCTTCGCATCGAGATCGTCGCGCAGACGCAGGAAGATCGGCGCGCGCAACGATGCGTCCTCGGTCCAGCGTTGGAATTCCACTTCGACAACGAGCTCCGGATCGACCCAGATCACGGGACCGTTGACCTCGGGCGTCTCGACGAATGGGCAGGTCTTGCGCCGCAACGGTTCGAGCTTGCGCAGCAGGAGCGCCAGCGACTTGTCGTCGAAGCCTGAGCCTACGTGCGAGGCATAATGCAGTTTCTTGCCCTGCCAATAACCGAGCAGCAGCGCGCCGAGTGCGGCGCGCGCGCCTTTGCCGCGCGTGTAACCGCCGACGACGAAATCGGCCGTCTGCGTCGGCTTGACCTTGATCCACAGTGGCGAACGTTCACCCGATTTGTACGGGCTGTCTTTGCGCTTGCCGATCACGCCCTCGAAGCCGCTCGCGACTGCGGCTTCGAACAGTTCCTCGCCATCGTCTGCGGTGTGCACGAGTTGCACGAGCGGCGAGGGCAGCAGACATTGTTCGAGATAACGGCGGCGTTCGCGTTGCGGAAATTTGCGCAGGTCGACGCCGGCGAAGTAGAGCAGATCGAATGCATAGAAGATCACCGCGGTCGAGCGATCGGCCGCGGTGATTTCGCGCTCGGTCTTCAGCAGCGTACGGTTTTGCAGCACGTTGAACGAGGGCTTGCCCGCAGCGTCGAATGCGACGATCTCGCCGTCGAGGATCAAGCCGTCGACCTGTTGCTCCCTGAGTTCCGCGACGAGACGTGGAAACGTCGCCGCGTAATCCAGGCCGTTGCGCGACTTCAGCCGCACGCCGCCGTGATCGACAAAGGCGAGCAGGCGATAGCCATCGAGCTTTGGCTCCCAGCTCCAACGTGCGTCATTGAATGCAGCGGAGCCGATCTCGGCCTGCATCGGCTGCAGCTTGTCCGGCATCGCTGTGAGTTTGCCCTGCGGCACCAGGCGCTCGGCCGGCATCCGCTGCACGGGAAGGAATTTGAGTTGAGTTACCGAAGCGCCTGACAGGGTCGAGCGATCGTGCAGCGCGGCCTCGCCGCTCGTCGCAAAGCGATCCTGATGCTTGATCAGAAGCCAGAGCTTCGTTTCCTTCGTGCGCACGAGCGCGAAGGAACCTTTCAGCTTCGATCCACGCAACAGGAAACTCAGCTTGCCGTTTTCCAGGCCCGCACGCACGCGGCGCTCGGCCTCGGCGCGATCATGGAAAAACGTTTCGCCGCGGTGGCCGCGTGCGTCCTCGTCGGGCGAATAGACGCCGCAGTCCCAGACGATCACTTCGCCCGCGCCGTATTGTTTTGGCGGGATCACGCCCTCGAACGAGGCGTAGTCGAACGGATGGTCTTCGACCAGTACGGCCAGGCGTTTTTCGCTGCGGTCCAGCGAAGGGCCTTTGGGTACTGCCCATGACTTGAGCACGCCGTCGCATTCCAGGCGCAGATCGTAGTGCAGCTGCCGCGCCGAATGCTGCTGCACGACGAACAACAGCGGACCGCTGCGCTCGACCACCGCGGGCGCCGGTTCGGGGGTGGTATCGAAGGCCCGTTTGGCAGAATATTCGCTGAGTTTCGTTTTGGCCATTGTGGAGATGAGAAATGGCGACGAAGGTTTGGGTCGGCGCGAGCGGCTATTCGTACAAGGAATGGTGCGGCAATTTCTACCCGGAAAAAATGAAACCCGACGCGATGCTGGCCTGGTATGCCGAGCGCCTCGCCACGGTCGAGATTAACAACACTTTCTACCAGATGCCCAAAGTTTCCGTGCTGGAGAACTGGGCGAACGCGACCCCTGAGCATTTTCGCTTCACGATCAAGGCCTCGAAGCGCATCACACATGACGCCAAACTCAAAACCGATGAGGCCAAGGATTCGGTTGAATACCTCTACAAGAATCTGGCCGTGCTCGGCGCGAAGCGCGGCGCCGTGTTGTTTCAGCTGCCGCCGTATCTGAAAAAGGATCTGCCGCGCCTCACCGATTTCCTCGGTGCGCTGCCGAAGGATCATCGTGCGGCGTTCGAATTCCGCTCGTCGAGCTGGTTCTGCGAAGAAGTCTACGCGGCGCTGCGCGGCGCCGGCGCGGCTCTGGTGTTGTCCGAGCGCGAGGACAACGAGCCTCCGCCGTTGGTCGAAACCGCCTCCTGGGGTTATGTGCGGCTGCGTCTCGAAGAATATTCCGACGACGATCTCAAGCGTTGGGCCGATCGTCTGCTTGCGACCGGATGGAGCGAAGTTTTCGTCTATTTCATGCACGAGCCGACCGCGCCGCCGTACTCGCTCAAGTTGCAGGAGTATGCGCAGCGATGACGGAGACTGCGGCTCGTGCATTGACGATTGCGGTCGACGCAGACAATCGCGTATCGGCGCTGTTTCAGACGCCGGTCGACTCACGGGCGTGCTATGTATTCGCGCACGGCGCAGGTGCGGGCATGACGCATCCGTTCATGGCCGCACTTGCCGCGGAGCTTTCGCTATGCGGTATCGCGACCTTGCGTTATCAGTTTCCTTACATGGAGAAGGGAGGCGGACGCCCCGATTCGCCGAAGCTGGCGCATGCGACCGTGCGCGCGGCGGTCATCGCTGCCACCGACCTCGCACCGGAACTTGCGCTGATCGCCGGCGGCAAGTCATTCGGCGGGCGCATGACCTCACAGGCGCAGGCCCTGGAGCCGTTGCCGCATGTCGCCGGCCTTGCCTTCGTCGGCTTTCCACTGCATCCGCCAAAGAAGTCTTCGAAAGAGCGCGCCGAGCACCTGTTCGGAATCCGCGTGCCGATGCTGTTCCTGCAAGGCACGCGCGATGAACTCGCCGATAGCCGCTTCATGGCCGCGGTGGTGGACAAGCTCGGTGCGCGCGCCGAACTCAAGTGGTTCGACGACGCCGACCACGCGTTCCATGTGCGCAAATCCAGCGGCAGCAGCGGCGCGCAGGTACTCGTCGGATTGGCACAGGCGATCGCGGACTTTGCCGCGCGGCTCCGTCGAGGCTGAGCGCGCCGCTCCTCGTTCCGGCGGGAACCGTCGGAATCCAAGTGCCGAGCGATGCTGTCCTTGCAGCCTGGACGCCGCGACTTAAGCCTTGCTCTTGGCCAGATGCAGCCAGGTATCGACCACAGTGTCGGGGTTGAGCGACACCGATTCGATGCCTTCGTCGAGCAGCCACTGGGCGAGATCGGGATGATCGCTCGGGCCTTGCCCGCAGATGCCGATGTACTTGCCTTTCTTCTTTGCGGTCGAGATCGCCATTGACAGCAGCTTTTTCACCGCCGCATTGCGCTCGTCGAACAGGTTGGCGACGATCGAGGAATCGCGATCGAGGCCGAGCGTGAGCTGGGTGAGGTCGTTCGAGCCGATCGAGAAGCCGTCGAAGATGTCGAGGAACTCGTCGGCGAGCAACGCGTTCGACGGCACCTCGCACATCATGATGACCTTGAGTCCGTTCTCGCCTTGCTTCAATCCGTTCTCGGCGAGCACGTCGATGACCTTGCGGCCTTCCTCGAGCGTGCGTACGAACGGGATCATCACCCAGGCATTGGCAAGCCCCATCTCCTCGCGCACCTTCTTCATCGCACGGCACTCGAGCGCGAACGAGGGCTTGAAGCTCGGATCGACATAACGGCTCGCGCCGCGGAAACCGATCATCGGATTTTCCTCGTGCGGTTCGTAGCGCTTGCCGCCGATCAGGTTGGCGTATTCGTTGGATTTGAAATCCGACAGGCGCACGATAACCGGATTCGGCGCGAACGCCGCCGTGATCGTCGCAATGCCTTCGGCGAGGCGGTCGACGTAAAACTGCACCGGGTCGCCGTAGCCTGCGATGCGCTCGTCGATCTTGCGCTTGGTCTCGGCATCCTGCGCGGAATATTCGAGCAGGGCTTTCGGGTGGATGCCGATGTGGCTGGCGATGATCATTTCCAGACGCGCGAGGCCGACGCCGGCGTTCGGCAGCATGGCGAAGTCGAACGCGCGCTCGGGGTTGGCCACGTTCATCATGATCTTGAGCGGGGCAGGCGGCATCTGCGCGAGATCGGCGGTGACCTTCTCGAACTTGAGCAGGCCCTGGTAGATCGTACCGGTATCGCCTTCGGCACAGGACACGGTGACTTCGGCGCCATCGGGAATCTTGTCGAGGCCGTCACCTGTGCCGACGACCGCCGGCACGCCGAGTTCGCGCGCGATGATCGCCGCGTGGCATGTTCTGCCGCCACGGTTGGTGACGATCGCGGCGGCGCGCTTCATCACCGGCTCCCAGTCGGGGTCGGTCATGTCGGCGACGAGCACGTCGCCGGCCTCGACGCGGGCCATGTCCTTGAGCGAACGGATCACGCGCGCCTTGCCCGAGCCGATCTTCTGGCCGATCGCGCGGCCTGCGGTGAGCACCGGGCCGCGCTCATGCAACTGGTAGCGCTCGATTTGCGTCGCACGCGCGCGCGACTTCACCGTCTCCGGGCGGGCCTGCACAATGTATACTTTTCCGGTATTGCCGTCCTTCGCCCACTCGACGTCCATCGGCCGGTCGTAGTGCTGCTCGATGATGAGCGATTGCCTGGCCAATTCATGCACGTCCTCGTCACTGATCGAAAACGTGGCGCGGTCGTTGTGCGGCACTTCCTCGATGCGCACGCGCTCGCCGGGCTTGGTCGAATACACCATGCGCTGCTGCTTGGCGCCGATCTGGCGGCGCAGGATCGCCGGCTTGCCTTGGCGCAGAGTCGGCTTGTAGACATAAAACTCGTCGGGATTGACTGCGCCTTGCACAACCATTTCGCCGAGGCCGTAGCTGGAGGTGACGAACACCGCGTCGCGGAAGCCGGATTCGGTGTCGAGGGTGAACAGCACGCCCGAAGCGCCAACGTCGGAGCGCACCATGAGCTGCACACCGGCGGAGAGGAACACGTCCTCGTGCGCATAACCGTGATGCACGCGGTAGGCGATCGCGCGGTCGTTGTAGAGCGAGGCGAACACTTCCTTGATCTTGTGCACGACGTCGTCGGCGCCCGAGACGTTGAGGAAGGTTTCCTGCTGGCCGGCGAACGAGGCGTCAGGCAGGTCTTCGGCCGTGGCCGACGAGCGCACGGCGACGGCGGTGTTCTCGGCGCCCGCATCCTTGCACAGCTTGGCGTAGGCGGCGCGCACGGCTGCGTCGAATTCGGGAATCAGCGGCGTGTCGATCACCCATTGACGGATCTCGCCACCGGCTTTGGTCAGCGCGTCGACATCATCGACGTCGAGCGTCGCGAGGCGATCCTGGATGCGCTTGGCGAGACCGCTCTGCGCGATGAACTGTTTGAACGCGTCGGCCGTCGTCGCGAAGCCACCGGGCACCGATACGCCGAGCTTGGCGAGGTTGCCGATCATTTCGCCGAGCGAGGCGTTCTTGCCGCCCACCTTGCCGAGATCGGTAAGACGCAGTTGATCGAGCCACAGAATCAAATCGCTCAAGAGCTTCTCCGGAAAAAGCGCGCGCGATGCACGAAGAACGTAATTTTCGCCGGTTTGTGCACTGCAAAACAAGTTTGCGGGCCGGTGTGCGGCATCGCGTACACTGCGCGTTCATTCGGTTGCGAGCGCCAAGATGGCCAGAAGCGTCTTCTATGTTTCCGATGGTACCGGTATCACCGCAGAGACGATCGGCCATTCGGTGTTGACTCAGTTCGACGGCGTCGAATTCAACACGTTCCGCATTCCGTTCGTCGACAACGAGGAGAAGGCGCACGCAGCCGCGGCGCGTATCCGCAACACCTACACCGCGAGCGGGATCAAGCCGATCCTGATCAATTCGGTCGTCGATCCGGCGATCAGCGAAGTGCTCGTTTCCACCGGCGCGCTGATGCTCGATATCTTCGCGCCGTTCATCGCGCCGCTCGAGAGCGAGCTCGGCATGAAGCGCTCGCGCAGCGTCGGCCGCGCGCACGGCATGACCAACTTCGCCGAGTACGAAGCGCGCATCAACGCGACCAACTACGCGCTGACCCACGACGACGGCCTCGACGTGAACTACGCCGACGCCGACCTGATCCTGGTCGGCGTATCGCGCGTCGGCAAGACGCCGACCTGTCTGTACATGGCGCTGCACTATGGCGTGAAGGCGGCGAATTATCCGCTGACACCGGATGATCTCGAACGGCTGGAAATTCCTCCGCGCCTGAAACCGTACAGGCAGCGACTGTTCGGCCTCGACATCGACCCTGTGCGTCTCTCGCAGGTGCGCGAAGCGCGCAAGCCCGGCAGCAAATACGCGAAGATCGAGCAGTGTCGCTACGAGCTTGCGCTCGCCGACAAATTATTCAAACGCGAGAACATCCCGGTGCAGAACACTACGCACACTTCGATCGAGGAAATCGCGAGCAAGATCCTCGCCTGGCTCGGCATCGAGAAGCACTTGTTCTGACCAACCTCGGAGCGAGCTGCAGCGCCTCGCTACGTTTCTTGCAAGCGGGCGTTGCGTCGACAAACGCCAGGCGCGGGATATTCAAGTTAACCCTCTGCGCCCGGATGCGCAAGTCTAGCGGGGCAGGATGGCGGCGCCTATGATGCACGCATGTCCGCCGTACTCGAAAAACCGTCCGCCGTATTGCCGAGCAGGTTCGCCTACCTGATGGGCTTGTATGCGGAAAACTATCACCGCCTCGCACGCGTGTTCGCGCCGCAGTCTCTTGAAGTCGGCAGCTACATGTCGTCGGTCGATGACGGTCTCGACGTGCGGCTCGACATGCTCGAGCGCCATGCCTACACGCTCGAGTTGAAACTTTCGTATCGTCTGCGCAGTGCGGACGACGAAGCGCCTGCGTCGGCGTGGCTGCGCATGTACAGCGACGCGCACGTTGCCGAGGTCTCGCACTATCACGCCGGTAAACACCTGTGGCATGCGCTCGGTTCGTTCCCGGCGACCAAGACCTTGTTCGCGCACCGCATGCGCATGGCGAGCTTTCTCAACCGCTGGCTCGAGTATCTCGCCGAGCAGGGCCATTCGCGCGGCACGCTAGTGCCTTTCGCCGAGGACGCGGAAACGCGACAATAGCGGCGGCTCGCCGCAAAGCGGGCCGTGATCACCACGCTACACGGAACCCGACATGCCCAAGCTCACCGAACGTCCCATCTGGCGCGCGCTTGCCGCGCATTGGCGCGCACGCGATGCGCATCTGCGCAAACTGTTCGCCGCTGATCCGCAGCGCGGGGACAAGTACACGCTCGAAGCGGCCGGCTGGTTTCTCGACTATTCCAAGCAACGCGTCGACGACGAGACCTTGCGCCTGCTGCTGCTACTCGCGGAAGAAGCCGGCGTCGCCATGCGCCGCGATGCCATGCTTCGCGGCGAGAAGATCAACGCGACCGAGAAGCGCGCGGTATTGCACGTCGCGCTGCGTGCGGCCAAGGATCAGGTCATCGAAGTCGACGGCAGCGATGTCGTTCCCGGCGTGTACGAGGTGCTCGAGCGCATGGCCGCGTTCGCGACGCGCGTACGTGAGGGCGACTGGAAAGGGCACACGGGCAAGCGCATCCGGCATGTCGTCAACATCGGCATCGGCGGTTCTGATCTCGGCCCGGTGATGGCCTATGAAGCATTGCGCGCATTCAGTCAGCGCGATCTCGACATCCGCTTCGTCTCCAATGTCGACGGCGCCGATTTCTTCGAGGCCACGCGCGACATCAAACCCGAAGAAACGTTGTTCATCGTCGCCTCAAAAACATTCACGACGCAGGAGACGATGGCCAACGCGCACGCCGCGCGTGCCTGGGCGCTTGCCAAGCTCAAGGACGAAGCAGCGGTGGAGAAGCACTTCGTCGCCGTGTCGACCAACGCCGAGAAAGTCGCCGAGTTCGGCATCGATACAGCCAACATGTTCGGCTTCTGGGACTGGGTCGGCGGTCGCTATTCGATGGACTCGGCGATCGGCCTGTCGACGATGCTCGCAATCGGCCCGGACAACTTCCGCGCGATGCTCGACGGCTTCCACGCGATGGACGAGCACTTCCGCACCGCGCCGTTCGCGCAGAACATGCCCGTGCTGATGGCGTTGATCGGCTTGTGGAACACGAATTTCCTCGGCGCCGCGACGCAGGCGGTGCTGCCGTATGCGAACTACCTCAAGCGTTTCCCGGCCTACCTGCAGCAGTTGACGATGGAGAGCAACGGCAAGTCAGTGACGCTGGACGGTGCGCAGATCGACTATGACACCTCGGCGGTGTGGTGGGGCGAGCCGGGAACCAACGGCCAGCATTCGTTCTATCAGTTGATCCACCAGGGCACGCGCCTGATCGCGTGCGATTTCATCGGCTTCTGCGACGCGCTGAGCCCGCTGCATGAGCAGCACGACCTGCTCATGGCCAATCTGTTCGCGCAGAGCGAGGCTTTGGCTTTCGGCAAGACCGCGGAGCAGGTGCGTGCCGAGGGCACGCCCGAGTGGCTCGTTCCGCACCGCGTGTTCGCCGGCAACCGGCCGAGCAACACCTTGCTGGCGCAGACGTTGACGCCGTACAGCCTCGGCGCGCTGGTCGCGCTGTACGAGCACATCACCTTCGTCCAGGGCGCGATCTGGGACATCGATTCGTTCGACCAGTGGGGGGTCGAACTCGGCAAGCAACTGGCGCAAAAGATCGCCGCCGAGATCGCCGCCGCGGACGACGCCGGCTTGGCACACGACTCGTCGACCAACGCGCTGGTTCGCCGTTACCGGGCCAATCGCGGAGGGCGAAAAACGTGATACGGTTGGCAGCCCGTGCGTGAGTAGTGCGCTGGTATGCGCAATGGGCCAACACTAGAATGCATCGTCCTTTAATCAACCACTGTGGGGAGAGTGTGATGAAGAAGTACGTATGGGTCGTTGCGATGGCGCTTACAGGCTTCGTTGGCGCAGGCAGCGCCTATGCCGCTGGCGACAATCGTCCGGCGATCGGCGTGGCCGAGTTCAAGAACGAGTCCGGCGCCGGTTGGTGGCGCGGCGGTGTGGGCTGGGAGCTGTCGGGCATGCTCTCCAACGAGCTGTCCTCGAGCGGCGATTTCCGCGTCGTCGAGCGCGCCAAGCTCGAGAAAGTGCTCGAGGAACAGAACCTCGCCGCCTCCGGTCGTATCGCCCCCGGCACTGGCGCGAAGATCGGCAAGGTGACGGGCGCGCGGTATCTCGTCATGGGTACGGTGACGGCGTACGAAGAAAACACCTCCGATACCGGCGGCGGCTTGAGCTTCCGCGGCATCGGCGTCGGCGGCAAGTCGAGCGAAGCCTACCTCGCGGTCGATGTGCGCGTGGTCGATACGACCACCGGCGAAATCTCCTATTCGCGCACGATCGAAGGACGCAGCAAGGGCGGCGGCATGTCGGTCGGCATTTTCCGTGGCGGCTTCGGCGGTTCGCTCGCGCACGAGGAAAAGACCCCGGCCGGCAAGGCGATCCGCGCCGCACTCGTCGAGATCACCGACTATCTCGACTGTGTGATGGTGAAGCAAGACGGCTGCGTGGCCGAGTACCGCGGCAAGGAGCAAAAGCGCCGCGACAGCAACAAGAAAGCCCTGAAGCTGGATTGATTCCGGCAATCAGGCCACGGACGGCCATTCCGGCTTCGCGATCCGCTCGATCGCGAAGCGAAAAAAAAAAGCGGCCTCAGGGCCGCTTTTTTGTCATGCCTTGTAGCTACCGGCGCCGGCCGCCGCCTTGGCGCCCGTCCGGATGCAGGCGATTGCCGATGTCATCGCGCGGCGGGGTTTCGTCCTGACGGAACGGACGCTGACCTTGCCCGCCGAAATTGCCCGGATTGCCGCCGCTGCGCGGACGGTTGTTGTCGCGCTTCGGCTTGAAGCGGTTGCCCGGCTGCGCGCCGCCCTCGTTCTGCGCGAACGGGTTGCGATTCTGATGGATCGGGCCGCCGTCGCGTTGGCCGCGGCCTGCGTTTTGGCCCTGTCCGCCCGGACGCTGGCGGTTGCCACGCTGCGACTTGTCGTCACCGGCAAACCAGGTACGCGCCGGCGGCTGGTAGACGCCGATCTGGGGCTGCGCGGCACCACGACCTTTGCCGCGCCGTTGCTGATTCTGGCGCGCACCGGGCTGGCCGGCGTTCTGTCCACCGCTGCGCGGGCCCTTGCCGGGGCCTTTGCCCTTGTCCTTGCGCTTGTTGTTGCTGCGTTTGGCGCCGGGGCGGAACGGACCGTCGTCGCGGATGCGGTCGAAGGCGCGCGCCTCGCGCGCCTCGTCGGCGTGCGCGCCGCTCCAGGCCTGCTGCGAATTTGGCGACGGCCGATATTCGTTCGACGGCTTCGCACGGCGTTGGTTGATCACCGGCTGCAAGGTCAGGCTCGGCTCGGGATCGCCCGCGCCGACGAGGGTGCGCAGCGCCTTCACCGTTTCAGGATCGAGCGTTTCGCTCTGTCCGCGCAGCAGACCGCGCGGCAATTCGATGTTGCCGTAGCGGATGCGCTTCAGGCGGCTGACCATGAGGCCCTGCGATTCCCACATGCGCCGCACCTCGCGGTTGCGGCCTTCCTTGAGCATGACGCGGAACCAGGAGTGGCTGTCGCCGCGGCTGATCACGGCGAGCTCGTCGAAGCGCGCGGGGCCGTCGTCGAGGTCGATGCCGGCCTTGAGCTTCTCGAGCACCTCGTCCGGTACTTCGCCATGCACGCGGCAGACGTATTCGCGCTCGATCTCGGTCGACGGGTGCATCAGCGCATGCGCGAGCGCGCCGTCGGTCGTGAGCAGGAGCAGGCCGGTGGTGTTGATGTCGAGGCGGCCGACCGAGATCCAGCGCGCGCCCTTGAGCTGCGGCAGCTGTTCGAAGATGGTCGGCCGGCCTTCGGGATCCTCGCGCGTGGCGACTACGCCTTCTGGCTTGTTGTAGATCAGCACCTTGGCTTGCTCGGCCGTGTCGTTGACGACGACGAAGATCTTGTTGTCGACCTCGACGCGGTCGCCGGCGCGCACGCTGGAACCGATTTCGGCGACCTTGGTATTGACCCGGATTTCACCGTTCTGGATGCGCTGCTCGAGCATGCGCCGCGAACCTAAGCCCGCGTTGGCAAGCACCTTGTGCAGGCGGTCTTCGAATATGGTGGCGCCGTCGGGCGCGTCGCCCGGTTGCGGGCGTTTCAAGCTGAGTAGGCTGCGTGATGCAGGCGTGGTCATGGGGTGTGCTCCGTGGGGGCAGGCGCCGTGTCGGCGCTCGTTGTGGTGGTGTCGCCTTCGTCGGCGAGATCGTGTTCTTCGATGGTTTCGCTGGTTGCGTGCGGTTCGATCGCTTTGGCGGAGATCGTTTCGTGTTGCGAGCCGCCATTGGTTTCGTCCGCGGCCGGTTCATCTGCCGAAAAGTCGGAGGCGGAAGCGGCGGGGGATTCGGCAAAAGCTTCTTCGTTTTCCGCCAGCGTCGCCGCGCCTTCGCCATCGACGCCTGCTTCGTCCGCCGCGTCGCCGATGGCAACCGGGGCCAGCCCGAGCTGCGGGTCGAAGTCCGAAAGGTCGCGGATTTCGGCCAGCGGCGGCAATTGGTCGAGCGACTTCAGGTTGAAGTAGTCGAGGAAGGCGCGCGTCGTGCCGAACAGTTCCGGCTTGCCGGGCACGTCGCGATGGCCGACCGTGCGGATCCACTCGCGTTCTTCCAGCGTCTTGATGATGTTGCTCGACACGGCCACGCCGCGGATGTTCTCGATCTCGCCGCGCGTGATCGGCTGGCGGTAGGCGATCAGTGCGAGCGTCTCGAGCTGCGCGCGCGAGTAGCGCGTCTGCCGCTCGGTCCACAGGCGCGAGACCCACTGGTTCACTTCGGCGCGAACCTGGTAGCGGAAACCCGAGGCGACCTCTTTCAGCTCGATGCCACGGCCTTCGCTGTCTCGCGCCAGTTCGTCGAGCGCGCGCGCGAGGTCGTCGTGACTCGGCAGCTCGTCTTCGGCGAACAGAGTGAACAGCTGCGGCAGCGACAACGGCGCCGATGAAGCGAGCAGGGCAGCTTCGACGATGCGTTTGAGTATTTCGAATTCCATTATCAGTAACAGCTTTTGTTGAGAAGTGCCGCCATGGAAGGCGGCTTTTTGACTTTCGCGATCATGGACGAGCGCATAGGTTATTAATTGGCTGTGGCCAGCGACTTCAAGTAGATCGGCGCAAGCGGTTCGCTCTGCATGATCTCGATCAAGTGTTCCTTGGCCAGTTCGAGCAAGGCGAGGAAGGTGACGACGATGCCGATGCGGCCTTCGTCGGGATTGAACAACGACTGGAACGCGTGGAAGCTGCCGTCGCCGAGTGCGCTGAGCACGTCGCTCATGCGATTGCGCACCGACAGCGCTTCGCGGCGGATCTCGTGATGGCCCTTCAGTTCCGCGCGGGTCAGCACGTCCTTGAGCGCAAGCAGCAGTTCGCGCATGTCCACCGGCGGTGGCACGCGCACCACGGCCTTGTCGAGGACGTGGGCATGCACCACGAAAAAATCCCGGTCCGCGCGTGGCATCGTTTCGATGTCCTCCGCGGCTTTCTTGAAGCGCTCGTATTCCTGCAGACGGCGCACGAGGTCGGCGCGCGGATCGTCCTCGATGCCTTCTTCGACCGGCGGCCGCGGCAGCAGCAAACGCGACTTGATCTCGGCCAGGATCGCGGCCATGACCAGGTATTCGGCCGCCAGTTCGAGGCGCAGGTCCTTCATCAGCTCGATGTAGTCGATGTACTGCCGCGTTATCTCGGCGATCGGTATATCGAGGATGTCGAGATTCTGCCGGCGGATCAAATAGAGCAACAGGTCCAGCGGCCCCTCGAATGCCTCGAGGATGACTTCGAGCGCGTCGGGAGGGATGTACAGGTCCTGCGGCATCTGCAGCACCGGCTCGCCACGCACGATCGCCAGCGGCATTTCCTGCTGCTGCGGGACGTGCTGGAACGGGCTCGCGACCGCGTCGTCGCCCGTTTCGGCGGCTGCGCCCTGCGCGTTCATGCGACGATTTCGGTCATGCGTGGTTGCCGCGCGCGACGCGGCCCCGGGGAGACAAAGCGTTATGCATACGCCAAAGTATAGAAATACAAAAAATACATACCAGCAAACCGCTGCGGCATAGTGTGGAACTGCGGCATGGCGGATATGCGGATGAGGTCCCGTCCGCAACGGCCGATTCGCATCGGGCGTGCGCGGGAGGCGGTTCCCAAGAGAACAGCGCGGGCGGGTCTTGTCTGCATCGCGGCTCGCGATGCGTGCGGGCTGGCCAGCGCTTTGAGTGACAGATTACGGGGATTGTGGGCGCCTGTCCAGAGGCTATGCACCAGGGACGGTGCATCAGTTGCGGTATCATTTCTAGTTTTCCGGCAAAGAGATTCCGTCGATGTGGTATGCGATCAACGCTCTGGATCACGCTGACAGCCTGCAAAAACGGCTCGCTGCGCGACCCGCGCATGTGGAGCGCCTGAAGACCTTGCTTGCTGAGGGCCGCTTACTGCTGGCCGGGCCGTTCCCTGCGATCGACAGCGAGGATCCGGGCCCCGCAGGATTCAGCGGCAGCCTGATCATCGCCGAATTTACCGATCTCGCCGCGGCCAAGGCCTGGGCCGCGGCCGATCCGTACGTTGCTGCCGGCGTCTATCGCGAAGTGGACGTACGGCCGTTCCGCAAGACCTTGCCGTGACCGGCGCGGTCGAACTCAACCCGGCGCGCATCGCGCGCATGCGCGAGTTGCTGACGGCCGAATTTTCGCCGCTGCAGCTCGACATCGTCGACGAAAGCCATAAACATGCCGGCCACGCAGGTGCGCGCGACGGGCGCGGGCACTTTCGCGTGCGCATCCTCGCCGCGGCGTTCGCGGGACTTTCGCCGGTCAAGCGTCATCAGCGCGTCTATGCCGCCCTGGGTGCGATGATGCAGACCGACATCCACGCGCTGGCGCTGGAAACGCGCACGCCGGACGAAACCTGACCGACGCATTGCGAATGCGTCGTTCTGGGGCGGATGGCGGATGGCGCGACACGAATTTTGATTTGAAGGAAGATCCCATGCGCAACGTACTTTCCCTTGCTGTCTGCCTCGCACTCACTGCGTGTTCGAGCGGCGCCGGCGATCAACGCCTCGTACAGTTGCCGGCCAATCTGCCGGTGGCGGAAACCGTCAACGGCACGGCAGTGCCGCAGGAACTCGTCGATGCCTTCGTTCGCGTCAAGGCAGCCAAGGCCGACATGAACAATCCCGAACAGCGCGCCGAAATCCTGCGCGTGCTCGGCGACTACGTGCTGCTTGCCGAGCAGGCGCAGCGTGACAAGATGCTGGCCGATCCGAAGTTCGCCGCCGATGTCGAGGTCGCGCGCCTGTCTGCGGTTGCGAATGGCGCGATGATCCGCCTGCAGCAGCAGACCCCGATTTCCGACGAGGCGCTCAAGGCCGAATACGACGCCAAGGTCGCAGCCATGGGCAAGTTCGAATACGACCTCGGTAGCCTGCTGTTTCCGAACGAGGCCGACGCGCTCAAGGCATCGGGAGAACTCGTTTCAGGCACACCGTTCGACAAGGTCTACGACGAATGGAAAGGCAAGGCCCAGGCCAAGGTGCTTTCGCACATCAACACGGAGAACATGCCCAAGCCGGTCACCGATGCGCTGGCATCGATGAAAGCCGGCGACTTCACGCGCACGCCGCTGAAGTTGCCGCAGAACTGGCTCGTTTTCCAGGTACAGGCAGTCAATCCGCTTACGCCGCCAGAGTTCGACAAGGTCAAGGACGGGATCAGGAGTGGCCTGCAGAAGAAGATCGGCGAGGAGCGTCTGGCCAAGCTCAAGCAGCAGGCGAAGATCGAGTATCCGGCCGGCAGTGCAGCGCCGACGAAGCCGGCGGCGGTTCCCGCGGCGCCGGCGCAGCCCGCCGCAGAGAAGAAAGGCTGACGAGCAACGAGCGGGCTTACGCCAGCTCGACTTTTGCCGGTGCCTTCCAGCCTTTCTTGTGGTGCTCGGCGATGACGGTGGTATAGATGCCGCCGCGCACGCCGAACTCGGCGCTCAGGCGCATGAAACGGGGCTTGGTCGCCTTGACCAGGTCGTCGAGGATGCGGTTGGTCACGTCCTCATGGAAATGACCCTCGTCGCGGAAGCTCCAGATATAGAGTTTGAGCGATTTCAGCTCGACGCAGGTCTTGTCGGCCACGTATTCCAGGCGCATTTCGGCGAAGTCCGGCTGACCGGTTTTCGGGCACAGGCAGGTGAACTCGGGGATGCGCATGCGGATGGTATAATCGCGGTCCGGCTGCGGGTTCGCGAAGGTTTCCAGTTTCTTGCTGGGCTTGGTGGACATGGACCCTGACTCCTGAATTTCTTGCCGTCATTCCGCCTTTTGCGGGAACGACGGCCTCGTACGTGGGGCGCGCACCTTAGCGCAAGCCCTTGCGCCAGACAACGTGGGCCGTTTTTCCGGCCCCGAACGGAATGGAAACTAGTGCGGCTTACTACGATCAAGCTCTCCGGATTCAAGTCTTTCGTCGATCCGACTGTCCTGCACCTGCCCACCAACATGACCGGCATCGTCGGTCCGAACGGCTGCGGCAAATCGAACATCATCGACGCGATCCGCTGGGTCATGGGCGAGAGCGCGGCGAGCCGCCTGCGCGGCGACGCGCTGAGCGACGTGATCTTTTCGGGCTCCGGCGGACGCAAGCCGGTCGGCACGGCGCAGGTGGAACTGATCTTCGACAACTCCGACGGCCTCGTCGTCGGCGAGTACGCCAAGTACAACGAAATCTCGGTCAAGCGCGTGGCCAGCCGCGACGGCCAGTCGCAGTATTTCCTCAACGGCGCGCGCTGCCGCCGTCGCGACATCACCGACCTGTTCCTCGGCACCGGCCTCGGCGCGCGCAGCTACTCGATCATCGAACAGGGCATGATCTCGGAGATCATCTCGGCGCATCCGGATGAACTGCGCGGGCATCTCGAGGAAGCCGCCGGCATCTCCAAGTACAAGGAACGGCGCAAGGAAACCGAAAGCCGCATCAAGGCCACGCGCGAGAACCTCGAACGCCTGAACGACGTACGCGAGGAAGTCGACAAGCAGCTCGAACACCTCAACCGCCAGGCCAAGGCGGCCGCGCGCTGGCAGGAACTGAAGACCGAGCAGGCGAAGAAGGAAGCCGAACTGCGCGGTCTGCACTACCGCGCGATCGCAACCGAGCTCGAAGGCCACGGCGACGCGCTGCGCGAAGCCGAGATCGGCATCGAGAAACTCGTCGCCGACCAGCGCGGAGTCGAGGCGCAGCTTGAAACGTTGCGCGAGACGCACCAGGGTGCGACCGATCACTTGAACAGCGTGCAGGCCGAGGTCTATCGCGTCGGCGGCGACATCGCGCGCGTCGAGCAACAGATCCAGCACAACAAGGAGCTCGGCGAGCGTCTCGAGCGCGCGCGCGTCGAGACTGAAAACGCCTACGCCGAACTCGGCGAGCACATCGCCGCCGACCGCGAGCAGATCGAAACGCTGCGCACCTCGCTGCTCGACGGCGAGCCCAAGCTCGAAGCGTTGCGCGAAGCCGCCGAACAGACCGCCGAGGCGCAGCACGCCGCCGAAGCCGCGCTCGCCGAATGGCAATCGCAGTGGGATGAGCACTCCAAGGCCAGCGCCGATTCGGGCCAGGCTGCCGAAGTCGAGCGCACGCGCCTCGACTATCTCGACCGCCAGTCGATGGAACTCGGCCGCCGCCTCGAAGCGTTGCGCGCGGAAAAGCAGGCCGCCGACTTCGCCGCGCTGAGTGCGGCCGCAGAGCAACTCGCCGCCGACCACGACGAGCACAGGGAGAAGGTCGAAACCTTCACCGCGATGCTCGACGAGCGCAAGGCCAAGCACGAGGAACTCGCAGGCGAAGAACACCAGGCCAGTGCCTGGCTCAGCGAAGGCCGCACTTCGCTGCAAACCATGCGCGGCCGTCTCGCATCGCTCGAGGCCCTGCAACATGCTGCACTGGGCCAGGAGAAGTCGCCGGCGCATGAATGGCTCGAACGTCTCGGCCTCGACAAAGCGCCGCGCCTCGGCGAAGCGCTCGACGTGGAAGCGGGCTGGGAAACCGCGGTCGAAACGGTGCTCTCGGGCCTGTTCGATGGGGTGCTCGTCGATGCGCCGTTCGATTTCCTCGGCGAACTCGCGCAGGCGAGTAAGGCCGATATCGCGCTGGTTTCGGCGCAGCAGGCTGGAGCCGCACGTGAAGGAACACTCGCCGCTCACGCGCGCGGGCCGGTCGCTGCGCTGCATATCCTCGACAGCATCTACACCGCAGATTCGATCGACGCCGCGCGTGTGCGCGCCGCCAGCCTCGCGCCGCATGAATCCGTCATCACGCCGGCCGGCGAATGGCTCGGCGCGGGTTTCGCGCGCGTGCGCCGGCGTGGCGATGCGCAGGCGGGCGTGATCGCGCGCGAAAAGGAAATCCACGCGCTCAAAGACGAACTGGCCGCGTCCGAGGAGCGCATCGCGACGCTCAACGCGCGCTTCGACGAAATCAAGTCGCAGCGCGCCGACGCCGAGCGCACGCGTGACGATGCGCAGCGGGAGCTCTACGTCGCGCATCGGCGCATGGCCGAGCTAGCCGGCGCCTTGCAAAGCCATCGCGGCAAGCTCGAAACCGCACAGGCGCGCATCGCGCGCGTCGACGGCGAAATCGCCGAACTCGAAACCAAGTTCGCCACGGACGACACTGCCACGCGCGAGGCACGCGCAAGACTCGAGGAAGCCGTCTCGCGCATGGGCGATCAGGAGCAGCATCGCCAGCATCTCGACAGCGAACGCCGGCGCCTGCTCGAAGCGCGCGAGGAAGCGCGCATGAATGCACGCGAGGCATCGGAGCAGACACATCGGCTAGCGCTCGACATCGAATCCAAGCGGACTAACGTGGCCGCGCTCGAACAGGCGTTGCTGCGCATGAGCGGCCAGCTCGCCCAGCTCGAATCGCGCAAAGCCGAGATTGCGCAACAGCTCGAATCGGGGCAGACGCCGCTCGCCGACCTCGAATCGGAGCGCCAGATCTATCTCGATCAGCGTCTGCTGATCGACAAGCAGCTCGTCGAAGCGCGCCGCGTGTTGGAAACGCGCGATCATGAATTTCGCGGCCACGAGCAGGAGCGCCACCGCATCGAACACCTGCTGCAACAGGCGCGCGAAGCGCTGTCGGAAAAGCGCCTCGCCGAGCACGGCCTCAAGATGCGCGCGCAGCAGTTGCAGGATGCGATCGTTGCCGCCGGCCACGAATTCGCCACGCTGATCGAGTCGCTGCCGCAGGGCGCCGACCACGAGGAATGGCAGCGCGACATCACCGAACTCGACGGCAAGATCAAACGCCTCGAACCGGTCAACCTCGCCGCGATTTCGGAGTACGAGGAACAATCGCAGCGCAAGACCTATCTCGACTCGCAGCTCACCGATCTGAACACCGCGCTGGAAACACTCGAATCCGCGATCAAGAAAATCGACACCGAGACGCGCGCGCGTTTCAAGGAAACTTTCGATCGCGTCAACACCGGCCTGCAGGAGCTGTTTCCGCGCCTGTTCGGTGGCGGCCAGGCCTATCTCGAACTGACCGGCGACAACGTGCTCGACGCGGGCGTGGCGATCATGGCGCGGCCGCCCGGCAAGCGCGTGACCAGCATTTCGCTGCTCTCGGGTGGTGAGAAGGCGATGAGCGCGGTTGCACTCGTGTTCTCGATCTTCCGCCTCAACCCGGCGCCGTTCTGCCTGCTCGACGAGGTCGACGCGCCACTCGACGAGGCCAACGTCGGCCGCTTCTCGAACCTCGTGAAAGAGATGAGCGAGAACGTGCAGTTCCTGTTCGTCACCCACAACAAGGCGACGATGGAAGTAGCCGAACAGCTCTGCGGTGTGACCATGCGTGAGCCGGGCGTGTCGCGCCTGGTTCAAGTAGACTTGGCCGAGGCGGCGAAGCTGGCAGGCGCCGCGTAAACCTGTCCTCAAAGCTACTGCGCTTTGAGAACAGGTTTGGACACATACTCGATCGGAGTTGCCGGAATGGACCCAACCCAACTACGCATCATCCTCGTTATCGCGGGCGTTGCCGTGCTCGCGCTGATCTACTTCTTCGGCCGCCCGCGCAAGCCCGGGCAGGGCAGGCGCAAGCTCGGGCAGAGCGTGGACGGCGAACGCGTCGAGCCGTCGCTCGGCGAGATGCCCGATCCCGATGCCGTGCCCGCCCAGGGCGAACTCGAAGTTGGTATCCAGAGCGAACTCGACAAGCTGGGCGCGGCGATCTCGGGCGGCCGCGTCGGCGCGCCCACGCCGGTGCCGCCCGCGCGTAAAGGCCCGCTCCCGGGCGTGCGCCCGGAAGGACAGCCGGTCGATCGCATCGTCACCTTGCACGTCGCCGCGCGTCCTGGCGAAACGATCCACGGCGCCAGCTTGATCGTCGCCGCCGAGAAAGCGGGCTTGCTGTTCGGCGACAAGAACATCTTCCACCGCCTCGTCGCCGGTCGCCCCGAAGCGGGGCCGATCTTCAGCATGGCCAACATGGTCAAGCCGGGCTTCTTTGACATGCGCGGGATCGACAGCCTGCAGACCCCGGGCGTCACCTTCTTCATGGCCCTCCCGGGCCCGCTGCCCGCGCTCGACGGCTGGGATGCGCTGCTGCCGACCGCGCAGCGCATGGCCGAACTGCTCGGCGCCAACGTCCTCGACGAGGAGCGCAGCGTCCTCGGCCGCCAGCGCATTGCGCATATCCGCGATGAATTGCGCGCTTACGATCGCAAGTACGAGAGCAATCAAATCAAGCTGCGGTAGGACCTAAATGGTTCCGGCTGGTTATATGTCGAAGCGCATAGCAAGTCGTCCGGAGTGGCTCGCCGTGACTGATGTGCACGATATCTACTCGGTCAGCAACTGCATCTCTGATGATTTCGCAGACTACAGTAACTGCTGGAAACACAACGGCTACTGGCTATTTGACTCGCCTGAGGTGATCGCCGAGGTCGCAGAGACGGTGGGTGCCTCGCTTGAAGGGGCGAAGTTGTTCTACTACGAAGTATACGAACAAGAATACGATCAAGGTTCCGGTCGTTGGTCATCATTCTCGCCCGAAGCAGCGTTTCAAACTGAAGTCGCTACCCCGGTCGCGAAGAACATAGAGGGGTATGACGTAGTCAATTTCTATGCTCACACCAGTCCGGAGTGCTCACCGTTATCGTGCAACAATCTCGCTGGTACGGTGCGAGTAAATGAGCATTGTCTTTTCCCAACCTTTGAAGATGCGGTCGCGGCTATCGAAACCGGCAAGTTCAAAGAGGGGGAGCCTGGTCTATTGCGGGTGTTCGCAGTCTATTCAATAGTCGAGTCCTGACCATTTCGTAATCCTCCGTATGCACGCAAGCAGGGCTTCGCAGCCCGACCTGCGACTGCCGCGGCATTGAGCGGCCGAGGGCTCATTCCAACGCCGCGAGTTAGTGTGAATGTTCTAGCCCTGGTCGCTAGCTTTCCTTCCACTTCCATTACCGACAAGACGAGGCAAGCGCATGGCTGGCAAGAAGACCAAGAACGTCAAGATCGAGTTCGCGAATACGCCTGCGGAGCAACTGCGCCGCGCATGGCTCGCTGGCCTCGGTGCTTTTTCGTTGACGCGCAAGCACGGCGGGCAATGGTTCGGCCGTTTCGTCGAGGAAGGTCAGGGATTCACCGCGCGCGGCACGCAGTTCGCACGCGAGGCCGTTGCCGACGCGCAGGCGCAGGCAACCGGCGTCTTCAGCCCGATCCTATTGCGCGTCGAGAAGCAGTTCGATACTTACGCGAAGGTCGTCGAAAACCGCGTCGGCCGCGCGCTCAACCGCTTCGGCATTCCGACCAAGCGCGAGATCGAAGACCTGAGCCGCCAGGTCGCCACGCTGACGCGCAAGCTCAAGGCCGCGAAGTAGAGCGGTTGTATCGAAAGTATCAGCGCATTTGGCTTTGCGCTATTGATCTTCGGGTCCCCGTTTGCTGCGGTGAGGGCATGACGGAAGCGCCCGCAGGGTCGGCGCGATGGATCGCGCCGAGTTCGTTGTCTGGACAGGGAAGTTCAGTCAACGAACCCCGGCATGACCTCGCGTACCCGGAGCGCGAAGCGCGGAGGGCGCGGCATCCGGGGTGCATTTCTTTTGGTTACTTTTCTTTGTGCAAGCAAAGAAAAGTGACCCGCGCGCGGGATGCGTGCGGAAAGGCGAAGGGACGCGGTCAGAAAGAATCAGAGTAAAGCAAGCAGCTTGCGCTGAAATGACCAGCAAGTGCGGAAGCGGCGCGCGTCAGCGCCGATACGCCTGCGCCAGCGTATTGAGATGCACACGCTCCGCATCGCGCAAAAACGGCGCGATCAGCAACATCACCTGGTAGATGCCATGGGTCAGGTCTTCCTGACTCGGCGCGGTCTTGTGCACGTCGCCGCTGCCGCGTACGGCATTGAAGTTGAGCCAGAACGTCGTCACCAACAGTACGTTCTCGGAGGTCGCCCGGATCTCGTCCGCGGTGGCGCGCACGATACCGGCCTGGGCAAGGCCGGTGAGCACGTCGCGCGTGCTTGCTCCAGCGCGGGCGAGGATGCGCGCGAAGTGGGAGCGCAGCTTGCGGTTGCGCGAGAGGATGTCGACAAGGTCGCGATAGAGGAAGCGGTAGTCCCACATGCACTCGAAAACCATGTGCAGCTGCAGCCACACATCCTCGAGTGTCGGCAGGCGGTCGTCGGGCACGAGCAGGGCCTGATCCATGCGCGCCTCGTAGCGCGCGAAGATGTGCTCGACGATGTTTTCCTTGTTGCGGTAGTGGTAGTAGAGATTGCCCGGGCTGATTTCAAGTTCGTCGGCAATATGATTCGTGGTGACGTTCGGCTCGCCCTGCGCATTGAACATCGCGAGGCTGACCTCGAGGATGCGATCCTTCGTTTGCCGCGCCATCTGCGCCGCGCGGCGTTCAGCCGCCGAGTTTCTTCACCAGATCGACGTATTTCTGTTGCGCTTCGTCGGCCTTGGTGCCCTTGAGCTTGGCCCAGGCTTCGTACTTGGCTGTGCCGACGAAATCGAAGAAACCGGGCTTCGGGCCCGAGACGTCGCCCTCGGAGCCTTGCTTGTAGAGCGCATAGAGCTTGAGCAGGGTATCGTTGTCCGGCCGTTCCTTGAGCAGCTTGACGTCTTCGCCGGCTTTTTCGAATTTCGCTTTCAGATCGGACATGTCGTTCCCCGGATGGCTCCGCGGAATTCTACGCACCCGTTCACCGCATGGTCAACGCGAAGCGGATTCAAACGGCATCGCGATGCAACGCAGCAAGCATTCTGTAGGCGTCGTTGCAATACTCGGGCAAACTTGTTTGCCGGCATCGCGGGCTGCCGATCGCGGTACTTCGGCGGCAAGTTCTCAGGGACAACAAACGGGGTAGAACATGACTTATTTCGTCACCGGCGCAACCGGGTTCATCGGCCGTCATCTCGTGGAAAAACTGCTCGCGCGCAAGGGCACGATCCATTGCCTCGTGCGCAAGGGGTCGATGAACAAGTTCGAAGCGCTGCGCGAGCGCCTCGGCGACGACGGGAAACGCCTCGTCGCAGTGCCGGGCGACCTCGCCAAACCACACCTCGGCCTGGCCCCGGCGCAGCGCAAGGCGCTCGCGGGCAAGGTCAAGCATTTCTTCCATCTCGCCGCGATCTACGACCTCGCCGCCGATGCCGATAGCCAGTACAAGGCCAACGTCGAGGGCACGCACCACGCCGTGCAACTCGCCGACGAGATCAAGGTCGGATGCTTTCATCACGCCAGTTCGATCGCGGTTGCCGGTATGTATCCCGGCGTGTTCCGCGAGGACATGTTCGACGAGGCCGAGGACGTCGAAGCGAATCCGTACTTCAAGACCAAGCATGAATCCGAGGCGATCGTGCGCAAGGAATGCACGCGCCCGTATCGCATCTATCGCCCCGCGATCGTGCTCGGCCATTCGCAGACCGGCGAGATCGACAAGATCGACGGGCCATATTATTTCTTCCGCACGCTGAAGAAGTTGCGCCAAATGCTACCGGCGTGGATGCCCGTGCTCGGCATCGAAGGCGGGCGCGTCAACATGGTTCCGGTCGACTACGTGGTCGATGCGATGGACCACATCGCGCACAAGCCCGACCTTGACGGCGGCGTGTTCCACCTGACCGACCCGGCGCCGCTGCGCATCGGCCAGGTGCTCAACATCTTCGCCCACGCGGGGCATGCGCCGCAGATGTCGATGCGCCTCGACGCGCGCATGTTCGGGTTCATTCCCGCAGTGGTGAAGCAAGGGCTCGCGAGCCTGCCGCCGGTAAAGCGCTTCGTCAACGCCGTGCTGCGCGACCTCGGCATTCCGGCCGAAGCGCTGAAGTTGATCAATTACCCGACACGCTTCGATTCGCGTGAGACCGAACGCGCGCTGCGCGGCTCGAAGATCAAGCTGCCGAAGCTCGACACTTACGCGTGGCGTCTGTGGGACTACTGGGAGCGCCACCTCGACCCCGATCTGTTCGTCGACCATTCGCTCAGCGGCAAGGTCAAGGGCCGTCGCGTGTTGATCACGGGCGGCTCCTCAGGCATCGGCAAGGCCGCGGCGCTGAAGATCGCCGGCGCGGGCGGCAAGGTGCTGATCTGCGCGCGTGGTGCCGACGAACTTGCCGAGGCGAAGAAAGAGATTGAAGCGGCAGGCGGCGTCTGCCACACCTATGTCGCCGACCTCGCCGAGATGAAATCGGCCGACGATCTCGTCGCAACGATCGTCAAGGAGCACGGTGGCGTCGATATCCTCGTCAACAATGCCGGACGCTCGATTCGCCGCGCGATCGCCTCGAGCTACGATCGCTTCCACGACTTCGAGCGCACGATGCAGCTCAATTACTTCGGCTCGCTGCGCTTGATCATGGGTTTTCTGCCCGGCATGACCGAGCGTCACCGCGGCCACGTCATCAACATCTCCTCGATCGGCGTGCTGACCAACGCACCGCGCTTCTCGGCCTATGTCGCCTCGAAGGCCGCGCTCGATGCATTCTCGCGCTGTGCGCAGGCGGAGTTCTCGGACAATGGCATCAACTTCACCACGATCAACATGCCGCTGGTGAAGACGCCGATGATCGCGCCGACCAAGATGTACGACTCGGTGCCGACGCTGTCGCCGGACGAGGCGGCCGACCTCATCGCCGAGGCGATCATCAAGCGCCCCGTGCGCATCGCAACGCGTACCGGCATCTTCGCGCAGTTGCTCTACGCGGTCGCGCCGCGCCTGTACGAAGTGATCATGAACACTGCGTTCCGCATGTTCCCCGATTCGGCGGCGGCGAAAGGCATGAAGGGCAGGGCGGAACTCGAGCAACAGCAGCCGACCAGCGAACAGGTCGCGTTCGCGTCGATCATGCGCGGAGTGCACTGGTAAGGCTCTCGTTTCAGCGGAGGCATTCGCTGCGCGAGTGCCTCCCGTGACTATTCGCCCATGTCGGCCCGACAAGCGGCGCATACAGTTTTGATTTATACCTTCGAGGAATCACCATGCGTATCTCACATTCCCGCGTTTTCGCGGCCGTCGCCGCAGCCATCGGCGTCGTACTCGCCGCTTCGCCTTATGCCAAGGAAGCCGGCGCTACGCATGGCGTGGATCTGGCCGGCATCGACCGCTCGGTCAAGCCCGGCGATGACTTCTTCGACTATGCCAATGGCGCCTGGATCAAGACGAACGAGATTCCTGCCGACCGTTCGAGCTGGGGCGCGTGGGGCGTGCTATCCGAACTCAACAACCAGCGCGTGCGCGAGCTGATCGAAGGCGCGGCAGCGACCAAGGCGGCCGACGGCACCGACGCGCAGAAGGTCGGCGACTTCTACGCCAGCTACATGGACGAGACCGGCATCGAGGCCAAGGGCCTCGCGCCGCTCAAGCCCGACCTCGACCGCATCGCCGCGATCAAGGACAAAGCCGCGCTCGCGAGTTATCTCGGCACGACCCTGCGTGCCGATGTCGACGCGCTCAACGCGACGAATTTCTACACCGACAACATTTTCGGCGCCTGGATCACACAGGCGCTCGACGATCCGAACCGCAACGTGCCGTACCTGCTGCAGGGCGGCCTCGGCATGCCCGACCGCGACTACTACGTCTCCGACTCGCCGAAGATGGCCGAGTTGCGCACGAAGTACCGCGCCCACGTCGCGGCGCTGCTGAAGCTCGCCCGGATCGCCGATGCCGAGGCGAAGGCCGAACGCATCTTCGCGCTCGAGATGAAGATTGCGAAGGCGCACGGCCCGCGCGTCGATTCCGAGGACGTGCACAAGGCGAACAATCCGTGGAAGCGCGCCGACTTCGCGAACAAGGCGCCGGGCCTCGACTGGAGCGCGTACTTCAAGAGCGCGGGCCTGGAAACGCAGAGCGATTTTTACGTCTGGCAGCCCGGCGCGATCGCGGGCATCTCGGCGCTGGTCGGCAGTGAGTCGGTCGATGTGTGGAAGGGCTACCTAGCGCTGCGTCTGATCGATCGCAATTCGCCTATTCTTCCGAAAGCGTTCGTCGACGAGAACTTTGCGTTCTACGGCACGGCGATCAGCGGCACGCCGAAGATCCGCGACCGCTGGAAACGCGCGGTGGCCGCGACCAACGGCTCGCTCGGCGAAGTCGTCGGCAAGCTCTACGTCGAAAAATATTTCCCGCCCGAGGCTAAGGCCAAGATCGAGGCGATGGTCGGCGATTTGATCAAGGCTTATCACGCGCGCATCGAAAAACTCGCATGGATGTCGCCGCAGACCAGAGAGAAGGCACTGGCCAAGCTTGCCACGCTCAAGGTCGGCGTCGGCTATCCGGACAAGTGGCGCGACTACTCCACGCTCAATATCGTGCGCGGAGATGCCTACGGCAATGCGCAGCGCGCGCAGCAATTCGACTACAAGCAAGCGCTGGCCAAGCTCGGCAAGGCGCCCGACCGCGGCGAATGGGTGATGACGCCGCAGACGATCAACGCGGTCAATCTGCCGCTCGCCAACGCGCTGAATTTTCCCGCGGCAATCCTGCAGCCGCCGTTCTTCGACGCGCAAGCCGACGCGGCGGTCAACTTTGGCGCGATCGGCGCGGTGATCGGTCACGAGATCAGTCACAGTTTCGATGACCAGGGCAGCCAGTTCGACGCCCAGGGCCGCCTCGTCAACTGGTGGACGCCCGACGATGCCAAGCATTTCGAGGAAGCAGGCGCGCGCCTCGTCGAGCAGTTCAACGGCTACAAACCGTTCCCCGATCTTGCGGAGAACGGCAAGCAGACGCTGAGCGAGAACATCGCCGACGTGGCTGGCCTGTCGGCTGCGCACGATGCGTACATATTGTCGTTGGGCGGCAAACCGGCACCGAAGCTGCAGGACTTGAGCGGCGACCAGCGCTTCTTCCTCGCCTTCGCCCAGGCCTGGCGTACCAAGATGCGCGAGGCGGCGATGCGCAATGCCATCGTCACCGACGGCCACGCTCTCGCGATGTATCGCGGCGATACGGTGCGCAATCTCGACGCGTGGTATCCGGCATTCGAAGTAAAAGAAGGGCAGAAGCTCTATCTCGCGCCGAAGCAGCGCGTGCAAGTATGGTGAGGCATGGCGGCCGGGATCTGCATTTCGTGTCCCGGCCGCTTTCCAACCGGCTCAGCGATCGCTAAAACCGGTAGCCGACCGCGGCGCCCCAGACCCAGGGGTTGATCTTCACTTTGCCCACGTCGGCGCCGTTGACGTGGGCGGTGGTCTCGATGCTGATCCAGCGTCCATCCAGAGTCAGCGACCAGTTGCCGGAAACGCGCCAGTCGATGCCGAAATGCGCGGCAATGCCCCACGAGTCGTCGAGGTCGAGCTGGGTGCCGGCAAGCGGACCTTTTTCCTTGATGCCGAAGAAGCGTGTGTAATTGAGGCCGACGCCGACGAACGGCGATACCTCGCCGTCGGGCGTGAAATGGTATTGCACGCTGAAGGTCGGCGGCAGATGCTTGACGTCAGCGGCTTTGACGCCATTCAATTTGACCTCGTGTTCGAACGGTAGCGCGGCGAGCGCCTCGACGCCCCAGTTGCGCGTGAAGAAGTACTCCAGCGTGATCGTGGGCTTCGCGTCGTCGCCGACCTTGGTTTTCAGTGTGCCGCCGGCGAGCGTGCCGTTGTCGGAATCCGGCGACACGACGTGCGCGCCCACCTTGACCTGCCACGCGCCCGCATCCTGCGCGAGCGCAGGCGAAGCGATGCCGCACAAGATCAGAACCAGTACTGCCTGGCTTTGCTTCATGACATTCCCCCTGATTGGAATGCCCGATGCCGCGGTGCCCCTGCGACGCGGACGGCGAACAACCGCACCCGCTCCACGAGTCGGGCTGGAGGATGTGCCCAGCAAAAATGACGCACACTTCCCCAAGCCAGATCGCGCTGCCTGACCGCTGCAGACGCGAGGCCACCCGGATGCAACAAGTGCAAATGTGTACAAATGTACAGTCACGTTAGCATGCGTGACCGCTGGGCTATCGAGCTATGGATCACACCTTCAGCGCGTACGCACAAGGTAAAGGCTGGCGCCTGTCACAAAACGGAAAAATAATTGTTGTGGGAGGAAATACCTGCACGGCCGGCAAATGCCATTGGTGCTGGGTGGGGAGGTTTTCTGCCGATGGATCGCGTCTACTGAGCTTCGGATTGCAATTTTTTCAATGCTTTTGCGACGCCCTGATTGGACGGATCAAGTCGGTGCGCTTTCTCGTAGCCTTCGATCGCGGCGGATTTTTCGCCATTGGCGAGTTGCGCATCGGCGAGCCAGACATAGGCACCGGGCGTGGCCGGATACAACCTGCAGAACAATTTGCCGATCTCGACGGCATCCTTGTTGCGATGCTGTTCCTCCAGTGTGTCGATCCAGGTCGCGAGTTCCTCGGGCCGGAGGGCGAAGCCGTCGTCCTTCTTCTTCATCTCCTCAAAGACGGTCGCGGCATTGGCAAATCCGCGCTTGCCGAGTTCGGCGGCCATCGCCTCGCGCGTGGGCGGCACGCCAGCGGTCGGTCTCGTCTTGATCTCGACGAGTTTTTTCATCTCGCCCGCAGGACGATTTCTCACGAATTCCTGTGCCTGCGCATCTCCTTTCAAGCGAGCGTCGAGAAATTTCAGCACGTAGCGAGCCATCCAGTTGTAGGTTCGCGATATTTGTTCCAAGGAATAGGTTCCCGGAAATACGACGCGGTCGTTCGTGTCGAGAAAACGCAGATGTTCCGAAGCGAAGTGGTAGTGCTGGAACGGAAGAAACGTTACCTCTTCGACATCGGCGTATTTCATGCGCGCTGGCAGATCGTCGGAAACATCCATCTTGCGTTCGTCGATTTCCTTTTGTGTCGGCGGCGGAGATTCCAGGTACAGGTAGGGCGCGACCAGATGCTGGGGTGTTACGTATTTCGCTTCCGCGATGAGCTTTCCGACGTAGCGGATGCCGCCATCGAGGCCGACCAACGCGGTGATGCGATCGTCCTTCGCCGCCGCGAATACATTGGAAACGCCGCCCCAGCTGTAGCCGGCCACGGCAATGCGCGATGCGTCGGCGTCGGGCAGCTTCTGCGCATAGCCGACTAGGAATTCGATGTCGCCGACCTGCGCTTCGATGCCTTCGAGATCGTCGGTCATCTCGCGTCCATGTGCGCCCAGCGATGGGCTGGCGATGACGATGTAGCCGTGGCTCGCCAGGTATTCGCAAAGGTCGGCATTCTCGAAAGCCGAAGCATTGAAGCTTGGAGCATAGATCACGACAGGAAAACGTTGCTCCAGCGCCGGCGCGTTGTTGGTCGCCCACATTGCTTTTGCTTTTTCCTCGTCGACCTGCGCGGGAGCCATCTTCGGCGGTACCAGCCACCGCATCGTATTGGCGACCACCGTAGCCCGCTGTTCGGTTGTGCGCTCGAAATCGTCTTCGCTGCCGATCAGGGCCAGATAATCGGCAAAGCGCATTGCGGTTCCCGCTTTGTGCGCGGGATACCAGAGCAATGTCTGCACAGGACGCGCGCGCTGCCCCTTGATCGGTTCACCGGTGAAACGATCGTACCTGCCAAGATAGGTTCGTGCATAATCGTATTGCTGGACCACTTTGAACCCGACGCCGAATTCGCCGGGCGATTCGCTGAAAGAAAAGCCGGAAGCCGCTCCGGCCGGCATTGTCCAGAATGCGAACACGAGAGTCAGGCATGCCGCCACGAACAGCGATCGCATCATGTCGCTCCTGCAAGGGAAAGTCGCCGCGCTCACTGAGCGACTACAACTCTGCGGGCACTATTCGATCTGCTCTTTCGCCCAAGCAGCGTCGAGCGCTTCCATCGCGTCTTTCGGCTTGAGCTTTGCTGCTTTCGCGTACGCTTCGGCAACATCGTCTTCGCGCTTGTCGCCGTACAGCAGGAGCAGGGCGTTGCCATATTCGACCCAGGCGATCGGCGAATCCGCGGTCAGCTTGAGTGCTTCCTTGAGCTGCTTCTCCGCTTCGGCGGCGCTGGCGCCGTAGGTCAGCTTGGCGAGCATGCCGCCGACCTTGCCGACGATCTCGGCGTGGTAGACACCGAGCGCCGTATGCGCTTCGGCATGCTTGGGCGCAAGCTTGAGCGCCTTGTCCAGCGATTCCTTGACCTTGCCGCCGATGCCCTGGGCCAGCGCCTGGGTGATCGAGATCGTCTGGCTGTAGCGGCCGAGCGCGAAGGCGCGCCGGTAGTGCGAGTTGGCTTCATCGGGTAGCGCGGCGATCGCTTCGTCGGCGAGCTTGGCCAGCGCGTCGAAGCGGAGGGTCTTTTCCTTGTCGCTGTCGACGAGATAGGTCGCGTGGATGCCGCCGGCCTTGACCGCGACCGAGGCGCCGAGCGCCTTCAGCGCGACGCCGGCCTCGTAGGCCTCGTGGAAATCGCCGCGATGGAAGGCGCGCCAGGCGTCCTGCAGCGCATCGGCGATCTTTGTCGCATCCTTGCCGAGCTTGGGATTGGCCTTGAGCAGCTTGACGACATGTTTCTCGTCCGGAAACGGTTCCTGGTCGCCCGCGTGCAGCTTGTTCCAGGCCTTGGCCAGCTTGTCGCCGGCATAGTCGTAGGCCTTGTCGGGATACGGAAACGCCTTCCAGTTCGATTTCGCCATCGTGGTCTCCCCATTTGGATGGACAAGCTTCCGGCAAGCGCGGTGCAACATGCAAGACGTTGGTAAACTTGCGCAATGAGCCCAGCCGTTTCAAACAATGCCAGCCGACGTGCCGCGGAGTTGCGCGAGCGCCTCGACGAAGCCAGCCACCGCTACCACGTGCTCGACGCGCCGACGATTCCCGACGCCGAGTACGACGCGCTGATGCGCGAGCTCGAAGCGCTCGAGGCGGCGCATCCCGAACTCGTCACGTCCGATTCGCCGACCCAGCGCGTAGGCGCCGCGCCGTCGAGCGCGTTCGCCGAGGTGCGTCACGAAGTGCCGATGCTATCGCTCGCGAACGCGTTCAGCGATGAGGAAATCGGTGAATTCGTGCGCCGCATCCGCACACGCCTCGATTTGAATGCCGATGCTTCGCTCAAGTTCTCAGTCGAGCCGAAGTTCGACGGCCTCGCCATCAGCCTGCGCTACGAAGACGGCAAATTCGTGCGCGGCGCGACGCGTGGCGATGGCGAGACCGGCGAGGACGTGACCGCGAACCTGCGCACGATCAAGCAGATTCCGTTGAAACTGCATGGCAAGGGCTGGCCGACCGTAATCGAAGTGCGCGGTGAGGTCTACATGCCGCGCGCCGGCTTCGAGAAGTACAACGAGACGGCGCGCGAATCGAACGGCAAGATCAAGCCGCTGATCAATCCGCGCAACGCCGCAGCGGGTTCGCTGCGCCAACTCGATCCGCGCATCACCGCGAAGCGGCCCCTCGCGTTTTACGCCTATGCCGTCGGCGTGGTCGAAGGCGGCGAGCTGCCTACGACGCATTCGGCGATGCTGAAGAAACTGCATGCTTGGGGATTCCCGGTCAGCACGCTCGTCGACACGGCGGATGGCGCCCAAGGTTGTCTTACGTATTTCCACCGCGTCGGCGAACAGCGCGACGCGCTGCCGTTCGACATCGACGGCGTCGTCTACAAGATCGACGACCTCGCCACGCAGCGCGAACTCGGTTTTGTCGGCCGCACGCCGCGCTGGGCGATCGCGCACAAGTATCCCGCGCAGGAGCAGACGACGACGATCGAGGCGATCGAGATCAACATCGGTCGCACCGGCGCAGCGACGCCGACTGCGCGTCTGAAACCGGTCTTCGTCGGCGGCGTCACCGTGACCAACGCGACGCTGCACAACGCCGACCAGGTCGCACGCCTCGACGTGCGCATCGGCGATACGGTGATCGTGCGCCGCGCCGGGGACGTGATCCCCGAGGTCGCGCGCGTCGTCGTCGAACGCCGGCCGGCGCACACGCATCGCTGGAAGATGCCGGCGCATTGCCCGATCTGCGGCTCGGCGATCGTGCGCGAGGAGGGCGAAGTCGTCGCGCGCTGCACCGGCGGCCTCGCTTGCGCCGCGCAGGTGCAGCAGGCGCTGTTCCATTTCGCCGCACGCCGCGCAATGGACATCGACGGCCTCGGCGAGCGCTTCATCGAGGGGCTGACCGACTTCGGCTACGTCAAGTCGCCGGCGGATCTGTACAAATTGAAACTCCACGATCTGCTCGAGATGAAGCGTCGCGCGGACGAGCGTGACGGTACGACGCCGGAGACGGTCAAGGCCGGCAAGGTTGCGACCAAGTGGGCGGAAAACCTGATCGAGGCGATCGCGCAGAGCCGGCGCACGACGCTGGCGCGATTCCTCTATTCGCTCGGCATCAACCATGTCGGCGAGAGCACGGCGAAGGCGCTCGCGACGTGGTTCGGCGATATCGCGCTGATCCGCCATCTGCCGTGGCCGATCCTGAAGCTCGTGCCCGATATCGGCGGCGAAGTCGCGCGCGCGATCGACGCGTTTTTCGAGCAGGATGGAAACCAGCGCGTGATCGACGATTTGCTCGAACACGGCATTGTCATCACCGACGCGCATGCGCCGATTGCGAAGGTGCGCGCGGCGCTGACGACTGCGAATGTGCTCGCCGACATGGAGCTGCCGGGCATCACTGAAAAGCGCAGCGAGCAGCTCGCGCAGGCGTTCGATTCGCTCGAGGCGATCCTGCACGCGCCGCCGGCAAAGCTGTCCGCGAGCGGCGTGCCGCTCGATGTCGCCGCCGCGCTCGCGAGCGCGCTCGAGCAGGCGCAGACGCGCGAGCTGTTCAAGCGCAGCGCGCACGCGATGCACCTCTTGCTCGAACGCGCAGAAAGCGCGAAAGGCGCCGCGGGCCCGCTCGACGGCAAGACGGTGGTGCTGACCGGCTCGCTCAATTCGCTGACGCGCGACGAGGCGAAAGACAAGCTCGAAGCGCTCGGCGCCAAGGTTGCCGGCAGCGTGTCGAAGAAGACCAGCTTCGTCGTCGCCGGCGCGGAAGCCGGCTCGAAACTCGACAAGGCGACCGAACTCGGCGTCGAGGTCTGGGACGAGGCGCGGCTGGTGAAATTCCTGCATGCGCATGCCGGTTGATTCGCTTCACGCTGGGTTGCGCCTGCGTGCGCGCCTGTACGCGCGCGTGCGCAGTTTTTTCGCCGAGCGTGACGTGCTCGAGATCGAAACGCCGATCCTGTCGGCGGCGGGCAACACCGATCCGAACATCGAAAGTTTCACGACGCGGTTCAGCGGCCACGTCGATGCGGGCGCGCCATTGCGCTGGTTGCGCACGTCGTCGGAGTTTCCGCAGAAGCGCCTGCTTGCGGCCGGCATCGGCGATTGCTACGAACTCGGCCGCGTCTTCCGTAATGGCGAGGCGGGGCGGCGCCACAATCCCGAGTTCACGATGCTCGAATGGTATCGCGTCGGCTGGGATCACCGGCGCCTGATCGACGAAACCGTCGAACTCGTGCGTGCAGCGCTTGCGCTCGTCGGCAAATCGGCCGACGTACAGAAATATACTTATCGCGAACTGTTCCGTACGGCCCTGAATCTGGATCCGTTTGCCGCGAGCGACGCGGAATTGCAGGCGGCGCTCGGCGACGTGCAAATCGATGCGCACGGGCTGTGGCGCGACGACTGGCTCGATCTGCTGCTCACGCATCGCATCCAACCGACGTTTCCGGCGGACCGCATCACCGTGATCAGCGATTATCCGGCGACGCAGTGCGCACTAGCCAAGATCCGCGCGGATGATTCGCCGGTCGCCGAACGCTTCGAGTTGTACGTCGGCGCCCAGGAGCTTGCCAACGGTTACCACGAGTTGACCGACGCCGCCGAACAGCGCGCGCGCTTCGAGCGCGACAACGCGCGGCGGCGCCAGCGCGGGCTCATCGAGGTGCCGATCGATGCGAGACTGCTCGCGGCGTTGGAGCAGGGCATGCCCGATTGCGCCGGCGTCGCCCTCGGTGTCGAGCGCCTGCTCATGGCCATGCTCGGTACCGACGATATCCGCGACGTGCTGGCGTTCGCGTTCGCCGACGCCTGACCGTCAGCCGCCGCGGTGCACGATGCGCCAGAGATAAATCACGATCGCGATATTGAGCGCGAGCGCGAGGACCTTGAGCCAGGTGAAGTGGTGGTAGATCTCCCATGCCTCGAACGGGATCAGCGAGGCAGTGGCGAACACGGTCAGGTATTCGGCCCAGCGCTTGCGCCGCCACAACCCCCAGCCTTCGACGAGGAATAGCGTGGCGTAGATGCTCGCGCCGATGCCGATCAACTCGAACTTGCGTGGCGTCAGGCCAAGCAGCGCGTCGAGCCAGCGCAGCACGATGCCGTGGCCGCTGCGAAGCGGTAATTGCTCCACCCAACTGGCAAAGTGCTCCAACGACGGCGTATGTACAAGACGGAAGGCGACTGCGGCGAGCAGCAACAACCCGATTCCCTTCGCGAACTTGTATACGGCGATCGCGCGTAGCGCGGCTGCACTGTCGGCCGCCATCTAGAACTCCAGATCGAGCGCAGCGCAGAGGTAATCAAGCATCGGTGCGACGCCCTTGAAGCCATCGACGACGGCATCGCGCAGTTCCGCTGAGCATACGATCTTGTCGTCGATTCCGCGCCATGCGGCGAAGTCCTTGCGCTTGATGTCCTCAATCAGCTCGTGCTGCGGATCGTAGCCGCGCGGCGGACGCGTGAGCGAGTCGCCGCCGATCGTAAACGCGGCGCGGAAGCGTGCGTTGTGCACAGCCTTCTTCCACGCCGCCGGATTGTCGACGAGGAATTCGCGCACGCGATTGAGCGTAGGCGGCTCCGGATGCCAGAGGCCGCCGCCGACAAAGCTGTCGCCGGGCTGCACATGCACGTAGAACGAGGGCGCCGGCACCTGCTTGGAGCGTTCGTGGAACAGGCGCGCGCCAAGCCAGGTCTTGTACGGCGTCTTGTCGTTGGCGAAACGCGTATCGCGATAGATGCGGAACATCGAACCGCCGTGCGGGCGCGGATCGGCGCGATAGTGTTTGCTGATCTTCGCCAGCGGCGCGGCGAGATCGCCGATCAGGTGCAGGAACGGATCGCGCACGACCGCCTCCCAGCGCGGCTTGTTCGCAGTGAACCATTCGCGGTTGTTGTTGCGCGCGAATTCGCGCATCAGCTTGAGGCTGGCCGGAGTGAAATAGGTCGTCGCTGCCATGATCGTTTGCGCTGGAGATTCGCTGTCCGAAGTGTAGCGTAGAGGCGCGATTCAAGGCCCAGTCCTACAGCGGGATTTCGTTTCCCCATACTTCCAGTTGGTCGAGCAGGGCGTGTTGCTCCGGCCTCGTCGTCGGTGCGGCGCGCAGTTGCGCGATCTCCGCAAAATAATCGGGCAAAGTCAGTGCGCTGGCGTCGGTCTGTACGATCAGGCGCATGCGACGGAACTCGTTCCAGCGCTCGGCCTCGTCGGTGCTCAGTGTCTGCGGCCAGTTGCGCGCGCGATAGCGGAACAGCAGTTCGGTGTAGCGTGGATCGACGAAAGAAAACTGGCGCGTGCCGAGTTGTTCGGGCGGCGAGCTGCGTATCTCGCGGAACAGGCGCTTGTCCGCATCGGACGGGAAACCTGAATAGATCGCCAGATCGGCATCGACCGCTCCGCGTTCCTCGCGTGAAGTCGAAAACACCTCGCGCAGCTTCTCTGCCAGATCATCTGATTGCTGCAATCGCGCGAGATGCGCCTTGCAACGCTCGACATCGAGGCCGATGCGCGCGGCGTCGACCCCATTCAAGGCCGACAGCGGCGCCAGCGCGGGCGACTTGTTCGCGTGCACGGTCTTGAGCGGGATGCGCTCGACATCCTCGGGCAGGTCGGCGCGCGGCGTGAACACACGATCGGCGATTTCTTCGGCGTCGAGTTCGAGCAGCGGCGCCGGGTCGGCGTCGAGGTCGTAGACGATCACGCCGTTGCCCTGCGTCGGGTGCGCGGCGAGCGGCACGATCATCGCCAGGCAACCGCGTTCGGCTGGATAGCGCGAAGACACATGCAGCACCGGCGTGCGATGCGCGTAGTCGAGCAGTTCGAACGCGCGCTGCTTTTTGCGCAGTTCGAAATAGAACTGCCACAGGCGCGGCTGGCGCGCGCGCAGCAGGCGGGCGAGGGCGATCGTCGCCTGCACGTCGGACAGCGCATCGTGGGCGTGCTCGTGACCGAGATGATTGGCAGCGGTCAGCTGTTCCAGCTTGAAACTCGGGATATTGCTTATGCGATCGTCCTGATCGCGAGAGTCAAAAAGCACGCTTCCTTGCGCGCACTTCTCAATTTTACGCATCGGCCATTCGATGCCCTGCGGTCGCAGCGCGTAGCACATGCGGACGAGATCGATCAGGTCCCAGCGCGAGTTCTTGTCCTTCCACTCGCGCTCGTACGGGTCATAAAAATTGCGATAGAGCAGGTTGCGCGTGAATTCGTCGTCGAAGCGCAGCGAGTTGTAGCCGACGCCGCAGGTGCCCGGCAGGGCGAGTTCTTCCTGGATGCGTGCGGTGAACTCGGCTTCGATGATGCCTTCGCGCTCGGCCTGCTGCGGCGAAATGCCGGTGACAAGGCAGGCCGCCGGCCGTGGCAACACGTCGGCGGCGGGCTTGCAGTAAATCGAGACGGGATCGCCGATCGGCTCGAGCTCAAGCGTCGTGCGCTGGCCGGCGAATTGCACCGCGCGGTCGCGGCGCGGGTCGGTGCCCGAGGTTTCGTAGTCGTGCCAGAAGAAGCTTGCCTGGTTCATCGGCCAAGCTTACCGGAACGCATCGCAGTGGCGTCGCGCACGCGCACTCAGCTGCGCGCGAGCACGTCGCCGGGTACGCGCACGGCGCCTTCCATCAGTACGCGCGCCGAGCGCGACATTACCGCCTTGGTTGCGACCCACTGGCCATTGAGTTGCTTCACCTTGGCGCCGACACGCAATGTGCCGGACGGATGGCCAAAACGCACCAGGTCGCGGGTGCCGCCGCCGGCTGCGGCGTTGACCAGCGTGCCGGGCACTGCCGCGGCAGTGGCGATGGCGACAGAGGCCGTGCCCATCATTGCGTGGTGCAGCTTGCCCATCGAGATCGCGCGCGCCAGCAATGCGATGTCGGCGGCATGCACCGGCTTGCCGCTGGAGGCGATGTAATCCTTCGGGGGTGCCACGAACGCGACCTTCGGCGTCAGCGGGCGCCGTGCTGCGTCGGCGACATCGCCGATCAGGCCCATGCGCACCGCGCCGGCGGCGCGGATCGCCTCCAGCTTTTCCAGCAGCACCTGGTTTTCGTTGATCGCTGGTTGCAGTTCGGTGCCGTTCAAACCCAGAGCGGCAGCGTCGACGAACACCACCGGCACGCCGGCGTTGATCAGCGTCGCCTTGAAGGTGCCGACGCCGGGCACGTCGAGGTCATCGACCAGATTGCCGGTCGGAAACATTCGGCCGCCGTCCTCGCCGCCATCGGCGGGGTCGAGGAATTCCAGCGCGATTTCGGCGGCGGGAAAGGTCACGCCATCCAGTTCGAAATCGCCGGTCTCCTGCACTTCGCCGTCCGTGATCGGCACGTGCGCGACGATGGTCTTGCCGATGTTGGCCTGCCAGATCCGCAGCGTGCAGAGGCCATTGTGCGGTACGCGCGCGGGATCGATGAAACCATTCGCGATGGCGAACGGACCGACCGCCGAGGACAGGTTGCCGCAGTTGCCGCTCCAGTCGATGAAGTCGGCGTCGAGCGGCACCTGGCCATAGAGGTAATCGATGTCGTGGCCTGGCATAGACGACTTCGAGATGATCACCACCTTGCTGGTGCTCGAAGTCGCGCCACCCATGCCGTCAGTCTGCTTGCCGTAAGGATCGGGCGAACCGATCACACGTTGTAGCAGTGCATCGCGGGCGGCGCCGGGTTTTCGCGCGGTCTCGGGCAGATCCTGCAGGCGGAAGAACACGCCTTTCGATGTACCGCCGCGCATGTAGGTGGCCGGGATTTTGATCTGCGCTGCACGTGCCATGGCTCAGGCCGCCTTCGACGATTCGAGGAAATCCTGGGCAAAGCGCTGCAACACGCCGCCCGCTTCGTAGATCGAGACTTCTTCGTCCGAATCAAGGCGGCAGGTGACAGGCACCTCGACACGCTCGCCGTTGCTGCGATGGATCACCAAGGTCAGTGCCGCGCGCGGTGCGGGTTTGCCCGTCACATCGAAGGTTTCGCTGCCGTCGATGGCGTAGGTCTTGCGTGTATCGCCCGGCTTGAATTCCAGCGGCAGCACGCCCATGCCGATCAGGTTGGTGCGGTGGATGCGCTCGAAGCCTTCGGCGACGATCGCCTCGACGCCGGCGAGGCGCACGCCTTTCGCCGCCCAGTCGCGCGAACTGCCCTGGCCGTAGTCGGCACCGGCAATGATGATCAGCGGCTGCTTGCGCTGCATGTAGGTTTCGATCGCTTCCCACATGCGCATGACCTTGCCGTCGGGTTCGAGGCGGGCGAGCGAGCCTTTCTTGACTGTGCCGTCGACGATGGCCATCTCGTTGACGAGCTGCGGATTGGCGAACGTCGCGCGCTGCGCGGTCAGGTGATCCCCGCGATGCGTTGCGTATGAATTGAAGTCTTCTTCGGGCAGGCCCATCTTGGCGAGGTATTCGCCGGCCGCGCTGCTGCGCAGAATCGCATTCGACGGCGACAGATGATCGGTCGTGATGTTGTCGGGCAACACCGCGAGCGGGCGCAGGCCACGCAACGTGCGCTCGCCGGCCAGCGCGCCTTCCCAGTACGGCGGGCGGCGGATGTAGGTGCTCTGCGGGCGCCAGGCATACAGCGGCGCGGCACGCTCGCCGCTGTCGACGGCAAGCTTGAACATCGGCTCGTAGACCTTGCGGAACTGCTCGGGCTTGACGCTCGATTTGACGATCGCGTCGATCTCGGCATCGCTCGGCCAGATATCCTTGAGCCGCACCTCGTTGCCTTGCGCATCGATTCCGAGCACGTCCTTTTCGATATCGAAGCGAATAGTGCCGGCGATCGCGTAGGCGATCACGAGCGGCGGCGAGGCGAGGAAGGCCTGCTTCGCATACGGATGGATGCGGCCGTCGAAGTTGCGGTTGCCGCTGAGCACCGCGGTTGCATAGAGATCCCGGTCGATAATTTCCTGCTGGATCTTCGGGTCGAGTGCGCCGCTCATGCCGTTGCAGGTCGTGCAGGCGAACGCGACGATGCCGAAGCCGAGCTTCTCGAGCTCCGGCAACAGGCCCGCTTCTTCGAGATAGAGCTGCACCGCCTTCGATCCGGGCGCGAGCGAAGTCTTTACCCACGACTTGCGCACGAGGCCCTTGGCATTTGCGTTGCGTGCGATGAGACCCGCGGCAATCACATTGCGCGGGTTCGAAGTATTCGTGCAACTGGTGATCGCGGCGATGATGACCGCGCCATCGGGCATCAGTCCCTTGGCTTCGTCGCTCTTGCCCGCTTCAAGCTTGGCTTTGTCGGCAATATCGCGCGCCGCCAATTCGCTGACCGGCAGCCGGCGATGCGGATTCGATGGGCCGGCCATGTTGCGCACGACGCTGGACAGATCGAAATGCAGCGTGCGTTCGTACTGCGCGGTCTTCAGCGCATCGGCCCAGAGTCCCGCGGTCTTCGCATAGGTCTCGACCAGCGCGACCTGCTCGTCGCTGCGTCCGGTCAATCTCAGATAATCGAGCGTGTTGCCGTCAATGAAGAACATCGCTGCGGTCGCGCCGTATTCGGGCGCCATGTTCGAGATCGTCGCGCGGTCGCCAACGGTCAGCGCCGCCGCGCCTTCGCCGCGGAATTCGAGGTAGGCGCCGACGACTTTGGACTGACGCAGAAATTCGGTCAGCGCGAGCACGATGTCGGTCGCGGTGATGCCGGGCTGGGGCTTGCCGCTCAACTCGACGCCGACGATGTCGGGCAGACGCATCCACGAGGCGCGGCCGAGCATGACGTTCTCGGCCTCGAGGCCGCCGACGCCGACCGCGATCACGCCGAGTGCGTCGACATGCGGCGTGTGGCTGTCGGTGCCGACGCAGGTGTCAGGGAATGCCACGCCGTCCTGCACGTAGATCACCGGCGACATCTTCTCCAGGTTGATCTGGTGCATGATGCCGTTGCCGGGCGGGATCACGTCGACGTTGCGAAACGCCTTCTTCGTCCAGTCGATGAAGTGGAAGCGGTCCTCGTTACGACGATCCTCGATCGCGCGGTTCTTCGCGAACGCGTTCGGGTCGTAACCGCCGCATTCGACCGCGAGCGAGTGGTCGACGATCAATTGCACCGGCACGACGGGATTCACCGCCGCTGGATCGCCGCCCTGATCCGCGATCGCGTCACGCAGGCCGGCCAGATCGACCAGCGCGGTCTGGCCGAGGATGTCATGGCAGACCACGCGCGCCGGGAACCACGGGAAATCGATATCGCGTTTGCGCTCGATCAGTTGGCCGAGATACGCGTCGATACGTGCGGGATCGGCGCGACGCACGATATTCTCGGCATGCACACGCGCGGTGTACGGCAGCGTCTCCCACGCGCCGGGCTGGATCGCGTCGACGGCGGCACGCGCGTCGAACCAGTCGAGGCGGGTGCCAGGAAGTGGCTTGCGATAGGTCGTGTTCATGGCGAACTGCTCCAATTGGGCGCGGACACGAGCGGCGAAGACAGTCATTCTCGCTCATCGCTTTCGTGTAAAAAGAGCATTATCCGCGTATTGACGGACGGCGTCCTTGCCGGGATAATGCGCGGCTCACTGAGCGCCCGTAGCTCAGCTGGATAGAGCACCAGGCTACGAACTTGGTGGTCGGGAGTTCGAATCTCTCCGGGCGCGCCATATTCAGATCAAGAAGGCCGATGCCAAACGCATCGGCCTTCTTCGTTTGCGCGCGTCTGCAGAACGGAAGCCGGCTTGAAGGCGACCTGCGGGACGTGCACAGTGTCGGCTTCCGCCGTGCCCAAGCCCGGCCCACCCGGACCACGCCATGCAGACCGAAACGCGCAACCTCGCCCTGTTCTGCGATTTCGAGAACCTCGCGCTCGGCGTACGCGAGGCCAAATACGCACAATTCGACATCACCAAGGTGCTCGAGCGCCTGCTGCTGAAGGGCAGCATCGTGGTGAAGAAGGCCTATTGCGACTGGGAGCGCTACAAGGAATTCCGCCCGGCAATGCACTACGCCTCGTTCGAGTTGATCGAGGTGCCGCACGTCAGTCAGTCAGGCAAGAACTCGGCCGACATCCGCATGGTCGTCGATGCGCTCGACCTGTGCTACACGAAGGCGCACGTGGATACGTTCGTCATCCTCAGCGGCGATTCGGACTTCTCGCCGCTGGTCAGCAAGCTGCGCGAGAACAACAAGCTCGTGATCGGCGTCGGCGTGAAGAATTCGACCTCGGAACTGCTGATCGCGAATTGCGACGAGTTCATCTACTACGACGATCTGGTACGCGTACAGAAAAAGCGCCAGGCGCCGAAGAAGAAAGCCGAAGAAAAGGTCTCGAAGGCTGCGGCGCCGGCAGCTGCGCAGGATCGCGAGGCGGCAAAGAAGCAGGAAGCGCTCGATCTCGTCCTCGAAACCGTCGAAGCGCTGATCGAAGAACGCGGCGAGGATGAAACGATCTGGGGCTCGATGGTCAAGCAGGCGGTGAAGCGGCGCAAGCCGGGCTTCAGCGAAAGCTACTACGGCTTCAAATCGTTCGGTGCATTGCTCGAAGAGGGCAGGAAGCGCGGACTTCTCCAGCTCGAACGAGAGGAGAAGTCCGGCAACTACCGCGTGATAGGCACGGCCGACGACAAGCCTTGATCATGCTTTCGCGCGTTGCGCGGACTCGAACATCAAGCCATCGCTTCGTACAAGGGCAGGGTCAGGAACTCGGGGAAATTCTTCGACAGCGCCATCTCTTCGAAGATCTTGGCGGCTTGCTCGTAGGTGTCGACCTTTTCGCTTTGTGCCGTGACGGTGGCCTTGACCTTGGCCAGTTCCTCGGGAATCAGCGCACGCACGAGCGCGGCGTCGACCTTGCGCCCGTCGTCGAGCACGCCCTTGTCACTGACCACCCATTGCCAGACCTGCGAGCGCGAAATCTCCGCGGTCGCGGCGTCTTCCATGAGATTGTGGATCGGCACGCAGCCGTTGCCAGCGAGCCAGCTGCCGAGATAATGGATGCCGACATTGATGTTGTTGCGCAGGCCGGTCTCGGTGATCGGCGCCTCGGGCACGAAGTTGAGGAAATCGGCGGCGACAAATTTCTCGTCGCGCTGCTTGCTCCACTGGTTCGGCCTGTCGCCGAGCACGGCGACGAATTCTTGCATGGCGATATCGACGAGACCCGGATGCGCAATCCAGCCGCCGTCGAAGCCATCGCTGGCGTCGCGCTTTTTGTCGTGGCGCACGCCGGCCAGCGCCTTTTCGTTTGCCGCAGCGTCGCCCTTGATCGGGATCAGTGCCGCCATGCCGCCGATCGCAGGCGCGCCGCGCTTGTGGCAGGCCTGCACGAGGGCGAGCGCGTAAGCGCGCATGAACGGCACTTCCATGTTGATCGCCACACGATTGGCAAGGCAGAAACCCGGCTTGTTCTTGAATTTCTTGATCGCGCTGAAGATGTAGTCCCAGCGGCCGGCGTTGAGGCCGGCCGAATGCTCGCGCAGCTCGTACAGGATCTCTTCCATCTCGAACGTGGCAAGAATCGTTTCGAGCAGCACGGTCGCCTTGATCGAGCCCTGCGCGATACCGAGTTCCTTCTGCGCCATGACGAAGATGTCGTTCCACAGCCGTGCTTCGAGGTGACTCTCCATTTTCGGCAGGTAGTAGAACGGGCCGAAACCGCGCGCGATCTGCTCCTTGGCGTTGTGAAAGAACACGAGGGCGAAGTCGAAGATGCCGCCGGAGATGCGCTGGCCGTCGACGGTCACGTGCTTCTCGTCGAGATGCCAGCCGCGCGGGCGGACCTGCAACGTCGCGATCTTGTCGTTGAGCTTGTAGACCTTGCCGGCCTCGTTGGTGTAGCTGATCGTGCCGCGGATCGCGTCGTACAGGTTCACTTGGCCCTGGATCTGGTTGAACCAGTTCGGGCTGTTCGAATCCTCGAAATCGGTCATGTATGAATCCGCGCCCGAGTTGAACGCGTTGATGATCATCTTGCGCTCGACCGGACCGGTGATCTCGACGCGGCGGCATTCGAGCGCCTTCGGTAGCGGCGCGATTTTCCAGTCGCCTTCGCGGATGTGTTTCGTCTCCGGCAGGAAATCCGGCATCTCGCCGGCGTCGATGCGCGCCTGGCGCGCGATTCGCGTCTTGAGTAGTTCCTGGCGGCGCGGCTCGAAGGCACGGTGCAGTTTGGCCGCAAACGCGAGCGCATCGTGGGTGAGGATCTCGTCGAAGCGTGGATGCAATGGCGCGTTGATCGCAACGCCGCTGGGGAGGGTAGGCGAGGCCATGAAAGTCCTGGGGGCGAGGGGAAAGGGAAAAATACGGCGGAAAAGTCGATGCTTTACTCTAGCCGCGACGATGCTTGGGCGGCATCGTCCTTTGTGCCGATCAGGTCCGGCTCGCGACCGGGATCAGCGCGCCGGTGACGGCCTGAGCCTGGTCCGAAAGCAGGAACAGGATGACGTCGGCAATCTGCGCGGGCTTCACCCAGCGCGAAAAATCGGCGTCGGGCATGTCCTTGCGGTTGGCCGGCGTGTCGATAGTGGTCGGCAGGATCGCGTTGACGGTGACGCCGCGATCCTTGAGCTCTTCGGCCAGCGCCTCGGTCAGCTTGAATACGCCGGCTTTCGAGGCAGCGTAGGCGCCCATGCCGGTGCCTGCTTTCACCGCGCCCGCCGCGCCGATGTTGACGATGCGTGCGGAAGGGCTGCGCACAAGCAGGGGCAGGGCGGCCATGCAGGAGGCAACCGCGGTGCGCAGGTTGACATTGAACAGCAGATCCCACGTCGCCAGGTTGCCGCCTTCGAGCTTCTCCCAGCGAAATGTGCCGGCGACGTTGATGAGCGCATCAAGGCCGCCCAGCTTCTCGCCGATTGCGCTAAAGGTCTTGTCGACCGCCGCAGCCGAGGAGAGATCGACCCCGCCGAACTCGTGCAGGTTGCCCGTACCGGCGGCGACGGTGGCGTGGTCGATTGCGGCCACCGTGGCACCGGCGTCGAGCGCCGCGCGCACGATCACGCTACCGAGGCTGCCCGCCGCTCCGGTGACTGCGATCCGTTTGCCCTGAAGATTCATGGTCCGTCTCCGTATCGAGGGGCGTCGATGCTAGCTCACGGCATCGGCGAGTGCCATGCGGACCAATGCCGCATCGGATGGCAAACAGGGCGGCGTTTGACTGGATCGATGCGGACTCTTACCATGCACGCCCCCGTGCGGCCTGATCGGCGTGCGGTATATCGGGGCATAGCTCAGCCTGGTAGAGCGCCAGCTTTGGGAGCTGGATGTCGAGAGTTCGAATCCCTCTGCCCCGACCACTGACACTGGTAGATTTATCCTCGCTCTCGATTCCGACGTCTGGATTCCGAGAGCCCCCAGGGATCGTGCGTTACACTATCCGGATGCGCCCGTAGCTCAACCGGATAGAGCACGGACCTTCTAAGTCCGGGGTTGGGGGTTCGATTCCCTCCGGGCGCGCCATCGCAAGATTGATGGGGACTCTTGTATTTCGACCGGTGACTTGCGCTACAATTGCCGGCTCGGTGGTGGGTGTAGCTCAGCTGGTTAGAGTACCGGATTGTGATTCCGGATGTCGTGGGTTCGAGTCCCATCATCCACCCCAGTTTCACCTCAAGTGGGCCGTTAGCTCAGTTGGTAGAGCAGGAGACTCTTAATCTCTTGGTCCTAGGTTCGAGTCCTAGACGGCCCACCACTTTCCCCTTCGATGCGAATCGGCGATCATATGCGCCGTCCGCGACGCGCGCTTCGGCTTCACCGCCAAACCTCCGAACACGCTGACGAAGACCGAACAAACGGCCTTCGTGCTTCGCGCGACTATGGATAGAAGCCGGGCGAACGTGGCGGAACTGGTAGACGCACTGGATTTAGGTTCCAGCGGGGCAACCCGTGAGAGTTCGAGTCTCTCCGTTCGCACCACATATACAGTTTTGATCGTGCAAGCGATCAAGCGATTTATCTTTATGCTGTCTCGCCTGCATCCAGCGTGCACGCGATATAATTTCCAATTCAAGAATTTCAGGTGCCAGCCATGCAAGTCTCCGTCGAAAACCTGGGCAAACTCGAACGCAAACTCACCGTCCGCGTTCCCGCCGATCAATACGAATCGCAGGTCAAGGCACGCCTTGCCGAAGTCGCGCGCAGCGTGCGCCTCAAGGGCTTTCGCCCCGGCAAGATTCCGCCCAAGGTGATCGAACAGCGTTTCGGCTCGCAGGTCCGCGGCGAGGCGATTTCCGAGCTGATCCGCAACAGCTTCAACGAAGCGGTAGGCAAGGAGAACCTGCGCCCGGCGATGTCGCCCGAGATCGACACCACCGGCGTGCCCACCGACGGCCAGATCGAATACACGGCCAAGTTCGAAGTACTGCCTGAGGTCGGCACGATCGACGTCAGTCAGCTCGAAATCACCAAGTCCAGCGCCAACGTGAGCGATGCCGATGTCGACGCCATGATCGAGACCCTGCGCGCGCAACGCCGCGACTGGGCGCCGGTCGAGCGTACCGCGCAAGCAGGCGACATGGCCCTGTTCGAGTACTCGGCACAGGGTGCGGACGCGAGCGGCAGCTTCCGCCATCCGGCCGAGGGAACCGACCGTGTCGGCACGATCATCGGCTCGGGTGCGATGACGACCGGCATCGAAGACGCGCTGATCGGCCACGCCACCGGCGACACGGTGAACGTCGAAGTCGATTTTCCAGCCGACTTTCGCGAACCCGCGCTGGCCAGCCGCCGCGCCCAGGTCGAGGCCAAGCTGATTCGCCTGCAGGAATCGAAGCTGCCCGAGGTCGACGACACCTTCATTCGCGCCTTCGGCATCAGCGACGGCGGCATCGAAAAATTCCGCAGCGACGTGCGCGCCAACCTCGAGCGCGAACTCAAAGGCATGCTTTCGGCGCGTTTGAAGAACGAAGTCGTCGGCAAGCTTGTCGATGCGTATCCGCAGATCGATCTGCCCCAGGGCATGATCGACCGCGAGGCACAGACGCTCGCCCAGCAGGCGCAGGAGCAGGCCCGCCAGCAAGGCCAGGTCGCCCCGGGCCCGGAAGCCTACGCGGAAATCGCGCGCCGCCGTGTTGCCGCCGGCGTGCTGGTTGGCGAAATCGCGCGTGCGAACAATATCCGCCTGGACAACCGCCGCGTGGCCGAAACTCTGGCTTCGTTCGCGTCGACTTACGAGGAACCGGAGCGCGTGGTTGAACTTTACCAGCGCGACCCCCAACTCATGAGCGGACTGCAGAGCCGCGTGATGGAAGATCAGGTCGCCGACTGGATCGCCGATCACGCCAAGGTGACCGAGCAGACGCTGAGCTTCGGCGAGGCGATGCGTCCGACCTGATCCACTGCAGAAAAATCGTTTGATGCAGAACAGTTTTCGGAGAATTGCATGACCGCCAGTCACGAACCCACCCGCAGCCTCAATCTCGTGCCGATGGTGGTCGAACAGACCTCGCGCGGCGAGCGCGCTTACGACATCTACTCGCGCCTGCTCAAGGAGCGCGTGGTGTTCTGCGTCGGCCCGATCGACGACTACATGGCCAACGTCATCGTCGCGCAGTTGCTGTTCCTCGAGTCGGAAAACCCCGAGAAGGACATCAACCTCTACATCAACAGCCCCGGCGGCGTGGTCACCGCGGGTCTCGCGATCTACGACACGATGCAGTACATCCGTTGCGACGTCAGCACGATGTGCGTTGGCCAGGCCTGCAGCGCGGCCTCGCTGCTGCTGATGGCCGGCGCCAAGGGCAAGCGTCTGGCGCTGCCGAACTCGCGCATCATGATCCACCAGCCCTCGGGCGGCGCGCAGGGCCAGGCGACCGACATCGAGATCCAGGCGCGCGAGATCCTGTATCTGCGCAACCGTTTGAACAATATCTACGTCAAGCACACGGGCCAGACGCTCGAGCAGATCGAGCGCGACATGGAGCGTGACCGCTTCATGAGCGCCGAAGACGCCAAGAGCTACGGCCTCATCGATTCGGTACTCGAATCGCGTCCGGTCGAGTCAATCAAGACCGCCTAAGCGCCCGTCGCCGTTGACGAAAACTGGTGCGGGAGCGCGATTCGCCGCTCCCGCCAATGCAAATCCAAATCCGCTGGATTGCCTAGCAATCCGGCCAGCCTATGCTATTCTTTCGACTGACATTTCTTTGTAAAGGAACCGGGGCCCGGCATGAGTGACGATCGACAGAGCCGCTCTGGCGACAACAACAAGATTCTGTACTGCTCGTTCTGCGGCAAGAGTCAGCACGAAGTCCGCAAGCTGATTGCGGGCCCGAGCGTGTTCATCTGCGACGAATGCGTCGAGCTGTGCAACGACATCATCCGCGAGGAACTCGAGGAAAAGGCCACCGGCGCGCGCAACCACCTGCCCAAGCCGAAGGAAATCCTCGACGTCCTCGAACAGTACGTGATCGGGCAGACGCGCGCGAAGAAAACGCTCGCCGTCGCCGTGTACAACCACTACAAGCGCATGGAATCGCGCAAGGCCAACGACGAGGTCGAGCTGGCCAAGTCGAACATCCTGCTGATCGGTCCGACCGGCTCGGGCAAGACGCTGCTCGCGGAGACGCTGGCGCGCCTGCTCAACGTGCCGTTCACGATTGCCGACGCGACGACGCTGACCGAAGCCGGCTACGTCGGCGAGGATGTCGAGAACATCATCCAGAAACTGCTGCAGAAGTGCGATTACGACGTCGAGAAGGCGCAGACCGGCATCGTCTACATCGACGAGATCGACAAGATTTCGCGCAAGAGCGAGAACCCGTCGATCACGCGCGACGTGTCGGGCGAGGGCGTGCAGCAGGCGCTGCTTAAGCTGATCGAAGGCACGATCGCCTCGGTGCCGCCGCAGGGCGGGCGCAAGCATCCGCAGCAGGAATTCCTCCAGGTCGACACCAAGAACATCCTGTTCATCTGCGGCGGCGCGTTCGCGGGCCTCGAGAAGGTGATTCAGCAGCGCTCGGAGTCGACCGGCATCGGGTTCGGCGCGGAAATCCGCAGCAAGTCCAGGCATACGAACGTCGGCAAGGTGCTCGCCGATGTCGAGCCCGAGGATCTGGTCAAGTTCGGCTTGATCCCGGAATTCGTCGGCCGTTTGCCCGTGGTGGCGACGCTGGAAGAGCTCGATGAGGCCGCGCTGGTGAAGATTCTCACCGAGCCGAAGAACGCCATCGTCAAGCAGTTCAAGCGCATGTTCGAGATCGAGGGTACCGAACTCGAATTCCGCCCCGACGCGCTGCTCGCGGTCGCGCGCAAGGCGCTCAAGCGCAAAACCGGCGCACGCGGCCTGCGCACGATCATCGAGTCGGTGCTGCTTGAGACGATGTACGAACTGCCTTCGCTCGAGCATGTCAGCAAGGTCGTCGTCGACGAGGCCGTGATCAACGGCAACGCCGAGCCGTACCTGATCTACCGCGGCATCCAGTCGCGCGCGGCGGCGGAGTAACGACGCCGCAGGCAGAGAGAGCGCTCGCATGGGGCGTCGGCCCCGAAACGACCAGCAGGTTGGCGCCTACGAAAAGGCGATCTCCCTGCTTGCGCGGCGCGAGCACTCCGCGCGCGAATTGAAGTCCAAGCTCGAACTGCGCGGGCTCGACGCTGGCGAGACCGACCAAGCTCTTCGCCAGCTGCAATCTAAGGACTTCCAGAGCGACGACCGCTTCGGCGAAATGCTCGTCCGTTCGCGCCTCGAAGGCGGCTACGGCGCACGCTGGATCATCGCCGAACTGCGTCAGCACGGCATCGCAGAGGGCAGGGCGCGCGAACTGATCGAGGCCGCCGACCCGGACTGGCCCGAGCTCGTCCGTCGCCAGTTGCGCCGTCGCTACGGCGCCGGCAAACCGGTCGATTTCGCCGAGCGCAACAAGCGCGCGGCCTTCCTCTTGCGTCGCGGCTACGACACTGCAACTGTTACAATGATCACCCGCGCGGAAGGGTTCGACGACACGGCAGACGACTCGGAATGAGGGGTTCGCTGGCCGTACGTCCCTGTGCGCAGCGAATTCCTGTCGAAACGTTCCGATGAAAACCAGCGCCGAAATCCGCCAGACCTTCCTCGACTTCTTCCAGTCCAAGGGCCACACCATCGTGCCCTCGGCGCCGCTCGTGCCGGGCAATGATCCGACCCTGCTGTTCACGAACTCGGGCATGGTCCAGTTCAAGAACGTCTTCCTCGGCAGCGAGAAACTGCCCTATGTGCGCGCGGCCGACGTGCAGCGCTGTCTGCGCGCCGGCGGCAAGCACAACGACCTCGATTCGGTCGGCTACACCGCGCGCCATCACACCTTCTTCGAGATGCTCGGCAACTGGTCGTTCGGCGATTACTTCAAGAAGGAAGCGATCGCCTGGGCCTGGGAACTGCTGACCGACGTCTACAAGCTGCCGAAGGAGCGCCTGCTCGTCACGGTCTACCACACCGACGATGAAGCCTACGAATTGTGGAACAAGATGATCGGCATTCCGGCCGATCGCATCGTGCGCATCGGCGACAACAAGGGTGCGCCGTACGCCTCGGACAATTTCTGGCAGATGGCCGACACCGGACCGTGCGGGCCGTGCACGGAAATCTTCTACGACCATGGCGCGCACATCGCCGGCGGCCCGCCGGGATCGCCCGACGAGGATGGCGACCGCTTCATCGAGATCTGGAACCTCGTGTTCATGCAGTTCGATCGCGCGGCCGACGGCACGCTGACCAAGCTGCCGGCGCCTTGCGTCGACACCGGCATGGGCCTGGAACGCCTCGCCGCCGTGCTCCAGCATGTGCATTCGAACTATGAGATCGACCTGTTCCAGGCGCTGATCAAAAAAGCTGCCGAGCTGACCAACACCAGGGATCTCGAAAACAAGTCATTGCGCGTGATCGCCGATCACATCCGCGCGACGAGTTTCCTCGTCGTCGACGGCGTGCTGCCGTCCAACGAGGGCCGCGGCTACGTGCAGCGGCGCATCATCCGCCGCGCGCTGCGCCACGGCTACATGCTGGGCCAGAAGCAACCGTTCTTCTACAAGCTCGTCGACACGCTCGTCGCCGAAATGGGCGAGGCCTATCCCGAGCTCGCGGCGAAGAAGGACATCGTCGCCAAGGCGCTCAAGGCCGAGGAAGAGCGTTTCAGCGAGACGCTCGAGAACGGCATGAAGGTGTTCGACGAAATCGCCGCGCGCGCACAGAAGACGATTCCCGGCGCCGATGCGTTCCGTCTCTACGATACCTATGGCTTCCCGGTCGACCTCACTGCCGACATCGCGCGTGAGCGCGGCTTGACCGTCGACATGGCCGGTTTCGAGCAGGCGATGAACGAGCAACGCGAGCGCGCCCGCGCGGCGAGCCAGTTCGAGTCCAAGGCAAGCCTGTCGGCCGAACTCGTGCAGAAGCTTACGCCGACGCAATTCCTCGGCTACGAGTCGCTGGCTGCGGACGGCCTGCACGTCATCGCCATCGTGCGCGGCGACCAGTCTGCCGATGTGCTCAACGATGGCGAGGAAGCGACACTGATCCTCGACCGCACGCCGTTCTACGCCGAATCGGGCGGCCAGGTTGGCGACACCGGCACGTTGGCGGCGGGCGAGGGCAGGTTCACGGTCACCGATACGATCAAGCTCGCCGGCAGCTTCCACGGCCATGTCGGCCGCTGGAACGGCAAGCCGCTGCACGTCGGCGCGGCGCTGCGCGGCGACGTCGACGGCGCGCGCCGCCAGGCGATCGTGCTTAACCATTCGGCAACGCATCTGCTGCACTCGGCGTTGCGCCAGGTGCTCGGCGAGCACGTCGCGCAGAAAGGCTCGCTCGTCGCACCCGATCGTCTGCGCTTCGACTTTTCGCACAACGCGCCCGTATCGCGCGCCGACTTGCAGCGCATCGAAATGCTGGTCAACGACGAGGTGCGCCGCAACGTCGCCGCCGACGTGCGCCACATGAAATACGACGAGGCGATCGCGTTCGGCGCGATGGCGCTGTTCGGCGAGAAGTACGGCGACGACGTGCGCGTGCTCAAGATGGGCGATTTCTCGACCGAACTCTGCGGCGGCACGCACGTCGGCCGCACCGGCGACATCGGCCTGTTCAAGATCACGAGCGAGGGCGGTGTCGCCTCGGGCATCCGCCGCATCGAGGCGGTCACCGGCGCAGGCGCACTCCAACACGTCGAGGACGAGGAAACGCAACTCGAGCGGATGGCGCAGCTCCTCTCCGCGAGCGGCGGCAACCTTGTCGACAAGCTGCAGGCCCTGTTCGATCGGCAGAAGAAACTGGAACGCGAGCTCGAAGGCCTGAAGGCCAAGGCGGCAAGCGCCGCGGCTGGCGACCTCGCCGGTTCTGCCCGCGACATCGGGGGCATCAAACTCGTGGCCGCGCGCTTGCCCGGCGCCGATGCAAAAGCGCTGCGCGACAGCGTCGATCAGCTCAAGCAACAGCTTGGCGACAGCGTCGTGCTGCTTGCTGGCGCCAACGACGGCAAGGCCTCTCTGGTCGCCGGGGTCAGCGGAAAAGCGCTGGGCAAGGTCAAAGCCGGCGACATCGTCGCGCACGTCGCGGCGCAGATCGGCGGCAAGGGCGGCGGTCGCCCCGACATGGCCCAAGGCGGCGGTGAGGATACGCCGGCCTTGGCGGCTGCGCTGCAATCGCTGCCCGAATGGATCGAGGCCAAAATACTGTGATCTGCATCACATGTACAGCGTCGACCAGTCCCGATTCGTTGCATGCCCGAAATGCGTGGGCTAGTATCGTTTGATTGATTGGATCAAGCCGCGCGCAGTCGGTTTTGCTGAAAGATTGCGTGCTGCAGCCCGGTCTACCCCGCAGGGCGGGAATCCTTTCCCGTAGCGTTTGAGCCGTTGCCGTGTGCGTGCCGTCATGGCTGATGTTGCGCATTGAGTCGTTTGGAACGACGAACTGGCTGAAGGAGATTTGTATGCTTATCTTGACCCGTCGCGTTGGTGAAACATTGATGATAGGAGAGTCGGTCAGCGTGACGGTTCTCGGCGTCAAGGGCAATCAAGTTCGTATTGGAATCAACGCGCCGAAGGACGTCGCGGTTCATCGCGAGGAAATCTTCCAGCGCATCAAACGCGAACATTCGGATCAGGGCGACAACAACTCGCCGCCGCCCACCAGCTGAATTCTCTTTACCTGCGCCCCCGAAATGGCTATCTTATGCGGCCCCGCAGCCGCATGGTTCAGTCGCGTATCGGGTGCTGCTAGGCGCCCGCCAAGGGTGCCTGAAATTCCCGGAGAGATGCCCGAGAGGCCGAAGGGGCTCCCCTGCTAAGGGAGTATAGGGTCAAAAGCTCTATCGAGGGTTCGAATCCCTCTCTCTCCGCCATATATGCCTGCAGCTACAACGGCCAAACCGCTCGGTTCTGGCCGTTTTGCTTTTCAGGATCGCCAGACGATTCTCGCGCCGTTGCGTGGCATATTCGCGCACGAATCGAGCGACGTTCAATACGGCAACGTAGCGAATGAAGCCGCTGCGGCGATCAAGGGGCGACGTTGGCGAAGTTGAACGAAGTCGTCGAATTCATCGATACCGCACTGCAATGAAGCGATGCGGAGGAATGAAGCCAGTTGCGGTCGGGGTAGTAAGCGAAAAGATACTGACCATCCTTGAGACGATTGATGATCGGTTTGGCAACGGCGGTTCGCACCGCCGGGCAGCCCCAGCTCAGGCCAATACGGCCGGTTGTCCGCGCGAGTTCCTCGCTGACGTACCAGGCGCCGTGCATGACGATCGCGCGCTCGCGGGCGCGGTCGTTGAAGCCGGGATCCAGGCCGTCGAGCTGCAGCGCGATGCCTTCCTTGCCATAGAACACGCCGGCAGTGCGATACAGCCCCAGGCTCGATGCCAGGCTGCCGTCATGATTGGAAAACATGTGCGCGATGCCGTCGCCCGAATTGCGCCCATGGGCCACCCATTCGAAAAACTCGAGCGCGCCGGAAGCGAGATCGAACACCCATAGGCGGCGCTGCGCGGAGGGTTTGGAATAGTCGATCACGGCGAGATGATCCGAGGCCGGCAGGCCACGTTCGATCGCGCATTCGCGCGCGTCAAGCGCAAGCTGGATGACATTGGGGTCGGCCGTCGGGGCCGCGGCAGCGAGGCGTGCGGCGAGCGTGTCGGTCGCCGCCGCGGTGTTCGTCAGGCTCAGCAGCGCCGCGGCGATAACGATTTGATTCATATCAGAATGGATGATGTCAGAAGCGGCGATCGTACGCGATATTCAGGATGGTATTGAAGAGGGTCGCGATGCGCTGGAGAAGCAGGGACATGGGCGTCGAACGGTCTAAGCTGGCATTCTGCGGATTGGCCGCACTCGGCTTGGCGTTGTTCGCCAACGCTCGCGCCGCGGAGAATACACTCGCACAACGATTGCGCGAACGCGCCGAACAAGTATCTGCCGCCTCGGTGCAGGCACGAAACGTCGCAGCATTCTACGCGCAACGCGATTACGCGCCGGCCTGGCAGAGTCCGGCGCGCGTCGCCGCGCTGGCGACGGCGATCGGCAGCACGCGCAGCGACGGGCTCGATCCGCAGGCTTATCACTATGCAGATCTAGTTGCGGTGCAAGCCGATCCCGCCCGCGCCGCGACTACGGACGAGCAGCGCATCACCCTCGATTTGCTTGCCACGGATGCTTACCTGCAGGCGATGAATGACCTTCGTTGGGGCAAGCTCGATCCGGACCGCATCGATCCGAACTTCAACTTTGCACCACTTCCGGTGGAGCGCGAGGCATGGCAACGAGACATATCATCGGCCCTCGATCACGCGGATATTGACGATCTTTTCGCGCAAGCGCGCCCACAGCACGCCGCGTACGCGCGCTTGCGCGGCGCGCTGCAGAAGCTGCGTGATATCGATGCGGCTGGCGGTTGGCCTGCGATTGCCGACGGTCCCGCGCTGAAACAGGGCGATTCCGGCCCGCGCGTGGCCGCGTTGCGCCGCCGCCTCATCCTGGGCGGATACCTGGCCGAAGGCGACGAGGGCGGCGAACGTTTCGATGCGCCGCTCGAAACGGCGCTACGTGAATTCCAGGCCGAGCAATATCTCGAGGTCGATGGCCGCGTCGGCGAACGAACGCGCTCTGCGCTCAACCTGCCGGTGCGCGCGCGCATCGACCAAGTGCGGGTCAATCTTGAACGCGCGCGCTGGCTGTTGCCGCAAATTCAGGGCGACGTCGTCGTTGTCGATATTGCCGGATTCAAGGCGACCTATTTCCACGAGGGCAAGCCGGCCTGGTCGACGCGCGCGCAGGTAGGCATGCCTTACCGCAGTACGCCGAGCTTCAAGTCGAGCATCGATACGGTCACGTTCAATCCGACCTGGACCGTGCCGCCGACGATTCTCACCCAGGATCTGCTGCCGAAGATACGACGCAACCCCGCCTCACTGGCCGCCAACCGCATCCGAGTGTTCGATGACTCGGGCCACGAGCGCGATCCCTCGAGCGTGGACTGGAACCATCCTCGCGGCATCGTTCTGCGCCAGGATGCCGGCGAGGGCAATTCGCTTGGCCGCGTCGCGATCCGTTTTCCGAATCCTTACGGGGTCTACATGCACGATACGCCACACAAGGAGCTGTTCGCCGAGGAGCGCCGCGCTTTCAGCTCCGGCTGCATTCGCATCGAACGGCCGCTCGAACTTGTGGAGCGCCTGCTCGCAGGCATGCCCGACTGGGATCGAAAGAAGATCGACGCCGCGATTGCGGCTGGAGGAACCCGAAGCGTCGCGCTTGAGCATCCGCTGCCGATTCTCATCCTTTACTGGAGCGTCGATACGCACGACGGCAATCGCATCGCATTCAAGCCCGACATTTACGCCAAGGATGCGGCGATATTGCGTGAACTCGACCGTCCTCGTGCGGGCGCCGGCATTGTCGCCGATCCCTGATCGAAGCCCGTAGTTCACGCATGCGATAGTAGAGAGAGAGGCGCGAGTACTAACGCGCGGCGGTTTGTGTGGGGATCGCCGAGGATGACAATTGCCTGCTCAGATTGACGGCGACCGCCAAGAGTGCCGGCCCGATGAAAACCCCGGCGACACCAAACGCCAGCACGCCACCGAGAACCCCCATGAAGGTCAACGCGAATGGCACGCGACAGTTGCCTATGTGGACCGAATCGATACACGACCAGATGGGCTGCGACCCGCTCGTGCTTCGCCTCGCCAAAACAGCCAAAGGCCCAGCCACGACGTGAGCATCGCGATCGCCGCCCACTTGAGTCGGCGGCGCCACCAGCAGGCCCCGCGAACAAGGATGGCAGTCGGGGCAATAATCCCCCCCGCCGCGAACACCACGACGGCGATGCCGACGGCAATTTCGTCGAGCAGGACTACGATGTGAAGATATTCCGCAAACCAGTCCATGACTTCACGTCCGGCATGTTGATAGATTAAATATAGGCTGCGGGCCCGCCTAAACATTGACATACGTCAACTCGCGGTCAGATCGCGGCGGGTAGAAATATCCAATGAAAGACGAAGTACGGCTGCAACCCACGCCGCCGGCTGGGCTCTCCAGCGCTGAAGCAGCGGCTCGCTTGAGCACATTCGGAGCCAACGAGCTGCCCAGACCGCCCCGGCGAGGGGCGATAAGGATTCTTCTTGGCGTGCTGAAGGAGCCGATGTTCTTGCTGCTGGTACTCGCCGCCGGTATCTATCTGGCGGTGGGCGGGCTCGGCGAGGGTCTGCTCATGATGGGTTTCGCGGGCCTCACCATCCTCTTGGTCGTCGTGCAAGAAACGCGCAGCGAAAACGCGCTGGAGGCGCTGCGGGCGCTGGCCACCCCGTCGGCGCGAGTCATGCGGGACGGGCGCGAACAGAGAATCAGTGCGCGCGACGTCGTCCCGGGCGATCTGCTGTTCATCGCCGACGGCGAGCGCGTGGCAGCCGATGCGCTCCTGCGCCGAGCGGAAAATGTGAGCGTGGACGAATCGCTCTTGACCGGCGAATCTGTGCCCGTCCCCAAGCGCGCGGATGCCGACGATGCGAGCGATTCGACAAGTCGCTCGGTGTTCGCGAGCACGCTGGTCACGATGGGACGCGGACTGGCCGAGGTGGTGCGCACCGGTGCGAACACCGAGGCCGGAAAGATCGGCGTCTCGCTGGCCTCCATCGAGGTCGAGCAAACGCTCTTGCAGAAGTCATTCGGCCGCCTCGTCCGGCTGTTCGCGATCGTCGCGGTGCTCGCGAGTGTACTCGTGGCGCTCCTCTACGGTTTCATCCATCACGACTGGCTGCAGGGCACGCTGTCGGGCATTGCGCTTGGCATGTCGGCGCTGCCCGAAGAGTTCCCGATGGTGCTTGCCGTCTTCGTCGCGCTGGGCGCGCGACGGCTGGCGCGCCTGCATGTTCTGGTGCGTCGCACGGCGATCATCGAAGTGCTGGGCGCATGCAGCACGCTGTGTGTCGACAAGACCGGAACGCTGACCGAAAACCGAATGGAGGTCTGCGGGCTGAATGTCGCAGGCAAAACGTTCGATCTTGGCAAGAACGAAGCGGAGGTGCCGCCGTACTTCGCCGATCTTGTTCGGCAGGGCGAGGCCGCATCGGCGCGTACGTCCAACGACCCCATGGATGCCGCGGTCCATCGCTTGGCCGCCTGCTTACCGGCGCTGAATGGCGATGGCGACACGAACGTGCTCCTGCGCGAGTACGGCCTGACGCAAGAGCGAGCCGCCGTCGTGCGCGTGTGGCAATCAACGCAAGGCAGGTACGCGGCTGCCAAAGGCGCGCCGGAAACGATCGCCCACATGTGCAGGCTCACGCCGGACGAGCAGAACTCTCTGCTGGCTTCGGTTGAGGCTTATGCGAGAAGTGGCATTCGGGTCCTCGCTGTCGCATTCACCCAATCGGTTCCGGTTGACTTGCCGCAGGATCCGAATGAGCTGGGCCTGCAACTGTCTGGTCTCTTGGCGTTTGCGGATCCGCTGCGCGACAGCGCAAAACACGCCGTCATGCGTGCGCGCGAAGCAGGTGTGTCCGTCGTGATGATCACCGGAGACTATCCCGCTACCGCGTTGGCGATCGCACGCCAAGCGGGAATCGATTGCAGCGCGCCGGTCGTAACCGGAGCCGACGTGGCGAGTGCCGACGACGAAACCCTTCGGCGCATGGTCAGGACGACGCGCGTGTTCGCGCGTATTCGACCGGAACAGAAACTGCGGCTGGTACGTGCATTCAAGGCCAATGGCGAAGTGGTCGCCATGACCGGCGACGGTGTCAACGACGCGCCGGCCTTGAAAGCCGCGCACATCGGTCTGGCGATGGGCGGGAGGGGTACCGACGTCGCCCGCGAAGCGGCCTCGATCGTTCTCCTGGAAGACGACCTCGCACACCTCATCGCCGGCATCGAAATGGGGCGGCGGATTTTCGACAACCTGCGCAAGGCAACGATATACATCGCGGCAATCCATATCCCGATTTGCGGCCTCGCGCTTTTGCCGCTTCTACTCGGATTGCCGCCACTATTGCTTCCGTTGCATGTCGTCCTGATCGAAATGATCATCGACCCCATCTGCGCCATCGCGTTCGAGAACGAGCCGGTAGAACCCGGAACGATGCAGCAACCGCCACGTCGACCGGGCGAGTTGCTGCTCGGAGCATCGCAGCTCGCGATTGCCGGTATTCAAGGCTCGCTGCTCCTGGGCGCCTCCTTTGGCGTCTATGCTGCAGGAATCAGTTCGGGGCTGGAGACAAACATGGCTCGGGCGATTGCCTTCATCGCCTTCACCGCGGGGAACCTCGTCCTCATTCGCGTCGTCGGCACACGCCGGTCGACGTTGGCGCATCTCTTTGCGCGCGACCACGGGGCATACTGGAGCGTCGCCGCCATAGCGGTTGCCGTCGTCGCTTTATGCATCACGCTGCCGAGTCTGCAAGGGCTGTTCCACTTCCAGGCGCCACCGGCGAAACTTACGATCTTTGGTTTGTCCGTAGGTGTCGCTTCGGCGCTCCTGTTTGATCTGGCCAAGCTGTCTGCCACGGTGCAACACATCCTAGGGCGCGCATCGCCCAATAACGCAACTCAACGAGGAGAACCGACATGAAAGTGCTCTTTGCATCGGACGGAAGCGAGTGCTCCGGTCGCGCGGCGCAGTATCTGGTCAAGTCGCTGCGTGCTCAGGTCAAGGACCTCAAGGTCACGCTGTTCTACGTCGACATTCCCATGCTTGATCGAGTTGCCGCTACGCTTGGTGAACTTCGCGTTGCCGAGATTCACCGGGAAAACAGCGACGAGTACTTGAAATCCGCTCGCCAGCGGCTGCGCCGCGCACGGATCGCTTTCGACGAGACTTATGCCGTCGGAAACGCGGCGCAATGCATTTCACAAAAAGCGGTGAAGGGAAACTACGACCTCGTACTGATGGGTTCCCACGGGCGCACTGCGCTCAAGAGCGTGTTGCTCGGATCGGTCACCGCCAGGGTGTTGTCGCAATGCGCTGTACCGGTGCTGGTCGTGCACTGAAACGAGCATGGCAGATCCGCTGAACTCTGCTCAACTTTTCGGGCTGCTAGCCGCCCTCGGCGGCGGTCTTCTCGTCGGCGTGCAGCGCGAGCGTCATAAGGACGAGCATTCTCCGAGCGAACCAGCCGGGGTCAGAACATTCGCGGTTGTCGCGCTCATCGGCGCCACCGCCGCCTATCTCGGGTTGGCCATGCAATGGTTGGCGGGAGGCGCGGTGACGGCATTTGCTCTCACAGCCTACGTCAAACGTACCGATCGCGAACCGGGCCTGACGACCGAAATGGCGCTGCTCGCCACGTATCTGCTCGGCTCGCTCGCCATCACTTCAGCGGGTCTGTCAGCCGCCCTGTTTGTGGTGCTCGTCATTCTGCTGCAAACCAAGCAGGCCCTGCATCACTTCACGCGGAACGTGCTGAGCGAACGCGAACTCGGGGACGCCCTGCTGCTCGCCGCATCGGTGCTTATCGTGCTGCCACTCCTTCCTGATCGCACGTTCGATCCATATTCGGTGCTCAATCCACGCCGTATCTGGCTGTTTGCGGTGCTCGTCATGAGCATCAATGCCGCCGGCTACATCGCATTGCGCGTTTTCGGAACGCGACGGGGGCTCATGCTCGCCGGCTTGCTCGGCGGCTTCGTTTCGAGCACCGCGACGATCGCCGGTATGGGCCAACGGGCGCGCGACACACCCGGCATCAGGCGCGCCTGTGTGGCGGCAGCGGTGCTGTCGAACGTTGCCACCATAGTCCAGTTGGCGCTGATACTGCTGGTGGCTGCTCCCGCGATACTTCGGCGACTTGGCGCTCCGTTGGTGGCCAGCGGTGTCGCTGCGATTCTGATTGGTTCTTTGTTCTTTTTTCGAAGCGGTGCCTCGACGTCGGGCGAGCTTCCGCCAGGGCGACCGTTCAATCTCGGCCAGGCGGTCTTGTTCGCCTTCATCGTGGCTGCGGCCGCGCTCATTGCCGCCGTACTGCGTCAGTGGATGGGGAGCGGAGGCGTGATTCTTGCCGCGGCCGCGACCGGTTTTGCCGACGTGCATGCTGTCGCCATTGGCGTGGCACAGGTGTACGCGGGAGTGGATTCCGAGGAGGTTGCCTACGCCATGGCTGCCGCGTTCGCATCCAACTCGCTCATGAAAAGCGTTGCTGCGAGTACCGGCAGTCGTGAGTACGCACTGCCGGTTATCGGCTGCGTGGCGGCGATCGGTGCCATTTTTCTTGCCACGACTTGGCTGACCGCTTAACTCAGACCGCTGCAACTGCGCGCAGCTCCGTCGCGTTTCAGGTTCACGCAAGCGGAGTCGGCATCCATCCGATGCGATCACCCTGCGCTCAGGTAGACGGTGCGGCACGCAATTTTGACTTGGATCAATCGGTGTCCCGTTTGTGCTCGCTACCGTAACAACGGAGGTATTGCCATGAAAATCCTGCTCCCTGTGGACGGCAGTTCTTATAGCACCCGTGCGGTGCGCTACGTGGTCAAGCACATGCCAAGCTTCGGCAAACGGCTTTCGCTGACGCTGGTGTACGTGGATCCGCCGACGATCGAGCGCGTAAGCAAGTACGTCAGCGCCGAAGATCTCGCCAGATTCCATGAGAAGAATGCTGCCGCGGCGTTACGCGCGGCGAAACGCGTGCTCTCCAAAGCCAAGATTTCTTTTCGAGAACGACATCTCGTCGGTGACGCCGGAACATCCGTTGCGCGCGTAGCCAAGGAAGAACGCAGCGACATGATCGTCATGGGCTCCCACGGCCGTGGTGCTTTGAAGTCGTTGTTGCTCGGCTCCGTAGTGAGCAAGACGCTTGCGTCAACTCGCTTACCGGTTCTCGTGGTCCGCTAAACCCAGGAATCGTCTTTATGAATCTTCGAAATTCGCTAGAACGCTACGGTTCCGTGCAGATTGCCCTTCACTGGGCGATGCTGCTTTTGCTTGCTGCCGTTTATGCTTGCATCGAACTGAAAGGTTTCTTTGCAAAGGGAAGCGACATTCGCGAGGCGCTGAAGACATGGCATTTCATGTTGGGGCTGACGGTGCTGGCTCTCGCAACGATCCGCCTCGTGGTCCATTTGATTGGACCGAGTCCGCGCATCCATCCGGCACCGCCCCGCTGGCAGGAACTCGCGGGAAAGCTCATGCATTTCGCACTCTATGTGTTCATGATCGGAATGCCCATTGTCGGATGGCTGGTGTTGAGCTCGGAAGGAAAGGCGATTCCGTTCTTTGGGCTTCAGTTGCCGCCGTTGATGGGAGTCAATGCCGATCTCACCGATCAACTCGAAGAAGTGCACGAGACGGTGGGAGAGATCGGCTACTTTCTCGTGGGCCTGCACGCCGCAGCCGCGCTGGCGCACCACTATCTTCTGCACGACGACACCCTGCGCCGGATGCTTCCTCAGCGGATGCAATCGAGATCGCGATAGCGGCTATCGCTCTACACCCGCGAATTGCGCTGGCCGCAGTGGCACGCAGAGCGCCGGCTTACCTGACCCTATCCAAGCCTTGCTGGTGAGCACAGCGTGCCATTGCTGCGGCTATCGATCGCACCGTGTTTGGACACGCTCGCTTCTAAGTGACCCCGACGTTCGCTAAAGAAACAGAGAAAGGATTCGCATCGTCCACTGGCGCAGAGAGTGGTCAACGCCGCCGAACTAGCTGGCTCGCTTTGTTCCTTCGGTTGCGGCCGGTTGTGCTGCGGGTTCATAGAAAAATGACGCCATCAACGCCCCCTCCTCAGCGAAGTCCGACAGCAGGTCGCCCGCAAGGGACGCGTGGGCGTCGACGACATCGTCGATTTTTCGGCAGGTGGAAAGACGCTTCATCGTTTCGACCGAGCGACTCGAACAAGCGTGAAGAAAGTAGAACGTTTCGTCCTGAATGCGCGCGAGATATCGAATCCAACTCGTCGCAGCGGGTAGCAACGTTGGCGTGCTCGGCTCGGCGCGTGGCAGATCTACCGCTCCGGTCTGCCGTGGTTGCTGCGACTGGCGTTTCTTCGCTTTCATGGGCTGCCTCGCTATGAAAAACTCTGCGATTCACTGTACCCAGGAGCGGCATTGCGATATTGACCGCGATCAAAGTCGTCCACTATCCGCGGCGATCCAATACGCGCAGTCGGATTGCCAAGCGCAGGATGAATTTCTCGATCCGCACGTTCGGCAATCCGCTGCGCCGCCGACCGAGCGGGCCATTGGTCGCAACCATGCTCGCAGTCGTCGCCGTTGCCCTCGCGCTGCCGTTCACGCCGGGGGCGGCGATCCTGGGATTCAGCGCATTGCCCGCCTCGTTCTTCGCTTTCCTCGCTGCGGCGACGGCGACCTCTCATCGTCGTCGAGATCGCAAAACGATGGCTGCTTCGCGGCACGGACCTGTATCCGGGTTTGATCTCTGCAGCGGCGTAGCGAATCGGTCGTTGACGGAGTGCGATTTGCGCGCGGCTCGGTGCCGCTGCGCCGCTACCAGGGGCTGTCCTTGATTCCGCAGCGGAATGCCAGCCAGTTGACCATAAGATCGGCGACGAAGGATAGCGCGAGAACAAGTACCACGTCCGCCCAGCCCAGCTCGATTCGCGGACCGACCAGAATCAGCGCACCGATCACGAAGTCGAGTTGATCGAACGGGATCCAACGTTCGCCCGGAGCGATATGCAGGCGCCGCTTCGCAAAACTCTTGAACGCATCTCCGAGCATCGCACCGGTGCCGAACAACAAGCCGAGTGCAAGCCAATGCCGATAGTCGACGATGGCGATCGGCGAATCGACGAGACGCTGCATCGCGGTCGCGAGCACGCCGGCGCAAACACCCGCGAGGAAGCCCACGACGGTTTTGTGGTCACCGAGCCAGCGGCGGCTGATCGGACGGTTCCAGCCATGCCAGAACCGCACGAATGGCGGAGCCATATTGGCGCAGTAGGCGGGCAGCATGAAGTACGCCAGCTGCAACATATGGACGAATGCGTCGCGCACGCGAGCGGAATTCCGGTTTCATTCCGATCGGACGCGCGCTTTGGACCGAATCCTGCGCAGGTATTTTTTCGAGGCGAGCGCGATGAGCGCGGGTGCGACGGGCAACCGCGCCAGCGTCGCGCCGACGCGAACGACGTTGGCGGCGAACCGGGGCCAAGCGCGCAGCGGAAACAGGGCGGCGAGGAAACCGGCAGCGAGGCCGCTAGCGATCACCTTCGACAGGCGCGGTTCGTGCAAGTGCGCGTCGTAGGCTTGTTGTCGCGCGTTGAATTCGCGCGCAGCGACTTTGAGATGGGCTTTTGCCCGCTCCACGCGCTTGCGACCGGAATTCACGAGAACTCCTTCTTCACCTGTTCGAGCGCACGGCGACTGTTGGGGAAGCTCATTTCGCGCAGGCTGCGCTGCAACGCATGCAGCAGCGCAAGGAGAATGACGAACTGGAAGCCGACATCGATGGCGAACGCGCCGCTCAAGCCGCAACCGAACGAATGCAACACCGCGATCAACAGCCCGTTGGCGGCGAGCCAGAAGGCGGCGACGAAGATCGGAAAGACCAGCGCGCCGATGACGAAGCGACGAAGGCCCTGCCGCGAGAGCGCCCATTCCGCTTCGACCAGATCGCGCGCGGCGCGCGCCAGATCGATGGCTTCGGTTGCCAGTTCTGCGAACGAAGGCTTCATAGGCGGGTGCGAGCCGGCGTCCGGATCGATGCGGCCCATTGCGGTCAACGGCGCAGCGCCCGTGCCAGTATCGCGCCTGTGGCGAACGCGATGCCGAACACGGCGAACGGATGCGCGCGCGCCTGCGTCGTCACCGTTTCGGCCCAGCCTTTCGCGCGGGAAAGGCCGATTTTGTCGAACTCGCGGCGCAGAGCATCACATTGGGTTCCCAATGCATGTGCGCTTTGCGCCACCTTCTGCGCGAGCGCATCGACGCGGCATTCGACATCGTCAGCGTATTCGGCGAGAGAGTCGCGGACATGGCTGGCGGAAGACTGCGTTGTATCCATGATAATTCCTGGGTTGCTTCGTTGGCACAAGCATCGCGCACGCGGGTCGGACCTGCTTGATGCAGGTCAATTTCTCCCGCATCGTGGTAGGAGAGCGGAGCGATTTGACCTGCATCAACCCCGGTCGACGGCGATGCGCCAAAGTCAGCTGCGAAGCACCCGCACCGGGCTGCGGAACACAGTGAACAAGCGAAGGCGGAGTCCGATCATGACGAAAGCATCGGCAAAACGAGACGCAGAACCCGGCAAGCAAGCCGTGCACAACCGCGATGTCGCGGCTGCGTTCGAGGAGATCGGCGATCTGCTCGAACTAACCGGGGCGAATCCGTTCCGCGTCCGCGCTTACCGCAATGCCGCCGCGCGGCTGCGCGACTGGCCAGACGAGCTGTCGGAGTGGCAGGCACAGGGGCATAGCTTCGATGAGATTCCGGACATCGGCGCCGATCTCGCCGGCAAGATCGACGAGCTTCTCAAGCGCGGTCGCATCAAGCAGCTGGTCGAGCTGCGCCGCGAGAAGATTGCCGCACTGGCCGGACTGCTCCACGTCGGCGGGCTCGGCGCCAAGCGCCTGCGCACGCTGCACGAGGCGCTCGACGTGCGCACGCCAAAACAGTTGCTCGTCGCCGCGCAGGCGCATCGCATACGCGAGCTACCGCGCTTCGGCGCGACGAGCGAGAAACAGATCGGCGAAGCGGTCGGGCTATATCTGCGCCAGTCCTCGCGCCGGCTCTGGTGCGAGGTGAAGCCAGACGCCACCGCGCTCGTCGAATACCTGGGTAAATCCGCCGCGGTATCCAAGGCCGTGGTCGCCGGCAGCTATCGCCGGGTCGCGGCGACAGTCGGCGACCTCGACATCGTCGTCACCTCGAACCAAAGTGCGGCGGCGATCCGCCATTTCGTCGCCTATCCGCGGGTTGCGCGCGTGCTCGCGCAGGGTTCCACGCGTGCGAGTGTCGAGTTGAAGAACGGTCTGCAGGTGGATCTGCGCGCGGTCGAGCCCGCGGCATGCGGCGCCGCGCTGGTGTATTTCACCGGTTCGCGCGAGCACACGGTCGCGTTGCGCGGCATGGCACGCGGTCGCGGGCTGAAGGTTAACGAATACGGCGTGTTTCGCGGCGAGACCAATCTTGCCGATGCTTCCGAAGCGTCCGTCTACGCCGCGCTGGATCTTTCCGAGATCGCGCCCGAGATGCGCGAGAACCGCGGTGAGATCCTCGCCGCCGAGCGCGGCGATCTGCCGGTGCTGATCGCACACGGCGACTTGCGCGGCGACCTGCACGTGCACACCGACGCCACCGATGGTCGCGGCAGCCTGGCTGAGATGGTCGCCGCTGCGCGCGCGGCGGGACTGGCCTACATCGCGATCACCGATCATTCGCAGAACCTGCGCATCGGTCACGGGCTCGACACGACGAGGCTGGCGCGGCAATGCGATGCGATCGACAAGATCAACGCGGGCATGCGCGGCTTCCGCGTGCTCAAGGGCATCGAGGTCGACATCCTCGAAGACGGCTCCCTCGATCTGCCGAACTCGGTGCTCGAACGCCTCGATCTTGTCGTCGGCGCGGTACACAGCGCATTGCATCTGCCGCGTGCGAAACAGACCGATCGCATCCTGCGCGCGCTAGACAATCCGTATTTCAGCATCCTTGCCCATCCGACCGGGCGCCTCATTGGCGAACGGCCGCCGTGCGAACTGGACATGCCGCGCATCATCCGCCATGCGCGCGAGCGTGGCTGCTTCCTCGAACTCAACGCGCATGCGAAGCGCTGCGATCTTGACGATGCGCATTGCCGCATGGCGAAGGAGCAGGGCGTGCTCGTCGCGGTATCGAGCGATGCTCACCATCCCGACGATTTCGGGCAACTGGACTTCGGCGTCGGCCGCGCCCGCCGCGGCTGGCTGACGCGCGCCGACGTGCTGAACACGCGCAGCCTCGCCGAAGTCGGGAAGCTGCTCGCGCGGACCATGGGGCGGTCGCCGCGGACGGCCAAATAGGCGTACTTGGTTTTCTCGCCCCAAGCCGGCGTAGCTGCACGCCTTGCCGAACGGAATAGCGCGACGTCATTCGCAGAAGGGCGCCGCTCTTTTTGATGCGAGTCAAAAGCGTCCGCACGGGCCGAGTTTAGGCTGTGCCCATCGACCAGAGAACACTCATGACGTATGCCATCGTGGCCGAGGGCCTGGTCAAATGGTTTGGCGAAGGCGCGGCGCGCACTACCGCTGTGAAGGACGCGAGCTTCGAGATGCGTTTCGGCAAAATTTTTTACGTCACTTGCATTCTGGAGAACCTCGAGCAATTCGGTGCGCTGAAGGCGATAGGCGCGAAGAGCCGCGTGCTCGTCACGATGATCCTGTTCCAGGCGGGATTCACTGCGTTGACCGGCTACGACCTCGGCTGAGCGGATGGGCAGGAGAAGGTCTTATGGAACATGCAGCTTCATGGGGTATCAACAGCGTCGTCGTCGTCGCGACGGGAGCAACGGTATGCCTGTGCGTCCTGCTCCACTACGAATGTCTCAGCTGGCTTTCGCGCCAGCTCATGCGACTGCAGCGCCACCGCCGTCGCCGCGTTCTGTTCGGCATCTTTGGTCTGCTCCTCGTGCACATCGCCGAAATCTGGCTGTTCGGTTGCGTCTACGCGACGCTCGCAATCTGGCCGGCCTTCGGCGAAGTGTCCGGCGCATCAGCCGGGCTGCTCGACGACATCTATGTCTCGGCAATGACGTTCACTACGGTCGGCGCGTCGGATGTTTCGGTGAAGGGGCCGCTGCGCTTTCTCGCCGGCACCGAGGCGCTGAGCGGCCTCGTTCTCATCGCCTGGTCCGCGTCGTTCACCTACCTTGAAATGGAACGTTTCTGGCGCGAACCTTGAAGGAATAGAGCCCTCCTGAGTATGAACACGATGCATGCGCAAGTCCTGGAGCGGCCCGGTATGGCGCTGCGCGCAGCGGAACTGCCGATGCCGCGGCCCAGCCGCGGCGAATTGCTCATCGAAGTCGCCGCCTGCGGCGTATGCCGCACCGATTTGCACATCGTCGACGGCGAGCTGCTGCGGCCCAGGCTGCCGCTCGTGCCTGGTCACGAAATCGTCGGCCGCATCATCACGCTGGGTCCGGGAGTGGAAGGATTCGCGTTGAACGACCGCGTCGGCGTCCCTTGGCTCGGCTGGACCTGCGGCGAATGCCGCTACTGCCTGGCAGGCGAGGAAAACCTGTGCGAGCAAGCGCGCTTTACCGGTTACACCCTCGACGGCGGCTATGCCGATCACGTCGTCGCCGATGCTCGCTATTGCCTGCATATTCCGCCGTCTTATGCCGACACGACAGCCGCACCGCTACTGTGCGCCGGGCTGATCGGCTTCCGCGCGTTGCGCATGGCGTCGAACGCGCAAAATATCGGCTTCTACGGATTCGGCGCGGCCGCGCACATTCTCGCCCAGCTCTGCGTCGCGCAGGGAAGGCGCGTGTATGCGTTCGTGCGCCCCGGTGATGCGGATGCGCGCGCGTTTGCGTACGAGCTGGGCGCGACCTGGAGCGGTGATTCCGACGCCCAGCCTCCCGCTCCGCTCGACGCGGCGCTGATATTTGCTCCGGTGGGGGACTTGGTTCCTGCGGCATTGCGTGCGGTACGTAAAGGCGGCAGTGTGATCTGCGCCGGCATTCACATGAGCGACATTCCCTCGTTCCCCTACGAGTTGCTTTGGGGCGAGCGCGTTGTCCGCTCGGTCGCGAATCTCACGCGCGCCGACGGCGTCGAATTTCTTGCCGCGATCGAGCGTCATCCCGTGCATACCCAGATTCAGACCTACGATCTGGCCGAGGCCAACCGCGCGCTCGGCGACCTGCGCGCTGGCCTGGTCCGTGGCGCGGCCGTACTGGTGCCGAAACGATAAGAGGATTCCTCCCGCAGAAAAAACAGGCTCCGGACGGCCTCACATGGGCAGTCGCATTTGCGACGGAGCGGCGAGGGTGGATTGGCTCGACATGCAGCTCGACAACAAGCTTGGGATCGTCGAAGCGAGTTTGCCCCGGCTGCAATCATCCTCGCTACATTGCGAACGAAAGTCGCAACAGGGATGCAGCCACACGCCACGACGGCGATGGCGGAGCGGCCTGCGGCGACTAGCCAAGAACCCTTGGACTTATTGATTCAGATCAACGTTCGCTTCCCGCGCTTCGATACCGTGCAGGACGAAGGCAAGTGGAGACAACGGCGTGAATCAAATCCCACGTCACGACTTGGTCAACGATACGGCGATCGCGCGCTCGGCGGAATACTGGCTGCGCTGGAGCCCATCGCTGGCGATGACGAACATCCATGTGTCGGTGCACGATGGCTGCGTCACGCTCACCGGTGAAGTCAGTGGGGATTATCAGCAGGTAGCCGCGGAAGCCACGATCCGACTGATTGAGGGCGTATCGGCCATCAAGAACGAATTGCGGGTGCGGCGCAGATCGCCGAAGCCGCGGAGCAGCGGGTCGGAGCACTTCGCCCAGAAGCACTGGACTCGAATTTCGTCGTTAGCCGATTTACGCAACAAGATCGGCACGGCATTGTCGCGTTGAAATTATCCATCATCAGGAGAATTCCCCATGTACAAGCACGTTCTTGTTCCGACTGACGGATCCAGCCTATCGCGCAAGGCGGTCCGGGAGGCTATCCGTATCGCGAAGGCAAGCAACGCGCGGGTGACGGCGCTGCATGTCCTGCCGAAGTACAACCCACCGTACGAGCTTGGCATGTGGGTGCCTGATGAGAAGGACTACGTCGCGAGTAGCCGTGAGGCTGCAAAGAAAATATTGAGCTACGTGCAGAAGGAATGTGCCGCAGCCGGCGTTCGCTGCGCGGAGATCGACACCTTCAGCGATCATCCCTACGAGGAAATCATCAACGCCGCGCGCAAATCCAAATGCGACCTGATCGTGATGGCGTCGCACGGCCGCCGCGGATTGGCGGGCGTGCTTTTGGGAAGCGAGACACAAAAAGTTCTCACCCATGCCAAAACCCCGGTTCTCGTAATCCGATAAGACATCGTTACATGTGAGGCGCTGCTCGTTGGAACTCGACAAGCGCTTTGTCGAGTTCGCCGCTCGCCGATTGTTCGAAGTCCGCGTATCGGAGAAGGTTCTCTAGTTCATCCACAGTGCGGTGAGGGCGGGCCGGTTGCGAACGCCAAACTTCCGGTAGATGGATTTGATGTGGATATGAATCGTGTTGTGGCTCTTGCCCAACGATTCCGCAATTTGCTTTTCCGTGGCACCCCCGAGCAGCGCAAGCAGGACGCCGTGCTCAGCGGGCGTAATCGGCTCGTTCGCTGCGTGTATTCCATGGCTGAGCAATAGTCGGTGCTGGAACCACTTCAGTCCGCGCATCGCAAGTGTGAAAGGTGCCTTGATCGCGGCGGTATAGCGAGGATCCTCCAGACCACGATAAAGCAACAAATGAATCCGGACGTCCTTGCCGAAGGCGCAGCGAGCCGACACGTGGTCCGCATGGCCGACGGCCAGGTAGTGGCGCCGGTAATATTCTTCCTCGAACCAACTGGGCGGCAACGCTTCGAAAAGAAGCCGCGTCAAGAAGAGCTCTTCGCCCGCGGCGCCGACGATCGACGAGAGGTCGACCTTGGGCAGCCAGAGCTTGTCGACCTGCGCTTGTACCGAGGCGGCCAGCGGTGCGATCGGGTTCAGAAGACGTACGAGGCGCGGTCGCCATCCGTTGAGCGGATCTCCGTCCGGGGGAACGGGTAGCCGCACGACGACAGACCAGAGTGCGTTTTTGGCACCGAAGATTTCACAGAGGCGCTTCAACATGTGCTTGAGCGCGTCGTCGTATCGACTGACAGGGAATTCGGCCAGTTCATCCCAAAGCGCATAGATGTCGTTCGGGTCTTCGTGCATTTTAAATTTTACCTGACGGCAGGTCCGCGCATTGTCGCCCATTCTGAGTGCCTTCTACCCTAATCAGGGTATATCTCGAAGGATGGGGACCTGCGTATGCTTCGCGTGGCGACCTCAACCGCGTCCAAGCATTTCGTGTGAGCCTCACGCGAGCGGGCAGCGGCGGCGATCGATCCGTTGCACCAGCGTCTTCAATCGATAGGGGGCCATCGATGACCGGCGGACGCAAATACAAGACGCGTGCGCAGTTGCTTGCCGAAATCGAGGCGTTGCGCCAAGAGTTCGAGGCGCGCGAATCGCTTTGAAATATCGGCAGGTCCGATGCATTGCCGTATCCACGTTCTCCCGCCCGATTCTCAGGATCAATCCAACCATGAACTTCAATTCTTCACGCGGCCTGAGCCGCCGTCGGTACATGCAAAGTGCCGGACTGGCGCTGCTGGCTCCGTTCCTGCCCGCCAGTGACAGCGCCGGCGCCACGTCCGCAAGTGTCAACAACTCCTCCGCTGCCGACTGGGGGCGCGATGCCATCGCCAGCGTTATGGCAAAGAGCGGAACCGCCGCTGTGTCTGTTGCCCTGTGGAGCGCTGGCCAGGTGGTATGGCAGGAGGCCTTCGGCTGGGCCAACCGAGAGGACGGCATCCCCGCCAACGTGCAAACACGCTTCAACACCGGTTCGGTCAGCAAGGTGTTGGCGGCGCTCGCGGCGATGATTCTGCAGGATCGCGGCTTGTTGAAGCTGGATGCGCCGGTGGTCCGCTACTTGCCGGAGTTCCGTATGCTTTCCGACCGGCTTGAGCTACGAAACCAGCTCGGGCCGCGAACCCTGACGACCGAGTCCGTGTGGGACCCCAGCATTTACTCCGACGGCTACAAGCGCATAACCGTACGCCACCTCTTGAGCCACTCGTCGGGGCTACCCGGCACGGACATCCACAATATCTTCGCGTTCGGGCCCTACACGGACTACGCAGCCAATGTCGAGGCAGCGCTGGCCGACACCCACCTGAAGCACGAGCCTGGCGAGTTGTCCGTCTACTGCAACGATGGCTTCACGATGATCGAACGTCTGGTGCAGGCGCTCTCCGGCCAGAGTTTCCCGGAGTTCGTGCGCGTCAACATCCTGGAGCCGCTCGGCATGACGAACTCTGGCTATACGCTGGCACCCTTCGCCGAGGGCACGTTCGCGCACCCTTACTACCAGGGCGAGCGTCTGCCGCAGGAGTTTGTCTCGGCCTACGCCACGGGCGGTTTGGTCAGCACGCCGACAGACATGCTGCGCCTGGGGCGCATGTTCCTCGGTGGCGGCATCCTCGACGGCCAGCGCATCGTGTCGGCTGCGGGCGTGGCCGAAATGGGAAGCGACCAGACGGGCATGTTGCGCATCAATCTCACGCCTGAATTCCAGGTCGGGCTGGGTTGGGACAACGCGAACCAGATCGCCCTGCGGTCAGTCGGACAAAAGGCGTGGGAGAAGAACGGCTTCACCGTGTTCTTCAGCAACGAGTTTTATGTGCTGCCCGAATCGGACATCGTGCTGATGCTGTCCGGCAGCAGCACCAACTACGACGTCGCCCGGTTGGCCGAAGAGATCGTGATGCGCACGTTGCTCGACCGCCAGCTGCTCCGCGCACTGCCCCCGAAGGTAAGTCTTGTGGCCCCGCCTTCGGTGGATTCGCCGTCTCCCGATCCGGCCATCGTCGGCATCTACGGCAACTACAACGGGCCCATCGACGCTGCGCTGGTCGACGGTCGCCTGAACCTCAGGCGCTGGCAGGATGGCGCCTGGACGCCCATGCACGAGGGCCTTTTGCTGCGCAGTGACGGCTGGTGGTGGGGCGACACGGGTGACTCCTTCACCTTCGAAGTCCAACGAGGGATGCGCTACCTGGTCCAGCGCTCACCCAACTCCACGGGGTATGTCCGGGTATCGTTTCCCTTGGGTCAACAACTGCCGCCGTTGAAGGCGGCTCTCTCGGCAGCCTGGAAGGCGCGCATCGGCACGGCCTGGGAGCTTGCCGACGAGGCGGCAGACTCGGTGGCCTTGAGCCGAGGCCGCTATCTGGTCAAGCTCGGCGTGCTGCCGGATCTACCTGGCTACATGCTGTGGGATGACGCCCAACTGATGCGGCCGGTGGACGACACGCGCGCGCGCATGACCGTGAAAGTGCCGATCAACGACGGTCGCGACCTGGCCGAGCTGGTATTCCAGACAGTCGATGGCGCTGAGCAAATCGTGCGCCACGGCTCCATCTTTCGCCAGGTTGCAATGGTAGCCGGCAATACGGACGTGGCACAGAGCCTGGAAACCGAGGGCTTTGACTGACCGCGGGCGACGTACGAGACTGCACCATGACCTCGCGCTTTCTTGCATTCGCTCTGATCGCGCTCGCCGGCTTGCTGCTCCTCCCCGGCACTTCTTCCGGCAACGAGCCGGCCTGTGCGCAGGGGCAGATCCGACTCGCGTTCGGCTGCGCCGACGCAGCGAAGACCGCGGAACGGGTACGCGGAATTGTGCGCGAGACGATGCGCAAACTCGACCTGCGCTCGGCCATCGTCAGCGTGAGGGTGGGCGACACACCGGTGCTCAGCCAGGCCTGGGGCGAATCGGCGGCGCACCAGCCGGCGACCCTGGACATGCACTGGCGCATCGGCTCGATCGGCATCGCTTTCCTGACGACGGCGTTGTTGCAACTGCAAGACCAGAGTGTGCTCAGCATCGATGACAAGCTGTCGAAATGGTTTCCGGACTACCCGCGAGCCAATGACATCACGCTCGCCATGCTGGCCAACAGTACGTCGGGCTATGCGGAGTACGCGAAGTTGGACTTGTTTCCGCTATATGACGACATCTATTACCAATGGTCCGAGGACGAGCTGATTCAAATCAGCTTCAAGCAGGGGATGGATTGCGAGCCAGGCACATGCTTTTCTTATTCGCATGCCAACTTCATCATCCTCGGCCAAGCGATGGCGAAGGCTAGCGGCAAACCGCTCGCCGACCTGATCCGCACCGGGATCCTGGAGCCGCTGGGCATGCACGAGACGCGCAGCGATGCGACGCCATTCATCCCTCCGCCCGTGTTGCACGCCTTCTCGACCGATATCGGCAATATCTACCAGGACAGCACCGGCTGGTCGCCCTCATGGACCACGGCCGCAGGCGCCGTCATGACCAGCACCGTGCCCGACGTCATGCGGTCCGCGGCAGCAATCGCCACCGGCCAGTTGATCTCGCCCAAAGCCTACGCACAACTGCTGGACCCGCGCACAGCGTCGTTGCCGCCGTGGACGCCGTCGCAATACTACGGCCTCGGCATCTTTGTGTCGGACGGATGGATCATGCAGAACCCGTTCTTTTTCGGTTACTCGGGGGTGATGGCCTACCGGCCCGCAGAGAAGATTGCGATTGCGGTCACTTGCACGCTTGGGCCGAAAGCGGACTTTAGCGGCAATACGTCGACCATGCTGTTTCAGCGGATCGCGCAAGGCCTGGCGCACCCGCCCCCAAGCCCTGCGAATGAGCGCACGTGGATGCCCGATCAGAACGCAGAGAACGTGCCGGGGCGATAAATCAAATGCGGACCCTTTTGCGAATCGGATTTGCCCTTGCCATCGCGGCCTCCTGCCCGTCGCTGCTCGCAACGCGTGTTTCCGCCCAAAACACGGGCGCGCTGCCGCGATTTGAGCCCGCGCCATGCCCGCCGTTGGCGCCGCAGTTGTGGAATGCGCGCTGCGGCTATCTCGTCGTGCCGGAAGATCGCAACCGTCCGCTCGACCGGGCCATTCGCAATTTCGTTGCCATCATTCCTGCAAGATCAGCCGACAAGGCAAGCGATCCGATCGTGTATCTGGGGACTGGTCCCGGTGGCATCGCAAGCAGTGAAGCCGCCAGTCTGGTCGATGCCGGTATCAACGACAGTCGCGATCTGATCGTGATGAACCAGCGTGGGCAATACCTGTCCGAGCCCGCCTTGACCTGCATGTCCATCGACGCATTTACCCGGGAGCTTGTCGGACTTCGCTTTTATTCCAAGGCGACCAAGCGCGCGCATTTGGCCGCCACGGCCGAGTGTCGCCGGGATCTGCTGGCGAAGACGACCAACTTGGGCGCCTACAACTCCAGCGAGAGCGCTTCGGATTTTGCCGATCTGCGCATCGCGCTGGGCATTGCCGAGTGGAACGTCCTGGGTGTGTCCTACGGTACCGATCTTTCACAGGCGTATGTGCGCGACCACCCTGAGGGCGTCCGCAGCATGGTTCTTGACTCGGTCGTGCCCGTCTCCACGATTCTTCCCGACTACTGGTGGAGCACGCGCGCCGGCTTCGACAACCTGTTTGCGGCTTGCGCCGCAGAACCCGCCTGCAACGCGGCCTGGCCCCACCTCGAACCCATCTTCAGCAAACTCGTGAACCGGCTTGAGGCCGATCCGCGGATCACGACGGTGCACGATCCGGCAACCGGCGAGGATGTCAAAGTGGTTCTCGATGGCGGTGCGCTGGTCGACTGGTTGCGCGATCAAAGCCGGGCCAACAACCCGGGGCTCGCGACTGCGCCCGACCTGATCCACAAGCTGGCGCGCGGCCGCCCCGAGGCGCTGCAAGCCATTGCCAGGTACCGAGTCGGGTTGGCGCCGCCGCCGGTGGCGGGTGCTCCCGCAGCTAGTTACGGTCTCGGATACGGAGTGGTCTGCCGCGAGCAATACCCATTCCCGCGGCGCGAACTCAGCGCAGCAGGCAAGCAGGCTTTCCCCTTTTATCCAACATCGATCACCGAGCAGGCGGTGAGTACCTGGGCCTACAATAACGATGATTGCCGGCGAATCTGGCGAGTTCCTGCCGCCGCAGATGCCCACCGGCCACTGACGACGAATCTGCCCGTGCTGCTTGTCTCGGGCAGCTTCGATGCGGTGACCGACCTGGACTTTGCGAAGAAAGTGGCGGCCACGCTTGCGAAAGGAACGATCATCAGCATTCCCGGGATCGGGCATTTCGTGATTGCCAATTCGCAATGCGCGCAGACAGTGGTCAGGTCCTTCTTCGACAACCCAGACGCACCCGATACGGGTTGCGTGGGATCACTCAAACCGCCGCCTTTCATACCGTTTTCTTCGGCAGAGGAGAGCAGTGGGGAGACCCTTCCGATCATCGATTAAGGTGTATGCTCGATCGGTAGGAGTGAGGGTGTCCCGAAGCGCATGGATAGCGTTTGGGTCTTCGCGCATCGTGATTTCTTGGCGACAGTTTTGTGCGTTGTTACCCATTCCGAGTGGCTATAGCCTGATCAGGGTATATCTCGCAGATTGGGGACGTGCGTATGCTTCAAACGACAACGCCGAACACATAAGGGACGACTTCAACCGCAACACAGGGGAGACCGCGCGTGAAGATCCGATCCATCCTTGCTCTAGGCACCGCTTTGCTGGCGGCCACCTTCGTGATCGTCGCAAGCGCCCAGAACCAGAACGATCGTGCACCGTTCTGGCCCGCGATCACGACCAAACAGCCCGTCAACGAGTGGTACTCGGATGTGCCGTGGCACCAGAAGCTCGGCACGTTCGCCGGCAACCAGATCGACGAGCCGCTGATCATGCCGTACGAGGCGTTGCCGCAGAACGACAAGGATTTCTGCGCCAAAAAGAAACTGTCCAATCCAGACTGGTCCAATGCAGACTGCATGCTCGAGACCGGCGTCACCAACATCCTCGGCATGCAACGCATCGACACGGTGTACGCGACGCCCGTCAAGACGCCCGACACGGCGCCGAAGGAGGTGCCCCCGATCAACAACCCTGCCGAGTGCCAGGACACGTCGATGCCGTGCATCGAGGTCCTGCTCAAGGTCGGCAATTACTACACCACGGTCGACGACAACGGGGTCAAGCTGGCGCCGCGCGTCTACGGCAACGATCAAGGCAACGCCGGCGTTTACGACAAGTACACGATCACCGACGGCAGCACCTACGCGCCGCAGCTCCCCTGGTTCATGTCGCACTACTGCGACGGGATGTTCGAGAAGAATTACGACGGCAACGGGAATTACTTATACGTCGACATGCAGGATCCCGTTTGCTACGCCGATTACCTCTCGCCGTTCAACAACGGATTCAATGCCTGGGGCGCCGGCGGCGCGCTAGGCTGGCCGCGCGCGGTCCCTTGGTCGGTATGGCCGCAGTCTCCCAATAACCACTGCCTCGAAGGCATCACGGTCTGCAACATTGTCCTGGCGGCCTTCGATCTCGCGCCGGTCCCCGCGACGTTACCTTCCGATGACATGACGTTTTCGAAATACAACGATTTCCTGCTCCGGTGGTTCAACAATGCGCTCACGAACTTCAAGACTGACCAGGGCACGGCGGAGAACCAGCGACACTTCCCGTGGAGCGGCAATTCGATGGAATGGGGGGATTTCCAGCTGCAGTCCGCGCAGAACCCCTTCCTCGGCACCTTCGCCATAACGGACGAGCTGTCTCGGCCGCAGAATTTCTCGACCTGCGACACGACGTTGACGGGGCCCAACGGGCCGAACTGCACGACCAGCGGCATCTACCGAGCGAAGCAAACGCTCTATCCGCGCCAATGTACGCTGGACCACCTGGCGAAGGGCGACGCGACGAGTCTGCGCAAGTGCGGGCTCAACTACGAGCTGCACCACAACGGCTGGATCCAGCAATGGCCCGCCACCTGGAACACGCAACTGCTGACGGCTGCGAATATCATCCCGGCGAACCAGTACGGCCGCACGTCGTTCCTGTTTGCCGGCGTGCCGGGACTTCAGCTTCCGGTCTCGTTCTACCGGAGTTCCGCCAACAAGCGTTATTCCATCTACGAGCAGGTCTACAACACGAGCGTCTTCAGCCTGTACATACCGATCGCGAACGAGGCCGACATCAAGCGTGCGTTCGTCCCCCGGCAGTACAGCGGCAGGGAGTTCTACCACACGCTGCTGATGACCAATCACATGGAAGCGGAGCCCCAGGTGTTCGCCGAAGGGATCCGTGGCAGGACCCTCTGGCACAACGAGTACCGGATGCAGGGCATGTATAACGAGGTCGTCAGGGAAGGGGCGACGGACGCGGCGAAGAAGAGTTTTCCGACGATGATTTTCAACGCCGCCTTCGACGGGGCCGCAGCCAAGGTCCCGTTCCACGGCAATACCTGCGACAGCTGCCACGTGCGCAACGGCAGCGGCATCCCGATCAACCCGCAACTCACGCTGGACGCGAAGCTGCAGGAGTTCATGACGGGAGCGGTATACAACCCCAAAAGCAAGGCGACCGGGACCGTCTACACTGGCGAGGACTACACCTTCACCGGGAGCATTCACCCGATGAAGCTCGTCTTCTTCGACCTGCTGCGCAGCACCGCCCGCGACGACGGTTCCGTGTTTTCCGAACCGAAGGCCTTCACCCCGCTCACGCTGTTGTCGCCGCCGCGCACGTCGACCGACCTGTACTACAGCAACGCGATCATGAACTTCTACGGCGACAGCTTCCACGTCACGCAGGGGAACAGTTACCAGTGGTCGTATGTGCCTGCGAGCGATGACAGTCTGGTCGTAGCGACGCAACGCAAGAACGCCGAACTCAACAAGATCTACACCCCCTGGCAGGTCAAGGTGGGTTCGTTCACCGTCGGCGGCAACTGCCAGATCGTGTTGCTCGCACCGATCGGCAAGCCCTGGCCCCTGACCTGCAACGACGTCAGCGGCGAGGCGATCGAAAATGCGATCAACGCGCAGGCGGTCGGCTACATGCTGCTGAACGGCAAGCGGCTCGGCAACTCGAGCGCGATCGAGGCGATGCCCAACGATGCGATCATCGGCTTCCGCGCCAGCCAGCAAGCGCTGCTCGGCAAGGACATCGCGGGCCAGCTCATCTGGACCGTCGGCTCGCGTGACGGCGTCGGCGGCAAGGTGAAGCCGAACTGCATCACGAAGAGCATGCAGGACTGCTACATCGGCCGCTTCGGCTGGCTGGGCGATCGCGCCTCGCTCGAAGACCAGGTGGCCAACGCCGCCTTCGTCGAGATGAACATGACCTCGAGCGAGGGTTACAAGAAGCTCTACCCGAACGGCAAGTCGGCGTCGCCGATCCGCTACCTCGCGCCGAACTGCGGGCCGGCCGACAAGACGTGCGTCGACCAGCAGGCCGGCAACAGAAACTTGAGTGAGAAAGATATCGAGCGCATGGCCGATTACGCACGCTGGATAGGCAATCCCACCCGTTCCGAGTTCCAGGTGCAGCTGCCCGAAGTGATCGCCGGCGAGACCGTGTTCCGCAACCTGAAGTGCGATACGTGCCATGTCATCGACCGGATCGATTTCAATCCCGACGACACGATGCTCAGCCAAGCGTACCGCGACCGCCTCAAGAATCGTTACGATCCGAAGGCGGGCGGCAACAAGCCTTTCCTGTCGTATCTCGGCACCGACCTGTTGATGCACGACATGGGCTACCTGTCGCAGGTCGCCGTCGTGCCGGCGGGCAAGAAGATCCGCGATGCGGCCACCGGCGTGGTGTTGGCCGAGTATCAGAACTACGTGCAGAAGATCCGCACGCCGGCGCTGAAAGGCATGCGCTTCAACCGCTTCGTCACCGATTCCCAAGGCAACACGAAGAACCCCGGCGACCCCGCGTGCGATTTCCTGATGCACGACGGACGCGCGTGCGACGCCGTCGAGGCGGCCTTCATGCACGACGGACCCGCGGTCAAGAAGCTGGGAACCATCGACGCGCTGAACGCGCTGTCGGCGAGCGACGTGCAGAACCTGCGCGCGTTCCTCTACTCGCTGTGAAGCGCAACGGAGACCACCCCATGAAGAGGAGACACGCCGTTCTTCGGTGCGCCACTGCCATAGCTCTGGGGGGCTGCGCGGCGGGCGTCGCGCTCGCGCAAACCGCGCCGATGCCGGCCGAGAGCGACAGCCGCTGGTCGCTGAGCACAGAGGCGCTCTTCGCGTCGCTGAAGGCGAGCCCGACGCCGGTACCGATCGTCACCGACAACTACCTCGATGCGCCCGGCGTCAATGTGCTGCTGGGCGGCGGCACGGTCGACACCAACGTCAACGCTGGCTTGCGCGTCACGGCGACCTATCGCCTCGACAACCGCATGGGCGTCGAGCTCGGCGGCTTCTACCTCCCGAGCCGCACGACGTCGTCCAGCGTGAGCTCGACGGGCCAACCCGGCTCGATCGACCTGCTGCTTCCGTTCTACGATGTGACGACCCAACAGGAAAACGTCACCGAGCTGTCGTACTGGCCCGACTACCGCGGCAGCGCGCGGGCGACATTCTCGAATTCGCTCGGCGGCGGCGAGGTCAACGTCACGTGGTCGCTGCCGCCGCAAGATGGCTGGCGCCTCGATCTTTTGGGCGGCTTCCGCTTCCTGCAACTGCGCGAGTCGTACACGATCACCACCAGCAGCCCGTACAACCCGCCGAATCCGGCAGACATCTGGAACACCACCGACGCGTTCGCCGCCCGCAACCGCTTCTACGGTCTGCAAGTGGGTGCGCGCGCCGCGTTCGAGCGCGGGCCGTGGGTAGGGAGCCTCGCCGCCAAGGTCGCGTTCGGCACGATGCAGCAACGAGTGTCGGTCAACGGCTTCCTCGTGACCAACGACTACACGAACTACGGGGCAACGCAGATTTTCCCGGGCGGTTATTTCGCGTTTCCGTCGAACAGCGGCAACCACACGCAGAGCGTGTTCGCCACCGTGCCGGAAATAACGCTCAACGTGGGCTACCGGCTGACGCCCGAGGCGACCGTGTTCGTCGGCTATTCGTTCATGTCGGCAAGCAACGTCGTGCGGCCCGGCGAGCAGATCAATCGCAACATCGATCCGACACAGACCGTGTCCTACGGCAACGACTCGCCGGTACAGTCGGTGGGGGCTGCGCAGCCGGCGTTCAGCCTCGCTACGACCGATTTCTGGGCGAGAACGCTGACCGTGGGCTTCGCGTACCGGTTCTAACTGGGGTGGGGTCCTATAAGTCCGACGCCTGCCTGCGGAAGTTTCGCAACGAAATGCATCGTCGTGCAGAACACAAAGGGACGACGTCAATCGATAGGAGGCTAAGTCCCGAGATAACGCGCTGGCCTTCCGCCTGGTGGAGCACGACCAGAACGGCAAGATCAGCTATTTCTGCAACAACGACCCATTGTTTTTACCACGCCTGCCGTAAATCAAACTTGCAGGCGTGGCAACCGCAAGTTAAAGCCGATTTTTTGGGAGCCTCAATTCAAAAATGCGAGTCGCGATCGCGGGGGAGGGGACTTGAAGGCAGCGCGGTATCAGAGTCTTGTGATCTTGTTGTCGACAAGCACTACCGCGTTCGCTCAGTCCACGCCGAATCTGCCGCCATTTCCGCCGAATTCGCCGGCAGAGTGGGTGTGCGCGGAGTCGCCTCCGCCGCCATCGCCGCAGGCGATTACGGCTTGGTGCACGGCGAATCCGGATCGCGGCAAGCACGCACTGTTCGACTCGCAGCCCGCCGAGATGTCGAGCTTGGAGGCGAAGAATCGTTTTGACTTTAGCCTGCGCACCTTCCTGCGCGAGCGGACGTATCGCAGTCTGGGCTGGGTCGCCGATCATGATTGGCGCTTGACTGGTCCATACACTGGCGACTTCCCAAACGGCAAGAGTTATGGCGTGCACCCGGCGGTACGAGTCTGGTATTCGCCCGAGGTGGTCGACTGGTTATGCGACGGGCGCAACGGCGCGCTCGCAGACGGCGCGATGATCGTCAAAGAAATGCGCTCTATCGATCCGCAAGCTTTGCATATCGATCAGAACGCGCAGTGCCTGGTAATCCGCCAGCCTGCGGTCGCGATCGAGCCTAGTTCATGGACGGTGATGTACAAGCAGAACGGCGCCACGCACGATGGCTGGTACTGGGCCAATCCGACCGCCAGCGGCGAGGGCAATCCGCCTATCCTCACTTCGAGCGCAGTAACCGATCCTGCTTTTTTCGGCCCCGATCCGAATCGACCGGCGAACGATCCATGCTGGTATCCCACGGGCGACCTGTTCACCAACACGGCCTGCGAACAACCAGGCAAGCCGTCGGGCCAAAAACTGGCTGACGTGGTCACTCCCTACAGCCTGTTCGGCGCGTACTGCATGAACTGTCATGCCTCGGCCGAGAAAGAGATGACCTTCGCCTCGCTCGACAATGTGCTGACGTCCGGATTGCTCTATAAACATTTCAGCGCGCCGGTGACGCCCGTTAGCACAATCGGTCAGCTTGGCATGCTGAGTCTGCGCGGTCGTGGCTTTGACGATCGCGCCGGCGCCGAGCATATCGACGCTCACAATACGCGCGCGGGCGAGACCATGCTGCGCGATGCGCAGCGCCAGGCCTGGGCCTTCAGCCAGCCATTGCCGCACCCGGCACCTCGATTCGCCGCTTCGTTCGGCGCGCTCGGGCCGGATGATTTCGCCGCCGCCTGGCGTTTCCACCTGCCGGCAGAGAGCTTCGACCACCGCAGCGCAGGCGCGCTCAAGCCCGGGCTTTTCCTGACATCCGATCAATGCCAGGGTTGCCATGATGCAACGGTGTCCAACGATGCCGCGCCGAACATGCTGATCGACGATCCTGAGACCGGCAACTCCGTCAACGTATCCATGTACGGCGAATGGCGCGCTTCGCCGATGGGACTGGCGGGGCGCGATCCAGTATTTTTCTCGCAGTTGCAGAGTGAGACCAACCGTCTGCCCAAGCTCACCGAATGCGTCGAAAACACTTGCCTGCATTGTCACGGCGCAATGGGCCAGCGCCAGCTCGCGATCGATACGCAGAAAGCCGACGCACGCTGCAAGGATCTATTCGCCGTGGCGCCGCCGCCAGAGGTACCTTTCGGCGATCCGTTCCGGCTCGGGATGGTCACGCGCTACCAGGCCTCCGATGATCCTCACGGCTACGGCAACCTCGCTCGCGATGGCATTTCCTGCACCGTCTGCCATCGCATCGACAAGACCGCACTCGGGAAGGAGTCCGGTTTTACCGGCAACTGGGTCGCCGGTCCGGACGACAAGCTGTTCGGCCCGTTTGACGACGTGATCGTTGATCCGATGAAACACGCGCTCGGCGTCACGCCCGAACATGGCGAGCAGATCAAGAGTTCGGATCTGTGCGGCAGCTGCCACAACATCCTTTTGCCGGTGCTGGACAACGACGGCCGGCCGCATTCGGTGCATGTGCCGGGAGGCGGCTCCGTTACGAGTACCTACGAACAGACCACGCATCTGGAATGGACCAACAGCGTGTTCGCGCGCGGCGCGACGTTCCAGTCCTGCCAAGACTGCCATATGCCCGGCCACTACAAATCGATGAGCCTGGCCGGCACGAAGATCGCCAATATCGAGTCGGAAGATTTCGCGCCGACCACGCACCGCTTGCCCGATGAAGCGATTACCTTGAAAGCGCGCGAGGATTACGCGCGCCATTCGCTGCATGGCCTCAACGTGTTCCTCAACGAGATGTTCCAGCAATTCCCGCTGCTGCTCGGCGTGCGCCAGATCGACTACATGGGCGCCACCACGACGCAGCCGGCCCTGATTACCGCAGCAGAGTCGATGCTGCGCATGGCGCGACATGAATCTGCGGACATCGCCATCAAGGATGTTCATCGAACCGACGACCGGTTCACGGCCACCGTGCATGTGACCAACAAGACCGGCCATTTCCTGCCCTCTGGCGTGGGTTTTCGCCGCCTGTTCATCGAGTTCATCGCCGAAGATTCCAGAGGCCGGCCGATCTGGGCGTCGGGCCGTACCGACGCGCTGGGCTTCCTGCTCGATGGGTTGAGCGATCACCGCTTGCCGACAGAAAATGGTGTTGCGCAGCGTGACTACCAGCCGCACTACCAACGCATCACGCACAGCAATCAGGTGCAGATCTACCAAGAGCTGATCAAGGATTCGGAGGGATTTCTGACCACGTCGTTCCTGCGGCGTGTGCAAACGGTCAAGGATAACCGGTTGCGCCCGCGCGGCTTTGATCCGAAGCTGTTCCTGGACAGCCCATCGCCCTACATCCGACTGCTCGGCGAAGTGGAAGGTGAAGCGGCGCATGACCCGCACTACACCGATCCGACGCTAACTGGCAGCGATGAAGTGCGTTACGAAGTCCGTTTGCCACCCGGCGAAATTGCACGTATCGCACGCGTGCGCGCCACGCTCTACAGCCAGAGCATTCCGCCGTTTTATCTGCAGCAGCGGTTCGCGGATGCCAAGGTGGGACCGGGGCAGAGCGACGAGATCCAGCGACTGTATTACTTGACCAGCCATCTCAATGCGGGGCAGGGGACACGGATCGAGAATTGGAAGTTGCCGTTGGTCATGGCTGCCGCGCCGGTACGCTGACCTGCATGGCATACACTTATCTCAACGGAGTACGACTGCAATGGACCTTGCGCCGGAATCCGCAAAAAAAGGAAGGGCGACATGATCCGTTTCAGACGAGATTTCTTGAGGACGGCAGCGGCGACGGCGATCTCCGCCTCGCTTCCTGTGCAAGCGACGGACACGGCCGCGCGATATGTCCCTGTCTCGAAGTACGACATCGCCAAGCTCTTCAACGACCTGCCGGGTGATCTTGGATTCAAGATCTATGCCCCTTCGCAGCGGGGCAGACCCGGGTTCAGTGTTCAGATAAACGCAGACAGGGTGTTGTTCGCCGCCAGTTCGATCAAGACATTTGCGCTTTGCGAGGCGCTGCGGCAGGCGGAGCTCCTACCGGACTCTCTTGGCATCGGCCACGCACTCGAGACAAAGGAACTGCAGCTGGATGCGAATGTTTGGTCGTTGGGCAGCCCCATATTCAATCCACCCAATCTGAGCGGCATCGTCTCCGAGCGAACGGCGCTGGAAGCGATGATCATGCGCAGTGACAACACCGCGACCGACATGATTTTCAACCTGGCCGGTGTGGACAACATCCGCGATCTGATTGAATCGGCCGGGCTAACGCAGACGTCGGTGCCGGACAGCACCCGGGCCTTTGCCGGCTATCTGTTCGGTGCACAGAATTACAAGACGATCACCTGGGACGAGCTGTTGGAACTAGCCAGTGCGGGGCAGGTTGCGAATCCGTTTTTGAACAATGTGCAGACGCTTGCCTCCACGGCAGAGGATTTCGTCACCTACTATTCGCAGGCGTTGCAGGGTCAATTCTTTCAGCGTGGCGAGACCTTGCAGGAGTTCCGGCGGATCCTCACGTTGTGCGACTACATCTATCTCATCCCGCTTCCGCTTGGGGTTAGTGTCTACGCCAAAAGCGGCAATGCGGACGCACCCGGATTTCACGTGCGCGCTTTCGCCGGGGGAATAAACGTAGCTGGTCGCTGGGCGTACTTTGCCTTCATATTGAACTGGTATGCACCGGAGGCGGATGACTCAACTACGGTGCAGAAGTTATTTGCCGCCATCAACGAGTCGCTCACGCGCGTGAGGGAATTCCTGTCCTGAGCTGACAGCAGTCCTGATTCGAGCGAAGCGCCGTGTTTTGACAGCGATCGGGCAGGGGAAGGGTACTTTTCCATGGCCGGCATCCACCGGGCGCGCGAATCCGCGATAATTCTCGGTTCTGGCTCCTAACTCGAGCCCTGCCGCGCCGGCAACGGCGTGGCGCGAAGGATGCTGATCGATGCTGCGCTTGACCGATATCAAACTGCCGCTGGAACATACCGAGCCTGCGCTGCGCCAGGCAGTGCTGGACAAACTGGCGATCGCAGACGCGGAGCTGCTGTCGCTGCAGGTCGCCAAGCGCAGCTATGACGCGCGCAAGCGCGGCGCGATCATGCTCATCTACGCGCTCGATGTGACCCTGCGCGACGAGACCGCAATTCTTGCGCGCTGCAAAGACGATGCGCATGTCGGCGTGGCGCCCGATACCCGCTATCGCATGGTTGCCCAGGCGCCGGCACAACTGCCGTTACGACCGCTGGTGATCGGCTTCGGTCCGTGCGGATTGTTCGCGGCGCTGGTGCTGGCACAGATGGGTTTTCGGCCGATCGTGCTCGAGCGCGGCAGAGCGGTGCGCGAACGCACGCGCGACACCTGGGATCTATGGCGCAAGCGCATTCTGCATCCGGAGTCCAACGTGCAGTTCGGCGAAGGCGGTGCCGGCACGTTCTCGGACGGCAAGCTGTACAGCCAGATTCGCGACCCGCAGCATCACGGGCGCAAAGTATTGGTCGAATTCGCCAAGGCCGGCGCGCCCGAAGAAATTCTCTATGTCGCCAAGCCGCATATCGGCACGTTCCGCTTGGTCAGCATGATCGAGAACATGCGCAAGGAGATCGAGGCGCTCGGCGGCGAAATCCGTTTCGGCCAGCGCGTCGACGATATCCACATCGAGACCGCGGCCGACGGCCAGCGCCAACTGCGCGGCGTGACCCTCGCCGACGGCAGTGAGATCCGCGCCGACCACGTCGTGCTCGCGCTCGGTCACAGCGCGCGCGATACCTTCGACATGCTGTATCGGCGCGGCGTATTCGTCGAGGCGAAACCGTTCTCGATCGGATTTCGTGTCGAGCATCCGCAATCGCTGATCGATCAGGCCCGCTTCGGCCCGCAGGCCGGCCATCCGATCCTCGGCGCCGCGGACTACCGGCTCGTGCATCACTGCAAAGGCAATCATGCCGGCCGCGGTCGCTCGGTCTACAGTTTCTGCATGTGCCCCGGCGGCACCGTGGTGGCGGCCACCTCGGAGCCGGGACGAGTGGTCACCAACGGCATGAGCCAATATTCGCGCAACGAACGCAATGCCAACGCGGCGATCGTGGTCGGCATCGAGCCCGCCGATTTCGCCGCGTTCGACGCCAGCGGCAGCCCGCTCGCCGGGATCGCATTGCAACGCGCTTTGGAAAGCCATGCCTACGCGTTGGGCGGCGAGAACTACAACGCACCCGCGCAATTGGTCGGCGACTTCATCGCCGGGCGCGCTTCCAAAGAGCTTGGCCAGGTGGTGCCCTCATTCCAGCCGGGGGTGAGTTTGGGCAACCTGGACAGCGCCTTGCCCGACTATGCCGTCGCGGCAATTCGCGAGGCGCTGCCGGCATTCGCCAAGCAGCTGCGCGGTTTCGATCAGCACGACGCGGTGCTGACCGGCGTGGAAACACGCACCTCTTCGCCGATTCGCATCAAGCGAGACGACAGCCTGCAAAGCCTCAATACCCGCGGACTCTATCCGGCCGGCGAAGGCGCCGGTTATGCCGGCGGCATACTTTCGGCAGGCGTCGACGGCATCAGAGTGGCCGAGGCGGTGGCGCTGAGCATCAGCGCCGGTCGTACTCGCGCAGGCTCCTGACCCAACCGACTCGCTGTTGCAATCAAACGCCGCTTTCGCCGATCGCTTTCGCCGCCGCAACCGCGCTCGCCCAGGCCCACTGGAAGTTGTAGCCACCCAGCCATCCCGTGACGTCGACTACCTCGCCGATGAAATACAAACCGGCGAGTGCCGTGGCCTCCATCGTTTTCGAGGAGAGTGCGCGTGTGTCGACTCCGCCCCGCGTTACTTCCGCCTTGCGATAGCCTTCACTGCCGTTCGGCTCGATGCGCCAGTCATTGAGGCTCTGGCCGAGCTTGTGCAACACGCTGTCCGGCAGGTCGGGCAGCTTCTTGCCGGCATGCAAGGCTACGACTTGCGCACCGAAATGATCGGCAAGACGCTGCGGCATGTAGTCCGCAAGCACGTTGTGCAAAGCACGTTTGTCCTGCGTTTTGCGTTCGATCAACGCGGCATCCAACGGCTCGGTATGGGCGAGATCGATCGCAATGGTTTTTCCCGGCTGCCAGTAACTCGATATTTGCAGAATCCCTGGACCGGACAAGCCGCGATGGGTGAACAACAAGTCCTCGGTGAACTCGGGCGTATTGCCTCTGCCGCCTTCGCCGCGCGGCAAACGCACGACGACCTGCAGCGCCACGCCGGCCAATTTTGCAAAAGGCGCCCAGACTTCCGGCTCGAAAGTCAGCGGCACCAGAGCCGGGCAGGGCGGTACGACGGGGATGTCGAATTGCCTGGCGATGCGATAGCCCAAATCGCTGGCACCGATTTTCGGGATCGACAGGCCGCCGGTGGCAACGACGAGATCGTTGCAGTGCAAAGGACCGTAGCTGGTATCCAAGGCATAACGTGCCTTGCCGAAGTCGCTGCGTCGCAGATTATGAAGCTTGACCGGGTTGAGAATTTCCACGCCGCCGGTGGCGCATTCGCCATGCAGCATGCGCACGATTTGTTGGGCGGAGCCGTCGCAAAACAACTGCCCCTTGTGCTTCTCGTGCCAACTGATGCCGTGGCTTTCGATCTGCTTGATGAAGTCCTGCGGTGTGTAGCGGGCGAGAGCCGAGCGGCAATAGCCGGGATTTTCCGAAATGAAATTTTCCGGCTTCGCATCGCGATTGGTGAAGTTGCAGCGACCGCCGCCGGAGATACGGATTTTCTCGCCCAGGGTGGCTGCGTGATCGAGCACGGCGACGCGCTTGCCGCTCTGCGCGATCTTCGCCGCGCAAAACATGCCGGCTGCACCGGCGCCGAGAACGATCGCGTCATGGAAGGACTTTTGAACTGTATGAGTCGACGAGATGGTCATTCAGACGAGGATCAGAGTTTCGCGGACAGCGAGCGCGTGCCTTAGCTGCCATAGACGACCGAGATTAGCGGAGCTTATCGTGGGTAGGAAAGGGCAGTTATCGAGTCGTTTGCAGCCACTGGTCAAGTAGGCAGGGCAGCTATCGGTCCTGGGCGGTGAACAAGCCGAACAGGGCGATGAATGCGGAGGTGTCGACGAAGCCTGCGGCGAACGTCAGTGTGCCGGCGGCGAGATTGGATGGAGACTCCGAGGTTTTCAGCCGGTGCCAGGCCAGTGGAACTATATGCTCGCCACTCGCACACAAGATGCCGGTCGACCCGATCAAGGCGACCGCCGACGGAGCGCCGGCGGTCGCACATTGAACGACCCATGGATCACGCCGACCAAGACATCGGCGAAAGCGAGATCAGATGGATCTTCTTTAGAGCTTGCCCTCGATGAAGGCAAGCAAATCGGCGTTGAGCTGATCCGCATGCGTACTTGCCAGACCGTGCGGCGCGCCTGCATAGATCTTGAGCGTCGCGTTCTTGACGATCTTGGCCGAGAGCTTGCCCGAATTATCGATGGGAACGACCTGATCGTCGTCGCCGTGGACGACGAGCGTCGGCACATCGATCTTCTTCAGATCCTCCGTGTAGTCGACTTCCGAAAACTGCTTGATGCAGTCGTACTGGCCCTTGAGGCCGCCCGCCATGCCTTGCAGCCAGAACGAATCGATCAGGCCCTGGGACTTCTTGGCGTCCGCGCGATTGAAGCCGTAGAACGGGCCAGCGGCGAGATCCTTGTGGAACTGTGAGCGGTCGGCGACGAGGCCCGCGCGGATGCCATCGAATACCTCGATCGGCAGGCCGCCCGGATTCACCGCGGTCTTCAGCATTTGCGGCGGCACTGCGCCGACAAGCGCGACTTTGGCCACACGCGAAGTGCCGTGGCGGCCGATGTAGTGCGCTACTTCGCCACCGCCGGTCGAGTGACCGACGAGAACGACGTTCTTCAAGTCGAGCTTCTCGATCAGTTCGGCCAGATCGTCTGCGTAGGTATCCATGTCGTTGCCGTTCCATGGCTGCGCCGAGCGGCCGTGGCCGCGGCGGTCGTGCGCGATGGTGCGGTAGCCACGGCTGGAGAGATAGAGCATCTGCACGTCCCATGCGTCGCCGGAGAGCGGCCAGCCGTGAGAGAAAACGACGGGCTGACCCTTGCCCCAATCCTTGTAGAAGATTTCGGTGCCATCTTTGGTGGTAATCGTGCTCATGAAGATTCCTAGAGGGGAGGGGAATGAAACGCGACGGATTCTTACTTGATATGCGCGCCATGCCGCCGTTCAGTATGACGCGTGTCCGCTTGCTGTGCTTCGGCGTTGCGCACTGCGTTCGCGCAATGATGCCTGCGATTCCACCGCTTGAGCGGAGAAAATGGGTCAAGGCGTCATGTCGAACAACAGCAATTCAGCGTTTTCGTGGGCAAGCACGACGAGTCTTTCCGAGTCGGCCCATGCTGCAGCGTCACCAGTCTCCAGCGTTTCGCCGTTGACCACGACCGACCCACGCGCTACCTGCAGCCAAAGCTTGCGTCCCTTGGCAGGCGCAAAGATCAGTTCGTGTGCGGCGGCGAGGCGCGTCGCGTAAAGGTCGACGTCCTGATGGATCTTGAGCGCGCCGTCGCGCGGGTTGCGCGAGGCGATCAGGTGCCACTGGTTGGCGAGGTCGGCCGCCGCGAAGCGATGCTGTTCGTAGCTGGGCTTGAGGCCACGCTCCTCGGGGATGACCCATATCTGCAGAAAGTGCACGGGATCGGTCTGCGATGCGTTGAACTCCGAATGCACGACGCCGGTGCCGGCGGTCATGCGCTGCAGCTCGCCGGGCTGGATCTGCGCGCCGGTGCCCATGCTGTCCTTGTGTTCGAGCGTGCCGTCGAGCACCCAGGAAAGGATTTCCATGTCGCGATGCGGATGCGCGCCGAAACCTTTGCCCGGTTCGACACGGTCCTCGTTGATCACGCGCAGCGGGCCGAAGCCCATGTGCTCGGCGTCGAAATAATCGCCGAAGGAGAATGTGTGACGGCTCTTGAGCCAGCCGAAATCGGCGAGGCCGCGGTCTTGCGAAAGTCGGGTGATGTGCATGATGTGTTCCAAAGGCATTCGATGGAGTGCACTCTATGCCGAGTGTCACAGAGCGCCTAGCCGGGCAATTACGAACTCGGTGTTTGCGATTGCCGAACACCCAAGCTTTCGTGATTCAATAGGTCATGGACTACGACTTCAGCGACATCCGCGCTTATATCCAGGTGGTTGAAAACGGCGGCATCAACGCTGCCGCAAGCCGGCTCAACGTGTCGAAATCGCAACTAAGCGCGCGCGTTGCCAGGTTGGAGAGCGAGCTGCACGTGAAGCTGCTGCATCGCTCTCCGCGCGGTGTCGCACTCACCGACGCGGGCCAGCGCTTCTACGAGCACATGCGCGATGTGCTCGCGCGCATGCAACAGGCCGTAGACGACGTGTCCGGCGAGGAATCGGGCCAGATCGTCGGCAGCCTGCGCATCGCCGCGCCGATGACATTCGGCACCGCGTATCTGGGGCCGCTGCTGTACGCCTTCATGCGCGAACATCCGGCGCTCGATCTGAGCTTGGATCTCGACGACCGCTACGTCGACATCCTTTCCGGCGGCTACGATCTCGGCGTGCGTATCGGCCGCTTGTACGACTCCTCGCTGATGGCACGACGCATCGCGGCAAGCAGACGAGTGCTCGTCTGCAGCCCGGAATACGCGCAACGTAACGGCGTGCCCGAGACGATTGAGGACATCCGGCAGCACGATTGCATTTGCTACGGCAGTGCCTCGGTTGCGCCTTACTGGCAGTTCGTACCGCAGGAGGAAGGTGAGGCGCCGCGACAGATCGTCGTACGTGGCCGAGTGCATCTCAACAACGGCGAGAGCATGCGCGATGCGGCGATCGCCGGCCTGGGAATTGCCGCGCTGCCGATGTTCATTGCCGCACCAGCACTGCGTGATCACAAACTGATCGAGCTGTTGCCCGAGTCACCGCTGACAGCCGACACAATCTATGCGGTTTATCCCCAGACACGTTACGTCAGCCGGGCTGTGCGTGCGCTGATAGATACATTGGTCGCAGATTTCGAGCACACGCCACCGTGGGAACGGGACAATTTGCGGGGCAAGCCCAACACGATTGGCTCGATTGATGTGAAATCCCGCTGACTCTCGTCGTCGAAATTCGAGTGGGATCAGGCTCCGCCGGGGTAGGTCTGGCCCAACGTGCTTCTTATCTGGAACAGCTGCTTGCCTCAGGTGTTAGGCGTCGCGATACACTCGTCTTGCCATCAACCGAGAACTCGCACCATGCTTATCCACAGCGCGTTGTTTTGGCTACGCAAAGATCTCAGTGCGTCCGAACGGAACGTGTTCGCCACCGAAGTGCGTCGCCTAGCCACGATTCCGTATCTCCAAAGCGGGTTCGTCGGCCCTCCTGCGCAGACGGAACATCGCTCCGTCGTGGATCATTCGTTCGACTTCGCGACCTCGTTGCACTTCAAGTCCCTGGAGGACCACGAGTTCTATCAAACCAAGTGCGAGCACCACGCAAGGTTCGTTTCCGCTTGCCAGTCGCTCTGGGAACGCGTCGTTGTCTACGACATCGCGGCGTAGAGAGTAGGCGGTCTCCCAAAGCATGTTGCCCGTAAAAGTTGGTTCCCGTGATTCGGGGATACTACAAAAGGTAGTGAAATCATTGCCGTCTTCTATTTGACATAATATACATTCACGATCAATAGACGACGCAAGAACCGGCTGGCACGTTTATTGATGGAAAATTTGGTCTGCGCATTCGTAGCTGGTCTGCGCATTCTTAGCTGGCCTGACTACGCACTCCAAATGACCAATCCACGCAGTAAGACATGCCCATCGTTTCGGCGAAGCACTCATGGATATGCAGCTATCTGACTTGCGCAGACCACATTGACCAATTTCCTTCCCAAACCCATCAGTTAAGATTAGCCGGGCTTCCGTGAAGCGGAATTCTTACTCTTCTTTCGTGACTTTTGCTGGCGTTCCAGCTCGGCCAGGCGCTGCTTCATTATGCGCTTCTGGTGAGCAAGATCCTCTTCCAGCTTCACGCGGCGCTTTGTCTCGCTGGCGACCTTCGTGTATGCAGCCCGGGCATCCTGCTGAGCGGATTTTGCTTCTTCACGAGCCCGATCGACCTCACGTAGCCAACGCTGCTCGGTAGCTTCAGCACGTTCCCGATCCACTCTAAACGCCTTCTGCGCCTCCTCGCCGGCTAAGCGCAACGCGGCAACCGTCGCCTGAGCCTCAGTGAGCGAGCGAAGGGCGGCGGCCAGGGACTGCTGTAAATCGTCGATCCGACGCCGCTCATTTACTAGGTCTGCCTTCGCGGCCTCGCACTCGTGCCGGACGAGTATGAGGGTCTCCTGCTGAGCTGTCTCCTGAGCCGTTGCCTGCTCAAGCTGAGCCTGCAGCGCGGTTTCCCGCTCCTGGAGCCCTCGCTCGCGTTCTTCCAAGCGGGTTTCAGCTTCCTGTCGGGTCACAACCACCGCCTCACTCCATAGCGTCATCATGGCGCGTTGCACGGCATCTGGAATGCTTGGCAACTGTGCCCGCGCCTGCGCCGCCAAGCGCCCGGCCAATTCCGCCCACCACACATCGAGCAGCCGCAACAGCGTGTTCGGCGAGCCGGTGCCGAGCTCGGCCCGGACTTTTTCGATGGTCGGCCGCTCGCCGCGCGCCAGCAGCGCATCCGCGGCGCGCGTGACCTGATCCTGGGTGACTCCCCGTGCCATTTCTGCCTCCGATGTCGACGCCCTACTCTTTTGCTTTTGTACTAACGATAAGTGATGATTATCGTTAGTATGGGTACTATTTCGTAGTATAAACTACGTTATATGAAAGAAAAAAAATCCCTTCCGACACTTGCCTCGCCGGCTGCCCAATTGCTGCTACCGGAGCAATTGGCCGAGCAAGCGGCCCACGCGGTGCGCGAATTGTTGGCGGAAGCGGCCGCCGCGAATACCACACGCAGCTACGCGAGCGCCCTGCGCTATTGGGCCGGTTGGCATCGCGCACGGTTCGGGATCGAACTGACGTTGCCCGTCAGCGAGGCCACGGTGATCCAGTTCCTGGTCGACCATATCCAGCGGCGCAACAAGACCGGCCTGGTCAGCGAACTGCCAGCCGACATCGACGCGGCACTCGTTGCGGCCGGCCTCAAAGCCAAAATCGGGCCGCTGAAGCTCTCCAGCGTGGCCCACCGCGTTGCGGTGCTGTCGACCGCGCACAAGCTCAAGCGGCGGCCCAATCCGTGCGAACTGCCGAGCGTGCGCACCTTGCTCAGCCGCGCCCGTCGCGCTTCGGTCAAGCGTGGCGAGCGGCCGACCAAGAAGACGGCCATCACCCGACCGGAACTCGAGGCGATGCTGGCGATCTGCGACGATGGCCTCGAAGGGCTGCGCGACACTGCCCTGCTCTGCTTTGGCTTTGCTAGCGGCGGCCGCCGCCGTAGCGAAATCGCCGCGGCCGATATGCGCGATCTGCGCCGTACTGGCGAAGAGACGTACATATATAGGTTGGAGCACAGCAAGACGCAGCAGGCTGGTGTGACGGCCAACTCGACGCCCGATAAGCCGATCATTGGGCGCAGCGCGCGGGCGTTGACGGAGTGGCTGGAGGCTGCCGGTGTCGTCGAGGGGGCGATGTTTCGACGGATCTGGAAGAACCGGGTCGGTCCGGCGCTCTCCCCTGCTTCCGTGGGCCAGATCGTGCAGCGGCGTGCGCGGATGGCGGGGTTAGAGGGGAATTTTGGCGGGCACAGCCTGCGATCGGGTTTCGTTACCGAGGCCGGTAAGCAAGGGGTGCCGTTGCCGGCAGTGATGGCTATGACCGAGCATCGATCGGTCGCGAGTGTCGTGGGGTATTTTCAAGCAGGTCAAGCTGAAGACAATCCGGCAGCGCGACTGTTGAAGTGAAGAATTCGCTGCGTGGTGCGCGCGCAGACGATCGCATCGTGACCGCACCAACATCCCGGATGAAGTAAGCCATTGTCCTTCATAAATATTCTGCAAGTTCAGTTCGGCTCCTCGGGGTGGTCTCGGATTTCGTGCTATTTGTGACGAGCCAAAATTCTGCCCCTGCCCCACGACGGTGGCCCAGTAGCCATTCAGCCATCGAACTGCACGACTTCAAGTAGGTCGCATTTGCGGCAAAATGCCTACGTCGAATACCCATAGACGGTGCCACTGTCGTTGTTCGACGGCGGCACGAACAATTTTCGCATAGCGTTCGGGATTGGGCGCCGGTATGAATCGGTGTCGCCGTTGATTGCAAGTAAGGCAGGCGGCCGCGATGTTGGAACGATCATTACCGCCCCCATCGCACCGAGCACGCAGATGCTCCGCGGTGCACTGAAATCGTTTCGCCCGCTCGAATGTGAGGCCGTATCTGGCCATAAACTCAGAGGGATCCTTGTCCCAAGTCGCCGCGTTGCAGTAGATGCAACGGGCCTCTTGGTTGCGGTATGCGTGGCTGCGCTGCTTTTTAAGTGATGCGGGCATTGATCCAATCTCAAAGGAAAGAGAGAAGATCCGATCGCCCTACAGGTGCATCACGGATACCGCGCTGAATAGCGCTTTCAGAGACGAGCCCGAATGAGTCTCGACGCCAACAGTATCCCTCGCCGAGCCGTCATTGTCACGCACCAACCATGTCAGAGAATTCCTACACAACGTCGCGGGGAATTCGGACACCACGTCCTACATACTAATCGCGCCTCAGAAGCCCCACGCGCGTCAGGCATACCGGAAGAGAAAAATTCTAAATTGGCCTTGGCCTGAGCAAATGCTACGTTCATCTGCTGTGCTAGCTGGCGAACAAGGTGCGCGGCGACTCATATATTTGTTGACCAGCTCGCCAGGCTGCCACGGAACGTATTCCAATTCGTATCTTTGTCGATTTTCAACGACCGTATCCGCCGCTCCCCGCGCCGGAACATCCACTGCGAATGCTCGATCACCACCTCGATCAAATCAACCACTGCCATCCTTGGCGAGCGCTTGGAAAAGTGCACTGCATGTATCTCCTGAATCTGCCCCCCTCCCGTTCGGAATGTGACCAAGAACGGTTCGCAATTCATGAATCTGACAACATCATCTGATTCGCTGTGCACCGACCAAGCGAAAACGTTGAGCTTCATCAGGTCCAAAAGCGCGTGTATGCAGACGTGCAGCCACCGGCCAAAATGGGACAGTGCCTGTCGCGAAAGAATGTCACGCGCGCCCTCTGGCGAAAGCTCCCTGTCTATATGGCCGCCCATGCGATTGCGAATGAGGGATAAGTCACCCTTGTGGTCAATGGGCACGAGTTCGCTGAATTCACTTTTTATCTCTGCGACCTCGGCCGTGATCCCGGGCTTCAGCCATTGCCGAGCATCGGGATCGCCCACAATCTGATCGCAAAGGCGTACGACCGAGCCAGCAAACGTATGAAGTTGAACTGAGAACTGTTTGAGCTGGCGCTTTCGTTTGGTCGCATTCTTCTGCACTGCCGCGCTTTCAAGAGCAACTTCGATGTCGCGAAGCGCCTCCAGACAGTGCCATAGCTTTAGGGCCATTGCGTTGGCCGGATACCACCCTTCGGACAGTTGTTCGTCTAGGGAATCTACGATCGAGCGAACCCGAGAGTCCTCGTAAATGGGCATTCCGCGGTGCTCTTCCGTAGGAAGCTCACTCGCCCCGTCCTGCTCTTTTTCCACTGGGGGCATGCCGAATTCCTCTGCCGCTCATTGGTGTTTCCACCTCCTATTGGAAGATAGGATCTCGAAAAGACGTTTCAGTTATGCGGTACTCGGAGCGGTCTGTAGCTTGAAGATATCTGCCTGGCCAACAGTTTGAGTAAGAACTCACGGCTGCCGGCGGGTGTGACCTTACGTCGATACACGCTTTCGCGAAATCGAGGACGGCAAAGATGACAAGCATTCGAATAAACGTTCCGCATAAACGAACCCCATACGCTTAACTGCCCCCTTTTCGAAGTAGAAGAGCCAGGCGACGAGCAGAGCGAATGAAATCAGAAGTGTCAAACCGGCAGCTAGGCCTGGATCCGCGAAATGCACTGGAACAAACTGAGGTGGATTCACCTGCAGGATTTTTGCGATCAGTAGTCCATAGACGATACCCAAGAGGCATGACACGATACCGATCAGCTTCATCGCCAGCATGTTGCGGTGAAATCCGTACGCGATATTTTCTTTCAATAGGAGCTGTTTGTTGGAGCGCGTGAGCTCCCGCAGTCGCTTCGTTGCCCCGACGTAGGTGTCGTCAGCCTTGCTGGGATCGGCAGCTTCATCCTCAGCAGTAGGCATGGCGATACCTAACTTGGCTGTGAAGGCGGCGTGATAGCGCTGCTTGCTGATGCTATCCAAAAATTTGTCGCGATGGCGCAAAGCAATGGTTGTGGGTAGCCCACCCCACTCATTGACCAGTTTCTCTTCCAACTTCTTACCACGACCCCGTGCGATGCTGGCAAGCGCGTAAATGGCGCCACAGCCCGCGAGCAAGCCGATAACGCCAGTCAATGCGGGGTGCCTCGCACCGTAGACGCACAGGAGTGGAACGAGCAGCGGCAATGCGACCAATAGACCAGGGATGACCCGCGCCTTGCGTTCGTAGGGGTCGTTGATGAGCTCGAATATCGTTGTCATGAAAATTTAGGTCTGTACCATAGGGTTGGATATCTCATCGCTTTTTTTAAAGTGCTGCGCCATTGTGATTAGCGTTCGTTGGAAGTGACGGTCAAATCTACCAGACTCCACATCTACTTCTTTCGCTAATCGATCGGCTCGGACCCGAACCACTGCCGCATGTCCAGAGGCGTGTTACGACCGTCCTGTTGGATGATGTCGACGAAAGCGTCCGCGGCCGAAGAAAACTGCACCAGGGGAAAAGTTTCTTGGCTGCATCGTTCCGGTGCGCACCAGTGCGCCGTGGCGGTTAGCGCGAAATGCTGGCGACAAGCCACAGGACGATGCGCGTAGATGCTGCAGCGGCCCTGCTTCAGAAAGGGACACGCCTGCCCGCGAAAATCCCCTGCCGGTTTGGTTCTGGCCAAGCGGCGATGGCCGGTCCACGCTTCGATGAACTGCGCCTCTAGCGGAAAGACACTGACGTTGTAATGGCAGCAACTGGTACAGCCTGCATGGCATGCGACAAAGGGCGCGACAGCATCGCTGATTTGGGCCAACGCGGCGTAAAGCGCACGAAGTCGGCTGGCGGCGGACCCGGATAGCCCCGCTATCTCTTCGGCCAAGCCATCTTCCCGTGCCACGATGTCTGGCGAGAGCTCGTTGAGCAATCGGTCAAAGTTCCGCTGGGCTATGGCGCGCGCGGCGATGGGATCTGCATCGATCGGGGTAGTCATAGCTAGCGCATCTCACCGAGTGAGATGCCCAAGCCGTTTTCGCCGGCGATCGCCATCACCGCCGGGATGCCGTCTGCACTTAATTGCATCGTCAGGGTGGCCAACAAGGCGGCGTCCAAGACGCTCGGGGTGTTGGAAAGGCCCCGGGGATGTGAATGCCACTCGCCCACGTAGCTGACCATTCGCTGCGTCAGCCGCTGGCACTCCTCCAACGTTTCCAGGACGTTGAGCTTGCCGCGGGTGAATCCGGATTCGTCTGCTTGGCTGTCGAGCGGCGCCGTCCAGCCATCCACTAAGTGGATCGTCCGGAGTTTCTGGTCGACCACGCCCACGAGCACGCCACCGGTTTCGGCGGGAAAGGCCGCACGCCGAGCCCGCTCAAGTTGGTGCTCGAGCTCTTCGTCCCAGCGCACCTGCCAGTTCCCCAGGTGCATTGAACAGGTCGCCGCCGGCGCAACGTGGTTACAAGTGATGGCACCGGTGTCGTCGTTAAGTGTCCAGACGCAGATCTGTGCACTCTGCACGGCCACACCGCGCCGAATGCGCCGAGCCAGTTGCGCGGCGTGCAACTGGACCAGCTCGTTCGACAAGATGAGTGAGCGATCTCGGCAGCCGGCACCTGTGCGAACCAGTTGACTGGCTTCCAGATGTGCGCGACCCCATGGCTCCTTCAGCAGAGCCCGATAGTATTGGGCCTCTAGACTAGATACGCGGATCGCTCGCTGGGCATCTTCGAGCAAGAGCACGGCGCTCAAACCCGAGGGGGTGAAAAAGGCCGAAGCAATCCGCGGACCGTCGCGCTCGGCCAAGTCACGAGGGACGTCGACAGTGGTAGTGGCGTCTACCAGCAAGCTAGCCCGCTTGATGGCTGCATCCAGTTCCGCGTTGCCAAGCGCATTGGCGCGGGCGACGATAGCCGTGGCATCGGTTAAGGGCGTATCGAGCAGCGAGTCGATACGCTGGCGCACCAGCTCGGCCTTGAACTGGCCTACTTCGCGAAACGAGGCAATGTGCCGGATCGGGTTGTGAGGATCGAGCGTGTCGTGATCGACGAGGTCCCAGTGCCCCCAGCCTTCGCGACTCCAAAGCTCGGCCAATACCGAACCCAAGGCACCTGTGCCCGCCAGCACGCCATGAAACATTGCGTCGGCTTCCGAAACTCCGGACATCCACCGCGCCATCGCACGGTCGGGGCTAAACCGAACGTCGACCGGATAAAGCGTGTAGTCCCTCCAGCGATCGTCCTGCGGTTCCGACGGTGGCTTGTCTGGTGGCAAATACTGAAAGGAGAACGCCGGCTTGGCGGAGTCCAATTGTTGCAGCACGCCCAAGGCCAAACCCAAGCGTGCGAGATCAATTTCCAAGATGAATCCTCGAACGTCGGTACGCAGCACCTGTCCATCGATCAAACGCGGAATACTCGCCAGCAACAGGACGCGTCGAGGGGGATGGCTCGGGGCAAGCGCAATGCCAGACAGTCCTCGCGAGCGCATTGCGTCGAGCAACCCCGGAAACAAGGACGTACCCATGGCTTGGAGCCGCTCCTGGATCTCGCCCAACGTATGCGGGGGCGACTGGATCGGGAGGTGGGCGATGGGTGCAACGGTGATCTGTAGTAGGTCAAAATCGGGCAGTGCACTGGCCGCGACGGCAGCGCGCTCAACAATCATCGTCGCGCGCCGTCCCGCCTGCACAACTCGTGTCAGGCGCAAGGCGACGACGTCCTCTGCTTTGGCCCGCGACAGCTCCGCCGGGACCACGACCTGCTCCCCTGTCGTGTAGAACAACTGCTCGAGCGCCTGGTCGGCGGCGTGCAAGGTACCGTCGGCAGTCTTTTCCAACCAACGAAGGACTTGGCGAAGGTGCGTCTGCGGCGTCCAGCCACGTTCGACTGTCGACCAAGACAGCTCGTATAGGCACAGGGAACGTGGCTGCCCCGGCCCCACCGCGTTTTGGTGCAGGGTGGCCGGGAAGTCCTTGCGCAGCGCACGAACCTCCACCGGCATCTCGCAGTCGGGCCTAAACGTCAGCGCGAGCCGCTCGCGTCGGTGGATGCCTGCGCTGTTGGCCGGTGCGACCGTGCCGTCGCCGGCATCGACGACAATGGCGAGGAAGTTGGGATCACCCTCGATTCGGAGGAACTCGACGACCTCGAAGTCAGGGTGTGCCTCACACGCCCGAAGCAACTCCTTCAGGTGTGCGTTCTCGGGATCGTCGGTGATGGCCGGTACGACGCTTCCCCAGACATTCTGTTCCACAGCTAACCTGCGCGCGGTGCTGCGACGGCAGCCACCGCCGCCGCCGCCGAGGTCCGCGCGGCCTTCTTCTTCGCCCCGGCGGCTGTGATCTCGATCTCCAGGGGCTCAGGCGCCCAGGTGTTGGGCGTTTCGCCGGTGCAGAAGAACAGCCCGCCGACGCCGGTCAGGATCGACTTGTATTCGCGCTGAGCGCGGATGCATGGCGGATCGGCGTCATCGTCCTTGATGGGCTTGCAACTGGCGATGATCAGTGCGCCAGTGCGGGCCTGCGCGAGCGCGGACCGAGCATCCGCCGAGACCTTGACCTTTTCCTTGAGCTGGGACCAACTGTCGTTGGACAACGTGTGCCACGAACAGTGGTGCGGCGCCTGAAGGACATCGTAGGCGAGTACATCGGGGGTATCTTTGTAGCGAGTCCAAAGCCGCTCCCAGATGGCCACCTCGGCATCGCCGGCGGTCAGGAAGCGGCAGCTGTCCAGATGTGCGAGGGAGCTTGCAATCTTCATGTTCAAGATCGTGCTTGAATGGTTCTTCGATAGCACAGCCTCGTCTTCCTCGCTTTGCTGCGGTCGCGGTGCGAGCAACTGCGCGCTGAAGTACGAGTTGTGGCACCCGTTGACCTGCTGGAAAGTATCGCCGGTCCGGACAAGGATCGCAGTGAGGTCATCGGTCTTGCCGTTTTCGTCCTCGCCCAGGATGAGGATGCGATCAGCATCGCCTACGCTGCAGTCACGGAAGCGCTGGACGCGACGCTTAGCTTCCTTGTTGAACGCTTGGGCGTCCGAGCAGAGCGGGTGTGTCTTGCAGGCACGCCGGAACACTATCGGCGAAGACCAGATTTCGCGGATCACGATGCGCTTTTGCGCATCGGGCTTTTTGTCATCGGCGTAGTCCGCAAGCGGCCCTAGGTGGAAGTGCTTTTCAAATCCGGTGCAGTGATCTTTATCCGGATGGCTCAGGAGAAAGGCGTCGACGTACGGGCGCCCCTTTTCGTCTCGCGGCAACCGCGCCCGTAAGTCGGCGGCCACGTCGCGGGTGGTGTCCTCAGGATCGTCCGCAGCCACACGGATGTTCACGTCGATCAGGATGGTGGTGGTCACGGAATCGGCCAGGCGGACGAGGGTCATGTCGCCATTGTCGACGGGGAAGAAGGTGAGATTGGCGTTCAAGAAGGGGCACCTGCGAATGGAGCCGTGGCTTACTACCGGTCACGGAGCGGTAGAGGTATAATACCATGATTCAATAGATGGGTATATTCATTGTGCGCGATGTTATCATTTTTATAAATACTTTTAAATCAATATGTTAGCTTCGGATGACACTAAGCGCGGGCGCTGGGGGCAGGCAAGACGCCTTGAATTTATCGACTCTCGCCTATGCTGGCTCGGCCGGATCAACCGCAAGGAAATCACTGAGTTCTTCAAGATTTCCGTTCCCCAAGCATCGTTAGACCTGTCGGAATACCAGGCCCTAGCCCCCGGCAATATGGTCTACGACCGCACCGAAAAGTCCTATCTGGCTAGTTCGGAGTTTCGGCCAGTTCTAACCGACGGCAGCAGCGGCCGGTATCTGGCCGAGTTGTATGCGCTGAGTACCAGCATGATTTCGCCGGACATTAGTTTTCTGGGCTGGGTCCCGGACGCGGACGTCGTACGCCATCCAACGCGAATGGTGTCACCCGGAGCCCTTCGAACGGTGTTGCATGCAATTCACGATCGCGGCGTACTTAGCATCCACTACCAAACCATGACGCGGCCGGATCCGACCGTGCGCGTGATCAGTCCGCGGGCCTTGGCCTACGACGGCTATCGCTGGCATGTGCGCGCCTACTGCTATCTTCGAAAGGATTTTCGCGATTTCGTGTTTGCCAGGATTCTCAATTTGGCAACCGCGGTGGCGCCGATGTCGGAACCGCCGCCCGACGACGAGTGGGAGCGTGAGCTGTCCGTGATCATCGGCCCTAATCCCGCGCTAGATGACAATCGCAAACGCATCCTGGCACTTGACTATGGCATGACCAATGACCGACTGGTTGTGAAGACGCGCCAAGCACTCGCCTACTATCTCTTGCGCCGGCTTGGACTAGACACTCCGGTGGACAAACCACCGGAGGAGCAGCAGATCGTCCTGATAAATCGTGACGAGCTTGTCCCCTTCTTGAAGCAACTCAGAAGCGCTAGTGAACATTCCCAAGCACGTTTTTCCACGTCGTAGCGATCATCACGATTACCAGGGGCAAGGACCAATGGCCAAGAACATTTTGATTTTTGCGGATGGGACCGGCCAGGCAGGCGGTCTAAAACCCGATCAGGAGATCAGCAATGTCTACAAGCTGTTTCGCGCGACACGCATTGGCCCGGAGAGTCCCATCGATCCTGCGCATCAACTGGCGTTTTATCACCAGGGCTTAGGCACTGCATCTGAAAAAAAGGGTATCCACTTCGGCTGGTGGGATCGCATTCGCACCTTAGCAGGGGCCGCCGCGGGGTTGGGCATCTCCAAGAATGTCGCCGACTGCTACGAAGCGATTCTTCGCGTGTATGAGCCGGGCGATCGCATTTATCTCTTCGGGTTCAGTCGCGGTGCCTACACCGCGCGCAATGTCGCCGGCGTGCTCAATCTCTGCGGCGTGCCGACTCAGGATGGAAAAGGAAATCCGCTACCGCGCTCCGGACGTGCGTTGCGGGCCATCGCAGTTGAGGCGGTGACGAGAGTCTACGATCACGGTGCGGGCAAACCGCGGAAGCAATATGAGCCCGAGCGCGAAGAGCAAGCGCGTCGCTTTCGCAAGAAATACAAGGCAGGCGACGATCCAAACCGTGGAGATGTCTTTCCCTATTTCATCGGTGTTTTTGATGCAGTGGCAGCGCTAGGGATCTCGGCATTCCAACAGGTCATCATCATCATGCTTTGGATTGCATTCTGCGCCGCGTTAGCCGCTGCAATCGGCTGGATCGGGAAGGTCTTTTGGGGTTTCGGCTTCCTTCCAAGTTTCGGAGTAGTCTTAGGCGCTCAGGCTGTCATCGCCAGTGCGATGTTTTTTTTGTCGACCTTCAAATACATTCGAGGCTTTCCAAATAAGGGCAACTTTCATTTTCATTTCGCACGCTGGTCCAAGAAAAACTACGATGGTTATCTCGATCAGCGTATCAACTACATTCGGCATGCGATGTCGATTGACGAGACACGCAAGGACTTTCCACGCGTCCAGTGGGGCTCATCGCATTTCGCGCAGCGCGCAGTCAACCCCGGTGAGCCAATCCAGCTCGCCCAGGTTTGGTTTGCGGGTAACCATTCCGACGTCGGGGGCAGCTATCCCGAGGAAGAGTCCCGACTGTCGGATATCTCACTGCGCTGGATGAAGGAGCAAGCCACCGCGTTGCCGGATCCAGTGATTGTGGACGAAACCCGGCTGCATACCTTTCCCGATCCGGCTGGCATGCAGCACTCCGAAGTCGAAAGCCTGCGCGAGAAGTATCCTTCTTGGTTGCCGTGGAAACTGTCCTGGCCGACGCAAGCGCGCGTGGTCGCTGACGAGGGGGAGTTGCACCCGACGGTCTATGAGCGCTTTGCACTGGCGCGCGTTTTACAGTGCGGTACCTGGCGGCCCTATCGACCCGAACCACTGCGCACGCATCCTGGAGTGGACCAGTATTACCAAGGATCGTGATGAGCGACCGGGACGGAGTGATCTTGTTTCCGGTACATTTTTTTTGTAGCGGTCAAACCAGCCTACTGCCCCTCCCTACCCGCGATAAGAATAGCTAATCGCCCTGCCCCGCTTGCCCAGTGTCTGCAGACGGCCCATAAGCAGACATCTCTAGCCCAACTTGGCTAACCCACGTAGGCGACGATTGCCGAGTTTGCGAGCAGCCGCTTATGCCACCGTCCGGCGCGATCAACGGTTTGGTCGGAGCTCCAACACATCAACGTTGTTGAGGACGGCGAGGACAGTCTCGACATGAGCCATGTCGAAATCATCCCGGTTTGGCTCTTCGTGCGTGCCCTTGTTGAGGAGGGTCCAGACCAGGTTATCCTCCGGGATGCCTAGAATCGTGTTCAGGTTCTCAAGCAGCGGCGCTTTACTGTCGTGGGCGAAAGTGCGTGCGTCCATTAGCTTCCTGCGCAACGCCGTGCACAGTCCATATAGCTGTGGCTCCTTGCCGGGCCCTTCGATTTGCACCGAAATGTTGCCCACCCGATGCGATTCGAGCCACTTCCAAGCTTTGTGGGCGAGCATCTCCAGTGACTTACGCGCGAATGAGAGCGCGTCGCGAGCGTTGAAGCGTCCGTCGATGGCTTCCCTTGCGCGCGCCAGATAATTTTGAGTGCCCGGCGGGTTCACGCGTGGTTGATAGTCGCCGCGGTGGTGCAGCAGGACGTATTGGTGACAGTCGTCTCGGAGATCCCGCGGCAAGTGGTTCTCAACATCCTTGACGAACTCTGGGCTGTGGCAGGTGACGATCAAGCAAGCCGTAGAAGCTGTCGTAGGCCTCCTTGATGGGCCGATCGTGCATGTTGGCCTGCTCTTCTTCGCCTGCGCGCCTGATCAGGTCGGCGTTAGCTTCTTCCCACTGCGTGATGCGGGCTCGGGCCTGCGCGGCGTTTTCCATAACCTGGCGACGGCGAACATCGTGCTCTGCCATCCAGACACGGGCGTCATTCAGCCGTGCCTGCTCGGCTAGATCTTCGTCGCGCAATCGCAATGCCTCGCGCGTGCGCTCGTCGCGCTCGGCGGCTTGATCGGCTACGCCAAAAATCTGCTCGAGCGACGGCGTCGCGCCGGTCTCGTCGGCCTCCGGGGAGTACACAGCGATCCACCAACCGGGAGCGTCGGGGTTGCGAGGTAGGGCTCGTAGGTAGGCTCCGATCAGCGAGTCCGCCTGGCCCTCACTCGCCAAGAGCTCTTCAAGATTGTGTAGGCTAGCTCGCAAGGAGCGACTTGCCTCGACTACCGCACGCTGCAGGCGATCGTGTTCGGCTTCGAGTCTCGCGAGCTCTTCAAGCTCGCGCAAGCCTGCGTCCGCCCGCTCGAACGGGTTGCTCGCCACGTCGGCGATTGGCGTCAGGCATGCCGGGCAGCGATCTTCGTGCTGCGCGCGTAGCGCATGCACCGCGACGAAGAGCTGTCGGAAAGAGACTTGACTGCGTCGTTCGTCGAGGCCGCGCTGTGAGGTTGCCAGGCTCACAACGCAGGCGTCCGCGTTGGCGAAGAGCTCGGCGATGATCCGACGCGAGATGTTCGTGACTGCCGGCATCAGCGCGCGTAGTTTTGTGTCGAGCTCCTGCAGACGGCTGGGCGTCTCCGCGTTTCCGAGCACCAACAGCTTAAGCTTGTCATAGGTGAGGTTCTCGGCGACGCCCGCGGCGTAGTCGGCTGCGGCTTCGTCTAGGGTACGGAGCTGTCCCGCCTCGCCGTCGCGCGTCAGCTCGTCGATCCGCAGCGCTTGCCTGCGACCGGCGAGCTGTATCTGCATCTCAGCGGCGAGCGTGAGCGCAGCGTCCATCGATTCGTTGAAGTGCGAGGCGAAGTCGTTGAACTGATCCATTCCGAACAGAGTTGCGATCAGGTCGGTCTTGCGTCCGGGGGGCGTCGCGGCGATCCGCGAGAAGTTGTCGATCCGATTCTTCTCGATGAAGAAGAAGCGGAACGCGTCCTCGTCGGCGACGACCTGGACTTCGCCGCCCTCGGCGTCGGTGGCTGTGAGGGTGGGATTGGCGAAGCGGCCGGCGTGGATGTTGGCCAGGTAATCGCGTTGCTCGATCCGCTTCGAGCCTGCCTCTTCGACGGCTCCATGGAGCGCGTATTCGAGCGCCTCGCACAAACTGCTCTTTCCGCTGCCGTTTGGGCCGTAGCAGAGGACGATTCGCTTGCTCAGATCGAAGGCCTGCGGCTCGCGAAAGCCGCGGAACGGTCCCAGGGTTAGGGAGCGTAGCCGAAGCCATGGCCACTTCCCTTGGGCGGCCGCGTCGGGGAGCTCCGGAAGGTCCGCGCTTGTGGCCGCGAGATGTTGGCGGGCTAAGCGCGCCAAGAGTTGCGAACGATTGTTGTGTTGCCTAGCCGTAGCGGCCACAACATCGAAGTTCGCCAGCGTCAGGTTGGCCATTCTGCGCGCACTCTCGGGTGCTAAACGCCCTGGCTCGTTTAACCAGCGCACGAAGCGCTCAAAGTCCTGTCTTGCGGTGCCCATCCTCCCCTCCGGGACGCGGCTGCGTTGCTGCGGTGCGATTTGGAGCATACCGTGTGCACGCTAGCAGCAACAAATGCTTTTCCCAACGTATGCTTCGGGTCGAGACCTGCTCTTCCCTACCCGCGATAAGGTTCACTAATCACCGCACTCACTGCAACCGCCGAAGCACACGTGAATGCAGGCCGATTCCGTCACCCCGCGGCACGAGAAAAAAGCGGCAGCGTTGTGTTGCTCGCTACCGTGAAGCGGGACGGGTCGCCATACATCGCGACTGCTAGGTCTCTTAGGTTCGCCGAGCAAGTTTGAAAGGACCTGATTGTGCAAATGCAACGAAGGCGGTCGATCTCCGCACCAGGAACTTCGGCGCGCGCGCTAGGTTGCGGTCATTAGAATCGGCATTTATGGCGATATCGTTGGCAATGCGGAGAATTGGTCATTGACAACTGTCGAATCGCGGGCTCAACATCTTAATTGCGCGCTTGTAGTGCTGTCCTGAGCGCAGGGGAAAGCCCAAGTATCTCGCTGAAGTGAAGTCCGAGGGCCTCATGGACCGCACGCAATTGCTTACCGCAATGAGCGCGAGCCTTCTTGCGCTGTGGGTACCTTCAGCTTGCCTAAAGGCCGATCCCCCTACAGCGCCAATTCATGGCACGGCCACTGCACGTGGCACGCCTAGACCGCCGATCCGTGCCGCGAATGTCGATATCCGGGACCGGATTTCGGCTCGCATCGACGCAATTGTCGCGCGCCTAAACAAGGAATCAGCGCGTTCAACCCTTGTCGTCAATCGTGCACGCTCCGCTGATCGCACCCAGCTTGCATCTGTAGTAAAGGATTACTTTAAGACAGACGCGCGGTATTCGTCGCTGGGTCCTCTCATCGCTAACGCCGAGGCAGTTCCCTGGAGCACGGGACAGGCCGATCGCGCACGCGCGACCATCATCGACAGTGTAAAGACTAGGTCCGCAAACATTTCGAATTATAGTGCCCAACTCACGGCACTGAAGAAAACGATTCAGGAGGCCCCCGCAAGCCAGGCGTTGGCTCTACTTGAACATGTGTCGATTCCGAATGAGATGGTTGTCGTCATCGCCGGTGACGATTCGTCGCTCAACGATCCATTCACAACTCCAGGGACCGTGGGCTCAGTCTCATTGCAGGAGTTTATAACAGGTCGCGGCGCGGCTACTGTCGACTATCCGGCCACAGTTGCTGTGCTCTACAACGGCCCCAATGGCGGACGGGTAGTCGAGTGCTCAGGCTCTCTTATCGCCGTCAATGTTGTCGTCACAGCTGCGCATTGCTTGCAAGACCATCCGGTCGCTGTTTACTTGCAGCACGGCGGAATTCACGAAATCGATCATGCAGTTCCGTTTCCTTCGTTCACCCAGGCGCCACGCTATGACATAGCGGCGTTGATTCTCAAAGATGCCGTCGCGGGAGTCACGCCCATTCCTCTTAATCGCACCGCCGTGTTGCCCGCGGGAAGCGCTGCACGCATCGTGGGTTTTGGCTATCACTCGGGATTAGATGGCTCTGCAGACCAAGCGCTCTCGATTGTTAAAGCTGCTGGCATGAAGTTCTACGGCAATCTCACAACCGGCACTTGCGGCAATGATTATCAGAACCTAAGCCTCATCTGTTGGACCTTTGCTGTGCAGCCCCTCAATGCTTTGGACGCAACTACCTGTAGTGGCGACTCCGGCGGACCCCTTCTCATCCAACACGATGGTAACTGGTTTTTGGCTGGTATCACGTCGACGGGAATCATCTGCGAACCGGGTGACGCCGCGATGGATACCGAGGTCTATGCCTATATGCCTTGGCTCGACGAGATTACGGTAAATGCTCAAAAAGCATTGCCGACTACAACCGTCAGCTCGACTGCGCTTGTCCCAGTCATCGACAACTCGCCTCGTTTTGTGATGAGCGTTACGGGCCGCACGCTATCCGCCGCGTCGTCGACTTGGACGAGCAATTTCACCTTAGCCCCGAACGTCAAGCGCCTTATCGTGGCTATGAATACGTCTCGTCAAGGCACGACGACTGGGTTCTCCGTCGGGGCGACGGGTGCACAACCTGCCTGTCAGCTCGCAATCGACGACTCTGTTGCTAGCTGTGCTGTAGAAAACCCAGCCGCAGGTCCCTGGCAGCTCACTTTGAGCGGTGTGCCAAATCAGGAGTATCAAATTGTAGCTTCGATGTTTTAGAAACCTTACTAGTCAGGGGAAGCAACATGCGCAATGACCGGCTTGACAGACGGCGTCGTGAATTCCTGTGCGCCTTGAGCGCGTTACCACTGGTCGGCCTGGGGAGCTGTTGCGCGGTCCGCTCACCACCATCGCCAGTTCTACCGGACGCCCCCTTTCCTTCACCACTGCGCAGATTCTTGCGCCCAGAACGCATCGTGCGGAGCGCGAGCAAGCCCACGTTCGCCATCGATGTGCACGCTCATTTTTTCAACGCGTCGGACGTAAACGTGGCGGGATTTGTATCAGAGTCTGTCGCTCATGCGATGGATGAACCATCGCGCTCATTCGCGATTGCGTTGTCGGGAGTGCTGGACAGCCTAGCCGGGACCGCTTCAACCGCGCAAGACGAGTATGCGACATTGCTCAAGAAAGCGGGCTCTCCTCAGGATTTCAGCGCCACGGACATGCAGAAGGCGCTCGACAACGAGATCGATGCTCGGCAGCAAGATATCGCGAACCGTCTCTACAACGAGATGGTGCGCCAACGGGCGGACGCCGCCTTCAAGCGCGCGGCTCAAAATGACCAGGAACGCAGTGCTTCCCCCAATTCCACACCTGAACTTTCGCCCGAATCGATTCTCGACGCCATGCAATCCGGAATTCGCGTAACGGCTCGAAGCGCGAATAACACCAAATCTGCGCCGGATGGGAAGGCAAAAGGACTACTTCGATTCGCTGGATACATGTTGCAGGAGCGATGGATGAACTTGCGCCTTTATTCGCAGGCATATTCGTCCAGCGATAACGCGTTCGGTATCGATGCCGCCTTTGGAGCGCTGGTGGATTTCGACTATTGGTTTGATTGCAGCTGCCATTCCGCGCGGCGAGATCAGATGAAGATCCAGTCGCTACTCTCGCATCTTTCCGGCGGCTACATGCTGCCACTTATCAGTTACAACCCGTGGACTGACATCAAAGATAACGGTGCCTCGTTCAGCCTTGTCGTCTCCGCCATCGAGGAGTACGGCTTCATCGGCGTGAAGATTTACCCTCCTATGGGTTTCTTTGCGTACGGAAATTCGAACACGCCGGTGAAGACGAAATACGCACGACCCGATCTCACTCAGCTTGACGCCAAGCTTGCGCAGCTCTTTGATTGGTGCACAAAGAACAATGTCCCAGTGATGGCACATACGAACGCGAGCTTAGGGCGTGACACAGCTTCTGACAGTTTTGGCGGCGTTAGGGGTTGGAGCGCACTTCTAGCTCGTTACGCCGGCCAGCCTAGTTCTCCCTTGGTTAATCTGGGTCATTTCGGCGGCGATATCGCGGAGATGGGTTCGCAGTGGCCGACCGATTTTGCAAAGCTCATGGCCAAGGCGCCTAACAACCGGCTTTACGGCGACCTCGCGTATTGGTCTGCGGCGCGTGAGTGTCTATTGCAGGGCAGCCCCTTGTGCACAGATCTTCGCAATCGACTCAAATCGGCCGAGAGCGCGTACCCTGGCTTACGTGATCGGCTCATGTACGGCAGCGATTGGGTCATGCTCTCGCAAGAGCAGGACTGGAAAATCTTCCCACAGGAGATTGCGCTAGCCACCAGCAATGACACCACGCTTACGCCTGAAGGCCTGTTTTACAGGAACGCGTTAGAGTGCTTTGGCCTGACACGCACGGGATTTCAGCACGACAGGATCATCGCGCGTTTGGGTTTAGCGCCTGAAGAGGTGCCTGCTTGGCTAAACCAATAGCCGCGTGTCGTCAAGTTCCGTTCGCGACGATCGCACGCTTCATCAAATTGACAGGGTCTCGATGTGCGTCGACGCTATGTAGGCCATAGTCGTTCTCGACAATCGCTGGACAAAGAAATTGAGCTCTGCGGTAATCCGACATTTCCGCGAATCATGTCGATATATCAGGGGAAGCTAAGTCATGAGTTTATGGCGAGGTCGTTCATTCGTATTCTTTCTTTCGATAGCGCTGATGGCGTACACATCTTCGTGCGCAATAGAGAGCCAAGCAGCGATCTCTGCCAGCGCACAGGAGCACGAGAGCGCAGCTCCGCGGCCGGGGATTTTCCGAATCGCCTATATCATGGAGCCGTCCGAGGCACCTTGCGAAGTCGGCCAGTCAAATTTCAAGAACCCTGCCCAAGCATGTGGCTACTTGGCTTGGCTCAGCTCAATGGCACGCAACCTCAATGTGCGCGTGCAACTCGTTCCAGGGAACCATTGGCAGGTGACCGATTGGCTCAGGCGTCGAGAGGTCGAAGGAGCGATCGTTTCAGCTGTCTCAGACTATTCTCTCAGGCGCAACTCCAAGATCGTGCCTGTCGCAGAGTTCGCCCCACCCCTTGATGAATCTGGGGTCGGTCATTGGTCTCAAGACGGTACGGTACCGGCCGTCGTTGTTCGGCAAGACGGTTCAGGAAAGAAAAAAACGTTAAACGAAATTTTCGAGCAATTAGACAGTAGCGATGTAAGCGCGTCAGCCGAACTGTTTGCCTCGCCGTCGCACCTTTCAGGTTCTCGATTCGTCTTCCCCTTGATTGCCGCTCAGCAGTACTACGATTCTGCTCACAACGCGTACCAGCCCTGCGACGAACTTGAAGCTGTGTGCAAGCAACGAGTGAATTTACGGCGCGAATTTTGGGACAAAATCATTCGATCGTTCCGCTTTAGGAGACCAACGGGAAGCGGTCAAAAAGAAATCGGAGAACCAGAGGTTACCGTTCAGTTCTCAGCATTTCACGAAAACCCCTCGGATGTCGGCGACGGCGAACTAGAAGAGTACTTGCCCCCCGCCCAGCCGGGCCAGCCAGGCGCCATGGCACCTAATGATCGACTACTTGTCTGGACGGAAAGTCTAGGAACGCTCAAGTTCGTCCCGGAAGATAAGCTTGCTAGAGAGTATCTCGGGAAACATGAGTACAGCGGAGTAATTAGACCGAAGGGAAATGATACAGATAGAGTTCGGAACAATTTTGAAGACGCAATCAAATCGCTAAGGAATGAGCCCGGTCTAGACTACCGGATGGCCAACTGGTACGACGAGGGCGCCTACAGTTTCAAAATAGACAATCTAATCGCGGTCCTTCGAGACCAACAAGATGGACCGACGGCGCCACCGCTAGCGCTCTCGTTAAGCGGTGGTGGAGTAAAGAGTGTCTTTCAGTCCGTCGTCCTGGACTACCTATATAGCAACGGTCGACTTACAAACGCGCTATCGCGCGATCAAAGGCCAGACAATCGCTCAGTAATTGTCTCGCCAATAATCGGAACCTCCGGGGGGTCGTTGAACGGACTTCTAACATGGTTAGGCTACGCCAGATCTTTGCCATGGAAGTCGAGAGAAACGGCAGTCGCTGACATTAGAAACTGTTCAGTGGGAAGGTTGACTAACGTCCTCGTCAAATCGACGAAACAGGGGAGTGCCGAATGTATTGACGAATCGAAAGTAAATGAGCTAAATGTTTTCAATTGGTCTAGCGTCCTGAGATATTTCAGCTTCGTTTATACCTTTGGATTAGTGCTTTTTGTTTTGCGCATTTTTGTTCCGCCGCAGGGAGAAATGTCTTCACGAGATACAAGTAGCTTAGTTGCAGGATTGGTCGCAGCTGTCGTTATTCTCGTCCCCATATGCGTCGGCCTGGAGGATCCTCCGTCGCTTGCACCGCACAACGGTCAAGTTTTCGTTTTGCTGCTTTTGCTCAGCTACGGTTGTCTTGCACTAATGCAGCGAGGGATAAGCCCAGGTGCTGTCAAAGAAGAACATGTCGAAAAGGAAGAGATTTGGGCACTCCGGAGTCACTTGCGCACACTTATGATTTTGTCGTTGGCGATAGGCGCCATTTGGTACGGGCTGTTTCATTGGAATAGAACATGGTCATGTACCTTGCTGGCAAGCGTTTGTAAATCGTTCAATGGCACTCCGCCTATCTGGTTTCACGGGGCAGTGGCCGCGCTCTGCTCAGTATATTTTGTAGTACTGGCGGAGTGGCTGATACTGAGCGCTCGCAGGTTGCCCGGCTTCAAAGCACGAGCCAAATTGATTGTCAATCGTCTGATTCTCGTAGCTCTTGTAGTTGGCACCCTAGCGCACTTCGCTGACGGTCTCGTTGACCCCTTCGTTTGCGCTGGAATTGGCGTGCTTGCTTCTCTGCTTTTGGCAGCGGGGTTTCAGCATGACGACACGCAGAAGCTGCATATCCGCGTCGGCGATGTTAAACCCCAACTTGTTCTTGTCGGAATAGCTTTGGTCGGGACGCTTCTTCCGGCCTTATTGGTCGCTGCTGCATCGCGAGCAGGGTTGGTCTCGCAATTTGAGTTGTCGATTTCATTTTGGGTCGCATTGACGGCCTTCGCTCTGTTTGTGGGTTTGATATTCGCTTCGCTTTTGAGTGCACTTCGACACGGCGAAAAATCGCACAAGTGGCAGAAATGGCTCCAAACACACTACGAGGAACTCGACGTTGAGATTCGCGTTTGGCGGCTGCCGTGGCGCCCCGCGTCGATTTTGTTAGTAACAACCGCAATGGGCTGGTTTTTGTGGGTAACGCTAGCTGTACAATCACTCTACGGCGGAGATAAGGCATTCAAACAGATTCGCTCGGCAACCGAGCATGCATTGATTGAGTCTCCGCCCCGGATAGATGCGCAACTCGCTTTCGTAACGTCCGTGATAGCCAAACCGGCCGACGCTTCGCCAAAGCAGACGATCTGTGGGATCGAAGATCAGCTTCTCATCTTGGCGGATCAGACCGACAGTCACATCACATCCGAATCGAAACTTCGAGTCCCTTGGCTCTATGAAACCGGAGCATTGGGACATCCAAACAATAAAAATTTGGCAAAATGCGGCTTGTCGAACAATCTTACGAAAATTGATCGGCTAATCTGCGAGGCTACAGCTTCCGGGTCGCCTTTCCCAATTTTTCCGCCGACTTCGTTATTCCTCCAAGCGAATTCTGAGTGCGGGTCTCAGGTTTCTTTGGTCGACGGCGGGTATACGGCAAATGAGCCCAGATCGGTCGCGCGCCGTCTGGGGGCCGAGGCGATTTTGAGTATCGAAGCAACGCCAAAATGCAAAGGCGCATCTCACGTGAGTACCATGATGCAAACAATTCGCCTACTGTTTAGTTACCTTTGGGACCGTTCTCAGATTCCAGACAACACTGCTACTACTGGTATTTTGGTAGCATCGATTGCCCCGCCCAATGACGCGGATACTTGCCATAACCAACCGTTTCTGATGGATTTCGAGGGGGCGACCGTCGTCAGGCTTTTCGAGGATGCACGCAAAGACCTGCTGCGCGATGCAGATATTGGGGTTATCAGGGCGTGGCCGGCTCCAAGCGTGTGGACAGAGCTCCAGGTTAATCAGGTGTCGAGTGTGCGGAAGGTTGTCCCCGAAGCAATTCATGACTAGGCTCGACGAAGAGCATCATATGCAGAGAGCACGCCGCGCATTTCTTGCAGATAGAGTCGGCAGATTACTTGGGGTCGGCGACCGACCTTTCCTATCAGCGACAAGGTTCGCTAATCGCCCTGCCCCCTAACCAATGTCCGCAAACGGCCGTGGATTCAATTGATCAATGCAACACACTGAATACTGCTTAGGCAGTGGGAGTGTTGCGGATGAGATACAGAACTCGGATCCAATACACGGACAGCCAGAAGGCCTTGATGCGGGATCGATGGCGGCAAGGGGAGTCGCTGCAGCAGATCGCACAGTTGTTCGATCGCAACCACTCATCTGTGAGTAGGATCTTGGCGGAGTCAGGCGGGATCCGCCCAACTCCCCGGCGCCGCTCTCCGCGAGCACTGAGTCTGAGCGAGCGCGAAGAGATCTCACGCGCAATGGTGTGCGGGCAATCAATCCGTTCGGTTGCGGCTTCACTGGGACGAGCGCCTTCCACCGTCAGTCGCGAGATCCGTCGAAACGAGGGACGAGAAGGCTACCGGGCCAGCCAGGCCGATCAGGCCGCTTGGGATCGAGCATGTCGCCCCAAGACCTGTAAGCTAGCGCTACATCGAGCCATGGCCTACCGAGTTGCAAGCAAACTGCAGCAACAATGGTCACCGGAGCAGATTGCTGGCTGGCTCAGACGTACCTATCCAGGCGACACGAGTTGTCAGGTGTCACACGAGACGATCTACCGCACGCTTTACATCCAGTCACGCGGTGCTCTGAAGAAAGAGCTTCTTGCGCACTTGCGTCGTACTCGTGCCATGCGTCGCTCCCGTCACCATACGCAGAAGACGGACGACCACGGCCGGATCATCGGAACGGTATCCATCAACGAGCGTCCAGCCACAGTGGAGGACCGGGCCGTAACGGGCCACTGGGAGGGAGACCTGCTGTTCGGCAGCAAGAACAGCCAGATCGCCACTCTAGTGGAACGGCAAACGCGCTACGTGATGCTAGTGAAGATCGACAGCAAGGATACCGAAACGGTCGTCAACGCGCTGATCAGGAACGCGCGGCGTTTACCGAAGGAGCTGTATCGATCGTTGACGTGGGACCGAGGCAAGGAGATGGCCGCGCACCATCGCTTCACATTGGCAACGGACATCCAGGTCTACTTCTGTGATCCGCAGCATCCCTGGCAACGGGGCACGAACGAGAACACCAACGGGTTACTGAGGCAATACTTCCCTAAGGGCATTGATCTGTCTGGGATCTCGCAAGCCAGGCTCAACGCCGTTGCCAGGCAACTCAACGAGCGCCCTAGGAAGACGTTAGGCTATGAAACACCTATAGAACGATATCGCCAATCTGTTGCGTCGATCGGTTGAATCCGCAGTCCAATTGCGGTCTCGCCGCTCAAGTTCGACACCTATGAGCGGCCGCTGGCAGGGACGCGCACCGGGTGTCTGCGATGCATATGGGTCACTGGCGCTCGCGACGAGCGAGTGGCCGTAGCGACGACGATCCACGCTCTGTGCGCATAGATACCCCCCTCTACGAATCTGTCGTTCGACCTGAACTTCAAATCACGTATAGATCGACATATTCGTTGACGGGAATGTCTTCGAGTCTCGATTGGTCGAGCGATACGTCGAGAATCGCCTGTTGCTGCTTCATCGGAAAGCGCCGCGCAAGGTTGGTGCGAAACTTCGCTTCAAGCAGCGGAATGCCTTCCTTGCGCCGGCGCTTGTGGCCAATCGGATATTCGACGTAGGAGAGTTCTTACTCTGCCTTAGTGATGACCGAAGACACTCGAACCGCGCCTTCCGATCAAGCGAGCTCAAGGTAATGGCTTCGCATTCGTTGTGGTCTCCGCTCTCCACTCCGTCACCGTTTCCGTCTGCACACGCCTCGACGCTGGCCGGGCGATCGATACGGTTCCAAACGAAATCGTCACGGATCTGCGAGTGTCTATGATCTTTATAGCTTGTGTCTCAACGCACTCTCTTCAAAATCCAGCTCACCTTCCTCTTTCTTCGCGGCAATGTAGGCGAGAAATGGATGAATTGGGGTAGTGCTCGGTATCTCGACAGCAACGAGCCCCATGCTCTCATTGTACTCAGACTTGCATCCTAGAGTCTCCAGCTGCGCTCGTACCGTCGCGTTGATCGTGGGATCAGTGAGAATAAGACGGAACGTTGAAATTCCAGAAGGCTTCAATAGCTTCTTAAAAAGCAATTCTCCATCGATACGCTCGGCCTCAATTTCATCCTCAGCGCTGATCCCTGCCACATAGAACGGAATGTTGTCGATAACAAAATTTCCATTTAGCAGTGGCTTTGCCCATAGACCTTCGCGTTTTACTGGCGGATAGCCATCCGCGTCTTGCTCAAGCTCAAAAATAATTTTTCTGTGTTCTATCGTCATGGCACAGTTCATTCGTCGCGCGGATTCGGCTTTAGAGTATCAGACATGTTTTGATTACACTCTCGGCATGCATGAGCTGCGTTGTCGGGTGAATTGGTTCCACCTTTCGATCGGGGATCGATATGATCAGTTTGTGCTTCACTCTTCGGTGGTGAAACTCCGCGCTCTGATTTTTGGGCGGGGGTTGTCTTCCTACCGCAATACTCGCAAGCTCTTCCAGCGCGCTCAGCCGCGAGCTCTTTCGTCGCCTTTGAGAATTTACCACCTGGTACATACTTAGCGACATTTTTAATAGCTTTCGCAACTACGCCGCCAATTTCAGGCACGGCCCCAACCACAGCTACAGTGACATTCAAGACCGTCGGCGCTTCGTAGGCTTCCGCAATTCCTTGCGCAGCCCCTATCGGCGAAACAACCGTGCCGACAACTGGCGACTCCCAAGCCGCTTTGAGGCTACTCATTACGCCAGCTTCATTCACGCATGACGAACCCATTGTAACGCACGGCGATTCCCGCCCATCCAGATCCGTTCTCGTCAACGGATTATTCGAGACATAGGCATAGACGTTGAATCCTGCTTTCTGCCCCAACGGATCCACACTCAAGAATCGAGCCGCGATCGGATCGTAATATCGCGCCTGCATGTATGTCAGCCCGGTATCGCTGTCGTTGTAGTGCCCCGTGAAGCCGATGCCGGACGTAGCTCCGCCAAACCAAGCTGTGCCAAATGGCTTGTACTCAACCTGATTTGCGGCATTGCCCAGCGCGTCGCTCTGCACTACCGGACTACCAAGATGGTCGGTATGCAGGTACGTCGTGCCGTTCGGGCTCTGCTTAGCGATTAGTTGCGCGTTGAGGTAGACATAGTCCGTGCTGCCCGCTGGGCTTTGCTCGGTCATCAGCTTGCCGGCACTCGAATACACTGAGTACGTCGTGCCGCCAGCGTTTACCGTTTTGACTCTTCGCCCGTTTGCGTCGTAGAGATAGCTGTTCTGCGCACTACTCTTTTGGTAGCCGATCAACCGGTTGGCTAGGTCGAACGACAGGATGGCGCCATCGCGATTCTGGGTAACGTTGCCGCGCACATCATAGCCGTAAGTGTTATTGCCGCTCGCGTCGGTGAAAGTGCCCAGACGATTGCTGCCGTCGTAGGCATAGCTTTGTGTCTGTCCGCCACTCGTGCATGCGGCATCGGTACTGCCCGTTGTCATCGCGCGTAGGTTGTTGACGCCATCGTACTGGTAGCACTCGTTGCTCCACATCAGCGCTGCTCCCGCGCGGATGAGGCGGTCGAGGCCATCGTAGACCAGGGTCTTGCTGCGTTGCGCGTTGGAGCTTTGATCGATTACCGCCGTTATGTTGGCGTTCTTGTCGAACGTATAGGCCTCATCAAACAGGGTGCTGCCATTCTTGTAGCTCAGCCCGCTCAGGATCTGCCGGGCGTTCTGGTTCGCGGCATAGGCAATGCCGTTGCCGTAGGTGAAGCTGCTCGCCTTGCCATCGGCGAAATAGCCGACGGCGCTTGCGAAACTGCCGGCCTGGGTTGGTCGACCCAGGGCGTCGGGTGCGTAGTCGATGCTTTGGCCGCCCGGATAGGTCATGCCGCTCGGGTGGCCGTTCGCGTCGTATTCGTAGCCCAGTGCAAAGCTCTTGCCGTCGACGGCGAGAGTTTCGCTTTCGAGTACGCCGAGCTTTTTGTAGACGTTGGTCCAAATGGTCACGCCTGAAGTTGCGGTCTGAGTCGCACCACGGCCGTCGTACGTGAAACTCGCGTTGTCGGTGCCGCTCGGGTAGGCGATGGATTTAACCCGGTTCATTTCGTCATACGCGCGCGTAACCAAAGCGGTCGCGGGCACGCTGGTCTTAGCAATGCAGCCGTTGGCATCGGGCGCAAGCGCGGCGGCATTTTGGCCCTGTGCGCTCCACGCCAGGTTATTCGCCGCATCGTAGCCGCGCAGTTCGCTACCCCGCTCCGGATCGTCCTGACGGCACAGGCGCTTGTAGGCGTCGTAGGCAAAACTCCGTGTAACGGTAACAGGAGCCACCTGCCCGGGTATCGGGCCACTCTGTGTGATCGACAACGGATTGCCGTAGGGGTCGCGCGCGATAGTCTGGGTGACGCTTTCGGGCAGCGTGATGCTGAGCGGTGCGTCGTAACTCGGCGTGTCGTAAGCCTGATAGGAGATTAGGGTGACGTTGGCATTCGGGTCAGTGACCTTTCTGGTCACGCCGCTTAAATAGGCGGTGTTCGTAGTCAGCACACCGAGTTCGGAGTCCTGCTTCTGCTTCACCACGCGACCGAGCGCGTCGTACTCGGTCGACTGGCCTGTCGTGAGCGGCGTCGAGGGATCATTCTGCGGGTAGGACTTGAACGTGAGCAAACCGCGCCAGTCGTAGGCCATCGCCTGGCTGATCGCCCCATTCGGGTTCGTCGTATCCGAGGCGACGGTCAGAATCGGCTGCCAGCGCGCATCGTACGAAGTGATTTTTGACGAGTTGCCGCGCGTTTCGGTGCGCTGCCAATACGGATTGCTACTTCCATCAGTCAACGTCTGATAAGTGATGGTTGTCGCGTTCCAGGCAATGGTGTCACCGGTCGGATAGTCGATGCCAATGACTCGACCCACCCCATCGTAGTGGTACTTTGTCGTGGCCCCAACTTGATCAGTCACGCTCGTGACTTGGCCAAAGTCGTCGACGACGTCGCTGATTGACGTGGTGTCTGGGAACTGCACAAGCTGAGGAACACCCAGCTTGTAGTTCGACAGATTCGTTGTGTTGTTGTTGGGGTCCGTGAACGACTGCAACGAACCTTGGGTATCCCAACCGTAACTCATGATCAGTTTGCCGAAATTGGATCGGCTGAGGAGCAGCGCACTGGCGGAATCATAGGTGTAGCTATGTTCAACCTCGTTGGTTGCGGTATTGGTGATCGACGAAGTCTGCCCGACTACCCAATGAGCGGTGTCGTTGTAGTAGCCGGTTGTTTCGGATATCGCACTACCCACCGAATTGCTTCGAGTCGTCCCGGCAGGCCGCCCGTACGTATCGAACGAGTTGGCATTCCAATGATACGTATCGTTGTCCTGTTGAGTTTGAACGCTTTGTCGAGGGTGCAAAATTTGATTCTTCTGCCAGTTGGCAGAAAGGACGGGATCCTTGCCGACCTGGCTTGGGAATGGCCCGGTATCCGGCGACGCATATCCGTAACTGGAGGTAGAAACCACATGGCCGGAAGCATCCAGCTTGCTGACGCTCAGCAAATCGCCGTCGGTGACGGTATTCCAGTGGTTGTCAAACGTGGCGACGCTTTGCGTATTGTCCGGATACGTTGTCGTTACCGTGGTCGTCGGACTCACAGTGAAATTCGGGATGGTGATGCCGTTGACGTTGTAACTGGTGTCTGAGCCGATCACATAGGATTGCGACCAGCCGACCACTTCCGGTTGGCTGGGCGCATAGCCGTAGCCCCAAGTTTGGGCCGAAATCCCAGAGCCAGAGTACGTCTTGCTTACCAGTGACGGCATTTCCCACAATCGCTGTCTGCGGTGGGATGCCGATGCGTTCTGATCGAAAAAGAGGCCGCTAAACGTTGCCGTTACCGTAGGGTTGAATTGGGTAATCTGTCCATAGTGGGCACGAATGAGTTTTTCGACGTTGAATGTACCGGTTAACCCTGACGGCGCTTGGATGGAGCCCGTGAAAATGCGGTTGTCAACGCTTCCATTCGTCAGGCAGTTCCCACCCGGCCAGGCCTGTAATTGGCGTCCATTTACGCAAATAGTTTCCAGCGCAGATAAATCAAAACTCCACTGCGAAGCATCGGGTAACGCCGCCTTGGTCAGGCGATACGGATACGTCGTATTGTAGGAATAGCTGTAGGTTCTCGGGTTTGTCGACGACGATTGTAGAGTGATCGACTTGACGAAACTCCAACCCTCAGAAGTCGTTTGATAGCTAATCAGGACGTCTCTGCCATCTGATGACTTGATTTCCGTCGGAAGACTGTAGATCGGATTGTCCGAGGCGCTGCCGTTCTGTGTGGAATAGGTAAATTGGATGGTGTTGCCGAACCGGTCTTGAATTTTGCTCACGAGCAAAGAAGCTCGATAAGTTCCGCTGGAAAATCCGTTGACGAAGTTATCGAACCAGTATTTTGTGCCATCTGGGGAAACGGCGTAGAAAGCTTCGCCTGGTGCCCCGTTCGACGTGCTCGCCAAACAACTAATTTGCCAGTGATCCGTTGTCACGAGCGGAAAGGTAATTGCTTCACCCGTTGGACCTAAAGCCGCATCGGCGTCGGGTTGCAGATTGTTTTCGGAGGCACGCAACATGACTTCTTGAGTACCTGAGCCGGGAATTACGATCTGAACGCCCTGCCATGTTGCGATGGCTTTGTTCAGGAATCTTGTCGCCTGCGAAATATTGGAGGCATCTTCGAATTGACTGCAACGCTGCCAGTAGTACGTCCATTGAAGATTGTTAGTCGCTGCTGGCTCCGCACCCCAATAGGTACCCGCGGGTATAGCGGCTGTGATTCGAGGTAGTTCCAACGTCCAGTCGGCGAAAGCTACCGTATTCGTGTAGGGCATGCTGGCGTCTGCCAACTCGAATCCGCGATAAATCTTGATGTCTGGACCGATACCGCGGAAATCTACATCTTTCTGCAGAAAGCTCAGCTTGCCTGACACCGGATCAACTTGTTCACCAAAAGCATTCTCACCAAGTGGTTCGATACCGAAGGTCGGCTTTAGTTGCGTGACATAGAGTTGTTCCAGCCCTCCTGCACCTGAGGTAGATGCACCACTACCGCTGCTAAGGTAGACAGTTCCTCCCGGGCTCGAAATGATCTGTCCGGCCACGGATACAGAGCTACTTACCGTACCAACTAAGTTGAAAGTGTTTGAGCTATTCGTAGCCGCCGCGGTTGCGACCAGTCTGCTTGTCGCGCTTGCCCCGCTTGCTCCGCTTGTCGTGCATCCGACAGCATTGCAAGCCACGAGATTGAAATAGAGGGGATTGACCGAATCCCAGTACTCAACTAGATAGCTGCTTTGCGTCGTCGGAATATTGCCATCGATCAACAGCCATGGCCCGTTTGCAGAAGAGCCTTGGTAGAGCTGGTAGTAGGTGGGCGCCGGGCCAGTGGTATTGGGGGTCCAAGTCACCACGAAAAGCGGATCGTCCGTAGTCGCTGGCGTAAGAACGCTCGTCGGTGTTGCAGGCGCACCGTTAGCAGTTACTGGCGCGCCCGCTTGCAAAACCCCTACCGCGGCTGTCACTCCATTGCCGCTGAAACTCAGCGTCGCCGCGAGGGGGTTCGAACTAATGTTGTCGCCCCTCGGCGCAATGGTGACGTAGCCTTTGCCTGTGCCGCTAGCCGGAGTCGCCGTTAGCCATGAAGTGGGCCCATTGACGTCGGAGCCGCTGACGCTCCAAGCGCAATTCGGCGGAGCAGTAACAGCGACGTTTTGCGCCGCTGCGTCGCTGGCGGCAAAATTCAATTGGTTCGGACTAACGGTCAACCCGGCGCAAAGGGAAAGGGACCCCGTCACGGTGAACGGCGAGGTTGTGTAGGCGCTGCAATTCGTGATCGTACTGCACGCCGCCACGCCAAAGATATACGAGCCTGCGCTCACCGGCACAGTCTTGCTCGTGGGTGTCAACGGGAGATTGTCCGACAGGACATTCCAATCCCCACCTGTGCTCGGCTTGTATGCCAGGCGGAAGAAACTGGTATGTGGACCAACCTCAGCCGGCGTCCATTCGACGAGCACGTTTGACACCGCAGAATCCGCCTGGCTCACTTGAACCTTAGTCGGAGCAATGGGCGTCACGGCCATGAACTGCGTCACATCCACCGTGGCTTGCAAAATCCCACCGTAGACCGTGATTGCCGCGAAGCGCGATTGGTTCAGTGGGTTGTCGCTTATCGGTGCCGCGGTAATGGAACCGTTACCTGTTCCCGATGCGACTGATGTAATGCTCAGCCAGTCGTCGGTACTGGTGGCGACGGCGGTCCAATCGCAATCGGAAGGTGCTTGCACGCTGACGCTTGCCGCTCCCGCGCTATAGGGACCGAAGTACAAGTTTATCGGCGTAACGGTCAAACTCGTGCATGGCGTAATCGTGACGTCAACCTTCTTGGTGGTTGTCGGACCGCATCCGGTCGAATTGCACGCTTGCGCCTGGTAAAAATACGAGCCTGTACTCGTCACGATATCGTCGTAGGAGGCACTTTCCGGAGCGATGTTCGCATTGAGCGAAGTCCAAGGCCCGGATGCGCTCGGCCCTCGGGAAAGCTTGTAGTAATCGACCGGGCCCGCTGTCGTGTCGGGACCGATGTAATAAATGTAGACCTCACCGTTTGCCCGAGCCTTGCTGATTTGAAGCACCGGAGCGCCAGGCAGAACATCCGCCCCCGCCCACGCCTGCAATTCGACGATGCGCGAATTGCCAGCGAGGGCATCGTTGACAACCACCCGCACTTGGCTCGTCGTGACCGGTGCAATGTTCACCACCCGTTTGACCAGGTTGTTTCCCGTCACCGAAGCAGCCGTGTTCCAGGCCGAACCACTCCAGGTCTGCACATCGAAACTGGTGATGCCGTACTGGGTGAATGTGGACGAATCCGTCGGGATGCCTCCGGTCGCATAAGCGTCCTGCAGCGTGTACAACGCAACCCGGCTGATCGTCTTGGGCGTGTCGAATGCCACACTGACCCAGTCGGGGAACGTGTTCAACGTAGCGTCGTTCCAGCCACCGTTGTGTCCCCAATTGACGCTGTCCAGACCGCAGTCGTTTATCGTTGATGCCGGGTAGTTCGGCAGGCTGCTAGAACTGCTCGCGACGCCGCCGTTGATCGCCGCCGCCCAGTTGATCGTGCCGACATCTGACAGCGCACACGGTGGCGTGACCAAGAAGGAATCGCTGCCTGTGACGCTTTGAAGCGTTACACCGCTTACCACAGAAAACGGACCACTGGTTCCACTTGGCGGGATCGTCGCGACGATCTGCGTGTCGCTCCAGCTCGTTATCATGCCGACAACATTCCCGTTGAGCTGGAGACTGCCGATGCCTTTGCTGGCGCCGAAGTTCGTGCCGTTGATCGTCACCTTCGTCCCCTGCGGACCGCTCGGAGGCGCGAAGTCTGTGATCGTCATCGGCGGATAGCCCACCGTGTAGTCGTCCGAACTCGTGGCGGTCTGGCTGGCGATGTCGGTCCAGGCGCTGCTCACTGTCACGGCAATCTTGCCGTCCGTCGCTCCGCTCGGCACCGTCGTCGTCAGGCTGGTCGATGTCGCGGCCGTCACGGTGGCAGCTGTGCCATTGAACGTCACCGCGTTGTTGGCGAGGGTGTTGCCGTCGAAATTGGTGCCCGCGATGGTCACCGTCGTGCCTTCCGGACCAATCTGCGGACTGAAGCCCGTGATCGTCGGCACCGGCACCGTCACCGTGAACGGAGTTGAGCTCGTGATCGCGCCCACGCCCGGCACGGAGACCTTTAGCAGACCGCTGACGGCATAGCCGGAGGGAACCATGACTGTCAGACTCGTCGCTGTCGCCGCCGTGATTGTTGCTATCTGGTCTTGAGTCCCCGAGATATGGCCGGTGAAATACACCCGGTCGTTCGCCAGCGTGGGCGAGAAATTGTTGCCGCTGATCACTACCGTCGTGCCGGCCGGCCCGCTGGTTGGACTGAATCCGCTGATCGTCGGCGCGGGAGCTTGTACGGTAAAGCTCGGTCCGGTCGCCGTCATTCCATTTACCAGCGCCGTTACTGCGCCCGTCGTCGCTCCGGACGGCACCGTCGTCGTCAAGGTGGTTGACGTCGCCGACGTGACCGTTGCCGCCGTGCCGTTGAACGACACCTGATTGTTGGCCGCCGTCGTGCTGAAATTCGTGCCCGTGATTGTGACTGTAGCTCCCACTACACCACTGGTCGGGCTGATGTCGGTGATCGTCGGTGGACTCGGCGTCACCGTGAACGAGCCGCTGCTCGTCCCGGTCTGAAGCGACACGCCACTTACCACAGAAAACGGACCACTGCTTCCACTTGGCGGGATCGTCGCGACGATTTGCGTATCGCTCCAACTCGTTATCGTGCTGACAACATTTCCGTTGAGCTGGAGATTGCCGATGCCTTTGCTGGCACCGAAGTTCGTACCGTTGATCGTCACGCTGGTTCCTACCGGACCGTTGGTCGGCGTGAACCCTGTGATCGTCACCGGCGGATAGCCCACCGTGTAGTCGCTCGAACTTGTGGCGGTCTGGCTGGAGACACCCGCCCACGCGCTGCTCACCGTTACCGCGATCTTGCCGCTCGTCGCTCCGCTCGGCACGGTCGTCGTGAGGCTTATCGACGTCGCCGCCGTCACGGTGGCCGCCGTGCCGTTGAACGTCACCGCGTTGTTGGCCAGGGTCGTGTCGTCGAAATTGGTTCCGGTGATCGTCACCGTGGTGCCCACCGGCCCAATCTGCGGACTGAAGCTCGAAATCGTCGGCATCGGCACGGTTACGGTGAAGGACGATGAGCTCGTCACCGATGCTGCCGCCCCCGTGACGGAAACTTTCAGCGGACCGCTGATCACATTCGCCGGGACGGTGACGGTCAGGCTCGTTGCCGTCGCTGCCGTGATTGTTGCCACTTGATCCTGAGTTCCCGAGATATGGCCGGTGAAATACACCCGGTCATTCGCCGACGTGGGCGAAAAATTGGTGCCGCTGATCACGACGGTCGTACCGGGCGGTCCGCTGGCAGGACTAAAACCCGCGATCGTCGGTGAGGGGGCAAGCACGCTGAAATTCGGACCGGTTGCCGTCATCCCGTTCACAGTTACTTGCACCGCACCAGTAGTCGCTCCAGACGGCACTGTCGTCGTCAAGCTGGTTGACGTCGCCGACGTGACCGTCGCCGCCGTGCCGTTGAACGACACCTGATTGTTGGCCGCCGTCGTGCTGAAATTCGTGCCCGTGATCGTGACTGTGGCTCCAACTACACCGCTGGTCGGGCTGATGCCGGTGATCGTCGGTGCATTCGGCGTCACCGTGAACGAGCCGCTGCTCGTCCCAGTCTGAAGCGACACACCACTTACCACAGAAAACGGACCGCTGGTCCCACTTGGCGGGATCGTAGCGACGATCTGTGTATCGCTCCAGCTCGTTATCGTGCTGACAACATTTCCGTTGAGCTGGAGACTGCCGTTGCCTTTGCTCGCGCCGAAGTTCGTGCCGTTGATCGTCACGCTGGTTCCTACCGGGCCGCTGGTCGGCGTGAAGCCTGTGATCGTCACCGGCGGATAGCCGACCGTGTAGTTGCTCGCGCTCGTGGCGGTCTGGCTGGCGATGTCGGTCCAGGCGCTACTCACCGTCACGGCAATCATCCCGCTCGTCGCTCCGCTCGGCACCGTCGTCGTCAGGCTTGTCGATGTCGCCGCCGTCACGGTGGCCGCCGTGCCGTTGAACGTCACCGCGTTGTTGGCGAGGGTGTTACTGTCGAAATTGGTGCCCGCGATCGTCACCGTCGTGCCTTCCGGGCCAAACGTCGGACTGAAGCTCGTGATCGTCGGCACAGGCACCGTCACAGTGAACGGAGTTGAGCTTGTGACCGCGCCCACGCCCACCACCGAGACCTTTAGCAGGCCGCTGACGGCATAGCCGGACGGAACGGTGACCGTCAGACTCGTCGCTGTTGCCGCCGTGACTGTTGCTATCTGGTCCTGAGTCCCTGAGGTATGGCCGGTGAAATACACACGGTTGTTCGCCAGCGTGGTCGAAAAATTGGTGCCGCTGATCGTCACCGGCGTGCCGGCCGGCCCGCTGGTTGGACTGAATCCAGTAATCGTCGGCTGGGGGACTTGCACGGTGAACGTCGGGCCGGTGGCGGTCACCCCGTTCACGGTTACCTTCACCGCCCCGCTGGTCGCACCCGCCGGAACCGCAGCGGTGAGCTTGGTGTTCGTAGCAGTCGCGACCGTCGCCGCGGTGCCGTTGAAGGTGACCGTGTTATTGGCCGCCGTCACACTGTAATTGGCTCCATTGATGGTCACCGTCGTCCCGACGACGCCGCTGGTCGGACTGATGCTGGTGATTGTCGGTGCTGCCCAGGCGGGCATGCACATCAGGAGCATCGCCACTCCCATCCAACGCAGCCACGCGGCTACCCGCTCCTTGGCACTTCCACGTTTCATTGCAGACATCGCCATCATCCGACTAAGCATCTGCGGTTCCTTGTTTTCGATTATTTTGGACAGACAAAAAAGGCCGTCGATGACGACCCTTCGGGCGTCATTGGCCCGGGCAGTTTTGAATTTGGAATTCGAGGAGCGCGGTTCTTGACTACCACGCTATCCGGCAGCGAGTACGTCGCGGGCTTGTCATAGTCCGCACGTGATGCATTCCGGAAACCATGGCGACGACTTCGTTGGCCAATGTGACCTAGCTGACGATCGTGTCGGCGGTTTGGGCAAGGGGCTTGCCCCGAAGGGGAATAAACAACATCCGTGGGAACCACCTTTGCGGCGAGGGCGCGTCCATGCTGCATTCCCATCGCATTACCCCAAAAAATTATTTCCTGAATGAACAGTTAATGTAGGGAATCAGAATTAACGTTGTCAATACTTTGTTGCAAGTTAATAGAATCTCAGGTCGGAAGAAAAACATCGCCACACTTCCGTTGGACGTGGCGCGTCGTAGTCGGATCCGAGTAGGCGCGTGCATCTGACGAACCCCCATAACAGGCAACTGCACGTTCTCAGCGCGATTTGTAAACCTGGGGCAATAGGCATGAATGCGAGATACGCCTTTGCCTCTTTCATTTCCTAGAGAAGCCGCACCATGCCCTTGCAATGCGACACTTCACTACGGCGCCGCAGTAAGGGATTTGATACCGCAGTACATGCCGTCGGAGTCGGTGGTGTCTTCGGAGGCGACGGCGATGAGCTTGGTTTTCGTGGCTTTACCGTGGTCGACGGCGTTCTGGAACGAGGTCGCCTTGCCGTTCGTGGTCGCGATGGCGAGATTCCAAGGCATTAGCGCGGTGTTACAGAACTTGATTCGATCACCGTTGGCGTTGAGCATCGTCAGCACCAGCATGGAGGGGTGCTTGGAGTTTCGCTGGTTGTTTTCCACGGTGGCGATGCCGATCGTGCCGGTAAAGGTGAGCGGATCGGGTTTGTCAGGCTTGTTCGAATCGGCGTGCGCCGTCGCTGCGCAAAGAGCAAGCAACACCGGGAATGCGAGACGAATTGTGGTGAACTTTTTCATAGCAACCTTCCAAACCTGACTGTCTATCGCAACGACCGTAATGCCGCGCCAGTTGTCTTTCGCATACTAATTGTGATTGTTCATAAAGACCTGGCCCTTTCGCACGAATCCTTTTCCGCGCCCGGACAGGGATTCGTTTAATACACAGGCTTTCCTACTTGATCTTTTTCAATGAGCACGCGTCCTTTAGAGTTGGCGGGCACTGGCTTAGCTGGAGGAATAGTTGGGTTGCTAGCGTAACGCTTCCCGTCGAATGGTAGAGCGACCTCATAGCCATTTAAAACACCACCACCTTGAACCCATACACCAATATTGGGGAGACCATTCGTTTTCTCGCTCAGCAGCCTTATCGGCAGCTTCACAATTCCCGATTCGCCAATTACGGTGTATCCGTCTTTTTGGGGCGCAAGAATAATCAGATTGCATCCTCCACTTCCGCACCAGCCTTTTCCACTTACATAGACTATCACCTCTTGTATGAAACCACTTTCCGATTTTACAGATGAAAAGGCAAACAATGCACCCTGACGGACTTGGGGAGGAGCATCTATAAGATACTGACGTAAAAAATTACGTACAGATTTCTCAATATCACAGCCGCCTACCTTTTCTGTTGACGAAGCTTGGCATGCAGATGCTGACGTGATGCCCATAAAGAGAAATACAGCTAGTCTCAAGATGCTTTTTTTCATGATTGAAATACGAAATCTGAGGTTATCTGAAGCACGCCATCAAACCTATAATATTACTTCCATAATTGTTCCCGGTAGTTCCTGAGTCTATCTTCTCGGGATTGCCAGAGAAATTCCCCTTTTTATAAGGACTCATATTGTAGGATGCGGCGGTGGCCTGCATGAGGTTGCCGTAGGTGAACTCAGGGAATTTTTTGGATAAAAATTCCAAATTTGGACCTAGCAGATCATGCGCGGCATACCTTGCCGCAAAAGCCAAGTCATTTGCCTGAGCGGCACCAACGCCAGGCTGATCAGTCATTTGGAATACCCCCATGCCATGCCCTCCTCCTACTTCGTTGATAGTTTGAAAGCCACTTTCTCTTACCCCAATCGCACCCAATATTGACGCTGGCACGTAGGTACCGGACGCTGCATTAAGGAGTACGTCCCATTTGTTTTTTGCTCTGGCTACAGCATCTAGCCCCTTATTCGCAATGGTTAGGGCAGCGGCGCATATTTCTGCCGCCGTTGGAACGTCTTCGAACCCACCACTACCATCGGTAGAGAGCTGGGCATCTAGCGCAAATGTCGTGACTCCCGCATCAGGAGGCGGCCCATCTTGACTATACGACAGGTTGTTCTTGCTCGGACCTGACATCATCTGATTGAATGCAAACTCAAACGCTGCACTCAGCGCTCCATTGGCAAACTTCCCACCCGTCACTTCCGAGATCGTACCGCCAATGACCGCCGCCCGAATCGTGCCCGGAACGATGTCTGCTGGTGGCAGATTCGGATTGATCTCCGCACTCAATCCGGCACTGATAAACCCGTGTCCGAATTTGCCTCCTTGCAGCACGGCCATAACGCCGCCCAGCGCTGCGTGCGCTGCGACGTTGCCTGCCATGTTGCTTGCGTACGGGATCGCCTGGCCAATGCCAAAATCCAGGCCGGCCTCCAACCCACCCAGTACGGCCCCTCTGGCGTTGCCGGTTTGCACGTAACCCGCCGTGGCGCCGCCCGCCACGATGATTGACACAGCCGCGACTTGCGTACCGCTTCCGGCCGCAGTGAACGCCGCTGCGAACGTTTGACCCTCGGTCACGCCCACCACACTCGATGCCCAGCCGTAGCTAGCAATCGTGATCGCAATTGCTCCTGCCGTACGCAGATACCCCTGCTGCCTATGTCCCCAATATCCAGTCGGATCGGTCGTCGCCAGCGGATTGTTGAGAACGTAGCTGTACCGGTTGAGGCTTTGCAGATTCCCCGCATCCTGCACAAACGGATCGGCTTGGACGAAGCGTTGTAACGCAGCGTCGTACACGCGCCCATTCATGTGGATCAGGCCCACCTCATCCAGCATCTCGTGCCCGGTATAGCCGTGGTGCGTCGCACTGGTGTCGAAATCCGCACTGCCGTTGAAGTCCAGCGCTGCATAGATGCCGTTGCTCGCAGTAGCTCGTGATCCGAACGCCGTGTACGCCTGCGACGATCCGGCACCACTCAGTGCAATGCCATTCGCATCGGTGATGCGATGCGTGGAGCCGAGGTTGTCCGTGAAAAGATAGTTCGCGCTCGTGCTACTACCAATCGTCTGGGTGAGGATCAGCCCACCGAGATAGCGCTTGACCTGGATTGCCGCATTCTTCGTCGTTGGGTTGAGGCTGATTTCGGCATTCCCAAGGAAGTGCGTCACGCTCGATGCCGCGGCTGTCGGCACGGCGTCGGTGGCGTCTTCACGCACCGCTCGCTCGCGGCCAATGCCGTAGGTCCAGCGCGTGGTGTGCGCGCTCGTATTCGACGATGCCGTGCGTAGCGCGTCGTAGCTCGTGTATGTTGCCGTGCGCTGTGCGTTGCCCGCGCTGTCGATGCTTGCGATCTGATTGCCTCGGGCGTCGTAGCAGTACGTCAGGCCGTTGGCTTGGGTCACTGCATCGACGCCGGCGGTGCTCACGCCGCCCAAGCTCGTGCACACGGCGCTATTAGTGTAGTTCTGATACACATAGCCGAACTGGCCATTCGAGGTGATGTTGCCGAATGCGTCATAGCTGTTTTGCGTGCCTACGCCGTTGGCCAGTGCCGTGGCGCTGGCCGGCATCAGCGGAGCGGGATATAGCGCCTGACGCGCATCCGCGCTCATCGTGATCGGCGCGGTGCCCACCGAAGCCGGCAAGGGCGTCGGACTGGTCGGACTCACCGGGCAGCCGGATGTGGGCGTGGCCAAGGCCGTATTGCCTTGCCACGTCAGCCGCTGCAGCTTGTCGTAACACGCGTACTCATTCGTACTCGTGTTTGGACTTTGATCCTTGCGTAGCACCACGTTGCCGAGCGCGTCGTACTGGTAGACGAGGTTCTGGATCGCGGCGGGGCTGGACGAGGCCGCCAGGGTCTGGCTACTGGCGATCTTTGTCAGCCAGCCCATGGCGTTGTCGTAACTGCGGTTTGTGGACAGGTGCCCGTCCGCGCGCAGCTCGGCGGTGACGTGGCCGCGCGCATCCATCGAGGATACTTCCTGATAGATCGTGCCTTGCGTGCCGTTCTCGCCGTCGCGCGTCTGGTACGGATAGCCCAGCGCGTTGTACACCGCCAGCTCGCCCGTCTCTGCGATACCGTCGCCCGAGAAGAACCCCTGGAAACCGCGGCCGTATTCGTCGTACGTCGTCTTCTGCATGTAGTGCATCGCACCCAGCGTGGTGGCCACACTGCTGACGCGGCCGAAACCGTCATAGGATGGGGTTTGTATTTCGGTGAGGCCGTTGTCGATGCCCGTTGCGGTCTGGAGAAGGCCGGCCTTCGCGGCGCTACTATCGTAGGTCCAGCTCGCAGTCGTTTCCGCCGTGCCGCTGCAGGTGGCATTGGGGTAGTCGTTGCGCACGAACGCGCGGCCTTGGCCGTCGTAGCGCGTGGTCGTGCAGACGGACGAGCCCGTCTTCGCGATCTGTTCGCCCAGTGCGTTGTAGCTGTAGGTCCACGAGCCGGCGTCCGGGTCGATAAGGCCGGTCTTGCGACCGAGCACGTCGTAGGTCATCGTGCTCATCGCGCTGCTGCCGCCACCGCTGCGCGTCACCGACAGCACGTTGCCGGACGGATCGTAGGCGTTACTCACTGTTGAGCCGTTGGCGTCGGTGACCGTGACCACCTGGCCCAGGTGATTCTGCGTCTTCTGCCGCGTCTCGATCTGGCTGGAACCGTTGGCGGGCGAAGTCACCTTGGCGTTCAACCCTGTGTAGGTCGTGCGCGTCGCCGAACCATTGGGATGATTGATCTGCAACACCCTTCCCAAGATGTCGTAGAACTGTCGCGTGCAAAACGGAGCGCCCAGGCAGTCGCCACTCGACGTCAACGTAGTGTCGGCGTTCTGTCCCACCTGCGAGGAGGTCGCATCGTAGGTGAAGTACGGCTCGGTCGTCTTCGTGGTGCGGCCGAGGTTGTCGTACGCCGTCGCCACCGCGACCGTCTGGCTCGCATCAAAACCCTGCTGCAGCTTGAGCACGACGCGGCCGAGCGAGTCGTAGTATGTCCACGTGGCGGGGCTTCGGCTGCTGCCGTCACTCGTGCCGATGCTGGTGTAGGTCTGTACGCGGTACACCGCGTTGCTTGGGCACGGCACCTGGTTTGCCAACGACACGTTGGCGGCGACGTAAGGGTTCAGGCCGGTGTCGCACCAACGGTAGATCGTCTGCGTCGCCGCGCCGGTGTTGCTGGCGCTGAAGTACGTGCGGCCAAGCGTATTCGTCGTGGTTTTGACTTCGACGCCATGCGCGTCGGTGGTGTCCTTCGGTGTGCCAAAGGCGTCACGGCTGTTGACTTGCAGCGTCTTCACCTCGCTGGCGCCGTTGCCGCCGTCGGAGAACGGTGCGTAGGTTGCATTGGCGTAGACGCCATCGACGCCACCCGTTGCACTCGTTGCGCTGAAGTCCGAGCGCGCGTAGCGCTGCACCCAGGCATCGTTGGTGGCGGATTTGAAGACGAAGCTTGCCAGCGAAGCCGAGAGTTTGGCAGTGGACAAGGCGGAACAGGTGACGACGCTGCTGCACGTGTCGACTTCGATTTCGTTACCGTAGCCGTCGTAGAAGTGATACTTGTCGACTTCCTGATACTTGCCTGCGCCCTGTTGCAGGTGCTCACCAATCAGTTGGCCCGTGGTCGCGTCGTACTCGAAGGTCGAGGTGCGCGAGATGGTGTCGTTGCTGACACCGTCGGTGTTGCTGCCTGTCACGGTCGTTGTTGATTGCGTGAGACGGCCGAGGAACCACTTATTCTCATCGTCCTGGCCATATTGCTGCGCGGTTGTCGTCGTGCGCACCGGCGAGGAGAAAACGAACGCACTCGTTGCGCTCGCGTAGTCGGTCACTGTGCTCGATTGCAGTTCACCATAGGCGATGCCGTTGTTGCCGGTGTAGGTGAACGTGCTTTGTTGGGCGCTGAGAAGCGTACTGTCGAGTCCGTACTTGAGCTGCGCCGAGCCGGTACGCGCCACAAAAAGCGGTTTCGGAGGAGTCTGCGTAGTTAGTGGCAGCCCGGTCGTCGTGCCCGTACTCGCAGTGGCAAGCGCGATGTCGCTGCCGTTCTGCCAGTAGGCCGCGAACGTATCGCGGCTGTCGCTCAGGATCGGCTTGCCCGACAGGCCGTCGGGCTGTATGCCATATTTCATGCACGCTTGAGCATCGGGATTGCCGCCGGCCGAAACGTCGCAATCCGTATCGACGCTGGGGCTGTCTTGATAGGCCATCGTTTCGATCGGCGTACCCGTGAATGGATAGGCTTGGTTGTACGTCGTGACCGTCGTTACGCCAGTCTGCTCATCGGTTGAGTAGACCTTGTGGAATCCGAGCGAGCCGCGGCCGCCGCCCTGAATTTTCTGCCCCGCGTAGCGGTAACGAATGGTGCTCATCGCACCGGGACCCGTGGTCTGTGGCTTGGTTGAATCCAATTCGGTCGGCGCCGTGCTCTCGGCATACTGCACCACCCAGCGCGGAGCAAAGGTGTCCTGCACCGGCGCACCATAACCCGAGGCGAGCGTGTAGCTGCTGTATTCGCGGTAATACAGTGAAGAGTACGTCAGCAGGCCGTAGGTCAACTGCGTTGTCGCACCCAGACCGGACTGGATCGAGGTGATCAGGTTGCGTGGCTTGTGATGCGAAGCCGAGCGCGTGATCAGCCAGCCCCCGTGGTTCAAACCAGTGTTCAGGTAACTGTAGCTGCTCAGTCCATTGGCATCATCACCCGTGGGATTGGTCGACAACTGATCAGGGTATCCGTCGCCATCCACGTCGGCCAGATAGGAGAACAGCCTCTTCGTATCCGAACCGATGTCTGGCGACAGGAATGGAGTGATGACGGGTTGCTGGGAAAAGCCACCCTGGCCGCCATTGGCGCTGTCCTGCCAGAGGTAGACAAGGAGGTTGGCACAGAACGGTGCCCCGCCATTACAACGGTACTGCGGCACGATCAAATCGGCTTTGCCGTCGCCGTCGTAGTCGCCAAACTGGACTTCGTAGGGACCACTTAAGAACTTACAGCCGCCGACGGCGGTGCTGTCGATAACCGTGCAAGCCGGCGACGTGAAGCTACCGTCGCCAGTATTGAGCTGATAGACCCATCCGCCAGAATCGTCGACGGCCGCATCGTTACTGCCACCACGCGAGAAAGCCACATCGGGCAAGCCGTCACCGTTGATGTCCACGATCTGAAACAATTCGCGATGGTTGTAGCCGGTCGGATCCGTGAACGACGTCGGCCACGCGTAGCCCGGCGCGAAATGGTAAGCGCCGTCCGTCCCGATGCCGATCGCGGTGAATATCTGCAAGTACTCATTGCTCGCCGACGGATTGTTCGGCGCAGCACAGGCGCTGTTCTGCTTGAGCAGGATGTCTGCCCTGCCATCGCCGTTGAAATCCGCCACGCGCAGTTCCTGCGCGGTGAAGTCGCCGATTGGACACGGCGCCGCACCCTGCGGCACATCGATGACCACGTTGTACGGCCCCTGAAACAGATAAGGGCAAGCGACCTGGATGGTGTTCACCGTACCATTCGTATCGCGCATCTTGGCCTGGCACTGCTGGCCTGTGGTATTGGGCTTGAGCAGCCAGACCGAGGCGCTCTGATCGTTGAGCACGAAGGCGTCGGGCAATCCGTCGCCGTCCACGTCGGCGACATGCATTCGCCCGGAATGGGAATGCTCGTCGTAGTTGAGCGCCTTGGCCAGCGGCATGTCGCAAGGCGCAGTGGGACAGCTCGCGCCGTTGTCGACGGAATGGTATGCACCGTTATTGAAGTTCGTAAACGGCACGGCGTTGATGCCAGAGATCTTGGACGCGAACTTGGTGCCGTCGCTCAACCAGACGACCCAACGGAATTGATCCGGCCGCGGATCGTCGGTGTAGTCGCCGTTGGTGGCCTCGAGCAGGATCAGGTCGTCCTTGCCGTCACCATTGAAATCCAGCAACTGGAAACTGCCGGCTGGGTCGAGGAACTTGTAGAACTGCGGACAGGTGTAGTTGTTCCGCGGCGTGCCGGAATCCGAATCGCTGGCACAGTTGCTGTTCGGAATGTTGCCGAACGAGGTGTCTTCATCGAAAAAGGAGGAGAAGCCGCCACCAATGCCGTCATACGATCCCTTCGATGGATCGGAGAAGCCGATGCGGAACCCCATATGCCGGTGGGTACCGTAGTCGATCAGGAACACGGCGTCGGCGCGGCCGTCGCCGTTCACGTCGCCGAAGCGCATGCCGCTTGGGTTCTGATAAAAGAATTTCCGCTGACTGGTGCCATTGATTACCGGCGGGGTACCCGGATTGATCGCCGAGGCGCTCCATGCGCTTGCATCGGCCCAATCAAATTTTGTCGGCGCGTAGCAGACTTGCGTTGAGGAGTTGTCGCACTCCTGGACGCCAGTCAGTTGCAACTGCATCGGATTGTTGACCGCATGCTGGTAAGTCAACTTGTAATTGCGCAGCACCGTGCCGCCGCTACTGACCGTGATGTCGCCTGCCGCACTTGCGGCATCGCAATACGCAGGGGCACTTCCGGACTGGATTGCGTTTGCGCCGAGCATCGTTCGGCGCTGCACCGGGATGCCGCCCTGGTAACTGATCGGCTGACCGAAGCTGCAGTTTCCCGAACTGGCGGGCAACCGGTTGCTGAACGTGATTGTGCCGCCGCTGTACGTCACGGAACTCAAGGCTACCCAAGCGGCCTGCGCGGTCGCCATGTTCGCGTAGTTGTAACGAATCGCGTTGCCGTTGGTGTCCTTGATCTCGTAGCGATACCAGGATTTGGTGAAGATCGCGTTATCCACCGAGCGCTTCCACGCCAGTTGCGCAAGGTGCAAGCCACTGGCGGAGTCCGTATCCGTGCCGCCGTAACGATGCGAAGACCCGTCCTTGTTCTGGACGAGCCATGTCGTTGGCACTGAGTAATTCGAAGCCGAAGATCCGTTTATCGTATCGGCGAGCTCGATCTTCACACGCGCGAAGAGATCGTTCTCCGTGCGATACAGCGCTCCGGCCTGGCCATTGTTGCCGGACATCAGGATCAGGCGCTGCCCGTCCAAACAGTACGCCGCCTTCGCGGGCTGCGTGTACGCTAACTCGCTCACGCCGAGGCCATCGCCGTGTTCCTGCGTCTTACGGCAGATCGAGATCGAAGACTCGCCTTCCAGTTGCCAACCGACGCCCAAGGCGCCTTCGCCACCGCCGCTGTTATAGGAGATCGCCAATCCTGGCGTAAGTCCGCCGACGCCGCGTGGCGTGTAGATCGGGATGTGATAGCTCGCGTTGCCGCTGGCATCGACGGCGAACTGACCTGTCGTCGATCCGACGCTATCGGACACTGTGTCCGCAGACGGTGCGGTGGCCAATGTGGGTGGTGTTGGAGTCGCGGGACTGGTGGGAGCAGCCACCGTTACTGTGACAGCAGCACTGGGTGTGTAGTCGCTACACCCCACGTCATTGCATGCAGCAATGCCAAAATAGTACGTCCCGCTCGCCTGCGCCGTATAGGTCGTGCTGGTCTCAGTCGCCGATATGTAGCTGTTCGCCACGGTCCAGGGACCGGTCGGAGAAGTTGATACCTGCAGGACATAGTACGAAGGCTGCGGACCCGTGCTGCTGGGAACCCAAGTCAACCCGATCACGCTCGACCCACTGTCAGGCGGCAAGACCGTCAACAACGCGGGGGCATTGGGAGGAACTGCTGGAGGAGTGCAACCAGGCACTTGGGTTTGTGCCTGCACATAATCACTGCATATTCCGGGCGTTTTCTCACAGGCCGCCACAGCATAGTAGTGAGGTTGCCCAGTGGACGTAGAGGACCAGCTAAGCGACGTTGCCGGCACGCCATCGATGACGCGCCACCCCGCACCATCTTCACTGATGGCAATGCGATAGTTGTCTGGTGCCGTGCCTCTGGCCGGAGCGTCCCAACGAAGCTTCGCATCTCCCGACGACGGGGCCTCCGATGGGAGCAATTGAGTTACGCAAGTTGGCCTTTGAGGAGCCTGAGACCCTACGTAAATCCACCCCGATACGACAGGACCGAAACGGGTCGCAGACGAGCCGTCGGGAGAATCCTGCACCATTTGCCAACTGGCAACGTAGGTGCCCGGCGTCGAGGGCAACACTATGACAGCGGTGAACGTCACGGAGTCTCCGATCGAGACCGGATTCGAATTCGGAAGGTTCACCCGTCCACCGGGTACCCAACCCGCGCCGTCGAGCTCTCCTAAGCGAATGTTTTGCGCCTGACTCCAGGACGTCAGCCCGGTATTCGTCATCGTCACGCTAAGTGCTACTCTCAGACCCGGATCCCACGTCGGAGGACTTCCTCCTCCCGGCTGGCCGAACGGCGATTGGCTTACCAGTTGCGCATCCAGCGAGACCGTCGGCAGGACGGTGAATGCAGGCGACGTTGCGGTTTGCGTCGCACCGTCGATGGTCACGGCCACGATGATCGGGCCGGTTTGCGCGCCTTCCGGCACCCGGACAACCAACGAGGCGTAGTCAGCTTGAATGATCTCACCGTCTACCCCGCCGGTGAACGTTACTTTGTTTTCACTGGCGACCGCACTAAATCCCGAACCGCTGATGGTGACGTTCGTGAATACGACTTGCCCTTGCGATGGTGACAAGCTATCGATCGTCACCGGTGGGGGAACGTAGTCGAAGCTCGCTGCACTTGTCGCCAGATCGCGAGACGGGGTTCCAACGCTGATGGGACCATCCCTCGAGCCCAATGGCACAACCGCGACAATCGACGTGTCGCTCCAACTCAAAATCTGAGCGGGTTGACCTCCCGCCTGGCCATTGAAAAAACGCACATTGCCGATGCCCAGGGGATCGCTGCCAAAATACTGGCCCGTGATCGTCACTTGGGTGCCCGGACCTCCCTGCTTTGGGGTGAAATCCGTGATGCTGGCCGTCGGTACGGGACCGACGATGAAGTTGCTCGGATCGTAATGCGCTTCGACTTCGACGATGCGGCTGTAGTTGCCATCCGCACTTGCGTTGCCGACCACACGCACCGCCGTGGTCGTCACCGGCATGAATACCACGCGCCGCTTCACCAAATTGTTGCCGGTAATACTCGCCACCGTGGTCCACGTCGAATCCTGCAGCACCTGGACATCGAATGCGGTCAGCCCATACTGAGTAAACGCGGTGGAATCGGTGGGGTCGACGCCTGACGAATAGTTGTCGCCCAAGGTATAGACGATGACGTCGTTGATTCGCTGTGCGGTCGAGAAATTCACCTGCAGCCAGTCGGGGAATGACTGGAATGTGCCATCGCTCCAGCCTCCTCCGTTGCTCCACAACGTTCCAGCGATATCGCCGTCGATCGCACCGCTCGTACCGAATGCAGCGCCGAAAGTCGTCGACGCAGAGGCTGATGCACCCATGCGTGCCGATGCGACATTACTCGCCGGGACCGAAGTGCTCGTTCCGTTCTTGTTGGTAATAACGACTTGACCCGTTGTCGCCTGCGACGGGACCCATACACTTAATTGAGTGGCGCTGGCCTGAGTAACGGGGGCAGCGATGCCGTTGAACGTGACGGTATTCGCATCGGTAGACGAATCATCGAAGTTCGCGCCGTAAATTACGACTGGGGTAATCGCTGGGCTGCTGACCGGCGAAATCTGAGCGATCGTCGGAGGATTCGTGAGAGTGAATGTAGGGCCGACAACCGAAATCACTGGCGGGCCTGCACGGTAGATTACGATCGGCCCGGTGGTCGTGCCGTGCACGATTTGAAAGCGCAGCTTGGTCGGGGAGGCATAGAACAACGACTGCTGTACGCCGTTGATCGAAACAGCATTGTTCGCCAATACGGGATCGAAGTTGTAACCATCGATGGTGACAACGGAATTCATCGGACCGCTGGAAGGCGTGATGCTGGTGATGATCGGCGTAGGAACCACGGTGAAGTCACTCGCACTCGTGCCGGTTTTGCCATTCACGGTCACGGACAGCTTGCCGCTTGTTGCGGCGGTCGGCACCGTCACGGTCAGGCTCGTCGCGCTCGCCCCCACCACCATCGCCGCTATGCCGTTGAACTTCACGATGTTGGAAAGGTTCGCCGAGCTGAAGCCGGTGCCGGTGATAGTCACCGTATCGCCCACTTGACCGCTGACCGGCGTGAATCCCGTGATCACCGGCGGCGGATTGGTGATCGTGAATGGGGTGGCAGTGGTGGCGCTTTGCCGGGTCGCAGCGACTACCGTGATCGGTCCATCCGTTGCGCCATCAGGCACGGTGAAGGTGATCGAGGTGTCCGACCAACTCGTTGGCGATATCATCACGCCGTTGAGCTGAAGGTTGCCGATGCCTTGGCTCGCACCGAAGTTGCTGCCGCTGACGACGACCGTCGTTCCGAATGGACCGCTCGTTGGCGAAAATCCGCTGATCGTCACTGGCGGATAACCCACTGTGTAGTCGGCCGCGCTCGTCGCTGTCTGGCTGTTGATACCCGATTGCGAGCTGCTGACCGTAACGGAGATCTTGCCGCTTGTTGCTCCGCTCGGCACCGTGGCCGTCAAACTCGTCGCGCTCGCCGCCGTCACCGCGGCTGCGGTGCCATTGAACTTCACCACATTGTTGGCTGCGGTCGCGCTGAAATTGGTTCCCGTGATGGTCACCGACGTGCCCACCGGACCGATCGATGGACTGAAGCCCGTGATCGTCGGCACCGGCACAGTGACCGAAAACGC